>NZ_CP163520.1:6167500-8595631 GCF_041080675.1 Streptomyces sp. cg36 | reverse complement strand
CCGCAGACACGACGCGCCGCCGCTACGCGGCGGAAATTCAGCCGCGCTCCGCGCGGCTGAATTCCGGCTCCGCCGGAATTGCTGTCAACTCCGTTGACAGGGGCACGAATCGCTCCGCGATTCGGCGTACAGAATTCGCTCCGCGAATTCCTCGGGCTGGCCAGGGACCAACGGCTTCCTTAGCTTTCCGCATGTTTCTGACTATCCGTCACGGCTTCGGCCTGCTTGGTGTTTTAGTCTTGCGGACCCTCGCTGACTTTCTGTTCCGTGAGAGACCATCATGGCGCAGCTGGCTATCGCCCTACAAGACTACTCACTGATACTGCGTGTAATATCGGCAGTGCGTCAAAACTGATCCAGATAACTTATGTGCTCACTTCCTGCCCCCGTCTCCGGCCCACGGTGGCGCGCAGTGCTCTCAGGGGCCCGTGTGAGCCGCGCCAGCGGCCGCGCGGAGGCTCCGCCGACGCGCAACCACAAACCCCGCTCCCGATCCCCGAGGCCGCCGCGCAGCCCATGCCCGCCCCACCCTTCTTCTCATTCGGGCAGGGAGAGCGGCAGCAGAGGGGATGTCAGTACCCCGACCACGGGTAATTGGGCTTCTGGCCAGGGGTGATCGGAGGTGAGTGATCTGGTGAGGTCAGGAGATGGTGCACGGGGTTGCGCAGCAGATGGCGCAGGGGATGGCGCAGCAGATGGTGTGGGGTGTTGCCACAGACCCAGTGTTAGGTATTATGGAACACGTCACCCGGGGTGGCCTCCGGTTGGGCGCCGCCACACGTTCGTCAACAGGAAGGCATCAACGTGGAGATCGTGATCGCTGGGGACAAAGTGACTTCTCTCAAAGTCGAAATCGCGACCGCTCAGGCAAAGGCTGCTCGCAGAATCGCCAATTTCCTTCCGCGCCCCGAACTTCTGAGGGACGCAGTCATCCAGCACAACCAGGACGAGGGCACTACGTCTATCCGGTTCGACACCAAGGCCGGTCCCATTCGGTTCCTTATTCCGGGCTCCCCGGTCATGGAATACCAGTTCATCCACGACACCGACGACGGGCCCGTCATTCTCGGATCGTTCCGGGGATTTTCCATTCCCGACCGAACTGTCGCGTTCCGAATCAGTGAGTTCCTGCGGATGCACGGACTCAAGTAGGTAGCCGTACCACCAGGGGCCCGGCGCGCCGGGCCCCGCTCAGAGCGCATCAGCTTCGCACCCACAGGAAGGACAGCCACCGTGAGCATGACCCGTATTGGCTCGATTGAGCCCAACTACCCCTCCGCGCCGCCGAGTGAAGGCGAGGAAGAGCAGAGCGAAGCTGCTTTCGCGTCGGCACTGGCGCAGGTCTCCCCTCGTTTCGGCTTTCCGGGCACGGTGCGCGATCTCGCGTATGAGCTGTTTCGGGTGGGGTGGACCTCTGGCGTGCGCACGGGTCATACCTGGTCTGCAATGCTCAGCGTGCCCCTGCCGGACGAGATGATCCACAGTGCCATGCAGGGTGTGGCTGACGCCGTTGGCGGACAGCCTCCGCGTCTGGGCCAGAAGGTCCAGTACGAGGGAAGTCTGGTGGGGCGTCACGGGTACTACTGGATCACGCGCGTTGAGGCTCACTTGAGCCTGTCTGGTCGTCCCACAGTCCATTACCGTCTCGGAGAAGTTCGGGACGGGCTCCTGCGTACGGTGCTCCACAACGTCCATGCGGAGAGCCTCACACCTCTGCCCGAAGACTTCGACCGCGACATCCTGTAGGTCGGCAAGGGTGGGGCGGAGCGACAGGCAGGGTTGCCCCACTCCCAAAATTCGGTATTATGGAACTTGTCCGGGAGGGTTGGCCCCCTCCCGGACACGCCGAAAGTTCGTCACCCGAAGGGAATCCGAAGTGGCACACGAAATCGAGAAGTTCACCGACGGAACCGCCGCGTTCGTCTCCGCGAACGAGAGCGCGTGGCACAAGCTGGGCACCGTCACCACTGGCGCGATGACCGCCGAAGAGGCCATGCGTCTCGCGTCCCTGTCTGACTGGAACGTGCGTCTGCTGCCCCTGACCGCAACCGAACTCACCGACGACGGCGCAACGCCGCTGGAGGTCCCGGAGCACTTCGCGACCGCGCGCACACACCCGAAGACCCGCCGCACGCAGACGCTCGGAGTCGTGGGCAGCGACTACCATCCCGTGCAGAACGAGGAACACGCGGAACTTCTCAACCACTTGGTCGACGAGTCGGGCGCGCACTTCGAGACCGCCGGATCTCTCAGGAACGGTCGTCAGGTGTTCCTCACCATGAAGATGCCGCAGACCCTCACGATCGGCGGCAACGACGACGTCGACCTCTACATTGCCGCTTTCAACAGCCACGACGGAGGCTCGGCGTTCCGGCTGGTGGTCACGCCGATTCGGGTGGTGTGCGCGAACACCATGCGCGCAGCCCTCAACAACGCCCGTTCCTCGTTCGTCGTCCGGCACACCGCCGGAGCCAAGGCCAAGATCGCTCAGGCCCGTTCCGCCCTTGGGCTCACCTTCCAGTACGCCGAGGAGTTCGAGAAGGCCGCACAGCGCATGATCGAAGCCGAAATGACGCTCAGTGAACTCAAGTCGGTAGTGGACGAACTGTGGCCGGTCAAGGACAGCGACCACGCCCGCGCCAAGACCAACCAGCGCGTGCGGTGGGGTGCCGTCTCGAACCTGTTCGAGAACGCCGACACCCAGGCCGGTATCCGGGGCACCCGGTGGGCCGGGTACAACGCGCTCACCGAGTACGCCAACCACGTGGCCCCCGCCCGGGGCGGATCCGCCGACGCGAAGGCGGACGCCCGCGCCGAGCGGGTGATCAGCGGATCGGTCAGCGGCCTGATGGAGAAGGCTTTCGCCCTGACCACTGTCTGACCCACTGACCGCCGGGCGGGTACCCGCGCCTCCCCCACCGGGTACCCGTCCGGCCCCCAGCAAGCCGCTCCGCCCGAGCGCGGAGCGCTCCCCGCCGGCCCCTGCCGCGTAGCGGCAGCGCGTCGTCTCTGCGGAGCAGAGCGCGCGCCAAGAACGGCCTCTGTGCCCACGCTGCACCGTGTACCGCCAGTTCGGCCACCCACCGCCCACCGCCCACCGCCCCTGGAAGGCTGCTCATGTCGATCTCGAAGTGGAAGATCAAGGGCATCGTCGACGACTTCACTGAGTGTGGCTGCTGCGGTCGCCGCGGCCTCAAGCGCACCGTCGCGATGATGCCGCTGGATGCCGACGGGAACGAGGACGGCACCGCCGAAGACGTTGTGTACTACGGCACGTCGTGCGCCGCGCAGGCACTGGGCTGGTCGCACAGCAGGGTGACGGACGCCGCGCGCGCCGCCCGGGCCCAGCGGAAGGAGAGCGACAGTTTCGCCCGACGGATGATCAGCATCTACGCGCCGTTGGAGTTCGCCCCTGCCCGCGACAAGATCCGGGTCTTCTACGGCCGCAACCAGGGTCTGCGCGGCAAGGGCTTGAAGGCGACAGAGGAGGTGGCGCAGTTGCTGTCACGGGCCCGCGCGACGCTGGCTGACACGATGGTCAGCCCGGCCAGGCCGTCGCGGATCGAGGACTTCCGCCCCTTTGCCGTGATCTTCACTCGTGATGAGCGAATCCACCTGGTGCAGCCGTTGCCCCTCGGTCGGGCCGAGCGGGAGAAGGCCAGCGGCCCGCTGCTGCGCTGCGTCGAGCAGATCCGGGGCAAGTTGACGATCGTGGCCGCCTTGGACGCCGAGTCCGCGCGCGACGTCGCCTATGCCGACGACCTCACCCGCGAGTACAACACACAGGCCTGGCACGCCCTGCACGGCTGAGTGCCCCGTCACCGCCGAGAACGCCGCTCCCCCTGCCCGCCGAAGTCCCGCACGCGTGCGGAGCAGCCGGCACAGCGCCCACCCGCCGACCGCGTGCGACTCGCCCACTCACCGGAGTCACGGTGACGAACCCGCACCCAAGGAGGGCGCGCCGTGAGCAGTCTGCTTCCGTTTCGTCCCGACGACTTCGAGGAGCCTTGCGAGACCTGCCGCGCCCCCGCAGGTCAGCTCTGCCACGGGTGGTGCAGCAGCGGGTACACCGCCGAAGACGCCCGCGCCGATGCCGAGCGTCACGAGGCCTGGCGTGAGGCCGGGCGCCCGTGACCGTAGTCCAACGCCCACCGCCCGCACCCTACGAAGGGAACCCCGCCATGCATCCGTCCACCCCCGCCGACCTTGACGCCCTCGCGCGAGCCGACGCCGCCCTGTCGGCCTTCCCCAGCCACCGCCCCCACGGCGGAGTGATGGTGTTCGACCGGCAGATGCGTCATCCAGTCGGGGCAGGCGCACGGTGCGCCGCCGCCGCGTGGTGCACGCCAGGCGGATTCTCCCGCGCGGTAGCGCCGTTCATCGCGGACGCCCTGCGCCGATCCGGGCTGGTGACCACCGAGCCGCACGGCAGCAGTGAGGTGTACTTCGCTGCGCAGCCCGCCGACCCGTCCGCCATGCGATTCCGCCTGACCCCCGCAGCCCTGGGTTGCGGCTGGGACCTGATGGACCAGTTCACCGGGGCGCGCGTCCGCGCCTACGGCGATGCGCAGGAGGCCGAGTCCGCAGCCGAGAGCGCGGAACGAGAAGCGGACGCCGCCCGGCGGGCCGCTGCCGCCTCCCTTGAACTGCCGGGACTCACCGGGGACCTGATCGACGACGAGCGGTTGCGGGCCCTGGCCGTGGAGCTCGCCGTCGCGGGACTGATGCCTTACGGCCTGGCGGACATCGACTACACGCGCACCCCGGGCTTCCAGATCTACCGCAGCGCGGGTACCGCCAGGGTGGCAAGGCTGCTGGAGCCCTGGGGTTCGGTCCGGCCCGGAGCCCGCATCGAGGCCCCAGGGTACGAAGCTGAGCGCTACGACCGGGACATGGACGCGTACGTACAGCTCCTCAGCCGCCCGGGCCGAAGGGTGACGGTCGCGCCTGACGGGATCCAGCTCCGGCTGGCCAGGCAGCCGCTCTGACAGCCATGCTCACGGCCAAAGGCGGGGGTGGGGCAGCAGGGAAACCCAGTTGCCCTACCCAACAGATAAGGTATTATGGAACTCACAAGGAGGTCTCTCGTGAATCTGCCCCAGGCTGCGAGGCTGCTCACCGCCCACGCCCAGCGCGCCTACACACTCCACCGCGAGGCCGGCGCCGCCCTCGCGCTCGGCGCCCAGAGCGCCCCCCTGCACCTCGCGCAGCTCGCCGGTCAGGCCGAATGCACCGCAGAACTGGCCACACTGTGGGACGCGGTCCTCCTGGAAGCCCACGCCGTCCGCGAGCGCGACCTCTTTCCGCTCGCCGACCCCGCACGCCTGGTCGCCGCCGTCCGCACCCTGCGCACCCGCACCCACGACGCCATCACGCGGGCGTACGACCTGACCGGCGAGCATCCCTGCGCGCTCACGCGCGAGCGACCGGCTGCGCACTGGGCGGCACGGATGTTTCTGCTGCACACCGAAGTCGTGGACCGCCCCGGCGCCGCTACCGCCTCCTCCGTCCTCACCGAGCTGCGCAGCCGCCTCGCCGAGACCTCCGACAGCGCACCCCCGTCGGACGAGAGGAAAGCCACGCTGGAACTGATCAACGCGATACTCGAACGCCTCAGCCGGATGCCGCAGGCGGCACGCGACATACCGGCCAACGCGGGCAAGATCCTCAGTCAGGCCCTCGCACACGCCGGGTTCCACGAAGCCGACATCACCCGCACCGCCGTCATCGTCCCGCTCCCGGACGGCCGCACCATCCGGATCGACGACGGGGGCTCTGCCGACCACGCGCCGGAGGACCACGGCATCGAGTAGGGCAGCCGCGGCTGGATGGCCCGCCTCTACGACACGTCCGGCCGAGCGACCGGCATCATCCGCCACCCCTCTCCCGAGACGGCCGCCGAGTGCCTGGCCGACAGCGCCTCATGCGCCCGCCAGCTGGCGCAGTGGCGGGACAGCAGCCAGGCCAAGGGGCCCGTCCAGGACTGACACCCCGTCCATTCACCCATCAGGAGCGCCGCCATGGACCGGTATGACCACGAGTGCGTCATCGAGCGCGTGGGGCGGCGCTCCGGCATGGCCGAGCCGGTGGCGCTGACCGTCCCCGCCGCGCAGCCCGAGCCCGGCTGGAGCGTGTTCCTCCTGCGGAACGGACATGTCACCGATCTCGTCCGGCAGGGCTTCCTCACCAGGGAGTTCGGCACGTTCTACGCCCGCGCCTGCGACATCTGGGGGCACCCCGCGTACCCGCTGCTGCGCCCCAGGGTGATGTACGGCGAGGGCAGCCCCGCCTTCGGTTCGTTCCTGGCCGCCCTGGAGGAGTTCCTGGGGCACGCACCGAACACCCGGCTCCGCTTCGCCTGACGCGATCGGCAACTCCCTCGCCCCGCTCACCCACGCGCAGGGACCCCACCGCGCACCCGCCCCGGGACGGCCGTCCTGCACTCCGACGACCATCACCCCTTCAGCCCGGTAGAGGAGGAATCCGCCGTGTCCCGATCCGCACCGTCCCCGCCGCCCGCGCCGGCCCCCGCGACTGAGGAGGAGCGCCGGTGTGTCGACTGCGGTCTGCCCTGCAACGAGCAGGTCGCTTCCATCCGCCGCCTCAGCGGCGGTGCCCGCGCGGTGTACGCGTGCTCCGTCCACGCCGCCCGCCGCCAGGCCCGCTGACCCGCGCCTTCGCGGCGGGGCCAGCGCGGAGCATAACGGTTGCACCATCCCAAGAATACAGTATTATGGAACATGTCGAGAGGGTGGCTCCCTCCCGGCGCCGCTGAAAGTCCGTCAACCAGCACAAGGAGGCCAGACATGGCCACAGCCACCGCCGACCAGAGGGCCGCGTCCCTCCCCGTCGACGCCGACGAGGAGAACCTGAGTGCCGTCCTGCTCGACCCGAGCCTGATCATGCGGGACGAGTGCAACGCCCGCGAGCACGACACCGAGCCCGACGCCGAGCTGATCAGTTCCGTGAAGGCCGTCGGCGTCCAGGACCCGGTCAGTGTCCGCCCCCTCCCCGATGGCACCTACACCGCGTTCAAGGGCTGGCGGCGCACGCAGGCCGCGCAGGTCGCGAACGCCACCGCCGAGGCGGAGGGCCACCCCCAGCGGCAGATCAAGGCCTACGTCCGCACCGACATGGTGGGCCGCGACGCCTGGACGCGGTTCCTGTCGCTGATCGAGAACCGCCAGCGGCAGGGCATGTCCCCCAAGGACACCCTCAAGGCCGCCGAGCTGTCGCTGCTGGGGATGGACGAGGTCGAACAGACCAGGGCCGCGCGTGCGCTCGGCATCAAGCGCGGCACCGGCAAGCGGCTCGGCCGGGCCCAGCAGCTCGACGACGCCACCTTGCGCCGGGCCTCCGCCTCGGGCATGGACCTGGAGCAGATCGCCCAGCTCGCGGAGGTCGAGGACGTGCCCCGCGCCCAGGACCGCCTGCTGCGTGCACTGGCCCGCGACGAGGCGGAGCAGGGCGGCGGGCGCGGTCACTGGGACCAGGAACTCGCCCTGCTCACAGCCGAGATGGACGACCGCACCACCCGCAAGGAGGCTGTCGCGGCACTGGAGAAGGCGGGCATTGCCCTGCTGCCCACGCCGTCGGCATACGGGGAGAAGGACACCGCCCGGCCTCTGTCGGAGCTCACCTCACCGCTGGGCAGGCCGATGGAAGAGGCCAACCACAAGGGCTGCCCCGGCCACAGCGCCCGCCTCGACGACGAGCACCGGCCCGTCTGGTACTGCGCCGACCCGGCCGGGCACGGGCACAAGGTACGCCCGAAGCCGAAGCCGCAGAAGAGCGCCGAGGACGAGGAGGAGGCGGCCGAGCGGGCCCGCACCACCGCGTGCAACCGTGCCTGGAAGGCCGCCGCAGGCCCCCGCAAGGCGTTCGTCTCCCGCCTGGTGCGCGGCAGCAAGGCCCTGCCGGAAGAAGCCTGGCGGTTCGCCCTCGGGGTGCTGCTTGACCTGCCCCGCTGCTACGGCAAATGGGCACAGCGCCAGGAGAGCGAGGACGTCGCCCAGTTCCTGGGCGTGAAGCTGCCCGAGAGCCCGCTGGAGCAGGTGCGGCTGTCGGAGCACGTCACCCTCTCCAAGGCCCGCACGGCTCACGTGCTGTTCGCGCACGTCGCCGCAGCGTTCGAGCGCGACATGCGTGACCCGAAGGGCTGGAACGACGCCAGCATGCAGGTCCGCTTCCTGTGGGAGGACCCTACGCCCCAGCAGGCTGCCTACCTGCTGCTTCTGGAGAAGCTGGGTCAGGACGACAAGGGCTCCTACCGGCTGTCCGAGGTCGAGGAACAGGCCGTGGCCGCCCACCGGGGCACGGACACCGACGCCCCCGGCGGCGCCTGAGCCTCACGCGCACGGCGGCCGGGCCCCGACAAGGCCTGGCCGCCCCCTTCACGCTGGCACGACCCGACGGAGCCCCCATGTCCACCTCCCCCGACCCTGAAACTAAGCGCGATCAGCCGCTCACTCTGGCCCTCCTGCGCCGCCTCGTCGGCTACGAATGGGCACGTCTTCCGGGAAGCACCCTCGTGGTGCTCTCCGCCGACGCCGAGGGCAACGGCTACTCGCCGTTCAGCACGTGCGCGCGCGCCCGCTATGCCCCCGAGTACGACGGGCTGCACGGCGAGGTCTATCCGCTGGAAAGCGAACTCGCCAACGACCCGGAACTGCGCAGGCTCTTCCCGCAGATCCCCGACAACGCCGTCGCCGCGCTGGTGTTCTACCCGCTCGACTGACCGACGCACACCCGGTGGACGCCACACCCGGCGCCCATCCCCGGCCGCCCTCCGGCAGCCGGTCTCTTCCACCGGGCGCACCCCAGCCCCGGCTCACCCCGCGCAACACCAGAGAGGACCCTGCCATGCCCACTCTTGCCGAGATCCGCGCCCACGTCGCCGCCCTGGACGACGTGAACGCCCTCACCGCCGTCCAGGAGACGGCCGCCGCCCGGCTGGTCGAACTCGACGCCGCCCAGCGCCCGGTCATCCTCCCCGGGCGCACCGCACGGATCGACACCACGATCCGTCCGGCCTGCCTGCGCCGCCTGACCGGCACCGTGGGCCAGCCCAACAGCACCGGCAGCCGCTTCGACTTCGTGCTGGACGAGGACTCCACCGAGCAACTGCGCCGTGACCCGAACAACACCCGCTTCACCGTCCGCGAGGACCAGACGCGCTACCGCATCTCGAAGGTCCCGGCCGCCTGCATCGAGCTCACCAACCCCCCGGCCGACGCGTAGCCCCTCACCGGCCCGGGGCGGCGCTGTCGCCCCGGGCCCTTCACTCAGCCCCCTCCCTCACACCGTGCAAGGAGAACACCCCACATGTCTGACCGACTCGAATGGGCCGACACCGCCAGCGCGGCGCAACTGCTCTACCCCGGCACCGACATCGACGACGCGGTCGTCGAGCCAGGCGAGATCGCCGTCGCAGTGTGGACCGGCAGCAACGGCATCGCCCTGTACGGGGAGCAGCAGCGGCTCGCCGACCGGCTGCAACAGCTCAGCGACGCCGTCCGCACCGCCCCTCCCGTGCTCCAGCAGGCGGCCTGCATCGCGGCCGAGACGGCCTCGCTGCCTGCCAGCGGCGCCGTGTACCTGGAGGCACGGCGGTCCCGGTGCGGCGAGAGCGCCACGGTGGCTGCGGACCCGCGCCAGGCCACCTGTCCGTACTGCATCCAGGCCTACAACACGGACCCTGCGACCCCGGACCACCTGCGTATCCGTCTCAGCCGCCCTGTCCCCGCGCCGCCCGACGCGGACGCCGCGCAGCCAGCACGGCCGGGGGAGCAGTGACCGCGGCGCGTCCCGGTATACCGGTGCGCTGCTGCCACCGGCCGCTGGCCGGCGGCCTGGTCGTGCCCTGGGTGTCGCTGACCCACAACGGACACACCGCGTTCGGCAGCCTCGACGCCAGCCGCATGCGCCATGCCTTCTACCAGCGGCTGTGCCAGATCTGCTCCGGACACCTTGAGGAACGGTTCTTCGTCCTCGTCCGCCCCGCCGACCAGGGACTGGGCTATTCTCCCGAGCCCGCGCTGCACCCCGAGTGTCTGCCGTATGCCGCAGCTCATTGCCCGATGCTGAACGGCACCGCCACGCACTACCGCTCACGGCCCGTGCTCGCCTCGCACCCGGCGGGCCGTCCCTGCACCGACCCATCCTGCGCCTGCCCGGCAACCAGCACCGACGACAGCCACACTGCCCGCAGCGGGCGGCCCGCCGACCGGTACGAGGCCTGGATGATCGACTCCCGGCACTACCAGCTGACGTATCACCAAGGCACATCCGACGTACCGGTCGGGATCAGTCTGCACGTGCCCATCCTGCGCAAGCGCGTCCTGCGTGAGGCCGCTCTGCCCGCCGACCAGGCCGCCGTGCTCGGCCTGCTGCGCAACGCCCTGGGACTGGAACAGCGCTAGCCCTAGCGTCCCGGGCCCCGCCCAGGGCGCCGCCTCCCGCTCCGCGTCCCCGAAGGAAAGCTTCATGAGCACCCCGTAGACCCTGCCGCCCGTTCCCGACGCCCCGGAGACCGCCTGGCATGCCCGGCGCCTCAGCGACACAGTCGTGGAGCGACCGGCCGAGGGGCGGCCGTCGGCGACAACCCTGTTCGCAATCGCTGCCGCCAGCCCGGACCAGGCAGAACTACGTGCCCCGGCATGGATCAACCACAGCTACGAGAACGACCTCCGCCAGGCATGCGCCACTGCCGAGCACCAGGCCGGCCCCCCACCGCTGGCACGTCAGCTTGCTCATTCCCGGCGAGTTCTGAGCCCACGGCAGACGTGCCGCGCGCCCATACGCCATCCACCAACCCGAGAGGAATCTCAGTGTCCACCCCCGAGCCGAAGACCCCCGTCGACCGGAACACTCCCATGGGCAAGACCCTCGTCACCCTGCACCAACAGCTGATCGATCTGGAGGAGCGCACAGGCGAGTGGCCCGGCGCGGCGGTCGCGGACATCCTCGGCGGCTGGCTGGAGCATCTCGACTTCGCGACCCCGCCACCGGCCCTCACGCGCATTCCGCCCCGCGCGCCGGGCCGCGTCTGGCTGCTGCGCCGCTGGGACAGCGACGAGGACCGGGTGCTGCCGTTCACCGACGAGGGCCTCGCTCGCGCCGAGCTCGCACGGCACGTACGCGCACACTGGACCAACCTCCGCAGCCACGAGGACATCCCGCCCCACCCGCCCGCCGATGACCGCGAGGCAGTGGAGCTGTACTACGGACACGACTGCGACCGCTTCTCCGACGAGGGCTTCTCCCTCCACCGCGCCACCGTCCAAGGGCCTCGCCTGGGCCGTCTTGTGCCCCTCACCTTCGCGTTCCCCGCGCCCGACGCGTGCGAGCAGGCGAACCGCAGCACCGTCTTCCACCCGCAGAGCGACGAGAACGACCTCCCGTGGAGCGAGGTCGACGGCATCCTGGTGTTCGCGTACCTCGACCCCGAGCTCGGGGCCGTGCAGGTCTCCGTCCACCTCGACACCGCAAGCGACCGGCTCGTGCGACCCGACGGCACGGTGCCCCTGCGCGTGACCGTCCAGGACGCCGTCGTACTCGACGACAGCGGCACCGAAGGCGCACCACGAGAGGCCGTCCTGGACCAATTGCTCAGCGCGGCGGACGCCGGGAGCAGGCAGGCCATCCGCGCGGCCGCCCTGGCCGCAGGACTCCTGTGGAACTGCCCGGCCTGCCACGGGGACAACCCGGCATCGGCGGCCTGCTGCGAGGGCCCCGGCCCGTGCCGCAAGCCCAGGCCGACCGCAGGCGACCCGGCCGCGCGGGCTGGGGCGAAGGCGTCGCGCACGAGCAGCTGAGCGCGGCCAGCGGGACTGGGGGCGGGTGCCTGTCCGGACGGAAAGCGGGATGACAACACTCCCCCTTTACGGTATTATGGAACTTGCTTCGATGGCTTCCGGGCAGCCCCGCCGTCCGCTGCATCCAGGAGGATCCCCATGAGCGGAGAGACCAGCGCCGTCATCCGCGGCCGCGTAGCCGGAATCGTGCAGCTGCGCCACACCGAACGCGGCACACCCGCCGCCCGGTTCACCGTCCTCCAGGTCCCGCGCACCTACGACCGCGCACGTGGCCAGTGGCACGACAGCGAACCGGTCCCGGTCATCTGCACCGTCCTGGGACCCGTCGCCCGGCACGTCGCCGAATGCCTCACCGACGCCGTGCACGTTATCGCCACCGGCAGCCTCGCCCTGCGCGCCAACGTGCTCCACCTCGATGCCGCCCAGGTCGGCGTGGACCTCGCCTACCACGTCGCCTACATCGACGACACCCTGCCCGCCGTCCTCGCCGGACACGCCCCCGACCCGCGCACCGCACCCGCACCCAGTCCCCGTGCCGACCCCGCCCGCCCCACCCCCGCAGTCCGGCAGGCCCCCGTCCCCGCCCCGGCCGCAGCGGCTCGAGCCGACTGGTGGGACACCGCGCCACCCGCGCCCTGGTACGCCGTCGTTTCCAACGGCCCCACCGGGCACTGACCGCCCCCGCCAGCCACCCACCGCACGCGCACCCCCGGCCTGCCCACCGGCCGCAGCCCTTGACGGAGGTTCACCATGCCCAGCCCAGACCTGAGCGAACGCGCCGCCCGCGCCGCGCTCGCCGCCCATTTCCCTCCCGCCCAGCTCGCCGAGGAGCTCTCAGAGTTCCCTGTGCAGGAGGTCTGGAGGCGGCGCCTATCCCTCGACAGCAGCGGCCGTCTTGCCCGCTACAGCCCGGCGGGCAGCCTCCAGGACGCGTCCGGCCGGTTCCTCATCCCCTCCGACGAGGCATGGCCAGCCGCACTGGCCGACCTCGGCCCCCACGGCCCACTGGGTGTGTGGGTCTGTGGAGCAGACCAGTTGCCCCAGCTGAGCGCGAGCGCCGTCGCGGTGACGGGCAGCCGCAACGCCGCCCGGCAGGCCGTCGCCCGGGCCCACTCCTTCGCCGCCGCTGTCGCCGCAGCTGGTCACACCGTCACCGCGACGCTGGCCCACGGCATCGACTCCGCCGCCCACCAGGCCGCCGCACGCGCCGGGCAGGCGTCCCTGGCCGTCCTGCCCTGCGGGCTCGACCGGGCCCACCCCGAAGCCCAAGCAACGCTGCTGCGGTCCATCCCCGCCTCGGGCGGCGCCGTTCTCAGCCTCTACCCGCCCGGCACCCCGGCCAGCGGCCTGACCCTCCAGGCCAGCGCCCGACTGCTCGCCGCCCTCTCCCGCGCACTGATCGTCATCAAGGTCCTGGACGACTGCGAGCCAGCCATGCTCACCGCCACGGTCGCTGTCCGCCTGCGCCGGCTCCTGCTGCTGCCCTCACCCACAGACGCGCGGGCGGACCCGACCGACTGGCTGCTGACCACACAGCAGGCCGTCCCCGTCACCGACCCCCAAGCCGCTCTCGCCCTGCTCTGAACCCCGGCCACCGGGCCGTACCCCGCCTCTGCCGACGGGGTACGGCCCGGGGAGAGGGACCCACCCATGCCCGCGCACGTGGACTTCTTCGCTGCGGTCGTCACGGCCTACCCCGACGACGACGAGCAGGCCCCGCTGCTCCCGGACCCCTCGCTCGCGCGGGTGGCCCGCGCCGGTGACGTCGCCGACGGCGACCTGATCCTGGCCGCGCTCACCCCGCACGGAGCGGACTACTTCAACCAGCCCTACACCGCCCACCCCGAGCCCTACAACCCCCGCTGCCTCTGTGGAGTGTGCTGCGAACTCTCCGACGAACCCGGTCCCGTGGTCGTGCTCTCCAACGGTCATCCCTGGCAGTCCTGCGACCCGTGGCCCGTCGACGACCTGATCCTCATCATCCCCGCCCAGACCCTGCCCGTCCCGGCCATGAAGGAGTGAGCCCGCGCCATGTCCCGTACCGCGTACAGCCCGTTTCTGCCCGGCCTGACCACCGGGGACGATGACGATCTGGACACCGTCGTCAACTGGGGCCTGGGCGCCGACTCCACCGCCTACATCGCCCGGATGCTCACCGACCCCGCAGCCCATGGCATCGACCTCCAGCGCACCGCCGTCCTCTACATGGCCACCGGCAGCGAGTGGCCCGAAACTCGCCTGCTGTGTACCCAGTTCATGCTTCCGCTGCTGCGTCGGCACCGCGTGCGGTTCGTCCAGCTGGCCCGCAACGGGCACCTCAAGGCGGACGGGATCACCGTGCTGGACGACTCCCGCCACCCTGAGCAGCTCCACGCCCGCGGGCCCTGGACTCTGTGGGAGGAGATGGAGTCCGTCGGCACCGTGCCCCAGCAGGCCGGAGTGCGCAAGTGCAGCCTCCGCGCCAAGGGCGAAGTCGGTGACCTATGGCTCGGCCACGTCTTCGGCGGCCGCCCGTTCCGGCAGATCCTCGGCTTCAACGCCGACGAGCCTGCCCGCCCCCTGGCGGACGCCGCCCATGCGAAGGTCCCGGGCCGCACCGGGGTGTTCCCGCTGATCGAGTGGGGCTGGGGCCGGCGCGAGGTCGAGGGCTACCTCCAGGAGCGGTTCGGCGTGCACTGGCCCAAGTCGTACTGCACCTTCTGCTGTTTCCCCGTCTCCATGGGCGCGCTCCCCGCCCACCTGGAGCGCATGCGCTCCCACCCGGACATCGCAGGCGAGGTGCTGCGCCTGGAATACACCGCGATGAGCCTCAACCCCCACGCCAAGCTCTACGGCCGCCGAAGCCTCCTGGAGCTGCTCGAACCCTCCCAGCCCCGGGACCGGGCGTGCCTACAGGCGCTCGCGCGTGAACTCGACATCCCGTGGGCGCTCTACCGCGTACGCCGCCTGTTCCTGCTGACCGCCGACGGCCGACGCCGCCCCGTGATGCGCTCCACCGAACACCTCGCCACCGGCCGCCCCCAGCCGCTGGCGATGCGGCTGACCTCCCTCGCCCAGCGGCACCGCATCAACGTCGAGCACGACCCGGACTACGGGCGCGCCCGCGCCTGGATCCGCCCCCGCCAAGGCGGCTGGCCGATGGCCGAGGAACTGCTCTGCACCGCCCCGGCCCTGGTGACCGACAAACAGGACAGCAGCTTCGAACTGGCGTGGGACGCCCTGGTCCCGGGCTCCGGCGCGCAGCTCCCCCTCATCTGAACCACCCACCTTCCCCCGTGAAAGGCAGGGCACCCGTGCGCGCACCAGTGATCGTCTTCCCGGTTCCTCCTCTGCTCCGCCGTGCTGTACCTGGCCACGCCCTGCGGTCCTGACGTCCGGGCCGCCATGCAAGCCGGTCTCCTGGGCTGCATGACGACCCCGGCCCAGGGCAACGTCATCCCGCCCGCCACGCTGTACGCCTGCGACAACGGGAAGTTCGGCAAGGGCTGGCCCGGCACCGATGCCTGGTTCGCCTGGCTGAGGTCGACGCTCGACCGCTACGGCCGGGATCTCTGCCGGTGGGCCCTCGCCCCCGACGTCCCGATGGACGCCGCGGCCACGCTTGCCGAGTCGCTGCCCTGCCTCGAGCGGATCCGCTCCCTGGACGTGCCGGCCGCCTTCGCCGCCCAGGACGGCAGCGAAGAAGACGGCCTCATCCCGTGGGGCTCCTTCGACGTGCTGTTCCTGGCGGGCTCCACCACGTGGAAGACCTCCCCGGCCGCCCACCGCCTCGCCCTGGAGGCCCGCGAGCGCGCCCTGCCCGTCCACATGGGCCGCGTCAACTCCCGCCGGCGCCTGCGCATCGCCCAGGCATTCGGCTGCACCAGCGCCGACGGCACCTGCCTCGCCTTCGGCCCCGACACCAACCTCCCCCGCCTCCTGGCCTGGATGAACGAACTCCACACCACCCCCACCCTGTTCGGAGACGAAACATGACGACCTGGCTCCGCCACATCGGCGCCTCGATCATGGGCATCCTCGACCCCGTCCCCTCCACCGCCCCCTCCCCCATGCCCCCGCAGGAAGGCGCCTGGGTCCGCGCCAACGCCTGGACCACAGCCCTGCGCAAGATCGACGCCGCCTACCCGCACGGCTTCCACCGCTGGTGCTCCTGCGAGGCCGGCACCTGCCACCCCTGCCGCACCGGCCACCACGACCAGTGCATCAGCGCACACGGCCCCCGCACCGACGACCACGCCGGCACCCTCACCGACCGCGGCGGCTTCGTCCTCGCCCTCATCCACCACCGCCCCCACCAACAGCCCTGCCGCTGGACCTGCCCCTGCACCCACACGGCCGCTCCCCACAAAGGCGCCGCCACCGAAACGGCCATGCCCAAGCCTCGGCCCGACCGCCCGGCCCGGCCCGCGCCCGCGTCTGCTCCCCCTGCGGCAGGCCAGCTGTCGCTCTTCGACAGCGGCCAGGACCAGCAGCAGGAGGCGCCGTGACATCCCCCGCTCAGCACCCGCTGCCGTTGCGGGACCTGCCGGAGATCGTGCACGTGTCGCCCTGGTGCCAGCGCTGGCGTGAAGGCACGCACTCCTGGCGGCATGCGCACGACGGCGGGTTCACCGCCGACCATTTCGACGTAGCCCCGCTCGACGAGACGCAGGCCGCGCACTTTGTGCGCACCCACCACTACTCCGCCAGCTACCCGGCCGCGACACGGCGACTGGCCCTGTACGAGACATCCTCGGGTGCGCGGCGGCTGTGCGGGGTCGCTGTGTTCGGGGTCCCGGCCAGCCCAGCCGTGCTGACCAAGCCCCTGCCACAGCTGCGCCCATACCACGAGTCCGTGCTCTGCTCGCGGTTCGTTCTCCTGGACGAGTGCCCCGGCAACGCCGAGTCGTTCCTCGCCCGCTGCTTCGACGCCCTGCTCCAGAGCGGGGTACGCGGCGTGGTCACCTTCGCCGACCCCGTACCGCGCCGGAGCGCCGCGGGCGCCCTGGTGATGCCCGGCCACGTCGGGACGATCTACGCAGCGACCAACGCCGTGTACGCCGGACGGGCCACAGCCCGCACGGTGAAGCTCCTGCCGGACGGCACCGTCTTCCACGAACGTACGGCTCAAAAGATCCGGCGCCAGGAGCAGGGCTGCGCGTACGCGGCAGCCCAGCTCATCGCGCTGGGCGCTCCCCGGCCGCGGCCCGGCTGCGACCCGGCGGTGTGGCTGCGCGATGCCTTGGCCGCAGTCGGCGCCCGCACCCTCCGCCACCGCGGTGCGCACCGCTTCGTCTACCGGCTCGGCCGCACCCGCCGCGAGCGAAAAGAGATCGAACTGGGCCTTCCCGTGCGGTGGCCCTACCCCAAACGGCGCGACGCCGAGCCCTCACCGCCCTGAGCCCGTACCCCGGCTCAACAGTCCGCGCGGGCCCACACGCCGTCCGGCACGACCCCTGCCCCGCCCACTCCTGCGACTCCCTGGAGCTGACATGCCTTCCCGTACGCCCCGCCGCTCGTCCGGCACGCCCGACCTGACCTCCTATGATCTTCTCGCGCCCCAGCTGTCCGGCGGCAAGGACAGCGCGGTCACGATGGCCGTGTTCATGCAATCCGCCCGCGACGCCGGTGTGGAAGAGCGGGTGTTCTCCTACCACTCCAGCCTCGGTGTGCTGGAGTGGCCCGCCGTCGTGTTCGACGGCACCCGCTACCCGGGCGTGTCCGAGCTCGCCGCGCTGCGGAGTGCTGCGTTCGGGGTGCCGCCCGAGCGGCATATCGAGGTCACCCGCACCCTGCCCGGCCCGGACGGCACCCGCATGCCGCACAGTCTGCTGACCGAGATCGCGGCGTACGGGCGCTTCCCGCGCATGGGCAGCCCCTACTGCCGCAAGGCGGCGAAGGAGAGCGTGGTCTCCAGCGCCTGGACCCCGATCGTCCGCCGACTGGGGCGCGAGCTGGGCCGGCCGGTGCGAATCCTGAAGGTCATGGGCCTGCGCAGTGACGAGGGAACCGAACGCAGGAAGCGGCCGGCCTTTCGAACCGTGCAGGCCAACAGCGCGCGGACCGTCGATGAGTGGCTCCCTATCAAGGACTGGCCGACCGACGCCGTCAAGGAGTGGCACACCGGCGCCCCCGTGCCCTACAGCTGGACCGACGACTCGGCACCCGGCGCCGGTGACTGGGCCGGCACCTCCCGCTGCTCCTGCTCGCTGTGCGTCTTCGCCTCCAAGCGCGACCTGCTCCTCTCCATCCGTCGCCGGCCGCGCCTGGCCGACCTGTACGCCGAAGTCGAACAGGTACGGGGCGACAGCTTCCGGCCCGACTGGCGCATCACCGACCTGATCCGGCATGCCGGACAGTGCGGTGCGCCCGACCCGGGCGTCATCTGCCCGGACGACGGACCGGAGTTCACCACTCTCGTCAACCAGGTACGGGCGGCGCTGCAGAAGGAGCCGCGCAAGGAACCACAGCTCGCCCGCGAGAACAGGCGCGCGCTGTGCGACGGCTGTACCGCCCACCACTGATGTCCGCACCGTGCACCAGGTTCAGCTACTGCACCAGACGCGGCTATCGTGAAGATAGGGAGGGGACTATGGAGACGAACACCACCGCCCTGCTGCTGGATCTCGCTGCCCGGGCCCAGCGCGTGGGCAACCCGGACACGCTGCGCGCGTTGCTGCGCGCGGGCCACCGGGCCTGGTGCGCCGGCCTCGCCGATGTCCAAACCGGTGTTACCCGACAGAGCGCCTCCGTGTCCGACGCCGAGCTGGCCCGCCGGTGCGCCGCCGCAGGCACAGGGTTGTGGGAGACGGACATGACCCGCGAAGAGACGCTCTCCGCGCTCTCATTCGCAACCTGGGATGCCACTCCGGCCGCCCTCGCCTACACGGAGCTCGAAGAGCGCGCCGCGCTCTTCGGAGTCAGTCTCGTCGGCGAGGAAATTCTGTAACTGGTCCCGCGCTGAGCTGGACACGAAACACCAACTTTGGCATTATCGAACCTGTTGCGCTCGACCGGGCGCCGGCACCACCCGATCCTTGCTAAAAGGGGCCCCATGTCTCCCGCCGAGCAGCTCGTGGACACCGCGCAGATCGTGTCCGAGTTCGGCACGAGCAAGTCCCGGATCAGCGAGTGGAGTAACAACCCGGACAGCGGCTTCCCTGCGTTCGCGCACAGCGAGGGCCGCAAGAAGTTCTGGCACCACGCCGAGGTCGCTGCGTTCTTCGCCCAGCGCGCCCCGAAGAAGCGCGCCCTGCCCACCGCGGTCCTCGAAGCCGACCAGGACGAGCTGCTGACCAAGCGCGAGGTGGCCGCAGTCCTGGGCTACACCCGCACCTCCACCATCGACGCCTACTTCCGCGACCGGCCCGGCTACTTCCCCGAGCCCGACGAAGACATCGACACCCCGCTGTGGCGCCGCGGCACGATCGTCGCCTGGGCCACCAGCCGCCCGGGCAAGGGCCGGCGCGGCCCCGCCCCCGCCGCCGCCCTGCCCTACGTGCCCGTTGAGGGAGACCCCGACGAACTCCTCGGCACGGCCGAGGTCGCCAGCCTCCTCGGCTACGGCAGCGCCGCCTCCTTCTCCAGTGCCCTCTCCCAGGGGCGCATCCCCCAGCTGCCGGAGCCGGACACCCTGCAGCGGGAGGAAGGCCGACGCGGCGGGGCCCGCAAGAAGTGGCGCAGGTCCACCGTCCTGGCCGCCGCCCGCGAACGCGGCGTCCTGCCCCAGGTCGGCCGGGACGAGAACGAGGACCTGGCCGGCGCCGCCGAAGCCGCCCGCATCCTCGGCTACAGCAACGCCGACAGTTTCCTCAGCGCGCTCGCCCACGGTCTCCTGCCCGACCTCGAGCAGCCCGACGGATTCGAGTACCGGCGCGGCAGCGCAGGCCGCCCGCGCCAGCAGCGCTGGAGACGCACCCGCCTCGAGGAACTGGCCGAACGCCGCTCCTCGGCTTCCTGACCGCACCGCCCCTCCCCGCGGCCCGGCCCGGGATACGGTAAGACCGCGGCCTCTGGCTAGAGGGAACGACGAACTCCCGGCGGGCCAGGGACCGCACGATGGCCGGTACGGAGCGGCTAGCCACCACTCCCCCGCGAAGCCCCACGGCTTCGCGGAACCGGCCATCTCTACGCACCCCGCTGACCGTGAGCTCGGCGCGGAGGATGGAGCATGGGTTTCCGACCGGTTGAGCGCGTCTCGGGGTGCTTCAGCAGTCGCTGTCTGCCGAGGAGATCGAAGCGGTCTGCTGGCGGGCCTTCGGCGGCGAGGCGACGCCCGTGTCTGCTGTCGAGCCGGGGACGGGCATGTACAACAACGTCGACCGCGTCAAGCTGGCGAGGCGTGACCGCGATATGCATCTACGGCCCCGCGATCAGCCAGAGGATCAGGCAAGCGTCCAAGTTCTGCACGTATCGGTACACAACGCTGATGCCGCGCCCGCCGGTCTGCTCAGGCACCAGCTCGATGACGTATGACTCGCTGTGTGGGTCGGTGTCGGGAAGGCCGCGGGTGTGCTCGGGGTCGGGGTCGTCTTCGAGCGCGCGGCGTACGGATTCGACAGCGGCCTGCTCAGTCCGGCTGAGCTCGGCACGGATCTTCTCGGCGGCGTCGGAGTAGAACGCGTGGGTCACCGGGCGTCGCCGGCCTCGCGCAGCTTGCTGCGGAGTTCGTTCTCGACGTCGTCGGTCGAGCGGGCGAGCGCAGCCATGCCCTGGGCGTCGTAGCGGAGCAGGACCCTGTGCCGGTACGCCTGGGTGATCTCCCGGACCTTGGTGAGGTCGTCGAGATCGGTGGCGTCGAGCTCCTCCTCGAATGCGTCGCGGTCTCCGGGGAAGCCCCCTGCCGCCAGCGCCGCGCGCAGCTCGGCGAAGGTGCCCATGGGCGGGGTGAAGCCGGGCCGGTGGTCGGGCTGTGCTGTCACGATGACCTCCTCGTCGCTCCTACCGACGCTACCCGTCTATCTCCCGGCGGCGGTACGGCCCGGGGGAATTCATAGGCCCCGGAAACCGCGGGCTCCCTTTCCAAGAAGGTGTCCAGATTGCGCACGCAAGGGGGCGCCCGCGATTCTTCTGGCCGTTCCGTCCTCGCACCAGCAGCGGTGTACGCCATCACGTTGATGTACACCGAGGGCCGGCGGGCGGCCTGCGCCCGCTGCGCGACCCGTGTCGTTGACCTCGACGATGCCGCCGGTAGCAACGATTGATCCAGCGGGGGCCTCCAAGCCGACTGGCTTGGAGGCCCCCGGTCCGCGCCCCAGGCGCGGGTCACCGGGTCAGGCGCAGGTTCCAGCCGCTGATGGCCTGGCTGTCTTCGTCGCGGATGAGGGCCGGGGTGTAGGTCTCGGGGGCCGGGCGCCCCGCGCTTTCCCATCCCTCCAGCCAGCCGCGTAGCACGGCGAGGGACGGGGAGTCGGGGGCGTCGGCGATGATCGTGGCGTCCTGCTGGAGCACGGCGGCCGTGGTCGGGGTGGAGTGCCCGATTGCCCACAGGTCGGGGCTGAGCCCGGCCATGGTCAGCTGCGGGCCGCCGGTGGCGGCCGCGTAGGTCCGCCAGGAGGGCCAGTCGGCTTCGGGCCCGTCGTACGGCTCGGTGTGCGCGTTCTTGAGCAGCAGTTTGAGGGCAGTGCGGGCGCCGGTGTGCCGCCAGTTGTCGCGCTCGCGCCAGGCGATGGAGATCCAGGACGGGGCGGGGATGCGGTTCTCCCAGTCCACCCAGCGGCCCGGCAGATCGAGGTTGTCCTTGGGTGAGGTGGTGGCCTCGATGTAGCCGCCGGTGAACACGGCCTCCACCACAGGCTGCCCGCCGATGACACGGATCTTGGCGACCACCGTCATGTTGGGCACGGCGGCGATCGGCAGCGGGGCGACGATCAGTCCGCCGTCGACCGTCTGGTCCACCCAGGTCTTGGGCAGCAGTGGCGGGGTGCACCAGGCCACCATCCGGTCGTACGGGGCCCGTTCGGGGAAGCCGACAGTGCCGTCGGCGGTGAAGCAGCGGATGTTGGCCAGGCCGCGCTCGAAGTGGATGAGGTTGGCCCACACACTCAGGTAGCGGTCGATGTCGAGGCTGGTCACCGTGCCGCTTGGGCCGACAAGCTCGGCCAGTAGGCCGCCGGAGTAGCCCGAGCCGGTGCCGAACTCCGCGACGTTCATCCCCGGCCGGACATCGAGGGTGGTCAGCTCGCGGTGGATTACGACGGGGTTGGAGCGGTGCACTGTGGCGCCGCGGCCTTCATGGTGGGTGTAGTGGCGCTCGGGGACGGTCTCGGCGGCCAGCGGGACGGCGGTCACGGCTTTACTCCTTGGGGTGCGGTGGTGGCACTCGTGTTCTTCAACTGCTCCGGGCGGGTGAGGGACACGCACCCGGCGGGCGCCGGACCGGTCAGATCGTCAGGGCGCTGTGGTGGTGCCACCCTGCCGCGGTGTATTCGCCGACCGGGTCTCCGGCGGGCAGTTCGGTCCAGGCGTGGTACTC
Source organism: Streptomyces sp. cg36 (assembly GCF_041080675.1). Lineage (NCBI taxonomy): Bacteria > Bacillati > Actinomycetota > Actinomycetes > Kitasatosporales > Streptomycetaceae > Streptomyces > Streptomyces cyclosori. The sequence goes on along the minus strand of NZ_CP163520.1, from coordinate 8,573,362 downwards.
GGTGGGAGGCGGCGCGAAGCGGGCGCCCAGGCACCAGTTGAGGCGGCGGCCGAGCAGGGCCGCAGCCAGGACCGCGCCGAGCGAGGTCTCCATGCAGGCGGCTCTGCCGGGCCACCAGCGGGCGGTGTGCCGTACGGCGGCGACCAGCGCTTGGGCCCGCTCGTGGGTGAGTGGGCGGCGCCCGATGCGCCGGGCGAGGCGGGCGGTGCCGACGGTGTATCGGAAGGGCAGGTGGAGCAGCGCCAGGGCGAGCGCGAGGCCGGTCGCAGCGGCGAGCCGCTCGCGATACGCGCCAGTGCGGACGGTGGAGTACGCCTCCATACTGGTCACCTTCGCCACCTCCGGCGCGGCCGCTGTGCCGGTTCTGGCCCGTCGTGGGCGAGGCTCTGGGCGATGAGCGCGTCCGCGACGGTGCGGACGTCGGCGGTGGCCTGCTTGCAGGGAATGCCGTACCGCTCGGCGAAGCGGTCGGCGGCCTGCTGCTCGCTGGTGGAGGCGAGCAGGAGCATTACCGCGGCCGAGGCGGTCGGGGTGAGGTAGGACCAGCGGCCGGTGCGCTCGTTGAGGATCGCACCGCCCTCTTCGGTGAGAACCGGATGAGCCCCGTCACGCAGCCTCCACATGCGGGTTCACCTCTTCCCACCACGTTGTGGGCGTGTCGGCGAGCTGGCGCAGCCACACCTCGGCGGCCACCGCCAGGTGCAGGGCGCCCTGGGCGGTTGGTTGCCCGGCCGTGGCCCGCGCGAGAACCTGCGCGACGGGCTGCTGGGTGACCAGCCCGAGGGCGGCCAGCCGTGACGACGGGCCGAGCAAGGCGGTCAGGACCGGGGCGTGTTCCCGCAAGCCGGCGTAGGCGAGGGCGTTGAAGCCGCCCTTCGTGGTGCGGGCCAGGACGAAGCCGGGCAGTACGCCGCTGGCCTCGAACGCCGCCTCCAGTAGCGGCTTGTACTGCCCGGGCGCCCCACGCTGGTCGGCGCTGACCTCGAGGCAGGCCCGGATCACCTCGTTGTCCAGGAACGGCGCGGCCAGGTCGATGCCGTACTCGGCGTGCGCGAGCGCACGCCATCCGGTTGTGTTCGCGCCGACCCGGGCCAGGTCCTGGCGGTCGGACCAGTCTGCCAGCCGGGCCGGAGGGTCGGTCAGCGCAGCCGCCGCCCGGTCGACGGCGTCGGCGAGAGCGGCGCGGACATCGCGGGTCATCCAGTCCGCTGAGGCCAGCAACGGCGTCCAGGCGAGTGGGCGCTGGGCCTGGGGAATCCAGTCCCGGGCGGGCTGTCGCAGGTCGGCGGCCGTCTGCCACCATGCCTCGGCCAGGGCGACCTTGGATGCGGGCCGGGCGCGGGCGAGGACGGCGAAGGCAGAGGTGCGCCGCAGCCGGGCGTGGGCGAGGGCATGCTGCCAGGCCCGGCGGTGGCGCCGCTCGCGCAGCAGATCCGCCAGGTAGGACGAGGGGGCGGACAGGACGGCGTCCCCGGCCGCGCCGGTGAAGTGCACCCCCGGGACTGGGGTGTTCGCGGCGACGGTGTCCAGGACGGCTCGCTTGATGGAGGCGGTGACCACGTAGGCGTTCGGGGCGTCGGTCAGCGGCGATGCCGCCGGGTCGTCCAGCCCGGCGTAGTACACGGTGCCTACCGCGCCGGGAACCGTGTGGTGGGCCAGGCCCGGTATGGCTTGATTGGTGCGGGCCGCGAACGTGAGGTCGTCGTCACGCAGCCGTTGGTCGGCGAACGTCACCGCGGTCACTCTGCCGCGCTGGGCAGCCAGGCAGGCGAGTGTGGTGGAGTCCAGTCCTGCGAGATCCGCGCTGACGGGACGGCCGTCGATCCGGGCGGCGACCGCCTCGGTGAGCGCGGCGCGCACCACCGGGGCCTGTTGGCGCAGCTCGACGGGTGCGTACGCGACCGGCTCATACCGTTCGACCGTTGCCCCTTTCGGGCTGACGAGCAGTAGATGCCCGCCCGGCACCCGCTGCACGTCGCGGAACAGGCTCCGCGTGGCGAGCACGTCGGGTTGCCCGAAGGCCAGATGGGCGGCGAGCGCGGCGGCATCGACGGGCGCCCCGTCCAGCGCCGCGAGCGCGGAAGCTGCACTCGCCCACCAGGTGCCAGTTGCCTCGTTGCGGTGGTACACCGGATGCTGCCCGGCAAGATCGCCGATCACGGCCAGCGTGGGGCCGCTGCGGGCGATGACGAGGTACGAGCCGGGCCAGCGGGTCAGCGCCCGCCACCCTTTGGCCCGCACGAGACCCAGCGCTTGATGGAGCTGGGTCTCGTCGGCGCCGCACTCTCCGATCACCGCCAGCGCCACCGGGCCGTCGCCGGTGGCGCGGACCCGGGCCGCGGGCCACCCGCTGGTCCATGTCGTGTCCAGGCCGGGTACCGCCCGGCCGGCGGCGGGCCGCCGTTCGGGCCCGGTGCCGCCGTACCATCCTGCACTCCACCGCATCGCTGCCCTCGTCTCCCGTGCGTGGTCTGTGTGAGAAGGCGAAGGCGCCGGTCCCCTTGTCTTCCGTGCCGAAGGCAAGGAACGGGCAGGACCAGCGCCTCCTGGTGCCGGGGCGGTTCGAGGACCTCCTCTCCCGTCTCCGGCGGATCGCGGGTCAGGCGTTCTTGTACTCGGTGTCGTCGGCGGTGTCGAAGCTGTTGGTGCCCAGCGTCACCGCGGTGACCTCACCGGCGTCCAGCACGACGGGCGCCTGGTAGACCTCGTTGGTGGTGTGCTCCATGAGCGTGGCCTCCATTTCTCGCATCCCCGCCCGCCCGGGATGGGCGGACGTTGGACGGTGGTGCCGTATCCGGACAGGGAGTTGAACGGGTCCGGCTGAGGCAAGCAAACCTCTGTCAGGGACCGTGACGGAATGGTGAACTGAGGTCACGCAGCAGTTCACTCATGCACTCAACCGGCATCCGGGGCAGGGACTTTGATGGACACCCACCACGACGACATCACCGTCGAGCAGGCCATCGAGTACTTCGCGGCGGAGGTCGCCTACTGGCGGGAGGTGAGGGGGCTGGCCAAGAACGCGCTCGCCGCCGCCATGGGCTACACCCCCTCCTACGTCAGCCACATGGAGGCCGGGCGGACCAAGCCGTCCGAGGACTTCGCCCGCCGCGCGGACGAGACGCTGAAGGCGGGCAAGGCGATCTGGAAACGCTGGTGCGAGTACGAGACGGCAAAGGCCCGCGCCCACCAGCCCGCAGTCCTGCCGGTGCCGCACCGGCCCGAGCAGCCGTACGCCACGGGCTCCGCGCTGGTGGTCGAGCACGACACGGCCCGCCTGGACTACGACGGAGCGATGTACCGGCTCACCATGCGCCGCCTGCTGCGCAACACCGGCATCGAGCCGGTCACCCGCTATCTGATCCGGATCTCCGTCGACCGCTACCCGGGCGAGCCGGAGCGCTCCAACGCCCACTACCGCGAGAACCCTCTGCGGTGGGAAGAGCTGGCCCTGACCGCGTCGTGCCGGGGCGAGGTGATGGCGTGGGAGACCAAGCACGACCGCGACGCGTTCAAGGAGATCTGGCTCCTGTTCGACAACGAGCAGGGCCGCTTCCCCCTCTACCCCGGCGAGTCGGTGTGGATCGAGTACGCATACTCGGTCAGCGATTACAAGTGGGGGCGGTGGTTCCAGCGCGCGGTGCGCCTGCCCACCGAGCACCTGGAAGTCACCCTCGCCTTCCCCGTCGCGCTCGACCCGATGGTGTGGGGCACCGAGACCTCCATGACCGCCGAGCAGATCCCGCTGCGGACTGCCCCCAACCGCCTGGACGACGGGCCCACCCGCATCTTCTCCTGGTCCACCTCAACGCCCGCCCTCCACGCCCGCTACCGTCTGGAATGGAAGTTCCGGGCCAGGCCCGAACCCGACAACAACCAGGGAGAGTTGCGGTGATCGAGGTGCAGCCCAGCCAGCGCATGCGAGACCTCGGAGTCGTCCAGCACGGCGCCGGCATCCTCGCCGAGTCCGCAGGCGCCTTCGATCTGCCCGCCGACTGCAGCGCTGCGACACGGATCGTCGAGAAGTTGGCCGACGCCATGGACCGCATCGCCCAGGCACACGACTTCAGCGGCAAGGGCATGGGGCTGGCGGCCCCGCAAATCGGCATCGCCCGCGCGGCCGCCGCCGTACGACCCGCCCCGGGAGGCGCGGAGCCGATCGTACTCCTCAACCCCTGCATCATCGCGGCCTCCGAGGAGATGGACGAGCAGTACGAGGGCTGCCTGTCCTTCTTCGATGTTCGGGGCATGGTCCCCCGCCCACTGCGGATCACCGTGGAATCCACCGCGCTCGACGGTGCCATCGTCACCACGGTGTACGAGCGCGGGCTCGCCCGGCTCATCCACCACGAGATCGACCACCTCGACGGACTCCTCTACACCGCGAGGATGCGCACTGGCGTCCAGCCGATCCCGGTCGAGGAGTACCGCCAGACGGGCCGCGCCTGGGCCTACGAACAGTAGGCATCAGCCGTCGAACTAATCTCCAGGACGGGGAGCAAAGGCCATGACGGCCCGCCCCGGTACCTCGTCCTCCGGCTCCGGGTCCTCCAGTTCCATCCCCGAAGGAGCCCGGCTCGCCGGAGCCCGGAGTGGCGGAGTCGGGCCGAGACGGACGCCGCCCTTCGTCCGGTGGACGGCGGGAATCACTTGCTCCCTTTCTCGCGCGCAGTCGCCGAGTCCCTGCCCCACAGGCCCTGCCGCCGTGGCCGTGGGGCTTCCCCTTCACCCCACAGAAGGCGTCCCCCCTGCCAGGTCTCCTGCGGCGCCCGGCTCGGACTGCCCCGCTGGGTGCTGACGGAGGACGTCGAGCCCTCACCACCGTTCGCGCCAGACAACGCGCGCTCCTGATCCTCTCCGGCGGCAACCATGCCACCGCCGGGTACCAGGCCCGCCAGTGCCTCGCGGCCCTGCCTGCTCCGGTCCCGGGCCATCGCCGCAACGCGTCTTGCCCACGCCCGGCTCGCCCAGGGCGCCGCAGATACAGCCACCGCGATCGCGATGAAGGTTCCTGCTGGCGGCGCTATCCACCACATCCGGGGCCTCGGGCTGAAGCGCCCAGCGTCTATCGTCTGTGCCAGCCCTCGCCAGCATGGAGCGCGCGGGCCAGGCCCGGCGCCCAGCGCTCTGGGGGCAGTACCGCCGGGCCGCCCCTCTCTTCCTGTGTCCGGAGCCCCCGCTATCGGGCGGGCGGGGTGAACACGTCAGGTGGCATCCGCGGAGTTGATCGGGAGCAGCAGGCCGGTGCCGGGCCACAAGGGGGATCCTGCTTCGGCCCAGGCCAGGTGCCGGCCGATCCCGGCGAGGACCGCGATCCGGTCGGCTGGCCCGTATGCGTGATGTGCCCCGGACGTGGGGTCGACGGTGCGGATCTCGCTGTGCGGGCTGGCGCACATAAGGGCGCGGGCGGTGTCCGGCAGGCCGAGGCTGAGGGCGTCGCAGTCGTGGTCGCGGATGAGCTGGAGCAGGTCGTTGGTGGTTGCCTCCCAGTCTGCGACCTCCGGCCAGCGAGCTCCGCCGTCCAGTTCGTGGGTGAGGGTGGACAGCGGCACGATCTCGCCCGGCCGCCGGCCGCCGGCCGTCGACGAGGAGCTTGTGGATGCGGGCGCCGTCGGGCTGCCGTACGCGGGGGTGGAGCAGCGAGGCTGCAGCCACGACGGTGGTGTTGATCTCCTGGGCGCCGACCGGGTAGTAGGGCTCGTGGGCGAACAGGAGATAGAGGCCCAAGGCGGGTACGGAGAGGCGCGGTTCGGGCTGGTTCACGAGGAGGTTCCCTTCTGCAGCGGTGGGTTCGGTGCGCGGCGGGCTGCCGGGGCGGTCGTCGGCCGGGGGCAGGCGGAGACAGCCCCCGGGGGCCGATGCCTGGTTCGTGCCTGCTGTGCCGTGCGCTCAAGGATCTGTGCGGCCTGGTGGGCGAGTTGGAGCATCAGCCGTTCTCGGGCGATGAGGCCGGCTGAGACCGAACGGGTGTCCCGGTTCTGGAGAAGACCGGCGGCGTCCCACATCACGCCCTGTCCGATCTCGGCCGAGCGGCGCAGCTCGTGGCGGCTGCTGCCGTCGGCGGCCTGGATGAGCGAGGTCTGCAGAGTGGCGAGGCGCTGGAGGTAGCGGCAGGCGGCGTCGCCTTCGACCATGCGGACGTGTTCGCGGGCCTTCGCGTCCAGCCGGTCCGGGAGGTGCGCGGCAAGGAGCGGGGCCAGGAGCATCGCCGGTAGAACGACGTCGAGGGGCGCTCCGCGGCGAAGGGCGAACAGGCCGGTGAGCAGGCTGATGAGGGCGATGGCGGCCGGGGTGAACCGGAGTGATCCGGGACCGGAGGCCACGGCGATGCGCTGGGCGGGGCGCCGGGTCAGCCAGCGCGGCGCCAGGCGCTGCACGCGGGTGGCGGCCGGGGTGAGCACTCCGATCTGGTGAGGGATCTGGGGCGGGCTGCCATCGCCTGGGACGGTCCAGGCGAGCCAGCCCCAGGGGGTGCGTTCGTGGACGAGGACGGGTTCGCACGCAGCGGAACAGGTGTGGTCACGGACGTGGCCGGTCCGCACGGCGCGGGCGTGTTCTCTCTGCCAGCGCCCTGGATCACGGGCAAAGGGGCGCTCGTGGTGCGCGGCCGCGGTGGGCGGCGGGGTGTGGGGTGTGTCCGTCACGGGGTGCTTCCTTCCAGCGGATGATCGGTCAGGTTCAAGGCGCACGTGGTGCAGCGGCCGTCGCCGTCGGGGTGGGCGCGGCGGGGTGTGGGGCCCTGGCAGGTGCGGCAGAGCGGCCAGCCGAGACAGGCTGGGCAGAGGTCCTTGCCGGGGGCGGTCCCGGGATTGCCGCAGCCGGCGCATTCGGCGAGGGCCCGGTACGTCAGAGCCTCGTTCACCGTGCGCGCGGCAGAGTTGGTCATCGGCTGCGGCGGCAGGGCGTCCTGCTCGGGCTGGTCGTGGTCGCTGGCCGCGCTGGCGGGCGGCGGGTAGGCCTGGGCGGCGCGCAGGCGGGCGGCGATGATGGCGGCGACCGTATGGCGTACCGGGTGGGGCAGGGGGCGGGCAGCGATGACGTGACGCAGCTGGTCGCGGCTCCAGCCGGATTCCAGCATCACGGTCACGACGCGGCCTTGGTCGGTGAGCGGCTTGCCGGTCAGCAGCAGCTCGGGGCGGGCCGCCCCGAGTTCGAGCAGCAGCTGGATCCCTGGGGGCATGTCATCCGCCGCGGGCGGGGGCATCGGCGTGTCCGGCCGGTCCGTCCGTCCCGGTGCACGCGACGCTTCGCTGCGGCACGGACGGAGGGGTCTGGTGTTCCGCTTGGTGGTGTTCTTCCTGTTGGTGTTCTTAGTGGACCGATCAGCCCACGTAGGGTCATCCACTGGTGGAAAACCCGACTCTGGTTGTGACCTGCTGCTTTGCAGAGCGGGCAGGTCGGTGATGAAGTACGCCGCCGCGCCGAGGGTGCCGTCGGGGCCGCGGTCGCGTGCGCGCACCAGGAAGCCGTGCCTCTCCAGCTCCTTCAGTCCGCTCTTGACGGCTGCGTCGCCGTCGCGGCCACGGCGGGCGAGGTCGGTGACGGTCATCCGCCAGCCGTCGCGGTGTGTGGAGAGCAGTCCGAACAGGCCTTTGGCTTTGAAGGACAACTGTGCGTCGCGGAAGAGCCTGTTGGCGATCTGGGTGAACTGATCAGCCGCCATCACCCCCCGGCGGATCCCCGCCGGGAGGCCGTCGGGGTGCTCACTCTCGGGGGCCGAGGCCGCCATGTCGGCTTCGATCAGCGCCGGGGCCGCACAGGCCGGGCAGTCGGTAATGCAGTAGACGGCCTCGCCCAAGGTGCCGTCCGGGCGGCGCAGGCGTTCACGGATCAGGTAGCCGTGTGCCTCGAGTTCCTGCAGACCGGTCCGTACCGCTTCCCGTCCGTCCGGGCCCAGGCGGGTGAGGTCGACGACCGTTGTCTGCCAACCGTTCCGGTGCGTGCTGACGTACCCGAAGATCCCCTTCGCTTTGCAGGAGAGCCTGGTGTCGCGGAAGAGCCCGTTGGCGATCTGGGTGAACTGATCAGCGGCCATCACCCCCCGGCGGACGCCTGCCCCGAAGCGGCTCACCGCCGTGCCTCCGAAGCGGGCTGGGTGCAGTGTCCAGGGCAGCGCACGCGGCCCGCCGGCGTGGGACGGCCGTCGGGCCTGGGGGCGGGGGCGTGCGTGGGTTCCATGCCGTCAGCTCACCCGCCGGCCCCGACCATGCTGGCGGCCACGAACCCCGACCATCGGTCACGATCAGGCAACATGGCCGTCTAGCTGCCGTGGTCGCGCTCATGGTCGGGCCGACCGTGCACCTTCGGCCCAGGTGCTCAGCCGTTGCGCGGCCAGGCTGCGCAACCCCGCAGGGGTGTCGTGCAGTCGGGCTGCGCAGCCAGCCGGGGGGTGTGCGGAGCGACTGCGCAGTCCGCGCCTGTTGTTCCTGGTCTTGTGTTGCGCAGGTTCGGCTGGTCCGGTGCGCAGGCTCTCGGCGGGGCTCGGTCGGCTGCCGTCTGCGCACCGGCATGCCGATCTGGTGGCCGAGCAGCATGGGGTCGCACCGCAGTCGCGCCTTGGGGGAACGCGCACCGGACTCCTTGGCCTGTCGCCAGCTCGCGGCTGCCCCATGGTCGGGCCGACCATGACCCCGACCATGGGCTTCGTGTCGCCATCGTGACCGTGGTCGGTGGTCCGTGGTCCGTGGTCGGGTCGGGGTCGCCGGGTTTCCTCAAGGTCAGCAACATCCTTTCTGACCTGGGAGTTTGACCATGTCTCCTGGCAAGCAGGCCTCACAGAGCGAGGCCGCTGCTCCGCTGGCGGCCGGCGCCCGGCTAGAGGCGATGCGCCGCCGCGTCCGCTTCTCACGCGTGGCGGTCTGGACCGCCATCGCAGCCGGCCCCGTTGCCCTGGGCGTCGCCGTCGCCTCCATCCCGGCCACGGTCGAGGCAGCCCCCGCAGCCAAGTCCACTGCCGTGCCCGCCGCGGCGGCCCCCATCGACCCGGGCGGCTATGCGCAGGTGTTCGTGAGCGCCTGGTTGCGCAGCAGCGCGGACGACGAGACCAGTGCGCAGGCGCGCCTGGTGCGGTCGATGGCGCCCGACGTCGATCTGCCCAACCCGGCGGCTGATGCGCAGTCAGCGTCCCCGTCCGTATCGGCGGTGCGCAGCACGCAGCGCGCGGACGGTGCGTGGGCGGTGACGGTGGCTGCGCAGTTGCCTAACGGGTCGGTGCGGTACTACGCCGTGTCGGTGGCGTCGGACCGTACGGGCTCGTCGTTCACGGTGACCGGGGCTCCCGGCGTGGTGGCCGGCCCAGCCCGGGCCGAGGTGCCGAAATCCTCGTCGTACGCCATGACCGTCCCCGAGGGGCATCTGTCGTCCGCGGTCGGCGAGTTCCTCACCGCCTATCTGACGGGAGCCGGGGGGGTCGACCGCTACCTCGCTCCCGGCGTGAAGCTCACCGCCGTCACCCCTGCCCCGTACCGGTCGGTCTCCGTCAAGCAGGTGCTGGCTGTCGAGAAGGCGGCGGCTGCGGAGCAGGTGGCGGAGGACGGCACGACGGTGCGTGTGCTGGTCCGGGTGGAAGCCCGGGACGCGGCCGGCCGGTGGCCGCTGGCGTACGGGCTCACGCTCACGGCCCGGTCAACCAGGTGGGAAGTTGCCGCGCTGGAGTCCGGGGCTGCCCAGGACGGGGGTGGCCGATGAACACCGTGCACGGTCTGGTGCTCGCCGGGCGGCTCGACGACCTTGGCAACTCGTGGATCAGCATGTTCCAGCAATGGGCGACCAAGGGCCTGCAGGCCGGGCTGATCTGCCTCGTCGTCGTCATCATGATCCAGCGGTTCAGTCTCAAGGCGGGGATCGGTGCTCTGCTGCTGATGGTGGTCGCGCTGGGTCTGTACAACGCGCGCAACGACCTGGCGAACATGTTCACCGACGAGGTGAAGAACCCGTCCAGGGGTGCACCGGCCGTTCCCGGGGTCGTGCAGTCCGAACTCCCCGTCTCCCGTGACCATTCGCCGGGTGCCGGAGGCTGGCTGTGACCGCGGCAGCCGCCCGGGTGGGCCGCTTCTACACCGCCGCCCGCCGCCATCCGTGGGTACTGGGCAAGGTCGCCGACTGGAAGATCCCGCTCGGCCCGTACACGCCCGCGCAGATCGCTGTCGCCGTCGTCGGCGGCTTCCTCCTGGTCAGGACCATCGGCTGGTGGTCGTGGATGGGGCCCATCCCCCTGATCGGATGGGTCCTGATCATCTGGATGGTGCGCCGGCCGACGATCCGGGGCCGCGCGCCGATGCAGGCCGCTTGGGGCTGGGTGCTGCTCGGCTGGCAGCCCCGAGGCGGGCGGATCGGCGGGCGGGCCGCCCGCGACCGCGCGCCCCGCCTGCTCCTTGGCGGCTTCACCCTCGAGGCCGCTCCCGGCCTCGCAGCGCAGACCGCACCCCCGGCTGCGGGTCAGCGCCGTCCGGCCCAGGCGCCACGCCCACATCCGGCCGCAGAGCGCGCGTTGGCACCCCGCCGCACCCAGCCCGCGGCTCCCGCCGCAGCAGCGGGGCCGGCGTCGGGTGTGCAGCAGCTGCTCGCGCTCGTCCAGCACGGGGGTGCGCAGTGAGGGTTCCGATCCGCCACATCGCCGGGCACCTGGTGTGGTCGACGCAGGGCAGTGTGTGGGCGATCTACCGCCTTCACCCGGGCCCGGACGCCCAGGGACGGCGTGAGGAAACCGTCCAGGGCACTTACGTGCCCGCCGCCGTCCGCGACGAGCAACTGGCAAAGATCACACACTTGGTGCGCTCGCTGTCCGGGGCTCCGCGTCTGTACGGCATCTGCGCCCAGGTCGACCCGGGCGAGATCGCACTGCGCATGATCGAGGACATCGAGCCGGCCGAGCCGGTACCGGGCGAAGACCGGCACCCGTGGGTGGAGAACATTGAGGCCACGCTGGATCTCCTCGACGAACAGGAGCTGCACCGCCGCACCCTGTGGCTGGCCGTACCCCTGCAGACCGAAACAGGCGGCCTGCAGGTGTCGGCGTCGCTCGGCGCGGCGTGGGCGGAGGTCGCTCCGGTGCTGGGGATGCGCCCCGCGCCGGTCACCCGGCGCGATGTGAGCGCGTACGGCGAGCAGGCCTCGCGGGTCGAGGTGGCGCTCGCCGGCGGTATCGCCTTCCGCCCGGCCCGCCCGGCGGAGATCGTGTGGATGATCCAGCACGCTCTCCACCGTGGCCTTGCCGAACCGCTGCTGGCGGAGGCAGAGACCAGTGAGCTGTACGGCGGGCAGCTGCGTGACGGGGTGCTGCGCTCCCCCAGCTACGCCGACCTCGGGCAGGTCCGCCTGCAGGAAGGCGGCATCGACCCCGAGCTCGATGACGTCGACCAGCTCAAGAGCGCAGGCCGTCTGACGCGGTCGGGCCGCAAGGCCTGGTGGCGCGTGAACACCGGCTCGCCGCTCGGGCGGCGCTGGCTGCAGGTCGAGTGCGAGACAGGGGTGGGCTACCAGGCGCAGTTGGTGCTGGCCGAGTGCCCGCCCCGCGTCAGCCAGGACGCTGCGGACCTCTTTGCCCAGCTGGAGATGCTCGACTTTCCGGTCGACTACACCGTCGACCTGACCGTGGTACCTGCGGAGAAGGCCCGCGATCAGGTCCGGCGCAAGAAGAACGAGCTGATCGACCAAGCCGACCAGTACGACGCCCGCCCCACCGGTATGCCCGCCTCCTTGACCGAGGCCGCCCGGGACCTGGGCGAGCTCGACACTCGTCTGTCGCGCACCTCGGTCGAGGTGGAGGTGCAGTCGGTCACCGTGCTGACGGTGTGGGGGCCCACCGCCGCCGTGTGCGACGCCCGGGCGAGGGCCCTGGCCGCTTTGCTCGGCGGCGCCGACTACCGGGCCGTGCGCGCCGCCGGCCTGCAGGAGGTCCTCTTCACGCTGGGCCTGCCCGGCACCGTACGGCCTGGTGTTGTCCGGGAGTTCACCCAGCACCAGGTCTCCGAGGACTGGGCACTGGGCGGGGCCTTCACTGCTGCGGAGGTCGGTGATCCCAACGGGGTGTTCCTGGGCATCGACCTGGACTGCGGCACCACCCGACCCGTCATGATCAATGTGGCGGATGCGCCCAGGGTCGACGCCTCCGCCTCGATGGGCATCGTCGGCGATCTCGGCGCGGGCAAGAGTGTGCTGCAGAAGCTGATCGCGGAGGCGGTGTGGGCGCGGGGTGGCTGCGCGATCTGTATCGACCGCACCCCGGTACGTGAGTGGGCCGACTTCGCGCGCACCGCCACCGGCGGCCGTGCCCAGATCATCGACGCCGCGCGTGCCGAAGTCTCCATCGACCCGCTGCGGATCTTCGGCGGCCCCGAGGGCCGCCACTACGCCCTGTCCTACCTCACCCTCCAGCTCGGCATCGGCCCCATGAGCACCAGCGGCGAAGTCCTCCACCACGCGGTCGAGCAGGCCGCTGCCCGCGACACCCCGTCCATGCGGCAGGTGGTGGAGGTCCTGGAAGAGATGGCCGCCACGGGGTCGGGCAGGCGGCAGGACGCGGCCGCCACGCTCGCCGGGCTGATCCGCGTCGTCGCCACCAACCCGCTCGCGCGGATGGTCTTCGACCCGGCGCTGCCTCCCGTACGGCTGGACGCGTCCAGCACCACCGACATGATCGTGATCACCACGGCCGGGCTGACGCTGCCGCCGAAAGCGGCGTTCGACAAGCCGGAGGTGCTGCATCAGCAGCCGCTGGAGGCACTGATCGGGCGCGCGGTGCTCTACGTGATCGCCGCGCTGGCCCGCCAGACCGCCTTCGCGGATCCTGACCGGTTCACCGCGGTAGTGCTGGACGAGCTGTACTGGCTGACCTCCTCCGCCGAGGGCACAGCCCTGGTCCACGAGATCCTCCACGACGGCCGCAAGCACGGCGCGGGCCTGCTCGGCGCCTCCCACGACGCCCTCGAGCTCGGACCCGACCGGAGCCTGATGGCCTACCGGGCTCTGGCCCGCACTGCCGATCGCGAACGGGCGCGCCGGGGCCTGGAGTTCGTCGGCCTCGATCCGGCCGACGGCGAACTGCTGCGGCTGGTGACCACCGGCCTGTCCCCCGTCGGCCAGAAGGGCCGGGAGGGCGAGTTCCTGCTGACGTGCCCGCGGCAGAACACCGGCCGCATCAAGGTGTCCATCCCCCGCATCCCGCGCATCGCCGCCTGCATCACCACCACACCAGGACGCCGCACGGACGCTGCCCCTCCCTCCGTGCCGGAGCCGCACGCCCGTCAGGGGGAACCCGTCTGATGACTACTTCTTCCTGCGCCTGCTCACGGCGCGCGGCCACCGCGAGCGTCCTGACCGTGATCGTCGTGGTGGTCGTGGTCGCCCTGGGGTCGGGCGTGCCGGACGCGGGGTGGCCGCACACCGGATGGGCCTTTGCCGCTGAGACTGCGCACCCCTGCACGCAGATCGCGGGCCCGGCCAGGGTGTCCTGCGAGCGCGGCGCCGCGAGCTCCGCTTCCGGCCGGCATGACGCTGCCGGCGGGATCTGGAGGCTGCTGCCGGCCGGTGCGGGGGTGGGTGCTCTCGTGGTGTGGCGACTGCGCGGCGCTGTCGGGCAGAGGCGGGGCTGACGTGTTCCGTCCCGATCGCGCGGCTCTGCGTTCTGCCGGTTTCGTCGTCGTGCTCACCGGCGTGTTTATTCTGGTGAACAGCCAAGTCGTCTACGCCGCAGGCAGCAACGGCGAGACCGGCGACCTGCTGGGCCCGCTGAACATCGCCTCTTCCGAGGGCGTGCCCATCGCCGGGTACGAGCTGAACGCCTCCGGCGGCTCCATCGTCGCGTTCAAGAGCCAGGCCCTCGCCTTCGCCCTGTCCGGGCTGTTCACCCTCATCCGGCTTCTGGTCGGCCTGGCCGGATGGGCCGTCGAGGTCGCGTTCAAGTTCCCGCTGCTCACGATCTTGACCCGCCCCGCGCAGAAGACGGCAGACACCTACACCACCGTCGTGGTCGACACCCTTGGGCTGAAGGGGCTGCTGCTGGCGTGGGCATTTGTGTTCGCCGCCTTCATGCTGGTGCGCGGCCGGGTCGGCCGGGGCTTGGGGGAAATCTTCCTCACTCTGCTGATCGGGGCGATCGCTGCCTCCGCGCTCATCCGCCCGGACACCCTGCTCGCCCAGTCCGGGCCGCTTGGGCAGGCCCAGCAGGTCGGCGCGGAAGTGGCGCAGCAGAGCATGGCCGCCTACGACTGGGGCGGCAAACTCGCCAGCCGCGGCCCCTGCGATGCCATGACCGGCAACGCCGAACAAACCTGCCTCGCCCAGCCGGGCCACCAGCCCACCGCAGCCGCGGCGGTAGCCCGCCCGCTGCAGGACTCGCTCACCAACGCGTTGATCGTCAAGCCGTACATGCTGCTGCAGTACGGGCGCATCCTCGACCCCGGCAAGGCGTCCGACCGTGCCGCGTACGCGGTGCATCTGAAATGGGTCAGCGGCGGCTACAAGCCCAGGGACGATGTGCCGGGCGGGCCGTGCAGCCTGATTAAAGGTCCGGCCAAGCAGTACTGCCTGGCCGGACAAGGCGGGGCTGCCCCCAGCGCCGATGCCTTGCCGTCCCTCACTGCAGCGGGTGACCTGCTGGATTCACCGCGCCCGGTCCTGGGCGAAGACGACCAGCAATTCGCGGCGTTCCTCGCCGATCTGAAGAAGGCCGGGCCGGTCGGCAAGGCCTGCGCGGCTTACGCGGAAAAGCCCACCTGGTGGCGGGTGGGCGGCGCCGGACTGCTGCTGATTGCCGCACTGTTCGTCTGCGGCATGCTGCTCTCCAGTGCGGTCGTGCTGCTGGGCACTCAGGGCATCTGCGCGGCCGCAGCAGCCGTCGGCGGCGTCACCTTCGTTGCCGCCATGCTGCCGGGGCCCCCGCGGCAGAGCGTCTGGAAGTGGCTCTCGCTGTGGGGCATCGCGGTCTTGGCCGTTGTTGGCATCTGCGCGTTCATTCCGTTCTTCGGGATCGCCGTCGATGCCACCGTCACCCATGGCCCGGACCTGATGGTGGAGCGGATCCTGCTCATCGACGTCCTGGCCATCGCCGGTGCGGCCGGGCATCGCCGCCTGCTCGCGTCCGTCTCCTCCTTCGGGCGCCGGATGGCGATGAGGATGCGCTACGCCAAGATCGGCGGCACCCACCTGCCCGGTGACACCTCCGAACTCGGCGCCGCGCTCGCCATGAACTCCCCGGCAGCCCTGGGCGGTTACGGTGGACTGCGCGCGTTCACCGGCACTGGCGGCCGGTACGCGATGCTCGGCACCCGCCAGCGTCTGCTGGGCGCCCTCAGCTCCCTGGCCGACGGCACCGGGATGCCCGTGGACACCGGCGCCCTGCTGGCCGATGCCAGTGCCGAGGCCGGACGCGGACTCGCCCCCCTCACCGCGGCTGCAGCCATCGGCGGGCTGGGCACGCGGCTCGGGATCAGGGGCGGGCACTGGCTGCTGATCGGACGACGGCCCGACAAGGACCAGCTGGCCCAGTGGCGCAAACCCACCGCCGAGGGGGACACGGGCGGCGGATCATCGGGGGGCGGGAGCGGTGGTTCGGGCGGCACCGGTCCGCGTCGGCCCGGCGGGCCACCGGACCGCTACCGTGACGCCGACGGCCAGATCCTCGATCGCGACACCGGCAAGGTGCTGCACGACCAGCACACCGACCGCACCCTGCTCTCCACCCGCGCCCACAACCGCCTCATCCGTTACCGCGGCTACCGCATCCTGCACCGCGGCGGGCGGACCGCGTACGGGGCGACCGTCGGGCTGCCGGCCAACGCCCGCCGCACCCGCGCGGGCGGCACCGCCGCCTCGCGCTACACCCACGACGCCCGCCAGCAGGTGCGGGTGTGGGGCAACACCGTGCGCGAGGACGGCCGCGCCTGGCACGACAGCGCACGGCACGCCTCCCATATCGTGCGGGAGAACACCGACGACCGCGGCGGCCCCGGCCCGTTCACCAGCCGCCGCCTGCCCACCGCCGGCCCATCGACCGTCACCTCCCGCCCGGCAACCCCGCCGCGGCCCGCCCCCACCGGACGGACCGCCCAGGCACCGGGTGCCCCTTCGGCAACAGCGTCCCCGGCACAGCTGTCACGCCCGGACAGTCCTGGGCCCCGCTCTCGCCCCGATCTCCACCAGGCCGTACTTCCCGGCGGCGGGAACGCCCGCAGCCAGGCGCGCCAGGAGGCGCGGGCCCGGATGCAGGAGCTGATGCGCAGGACCGCACCCGAAGCCGAACGCCTGCGACGGCAACAGGCCCGCCGGCGGAGCGAGGGCGGTGAGCAGGAGTGACACGTGCTGGACGCCACATGGGGCGGTGGGGATGCCTGGTGGCGTTGCTGATGTTCGCCGCAGTGTGCTGTGCCGTGCCGACGGGACACGCGCTCAGCGCCTACCTCGCGCTGAGGACGGCTGCGCAGGACGGCAGCGGGATCACCGAAGGGGGCAGTGCCGCCGAAATCCCTCCCCGGATGCTGACCGCCTACAAGACGGCTGTCCAGCAGGTCGGGAAGGACGCGCCGAGATGCCGGGGCATGCGCTGGCCCGTCCTCGCCGGGATCGCCAAGATCGAGTCCAACCACGCCATCGGCAGGACCGTCGCGGACAACGGCGACATCCGCCCGAAGATTTACGGGGTAATCCTGAACGGCTCCGGCCAGGGCGGCAACATCACCCCTGTTCCCGATACCGATGGCGGCAAGTGGGATGGCACCACAGAGGGCGACCGCGCCGTCGGTCCCTTCCAGTTCCTGCCCTCCACCTGGGAGACAACCGGCAAAGACGCAGGCGGCGACGGGACAGCGGATCCGCACAACGCGGACGACGCCGCCCTCGGCGCCGCGCTCTACCTCTGCGGGAACGGCCGCGATCTCACGCAGCGGTCACAGCTGGAAGCGGCGATCTGGCAGTACAACCACTCGAGCGCGTATGTGAGCGAGGTGCTGGGCTGGATCGATCAGTACACGGCGGCCGCCACGGGCCCGGACACCAAGCGCCTGACCGGCACGGTCCTCACCGTCATCGAGGCCGCACTCGCCCAGAAGGGGGTGGCGTACTCCTGGGGCGGCGGCGATGCCAGTGGCCCCACCTACGGGATCTGCTGCACCCCTAGCGGCAAAAGCGGCACCGGTATCAAGGGCTTCGACTGCTCCGGGCTGACCGTGTACGCGT
Organism: Streptomyces sp. cg36; assembly: GCF_041080675.1. Classification (NCBI taxonomy): domain Bacteria; kingdom Bacillati; phylum Actinomycetota; class Actinomycetes; order Kitasatosporales; family Streptomycetaceae; genus Streptomyces; species Streptomyces cyclosori. The sequence goes on along the minus strand of NZ_CP163520.1, from coordinate 8,556,190 downwards.
ACGCCAAGGCCGGAATCCAACTGCCACGCACCGCTGCCGAACAGGCCGGGACCGGCAAACGGATCCCGGCCAGCCTCGGCGCCGGCGCGCTCAAACCCGGGGACCTCGTCTTCTACGCCTACGCCCCCGGCCACGACGCGACGGTTTACCACGTCGGGATCTACGTGGGCGCAGGGCAGATGGTCAACGCGCCCCGCCCGGGGACCCTGGTGCGACTCGATGCCGTCACCGCCATGTCCGGTTATGCGGGAGGAGCCCGGCTGCTGTGATCACCCCACCGCGCTCCCCGCGTCTGCTGGTGCTGGGCACCGTCCTGCTCGCCGTCGTCGGCGTCGCCCTCCTCGGCCTTCCTCAACGTCGGCAGCCACAGGCGCCGACGGTGTCCCCGGCTGCTCGCGCCACGACAGATCCGGCACCTCATGTCTCTTCTGCGGCCGCTGACGCGTCGGCCCGCGGTGCGCCGGCTTCGACGCCTTCCCCGCCCAGAGCGGCCGATGCGTCCGCGCTGCCGCCGCGCGGCGAAGGCGCGGCCGACGACACGGCCGTCCAGCGGGCGTTGGAGGTGGCGTGGCCCTCCGATCTTCCCGACGGCGACGCGCGCGAACTGCTGACTGCAGGACGCGGCCTCCTGCGCGCCGACGCCACCGGGATCGGCCGCGCGCACTGGCCCGCGCTTTTCCCCGCTTCCAAGGGCCTCGCGCCAGCGTTCGCCGTCTCCCGATTCCGGATCCAGGCGGTGATCGCCCGTCGCGGTGGCAGCCCGGACACGGCGGTGGTGCACCTGGTGTGGGCCGGCATCGACCGCGGCGGCACTTTCAGCGACGGCCGCATCACCGACTGGTACTTCACCCGTAGCACCACACCGAAGGAGGCGTCCACGTGGACTCCGCAGCCCCGTCCCTGACCGGGCAGAGCTCCGCCTCGGCATCCGGGCAGTTGCTCGGTCTCGCGCTCGGCATCGTTCACGCCGTCGGCTGGGTGATCACCTACTGGTGGGCGGTGGCTCTGGCCGCCGTCGCGGTCTGGGCCGCGGGCGAGGCGGTGCTGCGCCGCCTGGCACGGAAGGCCTCGGCCGAACGCATGGCACTGGAGCTCGTGCCGTCGCGGCACTTCGACCCCGGTCTGGAGGAGATCTTCCGGCGGGGTGTTCAGCTTGCCCGGGCCTCGACGAGCATGCCGTGGTGGGCGCCGCGCCGGTCCAAGGCGGTGCAGGTCCGGCTGCGTGCTGACGGCTCCAGCCCGCTGCGCTACCGCATCGAAGGCCCGGCAGGCGGCGAGCGCCTGCTGTCGATCACTCCGTTCGGTCCGGCCGTCACCGTGAACCGGGCTCGTCCCCTCACCGACAAGCCCCGGACCCACGTGGTGCGGGCGGAGTTCCTCCTGCGCGGCAGACCGACCGCTCCCCTGCGTGAGGTCCCGCTGGACCCGGACCCGTTGCAGCCGCTGGTCGACGCCGTCTCGGATCTGCGGGCCGAGCTGGGGGATCTCGCCGAGCTCCGGCTCGACATCCAGCGCGCCCCCAAGTGGGCACTGCGGGCGCGCCGTCTGCAGCTGATGAGCAACGCACGTCGGGCGGAGCGGCAAGAGGCCCAGCGCGCCGCCCGGTGGGTACGGCAGGACTCCCTCGGCATCGAGGACTCGCTCACCTGGCAGCTGCAGCAACTGGCAACCGGCAAGGGCGGAGGCGGACGCCGGCTGGTCATGCCGCCCGTCCCACGTCGGGTGGACCCGCAGGAGGCACTGGGCAAACTCGCCGAGGACGACCACCTGGTGCGGGTGCAGCTGCTGGTGATGTGCGCCTCGAACACCGAGGGCCGCGCCCAGGCCAGGCTCGCGCAACTCCAGGCCGCCCTGGACGTGTTCGGCGGCGGCTCGCGCTGGGCGATGCGAGGCTGGCGGGTGGGCCCCTGGCGGATCGGGGCGGACCGCTGGCCCAGCCGCCGCGGCTTCGAACGCCGCTGGGCTCTGGGGCAATGCCAGCCACCCCGTCCGAACTGGGCCCGCCTAGAGGAGCTGGCCGGCCTGCTCAAGCCGCCCACGGCGCACTGCCGTCTGCCCCTGCTCTGCGGCGACCTGCCGACGTTCACGCACGGGAATCCCGAGCTGTTGCTGCAGGGGATCTACCGCAGCCCGGACGGCCGCCGCCGGCTGGTCGCCACCTACGCCAAGGAGACGCTGTTCGAAGTCGGGGTGGGCAAGGCGGGCGGCGGCAAGACCGAGCGCGCCCTCGCCCAGGCGATCGGCTGGGCACATGCCGGCGGCGGACTCATGTTCGTCGACCCGCACCGCGACTCCTGGCCGCGCGCCGTGCCCTTCCTCGCCCACGCCGACCTGATGCAACGGATCGCGCTGATCGATCTCAACGCCCACGGCCCGGCTCCGCAGGTCAGCTGCTGGAATCCGATCGGCATGCACCAGGGCCAGGCTGCGCACGAGGTCGTCGAGGCAACCGCCGACGCGTATGCGTCCGTGCTGGGCTGGGACGACGCCACCGCTCCGCGCGCGCTGACCATCCTCACCGCGGCGCTTGCGGTGCTGGTGGCCGTCAACGAGGCCGCCTGCCAGGCCGGGCGGCCGCACGACCAGACCACGGTCTTTCACCTGCGGCCTTTGCTGACCGACCCGGTCTTTCGTACGACGGCGCTCACCGCGGTCGAGTCACGCCTGGACGAGCAGACCCGCTCGTGGTGGCGGACCGTGTTCCCGACGCTGCCCACCGACGCGTTCGCCGTCGTCCTCAATCCGGTCGCCCGCCTCGCTGCCAACCCCGTCACCCGGGCGTTCCTCGGCCAGCCCGCCGGCGCCTACAACATCCGGGCCGCGATGGACCAACGGATGATCGTGTGGGTGTGCCCGGGCGGGAACGGGCCCACCGACCGGCTGATCACCGCGCTGCTGGCCCGGGACCTGCTGCGGGCCGTCCGCTCACGCCGCGACACCCCCGAAGACCAACGGGTGCCGTTCCGCCCGTACTTCGACGAATTGATCACCCTGACCGGCGCAGCCCCCGAGACCATCGCGAGCATGTTCGAGGACTTCCGCAAATACAAGGTCCACGTCCACGGCATGACCCAGCTGCTGGCCCGCCTTCCCATCCCGGTGCGGCTCTCCCTGGTGCAGAACGCGTCCACCTTGGCGTCGACCGCGGGCTCGCAGTCCGCCATCGCCCCGATCACCGCGGAGTGGGGCGACCGCCCCGGCCCGGACGTCGTGGCCGCCCTGGACCGCTTCGAGCACTACATGTCGCTAACCGTGGACGGCCGCCGTATCGGTCCCGTCCGCATCACCGGCCCCCACCTCGACGAGGTGTTCGCCGACTACGCCCGCCCGGGCCTGGCCGCGGCACTGGAACACGCCGCCCGAGCCACGGCAGGCGCCGCCCCGCTGGGCCAGCTCACCGACCGGGCGGACGACCAGCTCACCCGCGTCAGCAACTTCCTTACCCAGCACTGCTCCACCACGTCAGCCGTCCATCTGCACAAGAAGGACTACAAGTGACCACCGCCTCCGAGACCAGGCCCTGCGCCCACACGCCCAGCCCGGTCGAACCGCTGCCGCATCAGCTCCTGGCCGCGCTCGGCCAGCACCGCATCGCCACCACCCGCCAGCTCCACGAACTGCTGCGGCCCCGCGCAGCACGCCAGACCGTCTCCGCACCACTGAACAAGCTGCGCCGCGACGGCCTGGTGGACTACACCGTGCTGCCGCAGTCCAACCGGTCCCGCGCCTGGTACCTGACGAGCGAAGGCGCCCGGCTGACCCGCGACTTCCCCGCCCTGCGCGGCCGTCCCCCATACCCGGTCAGCTCCACCACAGCGGCCTCCCTCAAAACACCCCACACCCTGACCGTGGTCCGCACGCACCTCGCGTTCGTCACCGACGCACGCCAGCGGGGCGACGAGCACGGCCACCTGGACTGGACACCGGAAGTCGCCCACCCCCTCAGCGACGGCGAGCGGGTCATCGCGGACGCGGTCATGCACTACACCCTCGTCGAGGGAGATGAGCGCACCAAGCTGCGGGCATTCGTCGAGGTCGACCGGGCGACCATGGGCAGCGAGCGGCTCGCCTCCAAGCTGATCGACTACGCGCGGCTGTGGGCCTACGAGCCGCAGCCCGTCGGCCGGCCCCGCTCACGGCAGCCGACCGCTCCCGGAGCGGTCTGGCTACGCTGGTACCCCGTCTTCCCAAGACTGTTGTTCGTCCTGACCGGCGCCTCCCGGTACGTCCTGGACCACCGGATCAGCGACCTGCAGGCCATGGTCGCCCAGCACCCCTTCGTGGGCACGCTGGCCAGGCAGGTGCCGATGGGCGCCGCAGTCCTGGACGATCTCGAAGAGCGGGGGCCCACGGGTGAGGTCTGGGTGCCTCTGACGGGCGGGGGTTCGCGGCCGTGGACCGAGCTGTGACACCCCCGTGGGGCGTGGGCGAAGGTCGCAGGCTTGCAGTTGTTCCTAAGGCAGTTGGCGTTTACGTGCGCATGCGCCCCATCTGCGGTGAGGGACGAAATCACATTCGGCCCCATGCCGCGAACCCGATGGTCCACTGCTCGCTCGCGCATCGGAGGGATCATCCGGGTCGCACGAGCCCTGCACAAGCAACATCAATTCTTCGCGGGCCAAGTGAACAGCAACGTGCAAATCAACATCCGGACCAAAAGTGGCCGGATTCGTCTCAGGTTGTAGGAGTGAACTCCGGTATACAGGTGTGAAGTTGCCTGGCATATGCGGAACCTTACAGTCACGCAAACGGATCATTCGCAGGCTCACCACTCCGTGCCCCCGGGCTGAAGTCCGTGGGCGACGCAGGCATCAGGAACGTCACACCGCACTTTACGGGGAGGCCTCGTGAAACGCCACGCACACAGAATCCCACATTCCGCTAATCACCGAAACCTCGCCTCTGCGTCCCTCGCGCTTTGCGCTGCACTGGCCATGAGCGCGTGCGGCTCCTCCGACAGGGAGAAGCACGAGACAACGGGCCAGATCAAGCCACCCACACCACCTCCAGCGGCGTCTGCCACCACTGGCCCGAAGGAAACAGCAAAGAAAGAAGCAATCGCGGCATACCAGGCCTACTGGCGGGAGATGGAAAAGCTCTATGGCGATCCAACGGGTAAGAGTGCCCATCTTGATCAGTACGCCGCATCTGCAGCCCTGAAAAATGCTGAGGCAGACGCCAAGAGCACCCATGCACGCGGACTCATCAACACGGGCGACGTCGCTGTAAATGATCTGACCGTCACCACGGTCGACCCCTCGGGCAAGGTTGCTAACGCGACCATCTCCAGTTGCCTGGACATCTCTCGGTGGCAGACCGTTGACGCAAAAACAAAGAAACCGGTCTCCCTACCGGAAAACCGGCTGATGAAGTACGTGATCGTCAGCGCCGTCGAGAGGTATCCAGAAGGCTGGCGCGTCACTCGCGATGATCCGCAGGGGAAATCATGCTGACTCGTTGCATCCCCCTTGCCGTGTTATCAATCCTGGTGGCGCTCGCTGCCCCCGTCTCAAGTCACGCGGAGGACAACCCCAAGGCCCATAGCGGGACCCATTGCGGTTTGTACACGTGCGAGGTTGAGGTCGACGTCCCCGGGCAGGCCGGTGGCCAGAACGGCGGCAGCAACAGGACGAGTGGTACCAACGGAGATGGTTCGGCCGGTCACGACGACGGCACGAACGTCAACGTCTGCACCTACAAAGTCGCAGACCCGCAGCCACCGGCCGGAAGCCTGGACTGGGAGGGTCACGCCCAGGGCGACGGGGCCGTGTATGAGCAAAGATGCACAAGAGACAGAGGGGGCCTCACCATCATTCGGATGGTGTGGCTGGCGGACCCGCCTCCGCAAGCGACCGTCGATCCGGCCATCCTGGCTCAGCGGGCGGTTGACTCGATGACGCTTCTCGGCCCGGACGTCGCCAGCCCGAGGGCGAGCGGGCGCTACACCGTGGGCGTCCCGATGTGGATGTGGGTCAACCAGAGCGCCACGACCTACGGGCCGAACACTGCGTCGGCCACGGCAGGCGGGGTCACCGTCACCGCGACCGCGAAGGTGTCGAGGATCGTGTGGGCGATGGGCGACGGTTCGTCCGTGACCTGCAATGGCCCCGGCACGCCCTACACCTCCTCCCAGGACATGGCCCAGTCCCCCACCTGCGGACACCTGTACGCCAAGACCTCGGCCCGTGCGCAAAGCGGCAGGTTCCCGGTGACCGCGACCTCGACGTGGACGATCGACTGGCAGGGCGGCGGACAGGCCGACCAGCTCCTTGAGGTCAGACAGACCACTGTGCAGGTGGCGGTCGGCGAAGTACAGGTCGTCAGGTAACGCAGCCGGAAGGACACAACGGTGAGCAAGACCCGAGAACGTGCAGATACCGCCCGCGCGAACGGAGTCCCCCAGCAGGGACGGGCTGCCGGGCCGGTGGCCCCGCCCCGGGTGTCGGCGCGCAGACGGCGGCCCGGGATCATCGCCTTGTCCGTGGCACTGATCGCCGCGGGAGGCGCCGGCGTTTCCGTCCTGCTGCTTCAGGTCGGTCACCGCACCGACGTGGTCACCGTGGTCCGCGACGTCCAGGTCGGCCAGGTCCTCACCGAGACCGACCTCGGCAAGGCATCCGTCGCCCTGGACCCGGCCGTCAAGGCCGTGCACGCCGACGATCTGAAGTCGGTGGTGGGCAAGCGGGCAGCGGTGGAACTCAAGCCCGGCTCCCTGCTCGCCCCCGCTCAGGTCACGAAGGACTCTGTGGTGCAGGCCGGCGAGCAGCTGGTGCCGATCGGCCTGGAGCCCAAGCAGATCCCGGCCACCGCTCTCGTGCCGGGACAGAAAGTTCAGCTGGTCCATGTCCCGGCCCAGGGCTCCGCCGACACGGGCAAGGCGGCGGATGCCGCTCCGAAGAGCATCGACGGCCGGGTCGTGAAGGCCTCGGGCGCCGCCCCCGGCACCGGGATCGTGGTGGTCGACGTCGCCACCTCCGCTGCCTACGGCCCCACGGCCGCCGCTTGGGAGGCGGCCGGTGCGCTGCGCCTGGTCCTGGCTGCTCCGGACGGCCGCTGATGGCTGTGATCGCGCTCGCAGGCTGCAGCGGAGCACCCGGCGTGACCACGAGCGCCCTTGCTCTGCTCCTGTCGTGGCCGCTTGCAGCGGACCGCAAGATGATCCTCGCGGAGTGCGACCCGGACGGCGGAGCCGTGCTGCACGGCCTGCTCCAAGGCACGCTTGGCGACCGGTACGGGCTGCGCAACCTCTCCGTCGCCGCCCGCAAGGGCGAGTTCAGCGACGCCTTCTGGCGGCAGCTGATCGACCTGAGCAGCGACGGCACGCACGCGTCGCCGCGGGATCGGCTGCTGCTGCCCGGTGTCACCGACCCGTCCCAGGCGGCGAGCATGGTCTCGGTCTGGAAGATGCTGATGCAGATGTTCCGCGGCATCGAGGCGGAAAGCGGCCACGACGTCCTCATCGACCTGGGCCGGAGCGGGGCGTACGGGCCCTCCGCGGTCATGGTCGAGCAGGCTGATGCCGTGTTCGTGGTGGTCCGCAACACGCTCCGCTGCCTGCAGGCAGCGGAGGGCCGGGTGCGCGCACTGGAGGAGTCCGTCGGTGACATCAGTGTGCTGATGGTCAATGAGGGCCCGTATCCGGCAGGCGAAGTACAGCGTGTTCTGCAGGTGCCGGTGATCGCCGCCCTTCCGTACACGCCGAAGGACGCCCGTGTGCTGTCCGACGGAGCCGAGCAGCCACGCCACTTCACCCGCTCGTCCCTGATGAAGGCCGCGGCGACGGCCGGCACGCTGCTGGCCCAGCACGCCGCCAGGCGCCGGACCCGCCTCGATCCACGCGGCTTGGGTGCGGCAGGCGGGGAGGTGACCCATGCACGCTAGGCCCCTGCACCCCGACCCCACGGTGGCCCCGCTGCCCCACGCAGCGCGCCGGCCGGCCCACGGCACGCCTGCGCCGGCCGGTGCGGCCGCAAGTGCCCAGGTGCTCGGCACGGCAGCGCCCCGAGCCACCGTCCCCCACCACACGGCCCGCACCATTGCCTCCCAGGTCGCCAAACAGCGCGAGGAACTGCTCAAGACCACGCCGGGCATGGACCGGGCCAGCGAGGAGCAGCGCTGCCTGGAGTGGATCAACGAGGCCGTCGCGCTGTGGTCGGACGCCCAGGCGATGGCGCCGCAGGAGGATGAGGCGCTGCGGCGCGCCGTCTATGACCTGCTGTTCCGAGCGGGACGCCTGCAGCCGTATCTGGACGATGAGCGGGTGGAGGACATCATCATCCAGGGCCCGGATGAGGTGTGGCTCGACTACGGCGACGGAGTACGCCACCGGGTCGGACCGATCGCCGACTCCGAGGAGGAGTTGCTGGAGCTGCTGCGGGAGTTGGCGCGCGGCTCCGGGCACAGCGAGCGCACCATTTCCACCGCGAGCCCCACGCTCGCCCTCTCCCTGCAGGACGGCTCCCGTCTGCAGGCCATCACCGGGCTCGGTCCGATGACCTATGCGGTGATCCGACGGCATCGAGTGGCCCAGGCCGGTCTCGACGACCTCGTACGGCTGGGCACCATCGACTCGGTCCTGCGGGAATTCCTCGGCGCGTGCGTACGCGCCGGGAAGAACGTGATGATCGCGGGGAAGCAGAAGGCCGGGAAGACCACGCTGCTGCGGGCCATGCTCCGCGAGTTCGGCCCGGAGTGCCGCTTTGCCACGATCCAGACCGAGGACGAGCTGTTCGCCCACGCCAACGGCTACCACCGCCAGGTGGTCTCCCTGGTGGGCCGTGAGTCCAACGGCGAGAAGGACGCCGCAGGGCGCGGCGCCGGTGAAGTGACGCTGCTGGACCTGATGCATCCCGCGCTGCGGATGTCGCTGGAGCGGATCGTGGTCGGCGAGGTCCGCGGCCCGGAAGTCGTCGCGATGATGCAGGCGTTGACGAACGGGTCGGGCGGCAACCTGTGCACCATCCATGCCCGGCGCGCGCACATCGTCTTCGACCGGATCGCCGAGCTGTACGCGCTGGCCCAGGAGAACCTGTCCGAGCAGCTCGCCTACCGGCAGACCGCCAACGGCCTGGACTTCGTGGTCTTCGTCGACATGACCGATGAGACACAGATCGGCGGCCGTCGTCACCGCTACGTCTCGCACGTCCTGGAGCTGACCGGGATCGGTGAGAACGGCCGGCCTGCCACGAACGAGGTCTTCTCCCCCGGCACCGAGTTCGGCGAGCTGCGGGCGGTGCCGCGGATGGACCCCGGCTGCATCGACGACCTGCGCCGCGTCGGCTTCGACTGCACTCTCCTGCGGCAGCCGTACGGGGCGTGGAGCGCGCCTCTGGCACTGAAGGTGGGGGTGCGCCGATGACGCTGACGTTTGTGTGGGCCCTGCTGAGCGGCATGGCCGTCACGGGCGGCCTGGTGGGCATCGTGGCCGGCTGCGTCGGGACCGCGGCGCCGCGCCGGGCCCCGCTGCGGCACCGGTGGCAGGCCCTGCGCGGCGGCGGGAGCGAGAGGGCCCGGCTGCGGCAGGGCACGCTGGCGGGTGGCGCGTTCGTGGTGTTCGCGGGCGTGTGGCTCATCTCCGGGAACTTCGTCGGGGCACTGCTCCTGGGTAGCGCAGTCATCGGCGTGCCGTGGCTGATCACCCCGGCGCAGCTGGCCAAGGAGCGCATCGGGCAGCTGGAAGCGGTGAGCGAGTGGACCCAGCGCCTGGCCGGCCTGCTCCGTCTGGGTATGGGTCTGGAGCAGGCGATGATGACCAGCCGCCAGGGGGCGCCCGAAGAAGTGGCATCGCAGATCACCGCTCTGTCCGACCGGCTGCGTCTGGGCTGGCGCCCGGAGCAGGCGCTGCGGGCGTTCGCTGGGGAACTCGACGACGTCACCTCGGACAAGGTGGTCGCCGCGCTGATCCTGTCGGTCAATGACCGCGGGCCGGGGCTGGCGCAGGCGCTGGAGGACCTGGCAGGCACGGTCCGCGACGAAGTCGCCCGCAAACGCTCCATCGAGGCGGACCGGGCCAAGCCCCGCACCACGGTGCGGTGGATGACGATCATCACCGTGGGCGTCGTCATCGGCGGGTTCCTCGTGCCGTCCTATACGAGGCCGTACGCCACCCTGCTGGGGCAGCTGGTGCTGGCCTTCCTGGTGACCGGGTTCGTCGTCACGCTGGCGCTGATGCGGCAGCTGAGCGCCTTCCGCCGTATCCCGCGGTTCCTGGTAGGCGATCCCACGAGCGCTGTCCGCCTGCCTGCGCCCGCGCCGGAGCCGGACCTGCCCGTCGCCGAGCCGGCAGGAGCTGAGCGGTGAACATGCTTCCCATTGTTCTGACCGGCGCCACGATCGGCGCCGGCGTGGCGCTGCTGATCCGGGAACTTCTCCTGCCCCAGCCCGCGTTGACACCGGCCCTGCAGCGCACTGCTCCCGCTGCGTTGGCGATGCCCGAGTTGCATCTGGAGCGCGAGGAGGTCTGGGGCCGGTGGCTCCTGGCCCGCCTGGAGCGCCTCCCGGGCGTACGGGTCCCCGCGACGCATCTGGCCCTGCTCGGAGTGGGGCCGGGCCAGTTCATGCTCAAGAAGACCGCGCTCGCCGCACTGGGCTTGCTCTGCCCGGTGATCGCGACGGTTCCGTGGCTTATCGCGGGCGTCAGCCTGCCGTTCTACGTGCCCGCAGGCGTCGGAGTCCTCGTCGCGGCGCTGCTGTTCATCACGCCCGACCTGGCGGTGCGGGACCAGGCCAAGCGGGCACGGGAGGAGTTCGCCCACGCCCTGTCCGCCTACCTTGACCTGGTCGCGCTCAAGCGGGCCGCCGATGCCGGGCCCGCCGAAGCGCTGGAGAAGGCCGCCGCCGTCGGTGAGGGCTGGCCCTTCCTCTTCCTGCAGGGCGCGCTGCGCCGGGCCCGCCTGGAGAAGATCCCGCCGTATCAGGCGCTCTCGGAACTGGCCGCGCAGTACGACCTGCCGGTCCTGGACGACGTCGCTGACATCATGCGCGGCAGCGCCACCGACGGTGCTGCCGTCTACAAGGCATTGCGGGCCCGCAGTGCCGCCCTCAACGCCGAACTGCTCGCCGATCAGGGGGCCGAAGCCAACGCGGCCAGCGAGAAGATGACCGCCCCCGGAGCCCTCCTGGCCGTCCTGGTGATGCTGCTGATGGCCTTCCCCGCGGTGATCCGCATGCTCACCGTCTGAGCCTCCCCCCTCTCACTCAACGCACCGAAAAGGCAGGGAAACATGACGCACTTCGCAGCCCGCAGCCGCCGTGCTGTGCTCCAGCTCACCCTGCGCGTGCGGGAAAGGCTCCAGGAGGCTGCGCGCCGGCCGGACCGGGGCGACATCTCCATCACGACCGTCATCATCTGGGTGGCCGGCGTCACCGGTGCCGTCCTGGTCGCCGGGACCATCGCTGTCGTGATCGCCAAGTACAACGGGAAACTCGGCGGCCTGTGATGCACCCGCCCGCCCGCCTGACGCAGTGGTGGCAGGGGCAACGGTGGCGCGACGACCGCGGGGACACCAGCATCCAGATAGCGATCGTCTTCCCCTTCGTGCTGCTCGCCACCCTCGCCGTCATCCAGGCCTCCATGTGGTACTACGCCCGGCAGATCGCCCTGACCGCGGCCCGCGAAGGCCTCACCGCCGCCCGCTCCTACCAGTCGACCCCGGCCGACGGTGCGGCCCAGGCACGCCACGTGCTGGAGCGCACCGCCGGTGACAGCCTGCGCGGCTACAGCGTCGCGGCCAGCAGCGACGGGCAGCGCGTGCGGATACGGGTATCGGGAACGGCCCTGTCGATGATTCCGGGTGTACCCGGCCTGCACATAAGGCAGTCGGCATCCGGGCCGGTCGAGCGCTGGACGGTCGCCGCTGGCGGGGTCGCGAAGGCGGAAGGTGTGGCGGGCGCAAACCCGGGTGGGGGTGGCCCGTGAAACGGTCCCCGGCAGGCGCGAGTTCGCGAACTGACGTGTCGGCGTGCGTGTCGCTGCAGGCTGCCCGCAGACGCGGACTTCGCGGTGATGAAGGCAGTGCCGCGATCGAGGCGGCCATCATCCTCCCGTCGCTGATCATGTTCCTGTGCCTGGCGATCGCGGGCGGCCGGATCGTCACCTCCGGCGCGAAAATCGACGCCGCCGCCCAGGACGCGGCGAGAGAGGCATCCATCCACCGCACCATGGCCTCCGCCCAGAGCGCCGCACAGTCCGCGGCCGCCGAATCCCTGGACGACCAGGGCATCACGTGCGCGTCGACCGACGTCACCGTCAACACCGGGGGTCTCGCCGTGCCCGTGGGGCAAGTCGGCACCATCACTGTGACCGTGACCTGCACCGTCAATCTGTCCGACCTCCTGCTGCCCGGCGTGCCAGGAGCCAAGACGCTCACGTCGACGGCGACCTCAGTGGTGGACCGGTACCGGCAGAGAGCTCTTGGGTTCGCGAATTCTGAAGTACCGGTGAGCGGGAACCGAAGTATGGATGGGCGCTATGAGTGAGCATGGGCACTTGGGTTCACGTCCCTCCAGTGAACGCCTTGACCAGGAGGCGACCATGACCTGGCAAGAAGGCTCCACTCGAACCTACGACGTTTCCGACAAGGGATGCCTGATGATCCTGCGTCGGTCCCTGCAGAGACGGTGCGACGACCGCGGAGGCGTCGCCGTGTTCGTTGCCGTGTGCGTCGTCGCGCTGATCGGCATCATCGGCCTGGCCGTCGACGGCGGAGCCAAGATGCGCGCCACCGAACGCGCCGAATACATCGCCGGTGAAGCCGCGCGGGCCGGCGGACAGGCCATCGACCCCACCAGCGCCATCAACGGCACCGCGATCGCCGTCGATCCGCAGGCGGCGGCCGCCGCCGCACAGGCCTACCTGAACTCCGCCGGCGCCACCGGCACCGTCAGCGTCTCCGGGAACGACCAGACGCTGAATGTCACGGTCACCGGCTCCTACAGCACGAAGTTCCTGCCCGTGGTGGGGATCGGCTCCCTGTCGGTGACCGGCCATGGCAGGGCCACCCTCCTTCATGGCGTCACCGCCCCCCAAGGAAACTGATGCACTCCACCACCCGCTCCGCAGCCGCCGGCCGCACCCTGGCACGGTTCCTGTTCGCCGTGCTCAGTCTCGTGGTCCTTGCGGGGGTAGTCGCCGGGCTGCCTCTGCTGCTGGCCTGGGCTACCCCGGTCATCTGGGCCGCCACCCACGGCGACCTCGCCCACCTCCTGGACCGGCAGGACACCGGCGGCCTGTTCGTGCTCATGCTCGTGCTCATGGCCTGGATCGGGTGGGCGCAGTTCACGTTCTGCGCCGCGCGCGAGCTGATCGCGCAGGTACGGGGCCGGACCTGGCAAGCCCCACGGGGGCTGGGCGCCCCACAGCGCGCCGCAGCTCTCCTGATCGGCAGCATCCTGGTGCTGCTGCCCACGAGTTCGGCCCTGGCCTCCGATGCACAGGCCGCACCGGCCACCATGTCGAGCCTGCTGCCCGGCCAGGCGGACACAGCCGGCCAGAACGCCGCGGCCGGCCAGGTCTCCCCCGCCACCGCGGCGGGCACACCGGCATCGCCCACGTACACCGTGCGCGAGACGCGGCCGGCGGAGAGCCTGTGGGGCATCGCCGAGCGCGAGCTGGGAGAGGGCGAGCGGTGGCGGGAGATCGCGAGCCTGAACGAAGGCCGCCCCATGGCCGACGGCACACTCTTTCGCGCCAACAGCTTTCTGCAGCCCGGCTGGCAGCTGAAGATGCCCGCGGCCGCCGCCACTCCAGGAGGCCTCCGTACGCAGCCGGGTGACACTCCCGCAGCTGTCCACGAGGACCCCGGACATATCGTCACGGTCCACGCGGGCGACTACTTGTCGAAGATCGCGCAGGAGGAACTCGGCGACGGCAACAAGTGGCCCGAGCTGTTCGACGCCAGCCGGGACAAGCCGCAGCCGCACGGCCTGCCCATGATCACCGACCCCGACCGGGTCTACGCGGGGCAGCAGGTCACCGTGCCCGGCGCCCGCCCCGCGCATTCCGATCCACCACCGCACGAAGACGACGGCGATGCGTCGCCGGGCAGGCAGCACACCACGGCCCCCGCGCCTGGCGCCCGGCCAACGCCGGGCGGTGCCGCGCAAGATGTGCCGGCTCCGGACCGCAGCACGGCGCCCGCGTTGCCGTCCCCCGGCGCAGCGAGCCGCCGTCCCGCCGAGCCGCCCCGGCAGCAGCACAGTCCCCCGTCCGCTGGACCGTCAGGAAGGCCGCAGCCGGGCAGCAGCACCGCCACTGCGTCAGCGCCGGCGCAGCCGTCCGGTTCGGCTGCCTCCTCCCCCGCTGCCACGGCGTCACCGGCACCGGTGGCGCGGTCCGCCAGCCTGCTGAACCTGCACACGGTCCTGGGGGCCGGCGCCCTGCTGGCGGCCGCTGTCACCGGTGCTCTTGCCCTGCGCCGTACGCTGCAGCGCCGCCGCCGCAAGCCCGGCGAGACGATCGCCATCGCGTCGCAGACGTCCATGGCCGAGGCCCAGCTGGCGGCGGCCGCCGAGCCAAACGGCGCGGCCCGCCTGGACGTCGCCCTGCGCACCCTGGCCCACCAGACGGCCCGGGAAAAGGACGCGATCCTGCCTGGCCTGCGGGCTGCCCGGATCGGTGCCCGCGCAGTGGAGGTGCTGCCCGAGGATCCCGCCCAGGATCCCGCGGCGCCCTTCGCCGCCGGGCAGGACGGATGGTGGGCCCTGCCCGGTGATGCCGTCCTCCTGGAGGACGAGGGCGCCCACGAGGCGCCGGCACCGTACCCGGGGCTGGTCACGATCGGCAGCACCGAGACCGGTGACCTCCTGCTGCTCAACCTCGCGCAGCTGCCCGCGCTGCTCCTGGACGGCAACCCGGTCCACATCACCGAGGTCTGCACCTCCCTCGCCCTGGAACTCGCAATGAGCCCCTGGGCCGGGGAAACCGAGATCGTCACCGTGGGTTTCGGCGAGGACCTGCCGCACCTGCTGCCCACCACACGGATCGCCCACATGCGCCAGCCCGCCCACGCGCTGCGCGATCTGGGCGAACGCCTGCTGGAAGCGCATCAAATGCCCGACACCCAGCACCAGCCGTACCTCCTGCTGTGCGCCTCCCCGCTGGACGAGGACACGGCCTGGCAATGCGCCGACCTCATCGACCGGGCAGGCAAAGTGCCGGTCACGCTGATCGCCCCGGCGAGCACGGCGGCCGCGTCCTTCCCCGCAGCCGAGATCCTCAACGCCTCCCTCCACGACCCGCAGCACCTCGACGCCGCCGGAGCCAGCATCACGCTCCAGCGCCTGGAGCACGCCGCCTACGTGCAGATCACCACAGCCCTCAAGATCTCCGGGCAGCCGCCCCACCCGGCCGAGGGCCCCTGGAGAGACGTCCCAAACGAGCCCGACACACCGCCGGAGCCCGAGCACAAAGCGGCACACAAGCAGTCCACCGCGCCCGCCGCCGCTCCCTCCCCCTCGCCCGCGGCGGCCACGCAGGTGAGCGGCGAGGTCTTCCCGGCCCTGCTCGCCGCCAGCACCGATCCCTCGGGGCTTCGCCTCCTCTCCCCCGCCGCCCCCTCGCCCGGGCCCGACACCACCCCGGGCCCGGGCCGCACGACAGCGCAACCGCCCGCGGCAACGCCCCCAGCCGCCGCGGACCCCGCCGAAGCGGCAGAGGCCGGCACCGCTGACGGGCCGAGGGACACGCGCAAGGAAGCCACGGCCGCGACAGAAGAAGACACCCAGGCGCAGGACCTGCACGCTCCGGAGATCCGGGTCCTGGGACCGGTCGAGGTGACGGGCGTGGACAGCACCGGTCACGGCCCGCGGATCTGCCAGCTGGCCGCTCTGCTGTACTTCCGGCCCGGCCGCCATGCCGATGCCCTGTGTGCGGACATGGATCCCCTCAGCCCGTGGTCCTCCAGCACCCTCAACGCACGGATGCGGGGCCTGCGCAGCTCCCTGGGCAGCGACTCCTCCGGAACCCCCTACGTGCCACGCCGCACGTCGGGTGACGACCCCTACCAGCTCGCTGCCGGCGTGCGCTGCGACTGGACCCGATTCCTCCAGCTCGTCCAGCGCGCACTGCCCCTGGGCCCCTCCGGCCTTGCGGACCTGGAAAAGGCGCTGACTCTGGTGCGCGGCCGGCCCTTCGGCGGCCGGCCCCTGCCCTGGGCCGAGCCCTACCAGCAGGAAATGATCACGCGGATCATCGACATCGCCCACACCGTGGCCACCTACCGCATCCCCAACGGCCCCCAGCACGACCTCAGCGCCGCGCACCGGGCCGTCGCCACCGGACTCGAAGTCGACCACTCGGCAGAACTGATGTACCGCGCCTGGATGCGGCTCGAGGCCGCACGCGGCAACCGCTCCGGGCTGCACACCGCGATCACCCGCGTCCAACAGGTCAACCAGGCCCTTGACTGCTCACCCGAGATGGAAACCACCCAGCTCATCAACGAGCTCCTCAACGGCTCGGACCCGGCAGCACGCAACGCCCTGTAAACAGCGGCGCGCGCAGGAGGAGCACCACCCACACCTGGCGGCGGGGGGCGACGTCCCCTGCCAGGTCCCTCACGAATTAAGACGGTGTCCTATGTGGTGAGGCGGGGTAGGGCCTCATCTTGAGGCAGGGGACGTGGAGTTGGATCGTGCCGGACGGGCTGTGGGAGATCGCGAAGCCGTTGATCCCTCCGTCGAAGGTGCGGCCGCAGGGGGGTGGGACGCAGGACACGCCTGATGAGACGCTGTTCGCCACGATCGTCTATGTACTGGTGTCCGGCTGTGCCTGGCGGGCGTTTGCCGCCCTGCTTCGGGATCTCGAAGTCGACCGCGCACCGCCGTTTCGTGCTCTGGTCCAGAGCCGGAGTCTGGGCCGGCTGCACGAGGCAGTCCTGCACCGGCTCGACGGCGCCGGCCTCATCGACGTCTCCCGCGTCGTGCTCGACACCGCCCACGGCAGGGCGGAAAAGAGGGGGCGAACACACAGGCCCGAGCCCGGTGGACCGGGGCAAGCCGGGTTCCAAGATGCACGTCCCGTCGGACGCGAACGGACTGCCCCTCCTCGTCGCCGTCTCCGCCGCCAACGTCCACGACAGCGAGGGGCTGAAGCCCATGGTGGAAGGTCACCAAACGAGACACGACCCCCACCGCGGCCGCTCCTTCAAACCCCGGCGCCTGCACGCCGATAAGGCATACAACATCCCTCACCTGCGGAAATGACTGCGCGGCAAGCGCATCGGAGTCCGCATCGCCCGCAAAGGCATCGAGTCCAGCGAACGCTTGGGACACCAGCGCTGGGTGATCGAGCGCACCATGTGCGCCACGTGGCGCTCTGTTTGTATCCCCGGTTCAGCCGGGAGGAACTCGGAAGGAGGTTTCTGGGCCAGATGACTTACCTGGATCCGAAAGGTGAAGGGGACAACAGCATGTCAGAAAACCAGTGACCGGGCTCAGTTGTCAGGGACGGTGTGCTGGGTGGCCCGCGCGATATGGCGAAGGCTGGATTGCTTGAAGCCCAATCTCCAGAAGATGCAAGTTCCCATCCGCCGGAAAGACGACTGAAACCGGCGCCGCGCTCTGCACTGGACCGATCGTTATCCGGTGCACTTCCGGAGCGCGGAGCGATGCCCAGCGAGGGCATTCAAGGAGATGAATGGGACGCCTACGTCGCGCTATGACGTACAGCAGAGACGAACGTGGGATCGCCTACGGGACGCGAGTCCTATGGCGACGGAGGCCCCGTAGTAGTCGCCGGAGCAACGCCCGGCCAGGGAGGACGGGAAAGCCGTCCGCAGGGCGAAGGGGGCCAGGTGATTCGGACGCCCGAGACTCGGGAGGTATGCGAAATGCAGAGCGCCGAAACGGTGCTGGGTGTCCTGCGTGAGCGCGGCAGGCGTGGTCTGTCGTGTGACGAACTGTATCGGCAGATGTCCAACCCGCAGTTATATCTGCTGGCTTACGGGCGCATCTACGCTAACCATGGCGCGATGACACCCGGAGTCACGAGGGAAACAGTGGACGGCATGTCCCAACGGAAGATCGAACGCATCATTGATGCGATACGCCACGAGCGTTACCGATTCCGTCCAGTACGCCGCGTGAACATCCCGAAGAAGAACGGGAAAACGCGGCCGCTGGGACTGCCGACGTGGTCGGACAAGCTCGTTGGTGAAGTGGTGCGCCTCCTACTGGAAGCGTATTACGAGCCGTCGTTCTCCAACCACTCTCACGGGTTCCGGCCCCGAAAGGGATGCCACACCGCCTTGCGCGAGGTGGGTCATACCTGGACCGGGACTTCCTGGTTCGTTGAGGGAGACATCGCCGACTGTTTCGGGAGCCTGGACCATGAGGTTCTGCTCTCGACCCTCGGCGAGAAGATTCACGACAACCGCTTCCTTCGGCTGGTGCGCAACATGCTGACGGCCGGATACGTAGAGGACTGGAGGTGGGGAGCCACGCTCTCCGGAGCGCCGCAAGGCGGAGTGGCTTCCCCGATCCTGTCCAACATCTACCTGCACAAGTTGGATGAGTTCGTCGAGAAGGTTCTTATTCCGGAATACACCCGAGGGGAACGCCGGGCTCGTAACCTGGAATACCTCATGGTGGCGAATGTGCTGGCACGGGCACGCCGGCGCGGCGACAGGGCGGAAGCCCGACGGCTGCGTCAGCACATGCACAGTCTGCCAAGCTCCGACCCGGATGATCCGGAGTACAGGCGACTGCGCTATGTCCGTTACGCCGATGACCACTTGCTCGGGTTCACCGGACCGAAGGCCGAAGCCGAAGAAATCAAGCAGCGTCTGGCCGAGTTCTTGCGTGACGAACTCAAGCTAGAACTCTCCCAGGATAAGACGCTGATCACCCATGCCAGAACCCAGGCGGCACGGTTCCTCGGCTACGAGATCACCACTCAGCAGAACAGCAACAAGGTCACCCGCGGCCGTCGAGCGGTCAACGGACAGATCGCGCTGCGAGTCCCGCTGGATGTGATCAAGGCCAAATGTTCCCCGTATCTTGATCGCGGAAAACCCGCGAAACAACCGGCCCTGTTGAACAGCGACGACCACGCCATCATCGCCACCTTCGGGACCGTCTATCGGGGAATCGTCCAGTACTACCTGTTGGCCGGGGACGTCCACCGGCTGCACCGCCTGCGATGGGTCATGGAGACCTCGATGCTCAAGACCCTGGCAGGAAAACACCGTTCAACAGTTTCAAAGATGGCGGCGAAGTACAAAACCACCTTCGAGACACCGAACGGGCCTCGCGTTGCTTTCGAAGCCCGAATTGAACGGAAGAACAGGAAACCACTGGTCGCACGGTTCGGTGGCATTCCACTCCAACGGCAGCGGACGGCAGAAGTCGTCGACCGCGAGCCGGTCCGGGTGGACTATCCGCAGAAGGAACTCGTCGCGAGACTCCTTGCGGATACCTGCGAGATCTGCGGAAGCAGGGGCAATGTTCAGGTTCACCATGTCCGTGCACTCGCCGACCTCGCGCATGCCGGATGGCAGCCATCTGACTGGGCGCGCGTCATGCTTCATCGACGCCGCAAAACGGTTGTGGCTTGCGATACTTGCCATGACCGAATCCATTCGGAGCGAGCTGTTAAACCACTCACGCAGTAGTCACTGGAGAGCCGGATGACAGGAAACCGTCATGTCCGGTTCGGCGGGAGGCCGTGCGGAAAAGGACTCGCCTTCGGCGGGCACCTCGCCGCGCGGCCCACCCATCCTCCTGGCTCCACGGCTTCCGCCGCCTCCGCATCCGATGGGAACGACGCGACGACATCCACGAAGCCTTCCTCGGCCTCGCCGTCTGCCTGATCACCCACCGCCACGTCCAACGCCTTTGTTAGGGCCAGTTATACGGGACAGCCATTAGGACGCGGCCACGCTCGCGTAGTGGCGTTGACGCGCTGGAACATCCGATAGGCCGCCGGATAGGACAGTGGGCGGAACGGCCGGCGCAACGTCCACCACAACGGACTGTCCGCCTCCGTCTCGACGAGCCCGTCCATCTGCGCCTGGTAGAGGCGCAACCACACCACCGCGTCCGGAGACGCGGGAAGCGACTGCAGGACCCGGCTGCCCTTGCGTACCACTGTCACCAATTGCTGCCCGGCGTCAACCTCACCCTGCCGCACTCCGAGCAGCTCAGATGCTCGGGCCCCCGTGGACAACCACAACGTCACCAACGCGCGATCCCGGTGCGAGGGCAACCGGGCGAACAGCTCGTCGAACCGATCGTCAGGGATCCGTCGTGGTGTCTGTCGGGCGATCTTGGGCCGGTAGAGGCCGCTGCGTTCGAACTTCATGGGCGCCGTCGGCGCGTGGTGAGCCCGCGCTCGTTCCCCGTCCCGGCCCCTGGCCAGCGGGAACGGGTTGCTCAACGGGCCCGTGCCCAGCTCCAGGTGAAAGGCGTAGATGCCGCGCAGCACCGTCTCGCTGTGCGCCCGCGTCCGCAGCGCGTACTGACGGCCAGGACCGCTCTTGCCGGTCACCGGGTTCACACGCCCCTGCGGAGCCGCCCCGCCCCTGGTCGGCTTCGCGACCATCTGCAGCCACCTGCTGAAGTCTCGTGCCTCAACGCGGGTGGCCTGCCCCCACGGCACCCCGACTGCCGACAGGAACCGGAACCAACGCAGCAACGCCAACGCGTACGAGCGCTGCGTCGTGGCTGGCCGCCCGATCGCCTGCAGGTCCTGCAGATACTCCGCCACCGGGACGACAACCTCGCCGTCGGCATCCAGGAGCCGGCACGGCTGCCAGGGATCATCCGACTCCACGACGGATCCGGCCGACGGCACCACCAGCCCCGCGAGATCACGGGAGGCATCACTCGTCTCTGTCATGGTCCGGGACGGTAGTCCTCCCCGACACGGCCTGGACGCTGAACTACATAGATCTGTCTGGTAGTTCAGTCAACAGTCACCGACCGTCTCGAGATCAGTGGAGCCCGCTGAGGCCTCGACGGCGCCGAGGCGGTCTTGAAACTCCGTACCGTCGCCGCCAATGGGGATCTTGACGCCTACTGGGACCACCATCTCGCCGCCGAACATCAGCGTCTCGACTCAACTGACCAGCACCGATACGTTCTCACGGCCTGACCGCGATCTCACTCAGAACGAGCCGCACCCGCCGTCAAACACCCCAGAGGCCCCACCGGAGAGCTAATCCGGTGGGGCCTCTGAGTTTTTCGTAGGGCCATCAGTTGAGCGTCTGAGCTCTATGAGAGGAACCGCTCATACCATGATAGGTCGACGCGGAATAATTTCCCCAGTGGGTAGCTTCGCCGCGCATCAAGAGGCCAGTTTTCCATCTGCGAGGAACGGAGAAAATGCCGACTCAAGCTGCAGCTACTCCCCCAGATTTTGACCCTCGACAGATCCCACTACTTCTTCGAGATCATCGAAATCCCGCCCATCGCAAGGGAGAACATCCGGACAAGTGCTTTCCGAACGTCCGGGTCTCGATCGAGCCGATCCAGCGATTCAAACCTCGCCGGATCAATATCTATCGTGGCAACTCCGCCAGCATCCCCGCCGTCTACGGTCGAGAACAGCAGGAGGCATCGATAGGCCCGCACAGCGCCTCCTCGCTCCTCGCGCATCAGCGACTGGAGGACGACAGCTTCGTCCTTGACCTGACTGCGGAGTGCATCCACGGAGGTCCACCGAGTCGCCCAGCCACGGCCCTCCGCCTCCAGCTGGATCTCCAGCAGCGCATCGAAACTGATCTGACACACGCGGAAGTCAGGGTCAGTCGAATGAATCATAGACATCAGCACTACTCCCCACCGAGGACGTCAATACGGATTTGCTCGTTCGGGTCGATGCGTCCATCTTTGACCCTTGTTTGAATTTCATCCCAGCGGTGATGACCGCCAAGAATCGACCCGTCGCGCGAGACGAAAATCCCTTCTCCCGGCTTGGCTTTATTGACTCCATCCAGGAGTTCATCGTTGCTCAGGTATTCGTGATACCACTGCGACGCCGGGTCCCGAGTTTTCTGACCCTCAGTGTACCTTCCGAGATCACCCGTCTTCACGTAACGCGGTGAAATATTAAGATCGCATCCCGGACCGGTGTTGTGAACGAGTACGGGCGTGGTCCCGGCTAGTACATAGTACGTGTGGAGGTTGCGGACGGTGAGGTTGTAGGCAGATTGCAGCTTGGTGAAGTGCTTGACTCCGGTGACCTGCAGTTGGTCACCCTTCGAGGAGCGGACGGTCATGCCGGGCTTCAGGTCGCCAGCGTTGATCCAGGTGTGGGTGCTTGGCGCCCAGAAGGGGTGGTGGTCCGTTGCTGTGATCCTGCTGCTGGAGGCGGCGTTGCTTGTGACGGTCAAGGTCGTGAAGTCGGTGTCGTCCGGTGTGACGATGGTGGCATCGACCTTGTGGGCTCCTGATTCCCCGGTTTCCGGGTCGGTCGCGGCAACTTCGTCTCCGACCTGGAGTTGGTCGATGGCCTTTGTTGACCCGTCGGCTAGGAGGACTTTGGTTGCGGCAGGGAAGCTGTTGAAGCATCCCTTGATGCTGACAACGTTCCTCTCCATCTCGCCGGCTGCGGAAGCCCGGCCAGCCCTTATGCTTCCGGCGATCTTCGAACCGCCTGATGCGGTGGGGCGGCCGAGGAAGGAGTCGCCGCCTCCGGCGCCGAAGACGGGGATGTTGTCGAGTTCCCAGTTGCGGAGTTCCTTGAAGAGCTCATCATAGGTGTCGCTGTCGTGGCATTCGTCGATGTCCCAGCAGGCGTTCACGGCTGCGGCCACGTACTGGTGGTAGTCCTCGACGCGGTCGCGGCCCCAGCGGTAGCCCTCGCCGTCGTATTTCGCGAGATTCTTCATGATCTTGCGGTGGAGCTTCGGGTAGTTCTTGACGTCGGAGACGGTGACTCCGCCGGGGAGCCACGTCTTTTTGGTCTTGTGGTCGTCGAGGGTCCAGGCGTCGTCGTCCTTCGACCAGGACTCGATGTGGACCTTGCCGTCGATGGTCTCGCAGAACGACGAGGCCCCACCGCAGCCTCCCTCCGGCCTGAGCCCGCTCGGATCGCTCAGGGTCGCCGGGTTGTTGTTGCTGTAGGCGTAGCCGTCGAGCGACTGCGGGTCGTCAGCTGCAAGGACCGGATCGACGCTGAGGAAACGGCCCAGTGACGGGTCGTATTCGCGGGCGCCCAGGTGAGTGAGTCCGGTCTGGGTGTCCATGGTTCCGCCGACGAAGCCCTTGGTACCGGCCCAGGTGGCGGGCGGGGTGCCGCGGTCCTCACCGAAGGGGGTGGTGCGGCGCTGGGTGGCGGTGCCGTCGGTGGCGTTGATGCTGATGTCGGCGGTGCCATGGTGGTCGGTGGCCTGGAAGGTGACCTTGTTGTCGTTCGTGCGGACGGCGGTGGCCGCGCCGAGCGGGTAGTAGCGGGTGGCCGTCGGCTTGGCCGCGCCCTTGGCGAGATTCAGTTCGGTTGCGCCGAGATAGAGGGTGGTGTTCTCGTCGGCGGGGTTGGCGGTGTCGAGTGTGTGGCCCGTGAGGCGGTTGCCGCTGGGGTCGTAGACGTAGTCGGTGGTCTTCTTCGTGGTCACCGTCGAGGTGCCCGTTTTGGTCTGGACGGTGTCGGTGACGCTGGCCAGGTGGCCTTCGGTGTCCCAGGCCATGGCCTGGTTGCTGGAGAGAGCAGCGTTGGGGTTGAGGGTGCGGCGAGTGGTGTTGCCGGCCTGGTCGTAGTCGTAGGAGTCGGTGACCGGGTCGGTGGCGCCGGTTGCGGTGCTGGCGGACAGCAGGGAGTGCGGGTGGGCCGCGCCTGCGGTGGGGTAGGTGTAGGTGCGGGTCTGATCCTTGGACGTGTCACCCGTGGTGTTGTGCTGGGTTTCGGTCTTGCGGGTGCCGTCGGTGTTGTAGGTGTAGCTGGACCAGTAGGGGGCGGGTCCGCCGAGCTTGCTGCCGTCCGGGGTGGTGGGGCAGGACGGGTCGGTGGGGGTGAAAGCCTCGGTGAGGCGGGCGAGGTAGTCGTACTGGAAGCACTGGCGGTCCGTGCCGGTGCGGGAGACGTCGCTCAGTTCGGTGACGTTCCCGGCCTCGTCGTACTTGTAGGCGTTGGCGCGGGCGGGTACGGCGGTGTTCTCGGTGTCGGTGCGGCTGACCGAGAGGCGCTGGGTGCCTTGTTCGTAGCCGTTGGTGATGGTGGTGTTCACGCCGCCGGCATTGAGGGTGGAGCGGTAGGGCTTGCCGGTGAGGGTGTAGATCTGGTCCGCGAGGTAGGTGGACAGGTTGCTTCTGGCGGCGGTGGTCTGGTGGAGCTTGTTGTACGTGAAGGCGACCACCTCGGCGGGCAGACTGCCCGCAGCCGGGTACGACGTGGCCTGGACGGTGCCGTCCGGGTTGTAGGAGGTGCTGGTGGAGTAGTCACCGGCCAGGGCCTCTTGGCCCGGGATGGAAGGGACGGTGAGGGTGGTCTTGGTGGGTCGGTACAGCGGGTCGTAGGTGTTGAAGGTTGTCGTGTACGGGTAGACCGTGCCGCCGATGTTGACGTGGCGGGTGGAGGTGGCCAGTTGTCCCTTGATCTTGTCCCAGGTCTGGGAAGTCAGCAGCGGACCGTTGGCCGTGCCCTCGTGTGTCTCCAGGAGCCGGGAGAGGTTGTCGTAGACGTTGGCGATGGTCTTGCCGCGGCCGTCGGTGGTCGTGGCGAGTTCGCCTCGGTCGTTGTAGGTCTTGCTGGTGGTGCCGCTGTCCGGGTCCATTGCCTTGGTCTGGCGGCCGAGCTGGTCGTAGGTCCAGGACCATTGGGCGCCCTGCGGGCCGGTCAGCCCGGTCATGTGCCCGGCCACGTCGTAGCGGTAGGTGGTGCTGTCGTACGGGCCGGTGGGACCGGCCGGGTTGGTGGCCTGGTACTGACGCAGCTCGGTCGTGCGCCCCTGGGCGTCGCTGAGGGTGGTAGTGGGGGTGGCACCCTTGGGGGGGGTGACGGTGACGCGGTCGCCGCCATAGACCGTGGTGGTCGTGGCCAGCGGGATACCCGTGCCGTTGCCGGAGAGCAGGGTGGACTTGACGGGCCGCCCCAGGCCGTCGTATTCGGTGGCGGTCTGGGTCTCGATGCCGTCGGCGTCTACCACGGTGAAGAGGGTGCCGCTGGGGGCGGCGGTGTTGTGGTAGGGGGCGTAGGCGAGGCGGACCTGGCCGCGTTCGTCGTAGAACGTGTCGGTCAGGATGCGGCCGCCGTCGGGGCCGGGGGCCTGGGTCTGGCGGACGCGGCCGAGGCCGTCGTACAGGGTGTAGCTGGTGTCGGATGAACCGTCGTTGTTCAGCGTGAGAGTGGCGACGGACTGAATCGTGTTCTCGGCGTCGGTGTAGCGGAATTGCAGGTTCGGCGACTGGTTGTTCAGCTTGGAGCGGTTGGGTTTCCACACCTTCAGCGGGCGTCCGAGCGCGTCGTATTCAGTGTCCGTGCGCAGGTTGTTGGCGTCGGTGCTGATGTAGGGAAGGCCGCGCAGCAGATCGAGGTAGGACGTGCTGGTCTGGGATGTGGCTGCGTTGCCGGCGGTGGCGGGCGGGCTGGTGACCGCCACCTTGGTGGGCCGGCCTGTCGCCGGGGTATAGACGGTC
Source organism: Streptomyces sp. cg36 (assembly GCF_041080675.1). NCBI lineage: Bacteria > Bacillati > Actinomycetota > Actinomycetes > Kitasatosporales > Streptomycetaceae > Streptomyces > Streptomyces cyclosori. The sequence goes on along the minus strand of NZ_CP163520.1, from coordinate 8,530,618 downwards.
GTTGTAGTGGGAGGGGCAGTTGCGGGGGTGGTGGCGGGTGCCTTGGCAGTGTCGTTGGGGTCGAAGACGCTGGTGGAGGCCAGCGCGGTGACGGTCAAGGGCCGCCCGTAGGCGTCGTAGCTGGTGGTCTTGTCGACGTAGGTGGCGGTGTTGCCGCTGCGGGACTTGAGGGTCTCGGTCATGGTGACCAGGCCCCTGGTGGGCGCGGCGCCGTATGCCTGGCCGTCGTAGCGGGTGCGGGTGTCGGCCAGGATTACTGAGGTGCCGTCACCGTGGGTGTCTCTGTCTGGGGTCGCAGCGCAGTCGGCCGCGATGGTTTCGGTGTGGATCGCGGCGGTCCGGATCCATCCGTCGTCGGCGTAGGTGGTGCGGGTGCACTTGTCGTCGGCCGCGACCGAGGGATCGCCCAAGTCCTCGACTGCGACAGGCCGACCGAGGTCGTCGAAGGTGGTGTTGCCGCGGGTTTCGCGCCACTTGTCGTCAGTAGTCAAGTAGGTGAAGCTACGGGTCTGGCTGGTACCGGTGAGGTTGGCGGTGGAGGTGCCCCAACTGCGGACCCGCTTTGCTGTCTCCTTCTTCCACGGCTTGTTCACCGATTTGGACAGGGTCTTCCCGCCCGGCTTGTCGAACGTCTCACTGCGGTATTCGAACCCGGCCCACGCCTCGTCGTCGGTGAGCTTGGAGCCCTCACCGTCCGAGACGGTGACGCTGCGAGTCTTGGTCTTGTCGGTGGGATCGGTTCGGTCACCGTCCATGCCGCGCAGGAAGTAGTGGTCGGCCTGGGTGGACATGGCCTGGCTGCTGCCGGTCTGCACGCGGACCTTGCCGTAGCCGCGCCACTGCGACCAGGTCTTGAGCTTCTCCTTGGTGATGCCCTCGGTGTCGTCGAACGCCCATGCACCGCCGTCGAAGTAGGTGTAGTTGGTCTGGGTGCTGACAGCGCCGCCGGTGCGGTCGGAGGAGATGACCGAGTCCACGACGTACTTGTTGAACCACTCTGTGGTTACTGGATCCGTGTAGCCGGCCTGGTACATCTGCGGGTAGCAGCGTGAGGTGTTGGACTGCGGGCTGGGCAGGCTGTCCCAGGAACAGGCCGCCTGCGAGTAGTTCACGTCCAGTTGGCCGCCCGACTCGTCGAGCACGGTGCGCAGCCGCTGCTTGTAGAAGCCCGGTCGGCCGTCACCGCTCTTGTCCAGGCGTCCGATCTGCGCGCTGTAGGAGAGTGTCGTCGGGGGCAGCTTGACGGGGGTGGCTCCGGCGAGTCCGGTGTGCTGGATGGAGTCGAGCAGGAGCTGGTAGTCGAAGTCGGCGGTGCCCCACTTGTGGTGCAGGTCCCAGGAGTCGGTCGGCTTGTAGCTGCTGTCGGTCTGCAGGGTCTTGGTGGTGACGTTGGCCAGACGGGTGCGGCCCCAGAACGTGGGCGACAGGCGCCCCTTGTCGCACTTGGTTCCGCTGTTGCAGTTCTGGTCCCAGGGGGTGTCGTACCAGTACTGCCGGTTGGTGTCGATCTTCGCCGGGTCGCACAGTGCGGTGTTGGTCTCCAGGCAGCGTTCGGCGGTGGTGAAGTCCACCCGGGCCATCGGCTTGACGGTGTCGGAGTAGAGGTCCTTGAGCTGCTGGCCGTACTCGATGTGGTCCAGGACCGAGGCGCGGACATAAGGGGTGCCGTCGGTCTCCTTGAGGTTGCGGCCGTAGGTGTTGGCCTCCTGCTTGTACCAGTAGGTCATGTCGTTGCCGTTGGCGTCGATGACCAGGTCGAGGTTCCAGCGCCGGCCCTGCTGGCACCATGATTCCGCGAATGTCGCCTTGTTGCACGGCTCGCCGCTGTTGTTGCCGAAGACCGGCACGCTCTCCACCGACTTGGTCTCCGGCTTGCCCGCAGTCCAGTTGGTCAGCCGGTTGTAGCCGAAGTAGTAGCGGGTGCCGTCAGAGGTGGTGGCGCGGAAGTACTCGCCGTCGTTGTCACCATTGCCGCGGTCGTCCTGGCGCCAGTGGAAGACCCGGGTGTTGTCGTCGCCCTTGATCCGCCATTCTTCGTCGTTGATCGGGATCAGTTCGCCGGAGTGCCCGTCGAAGCTGATGGTGGCGTTGTCATACGCCCAGCACATGTCCCCCGGCTCGACTCCGTCGGTCTTCACCCCGTCGTCACCGCACGGTTTGTAGGACCGCTCGACGAAGCCGGGCGCGATGCTGAAGCCGTCACCGGCCCAAGAAGCCTGGTTGTTGGTGTTCGCGGTACGCCCGTCGATCTCTCCCGAGTTGTAGGACAGGCCCACCGTGGGCGTCAGCCCTGTCGGTACTGGCGGAACCGGCATCTTGTACGACCAGGAGAACGAACCGCTGTTCAGCGATGTGCTCCAGGTCGACGCCGCCGACAGAGGGGACGCCTTGTAGTCACCCGACGGGCTGGCGGATCCTGCCGTCGCGGCGAGCACGGTCGCCCCACCCGCCAGCGCCTGGGCCCCGACAGCCAAGGGCGCGGACTTCGACGCAGTGCCAGTGCCCGCGATGGCGACCGCGTCGGCGGTCACCGTGTGCTTCTCCGCATCGTTGCGGCCCACCAGCGGAGTGGAGGTACGGCACTCCGGCTTGCTGGGTGTGGTCAGGACACAGGCAGGCAGCTGGACCAAGCGCAGCCGTTGCCCGTATCCGGCTCCTGCCGCGTCCGCGAATGCGTCGTAGTCGACACTGACCCGTACCTTCCTGGCGGCGTTTCCGCTGTTGGGGGCAAGGGTCAGCAGGATGCCGTCCACTCCGGCCTTCTGGGCGGCCTTGCGGTCCAGCACTGTGACGGTGGCAGCCGTCTGCCCTACGGCATACGGCGGTGCGGCCTGCTGGCGCGGGGCGAGCGGGGCGTTGGCCACCGCGGCCAGCGACACCGGCAGGGAACCGGCCCTCACCTCGCCTCCAGAGCCGGAGCCGCCGGACGTCTTGGCGGTGAGTGCGGGGCCAGCCGCAGCCGGCAGACTGACGCTGGCGGTGGCTTCCTTGGGCCAGGCCGTCTTCGGGCTGCGCGGTTTGGAGACCGTCTTGTCCGCAGGGCGTGGCCTGGCCTCGGTGTTCGTACCCTTGACCGGCTTTTCCTTCCATGACGCTGAGGGAAGGTTCGATTCGGCTGCGGCTTGTGGGCCGGGCAGGGCCTGTAGCAGTCCTGCTACCAGGGCGGCCGATAGGACGGCGGCAACTCGTGCCGTCGTGCGGGTGCCCGCTCGGCGGGCTGGTGTGATGCGCATCGTAAGCAATCCCCCGCCGCACCGGTTCAGCGCCGGGTGCGGCTGATCGTGCCGGCCACGGGCCAGGCAGGTGTGAAGAGGAGGTCAAGTGAGGGGGCCGGGGTGCGGGGCTGCCCACGGGATGGGCAGCCCCGCAACGGCGGCATGGCGGCCTAGCTGGCGGGGCCGGTGGTGATGTCGAGCTCGTCGCCCTGTGCCAGCTGTGCGATGCCGGCGGGGCTGAGGACGCCCTGGTAGGCCCAGATATCGTCGATCTGGCCGGAGAACCAGTCCGCGTTGGCGACAGTGGCCGGGTTGCGGCCCAACCGCAGCTCCTGGGTGGCCTTCAGCGGCTGCTCCGCCGAGGTGAAAGAGATATGCGGGGTGCAGCCGGTGTCGGCGTCGGGGCAGATTTCGTTCTCCCGCTGCCCGTTCACATACAGCGCCAACTCGTTGGAGAAGGCGTCATAGGTCACCGCGAAGTGGTTCCAGAAGCTTCCGATGTCCTGCGAACTGGCAAAGGTATGCATCGCCACGGCGTGCTTGCCGGCATTGTCCACCGTTTCCACCTGCCACTCCCCGATGTTGCCGGGGCTGACCGGATCGTCGCTGGTGCGCAGGAACTTCCAGCGCACCGTGACTGCGGGGTTCTTGTCGCCTCCCAGGGAGAGGACCGTCATGTCGCGGTTCGGTGGCGCGGCCGACTGCGCCCACCCGGCGAGGGTGAAGCTCTGTCCGGTGTCCAGCGGCACCGTGCTGGTCTGTGCGAATCCGGTGCTCCCGTTCAGCGTCAGTGTGCCGGTGCCGACTCGGGCCTCGTCAGGCTTCGATATCGTCGCGCCGCCGTACAGGGATGCGGGGAACCGCCCGCGGTCCTCCGCCGAGACAGGCGGGGTGGCGGTGGTTGCGGCATCGAACCTCCACCGGGCTGCCAGCTGGGGACGCTGCTGGACCATTGTCCTGGCCTCGTCCTCGGTGACGATCCGGTCGAAGACACGCACGTCGTCGATGTCACCGCCGAGGAATTCCGCGGGCGTTCCCTCCCGGCTCAGCCCCGCGATCATGAGTGGCTTCGTCGTCGCCCACGGCGTGGCCTGGGCGTAGTCGCTCTCGTCGACCAGATAGCCGTTGATGTAGAGGCGGATCTTGTGGGTGACCGCGTCCGAGACGCCCACCAGGTGCGTCCACTCGTTGCTCGTCTCGCCGAAGCACGGCAGCCCGTTCACCGCGCCGGTGCAGGCGGGCTGGACCGCACGCACCAGGGTGTCGGCGGTGGAGTCCTCCGTGGACCGGCCGAAGATCCACTTCTTGTAGGAGGGCGAGTAGTACAGGGAAAACTCGGGCTGGTGGACACCGGGCTGGCTGATCGCCACCTTGGCGGTGGAGTCGCCGGCGGCCAGCGCAGGGCGGCGTACCCAGGCCGAGACGGAGAAGCTACGGGTGCCGTCCACCTGCGGGCGGGTGGTGGTGGCATATGCGTCTGCCCCGAACCGAGCTGCCTTGTCCTCGATGCCGTCCTGGATGCCCCGCTGCACCGCACCGGTGACCGTCAGGTCACTGGTCTCGGAGGTGCCGTTCGCGGTCGTGCCGCTCTCGTCCAGCGACCACACCGCCTTGGCGCCCGTCCCGCTGGTGACCTGGCGGTAGGCCGCCAGGTCCGTTGTCTCCGCGAGGCTCAGCGCGCGGTCGTAGACCCGGATGTCGTCCAGCGATCCCTTCCACGGGTCAGTGTAGGTGTCGCGCCAGCGCAGACGTCCGAAGTCCATCGCTCCGCGCGCCGACCACAGGCTGACCCCCTGCGTGGGTGTGGACGGGTTTCCGTTCACGTACAGGGTCAGGGTCTTGGCGGGTGCGTTGTACACCCCGGCCAGGTGCGTCCATTGGTTGGCCACCGGCGCCACGTCGGAGGAGGCGGTGTACCAGCTGTAGTCGGTGGCGTGGTCCGCCGTGGGCGCCTTGATGGTCCACTTCCCGGCGCTCAGGCCCAGTGTGACGGCGGCTTGGTGCACACTGCTCTGGCTCAGCGCCGACTGGAACTGCAGTGAAGGGTCAGCGGTGTTCACCCAGGCAGAGAGGGTGAAGCTCTGGTCCGTCTCCACGACCGCGCTCTGCGTGGAGAGGTAGTTCTTCGGCGTCCCGTCCGGCGCCGTCTCGCCCGTCACAGCCACTGCCGTACCGGTGTGCCCGGCCGCGCCCAGGGTGCCTCCGGTGACGGTGGCGGGGAAGTTCGCGGCCGGGCCTGATGCCAAGCCTGCGCTGCCGGCGGTGTCGTTCATCGCCCACCCGGCCCGCGGGGCCTGCCCGCGCCGCACGTTGAAGTAGTACGTGGTGGTCTCACCCGCGTTTCCCGCCGCGTCCTTGGCGCGGGCCGTGAGGATATGCGGGCCCTCGCTCGGCATCAGCATCCGCACCGAACGCGCGGCTCCCCCGCTGGTGGCCACCTCACGGGCGGCCGTCGGCTGCTGGTCCATCCCCCACTGGTAGGCCACCGCATCCTTGGAGGTGGTGGTGAAGGTGAAGGTGCCGTAGCGGCCCACTCCGTCCGTCCATGCCAGTGGTGCCTGCCCATCGTGCGACCCGGGGAAGTCGAGCGAAGTGGTCACCGGCCCCGCGGGTTTGCTGGTGTCGATGGTGAAGTAGCAGCCGGTGGGGGCGCCGTCCCAGCTCCACGGCCCCCACTCCGCACCGTCCCAGGCCCGCACCGCCCAGCCCACCGCCTTGTTCTGCGGTACGACGGAAGACGGCAGCAGGAGAGAGAAGGTTGAACCGGAGGCTCTGAACGTACTGGACGCGGGCGGGGTGTTCGCACCCCCGGTCGAATACCAAGAACCGTTGGTCCAGACGAGCGCGAACTGCACACCGATGCTGTCCTGGTCCGGATCCGACACCCGCGCATACAGCTGCGGGGCCTTCGTGATCGGTGTCGAAGTAGAGGAGCAGACACCGCCGGGCTGGGACGAGAGGTCTTTCATCGCGGGCTGGCGGGGCGGCAGGTTGTAGAACACCTGCAGGTATCCGTCGTCGGTGAACCGCTTCCACTGCCCGTATGCCGACGCGCTCTCACTTCCGGCCTTCAGACCCAGTGTCAGGTCGACCGCGTTGCGGTCGGCAACTGCCTGGACCGCATCACGCAGACCCGCCGGCTCGAACTCCGTGTATCCGGCCCCACAGCCGTCGAAGCCTCGTGCGTCGTTACGCGTCGCCAGGTACTTGTTCCAGAACGACGAGGACCCCATCGAGCTGGAGTTGTTCCACGTGCTGCTGGAGTTGATGCGCCCGGTGAGGAACAGGTCCACCGGCTGGGCAGTGCAACTCCAGGAGTGCGAGTTCCACGCCCGGAACTTGGCATCCTGAATGTGCTTGCCGACGAAAGCCTGGCCCCGCACCGGAATCGCGTACAGCACCCGCTTCACATCGGCCGGCACGCACCGGCCCTCGTCTCCGCAGTACCCCATGCCGAAGTCCCCGGAAAACTTCCAGAACGACGTATCCGACCAGTACCGGGAGATTCCCGCCCAACCCACTGCTCGAGGTGCTCGCACGTCGGGGTCGATCATCACCGGGAACACCGTGCCCGGCGCATCGAGCAGCTTCTGGTCCGGCGTCAACACCAGCGACTTCTGATCCGCAGGTACCGCCACCTCCACCGGTGCCGCATGAGCCGAAGGATCCACCGGTGCCTCCACCGCGAGCCCGGCTCCCTTCGACGCGGCAAGCGTCTTCAGCCGCGCAGTCGAGGTTGCAGGCATGCCGGAGCCGTCGGTCAGGCCGGGCGAGGAATCGAACATCATCGGCCTCGGGGCCTGGAACACCGTGCCGCCGCCCGCCTTGTCGACCATCGACAGCGAGCCGTCCGTCTCCTTGCGCACCATCAGGTCCGCGCTGGACATCCCCAGCTTCAGCTGGTCCAGCTCGGGGTTCTTCGCCGCCTGCGGCGTCTTCACCACGATCAGCTGCGTGAACCCCGATTCGGTGGCGGTCATCCGCAGGTCCACGTCCGGGAGGATCGAGTGGTACTCGGCCGTGCTCCCATTGATCACCGGCGTCGGCAGCGCCTTGGGCCAGGCGAGCTTCAGCTCTTTACCCGCGCTCAGCATCCGTACCAGCGGCTGCGAACCGCCACCGGAGAACTCCAGGTCCACGAGCGTCGCCGACGGCACCACCGCGCCGCCGCTCGTGGTGCGCAGGGAAGTGTCGATGGCGCGCCAGGCCCCGTCCCTGCGGGTGCGGACCGGCTTGGTGTGGATCGTCGCGGCGAGCCGACCGTCCGGCTTGGCCACCACGTCGCTCGTCTCACTCTGCAGCGAGGCAACATTCACGTCCTTGCCACTGTGCCGGGCCTCGGCCACCGCCAGCGACTCCGCGGTCTCCTGCTGTCCCGGATCGGCACTGCTCGACGCCGACCAGTCACCCGGAACCGCGGAATCCGCCACGGCCGTCAGCGGCTGCGCGCCAGCGAGCACAAGCCCCGATGCCGCAGCCCATCCCGCCCACCGCACCGTCACATGACGCCGGACCTGTCTCACGGCACGACGGCCGTCCCCACCCCACACTGATGCTCCCCCCACAGGAACCACACAGAAAACAAACAAGTGAGCGAATCCAACGAAACGCCAGCCCGACAGTCAACAGTGAGCTACGACACAGCCCGTCATTCCTTGATCCATCACCATTTCCACCAGTCGGCCGGATATGGCCAGCGCCAGCCATCACGGCGAGGTGAACTGCCCCTGAATACAACGTTTCAGGGCTGGCTTCAGGACACAGCCGCCCCTCCGGCCGGCCCCGGCGAACCCACCCCGTCGCGCACCGACCGTTCACGGATCTTTACTTTATGTTTACCGGCATAGTCGGTCGTCAGGCCCTCGCGCCCGCCGTGAACCGAGCTGTTCCTCAGCGCCGGAACCCAGTCGCCCCGCCCGGACTGCACTGCCGGCGCCGCCGGGGGACGGTGATCACCGCCGTGTCCGGGCCGTGGGGTAATCTCGCCGCTGATGCCGGGAGGCGGATGCCCTCGGTACCGAATGCACAGGGTGAGCAGTGACCAACTTGCCACCGCGGGCGGGGAGCGTTCGGAGCGCATGACGCGCCGCGGACACGCGTCGAAATCAGGCTGTGGGGGCCTTGCTGTGCCCGCGCGGCCCGTCGTCCCCTTCGCCTTCTTCGGTGCCACGTGGCCGACCGGGCCCCACGGCGACGCCGAACGGTTTCGCGACAGAGACTGCCTTGGTTGAACGTCTGGACGGGAATGTGACAGGGACTCAGATACGCGTCGACGCACCTCGCGGCCGGGGAGGCCGACGCGCCGCACCCGACGTCAGGGGCATACCGGCGACTCGTCGTGCAGTGGCGGCGTCATGGCGGCGGGCGCGTGCCGCGCTGCTGCTGCACGTCGGGCTGCGCCTGGTCGGCGTCGGCATGGTGGGTATATGGGGGCACCGCAAGGGGCTGGGACTGCACGAAATCCTGGCAACACGGTGGGACTCGGTCTACTACCTCAACATCGCCGAGCACGGCTACAGCGGCCCCATGCACCCCGCCTGCGGCCTCGGCGGCCCCACCTGCAAACTCGCTTTCTTCCCCCTGTACCCCACCCTGATACGTGCCACCACCGCCGTCACCGGCCTCCCCGCCAGCTGGGCGGCCTGGTCCCTCGCACTGACCGCCTCGCTCCTCGCCGCCTGGGGAATCTTCGCCGTCGCCGAGAAGCTCTACGGCTCACGGGCCGCCCTGTTCTCCGTCGCCCTGTACGCGATCGTGCCGCACGCCCTCGTACAGTCCATGGCCTACACCGAGCCCCTCTTCACCGCCCTCGCGGCCTGGGCCCTGTACGCGGTACTCACCCGGGCCTGGCTCACCGCCGGCACACTCGCGCTGCTCGCCGGCGCCACCCGCCCCTCCGGCCTGGCCGTCATCGCCACCGTCACCATCGGCGCTGCCTGGCAACTGCTGTCCGCGGCAAGAGGGCGCTCCACGGAGCCCGTTTCCTTCCAGGGGCGGCGCGCCCGCAAACGCCCTGCGGTGCGTCTGTACGCAGCGATAGCCCTGGCACCCCTGGGCTGGGCGGCGTTCGTCCTATGGGTGGGACACCGTATGAACCGCTGGGACGGCTACTTCGTCGAACAGCAGCAGTGGGGCTCCACCTTCGACGGCGGCGCCTTCACCGCCCAGCGCCTGCGCGCCCTGTTCACCCAACCCCAGCTCTCCCTGAACGATGTCGTGGTCGCCGCCACCCTCGTCACCGCGGTGATCCTGCTCGCCACTCTGGCACTGCGCCGCCCGCCCCTGGCCCTCTGGATCTACGCCGCCGCCCTCGTCCTCATCACCGTCGGCGGTGCCGGCTTCTTCCAGTCCAAGGCCCGCTTCCTCCTCCCCGCGTTCCCCCTCCTGTTCCCCCTCGCCACGGCCCTCGCCCGCGCACGCACCACCACCGTCTACGCCGTCCTCACCGGCACCGCCCTCGTCTCCGCCTTCTACAGCGGCTACCTCACCATGGTGTGGACCCACTCCCCATAGCGTTCAGGCGCAGTGGCCGAGGGTCATGCGCTGAGAACGGTGTGACGGCCGAGCGGTCCGAGGCGGCCGCAGGAGCAACAGGTTCACGGCCTGTGACGCTCTTCCCGAGCGCCGTACCAACGCCGGAGCGCGAGAGTGTGGCACGTACACCTCCGCAAGCCGAGACCGACGACCCGGGGGCCCGTCTGCTCAGCGGGCCGTTGCCAGCGGCCCAGCGGTGCGCGCGGCGCTCTATCCCAGTTGAGCCCGGTTCTGGTCGAGGGAAACGGTCGGGCGGCGTGTGTCAGTGCGGGATGTAAAGATCGCCGCATGGGAGTTCTGTATGGGTATTTTGTTGCCGCAGACGATGACGACGCGGTGCGGGCCGTGGTCCGCGAGGACGGCGAGGCGATCGCGACGGGCTATGACGGATTCGATGTCAACGGCATGGATCCGGTGACTGCCCTGCTTCCGGCCGAGGTTCTGCTGACTGGACGGACGGCCGAGGAGGTGAGCGCCGATCCGCGTCACGGTCACCAGATCGCGATGCTCGGCGACGGCGAGGTCCTGTGCCTGACACTGACCGAGGCCCTGCGTGACGCCCTCGCCACTGCTGATCGCGCCGCCTTCCACAAGGTCGCCCGCGAGTGGGCCACCTCGGATGTCTTCTGGACGCCGCCGGATCCGGACGGCCTGGCAGAATTCCTCCACCAGGCAGCCGACATGGCCAGCCGGGCGGTCGCGCGAGGGCACCGCCTGTACAGCTGGATGAGTGTCTGACAGGCAGGTGCACCTCCTGCCTTGCCCAAGACACTCGGATGAAGGACGGGGCAGGAGATGCCGGACCTCCCGATCAGACTGTGAAGCTGTCGTTCTGCTGACCGGGGGCCCTATCGGTTTCGTCAAGGGAATTGAGGTGCGCTCTCGCGAGGGGCAAGGCAGCATGGCGTGATGCCTGACCTGCTGTGGGATGACGTGAAAAGCTTCTTTGCTCCCTGTCTGAAGGGGGCGCTGGCGGACGTCCGTGTCCCGGATACCTCGCTGGAGGACTGGCAGGCAGTGCTTGATCTCGTTCGGTCGCAGGGGTGGTCGTGCGAGTACTCCGAGGACGGTGTTGCGGTCCGGCTTCCGCGAGCTGCGGACATGCTGGCCCGCGGCGAGGGTGCCGAGGCGTTGCTGAGGGTCTGGCCGGTCCCTGGATTCCTCGTGGTCTTTCGGGCACATGAGGCTGGCTCGGTCGACTTCGACGTTGATCTGCGGGAGTTGCAGGGGCAGGACGGCGTGGATGTGCTGTGCCGTCTGCTGCGGGCAATCGGGCGTCGGCTCGGTAAGCCGGTGTTGCTGAGCCCGGAGTCTGATCCGCTCCACCCGGTTCTCGGCTTCGACATCGAGGCCGACCGTGTGGTGCTGCTGGATGGATGACCCGGAAGTCATGTGACGGCCACTGACTGCGGCCCGTAGAAGGTGCCGTCGCGGCGCATCGCAAAGAGCACGTCGGCTCGTCGTCTGGCGAGGCAGAAAAGCGCTTGGGTTCGCGACCCAGGTGACCTCACCCGCGAGGCCGTCGTCGCGGCGCAGGGCCGCTGGTGAGCGGCCCTGCGCCCGGGACATCGAGGCGGGTCTGACGGATCTTACAGCCGCCCTTCAACCACTCGCGACCCAATTCCTGGCTGTCCCTGCTCGCGGTATCCGTCGTGGAGCATTGCACGGTCGGTATCTTTGGCCGGGCCGGTCCAGTTGGGCCCTGCGGGGCGCCCCGGGGCAGCACAACTCCGATGAGGGAGAGCGTTCATGAGCGTAGAGCCGGGTTCCACCCTTCTCAAGGACCAGTACGCGGCGCAGGTCGGTGCCGACCTGGAGACCAACGCCAAGGAGCAGGAGCGCATCCGCGGGGAGATTCATACCCTGAACGGCCGTCTGGTGACGCTGGAGGGTGACCACGCTCTGCTGACCACCATGCAGGCCACCCTCACCGGCGCCCAGGCCGCTGCCCGCATAGGCGCTGCGGCAGGCCCCAAGGCATCGTCGAAGGGGAAGCCTGCGGCACGGGTGTCCCGGCCGCGATCCTCCCAGCGCACGAAGCAGGACGTCCCGCCCACGGCCGCAACGACGCCCGCCTCCCCCGCCACCACCTCGCCCAAGCGGCGGGCGAGCGTGGAGGCTCCGCTGCGGGAGCTGGTCCTGGCGCTGTTCACCCACCAGGATCCCCGCTCCGTCGCCGACGTCCAGGCCGAGCTGGGGGCCGCGCATCCGCAGCGCACCCGGCCCAGCGCCCAGCTCGTGCGCAACACCCTCGAAGCCCTCGTCGCCAAGAGCCACTTGTCCAGGTCCCGCGTGGAGGGCGCCGTCCGCTACACCGCCCTGCCCGCAGCCCCGGCCGGCGCCCCCGTGCAGCCCACACCCAGCGCCGGCAACGCAGAAGCCGGGGCCTGACACGCGCACGGCAGGACGGCCGTACACCCGGCAGGCCGAGGTGCGGGCCGTGTCGGCGTGCGCATACGGCGGGCGGCCCCTACCGTGGCATCACCGCCCCCGACAGGACAGGCGGACCAGGGGCCCGCGGCCACTCGCACGTACGCGGGCCCCTTCCCCTGCCCCACCACAGCGCCCGCAGACACGGTCGGCCGGATACGTCGCCGGGCAGCAGGGGTGAGGGCCTCGCCAGATGGTCTGAGCGGGTCGCGGTGGTCTGCGGCCGAGCACTGTCGGCCGTGGACAGTCGGCGCTGTCCGCGGCGGGCTTCCTCCACCCCGCCCCCGACTGCAGGCCACCTGGATCGGGCGGTGAGGATCCTGGCCTCGGTCGACGCCCTTGTACCGGGCGACACGGCGCCGTTGGGCTTGGTGCTGCTCGCTCGCTGTCCCGAGTGGGGGTGAGCGCGCGGAGGGGTGCGGTGAGCGCGGACCTGTGGCAGGGAAGCCACTTTAAAATGGGGGCGCCTCGGCCGTACGGGACTCGCTTGGCCGCCTGTCCCGGACGGCCGAGTGCCTTTGCGCCGGGGCCTGTCCGGGCGGAAAAACCGAGGATGGGGAGGACCCGCTTCGATACGATGACAGCGGCTGGCAGCCACCTTCCGTCACCACGCGTGACGTCGTTGTGTGATCTGACTGATCACATCGGCTGCAGCTTCCCGACCGGGACCGCCGCGCCACTGCCGCTGGCGCCGTAGAGACGAAAGGGAGCATCCGAGGATGGCCCGACACCTGGTGACCAGCGCGCTTCCCTACATCAACGGGATCAAGCACCTGGGCAACATGGCCGGGTCGATGCTTCCGGCGGATGTGTACTCCCGGTATCTGCGCCAGCGCGGTCACGATGTCCTCTACATCTGCGCCACCGACGAGCACGGCACCCCGGCCGAGCTTGCCGCCCAGCAGGCCGGGCTGACGGTCGCCGCCTTCTGCGCCCAGGCCCACGAGGCGCAGAAGGCCGTGTACGACGGGTTCGCGCTGGCCTTCGACTACTTCGGTCGCAGTTCGTCGCGGCAGAACGTCGAGATCACCCAGCACTTCGCGCGCAAGCTGCACGAGAACGGGTTCATCGAGGAGCGGGCGGTCCGCCAGGTGTACTCGCCGGTCGACGGCCGTTTCCTGCCCGACCGGTACGTGGAGGGCACCTGCCCGCACTGCGGTTACGACAAGGCCCGCGGTGATCAGTGCGAGAACTGCACCCGCGTCCTGGACCCGACCGACCTGATCGGCCCGCGTTCGGCGATCTCCGGCTCCACGGATCTGGAGGTCCGCGAGACCAGGCACCTGTTCCTGCTGCAGTCCACGCTGCAGCACGAGGTCGAGGAGTGGATCGCCACCGTGAGCGGCCAGTGGCCGCACCTGTCCACCTCCATCGCCCGCAAGTGGCTGACCGAGGGGCTGAACGACCGCGCCATCACCCGCGACCTGGACTGGGGTGTGCCGGTCCCGGCCGACACCTGGCCGCAGCTCGCGGCCGAGGGCAAGGTGTTCTACGTGTGGTTCGACGCCCCGATCGAGTACATCGGCGCCACCAAGGAGTGGGCGGACGCCGCCTGCGACAGTGAGATCCGCGACTGGAAGTCCTGGTGGTACGAGGCCGACGACAGCGTCCGCTACACGCAGTTCATGGCCAAGGACAACGTCCCCTTCCACACGGTCATGTTCCCGGCCACCGAACTCGGCGTGCGCGAGCCGTGGAAGAAGGTCGACGTCGTCAAGGGCTTCAACTGGCTGACCTTCTACGGCGGCAAGTTCTCCACCTCTCAGAAGCGCGGCGTCTTCACCGACGCGGCCCTGGAGATCCTGCCCGGCGACTACTGGCGCTACTTCCTGATCGCCAACGCCCCCGAGTCGGACGACTCCTCCTTCACCTGGGAGCACTTCACCGCCACCGTCAACAAGGACCTGGCGGACACCCTCGGCAACTTCGTCAACCGCGTACTGTCGTTCTCCCGCAAGCGGTTCGGCAACGGGGTTCCGGCCGGGCACATCGCCGGCGAGGCGGAGGCGAAGCTGGGCGAGGAGATCGCACGGCTGCTCGGCGATTACGAGGAGCAGATGGAGGCCCTGCAGTTCCGCAAGGCCGCCACCGCCCTGCGTGCCCTGTGGTCAGCGGGCAACTCCTACCTGGAGGAGAAAGCCCCCTGGCTTCAGGTCAAGACGGACCCGGACGGCGCCGCGCTCACCCTGCGCACCGCGATGAACCTGATCCACCTGTACGCGGTCGTGTCCGAACCGGTCATCCCGGCCACGGCCGCCACCCTGCGCGGCGCCTTCGCCCTCGACGGCGACACCACGACCTGGGTCACCGCCGAACAGGCCAGGGCCCTGGACACCGTCCCGGCCGGCACCGCGTTCACGGTGCCGCCGGTGCTTTTCACGAAGATCACGGAAGAGGACCTGGAGTCCTACCGCGAGCGCTTTGGCGCAGCCCCGCACGCCTGACCGAGCCCCCCATCCCGTGCCGTCCGTACCGTCATCGAGTGCATGGGGGCGGCTGCGGCCGTGTCCAACGACCCGTTGGTGACACGGTGGGACAAGGGCGTGTATCAGGGGATGAGCCTGGCGCATTTGTCGCTAGGCCCGTCCGGGCGCTTCATGGTCGGTGGCGGTTGAGGACCCCGATGAGGGCGGCAAGGTCGGCGGCACCGGCCGGGTCATCGGCGTAGCGGGTGGTCTGGAGGGGTTCGACTTCAGGGAGGGTGATGCCCTCCCGGGCCAGGACGTGGACCAGGGTCAGCAGTGCGGCGCGGGCGTTGCCGTCGGTGAAGGGGTGGAAGAACGCCACATCGAGGTAGGCGCGGGCCGCTCGGGCCGCCAGCGGGATCTCCGGGTCGGTCGTCTCGCGCAGGCAGGAATCGAAATCGGCCTGCGTGTGCGGGGTCAGGCCGTAGCGCTCGCGGCCGGCTTTCGCGTAGGCGTCGCTCGTGCGGAACGGGACCTTTGCTGCGGCGAGGACTTCGCGCTGCCAGCCGGCCAGCAGGGCGAAGTCCAGCGGGGTGCGGCGTGCGGCATCTGTCAGGGACAAGGCGTGTGCGGCGAGCAGGCGTTGCGCGCGATGCGGGTCGCGCAGGCGGACCGGTCCCTTGCACCAGGACTGGAACCCGTCGCGGCCGGGCGGGAAGCGTCGCAGAGCCGGTGCGGACTGCCAGTCGGCCTCGCGGCGCGCGCGCAGCCAGAGGGAAAGGCTGTCAGTAGCGGTCATGGAGTTCCTCCAGCGCCGCCCTCTCCCGGTGGTCCTGGTAGGGGGCGTGGCCGGTGAGGCCGACTGCGAGGTCGTCGGCGACGGATTCGATCAGTGTCTGCTTCGGGTAGACCCAGCTCTTGAACCGGCCACCGATCGCGCGCTCCACCGCCAGCTCGGCCTCGTCCCGGTCCATGCCGGTGCTGGTGAGGAACCAGGCCAGGACGCGCGAGGTCTGGCCGCGCCAGGCGTTGTCCGCTTGCGAGTCCAGTGCGTGGGTCACCAGCCGGACGCAGGCCCGTTCCAGGTGCCAGCTGCGGTCCTGGGGTGAGGCGTCCGGCGGCGGCGCCAGCTCGGTGAAGCGCTGTGCCGTCCGCTCCAGCCACTGGCGCCACTCCAACAGCGCGGCCACGGCCCGGTCAGCGGTCTCGTCGGGGGTCGTCACCGAGCTCGGCCCGCCGGTCCAGTTGCCGATGGGCCCGCTGTTGTAGTGGTACCAGTTCCATCCCCAGGCCCAGGTGCCGTATCGCTCCCGGATGATCGCGTCCACCTGGCTCTCGCACCAGCGCTCTCCTTGCCACCAGCCGGCCATACCGGAGAGCACGGGTGGCACCCATTCGCGGACCAGCGAGCGGAGGTGGGCTTCCTCGTCCTCGTCCCAGGCGAACGGGTGGCGGGCAGGGTCCGACATTTCCCAGTTCCGCATGTCCTCGTAGGTGACGTGAGGCACGCGGTTGTCGGGGAAGGGCAGGGTGTCACGGTTGTACGTCAGGGCTGGCCACTCTCTCTGTCCCATGCGATCGACCCACCAGTCTCACCTCCAAGCCCCTCCCCTCGCGAATGGTTTTCGCACCCCACCCATGAGAGTGGCCCCGGGTACAGAGATCCGTGCACCAGCCTTCGCTACCTGCGTCGGTCCGAAGCCGCTCCACCGACCTGGCGTTGAGCTCTGCCGAGTAGTCTCGCCCTGAGAGGAGGCGTCATGAAGTCACTCGGGACCTTGTTTGTGGCCGCGACCTGGGGTGTTCCGCTGGTCAGTGTGCTGGGCGGGGTGATTGCCGCGGTGGCCATCACACGTTGGCGCCGCCGCGCGATCAGCGCTCTGGAGAGGGACGAGGAAAAGTAAGGCGAACCTGCCCTTTGGACATCCGGTCGGTAGGGAAGCGCGAGCGCTCAGGAGATCGGCGCCGAGGGCATCAGCGGCGCCCGATCATCCGCCTCCGCAGGTCAAAGCCCACCCGTTGCATAATCTTCAGGCCGCGTCGTCTCGTTCTCGTTCGATGGCGGCGAGGCGGTTCTTGAGGCGGTAGCTTGGGCCGTTGATGGAGATCACTCCGCAGTTGGCGGAGGAGGCGGTCGAGGATGGCCGCGCAGCCATCGTGGACCGACTCACCTTCAATGCCACTCTCATCGAGACCGGCACCGAGTCCTACCGCCTCGCCCGCACCAAAGCCCGCCAGGAGAAAACCGGCACCCGGCTACGGCAAGGTCCCCATTCAAGTCGCCCCGCGGAGCCAGCTCACGACGCCTGACCTTCACCAATCAGCCACGAACCGGGGCCAGTTGACGTCGCCTGGGCGGAGCCGCTGAACGTCGCCCCAGCCATGCCGGTGCCCCCTCCCGGGCAGCGGAGCGGCCAGAACGTGTCGTTCACGGTGTGCGGCAGGTACACGGACTCCGAACTCGCCCAGCGGGTGTAGGAACGCGGCGCGGACCACGAAGAGCGCAGGAACTCGCCCCGCTTGGAGGCACAGAGGAAAGGTCCCGAGCAGACCTCGTGGCAGGGCGAGGAGAGCTACCCGAGGCTCTTCACCGTGGGGGGCGCCCACGTCGAGCCACACCCACCCCTCGACCTGGTTGCCTGATTGGGTGCCCCGTTCCCCGGGGGTCGCCCCGGGCGTCGAGGTGGGCCCGGCAGGTGAGGCGGAGGGTGAGGGCGGCCAGGTGGCCGGTGAGCAGGGGGGTTTCGGATGTAGGCGGTGAGGCGGTCACGGCCGTGCCAGGGCAGCACGCTGTTGCCCGTAGGCGATCAGCAGGCGGCCGGTCCGGGTCTCGATGTCGTCGCCGGCCTCCAGGCCACGACCGCGCACCAGGGCGTGCAGCGCGGTGTGGAGCAGGAGGCAGCGCTGTCGTAGCCGTCCCGGCCCCGCTGGCCGGGACGCCCGGGACGGGCCCAGGCGGGCTGCGGCCCGCGATACGGCCCAACTCCTGCGGACTCAGGGGGAGATGGAGGAGAGGGCCCGGATGCGGCGGGGTGGTGGCAGTCATGATGCGTGGGCCCCTTCCCCATGCAGGATCTCCGCGGTCCGCTCGGTGCCGGCCAGGTGCTCCAGTGCGGCGCGGATGTCCGTATCGGCGGCCGCGACCTCGCTCAGCGCGGTGAGGTCACCGGTGTCCTGGGTGACCTGCTCCACCAGCTGGCCGGCCAAGTCGTCGATCTGGCGCTGCAGTTCGCGGCGCTGTTCGGCGAGCTTGAGGACGGCCACGGCCGCCCGGTCCTGCTCCGCGCTGGCATGGACGGAGCGGCCCTCGCGTACGGCCCGGAAGTACTGCTCCCCGGCGAACATGTCGGCGCCCTCGCGGGCCGTGCGCTCGGCTCTGCGCCGTTCGGCCTCCTTAACCAGATCGGGATCCAGGTCGCTGAAGGCCGCATCCCCGCGCATGCCGGGGTGATCCCTGGGAGGCTTCCCAGCCTGATTTCGGGGGTCGTACGGCTGCTCCCCGCGTCTGCGGGGGTAAGGGGCCTTCAGCCGGGCCCGCGCTTCTGGTCCCCGCTGCTGCGGGGTTGATGCCCCATCGCCGCATCGTCCGGGAGTGGCTCATGCTGTCGACCGCCGTCGCCGACCGTGCCTGTCTCGCTGGCCCCGAGGCCGTGGGCGCGCCGCTGGTGCGTCTGCGGGTCTGCCACGACGACTACTGCTCCCCTGCTTCGCCGTCCGCGCCCGCACTAAGCTGCGGCCCATGGACAGGGGGGCCCAGGAAGGCTTGGGCTACATCAACATCGACGGCCCGGAGCCGACTTGGCAGGAGTTGCTGGGCGCACTCAGGCCGGAAGGGCGGGAAGACTGGCGCGGAAGACCTGTCGAGAGGCGGCCGGAGGACATACCAGAGCTACTCGCGATGGCGAAGGAGCTGCGGGCTCTGGAACGGGCCCGCCGGGAGAGGGGCGAACTACGGCGAGCCGAGCTCTACACGGCAGGCCCAGGACGCGCCAGGCGCGAGCGGGACGTTCTCGCCGCCCTGCTCAACCAGACCCACAGGGGCCAGGTCCTCAACGAGGAGCCCTACCAGGTGGTCACGCGCGATGAGCCCCGCTTCCCAAGGTTCCACCCGTCCCACATCTCCCTCCGTGTCCCGTGGTACGTCGAGGACGTCGCGGTGACGGAAGCCGAGTACACGACCGCTGCAGAGTCGGCCATCAGGTGGGGCCTGGTCGTGAGGCGGATGGATGTGGATTGGCGGGGCGAGTTGAGGCCCATTCTGCTGCTCACCGGGTCGGGACGACGCTGTTCCGCCGAATACGGAGGGAATTACCAAGCCATGACCGAGGCAATCGGGCCCAAGCCCGCCGTGAGCATCACGTCCGGCACGGCAGGCGTGATCCAGACCGGCGGCGGCGAGGTGAACATCGACGGCGGCCTCACCGTCACCGGGGCGGCCGACGGCCGCGAGGCGACCGAGGAACAACGGCTCGTCTCGGCGATCCTCGCGGCGCTGAGGGAGCACGGCGGGGAACTGCCGCAGCAGGAGCGTGTCTGGGTCGAGCGGGACGTCCAGGAAATCAGTGACGCGCTGGTGCTGCCCGAGGGAGAGCAGGACCGCGACCGGGTCCGGGACACCCTGTCCCGCCTCACGCGTCGTGTGACCGGGGCCGGGGTACTGGCCGCGGCCGTGCAAGCGCTGTGGGACAGACTCTTCGGCTGACCCGGGGGAGCCTGACCAGCACCCGGAGCCCCGGCCCGCCACGGCCGGGCTCCGTCGCGCCCGGGGCCGGGTCAGGCGCCGGCGGCCCGTGCGATAGCCGAGGCGAAGATGTGGGCGGCGGTGCGCGGGTCTCCGGCGCGGGTGGACATGTTGAAGGTGCTGGAGATGTGGGTGTCTCCGCGCCGGCCACCACCAGGTGCGGTCCGCCGTCACCCGTACCGCGCTGAGCCGGTGCGAGCCGTGCCGAAAGAGACGCCGCACCCGGGACCGCGCGTGCCGGCGGTCCATCAGCCGTGCGGTGCTGCCCCTGGCGCTGCGCACGGACGTGCTGCGCATGCTGCGCCGGAGCCACACGTTTCAGGACGTGGCCCGCCAGTTGCAGATCCCTGCCAGCCAGATCCACGGTCTCGCGCGGACGAACCCCCTCTTCCGGGCCGACCTCGACCGGGCGCTGATGGCGGGCCGCGACAAGACGCTGACCCTCGTGCACTCCGAATGCCACCGCCAGCATCACGCGGGCGACGGCAAACGGGCCACACAACCCTGCTGACCTGCGAAGCCCTCGGGGTTCGCTTGAGCCGGATGCGCTTAATGGCGCACGTCCGGTTCTGAGGGGGCCGGATCACGGCAACGCGATCCGGCTACCCGACTCCAGCCCGAGCTCGACCCGCGCAAGGTCAAGGACCTCGCCACGTTGTCGTTCGTCGAGGCCAGGGCCAACGCTGCCCTGCTGGGGCCTCCGGTTATCAGCGGTCGCGGCCTGCCGGGCTGGGTACTCGATCTACTTCACCAGCCTCGACGACATGGTCCGCAACCTGAAGACCGCCGAGGCCGCCTGCCGCCGCTACCGCGAACGCCACGGCGACCTGCGGGTCCCCGTCACCCACATCGACCCCGAGGGCTACAACCTCGGCGACTTCATCGCCCGCTACCGGGCCCTAAACGCCGGAAGCAGACGCGACAAAAACGGCCGCAGCCTCACCGTGCCCGACGAGCGGCGCGCCGCTCTCGACGCACTCGGCATGGTCTGGGAAGCCGCCCCTCCAAGGCGCCCGCCCACCGACGCGGAGATCACCGCCCTGCGTGCCCTGCCCCCCGAGCGCGGCAACATCCCCGCCCATGCCCTGCTCGCCCTCGTCGATGCGGGCGTCGAGCAGAAAGCCCTCGCGCACGCGCTGGGCTGCAACGCCAGCGCACTCAACGCCCGCCTCTGCGCCGCCCGCAAGCGCCCCGCCGCCGACCTGCCCGCCCTCGCCCGCGCCTACCGCCAACGCCACGGCCACCTGCGCCCCCCGGCCACCTCCACCGATCCCACCGACCGCATCCTCAGCGACTGGCTGTCCAAACAGCGCCGCGCCTACCGCCGCGGCGAGCTCACCGCACCACAGATCCAGGAACTCCAGGACATCGGCGTCGAGTGGGACCTCCACGCCTCCCAATGGATCCACGCCCTGGACGTCGCCCGCCGGTACCACCGCGAACACGGCCACCTGCGCCCCCCGAGCAACACCCGGACCGACGGCGTCGACCTGAGCCTGTGGCTGCTGCGGCAGCGCACCGCCCGCCGGCGCGGCACCCTGGCCCCCGACCGCGTCGCCGCCCTGGACGCGCTCGGCATGGACTGGGAGCCCGGCCCCGGCGTCGCCGGAGTACGGACCGAACAGGTCTGGCAGAGACGGTTCGCCGACGCCCGCGCCTACCACGCCGCCCACGGCCACCTCCGTACGCCCACCCCCACCCTCGTCAACGGGCGACGCCTGGATGCCTGGCTCACCCTCCAGCGCGCCCGCCGACGCCAAGGACGCCTCACCGACCAGCAGATCGCCCAGCTCGACACCCTGGGATTCCGCTGGTGACAGCGCCAGCCAACGATGCTCGGCGTTGCCCAGCGCACAGCCGTCTTGGTCTGCCCGTCGCACGCACCCGACAGCAATGCCGCACGGGTGACGGGTGCACCAGGGCTCCCACGCCGCCACAGAGGGCTGGGTATACGCCCCGGGGCACGTGCCCCCTGTGGATCCTTCCCCAGAGGCCACGGGCGAGCCAGGAGGCTGGGTCTCGTACCAGCGGGATTCCGTCACGCAGCCTCGTAGTGGTGGGCCCGTCCGCCCCGCCATTCGATCATCGACGAATCAGCGGCGACCATGTCCTCGGCGGTCGTCTCCTCTATCCCGGCCTGCCGCAGGAACTCGACGAGATCCCGGTCGGAGTAGGCGAGGCCGATGATGGTGCCGCGCACGGTGACACGCCGCCCGCCACTGCCTCGCGGCCGGTGCACGACGATCGGCGCCCCGTCCATACGTCCAGGGTGCGCCGCCCCGCCGACACCGGCCAGCGGGGCCTACACCGCCTTCGGGCGCGGCAGCTGCCCGACCTCGATCTCGGTCAGCTCGACGTTCTTGCACTTCGCGGCCACCAGCTGCTTCGCCCGGTCCTCGCCCGAGCTCTCCCCGTAGGAGACAGCGGCAGCCCGCGGCACGCCATCGGGGTCGGTCCAGGTCAGGCCATAGTTCGTCATCGTGATCGCCATACGGCAATGATCGCTGGTGGCACTGACAACCACCCCTGATCCACCCGCTTACGTGTGGGATGCCTGGGCGGTGGCTGCCTTCGAGGGGCGGCCCCAGCCGCGGTCCCGCTCGATGGCGGCGAGCAGGACCGGCTCCCATCCGGCCGCGGCGAGCGAGGCCGTGTCGGGCAGGCCCGCCTCGGCGAGGACGGACAGCTGCACCGCGTGCTCGATGCCCTCCGCCCATGCCTCGCGCACTGCCTGGCGGACCTCGATGCGGGCCTGCAGCCCGGCGGTGGAGTCCGTCTCGCCCTCGCGGTGCAGCGCGGCGAGGGCGCGGGCGCGGGCGGCGACCGCGTCCAGGAGCACGGCGGCCCGCTCGGCGTCGGCCTGCATCGGCGCCGCGGTCCCCTTGGGCGTCACCCCGCGCCGCAGCTGCTCCATGCGCCGGGGCAGCGGCTCCCAGGACGGCTCTCCGGCGAGTTGGCCGTTCGTGTCGTCGACGGCGCGGGTCCATTCACGAGCCAGGCCCCGGGGCTCCAGCGGCGTCCCGGCGGGCACGGCCCGGCCGCCATGGTGGTTGGGCTTGAGGGAGACCCACAGGGCGGTCGCGGTGCCGCCGACCGCGGTGAGCAGGTCGTGGCGCTCGGGCAGCCACCGTCGGAGTGCGGCCCGGGACAGGCCGGACAGGGGCAGCAGCTCGGTGTATGCCTCGGACTCGCTCCAGCCCTGGGGGCGGCGCACCACGCGCAGCTCCTCCAGGGTCGGCGCGAGGTCCTCGACCGTGCGGGCGCACAGCTCGCCCGCCCGGAGGCCCGTGTCGCACACGACCGCCCCCATGGCGAGCATCCGCACCCGGCCGCGGGGAGCGCCCGCCTGGTCGGCGAGCGTGGTGAGCTGGGAGCGGAACAGGGTGCGGGGCCGTGTGGCGACGACGGGTTTGCTCTGCGGGTTGATCTGGGGCGGCAGGTCGGCGTAGTCCTCGGCGCCGCACGCGGTGACCAGCAGCCGCAGGACCTCCAGGCGGGTCTGCTCGGAGTGGTCGGAGCGCCTGGCGGGGTCGGCGACCGTGCGGGCGCGCAGCTCGCCGGTGCGGGCCAGCTGCAGGAAGGTGGTGACCGGTCCGCGGGTGAACAGGTCGGTGACGGCAGCGGCCCGCCCGGACCCCACCCATGGGTCCCGGCGCTCCCCCCGCAATCCGCTGTCGCTCGCACTGCGGCTGGTGCCGGCCGCTGGTCAGCCACGGTGGGACCGGGGCTGGCGGGCGCGTTGCGGGTTAGCTCAGGCCGAGTGTGGCCAGCGCGGTGGTCCAGTTGGTGGCGATCGCGTGCCGGGCGGCGTCCAGGCTCACCTGCCCGCTGCACACGGCGCTCTTGAGGCGGTTCTCGACCGTGTCCTTGTTCCCCGCGCTCTTGCCGCCGACGCTGTAGCGCGGCTCGGGCCACAGGTTCAGCGGATCCCGCGGGGCGCCGCCCAGCTCCAGAGGAATGAGGTGATCCTCCTCGTAATCGGCGGTGGAGGTGTCGGTGTAGCCGTAGGCGGCGATCTGCTGGACCTTGAGGGGGTTGGTGTAGCTGGTGGGCGGGCGCACCGTGGAGGTCCAGCCGGACACGCAGATGGTGGAGTTGATGGTGGCCTGGGTGACGTCGGGGTTGTCGGCGCCGGGCTGGCAGACCGGGTCGGGCAGGGGCAGGTATGCCTGCGAACACGACTGCGCCACCGCAGCGGTGACGGCCGTGGGCGGCGTCGCGGCGTGGGCCGTGCCGGTGGTCAGGCTCAGGGCGCCGGCGGCCAGGGTGAACGCGGCCGCAGCGGGGGCGAGTTGCGGGATCACACGCATGTGGGGGTCTCCGTCACGTCGGGCCCGGGCGGGGATGCCGGGCATCTCAGGCATGACACCACCCCGCGGGCATGACCGAGGAGAACCAGCGGGTGAACAGACGGCAACGTGCGTAATCCTTGCCCGGCGTTGGCATGCCGCTGACCAGACCATCAGTGTTTCTTGGTGGCCGTCGCTGCCAACGTCGGGAGGCGCAGTGCGAGCACATCGTCGTGGCTGATCAGCCGATGACCAAGACGGGTGCGGCGCTCTCTCGGTGAGCGTGCCGTCGGTGCTGTGCCACCTGGACCGAATATCACTGAGGGTGGTACGCCGCAGGTAGGCTCCCGGCCCCATGGAACCGCTGCCCGCGGGCGTGGACCGCGACATCCTGGAGGAACGGATCATCTTCGCGCTCACGACGATCCGCGCGACGCAGGGGTGCACGCTGCACCAGGCACTGGATGTCTTCGCGCAGCGGTATGAGGAACTCCGGCGCGACCGCCCGGACGACTTTCACCTGAGCCGGGACGAGTACGGCCGAGGTTTCCACTCCTGAGCTCCCGTTCAGGCGGACCGCGGACGATCGCCGGTTGGCGGTTGACGTCACAGGAGACCGTCACCCAGGGCATATCCGGCCGGGCACAGGCCGGGGCAGAGGCGGTGATGCTCCCGGGCGCAGAAGAACCAACGGCGCTGTTCAGCCCATGACCAGGCCAGATGCACCCTCACGGCCTGGCCGCGCTCTCCCCCGGAACGAGCCGCACCCGACCGGGGCAGGCCCTGTCGTTGAAGTGGCGAGGCAGACGACTCTTGTCCCGCACCTCCGGAGTCCCGTCCTTTACCGAGCGGTTGACCTCGCCGACCACAGGATAGCAACACCGCCGATCGCTCCTCAGCCTCTCCCCCTTGCTGATGACCCCCGCCGACAGGGCGGCCGGAGAAGAGCCAGCCGCTCTGCCTGATCGGCGACCGGAACCGCGAGTCCCCCATGCTGATCGCGCTGGGAGCGTCCTCTGCGCGGCCATCGTCGACCGCCTCACCTTCAACGGCGCCATCGTCGAAACCGGCACCGACTCCCCGCCTCGCCAGGACCCGAGCCCGCGCCGAAGCCGCGGCCAGCACGGTCCCGCCGGGGAGCGTCGGCCACTTCCACCGTCTCAGAGGGAGCTGGCCGACGCTCCCCCGGAGCGATGCAGGGCCCGCAGTTCGTCGGGAGTGACAGACCCCGGGTCACGAACGGGCTGGCCGACGTCGGCAGGCCAACTGGGCCGGAAGCGCTCGACGAAGTCGGTGAAGTCGGTCCGCAGATATCGGGAGTCGGACGGCTTCAGCCGGATCTGCTGGCGGCTGTCCGCCCACCAGATCTCGAAATCGGCAACCGTGCCCTGCGCCGGCCAGTCTTCGCCCTCGCTCGGCAGCAGCAGAACATCGACGAAGCCTGCGACACTCAGGCCGATGTCCACGAAGATCCCGATCGCACCGGGCCTGGGAACCTTCACCACGGTGCCCTCGAAGACCTGCCCAAAGCACAGACCACTGCGAATCCGGGCCCACTCGGCATCTGTCACCACGAACGAATCATCGCACCTTCGTCCCTCTGCCTCAGCGGCACGGCACTGCCGTCCTGACTCGTGAGCATCCACGAGCCGACTGATGACCAGCCACTGCCGGAACTACTGCTGTCATCCACTCGAGGCGTTCGACAGCGACCGGCGATCTCGCGACGATGGCCTCCTACGAGCGGAAATACGGCGTGCTCGCGGAGGACAGTGTGAGCGGCTGGCGAACAGCGAACCGCACGGCAGAGATCAGCCCGTGTGAATTCCAGTCGACTTGGGACGCTGCGCGAGGGACCCTCGACGCGAACCGAACCGAGGAGACAGGTTGATCACGGAGTACCAGCAGCAGCTACGGGAGCGCTACCTGGCCGCCCCCGTCATGACAGCCCCGACACCCTGGCAACCAGGGCTGGACCACAGGATCCCCATCGGCGGCCTGCTCGGCATCGGCTTCGCAGTCCACCCTGACACCGGACACGACCTGGTCATGGTCGTATCCAGCGACGGACACGGCCTCTTCGATGCAGCCTGCGGCGAGAAGATCGCACGCGACCGGGATCCCGATCCCGCCACCAGCACCCCCGACGCCCACCCGGACCTCGCGTGCCCTGGCCTCGGTCCCATCACAGGCACCCCGGTCCGCATCGCCGGCCTCTTCGGCGGCGGTCTGCACAGCACCACCCCGGACGGTTGGACGCTGGACATCGTCAGCCCCGAATGGCCCCACGACCGCGTCATCCTCTCCGCCGACGGCGGAGCGCACAAAGGACCGGCGGGAGGCACCTGGTGGCACGTCTTGCACTCCGAACACTCGCAACTGCGCGCTGCCGGTTTTTCCCCGTCCGGTCTCACCCTGGCAGTCGCCACCAGCAGCGACCTCACCCTCTGGACCCGCCCCAAGCTCCGCATCGAGGACTGAGCGGACGCCGGGACGTGAGGCAAAAGGGCCGGTCAGACGCTGGGTAGGGTGGCGGCCATGGCTAAGAACTCCTAACGAAATGATCTTCGAGGTGGTTGGATCGCTCCGGGACTGTTGATTCGGGGGTGCGGGGTGGCTCGGCCGAAGCCGTGGGAAGTCGATGACGAGTTGTGGGCGGTGGTTGAGCCGCTGTTGCCCAAAGTTGAGCGTCGGGCCCGGCATCCGGGACGCAAGCGGCATCCGGACCGGCCGGTGTTCCAGGGCATCCTGTTCGTGCTGCACACCGGGATCTCGTGGGAACACCTGCCACAGGAACTCGGCTTCGGCTCGGGCATGACGTGCTGGCGGCGCCTGGCCGAGTGGACCGAAGCCGGGGTGTGGCCCCGGCTCCACGAGGTGCTCCTCGCCAGGCTTCGCAGCGTGGACGCCCTGGACTTCTCCAGGGCCGCGGTCGACGGCTCCCACATCCGCGCGTTAAAAGGGGCTCCAAGACGGGACGAAGCCCTGTTGACCGGGGCAGAAGCGGCAGCAAGCACCGCTTGATCACTGACGCCACCGGCATCCCGCTCGCGGTCACCCTGACCGGCGGCAACCGCAACGACGTCACCCAGCTCATCCCGCTGCTCCAGGCCGTGCCGTCCGTGCGGGGCAAGCGCGGCCGGCCGCGTCGCCGCCCGGATGTTGTCCTGGCTGATCGCGGGTACGACCACGACAAGTACCGCCGTCTCGTCTGGGGCCTCGGAGTGAAGCCGATGATCGCCCGCCGAGGCACCGAGCACGGCTCTGGCCTGGGCACCCAACGCTGGGTCGTAGAAAGGGCCTTTGCTCATCTGCACTGGTTCCGCCGCCTGCGGATCCGCTGGGAGGTCCGCGACGACATCCATGAAGCCTTCCTCACGCTGGGATGCGCGCTCATCTGCTGGCGCCGACTCGCGGCCGTTCAGCGGCGCCACTCGTAGGCGCCGGGGGAAGTCTCAAGGACCTCGCGCGGCCACTGCTGCCGTACCTGGTGGAGCAGCCTCCGCTGCTCGTCGATCCATCCCTCCTCAAGGCAGAGCGGGAGGAAAACGTGCACGCCGGATCCGGTCACATCCTCAACCCGCACGGCAGGGGTCTCGTGCTCTTCATCGAGCGCACGGACCCGAATCTCGGGGCTACGGTCGTCGTCGATCCAGACGACGTCATGCCCCGCAGCAAGCACGTCCAGGGCGTGGTCCCAGCCGTCCACGTCCGCGGGGAACAGGCCGAGGGCCAGTCGTCCACGCACGAAGCCACTCTTGATGAGCACCTCCGCATCGAGAAGGTCGTGCAGTGGGAGCACCCCCGGCATCCGGCGGCCCAACACCCGGACTCGGAAGCTGTTGTCGCCATCCGAGAGATGGATCAGATCCACCGAACTACCTCTGCTCTGCCGTACCCGCCAACTGTCACAGCCCATGGTGCGAGGCCGAGCCTCTTCGTCACCACCGCATTACTTGGGCCTCATTCCGATAGAGGTTCTTAGCGGCGATGACTTCGCCACGCTGACGGCATGGGCAACCGCCCTCGGCTGACTCCCCCGGCCGAGGACTCCAGCCATCCGTTTCGGCCCCACCGGCGGCGCCTACTTCACCCACCCCCGGCACGCCGACACCCTCGCGGCCCGGCGGACCTCGTCAGCCGCCGCAGCCCGGGCAGCAATCTCGCCCCTGACCAGGGCGAAGTGCGCGAGATGACGATCAACGCGTTCACCGGCAAGGCCCGTGCGCCGCCGTGCGCGCTGAGCGCCCCAGGAACTGGCTGCTCTCCACACCACTGCGGGCAGGACTCGGGAACCAGCAGGCTTCTCGGCTTCGCCGCTCGCGTTCTCGACGGAGGGCACGCGTCGGTCCGGCCGAAGGCGATAGCGTTCACGCTTCAGGTCCTCAAGCCGGCGCGACTGGGGGTGAGGGGTGAAGCGGCATCCGCTGCTCGATGTGGTCGAGGACATCGACCCTGACGAGCAGTACACCGTGAAGGACATCGCGCACCTGACCGGCCGGGCCTACCGAACGGCCGGCAGATGGGCGGCGGGCGGACACTTCGGAGAAGGCAGCGAGGACCGTGTAGGTGTCCACGACGCGGGCCGCCGCCGGGTGTGGACCGGCCGGGAGCTGCTCGCCGCCGTCGCCGCGCCCAGGCCCGTCCAGGACCACCAGGACCGGGAGAAGTCGACAACGTGGGCCAGTGGCTGCCGCCAAGGCGACGGCTGCGACTGCATCGACCACCACAACGAGGACACCGCGCAGCACCGCCGGGCCTTTCGGGAGGCGTTCGTGGAGCAGGTGTTCCCGGCCCAGGCCCGCGCCGACCTGCTGAAGATCCTTGCGGCGGGGAACCCGCTCCCGGTGGGCCTGGCCTGGGTACAGACCCCGCCCGCGCGGATGTGGGCCTACGCCAGGACACACCCGGCGTGGGGAAGAAACCTTGATGAGGCCCTGATGGCGAGCCGTGACCCGAACCTCCACCACGGCAGGGAGCACACGTACCGGGTCTACGGGTGCCGGTGCCCTGACTGCCGGACGGCGAAAGCCACCCACCGATGATCCACCTCGCCGAACAGGGCGGCCATCTATCCCCGTCCTGCTCTGCGGTACCCATCTGGCCTCCGCGTGCAGGAAGCCGGGCACGACAACGTCGGTTCGCTGATGGGGATTCTCCCGGCCGGCCGTGCACCGGGGCGTCAGGCCGGCTCGGATGCCTGGGCGAGGGCGTGGCAGGCGTCATGTTCGTGGGGCAGTCCGGTCCCGGAAAACCATGGCTCGGAGCGGATGGCGGGCCAGAGTTCCGGGCGTTGCAGGACGGCGGACAGGTAGGTGTGTTGAGCGGGTGAGAGCGGGGCGCCGGTGGAGTGGGGGCGGGCGAACGCCTTGGTGAAGAAGGGTCCCAGATCCCTGTCGAGTGTGAAGACACCGGTGAGGGGAAGCACGGCGAGGGCTGCGGGCAGCAGGGTCAGGAAGTCGTCGGCGCGTGCGGCTGCGGCCTCGATCAAGTCGAATCGCAGCCTTCCGTCCTGGCCGGGCAGGTGCTCTTCGAACCAGTGGTCGGCCTCATGGGCGATGAGCAGTGCGTCGAGGATCGTTCGGGTCGCGTGTGGTTCGTCGGCCAGTGCTGGTGCCAGTGCGGCGCAGGCCCGCACTCCCGGGTGTACGTCGTGGAGCAGGGCTTGGGGGCGGGCTCCGAGGATGCCCAGGAGGCGCGCTGCCACCGCCCGCGATCTGGGGGCGCTGGAGTTGCCGGCGAGCGTCTCGAGCCGGTCGATGATCGCCGGCCGCGATGCGGCGCGGTCCCGGTGGCCGGTCAGGCTCACGGCTGCTTCCAGGGCCTTGAGGTGAATGCGGGCGTCGGGGTCGTCGAAGAGGGGGGTGAGTGCGTCGAGGAGTTCGGGTGCGGCCGCTCGGCAGGCCAGCAGGTCTCGTGCGCTCTTGGTCTGCAGGGATTCGCAGGTGCGGGCGGCCGGCCACGTTACGCCCGTTTGTACCTCGTCGTCGGTGTGCTCGAAGAGGCACGATTGGGCGACACGGGCCAGGAAGTCGACCAGTTCCAGGCGCAGCAGCCGGGGTGCGGTGTCCCAGGGCAGCACGTCCTTGACCGCCTCTCCCATCCGCGGGTCCTGGAGCATCGCCGCGACCACGCGGGCCGCGGGGGCGGTGGCGGTGGCGGAGTAGACGCTGCCTTGGTGCAGGACCGCGCTGTCCAGGTGGGCCACCGCTGCGCTGCGGGCCTTGATGTCGGTGCTGAGCAGGGCCAGCAGATGCGAGGAGGTGTCCGAGGCCGGGCCGTAGGCGTGCTCCAGGTCCGCCCAGGGCGTCTGCGTCAGCAGCCTGATCATCGGTTCCATCAGCTCATCGTCGCAGTTGTTCCCGCCTGCGTCAGCGCCGGGGGCCACCGCGCCCCCGCCGTCGGCCGCAAACGGCATCGACGAGATCGCCCGAGCCTCATCACCGCACCTGCCGACGCCAGTTGCGACGCCGGGCCGGCGCCCCTCAGCCGGTCTGCTGATCGCGGGAGAGCTGCCCCGTGGTCTGCTGCCTGCGGGCCCTGCACCACCACGGGGACCACGGGGCGCTCATCACGCGCTCCCCTCGCATGCCGGTGCCTGCCCGGGGTCTCGGGCAAGCGGTCAACGGGCAGGCGGTCAACGGGCAGGAGAGGATGGGGTGATGAGTGACACCTATCTGACGGTCATTCCCACCGATCCGCTCTGGCAGCCCGGCAAGGAAGCAGGGGACCGTGCCATGGCCGCCCTGTCCGGGATGCTTCCGGACAGCGACGCGCGCCTCGGGCTGGTCAACCAGTGGCACGACGGCGTCGAGTTGATCCTCTGCGGCTCCAACCTGGAGAAGATCTCCTGCCCGCACTGCGGTGCGCAGTGCGCGACAGGCTGGTGGACGGACCTGGTCTCCGAGCGCTACGACCAGGGGTTCGTCCGCCTCATGGCGGCGCTCCCCTGCTGCGGCGTCGACACGTCGCTCAACGACCTGGTCTACGACTGGCCCATGGGGTTCGCGCGGTTCCGGATCGAGGTCATGTATCCGGGCCGGTCATGGCTGACCGCCGAGGAACTGTCCCGCCTCGCCGACACGCTCGGACATCGGGTACGGCAGATCCTCAGCCACTACTGACAGCCCCAGCGGTGGCGGGCCGCCGGCGGGAGGCCGGGGTGTTGTCAGTGGCGTCGTTTAGCGTGGCGGGCACGGGGATCGGGCGAGTGCCGCGAGGGGGCTGCGCATCGTGAGTGACGGTATCCAATGGCTGGCCGGCCTTGCGTACTGGGACGTGCCGGTGGTCTTCGCCCGCGGGGTCGGTCCGGAGGAGCTGGCGAGGCGGCTGTCGCTGCGGCCCGCCGGCGCCGCCGGTTCGGCCCTGCGGCCGATGACGGACCGTCAGGCCCGCGCGGTGGTGGCATCCGAACGTCCGCCAGATTCGGGCGAGGAGGCGGCCGGTGTGGTCCGCGTCGGTGAGTGCGCGGGCTGGTCGTTCGCCCTGGAGTACGGAGACGGAACCGCCGTGGACCAGCTCACCAGGGTGTCGAGGGGAGCGGTTGAGGCCGTGCACCTGCTGCCCTCGATGGAGCGTTCACCGTCGGTGTTCCAGTGGGCGAGGGACGGCGAGAGGGTGTGCTCCTTCACGATCGGAGAGGAATGCCGACGGCAGGGGCGTTTCCCGGATCTCCTGGTGCCGGATCTGGTTCTCGGGGGTGTCCTGGCGGACGGGGAAACTGACGCGCGCCCCGAGGAGCAGCCGGTCCAGGAGCCCTGCCGCCTCACCCTGGGCGTGGTGGAGCGGCGCTTCGGCCTGTCCCTGCCCCGCGAGCACCTGGAGCAGCAGTGCGAGAGCGGCGCCCTGCTGCCCGCGTTCGCGGTGCGGGGTGCCCCGGACGACGGCGTCCTGGACGAGCCCCCGGACACCCCGGCCATACGGGCCTGGGCCACATCACAGGGCTATACCGTGCGGGAAGGCAGGATTCCCGCCGACCTCCGCGAGGCGTACAAACGCGCGCACCGCACCCCACCCGGGCGATGACCGGGGTGGCGCTTGAGCCACCGCAGATGTGTTCAGGGGGGCACTGTGACGGTTCGGCGCGTGGCGCCCAAGGCCCAGGCCACCCCGGGCAGTCGGGTGACCGGCCCGGTCCGATAGTGGCTGGTCAGGCCCGGGGCGTGCTCCCTATCGTGGGGCCATGACGAACGAGGGAGAGCCGACGCTCTACGTGAACCGCTGGGGCGACACCTCGGACCCGGACCCGGGTGGGCGCTGGTCCTACCAGGAGTTGTGCTCGTGCTTCTCCCCGTCGAAGCCGCGTCCGCGGGCCCGGGTCGGGTTCCACACCGAGCAGCAGGACACCTCGGCTCCGGGCTGGCGGCACCTGCTGGAGCTGGTCGAGGAGGCCGCCGCGGACGGCCGCGAGGAGTTCCGCCCCCTGACCGGGCTCAGCCCCGAAGAGCGACGCCAGGTCGTCACCCTGCCGCCGACCATCGCCAAGCTGAGCGCGGTCAGGCACCTGGTGCTCTACGGCAGCAACCTGGTCCGGATCCCGCCCGAGATCGGAGCCATGACCAGCCTGGAGGAGTTCACCCCCTACACCTCCTACCGGCTCCACTGGTTCCCGTACGAGATCACCCGGTGCCGCAACCTGACCCGCAGCACGGTCAGTACGCGCGCCCTGTTCGGCAACTACAAGCTGCGCCCGCCCTTTCCCCGGCTCCAGCCGTCCCAGGACTCCGTGACCGGTCTCGATCCGGCACACCTCGATCCCCGGCGCCGGGGAGCCACCGCCGTGCACAGCTGCAGCATCTGCGACCTGCCGATCTCGCAGCGGGGACTCCACCAGGTGTGGATCTCGATCCGCGTGGCCACGGACGTGCTGCCCCTGCTGGTCAACGCCTGCTCGCCCGCATGCGTGGACGCGCTGCCCGACGGCGCCGAGGACTACATCGCCACGCCGCACAAGGGCGGCCGCATCGATCAGCCGCCATCCGACTGGGGCTGACCGACCTGCCCAACTCCCCGCCCGGACATGCAGCTTCACGACGCGGTTCTGGCACTGATTTCGGATGTCCGGCGAGGAGATTCTCGCTGCGGTGCGGGCCGCCTGGACCATCAGCGCAGGCGTCACCGCCGATGCCGATGCGCTCGGCCCGGTCCGCCGATGCCGCACGGTTCAGGTCGAGCAAGTCGGTCTGGAGGAACGGGTCGTGCATACGGCGCCTCACAAAATTGTGGTGGGCGGCTACCAGGTGATGGTGCGGGCCGCGCGGCTGAGGAATGCGGTGAGCGGCTCTGCCTGCGGGCGTGGGATGTAGGCCGTGGTCTGGTGGTCGCCGGGCAGGACGGGCAGGGCGCCGGGGGGTGAGGGCGGGCAGGGCGGTGGCCCAGAAGCCTGCGCCGCCGCCCTGCCTGGCATAGGAGAAGACGACCTCGGGCGGGTGGGTGGGCGACGGTCCGGTGGTGGCGAGGGGCGACAGGAGGTGCGCGGGGAACGCGTCGCGGTGGCGGTAGGTGTCGGCCCGGTGGTCGATCGGCGGATGCCCGGAGGGAAAGCGGGGCGTGTGGGAGCGCTCGCCCGCTTCTTCGGTCTCGTTCAGGTAGCAGTCGAGGAAGCCGATCAGGTCGCGCACGCTGTTCTTGGTGAAGCCTCCCGCGTACAGGGGGGCGAGGTGCGGGCGGCCGTTTACGCCGTAAACGTGGGCAGCCAACCACGTCGCGAGCAGCGCCTCAGATGGCTGCCTAGAATCCTGGCTGCATCACACGAGGTCAAGCGAGGTATGAGTTATGTGGTCGGTGAAGGACGCGCCTGCCGGGATCAACAAGCACATCGGTGGAGCGATCGCGGTCTGCACCAGCGGAGGTGAGGCCGTTCCCGGGTACGCCTCGTGGGCTGACGACATCGTGGCGATCCGCGCGGCCTGCAACTGCGGCTGGCGCGCGGCTATGGACTTTCCGCCGGACGGCGTGGAGCAGGCCGAACAGCTGTGGCGCACCATGCACATGCTCCCCCTGTGCGCGCTGGGCCAGGAACCCTTCAGTGAGCGGATCGGCCGTGACCTGGTCGAGCAGATGCTCCACTTCCAGCACAACCTGCCCTTCGCCGAGATGAGCCCGCTGGAAGGTCTGCGCACAGCCGCCCGGATGCGGCAGATCGCCGACCAGAGCATCGACCAGCTGCTCGCTCTGGCTCTGCGCCAGAATCTGCCGCTGCGCCATGTCGCCGACGCTCTGGGTACGGATCCCGCCGTACTGCAGGAAGGCACCGGCTACCCGGACCACCCCGGCCACCCCTGAGCCGGGAGAGCATCCGCGTTGATGTGGCTTGCGGCGGTAGGGGCACTGCCGGGACAAAGCGCAGGCGTTCCGTACGCGGGCGGGGCGTGGCGATGGTGCGGATGCGGGCAGGGTTCGTGCGCCACGGCCTGTGTGTCGGTGTGCGTGCTCAGCGGTTCAGGAAAACGGACGCCTTGACATGGTGTGGTGGAATGAGCGGCCTCGATCGGGCTCGCCGCCGTGCGGCTGGCCGAGTACATCATGCTGGAGTTCACCCAGGGAATGCTGTAGTCGAGCTGACGACCGAACCACTGCGCCCGGTGCTCAGCGTCTGCTGTCGCCGGGCGCAAGGCGTACCGCACCTACACCGACCGGACAGCGGCCGGTAGGCAGCTCAATCCTCACCGACTTGGAGGAGCGCGACAACGAATCCGCCGCCCCGACCGGCGACCACGCCGTCGAAGGTGTGTCTGGTCACCGGCTCCCAGGAGCGTCCGTTCCCCCAGGAGCCGTCGATGTTGGAGAACCACTCCGCTCTCGGTCCCAGAATCGATGCCGCCTTCACCGCGGCCCTCTTCGCGTGGGCGCGATCGCGACGCGCGTGCCCCGGGAATACCAAGCTGTCGGCGGAGAGGTTGGCCATCAACTCGACCGCTGTGTCCTGCGGAACTGAGCGGAGAGCCGCCTCGATCTCCTCGACGGTGGTGGGTCCCGTGGCACCTTTCACCACATCGCCGGCCCAGTCGGCCTCGGCGGCCTTTGCGAGGTCGTGGACATGACTCGCAAGGTCAGCTTCGGAGCTCCGGCACCAACTTGAGTACACGCTCTCCTGGCCGGCCAACGATGTGAGAAGCGCTGCGAGCAGGACTGCATCATCCATGGCCGCATCCTCGCAGGACGAACCCCAGCCGATCACCACACTCCGTGATCTTGAGGTTCAACAGATGGGCTCTGAGAGGAACGGGCCTCCGCCAGGCCGATGCCGGGGCAGGTGGGCGGCCGGGCGGCGATACGCACCGCGAGCCGGGCCGCCGGGCCGGTCGGGCCTGTCATGGGACATCGTTCCTGACGTGCAGCCGCGACGGACGTATTTTCTCGCAGCTGGTGCCGTACCGTCCCGCGCCCGGGAACGCCGGCATGCGGGCTCAGTCAGCCCCGGGCAGCGGCCCCGGCCTCGTGCGAGGAGTTCGTCGACGGCGCGGGGGTCCCCGGCGGCGGCAGCATCGGCATACTCGGGCGCCGCCGGGGACCACGCCAGTCTCTCTCATTCCCGAGAGCCGCAGACACGCGCCCGTCGGGGAGCCCACGGCCAGTGCCCCAGCAGGCGTCGGCTTCGCGCGAGTGCGTGCGTCCACCAGCGTGCGCCGGGGCCCGGCGTTCCGTCACGACCACGGCCCGCACGGGTGCGCAAGCTCATGTCCGCCGGGCCCCGGCCATGTCAGGATCGCATCGCCCTTCCCGGTGAAACAGACCGGGGCCGATCCGCCGCCGCTGCCAGGCCCATGAGCGGTTACTCCGGACGTGCGGCACCAGCCTGTGTCATGGCGTCAGACGTAGGCGCAAGCGGCTCGGGCCCGCGTCGATACCGGGTGTCGCTGCGTGAGCCGGGCAGGTGAGTTCTCCCCTGCTCGGCGTGCCCGGCGATATCGCGCAGCGGGGACCGGTCCGGGGAGTACGGCTGAAGGACGTCCCAGTCATAGGGGGCTCAGCGGGGCTCCCGACATCGATCGGTAGGATTGTCGGCATTTAGGTGGCCTGAATCGTCAGAGGGCCTCGGATCACTTGGAGGCCGGGCGGTGCGGTTCGTCTGCCGGAACTTTGGGCTCTCCGACATGCCGCGGCGCGGTCTCACCCCGCAGGAGGCGCCCCTGGAGGTGCTGCTCCTCGATATCGACGCAGAGCTGTCCATCTGGGAGCAGGGGCGCAAGGTGTGGTCCGAGGAGGCGTTCCCCGTCGCCGAGCTGGCGTACCACCTGGCGCTCTGGCTCCAGGGCCCGGCTGCCGGCCATGAGGGCTTCGAGCTCGACTCGATGCAGGCGGACCCGGGGCTGATCCGTATTGTGAGCTCCGACGAGGGCTGGCGGGTGGGTTCCCTCTTCACACCGGACTTCTGGACCGCACCTGTCGCGTGGGACGTGCTCGTGGCAGAGCTCAAGCAGTTCGACCGCTCCGTGCGCCAGGGCGTTGCCGCGATGGGCATCGACCCCGCCTTCATCCCGCAGCCCTGACGCTGTCCCGGACGGGCCAACCCGGTGGAAGGATCACGGTGTGGCCGAGGGCAACGGGGACCCTCACGCCAGGCTCGGCATCGTCCGCCTCCACAACATCGCCTTTGTCGGACAGATCGAGGAGGCCCGGCCACAGTGCTGCCGGACTCGGCTATCCGATCGTTGCGGGACAAGACCCACGGCGGTGCCTCTCGCCGTCAACGACGGGCTGACTCCGAAGGGGAGGAAGCCACTGCGGGCTGCACCCCGGGGTGTCCGCGGCCAGCCGCTCGCCGGCGTTGCGGCCCGCGTCGGCCACCCGGTTCAGACCCAGCACGTCGGCCTGGAGGAACGGGTCCTGCCTACAGGGCCTCACGGGTTCCGGGTGGCGGGGGCGTCGCTGATGGGTGGGTGCCACGGTGCGCGTCCCGAGCGAGCGCGCACCGTGGCCGATGTCCCTGGCGTGAGCGAGCGGAAGGACCGAGGCCAGAAGCCGGAACCAGCCCCTCCCCCGGGCTCCCAAAAGCCGTGCGGGAAAAGGGGTGGCCCGGCGCAGTCCACGGTGGCGGACACCGCTGCCCGCCGTACAGCGACACGCCCGCCTCCGTACGCTTCAACCACCCGGGCGGACGCCACCTCGGACCGGCACTCACGCAGCACGCACCGCCTGCCAGCCTGTCGCGGCGGTGGGCGCCGGTCATGACTCAGAGCCTCGCAGCGGGGTGGTGGTGCCGGAGGCTCTGAGTGTGTCCCGGGAACGCAGGGACATTCCCTCCAACGAGCCACGGCCCGGGAGGTTCTGCCACGGCAGTCAGCCGCTCCATTGGGCGGGGACGGTGGTGTTGCGCACCGGCTGCGGGCTGATCAGGGCCGGTGCGGAATGCGTTCCGGGGGTGCCCGTGATGAGCGGGTTCCCCCGTGGATACTGGTGGTGTTCTCACGAGGTGTTGAGCTGTCGCTGAAGGTTGCTACCGAAGGAAGCGATGATGACTGACGCACCGGACACCTACGCTTTCTGCTTCTCCCACGGCGATCTGCATGTATTCCGCGGAGAGCCCTGGTGCACGGCGGCCTGGGTCACTCTGTCCGGCTCCACTCGGGATGAAGCGCTGCAGGACAAGCGGCATCGCTTCGGAGAGGCCCGCTTCGTCGACGGCCTGTCGCTGGAGCAGCAGGTCGAGGTGCTGCGGCTTCGCTGACAGGCCCTTAGCCTGATGGCCATGCCCGAACCGCTCACCCCGAACGACATCCACCGCTTTATCGAGCGGCTGCGCAGCGGCGAGGACCAGGCGGATGCCGCCGATGCCCTCGGGCTCGGTCCGCGGGCGGTGTACGCGGCAGCCCGTACCGACACCTCCCTGCTGCTCGCGCTCGGCGGGAACGACCCCTACGCGATGGGCGCGGCAGGCATGGCCGCGCGCGCCGAGTACCTGCGCCTCCTCGCGCTGGGGCTGACCCCGACGGTCGCGGAGAACGTCCTCTTCGACGGCACCGCCCGGGTCGGGGGGTGCCGTGCGCAGGACGCGTCTTTCGCGGCGGCGTGCGACGCGGTGACGGCGTCGGTGGGCGTGCGGCAGACGGTGAAGCGGTACTCCAAGTTCACGCCCGAGCGGGTGAAGGTGTTCCTCGACACCCTGCGCCGGCAGGGCAAGGTCGGTCCGGCATCCGCTGCGGCCGGGGTGACCAACGCGGCGGTCTACCAGAAACGGCGCCGGGATCCCGGCTTCGCCGCAGCGATGGACGAGGCACGGAGCGCAGCAGCTGCCCCGGACAAGCCGAAGGCCCGCGGGCCCCAGTAGCACGGGCCGAGGAGCTCCGTGGTCCCCGACCACCACGGACCGGCCGTCATCTGCGCGGTCCCCGGACAAGGAGGGGCGCGGGACCGGAAGAGGGCATCGAACCCGAGCGGCATCCAGTGCGGTCAGTGGGGTCCTTGCGTGTAGGAGCCCGTCTTTGGGCTGTGCACCCAGACTGTTTGGGTGAGGGGGGTGACGGTCATGCCGAAGTCCCACTGTTCGGGACGCCCGTGCTCGCGCCAGAGCTGATAGCCGGCGCGCAGGTCGGGCCACAGGTCCGCCGCGTTGCCCGCGAACCGCACATCGGTGGCGGTGGTCGCTTCGGCGTGCCCCGTGCGCCCGGTGCCGTCACGCAGGTCCACGCGAGGGCGGCCGTCCTGCTGGTCGACGGTGATGAGGATGTGGGGGTGGGAGACGCGCAGCGCGAACAGAAGGTGCCCTGCGGCGAGGTCGGTGAGGAGCTCGGTGTCCGTGAACTGGGCCTGATCGCCTAGCCGGGGTGGGGGCGGTTGCGGGGTGGTCGGGGTGGTGTGGCGGTCGGGCATGAACAGGGCCAGGCCCTGGAGCCAGCCGGTGGCGGACTGGCCGTCGTCGGCGACGGTGAGCGCGAAGTGCCCCATGCGGCCCCAGGGGTAGACGACGCGTCCGCCTCCTCGCGTCGTCTGGATCCAGGCCCAGGGAACGGTGTCGACGGCGTAGGTGGCGATCACCCGGTCGTACGGGCCGCGATCGGGTGCGCCGAGGCGGCCGTCGCCGCAGCGGACCTCCACGTCGCAGCCGTTCGCCTTCAGGCGTTGCGCGGCGGCCTCGGCCAGTACGGGGTCGGCCTCCACGGAGACGACCTGGCCGGTGGGTCCGGTGCGGTGGGCGAGCAGGGCCGCGTTCCAGCCCGCGCCGGTGCCCAGTTCCAGGACCCGGTGCCCGGGCTGGGGCACCAGGGAGTCCAGCATGTCGGCGACCACCGCCACGCAGGACAGGCTGGAGGTGGGCAAGCCGTCGGTGACCTGGATGACGGTGGAGTCGTCGGGCCCCGGGTAGACAAGATCAGCCCAGCGCTCGGGGTCGGCACTACGGTCGGCCGGCACCCATACATAACCGTTCCAGGACCAGACGGTGTCCGGCGTGAACGCGTGCCGTGCAAGCGCCGTCATCGCGTCGCGGACCCACGGGCTGTCCGCGTCCGGCCACAGGCCCCGCTCCCGCATGGCGGTATCCATCCGGTCCGCTGCGGACCGCAGGCGATGGTCCGTCATCACTTGCGGCGCTTACCCGATCCGCTTCCCGGGTTCTCCACCCGGCCGTCGGAATTGTCGGGGGGCGGATTCCCGCCCGACAGCGGCGGGTCGTCCTTGCGGTGCTGCCCCGAGCCGCCGTCCTTGCCGTCTCCGCCCGCCATCTCCTGCCCCTTTTCCGCCATCTGCCGGTACGCAGGACCGTAGCGGGAACCGGCGGACCGGGGCCAGAGCACGATCCGGCCGCCCCAGTCCGTGTCCGCCCGGCGTGACGTCCGGCCGGTTCGCCGTCCTCGAAGCCGCGGGCGGCGGTCCAGCCGGGACGGGAGAAGTACGCCGTCAGGCTTTCCTCGAAGCACTCAACGTCGCAGAAGGGGCCGGTGAGTCCGACGTCGCGGCCCTCGGCGTCCGATCTGTCAGGGGGCATGAGCGGCCTCACGATCTGCCTGCCGCCGGGCACGGGAGGGATCTGTGCGAGGTCTGGAGGACCCGGCCTGTGGCCTTCTCCAGCTACCCGCGGGAGAGGCGCGCGCAAATCCCTACGCTGTTGGGCGACTGAATGTGTGCCGACTGTCTCCTGGTCAGGCGGAGGTGGGGTGGCGGGATTCCGCTATCGCCCTGGCCCGGTCCATGACGTCACGGGCGTGCGCATTCTTTCCGTACGGGCGAAGGGCCGCGCGCATCGCGTGGAAGCGGTCGTCGCACCGGCCGGACTGCACGTGGGGGTACTCGTCGAGCATCTGGTTCCAGTGGCCGCATGCCTCTTCCAGGCGTCCGACTTCGGCCTTGCGTTCCGCGAGCAGCCCCAGGTGACGGACCCGGCCACGCCGGTACACCGAGTGGCGCAGGCGGTCGGAGTCCTCCAGGGAGGCGATCGAGGCTTCCTTGTCGCCGAGTTCATAGCGCACTTGGGCGACGTGGTAGGCGAGGGAGGAGGGGTCGTAGGAGCCGAACGCCCGGGCCTTCGACTCGGCTTTCTCCATGGCCGTCTCGGCCTGCTGGATCTTGGCCAGGGCGGTGGTGCGGTCGCCGGACTGGGCGGCGGCGTGGGCCTGTTGCCCGGCGAGGAAGGCCAGCATGCGCGGACCGGCCTGGGGGGAGGCGGCCGAGGCGGAGTCGGCCAGGCGGAGGGAGAGGCGGCTGTGGCCGAGGTCCACGGCCTGGACGCTCATGCCGCGCAGGGTGGTGCAGTAGGTCAGGTGGTCCTTGGCGGCCCCGGCCACTTCGAGGGCCTTGACGTAGTAGCGCTGGGCAAGGCCATCGTGGCGCTCGTCCATGGCCATGTACCCGGTCAGGTAGAGGTGGTCGGCGGTGGCCGACAGCATCGCCTCCCTCACGTCCTGGGGTGCTTGTGCCTTGAGGTAGGGCAGGAGGGTGTTGACGAGGAACGCGGCGGCCAGTGGCCGGGCAGTGCGGCCGCCGAACATGTCGTCGATCTCGGAGATCTTCTCCGTCATCGCCACCACGGTGTCGACCTCGCCGTAACCGATCCGAAGGTGCGGGTCGCGCTGGAGAGCTTGGAAGCGGTCGGCGGCCTCCGCGTACTGCGGGATGGCCAGGGCTGCCGTGAACAGTCCGGCAGCTCCCAGTACCGCCCGGCGGGATGGGTCCATGTCCGCGCTCCCCAATTCGATCAGTCCTGCCACGGTATCCATGGGACCGCCGGCGGTGTCCGGTGGTGGGCCGAATCCGGCCTCCGTTGAGGTGACGGGCCGGTGCAGGCGGCGTGACAGCGCTTCGAGGACGGCGGGGCGGACCCGGGCCCGGGGCATCGTGCCCGAGAGCCAGTGACACACGGACGAGTCGTCATAGCGCAGCTGGAGCCCGCTCTCGGCTCCTGCCCGGTTGACCGCCCGGGCGAATTCGCCGTTGGTCCAGCGCGCCTGTCCGATCAGCGACTGGAGGCCGGTGTTCGGGATGCGGTTGGCGATCATGGCGAGGGCCTTCCGTGAAATTCAAGGATTTCAACTCCCCACCATGGCACGGAAGTTCCGGGCCGGGTGTCGCATCGGTTCACTCATACGCAACGCCGCCGAGCCTCTCCCCACGGACAGCGACGACGCCCCGGAAACGGAACCGCGATGCGCTCTCACGGAACAGGCAGAACCAGCCCTCTCGACCAGGTGACCCAGGGCACCGCAGCCGGCCGGGTGCTGCCGCCCTCTTCCGCCCCGGCATTGCGGGTGCCGGTGAGCATGGTGGTGCGGCTGGACCGCAACATCGCCTACGGCCAGTCCAGCGGGCGGGCCGCTGTGGCCGCGCCCGGCAAGGATGCCGCCCAAGACGGTGAGGGCGGCGGCGCTGAGACCGCTTCGGCGCCCGGCCCGGGCACGAGCCGCCGGGCGCCGGAGCCCCGTTTTTCCTTCTGCCCGAGGAGTACTGGCATGTACGCGATCGGTATGTGTGTTGATGAGGGGTACTTCCTGCCGTCGCTGGTCACGCTCACCTCGCTGGCCGACGGCCTCGATGCGGCGGTGCGGCGGGATGTGGCGGTGCGGGTCCTGACGTTGGATCTCAGCCGCCCGCACGCCGAGACCATGGCGGCCGTGGCGCGCCGGTGCGGGTTCGCCTCGTTCGGCCTTGAGTACCGGGCGCCGTCGCCGTCCAGCGTGATGGCGGACAGCGCGTACATCACCGTCACCACCTACCTGCGCTTCCAGTTCACCGCGCAGTTCGTGGACCGCCCCTACCTGGTCTACGTGGACGCGGATGTCCTGGTGGCCGGGGACCTGTCCGGTCCTCTTCACAGCCTGCCAGAGGGCCGTGTCGGGGCGGTGCGCGACGAGTTCAACCCGGCTGTCGGCGCGTGTCCGGCGCTGCCCGGCGTCGCCGAGCGGTGGCCCCGGCTGCGGGGGCGGCCCTACTTCAACGCGGGGATGCTCTGGGTGCCGGAAACGGCCCTCGCCGGGCTGCGGGCGGGGGTGGAGGCCGCCCTGGTCCGGTGGCGCCGTCACATCCTGCACAACGACCAGGACGCCCTGAACCTGTGGCTGCTGGCCAGTGGCGGGGTCCACCCGGTCGGCGCGGCGTTCAACCGGTTCGAGATCGGCCGGTTCCTGGAGCGCGGTGACTGGGCGCGACGTGTCGTGCGGCGCCCGCTGAACGCGGACGCGACGGCCCTGCACTTCGTCGGCGGCCACAAGCCGTGGATGGCGTCCTGCCCCGTCACCGAAGGGGTCCGGGCCTACCGGGCGCACGCTGCGGGGACTCTCCGTCTGCTCGGGCGCCTCGGGGACCGGTCCGTCGGCGTTGCGGGCGGGTTGTGGTGAGCCGTTACTACCCGGCCGTCTCTCTCGCGTGCGAAGTCCTGGCCGGCTCCTGCGCCGCGAGCGTCACCAGGGCCGCGCAGGGCCCGCTGACGTCGGTGTACCGGGTGGTCCTGCCGGATGGGCGGAGGGTCGTGGTGAAGCTGTTCGCGCCGCGTGCCCGGCACGACGCGGGCGCGGAAGCTCTTGCCCTGCGGGCGGTTGCCGAGTCCGGGCGCGTGGACGTGCCGGAGGTCATCGGTGCCGGCCCGGTGCCGGGCTTCTCGTCCACCGCGCTGGTCAGCGAGGACGCCGGTGCCCACACCCTGGGCGGTCTCGTCCGGGCCGGACTGGTCGCCCCAGAAGGGGCGCTGGGATGCCTGGGTGTGCTGCTGGGCGCCTTTCACTCCCTCACGCCGCCGGCCGGGGTGCCGATGGCGCCCGGCATCACCGAGCAGGCCCGCGCCGTCCTCCGCCGCTGTCCCTCCTGCCTGGCATCGTGGCTCAAGCCCGCTCTGGAGGTGATCGCCAGGGGGTGCGCCGACCCGGCCGCCTTCGTGTGGTGCCATGGCGATCTGCACTGGGACAACGTCATCGCGGCAGATGGCCTTGAACACCTCGCCGATGCAGGCACTCAAGGCCAGCTGCCCGGGCGGGTGCGGGTGGTGGACTTCGAGGGCACCACGCTGTGCGTGCCCGAGTACGACGTGGCCCAGACGCTGGTCACCTGCGACGCCCTGACCCCTGCCGCCCGCGCCAGCGTCACCACCGCCTACGGCCGCCCCCTCGACCCTCGCCTGCTGGACGCGCTGGTGGTGTTCCAGACCCTGCGCGGCTGGACCTTCGCCGCCCGCATCGAGCGCCGCGACCAGCGCGTGTGGGCGGCCCGGCTCCACCGCGTCCTTCACGACCAAGGGATCCGCATATGACCGCGCCCGAGGTGTCGGTGGTCATCCCCGCATTCAACGAGGCCGCGTACCTGCCCCGCTATCTGCCCACCGTCACCGCAGCCCTGCGGCACTGGGAGCACCTCTCGGGGGCGGTCGGGGAGATCGTCGTCGTCGACAACGCCAGCACCGACCAGACCGCTGCCGTGGCCTGTTCCCTTGGTGCCCGCGTGGTCAGCGAACCGGTCCGCAGCATCGGCCGGGTGCGCAACACCGGGGCCCGTACAGCTCTGGGCCGCTACCTGTTCTTCACCGACGCCGACGTGGCCCTGCCCCTGGAAGCCATCGCCGCCTGTGTGACCGCGATGGCGCACGGGCCGTGCGTGGGCGGTGCCATCCCGCCGCTCTACACACCGGCCCGGTTCGCAGCCCAGCTGCTGTGCGCGTTGTGGGACGCCTACCGTACCCGCACGGGCGGCGCCCAGGGCGTGGCCCAGTTCTGCACCCGGGCCGCCTTCCAGGAGGTGGGCGGCTACCGGCCGGACCTGTTCATGAGCGAGGACGTCGAGTTCTTCGCCCGCCTGACCGCCCACGGACAGCGCACCGCACAGCCCGTGCGGATCCTCGATGAGTTGCGGGTGCGGCCCTCGACCCGCCGCTACGACCAGTGGCCCGCGTGGCGCATGTGGTGGTGGCAGAACCCCGTCACCGCCCGCCTCGCCCTGTCCTCGCCCCGGTTCTGGCGGCACTGGTACCAGTCCACCGTCCGCTGACCCGCCGCCCGTTGGGAGCCTCCTCGTGCCGACCCTGCCCGTGCCGGACGGCGAAGGGATCTACTCCTTCGCCCACGACCTCGAATCCGCCCACCGCCACTGGATGTCCCGCCTGGCTACTCGCACCGGCACCGAACCGGTCATGGAGGTCAAAGCCCCGGTCACCGGGGAGCGCTACCGGATCATGGAGCGCCGCCCCGAGGGCCGCCCGGTCGTGGTGATCGAGCCGCACCACGACGACTTCGCCCTGTCCGCGTCCGGCCGGTTCCTGACCCGCCCCCGGCCGCTGACCGTGATCACG
The DNA here is from genome assembly GCF_041080675.1 of Streptomyces sp. cg36. Taxonomy (NCBI): domain Bacteria; kingdom Bacillati; phylum Actinomycetota; class Actinomycetes; order Kitasatosporales; family Streptomycetaceae; genus Streptomyces; species Streptomyces cyclosori. Next base: position 8,486,300 of record NZ_CP163520.1, on the reverse strand, counting down.
GTGTTCACCCGCTCCCGCAGCGTCCACCCCATGCTGGAAGCGGCCTACCCGAGTGGGGAGGCCGTCTCGGCGATCCGGGAAGAGGAAGCCGCCACCGCGCTGCGGCCGTTCGGCGCCCGCCGCATCCTGCTCGGGCACCGCGACGCGGACCCGCCCTACCGGGCCTTCGACCCCGCCCGCCTCGCGGTGATCACCGAGGAGCTGGCCGGGGTCCTCGCCGACCATGCCGGAGCGGAGCTGATCGCCCCGGCGGCCGTCACCCGCCACCCCGACCACCTCCTCGTCCACGAGGCCGCCCGCATGCTGGGCTGCCGCTGGTTCTGGGAGGACGTCGCGTTCTGGCCGACCTACGCGCTCGCCGGATGCGACCGCGCCCTGTTCGAGCAGCGCACCAACAACACCCTCACCCCTGAACTGGCCGACATCACCGGGGTTGTCCTGGACAAGCTCACGCTGCTGCGGCTCCACGGCTCCCAGATGCACCCGGCCCGCAAGATGTACCGGCCGCTGCGGCATGCCTGGACCGTCGCGCGCGAGCTTGTCGACCCGCCGTCGCACGGCCCGGCCCGGTACGCAGAGCGGTTCTACCGGCTGGAGGACGGATCATGACGACCGTCGTCGCCTTCGAGGGACCGTCCTACGGCGGGAAGACCACCATGATCAGCCACCTGCGCCAGGTGCTTGTGCCCGGCCACGTCCTGTTCTTCGACTGCTACGTGCGCAGCATCCCGCGCCGCGCGGACATCCCCCCGGCCCTCACCCGCTCCGCCGCCGGCCAGCTACAGGCGTTCGAGACGTTCATGCGGATCGAAGGAGACCGGGTGGCCACGACAGCCAGGCAGCCGGGTGCGCGGCTCATCGTCCTGGACCGGTCCGTGGACACGCTCCTGGCTCACGCGCACGCCCTGGACGCCATGTTCGGCTACGGCACCCTTCCCCAGGCCCGGCGCCGTCTGGACCGGCTCGCCTACTTGCGGCCCCACCACACTCTCTACCTGGACACATGCCCAGAGAGCCTGGCGCTGCGCCGCAAGGAGGCCGGGCACACCGCCGTCGAACCGGACTACTTCCTCCATGACCCCCGCTTCCTCCACCACGCCCGCACCTACTTCTGCGATCCGGTGTCTCCTGCGATTGCCGCCGAGGTCACGGTGGTGCCCGGCGACGGCCCGCGCGAGGACACCGCGCGGGCCGTGGAAAGCCTCGTGCGGCACTGGGCCCGGCCATGACGGGGGCGACGGTGCTGTTCGCCTGGCGGCGTACCCCGCCGCCGCTACTGATCGGCGGTGCCGAGGTCTCGCAGCAGCTCCTCGCCGAGGAATTCGCCCGCGCCGGATGGACCACCCTCTACGTGGGATCGTACGAGCCGCCGTGGAACGCGCCCTGCCAGCTCGACGCGCTGCGTGCCCGCCTCACCGCCACCGGTGTCAACTTCGAACAGGCGGACGGGGAGTTGCGCTACCGGTGGAACGGCGTGGAGTGCACGGCAGTATCCCAGCACCAACTGGAGCGGACGTTCGCACACGCCCTGCTGTCCCTGGCCCCGGACCTGGTGGTGACCTCGCAGGAGCGGTCGGCCGACCTCGCCGCCCTGGCGCGCCGTGCCCGCCGCCGGGTCGCGGGATGGGTGCACTCGGTGTCCCCGACCGGCCTGGGCGTCCTGCACGGCCGCCCGCACACCGCGCTCGCCACGTCCCGGTTCGCCGCCTCCCGGATCGGCACCCGCCGCGAGACGGACACCGTGGTGTTCTACCCGCCGTTCCAGCCCCCGGCGCGGCCACGTGACGGGCAGCACCCCGCCGGCCGCAGCGCCCCACCTCACCTCGGAGGGCCGGGCGCCACGGCCGGGCTCTTGATGGTCAACCCCGTCCCGGCCAAGGGCTCCGTCGTCCTGCACGACCTCATCCAGCGGCTCCCCGGCGAGCGGTTCACGCTCGTGGAGGGCTGGTGGGACACCGCCGCCGACTTCACCCGCTACCCCAACGTCCGGTACGTGCCGCGCACCTACGACATGGGCGCCCTCTACACCACGCACCGCCTGCTGCTGGTGCCCTCCCTGGTCGAGGACGCCTTCCCCCGAGTGATCACCGAAGCCGGACTGCACGGCCTGCCCGCGCTCGGCTCCAACCGGGGCGGCATCCCCGAAGCCATCGACAGCGGCGGCCTGGTCCTGCCCCAGCACGACGCGGGCGCCTGGGCCAGAGCCATCGAGGCGCGCGACGCCGAGGCACGGGGCGCCACCGCCCGCAAACGGGCCCTGCCCCTGGTGCGCCCGTGCCTGCCCGAACTCGCCGCCGCCGGACTCCTGGAGTGACCCCTCTACGCGGCGCGGAACGCGTCCTGCACCACATCCCGGTGGCCGGTCCACCAGTGCAGCAGCTGCTCATCGGCCAGGAACAGGCTGTCGCAGCTCGTGTCGCCTCGGTCGTAGTGGAACTCCAGCTGCCAGTAGTCCGTCATCCGCTTCCACCACAACCGGGACACCGCATCGGCCAGCTCGCCGGGCGACAGGGGGATGAGGGAGCGGTAGCCGCAGACGAACGCGGCGACCCGTTCGAGATCGAACCGTCCATCCACGCCGAACTGGACCTGCGCGGTCCGCGCGACCTCCTCCGCGTACGGGCGGACCGCCAGCCGGTCCCAGTCCAGGATCGCCACCACATGGCCATCGGCGCGCAGGAGGTTGCGGTACTGGAAGTCGCCGTGCGTCCATCCGTGAAGGGCAGCGGGCATCCGCACGGAGGGCTGCTGGTCGGCGTACGCGGCCAGCAGCGTCCTGCGCCGGCGCAGGGCATCGGCGGCGGCCCGGTCGAACGGGTCGGCGCCGTCAGTGGGGACCAGGGCCAGCAGGCGGTCGGCGCGCGCCGTGGCCACACCGGCGTCTGTGACCTTCACGACGAGGTCCGGCTCGGGCACCGGGGACGGCGCGCGGCCTTCCAGGGCCTGGTGGAGCCGGGCCAGCAGGGCCCCGAGGTCGCTGGCCTCGCCGGGAGTGAGATCAGTGCCGGGGACATGGCGGCCCTCGACCCAGGGCAGCACGCAGTAACTGCGCCCGTCGATGTCCACCACCCTCTCGCCGCCGGCCGTAGTCAGCGCGGCCACAACGGGCAGGCCGTCGGCGGCAAGTCCGGACAGCACCCCCAGGTTGCGGCGGACCTTCGCCACCGGCACGTCCATGATCTGCTTGACCGCATAGCTGCCCGACCCGGTGTCGATCCGCCAGTTCCGGTTCATCAACCCGTCCGCCAGGAACCGGTGTTCCCGCACATCAGGAAGAGCGAAGGCCGCCGTAAGAGCGGGCAGGGCGTCGAGAAGGGTTTTTTCGTCGAGCGTTGCATCCGTCACCCGTCGCACGCTAGGCCATGCCGCGCCCCAGGCGGGGCGGTTCGCCCGCGTGACCCGCCGGCCCCCGCCATAGGGAACAGCGACGGCAAGGACAGAAAGCTCGGCGTGAGGCGGCAGCCCGCCGCCAGGCGGTCAGGCAGAGGCGGCCGCAAGGCGGCGGAGGCCCTGCGAGCCCGGCAGACGGCCGAAGCCGAGCGTCTCCACGAAGAGAGCACATGCGGCAGCAGGGCAGCCGCGGCCTGCTGGTGGCGCGGGGACGGGGTGGACGTCTCATGGCCGGTGAGGCGTGGGTGTGGCCGGTGCGCCGGGCCGGGTTCTGTGTGGTGTCCTGGGTCAGACGATGGGGCCGGGGCTGCCGGGGGGATGGGGGACCGCGGTCCATCTCCAGGGGCGGGGGCCGTTGCGGCCGCGTAGGCAGGCCACGCGGTGGCGGGCCTCAACGGCGGTGTGGGGGTGGTCGGTTGCGGTCTGGATGGCGTAGGTGGTCATGCGCAGTTCCCGGATGCCTCGCATGACGGGGAAGCCGGCGTAGTCGCGGACGTCGTGGCCTCCGTAGGCGGTGACGAAGCGGGCGTACTCGTGCAGGGGGATGGTCGCGGTGGTGTCGACTTTCACCGCCGTGGAGGTCAGGTCCCATTCGGGTGGGCCGACGGCGGCTGAGTCCAGGTCGAGGAGGTAGCACTGCCCGTCGGGGGTGCGGGCCACGTTGCCGGCCCAGGCATCGCCGTGGAGCGGTGTGGGGGCCAGGCCGTCGTCCAGCGAACGCCAGGCGTCGGCCAGTTCCTCGGCGTACCCGAGCAGCCAGCCCATGTCGGCTTCGGAGATGACGCAGTGGTGTGGGAGCGTTTCGAGGCGGGAGCGTGCCTTGGTGGCGGGGTCGGCGAGCGTGGGCAGGTGGGCCGGTGCGGGCAGCTGGTGCAGGCGGCACAGGAGGCGGGCGACGTCCTCATGCCGGCCGACGGTGTGCTCGGGCAGTTGTTCCCAGAAGGTCGCTGCCCGGTTGCCGGGCAGGTCGACCGCTGTGGGATGGGCCGGGCGGACGGCCGGGAGGTGGTGTTCAGCGAGCCATTGGGCGGTGAGGAGTTCGCGGCGAGCTGCGGGGCGGCGGCCGGGCCGGGTGATGCGGATGACGATGCGGCCGGGCAGGGACCATATGGCGTTGTCGGCGATGCGGACGGGCTCGGCGCCGGTGGGGTCGAGTCCAGCGGCGCGGCATGCCTGGGTGACCAGGGGTCGTGTGTCCTGGGCGGCCGTGTCGCTGCTGGTGGTGACCCTCACGTCGATGCTCCCTTGGCGGTGGTGCGGGTGATGCGCTCGCAGAGTTCGGCTGCCTCGGGCACGGTAACGCGTTGGCGGGTGGTGGTGAGGGCGAGTTCCCGCAGTCCCCAGTCGGCACGGCCGGAACGGATCCGGGTGGACTCCTGCAGGGCGAGGGCGCCGATCGTGGCGGCTTCCTGGACGTCTCCCGTGATCACGGCCAGGGTGGCGAGCTTCGTCCGGGAGAACACGCGCGAGCGCAGGTAGGCGTCGGTGTGCTGGGCGGATGCGGCGGCGAGGCGTTCGCGGGCGGCCTGGACGTGCTGCGGCTTGCGGGTGGTCATGGCGAGGTCGAACAGGGCGTGTCCGGTGTCACCCTGGTGCTGGGCGTGGTCGTAGTAGGACATCCAGACAGGGTCCTGGTCGGGGCAGGCGTGGCTGAATTCCTCGTCGGCCTGGCCGACCGCGCCGAGGGTGGCCTGCTCGTCTCCGAGGCGGGCGTGCGCGCGGGCGCGGGCGATGGCCAGCATGGCCCGCTCGGAGGGGGTGAGCCGTTCGGCACGGACGCTGGCGACTTCGGCGTGGATGAGTGCCTGATCGGGCTCTCCGGTCCACACGGCGTGCCGGGCGCGCCAGCTGTAGATCTTGCAGCGCAGGTGCCAGTCGCCGCCCGCTTCGGCGCAGGCCGCGGCGAAGATGAATGCCTGGCGGGCGTCATGGTGGGCGAAGGCGTCGAAGCAGACGGCGCCGGTGACCATGCCCAGGTGGGCCACTGCGCAGAACAGCTGCGGCTGCAGAGTCTGCCGGCAGGGCACGCCCAGCAGGGCCGCGGCCCAGGCCAGTTGTCCCGTGCCGGTCTGGCGTACCAGTCCGCCGCCGCCGTTGGAGTTGTGCCACTGCGACAGGTTCAGCGCCGCCTGCTGGACCTCCTCCACGTCGCCCGGCCGGATGTTCTGGGGGAGTTCCGTCTCGGTCAGGCGCGCCAGCGCCGCCAGCGGCGCGCGCCCGCCGCCGGGCCCGCTGGGGGTACGTCCCGGGCTGTCGCGGTCGAGGCCGAGGACGTCGGCGATGTGGGGCCACCAGTAGGCCGGGGTGCGGGTGCCGTTCATCCAGCGGTTCGCGTTCGCGCGATGCACGCGGCCCGGGTCGCCGCTCTCGGCTACGCCCACGGCCCGCGCGAGGTCGCTGGGACCCCAGCCCCGCTGCTCGCATGCCTGCCGGATCAGGTCGCTCCTGGCCATCTCATCTCTCCCGGCCTGGACTACACAGGACTACGCGGGACTACGCCTGGACTCTCGCCCTGTGAGTTACCCGCTCGTTGAATAAACGTCACCCGATCATTCACCAACTACCGGTCATCGGCGGTGAGTTCTCGGGATTTGCGCCGCGTGGACGACCTGGCGAGCGAGCCTGGCGGCGCCGCCCGCATCGGTTAAGAAGGCACGGCGCACCACGCAGCCAGCCGCCTGTCAGAAAGGGAAGAAGGCCATGGGACGGACGAACGGGACCTCCGGCAGCGACCAGAGCGAAGAGGGCGACATCCACGGCGGCGGGCAGGGCGACACCGGCAACGGCCAGGGCCACGGTGGTGACGAGGACCGCATGGGCGGCGGCGCGCCCGCCGAGAGCTGACACCAGCGCGAAGGGACGGATCCGATGGACGAGCAGCAGCACGCCACCGCGTGCGCAAGGATCATCGACACCTACCGGGGCGGCTACTTCAACGACCGCGCCTGGCTGCGCGAGGCTTTCGGGTCCGTCTCCCGCGCGCACTTCGTGCCCGACCAGGTGTGGTGGCCCCAGCGGGGCGAGGACGGCCTCTACCCCCTCATCGACCGCACCCTCGATCCCGAGCGGTGGCTGGACGCGGTCTACTCCGCCCGGACCCCGCTGATCACGCAGATCGAGGACGGCGCCGTCACCCCGGCCGACGGCGCCACCGCATCGAACGCCTTCACGTCCTCCATCTCCTGTGCGGCCGTCGTGGTGCAGATGCTCCACCACCTCGATCCGCAGCCGGGAGAGAACGTGCTGGAGATCGGGACCGGCACCGGCTACAACGCGGCTCTCCTCGCCCACCGCGTCGGCGCCCGCCACCTCACGACGATGGAGATCGACCCCGCCACCGCCGACCGCGCCCGCCGGGCACTGCACGCCCGCGGCGTGCCCTCCCCCACGATCGCCGTCACCGACGGGGAATCGGGCTATGCCGCCCGCGCACCGTATGACCGGCTCATCAGCACCGCATGTGTCCAGCAGATCCCGCCCGCCTGGCTGGAACAGATGCGCCCCGGCGGGACGATCCTCACCCCCGTGGCGACCCCGTTCGGCGACGACGCTCTGGCCCTGCTCACCACCGACGGCCACGGCCACGCCAGCGGCAGGCTGGTCGCCGCCGTCAGCTTCATGCGCCTTCGCTCCCAGCGCGAGCCCCGGCCCTGGCGCGACCTGGGCTGGCCCCGCCTGCCCGACTACGAACTCACCGCCGGCCCCGACGGCCAGAGCGTCCGCCAGCGCTCAGCCTGCGCACCCCGGGAGACGTCGTGACGCCCGCGCTTGGCCCGAGACCGTGCAGCGGGTGTCCGGTCTGCGGGGTGTTACAGGATGTTCCACTGCTGATGCCGGTCGTTGCGGTGCAGGGCGGCGATGCGGCGTTCGACTTCTCTTTGGCTGCTGGGGGCTTGGGGTACTTTGCGGGCGTTGGTGGTGATCATGCGGAGTTCGCGGATCGCGGTCAGGGTCGGGTAGCCGGACCAGCGGGTGATGTCGAAGCCGTAGCTGTCGGCGAATGCCTGGTAGTGCTTCTGGCCGTGTCCGAAGCGCCTGCAGTGGATCTCCACGGTGACCAGGTCCCATTCGGGGTGCCCGCGGGTGACGGTGTCCCAGTCGCACAGGACGGCCTGCCCGTTTGCGGTGTGCAGGGCGTTGCGGTGCTGGGGGTCGCCCTGGAGCACGCCGTCGGGCAGGGCGAAGGCGAGCGTGGTGAGTGCGTGGGCGAGCTGGTCGGTGTAGTGGGCCAGGAAGGTGTGGGTGGGTTTCGGCAGCCAGTGGGTGGTGGCCAGGGAGCGGCGGATCGCGGCGATGTTGTCGTGGTGTGGGAGCGGGAGGGGCGGGGTGGGGAGGGTGTGCAGGGTGTGGAGGGGTGTGGCGAGCTGGGCTGCGGTGACGGGGTGCGGGGGCTGGGGCAGGTAGTGCCAGAAGGTGGTGGCGTGTCCGTCGGTGATGACGGGCTGGGCCACGGGGTGCAGGGTGACGGTGGGGAAGCCGAGTTGGGTGAGGTGGCGGACGAAGGCGACGGTGCGGGCGACGTCTTCGGTGCGTGTTCCCCGGCGGGCGATTTTGACGACGGTCTGTTCGCGTGGAAGGAGGATGACGGCGTTGGTGTGTCCGCGCAGCAGCCGGGCACCTGCGGGGTCCAGGCCGACCAGGGCGCAGGCTTGTCTCAGGACGTGGTGCATTTCGGCGTTGTCGAATCCGCCGGGGGCCGTTGCCAGGTGGGTCATGGGCTCCACCCTCGCCGACCGGGCGGGTGCCTGTCAGGCGGTTGCGGGAGCGAGGGTGAGGATTTCGCGCAGTTCGCGGGCGGGAGGGCCGAGCTGGGCGCCGGGCGGGAGCGCCGCGATGATCTCGCGGGCCCGTCTCTCGACGATGGGGGTGCGGTGCGCGGCGGTGATGCCCAGGAGGGTCGCGCCGGCGAGGTGGCAGGCGTCGGTGAGGCTGCCTTCGTGGGCCAGGCACAGGGCGGCTTCGAAGCGGAGCAGGGCGGGGTCGATGCCGGTGGTGTGCGGGTAGAGGGCGAGTGCCGTTTCTTGTACGCGGCGGGCCTGGCTGGTGCGGCCCAGTGCGGTGAGGGTGCCGCTCTGGTAGAGGCGGAAGCGCCGTTCGGGGAAGCCGAAGGCGTCGTTGTCGGCCATGTGGTCTTCCCTGCTGTGCTCGAAGGCGGTGAGGGCGTCGCGCAGGGCCGCGTGTGCCGCCTGGGTGTCGTGCAGTTGGGCCAGGGCGCGTGCCTCGGCCACGGCGGCGAAGGCGGTGGTGCGTACCGGCCGTCCCCGCAGGATGGTGCGGGCCTGGCGGGCCAGGTGGACGGCTTCGGGCAGGGGTCCGTAGTAGAACGGCAGCATCGCGGCCTGCACCCGTACCCGGGCCCGCAGTTCGGGTGTTCCGCTGTCGTCCGCGGCCGTGCGCGCGGTCTGGTACCAGGTCCGGGCACGGGTGAGCTGGCCGAGTTTCATCAGCGCGTCGGCGACGAGTGTGGCGAGCATCGCGGTGAGCTCGGACAGGCGAACCTGCACGGCGGCACACTGGCGGTGCGTGGCCATGGCCTCGATCTCGACGAGCTGGTCCAGGAGAACGGGGAGCATCTGGCGCGGTGGCGTGCAGACGTACTGGTGGCGGGCCCGGAACACCTGCTCTTCGGCCTGCTCCAGCTGGCCGGTGCTGACCGAGCCGGTGGCCAGGGTGCGGTCCACCGAGCGCCGCACCGCATCCACCTGCCGCTCCAGCGGATCGCCCGCCCGACCCGGCTCACGCATCCCGTGCGGGCCCGTGGCGCCGGCGGCCTGCGCCGGGGGGATCTGTCTCGCCGCGGCTCTCCCCGGCGCCAGCCCGAGATCATGGGGCGTGCAGTCGTAGAAGCCGCACAAAAGACCCAGGGCGGCCGCGCGGGGCCGGCGGCCCGTCTCCCAGTGCCCCAACTGGTCGGCGTCGATACGCGGAGCCGAGGCATGCCCCCGGGCCAGCGCGTTCAGCTCCCGTGCCGCCTGCTGCCGGGTCAGTCCGCGGGCCAGACGATGCGCGCGCAGCAGCGACACCCCGCAGTGCTCATGAACCGCCCGGGCAGTCATCCCGACCGGCTCGTCCCGGACGAGCGCTTCCTGCCGGATCCGCCGCGCACACGACGGCCCATGCGCTACAGGGCCCATCCCTACCTCCCCAACGACGTCGGCTTCGGCTCACCCACCAGCCTAGTGACACACAGTCACATCCGGTCAAAAAACAGTGACTTGACGACAAGGAAGCACGCCCCGCTAGTGACTGGCACACCCCGAAGTGACGGATCAGTCAAGCGCCGATTGCCCCAGCCCCGCACCGCGGCAACCCTGGCCCACCCCGGAGAGCCGACCCAAGCCCCCACACCTACTCCGCTCCATCCTTTCCACCGGAGTTCTGATGCCGACCCCGCTGTCCACCACTGCACCCGAGGTGCGCCGTACGCCCGGCGCCTCGGGCGCCACGCCCCAGCAGAGAGGGAGGAGGCGATGAAGGTCCAGATCCCCTTGAGGCAGACGGAAGCCCTTCGCAGTGAGTCGTCGGCGTGCACGGGGCACAACCCCGCGTTTCGCCTGATCACTGACCTGTTACGGCCCGAGGCGGCACCGGCTGCACTGCTACGGCGCGGGCAGCTCGGGCAGCGTCCGGTGAGCATGGGCATTTGGCAGGAGGTGACCTTCTGCTCAGCGCTCCTGGGCGTCCTTCCAGTAGTCCTCCAGCATCTCGCCGGGCCAAGCGGGCTGGGTCACGGGGCCGCGCGGAAGCATCTCCTTAAAGCAGGCGACGAAGTCGATGACCGGTGTCCCGTCGTCGGCGTCGAGGTCGACGACGTGGAGGTCACGGCCGTCGACGCGCAGGAGTCGGGGGAAGCTGGTGGCGAGGCGGGCTGGGCGGCGGTGGTTGTGGTGGACGAAGGTCCCCGTGGCGGGCCAAGCGGGGTTGTCGCGGGGGCTGCGGGCGTGCAGCGCGACGTCGGCGGCGCTGCCCGCGCTGAAGTACCACATGACTTGCAGGTGGGAGAACTCCTCGATCCCTTGCAGAGTCTCCAGCGGGTACTCGGGGCGCAGACGGATGATCGATTCCACGCCGCCCTTGTAGTCGTCCAGGCGGCCCAGGTGGCCGCCGACGACGTCGGCGACGACAGGAAACTCGATGCGCTCCACGGACACGGACGCCCCCTCGTTCTCAATCAGTGGCGGGCCGCCGACCCCTCCGAGTCCTGCGCCCGCGCGATCATGGCCCGGTCAGGCTACGCCCGCGAGGACCGTCCTGGCGCGCTCGTCGATCTGCGCCGCTGCCGGGATGCCTCGGTTGCGGTAGGGGGAGAGCACCCGGCGCATGTTGATCACGGTCTCGCGGGCCCGGCCGGAGTGGATTCCGTCCATCGCGTCCAGGGCCCGCGACCAAGTCTCGCACGCCGCCTCGACGTTGCCCTGCTGGGCCTGTACGGCGCCCATGTACCCGAGTGTTACGGAGTGGGTGCGGCTGAAGGTGTCGGCCTTCCGGGTCTGCACGCTGCGGCGGAACTCCCGCAGCGCGCCGTCAAGGTCGCCCAGCGTCCACAGCGTGCGGGCGGTCTCGTGCGCCAGCGACGCCTCGGCGAAGAACCAGACACGCGACGGCTCATCATCGCCCGGGGTCGCCGAGGCGAGGTCGTCTTCGGCGCGGAGCAGCGTGGCGAGGGCCTCGCGCCTTTGGCCGGCCGCCGCGAGACTGCGGGCCTGCACCACGCCGAGCAGGGCGCGTTCGCGGGGCGTGGCCAGCGTGTACCTCTTGCGTGCGATGGACTCCGTCGCCAGGTCCACGGCCTTTGCCGGGTGGCCGAGGTCGGTGGCCTGGTGGGCCATCGCGCGCAGGATGTGGCCGCCCAGCGGGGCGTCACCGGCTTCGGCCGCCAGCTTCGTCGCGAGGGTGAAGTAGCGCCTGGCCGCCTCGTGACGAGAGGCATCGAAGCTCATCCGCCCCGCGACGTACACCGCCTCCGCCGCGGCGGAGAACAGACTGCGCCGCACCTGATCGGTTGCGAACACGCCACCGACGTAGGCCGCGATGTCGTCGCTGATGTACTGGTAGAGGGCGGTGCGGCCGTCCATCCCGCCGTGCAGCTGGTCCCGCCGGGAGAAGAACTCCGTTGTCTCGCGCAGCGCGCTGACCTCCGCGGTGCCAACCCGGCGGCCGGTCGCCGCAGGCCGGCGCCGGGCCCGCTCGGGGGCCTCGTCCCACCACTGCCGTCCGGGCAGGACCAGAGCGCCCACCGAGTAGGCGGCCCCGGACAGCAGGCGGCGACGTTCCAGATCCACGTTGGCTCTCCCCAGGTCCACCAGCTCGGTCAGCGTATCGACGTGCCATTCGATCGCCGTGACCGCCGCCGATCCCGGCATACAGAGGCCGATCTCGGCAAGGGTGATGGGGCGTTGGAGCCGTCGGGACAACGTCTCGCACAAGATACGGGGCGCCCTGCCGCTCGGGCGCGTGCCGCTGACCCACATCGCGACCTGCGACCGGCTGGTGCCGAGCAGTTCCCCGGCCCGTGCCTCGGCAGCGACGCGTACGAACGCCGCGGCCACCTTGGTCTGCGACCAGCCGGTTTCGGCGATCACAGCGGCCAGGTCCTCGTTCCGCTTCCGCGCGGCACTGCGCATCAGACGCCCCTGTTCACAAGGGTACAAAGTTTGACGGGTTTGACGGCCTCCCCCGCCACGCGGGGATACCGGCCCCCCGCCCCGAGCGGTTGGCTCATGGTCAACGAAACCACTAACTGCCCTTCCCTGGAGGGGAGTCCGGTGAACACCCGCCAACTGAGTGGCGCCGACCCGACCCGAAGCGCCCCGCCCCGCCCCACCCCGCCCAGCAAGGCGCTTCCCCGCCCGCCCTGTCCCTGCCCGCGCGCGTTGCGCCCCTTGGAGTTGTGATGTCCACCGCCGCTGTCGCCCCCGTGCCGAGCCACCTCCAGGAACCTGGCGGCACGGCCCCCGGGGCGACGGCGCCCGCGCTCCCGGTGCGCCGACAGCCGGGTGCTTCGGGCGCGCTGCCCCGTGAGGCGTGGGTGCCGGACTCCTCGGCCGTGGTCCTGCAGCGGCTGCTGGGGGCGCTGCACGGCACCGGGCGCGGTGACACGGCCGCCCGGATGCGGTCCCTGCTGAGCGACGCGGTCGACCAGCTCGCAGACGCCCCCTCCGCGAGCGCGCAGGAGGCGCTGGGTGCGGCCCGGGCAGCGTTGCAGTATCCGGCGGGAGACGAACACGAGTTGCGGGTGCTGACGCAGGCGGCGCAGGCTCTGCTCCCGTTCAGCCTGGACCCCGGGCATGTACCGCAGCAGCCCGCCGCTGCCGAGGCGGGCGCGGTCTACACCTGCTCCACCGCCACGGATCCGCCGCGTGTCCGGGACCGGATGAACCGGCTGTATCTGGCCTGTGCGCGCAGTGACGGCGAGGTCGTGGCCAGCGCCATCGACGTGTGCGCTCCCGAGGTGCCACTGGCCCAGCGTCCGCAGTGGCGCCGGCACATCCTGCCCGGCCTGGCGGACGGCACGGTCACGCTGCTCGTGGTGCGGGACCGCGAAGACCTCCTCTCCCCCGCACCGTTCACTGACTCCGCGGCGTACGAGCAGGCATGGGGCTATTTCGCGGCGTGGTTCACCGCGCGCGGGGTGCGCCTGGTGTTCCGTACCCGCCACGCAACTCCCCCGCAGGTTTCTCCTCTTGGTGAAGGGTCCCGGTCGTGAATCCCCCCACCCTGCTCTCCCTCCCCACCCGTGCCCGCTACACCGCGTTCTCCGGCTCCTCCCCCGCTTGGGGTGCAGGCCACGGCATTATCGACAGGCAGCCGCCCGGGGACGAGGTGTGGTTCCAGCGTGCGGGCGTGGTCGAGCTGACGGCGGCGGACCGCGTGTGGCCCAGCTGGTGCCGCAAGGTCTGCGCGGCCACCTTGCATCGCTGCAGGGCCGCGGAGCAGACAGCGCCAGGAAAGCTGCTGGTCAGTGAGCTGGTCACCAACGCGCTGCAGCACGGCGACGCCTGCCGGCCGATCGGCATGGGCGTGTGGTGCTCGCTTTCGGTGGTCCGTATCGAAGTCGCCTGCTTCGGCACACCCTGGGTCCCGCCGGTCACCGATGCCGGGCTGTACGGGGAGAGCGGGCGCGGGCTCCAGCTGGTCAACGCGTGCGCGGACCGGTGGGGCATCACGCCCGGCGCCGACCGCGCGATGGTCTGGTGCGAACTGGACCGCCACCAGCACGGACAGGCCGCGTGATGACCATGCCCCAGCCCCGCTGCACCCCCGGTGCCCCCGACGCCGTCCAAGTCCCCGTGGAGGGCGGGCGGAGGAGACCGCTGCGGTTGTTCACCCGTCACGACCGGCGCGTGCTGGAAGGGGTGGCCCAGGGGCGCAGCGCGCGCGACCTGGCCGAGGACGGCCTGTATCCGACGGAGAAGACCGCCCTGGGAGGTGTGGGAGCACTCGGCCGCGCGCTGAGCGGTGGTGAATTCGTGCGCTGGTCGCGCATCGTGCACCTCGCCGTCCTGCACCGCATCCTGACGCCAGCCCCGAACCCGGGACCGGGACCGGATGGAGATGCGGAGCAGGGCCCGGCGGTGGTCCTGCCGCCCTATCAGCTGGATCTGCTGCGTGCTTATGCGGCCGGGATCGTGCTCGCCGAATACGCCCACCGCAGCCAGCACCGGGTGTCGTTGTGCGAGGCGAGGGAGCTGCGTGCGCTGCTCTGTTTCAGCCTGGGCGCGTCCGGCTCGGTGAACGCCGTCTACCTCGGCCACCGCCACCGTCTGCTCGACCTGGTCGACATGCCGACCGTGGCCTTCGGGGCGCCCAGCCTGTCTGCCACCGAGACGGCTGGTCCCGTGTCATGAACACTCCCCGCCCGGATGCCCGGAAGTCCTGTGATCCTCCGTTCGACCTTCCTCTACGCCGTACTCCCTGTGTACGGGGTGGTGCTGGCCCTGTCGGTACGGGCGGCGCGCCGCCGACGGACGGGGCCACAAGGTGCGCCGTCCGGCGATGCACCGTTTCTGTGGCTCTACCTGCGCAACTGCGCGGCCTTCCCGCTGCTGTGCCTGGCCCTGATCGCGCTGATCGGTGTCTTCCCCGGACGCCTGCCCTGAGCAGCCCCCCACAGGCCACCCACCTGCACCTGCACCTTCGACTTTCGACTTCGACCGTTCCTGGAGGACGGATGCCTGCTCTGGAGAATCCCGCGACGAGCATCCCGTTGGCGTTGCCCCCGGTGCTGGCGGCGGCCCGGCGGGCCATCCCGGCGGACGGCGGCAGCGAGCTGGTGCTGGACTTGAGCCCGGACACGGTGCAGGTGGTGCTCACCCCAGCCGGCCCGTACTCCCGGCGCATCCTCGCGGCCGTGGAACAGCGCACAGGACGGGATGCACTCGCCGTCGTCGCAGAGCACCAACCCCTGTTCTGGCACTGGCTCATCGCCCCCACGACGCACTGGACCGAGGCCCCCGGGCGCACCTTCCGCTTCGCCCACGGCACGCTCGTACTGCCTCCGCTGACACGTACGGGGCCGCCCGGGACGTACTGGATCCGCACCCCCGGCAGCAGCCTCCTCGACCCCGCCGTCCTGCGCGAAGCCGTCCGCGAGACGGAACCCAGGTGATGGGCCTGTCCCCGAGGCAGCGGAGCGGACGCGAGCCCCTCCAGCGCAGCCTGCCACGGCACCGGGTCGGCGAGCCGTCGACGCGAACCGGTCACGCGCCGACCGCGCGGCCCGGTCCACGGCCCGCCAGCGCCCCCTCTGCCGCTCTGTGTTCCCGACCAGCCCACAGTCCCTCCTCCCGCCCTCTCCGACCGCTCTGCTGCGTGAGCGGCAGGGCCGTGGAGCACATCCACTCAGACCGCGGCGCCGACGACGCCGCGTGTCGTCCGTGCGGTGAGCGCGCCAGCGACCGCCGCGCTTTCCTTCCAGGGAGGTCCTTTGATGGCCAGGCGCCGCAGCACCACCGAAGTGCAGGCAGCAAAGAACACCGTCGTTGCTGCCCGGGCCACGGTGATCAGGCGGTACGAGGACGGCGAGTCGATCGCCCGCCTGTCCGCCGACCACCAGGTGGATCCCACCTGGCTGGGCGGGCAGCTGCGCGCGTGGGGCGTGCAGCTGCGGGACCGCTCCGCGGCTGTCCGGCTGAGCCGGTGAACACCCCGCGCGCGTGCACCGTGCGGCGGCCGATCACCACGGCCGGCCGCCCCCAAGAGGACGAGGCCGAGCGATGAGCACGCACCGTTGTGACAGAACGCCCCCTGTGGCGCTGTCCCGCGACGCCGCGAGGGGCGCTGCGCAGCCACGGCGGAACCGACCGCGGCCATCGTGCCCGCTCCGCAACGCGGCGCGGTGCGGGGGCCGATTCCGATCCCTTCATCGACGCGGTGGCTGGAGAGCGATGTATGTGATGCGGCCCGGTGATCCCGCCGACGCGGACGAGATCACCCAGGTGCTCGACGAGCGCTTTGTGCACCACTGGAAGCGGCACGGACACGGCATCCCTGAGCTGGGTGACCGTCTGCGTCGCCTCCTGCTGCATCCCGGGCAGGGCGGTGAGCGGGTGTGGGTGTTCACCGATGACAGTGCGCGGTGCCGGCCATTGGCGGGTCCGGCCGCCCGCTACGAGGCGGGGACGCGGGGCGGGGCGCCGGTGGTGGGCTGTCTGACGCTGAGCGACCAGCTGCCCGAGCCGCAGCTGTGGACGGCGGCGGAGGGCCGCGAGACCACGCTGAGCATCCCCGCCTTCTACTCCCATCCGGGCCCGCAGCTGCGCTGCACGGGGGCGCTGATGCACTGGTGGATTCTCGACCATGTCGCCCGCTCCTATCCGCAGGCCGACTGGCTGCGCTGTGTGGTCCCCCATACGCGTCTGATGCGCCACCTGCGCGACCGCTACGGCTGGGAGTACGTGCGCAGCGCTGCAGCTTCAAGCGGCTCGGCGGTGCACCTGATGCAGCGCCGCCCCCACGCCCAGCAGGATCTGGCCCTCCTCATCACCACCACGGAGCCGATGCCGACGCCAGATGGCGGCGGTGCGGGTCCTGCGGGTGCGCCGTCGTGCGATGCCGTCCGGGAGTCCTCGTGAAGAGTGTGCCTGCCGCGGTCGTTGTGGTCCTGGGGCCGCCCGCCTCGGGCAAGACCAGCGTGGCGGTCGCGCTCGCCGCCTGCGGTGCGGCCGTGTTCCGGCCGCGCGAGGCAGCCCGGCGCCTGGCGCAGACGGAACCGATCATCGCCGCCCTCCTCGACCCGGGCCGCGGCCCCGCCGGTGAGCTGCCCGACCTGCTCGCACACGACCTGGCCCGCACCGCCATCGACAGTGCGGCGGGCCGCCCCGTCGTGCTGGAGGGCTATCCCCGCAACGCGGCGCAGGCCGAGCTCCTCAAACGGTGCGTGCGCTCCCGGGGGCGGCGCCTGTGTGTCATCGAGCTGACGGCCCGCCCCGGCACCCTGGCAGCCCGCCTCGCGCGCCGACGCGCCTGCCCTGTTTGCAGCGCGATGCCCGCTGGTTCTCCTGAACCCGGCGGGGCGGCGTCCGGGCCGGGGCGGTGCGCGGACTGCGATGTGCCGCTGGTGGTGCGGGACACCGACCGGGGCGAGCACGCCGAACAACGCTTTGCCCACTATGCCCAGCACCTGGCCGCCATCCGGGCCGTGCTCGCCGACGGGGATCCAACGGCGTGGCACACGCTCACCACCGACCCCGGCTCCCCCGACGCCAGCACCTGCGTCCTGGACCTCCTGCCCGCACCGGCCGGAAACGGGAGAGGACTGTGACCACGTCGAACGGACTGCCCGGCTGCGAGATCTGGTTCACCCGCCACGGCCATCCGGCCCCCACCCCGCTGGACCTCCAATGGCCCCAGGCGTGCGCGGAGCTCGGCGTCGCCGCTCTCACACCGTGGAGTCTGCAGGCCCTGTCCGACCCCGTTGCCCGCATCACCACGGAACTCGTGGCCAACGCCGTGCAACACGGCCCGGCCGGGCATCCCGCACAGATGTCCCTCACCCGCCCACCCGGCATCCACACAGCCGTACGGATCGCGGTCACGAACACCCCCCGCTGGCAACGACCCGATGGTCCCGCCGGTCACGCGAGCGGTGGACTGGCGGTGGTGGACCGTCTCGCCACGTCCTGGAAGATCGCGCCGGGCCTGGCCAGCACCACCGTGTGGTGCCTCATCGACCTCCGCACCACCCAGAAAGACCCCAGTACCTCAACCCATCTCGCCCCGGACGTGCCGGAGTTACCCCGATGAACACCCGACCCCTGCGCAGCGCCACGGCCCCCGGCTTCACGCCTCCTCGTCCACCGAGGAGAAACGCATGTATGTGATGCGCCTGCTCACCGCTGCGGATACCGCTGCCGCGGTCACGCTGGTCCAAGACCGGGTGCGCGCCCTGGACGCCGAGCTGCCCGGCGAGGGCGCTGCCGTCCCGCTGCGGATCGCCGCGTTCCTCGGCACGCCCCCCAGCGCGGGCGGATGCGTGGCCGGTCTCTTCGACGACGATCTGCTGCGCGCCGTCGTGGTCCTCGCCCGCGAAGACCGCACTCCCGGCGTCGATTTGGACGCCTGCGGGCGCCAGCGGCAGCGGCGGGTGCTGGAGGTGGTCGAGGCATACACCCATGCCAGGATGCGGCATCTGCGGCTGGGGGTGCTGCTGTCGATGTGGGTCAGCGACCAGGCCGCCTGCCTCACCCCGCCGGCGTCGCGTGTCACCGTGAGCGTCCACGACCGGCGCCTGGCCGACTACCTGTGTCAGATGTGCGCCTGGGAACTGGAGCGGCAGGCACAGGACGGGGGCCGTCAGGTCCTGTTCCTGCACCGGGCCGCCGAACGGCTCCCCGCACTCGACCAGGCCATCCTCACCGAGGCGGCGCTGCGCACCGCCCTCAAGACGCAGGGACCGCCCGTGGAAGGGGTGCGGTGATGGGGCGGCGCGGCAGGGTGGGTGAGGAGACGATGGTGCCGGTCTACCATCCGGCCGGGTTCGACATGCCGCTGCGTACCGCGCTGGAGGAGATGGGGGCGGCCCGGTGGGCTGCGATACGCGATCTTCTGCACGCGACCGGGCGGGACTGGGTGCTGCGCACCTCGCGGACCCAGGTCCTGGCCGCGGCCGCCGCGCGTACGGGCAGCGACGTGGTGGGGGCCTGGCTTGCCGAGGAGCCGCACTGCGTGGACGCGCACGTCATGCACGCCCGGGTCCTGGTGCAGCGGGCCCTGGACGCGCACCGCCGCCGTCAGACCACTGCCCCTGCCCTGGTTGACGCGGCGTATGCCAGCTGCGAGCACGCCCATGAGCGCGCCCCGGCGGACCCGGTGCCGCTGATTGCACTGCTGGCGCTGGGAGTGGCGGACGCCGGCTTCCGCAATCCCGCCTACTGGCAGAAGGCGAGCGAGCCGATGCTGCCCCGGGGGCCGTGGAAGCTGTGGTCGGCCATCTGGCAGCGACACCCCTGCAACCGGGAGGCCGCGCACCAGATGCTGCGCTGCGTCACCCGGCCCGGCTCCGGCGCGGGCGCTGCTGACTTCGCCCGTTGGGTGAGCTCATGGGCGCGCCCGCGACAAGACGCTGCGCTGCTGATGCTGCCGCTGTATGCCGCCGTGGAGTCCTTCCGCCACGACGGGGACCGCAATCCGCTGCTGCGCCGCCAATGGGCGCGCGACCCGGTCAACCGTGACGTCATGATCGCCGCCGCCGGCGCGGATCTGCGCGCCGATCCGCACGTGTCGGTCGCCGACCTCAACCACCTGGCCCACGCCCTGTTCACAGCCGGTGAATACGTGCGGGCCGGGGCGGTCTTTCAGGTCCTGGACTGCCACTTCACCCGCGCCCCCTGGGCCTACACCACCACAGACCCCTCCCAACACGCGCTGGCCGCCCACGAGTTCCTGCGGGCACGTGCCATCTGCCTCAGTCCCGCACGCACCACCCGACCCCCAAACCCTCAAACTCCTCCCCGCCCCTCCTGGTCCTGGCCCTGACCAACAGGTCCCCGGCCTCGGTCCCTGATCCGTGTTCCTTTCCGTTCTCTTGGAGGTTGTGTTGTCTTCTCCGTCCTTACCCCCGGCCAGACGGGCCGCGTTGGCCGATGATGAGCGGCTGCGTGAGCTGGGCTATACCCCTGAGCTGTCCCGGCGGATGGGCCGGTTCGGGAACGCCGCCATCTCGTTCTCGGTGATCAGCGTCCTGTCCGGGTGCATGACGATGTACGGCTTCGGCATGGGGGCGGGCGGGCCCGCCGTCATGCTGTGGGGCTGGCTGGCCGTGGGTCTCATGGTCTGCTGTGTGGGGGCGGCACTGGCCGAGGTCACCAGCGCCTACCCCACCAGCGGCGGCCTGTACTTCATGGCGGACCGCCTCGGCGGCAGAAGGTGGGGCTGGTACACCGGCTGGCTCAATTTGCTGGGCCTGCTCGGCGGCATCGCCGGGATCGACTTCGGCGCGGCCCTGTTCACCGGCGCGTTCTTGAACCTGCAGACCGGCTTCACCCCCACCCCCGGCAAGATCATGGCCATCTACCTGGGGATCCTCGTGCTGCACGCGGTGCTGAACCTGTTCGGGGTGCGGCTGATATCGCTGCTGAACGTGGTGAGTGTGTGGTGGCACCTGGCGGGCGTCGTCCTCATCGTGGGCGCCCTCACCCTCGCCCCCACCCACCACCGCTCCCCCAACTACGCGTTCACCGCGTTTGTGAACACCACCGGCTGGTCCTCCAACGGCTATGTGATCCTGCTCGGGCTGCTGCTGGCGCAGTACACGTTCTCCGGCTACGACGCCTCCGCCCACCTGTCGGAGGAGACCACCCACGCCGCCCAGGCCGCCCCGCGCGGCATCATGAGCGCCATCACCTGGTCCTGGGCCGCCGGCTTCATCCTGCTGTGCGGGCTGACCTTCGCCATCCACGACTACACAGCAGTGCAGAACAGCGCACTGGGTGTGCCTCCGGCGCAGATCTTCCTCGACGCGCTGGGGGTGGGGTGGGCGAAGGCGCTGCTGCTGGTGGTGATCATCGCGCAGCTGTTCTGCGGCAACGCCGAGACCGCCGCCTGCTCCCGCATGATCTTCGCGTTCTCCCGGGACAACGCCCTGCCCGGCTCCACCCGCTGGCGCACGGTGCACGAACCCACCGGCACACCCCGGGCCGCGGTATGGCTCTCGGTCACCGTCGCCGCCCTGCTCGCCCTGCCCTACCTCTACAGCCCGACCGCCTACGGTGCGGTCGTCGCCATCAACGTCATCGGCATCACCCCCGCCTACGCCATCCCCATCTACCTGCGCCTCCGCAAAGGCCGCGCCTTCGAGCCGGGCCCCTGGAACCTGGGCCGCTGGAGCGGGGTGGTCGGGACGGTCGCGGTGGTGTGGGTGGCGTTCGTGACGGTCGTCTTCTGCCTGCCCCAGAGCCATCCCGTCACCATCGACACCTTCAACTACGCCCCCCTCGCCCTCCTCGTCGCCCTCGCCCTGGCAGCGGTGTGGTGGAAGGCGGCGGGCAAGGGCTACGAGCTGCCCGCGGTCCCGGCCAGCGGCACCCTCGCCGAGATCCAGGACGAGGTGGTCTGAATGCCTCCCCTGTTCAATCCCCGCAGGGGCGCCGAGTCCGAGCACCCTGGCGGCCCGCTTCTCTCCTCCGCCCGCATGGCCGTCCCGTCCCGGCCGCTGTCCCCCGCGTCTTCTCCTCGGGAGGCCCTGGCCGCAGCGGTCGGGGACGGCCGCGTCGAGACGGTGGTGTGTGCGCTGGTCGACCCGCACGGACGGCTCGTCGGCAAGCGGTTCGGTGCACGCCACTTCCTCAACGAGGTCGTGCCGCACGGCGCGGAGATGTGCGCCTACCTGCTCTCCAGCACGATCGACATGAACCCGGCCCCCGCCGGATCGGGCCTCGCCTCCATGGAGGAGGGCTTTCCCGACTTCCGCGTGATGCCCGACCTGGAAACCGCGCGGACCGTGCCGTGGCTGCCGAAATCCGCGCTCGTCCTGGCCGACGCCTTCACCGGCCGGGACGAGCCGGCCGTACTCAATCCGCGGGAGGTCTTGCGGCACCAGCTTCGCCGTCTGGCCGCCCACGGACTGCACGCCCACGCCGGCCTGGAAACAGAGTTCGTCCTCTACCAAGGTGTGTACGCCCCCGGCCAGACGGTCGGCGGGCCCGGACTGGCGCCGCTGACCCCGGGCGGCGACTACGGCCTCAACCAGCCCCCCGCTTTCACCCGCTACATCCACCACCTGCAGCACGCTCTGGCAGCGGCGGGTATGCCGGTGGAGGCGGTCAAGACCGAGGCCGCCGCCGGGCAGATCGAAGTCACCTTCCCCTACGGGGACGCCTTCCAAGCCTGTGACCAGCACGTCATGTTCAAGCACGCCGCCCGCACCCTGGCCCGCCAGGCCGGGGCGCAGGCCACCTTCATGGCCGCGCCGCAGACCGGCGTCGGCAGCGGCCTGCACCTGCACGTCTCCCTCACCCGCAACGGCACCCCCGCCTTCCCCCACCACGAAGGAAGGGTGCTCTCCCAGACGGGGAAGCGGGCGATCGCGGGGATGCTGGATGTGCTGCCCGAACTGGCGGTGCTGTATGCGCCGAACACCAACTCCTACAAGCGCTACCTGCCCGGCTCCTTCGCCCCCACCCGCATGACCTGGGGCATCGACAACCGCACCTGCGCGGTGCGGGTGACCGGCCAGGGCCCCAGCCTGCGCACCGAGATCCGAGTTGGTGGAGCGGATGCCAACCCCTACCTCGCGATGGCGGCAGTGATCGCCGCCATCGTCCACGGCCTGGAATCCACTCTGGCCGTGCCGCCGCGCTGGTTCGACGACGCCCACACCGCGCGCGACGAACCGGAACTGCCCGCGAGTCTCGACGAAGCGCTCCGCCTGCTGGAACACAGCAAGCCCGCCGAGCACGCATTCGGGGAAGAGACCATCGACGCGTTGGTCCACCTTGCTGCGGCCGAAATCAGCCACCAGCACAGAACGGTCACCGACGCGGAACAGGCCCGCTGGTTCACCCAAGCCTGACCCCCGACGGCCCGGCCCCTCACGGCCGGGCCGCCACCCCCGGTACATGCCGGCCATCTCGCTTTCCAGGGACTTGTCGTGGAGTTATGTCTGACGCGGTCAACGATCGCCCCCACCGCCCCGCACCATGTCGTCGCCCGCGCGGCCGCCGAGGCCGGGTTCCGTTACATGGACATGTCCGGGCCGCACTGGTTTCCCTCGCCCACGGGACCGGCGACCTGCACGGCCTGGGCATGCGTGCGGCGGCGGCCCTCTACGCCGCCGCGCACCTCCCCTGGCGCGCCCGTACCGGTGCGGCCCTCACCGCTCTCCTGGACGGGTGGCGGCTGCTCGGCCACCGCGAGCCGGTGCCCGCCAGCCGATGGCACCCGGCGCACCCCGACCGCAGCAGCCCGCCCCGGTATTCAGGCGCCTACGCGCTCCTCGCCACGCCCCCGCACTCCCCCCTCCGCCTCCCCGCCCTGTGAGAGTGATCATGACCGTGACCTTCCCCAGCCCGCCGGTGGGCCTGCTGGTCCTGGGCGCCAGCCTGACCCAGATGCGCCGCCGGTGGGGCGTCAGCCGCGCCCTGGCAGCGGCCGCCGCCCGCGTCTCCGCGGCGGAACTCGCCGACGGTGAGAGCGGCCGGGCAGCTCCCCCGCAGGCAAGCCTGGACCGCCTGCTGCGGCTGTACTGCCAGCCCCCTCACGTGCACGAGATTCTGGCGGGCTGGGCCGCAGCCGGCCGTGATGAGGCCCCGGGCCACACCCTCACCGACGCCGCCGTCGGCTGGCAGCCGCGGCTCGCAGCCCTCGAAGGCTGTGCGCTCCGTATCCGGGTGTTCAGCGACCGGGCCGTCCCCGCGCTCGTGCGCACCCCCGCTTACGCGGCCGGCCTGGAACGGCTGCGCCCGGCAACGGTGCTGGATCACAGCAGCGCCCGCCCTGGGCAGCGGCCTGGCGTGTTCGACCATCACACGTGGGAGCACGCCGAGGTGATCCTGGATGCGCCCGTTCTCACGCGCCGGGTCGCTGGTGCACCCGGTATGCCCGATCCGCTGGCCGACCAGCTCACCCATCTGTGCACGGTGGTTGACGAGCGGCGCGCGGACATCCGCATCATCCCCGCCGCAACCGCCCGCCCGCAGCGCTCCCAGGGCAGTGACCTCCTCCAGCTGACCCTGCCCGGCCCCCACAGGCCCGCCGTGTGGGTCGAGGAGAGCTCCGCCAGCGCCACCTACCGCAACGGACCCCCCGGCATGGAACAGCAGCACCTTCTGGACGAGTTGGCCGCTCGGACGGCGGACGGGGCAGGCAGTGCCACGCTCCTGCACGAGGCCGCCGCGAACTGCACAGCACACACGCTTCCCCCGGTCCAGCGGCCCGCCCACACGGCCGGCCCCCGTCATGCTCTCGCCTCCTCGTCCCGGCGCCAGCCATGAGGGCACCCGCTGCCTCCACCACCCCGCTCGGGCCGCAGATGCTGGTGGCTGTTGACCGCGCTGCTGACCTGCTGTGCGCGCGGATCGCGGACGGCACCTACCGCCCTTCGACGTCCACCCCTGCTCTGGTGCAGCTGGCCGCCCAGTTCGGCGTGACGACCGGGATCATGCACCAGGCCGTACGCCGGCTGAAGCGGACCGGCATCATCGCCACCTGCCGCCAGGGCCGGGCCGTCATCGCCGACGCCGCCTGCGAGGAGCTGGAAAGGCGGGCACTCGCCTCCTGCCCCGCCCCGCAGCCGGGGCCGGAGCCGGAGTCGGAGTCGGCGGTGAACCGGCAGATTACTCAACTGGCCGCCCGCATAAGGGGCGACATCGCCTCGGGTGCCTGGCTCCCGGGACAGCCGCGCACGCGCCGTGAGCTGCGCGAGGGCTACCAGGTGCCCGGCCGGGTGGTGGCGGGCGCCGTGCGCCGGCTCAGGATCGAGCAGGTGGTGAAGGTGCGCCGCCGGGTTGGTGTGCGTCCCCTGCCCGGCCCCCCGTCTATGGCCGGGCCACACCAAGCTGCAGCCGAGAGTGACACGTCCCCGGCCGGGTCGGTGGAGGCGTCCGCGCGCCTGCCGCGAAGGGGCACGCCGTGCTGAACGATGTCACCGAAGGGGATCGCGGTGTGCCGTCGTGGAGGGGGCCGGGTGCGCGTGTGGATGTGGGGGGCGAGTCGTTCCTGCGTCCCGATGCGGCGCGCGTGTACCGCTGGCTCAGTACGGGCCGCGGGGACTTCGCAATCGACGACGCCTTCGCACAGCGTCTGGCCAACGTCGACGACACGGTCCGCACGGCGGCCGTCATCAACCGCCTCCACCACACCCTGACCGCCCAATTCCTGGCCGGGCGGGGCTTCACGCAGATCCTCGATCTGGGCTGCGGCTACGCCGACGACTGGTCACGGGCCCTGCAGCGACGCACGACGCCGCTCCTGTCCAACGTGCTGCCCCAGGCCACGATCGTGCACGTGGAGATCGACGCGATTGCCGCCGGGCATGCCCAGAGCACCATGGCCGGCCTGCACGGCAACCCCGGCGTCCTGCACGCCGACATCCGCCTCATGCCCGAACTGCTCGCCCACCCGATGATCGCGGACCGGTTCGATCCCAGCCGCCCCATCGCCGCCCTCCTCCACGACGTACTGCCATGGATCGGCAACGACCAGGAGGCGGCGAACGCCCTCACCGCGCTGCGGGCATGGCTGCCGCCGGGCAGCGCTCTCTCCCTCACCCACGCCACCAACGACCTCTCCCCCACGCCGCACACACGGGACCAGC
This sequence comes from Streptomyces sp. cg36, assembly GCF_041080675.1. Taxonomy (NCBI): domain Bacteria; kingdom Bacillati; phylum Actinomycetota; class Actinomycetes; order Kitasatosporales; family Streptomycetaceae; genus Streptomyces; species Streptomyces cyclosori. The sequence goes on along the minus strand of NZ_CP163520.1, from coordinate 8,461,159 downwards.
TCACAGCCCTGTGGGACGAAGAAGCATCCTGCGCCTTCCGCCCGCGCACCCGCGACGCGATCGCCGCACTGCTGGGCAACTGGCCGCTGCTGGCCCCGGGGCTCGTCCCCACCGCACGCTGGCATCCCGGCCATCCCCACACCCGCGCCCCCGACGCACACTCCGGCGCCTACGCCGCCATCGCCGTCACACCATGACCCGACCGTAAAGGGACCGGATCTCCCGTGTATTTGATGACCTCACTCGCGCACGTAGAACGCCGCCCAATCTCCACCCTGCTGGCCGCCCGGGAGGCGTGGGCCGCGCGGCAACCGGGCCCGCAGACGGGCCAGATGCTCGCCATGGCGAGCCTGCTCGAAGACCACCATACGCACACCGACTTCCTCGCCCTGCTCGAAGACGGCGAACTCGCCGGCATCCTCACCCTGGTCCGGGAAACCCCCCTCATCGGATGGACCGCCGCGGAACAGCAGGAACCCGCACTCACCATCACCGCGGCAATCACCCATCCCGACCGGCGCGGCGAACGCCTCGCCCGCCTTGCCTCCCCGTGGCTGAGCAACACCGCGGCCCGCCTGCCCGGCCAACTGGCCTGGGTGCGCTGCGCGGTACCCGATGACCGGCTCGCCGCCCACCTGCGCACGACGTGCGGCTGGGAACAGGTCTGCTGGATCCGCTCCCCCGGACTGGGACACACCCACCTGCTGCAGCGCCGCGCCGAGCCCGTCCCCCGCATCGACCGGATCATCGCGACCAATACGGAGCTGACGGTATGACAGTTGACACCGGACGGTGCCAGGCCCCACCCGTCGCCCAGCAGGTCGGCGCACGAATGATCCAGTACAGCGCTCAGCCCCCCACCCGGCAGCTTCGCGGGTTCAGCCCGCACCCCGCCTGCGCGGGGACCACGTAACGGTGGTTGACCAGCCGGAAGTTGATCTCGGCTAACCCCCGCCTGCGCGGGGACCACAGGCCGCCGCGGATGGTCCGCCAGTCCGGCACCGGTTCACCCCCGCCTGCGCGGGGACCACAACTCCCGCCACCGACAATTCCGTTGGCATTACGGTTCACCCCCGCCTGCGCGGGGACCACCCCCCGTCTGGCCTTCGGGCCGGGCGGGGGCGCGGTTCACCCCCGCCTGCGCGGGGACCACGCGAGCGACGCCGCCACCGACCCCGTGTGGGACGGTTCACCCCCGCCTGCGCGGGGACCACTCAGTAGTGACGTCGAGACTGCGGCCGTTCCCCGGTTCACCCCCGCCTGCTCGGGGACCACAACACAATCCGGGAGGCAGCCGTGCGCATCACCGGTTCACCCCCGCCTGCGCGGGGACCACATGTCGATCCAGGAATTGCCGAGCTCATCCAGCGGTTCACCCCCGCCTGCGCGGGGACCACGCCGCCGCCTCCGCCGCGCCGATCGACTCGGAAGGTTCACCCCCGCCTGCGCGGGGATCACAGGCGCTGACGATCTGGGGGGGTGGGGACGATGAGGTTCACCCCCGCCTGCGCGGGGACCACGCGTTGAGCGCGTCGAACATGTGGGTGCCGTACGGTTCACCCCCGCCTGCGCGGGGACCACGACCGGCTTCAATGCGGTGGTGGCTCTGAACACGGTTCACCCCCGCCTGCGCGGGGACCACCCGTCAGGACTGCGGGGCGGCTCCGCAGCGTGCGGTTCACCCCCGCCTGCGCGGGGACCACGCATCCTCGTAGCCCGGCAGCAGGGACCGGAGCGGTTCACCCCCGCCTGCGCGGGGACCACCGTACGGACCAGGCCCGGTCCGGGCGGCCCCGCGGTTCACCCCCGCCTGCGCGGGGACCACTCTTCCTGACCTGGCCTTCTATCTCGGGTTTGCCATTTCTTGACTCTCTTCCGGGCGGAACGCGACGAGTGTGAGGCCATCAAGATCTACGGGGATGCGGCGACGTTCGCCGGCGGTCTGCAGCGTGAATCCCTGTTCGTTGGCCTCTGGATGGATGAGTACTGCGGCTCCGCTGCCGATGGAGCCGCTGACGACTCGCCAGAGCTCATCGCGGACACGCGCGGAGAGGGTTCCTACGTAGAGACCCGGGGTGGGTTCGATCATCCAGCGGGTCAGCGCGCCCCGTACGTGGTCGGGTACTGCTGTGGTAGCCAGGACCGTCAGATTGGGCACGGTCAACCGCCTTCCGTCACTGGATCCCTGACATCACTTCGGACGCCGCCTCCATGTCTGTCGGCAGTGCTGTCTCGTCCCGTGTCTGAGGACTCTGTGCCTGTCGTCGTCTCTTGGCTGTGGGAAGACGTCAGGGACGATGTGGCGGCTACTGGGGCGTAGTTGACTCCTGCGGGCACCGAGCCGACGTCAGGGTCCCAGAGATTGACGAGTTCGACTTCCTGCCCGTCCGGGATGGCATGAGCGTCGTCGGGTGCGAGGAGGGACTGTACGTCGGTGACGATTCTCGGCAGCAGCTTGTACAGACGCAGTCCCTCGCGGAACCCTCTTCGGGCCATGGCTTCGGGGTGGGACGCGTCGTGCAGAGCGAAGGCCAGCGGGATGGTGATTTCCGCCTTGTACAGGTCGGCGATGTCGTAGACGAAGGCGTGCTGTTTGCCCTGGTGGACGAAGCCGAGCGCGGGTGAGCATCCGAGGGCGGCGAGGGCGGCGTGCACGATGCCATACAGGCAGGTGTTGGCGGAGGACAGGGCCAGGTTGACGGGGTCTTGGTCGTCCCAGGCGGCGGGGTCATAGTTGCGGCGGAAGCGGCCGATGCGGTGCTGCTGGGCGAGCAGGCGGTAGAGGGCTTTGACGCGTTGTCCCTCCAGGCCCCGGAGTTTGTTGAGGGGGGTGGAGGCGGGTACGGGGGTGTCGAAGCGTTTGAGGTACATCTGCCGGGCGACTTCCAGGCGGCGTTGCGGGTCGCACCACTGGTGGACTTGGTGTTCGAGCCAGCGGGTGGTCAACGCGTCGGATGTGGTGGTGGAGTAGCAGCGGACGCCGCCGGATCCGCTGCAGACAACGGTGGTGCCGTGGCGGGCGAAGGTGGCCAGTGCCGGCTGGGTGATGGAGGTGCCGGGGCCGAGCAGGACGCAGGAGAGCGCTGCGGTGGGCAGGTAGACGCGGGTGGTTTCGCCTTCGGCTGTGGTGGTCTCGGCGCAGACGCCGGTGTCGTCCTGGACGATGCGGACGACGTCGGCATACAGGAAGGAAAGGGAGTCGCCGACGCGCGGCAGCATGGCGAGGGTGGGTGCGGCCATCCGGCGCCGTGCCGTGGCCCCGGTTTACCTCCGCCTGCGCGGGGACCGTAGCTGCTCTATTTAGTTCACAATGAGCACACGCGGTTCGCCCGCTTCTGCCTCGGGGACCTGGGTCCAGTAAGCCCACCGAGAAGGCCGGTACGTGGATTCCGCCCATCCTATCTACAGATTCCCGGCAGACGTTCAGTTCATCTGAGAGCCCATCACTCACAACCGCTGTTGTATGGGTGCAAGTGTCAGCAGGCCGCATCCGTGGGCCTTGCCCCGGCCGATACCTGCCGCGACCTTCTCGCGGAGCAGGCCGGCGTCGAGGACTCGGGCGGTCCCGTCGAATCGGGTGCGGGAATGCTGGATTCGCTGCTTTGCGGCGGCACCTTTCGAACCTCGAGGTCCGCGGACCGCGTCGAGCGGCTGGGCATTGATGTGCAGAGGTTCCAAACCAGCGGCGGCGGACTGGCGTTCCCACCATTCAACGGCAGCATTGCCGCTCAAGGCGACGACCGGAGGGAGGTTGTATGCCTCCCGAGAGGTCATCCCTGGTTTGCGCACGGGATTGGCCACGCAGCGGTAGTTGACGATCTGCCCCTTGTGGAGTTGTGCCAACAGGTCGTCAAGGATGCGCGTTTCGACTTGTCCGTAATCCGCCGGCAGGCGGGAGGGGGCGGGCTCGAGGCGGCTTTGCAGGAGGATCTGCGGTCCACGGACGGTTTCCTCGGCACGGAACAGCACTCCGAATGCGGCCCGGGCCGGGCCTTCGGCTCCGTCGGGGAACATCTGCAGCACCCGTTGGTGCAATCGGATGCCCTGGGCGTTTCCGCTGAGATCTCGGCGGGCCTCGGAAGAAGTGGGTGAGGGCAGGATGCGGGTCAGCCAGACAGTCACCAAGTCCTCCTCTCCGGAGGGGAGATGTGGGTATCGATATACCTTTGAAGCATCTTCAAATAGCCGGTGCCGAAGCCTTCGTATCCTGCCTCCAGAAGGTACGCGGCACGCCGGTACAGCGGCCGGGGCTGGTACAGACGCTCCAGCGGGGCGAACGACATCGGCTCGTCGGTGACTTCGCCGCTGTGGTGGTCACCGTCACCGCTGTCTGGGGCGTTGGTGCTCACGGGGAGTGCTCCGAGCGGTCGGTCGCCGTAGAACTCGATCGGCTGCGGGCCGCCGTGCGGCCTCTTGGCTGCCAAGGGCATCCGGACCAGGTGCTGCAGCGGATCGTCCACGGTTCCCAGCAGTACCGGCCCCTCTGGCGGGCAGGAACGGCGGCCGAGAAAGAGGGGCCAGCGCGGGTCGCGCAGGGCACCGGCGCATGAGGCAAGTAGTTCTTCATCGTCGCTGGTGAGCGCGAGGGTGAAGGCAGCGTCGGCCAGGTACTGACGCCGGGAGACCACAGTGCTCTTGTCTTTGGGCCGGCGTTCCCCGTCCACGGTGATCACTGTCTCATCGGCGGGTAGCCCACCGCCTACGGTGTGGTAGTCGGACAGCACGACGCCGGGTCGGTCGACACGCACCGTCATCGACAGTTGTGTGAGGTCGTCCACGCGTGCCTGGCGCTCCCGTCCGAGACCTGCGGCGAGCATGCCCACGACGCCGGACCGGGTGGGGAATCGTGCTGTGTCGCGGCGCTGGAATTTGCTGTGGGTGCCCCAGGACTGGAGTGGGCCTGCCAGGCGCAGCAGCAGACCGCGGGAGGGGGTTTCGGTCACTGCGGTGCCTGGGGGAGAGCGATGTCGATGGTGGTGGTGACGAGTGCTCCGAAGGAGGCGTGGCGCTCACCGAGGTGCTCCAGCTTGTCGAAGTGGAGGCAAGCGTGTGCCCCGTGCAGGACCCGCTCGGGGCCGAGGAGCGTGTTGGCGGCCTTGGAGTAGGCGTCGATGCCTTGCACGGAGCGGTTGACGTAGCCGCCGCGTTCGGCAGACTGTACGGGCTCTTCGAAGGCTGCGGCGAACGACAGGGGCCGGTCGGAGCGGACGGCCAGGTGGACCAGGTGCGGGAGCGTGTGCGGGGCCGTGGAGTTCTTCTTCGCCTGCGGCAGCGATTCGATGAAGGAGAGCAGGAACTGGCTGGCGAGCTCGCGGGCCGCCTCCAGGGCCGTGTCGTGGTCGTCGCCCAGGTTCTTCATGAGTTCCTGGAGATCGACGGTGGCGAACCGGTAGAAGGTGCCGGTGCTGAACTCGGCGGTGCCCATATGACCGCTGCCGGTTTCGTCGCCTCTCATCGCGGTGACGTCGTCGACGGCTGCGAAGTAGTCGAGTTCGATCTCGGTGGTGTGCGTGGTGAAGGCATGCGCGACCTGGACGGCACCGTCGACATCGGCACGGTCTACCTCGGCGAGCATGCGGCCGAAGAGGTTGATGACGCCGTTCCTGTCGGTCAGGACTTTGTCGATCTTTCCTTTCAGGGCGCTCTCGGGCTTGGTCCTGCCCTTGCCGGTAAAGTCCGTGGTGAGCATGTCCTTGTGGGCTTCGGCGATGTCAGCAAGTTCCTCGACAGCGCTTTCAGTGAGGTAGACGAGTGTGTTGGTCAGAATCTTGTTCGGGATGGGCTGGTTGTCTTTCCCCTTGGCCACCTCCCACTTGATGCTGCTTCCTGCCGCAACATGCGCACCCGCGCGCTCGGCAGGGGCGTTGTCCCATCCACGGTTGCGGAGCACTTCGGCGACCCGCTCGCCGATGCGGCGTGTGCGCAGCGCGTTGTCGCCGAGCGCGTCCTGGAAGTGCTCGCGGACGGCCCGCTTCCAGGACTGGCTGGAGATGCGGGTACGCAGGGCGTCGCCGTAGAGCATGGTTTTCACCGAGTTGGTGTCGTCCCGGTTCAGGTTGGCGTAGGGGACGGGCTGGATGACGTGGATGTCGATGAAGCGTGGCCTGCGGTCCATCAAGATCTCCTGTGGTGAGGGGTTCAGTCCTGAGCGGCGCGGGCGGTGATCCGGTAGAAGTCCTGCAGCCAGCGGCGGCTGATGCGCCCGGACCGGTAGGGCCAGTCGATGAGGTCCGTCAGTAACTGGCCCCAGTCGATGGCGGCGTCGGTGGTGCGTACCTGGTTCACCGCGGCAGGGAGGTGAAGGTGGATCCCGCGGAGGCTCTGCCGCGTCAGGAGATTGAGGCGGCTCTCTGCAGCGCTCATCCGCATGGAGGCGCCCTTCGCCATGACGGCATGGCCCAGCGTGGCGCCGAACGAGGGGCCGTAGGGGGCGGGCTCGGGCGCGGCGGCCCTCTCGTCCGGGCTTCCGTCCTCCTGAAGCACTTGCTGCGTCACTGCTTCCACATCGTCGGCGGTGTCTTCGTCGTCTTCCTGCTCCGTCGCGAAGGCGTGCCGGGGCTGGGCCGCGATCAGGGCGGCCACTGTGTAATGCGCCTGCGCTGCCCTGTCGTCGCACCCCTGCGGCAGCAGCGGCGTCAGCAGCCGGTGCATGGCGCGGGCGCGGGGGTGGTTCAGATCGCGGCGCAGTCCCGCGCGCAGCGCTGCGCGGGCGCCGGGGTCGGTGCGGCACAGGCGTTCGACATCTGCGGTGAATGCGGCGTACGCAGCACGATTCCTTTGGTGCGGGTTCGCTTCAGGGGCTGGGAAGGTCATACCTGTCCTCGGGTCGGCGGACGACGGTCACCACTTCTTGGCCGCCCGGGTCGTCTGCGGTTGCTCCATCGCCTTGTGTGGGTCCTTCAGGGCGGCCAGGATGATCGCTTTCGCCCTGGCGACAGCCTTCGCGCCTCGGGCGGTGCGCGTCACGGAGTCGGTCACCATCTCGTAGGCATCGAGCGCATGTCGCCCGAAAGCCCTGCATGTGGCGTCAAAATCGAAGCCGGAACCCTCGAGACCGTCAGAGCGGGTCAGCTGCCGAAATCGTGACCAGAACTCGTCCTCCGCCGACGGCCAGTACCGTGCCGCGACTGCGTCCAGCCATGCTCCCGGATCGTTCTTCTTGTCATCCGTGTACTTCCGCCAGGCTTCTTTCGTGGCCTGCTCCAGCCGGCCCCCGAAGAGCTCGCCGAGTTCGCGGAGCTGACGCACGGGCAGGTCTATGTTCGCCACGTCTTCCTCCACCCGGGTCAGGAGAACCGGGGTCGTGGAGTCGACGTACTGGTGGTTCACCGCCTGGCTGGTGTCCTGTTCAAAGCCGAGCGCGCGTACGCGCAAGTACTCGCTGACGTCGAAAGCGTGATCCATGACCCTCGGCTGGATGGGGCTGGAGTCGTCCAGCTGCTTGAGCAGAAGGGCGTCGATGTCCCGCCACAGAGATCGGGAGGCGCGCGCGGGCCGGGGGAAGGTCTTCCCGTCCTTGCCGATGTCCCAGATCAGGTAATCGTCTTCCGGCCGGATGCGTTCGGTGTCGTAGGCCCAGGTGATGTACGCGTCGGCGGTGTGCTCGCCATCCTCGTCAGGGACGAGCAGGAGAGCGTGCTGCGAACAGGCGGTGAGCCGGGAACAGGGACCCTGTGGCTCGGGCATCGGCTGAAGCGGGTCCGGGAGGTCATCGCGCTCCCAGGGACACAGGTCGCTCTGCCGTCTGACACCGCCGTCCGGCGGTGTCAGACCTGCCAGGAGCGTGAGGAAGAGGTTGTCGCACTCCGGGTGATACGACAGCGCACCGCGCAGTGGGGAAGCCTTCGCGTAATGGTGGCTCACCTGGCCGACCTCACGCCTCGAGAGGCCGCCGGGGGATCCCCAGTAGTGCCAGGTCAGCAACGACAGTGCCGCCTGCGAAAGGCTGGGGAGTACGAGCTGGTCATGGCTCCAGTGCCCGAACCAGGAATGGTTGTTGCCCGCAGACCGGCTCATGACCAGCTTGTGGACCCCGGCGGTTCGGTTCCTGTCGCACTGGTCAGGCAGGCGGGGGTCCTGCATCCAGGGGCGATCACGACCGAACAGGTCGAATCGGTGGGTCCACTGGCCGAGGTAGCCCGCGATGCCGGCCTTGCGGCCGTCGGGGAGGTCGATGCTCTGCTCAGGAAGACCCTGCTCAAGGATTTCCTCCCGCCGATCGCCCCAGCTTCCGGGACCGGCCTCGTCCAGCGCGGTGATCCGGGCCGTGAGCGCGTACAGCAAGCGCAGCATCGCAGAGTGAGCCGGAGCCTCCGGGATCAGCAGCGTGCGGATCTCTCGGGCGTGCAGGAACAGGCTCCTGATGCCCACGTGCGATGGGCCTGACTTCCCCTCCAGCCATGCAACCGGAATCCATGGCTGTTCAATCAGATTGGATACAGGCGCGGACACGCCCCTCCCCCCATGGTCGGACCTCCTCCGCATGGTAGAAGGACGTCCCCGAGCGGCGTGGGCGGTTAGGGCAACGGATCGATTTTCAGGCCAAGTTCACTCATGCAGAAACGGTGGCTCGGGCTGATGTACACCCATGCACTGTCTTCCCGCATCAGGTTTAGTCGGAGAACATTCCGCAGAGCGGCCATGTTGCGCCAGGCCCGGTTGGCATCGCCCTGCACCCCCTCGACAAGCCGCTTCGGCACCGGTATCAGATAGGGGACGAGCTGACCCGGATTCGCTCTGCCCCTGGGATGGCGATCAAGTTGCTGCTCCAGGGCGCCGTCCTCCAACAGGTACACCTCCTGCCCCTGCTTGTTGGGGCCGGGGAAGAGGCAGACCACATGCACCATCTCCTCACCGAGCACGGACGAGAGCAGCTCGGGCTCCAAACCGGGCAGACCGCGGCTCAGCAGACCGAGATCACCGTCGAGTTCCCGCGGCCCCGGCACCGCCAGCCAACCCGCAGTACCACTGGCTCTGCGCTCCCGCACCACGCGCTCATGGTCGAGCTGCTGGAGCTCACGCGCCGCGGCCTGCCCCAACCCGTCGAGGAGCTCGTCGGCATACACCTCATCCAGGAGCAAGGGCAGTTCTCCAGGCAGCGAAATGGACCTTCCGGCCCCCAGGATCAGGTCAGTGCGCCGCACCAGCGCCGCCTCGTCCCGTGCGGACACGTTGTCCGCACGGAGCACCACCAGCCGTGGCCGATCACTCACACTCTGCGCCGCACGGGCCAGCAAGTCCGCGAGCGGTGCCAGTCCGGAGATGACGAGGTCAAAGTGCAGACCCCCGACATGTTCCAGCATTGGCGTCGTCACCAGCACGGAAGGCCCCGTGACTCCGCCGTGGGGGGCGAAGGCGTTCCGGCAGACTGCAAGCCGCCTCCACCGGTCCTTGTTGCGCATCTGGTCATGGACCAGGGTCGCATCAAGGCCGGGCAGATCCTGTGTGAGCTGCTGGAACGTACGGACGGCTTCCGCCGGCGTCGACCGGTAGACAACGGCCCGCCCACGGCCTTCCGTCACCATCGGTGCAAGAGCCGCGCAGATCTCCGCATAGGGTGAACCGTCAACGACTCTGACACCGAGCGTGCGGCCGCCCGTGCCGGCAGGCTGCCGAGGCAGGTGCCCGCCTCCGGAGCGGGCATCCACGAACGACCACCCCGGCGAGCAGCGAGGCTGAGGCTGGCTCACCACCGGCTCTTGACCACCGCCTGCGCCCCGGCGGTAGGCCGCCAGCATCGCATCCACGGACATATCCGCAGCCGTCGCGGCCAGGACAACCGGTATCCGCAACGCAGCAGCCCACTCCAGGAACCGCAGCATCAGCTTCTGACCCCAGGCGCCACGGGCATGGGCTTCATCCACCACAACGACCTTGCCGGAAAGGGCAAAGAGCCTCATGACGTTGAACTTCACCGGCATGACAGCCTGCAGAAGCTCGTCCACCGTCCCCGTGCCGAGCGCAGCCAACAGCGCGCGGTGATGGGAGTTGAGCCAGCTGTCTGCCGTCAGGACCCACTCCTCACCGGGCTCCGCACTGACTCCCCCGGTTGCGTTGACGTGCGCCCACTGCTCCGCGGCTTCCGCCGGCTTCAATCGCGCAGAGCTGTGCAGCAGCAGCGACCGCCGGGGCCCGGTCAGCGCCTGCCCGGCGAACGCGTGCACCTGCGCCATGCGGCTGTCGGCGGCTGAACCGGTCGGCACGGCGTAGAAGAGGCCCCGTGCATTCGCGGCATGTCCAAGGACGGCCGCTGCGCGAAGGACCGCCTCGGTACGGTCCTCCGACGGCGGAGCCGTCACGACCACCAGGCCCGGGCCATGTTCGGCGACCAGATCAGGCAACTGGCGAGCCATGCTCCCCCCCAAACCCGCCTCCCCCGCGCCCTGCGCACACTCTGACGGCCGGGCAAAACCCGTCCCGAGCAGGTCCGCCTGCTGCACCAGACGGCGAGCCGCCGTGCGGGCGATCTGCCAGTAGGCATCCAGGTCTCCGGGAGTTCCAGCCCATCCCTCGTCCCTGAGCCGGGTCAGGATCTCCTCTTCGATACTGGCCAGCCAGTCCGACAAGGTCACCAGCCCCGTCAGGACAACAGCCGCCTCCGGTGTCATCCGCCCCTGCGGAACCGAGGTCGCCCCGACCACTCTGCGGACCTCCGTGAAGTGGAGCCGGCGCTGCTCCTCCCAACTGCCCGCGCCCATACCGGGGTGACGCGCAACTGGACACCTCGAATCCTTGTCGTAGACCACCGGATGGAAACGGCCACCGTGCCCGCCGAGGAGCTGGGCCACCGCATGGCTGAGCCGGGACTGCGGACGCCGCCTCGAGTCCGGATAGCCGCTCTCCCGAAAGGCCCCCACCAGCCACCAGTGCGCAGCCCCCTCGTGCGACTGCCTGTCCTGCGCGGCACCAGCACCGAACCCGTACCCCGGCTCTCCCCTCAGCTCCTGGGCTTGCAGCCTCCCGTCCGCATGCTTCGGTCCGTTCGAGTGCAGCTGAAACGGCACGCTGATCTTCCCAATGTCATGCAGCCCCGCCCAGAATGCTGCCAGCACGCGCGCCTGCCCCGGCGAAACCTGCAACGCCTCCACCACCAGGCTCCGCTGATGCGTGGTCAGCAGTTCATCCCAGAGCAGTTCGGCAACGGCTGCCGTGTCCAGCAAGTGACAGATCAAAGGATGCGTATGATCTGCACCGTGAGCGTTCTTGCCCAGACCGGCATGTTTGCCCCAAAGGCGGGCATCCAGGCGCATAGCGCTCCTTGTCAAGGGTTCAGTACCGGTGCACCTCTGCAGAACGCAACAGAGCGACCCTGACCTGCAACAACTCGTCGTCCTGCCGCGCCCCGCGAGGGCCGACGAAGGCGAATTCAGTCAACCGTAGCCGCGTGAACTCGTCCTGCGCGTAGAGTACTTACTGCTGCACGTCTCCCTGGGGGGTACACGGAATCCCACTGCCCCTCCAGCCGACGGCACACCGAGACGAACGCACGACCCTCTCGAGGGATGTGGCGCAACCTCGGCTGTGTCTGCGCCATGGAGAAACAGTGTCCAGGTTCCGGCGGAAGTTCGTCCAGCGGCGCGAGGTCCTCCTCGAGGTCTCCCGCCTCGTGATCAGCGCGGTACTCCGTGCCCTGATCAGCGAACTCGTCAGCTGGCTCTTCTGAGCCAACGGTGGCGGACCCCAGGGGTCCGCCACCTCCTTGCATCACGGCAATGTCCCACAGGCCCATCGTTCTCCGCACAGCCCCAGGCGACCCAACGCCTGCCAGGCTTCGTTTCGACCAGTAGTCGCAGGTCCGGGCGCGCCCTTACAGCTCCGCCCGCCCGGTTCACCCCGCCCGTGGGTCCTCGCTTAAGCGATCCTGCGCGGACGCGTCATCCCAGCCTGCGTACTCCTCGCCGAACCGCATACGCCAATGAGTGCGCAGTGCCTGGTAAGTGCGCTGGGCCTCGGCGACCGTCGTACAGATGACCGCCACACAGCCTCCACCAGCCACCACGCCGTCAAGCACCTCCAGCAGAACGGCGAGCCGGCCGTCCCGGCAGGCCGGGTCGTAGGTGTGGGTGACGGGCCGGACCTCGACGTGCAGGTCACGCTCCCGCTCGCTGCGTACAGGCGTGGCGGGTGCGATGACTCTGCCGCTTCGCGCGGACGCGAACAGCCAGCCGGGATAAGCGGGCGTAGGCACCTCGCGGCGGGAGGCGCGCGGATCCGCACCCGCCAGGTAAGCCTGCACCAGCCCGCGCGCCGTCTCCCCGGTGAGGGTCGCCGACAACAGCACGACCGGCACGCCCAGCGCACCGAGCCACTCCAGCAACCGCACCAACAAGGCGTGCGTGTAGGCGTCGAAGGCATGTGCCTCGTCAACAATCACCGTCTTGCCCGACAGGCCCAGGTGGCGCAGGGCATTACGCTTCAGCGGCAGCACCCCCATCAACGCCTGGTCGATCGTGCCCACAGCCAGCGGCGCGAGGACGCCCCGGCCCCGCCCGCGCAGCCAGCGGCTCGCTTCGACGCAGACCTCCCCTTTTGGGCCGGTCCCCTCGGGCTCAGACAGCACACGCGGCTCGCTGTACGGCTCGTGGAGGTCGGCAGCGCCATGCACAAGAGCCAGACCAGCCGATGCAAGCAGGTTACCCTCGGCGAACCGGACCAGGCGCCCGTACATCTGATTGGCCGTGGCCTGCGTCGGCAGCGCGAAGAACAGCCCGTTCGCCTCACACGCCGCGCCCAGCAGCGACGCCGCATACAGGGCCGTCTCGGTCTTCCCCTCCCCCGTCGGCGCCGTCACCAGCACAATCCCCGGACCATCGACCATCCCGGCCAGTCCCGCCTCCACACTCTCCTGCAACCCGAAAGGGCGCGCGATCTCAGGGAACAGCTCGGCGAACGTCCCACGGCGCAACAACGCCTGACCAAGGCCCGCTTCCTCCAGAAGGACCGGGGCCTCACCCGTCAGGCCGTGCGCATGAGCAGCAAGTGACGTACGGGAACCGAAGTCCCCACGGGCGGCCAGGCTCCGGTGCTGACTCAGAATGACGTGCTCCTGACTGGCAATCCAGTCCGCCACGATGACCATGCCCGCGACGACCACCGCAACCTCCACCGGCAGCGCCCCACCGGCCGGCCCAGCACCTCATGCAGCGCCGCCACATGCTCCCACCGCTGCTCGGCCCACACCCCGGCCCCCAGCCCGGGCGTATCCCTCTGCGGATCCTGCAGGTCCTGCGGCCCTACACCCTCCGGGTAGCGGCCGTGATGCCCTCCCAGCAGCTGCGGCACCTGCGCCAGCAGCAGCCGCCCCAAACGCCCACCGGACTGCGGATAACCCAGCCTCGCGAGCAGTTGCGGCAGAGCGCGGTGCGTGGCGTACTCATGCCGCAGATCCCCTGAACCATCCCCACTCAGCACGCCATCCACATAAGCCGCCTCGCTCAGGAAGGCGCAGGCAGCAGACCGGGACTGGACAGCAAGCCGCTGAAAACCCGGCGTAATCTTCCCCAGATCATGCAGGCCCGCCCAGAACATCACCACGCTCCGCGCCTGCCCCGGGCCGATCGCCAGCACCTCAGCAATACGGCGCCGCTGGGCAATCGAGAGGACCGAGTCCCACACCGCCCCGCACACCACCGCCGTATCCACCAAATGCCCCACCACCGGATAAGGCGCCGGCAGCCCCTCAGACTTCCCCCACAAACGCGTATCGACCATCGCCCCTCCAACCCGAGCCCGACAGCAAGGCAGTACTCCACCACACCCCACCGACAACACCACAACACCGCAGGCCAGAACCCGAGCACGATCAACACCGCCTCACGGAAGGCCAGTTGAGCGCCATCACGTCACCGCGGGCACGACCCCTCACCGCCTCGGCACCAGCAGCCGCACGCAGCACCGAAGTTGTACACATCTTCACATCTCGAAAGGGCGATCCCCTGGATACTGCCAGTTGTCAACGGCCATCGGGATGCCCAGGTAGGTGGCCGTGAGGTGTCCAGGCTGGTGGCCATCAGAAACCCAGGCGTGTGGCCAGTGGTGTTCCCGGGGTGGGGTCAGTTCAAGGGGACCACTCCCTTCCCGGCGAGGGCCTCGGCGAGGCGATGTGAGTCCCCGGTGGTGGTCACGAGGTGAGCGTGGTGCATGAGGCGGTCGGTGCTCGCGCCCGCGAGGGTCTTCGGCATGATCGTGTCGAAGCCTGAGGGGTGAATGTTGCTGGTCACCGCGATGGAACGACGCTCGTAGGCGGCATCGATGATCCGGTAGAACGCCTCGGCGGCGTCCTCGCCGACCGGTAGCAGCCCGATGTCGTCGATGACGATGAGATCGGCCCGGCAGATCCGGGCGACGGTGCGGGCGGTGGAACCGTCGACCTTCGACTTCCCGATCGCGGCGCTCAGCGTCTCCAGGGTGAACCAGGACACCCGCAGATCCTTCTCGATCGCGGCCTGGGCGAGTCCCTCGGTGAAGTGGCTCTTCCCGGTGCCGCTCGGCCCAGCGATCACCAAGTTCTCGGCTCGGCCGATCCATTCCATGGTGATCAGGGAGTTCTGGGTGGGTTCGGGGATAGTGGAGTCCTCGGCCCGCCAGGAGCCCAGCGTCTTGCCGGTGGGGAAGTTCGCTGAGTGCGGTCGCAGCCGCCGGGTGGCCGCGTCGCGGCCGGTGACCTCCTCGGATATCAGCAGCCGCAGGACCTCGGCGGGGTCCCAGCGTTGCGCGCGGGCGGTGGCCAGGACATCGGGGGCCGCCTTGCGCATATAGGGCAGCCGCATGCGGCGCATGAGCTTGTCGAGTTCCTCGGGGAGGGCGGGCGGGTTGGGAAAACTCATGGAGGTGCCGTTCTCTTCCGTGGGGTTGAGTTCAAAAGGCGGTGCTGGGCGGGGAGTTGGTCAGCGGCCCAGGGCCTGCCAGCCGATGGTTCCGTTCTGGACGGAGTGGGCCTCGTCCGCGCGGACGACCTCGCGGGCGGGCTTGCTGTCCGCGATGTGTCCCAGGATCGAGAGCAGGTCGCCGTCGGCGAAGCGTCCGGCGGTCGCGGCCAGGCCGAGGGCCTGGTCGACCTTGTCGTTGCCCAGAACGGTGGCCAGCTCGACCGCGCGGGCCATCTTCGCGCGGATGCGGGTGGCGCCGGCGGGCCCGGCCTCCTTGAGCCAGCGGCCCGCGCCGGGGCCGATGCCCACGAACGCGATCTCGGCTTCCGAACGGGGCTGCAGTCTGGGCTGGTGGATGCTGCGGCCGTCGGGGTGGTCGGGGTAATGCTCGTCGATGATCTGCGGGACACCCGGAGTGGAGAGCTGGTGGCGCCAGATTTCCGCCAGGTCACCGGAGTTGGTGCGGGCGGTGATGGAGAGCTCGTCGCCGACGACCCGGCACCACACCCTCGCGCCGGTATAGCCCGGCGGGGTCGAGTAGCGCACCGAGTTGAAGCTGATCGTGCGGTCCGAACCAACCAAGCGTTCCTCGCCCAGCGCGAGCGCGAGCGGCTCGATGGGCAGGACATGCAACGTGGTGCGTTCGATGTCGAGGCGGTCGGCAGGTATCTGCCCGGTCGCCCGATGGCGACGCGAGTTCACCGCATTGCACCAGGCCAGACAGGCATCCGCGAGCTCGGCGAAGGTGTCGTAGGCGGGCAGCAGGTTCGCATCTGTGGGCACCAGGTCGGCCTTCGCGATCTTGACCGTGGCCTCCGCTCCGCCCTTCGATTCCGGATCATAAGGGACGCAACTGACCACCTGGCAGCCGTAATGCCGGCCCGCGGCGACCATCTGCGGATGCCGCACCGGAATCCCGGCGATGTGCTCGACGGTCACCGTCTTCGCGTTGTCCGTCAGTACGTAGGTCGGTGCCCCGCCGATCCGGCGCAGCGTGGTGTCCAGGCAGGCCACCAACGTGCCCAACGTGCAGTCCCAGACCGGGATCACCACCCGGAACCGCGACCAGGACAGCCATGCGCAGAACAGCCAGGTCCGCCGCCCCGCGATCCGCGGGCCCTCGCCCCAGTCGAACTGCAGCCACCGGCCCGGCTCGGGAATCCACGGCCGGTACGTTCGGCGCTTGCCCGCCTTCCAGGCCGTCTTCGCCGCGTTCACCGCCCGCCGCGTCGAGCGTGCGCTGCCGCGATAGCCCATCTTCACCAGCTTCTCGTGGACCACGTCGGCGCGGATCGTCGCCTTCGACTGCTCGACCCACTCCTCGACCTTCTCCAGAAATGCGTCGATCATCTTCGGCCGCGGCTTCCGCTCATAAGGATTTCGCCCGCCGGCGCGGGCCTCGACATACCGCTTGACCGTCTTCGGATCGTGTCCCGCCAAGGCCGCCGCCGACCAGACCGTCCCGGTCAGGTCGTACGCCTCAAGGATTTCCATGATCTCTCTGTCAGACTTCGTCACAGGACCTCTCCGACCGACTGCTGATGCTCGCAAACACCAGCAAACCGGACGGAGGGGTCTCCTTCAGATAAGGAAGCGATCAGGAACACCACAGGTCAGACGGCCATCCACCTGGAATTCCGGTGGCCATCAGCCTGGACTCAACTGGCCGCACACCTGGACTTTGCCACGACCGCCGTCACCAGTAAACACATAAATCAGATATAGCGTGCCTAACCCGACCAGCCCACCCGCCCGCACGAGGAGCAGCGCTCGTAACTGCCGCAAGGCATACGTCACACCCGGGTTCACCCCCCTACCTTCGCGGGGACCAGGCCCGGATGCAGTTGGACCGGGCATCGCGGATCGGTTCACCCCCCGCCTGCGCGGGGACCAGCACCACTGAGGCCCAGTACCCCGGTTCTGGACCGGTTCACCCCCGCCTGCGCGGGGACCAGGACGTCCGGCCATCAAAGAAGACCGCCTGCCCCGGTTCACCCCCGCCTGCGCGGGGACCAGGCGGCGTCGAGGTACGCGGCCCCGCTGTCGAGCGGTTCACCCCCGCCTGCGCGGGGACCAGTTGACGTACTCGCCGCTGGTGCGACCCTCGACCGGTTCACCCCCGCCTGCGCGGGGACCAGGGTCGATCAGGACGCCTGTGTCCGGGTCGTACCGGTTCACCCCCGCCTGCGCGGGGACCAGGCGGAGGGAGAGGTGTCGGCGGGCCGAACAGGCGGTTCACCCCCGCCTGCGCGGGGACCAGTGCTCGGAGGGGGCGCTGGAGACCGGCCCGGACGGTTCACCCCCGCCTGCGCGGGGACCAGGGTCGCCGACGGCATGGCTGTCACATCCAGCTCGGTTCACCCCCGCCTGCGCGGGGACCAGCTGTCCGGCCCCGATGGGCGCGTGGGGCCCGTCGGTTCACCCCCGCCTGCGCGGGGACCAGGCCCTCCCGGACGACTTTCGGGTCTCATCGCTCGGTTCACCCCCGCCTGCGCGGGGACCAGGTCGTGGTCAGTTGGAACGTGTCGGTCGCGAACGGTTCACCCCCGCCTGCGCGGGGACCAGGCTCGACCACGCGCGTGCCCACACCCTGGCGGCGGTTCACCCCCGCCTGCGCGGGGACCAGTCCGGGCATCCGGGTCTCCCGCCGTGGGGGAACGGTTCACCCCCGCCTGCGCGGGGACCAGCCGTCCGCCGTCGGGGAGGTGCAGGCCGACGGCGGTTCACCCCCGCCTGCGCGGGGACCAGGCGATCGTCACGGGCGCCGAGAGGGGCAGCGTCGGTTCACCCCCGCCTGCGCGGGGACCAGGGGTGATCCCGCATGGGCGGTTTGCACCCCGTCGGTTCACCCCCGCCTGCGCGGGGACCAGGCCAAGTTTTCCGTGCCCTGAGAGGGAAGGTTCGGTTCACCCCCGCCTGCGCGGGGACCAGTTCTTGACCGCCCAGTTCATGTCCGCGCTGATCGGTTCACCCCCGCCTGCGCGGGGACCAGCATGAAGGCCGGCATGTTGGTGACTCACGTCACGGTTCACCCCCGCCTGCGCGGGGACCAGGCCGCCCAAGCGGCCTGGGGCCACCAGTGCGGCGGTTCACCCCCGCCTGCGCGGGGACCAGCAGCGGCACCGGCCCGCCGCTGTCGGCGTGGGCGGTTCACCCCCGCCTGCGCGGGGACCAGCGGTCTGGAGTGGGCTCGCCCGCGCGGGTGCCCGGTTCACCCCCGCCTGCGCGGGGACCAGTCCAGGGCCTCCTGCTGGAGGTCGCCGTTGCCCGGTTCACCCCCGCCTGCGCGGGGACCAGCGGTAGGGGTGCCTGCCGGCGCATCCGCCCAACGGTTCACCCCCGCCTGCGCGGGGACCAGCCGCAGAGGTTGCAGGTGAAGCCCGTCGGGGGCGGTTCACCCCCGCCTGCGCGGGGACCAGGACGTGCCGCATCGCCGGACCGCGAAGGACGACGGTTCACCCCCGCCTGCGCGGGGACCAGTTTGCCACCACCGGGAGCCGGGGAAGTCGTGCCGGTTCACCCCCGCCTGCGCGGGGACCAGAGGGTGCCGTCAAGCAGGCCGGAGTTGCGGTCCGGTTCACCCCCGCCTGCGCGGGGACCAGACCGCGTGGTGGTAGCCGAGGAGGTCGAACTGCGGTTCACCCCCGCCTGCGCGGGGACCAGGATTCGCGCCGGAGACGCCGATCGAAAGGGGCAGGTTCACCCCCGCCTGCGCGGGGACCAGGGGCGTGTGCGGAAGTGCACAACCCCGTTGGGCGGTTCACCCCCGCCTGCGCGGGGACCAGAACTACGAGAAGAAGCACAGGATCCGCACCTCCGGTTCACCCCCGCCTGCGCGGGGACCAGGTCTTCCTGATTGTCTCGGCGCTCGTGGTCGCCGGTTCACCCCCGCCTGCGCGGGGACCAGCACATCAGGAAAATCCGGCTGTTCGCGGTCACCGGTTCACCCCCGCCTGCGCGGGGACCAGGGCTCCGGCGGCCTCCAGCTCGATACGGTGGGCGGTTCACCCCCGCCTGCGCGGGGACCAGTCCGGGAGGCAGAACCCGGCGTCGGAGCCGTCCGGTTCACCCCCGCCTGCGCGGGGACCAGCACGCGACACCCATCGGGGTCTGGCGCCCCTGCGGTTCACCCCCGCCTGCGCGGGGACCAGTTCGTCGGTGTCCCGGCCGCCGTCGAGCCCGACGGTTCACCCCC
This sequence comes from Streptomyces sp. cg36, assembly GCF_041080675.1. Taxonomy (NCBI): domain Bacteria; kingdom Bacillati; phylum Actinomycetota; class Actinomycetes; order Kitasatosporales; family Streptomycetaceae; genus Streptomyces; species Streptomyces cyclosori. Next base: position 8,442,097 of record NZ_CP163520.1, on the reverse strand, counting down.
GCCTGCGCGGGGACCAGGCTTCCTGAGCTGCAGCGTCATCAGGGCTTTGCAACTTCTTGATACATTCCAGGTGCCACGATCCGATCCCCCTGATGACCATCGAGCGCGCCAAGACGTCCATATTTTAGACGGACCGTCTTAAGAATTCGACCGCCCTCCACCTCCGGCCAAGGCAAGGCAGGTAAGCACTGCAGCGGTTCGAGGCTGCACCACTCCAGGAACTGTCCACCTGCTGAACATCGCCGTGAGCATCCGCTGGCCTGCATAGACGGAGGCGTTTGCCTCCGGTGCTGCTGACGGGGGGGCGGCTCCTTCCAGCGGCCCGGCTCCTGCGGGCCAGGCAGTGACCGGAGCCGCCGCGGGAGGAGCGGACAGCATGATGCGAGGCGGCGGCGTCACCTCTTCAGGACGCCGCCGAGCAGTCGCGCTGCGGCTGACGATCGGGCAGCCGCGCGGGGGCCCGCAGGCGTCATCTGGCCAGGGGCCGTGCGGCGGCATCTCTGCATCTCTTCGGTGCCGCGGCTCCAGCACCGGCCGCTGTACTGCCTGCGCTTGCTCTGCCGTGTGCAGCGCCAATGTGACCGAGGCGCGTACGGAGACCGGTTGGTGGGAGGCGGGCCGCTCCCGTAGTGCCTGCAGCCCGCCTGGATGTTCCAGCCCTGAGTGCGGCACTCCCCTGCCCGTCCGGGCATGACTGGTGCGCGGTGGAGCGGTCGGCCTGGGCGGCTGCGCATGCTCCGGGCGTGCGAGCCCGGCGGCCGGTGGGGCCGTCGGCTTGGATGCCTGGCAGTCGTGCGGGGCGATTCGTTCGCGGATGCCTGCGCCGTGCGAGTTCTTCTGTTGCCACTGGCCGGCGCCGGGCAGTGCACAGAACGAGCACCCCGCTGTACCAGCGAGCACTCCGCAGCCCGGGGCGGGCCTGGTCTCACCTCGTGGAGCGGTCATTGTTCTGATTGTTCGTGTCACTTTGTGACCGCTTGCAGGAGCGAAATCGGCTGCGCGCGGGGAGCCCGGCAGGCTCGGTGCAAGGGGGGCGCACGGGGCTGGCGATTATGCATCTGTCACAGATGGCGCTGACCCGGGCAGAAGATGTAGCGTTCCGCTCATGCATCAACACCCTCACGCTTACAGGGGTGTTGAACGGCTCTCGTACGCGCGCTCACAAGGCGGGCAGGAGTCGCATCATCCTCCTCTGCGACCAAAGCAGCACATGAGGGGGCCTGACAAAAAACGGTAGCAGCCGCGAACATGCCTGTCAGGTCGGCAGGAACGCGATGCGACGCGGGGTTACCGGTGTCCTGCGCGGCACGCCACCGCATGCGGAGCTGACGCGCCCCGCTCGACTGCGAGGCGTCTGCCCCGCTCATCCGCCGTACTCAGGCCGTTGCCCCGGATGTGACCCGGTGCGGGGCGGTGGGTGACGGGATGCTGATTTCGGTTGCTGTGGTGCTGCATATCAAGCGTCTTGAAGGAATTAATCCACGCGTCGTGACGAGGAGGGGCAGAGCGATGAAGCGGGATGCGGTGAGGCGTTGCGCGCAGTGCGGCCAGGGGCTGCCACAGCAGGCGGGCCCGGGGCGGCCTGCGCGCTACTGCTCTGCCGCGTGCGGTCGCGCGTACCGGGGACGCGCCGCCACCGTCTTGGCTGCACTGCCGCAGGGCATGGGCACCGTGCCCGCGGCGCAGGCGGTGTCGGCATGGGGGGTTCGTCTCCTGCAGGCGCAGCAGGCGCACGCCCCTCTCGCGGAACAGTTCGAGCTCGTGCGGGGCCTGGAGCGGGCCTTGGAGTGCTACCGGGCGGCGGCCGTGTGGCAGGCCCGGATCTGCTCGGGCGCCACCTGGCAGGAGATTGCCGACGCGGCTCGCTGCGGCACGGCTACCGCCCGGGTCCAGTTCAGTCGCAGCGCGCTGGAGCGTCTGTTCGCGCAACGCGCCAACGACCTCGCGCTGCGTGCCGCGCAGGGCGCCACGGGCCAGCCCTCTGCGGTCCGTTCGGTGCCCGTGCCTCTCGCTGCCCGCCACGAGAGCACGCCGGTGTCCCGGCTGGCGTCGGCATTGGCACTGGTGTGCGCAGACAGCGGGCTGACCCACGGTGAGGTTGCCCGCCGGGTCGGGGCCACCCGCTCCTATGTCACCCGGGTTCTTGCCGGTTCCAGCCGCCCGACCTGGCGGGTGACGCGTCAGATCGTGCTGGTCTGCGGTGGCGACCCGGCGAACCTGCGCGCTCTGTGGGAAGCTGCTCGCGGCCTGTCTCCGGCTGCGGGCACCGATCCCCTCCAGGCGCTCAGCGCGCTCCAAGCCGCTCTGCGTGGCCTGTACCTGGCGGCGGCGCGCCCTCCCCTCGAGCACCTGCGCGCGGCGAGCGGGCAGCGGCTCACTGCTGCGGACATCGACGTTCTGCTGGGGGGCCGGGGGTTGCCCGACTGGGAGAAGGCCCGCTGCTTCATCACCACGCTGCGCGGCCGGCCTGATGACTTGCGCCCGCTGTGGGAGCGGGCCCACGAGCGGGCGCCGTCATCCGTACGCCCGCCGCGTGATCTCGGTCCGCAGGCGATGTTCCTCAGCGCGGAGGCATTCGGGTGAGGACACAGACCATCCGAGAGTCAGGGGCCGGCGGGCCCGTGCACCCCGCGCAGGCACACGAGGTGCACGCCCGGGATGCGGCGGGCCCATGCCGGCAAATGCAGGAGGCTCCCCGTCGCATGAGGAGCCTCCTCACCGAGCGCGCCCAGGTCACCGGACTCCACATCGGCCTTCTCCCATTGAACGGTGCACCTGGTTGTTCCGGACCACCACGGGACAGGTACCGAACAACGAAACAACTGCGTACAACCAAACAGCCTGGTGGGCAGGTGATGCCGGGCTGCCGCGCCCTGCAGCGCACCGTGCCAGTACGTGTTGTTCGACGCCCGCTCCCGTCCGCGCACCGCCAGTGCGTCGCCTCGGCCCCGCAGCACCGCCTCATACTCGACGGCCGGCGGGCTGCGTCACGCTGCCGGCCCCCGGTCGAAGCTCCCCGCTGACTTTTACAACGTCCAGAAACAACGCGAAAGGCCCAGGCGTGACAGACAAGGGCGAGGCGCCAGCCCCCGCCGACCGGTGGGCACTGTTCCAGCATGAGGTGGATGACCTGATCCGTCAGGCCAGCCTGGACCGCAAGCGCATAGCCGCCGGGATCGGCTGTGACCCCACCACGGTCGGCCGGTGGCTGAAGAACCAGAGCGCCCTGGAGGACTGGAGCCGGATCGGCAAGATCATCAATCTGTGTCTCCAGCACGCCCAACGCGAGCAGATCTGCCTCGACCCCGCCGATCTCGGGAACCCCGCGTGGTGGAAGCGTCATCACGACGAGCTCACCAGCCCTCTGGCTCCAGCATCGCCGCCCTGTATCACCGTTCCGAGCACCGCATCGGTGACCAGCCCTTCCGCGGCGTGGGTTCCCGTTGCGCCGGCGGTGCTGCTCATCGCCGTCACCGTGCTGCTCCTGCTTCGCGCCTGCCCGAATTCACCGAACGTCCCTCCCCCCACACCTGTGTTGAGTGCCGGTCTGCTCCCTCCAGATCTGGACGGCCGCGGCGAGCCGCACGCCGCAGACCGCAGCGGCCCCCGCGCGAGCCTCGCGCCCGCACCCCGCCCGCACCCCAGCCGGACAGCGCTGCCACTCCCCGCCCGCCCCTGCGTCGCCGCGGTGCCGCCCGCCGAGCCCGGCAGCGCCCCTCAGCGAATCGTCTGCGGCCAGCTCACCATCACGGTGGCCGACTGCCCCGCAGCTCACCCCGAGCCCAGCCACCCCGCGCTCCCCGCGCCACCGGGGCGGCGCTGCCTGCTGATGCACATCCTTTACAGCCAGTGAAGCGGCCTCGGGCAGGCGATCTGAAGGTCCCGTCGTGTCGACGGCCCTGGTTGTTCGCCGTACGCAGGCTGCACAGAGCACGCAACGCACCCGCCCCGCTGGCTGCAGCCGCTGCACGTTCCCAGGCCACGGCCCATGAGTTGTTCACAGTTCCTGCAGTCCCGCCCGTGCTCTTCCAATCGGGCCGCAACCACTCTCAAGCTGCCCCACACTGATCCACAGCTTTAACGACTCCGGGACGGGATGCATGCGTCGCAACATGCGCCCGCCGCTTTCCGGACCATCAGCGCCCAGGTCAACACCTCAACGGACAGCCGCCTTGTGCGGCACGTGCCCGTACCTACCGGATTCCTTGCACCAGCCGAACGGATCGCCATGCGTTGCTGCCCCGCCCTCGCCCACACCCGTCTCACCGCAACCCAGCCCTTGCCCGCCCAACTGCCCGCCTGGCCTGCGCCTGAGTGTCTCAGCGCCGCCATCGCCTGCGCACACAGGGACACCCCGCGGGTGGTGTCATGAGCGACGACCGGCGCCGCCCGCCAGGACGACCGACCAACCCGGTCATCCCAACAGATCCGTCAACCACCGCAGTGATCACGGAGCTGCGCCGGCTGCGCGATGAAGCCGGACTGACCGTTCGCCAGCTCGCCGAGCTCACCTCCTACTCCATCTCCAGCCTGTCCCAGGCCACCTCGGGCAGGACCCTCCCCCGCTGGGAACTCATCAAGACCTACGCCGCCAACTGCGGCGCGAGCGACGAACAGATCGCCCACCTGCACCGCCTGTGGCAGACCGCCAGCAACGCCACGGCCGCCCCGCGCCGGCGTGCGGCGGTCACTCCCGTCCAGGCCCGCATTCCCCGCCCCCGCCCGGGCAGCCACTCATCGTTCGCAGACAGCGTGGCGCCTTCACACCCCCATGCGGGGACACCGTCAGAGGCAGGACCACCCCCCGCACAGCCACCCCATGATGAAGGTGACCAGTTGGCGGCCCTTGTGAGCCACGCCTACTCCCTGGCCCAGGCACACGGCAGAGATCCCTCGGCTCCTTCCACCAACCCCTACACCACCGCCCTCAACCTGTGCACCACCGCCGACCACTTCACCGCCCTCATGCAGCACATGTGGACACACAGCGGCAAGTCCCTGCGCGATCTCGTGCGCTCCATGCGCCAGGCCCAGGTACCCGTGGCCCGGTCCACCCTCCACGCTGTCCTGCAAGGACACCGGCTGCCCAGCACCGAAGTCCTGCACGCCTTCCTGAACGCGTGCAGCTGCCCCAGCACCCACTGGGACCTGTGGCACCAGACAAACACCCGTATCAAGATTGCCCGCCTTCTCGCCCGCCAGGAGAGACCTGTGTCCCGTTTCGCCCGCCTCCGCCTCGACCCCGTCCGCAGGACGGCCCTGACCTACACCACCCTGCTCATCCTCGTCATCACCCAGCTCATCGCCCTCCTCATCCAGACCTCCCGCTAGCCGGCCAGAACACCAACCCGCCACCGCCCACCACCGGTTCACGTGCCAGGGGGTCTGTTGAAAGACCGGGACACCACTCCCCTCGTGCTGTCGCCCGCCCAGCACCAGGCCATCCTCGCCACGCTCATCCTGCCCACCCTCATAACGAACATGGCCAGACAGGACCACCCCCTCGTGGTCTACGTCTCAGGACAGCCCGGCAGCGGAAAGACCGCCCTCGCCGACATGATCCACACGGCCCTGCGGCACCGCGGAGGCGCTGTCCGGATCGGCAGCGACGCCTACAAGACCTTCCACCCCGCCTACCGACTGCTGCTCGCCGAAGACGACCGGACCGCCGGACTGAAGGTACGCCCCGACACCCGCCGCTGGAGGGACGACGTCGAACAGCACGTGCGTCAGCGGCGCCTGGACGCAGTCGTGGAAGCAGCCCTCGAGGACCCGCAAGGATTCCGGGGAGCAGCCGGCGCCTACCGCGCAGCGGGCTACAGGATCGAGGTCGCCGTGCTCGCCACGCCGGAAGCACTCAGCCAGCTCGGCATCACCCATCGCTACGCCAGCGAAGTCCACACCACGGGCGGCGGCCGCTACGTCTCACCGGACAACCACGACACCTGCAGCACCGCCCTGATCGACACTCTCGCGGTCATCGAGGCCGAATACCTGGCCGACCGCGTCACCGTCTTCCGGCGGGGCCACGAATCCCTCTACACCAACACCCTGGCCAACGGCTCCTGGCACCACCCCCCGAACGCCGCCCGGGCAGTCATCCAGGAACGGTCACGCCCCTGGAGCGCGGCGGAAACACACCACTTCCGCAACGAGGTATCGCTGACCGAACAGCAAGCCCAGCCCGGACTGATGCCGGACGAACGGCGCCACGCCGTCACCGGAGGGATCCAGCGGGCCTCCGCCCTGGCACACCCCCTGCGCCGTCTCGAGCAGCTCCCCTCACCCCGCACCGCCCCCGACTATCACCGCCTGTCGCGAAAAGAACACACACGCATCTGGGAAGAACGCATTGTCCCGCTGCTCCTCAACAGCGTCACTGCGCAGGCTCACCCCGTCGTCACATACGTCATGGCCCAGCCCGGCGCCGGCAAGACCTTCGCCGCCGACCTCGTCCAGCGCGCCACTATCACCCGCAGCCCCATCCGCCTCGCCGGCGACCGCTTTAAAATGTTCCACCCCGACTACCTGCAGCTCCTCACCGAGGACCCTCGCACGGCCGGAGCCCGCATCCGCCAGGACTACCGGGCCTGGCACGCCAACGCCGAAAGCCTCCTGCGCTCCCACCGCGCCGACATGCTCATCGAGTGCGCACCAGGCAGCGCACAGGAATTCTGGTCCAGCGCCCAAGCCGCCCAGGAAGCCGACTACCGCATCGAGATCGTGCTCCTGGCCGTACGGGAAGCCGACAGCCGCCAGGGCGCCGCCCACCGGTATGCCCAAGCACAACGCCACGGAGTGCCGGGCCGCTTCACGTCCGCCAGCGGGCACGACCGCTGCTATCACGCCATCACAGAAATCGTTCAAGCCATGGAAACCCACCCGGCGGTGAACTCCGTCATCATCATGCGGCGTGACCTCGAGTCACTGCGCCACACGGTCCGCATGGCCAACAGCTCATGGGCACAAGGATCCGCGCGCTTCGCCGCGGTTTTGACAGCCGAACGAAACCGCCCCTACACCCAGGCCGAGGCACGCCGGTTCATCCGCATCCAGCAGGTGCTGCGCACCGCCCTGCCGCAGTACCGTGTCGAAGTTGAACAGATCGCGAAACTCGCCAGCCCCCTGCTTCCCGACCAGTTCCAGCCCCGCCAGCTCGTATACGCACCAGCTCCCCTGGCCCTGCTGTCACTGCCGGCCCCCCGAGGCGCGGTGCACTAGCGGCTACCGCGTCGGCCAAGTGCGGCAAGAGGCTTCGTTTCTCAGCCGTCCGGACCGTCAGCAAAGGGCGTCTCCTTTCCTTCCAGCTCCGCAAAGCGCACCCGGTAACGGGCCGCGATCCGCTCTGCCTCCTCCGACCACGCCGTACCCAGCGCATTCAGATCCGCCAGACACGCCTGCTGAGCCGACTGCAGCGCGTCCAGCCGTGCCTGATCGGGCACTGCAGCCTTCCATTCCCGGTCAATTTCCCGGCTGTACCAGGCAAAGACCGCCAAGACCGGATCCGCCGCACCCTCCGCCTCATAGCCCGTCTCTCCTGCCGCGGGAGTCATCGGCACGGGCTCACCGGACGGGCCCTCGGCCGTCGGGTCGGACATGGCACAGACCACCTCGATTAGTCTCCGTGAGCCCGTCATTCTCCGGCCGACTGCAGCCGCCCACAAGGCCGTCCAACAGCGGATCCCCCTCCCGGGGGGACTGTCCGGGAAACGCCCACATGCCTCCCTCCCGGTGAGGCACCCTTGCGCGCCGGGCCACCACCGGGCATAGATTGGATGCCACGGATCACCCGGGGGGATGTCGTGGCGGGTCGGGATCTGCGCATGCTGTTCAGCGCCAACCACGCGCACTGGGACGCCAATGAAGCCTTCACCAACCGCCAAGCCCAGTGGCACGAACTGACCATGGCCCTGACACAGCACCTTCAGCGCATCGGCGACCCGCACTTCGACGCCGAAGACATCGAAGCCCCCCGCCGCAACATCCTCGTCTTCCACGGCGTGGGCGGTATCGGGAAAACCACCCTCTCACGCAAAATAGAAGCCTCTCTCCTCAACTCCACACAACGCCCCCCTCAATGGGGTGAGCCGCCCTGGCCCACGCTCCGTATCGTGCCCGTACGCATCAATCTCGCCCGCTCCAGCGGTACCGATTTCGAACGCGTCATCCTGACGATCAGGCTTGCCCTCGCATCCCTCGGCCGCCCCCTCCCCGCCTTCGACCTGGCTCTGCGCCGCTACTGGGAACATGCTCACCCGGGCGAGCCGCTGGAAGACTACTTACGGCGCAACAAGCTCACGACGCGATTCGGAAAAGCACTCCCCCAGCAGATACAGTCCGCGCTCAGCGATGTCGCACAAGCCCTGCTGCTGCCAGGAACAGTAGGCTCCGCCGCCGGCCAGCTCTCGGGTGCACTCGTCAAGGCACTGCGCGAACGCCGCCAGACCGTCCGCGCACTCGCCGCCTGCTCCCGCCTCGCCGACATCCTCCAGGCCGACTGCGACTGGGACGCACTGTCCTACTATCCTCACCTGCTCGCCTGGGAACTCGCCCACCTGCCGCCCAAGCAGCGCGCCCTGCCGGTCATCCTGCTCGACACCTTCGAGGAAATCGGCGACCGAACCCACCGCGAAACCGAACGCCTCATCCAACGGCTGGTATGGCTCCTGCCCAACGCCTTCTTCGTCATCACCGGACGAAACCGACTCCAATGGGCAGACGACCGCCTCCAGGGCCAACTCGACTGGACCGGCCCCACAGCATGGCCAGACCTCGCATCACCTGATCCCGTTTATGGCCCGCTGTCCAGCATCCGGGGCAACCATCAACGCCAGGTGCTGATCGGTGATTTCAGTCATGAAGACTGCCACGACTACCTCACCCACCGGCTCTCCGATAACGGACAGCCCCTCATCAGCTCAACCGTGCGACGCGTCATCGCCGACCGCTCACAGGGCCTGCCGCTCTTTCTCGATATCGCCGTCATGCGGTTCCTGGAAATCCACCGCACCGGCCGCGAACCGCAACCCTCCGACTTCACCGTCGACTTTCCCGCACTCATCACCCGCACCCTTCACGGCCTCACGCCCGACGAACGCCACGTCCTGCGCACGGTAAGCCTCCTTGACGCATTCGACATTCCACTCGCAGCAAAAGCCGCCGGCCTGCGCCACCAGGCAGCCGCCGCCCGCCTGACCGAACGGCCATTCATCCGCGAAAACACCGCCGCCCGCTGGCCCTTCCACCTGCACGCCCTCATCCGCTCCACCATCCGTCACGCAGACGACCAGAGCGACGACCGCTGGACACCCGACGACTGGAAACAGGCCGCACAGCACACATTCGACGCGCTCGGCGAGCAGTGGACCCTCGATCGGTCCCGCGACCGGTCCCTGCTCATCGCCTGCCTCCGCCAAGGGCTCTCCCTGGCCCGCGAATTCAGCCTCGCACTCGGCTGGCTCACGGAAGCTGCCTGGGCATATGTCGCCGACGCCGGGTGGGAACCCCTCACCCCCGCTGGGCCCCCGTCCACGCCGCCCGCACCAAACACGCCTACGGCCGCGGACATGCTGGCTGAAACCCTGCACGCACTGGCACGGCGCCAGCACGAACACCGCACCCACACGGTGGAACGCCTGACCGCCGTCATCAGATCCCACCGCCTGCCCGATGACCTGGAAGAGGCGGCGATCTACTACCTCGCCAAGGCCCACCGCGATCTCGGACATACCCAGGAATCCCGACGCGGCATGCAACGCATCGCCTCCGGCGGTGGCCGCCTGGCGCCTGCCGCCCGCCGCGGCCTGGCGCACCTCTCCCGCCTCGCCGGCGACTTCCCCGCCACCCTGGAAATAGCACAGAGTCTGGGATGGGAAGGACGACACCACCGAATAGCGGGCGACGTATGGTGGGCCCACGGGGACATGCAACGAGCCAGCGAAGCCTTCCAAGCCGCACGCCAGGAAGCCGAAGACCACAACGTGGCCGGCGAAGCAGCCACCTGCCAAGCCATGCGAGCCCTCGCCCTGGCCTTCCTCGACCCCAACCAGGCAGACGACGAACTCCAGCTCGCCCAACACCTCGTGGACCACCTCGACCTGCGCGCCACACAGCTCACCATCGAGATCGCCACACTCGCCCGCGACGCCGGCACCGACCAGGACATCGACGACCGCGCCCGCCTCCTACGCACCGAAATCGACAACGCCGGCCTCATCACCTCACGCGCCACTCTCGAAGTCGCACTCGCCTTCCACCACACCCTCCTCCACAACCACAACCAATACAGCGCAGCCGTAACCCGGATACAACAGCTCATACACAACGGCAACTACCAGTACTTCGCAGACATCGCCCACTTCATGAGCCAAAGCCCCGCACCCACATACAGCACCACACACTGGATCAACAGCCCGCACACCCCCCACCAACGCTGGCAACACCACATCACCACCCGACGCGCCCACCTCAACCTCACACCATGACAGCCAGCACAGCCCCAGCTCGGCAACCACCCACCACCCAACCCACTCATCGCCGCCCCCGCCTGCGCGGGGACCAGGACTCCCGCGGGCCCGGGCCGCCTTCCGTTCAGGTTCACCCCCGCCTGCGCGGGGACCAGAGCAGCATCGCCGCGATACCGCCGCCCATCCACGGTTCACCCCCGCCTGCGCGGGGACCAGGGCCTGGGGAGGTCGTGAGGCGCGCCCCGTCGCGGTTCACCCCCGCCTGCGCGGGGACCAGTCTCCGACGGTGTCCGCGCCCTTCACCCGGGCCGGTTCACCCCCGCCTGCGCGGGGACCAACTGCTCCGGGCCCGTTCCCGGGCGGCCTGCATCGGTTCACCCCCGCCTGCGCGGGGACCAGTCCGGATCGAAGAGGCGGACGATGCGGCCGGCCGGTTCACCCCCGCCTGCGCGGGGACCAGGAGCGCGGCGCGGCGATCCAACTGGGCCGCGATGGTTCACCCCCGCCTGCGCGGGGACCAGAGCTGCTCCGGGTGGACCTGGAGCTGCGGGTACGGTTCACCCCCGCCTGCGCGGGGACCAGGATGGTGTCGGCGACCCGTAGGGCTTCGCCTGCGGTTCACCCCCGCCTGCGCGGGGACCAGACCGCGGGCGAACTCGCCACGACCCTGCTGTCCGGTTCACCCCCGCCTGCGCGGGGACCAGTGCTCGGTGAGCTGCTTCGGGCCGCCGGTCCCCGGTTCACCCCCGCCTGCGCGGGGACCAGAACGCCGCGTCCAAGGCTTTGCCCCGCATCCACGGTTCACCCCCGCCTGCGCGGGGACCAGCCGCTGGCGCCGTCCAGCACCACAGAGCCGGTCGGTTCACCCCCGCCTGCGCGGGGACCAGCCAACCACGCCGGAGGTGGCGACGGACGCGTTCGGTTCACCCCCGCCTGCGCGGGGACCAGGTCAGCTCGGTCACCAGCGCGTCGAACGGCCTCGGTTCACCCCCGCCTGCGCGGGGACCAGCCCTTGGAGGCGTCGACCAGGAAGACGCTCATCGGTTCACCCCCGCCTGCGCGGGGACCAGTTAATAACGGCGCGGTACAAGGTCCAGGGCTTCGGTTCACCCCCGCCTGCGCGGGGACCAGTGCAACAGCTCGTCAGCGCTGGAGCGCCGGAGCGGTTCACCCCCGCCTGCGCGGGGACCAGGGTGAGGGGCGCGGCGGGCTCGGGCAGGGCATCGGTTCACCCCCGCCTGCGCGGGGACCAGCATGAGTGTGCAGATCTCGGCTCGGTTGAGCGCGGTTCACCCCCGCCTGCGCGGGGACCAGCGTGGGCCGCGGCGTCAGCATCTTCGCAGGGGCGGTTCACCCCCGCCTGCGCGGGGACCAGCCCACATGCGGACCGTCACCGACGCCCCCGTTCGGTTCACCCCCGCCTGCGCGGGGACCAGGGCGTCGCGGAGCCTGTCGCGTTCGGCCTCGGCGGTTCACCCCCGCCTGCGCGGGGACCAGTTGATCGCGTTCCAGATCGCTATGCCAGCCGTCGGTTCACCCCCGCCTGCGCGGGGACCAGTCCAGGGCTCCGGATACCGCAGCACCCATCACCGGTTCACCCCCGCCTGCGCGGGGACCAGGTACGCAGGGGGTCGTGCGCTGAGCTCGGCTCCGGTTCACCCCCGCCTGCGCGGGGACCAGCCGCCCGCGGCGATGACCCCGGCGCGGAGCGCCGGTTCACCCCCGCCTGCGCGGGGACCAGGTACGCAGGGGGTCGTGCGCTGAGCTCGGCTCCGGTTCACCCCCGCCTGCGCGGGGACCAGCCGCCCGCGGCGATGACCCCGGCGCGGAGCGCCGGTTCACCCCCGCCTGCGCGGGGACCAGGGCGGCCAGGAGCTGGTGGCGGGTGGCGGTCTCGGTTCACCCCCGCCTGCGCGGGGACCAGAGCGTTCGAGCACCCCAACGACGGAATGGAAACGGTTCACCCCCGCCTGCGCGGGGACCAGACTTCCTGAGCTGCTACGTTAAAGCGGCTTTGCGGTTTCTTGACCCGTCCTGCCGAGCATGACCATGGAGTCCTCGCTCCTTCTTCTGGTGTCGAGATTTCGGCATTCTAGACGCGCACCACCGGCCTCCGCGGCAGGATGCATCAGCAGACTTCATGCATCAGGCATGGCGAAGAAGGCATTCTCCGCCCGAAGGAAACCCGTCCGCGGAGACGGAGGAGCCCGGTCCCCGTTCCCTGACGAGTTCACGCAGGCGCAGGTGCTCGTCCCAACAGGGCATGCTGGAAGGGTGCGGATCCTCTTGGGGGATGGCTGAGCTGGGAAGACGCTGATCGGTGTGTGGCCGCGCCGCTGTGCTTCTACCGTGGCAGGGTGGAGGTGCGGTGCCATGGTGTCTTTGCCGGAGGAGCTTCAGGCGCGGGAGGCCGCGGCTCGGCGTCGAGTGGAGGAACTCCAGGCTGAGGCTGCGGAGTTGGCCCTCCGGCTGGAGAGGGCTCGGGAGGATCTGTCGCGGCTGGAGATCACGCGGGAGACCGTCGCGCAGGTGCTGGCGGAGCTGTCGGCCGCGGAGGCCGAAGGGAACGTTGCGGCGGGGGATACGCCGGAGGCAAAGGAATCGTCGATGCCTCATGGGGTCGGGGCGATGGTGGTGCCGCCGTGGCGGGAGGGTCTGGTCGTGGCGGTGTTGCCGGATGTGTACCGGGACATCGTCGAGGTCATCGCCGATGCGCCAGGGCCGGTCCAGGCCAAGCAGATCGTGCCGCGGATCGGCCTGCCGACGACGACCGGGAAGATCGAGACCACGCGGTCGAAGCTGAAGCGGCTGGTGGAGCGGGGATGGCTGGACGAGGACAGTCCGGGACGGTTCACCCTGGCCCGGCGGGGTCCGGGCCGGGACCGGTCCAACTCCCGGTGACCAAGGGGCTCTTCTCCGTAGATTCGTAGGTGCCAACCAAACGAATCACAAGAAGAGCCGAAGAAGAGCCCCGCATGGAACTCTACGACGCCTTACCTGAGCCTGATCCCTACCTCGCCTCCCGCAATGCCTTCGAATGCCTCATCTCGACGCTGGCCGGCGGCCCGGCGGCGGACCTGGCGCATGACGAACTCGAAGTGCAGCTCGAACGGCTGGGGCGAGAGCTGCTGCGGCAGCTGATGCAGGACCACCTCGATGAGCGTGCCAGGAAGGAGGAGGACACCCTGCGGACGCACGGACGAAAAACGGTGGTCACGGGACCGGAAGGACAGCCCAGGCCCTGGTGGGAAAGCGGCCACCATCGCCTGCTGACCTGCCTGTTCGGAACGGTGCACGTGACCCGGATCGCTCATCGCGGCCGAGGGGTTGCCAACGTGCACCCGGCGGACGCGGCATTGTCGCTGCCCGCCGGCCGACACTCCCGCGGCCTGGCCCGCCTCGCGGTCCTGGAAGCGGTGAGAGGCTCCTTCGACCAGGCCGCCGCCGCGATCGAGCGACGCTGCGGGAAGGTCTTGGGCAAGCGCCGCCTCGAAGAACTGGTGGTCGCCTCCGCCGTCGACATCACCGCCTACTACGCGGCGAAGATCCCCACCCCGTGCACCCGCGAGATGCCCCTGGTCATCCAGGTCGATGGGAAGGGAGTCGTGATGCGGCCCGAGGCGCTGCGCGAGGCCACCCGCAAGGCCGCGGCCAAGAGTGCGGCGGCCGGGCGGCGCGGGCGGCTCGCCCCCGGCGAGAAGCCCAACCGCAAACGGATGGCTACGGTGGCCTGCGTCTTCGACACCGTTCCTGCCCCGCGTCGGCCGCACGACATCATTCATCCGCCCGGCGGCCGCAGCGAAACCCGGCCGGTGCGGCCGGGCCCGAAAGCTCAGCACAAGTGGTGCACCGCCTCGGTGATCCGTCCCCCGGAGCAGGTCGTCGCCGACGCCTTCGCCCAGGCCGCCTCCCGCGACCCCCAGCATTTACGGGACTGGATCGTGCTCGTCGACGGCGCCCGCCACCAACTTGACCTGATCCACGACGAAGCCGCCCGCCGCGGCACATCCATTCACATCCTGCTCGACTTCGTTCACGTCGCCGAATACTGCTGGACGGCCGCGCACGCCTTCCACCCGCCCGGCAGTCGTGAAGCCGAAACCTGGGCCGCGGACAAACTCACCGCGGTCCTCGCTGGACACGCCGACCGCGCCGCCGCCGAGATGACCGCCCAGGCCGCATCCGAACAACTTCCCGCCGCCCGCCGCGAGCAGGTCGCCACCTGCCACCGCTACCTCACCGGACACCTCGACCAACTCCACTACGACACCGCCCTGAACAACGGCTGGCCCATCGCCACCGGCGCCATCGAAGGGGCCTGCCGCCACCTGATCGCCGACCGCCTCGACATCACCGGCGCCCGCTGGGGACTCGACGGCGCCGAAGCCATCCTCCAACTCCGCGCATTGATTACGAACGGCGACTTCGAGGACTACTGGACCTTCCACGCCACCCGCGAACACCGACGCCTCTACCCCAGCCCCGGCCAACAGAACTACAGCCTCACTGCCTGATCCCGACCCATCACTTCAAAGGATCCGCACCCAACGCCGGTTCACCCCCGCCTGCGCGGGGACCAGCGTGCTGTCCTGTCGGACAGCCTGTGGGGCCGCGGTTCACCCCCGCCTGCGCGGGGACCAGGCCTCAGCCGCACGACGAAAACAGGCACACCTCGGTTCACCCCCGCCTGCGCGGGGACCAGCGCGACTATGCGCAGCGCCGCCGCCTGTTTCTCGGTTCACCCCCGCCTGCGCGGGGACCAGGCCTGGCAGCGCAGTTACGCAGCCGCAGTCGGCGGTTCACCCCCGCCTGCGCGGGGACCAGAACCAGGCCGGACTCGACCGTGCGACCGAGGTCGGTTCACCCCCGCCTGCGCGGGGACCAGTTGACCATGCCGGGCCCGGCGTAGATCAGCTCCGGTTCACCCCCGCCTGCGCGGGGACCAGACTTCCTGAGCTGCTACGTTAAAGCGGCTTTGCGGTTTCTTGACCCGTCCTGCTGAGCATGACCATGGAGTCCTCGCTCCCTCTTCTGGTGTCGAGATTTCGGCATTCTAGACGCGCACCACCGGCCTCCGCGGCAGGATGCATCAGCAGACTTCATGCGTCAGGCATGGCGAAGAAGGCATTCTCCGCCCGAAGGAAACCCGTCCACGGACACGGAGGAGCCCGGTCCCCGTTCCCTCACGAGTTCACGCAGGCGCAGGTGCTCGTCCCAACAGGGCATGCTGGAATCCGCGAACCGGGTACGAGTCTGGCCGGTGCCCGCAGGCGGGTGGGGCAATTCGCCGACACGTCAGCCACCGTCAGTCAACGAGATGAGGGGCTGCGTCCGTCCCAGCTGCCGAATGCCACGCTGCCACGGACTTCGCGGCCGGCGGTCGGTGCAGGTCCGGTGCTTATCGGCGGGGGGCCACGTCGCGGGCTGCGCAGGCGAGGAGTTCACCGATGGCAGCCTCACCAGAGTGCGGGGGCCGTTGACGCCATTGCGTGAGCGTCTCCTGCACGGTGTCCACGACGGCGTGTACGTGTTGCGTCAGGTCGTCGTCGAGTGCGGTGATGTGCCCGTCGGTGGTGCGGCCGGTGATCACGAGGGTGCCGGCCAGCGGGTACAGGGCCAGGCCCCGCCAGGCACTCGCCAGCGCCCAGCCGGCCCAGTTGCGTGCAAGGCCCATGGCGCGGCCGCTGCCGTGCAGGTGCAGTACCGCCCGGCGGTGGTACACCGCCTGGTCAACGGCGTCGGGGGACCCGACCTGCATCCGGATCAGGGACAACGCGCCCGTCTGCGGCAGGTCGAGCTCGGTGAGGGTGGTGCCGGGGTGCGCAGGGCGCGCATGGTTCCTCCTGCGTCCGGGCGTGGCTTTACGGCGTGTCCGGGGTGGGGTGGTGGGTGAGGGTGTGCCAGCGGCGTTCGAAGTCCTCGCGCTGCCCGGCGACGAGCTCAGGGGTGACTGGCTTGCCGTACTGGGCGGTGATGCCGAGCCGGCCGCATGCGCGCGCCACCTCTGCGGGCGCGGGCGTGCCGGTGTGTGCCCGGTGCTGGGCCCAGAGGGTGTAGATGCGCCAGCGCACGAAGTGGCGGCGCAGGTTGGCCGGGCTGACGGGCCTGCCGCCGCGCCCCAGCAGTCCCTGCGCGGCCAGGTGGGCCGACAGCTGCCCGTCGCTGGGCTCAGCGCCGTGTTCCTCCTGGTAGTCCCTCCAGGCAAGGTAGTAGCGGTCAGAGGCAGTCAGGCCGTCTCTCCCATGCCCGCCCGGGGGCGAAGGCGGTCTTTCGAGGCGGGCGTTGACCCGCCGTCCACGCTGCCTGGCCGCGCCCCGGGCACCAGCCCCCACAGCCGCCGGCAGTGCAGGATCCGCCGGCCGTGACGGTTCGCCGGTGTCTCCTTCGCGCACCTCGGCCGCGTGACCGGCCGACGCCGCACTGCGTCTGCCGGCATGCGTCGAGGCGCGTCCGGCGATGCGCGCTGCGTCTGCCCCGGTGTCTGCGGCGTGGCCGGCTGCATCGGGTGAGGAGGGGTGTTCCTCCTTGTGCTCATCGCCGTCGCAGACATCGGCGTGATGGCCTGCGACGCAGTCGCCCAGAGGCTGTGGGCCGAAGACCGCCTGGGGATGTGGTGGGGAGCGGTGCTGGTCGGCTTGGAGCAGGGGTTGCAGTTGCTGGGCGGACAGCGGTTCGTCGGGACCTGTGACGCGTGCGGGGGTGCAGCGCGGCCGGACAGCTTCTGGTGCGGCCGACAGGTTGGCCGGAAACCCGGCAGGGAACGGTGCGTCGGCATCGGTCGACCGCCCGCCCACCGCCCGGACTTGGCCGGGCGGCACAGGTATCGGGGCGGGCTGGGCCGCCGGCGGTGACGCTCGGTTCTGCCCGGCGCCCTCCGCCCCGGCATTGGCGCGGCTTTCGTTCACCCAGGACACCGCCTCACCCGCGCCTGCGGCCTGGGTGTCGGGGAGGAGGAGTGGCTCCTTGATGCCGGCTGCGGCGAGTCCGGCCGGGCCGGTGTCGGCGAGCGGGACGCCGAACTTGGCCAGGCGCAGTGGCATCAGCGACTCGACGGGTGCCTTGCGGCGCCAGGCTCGGCCGTAGCGGGCCTGGAGGCGCGCCTGGTAGACGAGGCGGTCCTGTTCGAGCTTGATGACCTGTTCGTAGGAGCGCAGTTCCCACAGCTTCATGCGGCGCCAGAGCTTGAAGGTGGGCACCGGGCAGAGCAGCCAGCGGGCGTAGCGGACGCCCTCCATGTGCTTGTCGGCGGTGATGTCGGCGATGCGGCCCACCGCGTGGCGGGCGGCCTCGACGGCGACGACGAACAGGACGGGGATGACGGCGTGCATGCCGACGCCGAGCGCATCGGGCCAGGCGGCCGCACTGTTGAAGGCGATGGTGGCGGCCGTCAGCAGCCAGGCCGTCTGGCGCAGCAGCGGGAACGGGATCCGGATCCAGGTCAGCAGCAGGTCGAGCGCGAGGAGCACACAGATGCCCGCGTCGATGCCGACCGGGAAGACCAGGGAAAAAGTCCCGAATCCTTGTCTCTCGGCGAGGGCCCGCACCGCCGCGTAAGAACCCGCGAACCCGATCCCGGCAATGATCACCGCGCCCGCGACCACCACCGTGGTCACGACCCGATGTACGCGGCCGAACACCACCGCCCGCCGCTCCTCCCCCGCCGCCACTCCCTATACCCCTCCCCCACCACCATCCACATCGTGAACTCCATTCACACTCCCACAGCACGCAGCGCCATGGACAGGACAGACCAGTCGCATTTGCGCCAAGGTGAAATCCCATGAGCGGTTCCGCCCGGCGCATCCCACGACGTGGTGGCGGCGAGTGCCCTCAGCGGCGGCCGGTTGGCCAGCCCACTGATCAACGGCCCGTCACACGTGATGATTCGGCGACTCGCAACGCGTCGGCAACTGCTTGTACAGCCTCCACCGTCAGCTCCTGCGCCGAGAATCGGGCACCGGGATCCCCCGCACCGCCTCGACCGTCCCCTCGCGGAGCTCCGCCAGAGGCGGCGCACGACGCCATGGCCGCATCGCAGATCCGGCACGCGTCCCGGTGAACTGGCCTTTCATGAAATCGCGGCCAGAACCAAAGCCCGGGTCCTCACCACCCCGCCCGTCCGTTACTCCGGTCTCCCCCCGCCCCCGGTCGGGAAGTCGAGTGGGAAGCGTCTGGTGAACCGTCCACGGCTGGCTTCCTGTTGCCGTGGGTCCCGATGACCGAGCACAGCGCCCATCTCGCCTTCCCCGCCCGGATGCTGGACGTGTGGCGCCCCCAGACGATGACCCTGCTGGCCCTGGCTGGAGTGGCGATCGCCGCACTGGGGGCCGTGATACCGGCGCGTGCGGCAGCACGGCAGACCATTGCCCAGGTCCTGCATACCGAATGACGGCGGCGCAGCATCGCAGGGGACTCATGGCAGGGGGCTCACATGCTGGGCGGGCAAGGCACGTATCAAGCAGCCGACGGACCCGTCCGGGTACCCATTCGCGGCCACCGCCTCACACAGCGCAAGCGCCATCCACGACCGATCGGCATCCACAGGCACGGCCGGTCCCCCAGTTGTCCGCGGACAACCCCGCTTGTCCGGCCCCCGCCCCTGGCCGACCTGCACGCACCGCATCGAGGCCGCGCGGTCAACTCCCTTCCCCGGCAATGTCAGACCACGCAACACCAGCGAGGAGCAGCCCTCCCACAGCGCCACCGAGGCCATGGCCAGCCCCTCGCCTCGACGAGACCAGACAAAGACCGCAAAGAGTTCCACAGCATCCCGAATCAACCCACAACGAAAGGCAGGGACAACAATGAAACCCATCAGACGACTCACCGGCACGCTCAGCGCCGGCGTCACCCTGCTCGCGCTCGCATTCACCGCCGCCCCTGCACACGCGGACTCCGCCACTCCGGCAACACCCGGCTCCGCCCCGGTACGCATTGCGTCCCCCGGCAAGACCACACTCCTTCCCCGCGCTCCTCAGCACCTCACGCCCGCCTCCACCACCTACGGCCCCTACCTGGTCAAGAACGTCGTGACCGGCAAGTGCATCGACATCCCGGGCTACGGCCCTGGCACCGTGAACGGCCCGGTCAACGAGTACACCTGTGACGGCTCTTCCCGCGACAACCAGCTGTTCTACTGGGACTACCTCGGAGACAGCTCCAACGGCTACAGGCTCTACAACCTGCGCAACGTCAAGGACAATCTGTGCCTCGACGTGCCGAACTACGGCAGTGTGAGCGCCGGCACCAAGGTCAGCGAGTTCTACTGCAACCAGACGACCGGCGACAACCAGATCTACGGTCAGGTGCCCCGTTCCGACGGGAGCTTCTGGCTCGTCAACCTCGCCAGCGGACTGTGCCTGGACGTGGACGGCGTGCGCACCGGCGGCAACGACGCCCGGCTCACCCTCTACTACTGCAGCGACAACGACGACCACCACTGGACCATCCCGTAAGCAGACCGGTACGGCTCGTGGTGCGGAGCCCACCCGCCGCACCACGAGCATCCGCAGCAGCGGCGAAACCCCACCCGAGGACACGTCCGTCACGGGTGGGGAGAACGCTCCCACAGATGCCGTGACGGCTGCACTGACCGGCCGGTGCTGCGGGCGGGCCCAGGGCCGCGCCCGCTGGCGTGAGGGCTCACAGAGGGGTGCCGTACAGGGCCCGGCGGTCGCCGGTCATCGCGTAGCGGCGGGCGGCGAGAGCGTGTTCGAGGAGTTCGCCGATCGGCTCGCACACCGGCTCCAAACCTCGGCGGCGTCGATGTCGCCGAGGTAGGCGGCGCGACTTCCAGCATCAGCTCCCCCACCGCACGGGCATCGGCGGCGATCTGGTCGACGGCGTGGTCCAGCGCGGCCATATCCGGATCAAACGGCGGGCCACTGCCCGGGAGCGGTGGCGGCATCGGGGCGGAGGTCCGCCACGCCACTGCCACCAGCGAGCAGGGCCCGCTGGGACAGGGCGCAGTCGAGCGCGGCCAGGCCGCTCTGCCAGCCCGGCAACAGCCCCTGTTCCGACATCAGCCGGATGCGCAGCCGGGCCCGCCTACGCTGTCAGGGCCCCCGCCGCCAGTTCCCTGATCACAGCCGTGGGCACATCCTGTCCGACCAGCACTTCCACGATACGCACACTCGCCTCCGCCCCAAGCTCCTTCTCCCTGTCCCTGGCTACGGACAACAAGTACGACACACCGGACGAGCTGAGCAGTGGGCCGTGGAGCACCGTGAGCGCATCCATCGCTCTTGCCGGGCGTCTGGCAGAGGTTGCCGATCTGCAGGAGCGCGCCGACCGGTCCGCGCACACGCGGGAGACGGGCGGACGCACGGTGTGGGCGGCCAGGCAGGCGGGCCTGGAACCGCCCGCGCCGGCCCGCGCCGCGTGGCCGGCGCAACTGGCCGAGGCACTCATGGCCGAAGAAGCCCACCGCAACGCCCCGCCGGAACGGAGCTGGGAGGAGTCCATGGCCGAGGCCCAGCAGAACACCAGCACCCCGCCGGATCTCCGGGCCCGCCAGGGGGCAGTCCAGCTCACGCCGCCGGAGCAGCTGGCCACGTGTGCCACACGCTCTTCGGGATGATCGGCTACGCGCTGCTCCCGGACCACATCGACTTGAGCGACCACCCGGAGCTGGTGGCCGACATCCGCGATTATCTTGGGTGCCCAGCAGCCGTGAGGCACCTGAGAATTGACCTCCGGCCCGGCGCGTGCCCGGTGGATATCTGATGGTTCGTCAGGCACGTGAGGTACGTCAGTGGCGGGTGGTCCCGGCGCCTTGGACCATGTCGGCGGCAAGGTCTGGGTGCTCCCGGTTCCAGTGCCGAGGTGTGGCCTTCCCGCCGGCCCGGGCTGCTGGTGTGGGTGCGGCTGTGGTCAGGCCCGGGTGGTGAGTCGTGCGAGTGCCGTGTCGTACCGTGCCTGGATCTCGGGGTCCGGTGCTGCGCGCAGGAGGGCGGCGAGGGCGCGGACCGTGCCGTCGTCGTAGCCGGCGGCCTCCGCCTCACGGGCGGCGAGGTCGAGTTGGGTGGTGCCGTCGGTGTGGTGGCCGAGGCCGAGGAGTGCTTCGCCCTTGATGATGAGCAGCAGGATGTGGGGGATGTCGGTGGTGCCGGACCCGTAGCCGGAGTTCAGGGCCTGGTTGGCGGTGGTGAGGGCTTGGTGCCAGTGGCCGGCGTCGGCCTGGTGGCGGGCGAGGTGCTGGGTGGCGAGGCGTTCGATCCTGCGGTCGCCGCTCTGGCGGGCCAGGCCGGCGGCGCGTTCGCAGCTGGTGGCAGCCTGGTCGAGGTCGCCGAGGGCGGCTTGGGCCATGGCGAGGACGATCAGGGCGTTGGCCTCGGCGAACGAATCGCCTGCGCGGGCGGCGAGCGCGTGGGCGGCCTCCAGGTGGACGAGGGCCTCGGGGGTGCGGTCCTCTTCGGTGAGGACCCAGCCGAGCATGTTGAGGACCCGGGCCTCGCCGTGCTCGTCGGCACCGGCCCGGGTGGCGGCGAGGGCGGTCTCCAGCAGCGGCGCCCAGCCGTCGCGCACGCGCCAGACGATGAGTGGCCACATGGTCATGGCGAGGCGCCAGGTCCGCTCGTGCAGGCGGGCGGCGCTGGCGGCAGCGACGGCCTGGGTGAGGTTGTCGCGTTCGGCGGTGAACCAGGCCACAGCGGCGCCCCGGTCGCCGAACTCCCTTACCGCGAGGGGCGCAAGGAAGCCGGTGGGGAGGGGGAAGCAGTCCTCCGAGCCGGGTTCGGCCGCCGCGACGGCGGCGGTGGCGGTGGTGATGTAGTGGTCGAGGACCCGCGTGAGGGTGTCGGGGTGGGCGTCCAGGCCGCGGGCATAGAGCCGCACGAGGTCGTGCATCTGCCACCGGCCCGGCGCCGTCTCGGTGAGCAGGTGCGCGGCGGTGAGGTGCTCCAGGGCGGTGTCGGCGCTGACGGGGTCGGTGGCGGCCAGGGCGGCGGCCGCGTACCGGTCGACGTGGCTGCCGGGGTGACGGCCAAGGGCGGCGAACAAGTGGCGGACCGGCTCGGCAAGCTGGCGCAGGGTGAGGTGCAGTGCGGCGCGCACCCCGGTGTCCTCCAGGTCCAAAAGGCCCAGCCGCCGTGTCTCGTCGGACAGTTCGTCGGCCATCACGGCCAGCGACCAGCCGGGCCGTCCCGCCAGGCGGGCGGCTGCCACGCGCAGCGCGAGGGGCAGGCCGCCGCACAGCCCGGCCAGGCGCAGGGCTGCGGCCGGCTCGGCGTCGATGCGGTCGGTGCCGAGGATGCGGGCCAGGAGCGCGGTGGCGTCCTGGGGGGTGAGGACGTCGACGGCCAGTGGGCGGGCGGTGTCGGTGACGATCAGGGCGGCCAGGCGGTGGCGGCTGGTGACGACGGTGACGCAGCGGTCGCCGCCCGGCAGGAGCGGGCGGACCTGTTCGGCATCGCGCGCGTTGTCGAGAACGACCAGCAGCTGGCGGTCGGCGGCCAGCGAGCGGAACAGGGCGGACGCGGCGTTTTCCGACTCCGGTATCCGTTCGCTCGGCACGCCCAGGGCCGTCAGGAACTCACGCAGTACGTCAAGGGCGGCCGGCTCGCCCATGTCGCTGAAGCCGCGCAGGTCGGCGTAGAGGCGCCCGTCGGTGAGCCCGGCCGGGTCGTGGCGGGCCCAGTGCAGCACCAGGGCGGTCTTGCCGACCCCGGCGGGCCCCACCACCAGGCAGACGGGGGCCTCGCCCGCGCTGGCCCGGGTCAGCGCGGCCAGCTCCCCGGCCCGGCCGTGAAAGCCCCGCGGCGCGCGCGGCAGCAGATCCGGCGCGCTCGCGGGCGGGCTCGCGGTCACGGTGGCCTCCGGTGCGGCGGCGGGCAGCTCGGCGGTGGGCGTCGTGCGGGCGGGGCGGGGCCGGCCCAGGCTGGCGGCCTCCTCCAGCTCCCGGAAGCCGGCCGCATCCAGGCCCAGGGCCTTGGCCAGGGCCTGGACGGTGCGGCGCTGCGGGCCCCGGGAGCGGCCCTGCTCCAGATACGACAGGGTACGCACGCTCACGCCTGCCGCATGCGCCAGGTCCTCCTGGCTCAGCCCCGCCCGACGCCGCAGCCCGTGCAGCAGCACGCCGAAGGAGACGGCGGCCGGTGCGGACGACGTGATGCTGAAGGAACCGGCCGGTGTGGACGAGGCCATGCTGATGATCTTCCCCTGGTTCGACGTGGCCCCGCCGAACGCCGAACCCCACCCGCAAAAGTATGCGGCACACAGTTTTGCGGGGGAAATTGCCTGGCTGGCGCCCGCCCGCCCGGGTTGGATCGAGGTCTGAGGAAGAAGACCCCCGGCAGCTGCCGCGGGAGCCCCACCCCTTGGCCGAACCCCCGCCCTGACCGGGCGCGGCCGGGCAGGGCTGTCGTCTTCTCGCCTCGCTGACCGTCCCCCGCCCACAACCTGCCCCGACGCTGCGGCAGGCGTGCGACGGGGTGTCCTCGCCGTGCGCCCCACATCCGCACGGCAATGCTTCAGGGAGATTCACCCGATGCACCTGCATCCGATACCCACCATGCGCCGAACCGGAAAGCAGCTCACGGTCCTGCTGCTCGCCCTCGTGTCCGCCTGCAGCGTGCTCTTCGGGGCCGCCGCACCCAAGGCCCACGCCGAGACCACCCAGCGGTTCACCACCATCGACTGGCACCTGTACCACTACGAGGCGCCAGACAGAAGCCGAGGGGCGCTTGACAGCTTTAACGACTACAACGCCATGGTGAACGCGCTGCGCAACGCCGCCGGCCACCAGATGGACGGTGTCAGCAACAGCCCGGGGTACATGGACACCACGGCACGCCGCAACACCAACCGGGTCATCCGGGTCCTGGTCTGGACCCACGAGGCGGACGGCAACCGCGCGCACCTCGCGCTGTACTTCAACGTCGACAACCTCTACTTCCTGGGCTTCTCCGCCCGCGGCCAGCACTACCGCATCGTCCCCCGCGCCAACCAGGCCGCGGCCGCGTACACCAACCACCTGCCGGAGGAGCTGCGCCTCGGCCTCGACCCCAACAATGTCCCGCCGACCGCCCCCGCGTTCAACGAGATCACCGGCGACGGCAGCTACGCGCAGATGTCGGCCTCGCCCGAGTGGCGGGGGGCCCAGACCTACGACCGGACGACGATGTACGAGCAGGTGCAGAACCTCACCAACGCCACGCCGGGCAACCGCAACTCCACCACGGTGAACCGGGCGATGGCCTACATCATCGGCGCCACCGCCGAGGCCGCCCGCTTCGGCTGGATCCAGAACCGCGTCGCCCAGACCCTCTACGCCGGTGGCGACCCGCAGGACAATATGGCGGCCAACATCGGCGCCTTCGGCACCGACCTCGAACTCAACTGGAGTGACCTGTCCCGCATGGCGCACAACACCGCGGCCCACCGCGCCGACCGGGGTGTGAACATCGACGGGCGCTTCTACGGCAACGTGGACGACATCGGGATCCCCGACCCACGCCGTCCCTACCTGACCCCCTTCCTCGCCCTGTACAACAGCGGACGCTGACCCCCCGCTCCGCTCTTCAGCCGGGCCCGGTCCACCACGGACCGGGCCCGGCCTGTCACACCCGCCCCCACGCCCGCAAGCAAGCAGGCGCCTCGCGCCCCAGCAAGCCGCGTGCGGCCAGCTGACACCCGAGGAGAAGGCCAGGCAGAAAGGGAAGAACGAGCCCCGTATCCGTCTCGTAGGGCCGATGGGAAAGCTGACCGGCGACCTCGGCAAGCCGCTCGGCGGTAAGAGGGTGCAGAGGAGCGCATGACGGAACGTCAGTCACGGTTGCGGGCGGTGTAATGGCGGGCCTCGCGTCGGGCCCTGCACTCCTGACCGAGGAGTACGAGCGCGTACGGCAGGCACGAGGCGAGCACGACGATACGGGTGAGCAAGCGGTGGGCGGGGCGTGCGGTCATGCCGGTTTCTCCTGATGTACTGGATGTCCGCCGAGGGTGCGGATGTGTCCTGATGCGAGGGCGCCCCGATTGCCGGGGCACGCCACAGGGCCGGCGGATACCGTTGATCGTTCCCCAGGTCGTCCGGCGAGCGGATCGACCGAAGGTCTGAACCGCTCGCCTTCACCCGGATCGACCGAAAGGCCGAGGCGAAGGCGGGCCTGCCCCCGTACGGTGTCCATCATGATCCACTTCTTGGCGCGCCGCACACCGGCGCTCCGTGCGCTGTCGCGCCGGGCGGCCGTGGCAGCCGGAACCGCTGTACTTCTGGCGGCGACCGTCGCGGAGGGCCTGGACACCGGATTCTGGCCCACCAGCGCGGCGACCGTCTTCACCGGCCTCCTGGCCAGCGCGGCGCTGGTGGTGCCCGAGCGGTATCTGGGGCGTACGGGCACAGCCGCAGCGCTCGCCTCGGGTGCGCTGTCGGCGCTCACCAGCCAGCTCCCCGAGCGCCCCGAACACCTACCGGGCCTGGTGGAGATGGGCGCACTGCTCCTGCTCATACCGCGTGCGGTGCGCCACCTCGGCGCCGCCCGCGCGCTCCTGCTCTGTGCCGCCGCCTGGCCGGCCGCGGGCATGGTCTTCCTGCGCCTGCCCACCTACGACTACACCCGCATCCGCGCCTACGGTGTCCCGTTCATCGTGCTCGCCGGGGCGCTGATGGCGGGTCTCGGCCTCTATCTGCGCCTTCTGGATGCCGCCCGTGAACGCGACCGGGACCACCACTTGCAGGCCCAGCGCCTGGAGTACGCACGCGAACTGCACGACTTCGTCGGCCATCACATCACCGCGGTCACCGCCCAGACCAAGGCCCTGCGCTTCCTCGCCGCGACCGGGCAGCCCCCGAGCGCCCGGCAGCTGGACGATTCGCTGGCCCGGATCGAGTCGGCGGGCGCGGAGGCGCTGGGCGCCATGCGCGCCATGGTGGACGTGATGCGCCGCCACCAGGAGCCGCCGGTTCGCGTGGCGCACGGGTTGGACGACCTGCGTGAACTGGTGGCCGCGGCGGCCGGGGCCGGTCCCGCCGTCGCGCTGACGGTGGATCCGACCCTCGCCGTCGACCCGCCGCCCGACCATGTGGCGGCCGTAGTCCACCGCGTCGTCCAGGAGGGCCTGACCAACGTGCGCAAACACGCGGGCGGCGCGGCGAAGGTGACTGTGGACGTGCGCCGCGACCGCGGCGAAGCCCCTGGCCTGGCCGTCTACGTCACCGACGACGCACCGGCGGCCCGGCGCCCGCAGCCCGTCCGCCACCGCCCCGTCGGCATAGCCGGGCTCACCGAACGCGTCGAGGCCCTGGGCGGCACACTGCGCTCCGGCCCGCGCCCCGGCTTCGGGTGGCAACTCCACGCCGAGATACCACTGGAAGCACGGTAGGGCGGAGCCGCGCGGGCTGCCACGAGCGGTGGAACCTGCCGCGCCGACGCGGGCGGCGAAAGGCTGCCCGGCAAATTTCCGGCCTCACCACTGCCCACGCCTCCACGGCGCACGGCCGCCCCAGGGAAGAAGTGCACAGCCACGGGAAGTAGGGGCCGTAGCCTGCATCCATGGATCAGATACCCCCAGGCCACCGCCCACTGCGACCGGTACGCGTCCTCCTTGCCGACGACCAGGCCACACTGCGCGCTGCCTACCGGATGATCCTGGACTCGCAGCCCGACATCGAGGTCGTGGGCGAGGCGGCGGACGGTACGTCAGCCCTGGCTGAGGCACGTCGGCTTCGCCCGGACGTCTGCGTGCTCGACATCCGTATGCCCGGCACGGACGGCTTGGAGGTGACCCGACTCCTCGCCGGGCCGGACGTGCCCGACCCCCTGAAGGTGGTCATCGCCACCACCTTCGACCTCGATGAGTATGTCTCCCGGGCCCTGGCGCACGGCGCCTGCGGCTTCCTGCTCAAGGACTGCTCGCCCGCCCTGCTCGTCGAAGCCGTCCGTGCGGCGGCCGCCGGTGATGCGCTGATCTCGCCCTCCATAACCGTACGCCTGCTCCGGGAACTGGCTGCCCCTCCCAGCACCCTGCCCCCCGGTCCCACCGGCGGCGACCGCCCGGAGGGTCCCCTCACACCACGTGAGCAGGACGTGGTGGCCATGGTCGCTCGCGGGCACACCAATGAGGAGGTGGCCGCCGCGATGTACGTCACCCTGTCGACGGTCAAGACGCACCTCGGCAACATCCAGCGCAAACTGGGCGCCCGCAACCGGGTGGAGATAGCGGCCTGGGCCTGGCGCAATGACCTCGGCGACACGGCAGGGGCGGGGCAGCGAGGGTGACTGCGCTGCACATGAGGTCGCCAGCGCGTCACACCTGTCCTCGCGCTCTCGTGCTCCCAGCGAAGGCGAATCAGGCCGACACGCATCGGCCGTAAGGCCGAGCTGCCGCTGGCGCAAGCACTCAGCCGAAAGAAGGAAGCCGCAAGGGCTCGAAGTCCGCCAAGATGGAATCAGCGGCCTCAAGGCACCGCTCCGGTTGGCAACTTGATACAGAGTTCCCCTGTGGACTCAACTCGCCATGTTCGCAACGGGTCCCCAAGGCGGGGCTGCTCATGTCCGCCCTCTGCATCTGGTCCGCAACCCGGTGAGCAGGACCACGTGGGCCAACCAGGCGAGCAGGCAAGGCCGTTTCTACCGAGGTCAGGTTGTGTCCCTGCCCCGCACGGCAGCGGACGCTGAGGATCTCATCCAGGAGAAATATGTGGTACTGGTCAACCCTCTTCCAATGAGTTGAGGTCGTGGGCTTCGTATCTGACTGTGCAGTGAAAGGAGGTGTCCCATGGCGTGGTGGAACTATGTGGTTTGCATCCTCAGTTGACGTCAACCTCATGAAATGTGGCCTTGATGGATATTTTCCTGGGAACGGAGACTGCCCCCTTCAAGGAAGGGTGATCCTCCTCCGTCCTTACCTCGTGCAAGGGGATTTGGGCTGCGGCACGAGACGCCATAGCTCCTGGCGGATGGGTTCGCCTTCAAGAGCATCCGCCTCCGTCAGGAGCCTGCCGGTATCCCCTGATGGAGCAGAGCAGCAGTAGGGGCAGGGCCGCCCCGGCCGCTGCCACTTCCCCCTGGAGTGATCATGTCTCGGATGTCTCCGTTGCGTTGCCTTGGCTCCCTCGCCGTAGCCGCGTCGTTCCTGGCCGCCTCCGCCCCGGCCGCGTAGTCGGCGGCCGGTCCGGCGGCGGCCGTGACCGCCGTGCAGGCCCATGGAACGGGCAGTGTCACGGTCTCGGGCCGTCTTTCGCCCGGCGCCACCTCGACGAGGTCGGCCCGCCGACCGGCGGGGACGGGAAGATCACCGTCTCCGCCGACTACCTGCCCGAGATCGACGGAAGGCCCGTCCAGCTGCGAAAGCGCCTGCACCCGTCCGCGACCGCTACCCCGCTGCCCGCACGAGCTCCAAGCCTGTTTCCACGGGCTCGGCCCACCCTGGGCCAAATCCGGGACGTGACGGCAGAATTCGCCCTGTGAGTGGAGTCTTTCCGGATCCTTGCCGCATGCCGCCGACACCTTAACCGGGGGGCACCGTCAGCAGGCGGTGCCCGGCATCTGTTACGGCTGTGTCCGCGGCATGTGCCTCAGCTGTCCGTCCCTGTCGGCAGGGTCGCGTGTGTGGCTCTGGCGTCGATGCGGGCAGGAGCATCCGGTGTGTGTACAGCCGCGTTGCGCCACGCGACCGGTGACATGCCGTAGGCGGCCTTGAAGGACCGGCTGAAGTGCGCGGCGCTGGCAAAGCCCCAGTGGTGGGCGATGGCCGCGATGGTCCTGCCTCGGGTCTGGCCGGCACGCAGGGTACGGCGGCACTGCTCCAGGCGGCGCTGCTGGATCCAGCGGCTGACGGTGAGTCCCTCCTGCTCGAAGAGTTTGTGCAGGGAGCGTACGGACATGTGGTGGTGGCGGGCGATGACTTCGGGGGTCAGCTCCCGGTCGGTGAGGTGTTCGCTGATGTGGGCCTGGATCCTCAGCAGAGTCATCCGGGCGGCGTTCGGTGTCTCTTGGAGGTCGAAGCCGAGGTGTTCCTCCACGAGCGTCTGGATCAGATCGACGGCGTGGCGGGCGACGGACTCGCCGGTCTGCGGCTGGTAGGTGCCGGCCGTGTCGACGAGGTGGGACAGGAAGGGCGTCACGAGCCGGCCGAGCGGTGAGCGGTCGCCGAGCGGTGTCGCGGTGAGCCGCTGGAGGTCTGATTCGCTCAGGCCCAGGGCGCGGCGGGGCAGAGCCAGCGACTTGGTCCGGAACCGCTCGGGGACGGTCAGCTGGACGGGGCGGGACATGTCGTAGACGAAGAGCTGGCCCGCGCTCAGACATGTGTCCCGGGCGTCCTGCTCGACGCGGACCGCCCCGTGGCTCAGGACTTTGACGACCACGTACTCATCGTTGTTGCTGCCGGCGATCAGACGCCGGGTCCGCTGGGCCCGATGGGGTTCGCCTTCCACGGTGACGGCCTGGAGCGAGCCGACCAAGGAGGTCCGGACCAAGCCGTACTCGACCTCGTAGGGGACCTTCATGTCCACGGACCCGAACGTGTTGGAGAGTGCTTCACGCCAGTAGGCGCGCCTGTGCGAGGCGGGCAGCCCCTGGGTTGTGTAGTGCGCTGCCGCACCCCCGAGGTCCCTCTCCGGTATCTCCAAGGACACGATCCCACCCCTTTTGACCTGGATGTTTGAACCACAGCATGCCATCGGACAGGTAAACGGCAAACCCGTCAGTAACCCACCGGGGCCTCAACGAGCAGGAGTTGGGCAGAGCACCCCGGAGACGGGCATCTCACGGCAGGCAAGGCGGTGGCGGACCCAGCCGGGACGGCTGCGCCACAGCGTTGGCGGGCCGCCAGCCATCGCCGTCCGCCGCCTGCGACTTGCGGGCCGCGCATCCCCTCCAGCCCTGTCCCCGCGCAAGGGAAGGCGCCCCCGTGCGAACGCCGAGCCAGCGCTGTGCCGAGCGATGTCGCCTTCGGCCGGATGCGGGGCCGTCATCTCTGCGCGCGCAGGCAAGCAGCCCGGAGGCATGGAACACGCCCTCAACTACTACCGCATGATCGACCGGATCCACCAGCTCAGCTACGGCGACGTGACTGGCGAGCAGGGCGTTACCCAGACCACCCTCGAACAGGACCGGATCATCCAGGTACGCATCCGCGACACCGGCGGCAACGACCTGGTATCGATCTGCCTGTGGGCCGACAACCTCTACGTCGCCGGCTTCTACGCCCCCCGCGGCACCTCTGACATCAGGCATTTCGAGTTCGCCGACAACCGGCGGGGCTTCGCCGAGGCCCAGGGCGTCGAGCACGTCCGGTCCCTCGTCCGCAACGGCAACTACGACGCCCTGCCGGGCGGCAGCACCCGGGAGAACCTCGTCCTCTCCCCGGCGAGCGTCTACAACGCCGCCTACACCCTCGGACACGCGAACGGCTACACCGACCAGGTGGGCCGCTCCCTGGTCGTCATGATCCAGGTCCTCTCCGAAGCGGCCCGCTTCGGCCGGATCCTCGAACGCGTCTACGACAACATCTACAACCACCGTGAGAACGCCCTGGGCTGGGAGTACCGGTGGCTGGAGGCAGCAGAACCCCAGGGACGTGCTGATCAGGCTCAACCAGATCATGCGAGGCTGGGCCAACTACTTCAAGCACGCGGTCTGCAAAGCCGCCCTGAGCTCCCTGGCCAGCTTCACGTGGCACCGGGTGATCAGCTGGTGGATGGCGCTGCACCGACCACAACGGACGGTGGCACAAGCTCTCGGCGGACGGGATCGAACTGTTCGACCTCCAGGCGGTGGCGGTCACCCGCTACCGCTACAGAGGCAACACGATCCCCAACCCCTGGACACACCTCAACCACGCCTGAACGGCAGAGACCGTGGAGAGCCCGGTACTCGGAGACGGGTACGCCGGGTTCGGCGAGCGGCACGGATAAACGGACTGGTGGCAACACCGGCACCGCCCTCCGTGCCGACTCAACAGGCACCTTTTCGGGCCCCGGCCGCGTGCTGGTGTGCACGGACAACACTGGAGTCCACCGACACCAGCCACTCGATGTCGCCTGCCGCGTCCGCTCGCGCCTGCGCGGCCCGGAGCATCCGCTCGAACGTTCCGTCCGCCGCCCACCTGCGGAAACGGGTGTG
The DNA here is from genome assembly GCF_041080675.1 of Streptomyces sp. cg36. Lineage (NCBI taxonomy): Bacteria > Bacillati > Actinomycetota > Actinomycetes > Kitasatosporales > Streptomycetaceae > Streptomyces > Streptomyces cyclosori. The sequence continues at coordinate 8,410,569 of NZ_CP163520.1, read as the reverse complement.
GAGGCCGGCCCACGACCCGTACCGGTCGGGCACATCCCGCCAGGCGACCCCTGTCCGGAACTTCCACACGATCCCGCTCAGAATCGTCCGGTCATCCAGCCGCGGCCGTCCCAGCACAGGCCGAGGCAGCAACGGCTGCACGAGCTCCCACTCAGCGTCCGACAGTTCATGGCGACGTATCACCCGCCCATGATCCACAACCCAAGATCACTTTGACGACAGACCCCAGGGGCCGGCATGTCTGCGCCGAAGGACGCGCCAATCGCCGTGATCGGTATCGGGTGCCGGTTCGCTGGGGGAATCGATTCACCCGCAGTGCTGTGGCAGGTCCTGAGAGACGGCCGGAACGTGGTGGACGAGGTCCCGGCACACCGGTGGGACATCGACGCCGTCTACGAGCCGGAGCCGGGCATCGCCGGCAGGACAGCATCCCGGTGGGGCGCTTTCCTGGTTGATGTGAGCGGTTTCGAGCCGGGCCAGGACGCGCCGGCGCCTCCGTCACGTCGGGACACGGACGGGGCCCGGCCGACACGTGTCGGCCGGGCCCCGTCCGTACTCCGCTGTTACCCGGTGGGCCGCGCGCCCAGCAGCGCCGACGCCGCCTGAAGCGGTGTCAGCGTGCGCGCGGGCATCGCCTCGGGGGCGACACGGCACGCGAAGCCCAGGAGGGTCATCGCGCGGACGACCTCTCGGGCACTGAAGTCGCGGCGGTCTTGGCGCGTGATGACCTCGCCGACCTGCATGACGGGGTAACGGCGGTGGCCGATCGTCACGGACGCGCCGTCAACCGGCTGGGGCCTGACGCCGTCCATCGTGTCCTCCACCCCGCTCTTGGAAAGGTCGAACGGAAAGCGGGCGATGACACAGCGCATGGAACCTCCGGGGAGGAAAGACGGGGAGGGGAAGTGGGAGGAGTGGGGCTCGTGCGGGCTCTGCCCTGCCTCCCGGCTCATGCCGCTGCCCCCGCGCCCGGCCGCCGCGGCCCCGTGCCGCGTACCGCTCGGTCCCGGCCCGTACCTCGGCGCCCGCGCGGCGGCGGTGTCGCGCCGCGCCGCGGGCGCTCCGCGGCCGGCACCGCGATCGTGACCGGGGTGCCCGACGGGGACTGCGCGCCGGTGATCCGGGTCAGCTCCCGGTCCCCGGAGCGCACTTGCGTGGTCCGGGGGACGATCCCGGCCGTCGCCATCAGGCGGCTCATGCCGCGGCGCTGGTTGGGTGTCACCAGGGTGACGACGCTGCCGGAGGCACCGGCGCGGGCGGTGCGGCCGCCGCGGTGGAGGTAGTCCTTGTGGTCGGCGGGCGGGTCGACATTGACGACCAGGTCGAGGTCGTCGACGTGGATGCCGCGCGCCGCGACGTTGGTGGCCACCAGGACCGTCACCTGGCCCGTCCTGAAGCGGGACAGGGTCCGGGTGCGCTGCGGCTGGGACTTGCCGCCGTGCAGGGCGGCCGCCCGTACGCCGTTGCTGAGCAGGTGCTCGGTGAGCCGGTCGACGGCGTGCTTGGTGTCCAGGAACATCAGCACCCGGCCGTCCCGGGCGGCGATCTCGGTGGTCGTCCGGTGCTTGTCGGAGCCGTGGACGTGGAGCACGTGGTGCTCCATCGTGGTGACCGCGCCTGCCGACGGGTCGACGGAGTGGACGACCGGGTCGGCGAGGTAGCGCCGGACCAGCAGATCCACGTTGCGGTCCAGGGTGGCCGAGAACAGCATCCGCTGGCCCTCGGGGCGCACCTGGTCCAGGAGCGCGGTCACCTGGGGCAGGAAGCCCATGTCGGCCATCTGGTCGGCTTCGTCCAGGACGGTGATCGCGACGTGGTCGAGCCGGCAGTCGCCGCGCTGGATGAGGTCTTCCAGACGGCCGGGGGTCGCCACGACGACCTCGGCACCCGAGCGCAACACGCCCGCCTGCTTGCCGAGCGGCATTCCGCCGACCACGGCGGTGAGGCGCAGCCTGAGCGAGCGGGCGTACGGGGTGAGCGCGTCGGTGACCTGCTGCGCGAGCTCACGGGTCGGCACGAGCACGAGCGCCAGCGGCTGGCGGGGCTCGGCGCGCTGTCCCGCCGTACGGGCCAGAACGGCGAGGCCGAAGGCGAGGGTCTTGCCCGAGCCGGTGCGGCCCCGGCCCAGCACGTCGCGGCCCACCAGGGAGTTCGGCAGGGTGGCTGCCTGGATCGGGAAGGGCACGGTGATGCCCTGTGCGCTCAGCGCCGCCAGGAGCGGGCGGGGCAGGGGCAGGTCGGTGAAGGTCTCGACGGCCGGGAGTGCGGGGGTGGGCGTCTGCGGTGGCGTGAATTCGCCCTGCGCGGCGGAAGGGCGGCGGCCGCCCCCGGAACGGGAGCCGGAACGAGATCCGGATCCGGATGAACGGGCGCCTGTGCGTGAATGCGACTGCATGCCCGTACGTGTGCGGTTCAAGAGGAACCTTTCTTGATGCTGCTTGCGGCGGCACGCATCAAGGAATTCCCGGGGAAAAAGGGAGGCACGGGGAATCGCAAGAACGAGCCCATCTGATGTGTGGGATGCGAGGCGATACGGTCCGGGGCGCGGCCCCGAAACAAAACGAGCTGGGGCCCGCACCCCAAGGTGCGGGCCCCAGCTGCGACGCACGCGCCCACCGCCTCCGCGGCGGGACGCGTCATGCGTCAGATCAGGCGAGAACGATGTTCTCGGCCGTCGGGCCCTTCTGGCCCTGCGCGACATCGAAGGTCACCTTCTGACCTTCCTGGAGCTCGCGGAAACCCTGGGCGGCGATGTTCGAGTAGTGGGCGAACACATCCGGGCCGCCGCCCTCCTGCTCGATGAAGCCGAAGCCCTTTTCCGCGTTGAACCACTTGACGGTACCGGCAGCCATGTCAATCTCCTTCGGGGCATTTCCCGGAACCCGCACCGTGCGGATCCCGCGTCACTGCGATGATTGCCCCACCCGGAGAAACGACCGGAACACACAAAAGCGCTCCCACCCACCCTGGCTACAGAGCGACGGTGAGGGCACTTGAAGTTTTTGGGAACCACAACTGCAACTGAGATTGACAGTAGCACGGAATACCGGAAACCGCACTGGTCAATAATCCGTCACCGCTCACCGCACAAGAAATCCTGAGCGCGCACGTCAAAATCTCTTGCGGTCGGAACAGATTTTGATCGTGAAATCCGGTCTCGCGCCGAGGCCGTTTTCGCGGGCTCCGTGGGCAGCGGCCCACTGCCCCGGCCCGACGGCGAGCGGCAGCCGCGGTGCGTCCGAGGTCCTGCCACACGGCACCCGGACCGCCGGCAGCGACGCACCGCACCCGGCTCAGGCGCTGCCGCCGACGGTGATCTCCGCACAGCGGGTGGCCACAGCGCCGAGCGTGCCCTGCGTGCGCAGCAGCCCGCGCTGGACGCGAGCCCCGTTGCCGTGCTCCAGCAGGCGGGCGATGCCCTCCCGGACTCGATGCTCGTCCCCGTGGTCTACCAGGGCTTCGCACACGTGGCTGCAGAGCGCCTCGACAGCCCCTTCCGGCGACGTCTCGCGCATCGTCCGGGGATCGATGAGCGGCCCGTCCAGCCCCGAGCGCCCGGCGCGCCAAGCCGCCAGCCGCAGCAGGCCCGTACCGACCCTGGCCGGAGGCCGTCCGTCCCGCCAGGCGCGGGCGGCGGTCTCGACCAGGCCGCGGACCAGGGCCGCCAGCAGGACCGGGGTCGACGCCTCCAGGCAGACGTCCGCGACCCTGACTTCCACCGTCGGGTAGGCGGCGGACAGGCGGGCGTCGAAGTACATCATCCCCTCGTCGCGCAGCACACCGGTGCCGAGCATCGCGCGCACCTGCTCGTGATACCGATCGGCGGACCCGAAGACGTCCGTGGGCCCGGCAGAGGGCAACCGGTTCCACACCCGGCTGCGGTAGCTCTCGTATCCACTGTCCTCCCCCTGCCAGAACGGCGAGTTCGCGCTCATCGCCGTCAGCACCGGCAGCCACGGGCGGATCCGGTCCAGGACCGCGACGCCCTCCTCGTCCGACTCGACCGACACATGGACGTGGCAGCCGCAGGTCAGTTGCTCCTGCGCGGTCAGGCCGAACTGCTCGCCGACCCACTGGTACCGCCTGCCCGTGCTCAACGAGGGCCGCACCGGCAGCGGGGAGGTACCGAGGGCCGCGACCAGCGCCCCGGCGGACGCAGCGTGCCGCGCCGCCTGCGCTCGCCAGCGGGTGATCTCCTCCAGGAGCTCGCCCGCCTCCGTCACCGGTTTGGTGGCGAACTCCACCTGCTCCTTCTGCAGCTCGTTCTCGAAGGCGTGCCCCCACGGCCCGCCACCCTCCGCCAGCTGCCCGGCCGCCCCGTCCGCGGCCGCCAGCACGGCCCCCGACAGTGCCAGCGGCTCACCGCTGCCGGCATCGACCAGCAACAGCTCCTCTTCCACGCCCATGCTCCGCATGCAGTCGCCCATCCTCCGCTGTCCGCATCACCTCTCACGCCGCTGCCCCGACCCCGCCCTGCGGGCGCTGACCAGGACGGGCGGCATCCGGCGGGCCGGCGCGCGGCAGGCGCACCGTCGGCCTCCGCGATACCCGCCGCCGTCGGGCCGCTCACCGGGATGAGCGGCGGCGGGCGAGACGGCGGGTGCCCGGGACGGTTACTCAGGACGGCAGCGCTCGCGCGCGCACCGGCCGGGCCGGTTCCTGGCCACCGCTGCTGGCCAGCACACGGACCTCGCCCCGGTCGCTGATCTCAGCCCTGACGATGCCGGTGTCGTCGGCGTACACGGGGTGCCCGCCCGGCCCCTTCTGCCCGGTCACGGACACCACCACGATGTCCTGCCCCGGCTCGGGACCGCCCTCGAAGACCAGCTCGTACCTCTGGGTCCGCATCGTCTTCCATCCGTCCTCGGAATACCGGGCAAGCCACTGCGCACGGATCGGACAGCGCTCACGCCCATGCTCGGCCGCACGCCCGCCGCGCGCATCTTGCACGGCGCCCGGACGGTGGGGGCCCGGTGGTCAGCGCCGTGCCAGTTGGCGCTCGCCCGACATACCGGGCTGGTAGACGAGGCCGTAGTACTGGAAGATCTCCGGTTCCTGCCCGGCGGGCAGCACGTCGTCCGTCCCGATGGGAGGGGCCTTGCGCACCAGGGCCCTGGGATAAGGCACCTTCACATAGCCCGGGCCCACGATGGCTTCGGCCACCAGGACGAACAGCAGCCGGTTCCGGGTGGGAAGACCGCACCGTACGGTGGCCATGGCGGGTCTGTCGGTCGCGGTGTCCACGTAGATCCCCTCCAAGACCCCGATCTTGTGGTCCTCCTCGTCCACGACTGCCTGATTGCGCCATTCGCGCAGGGGCGCGGACTCGATCATGGTGCTCTCCATACCTTTCTTCGTGGGTTGATCGCGGTCATTCGTAGGATCGGGACGCCCAGGGGTGCCGGGTGTGGCTGTCATCGTGTTGCCGCGTGTGTGGCTTGAAGGGATTGGCCGCCCGGCGCCCCGCGACGACTCGGCTGCTGATTGGGATGCGCGAACTGAATCGCTTGTATGGACGTGACAGCGAGGTCGTCTGCTGGGACAGCACGGAAGAGCGACGAAGGAGGGGCCGGTGCCCGAACTGTGGGCCGGGACAGACGCGGGCAAGGCCGAGCACCACTGCACGGTCATCGACGCCGAGGGCCGGATACAGCTCTCGCAGCGGGTGCCCAACAACGAGGACGAGTTGCTGCAACTGCTGGGCAACGTCCTTGACTTGGCGGACGACATCCCCGTCACGTGGGCGGTCGACCTCAACGCCGGTGGCGCCGCGCTGTGGATCGCCCTGCTGGTCAACCACGGGCAGCGGCTGTTCTACATCCCCGGCCGAACCGTTCATCACGCCTCCGGCGCCTACCGGGGCAGCGGCAAGACGGACGCGAAGGACGCCTTCGTCATCGCTGACCAGGCTCGGATGCGCCGCGACCTGCAACCGCTGCAGGAGACCAGTGAAATCGCAGTCGACCTGAAGATCCTCACGGCCCGCCGCATGGACCTGTCTGCGGACCGCACGAGAGCGATCAACCGGCTGAGGGCCCAGATGCTGGAGTACTTCCCCGCCTTGGAGCGGGCCTTCGACTACAGCGCGTCCAAGACCGCGCTCGTTCTGCTCACCAAGTACCAGACGCCGGCCGCCCTGCGTCGCGTCGGCAGGGCCCGGCTGGCGACCTGGCTGAAGAACCATGGCGTCCGCACCCTCGCTCTCGCCAAGAGCGCCGCGGACGCGGCAGTGACCGCGGGCGAGGCCCAGCACACGGTGGTGCCCGGGGAGAGAACCGCCGCCAAGATGGTCCACACCCTCACTCGGGAGGTGATGGCCCTCGACCAGGAGATCGCGGAACTGGAAGCCCTGATCGAGGGCCGGTTTCGCGAGCATCCCGATGCCGAGGTGATTACTTCCATGCCCGGCATCGGCGACATGCTGGGTGCGGAGTTCATCGCCGCCACCGGCGGCGACATGAGCGCCTTCGGCACACCGGACCGGCTCGCTGGCGTCGCCGGACTCGCCCCCGTTCCCCGCGATTCGGGCAAGGTCAGCGGCAACCTGCGCAGACCCCGCCGCTACAGCCGCCGCCTCCTGCGGATGTTCTACCTCTCCGCGCAGGTCGCCTCGGTGCACTGCCCTGAGTCGAAACGCTTCTACCACCGCAAACGCGCCGAGGGGAAGTCCCACAAGCAGGCTGTTCTCGCTCTGGCCAGGCGCCGCCTGAACGTGCTCTGGGCCCTGATACGCGACCACCGCGTCTTCGCGACCACCGCAGCCCAACCCGCGGCCATGGCGGCATGATCCAGTCACGAAGCGTCATCCCCGGGACTTGACAGCATAATTGGGAATCCCTTCCTCTTCGGGCGGAGCGCGTCGACGACAAGCGGAAGGGGCATCACAGGGTCCCCACCCACTTCTCAGACGCGCCGGTTGTCGAGCCGTCCGGGCAGGGGCCAGTGCACATCGGTCGCCCAGCCCAGCCGCTCGAAAAGGCGGATGGTGAAGGCAGTCAGATCGATCTGGCCCCGGTCGACGCCGTGCCGGGCACAGGTGGGGTCGGCGTGGTGCAGGTTGTGCCAGCTCTCCCCGAAGGAGAGCACGGCGAGCGGCCACAGGTTGGTCGCCCGGTCATGGCGGCGGGTGCGGAAGGGGCGCGCGCCGATCATGTGGCACAGCGAGTTGACGCTCCACGTCACGTGCTGGAGCAGGGCCACGCGCACCAGACCGGCCCACAGCAGGGCGGTCAGCGCGGCATGCGGGCTGCCTCCGAGGGCCCAGCCCGCCGCGCACGGCAGTGCCAGGCTCAGGACGCACAGCCCCGGGAAGACCCGTGCCAGCACCCGCATGTGACGGTCGGCCAGCAGATCCGGAGCGTACCGCTCGGCTGCGGGTGATTCGCCGCTGAACAGCCAGCCCACATGCGCGTGGACCAGGCCCCGCAACTGCCCGCGCAGCGTGGTCCCGTAGCGGAACGGTGAGTGCGGGTCACCGGGTTGGTCGGTGAAGGCGTGGTGACGGCGGTGCAGGGCGACCCAGGCGATCACATCACCCTGGAAGCTCATCGAGCCAGCCACGGCGAGTGCGACGCCGAGCGCGGGGCGGGCGGTGTAGCTGCGATGGGTCAGCAGCCGGTGGAAGCCGGCCGTGACCCCGAGTCCGGTCACGACATAGCAAAGCAGGGCGAGCAGTACGTCGAGGGGGCCGATGAGGCTGCCCCACAGCAGCCAACCGCCCAGAACCAGGGCCAGGAACGGGAAGGCCACGATCAGCCCGGTCACCGCCAGGTGGATCCGCTCGGCGGAGGACCGCCGAGGGGGCTCGCTGAGAGGGAAGGGCGTCTTGCCGTCGTACACAAGCGGTCGGCCGGTCACGTCCGGCGGTGCGGTGGTGCGTGTGCTACTGGGCACCCGGGGCTCCTTGGGATGGTGGCGAGGAAAGAGCTGCCGGGGTCTTGGGCCGCGCTGCGGGACCGCCCCGAGAACGGGGCGTGCGACGGGCGGCCGGGAGCGCGAGGACCACTGACCGGGCAGGTGTCCCCGCAGCCTGCGCAAGCCTCCGCGCAGCCCGGTTCGCCTTCGGCGCCGCGTCGTCGAGTTCCCCGCGGCCGACCGGGCAAACATGGCAACGCCCAGCCCGTTCGGCAGGCCGCTCGCCCGCCCACCGCCGCCCTCAGCGCCCCCAGTCCGACGCGATGAGCCTCCCGCTGCTCTACGATGCTGTTGATGGCCTCGGGACGTCGGGACCGGAGGGCGGATGCCGAATCAGGGCCGGGAATCCAGGGCGGACCCGGGCGCCACACGCCGGCGGGCCTTGCGGCTGGCCGGCCTGTCGGCGGCTTCCGACACCGGGATGGACCGGTTCGCCCGGCTGGTCTCGCGCTTGCTCCACGTGCCGGTGGCCCTCGTCTCGCTGATCGAGGACGACCGCTGGATCCTCCCCGGGCAAGTCGGACTGGGAGAGCCCTGGGCAACGAGCCGGGCGCTGCCGCTGTCGCATGCGCCAGGCCCGTACACGGCGGCCGCGGGCCAGGCCCTGGCCGTGCCGGACGCCCGCGCCGACAAGCGGCTTCTCGGCGGCCCGGCCCTCGCGGATCTCGGAATCGTCGCGTACGCGTCCATGCCCCTGACCGACCTTGACGGGCTCGTCCTGGGCATGCTGTGCGCCATCGACCACCGGCCGCGGAGCTGGAGTGCCAGCGAACTGCCCGACCTGGAGGACCTGGCAGCGGCCTGCTCCGCGGAGCTGCGCCTGCGCATACTGTCGGCACAGAGCCGGTCCACGCAGATGGTGCTGGAGACCGCGCGGGCCGCCGCCGAACACGCCAGGAGCGACGCCCAGCGTCTGGAGAGGGAAGCCCAGACCGGCCTCGACCACGCCGAGCTGCTGCTGAGAGCGTCGGAGGAACTGGCCCAGACGTCCGGACTGGACGACCTACGACGACGGCTGCGGGACCTCTTCGTCGGCGCCGGGAAGCCCTCGTACGTCGGCTTGCTCGTCGCCGGCGAAGACACACTCCACCGGATCCCCGATCCGGACATCGAGCACGCGGTGGAACGCGAAACCCTCGCCCTGCCGATGACCGAGGCGTTCCCGAGCGCTCGCGCCATGCGGGAGCGGCGGGCGGTCTTCGTGCCCGACCGCGAGGCGCTCGTGGCCGAATACAGCCCCGAGGCGGTCGCTTCCTTCGACCGGATGGGCTTCACCACGACGTTCTGCCTGCCGCTGTGGGGCAGCCGCGCCCTGCTGGGCGTCGTCGCGGTCTGCTGGTCCAAGCGGCACGAAGTGGGCGTCACCGAGCGCGCCACGCTCACCGCCGCCTCCGGTTACATCGCACAGGCCGTGGAACGCGCCCTGTACCTCGACGAACGTGTCTCCGTGGCCCGCCAGCTGCAGGAAGCCATGCTCACCGATCTCCCCCTGGCCGACCACATCGAGATCAGCGCCCTGTACCAGCCGGCCGCAGTCGGTGACATGATCGGCGGGGACTGGTACGACGCCTACCACCTGCCGCCCGCTTCATCCGGTGAGCCAGCAGCACTCATGGTCACCGTCGGGGACATCACCGGCCACGACATGCACGCCGCGACGATCATGGGCCAGGTCCGCAGCATGCTGCGCCAGGCCACCCTCGACCACCCGCCGTACAGCCCCGCCACCGCTTTGACCGCCCTCGACGCGGCGTGCTCGGTCCTGCCCATCAACGCCAGCGGCACCCTGGTGCACGCGCGCCTCGACCGCACGCACGGCGGTCCCGACTGGACACTGACCTGGTCCAACGCCGGCCACCCGCCACCACTGCTCCGTACCGCCGACGGCCGCGTGACCGCCTTGGTGGAGCACGACATCCTCTTCCACCACGGCATGGGGCCGGTCCAGCGCACCGAGCACCAGCGCGTCCTTCCCGCGGGCTCGACGCTGCTGCTCTACACCGACGGGCTCATCGAGACCCGCGGCCGCGACATCGACGCATCCCTCGCACAACTCGCCGCCCTGCTCGCCCGGCACAGCGACCTCCCACTGGCCGAACTGCTGCGACGGCTCAGCGGCACCCCGGCGGATCCGGCGCGCGAAGACGACGTCGTCGTACTGGCCCTGCGCCTTCCCTCACCGCGCCACCGCACCCAGCCGCGCTGACAGCGGCGTTGCCTCACGGACGAACCCGCCTCGCCTCCCGCCGGCTCGAAGCCGACTCGGCTGGAGTGTGGCCGCAGACCAGCGGGCAGTGCCGGACACGGCTGTCGCGCGCGAACGGGGGCACTCCGGAAGAGCGGGCAGGCCGGAGAGACGGAGGACAGGCATGATCACCTCAGCCGATATCCGCGAGTGGCGCAATCACGACGTGGTCGACCCGAAGGGCCACAAGATCGGAGTACTGGAAGCGGTCTACGTGGACACGAGCACCGACGAGCCGGCCATGGCCACGGTCCTGACCGGTCTGCCGACCCGCCGCCGTCTGGTCTTCGTCCCGCTCGGCGAGGCGGTCCTCGGACCGCACTACGTCAAGGTCGCCCATCCCAAGGGGCTCGTACGGCAGTGCCCGTCCATCGGCACGGACGACGTACTGCCCGCCGAGCGGGAGGAGGGAATCTTCCAGCACTACGGCATGGAGTACCGGCAGGGCGCCGAGGGCGAGCGCCAGCTCGCGCGCCGCTGACCGCACTTCCCCGACACGAAAGAGGCGCCCGCGTCATGGCGATCTTCCTGTTCCTCATCCTCACGGCCATCGTCCTGGGACTGATCGGCGCGGTCGCGGACGGTCTGGGCTACCTGCTGGTCATCGGCGTCGTCGTCCTGGTGGCCGACGTCGCCTTCTTCGGCACACGCCTGTCCCGGCGTTCACACCGACGCCCCGTGCGCTGACCGGCACCGAGACGATCCCCCGGCCTTCCGCCCCAGAGGGCGTCGGAAGGAGGCTCACCGCTGTCTCTCGCAGCCTCGACACGCGGGCTATGCTGCTGTACGTACGCCCGAGCCCCCGGCGGCACATGTCGGTTGACCACAATGCCCCGCCGGAGCGAACTCCAGTCCTGTCGGCAGGCGCATTCCCAGAGGACTGATCCCACCATGCCGGGCCTGGACCCGGGCCCGCCATCAAAACCGGTCATCTGCCTCCGCCCGCACCGAAACCCGTACCGCGACATGCAGGGCGACGCACCCGCTCCAACGCCTCGTACCTCATTGCGCAGCGGGCCACCCGAACGAGGCGCCATGTCCCTCCCCCAGCTGAACGTCTACCGTCACGACCGGAACACCCGAGCCCTCATCACTCTCGCCGGTGAGATCGACCTGGCCACCGTGCCACTGCTCCAGGAGACACTGGCGCGGTGTCTGCGCGACGGCATCCGTACCGTCGACATCGACCTCACCCCCGTCACCTTCTGCGACTGCAGCGGCCTCAACACCTTCCTCGACGCGGCTGAACTGACGACGACGGCGGGAGGATCCCTGCGGCTGCACTACCCTTCCTCCGCCCTCCACCGGCTGCTCGAACTCACCGGCAGCACCTTCCTGGTGCATTCCGTCCCCCGAACGGTGCCCGATCAGCCGGTTCCGGTCGCGACCGCGGGCGTCACCCGATGACAGGCCGACCCAGGCGGGAGCGGCGCCACAGGCCCCCCGGTTCGGCCGGGTCACCCATGGAGGGGGTGCGGCTGCGACGGCTGAACCGCCGTCAGGCAGAAGACCTCCGGCAACACCTGGCGGACCTGTACCTGGAGTCCTGTCTCGCCATGACGGATCCCGCCGATCCATCGGCCGAGGGCCGCGCCGATCGAGACGACTTCTTACGGCGCCTGGCCGCCAGCGCGCGCCAGCCCGGGTTCGTCCTCCTCACCGCCGAGACGACGGTACTGGCCGGGTGCGCCTTCGGCTATCCCGTCCGACCGGACGCGAACTGGTGGCTCGGCTTCGAGGGACCGCTGGCGGACAGGATCACCCGGCTCACCGCAGCCGGGCGCATCCTTGCTGTCACACACGTCATGGCGCATCCGCACGCCCAGGATCACGGCCTCCCCCAGCGGTTGCAGGAGCAGTTGCTCGCGGCCCGCCAGTCCTTGCTCGGCGTGACGCTGGTGAGCAGTACGGACCGCACGACCCATGCCGCCTTCCACTCCTGGGGCTGGGAGGACATCGGCGCTCTTTGGCGGCCGCCGAGCCGGACGGAGAAGCGGGTCCTGGTCATTCCGCCCGACGGCGGCTCCGGAACACCTCGTTCGCCACGTCGGCGTTCTGCCGCAGTTCACCGCTGGGCTTCCGCTGAGGGGGCCTGACCCCGGATGCTGGACACAGGGTTATGCGGCTTGTGCCAGCGTAGTTGATGTTCGGTCGGGTGCGTGTTCGTATGTGATGGACTGCGGTGCCCGAGGCGGCTGTGTCGGCGGACGGTGTTGTAGCGGTGCAGCCAGCGGAAGTGCTCGAGGCGGGCTTCGTGTTCGCTTGACCAGCTCTCCCGGCCCTGGAGGGTCTCGCGTTTCATGGTCGCGTTCCAGCATTCTGCGGCGGCGTTGTCCGCGCTGGACCCGACGGCGCCCATGGACTGCCGGACGCCGGCCCGGCGGCAGGCGTCGGCGAAGGCCCGGGAGCTGTACTGACCGTGGTCGGTGTGCAGGATCGCTCCGGCGAGGCTGCCGCGGGTCCGCTCGGCCGCGGCCAGGGCGTCGACGACCAGATCGGCGCGCATGTGGTCCGCGATCGCCCAGCCCGTGAGCCGTCTCGAACACAGGTCAATGACGGTCGCCAGGTAGCAGAACTCCCCGCCACCGACCGGCAGACAGGTGATGTCGCCGACGTACTTGGCGTTCACTTCGGTGGCGGTGAAGTCGCGGCCGATCAGGTCCGGGGCCTTCGCTGCGGCCGGGTCCGCGACGGTGGTCCGGTGCTTCCTGCGCAGCCGGAACCCGGCGATGCCAGCGGTCTTCATCAGCCGGGCGACTTTCTTGTGGTTCACCGGCTCGCCGCCGCTCTCGCGGAGCTCGGCGGTGACTCTGGGGACGCCGTAGGTTCCGTCGGAGTCGGCATGGACGGCCGCGATCATCGCGGTCAGCTTCTCGTCGGCCGCCTGCCGGGTGGCCCTGGCGGGCGCGGTGGCCTGCCAGTAGTAGAGGCTCGAGCGGGAGATCCCGAGGACCTGGCACAAACGCTTCACGCCGAAGTCGGCGCGCAGGTCGGCGACGCACTGGAAACGGTCCACCAGCGCGTCGCCCCGGCGAAATACTTCGCCGCCTTCTGCAGGATCTCGCGCTCCTCCTCCAGCTCACGCACCCGCCTGCGCAAGGCGACAACCTCCGCCTCCAACCCCTCGGCCTCCGCCGGCACGGCGGGACGCGGCACGGTGTGACCGCCCGTGCGACGGCCTTCGGCCGCGCGTATCCAGTTCCGCAGCGTCTCGGTGTTCACACCCAGGTCCGCGGCGACCGGCTCGATCGTCGCCCCGGGCCGTGACCGGTACAACGCGACCGCGTCCGCCTTGAACTCGGCCGGGTCGTGCTTCATCACCATCAGTACAGGACTCCAGTCCTCAGATCCTCAAGATCCAAGTGTCTCTGGTGTCCAACATCCGGGGTCAGGCTCCGGGCCGCCATCACCCTCATGACAAGGCGCTTGACACGCTCCGCCTCAAGCATCGGCGATGAACCGTTCCGGGTTCGGTAGAGATCTCAGATGTTGGGTGTGACCTGGGGTTTCGTGGTGTTCAGGTAGTGGTTCGCTTCGTACTCGACGGGCGGGATGGGATCATTCAGCTCGGGTGCGTACACGGTAAATCCTATATTTCGTGATACATGAACGAGTAGGTCGCGGAGGCTGGTACCTGCGATCCGGGAAGTTGCCCTGTTCCCGTCGACGAGCGTGCCGCAATAGTGTGGAGGCAGCTTGTCTGATGCAAGGGGCCTGGTGGGGGGAGAGGTTGTGCCGGAGAACGTCTTGTCGGTACGGATCGCCAGTGGTGACAGCGATAACGATGTGTTGCGGTCGTTCGCGCGGTGGCTCGAGGAGGAGCCGGAGATCCGCCGTCACGCGGTGATCACCTGGCCGGCCGCCGTACCCGGTGCGGGTGATATGGGCGGCGCGCTCGAGGTGGCGCAGCTCGTGCTCGACTCCGGCTTCCAGCTGGCAACCCTCGCCCTGGCCTACATCACTTGGCGTTCCACCCGGTCGGACGCGCCAGCGGTAACAGTGTCCCGGGGCGGAGTACGCATCACCCTGGACAGCAGTGATGCCGAGCTTGTCGCCCGCTTGGTGCGGGAGCTGGAGGAAGCCAGACCAGAACAGTGAGCATGCTTCCCGACCCGAACACCTCTCGCGCCATGCTGATCGGCACCTCGCGATACACCGATCCCGGCCTGACAAGCCTGCCGGCCGTCGCGGAGAACCTCACGGCCCTGGCCCGGCTGCTGCGCGACCCCGGCATCTGGGGACTGCCGAAGACGCACTGCACCGTGATATCGAACCCCGCCACTGCCGCAGAGGTCATCGACCCGATCATCGAAGCCGCCCAGCAGGCCACCGACACCCTGCTCCTCTACTACGCCGGACACGGACTCATTGCCCGTCGCGACGCCGAACTCCACCTCGCCCTCACCGGCTCCCGGCCTAACGCCGCCCACACCGCCCTCCCTTACGCGACAATCCGCGACGAACTCCTAAACACCCGCGCGCGGCGCCAGGTCGTCATTCTCGACTGCTGCTACAGCGGTCGCGCACTGGGCCGCATGGCCTCGGCCGATGCGGCCACCGTCCTGGCCGACGAAGCCGCCATCGAAGGCACGTACCTGATCGCCGCCGCCGCCGAGACCAGGACCGCTCTTTCCGTCCCCGGTGAACCCCACACCGCCTTCACCGCCGAACTCCTGACCACCCTCCGCTGCGGAATCCCCGGCCAAGGCCCTCATCTCGACCTCGACACGCTCTACCGCCACGTCGAAACCACCCTGCGCGCCAAACAGCGCCCGCTCCCCCAGCGCCGCATCCGCAACACTGCTGACCGACTCGCCTTCCACAACCGCGCCCACGTCCCGACACCACCAGCTCCCACCCCGACTGCTTCAGAGCCGGCTCCACCAGCCGAGCCAATCGGTCCGCACCCAGGCGTCACGCGCGACACCCACCCCGGGATCCGGCGGCGAGCGTTCATCGCGGGCGCCGTCGTGCTCGCCAGCGCGGGCACGGCCACCGGGGCTGCGCTGTGGCCCCGGGGAAAGAACGAGGATTCGGTCCGCACCCGAAGACTCACCGACATCGACATTGGGGACGTGGCGTTCAGTCCGGACGGTCGGACGCTCGTCACCATCGGACTACTGGGATCGCAGGTATGGGACGCGGCCACCGGCAAGATGGTCGCCGAGGACTCCAGTGGGCAGAGCGAACTGTCGTTCCTGGCGTTCAGCCCCGACGGCAAGACCTTCGTAACCAGCGGCGGGGACGTCCTGCTACGAGACGCGGCCACCGCAGTCCCCGTCTCCACCTTCCTCTCAGTCCCGGACCACGACATGGTGCCCTTGGCCTTCAGCCCCGACGGCAAGATGCTGGCATGCGGCAGAGCGGACACGGGAGCCGTCGACGACAGTGGTGACGCAGAGGACAGGAAGAACAGTTTCCGACTGCTGGACACATCCACCGGCCGCGTCCGCGCGGCCTCGTCGGAACACGACCTGCGGGCCGTAGCCTTCAGCCCGGATGGCAAGACGGTCGCATGCACCGGCGCCGGGTGCTGGCTGTGGGATGTTGCCGGTCGTCGCTTCAGCCACGAGGTCGGCCTAGGCAACGGCTCGCACGCGGTGCTGTTCACTCCGGACGGACGACTCGTCACCACAGGTGAGTACGGCATACGGCTGTGGGACGCTACCTCGCTGCGTATCAAGGCGTCCCTCCCCGCAGAAACAACTTACGCCGTGGCGCTCAACAGGGACGGCAGGACGATCGCCACCGCCGGACCGTACGGCGTTCAACTGTGGGACCTGACCACCCGCCGCCGCACTGCCACACTGACTGACAACACGACGCAGTCCGTGGCATGGAGCCCCGACGGCAAAACCCTTGCCGGCGCCACCTCCCAGCACAGCGTCAAGAACACACGTTTTGGCACGCCGTACGACAGCGGATGCCTGCTGTGGCAAATCCCCGCACGATTCCTGCCCACCTCCTCCGGAAAACCCCCGACCCACCCAAAGGGGTAACGGCCACGCAAGATCACCGCCGTTTGCGGCTGGTGACAAGGTTCTTACCGGCACCCCAACTAGCGCGTTCAGCCCCTCGCCCGCGGCCAGGACACCAGCCGCCAGCCCGGCGTGGCAGAGGGACCTTGACCCCGGATTTTGAACACGTCTATGCGGCTTGGGTCAGGGTAGTTGCTGCTGGCTGGAGGTCGTTCTCGTAGTCGATCGGGGACCGCTGGCCGAGGCGGGAGTGCCGGCGGCCAGTGTTGTATCGGGTCAGCCAGCGGAACGCGTCGAGCCTGGCCCCGCGCTCACTCGACCAAGCCTTCCGGCCCTTGAGCGTCTCCCCCTCGAAGGCGGCGTTGAAGCTTTCCGCAGCCGCGTTGTCGGCACTGGATCCGATCGCGCCCATGCTCTGTCGGACCCCTGCTGACCTGCAGACTTCAGTGAAGGCCCTGCTCGTGTATTGGGCCCCGTGGTGCCTACAGGGTGGCGGTCCACCGGCCCCGGGAGAGGGTGGTCTCGCCGTCCGGGGTGATGGTGACCTTCGAGCCGTACACGGGCAGTTCGCCCCAGGTGTTGAGGCGGTCGCGGATGTCCTCCAGCGCGTCCCACAGTCGGCGGGGACCGCCCTGGTGCACGGTCGGTGACTGGCGAGGGCCCTCGGCGTGGGCTCGGGCCCAGGAGCCGTCCAGGTGCACCATCTTGATCGTGCGCCCGCCGCCGTCCCCTCGCTGGCTGTGGTGCTCGATGCCGGGCATCGAGAGGTCCAGCATCGACCACACCGCCCAGGAGTCCGGCACGTACAGCAGCGGGTAGCGGCTGGTGGACACCGACTCGCCCACGCCGTCGGCCGCTTCCCACACCTGGGATCCAGGGGCGGTGTCGTCGTAGTCCAGGCCGTGGCGGGCGGCCATGAACGAGGCCCCGTTGGGGGCGATGAATCCCCGCGCGCCGCCGTCCGGCGTCTTGTCGGCGACGAGGATCAGCCTGGTGCCGGCGATGGTGGTGACCAGCCGCCCGCCAGGGCGCAGTGCGTGCAGCCAGGAGACGGGGATGGGCCGTACCGCCACGGTGGACACGATGCGGTCGAACTGGCCGGGAAGGTCCTGGGTCAGGTCGCAGGTGGCGGTGTGCGGGTGCAGGCCGGTCGTGCTCAGCCGGTCGGTTGCGGCCTCGACGAGGTAGTCGTCGATGTCGACGCTTGTCACCAGCTGGTCGCCGAGGCGGTGGCAGGCCAGGGCGGTCCCGTATCCGGTGCCGGTCGTCACGAGCGTGGCGCAGCCGTCGGCGAGGACGGCGTACCGGTACATGGTCACGATCAGGGTCGGCAGGGTTGAGGAGGACGTCGGGCGTGTGCCGGGCGGGGCGGCCTGGCCGGGCTCGGCGTGGTCGGCGTGCAGGGGCCCGATGCGGGTCACCAGTGTGTCGTCGGCGTAGGCGGCTTTGTGCCACGTGTCGGTGTCTGTGGTTCCGTCGCGGACCGTCCGGCCTCGGGGGCCCCTTTCCCACCAGCGTGGCACGAGGAGGTGGCGTGGGGTGGAGGCGATCGGTTTCCACCATCGCGACTCCGGCCGCACCACGGCGTCGGCCAGACGGCGCGCATGCCCTTCCCAGTCCGCATCCATGCTGTTGCGCTCCTCGTGCTCTGGTGTCCTGGGTGGGTGTCATTCGTCGTCCGCGGGGCCACAGGGGCCGGGGTTGTCCGGGCCGCATGCGGAGTCGTCGTTCGGTGCGCAGTCCGGTGGGCAGGGATCCGCGCTCGTATGGCGCGGGACGCTTGCGGCGATCTGTGTCCAGCGGTCGCTGGCCAGGACCGATGCCAGGCTCGCGCTCTTGACGCTGCCCGCGGTCAAGAACCGCCCGATCTCGCACACGGACACGTCTCCGTCCGGGAGGATCGCCGCCTTCTTGTCGCCGCACCGCCCGCACAGGGCCGAGGTGGAGGGCAGCACGGCGCGCACGGTCGCGGCGTTGCCGACGGCACGGACGGCGTCGACGTGGATCTGATGGACGCCGAGGGCCTGCATCTCGGCGCGGGCCTGTTCCACACGTTGGCCACCGCCCAGGTCGACGATGGCGACCTTGACCGGTATGCCACGGCGTACGGCTTCAACGAGGTTGGCGCGGGTCGCCGTGTGGGAGCCGCGGAGCCCGGTGATCATGTCGTGCTCGTCGGGGTCGTCGCTGTGGTAGGAGGTTGCGAGGCTGAGGCGGGGGTGCTCGAAGAGCCGCCAGTGCGCCTGGCGTATCCGAACGAGGTTGGAGTAGACGCGCACCCGCAGGCCGACCTGGAGCGCGTGCTCGACGAGCGCGGTGAAGTCCGGATGCTGGGTGGGCTCCCCGCCGATCAGCTGAACCGTCGTCGTGCCGAGCGCGACGGCCTCGTCGATGAGCCGGTGCCAGTCCTGCCCGGTCATGCTCCCGTGGCCGCGTGTCGGCCCGGCCTGGGCATAGCAGTGCGAGGGACAGGTGAGCTGGCATCGGGTGGTGATCTCCAGCGACAGGAACCGCAGGGTGGTGGGGGCCTCCGGAGCGATCGTCATGACACGAGGGTAGGCGCCGCCGCCCCCAACCCGACTGGTTTTGGCGCTACTTGGCTGGCGCCCCCGCATGAGCGTTGTCCTGCTCCGGCCGCGCTCGCGGCTGCCCCTCCTGCCCGCCGTCGTCCATCGCCTCGCGGCTGTCCCTTGCGTGCACGGGGATCTGCGCCCCTGCCGGGTCTGCGGGCTTCGGTATGCCGCCGAACCCGACGAGCGAGCCCGTCTCTTCCTGGCCCCGCACCACTGACACCGACGGCGGCGGTGGCTTCAGCCTCCGGGCTGGTCTTCGGGGCGGGCGGCAAGGTCTCTAGGGGGCTCGCTCTGGCCGCTGGGCCTTGGCTGGGCAGTTGCCGCAGGGAGGATCTCGTCGATCAGCCGCAGGTGGTCTGCGCTGAGGTGACCTGCGGTCTGCTTGATGCGGGTCCTGCACCACCACGGGCCGATCATCGCCCGCTCCCCGTCCGCCTCGATCCACTCCCGGGCACCCGGCGTGCGGCCATGGCGTTCCACGAAGGCCCGCAGCAGCGCGGCGCTCTGCTCGAAGCCGCGCCGCCTGCGCGGGCCGCTTTCCGTGCCCGGGGTGAGCGGGGTGCGGGTGGGGGTCAGGCCAAGGCTGGTGAGCAGGGTGCGCTGGCCCTGCTGGAGGCGGTCCCAGGCGGTGTACTGGCGGTGCAGCCAACCGCCGGCCTTCGCCTTGTCGATGACCAGGTCGCGGGTGACGGTGGCCGGGTCGTGGCCGGTTTCCAGGTGGTGGCGCAGGAGGTGGTACTTGCGGTGCCAGTCGGGGCCGTACGGGAGCAGCCAGTCGGGATCGAGCGCGGCGAGGCGGGCTTCGCGGTCGGGGGCCAGGCTGCCTTTGCGGGCCAGGCGCGCTGGTCGACGAGGAACTGCCCGCCCGGCAGGTCGGCGGGGATCGCGAGGTGGCCGTGCTCGGCGTGGATCAGGCCGCCGGCGGGAGTCCCGCCCGCAGCTCCTCGATGACGTCTGCGGGCACGTCTGCGCCCGGTGCCGCCTCAACGACGCGCACCACGGCCTTGCCGGCCTCCAGCTGCAGCATGCGGTGCTCGGCCGCCGTCGCCGAGTACGACACAGCGGACGAGCGGACTCTCTTCCCTGGTTGTCGCGCCACACCACTTTGAAGTTCCGCATCTGTACCCCCGAGGGGTCATTACCGGCCACCACCACAGTGGCTCGAACGCGTACTCCCATTCTGGCGGGCGGGTCTGACATTGATACTCGTAGCGGGTTCCGGTGGTCGTGGCTCTGGGTCTGACTGACGTCCTGCTGGGCTGTCCTGCGACTGTTCTGACCGGCTGCCGGGACCCGCTCTCCACGGCTCCGGCCAGGTGGAACATGACCTGACAGGAGCTTGGCCAGAGGCCCCCTCAATGTCGTGTCTGGCCCACCCTGCCGACGTCACCGCAGACCCGGACCGTTGCAGCCCGCCTTCCGCCGCGGCGCCGGGGCAGCGGGCCTCCGCCCTCTTTCACGCCTTACCGGGAAGGTCATGTGCCAGTGCACAGCTGTCGTGCTGGAGGTGCAGCCGGTACAGGTCGTGCAGTGCAGCGCTGGGGAAGGGATGCTGAACCCATCTCGCTCGATAGCCTTCCTCACCGTGGGTCCGCAGCACGGCCCCCGCAGCCTCCGCGACCACGTGAGCGAGAAGCCTCCTCGGCTGCGTGGAGCTCCACACGAGCGCGGCTTCGCGATCAGGCGCATCGAAGCTCGCAGACATGTCGGGGAAGTGACGGACCGCTATGTGAACATCCGCGCCCCTGCCCCGCAGCACCCACCTCACCTCAGCGGGTTCAAGATCGAAAGAGAAGCGCTCGACGCACCCAGGCCCATACAGACCCGCCACACTGTGCAGCAGATCGGCAAGGGCATCGGTGCAGTAGCTCACCACGTCCCTCCGCTGCGATGAGCCGTCCCTGATCAGGCAGGTCGCCCAGCCACTGCCGCTCAGTACCCAGCTGAACCACAACCCATCAGCCATCCGCCCCCCTTTGTTGATCGTCTCCACGACGGTACAGCGCACGAGCAGGCAGACCCCCTCCCGGCCCAGCCGGGGTATCACCGGCGCGGGCCGTCTCGACCGCACCAGGTGAGACCTCTGCCGCCCCCGTCGCCACCTTGCCCAGCTCGTCCCATGCAGGGTGCTCTGCGACCAGACCAGTCTCATCGGACGAACTCCCGCCGCAGGCCGAGGATTGCGCAGCCGGCTCGCACGCGCAGCAGTGGGCACGATCCAGGCCGGAAGGCCGCACCCGTACTGTGGTGATCATGGTGATCAGCCCAGGCGTGTACGAGGTTTCCGGCGCGGACATTGCCGAGATACTCGACGAAGCCGCCCGTCAGGGCGTGCCCGTCTTCATTCTCTCCACCGCGGGGCGTACCGGCCGGGAAGCGTTCTTCAGCGCGGTGCGGGCGGCGCTTCCCCTGGATCCGCCGCTCCAGGCCGTGCGCCTGGTGTGGGAGGCCCTCGCGGATTCACTCCGGGGCGGGCTCGATGCCCTCAACACGCCCCGCGTGGTCATCCTCTGGCCCGACGCCCGCCCGGTCGCGGGCGCCGAGGGGGACTTCGTGATCGCCCTGGACATCCTCCGCGAGACGGTCGCCACCCTCGCCGACGCCCAGTACACCAACGGACGGCCCACCCACGTCTGCGTCCACATCGCACCCGCCCCCCACCACCACAGGCAGCACCCCCGGGCCATAGCAGCCGACTCGACGGCGTCGCCGGGCTCCACGAGGAGCGCAGAGGTGGCCGAGTGGTCCCCGGCGACGGCAGCATCGGCATAGCGGGCGCCGCCGGGGAACCAGCCCAGTCTCCCACCCCCAGCACTACCGCCCCGCGCCTCCAGGGCGCCGGGACGCCGGGACGCCGGGTTCCGCAGGAGAGGACCGCGCCCGGCACAGGCCATCGCGCCACGCAGCAGCTCTCCCCGCTCGCTACCAGATCACCACCCCGCCGCCCACCTCCATCGCGCGGCGGGCGGCGTGGCCGATGTGGGCCAGGTTCGAGGCCACCTGGTGCGTCTGCTCCTCCACCGTGCGGCCGGCATCCATGCCCGCGACGACCTGCGGCACCCGGGACGCGAGCAGCACACACTCGTCGAGGAAGGCCGTCACCTCGTCCGGCCCGACATGAAGGTCAGTCTCGGCCAGGCGGGGTAAGAAGCGGGCACCGAGGGAACGGACCACGGGCGAGCCCCACACACTCGTACGCCACCGCTCGAACCCAGCCGTCTCCGACACCCCCTCGGGTGCATCCAGGAAGTCCCGGCTGCCGTCGGCCGCCTCCACGAACACGTGCACCGACAAGCTCATAGCGGCAACTCCACCATGGGCCCGGCCGCCAACTCCAGCCATTTGCCCGGTCACCGCCCCGCACCGCCGACTGCCCAGCAAGCGTCAGGCCGTACAGATGGTGGTGCCCAGGACGGGGCCTCCCAGGTCGCGGCCCCACCCAGGTCGCACAGGCAGTGCCACCCCGCCCACCCTGCGAAACCACCCACTGATCACGACTCAAAGCGACGCCCGGGGCGGTCTCTTCCGGCTCTTGCATGACGTCCGGCACGACACGGAATCCTGCGACCCCGCCGAGCTGGCCGTCGCACCGGCCCCAACACCCCTGTCCACAACGGGAGATCCGAGCATCACCACCCAGTACTGTATGGCCATGACTCACCCTGCACCCATGACCATGCCCACCCGTTTCGACGGAACCAAGGACCGTGTCGCAGTGGTCGTTCCGGGTGTCGGTTACTCGCCTGCCCGGCCGCTCCTGCACTTCGCCCGCAGCGTCCTGCTCCAGCACGGCTGGACGGTCCAGGAGCTGTGGTGGCAGATCCCCGACCAGTTCGCGCAGTTCACCGTGGATGAGCGGATCGCCTGGGTGGAGCGGCAGGTCACCGAGGCCGTCGAAGCCGAGGACGGGGCCTGCCGCCTCGTCGTCGGCAAGTCCCTGGCCTCCCTCGCCTGCGGCATCACAGCCGACCGCGACATCCCCGCAGCCTGGCTCACCCCGGTCCTGACCCTTGACCACGTTGCCACGGCTCTGCGGCGAGCCACGCAGGCGACCCTCCTCATCGGCGGAAGCGCCGACACACTCTGGGACACCCACCTCGCCGCGTCCCTGCACCACGACGTCCTGGAAATACCCGCGGCAGACCACAGCCTGGAACTCACCGGCGATACCGCAGGATCGGTTGACGTCCTGCGCCATGTCGTCTCCCGGCTCGACCACTTCATCGCCTCACTCACCCACTGACAGCAGACCGACAACGAATGTTGCCCAGTGCCGAACTCCCCCGCCCCGGGGACGGACCCGACCGGGCCGGGGGTCTGGGGTCTGTCGTCAAAGTGATCTTGGGTTGTGGATCATGGGCGGGTGATACGTCGCCATGAACTGTCGGACGCTGAGTGGGAGCTCGTGCAGCCGTTGCTGCCTCGGCCTGTGCTGGGACGGCCGCGGCTGGATGACCGGACGATTCTGAGCGGGATCGTGTGGAAGTTCCGGACAGGGGTCGCCTGGCGGGATGTGCCCGACCGGTACGGGTCGTGGGCCGGCCTCCACACCCGTTTCCGCAGGTGGGCGGCGGACGGAACGTTCGAGCGGATGCTCCGGGCCGCGCAGGCGCGAGCGGACGCGGCAGGCGACATCGAGTGGCTGGTGTCGGTGGACTCCAGTGTTGTCCGTGCACACCAGCACGCGGCCGGGGCCCGAAAAGGTGCCTCTATGGTTTTCGTCAAGCCGTAGCGGGTGTGGGTGGTTGGTAGAAGGTGCCGTCGCGGAGCATCGCGAAGAGGACGTCGATGCGGCGGCGGGCGAGTGCGATGAGGGCCGGGATGTGGTGTTTTCCCTCGCGGCGTTTGCGGTCGTAGTAGGCGCGTGACTCGGGCTGGGAGAGCGAGGCGAACGCGGCGAGGTAGAAGGCCCGTTTGAGTTGTTTGTTGCCTCGCCGGGAAGGATGTTCGCCGCGGATGGACGTGCCGGAGTTCCGGGTGACGGGTGCGAGGCCGGCGTAGGCGGCGAGGTGGTAGAAGGCTGTGGCGAAGCCGCTGGCGTCTCCGACGTCGATGAGGATGCGGGCCGCGGTCCTGATCCCGATGCCGGGCATCGAGATCAGGACCTGGGAAAGAGGGTGGGCCTCCAGGAGTTCCTCGATCCGGGCCGCGAGGAGTTTGCGCTGTTCAAGCACCGACTGGAGCGAACTGGCGAGGCTAGGGACGATCAGCGCGGCAGCGTCGGTGCCCGGGACGACGACGGTTTGTTCGTCGAGTGCAGTGAAGATGTCCTCGACCAGCCGCTCCGCCATCCGCGGCGCTTTGGGACGTATCAGGGTCACGAGGCGACGGCGTCCGGCTTTACGGATCTGGGCCGGGGAGCCGAACTGGTCCAGCAGCCTGAGCACGGCCGGGTGCTGGATCCGCGGTCCCAGGACCCGTTCCAGGGACGGGTGGATCTGTGTGAGGAGGCCGCGGAGCCGGTTCGCGATCCGGGTGGACTCGCCCGCGAGATCGTCGTCGAACCCAACAATCATCGCGAGCTCGGCAACGGTCTCGTCCGCGAGATCGATCGTCCTCAGGGTGTGGGGCATCGCTCTGGCGGCATCCGCGATGATGAACGCGTCACGAGCGTCCGTTTTCGCCTCACCGGGGTAGAGATCGGCGATCCGTCGCATCGTGAGTCCGGGCAGATAGGCGACCTGGCAGCCCGCGTCCCGGGCGACGGCCAGCGGCAGGGCCCCGATGGAAGCCGGCTGGTCGACGACCACCAGTACCGTTCCGTGCTTGGCCTTCAGTTTGTCGAACAGCTCCTGCAGCTTTGGCTCGCTGTTGGGAAGCGGCTTGTCGAACACCTTCTTCCCCGCCTGGTTCACGGCGGCGGCGTGGTGATCGCCCTTGCCGACGTCCAGGCCCAGATAGACGTCGATGCCAGTCTCGTCCGACATGCCCTTCGCTCCCGTGCTCGCACTCTTCCCCGGCCTCACCTGCGGCATCAGCGTGCCGGCATCCACGTTACGAAGAGACTGCCCGAAGGCGCTCGTGCCTCTAATCAGCGGTCTGCCAATGCCTTCGGCACCGGCGACACCACCTTTTCGATCATCTCGACTGGGGGCTCGAGTCATACCGGGGCCGAAGGCCGGGAGCCTCATTGCGAGGCCACGAAGACGGTAACGGGGCTCCGCAGCCCGGCCCTCGGCCGGTCCCGCGGCGGACTGACCAGCAAGATTCACCTGGCCTGCGACGGTTCGGGCCATCCACTCGCGTTCGTCCTGACCAGCGGGAACATCAACGACTGCACTCAGTTCACCGCCGTGATGGACGCGATACGAGTGCCCCGGGTCGGGCCGGGGCGACCGCGCATCAGGCCCGACCACGTCATCGGCGACAAGGGCTACAGCTCGAAGGCCATCCGTACCTGGCTGCGGCGCCACGGCGTCACGCACACGATCCCCGAACGGTCGGACCAGGTCCGCAACCGGACCCGGCGAGGCAGCCGGGGAGGCCGACCGCCGGCCTTCGACAAGCAGGTCTACAAGCGCCGCAACGTGGTGGAACGGTGCTTCAACCGGCTCAAGCAGTGGCGCGGCATCGCGACCAGGTACGACAAGACCGCCCAGTCCTACCAAGCAGCCGTCACCCTCGCGTCGCTCCTGATGTGGGCGTGACACTTTGACGACAACTCCTAGGGCCATCGCTCTACGGCGAGTCTGAGCGATCCCCGTCGGCCATGGGCCGACGGGGATCGTGGTGCGAGCGACTGGCGCCAAGCCCGCAGGAACGTCTGATTGCGGTGCCGGTGGGCTCAGCCGGCTACCGCGAGGGAGCGCATGGGGTCACCGATGCGGCGCCAGTCCATGCCGCGCCATTCCCAGACCGCCATGGTCGGCTTGTCCAGCTGGTACACGCGGTCCGCGCGTGCTCCGAACCCCGCGCCGGCCTCGCCGATCCGTGCCCAGGCGCCTTCGTGGTAGCGCCACAGGCCGCCGTCGGTCTCGTTCGTGGCGTACAGATCAGCGGGACCCGCGTGAAGAGACCCGGCGGGCCCGCCGACATTGCTCCATACGCCGGGCTCGCCGCTCCAGCGGAACACCGCGTCGCGCTCGGGGTTGAGGCCGTACAGGTGTCGCCCGCTCACCGCGAAGTCGGCTCCGGCGCCGCCGGCGTACGTCCATAGGTCGCCTTGTCCCGAGTACGCGAAGATCCTGCCGTCGACGGGGTCCGTCGCGAAGAGGCCCGCGCCTCCTGCGTACAGCGCCGCGGCTGGTCCCCCGATCTTCGTCCACGTACCGAGGCCGCGGTTCCATCGGTGGACCGCACTGTGGTCCGCGGCCAGGCGGAACAATTGGGTGCCACTCGTGGCGAAGGCGGCCGCGCGTTCGCTGACGCTCGTCCAATCGCCGGGGATGCCGGAGTAGGTCCGGAGTGCACCGGTCTGGGGGTCCGTGGCGAAGACTCCGGCCGCGCCGGCGTACAGCTTCTCGGCAGGGCCGCCTATACGTACCCAGGCCGTACCCCTCCCGCTCCACTGCATGACGGCCCGGCCGTCGCGGGCAATGGCATAGACGCCGCTGCCCATCGGTGCGGGGGGCTCAGCGGGAACTCGTGTCGTTGGGGGTGCTGGGGCCGCGTGGGAACGACCTTGTGCCGGTCGGGGCGAGGAAGCGGGGTGGGCGGGAGACGACGGCGGGGAAGGGCGGAGTGCCGGTGTGCTCTCGCGCTCGCCCGGGTGGGACGGCGTGGGCGGGCCTGCTGCGTCACCCTCGTGAGGTCCTTCGGTGGGCGCTTGCGGCAGTGGACCGGGGACTCGCGGTCCTGCTTCCGCGCGGAGCGCCGGCCCCACATCCAGGCTCGTCGCCGCAGCCCCGAAGACCACGAGGGCGCACACGAGCAGAAGGACACGGCGCCTCCAGCCCATGGACAACCACGCGTGTTTCAAGGCACCTTGCCGTGTGGTGGCCGGCAGCAGGCGACCGCCGGGCCAGCTGCGCGGGCGCCGCGTGACGTACCCGGAGGCGAGCGCCACTTCTCGCGCCCGGATCTCGCTGCTGCCACTTCGCCGGGCCAGTTCGGCGCGCCGGCGGGGCAGGTAGGTGTGTGCGACGGCTACTTCGGTTTCGGGCCGACCCCGCGGTGTTCTGCCCCCGGTGTGCCGGACCGGCATAAATCTCGGGCGCACCACGATCTCGCCGCGTGACGCACCCTCCACCGCAGCATCGGCCCGTGGCCCTCGCTGCCCATGCTCCTGCGTCGCCCTCCGCACGTGGGGGAATTCGCATGCGTTCTGGGTATCAGACCGCGCCTGGGACTGTCCTTCCGGGCCTTGCCCCACCGCATCCGGTCGCTCCCTGTTCGGTGTTGCCTCCCCAGGAGTGCGTGCCGCCGGGCCCGCAGCGGCGCGCACAAGCGCGTCGTTCAACTCGCTCTGCAATCTGGCCGTCACGCCCAGGAGCGTGCGCACCATTTCTTCCGCCTCGGCCAGTTGGGCCTCGTGGCCCCGGAAGAACTCCCCTTTGGCTCTGGGTGGTTCACTCGGCGAAGGACCCTGACCAAAGGCTTCCGCCACGCTCCCCCGTCCTGCCTCCGCCTCGCAGGCGGCGTCATGCAGACGTTTGGCGCGGGAGAGGACTTCCGCACGACCCCTGGCATCGCGCAGTCGGCCGCGCACCACCCTTTCCAACAGCTCCCAGGGAATGGTCTTCGCGCCCGCCCGGTAGTCGCTCCAGCTCGATTTGCCAGCGCCGTAGCACCTTGCCAACTCCCGGACCGTGCGGCCCTTCGTCAGCTCCCGCAAGAAGACTGCCAGTGCGTTGGCCTCAATCGATTCCCCTCTTGGCTCCCCTTGCAACCGCCCTGCCCTGCCCATCGGTCGCCCCCTCCGCATCTGCGGGTACACCGCCGGTGACCCGCTACGATCACGTCGATTTCCCAGCAGACCAGTCGACGGGCATGGGCTTCCACCGATTGTCAGACAAATCGCGGATGCGTCAGAGCGGCACACCAAGAGGCATGCCGCTCAGTGCGTCGGCTGCCGCGCCGAAGCCCCCAACCGTCAGCGGGTGTCAGCCGCAGTGGGTGTGCCAGCGGTTGACGTCCTGGTCGTGGATCACACCGCCCCAGTCGATGCACGTTCCGCGACCGTCCACGTACACCGGACCGGCGTACAGGGTGTAGCGGCCGGAATCCACTTGCTGAACACCATTGTCGCGCCCGATCCATGCGGTCATCGCCATCGGCGGTCCCGACCGGTCACGCACGACGACCACACAGTTCTCCCCGGAATCGGCGTTCCAGGTCAAATATGTCGTGCCGAGGTCGCCGACCGGCGCGGAGTCCACCAGCACATGCCCTTGGCCGCACAGTCCGTATCCAGCGGCTCGGGCCGACGGCGCGGTGGCGAGGAGCAGCCCCGCCACGGCCGTCGCGGTGGCAGCCACAGCGGCGGTGCTCGGGGTCCTGCGCGGCTGCCGGGCTACCGGGCGGAAGAACCGTGAGCGCGGCATCAGCCGCAGTGTCCGTTCTTCGAGATGTATCCGTACAGGTACCTGCCTCCCCAACTCACGCAACTCCCCTTCGCATAGACAAAAACGGGCCCGGCGAAGCTCGCATAGTCTCCCGCGTCCTCGCGTCGCGAGGAGAAGTCATCAGCGTTTTCGAGCCATGCCGTCGTCCAAGCGGGAGAGCCGGGATACTGGCGTACTGTCACCACGCAGTTGTATCCCGAGGCGGAGTAGGTCAGATATACCGTCGCACCGGATTCCAGCCTCACCTCGTCGATGACTTCGTACCCGCTCCCACAGGCA
This sequence comes from Streptomyces sp. cg36, assembly GCF_041080675.1. Classification (NCBI taxonomy): domain Bacteria; kingdom Bacillati; phylum Actinomycetota; class Actinomycetes; order Kitasatosporales; family Streptomycetaceae; genus Streptomyces; species Streptomyces cyclosori. The sequence continues at coordinate 8,382,077 of NZ_CP163520.1, read as the reverse complement.
CCGTTGTACTCTCCGCCAGCGGGCTGGGCTGCCACCGCGGGCCGGCCGCTTCGAGAAGTCGCAGCGGCGGCTTCGGGTGCGGCCGCCAGCATGCCCGCCACGGAGGGCAGGGCCAGAGCCACCGCCATGAACCTCCTGCCGTGCTTCACAACAACTTCCTTCCGTGAGGTCGGTTGTACCGTTGCTGGATCACACACGGACGCGCGTACGCTCCAAGCGCGCCCTGTCGGCCATGCACCACGGGACGCGGCTGCGCTACCCGCAGTGCCGGTTGAACTGATATGAACCTGTGTCCGCAGGATCCACGTAGCCGCCCCAATTGAGGCACGTCGCCCGCCCGTTCACGTAGACCGGGCCCGCGTAGTGGTGGTAGAGGTTCTTGTCCTCTTCCTCATATCCATCAGCCGTGCGCTGGATCCACGCAGTCATGGTGTAGAGGTAGCCACCCTCGTTCTCACCGTATTTCTGGGTGACGACACAGTTGTAGCCGGTGGAACCGTTCCAGGTCAGAAAGGTGCGCCCATACCCACTGATGTCAAGTGAATCGACGACACGATATCCGGAGCCGCAGGCGCCATTGTACGGATCGTCGGCCTGTCTCGCCTCGGCTGCGGCCGGAATCGCCAGCACACTCACCATCGACACGAGTGCTGTGACACCTGCCTTGATGCTGATCTGCCTGGTCCTCATTGCGGGAATCCCCTGACTTGTCGTAGGAACGGGTACCCGTAGGGGTGGCGGCGGACGGAATCCGCCGCCACCCCTACGGAAAATAGCGTGGGGGGGCGAAGCGATGCGGCAGCTCAATCGCAGTGGTACGGCCCCTTGTGGAAGCGTGCGGCTCGCGAAGACGTGTCGTTGTTGTCGTCTCCGACGAACCCGTCCCAGATGATGCAGGCACCAGCCGCACTCACCGTGACCGGGCCCGCGTACTGTGAGAAGTACCCCTCGTCCCAGACCGGACGCCCTTCCCCGTCCGACCGTCGGATGCCGATGAAGACCCACTTGGTCGGATCGGCAGGAGCCACTTGCAGCACCGCACAGTTCTCACCGGTATTGGCGTTGTAGGTGAGATACCCGGTTCCGACGTACGCACCGTCCGCAGGTCGGTACATGCTGACGTGGTCTATCTCCCGGAAACCGGATCCGCATCCCCCGTCGTACGATGCGACTCCTGCCGCGGCCGGGCCGGCGGAGAAGAACATCCCTCCCCCGACAACCGCACCCGAGACGACCAGGGTTGTCAGTCGGCGCCGCATGCGGCGAGGGCGGTTTCGGGTTTTCTGCTTTCCGTGGTGAGGCGGATTCCCTACATGCAACGAAAGTGCGTTTCCCACGGGCCCTCCAGACTCGAGTTGAAGCGGCATACGCCTCAACATCGCCACAGCTGGTTTGTCCGTCAAGCAATTCCCCTCGAAGCCCCAGGTCAGCTGCGGACAATGGAACATTGTCCACGGACAACCGGTCACGCCACTCGCAAGGGCAGTCCATTTCAGTCATGCGAGGTGGTCCTACCGACTGCGAAATGGCGGGAAACCGGGCCTGGATGAACCTCACAGCTCGGGACAACGCTCCATCTGGCGGTACTTGGGCTGCGGCAGTCGTGCCTGCGCCCGTCGGTGAGCGGTGAACGGGCGGTAGTGGGCCGACTGGTTCGGCCTCGCGCCAGGGGTGCCGTGGCGCCGGGCCTCCCGGCCGATTGTTGGCGGGCTGCGGTTCAGCTCGTCGGCGATTGCCCGTACCGACTTCCTCCCCCGCCGTAGGTCGGCCGTGCACACCCGCTCCTCCTCGGACAGGAACCGGGCAGATATCGAGCGTGAGCCGTTCCGTTCCTCAGCCCGCAGATGGGGGTCAAACTCACGGAGGTCCCCGACGATCGGCTGGATAGCGGCCCGAACTGCCTTCCGGCCTGCCGTCGTGGGCTGCGCGCGTGCACCGCGCCTGCTGATCCACTCCTGGCCAGTCCGACGGTTGATGCTGACAATGCGGCTGGCCTCTCTGAGACTCAGACCTTTGCGTATCACTTCGAAGATCTGTTGCTTGACCTCGGTGGGTACCCTCTTACCGTTCGGGCGCCCCCGGCTGTGCCTATGTCTTTCATCGCCCATTTTGGGCGTTGGGCGATGCGACGTTCATTAAAACCCGCGAAGCCCGGCGGGGCTTCTCTCGAATTCAAGCAACGGTCGAACTCTGGCAATCCGAGCCCATCGCGATGGGCCCTCGCAAGAGCGCCCTCTTCGATGCCGATCTTCTCTTCGTCGACAACACGAAGGAGAGCAACCCTCATGGACTCCTCATCAACGTCCGGCGGTACATCACTGGCCCACGAGTGCCCCGTTGCATCAATCTCCCAGGAACATTCAAAACTGCGCAGCATGGCATCAACCAGGCTGCACCGGATCAAGGCCGAGGTACAGAGGCGTGGGGGCACCGTGCCGCTCGTCGACATGCTCAGGAAGCAGTGCTGCGTACCGGCTGCCTGGACGCGGGTCACCTCCGTCTCCGGCAGCAGCAACCTCTCGCCGGGGGTTACTGGCCGAACGCCTGCTGCCGGTCATCTACGCGTACGGCACGAACACCGGGATCAAGGCCGTGGCGTCCGGCGGCCACGGCCACAGCCACACCGAGGACGAACTGCGCTACGTCCGCCGCCGCTGCCTCTCCACGGAGTCGGGCGCGCGCCATCGCCGTACAGCCGGCCCTACGGTGAGGTGAACCTCAATACGGGCGCCCGCCGGGACCTCGCCGCGGCGTCCGTACCGGCCCCGGGGCCCCGCCCACCAGGCGGCGCGATCCACCGCGGAGGACGCGTGAACCTGCGCCTGTCCAGCACGAGCGGCCCCGTCGGCCCATCATGGACCATCCGGTTCCGCGAGCCGTGACTGCCTCGCTTCACCGGGGCTCGGGCCTGTTACGCCTGCACGCCCTCTGGCTGCGCCTCCGCGCCCCCGCGAGGGGAGTTGTGGATTCCGCTGGGCAGGTGCCTATTGATAGTAGGCAATGAACGGCGTCCGGGCTGGGGCTCGGTGGCACGAAGCGGTGTCTCCGTGCACAGTGTCCTGCCTTCATCGCGCACTGTGCGAGGTCCGTGAGACCGCCGCTACTCGCCAAGCCCTCCTCTCCTTATCCGCTTCCTGCGCCCAAACCGCTTCGACGTGAGACGTAACACCGCAGGCCGGTAACCGGTTCGCCGCAGGGTGCCGGACCCACCGTGCAGGTCCGGCATCCGCTGCGGCTCGGAGGCGATCGTCCATATCGGTCCGGCATGCGGGGTACGGCTTTGCGTGCTGCGTCAGAGCAGAAGCCCGGCGGTTGAGCACAGCCCGTTCTCTGTCGAACCTCCAGGTTGAGAGATGTGGTGTCAATGGCAGCAGTCGTGCCGATCGCAGTGATCGGCATTGGGTGTCGATTCGCCGGAGGGATCGATTCAGCGGAGGCCTTGTGGCGGGTCCTGACAGAAGGCCGCAGTGTGGTGAACGAGGTCCCGGCGCATCGATGGGACGTGGGAGCGGTGTTCGATCCCGAGCCAGGCATCGCCGGGAAGACGTCGTCGCGGTGGGGCGGATTTCTCGATGACGTGAGTGGCTTCGAGCCGGACTTCTTCGGGCTGACCGACCGGGAGGCGGAGCTGATCGACCCGCAGTTCCGGTTGCTGCTGGAAACCTCGTGCGAGGCCCTGGAGCACGCCGGATACGCCCCGCACAGCGTGCGGGGATCGTCGACTGCGGTGGTGGTGGGCTGTTCGTATGAGGACTACATGGACATGATGGACTTCGACCGGGGGCTGCGGAGCCCGGATGCGGCCCACGGCATCATCGGGACCACCCGCTTCACCTCCTCCAGCCGGATCTCCTACCTGCTCGACCTCCGTGGCCCGGCCATCACGCTGGACACGGCCTGTTCGTCGTCCCTGGTGGCGGTGCACCTGGCGGCTCAGGCGCTGCACACCGGCGAGGTCGACCTGGCTCTGGCCGGTGGGGTGATGCTCTCCCTGCAGGCGAAGAACACTCTGGTGTTCTCCGCGCTGGGGGTGCTGTCCCCGACGGGACGGTGCCATGCGTTCGACGCGGACGCCGATGGTTACGTGCGCGGCGAGGGCGGCGCGATGATCGCTCTCAAACGGCTGCCCGACGCGCTGGCCGCGGGTGACCGGGTGCTGGCGGTGCTGCCCGGCACCGGGATCAACAACAACGGCCGCTCCGACACCATGCTGAGCCCATCGGTCGAAGGCCAGCGGGCGCTGCAGGAGCGGGTGCTGGCCCGTGCTGGGGTCGACCCGTCTCAGGTAGCGCTCATCGAGACCCACGGTCCGGGCACGGTGGTGGGCGACCCGATCGAGTACACCGCACTGCGGGACGTCTATGGTGCCGGTGCGGTGCCCTGCGCCCTGGGGTCGGTCAAGACCAACATCGGGCACTGCGAGACCGCGTCGGGGATCGCCGGGCTGATCAAGGCGGTGCTCGCGGTTCGCCACGGACAGATCCCGGCGAACCTGCACTTCACCCGGTGGAACCCGGAGATCGATCCCAGCGGCTGCCGCCTGTTCGTCCCCACGGCAACGGCCCCGTGGCCGCAGGTGGACGGGCCGCGTCTGGCCGCCGTCTCCTCCTACGGGATGTCGGGGACCAATGCCCACGTCCTGGTCGGGCAGGCACCCGACCCGGCCCGAGCTGCCTGCGAGCCCTGCGGGCAGGAGCAGGCGAGCCGGCTGTATCCGGTGTCGGCGGGTTCCGAGCAGGCGCTGGCCGAGACGGCCGGACGGATCGCGGACTGGCTGGAGGGCGATGGCGCCGGCATCTCGCTCGCCGACATCGGCCACACGCTGGCGCACCGGCGCGAACAGCGCACCGCGCGGGCGGTGCTGGCCGCACGGGACCGCACGGAGCTGACACGGCGGCTGCGCCGGCTGGCCTCCGGGAAACCGGATCGCGATGTCTGGACCGGGACGGCGGGGCGGCACCGGCAGGGTCCTGTGTGGCTGTTCTCCGGGCAAGGATCGCAGTGGGCCGGGATGGGCCGTGCCTTACTGGCGGCGGAGCCCGCGTTCGCCGCGGCGGTGGACGCACTGGAGCCGCTGGTGCGGGCCGAGTCCGGATTCTCGGTCCGTGCGGCGATCCAGTCCGACGAGGTGGTGACGGGGTTCGCCCGGGTGCAGCCGGCGCTGTTCACCATGCAGGTCGCCCTCGCCGCGGCATGGCGTGCGCGGGGGATGCAACCGGCAGCGGTGATCGGCCACTCCATGGGCGAGGTGGCCGCCACGGTGGTCGCCGGGGGCTTGTCGCTCGCCGACGGGGTGGCGGTCATCTGCCGCCGGTCCCGGCTGTCCGCACAGCTGGCCAGTGGCGGTGCCATGGCCCAGGTCGCCTTGCCCCATGCTCAGGTTGAGGCCGACCTGGCCGCTGCCCACACCGATGTCGCCATCGCGGCCTGGAGCTCTCCCGCAGCCACGATCGTCTCGGGGAACAGCGACCGCGTCCATGCACTCGTATCGGCATGGACATCGCGTGGCATCGCAGCTGCGGTCATCGCGGTCGACGTGGCCTCACACAGCCCTGCGGTCGACCCGGTCCTGCCCGAACTCCAAGCCTGTCTGGCGGATCTCAAACCCCGTACCAGCACGGACGACGTCACCTTCTACAGCACGGTCCTCACCGACCCTCGCGCGGTGCCGGCCTTCGATGCCCGGTACTGGCGGGACAACCTCCGCCACCCCGTGCGGTTCAGCGGCGCCTGCGGTGCCGCGCTGGCCGACGGACACCGCATCTTCGTCGAGGTCGCCCCGCACCCACTACTGCTCCGGGCAGTGGCTGACACCGCCGCGCACGCCGGGCGCGAGATCGTCACGCTGCCCACCATGACCCGGGGCGGCGACGACCCGTCCGGGCTGCTGTCCCAGACCGCCATCGCCCACTGCGCCGGCGTACCGCTGGACTGGCCGGAACACATCGACGGCGACCTCGCCGAGGTGCCGCTCCCGGTCTGGGCCCGGCGGCACCTGTGGATGCCCGAGAGCATGCGGTCCCGGCCCGAGGAGCACGCATACGGGCATCCTCTGCTGGGCGTACACGTGCGGCTCCCGGATGACGGCCGGGGCGAACAGCATCTGTGGCAGGCAGACATCGGGACCGACCGCCACCCCTGGCTGGCCGATCACCGTGTCTTCGGCACCCCGGCCCTGCCCGGCGCCTGCTACGCCGAGATGGCTCTGGCCGCGGCCGGCGAGCTGTTCGGCACGGAAGCCTCCACCGACGTCGGCGACCTCGCCTTCCATGCCCTGCTGAGCCTCGGCGCACATACCTCGGTGACCACCCGGGCCACCTTCCGGGCCCCGGACCACGCCGCCGTCGAGATCACCTGCGCCGACGGCGAGCAGCCCCTCTTGTTGGCCACCGCCACGGTGCGCCGTCTGCCGCGGAACTCTCCGGTCCCCGAGCCTGCCGACCTGCCCGGTCCGCTGGCCACGGAGCAGGCGGCATCCAGCGTCGCCCCGGTCTACGCGGTCGGGCTGCGCAAAGGCATCCTGCACGGCCCCGGCTTCGCCGCTCTGACCGCTGTCCACGCCGTCGAGCCGGGCGAGCGAACCGTCACCGCCCAGATCATGCTGCCCGCCGAGCACCGTTCCTCGCCCCTTGCCTTCACGGTGCATCCGGTACTGCTGGATGTCTGCCTGCAGACCATGGGCGCCCACCGCGACATCCTCACCGCCGAGGCCACCTTCCTGCCTCTGGGCATGGGCGCCGTCCGCCGCTTCGGCGACCCCCGGCAGGCCCGCTGGTGCCAAGCTCGCCTCCACACCGTGGACCAGCACGGCGCACAGGCCGACGTCGATCTGCTGGCCGAGGACGGCACCGTCCTGGTCCGCATCACCGAGGCCCGGATCGGCAGTTCCACCGCCCACACGGACGAGAACGGCCACGACGCCGCGATCAGCGGCCGGACACTGGCGGTTGCCTGGGAGCCGTCCCCCTGCCCGGAGCGGACCAGCACCGACGGGACGTGGCTGGTCTGCGTCGAGGAGCACGGGGACCAGCTAGGTCCCAAGCTCGCCGACGTCCTGTCCTCGGCCGGCGGGCGGGCCGACGTCTCTGCCGCCGCCCTGCACGACAGCGACGCACTCCTTCACGCGATCACCGAGCATCTCGCTTCCGGAGGCGACCGCGTCGTCCTGCTGTGCCCCGCCCCGCCCGAGCACCAGACCCTCCAAGGCGTCGAAAACGCCCGCTTGCGAGTGCGGCGCCTGGCCCGCGCGGTGGGTGCCCTGGCCGACATGCCGCTGGGGAGCGAGTTCCGGCTGTACGTGATCACCCGCGGCGCCCAGCCCGCCCCCGGCACCACCGGCATCAACCTGGAGCAATCCGCACTGCGGGGCCTGTGCCGGGTCATCGGTGGCGAGCACCCCGAACTGCGCACCACCCAGGTCGACCTCGACCCCGGTATCCGCCCGCTCACCGACACCGCGAAGGAGCTGGCCGCCGAACTCATCGGTGGAGACAGCGAAGACGAGACCGCCTGGCGCAACGGCGTCCGCCACATCGCCCGCCTGCGCCAAGCCCCGCTCAGGGACGACGAACGCCACACCACGGTGGCCTCATTCGGCCGCGACGGCCTGGCACCCTCACCTCGTCACCGCGGCGATCTCGACTCGGTCGAGCTGGTCACCCGCCCCCGACGCCCACCTGGGAGCTGCGAAGTCGAGATCGGCGTGCACGCCGCGGGCCTGAACTTCAAGGACGTCCTCAACGCGCTGGGCACGCTGCCCGGCGACGACACCGCCGCCATCCCGCTGGGGCTCGACTGCGCGGGCGAAGTCACGGCCGTCGGAGCGTCGGTGACCGGGCTGCGGGTCGGTGACCGGGTCGCCGCCTTCGGCCCGGGTGCCCTGGGTACCTTCGTCACGCTGCCCGCGGACACCGTGTTCCGCATCCCCCCGGGCATGAGTTTCCCGGAGGCCGCGACCCTGCCCGCGGTGTATCTGACCGCCTGGTACGCGCTGCACCACCTGGCCCGCGTACAGCCGGGCGAGCATGTCCTGATCCACTCCGCGACCGGCGGTCTGGGCCAGGCCGCGATCGCCCTGGCCCAGACCGCCGCGCGGTCATCCACGCCACTGCGGGCACCGAGGCCAAACGGGAGATGCTGCGAGACCTCGGCGTCGCGAGCATCGGGGATTCGCGCACCCTCGATTTCGCCGAGCACGTCCGCGCTGCCACCAAGGGCCAGGGGGTCGACATCGTCGTGAATTCCCTGACAGGTCCTGCCCTCCGCACCAGTTTGGACCTGCTCCGCCCCGGCGGGCGCTTCATCGAGGTCGGCAAGAAGGACATCCACGCCCATCACCAGCTGGGACTGTTTCCCTTCCACCGCAACATCACCTTCGCCAGCGTCGATCTGACCCTGATCGCCGCGCAGTTGCCCGCCCTGGCCCGGGAGCTGACCCGGGAAGTCGGCGAGGAAGTCGCCGCGGGCCGCATCACCCCTCTCCCCCACACCGTCCACCCGCTGGAGGACCTCGCCGGTGCCCTGCGCACCATGGCAGCCGCCGCGCACACCGGCAAGCTGGTCGTCACCATCCCCCAGGACGGCAGCACACCCGCCATCGTCCCGCCCGGCCAGGTCCGCCTCACCCGTGGCGACGGGTCCTATCTCATCACCGGGGGGCTGGGAGGGCTGGGCCTGCTGCTGGCCCGCGATCTCGCCCAACACCACGCCGGCCGCATCATCCTCAACGGCCGCAGCCGGCCCGGCCCGGACGCGGCCCGGGTCCTGGACGAACTACGCCGGGGCGGGGCCGACATCGCCGTCGTACTCGGCGACATCACCGACCCGGCCACCGCAGCCCGGCTCGTGGCCGCCGCCACCGCCACCGGACTCCCGCTGCGCGGCATCGCCCACGCCGCCGCCAGCATCCACGACGCGACCGTGGCGGGCATCGACGACGAACTGCTCTCCCAGGTATGGGGAGCCAAAACGCTCGGTGCCTGGCACCTGGACCAGGCCGCCGTCGGCCAGCCGCTGGACTGGTGGCTCGGCTTCTCCTCCGCCGCCACCCTGATCGGCAACCCCGGCCAAGGGGCCTACGCCGCCGCCAACGGCTGGCTGGACGCCTTCACCCAGCACCGCCGCGCCCACGGCCTGCCCGCCCACAGCATCCAGTGGGGAGCCTGGGCCGACCACGGACGCGGCGCAGCCCTCGCCGACCGCGAGTTCACCATGATCAGCCCCAGTGAGGGGCTGGCCGCCTGCCGCACCATCCTCAGCCACACCCGGGCACACACCGGGTACCTCCCCCCACGCGACGCACGCCGGTTCATCGGGGAACGTCTGCACACCACGCCCTTCTTCACCGCCCTCGCCGGCCCCCGCCCGGCAGACGCGGCACAGGGCCAGTACGCCGAGCTCCAAACACAACTCCAGGAGGCCGACCCGGTCACCCGGCGCGCCCTGGTCGCCGACTTCCTGGCCACCGATGTGGCCGACATCCTGCGCCGCAACCGCGCCATGGTGGACCCCGACACTCCCTTGACCGATCACGGCCTGGACTCCCTGATGGCCACTCAACTCTGCGTCCACATCAGCCAAGCACTCGGCATCCGGATCCCCGCCAAGGCCATCTGGAAGCACTCCACCATCAGCGCCCTGGCCCACCACCTCGCCGACCGCCTCGAAGCCGCTGAAACACCCGCGCCGGTGCTGACATGAAGGGTCCCCGGGTGGTCGTCCTCGGCTGTGGGATAGCCGGGATGCTGGCTGCCGCGGCGATCGCCGAGTACGCCGACACCCTGACGATCCTCGAACGCGACCGGATGCCCGAGCACCCCACTGTGCGCAAGGGCGTGCCCCAGGGCCGGCACCTGCACGGCCTGCTCTCCACCGGCGCCCGCGCGATCGACACCCTGCTGCCCGGTGCCCTGACCAGCCTGCTCAACCACGGCGCCCACCACCTCGGTCTCGCCGAGCAGACCCTGATCTACGGTCCGTACGGATGGATGCGCCCCTACCCGACCGGTCACTTCATCCTCGGTGCCAGCAGGCCCCTGGTCGAGTGGACAGTCCACACCCACCTCCTGCGCCAACACCGCATCCAGCTGATAGAAGGTGCCGAGGTGGTGGGACTGACAGGTGACGCCGACCGCGTACGCGGCGTCCGCATCCGCCACCGCGACATCAGACACTCGCGACAACTGGCGGCTGATCTGGTCATCGACGCCACCGGCCGCAGCTCCAAGACGTCCCAGTGGCTGGCTGAGTTCGGGATCGGACCGGTGCCCGTCACCGTGGTGGACTCCGGCCTGGCGTACGCCAGTCGTATCGTCCAGGTCCCCGCCAAGGCACCAACGCATCGATGCGTCACCGTACAGGCCGACCCGCGCGACAGCGTCCCGGGCCGTGGCGGCTTCTGGCTCCACATCGAGGGCGGCCAGGCGGTGATCACCCTGTCCGGGACCAAGGGTGCTCATCCACCGCTGGACGAGGAAGGATTCACGCGATTCGCCCGCAGCCTGCGCCACCCTCTCATCGGCGAACTCCTCACCAGCACTCGCCCGGTCACACACATCTCCGGATTCCGCGACACCGCCAACCAACGCCGCCACTACCACCGGTTCCCGTCCCTACCGGCCGGCCTGCTGGTGATCGGCGACGCGAGCACCACCTTCAACCCGCTCTACGGACAAGGCATGACCGTCGCGGCGCTGAGCGCACTGGCGCTACGGAAAGCCTGGCCAGGCGACCACCTGGGCAGTGCGGAATGCCGCCAGATCCAGCGGGCCATCGCCCGCACCGCCGACCTGCCGTGGACGGTGTGCACCGCCGAGGACATCCGCTACCCGGGCGCCAAAGGACCACGCCCATCGCCCGGCCTGCGCCTGGCGCAACGTGGCGTCGACCGGCTCCGCGCCGCGGCTGCACACGATCCCGCCGCAGCACAGACCTTCTTTGACGTGTTGAGAAGCCGTATCTCAACCGAACATCATCGCTTGATTTCCGCTGGTCAGGCATGGTCTAGCTCGGAATGAGGGAGGCATGCGGCGTCTTGTTTCGGCTCCGTGATCGGGGGGTGCGCGATGGCGTCGGTGCTGGGAATTCTGGAGGAGCGGGAGACAGCAGCCCGGGTGCGAGTGGAGGGTCTGCGGGAGGAAGTTACGCGGCTGGCTGGGGTGTTGGAGGCCGCGGAGATCGAGCTGGACCGACGGGTGATCGCGCGGGAGGAGCTGGTCGAGGCCCTGGCAGCCTCGGCTGCCGAGACCACCGCCGTGACCGCGGCGAAGGCGGAAACCGCGCCCTCGCCGGTGCCGGGTTCGATCGTGCCGCCTTGGCGCGAAGGACTGCCGGTGACGGTGCTGGCGCCGGACTATCAGCGGATTCTGGGCGTGCTCGACGAGCGGCAGCCTGCGGGCCAGGGGCCGCTGAAGGCCAGGGAGATCACGGCTCGGCTGGGCTTGGAGACAACGTCGGCGAAGGTCGAGGGGGTGCGCTCGAAGGCCCGGCGCCTGGCCGAGCGCGGGTGGCTCCTCATGGAGGAGTCGGGGGCATTCAGTGCCGGGCGGCGGCCCGTGGCCGTGCCAGACGCCGGCTCATCCGCGTGACCATCGACCACCGGATCATCGCCTCGCTACTGGCCGGCAACGTCTCGTAGTCCCGGCCCAGCCGGCGCGAATGCATTAGCCACGCGAACGTGCGCTCTGCCACCCAGCGCCTGGGCAGCACCACGAACCCTGTCATGTCGTCGGTGCGTTTGACGATCTCCAAGGTCAGCGCGAGTCTGTCCCGGCACCAGTCGACGAGGGAGCCGGTGTAGCCGCCGTCGGCCCAGACGAGGGTGATGTCGCGGTGCAGACGGCGCAGCTGCTGCAGCAGGCCCGTAGCGGCGTCGCGGTCACCGATGTTCGCGGCGGTGACACAGACGACCAGAGCAGACCGAGTGTGTCGGTCACGATGTGCCGCTTTCGCCCGGGCACTTTCTTCCCGCCGTCGTAGCCGCGTGAGGCGGCCGGCACCGATGGGGCGGCCCGCACCGACTGCGCGTCGATGATTCCCGCCGTGGGCTCGGCCTCACGGCCCTCGTGCTCACGGACCTTCCCTCGCAGCCGGTCGTGGAACTCAGCGATCAGCCCCTGCTCGCGCCAGCGGCGGAAGAAGGCGTAAACCCGGCCCCAGCCGGGGAAGTCCGCGGGCATCGCCCGCCACGAGATCCCGCCCGCGACCAGGTAGCGGACCGCGTCCAGCAGTTGGCGGTGGCAGTAGCCCTCGGGGCGTCCGCCCCTGCCCCTCAGCCAGGGCGGCACCGGCAGCAACGGCCGGATGGCCGCCCACTCCGCGTCCGTCATGTCCGACGGATATCGGCGTTCCCGGTCGGGATGGTCGGCCGCATTGCCGTACACGTGCGCGAGGCAATCACACGATCGTGCAGCCGAGTTGAACTGGACGGGCTCCAACGCGTACAACAACGACATCAGGGCCTCCCGGCACTGCTCGGTCAGATTCGCATCCCCGAGCTACCGAGAGGCCCTGTCTTCATGCGCGCACAACGGGAAGATCACCCCAGCGGGAAACCTGTTCGACCCGCACGTTCCATGATCGGTTGAGATACAGCTTCTGAGCCTGTCGAGTCCGCTGGCTCGGGTGGCCAGGCCAGCCGCGATCTGGGCGGCCCTGCACGGCCCGCGCCAGCCGCCATCGCACAGCCCGCCGCCGCTGGGTCCGGTGAACCACCTCCACCCACACCACACGGCCCCAGCCCGCAACGACCCACCAGACAACCGCAGCGGGTGACACATGAGGTGAACACATGACACGACACGAGGTGACATCCGCGGCCAGCCGACGAGCACGGCCCAGACCAGCGACGATCTGGGCTGCGCTGGGAAGCATGTTTCTCGCGGTCCAGGCATGGGTCCTGGGCCGATGGGCGGCTGACGGAAACCTCCGCGTGACCTTCAATCCCGATGTCGACATCCCCCGTGTCCGTGCGGCCCTGGCCTGGATGGGCGCAGCGCTCGACATCACTCTGCTCGTCGTCATCACCGTTGTCGTCGTGAGAGGGTGCCGCCGAGCCGGCCTCATCACGTTCGACGCCGCCCTCTTCGCCGGCTACACCCTGAGCGCTTGGCAAGATCCGCTCTACGACTACTCCGGACCGTTCGCCCTGCACAGTCAATACGCACTCCACCTGCCTTCCTGGGGCCCCTACATCCCCGGCTGGCAGGGCCATTCCGACTCACACTTGAACATCGAGACGGCCATCGGCCTCGCCGGGGTCGGGGGCTTCGCGGCAATGATCGCGTGTGTATGGACCCAATGGTGGCTGATCGACCAGGTCGCACGACGACGACCGCGCTGGCGACGAGCCCGCATGCTGCCCCTCGGACTCCTGGCCGGGCTGGTCACGGTCTGCTTCTTCGAGGCGCTGGCCATCAGCACGGGAGCCTACGCATGGGCAGGCGCTGTCCGATCACTCTCGTTGTGGGGTGGCCACTGGTACCAATACCCGCTCTACGAATGCTTCGCGTGGACCGTGTTCCTCACCGTGGCTGCCATGACGCGGCACAACTGGCGCGCCCACGCCACAATCCCCCACATGTTCCGAGGGACGGAACCAGCGGTCAGCCGGGGCGACAACTGGACGCGGCTGCTGGCCGGCGTCGGCTTCGCGAACGTCGCCACCCTCGGCTACATGGCGGTCAACGCCACAGCCACACTCTTCGCGAACCCCGCGCCCGCCGACACGCCGGACTTCCTTTGGCCCCGGTGACAGCCGACGCTGAGACACCACCCTCGCCAGCCCAGCCCACCGCATACCGCTGCCCCGGGATCTACGGGTGAGCGGCCGCGCTTCTCCGGCCACAGGCGCGGGCCCCGGCCGGGGAAGCACGGCCTGAACCGCTCAGGGCCTGAGTACTCCGTCGAACTTCACCCAGTCGGACCAGCCGCGGCCGGGCGAGGTCTGCCAGCGGTGGAAGACGCCTCCGTCACCGTCGACGCCGAACAGTTCCACCCGCCCATCGTTATTGGTCTCGGCGGCAACCTCGCCCAACCGGCCATCGAGCGGCAGCCACCCGCCCCAGCTGGTGCCACTGGGGGAGTTCTGCGTGCGGTGGTAGACGTTCCCGTTGTTGGTGCCGAACAGTTCCATTCGACCGTCCGCGTTACGAGCCGCAGCAATCGAGGTGAGTGCGCCGTCGAGCTTGTCCCAGCTCGTCCAAAGGCTGCTGCTGGGCTCGATCTGCCAACGGTGGAATACGCCCTTGGTACGGTCGACGCCGAACAGCTCCATACGTCCGTCAGCATTGGTCTCGGCGGCGACGGAGACCAGACCACCGTCAAACTTTTCCCAGCTCGACCAGTTGCTGCCACCGGGAGAGGTCTGCCAGCGGTGCCACACACCCCCGCTGCTGTCGGTGCCGAACAGGTGCATGGTGCCCGCGTTACGAGTCGCGGCAACTGACGTCAGTGCGCCGTCGAGCTTGTCCCAACTCGACCAGACACCGCTGTTGGCGTAGGTCTGCGAGCGGTGCCACACGCCCCCGGTGCGATCGACGCCGAACAGCTCCATACGTCCGTCGGCATTGGTCTCGGCGGCGACGGAGACCAGACCACCGTCAAACTTTTCCCAGCTCGACCAGCCACCACCGGCATAAGTCTGCCAGCGGTGCCACACACCTCCGCTGCTGTCAGTGCCAAACAGCTCCAGCCGTCCGTCCGCGTTGCGAGCCGCGGCAATCGAGGAGCCCAGGAAGTCGGCACTGCGCTGAGGCTCGGCCGTGGCGACGCCCGGCACCGCGACCAGTAACGCGCTAACCACCGCCGAGGCCAACAGACTTGCTCTGAGAGTCCTGATCAGCTGACCAAGACGCCTGGTCTCTTTTCCTGATTTATTCCACATGTGAATTTCCCTCCCCTATGAGGCGTGGGTGACCGATGAGAATCGTGGCTCGGGCGGGAGCAAGTCGTCCAGCGGCGCTCCCGCTCAGCAGGCCAGGACAGCTCCCGGAGGGTCTTTCCCAGCCACACAGCAGCCTGCATGTTCTGCCTGGTCACGGACCGCAAGAGGAGCATGACGACAGGCGTGGCGACTCCGCGAACGCTCCGGCACTGCCAGCCAGACGATCACCTGACCTGCAGGCGTTCACGTGCACACCGCATCGATAGGCGTCGGCACCTCACCGCCCGCCTCGCCTGCTGGCACAGCCACACTCCGCCGGAATACGGCAAGTTTCACATCCCTCCCCGTCAGCGCTCGTCGCGGTAGTCCGTGCTGCGCAGCGGCTTGTACACGACGCGCTTGCACTCGTGCACGAAGGCGCGGACCGCGGCGAGATCGTTGGTGAGCAGGGTCGGCGGCACGTCGAACCCGCATCCCGCAGCAGCCGCCAGCTGCGCCGGCTTGTACTCGGCATCGCGGTTGCGCCAGGGGGGGTTGACGTAGTGTGCGCCGGGCAGTGACGCCAGGATGCCGCCCAGTCCATAGCGGGCTTCCTCGGCACACCAGCGTGCCTGCGGTTCCGGAACGCCTTCGGACACGGCATAGGCCTGGGGTCTCCGCCAGTACACCCGCCCGGATCTGGTCCAGGGCGGCGGTTCGGGTTGCCGTCTGCAGGACCCCGGCCAGGCCCAGACTGTCCAGGCGGGCGCGGACGTTCACGGTGTCGGGGAAGTCGGCCGAATCGAGCCGGATCACCGGCACCCGGCGCCAGGTTGAGCTCGTCGATCACCAAGTCCGCGGTCGCGTCATCCACCCGGGAGACCACCGCGACGGGCCGCGCCGCGGTCAATCGGCGTCGCCTTCCTGGTCACTGCCCTGGTCCGGGGTGCCGTCCAGGCTCGTCTTGGTGGTCGTCTCCTTCGAGGTCTCCGAGCACTTGTGCCGGTCCACCACCGGCACCTCGCTCCCGTCCGGGCCCAGCCACCGGCCTGTCTGCCGCTCTGGATCAAGAAGCACCTCGGCTGCCGGCAGCGTCACGACATCCGGGAACGGCCTCATCCTCGACAACCCCCACGGCGCCATCCGCCCGCGCATCCCTACCCCCTGCTGTTCGCCTCGGCGCTCAGAGTGACGCTCCCGCGATCCTCTCGGAAGACAGCGTCCGTACCGGGCACCCCAGCGGGGTCGCGATCGCGCCTTCGAAGGGCCTCGAACGCCACACTGGACTGGAGACTGGAACCTCCGCGCGGTCCGAAGTGCGCGTCCCGCCCAGTCCCCCACTGGCTCAACTCAGGCCAGGAGCGTAGGGCGTCGCGCCGCGCACCGTGCCACGTACGCTGCGAGGTGGTCCGATCTGAAGGCACTCGCGTCTGTCAATGGCCATCTCATGCTCCCCGTCGGCGGCCGTTTGGTTTCCCCGTCTGTGGCCGTCGAGTGCTCCCCGCTGGCGGTCATTTAAACTCCCCGCCCGAGGGTTGGTTGAGCTCAGCTGAAGGGCCTCACCCCCTGCCCGCTGGTGGCTTGGGTGAGCCGATAACTGTCACCCTGGGTGACGACGATGTGGGCGTGGTGCATGAGACGGTCGACGGTGGCCGTGGCGAGTGTCTTGGGCATGATCTCGTCGAAGCCAGAGGGGTGCAGGTTGCTGGAGACCGCAATGGAGAGGGCAACCGCCGCGGAGCACGGTTGCCCGTCGCCGAAGTGCCGAGGCGTCAGCTCACGGTCTCACAGGCGCCCTGGCGGGAGGTGTAGGTGAAGGACGTGGCGCAGTAGTACCCGCGCGCCACGTTGTAGTCGAAGTTCACGACAAAGCTGTACCAGCCGCCGCTCTCGTAGAAGTTGCCCGTCTGAGCGATCACGCCCGAGGGACCGTTGATCTGCATGTTCACCGTGCCGGCGCTGGGGAAGTGCGTCTTGTTCTCGATGTAGTAGACGAACGTCCCGCTCCCGTTGATGTTGATGCAGACCTCGAAGCTGCCACCCGCGCAGCCGGACGCGGAGAAGGGCTGGACCTCCGCAGCGGAGTGCCGGTAGATGTCGACCGTACCCTGCGCCGTCTTGACCTCCTTGACCAGCACCGCACCCGCGGGAGCAGCCGCGGAGTGAGCCGGCGTCACGCTGCTGACTCTCGCCGCGTCGGCAGCCGCGGCCCCCGTCGCACCGACCGTCCCCACCAGGGCCATGGCGGCCGCCGTCGCCGTCACCGCGGTCAACGCCCACGTCTTCGGCATGAACCTCTTCGTCATCTGATCCCCGTTTCTTTTCGTTGTGTGGGAACAGCTCGATACCGCACGGTGACGCTATGGACATGCGTCCTTGAGTCGTCCTAGATTCGCACTACTGCACGGTCAGTCGGGGTGGCGTCACGTTTCACGTACCGGGGGGGGTACATGAGATTCGGGGTGCTGGGGCCGTTACACGCCCAGATCACCGGGCGCGAGGTCCGGCTCGACGGGCCGCGGCAGGCCAAGATGCTGGCAGCCCTTCTGATCGACGCCAACACGAGCGTTGCCGTGGAACGGCTCGTCGCCGTGATGTGGGACCAGAAAGCGCCCGCCACCGCTGTCCGTCAGGTCCAGGACGCCCTCTCCGGGCTGCGGCGCAACCTCAGCGCCTGCGGAGCGCCCGGCTCCCTGATCAGCACCCGGCGCGCCGGCTACGAGATCCACCTGGCCCCGGATCAGCTCGACCTGCTGGAGTTCGACCACGAGCGGCGCCTCGCCGAACGGCACACGGCCCCGTTCGAGACGGCTGCCGCGCTGCGGCGGGCGCTGGCCTGCTGGCGCGGGAACGCCCTGGCCGACATCTCCAGCCGGGTCCTGGAGGCCGACGCAACACGACTCAACGTGCAACGCGCGGCCACGCACAAGCAGTGCCTGGCCGTCGAACTCGGCCTGGGGCGGCATCGCGAGGTCATCGAGGAGCTCACCGCTCTGCTGGGCGAGCACCCCTATGACGAGCAGGTCGCCGAACACCTGATCGTCGCTCTCTACCGGTGCCGGAGACAGGGCGAGGCGCTGCAGGTGTACGAACGGCTGCGCCGGACACTGGCCGACGAACTCGGCGTCGACCCCACCCCGCCGCTGCAGGCACTGCACCAGCGCATCCTCACCGCGGATCCCGCCCTGGCGGCTCCGGTCCCGGTCAACGCACTCCCAGACACCCCACCGCAAAGCCCTGACGTGGCAGCCGCCGGGCCTGCCATGGCGATGCCCGTGCGTCAGCTGCCGCTCGATGTCGCCGACTTCGTGGGCCGGGCCGAGGCGCTGGCCGAGCTCGCCCGGTTGCTCGACGGGTCGGCGTCGGACCGGGCCCGGGTGGCCGTTGTCGTGGGCGGCCCCGGTGTCGGCAAGTCCTGCCTGGTGACGCACGCCGCGCGGCTGGCGAGCGCCCACTTCCCCGACGGCCAGCTCTACCTCAACCTCGCGGCAACATCGCACGAGCCACGGGACCCGGGGCTGATGCTGGCCGAGGCACTGCGCGCGCTCTCGATCACCGGCAGCGCGATCCCGAAGGGCCTGGCCGAGCGGTCTGCGCTCTACCGGTCGCTGCTGGCGGACCGTCGCATGCTGGTGGTGCTGGACGATGCCGGTCACGCCGATCAGGTCCTGCCCCTGCTGCCCGCCGCCCACGGCTGTGCCGTGTTGATCACCAGCCGCACTCTGCTGACGCAGCTTCCCGGCGCTCAGCACATCGACCTGGACGTACTGAGCCCGGCAGAGGCACGGGAGTTGTTCACGGGAATCGTCGGGCGGCGGGCCGAGCGGGAACCGGCGGAGGCCGACGCAATCCTCAACTGCTGCGGCAACCTGCCGCTGGCCATCCGGATCGCCAGCGGCAAACTCACGGGCCGCCCTGCTTGGTCACTGCGCGTACTGCGGGAACGGATCGAAGACGAGTCCCGCAGGCTGGCCGAGCTGAGGATAGGGGACCTCAGCGTACGCGCCAGCGTCGAACTGAGCCTACGGCTGCTGCCCGCCGACGCGGTGCGCGCGCTGAGCCTGCTGGGTCTGCTCGGCGCCCACACCCTGCCCGGCTGGGTGGTCGGCCCGCTGCTGGACCGCTCGGACGGCGACGAAGTACTGGACACCCTCGTCGACGCCAGCCTGGTCCGGCTGACCGCCACCGACGCCATCGGCCAGCCGCGCTACCGGCTGCACGACCTGATCAGGACCTGTGCCGTAGAGAGCGCCGCCCCGCTGCCCACGGCGGACAAGCGGGACGCGATCATCCGAGTCCTGTCCGTCTGGCTCGACCTGGTCGAGCGCGGCACCGACCGGCTGCCGACAGCCGGACTGCTGGCAGCCGCGCCCGGTCCGGCACCGCGCCGGTCGCTGCCCGGGGCGGTCGTGGACCGGCTGATGGCCGATGCGTTCGGCTGGTTCGACGCGGAACGCAACAACCTGCTCGGCGCGGTGAAACTGGCCGTGGACTGGGGTCTGGACGAACTGGCCTGGGAACTGGCAGCCGGCACGGCAACCTACTACGACCACCGGTGCCTGTATCAGGACTGGCAGCACGGGCACCAGCTCGCGTTGGAGGCGACCGAGTCCGCCGGCAACGCGCGCGGCTCATCGGTGCTGCTTCGCGGTCTTGGCCAGCTGCACATCTACCAGGACGAGTTCGACCGGGCCACCCGGGCTCTGGAATCCTCCCTCGGGCTGTGCCAGAGCGGCGGCGACAAACGTGGCGAGGCGCTGTCGGTGGCGATGCTCGGTACGGTCAGCCGGGTGCAGGGCCGTGACGACGAAGCACTCGAACGTGTAGAGCACGCGCTGGACATCGCGATCGCTGAGGGCGACCGGCACACCGAAGCGCAGCTGTCCTGCTCCCTGGCCGTACTGAAGCTCATGCAGGGCAAAACCGACGAAGCGGAGTCCTGGTTCCGCAGGGCCCTGAGCCAGGCCAGCGCCCTGGGCGACAGGCATCGCGTGGCAGTCGTGCTGCGGCGGTTCAGCCGGCTGCACGACCGGCGCGGTGATCCGGACGAGGCACTGCGCTGCCTGTGGCAAGCGGCGGCCACCTTCGAGGAACTGGCCGACGAGCGGTGCGTTGCCTACACGCTGCTGGAAGTCGGCCGCGTGTACGCAGGCCAAAACGACCGGCACCGGGCAAGCCCGGCACTGGAACGCGCGGCGGGCCTCTTCCACCGGCACGGCGACCGCCAAGACGAGGCCACGTGCTGGCAACTGATCGGCGACCTGGACGCCGCCGCCGGAATCCACCACATGGCCCGCCAACACCGAGAGCGGGCACTGCAGCTGTGGCGGACAATCGGCGACATCAACCAGACGAGCGCTCCAGCGCGACCGTCATCGCCTTGAGGTGAGACCCCCAAGAATGCGGAAAAGGCAGTCACTTGACCCGTCTCTCTGGGGGCGGATTCCGCCGCGCACGCATGCGCGATACATCCGCCCGGTTCACGGACCATCTCGTCAGCTCGACCGGCGGTAGCGGCAGAGGCGGAACTCGCCCCTCTCCCACCCCGTGCGCATACATGCCGTAACCCGGACTCATTCGAACGGACCAGTGTCCGCGGCCGGTCGAGACCGACACGCGAGCCTGCCCTGGCTTGATGCTGTCGGGGACCTTGGCGATGACGGCCGGCCATGCCCTCGCATCTCAGTCTCCAAGATCCCCGACCTCGTCACCCGCGATCAGCTCTGCGCCTCCTGGCGGCGTCCGATGGCGGCCGCATCGGGTATGACGAGCAGCTTGCCCGTGGTACGCCGTGCCTCCAGATCACTGTGGGCCCGGGCGGCCTCGGACAGTGCGTAGCGGCCCGTTATGGCGACCTCAAGCGCCTCGGAGCGCACCCACGCGAACACATCGGCGGCCCGTCGCAGGAGTTCGGACCGGTCGGCGATGAAGTCCCCGAGGCTGGGGCGGATCAGGGTCAGCGAACCGCCGTGGGCGAGCCGCATCGGATCAAACGGCGGGACGGCGCCACTTGCCGCGCCGAAGAGTACGAGATGGCCGCGAGGTCGCAGGCTGGCGAGGCTCGCGTCGAAAGTGTGCGCGCCGACGCCGTCGAAGACAACCGGCAGTCCCTGGCCGCCGTTGAGCCGCCTCACCTCGGCTGCGAGGTCGTCGACCGCGGAGGAAAGGATCACCTCGGCGGCCCCGGCGCGCTTCGCCAGCTGGGCCTTCGCCGTGGTCGACGTGGTGCCGATCACCCTGCCGCCGAGATGGGTGATGAGCTGGGTCAAAAGCAGCCCCATGCCGCCGGCAGCCGCATGCACGAGCACCGTGTCGCCCCGCTGAACCGGGTAGGCGTCCTTGACGAGATAGTGCGCGGTCATACCTTGCAGGAGTACGGCGGCGGCGGTCTCGAAGCCGATGTCGTCGGGCAGCGGCACCAGCCGGGAGGAGTCCACGACGGCCCGCTCGGCATACGTGCCGGGAATCTCCACCCAGCCGACCCGGTCCCCCACGGCGACGTCAGTGACGCCGGGACCGACTTCGACGACCGTGCCGGCGCCCTCAGCGCCCGGGGTGAAGGGCAGCGGGAGGCTGTAGCGGCCTTCGCGGTGGTAGACGTCGAGGAAGTTGACCCCGGATGCGGCGACCTCCACGACCGCCTCGCCCGGACCCGGCCGCGGCTGGTCCACCTCGGCCTCCTGCAGCACCCCGGGACCGCCCACTTCGTACACCTGAATCGCTCGCATGACTCTCCGATAACGGCTCATCCCCCACCAACCCCGTTGATGGCGATTAACAACTCATCCCCCACCAACTCCGTTGACGGCGATCCGATTCCCGGCAAGCAGACCAGCCCGGCGCCCCCGCCGAGAGCTGAGACGCCTGCTCTGCACCCGGGTCTGAGACAGGAGACCGAGGCCGTCAAGGGGCGATGCATGCACCGCCCGCCGCTTCCACACCGCCGTACAGCCACCCACCCGGACCGCCGCAGCCTCCGGCAGTTCCACTGCGCGGCGCACGAAATCGACCACCGCCTCCGGATCCCCCTCTGGCCTCGGGAACCAGCCCATCCACTGGTACGACTTCAACGCCAGCAGCTGACCACCAGCCCACACCCGGCCTGTCTCCCGATTCGGCGCACCCAGGTTGACGAGCTGTACACCAGTCCCTTGCGTCCCTTTGTCGCCCGGCCGATCCCTCCCCGCGACCGGATCCCAGGCCGTCATACCGGCGGGTGACGGTGCGTCCACACCGCGCACCCGTCGGCATTGATCTCAGCAGCGACTGAGGTCAGGGCTCCGTCGAACTTGTACCAGTCAGTCCAGCCGCTGTCCGAGAAAGTCCACTGCCGGCGATGCCACACGCCGCCGGTTCTGTCGGTGCCGAACACTGTCAGTTGACCGTCCCCGTTGCGGGCTGCGGCAATCGAGGAACCGGAGGCGGCGGCAATGTGCTGGGGCGCGGCCGTGGCCGCACCCGGTGCCGCGCCCACAAGTGCTCCAACCGCCGTAACAGTCAACAGACTTGCCCGCAGAACCGACCAGCCGGCCAATCAGCCTGTACCCATTTCTTGATCTTCCGCGCATGCGAATGCCCTTTCACCGTCAGGGTGCGTGAACGATCCAGGCATGGCCGTCCGGGCCGAGACGTAGCGTCCAGCAGCTGGTCCGCTGAGTGGAACGGATCGGCTCAATTCAGACCTGGCTATATCGGTGTCGTAGGTAGGCTTCCGCGCCCCGTGCCTACCGATCGCCGGACCGGCGGGACGCGCACCCCGCTCGCCATCACTCCTCCAGCCCCATGGCGCAGCACTGGACCGAGGCCACCTGGCCGTCGCCCGCACGTGAGGGTTCGGACCACCACCCTGTCGTGGATACCGAGGACGGTGTGGTGTGCCCTCCTGGCACGAAGGAAAGAAATCATCGCGAATGGCCGCATGCCTGCACTCTTGGACGGTTTAGCGGGGTGAGACCATGGCGTACCTCTTGGGACAAAGCCGCTGGCCAGGGGGGCTGCTCCTGTGGCAGTGTCCCGGTCGTGAACGAGATAGACAGCATTGTGATCACCACCCTCGATGAGCGTCCGTCGTTGCTTTCCCGTATTTACGAGATCGCTGAGACGTGGCCGGCCTTCATACCGCACGATCAGGTAGGGGAAGCCTTGCTGGGCCGGGTGGCGCAGGAGTTCCCTCGGTACTGCGTGGTGGCAACGGATGGTGACCGTGTCGTGGCCCGCGGGCTGAGCGTGCCGTTCAACGCAGAGCTCGACGGCCGTGAGGAGATGCCGGACAAGGGCTGGGACCAGGTACTCGTCTGGGCGTTCCGCGACCAGCGCCATGGGCACTCACCGACAACAGCCAGTGCTCTGGAGATCACGGTGGACACCGACTATCTCGGCCGCGGCCTGTCCTACCGCATGCTGGCCGCGCTGCGGGACGCCGTCGGGCGACAGGGCCACAACGTGCTGTTGGCCCCGGTCCGTCCCACAGCCAAGTACCGCGAACCGCGCGTCACCATGACCGACTACATCCGGCGACAGGGCGACGACGGATTTCCGACCGACCCCTGGCTCCGAGTGCACGTCAAGGCCGGTGGCAGCATCCAGAAGATCGCCCCGGCATCGATGACGGTCAGCGGCTCACTGTCCCAGTGGCGCCAGTGGACCGGCCTGCCCTTCACCAGCAGCGGCGACATCGACGTGCCAGGCGCTCTCGTCCCGGTGCACTGCGACACCGCACATGACCAAGCCGTCTATGTCGAGCCCAATGTATGGATCCGGCACGACGTGAAGCCGCCCACCAGCTGACCACACCGTTCGCCGAGACAAAGCATCATCTCAGCGGTTGACTTCGAGGTTCGTCAGGACGAGCAGGGCCCGCAGGAACTGGGGAGCGCGGGCCGAATCGGCGCGGAGCTTGGTGAGGATCCCGCGCCCCAACCCATCGGCGATCACCGGCACCCGCAGCCCAGACCAGCTCAACTACACCATCCGGGCCCGGACCGCCGGACCACGTGGAGCCCTCCGCGCCCCGACCAGCCGATTCACCCTCTTTCGCTCTGCCTCGTCGTGGCTGGGCCGCGCCCACAACACCATCGTCCAGCGCCCACCCCGAGCACCTGCGCCGCCCTGCTACCAGCACTCTTACCCACTCAAACAGGAACGCAGCATGAGGGCGTGTCCGACGGGTTCAGCGGGCCGTCAATGCTCCTCGCGGCGCCGTCGTGCGCGGGCGAGCATGGTCAGGGTGGTGCCGAGGGCGACCGCCGCACCCGCCGCGACGGGCCAGGGGCCGGTGCCGCCGCCGGTGTCGGCCAGCCTGCCGTCCGCCGCGGGCTCCGGCGAGGCGGTCCCCGCCGGGTCGGTGGCCGGATCGGGGGTCGGGTCCGCGCCTCCGGGACCCGGGGCCGGCTTCCCGCCAAGGCCGGGAGTGGGGTCGGGCTTCGGCTCCGGGTCCGGCGTCGGCGTCGGGGTGGGATTCGGGTCCGCGGTGGGCTTCGGGTCCGGCGTCGGTTCGGGGTCCGGCGTCGGCTCCGGGCCGGCCGAGCGGTAGATCTCGGACGGGGTCCACCCGGCGCCCTCAGCGTCGCCGTACTCCTCGTTCACCCCCGCGCCGAAGGAGTAGAACTGCGACGGAGTGTCCGCCGTAAACTTCATGCGCAGCGGGAAGTCGTTCCTCCCGGGGCGGATCGGATGCCCGCGCAGGGCCGGATCCGAGTTGACGAGCTGCGGCGGTTGTGGCGGGCTGAACGTCTGCTCCCGCCACACCCCGTCGACCTTCATCTCGATCCTCACCTGGTCCAGTTGCAGGCCGGGGTACTCATCGTCGAACTGCCACCACAGCATGAGGATCAGGTCCCGCAGCACCTCCTTCCCGGTGTTGTCCAGGGTGAGCGTGAACTCCTGCCACTCGCCGCCCGCGAGGAACCGTTTCGGTAGTCCGCTCACGCTGGGGACCACCAGCACGCGCTGTGCCTTGCGCTCCTCCGTCGCGTCGGGAGCGGACACGGCGGGCGGACGGGATTCGTCCGCCGCCGCGGGGGCGGACGGCCAGGTGGCCGGGGACAGGACCGAGACGACCGCGAGGGCCGCGATACGCGTGGATTTCAAGAGAATCGTCGCTTCACTGAATGGGCGGACGGGACGATTCCACCTTGGCGCGACAGATCGTTACCGGGTACCCGGTAACGACTGATCACCCCATCAACAGCGTTTATGACCCACAAGCAGCCGAGAAACCCCGGCCGGTGTCGTTCTTGCCGGCCGCGCGCCGCAGGTAGCGCAACGCCCCTTCGTCGCCTTCGACAGCGGGCGGACACGTGCATTCACTCCAAAGCGGGCTCGTCACCGAACTGCAAGGCACCAGCCTGCGCCTGCGCCATGTGCGCCCGGTTACTTGGGAGCCCTCGGGACGGTCCGTTCGTAGATGGTCCCGCCAGGTATGTACCAGCCAGCCTTCTTACGGACGGCCGGACTCGAATCCCGCGTGTGGGACGCCTCCAGGGCGGCGACGGCGCGGACGTCGGTGTGGGCGAACTTGCCGACGAGTTCGGCGGCCATGCTCCGCACATGCGGATCCGGATCAGAGTCCAGATGACGCAGTGCAGGATCGAGGACCCGGTCCGCGCCGGGCGCGCACGTGTCGCCCTTGCACCGGTCGCAGGCCAGGGCATGGAAGGCGGAGATCCTGACCCGGGCGTCGGGGTCATCAGCCATGACGATGAGCTCGTCCATGGAATCCGTGTCGACCAGGTGATCGAGAAGTCGGCAGCAGCCCTCCCGGACTGCCGGATGCTCGTGGTGCAGGCCGGCACGGATGGCATTCAACGCGTTCTCGCCGCGCCGCAACAAAGCGTGGTACGCCGCGACCGCACGCTGGCGGTCACCTAAACAGGAGACGAGGGTCTCGTTGTCGGTCTGAGCGAATCCGAGCATGGTCCTCAGTCTCGCGGCACGCCGGAAAGCCCGGCAAAGGGTTTTCCCATCTTCCTGGGAGGCGCCCCGCACTCGCCGCCCCGCGTGCAGATCCTGCAAGCCGCTTGCCGTCACGCTGTGTTGCTGGTCGTCTGGGGGTGCGAGGGCGCGCATCAGGGTGTGCGCCGAGCCGACGATCTGATCTGATCTGATCATGGGAGGGTGTCATGGGCGGCAGTCGTGGAGACAGCGACGGGCAGGTGGGCGGGGACTCGTCGAGTCCGGGCGACCCGGGCAATCCGATGCCGCCGCAGGGGCCGGACCCGGAGCCAGAAGATGACTGACACCGCGGCGATCAACCTCGCGGCGTTCGCCGCCGAGCTGCGCGCGCAGTGCGCCGCCGAGATCGACGCCCGTACAGAGGGGCACTTCAACGGGCGGCCGTGGCTGCGCGAGGCATTCCTGACGGTGCCCCGTGAACACTTCGTTCCCGACCAGTACTGGTGGCCCAACCCCCGCGACGACGGCCTTCACTATGTGATCGACCGTCGGGAGCGGCCCCGGGCCTGGCTGCGGGGGGTCTACCGGCCGCGCACTTCGCTGATCACGCAGGTCGCCGACGGGGCGGTGCGCCCGCAGGACGGGCCCACCGACGCACCGTTCACCAGCGCGGTGTCCTGCTCCGCCGCCGTCGTGGACATGCTCCACCACCTCGACCCCCACCCCGCCGACCAGGTGCTGGAGATCGGCACCGGCTCCGGCTACAGCACCGCCCTCCTGGCCCAGCGCGTCCCCGCCGAGAACATCGTCACCATGGAGATCGACACAGAGCTCGCTGATCGGGCGCGCGCCTCACTCGCCGGCCTCGGGCTGCGGCCGGCCGTAGTGGCGGGCGACGGAGAACTGGGTTACCCGCATCGTGCTCCCTACACACGGATCATCTGCACGGCCGCCGTCCGCGAGGTCCCCCGCGCATGGCTCGACCAGGCCGCACCCGGCGCGGTCGTCATCACCCCGCTGTACGGGCCCTTCGGCCACGACGCCCTGCTCCGCCTGATCGCGGACGGACAGGGCGGCGGCGACGGCCGTCTCGTCACCGGCGTCGCTTTCATGAAGGTCCGCGGCCAGCGCGCCGAGCGGTCGTTCGAGGAGCTGGGCTGGCCCACCGTCACCGGGCCTTGGCCGCGGTACGTGGACGCCGACTACCACGTCACGGTGCGGAACGGGCGACAGAAGATTCAGATCGTGTGAGCTGTGGTCCCCTCCTCCGGGTAGACGCCCTGTTCGGGGCGGGACAGCTCGCGGTGGCCGTGCCCGGTGGACGGTGCCGCAGGAGTGCAGGTTGCAGTCGATCAGCGGGGCCGGTTCGACCGGTGTCTGCAGGCGCTCGTCAAGGTTCAGACCGAGTTCGTCGAGGAAGGTCAGGTCGGGGCGGAAGCCGGTGAGCGCGATGACCTCGTCGACCGTATCGAGGCGGGGGGCACTCCTCGGCGACCAGGACCAGGCGGCCGTCTGTGTCCCGCTCACGCCTGTACGGGGTGGGTCGCAGTCCAACGCCGCGTCAGCTGTGGCAGTCGGACTTGTCCTGCGCCAGCGGCAGTGCCGCACCCCGCGTGGCGTCGGGACCGTCGCTGCCTTGCGTCGGCGACGGATGCCCCCGCATGTCATGGCGTCCTGATTCCGCCGGGGCCGTGGGGTGAATACGGACGGACCCGGGACTCGCAGACTGCGGTCGCTTACCTCGCTCCGGCGCATGCCTGCGCCTCTGCCAGGTATCGCGCCACTGGGCCCAGGGTCAGCATTCCGCTCGTGGCCCCCGCATGTTCTGCATCTGCTTCCCGCAGAGCAGCCGCAGCATGCGCGGCGATTCCGCGCTCGCCGAGGAGTACGGCGGCGCGGGCGGTCAGGCACCACATGGCTTCCTGCATGTGGTCATGGGGTGGTTCGGGCACCTCAGCGAGGGCTGTGCGGGCCTGCTCACCCCGCCCCTGGGCGAGCAGCACGAGGGGACGTGTCCAGAATCCGTAGGGGCCCCAGTCGAGGTGAGGGTCGGTGGGCGCGGGCCGGTCGTGCAGCAGGCGCAGTCCCAGCAGGGCGAGCGGGAACAGGCCGCGGTGCAGCCCTGGCATTCCGGCCGTCCGGAGGCTGTCCTCGGCTGTGCGGTAGTGGGCTGCTGCCGTGGCCGCGCTCGGTCCGCCCGGTTCGGTGCTGCGGGCGGCTGTGGCGCGGGCCCTGAACCATCGGGTGAGGACGGGGACGAGGGGCGCCTCGGTGGTGGCGGCGAGCTGATCGGCGGCATCGGCGTGCGAGCTTGCGTCGTGGAGGTCTCCGAGGGCCGAGGCGGATTGCAGGCGGATCAGTCGGCCGAGTACGGCGAAGTTCGGCAGGTCGTGCCGAGTGGCCAGGTCGAGGATCTCGGTGCCGGTCCTGTCCCGTGCCGCAGCGAGGCCGGGGCTGCCGAAGGACTGCAGGAACACCCCGTTGAGGGCGTAGGCCAGCAGGGCGGGATCGGGGAGGTTCCGTGCGAGCTCCTCGGCCTGACGTGCGGCCTGCCGCGCGTGCTCCAGTTCGGTTGTGGACAGATCGGCGCTTCGGCTTTCGATGGCGACCGTGGCCAGGAGGCGAGCGCGCAGGTCGGCGGGGCCGTCCGGGCCGAGTCCGGTGAGCGTGCGCTCCGCGGCAGCCACGACCGCGCGGGACTGCTCGGGGTCGTCGGCCCGGCTCCAGATGGCCGGCACGTCGTAGGCTCCGATGACCCGGGCGGTCAGGGAGAGGTCTCCGGTGCGTTGTGCCGCCTGGATGGCGGCGAGGCGGTCGCGCCGTGAGCGCAGGAGGGCATCGCCACCCGCCAGTGCGAGGGTGCGGGCCAGCTCCACGGTGGTGCGCGGGCCGAGCCTGACACCAGGGCCGGTCCATCCGGTACGTGCTCCTTCAGGGGGTGCGGCCCCGGTGAGGATCTCGGTTTCCAGGTGTTGGAGGCTGGCACTGGGGTCGAGCCCGAGCTGGTCGACGAGCATCGTGCGGGCGCGGCGGAGGCTGGCAAGCGCGTCGGCCTGGCGGCCCGCACGCAACAGCGCGCGGGCGAGCAGCTCCCAGGCCGGCTCGCGCCACGGGTGCTCGGTGACATGGGCACCCAGTTCGGCGACGAGATCCGTCCCTTCTCCGGAGTCGAGGAGGATGCGGGCGCGCAGTTCCGCCGCCTCCAGTCTCAATTCCTCCAGCCGGGTCCGCTCGCGCTGCGCCCAGGTGGAGCCGGTCACATCGGCGTAGGCCGGTCCGCGCCACGCCGTGAGTGCCGCACCGAGGTCGGTCACCGCCGCGGGGTTGCTCCGGGCTCGGGCGAGCGTGTCCTGGAAGTGATGGACATCCACGTTCTCGCGCTGAAGGCGCAGCACGTAGCCGGGGCCTTCGGTGACGATGACGGTCGGCGCAGTGCGGGGCGGCCGGTCGGGTTCGAGGGCGCGGCGCAGCGCGGCCACGAAGGTACGCAGAGCGCCGACGGCGCGGGCCGGCGGATCGGCCCACAGGTCGTTCACAAGAGTGTCGGTGGTGACCATCCGTCCCTCGGCCGCGACGAGCCGGGCGAGCACCTCACGATGGCGCGGTCCGCCCAGATCAACCGGGCTGCCATCGTCGTGGAGGGCCCGCACCACACCGAGCACGTCGATTCGCATGCACCCATCCTCCGTGCCAGGGGCCATCCGTGGCCAACCGTACTGATCGGTTGCTGATCGCTCTCGGCCACGCTGATCCGGTCAAGTTCCCGACCAGAAGAGGTGGTCCCGTATGACGCTCACGATTCCCGGCTTCGAGCAGGTTCGGCTGCCCGGTGCGGACGGTGTGGAGCTCGCCGCGGCCGTCGGCGGCAGCGGCAGCCCGGTGGTGCTGCTGCACGGTTTTCCCCAGACCCACCTGATGTGGCGACATGTCGCCGAGCGGCTCGCCGACAGGCACACGGTGATCTGTCCCGACCTGCGGGGCTACGGTGCCAGCGACAAGCCGGCGGCCACCGACCCCGATGTGTACGCCAAGCGCACCATGGCCGCCGACATCGTCACGCTGGCGGCGTCGCTCGGTCACGAGCGCTTTGCCCTCGTCGGCCACGATCGCGGGGCCCTGGTCGCCTTCCGCGCGGGGCTGGACCACCCGGAGACCATCACGCACCTGGGCATCCTCGACATCGTGCCGACGCTCGACATGTGGAACGTACTGCACGGCACCTCGGCGGCGGTCGGCTACCACCTCTATCTGATGGCGCAGCCGCCGGGCCTGCCGGAGGCGATGATCGCCGCCAGTGCGGACGCGTTCTTCGGCTCGTTCCTCGACGCCTGGGCCAACGATCCGACCACCGCGCCCGCAGATGTGCGTGCCGCATACCTGCGCGCGAGCGCCGCGGCAGTGACGTCGATCGTCGCGGACTACCGGGCCTCGGCGGACATCGACGTCACGCATGACCAGGCGGACCTGGAAGCCGGGTCGCAGCTGGCCATGCCCGTCACCGTCATACAGCAGGACTGGGGCGCGCAGCTCGGCTTCGACGCTGCCGGAGTGTGGAAGGCGTGGGCGCCGGATCTGGACCACCGGCTGACCCGCGCCGGGCATTTCATGGCCGAAGAGGCACCCGACGAGATCGCTGCCGCGATCCGTGACCTGCTGGCCCGCTGAGCCTCCCGCTCCCGCCTCGTCGGCTGAACCACGGTCGGTCGGCGAGGGCCAGGTCTTGGGACGCGCGGCATTCCTGCCTTGCGCTCGGTGCCCAGGCCGTGCCGCCCGACCTGCACGGGGCGCAACGAACGGCGCAACCATTTGGGTCCCGTACGTATCACACGCACTTGACCTCGTGAGGATGGCCAGTTCGCCATGACGGAATAGGTCCTTGCCCACGAACTTAGTTCGTGCTGAACTTCGGCAGTCGACATACCGGCTGATGACCGACAACACCGAGCAGAACTTCATGCCCAGCGCGCCGGGGCCGCGCGACGTCGTGACGTCGCAGAAAGCCCATTACGGTCGCCCGGTAGCCGACGCCACTTCGCCGCGCCGAGGCTCGAAGTTGCTGCTCCACACCATTCGGGAGTGGTTTTGAGATCGATGGCCCACACCTTCGGGGTCTTATGCACCAGCGCGTTGCTGCTCGCCAGTGTGCTGGCCGGATTCCCCGCATCAGCCGCATCCGCCGCGCCGGCCACGACGGTCCAGTGGTCGGCCTGCCCCGAGGACGCGACCGTGGAATGCGGGAGCCTGCGTCTGCCGGTCGACTACGAGAACCCCGCGGAGGGGACGTTCGATCTCGCGGTGGCCCGCCGCAAGGCGACGGATCCGGTCAAGCGGATCGGGGTCCTACTGATCAACCCCGGCGGACCGGGCGGTTCCGGGGTGGACTACGCACTGCGCACGAACCTGTTCAGCCCCGACATCTATGCCCGCTTCGATGTGGTCGGCTGGGATCCCCGCGGGGTGTCCCGCAGCCGGCCGGTGATGTGCTCCACCGAACTGCTGGACCACCCGGCGTCGATCTTCCCGGTCAACCAGGCCGAGTTCGACGCCCTGGGAGCGTACAACCGCACCCTGCTCGACGACTGCCGCCGGCGCACCGGACCGCTCGCCGAGCACGTCGACACCGCTTCGACGGCCCAGGACATGGACCGGATCCGGCGCGCGCTCGGCGAACAGCAGATCAACTACTTCGCCGCTTCCTACGGCACCTTGATGGGCCAGCAGTACGCGGAACGCTACGGCGACAAGATCCGCACCATGGTGCTGGACAGCAACATGGACCACAGCCTGGGCATCTGGGACTACGCCGGCACCGAGTCTGCCGCCGTGGAGGCCACCTTCACCGAATGGGTGCGCTGGTGCGGCAGAACCCCTTCTTGCGCCTTGTACGGCAGGGACGTCATCCAGCTGTGGCACGACGTGCTGGCCAAGGCTGACCGCGGCGAACTCACTGATCCTGACCATCCCGGCGCGCCCCTGCGAGCGCAGGACGTCATCAACACCGTGTCGTACTCCCTGTACCGACCGGTCGAGTACGCATCGCTGGCCACCTATGTGCGTCGACTGGATGAGCCGCCCAAGAGCGGTTCCGCCCGGCCCCGGACGACGGCCGGCGCGGAGGGGAACAGTGTCTACCAGGCGGCGGTCTGTTCGGACTGGAACTTCCCGATCCGCACCTTCGCCGAGTACCAGGCGCTGGAGGCCAGGGAGCGCGCGCTGGCTCCCCTCATGCGCGGCGGAACAGTCGGCCACACCGACATCACAGCGTGCGTCGGGGTGCACGATCCGGTCAACAACCCTCAGCACCCGCTGAAAATCCGCAACGCGCCGCAGATCCTGATGCTCGACGCGCTCTATGACCCGTCAACGCCGTACGCCTGGACGGTCAACGCCCATCAGCAGGCCAAGGACACCACCACGCTGCTGACCTACGACGGCTGGGGCCATTCCTCCTACGACCGCAGCGGCAGCCCGTGCGTCCGCGCAGCGGTCGACAACTACCTGACGACGGGCAATGCCCCAGCAGCGGACAGTCATTGCGCGGCCGTCGACCCGCCCGGCGCCGCCACGGCAGCAGCGGTCCAACGCGAGAGAGGCGCCGCGCCGCTCCATGCCCGGTGAGCGAAGGCGATCCGGATCCGTGTACGTAGTGCCGGGCAGGTGATGACATGGTGTTCGAAGCCCTCCACGGCACGGCTGGGCACGTCGGCGGGCGCGCGGGATCGGCCACGGACCTCGCCGAAGACCGAGCCCAGCTTCGCTGGGAACAGGTCACCGCGCTGCCTGCGCCGAACCTTGCGGGTCACTCTCGCGCGCCTTCACGGCATGGCTCCAGAGCAAGAACCTCGATCTCGCGCGAGAGGGGTCGCTCGGTCCGTTCGAGTGGAGGATATGTGGGCGACGCCTCAACTGAGCGTTTGAGTTGGCGGGTGAGCGCTGTGGTTGGCGAGGTGAGCACTTGCTGACCAGGACGGCAGGTGCGCCGGTCCAAGCCCTCTCCCGAGGCGATCTCCGAGCTGACGAGCCCGCTCGCCCCGACGACAGCAGACGATGAGGCACACATGGTTCGTCGGCAGGGAAATGCCGCCGTCAGTTCGCCTCCGGCCCGAACCGGCGCCTGTATGCCGACGGTGTGATGCCGGTCTCGCGGCGCATCAGCGTGCGCAGATTGGCAGCGGTGCCAAGCCCGCTGCGTCGCGCGACCACCTCGACCCGGGACTCACCTCGCTCGATCAACCGGCACGCCAGAGCGACCCGTTCCCCCGTCAGCCACGCCAGCGGCGTGGTGCCCAGTTGTGCTTGGAAACGGCGATGCAGCGTCGCCGGACTGACCGCCGCACGCGCCGCAAGACCGGACACGCTGAGTGGCGAATCCAGCCGTTCCTGGGCCCAGGCCAGGACAGGCGCCAAGGACTCGTCCGGCAGATCGGGCATGGGACGCTCCACGAACTGCTTCTGCCCACCGTCCCGGTGCGCCGCGAAGACCAGCCGTCGGCTCACAGAGTTGGCGATCTCCGCGCCGTAGTCGCGACGGACCACATGCAGCCCAAGATCGAGCGCAGCCGCACTGCCTGCTGCGGTGAGAATGTCCCCGTCATCCACGAACAGCACGTCTGCTTCGAACTGGACAGAAGGAAAGCGGGCCCGGAAGGAATCCGCCCATTGCCAGTGCGCGGTGGCCCGGCGCCCGTCGAGGACTCCGGCCTCGGCCAGTGTGAAGGCGCCGCTGCAGAAGCCGACCAGGCGCGCACCGCGGGCGTGTGCCCGGCGGACGGCATCGAGTACGGCGGGACGGCGGGGCACTTCGGTGTCCGGGCGGTTGGGGACGATCACTGTGTCCGCCGCGTCAGCCGCTTCCAGGCCGGCGACTCCCGTGAGCGTGAAGAACCCGTCTCGCATCAGGGTGCTGGGCTCGGGGGAACAGAGCCTGAAGTCGTAGAGATCACGGCCGATCTCCGGTCTGCGCAGACCGAAGACCTCGGTCGCGCAGCCGAGCTCGAAGGGGTTCGAGTTCTCGTCCACGATCACGACGACACGGTGTACGGCCGCCGCGCGAACCGCGTGCGAGGATTCTTTCGTCATGTGCAATTCCTAGCACTCACGGCAGTCCGGCGAAACGGCTCAGGATGGAGCACATGAGCAACGAACCCATCCCCCTCAGCAAGGCTCTGGCTTCCTTCGATGCCCTGTGGAGCCCCCGCATCGTCACGCGCGTCAACGACTACGAGGTCCGCATCGCCAAGGTCCAGGGCGACCACATCTGGCACGCACACGCCGACACCGACGAGTTCTTCCTGGTACTCGACGGCGAGCTGCGCATCTCCCTGCGCGAGCCCGACGGGGAGCGCACGGTCCTGCTCCCGCAGGGAGCGGTCTTCACCGTACCCCGAGGCACAGAGCACAAGCCGTCCGCTCCGTCCGGCGCCTCAATCCTCCTGTTCGAGCCCACCGGGACACTGTCCGTGGGCGATCGCCACGACGAGATCCCAGATCACGTCGATGCAACAACGGGACATGCCCTCAACACCTGAGCCCACAGGCTTCGGACACGCCGCCGCCCATGGCGTCAGCCTGCCGCAGGGGCGGCCTCGCTCGCCGAATCGGGGACAACGCGTCCCTCTGCGGCAGGTCGAGCTCGGTGAGCGTGGTGTCGGGGGCGATGCGCAGGGGGCGCATGATTCCTCCTCCGTCCGGCCGTGGCTTTATGGCGTGTCCGGGGCGAGGGTGGGGGGGTGAGGGTGTGCCAGCGGCGTTCGAAGTCCTCGCCCTGCCCGGCGACGAGCTCAGGGGTGACTGGGCAGGGCTCACTGAGCGTAGGTTCTTCCGGTACTACGCCGCCAAGCGTGAGGTTCTGTTCGCGGATTCCCCGGCGCTGGAGAGCTTCTTCAGCGGCGCCCTTGCCGGTCTTCCCACGGCCGTGCTCCCGATGGCCTCGTGGCGACGATCCTGGAGGCCGTCGCCGTCGGTTTCGCAAGCGGCACGCCTTCGCGCGGCAGCACCAGGGTTTCGTCTCCGGAAACAACGCGCTCCGGGAACGCGAGCTGTCCACGCTCGCATCCTTCTCCACGGCCGTCGCCGACGAGCCGCGCCGTGGTGTGAAGGAACCGGGCGTGAGCCTCGCCCGCCGAGGCAGGAACTCGGTCTTCAAAGTCGCCTTCGACCGCTGGACCGCCTCGTCTGGCCGCATGGATCTGCCCGCCCACGTCAAAGAGACGCCCGTCGTACTCAACGAGCTGACACCCAGCATTGACCGCACGCGCCCGGAATCTGCCCCGGCGTAAACCATGCACAACCCGCACGGATTGCGTCCGGTGCCAGGCGGCCGACCGCGGCGTCCGCCAGGTGGGAGCGCCACAGGATTTGCCGAAGCGGCAACAGCCTTGGCCGCGGTCGTGGTGTGTGCGGCATCCTCGATCCGCGCCGATGTACGACCGTCCGGCGCCGGCCCTGATACCGGCCCATCAACAACCTTGGAGGACTCATGTCGAAGTCGGCCACGCAGTGCACGCATCGTCTGGTCACCTCGCCAGCAGGCCGGCTCCACCTGGTGGAACAGGGTTCGGGACCGCTGGTGTTGCTGGTGCACGGGTTCCCGGAGTCCTGGTATTCCTGGCGCCACCAGTTGCCCGCGCTGGCCGCCGCCGGGTACCGCGCGGTCGCCATCGACGTCCGCGGGTACGGCCGCTCCTCCCGCCCCGACAGTGTGGCCGCGTACCGCATGCTCGACCTGGTGGCGGACAACCTCGCGGTGGTGCACGCCCTGGGCGAGCAGTCCGCGGTGATCGTCGGGCACGACTGGGGCTCGGTCATCGCCGCGAACTCGGCCCTGCTCCAGCCGGACGTCTTCCGGGCGGTGGGGTTGCTCAGCGTGCCCTACGCCCCGCGCGGTGGCCCGCGGCCCAGTGAAGTCTTCGCGCGCCTGGGCGGGGACGAGGAGTTCTACGTCTCCTACTTCCAGGAGCCCGGCCGGGCCGAGGCCGAGATCGAGCCCGATGTGCGCGGCTGGCTCGCGGGGTTCTACGCGGCGATGTCGGGCGACACCATGCCCGCTTCCACCGCCCCGGACCCCCACTTCGTCAGCAAGAGCGGCACACTGCGCGACCGCTTCCCCAAGGACCGACACCCCTCCTGGCTCGGCCAGGGCGAACTCGACGCATACGCCGAGGAGTTCGAGCGGACCGGTCTGATCGGGGCGCTGAACCGCTACCGGAACATGGACCGGGACTGGGAGGACCTCGCCGACTTCGACGGCGCCCCGATCACGCAGCCGTCCCTGTTCGTCGGCGGCAGCCGGGACGCCGCCACCACATGGCTCGCCGACGCCATCGACGCCTACCCCACCACCCTGCCCGGCCTGGTCTCCTCACATCTCCTCGACGGCTGCGGCCACTGGATCCAGCAGGAGCGCCCCGACGACGTCAACCGGCTCCTGAGCGGCTGGCTCGCCTCACTGCCCTCGTGAACACCCCTGCCGCACACGGCTCTTACCCCGCAGCCGCGAAGAGCCAAGCAGCCCGGCACCCGTTCAGCCCCGGCAGGTTCCCGCGCGTCTTCGAGCACCCCGAACGCCCCGAGGGCCGGGCCACCGCTCTCACGGAACGCCTGCTCCGCTCCCCGACCACCTGACGTACGACGGTACAAACACCGGAGGATTCCCCAACGGCCGCAGCCTCACCGACGACGCCGTCAACCTGGGGATCGCCCAGCTGGGCAACGGCGCCATTCCCCTCTACCGCGTGGATAATCCGAAGGACTCCGGAGAGATCAGCGGAAGGTTTTACCCGGGACGAGTTCACCGCTCGCCTGCAACCTCCAGTATCGCGCGCAGACGCGAGAGGCATTCGTCGACGAAGGCGGGATAGGCGGACCAGTAGTACGACACTCCGCTGACTCCGACGGCGATGGCCCACGCCCGGGCACGCAGCCAGGTCTCGTCGTCGAGGCCCATGGCGTTCCAGTACGCCTGTCGGGCCCCAGGGGGAAGGTCCCACAGAGGCGAGTGTTCAGCGTCGGGAAAGCCGACGGAGAGGGCGCCGAAGTCGATGACCGCGTGCAGCTTGCCCTGCCGCACCAGGAGGTTGCTGGGTTTGAGATCCCCATGGAGCCATACCTGGCGACCGGATGGCTCAGGCAAGGCGAGCGCGGCCTGCCACAGGTGTCGCAGGTGCGCGACGTCGAGGTCGAGGCCCTCGATCATGCGGCAGTTGTCGAAGCACTCGCTGATCCACCGGTCACAGGCTTGCAGGCCACCTCCGCGGTACCAGCTGAGCTCACCCTGGCGAGTGGCTCCCATGAGAGGGGCGGAGTGCAGGCTACGCACGATCGCCGCCAGATCAGTCCCGAAGGCGGGCCAATCGGTGACTGATCCAGGGCTGGCTTCGACGCCGTCGATCCAGCGGTACACCGACCAGGCGAGCGGAAACACGGAACCCGGGCTGCCCGCGTACACCGGCTCCGGGATCTGACAGGGGAGGCGTGGCGCCAGCCGCGGCAGCCACGTCTGCTCCTTGCGTACGGCCTTCGCGTTGTCCGGGGTGCGCGGCAACCGCAAGAGCAGCTGGTCGCCGAGCCGGTACATCCTGTTGTCGGTGCCCTCACCGGCCGGTGAGAGGGGAAGGGCGGCCCACTCGGGCCGCTGCTCCCGCAGCAGCGACCGGACGACCGCCTCATCCACACGGATCTCGTTCACATGAAGTGTCACGCGAAGAGCCTTCTGCCCAGGCTTCGACGCCGCCACTCATTTTCAAAGCGGTCGCCGCTCAGCGGGCGATCCGCCATGTCAGGTGGGACCGAGTGGGAGCATCAGCGCGACAGGACACTCGGCGGCAGAGTCCGCAAGCACCGCCCCGCCCCTGGGTGACATCAGCGTGGGGAACTCTGACGTCTCCTGCTGCCCCCAGGGGCCATGGCGAGCGGGCACGCCCGACACTTGAAGCCGACAGCTCGATGGGGGGCAGACCGTGTCGGAGGTCTGCCGGGAAGCCGTGACTCTGACCAATGCCGGCCATATGACAAGACGGTGCGAATCGGTGATCGGTAAGATCGGCAGGACAAGGGGGATGTGATGTTGCAGGTTCTGCACAGCGGGAAAACCGACGAGCTTGAGCTCTCCGGGACACGCCGAGGGCTGTTGGCTCTCGGGCAGCTACTGCGCGGGAAAGCGGGAAACGTCCACCTCTCGGAGAACCGGCACCCCTTTCCCTACGAGAGGGCGCTGTCCGAAATCGCGTTCCGGGAACATCCGGAGCGCAATACCGCTTCGATCGTCACGGAGGGCAGCACCCTCATGATCGAGGGAGGGCGGGAAGCTCTCAACCTCCTGGCCGACAGGATCGAAGGCTTCGCCTCCGAAGCGGATGCCAACCATCATGGTCACGTCGACTTCCCGACATACGACTACATCGCGCCAGAGTCGGATGCGCTGGTCATCGCGTTCACAGGGTGAGGGGACTCTCGGCCGCACGGTGTTCACATGGCCGAACATGAGAGAACGGTCTTGGGGCCTGGTCGGGTTGCGTGCCGCATCAGACACTTGGCCCCCTCCCCGCAGAGTGTGCTCGTGGTGGACATACGTGGGCTGGCGCGAAGCAGTCCATCACGAGCTTTCTGCTGGGACTGCGAACCAGGGGCTGCCGCAACCGGCGGTGTGCTCTGCGCGACGCACTGCGGGAACTGGTCGTCCCAGTCGAGGAAGGCCGTACCTGAGCCATTCGCCAGCTCGTCCTTGGGCCCCGGCGCCCGTAGTTCCCCATGGCACTCGGCTACCACGACAAGAGCACGACGCGCATCGCCAACGAAGCCGGAGCCCGTGGGAGAGCTACGCGCCCGGTGACGACACGCCTCGATTGGCCCCTCAAACTACGCGCCGGGCGAACGAGTGCACCGCTCGGCGGTCTTCACCCCACAGTGGTGACCATGCTGAAACGAGTAGCCGTCCTGTCCGACATCCACGGAGTCCTGCCAGCCCTGGAGGCAGTACTCGCCGAACCCGACGTCAGCACTGCCGATCACATCGTGCTGACCGGCGACATCACCGCCGGTCCGCAACCGGCCCAGGTCCTCGACCTGCTGACCAGCCTCGGCGAGCGCGTCATCTGGATCAGCGGCAACGCCGACCGGGAACTCCTCGAATACCGCCGGGGGCAACGCGACACGATCCCCGATCCGATCGCCCCCTGGGCAGCCGAACAGCTCCGCGAGGACCACCTCGACCTGCTCGGCTCCCTTCCCCGTTCACTTTCCCTGTCCGTGAACGGGCTGGGAAAGGTGCTGTTCTGTCATGCCACCCCTCGCGACGACGAGGAGGTCGTCCTGGTCGACTCCCGCCTCGACCGCTGGAAGGAAGTCTTCAACGGACTCGATGCCGACATCCGCACCGTGGTCTGCGGCCACACCCACATGCCGTTCGTCCGCCTCGCCCACGGCCGACTCGTGATCAACCCCGGCAGCATCGGCATGCCCTACGGACGAACCGGAGCACACTGGGCCCTCCTGGGCCCGGGCGTCGAACTCCGCACCACGCACTTCGACCTCCAAGCCGCAGCCACCCAGCTCAGCCAGGACTCGTCCTACCCCGAAATCACCGAATGGGCCGACTACTTCCTGCACGCCCGCGCGAGCGACACCGACGCCCTCACAGCCTTCGCCCCACGGGAAGGGCGCGACCACAGCCCGTGACACCCTGCTCCCCATCCACCACAGCGGGCAGCCGGACACCGGCTGTACGATCAGAGACGCCTGCCAGGCCCAGGCACGTGAGGCCCGTGAGGCCCGTGAGGCCCCGCTTCCGACAGTGAGACGTTGCGTGACGCAAAGGTGACCTGACGTGGATGCCGGCCATTTGACAGGCCCCGACGCCATGACAGACACGACCACCCCGGACCGGCGGCAGACCGGCCGGGTGCCCATCCGCCACCGCGGCGAGCTCAATGGGCGGACCGGGAACGTCACCGACCCCGCCGACGGTGCAGATCACCGACGGCTTCCCAGTCCGCCCTACGAACTCCTCGGCATCGAAGTCACACGAACCCTCCGGCCGCAGACCTCAATCGGTGACCACGTACGGGGCTAGGACGCCGTCGCCCTGAGCTGCAACGTCACGAACCCGAGGGTTCCCCGGTACCCGCGCAGCCACTCATCCCGATGGGTGCGGGCGATCTCCAACACCTCGGCCGCGTCGGGGTGTTCGGGGTGGTCGAGTGCCCAGCGCGAGAGCGAGCCGGTCCATGACCACTCGTACGCGTCCCACTCCTCCAGCGTGCTGACATGCCCGTACACCGGCGTCCATCCTGCCGCTGATACCCGCTCGACGGTCGTGGCGAGGTCGGTGTACTCGTCCGCCTCGAACCCGGCGGCCAGCGTCTGCGGCCCCGGCTCGCGTTCCCAGAAATCGTCGCCCACCAGCACACTGCCGCCGGGCGCGAGATGGCTGCGCGCTGCTTCCAGGGTCGGCAGCAGCCCGCCGAACGCGTGCGTGGCACCGACGCACAGCACCAAGTCGTACGGGTGTGGCGCCTCGAACGCCGTCGCGTCTCCGGTGTGCAGCGTCAGCCGGTCGCCAAGGGCCGCCGCGTCGGCCGCCGCGCGCCCCTTGGCGAGGGCGGACTCGCTGAGGTCGACGCCGTCCGCCCGCAGGCCGGGGCGCCCGGCCAGCGCACGCACCAGCCAGGCCGCCTCGGCACACCCCAGATCCAGTACCCGCTCCTCCCCCCCGGGGCAGCGCCCGGTCGAGCAACGTACGCACGGAATCGTCGGACAGCGGCGCCGCGATGGGATGGTCGACGTGGGCGAGGGTACTGATCAGGGAGCGTTCCATGCCGAAGCATCCTGCCCGTACGAAGCCGTCCGGGGCACGCGAATTTCCCTCGGCTGCTCCCGGCCCTCGCCTGTCCCGCAGCGCCGACCGGCACCGGCCCGTCACGGTGAAGGTGCGAGAGCATACCGGCAGTGCCGTTCCGGCCGGTCGGGCCGCGAGATGTCCGCGGAGAGGTTCACCAACAGGGCTCCGTCATGAACAGCTCGGCCGCAAGAGGCTGGTGCTGAAGCGGTACGCGCACGTCGGTGATCACTGCGGTGCATGCCTTTCGCGAAGTCGTGGGGCCGTGTGGGGCACCCGGGGGTGGGTCAGGTGGGCTGGGGGCGGCCGAACAGGAGGTCCCAGTAGGCGGGGAGCTGGAGCAGGATGTCCCCCAGGAGGTCGTCGGCGGTGTCGGCAGCGGTGGACAGTACGGCGCTGACGTCCCAGGTCGCGGTCTGCTTGGTGGCGCCCTCGATCCAGGCTGCGGCCGCCCTCGGGTCGCCACCCCGGGGCGGACAGGCGATGGCCGTGGCCGGGTACGACTGGGCGCGCGGGGCGGGCCCGGGGTCAGTCGGCGGGGAGCAGGGTGGGGTCCGCCATGATCCGGCGGACCGTCGTCTGCGCCGCGCCCAGCAGGGGGCCGCGACGGCCCAGTGCCGAGGGGCGCAGTGCCTGCGGGGTCCAGGGCCGCACGGTGACGCGGGCGGCCAGTTCGGCGCGTACGGAGGGCAGGAGCCAGTCGGCGAGTTCGGTGTAGGCGCCGCCGAGGACGAGGCTGTCGGGGTCGATGAGTTCGACGGCGGACGCGAGGGCGAGGCCCAGAGCGCGTCCCGCGTGGTCCAGGGCTCGCAGGGTGGGCGCGTGCCCGGCGCCTGCCCGCTCGGCCAGCAGGGCCACCGGGTCACCGGCCTGGGCGAGGTCGTGCTGGGCGAGGCCGGCCTGCCGCAGCACGGCTGCCTTCCCCGCGAACTGTTCCAGGCAGCCGCGGGCGCCGCAGGCGCAGCCGGGGCCGTCCGGCTGGACGGGGATGTGGCCGAGTTCTCCGGCGAAGCCGCGGGCTCCCCGGAAGAGGCGGCCGTCGATGATGAGGGCGGCGCCGATGCCGGTCTCCGCGGAGACGTGTACGACGGTCTCCGCGGGTTGTCCGGCGTTCCAGTACTCGGCCAGCGCCCCGAGGTTGGCCTCGTTCTCCGGTTCGGGCAGGGTGTCCGGGTCGGGCCAGTGGTCGGCGAGGCGGACGCCGTGCCAGCCGAGGTTGGGTACGCGCTCGACGAGTCCGCCGGGTGCGTTCGGCACCACTCCGGGCACGGCGAGGATACGCCCCTTGACGTACAGGCCCAGGGCGGTGGCCTCGGTCTCGACCTCGGCGGACAGTGCGGCTGCCTCCGCGAGGACCTGCCCGGCCGGGCGGTCCGCGTTTACCTGTTCGACCCTGCGCCACAGGCGCGGCTCGCCCCGCAGGTCCACGACGCACGCGCCGAGGTGGGTGGCGCCGATCTCCAGGCCGAGGCCCGCGGGGCCGTGGTCGTTGAGGGCCAGCGCCCGTCCGGGGCGGCCCACCCGTCCGCTGGCGGTGGCCGGTGCCTCGGTCAGCGCGCCGCGTTCGATGAGTTCGTCGACCAGGGAGGAGACGGCCGGTCTGGTCAGTCCGACGCGTGCGGCGACGTCCGCGCGGGAGAGCGGGCTGTGCGCGCGGACCGTGCCGAGGACGAGTGCGAGGTTCTGCCGCCGCACGTCCTGTTGCGATGCCGGCCCGTT
This sequence comes from Streptomyces sp. cg36, assembly GCF_041080675.1. NCBI lineage: Bacteria > Bacillati > Actinomycetota > Actinomycetes > Kitasatosporales > Streptomycetaceae > Streptomyces > Streptomyces cyclosori. Next base: position 8,339,772 of record NZ_CP163520.1, on the reverse strand, counting down.
CTCCACGCCCCTGTCCGTCCTGCCCGCCACCGCCACACGTTGCCCCTTCGACCGGTCTCAGGCCGGGGCGCCTTGCAAGGCCCTGGCCCGACGCAGCGTATCCCCGATCCGTTCGAGCGCGTCGTCGTCCTTCTGTACCGCCTCCAGGACCGGCCCTTCGGCCGTCCGCCAGCGGCGTGCCACGGCGTCGGCGGACTCACCGGTGAGCAGCGCGGCGGCCTGGGCGGCCGCGCCGAGCGCGACGAGTTCCTTGGCGCGGGGCACCTGGACCGCCCGGCCGGACAGGCGTAGGACGGTCTGCTGCCAGGCCGGTCCGCGAGCGCCGCCGCCGATCAGCAGCAGCGGTTCCTCACCCGCCGGGTCCGCGCCTGCCGCGCGCAGCACCTCGTCCAGGGCGGCGAGCAGGGCATGGGCGGCGCCGTCGTAGGCGGCCTGGAGCAGTTGTCCCGGGGTGGTGTCGTGGCGCAGCCCGTGGACCAGGCCGGAGGCGGCCGGGAGGTTGGGGGTGCGCTCGCCGTCCAGGTAGGGCAGGACTACGGCGGTGCCGCCGTCCTCGACGTCGTCACGGCCGCGCCCCAGGAGGGCGGCGAAGCGATCGACGGCGAGGGTGCAGTTGAGCGTGCAGGCCAGCGGCAGCCAGCCGCCGAGGGCGTCGGCGAACCCGGCGACGGTGCCGCCCGGGTCGGCGGGCCGGGACCGGCCGACGGCGTACACGGTTCCGGAGGTGCCGAGGCTGAGCACCGGCCGGCCGGGCAGCAGGCCGAGGCCGAGAGCGGCGGCCATGTTGTCGCCCGTGCCGGTGGCGACCGGCACCCCCTGGCGCAGCGGCAGCCCGGCACGGACCGTGCCCGCCCGCGCGCCGGGCGCGAGGACTCGCGGCAGCAGTGCCGGGTCCAGGCCGATGCGGGCGAGGATGTCCTCGTCGTAGCCGTCGCCTCCCCACCAGCCGGTTCCGGAGGCGTCGCCGCGGTCGGTGACCGCCTGGCCGGTCAGCCGCTCCGTCAGGAAGTCGTGGGGCAGCCGGACCGCGGCGGCCCGGTCCGCGGCGGCGGGTTCGTGGGCGCGCAGCCAGGCCCACTTGGCGGCGGTGAAGGCGGCGGTCGGGACGCTCCCGGTGCGGCGGGCGAGCTCCGCGGTGCCGATCGCGGCCCTCAACTCGGCCGCCTGGGGCGCGGATCGGACGTCGTTCCAGAGCAGCGCCGGGCGGACCGGCCGGCCGTCCGCGCCAAGGGTGACCAGGCCGTGCTGCTGAGCCGCGATCGAGACGGCGGCTGTGCGGTCCGCCCAGCCGGTGCGCGCTACGGCCGCACCCAGCGCGTCCCACCACTGCTCGGGGTCGCTCTCGCGGGCGCCGCCCCCGCTGACGGTGTGCGGGGCGCTGCCCTGGCCCACGACGGCGCCCGTGTCGATGTCGACGGCGAGGGCCTTGGTGGACTGCGTCGAACTGTCGATGCCGATCACGACACGTTGTTCAGCCATGCGTTCCTCCGGTGGGGGTTCCTTCTGACGCTTCGGCATACTAATTTGTTGTGCGCCATTACAAACTATCTCGGCACGGATCCGGAGCCGCTCCATGTCCAGCGACCCGCTCGCTCCCCGCCCCGCGCACAAGTTCACCTTCGGCCTGTGGACCGTCGGCTGGCAGGGGCGCGACCCCTTCGGCGACGCGACCCGCGCCGCCCTCGACCCGGTCGAGACCGTCCAGCGACTGGCCGAACTCGGCGCCTACGGCGTCACCTTCCACGACGACGACCTGATCCCCTACGGCACCAGCGAGGCCGGGCGCGAGCAGGCCGTCAAGCGCTTCCGCACCGCGCTGGACACCGCCGGTCTCAAGGTCCCGATGGCGACCACCAACCTCTTCACCCACCCGGTCTTCAAGGACGGCGCCTTCACCGCCAACGACCGCGACGTGCGGCGCTACGCGCTGCGCAAGACGATCCGCAACATCGACCTGGCCGTGGAGCTCGGAGCCTCCGTGTACGTCGCCTGGGGCGGCCGCGAGGGCGCCGAGTCCGGCGCCGCCAAGGACGTGCGCAGCGCGCTCGACCGCCTCAAGGAAGCCTTCGACATCCTGGGCGAGTACGTCGAGCAGCAGGGCTACGACCTGCGCTTCGCCATCGAGCCCAAGCCCAACGAGCCGCGCGGCGACATCCTGCTGCCCACCGTCGGCCACGCCCTGGCCTTCATCAACGCACTGGAGCGGCCCGACCGGGTCGGCGTCAACCCGGAGGTCGGACACGAGCAGATGGCCGGGCTCAACTTCCCGCACGGCATCGCCCAGGCCCTGTGGCACGGCAAGCTGTTCCACATCGACCTCAACGGCCAGTCCGGCATCAAGTACGACCAGGACCTGCGCTTCGGCGCGGGCGACCTCCGCCAGGCGTTCTGGCTGGTCGACCTGCTGGAGTCGGCCGGCTACGACGGCCCGCGGCACTTCGACTTCAAGCCGCCGCGCACCGAGGACTTCGACGGCGTGTGGGCCTCCGCGGCCGGCTGCATGCGCAACTATCTGCTGCTGGCCGAGCGTTCCCGCGCCTTCCGCGCCGACCCCGCGGTCAAGAACGCGCTCGATGCCTCCCGGCTGCCCGAACTCGGCCTCCCCACCGCCCCGGACGGCCTGACCGGGCTGCTCACGGACCGGTCGGCCTTCGAGGAGTTCGACGTCGAGGCCGCCGCCCGCCGCGGCATGGCCTTCGAGCAACTGGACCAGCTGGCCCTCGAACACCTCCTCGGCGCCCGCTGACCGCACCCGCGAGGTGGGACGCACGACCGGCACCTCCCGGATCCGCGCGCCCACCTGCCCCAGCGCCCGCCACCGGGACACCCACAGAACTCCTCCTCCTGCCGACCGCAGCCCGGTCAGCTCATCGATGTGGTGGGCCACGTCGGCCAAGCCGCCAAGCGGGAGACCCTTCACCGCGCCGCATCGTCGGCAGACAAAGTCATGGGAACGCCTTGCCGGGCACCACGTCGCGGCTGAGGACCAGCCCGTGTGCTCAGGCGGGCTGGTGGAGTGCGGTGACCAGTGTGCGCGGGTCGTCGGCGTGGAAGCGGATGGTGTGGGCCTCTTGTGTTGCGCCGAGCGGGCGGGTGAAGGGGAGCGGCCGGTTCAGCTCCAGGGTCACCGAGGTCTGGCTGCCCACGATCAGGTCGAGGACCCCGTCCTCGGAGAGGGTGATCAGGCGGCCCTCGGGGTAGCGCCGGTCGACCCGGACCGAGGCGACCGCGTCCGGCGGTACGGCGAGGTCGAAGAGGGCTCCGTAGCGGATCCGCAGCGAGCCGTCGGGGCTCACGACGTGCGGTCGGGTGACGCAGGCGGCGTGCAGGGCCAGCACGAGGACGACGCCGTAGAGGTCGAATACGAGGATCAGCCGGTGGACTGCCTGCCAGGGGATGAGGTAGGCGAGGCCCACCGTCTCGATCACCATCACGAAGAGCAGCCCGTACATCATCGTGGTCTGGGGCCCGGTGTACGCGGCAGCGAGGTCACCCGGGCCCACGCCGTGCGTGCGGCGCAGGGCCCACCGCCCCAGGGAGGCGAGGGCGCGCAGCTCGTGGAGGATCAGGCGGCGGACCGTCACCGGCACCGCCTCATGTAGGGCAACCCGCCCCGCCGCGCGGCGGTCCGCGCCACGGGCGCGCACGGCAGCGTACAGCGAGCGCAGCACCCAGGCATCCAGCAGCAACACCGCGCCCGCCAGCGCTTCGGCGCCCGCCAGCGCCCACCCGGGCAGCCGGACCCCGACCAGCAGGCAGGCCACCAGGGCCAATTCCCCCGCCAGCACGGCGGCTACCGCTCCCCGTGCCGCGCGTACGCTTGCTGGCCGGTCGCTCATCCCCGGCCCCTTTGCCGGAACGCGTCGATGAGACGGCTGACGACTTGCGCCTGCGCGGGGCTGTACTCGGCGAGCAGCGCCTCCCTGAACCCGCTCACGACAACCCCGCCCTCGGGCAGTGCGGCGAACAGCTCCTCGGGGACCGCTGCCATCAGGTCGGCTGCCAGGGGTGCGATGCGCGGATCGTCGGCGGGGGCTTCGGCGAGGGCGTCGAGACGCTCGTAGAGGTCGGCAACCGCGGGATCGCCGGCCAGCGTCCCGAGCAGCGCGAGCATCTCCTGGCTGCCGGTACGGGTGGCGTCCAGCAGCGTGAGGTACTCGCGGTCCTTGGCCGCGCTCGGCGAGTCCGTCTGGGGAGCTTGTGTCAGCAGCGCGGCGAGGGCGGGTGAGACGGGCCCGGTTGCGCCCGGCGGCTCTGCGAGCAGGGCGCCGAGCCGACGACGGCGCTCCCTGACGTCGGCTTCCTGGCGGGCCAGGTCGGCGTCGAGTTCTTCCAGGATCTCGGTCAGTTCGCGTCCGGCATCCTCGGCGAGGGCGTCGCGCACTTCATCGAGGCTGAGGCCGAGTTCGGTGAGGCGGCGCATCCGGGTGAGCAGGACCGCGTCGCGAACGCTGTAGTTCCGGTAGCCGTTGGGGCGCCGCTCCGGTTCCGGAAGCAGGCCGACATGGTGGTAGTGCCGGATCGCCCGGGTGGTGAGCCCCACGAGCGCGGCGACCTCTCCGATTCGCATGACGCCAGTAGAAACCCTGCCGTTACGTCAAGGTCAAGCGTCGAAAGCGCCGTCGGGCACACGACGATTCACGCGTGTCCGCTCCAGCCTCCCACCCGCCCGACAACAAGGCAGACCTGATGGGCGAGTTGCGGGCCCGCGTTTTGATCGCCCGCAGGCTCGCCTGCGCCGAGGCTGCGACGAAAACCTGGGTCCGCAGCGACGGCACACCCGAGCTGCAATGGGTCATCTACGAAGCCGTCACCGCGGTACGCGGCCGAGCAACTGCGCCGAAGTCAGCCGCTGAGGCATTCCCTGTGGGCCGCCTCGCCCATCCTCGACACGGTCACTACGCACCTCGGCATCACCGCCGAGCACGGACAACCTGATACAGCCATCCTCCCAGTGGTGCATTGCCAGTGTCGCAGAGCATGCGCAAGCCTGGACCGAACATCCACCGTGGCGATCTTTGGAGACAGCGATGCGGACATACACCCGCGGTATGGGCAGATGGGCAGTCCTCGCCCTGGTGTCCCTGGCAGCCCTGACGGTGTCGCCGACAGCACACGCCGAGGAGAAGGTGACCACCAACGGCTTCGAAGGCTACGACATCGACCGATGGGACCGCCTGACGGGCGGTGACGGCATGGCCGCATTCGAGACCAACGCAGGAACTGCCCGATCCGGCCGGGTCAACGGCTGGCTGTCCACCACCCGGGGCTGGGCCCGTGAGGGCACTTGGGCATCCTTCGGGGCGAACATCTGGCCGAGAACGGTGTGCACGGCTGAGATCTACGTCAAGCCCGTCCAAGACCTCCAGTTCGAACTCAGGGTCTGGAACCCCCAGGGCACCAAGCTCGCCAGCAACGCGCCCTGGCTCGTGGCCAACGGCAACTATCAGACGGTGCAGGTCACGTGGATCGCCGAGCAGCAGAACAACGCCTTTGTCGAGGCGATCCTCGGCTCCGACGGCACACCCAGGGCCGTACGCCTTGACGACCTGGTGGTCCGCTGCAACAACTGAGCTCGCCCCCGGTGGCGCAATACGTCCACCGCTGCATCGCCGCTCGGCCGGGGCGAGGGGAAGAGTTCAGCCCTGCCCAAGGAGTGGGCGGTGCTGCAGCCCTCCGGGTTCACGCAGAACTTCACCGGCGCCACGGCCCATACGCGCGGCAGCCGTGAGGCCAGCGCCATTCTGACGGCTTCCGGATACGGTCGTATCGGGTTCGTCGACGCGGCGGACATCGCCGCTGTCGCCGTGCGTAGAGTCACCGGCGAACCGACACCGACACCGACACCGACCGGATACTGACCGAGCCGCAGACGCTGAGCGACGCCGACGCCGCCGCGATCATCACCGAGGTCACCGGACGTCCCGTGGTGCACCGGCGGCTGACCTTCGAGGAACTGCGGGACGGATGGGCGGCCGTGAACCTGGCCGTCCGCGACACAGCGAACGGCGAGTACGTCGCCAAGGGCAGAACCGAGACGACGGGCAACCACGAGGTGCACCGGCTCAAGCAGGAGGCAGTCACGTCGGCGGGCATCAGACCGGGAGCTGGGGCGCGGCACCGCCAGGGGTCTTCACCACATCGGCTGCCCGTCATGAGCACCCCGCTCCCCCGGCCCAAGACGACCGGCTACAGTGCGCGCGACGGCAGCCTGGTTGATCGAGGAGGGAAAACGTGGCCGATACCAGCGAAACCCGTTCCGCCGACAGCGCGGCCCACGGGGCTCAGCGGAGCCGACTGCGCCGCCTGATGCGCTACCTCCCCCTGGTCGCCCCCGTCCTGCTGTGGACCGTGCCCTGCTGGCTGCTGCTGTACGCCGGTCAGCACTGGCCGCTCCCTGTCACGTCGGCCGGTACCACCCTGTTCGTCCTTGGCCTCGTCGGTATGCCGCTCGCGATGGTGCGCGGCCACGGCCGACGGCAGAAGGACGGGGCGGCGATCGTCGGGGACACCCTGCTGGGCACCATCTGGGTCCTGTTCACCTGGTCCGTTCTGCTCGGCGTCCTGCTGCGGCTCGCCCTGACCGTGACCGGCGTCGGCGACGGCCAGGACCGGGCCCGGATCGTCTCCTGGGCCAGTCTCGGCACGGCCGCCGTACTGCTCGTCTGGGGGTACGTCGAGGCTCGCCGGGTCCCCCGGGTACGCCGCCTCGACGTACAACTCCCCCGTCTGGGAGCCGGGTTGGACGGCACACGCGTCGCCCTGATCACCGACACGCACTACGGCCCGCTCGACCGCGCCCGCTGGTCGGCACGGGTCTGCGAGACGGTCAACACCCTGCAGGCCGACCTCGTCTGCCACACCGGAGACATCGCGGACGGCACCGCAGAACGACGGCGCGCCCAGGCCGCGCCACTCGCCACCGTGCGGGCCAGCCGGGCCCGCGTCTACGTCACGGGCAACCACGAGTACTACAGCGAGGCCCAGGGCTGGGTCGACCTGATGGACGAGCTGGGCTGGGAGCCGCTGCGCAACCGCCACCTGCTGCTTGAACGCGGTGGCGACACCCTCGTGGTCGCCGGCGTGGACGACGTCACCGCCCACTCCTCCGGCCTCACCGGCCACCGCGCCCACCTCGCCGGAGCCCTGCACGGCACCGACCCCGACCACCCCGTCCTGCTCCTGGCCCACCAGCCCAAGTTCGTCGACCGGGCGGCGGCCGTCGGCGTCGACCTCCAACTCTCCGGCCACACCCACGGCGGCCAGATCTGGCCCTTCCACCACCTGGTCCGCCTCGACCAGCCCGCCGTCGCCGGCCTCAGCCGCCACGGCACCCGCACCCTCCTCTACACCAGCCGGGGCACCGGCTTCTGGGGACCGCCGTTCCGCGTCTTCGCCCCCAGCGAGATCACCCTGCTCGTACTCCGCTCGCCGCAGAGACTCCCCTCGCCGTAGCGGCAACGCCGGGCGGGTCGGCGGTTGCGCCTGGACTCACTGCCCCTCGACAGCTCCGAGCCACTCACACGACGGAGATCGTGGCGGACCCGCAGACGAGTGAACACGATCCGATGGAGCGGAATTTGCCTGACGATCGCCACCCCGGTTGAGGCCGGCGGACCTACCAACGTCCCAGAGACCGGCCTGCGAACCGGCACGGTCCCAGGAGGTACGCGTCGACGCGGCGGTGAGCCATGTAGGCGTTCTGGCTGCCGCCGATGAACAGGGACGGCTGTGCGATCGGGGCGCCGTAGAAGTCGGCGAGGTCTTCCCAGTCCCGGTCCCTACTCCGGTAGCGGTTCATCCGCGGGGATGCCGAGCAGTCCTGCACCCGTTCGGCCTCGACAAGTTCCGCACGTCTTCGAGCACACCGACCATCCCGAGAACCTGGTTCGCCCGACTCTCAGCTCTCGGGGCCTCCCGCGGGCAGCGGCCCGGGCGGTGACGTAACTCTGGTACACGCCCCCATCACCGGCTACGGCACCGACCCCGAGGGCCGCCTGCTCGCCGGCCCCATGAACGTCTACCAGCCCCACCGCTGGTACGACCTGACCTCCCCCGAACACGCCGCCCGCACCCGGCTCACCGTCCACGCCCCACACGACAGCCTCAGCCACGGCATCCGCACACTCAAGGGAGACGCGGGCGGTCTTTCCTCTCGGGCGTTCAGCCCAGCGAGGTGAGGAGCGTGTTGAGGGCGTCGGCTTCGGCTGCCTTGTCGGGGTGCGGGGCCCGCACTGCCTTGAGTACCTGGTCGATTTCGCCGTCGAGGAAGCCCCATGCCTTCTCGCTCTTGGGCTCAAGAGCGGACTGGTCGTCGTCCCACGCGGTCTCCAGGTCGCTCACGCGGCTGGTCGCGGCCTGCTGATCACCGGAGTTGACCTTCGCCAGGGTGTCGGCCGTGATGGTGCGGAACTTCGCGATCTCGGCCGGAGGGAACGGCGCTGTCGCCTCCTGCGAGCTCAAGTGGCTGCTCACCGGCGCAGGGGTGTCCTCCTCTCCGGCCGCGGCGGCGTGCGGCCGGTGGTGTGCCCAGACGAGAAGCACCACGGCTGCCACCGCTACGGCGGCGTAGTAGGCGAGCATGCCCCGCTCGCGGGCCGGGCTCAGCGTCCGTGGCGTCATCGTCAGGCCCTGGTCCTCGATGACATCGCTCCGGCTGAGCGTGAGGTACACGACCGTGGCGAGGATGGCGGCCAGGAAGACCGCGCTAGTCAGTGCGGTGCCCAGGCCCAGGCCACCGTCTCCGCTGGGCGATCCGAACCAGTCACCGAGGTTGGCACCGAGCGGGCGCGTGAGGATGTAGGCCAGCCAGAAGGAGAGCACGGCGTTGGCACCGAGGCGCCAGCCGACGGTGATCGCGGCGATCAGGCCGAGCGGCAGGAGCACGGAGACGCCCGCGGTCCAGCCGGTCAGCTCCAGGGTCCAGTCCCCGGTGGCCGTGCCGAGCGCGAAGGTGACCAGGACCGCGAGCCAGTAGAACAGTTCCCGGGGCCGGGTGGTGATGCTGTGGACCGACAGGGTCCGCTCGCGCACGTACCAGATGCCGAAGACCACGGCGAGCGCGCCGGCGAAGACGCTGCTGCTCAGGGCGAGGGGCACTCCCTGGCTGTCGGTGAGGATGTCGGTGTAGAGGGTGCCGGTCACACTCACCACGACGACGGTGAGCCAGTACACGAACGGGACATAGCGTTCGGCCCTGAGTTGCCAGGCCAGGACGGCTGCCAGAGCGCCGGTGAAGATCAAAGCGGTGTTGCCCAGGCCGACACCGAGGTTCATGTTGATCCAGTCGGCGAAGCTCTCACCGACCGTGGTGCACAGGATCTTGATGATCCAGAACCAGATCGTGACCTCGGGAACCTTGTTCCACATCTGTCCGGAGGGTGTGCGAACGCCCTCGCCGACTCGCGGCTGGTCTCCTGGAGGGGCCCCTGCCCCTGGAGCCGTGGGACTCTCCGACGTTTCGTAGGTCATGCGGCCCGACGGTGCCATGGGAAACCTGAACGCATCCTGACTGCCTCACCGGGCATGACGGGAGCAACGCCTCTGTCGCCGTACTCGGTGGTGCAGGCGGTCGAGTACGGCGACAGGGCCGGGGCGTCAGGACAGGGACGGTGCCGCGCGGCGGTCGGCGGCACTCAGCCACAGGACCACGGCGGCGATCAGCACGGCGAGGACCAGACTGACCGGCCCGGTGCCCAGCCCGAGGCCGCCGCGCCCGGCGCCGACACCGGCCCAGTCCGCGAAGGAGGCGCCGAGCGGCCGGGTGAGCACGTAGGCCCACCAGAAGCCGAGCACGGGCGGGAGGGCGAACAGCCGGTGAGCCAGCGCGGGCAGGGCGATCAAGGCGGCGAACAGCAGCCCGGAGGCCAGGTATCCCCAGCCCAGGGTCGCGGCGGTGAGGTCGCCGGCGGCCGTGCCGAGGGCGAAGGTGGCCATGACCACGCTCCAGTAGAAGACCTCGCGGCGACCGCCGGCCACCGTCTGCACCGCGAGGGTGCCCTCGGACCGCCGCCAGGCCGCGAAGACCAGGGCCAGGGCCAGGGCGAACACGACAGCGGACACGGTGTAGGGCACGCCGAGGGCGACGTGTGCGACGTCGGCGGCCATGGTCCCGAAGACGCTGACCATGACCACCGCGGACCAGTACACGGCTGGGACGCAGCGGCGTGTGCGCGCCTGCGCTATCAGGGCGGCGACCAGCAGCAGACCGGCCGCGGCGACCGCCGGGACGGGCCCGAGGGCGCGGGCGAGGTAGTCGGAGGTGGTCTCGCCCATGCCGGTGGTGAGGATCTTGACGATCCAGAACACCGCGGTCACCTCGGGGACCTTGCTGACCGCGGGCCGAACGGCCCGGTCATGGGCGCGGCGGTGCGCCCCAGGGGTTGTCGTGACGCCCAAGACGGCGGCACTCCTTTCTGCGTCGCGCGGCCGGGAGGCCGCGCTGCGATATCGGCGATGCGGAGCCGCTTCCTCGAAAGCCGCTCAGAGCAGGGGCACGGTCGGGTCGTGGACAGGGTGGGCGAGGCTGCCGACCTCGACGTCTGCCTCACCCGGGGACCGTGCCGTGTGGGTGCAGGCGGAGAAGTTGCAGTGCGGCCTGCCGTCTCCGAGGTCGGCGACGGGCGCGACGGTTGCGATGGGGGCGAGCGGGGTGGGTTCGGCCTTGCCCAGCACGCAGGTCAGTCGGGAGACGCGTCGCGCTGGGACCCGGCGACCAGCTGCTGGGCGGACACCCCCGCCTGGTCGGCCCGGGGCGAACTGTCCTCTGCTGTAACGGACTTGAGGCTGCCGGGTACGACGAGTGCGTGCAGGCCCTCCTCTTCCAGGAGGGTCCGTGCCGGAGGGTTCTCGGCGCAGAACACGTCGGCCGGTGAGGCTGAGCCCTCCCCGCAGAATCTGAGGGGCCAGCTCCGCCTCGTCGCCCGGGCGCAGCCCCACCGTGAGCCCGGCACGCTTTCCGAATGCCGTGGTCAGGGCCTTGAGGATCCGCTCGCGCCGCCCGCTGCGGACGGTGGTCGACCGACCGGCCAGAGAGCGGGGGCCGCCTGCTGCGGGTGTGCCGTCGGCGCGCTCGTCATCCTGCGAGATGCCACCACCCGCCAGTGCGAGAGGCGATGGGGCCGTTGTCGACGGAGCCAGGAACGGCCGCCCAAGTCGGGGCAAGGTCAACGTCCTTACATCGATCGGGGAGCGGGCAGCGCGCGGTCACGGGCACGTGCCGACGGGAGAAACAGGGAGGAACCGCGCGAGATCGGGCGCCGCACGGTTAGCTGCGGGATACCTTAGCCAGCCAATCGGGCTGCGTCTACACGCCTGTAGACGTTTACCTGTTCCCCGGCCAGGCGGCCCACGCCGCCACACCCCCGTTGCCGCAGCGCCGCAACGCTTGTACGCCTTGATGGCATCCAGGCTTGCGGCCTCACGGCTTCGCGCCCGCTCAGTACCCCGACATCCCCCTCGGGGCCGACTTCACCCCCCTTTGGCCCGCTTCAGCACCTCGTGAAGGTCTTGGACCGCGTCCGCCGTGCACAGCGCGGCAGCCGTGACGTAGGCCGCCGCGACAGTTCCCCGCCATCGGCCACCGGCCGGCCGGGGCGAGAGCAGGGCGGCGACGCGCCGGGGAACGGGCCCCGGCTCCTCTCGGCGCCGCGGGCGGCCGAGCAGCCCCAGGGCCGCGGCCGGCAGACTGCGCCGACCGCCCGAGTGCTTCGCCGCGAGCGCGGCCTTCCCCACGGTCACGGCCACCCGGCGCCGGTCGCCGCTCTCCAGGACGGCGGCCTCGTCCGCCCAGCGCTCCAGCGTGTACGCGACCTGCCCCACCAGCGGGCGCAGCAACGGGTTGACGGCGGCGGCCAGTTGGACGGCCGCCATGAAGAGGTAGTGGTGGCCTCGCAGATGGGCCCGCTCGTGGGCGAGCAGGATCTCCCGCTCGGCGGCGTCGAGGGAATCCAGCATGCCGGTGGAGACCACGATGCGGCCGGGCAGTCCGGGCATGGCGAACGCGTCGGCCGCCCGTTGTTCCACTATGACGAGCGGGTTCTGCCCGGGGAAGCAGGCGGCCTCCAGGAAGGCCGCGCACACCGCCCGCAGCCGCCGGTACGCGAAGCGCGCGCCGGCCACCGCGACGACCGCGAGCAGCAGCGCGGCCACCACGGCGACCGGGACCCGTGCGGGGTCGTCGCGCGCCAGCACCGCCGGTGACAGCTCCGCCAGCCGGGCGACCAGCGGTATGCGGACCAGACCCGCCAGGGCCAGCAGCCCCAGCACCGTCGTGCTGCCGGCGGCGAGCACCACCGCACCCCCCGTCAGCAGCAGGGTGGCCGGCCGCGGCTCCAGGCGATCGGCGAGGCGACGGGCTCCCGGCGCGGCGAACAGCGGGAAGAGCAGGGGGAGATAGACGGCGAGATGCACGGCCTGCCTCGCGCCTACCGGCCCGTGTCCAGGTCGCCGCCCAGCAACCGGCGCAGCAATGCCTCGTCCCGGCTGGAGAGGTCGTCGACGAACCGTGTCAGGACCCTCTCGCGGTCCGGCACCTCTTCCATCGCCTGGCGCATCTTGCGGGCGGCGAAGCCAGGTTCGTCCGTGGCGGGGGCGTAGGCGAAGGCCCGGCCATGAGCCGCCCGGGTCAGTACGTCCTTCTCATACAGACGGGTCAGGATCGTCACCACCGTGCTGTACGCCAGGTCGCCGCCGATGCGCTCCAGCACCTCCCGGGGCGTGAGCGGTCCGGAGGCCGCGCGGAGTACGGCCACCACCTCGGCCTCCCGTTGCCCGTTGGCCAGGCGGCGGTCCCCCTCGTGCGGGATGCCGGTGCGGTCGTGCCCGTCCACTGTTGGCTGCCTCCTTGCCCATCCTCTACAGTCACCCTCGTCTTCTACGCGCGCGTAGAAGACGAGGGTCTTCCCCGAGTCTGCCATGCCTGCTGTCCCCCGTGCCCCGCGCCGTTCGCGGGGCGACGACAGGAATCCCGTGCTCTTCGCGGACGGCGGCACAGGCGCACCGGCCGGCCCACCGCTCCACCGCCATCGCATCGGACCCAACCTTTCAGGGACGGACGAATTGAGCACCATCGACATCGGGCAGGCAACAGTCCTCGGCATCGTCGAAGGGGTCACCGAATTCCTGCCGGTCTCCTCCACCGGACACCTGAAGATCACCGAAGGGCTGATGGGCATTCCGGTGGACGACAAGGCCGTCGTCGCCTTCACCGCCGTCATCCAGGTCGGGGCCATCGCCGCGGTACTGGTGTACTTCTTCAAGGACATCGTGCGGATCGTGCGGGCCTGGGGGCGCGGCCTGGCCCACCGCGAGGAGCGCCACCACCACGACTACAGGTTCGCCTGGTGGGTCATCTACGCCACCATTCCCATCGTGGCCGTGGGACTGGCCGCCAAACCCCTCATCGAGGGCGCGCTGGCGTCGCTGTGGGTGGTGGCCGCCTCCCTGATCGTCGGCAGCGGCCTCATGTGGGCCGCCGACCAGATGGGCCGCCACAAACGCGGCGAGGACGACACCACCCTCAAGGACGCCATGCTGGTGGGCTGTTCGCAGATCCTCGCCCTGCTCTTCCCCGGCTTCTCGCGCTCCGGCGCCACCATCTCGACCGGCCTCATCCTCGACCTCGACCGCGTCGCCGCCACCCGCCTTTCCTTCTTCCTCGGCATCCCCGCCCTGACCGGCGCGGGCCTGTACGAGCTCAAGGACGCCATCGGCGCCGGCGTCGACACCCTCCCGCTGGTCGTCGGCACCGCGGTGTCCTTCGTCGTCGCCTACGCCTCGATCGCCTGGCTCCTCAAGTTCGTCGCCAAGCACTCCTTCAACGCCTTCGTCACCTACCGGATCGCCGCCGGAGTCCTGCTCTTCGGCCTGCTCGCAACCGGCGCCCTCAGCGCCTGACGACAGCGCCCGCGCCACGGGCCCGGCACCTGGTGATCCGACCATCGCCCCCGATCCCCGCCTCGCCATCGTCTACAGTGCAGTAGACCGTCCCTGGGGCCGCAGCCACCCCGTGCCCCGCCCTGCGCCCGTCTGCCCGGCCCCCATGAGAGGCCCCATCCGCATGGCCGCTTCCGTCCACGCCACGCCCGACCCCGCCGCCGCATGCCCTCAGCACCCGCTCCCCACCGGCCACGCTCGGCGTGCTCGACGCAGCGGCGGCGACGGGCGCGGAGACCGGGCTACCGGTCGGATCCTTCCGGCCCGGGGACGCCGACCGGTACCGGCCGCCAACTTCCCCGCGCCCTTCGTGATGGCGTGCGCACTGCCGCCCTCCCGGCGGAGGGACCAGCACCGCAACGGATCCGCCCGGCGTACGGCCGCCCGGCCTCCGGCCGAGGTCTGACGTGCCTCGGCGCATCCTGGTCGTCGAAGACGACCACGCCCTGCGGGACGTACTGCTGCGCGGCCTGCGCGACGAGGACTTCGACCCGGTCCCGGCGCCCGACGGGGCAGCCGCGCTGCGACTGGCCCAGGACGGCTTCGACGCGGTCGTCCTGGACGTCGCACTCCCCGACGCGGACGGCAGGGACGTCTGCCAGGCGCTCCGGGCACGCGGATTCAGCGCCCCCGTCCTCTTCCTGACGGCACACCACCACCTCACCGACCGGCTGACCGGATTCGCCGCCGGGGGCGACGACTACCTCCCCAAGCCCTTCCACCTCGCCGAGCTCGCGGCCCGTCTGCGGGCGGCCCTCAAGAGGGCGGCCCCGCAGCCGCCCGCCGCAGCGGGCGACCTGCTGCTCGACCCCATCCGCTACACCTGCACCATCGCGGGAACGCCGGTGGACCTGACACCGACCGAGTTCCGGCTGCTGGCGGCGCTCATCAGCGCCGCAGGCGCACTCGTGACCCGCCGCGACCTCGTCCGCGCGGGCTGGCCCGAGGGCGCCCAGGTCAGCGACAACACCCTCGACCAGTACCTCAGCCGGCTGCGCCGCAAGCTCCGTACCGCGGGCAGCGACCGCGCGATCACCACCAGCCGCGGCATGGGGCACCGCCTGTCATGACGATGCACCCGCGCGGCTGGCGGCCCCGCACCCTGCGAGGGCGGCTCTCACTGGTCGCGTGCGCCGCCGCGGCGCTGCTGATGGTCGTGCTCACCGCAGGCTTCAACGCCGTCGTGCGCCAAAGGCTCCAGCAACAGGCAGACGACCACCTCTACACCCGCGCCGCCGCCATCGCGGCGACCGTGGACACCACCGGAGCCAGGGCCCGCGTGGTGGAAGTGCCCAACGACGACGCACTCGACGCAGACGTCTGGATCTACGCCGGACCGGTACGCCTCGAAGCCCCGCCCGGCACCGTACCCGGCGGCCCGCTCAACAGGGCCGCGGACACCCTCGCCGCCGACGGCGGCCGTCGTTGTGCCACCGCCGAAGCACCGGAGCCGGTCCGGCTGTGCGTCCAGCCCGTCACCGGTTCCGGCAGTGCCCCAGCCGCCGTGGTCACCGCCCGCGGCCTCGCGCCCTACCGCAGCACCGCAGACACCGTGCTGTACGCGTCGCTCGCCCTGGACGCGGCCATGCTGGCCTGCACCTATGTACTGACACGCCTCGCGGTGGGCCGTGCGCTGCGCCCCGTACGCACCATGACCGAGCAGGCCACCGCGTGGAGCACCCACGCCTGTGACGACCGGTTCGGCAACGCCCGCAGGCCCGACGAACTCGCCCGGCTCGGCCACTCGCTGGACGCCCTGCTCGACCGCATCCGGGCCGGGCTGCGCCACGAACAGCAGCTCACCCGCGAGCTGTCCCACGAACTGCGCAACCCGCTCGCCCGGATCATCGCCGAAGTCGACTGGTGGCAGAGCAGGCCACGCTCCGCCGCCGAGACACAACGCGTCTGCGCCGCCGTCGAAGACGCCGCCCAGAGCATGCGCACCATCTGCGACACCCTGCTCGACGATGCCCGCAGTAGCTCCGGCGCCCACCGCGGCACCGCCGACGTCCGGTCGACACTGATCCGCCTCACCGGCAGGCTCTCCCCACCGCAGCCCATCGACGTCCAGATCACACAGGTCGCCGGAGACCTGACGGCCGGTGTGCCACAGGCCCTGCTCGAACGCACCGTGAGCCCCCTGCTGGACAACGCCCTGCGCCACGCCCGCTCCCAGGTCCGCCTCAGCGCCTGCCGCCAGGACACGGGCATCCGCATCGACGTCAGCGACGACGGACCGGGAGTGCCGCCGTCCTTCGCCCCGGAGCTCTTTCGCCCGGGACGGCGCGCCAACCCCGACGACGGGCACGGCGGAGCCGGCCTCGGGCTGCCGCTCGCGCGACGCCTGGCCCGCTCCGTGAACGGTGACGTACAGCATGACCAAGGGCACCGTCCAGGTGCACGGTTCACCGTCACACTGCCGGCCGGCTGACCCGTTCGCGGTCCGTCACACCGCGTCGGGACACCGTGGGGAAGACCACGAGGCCCAGGGCCGCCTCAAGGAACACCGCGAGAGGACACCGTGCCGAGCTCCAGGCCGCCCCTCGCCGACCAGCTGTGACCGACAACCGCTCGCGGGCGCCCCCGGGCACCCACAGAAACGTTGCACCTCATGCGCCATGGCACGGACGCCGCGAGTAGCAGCCTGAACACATCCTGAGCACGTCGGCCACCACACCCCGAACACCCCACCCCCGAAGCGGCGCCGCGCCTACGCTCCCCGCCATGCCGACCGCGCCACCCTCCGCAGTCCCTCTCGCCGCGCCCCTGAACTTCCTGCGCAGACGGCTCGGACGGGCCACCTGCGGTGCCTACCTCGCCGCCGCGGCCCTGCCCGCCCCGGGCCTGTGGCTGCGCCACGCCCACACCGCTCCCCTCGGCGCGCACCTGCGCGTCGGCCTCAACATCACGCAACTGCTGCTCGCCGCCGTACTCTTCACGGCCGGGCTGCGCGCCTGCCCGCACGCCCTGACCCGGCTGCTGGGCCGACCCCGCGTCCTGCTGACCGGCCTCATCCTTCACCTCACCGCGCCGCTGCTGGTCATCCCCGTCATCGCTCTCACCCTGCGCTGCTCGCCCGACTCCGACGGCGGGAGCGGCATGATCGCCGCGATGATCCTCACCGTCTCCATGCCGGTGGCCGCCGGCGCCACCGTATGGACCGGCGGTGGCCGCGGTGACGAACCCGCCATGCTGGGCCTGGTCCTCGCCTCCACCGCCCTCAGCCCGTTCACGCTCCCCGCCACCATCAACACCCTCACCCCCCTGCTGAACACGGACTACGCCCAGAGCCTGGCGGGTGCCGCGCGCGGCACCGGCAGCGGCTTCGCCCTCACCGGCGTCCTGCTCCCCTGCGCCGCGGGCATCGGCTGCCGCCTCCTGCTCCCCCAACGCGCCAAGCCCACGGTGATGTCCCTGGCAGCACTGACCGCGGTCCTCGCCTCGATCCTGCTCACCTACGTCAACGCCGCGGGCGCGATCGGGCAGTTCCTCATCCACCCGCGCCCGCTGCTGCTCCTCGCGGCAGCGGGTACCGCAGCGGCCGCCTGTGCCATGTCCTTCACCTGGGGCCGCTGCTCCGCCCACCTCCTGCGGCTGGCCGCCCCCGCCCGTACCTCCGTCACCCTGGCCTGCGGCATGAGCAACAGCAGCGCGGGCGCCGTGCTCATCACTACGGCGATGCCCGACCGGCCGCAGGTCCTGCTGCCCGTCCTCGCCTTCAGCCTGCTGCAAAAGCTCGCCGCGAACCGGCTCACGCGTCCCCGTCCAACGGCAACCGCAGGGTGAAGCGGGCAGGAGCCGCTGGCCCGCGGAGCGAGCCGGTACGGGCAGTTGTCCCGCCCCCCTCCCAGCACAGTGCGAGTCGGTGGTGACGTACGCCTTGACCGTCTCTTCGGTCAGACAGCTCTGCCCGGCGATCCGGGCGTTGGACCGCCCCGGCGCCAAACGGAACAGGACGTTGCCGCACAGCGCATCCAGGGGGTGCTGCCCGGGACGCCCGTCGGGCTGCGGCGGACGGGGCGGGCGTCTTCGGGCCAGCCGGGATCTGCGGCAGCCGACCTGACAGCCGCCCCCACCGCGTTCCCGTCCCGCACGGAGGGCGGCCGAGCGCCCGACGTCGCGGCGCGCGATACGCGACACCGCCAGCCGCCGGAACTGACGCATCAGGTTCCGGCCCGTTCGCATCGACCTCAAGCCGCACTTTGCGGCGGAAGATCGACTTACCGGCCGGGCGTACCCCTACGAGACTGGAGGGCCTGATCCGAAGGAAGGCTGAGGTGCCGGATGACGGAACCGGATGAGGATGCCCAGCTCATCCACCTCGTCGTGGAGCGGTTGATGAAGACGCACCCTCACCTGGACGACAGGGTCGTACGGGTATCGGTGCAGACGGCGTACGACGAGCTCAGATACGCACGCGTGCGCACGTACCTGCCTGTCCTCATGGAACGCCGGGCCAAAGATCTGCTCCCTGACGACGAACGAGGCGAACGCGATGTTTGACGTCCAGCGGCTACCCGTCGGAACAACACGTCTGCGTGAGGCCGGCCTTGACCAGGGTGGCTCGGAGTCGGCGGTCAGCGGCGGCGATGCCTTCACCCGGACGTGGCGGCCACGGGTCTCGACAATTACTCGGCCAGCGGCCAGCACCAGCAGGCCGGGCCCTGGGTGCCCGCCCGGTCCGGGTGTGCCGGCTCCGTCATCCACTAACCGGTTGCACGAACACCGCAATTGAGGCCACCGCGTACGGGACAGGGAGATCCGCCAAGAAAGCACTTGCGTTACTGGCTGCACCTGCGGACCGCTTCCGCAGGAAGGCAGGTCTTCCCTGATCCAGCACCCGCACACCATACGTTCGCGTGGCGCGCCACCCATTGACCCTTGGCCGGGTCCCACATGATGACACGAATCAATGACGGATCAAGCCAGATCACCCCTACCGATTCACGCATTAGAACACCACGCAGAAGCCCTGCGTGAACCGCAAATTAGTGTTTACCGACCGCGAACCTGTGGAAATTCCGGCAAGCCGCACAACCGATTAACCCTTTCGGGTACTAGCAGAATTCGTCCCGTCTCGCCACGCTGTCAATGTCTGCTTTCCCCAGCGGAGAAGGAACCTTCATGCCGGTCGAGGTACGCCCGCAAGCACCTGCCGAACAAGGACGCGCACAGCAGAGCCTTGGCACCGCAGCCGCGCGCAATCTGGCGACGACCACCAAATCCGTCCCGCAGATGCAGGAGATAACCTCCCGGTGGCTGCTGCGGATGCTGCCGTGGGTACACGTCCAAGGCGGTACGTACCGGGTCAACCGGCGGCTGAGCTACTCAGTGGGTGACGGCAAGATCTCCTTCGTGCAGACCGGCGAGCGGATGGCCGTGATCCCGGCCGAGCTGGGGGAACTGCCCGCGTTACGCGGATTCGAGGACGGCTCGGCACTGACCGAGCCGGCGCACCGCTGCGAACAGCGCGAGTACGCCGCCGGCGAGGTACTGGCCGAGCTGGGCGGAACCAAGGACCAGTTACTGGTGCTCACCCGCGCGGACGTCCTCAACCTGGCCGAGCGCGCGACCTCACTGAGTGAACACCTCTCCGCATACGCGCTGATCCCGGAGCAGCGCACCAACAAGTACGGTGAGGCGGCCATCGACCTGGCGGCCGGCCATCAGCAAGTTCTTCCGGGCCCACCCGCGGGCCATCGCCGCCTTCGGCCGCGAGTGCAACAAACGCGGTCTGATCCCGGAGTCACTGGACTTCAACGGACACCGGATCCCCGCGTGGCGCGGCGCGCCCATCTTCCCGTGCGGGAAGATCCCCGTCCCGCCACAGCGCACCACCTCGATCCTGTGCATGCGTACGGGTGAGGACGAGCAGGGGATGATCGGCCTGCGCCAGGACGGTATCCCCGACGAGATCGAACCGAGCCTGTCCGTACGTTTCATGGGCATCGACGAGCAGGCGATCATCTCCTCCCCGGTCACCGCCTACTACTCCGCCGCGATCCTCGTCCCGGACGCCCTCGGTGTCCTGGAGAACGTGGAAGTCAGCCGCTGGCGCTGACCGTACAGGCCCCGGGCGGGCGACTAGGCGCTGTTTCTTGGATCATGTTCGGAGCCAGATGGTGAGGGCTGCGAGGGTGATGGTGCCGAGGTAGATGTAGGCCCGTTTCTCGTAGCGTGTGGCGACGGCACGGAAGCCCTTGAGCCGGTTGATGGCACGTTCGACGGTGTTGCGTTTCTTGTAACGCTCGCTGTCGAAGCCGGTGGGACGGCCGCCCCGGGAGCCTCGGTTGTGCCGGTGACGCTGCTGGTCAAGACGTTCGGGGATGGTGTGGCGGATCCCGCGTCGTCGCAGGTAGCGGCGGTTCTTGCGGGAGGTGTAGGCCTTGTCCGCCAGGACACGGTCGGGCCGGGTGCGGGGCCAACTCCGATACGGGGCACGGACAACCGCTCCAGCACACGCTCGAGTTGTGGGCCGTCACCGTAGTGACCAGGTGTCAGGACGAGACAGAGGGGCCGGCAGCGTCCGTCGGCGGCGAGGTGGACTTTGGTGGTGAAACCCCCGCGGGAACGTCCCAGGCACTCGCCGATCTGACCACCTCCTCCAGCCGGACGGCCAGTTTCCGAAGAACCGGATCGACCTGATTCGTCCCCGACGCGACCCCCTTTTGAGGAATCACAACGGGCGGCTCCTTCTTCGCACCGGCAGCATGCTGGTGAGCCCGCACCGTGGTGGAGTCCACCGACACGTCCCAGTCGATCCGCCCTTCGGCGTCCTCCGCAGCCTGCACCTTCGACAGCAGCATCGTCCACGTCCCATCCGCTGACCAGCGGCGATGACGTTTATAAACCGTCTCCCACGGCCCGAACCGCTCAGGCAGATCCCGCCACTGCACACCCGTCCGCACCCGGTACAACACCCCGTTGATCACCCGACGGTGATCACTCCACCGATCCCCACGAGCACCACCACGAGGCAAGAACGCCTCCAGCCGATCCCACTCCGCATTCGTCAGATCCCCACGACCCATACAGCCAGCGTGACCCCAACACCCCACACCTGTCAGGAGATCCAAGAAACAGCGCCTAGTACTCAGCGAGGGGCGCGGGCTGTCCGCAGGCACGAACACGCGGCCACGGGGCAGCCCGCTGCCGTGCCCTGGGCGGGGACCGATCCCAGGCGGCGTGCCCATATGGGCGGACCACCTCCAAGCCCGGGGGGCCACTGCCGCCTGGCGTGCCTTCACCGTCACCGGTCGCCCGCCTGCTCCGGAGTGCCCCGTGACCGCCGTACAGCGCCCTTGCCCACCCCGCCCGGGCCGAGTGGGTAAGGCGGCGGTACCGCCCTGCTCCCCGGGCCCAAGCAGCGGCCCCCGTCGTAGGCCCGGTGTTCCAGTGCCGCCCCGGTGCGACCCGCCTGCACCTCGGACGAACCGTCAGCTACCGCCAGCACTCCGCTGGCCCCAACACTCTGCTGAGGGAAGCAATGACCACGGATTCCGATGCGTCTCATGCCTGGCAGGGCAGTGGGACAGCGACACTCGTCAACACCGTGCTCGACACCTTTCTCGCCGACAAAATGCGGCAGGCACGCTCGGCCGGTCTGCCACTGGAAGTGGGCGAAGTACTCGGCCGATACCTCGGCGCAGGCGGCAAACGCCTGCGTCCCCGCCTGTGCCTGGCGGGCTACCGGGCGGCGGGCGGCCTGCCCGCCCTGCAGGACGAAGCAGTCCGCGTGGCGGCGTCACTGGAACTGTTCCACGCCTTTGCCCTGATCCACGACGACATCCTCGACCAGAGCAGCCTGCGGCGCGGCCAGCCCACCGTCCACTGCCGACTGACCGCCCGTCATGCCCGCAGCCGGGCACGCGACGCCGACTGGCTCGGCATCAGCCAAGCCATTCTTGTCGGAGACATGGCCTTCGCCTGGGCCGATGAACTGCTCTTCGCGGAGACCTGCGCGAAGCCCTGCCTCAACCAGCTGCGCCAGATCGTGCAAGCGATGCGGGAAGAGGTGCTTTACGGCCAGTACCTCGACCTTCTCAATCCCCTCGGCCCGGCCGACGACCTCGACGCGGCCCGCAGGATCATACGCTACAAGACAGCCAAGTACACGGTCGAAAGGCCCCTGCACATCGGAGCGGTCCTCGCCGGAGCCGACGAGGCGTTCTGCGCCGCGCTCAGCCGCTACGCGCTCCCGCTGGGTGAGGCGTTCCAGCTCCGCGACGACCTTCTCGGTGTCTTCGGCGACCCGCACCACACCGGCAAGTCCACGCTCGACGACCTGCGTGAGGGCAAACACACCATGCTGCTGGCCCTGGCTCACCAGCGCGCCGCCGCCGATCAGAGCCGGGAGCTCACCACCTTGGTCGGCAACCCGGACCTCGACGAGCAGGCCGCCGACCACATCCGGTCCATTCTCGATGCCACGGGCGCCCGCGCGACCGTCGAGGACACCATCGACGAACTCGCAAGCCAGGCACGGCTCGCCCTGCAGCACGTGGAGAAACACGGCGCGCCGGTGCAAGAACTGCACGCCCTCATCGCCATCGCCACCGACCGGGCCTCCTGAACCCCACACCCGGAGCCCCTGCACCCCACGGCCTCCTCCCCGCTCCCAAGACGTCATGCCGAACGAAGCGAGCAGCAGCGGTGGCCCGCAACTCACCGCTGCCCACGCTCGCGGAGAGGACAGCAGCACGTGCACCTCCCACTCGCAGCCGCGCCGAACCGCACGAGGACCGTCCCGCCCCCGGCCTTGTGGTCCGCAAGTGCGGCCCTTGCCGCACTCTTCACGCTCGCACTGCCCACCCACGCCCGGGCAACCACACCATTCCCCCTCCCGCCCCCATCCGTGGCCGCACCGCATCACGTACACTCCCCCGCCCTGCCCCCGGCAGCTCGCCTGCCCGCCTGGACACCAGGACGAGGCCGCCTGCCGCTGCCGCACGTCACCATCTCCCGTACCGGCCCGCGCGCCACCGTCGAATCGCACTTCGGCTGCGTCCACGCCGAGGTCCGCGCCGACCACGCCCAGGCCGGTATCAGTCTCTACTGCACTCCACCGCCCCGCCCCCGTCCAACACCCGCGCCAGCACCCGCACATCAGCGCCCGGCCCCCGCTCTACCGGCTATCCACCCCAACGCCCCGGCCACGCTCCCGCCGCCTCCCCCCGCCTCCAGTGCGGCCCCCGCACCGCCGCCGCGCACCCGCCGTATCCCGGCCTATCGCCCCCTCAGCAAAAAGAAGCCCGCCGCCGGCACCTCACCCGTCACCGCGATGCTGCTGCTCACCGCTCCCGCCGTCCTCGCCGCAGCCGCACTGCGCTCACGCTCCGGCGCCGGCGGGGGCAGCACCGGGGGCGGTGGGACGCGCTGACATCCGCACCAGATCAGGAGAAGACGTGAACCCGTGGCTCGTCCTGGCCCTCGCGATGGCCTTCGTCTGCGCCGTCGTGCTCGCCATCGTCCTGTGGCGCCAGCGCAGAATCGGAAGGCAGAGGATCCCAGCGAAACCCCCGACGTCATCGAATACATGACCATGATGATCGGAGTCGTCTACGCGATCGTGGTCGGCCTGGCGATCGCCGGGGTCTGGGAAGCCCGCAACTCTGCCCAGGCCACCGCTCTGGCGGAGGCACAGGCACTGCACGAGATCAGCAGCCGCGTCCAGGTCTATGAACCCGTTGCCCGCGACCGGCTGCGCGCCGACGTCGGCGCCTACACCGACTACGTCGTACACCATGAGTGGCGCACCATGCTGCGCACCGGCGACCTCACCCCCGAAGGTGATGACCTCCTCGCCAAGCTCCGCACCGACCTCAGCGCCTACCAGCCGCGCAACGACCACGAGATGCAGTCCTACCAACCCCTGCTCGACCAAGCCTCAGCCGTCGACACCGCCCGCTCAGCCCGCGCACAGAGCGCCGGTCCCACGATGCCCGGTGTCGTGTGGTTCGGGCTGATCACCGGCGCCGTGGTCGCCATCGGACTCATCTTCACCTTGCAGATCAGCCGCACCCGCCGCGAACTGCTGCTGGCCGCCCTCTACAGCGCCCTCATCGCTTTCCTGCTCTTCCTCATCTGGGACTTCAACTCCCCCTTCGGCCATACAGTCGCCGACAACACCAGCGTTTTCACCACCCTGCCCTGAAGCACACCAGCCGATCGAACTGCTGGAACAGGAGGGCGAGGTCCTGTGATGAGCTGTCGACGGATCGGATCTCTCGGGCCGATCCGTGCCTTCGCCCCACACACAGGCGCATCCAGCACCTAGGACAGCGCAACGACGAGCGGGGAGCAGCCGCACTCGGTGCCGGGGGCCACCACCCCGTAGGTGGTGGCCCCCGGGCGAGGTGCGCGGCGCTCCCCGGTCATCGCGCGTCCTCGCGGCAGCGGCCGAGGCCGGCACCGCGGGACAAGTGCCGCGCCAGGGGCTCGCGCCGGGCCGAAGCCACGTCGTTCACAGCTGTGACTGCGGCCCCTTCGGTGAAGACCTGCTGGTCAAGCCGCTGGAACCTGGTCGAGGATGTCGAAGCCGAGCCCGAGAGCCGGATGCCGGAGCAGCCACAGAGTGATCGGGTGGGTGCAGACCAGCCGCAGCCGGCCCTGCCGGTCCTCGGCCCGGCCGCGCACGTCGGCCAACGCGGCGACACCGGTCCCGTCGATGAACGTCAGGTGGCGGAGGTCGACGACGAGATCTGGTGTCGGCCCTTCAAGCAGCAGCATCAGACCGCTGGTGAGCCCGGGAGTCGTGAGGATGTCGATCTCGCCGCGCAGAGTGGCCAGGGTGGCCGCCCCATGTGCGTGCGCGGTCAGCAGAGACACTTCGCTGGGAACGGGCATAATGCCCCTCGATCCAAGTCGCCGTACATGGCGCCAACTTGGATCGAGGCAGGATCACCGAGCCCCAGGCTGACCTCACCAGCCTACCGCCGCACGAGTGCGACGCACAGCTACAACGAGGAGCCGGATTCAGGCGCTCCGTGAACACGCACGCCTACGCCGACGCCCGGGCGGAGAGCTACGGGATCGCGTGGACTCCCCGGCTCCGCTTGCCTGCCTCGGTTTCCAGCTCGACGACCGGCCACTCCTCAACCCGCACTTCACCACCGCCCTCGGGCACACACTCGGACACCGTATCCGCGTCGTCACAGGAAAGACCTGAGCCCCGCAAGCCCGGGAACTCAGGCTGGGGGAGGATCACGTGGACACCCGCCGCACGCACCGGTCAGTGCCGACGGGCACCAGGCCCGCTCCGAAGTCGGCGGCCGTGCGGACTTGTTCGATGGTCTCGTCAAAGGCCGGGCCATGCCTCCGCGGCGGCTGCTCCGACCGAGCCAGCGCAGCTCCACCGTCCAGCGGTCAGCCACCCCCGCCACCGTGGTCGCCGCGGCAGGGGCACTCGTCGGAATCGAGCAGTGGTGACGCCGCTTCCGACCGTCCCCTGATGCGGCCCGGCCGTCATACCGTGCTGCGGCATCCGGCGAGGAGGAGGGCGACCATGCGCTTGGCGTCGGCCTGGCCGTAGTCGGGGCCGGTGATGCAGAGGTTTCCGATGGCGCGCAGGAGCGTGTAGGCGGCGACGCCGGGGCGGAGTTCCTTGGTGGCGGCGCAGGCGTCCAGCAAGGACGCGCAGGCCGGGACCAGGGTGTCGAGCATGAGGGCGTGGAGGTTTTCCAGTCCTGGGTCACCGGATCCCAGCGCCGCGCCGAGGCCGTGCTTGGTCACCAGGAAGTCCACGAACGCGTCCGTCCACAGGGTCAGGGCGGTGAACGGCGAGGCGGATTCCTCAAGGAGGCGGGGCGCGAGAGCGGCGCAGGCGTCGATCTGGTGCCGGTAGACGGCGGTGACGAGATCCGCGCGGGTCGGGAAGTTCCGGTAGACCGTGCCGAGACCGACGCCGGCGCGTTCGGCGATGTCGCGGACGGGTGCCTGGATGCCCCGGTCCACGAAGACTGCCGCAGCGGCCTCCAGCACGCCGCTGCGGGTGCGCTGGGCCTGCGCTTGGCGGACCCCGACCGGCTCCGGCACGGATGCCTCCCCTTGTTCGCGGAACAATGTTCCGCTAATTTGGCGGAACGACGCTCCGCCAAATTATGGCATCCCGGTACTCACCGAAAGCGCAGGACCCTCATGTCCTCGTCCCACTCGCTCAACCAGCAGATCGTCTCGGTCAAGCCCATCACCGTTCCCTCGCCCGGGCGCGGCATCGACCTTCAGGTAAAGGTCACCGCACCCCGGTCGGGCCGGAACCTGCCTGTGATCGTCTTTTCCCACGGGAACGCGTGG
The DNA here is from genome assembly GCF_041080675.1 of Streptomyces sp. cg36. Taxonomy (NCBI): domain Bacteria; kingdom Bacillati; phylum Actinomycetota; class Actinomycetes; order Kitasatosporales; family Streptomycetaceae; genus Streptomyces; species Streptomyces cyclosori. Next base: position 8,313,546 of record NZ_CP163520.1, on the reverse strand, counting down.
TCACTGGACGGGTACGCGCCCCTCGTCGACCGGTGGGCCGCCGCCGGATTCGTCGTGGTGCAGCCCACGCACCTGGACTCCCGGCGCAACGCCATCGCCTGGGACGACCCGCGCTTCGCCACCATCTGGCGCGTGCGGATCACCGACCTGCACGCCGTCCTCGACCACCGCGCAGACGTCCTGGCCCACGCCGGCCTGGAGGCCCGCGCCGACCGCGAACGCATCGCCGTGGTCGGCCATTCGTGGGGCGCCCAGACCGCAGGCGCCCTCCTCGGGGCGCGCGTGCTGGACACCGAGGGTGTTGCGGGAGAGGACTTCTCCCACTCCGCGGTGTCGGCCGGCGCCCTGATCGGGGCGACGGGAACCGGCGACACCCTGACCCCGTTCGCCGCCGAGAACCTTCCGTTCATGAAGCCGGACTTCTCCACCATGACCACCCCGGCCCTGGTTGTCGCGGGCGGCAAGGACGACTCGCAGCTCTCCACCCGCGGACCGGAGTGGTTCACCGACGCCTACCACCTCAGCCCGGCGCCCAAGAGCCTGCTCAGCATCACCGAGGCCGAACACACCATGGGCGGCATCGCCGGCGAGAAGGTCGCCGAGACCACCGACGAGGACCCCGCCCGTGTCGCCCTCACGGCCGACGTGATCTCCGCCTACCTCCGCGCAGCCCTCACCTCCGACAGCACCGAATGGACCGCCCTCCACGCCACCGCCGAAGCCCACGACGGCACCTGGAGCCTCACCAGCAAGTGAACCCAGCCCGACCGCCCGGGCACACACGGCATTCAGCGCAGAGAGGGACGGAGTTCGACACCGATGCGGCGCCGGCGCCCCCTGGACCGTTTCGCGTGTGAGTAGTCGGCGTACAGAAAGTACCGCTGGGATTGTTCATCGTCGCCCGTCACACCGACCGCAGACTGTGCCGAGCTTCACGGAACCGAGCCGCGCGGCCAGGTCCTCGACCACCGGCCACAGCGCATCCAGCGGGTCGCCCGGATGGAACCGGCCGCCGCAGCACACCGTACGCTCGACGGGCCGGTGGTTGGTGCGACCCAGAGCACGCAGGATGTCCCGCGGCAGGTAGCCGGTGCGGGACGTGCGCGGGGTGAGGTCGACCGTGGCCTGGCGACCTGGGGGCCGGAACCGGCCCCGGCCGCCTGGAGCACGCGGGTGTCGTCGTAGGGCGAATGCCCGTGCGGCAAGGCGGCCTTGCTGGTACCGCCCCCGTGGCCGCGCAACCATCGTGGCGGCCAGGACGTCGGATCCGGTATGACGACGCCGCCCGGCACCCCCGCGTTCATCCCGCCGTCCTGGCCGCACTGCGATGATCCCGCCGGCTGCCGCGGCCGTCGCGCCGATCCCCACGCCCAGTGCTTTGCTCACCTCGCCGCACCCGAGCGGGCCGCCCATCTCGCAGGCTTGGCCCCTGGCGCCGACCTCGACCACCGCGGCACCACCTTCACCTCCGAAGACCTGACCGATCTCCTGGACGCTTTCCGCGACCCCGCCACCTCCGCACCACGCCTCGGTCTCGCCGAGTTCAGCGGTTCGGTGTTCAGCGGCGACGCCCCGTTCAGCGGTGTGATGTTCGCCCGCGAGGCATGGTTCATCGATGCGACGTTCGCCCGCGAAGCCTGGTTCGACGGCGCAACTTTCACCGGCGACGCCCGTTTCAGCGGCGCGAAGTTCACCGGCAGAGCCTGGTTCGACGGTGCGGCGTTCTCCCGCAACATCCGTTTCAGCGAAGCGCTGTTCACCCACGACGCCTGGTTCGATGACGCGGTGTTCGCCCGAAAAGTCTTTTTCGACGGCGCGACGTTCACCCGTGACGTCATGTTCCAAGGCGCCACATTCACCGGGACCGCTTCGCTGGGGCCGTTGGTGTGTGCCGGGGAGGTGGCACTGTCCCGGGTGGTGTTCGGGACGGCGGTGACCATCGAGGCCGCCGCCGCGCGGGTGAGGTGCGACCGGACACGCTGGGAGTCGACGGCAACGATGCGGCTGCGCCACGCCCAGCTCGATCTGACCGGTGCGGTGCTCACCCAGCCCCTCGCCGTGAGCGCCCACCCCGTCCCGTTCACCAGCAGGGCCCCGGTTCCCACCCCATTGCCGGAGCCGGGCCTGCCGGGCCCCGGCACGGTGCGCATCACCTCGCTGGGCGCCGTGGACACGGCACATCTGGTGCTCACCGACGTGGACCTGTCCGGCTGTCTGTTCGCGGACGCCTTCCACCTCGACCAGGTGCGGCTGCGGGGCCGGCGGCTGCGGTTCGCCGAGGTCCCGCGCGGTGTCCGGTGGCGCCACGGGTTACCCCGGCACTGGACGCGGCGCAAGACGCTACTGGAGGAGCACCACTGGCGGGCCACTGCCTACCCGGCACCACCCGGCGCCCCCGCCGACCAATGCTGGCGCCCCGGCCGCACGCCTTCCGATCCGGACCGGACCCTGGGTCCCGGTGACCTTGCGGTGCTGTACCGGGACCTGCGCAAGGCGTTCGAGGACGGCAAGAACGAGCCGGACGCCGCGGACTTCTACTACGGCGAGTGCGAGATGCGCCGCCACGACCACGACCGTCCACGTGCCGAACGCGCCCTGCTCGCCGGGTACTGGGCACTGTCCGGGTACGGGCTGCGCGCCTCGCGCGCACTGGGCTGGCTGCTGACGGCAATGACCTCGACGGTACTCGCGATGATGCTGTGGGGCCTGCCCACCCACGACCCCGAACCGGTCACCACCGGCACCCTGCCCGCCACCGGCCGGCCCCTCCGCCTCACCACCCAGAACCCCGACCCGCAGCTTCGCGGGCCGTACACGAGGCGCTTCAGCGCCGACCGGACGGAGAAAGCCGTACGGGTCGTCGTCAACTCCGTCGTGTTCCGCTCCTCCGGCCAGAACCTCACGCCCGCCGGCACCTACACCGAAATGGCCTCCCGCTTCACCGAGCCCGTCCTCCTCGCCCTCGCCGCCCTCGCCATCCGCGGACGCGTCAAACGCTGACACCGGCCAGCATCCACACGGTCACGCAGAGCACGGATGCCGGACTCGGGAACGGCACCTGCAAGATCCCGCGCGTCACCGCCGAGCTCCGGGAGGAGCAGACCCGCGCGGTGCAGGGGCATTTGGCGCATCCCGCTCTTCGAGGTGTGCGCTGGCAGAGCACGAGTGAGCCCAGCACCGAAACGCGCTCCAGGGCACCTCCGGACGGTGTGCACACCTCGTCCGCCTGTCACGTGCGCCCCCGGGATACGGCGACCCCGTGGCGATCGCCAGTGTCCGGAGGCTACGGCCTTGGCCCCAGCGGACGGGGCGGCTGGGACCTCGGGAGCACGTCTGGCGGGGGTTCCTCACGACTGGTCATGTGCTGCGGGGCGCTTGGGGTGCAGGAGTAGCGAAGACGGCCCGGACGGGCGAATGCGCGTCGAGGTGATGTGCGCGGTGGTGCGCTTTGTGGTGCCGACTGCGCCCTCCGGAGACACCGTGCGCAGCGCCATCCTTGGCTCAGACGGCGCCGCGTCTCCGGAGCGACACCGCGCCCTCCGAATGCCTCGGGGGAAGGCAAAGCCTGACGGCACCGGCCGGGCATTCCACGGATGACCACGTCACAGGTCCCATGCTCCACCCGTCACCCGCACGAGGGTCCTCCATGAGCACTCCCGGTTCATCCCCCGACCGTATTCGCTCCCTCACTGGCATCAGGGCGTTTGCTGCCCTCGCGGTCTTCCTGCCTCACGCGCTGTCTGTCTCCGGAGTCTTCGCCGGGTCCGCCGCGCGCAAGGCCGCAGACGCCACGATTCCGTTGGCCACCAGTTCGGTGACACTGTTCTTCGTCCTCAGCGGACTCGTCCTGACGTGGTCCGCCCCCACCAGACTCGACGCGAACGCCTTCCGAAGACGCCGTCTGGTACGGATCTTCCCCGCCCATCTGACGGTCTGGACCCTCGCGGTGCCGCTGATCGCCGGGTACGGCATCTCCGCGCAGATGCTCACGGTCTCCGGCCCCCTCAAACCCGGCCCGGCGCTGGCCGATCTCTTCCTGCTCCAAGCCTGTTACCCGAGATACGACCTCATGACCGCGGTCAATCCGGTCACTTGGTCCCTGGCCTGTGAACTCCTCTTCTACCTGGCCTTCCCCCTGCTGCTCACACTGGTACGGCGGATCCCACGACACAGGCTGTGGCACTGCACCGCACTCACCACCGGCATCGGCCTGAGCGTCCCCTGCCTCGCCCTGCTGCTGGACGGGCCCGACTTCATGCCCTCTGTGCCGGTCTCGCTCGAACAGCTCTGGGCGGCCTACATGTTCCCGCCGAGCCGGCTGCCGGAGTTCGTCCTGGGGATGCTGCTTGCCCGCATTGTCATGGAGGGGATGTGGCGTCCACTGCGCCTGCGGTGGATCCTTCCCCTGCCGTTCACGGCGATCGCCACCCTGGCGGTGCTGCCGCCGGTCTTCGCCTTCGGTCCGTACTTCGCAGCACCCGTTGCCGTCATCATCGCTGAACTGGCCTCCCGCGATGCCCGCCGCGCTCCGTCACCTCTTCGTGGTCGTGCCCTGGTCTTCCTCGGGGACCGGGCCTTCGCGTTCTACCTCGTCCACTACGTCGTGATCATGTACACCAGGCACTTCGTCCTCGGCCCCGGCACGCGGTACGGGACCTGGGCGGGCCTCGGCTGGGTGTTCCTGGCCTTCCTGCCCCTGTCATGCGCGGCCGCGTGGCTCCTCCACCGGTATGTCGAGAAGCCGGCCGTCGACCGCTTCTCGACGGGCAGGCTCCCGCACCCCGGTCTACACCGCCGAACCCGCCAAGTTCCCGGGCCGCCTCCGGCGTGACCCCATGGCCGGTCACGGCCCGATGCCGCTCTCCGACCGCCGGGCGTGCTCCCGGCGGTCCAGCCGAGGAGCAAGTCATGTGCCCCACCCGACCCACCCGAGACGACTGCCTTCGCGTACCCGTGGCCCAACCCGGTGACGTTGCCCTGGAGGCCGCGGTCGCGGCCACGGACCTCGACGCCTTCCGGGAGTTCGCTGTCACCCTTCTACCCGAACGATCCTCTGGCATCATGGACCACCGGGCCCTGGCCCTGATCGCGGGCCGGGGCTGCCTGGTCGTCGACGAGGAAATAAGAGATCTCCTCGCCCGTGAGCACCAGTCGGGCGCCGCCCACGACGCCACCGTCGCAGCGCCCTGCGTCAACCGCCGTCCAGGAAAACCCGCCGACAGAGCCGGCTCACTGCGGAGCTTCCTCGACGCCGCAGACCGGGTCCACCTCCACCTGGCAGATCTCGGCCTGACCGAAGAGTTCCAAGCCCTGCTGCACCACCTGCTCGCTGTCGAGACCTGGGCCACCGAACCCGACGACCTCGTGCTGCACCGCTGTCTGCACGCCGCATACGCCATCACCGAGACCCATGCCAGAGCCCTGCTCGCCGCACTCGATCCCACGGCCCACCACGAAGGCTTCGAGGAGGCCGGCTACGAGAAGGGCGACGCCAACACGGCCGTCCTGGACAGCGCGGCCGGCCCGGTCCTGGGCCACCACCACTACCTGAGCCCACTGGTCGCCACCTGCGCGGACAGCCGTGTCGGCCTGCGCGCAGCCTTCCTCTCCTACGCCGACGCGATCATGACCTACATGCCCGACTGGGAGAGCCTCCCGCGCGAACAGGGCATGGCAGCCGCCATCACCACCGCCTTCGGCACCTCCGTCGCAAAAGCCCGCCGCACCAGCCTCGCCATGGCCGACCCGCAATGGCGCTGGCTGCGGCGCAACGCCATCGGCACCATCACCCTGCGCTGGTTCGCCCGTATCGACGAGGTCGCCCGGAGCACCGGCAACGGCTCCCTGCTCCACACAGGCATCCTGTGCGCACTGCCGGACCCTCTGCGCAGACTGACCCTCCTGTGCCTGGGATACGGTCAGTTCGGCCTCTAGCCCCTGCCACGCGATCTGACGGCCGCCGACTACGGCCGCTACGTCTGCGCCGCCTTGGGCGAAATGGTCCGGGGATGGGCCTCGGACCATGACGCCGAGGCAGCCCTCGGCGAGCACAGCCCCCTGAACTGGCTGTGCACCGCCTGCGCGACCCGGGCCACGCGCACCTCCCTGCTCCGGGACAATGCGACCGCTGCACGCTCCACTTCCGAGATGCGCATCGCCTGGGCACCCCAGACCTTCAACTTCATCGGCGCACGCCATCAGGGCCTGCGACGCCGCACCGACAACCTGCGCAAACGCACACCGGCCCCGGACATCCCGCTGACCCGAGCAACCACACCCGCCTGCATCCCGGTCACCTCCGCGGATCCCCTGGAGACCATCACCGCCAAGCTCCTCGCCCTGGCCGGCCTCGCCCCCCGATCCGAACTCGTCCGACAACTGCGATTCGACCACTGGGACGTACATCCACGGATCTGCCCAACCTGCGACTTCCCCCGGAGCCGAGACCACCTGTTCATGCTGTCCGTGGGCTCCGCCAGGCTCGCGGCTCTCCTGCCGCACCACCTCGTGGAGAAATGGCTCCCGCTGATGGAGAAATACGCCTACCGGCTGCTCCCCGCCCTCCAGGTCCGGCTCCTGCTCCCGTGCGACTGCGTTCCGTACTGGGTCGCCGACGTCATGAGCGCCGGCTACGAGGAAGCGGGAACCCACTGCGGGCTCAGCCCCTGCAGGGCCACCCGTGACCCCATGCCCCGGACCGTGACCTGGGACCATCCAGCCGAAGACGAGACCTACGACGGTGTACCGCTGCGCCGTCAGCTACTCGGGCAAGCCGTGGCCGAAGCCCGCGAATACGCGGCACGGACAGGCAGCACGGACTGGCTGGACATCGTCACACGCCCCATCTCCGCCCTTTAGGCCAGAGAACCACCCTCCCACCACCGGTCGAATCCAGCACCGCTGTGACGGAGCACAGGCACATCCGAAGGCCGCATTCACGTCAGGCACTCAGCTCAACGCCAGCAACTTCGAGACAACGTACGACCGTAGAAGATTGAACGTGAAGCGCAGCGCCTGCGAATGCGGCGGTGTCTATGCAAGGCAGGTGACTGATACGGGAGGCGCGGGTGCCGACAAGCGGCATCCCGGTCAGCCCGGCATCGGTCTGGACGAGGTTGAGGGAAGCTGCGATGAGTACGTGTTGAAGGCGGCGCCAGTCGAGGCCGAACCCGTTGTGAGCGTGCATCCTGCCAAGATCCAGCCTCGCCCGTGGCGTGAACAAGCCCTTCCGAGAGCGCGGCGCATGGTCCGCCAGGCAACTGGGCACCGATGCCCGCGTGCCCCTCACAGACGACTTGCCTCGCTTCACCGACCTGTCGGCGCGGCTGACCGGCTTCGACGAAGCATCCCTGCAAACCACCGGGTTGACCGAGGTGTACCGGGCGGTCGCTGCGCAAGAGCTCGGCGTCGAGCGGTACGGGCGGCTGCTGCGCGAGGTGCGCGAGCCGGACGCCGCCATGGATGACGAACTGCTGGCAGCGGCCAGGGCGGTGACGTACCTCTGGTACACGGGCAGCTGGCCGGGACCGCCGCCGACCGTGGTCTCTCCGCGCGCCTACGCCGAGGGCCTGGTGTGGAAGGCGGCCGGCCTCAAGGCTCCGGCCACCGATCCTGGCGGGTACGGCAGTTGGGGCGAGACGGGCGACCGGACCGATCCCGACGCCGGGGCCGAAGGGAGCGGTCGGTGACACGGTACGACGTGATCGTCGTCGGCGCCGGTGTCGCGGGCTCGCTCGTCGCGCACCAGCTCGGTCGGCACGGCAGGCGGGTGTTGGTGCTGGAGGCGGGCGCGGCCGGCCCCGGCGCCCACGAGCCGCCCGCCGATCCGCTCACCACGTACCTGACGGCCGCTGCCAAGGTACCCGGCTCCCCCTACCGGGCCGACCCGGCGGCGCCCTGGCCCGAGGTGACGGATCTGTCCGGCCTCTCCGCAGCGGAAGGGATCTCCAGCTTCCGGGCGGACGGTCACCTGCGCCAGAACGGGCCGCTCCCGTACGCCAGCGGATACGTCCGCGTCAACGGCGGCACCGGCAACGTGTGGACCGGCCTCGCGCCGCGCATGCTGCCGGAGGACTTCGACACCGAGTCCTTCGGGTACGGGCGGCGCTGGCCCCTCACCTACGACGACCTGGAGCGCCACTACCGGGCGGCCGAGGAGGAGATGGGGGTGGCCGCCGACGCCGACGAACAGCGCACGCACGTCGGCCTGCCCTTCCCCGACGACTATGTGTTCCCCATGCGGGCCCTGCCCGCCTCGCGTGTGGACCGCATCCTCTCCGCCCGCCTCGACGGGCGGCGCGTCAAGGACCCCGTCTCCCTGAGCGAGGTCGAACTGCGGGTGGTCGGCACGCCGCACGCGCGCAACGGCGTCCCGGACCCCCGGTACGACGGTGGCCGCGGCTATGTGCCGCGCGGGCGCAACGGACAGCCCGCTGCGGACAGCCGGTGCGTGGGCAACGCGAGTTGCGTGCCGCACTGCCCCTCGTACGCCAAATACACTCCGCTCAAGACCCAAGGGCGCTGGAGTACGACCGTCACGCTCCGGGACCGGTCCGTGGTGAGCCGGGTCCTCGTCGACGGGCGGGGACGCGCCACGGGCGTGGAGTACCACGCCTACGATGGGCAGGTGTCCCTCGCGCACGCCGATGTCGTCGTGCTCGCCGCGCACGCCGTGGAAAACGCCCGCCTGCTGCTCCTTTCCGGGCTCGCCGGCCGCAGCGGCCAGGTCGGCCGCAATCTGATGGACCATCCGGTCCTGCTGACCTGGGGCCTCTTGCCCGAGGACACCGCGCCGTACCGGGGCCCGGGTTCGGTCTCCGGCCTGGAGGGCTTCCGCTCCGGTGCCGCACGCCGGCTGCGGGCGCCGTTCCGTATCGAGCTCGGGGCGTGGGGCTGGGTCTGGGCGAGGGGTTCCGTCGATGCGGAGGTACACCACTTCCTCACCGAGCGGGGCTTGTTCGGGGCGGAGTTGCGGCGGGCGGTCGGGGACCGGGTCCGCCGCCAGTTCACCCTCCAGTTCGAGATGGAACAGGGCGCCGCCCCCTCCAACCGGGTCACCCTCCACCCCTACGAACGCGATCCGCTCGGCCTGCCCCGCCCTCTCGTCACCTACGACCTCGACACACATGTCAAGGAAGGCATGGCGGCGGCCCGGGCGGTCTCGGACCAGATCTTCGCGCTGCTCGGCGCCGAGGACCACACCGACTACACTCCCGCGGCGTTCTGGCCGGGCCGCTTCGAGCACGACGGCCGCGTCTACGGCTACCGCGGCGCCGGCCACGCCGCCGGCACCCACGTCATGGGCGACTCCCCCGCCACCTCGGTGGTCGACGCGTGGCAGCGCTGCTGGGACCACCCCGGCCTGTACGCGATCGGCTGCGGCAGCATGCCCTCGGTGGCCACCTCCAACCCGACGCTGACGATGGCCGCCCTCGCCTTGCGCAGCGCGGAGCGCATCGAGGCGGACCTGGCAGCCCGCGACCACCCGGCCCCCCTCGTCGCACCTCCGACGTCGCCCGCGCCCAACGGGCCGTCACCGACCCCAGGAGTCCCGACATGACCGCCCCCCTGCCGCCCGTGCCCGAGCCTTTCCAGCTCCCCTTCCACTACGGCGCATTGCACCAGATCGGCATCGACTGGCTCGTCGACCCGGAACCGGTCCGCAAACTGCTCGCGCAACAGCACCCAGATCTGACCGCGGCCGTCTTCGAGGACGGGCAGGCGCTGGTATCGCTCAACTATCAGCTGTACTTCGCCCAGTACTCGTTCGGCGGCGGCACCACCCAGGAGATCGAGTTCAACGTCATCGCGTTTCCCACGCACGAGGGCGACCGGCTCCCACGGCTGACCTATGCCCAGTACGTTCAGGGCTGGGACCAGACGAAACTGCTCGGCATCGCCCGCCTCCACGTCGTGTGCGACAACCCCTTCGCCATCAGAGCCGGGCAAGAGCTCTACGCGGAACCGAAGCACCCGGGCTGGTTCGAGGTCGACCTGCCCTCCCTCAACGGACCCGTCGGTGACACCTGGACCGTCCAGTGCAAGGCCGCCACGATCAGCCCGGACGGCAATCTGGAGAAGGACCCGCGCCCGCTGCTCGACATCACCGCGAAGCTGGACGGCCTCACCTCCACTGCCGCCAACTCCGCCCCCATCACCGGTTACGGCACCGACCCCGAGGGGCGCCTGCTGGCCGGCCCCATGAACGTCTACCAGCCCTACCGCTGGTACGACCTGACCTCCCCCGAACACGCCGCCCGCACCCGGCTCACCGTCCACGCCCCACACGACAGCCTCGGCCACGGCATCCGCACACTCCTCGGCGACACAACACCGGCCGCCGGGGCATGGACCTACCAGTCTCCCCCCGTCGCCGCCCACAACCGCCCCTACTACCCGCCGACACGGCCACGCCCCTGACCACCGGGCCGGAACCGCTCCACCCCGACGATGTGCCGCACCTTGACCGGCCGTCTGCAGGTCAAGGTGCGGGCTGCGTGGGCGAGCGGTTCACTGATGGCTGCCTGGTCGCAGGCCAGAGGCCGGCGAGGCCACTCCTCCGGTATCTCCCCCACGGTGTCTCGGCGGCCTACACGTGTTCCGTCAGGTCATGGTCGCGTGCCGTCACCTCCCCGACCAGGTTGCGGCCCGTACTGACGACGGCTCGGCCATCCTCACCCTCATCCGCACACGCCTGGGGGCTCGATCCGGTATCCCGGACCGAGCCCCCAGCCGTTCGCCCTACCCACCCGTGTCGCAGCCCGACACCATTGGCGCCGACCCTCAGAAAACGTCGAAGATGTTGAGGGAGTGCTGCCGAATGCCCTTGCCTCTCAGTTCACCCAGGACATATAGGGATTCTTTTGATCGCAGCTCTTGTTGTACACGTAACTGTTTCCGTCTGCGACAAGGCAGGTGCCCTGGCCCTTGTTCACCAGCAGTGACACGCCATTGGACGAGTCCATCCTCCACCGCATGTACGGATTGTTGAGGTTGCAGTTGCGGTTGTAGGACCGACCACCCGACTTGTCACTGTCCAGACAGGTGTTCTGCCCCAGGTTCTGGAGTACGAAATAGCCATTGTCGTCGGTGTCCACCTGCCGCCAGTGCATGTACGGGTTATCGCTCTGGCACTGCCGGTTGCGGACCTGACCGCCTGCCTTGTCAGAGTCCAGGCACTGATTGTTGCCCTGGTCCCGGTACATCAGATAGGGCTGGGACTGAACGGCCTTGGCGCCCGGCGACACCGCGGCACTGGTGGCTGATGCCACCACAGGGGTTGCGACGGTGAGCGAGCCCGCAGCGGCCAGCGCCAGCATCCCCGCACTCATTCTGCGCACGATGGAATTCCTTTCCTCTACCGGCGAAAAGCGCCGGATTCACCTCACAGCACAGGATGTTATTAACGGGACGCCGGGCACGGAAGGACGCCCAATACGATGGAATATTATTCCACCCCCACCACCCTCACGGCCTTTCGAGAAGTCCCGTCACCCCATAGCCGGGAACCTTGCCCACTCCACCGCCACGCGCTTCCTCCTGACGCAGAGTGGGGTCGTGCGGTCACGGGAGCCTTCTGCTCTCCGGCGAGGCCCCCGACCACATCACGCTGATCGATGGCCCCGAGGACGTGGCGGGCATCGAGGTCCTGGTCGAGGGCGTCCTGGAGTGGCTCGCCCAGCGCGGCCTCAAGGACGTGGAGATCGTCGAGGCGGCCGAGGAATCGATCACGTTCTCCCTGCCGAAAGAGCTGCGCCGCGACCCGCACGCGGAGACGCCACCCCTTCTGCTCCATGAGGATGCCTGCAGGTGCTTGCGGCGCTCCGTGGCCGTTGGTATCGGTAAGAACGGCGGAACAGTCGTCAGTGTCGAGAAGCGGCCCTGCTCGCCAGCACAGCCTTCCCTTGGCCAGGCAACACCCGAAGGCTCCCCGCGCTGCCGAGAGGATCTCTCGTGGTGCCTACCAGCCATGCGCGGGTCGACTTCACCAAGCCATTCCAGGGACGCGTCAGTCCCTACGTCCCGCACACCAACGAGCACAGCGCTTCATGGGCGCTGGGCCTTGGGCTGCTCCCACACCCTGGCGCAGTACGCGCATCAGATACCCACGCATCTCAGCCCCGACCCGCAGTCAACAAACCACCGCTCGTCCAGGGTACCGATGACGAGGACTGCGGCAAGGCCCCCGGGCACGTCGGGGTCAAGTCCGCGGCTGCGAGGCTCCTGGCGACTTGACCGACAGATAGTTAGCTGCCATATTATTTTTCATGAGTGACGAGGATGCGAACCCCGGCGCTGCGCCCACGCTCGAACAGGCGCGGAAGCAGATCGCGCGGTACGGGCTTGAGGCCGACCCGCAGGCGGTGCTGGTCGCGGTGCGCCTGATGGCTGCCGGGGCACGCCTGGACCGGGCGTCCGAAGTGCACTTTGCGCGTTCCGGGCTGTCGACCGGACGCTACCGCCTCTTGGTGGATCTCGAGGACAGCGACGGGGAGAAGTCACCGTCACACCTCGCAAAGAGTCTTGGCGTCTCGCGCGCCACAGTGACGGGCCTGGTCGTCGGCCTGGAGCGCGAGGGCCTGGTGGCCCGCCGCGCCTCAGCGGAGGACGGGCGGGGCTCAGTGGTCGTACTCACGGCGCGCGGCAGCCATCGGTTGCGCGACATGGCCGGGGACCACTTCGCACGGCTTGAGGCACTGGTCGGCGGACTGGCCGCCGGCGAACGCGGACTGTTCCTCGACCTCCTGGAGCGGATCACCGAGCGGATCGACGCGCTGACTGCCGACTAGCTGCCGCACCACATCCGCGCGGGGCGGCCACCCCGACCGCACGGCGCCCTTTCGCGCACTCTACTAGTTAGCCTCCTAAGCATATGATTAGCCAGCTAATTTATTTTGGAGGAACCACATGAACCCCCCTCCCAGAACCGCCCAGCGCGCTTTCGCCACGCGTCCGTTCACCCTGTGGAAGGAAGTCGCGACCGCCTACCTGGCACCTGCCCTCACCGCCGGGCTCGGCGGACTCCTCAGCGGCCAGCCCGAACTGACCAGGGCGGCCTTCACCTCCATCGGGGCCACATCGGCCTTGATGGCCTGCATCATCGGCGCGTGGCTGCACCGTCGTGGCCGGCCCCGGCGCTGGACGGCCTCGGCACCGCGAGCAGTACTCACCCTCGGAGTTGCCCTGACAGCGGCCGGAATCGCCGCCCTGGCCGGATGGTTCGGATCCGGCTGGCTGCCGTCGCACACACCGGTGCCCGATGCGGGATGGCTGGAGCGGCTGCGGATCGACCTGCCGCTGTCGGCCGGCCTGGCCGCCGCCATCGTCACCTGGCGGTGGCACGGCACGGCATCCCGGCAGTCGGCCTGACCCACCCCTTCCCCATCCGGTACTCCCAACCCCTCACCTACGAAAGGCACACTGTGATCACCATCATCGGCGCCAGCGGCGCCACCGGCAGCGCCCTGCTCCGGCGGCTCTCCGAACGCGAAGTGCCCTGCCGCGCCGTCAGCCGTACGCCCGGCAATCTGCGCGCCGCCATCGGTACACACATGCCCGTCGAGATCGTCGGTGCGGACGCCGCAGATCCTCAGACGCTCCGCGCCGCGTTCGAGGGATCCACGCAACTGTTCCTCGCCATGGCCAACAGCCCGCGTCAAGCCGAGCTGGAGACCAACGTGATAGACGCGGCAGCCCACTGCGGGGTACGGCACGTGGTCAAACTCTCCGCCCCGGCAGCCGAGCCCGCCTCACCGGTGGCCTTCTCGCGCAGCCACTGGCAGGTCGAAGAACACCTGGCCAACACCGAAATGACGGCCACGCTGCTCCGGCCCTACGCGTTCATGCACAAGCTGCTCCTCAACGCCCCAGCCATCGCCGAGGGCGTACTCATCGGGGCCATGCGCGAGGCACCCTGCAACTACATCGACGTCCGGGACATCGCCGACGTCGCCGCCGAAACCCTCCTGTGCCCCAGCCTTGCCGGCGCCACCTACACCCTCACCGGCCCGCAAGCCTTCAGCCACCCCGAGCTCGCCTGTCTGCTCGGCGAGCTGACCCGCCGCCCCGTCCGCTACATCGACCTGCCTCCGAGCGATTTCCACCGCCACCTCGTGTCCGCCGCACACATGCCGCCCTGGCTCGCCAATCACGTCGTAGAGATCCAGCAACTGGCCATCGCACAACCGGAATCCCCCAACGACACCATCGAGACCGTCCTCGGCCGCCCCGCCAGGACACTGCACGCCTTCCTCCGCGAGCACCTCCACACGTTCACCAAGACCGCATGACCCACCACCCAACCGCCTGCCCCGCCCCTCACTCTTCTCCGGTGAGGGCGGCTCTGTCGGGGTATGCACGGTCAACGGTGGATCTTGAAAGTGGAGTGACATCTGATGACGGACGTGACCGTGTCGGCTGGGGCCGTGGAGGAAGTGCAGCCTGCCAGGCTGAGGACGGATGCTCGAAGCTGTCGGCAGAAAGCACACGAGGAACCGCAGGAGGGCGCCATGTCCATCCGGCACACGGTTGAGGAGAACGTCCTGCACGTGACCCTCCCCAGCGGCCGGGACGTATCCTCCCGGGCCGCGGCCGCGCTGGAGATCCAGATTGCTCCTGTTCGCCCACCGGCCGCGTCACGTACGGATCCAGCCGCCCGCCACCGACCTTTCACCGGCGTCCCTCAGCGTCCTGGCCCGTGCCCGCCGCCTGTGCGAGCACCTGACCGCCGCCTGACCGTCGTCGGCCCCGCCACCCCCCGCACCCCGCGCAGCCCGGCAGTTGCCGCTGCTCCCCGGAATGCTGCTCCTGGGCGTACCCGTGCGGCGCTCATGACCCACCGCATCACCTGATGCGCCCAAGCCTCCGCCGCCACTTCTGGCGCGGTCACTCCATTGGCGGGCGTGTAGCGCGCAATGCCCGGCCTATGGGGCTAGGCGCTGTTTCTTGGATCTCCTGACAGGTGTGGGGTGTTGGGGTCACGCTGGCTGTATGGGTCGTGGGGATCTGACGAATGCGGAGTGGGATCGGCTGGAGGCGTTCTTGCCTCGTGGTGGTGCTCGTGGGGGTCGGTGGAGTGATCACCGTCGGGTGATCAACGGGGTGTTGTACCGGGTGCGGACGGGTGTGCAGTGGCGGGATCTGCCTGAGCGGTTCGGGCCGTGGGAGACGGTTTATAAACGTCATCGCCGCTGGTCAGCGGATGGGACGTGGACGATGCTGCTGTCGAAGGTGCAGGCTGCGGAGGACGCCGAAGGGCGGATCGACTGGGACGTGTCGGTGGACTCCACCACGGTGCGGGCTCACCAGCATGCTGCCGGTGCGAAGAAGGAGCCGCCCGTTGTGATTCCTCAAAAGGGGGTCGCGTCGGGGACGAATCAGGTCGATCCGGTTCTTCGGAAACTGGCCGTCCGTCCGGCTGGAGGAGGTGGTCAGATCGGCGAGTGCCTGGGACGTTCCCGCGGGGGTTTCACCACCAAAGTCCACCTCGCCGCCGACGGACGCTGCCGGCCCCTCTGTCTCGTCCTGACACCTGGTCACTACGGTGACGGCCCACAACTCGAGCGTGTGCTGGAGCGGTTGTCCGTGCCCCGTATCGGAGTTGGCCTACCCCGCACCCGGCCCGACCGTGTCCTGGCGGACAAGGCCTACACCTCCCGCAAGAACCGCCGCTACCTGCGACGACGCGGGATCCGCCACACCATCCCCGAACGTCTTGACCAGCAGCGTCACCGGCACAACCGAGGCTCCCGGGGCGGCCGTCCCACCGGCTTCGACAGCGAGCGTTACAAGAAACGCAACACCGTCGAACGTGCCATCAACCGGCTCAAGGGCTTCCGTGCCGTCGCCACACGCTACGAGAAACGGGCCTACATCTACCTCGGCACCATCACCCTCGCAGCCCTCACCATCTGGCTCCGAACATGATCCAAGAAACAGCGCCTAGGGCGGCCCTGGCCAACCCACCTGGCTCCGCCCCGGCACGGAGCCGTTGACCGGCTCGTGCCGGGGCGGGGGCCGGGGATCAGTCGAACAGGACCGAGCGGAACTTGGTGCTGCTGCCCAGCATCTGGCCCGGGGTCATCACGGTGGACGTGCCCTCGCAGTCCTGCTTGAGGTAGACGGTGGCAGTGGCGGTGGTCTTGTTCTGCGGTGAGTGCGCGGGAAGCAGGGCGTTGACGGGCTCGGGCAGATTGATGCACTCGCCGCTGGCGGGATCCGTCAGCTTGTGCGCCTTGCCGAGGGGCCCCGTGTAGAGGAAGTCGCCTTCGGTGGCGTGGGCGGATGCGGGCAAGGTGACGATGAGTGCCACGGCGCCAAGAGCAGCCGCGAGGGAATGACGAAGACGCACGTGGTGAGCTCCTTACCTTGGCGGACGTCGGCCGACGGCCAACCATCCGGCACGGAGTCTGCACCAGCGCATGGCCTCCGGTGGGTAGACGTTGCGACGCCGCAGGGTGATCTTGGGGGCGCACAGAAGCGCGCTTCACCCCGGCTGCGCGCGGCTGACCGCTCCACCATGCGAGTACGCCCCCCGGGGCATCGCCGGCGTTCCGGCATGGCACCCACGACGACGGTCACCATCAATGGCCCCGCCGGATCCCGCGCCCCACTGGCGACGGTCGCGGAGGCCGGGGCCGCCCGCGAACAGACCTGGCCCACCGAGCGCCGCGCCCTTATCCAGCAGTGCACCAAGGCGCTGCCGCGCCCGGCCGGACCAGACGCCGGCCCCACCGCCGAGCGCCGCACCGCCCATCTGGTCGACCTGGCCCGCCTGCGTGTCAACCTGCTCGCACCGACCGCGCCGCCCCGCGTGGCACGGGCCAGCTGCGTGGCACCCGCGCCTGGTGGCCCACAGCGTGCGCGACGTCTTCGTGGCCCTGGGCTGGAACGCCCCCGTCGCCACCTCTACCCACCGCCACGGCTGCGGGTGCTCCCGGCCGTTTGTGCAGGCCGGTTTCGATCTGGCGCCGTCCGAGCGGGACCCGTACGGGTTGTGGGTCCGCCGGGAGGCGGATGCCGTCGTGGTGTCGTGGGAGCCGGGTTCCGGGCTTGATCCGGAAGGTCTGCACCAGTCGGCTCACGAGGGGATGCATTCGACTCTGCCGCGCGCTGACGGTGATCCTGGCGCAGACTGGGCACTCGGCGCGAGTCGACCGCGACACGGGCAACGTGCAGGTGAGACGGCAGGATGACGCGACACCGTAAGCCCACGCCTGCTGCGTCGAATACCGCCGCACTATCTGTGGCGACCGGAACTGTGCCGCGCTGGCAGGCTCGACCAGAACCCCCAGGCCGGTCGAGCCTCACGCATTTGGTGAAAATACATTCTTCTCAGGGCGCCATGCACTCAATACCGGCCTCTCCATGCCCAGAACTGGCGAAACTTGCTGGGGACCCAGCTCGTTCTGAGTGATGCCACGGGGCAGCATGACGCGGCGGTACTTGTCGAAGTCTCGGCGCCGTCAGCGAAGAGGCGGTGAGAACAGTCCTGACACGGTTCCCACGGCGACTGCTGCCGTTGGTCTTCCCGGCACAATCGCGCATCCCATGGCCGACGTGATCGGTGACCCTCCCCTTTCAGAGCCGACTCGCGCACCTTGACCCACTACTCCCACAGCCCGCCCCCACCGGTCCGTTGCAGGCCACTGCTGCGAGCCGGTCAACCACCACCCGCTCAACGGCCCGTCCGACGTGGCCGCATCAATCGACTCGGAGGCAAGCTCATCCTTTACTGCCAGCTCCCTCACTTGACGGCTCCATGATCAACAGATCGCCGTTGCCTGCCCGCCCGGTCATGGCACGGCGGAAGTGGGTGGGGGCTTGTCCATGGGTGCGGGTGAATGCCTTGCTGAAGGCGTACGAGGATGCGTAGCCGCTCCGGTGCGCGATGGCTTCGATGGGTGCGTCGGTGTCGCGCAGCTGCTGGGCGGCGAGGGTCATGCGCCAGCGGGTGAGGTAGGACATGGGCCCTTCGCCGAGGTGGTCGGCGAATCTGCGCGCCAGGGTGGGACGGGACACCTGGAGGTGATCGGCCAGGGCCTGGACGGTCCAGGGGCGGGAGGGCGCTTCGTGGAGGGCTTGAAGGGCTCGTTGCGTGAGCGGGTCACGCAGGCCGGTCAGCCACGGCGGGCAGGACTCGTCGGCGGGCTCGGAGTCGAGCCATGCCCGTACGGCCAGCACGAGAAGGATCTCGACCAGCCTCGCGACGACTGCGTCGGTTCCTGGCTGGCGCGTTGCGGTCTCCGCTGCGAGGAGGTCGACGGCGGCGGCCAGGTCCCGGCGGCGGCCGTGCTGGCTGGAGACGACCAGCAGCGGAGGCAGAGCGGCCAGCAGCGGGTGGGCGGTGGCTGCGCCGTGCTCGAACCAACCGCACAGCAGCGCCGCGTCGGCGGCCCCCGGGCAACCGGGGTCGGCCGCCGCCCGATGCCGAGCAGGCGCGTCGGCGATGACGTGCCCCTTCCCGGCGGGTGACAGCACGATGTCTCCGGGACTCAGCCACATGACCTGCTCGGGGCGGTCGGTCTCCCAGATGACGGCGGCGCCCTTGAGGACCACGTGGAAGCCGGTCCGGTCCGGGTCGTTGATCTCCATCGTCCACGGGCCGCGCGGCGTCGTCTGCACCGATCCGGCCTGACCGGTACGTGTCGCGGCCAGCACGTCCGTAAGTACGTCCATGTCCCCCAGCGTCGCATATCGATACAGATGGACATCCTTTTGATCCCCTGAGCCATTTTGCATATCAGGGTGGCTGCCTAGCGTGGAGGTATGAATAACTACACCGTGACGGTCACCGGCTCGACCGGCAAGACCGGCCGCCATGTCATCACCCAGGCCCTGCAGCGTGGCTGGCGCGTGCGGGCCGCCTCCCGCCGGGACGGCGGCCAGGGCGAGTGGGTCCCCATGAACTGGTCGGACCAGAACACGTGGGCCCCTGCCTTCACCGGCTCCGACGCCGCCTACATCGTCCTGCCGGCCGAACACCCCGGCATCCTCGACCAGGCACCCGCGATGCTGCGCACCGCTGCCGACGCGGGCGTGAAAAAGATCGTGCTGCTGTCCGCCATGGACGTCGACACAGCCCCCGCAGGCACACTCCAGCCCGTTGCCGAGCAGGCCCTGCGCGAGCTTCCTGTGCAGTGGGCCATCGTGCGGCCCACCTGGTTCATGGACAATTTCACCACCGGCGGCTTCGCCGCGATGACTGCCGCCGGGCACCTGCGTTTCCCCACTGGAGAGGGACGGCTTCCGTTCGTCGACAGCCGTGACCTTGCCGCCGTGGCAATCGCGGCCCTCGCCGAGGACGGGCCGGCCGGTATTCTGCCTGTCACTGGCCCGCAGGCCATCACCCACAGCCAGGTGGCCGCATCCCTCACCGCTGCTCTGAGCCGACGCATCGAGTACACCTCCATCCCGGCGGAAGACTTCGTCACCGACCTCACAGCGATGGGCTTCCCCCTCGAACACGCCTGGCACATGGCCAACACCCACATCCAGCCCTCCACAGGGCAACTCCTCGTCCCGGTGACCGACACCGTCGAACGCGTCACCGGAAGTCGCGCATACACATTCGAAGACTTCGCCCAACACCACGCCCGCACGGCTCACTGACTCCCGCACACCCGGGCGCCGAAACGACAGCACTGGCAAAGCCACAGCGCCGCGGACGGCGGGTAAGGGTGACTGCGGTACTCGTCAACGCGGCGTCCACCTGCTGCGGTTGACCCGCATGTTCGCCCAGACAACGCCCAGGCGGATTCCTTGCACGCGGTGGGCGGGGCGGTCCTTAAAGTTCGACGGCGGTGGTGGGCGTCGTGTCGTGCAGCGCCTGTTGCGCCCGGGCGGCCACTGACCGGGTGAAAGCGTTGAGTGCGTCGAGGCCGACGGTGCTGCCGTCGTCGTCGGAGACGACGACCCGCACCACGATGCTCCCGCAGCGCACTACCGAGAGTCCCTGCGACACGCGCGACCCCGTGCCGGGCACGGTGCCGGTCATCGTGACCGCCTCCGACTCGTCCCCATAGGACGGCAGAGTCGCCTGCGTCACCTGCTTCGCGTCGTTGCTGTCAGCGTTCTCGACCTCCACTCCCGCAAAGCCCTCGGCCGCCGCGGCCACCGAAGGGTAGGCCAGAACCTCGACATTCACCTTGTCGTAGTCGGTCCCGGGGCCCGGGCGGTACTCCGACTGCAGGTCGAGAACCGGACCGGTCTCGCAGATGGGGTGGGACTGCCCGTCCTTCGAAATGCCGACGCGACCGCGACGGCACTGCTGCGTCGTCGGCGAGCCGCTCGCGACGGCCCAGCCCTGCGGCAGGCTCGCTGCGTCCGGGAGGATCTGCTGGACCTTCGCCGCGTCACGCACTGCCGGGGCGCCGCCCTCCGACGCACCGGACGCCGAGCGGGAAGGCGTTGCGGCAGGGGACTTTCCGCCGGAAGACGGCGCGGCTGAGTGGGGAGAATCATCACCGGTGTGCAACTGCACGCCCCGGTAGAGGCCCAGGGCGAGCAACGCGACCAGCAGGGCGGCGATCCCGGTGAGGGATACGCGGGCGGCACGCGTATTGGTAATGGTCAGCGGGCCCAGTGAGATCTGGCTGTTCCGTACCTTGCTGCCACCCCCGATGATGATGCTGCCGGTGTACTGGGGACTGACAGCATGCGCGGGCGGCGCGTCCGGCGGCGGACCGGCAAGTGCTGCCGCCATACGGGCCCGGAACTCGGGATCGGCAGCCAGCACTTCCCGGATCGCCTCCTCCAGCCCGCGGACCGCCGACGGATCCGCGGGATCGGTGCTGACCCCGTCCAGAGCGGCGCGCCCGTCCTCGGAAGTACCCAGCCGCGCCCGGACGATGTCGCCCAACGCCCGGCCCGCCTCGTTCCCCACCGCCGTGGCCGCCCCCGTGGCCAGGCCGGTCAGTACCTGTACGGCAGATGACGCCATGCTCCCTGCCACATCCATGTGACACCCCCAGCCGTCGGACCTTGAGACAACCACAGCCCGGGCATCAGCGCCAGAATGCCCGGCACGTGCTCACGCACCACCTGCCGCCTGACCACGCCGCGCGCAGTGCGTCCGGGGCACGGCCGTGTGATCAGGCTTCGACGTACGCCATGATCGCGATCGTCTCCGGATCCGTCAGCAGCCGGTCGTCGGCAGGGGCGGGATCCGGTCAGGCCGTGCAGCGGCTCGGCACGGCAGGAGGAAGCGGGGTCAGGTGCGAGGCCAGCCGTAGCCGTCGATGAACTGCTCCAGGACCGGGGAGGTGCCGAGCCCCAGCATGATGCACGCCTCCAGCCCGTCACTGAAGGTCGCTCCGGGCCGGCGGGTGGCCTGCCTCATGCGCTCTTGGGTGGTGATGCCGAGCAAGCCGCCGCCGACGATGTGGTGCCAGATCCCCGCGTACTGGTTGCCCAGCAGGATCAGTCCCGCCGCCCCCTTCTTCGGGTGTGGGCCATGGAATTCCAGCTTCAGCTTGACCAACGGGTCGTGGCCGCCCATCCCGGACCAGCCCGTACCGACATCCATCCGCTCGTTCAGCGCGAACGTACCGATCTCATCCAGCAGAGTGAACGCCTCGCGCAGCTGCGGCGCCGGGCCAAAGGTCCGCTCGTCCTCGTGAACGTAGACCACGAACAGCGCGCCGATCGGCATCGCGCCCGGACCGTCCTGGGGTAGAGCGACATCGGCCCCGGCCGCGAACACCGTGCCCGCCAGGAAGTCCTGACGCTGCCTCGCCTCATCGGCCTCGGTGAACGCCGTACTGCGAATCAGCCGACCCTGCGCGGGTGAGCTCAACGACGGCCCGCCGTCAGCCTCGTTCTTACGCTGGGCACGCTCTGCGCGCCGCCGTTCCTCACGATTCACCGCGTCACCCCTCCCCGGGTCCGGTCAGGCCAGCCTGTCACAACGCAGATCGACAGGGCTGCATATTCGTGAGCATCAGGGGGCTGTGAGCGCAGGCCGAGATGCCGAACTGGCCGCGGGTCAGATGCGGCTACGTGCTGCGGACCGGCACCGGGTGCCCTGGCGAGTCGAGCCATGCCCGTTCACCTTCGTCGTCCACGGTCAGTCCGAAGCGCGTGAAGCCGGGGCGGCCTTGTCCCTGCCACCATCGGTGGGCGGCTTCGGTCTCGTCCCACAGCCGGCGTGGACCCGATTGCCATACGCGGGTGGTGTCTTCGTCCCGGAACTGCGCACACGCCCATGAGCGGTCCGACAGTCCGTAGAACCAGACGGCGCGTGCCCCGTCCTCCTTCGCCGCCACCGCACGCACACAGTCGCGGACGCCCAGACCCAGGACGAATTCCTGCGGGCTGAACCGGCCACTCAGGAACTGGTCTTCCGTGACCGTCGTCGACGACTCGTCCCCGTCGGCGACACTGCCGGGAACGTAGTCGGCGTGCCGCACAGGTGGCCGGCGCTGGGCTCGTGCCTTCATGAACTCCACGGGCCCGGTGAACGGCCCCGTGGCGCTCCTTCCGTCGTCCGCGACGGTCAGCCGGGCCACGGCGTCCCCGTTGCCGTAGTGCGTTCCCCACGGCGCCACGACGACCCCGCCGGGGCGGCACTGCTCGATCCATGCGTACGGGATGGAGCGCAGCCCGCACGTGGCGATGATCCGGTCGTACGGCGCCCCTGCCGGGTCCCCCTCGATGCCGTCGCCGTGGACCACGCGCACCGGCAGACCGAACCGGTCGAGAGCGGCCCTCGCGGCAGCCGCCACAGCCTCATCGACCTCCACGCTGACGACGTTCCCGGGGCCGAGCCGGTGGGCGAGGAGTGCGGCGTTCCACCCCGTGCCGGTGCCGATCTCCAGCACACGGGAGCCGGGTTGGACGTCCAGGTCCCGGAGCATGGAGAACACGACGCTCGACATGGAGGCGGAGCTGGTGGAGAGCTCCCCGGGTTCAGCTCCCGTGTGCGTGCCGTCGTCCCATTGGGTGACCACGGGAGCGTCGGAGTCCGCGTATCCGTACCAGGTCTTCGGGTCGTCGGTCCGCGACACGGGGACGCTCTGTCCCGTCTTCATGTCCCATGGCCAGATGAGGTCAGAGAGGAAGCCGGCGCGTGGAACGGCAGCGAATGAGGGCGCCCAATCCGAGGTGAGGACGCGCCCGGACATGAGGGCACGCCCCAGCTCTGTGAGGCTGGGGCGTTCCTGGTCTACGTCAGCGGCCACTAGCCCATGGCCTTCGGCGGGTTGGGGACGCGGGGGCCGCCGCCAGGGGTGGGCGACTGGTGCGGACCGGGGTAGGGCTCACCCGGCAGCTTGTCGCCGCCATTGCTGCGCAGAATGGCGTCCGTCTTGCGTCCTCTCCTCGCTGTACCGACACAGAGACCCTCCCCCGCGCCGCCGCGCACGTACTGACCCGTTCTAGCAGTCTGCCCCGAGCCACGGACAGTGCCCCGAGAGCTCCGCCCTCCCGGTTCCGCTGTCTTGCGTGGTCTGCCGGCCGGCGCGTCGAGGTCGTTCCCGGTTCAGGGAAGCAGCAGGAGTTTGCCGGTGGTGGCGCGGGACTCGATGTCGCGGTGGGCTTGGGCGGCGGCGTCGAGTGGGTAGCGGTGGCCGATCCCGGGGTCGAGGTCCTTGTTCCGTACGAGGTCGAAGAGGTCGGCGCTGTGGTTCAGGAGTGCCTCGCGGGTGGGGATGTGGTCGCTGAAGACGGGATAGGAGATCTTGATGCTGCGGGGCAGCTCCCGCATGTTGATGACGGGGGCTGAGCCCAGGAAGGCCCCGTAGTAGAGGAGCAGCCCGTGCCGGCGGAGCACGCTCATGGAGGCGCGGAACGTGGTCTCGCCGCCGCCGTCGAAGACGGCATGGACACCCTCTCCGCTGGTCAGGTCCAGCACCGGCTCCACGAACGCGGCGCCGCTGGACAGCACGACGTGATCGGCGCCTGCACGGCGGGCGATGTCGGCCTTCTGCGCACCGGACACGATCCCTATGACGGTGGCGCCGCGCGTCTTGATGAGCTGGGTCAGTTTCTGGCCGAGGCCGCCGGCGGCGGCGTGCACCACCGCGGTCTGGCCGGGCTGGATGTCGGCGGCCTCGGTGACGAAGTGATGGGCGGTGATGCCCTGCATCATCAGGCTCGCGGCCACGTCATCAGGGATGTCGTCGGGCAGCGGTACGGCGTCGGCTGCGGGCAGCACGATCTGCTCGGCGTAGGAACCGTACGCGTACACCCAGGCGACCCGGTCTCCGACGGCGAACTCGCTCACGTCCGGCCCCAGCGCGCTGATGCGGCCGGCGCCCTCCACCCCGAGCACGAAGGGGAGTTCACCGGTGGCCGGGCCGAGTCTGCGGGCCCCGGTGTCCATGAAGTTGGCCCCGGCCGCGGTGACGTCCACGCGGATCTCTCCCGGCCCGGGTACGGGGGTGGGGAGTTGGGCGATGTGCAACTGCTCGGGTCCGCCGAGTTCTTCCACAACGATGGCGCGCATGTCAGGCACCTTTCTTCCGGATGCCGTTCACTTTCCCCCGCATAAAATGGACCGGCAAGTCCACTTCTGGAGCCTCGGGAGGCACCCGTGACCATCGGCCAAGACGCAGCGGACCGGTTGACCCGCAAGGGCAGGGAGACCCGGCGGCGCATCGTCGAGGGCGCGGCCCAGGAGATCCGCGAGCGGGGTGCCGCCGGCGCGACCCTCGACGACATCCGCGCCCGGACCGCGACCAGCAAGAGCCAGATCTTCCACTACTTCCCGGGCGGGAAGGAGGAGTTGCTCCTCGCGGTCGCCGCCCGCGAGGCCGACCGGGTCCTGGAGGACCAGGAACCCCACCTGTCCGACCTGCGCACATGGGCGGCCTGGCAGGACTGGCGCGACGCGGTGCTGCGGCGCTATGAGCAGCAGGGCATCAACTGCCCGCTCGGAGTGCTGCTCACCGAACTGGGGCGCACCACTCCGGCCGCGCAACAGCTGACGGGCCAGTTGATCAGTACGTGGCAGGCGGCCCTGCGCGAGGGCATCCGGGCCATGCAGAAGACCGGCCAGATCGACCACCGCCTGGACGCCGACCGTACGGCCGCCGCACTGGTCGCCGCGGTGCAGGGCGGCGTGACCATCCTGACTGCCACCGGCAGCACCACGCACCTCGAAGCCGCCCTCGACACGACACTGGCCCTGCTACGGGCCAGCGCTCCGGATGTGCGGTGAGCTCGGCCAACCGCGCGGGCGCACAGGAACCGTGGCCGAAGGACGGCTCAGGAGGCGGACGGACCGATCTCCCCAGCGAAGACGATCACCTGGTCGATGAGGCTCCGCCGCAGATGGACGACGTCCGTTCCCGCCAGGCGGGGGCCTCCGCCCGGCGTCGTGAAGACCCACTCGTACCGGGCCCACTCATCAGGCATGTCCACCGCTGAACAGCGCACCATCGTGCCCGTCCCCGCCGGGTGGCGGCGGATGTCCAGCACGAACCGCTCGACCGCCTCGATGCCCTCGCTGCGACCCAACGGCCCCCAGAACACCACATCTGAGGTCAGGGCCTGGGACAGCAGGGCAGTCACAGAGCTGTCGTCCGAGGCGTTGAACGCGGAAATGAACGTGTCGATCGCGGAGCGTGCCGTCTCTTCCTGCATACCCCAGTAATACCAGCCGTGCGTTCGACGACGTTACGGCGCCGGTGGACGACGTGGTCGAGGCGGGAGAGGATCTCGCCACGTCGTTGACGTTGCGCCCCTGATCCCGCCGCCCCCGACCGGGCATCATGTCGCCATGATCCAGAACGACCGGCACGCGCCCAAGACCCTCCCTCAGCATCCGGACGTCACCGAGGCGATCGTCCGGGAGCGACGCCTCCACGACCCCTCCATCCGTCTCTCCACCTCTCTGGCCCAAGCCCTCTTCGACCCCGATTTCATCGAGGTCGGCGCCTCCGGACGACGGTGGACGCACGCGGAGATGGTCGCCGCCCTGCCCACGCTCCACGGCGGCGCCGAGAACAGCACCCCCATCACCGCAGAACACTTCGAGGGCACGGTCCTCGCCCCCGGGATCGTCCACCTCACCTACGAGACCCACATCGAGGACCGGCATGCCCGCCGTTCGTCGATCTGGCGCCGCGACGCCGCCGGGGAGTTCCGGCTCTACTACCACCAGGCCACACCGGTGCCGGACGGGACGGCCCAGCCGTAGGTCCGTCCCGGGGCCAGTCTGGCGCCGTGACGACGTGGTGGGGAAAGGGATTGAGGGGGTAATCGTCGGGCTGGTAGCTTCCAGTCGACCGTGACGCCGCCCGAGGAGGTGAGACCCATGAACGCTGTATCCATGTGGGTGCTCCCCCTTGCCGTCACGGCCGGCGATTGACGTGAGTGTCGCCGGGAGCGCCTCACCAACAAGGCACTCCCGAAAGGCAACACCTATGCACTCTCTGCACTTCACCGCCGAGTCGTCGTCCAACGGCATGATCGAACGCGACTTCACCCTGGCCCGCGTCCCCGGCGTCCTCTGGTCGCCGGCCTCCCATGCGGCCGATCGCGCACCCCTGATCCTGATGGCTCACGGGGGCGGCAACCACAAGAAGCACCCGGCGATGTCCGGCCGTGCCCGTCTCCTCGTGACCGGCTGCGGTTTCCACGTCGCCGTCATCGACGCGCCCGGCCACGGCGACCGGCCGCGCACGGCACACGACGAGGCGGAAATCGCCGAGCTGTTCCGGGCGAGGGCGGCGGGCGAGCCGGAAGGCCCGATCGTCGTGCGCTACAACGACCACCTGGCCAACCTCGCCGTGCCCGAGTACCAGGCGACCCTGGACGCCCTCCAGGAACTCCCGGAGATCGGCGCCGACGGGCCGGTCGGCTTCTGGGGCATCAACATGGGCACCGCGATCGGCGTGCCGTTCGTGGCGACCGAACCCAAAATCACCGCCGCGGTCTTCGGTCAGCACTGGCCCGACGCCCTGGCCGAGAAGGCGAAGCAGATCACCATCCCCATCGAGTTCGACCTGCAGTGGGACGACGAGCACATCGCGCGCGAGGAGGGTCTCGCGCTGTTCGACGCCTTCGCCTCGAAGGAGAAGTCGTTGCACGTGAACTCGGGCAAGCACAAGGAACTGCCCAGGTTCGAGGCCGACAGCGCGGTCCGGTTCTTCGCCCGGCACCTCGGCCGGGCGGTCACCCCACCGGCCTGACGCAACTGGTCGCGGCGTCCGCTTGCCGGCCGGACACCGGGGCTACGGCCCCGGGTTGAGACGGCGCATCCGGATGACTGCCACTTCCGTGACCCGGGCCTCACCCCGGAACGGACCAAGCAACTGGGCGGGCAAGCTCACCAGCGCCCTGCGGCACCAGCTCGGACGGCAACTCGACCAAGCGGCCCGGGCCGCCGCCGCCCTGGCGATGGTCTTCAAGCTCGTCGTGTCCACCCAGGCTCATCGGCGAGCCGTGCATGCCCCTCACCTCGTTGCCCTCGTTCGCGCCAGGGCCCGCTTTGAACGCGGCCAGCTCGCTGAACCGCCGCGGACGAGCGCAGCGTGAAGAGGGTGGCGGGCCTGTCTCGAAGTTCGAGACCATCCGGTCATGTTGGATGGCACGGCAGGACAGGACCTTCCGGTCGGCTTCGGGTTCCGGCCGTATCGGGGCGACGAGGACCACGGCGTCATGGCCGCGGTGAGGCTGGGGTGCGTGGAACGGGACCGCGTCGATGTCCATTCGGTGGTGGAAGGACTCCCGACTGCGGCCGAGATCGCTGAAGCTTCTGCCGAGTTGGAGGAGCCGTCCAAGAACCAGATCCTGGTGGTGTTCGACGGGAGCGTCGTCGGATACTCGACGATCCGGCGGTGGCAGGAGCGGGACGATACGTGGCTGTACCTGCACCGCGGCCACCTCTTGCCCGAACATCGCGGCCAGGGCATCGGCTCGGCCATGCTGAGCTGGGCCGAAGAGCGGATCCGCCGGCTCGTCGAACAGCACGGAACGACGCGGAAGGCAGTGATCGGCGCGAACGCTGCGGCCTCCGAGCAGGACGCCACGGCGCTGCTGCGCACAGCCGGCTACCGACGTGTCTTCAGCCTGGTCGAGCTGGAACTGGGCGATCTGCAGCAGTTGCCCGAGCCGGACGGCGAACTGCCGGACGGGATACGAACAGGGCCGATCGGGACAGGCCACTACCGTGCAGCTTGGAGGACGGTCGTTGATTCGTACGCGAATACCGGTTTCACTCAGAGATGGCCTTTCCAGGACTTCGTCGACGCCGCCGACCCGGCGTGCTGGCGGGCTGCCTGGAACGGGCAGGACATGGTGGGCGTCGCCCTCTGCTCCATCCGCCGTCACGACCACACCGTGGGCGAGGTGGAGGAGCTGAGTGTCCGGACGGACCAGCGGCGCCTCGGAATTGGCCGGGCCCTGCTGCTGGACGGGTTGCGGAGCCTTCGCGAGCGGGGTGCAACGACCGCCCGGCTGTTCACGGGCACGGCAAATCCGCACCGGTCCTACGACCTTTACGAGGGTGTGGGGTTCCGCCGGCAGAACGAGTACGTCCGTTACCGCAAGCCCCTTGCTTGATCGACCGCCCCTGGGGCTGTCTGGCCAGTCCACAGGCTCTGGCAATGCCTCCGGCCATCCCGCTGGACATGCATAAGGACGCCTCGGGCTCACCGTCCGGGATGCTGCGATCGGATCCCAGGGCAGCGCTTCGTCGGTCACGTGCGGATCTGCAAGTGCCGGGCAGGCCGCGTTGTCAGTGGTGGGTGCCATGCTGCACTCATGACTGCACCTGTGAAGGGCCCGGCCAGCTACTTTCCGTCGATCGAGAAGAAGTACGGCCGCCCCATAGCCGAGTGGAAGCACCTCATCCGTACGTCCCCGCTGTCCCAGCACATGGAGCTGGTCGCCTGGCTCAAGGCCGAACACGGCTTGGGACACGGCCACGCCAACGCCCTTGTCGCCCACACTCTCGCCGAGGCCGCCGGAAAGTAGAGACCCTCCGGGCCCGTCTCGGCGTCCGGTTGCGCGCCCAGGACGGAACGGGCCCGCTGGGCACCTTCAACTACACGTACATCTGCGACGGCGGTCATCGTGAACGGCAAGGTGACCAACCCCGAGAACGGGCAGTGCCCGGACCAGCGCGGTGGGCCCGTACGGACAGGTGCATGATCTGTTGACCAGGGCTGAACCCTTTGGGCAGCATGCGCTCTCGGCCGTCCCGGGCACACGCCTGGCTGCGTGAACTGGCCGCATGCGAACTGCGGAAGGCCACCGACGCGGAGGTGCCCACTTCCGCGGGCTCTTCCGCGCCCCCCGAGCTGCCCGGCTCAGAGGCCGCGCCGACAGGCGCGGTGGGAAGCTCAGCAGGCCGGTCGTCCGCGTCCCATCCATCCCAGGGCCACGTGCAGCAGCCGCCGGAGTGCTCTGATCATGGTCGTCCCAGCGTGGGCGGGCAGTCCGCTGGTGCCCTCCCCCGATCGGGGGAGCACTTTCTCCCTCCTTACCGCGATGCGCATCCGCACTCCCGACGGCCAAGATCGTTCTCGCAGCAGTCGACCGGAGGATGTTTGATGAACACGCAAGGAATCCAGATGCCGCCGCAGCGCACGGCATCGGCCAACGGTCTGGCCCGGGTGGCCAGGGTGCTCGGGATCGTCGGCCTGAGCACGTCCGTCTTCTTCATCGGCGGCCTGATCGGCGTCATCGGCCTGATCCTGGGCCTGATCGCCTTGGCCACGGGCCGACGGACCGGTACCGGCCGTGGCAAAGCCGTCACCGCCGTGGTGACGTCGGCCGTCGCGATCACCGTCTCCGTCCTGGCCGCCGTCCTCTTCCTCTGGTACGCCGACAAAACGCAGGACTGCTACCGGCCCGACAGCTTCCAGCAGTACAAGCAGTGCGTCCGCCAGCAGCTCACCGAGAACTGACCAGCGGCGGACGGCTTCTCCCCCGCGCGGACGGAGATCACTGTGCGCAGCTCGCCGATATCTCTCTCTGGTTCCCCTGCTAGCGACACGCCGGCCCCAGCGACCTGGCTCGGCGTACGGTCCAGGAAGGACCGTCAGGCCGCTGCTGGGGGATACTCCCTCTCCTGGCAAGATCGTGCCCATGAACTGCATGCCCTTCGACGCAGTGCTGTGCGACCTCGATGGAGTCCTTCGCCTGTGGGATCCAGACGCGATGTCCGGCCTTGACCGTGAGTACGGGCTTGCGGCCGGAACTCTTGCAGCGACAGCCTTTCGTCCCGAGCGCCTCGTACCTGCCGTCACGGGAGAGATCACGGACGAAGAATGGCGTTCGGCGGTCGCAGAGGACCTTGCCGAGGCATGCGGATCGGCCGAGAGAGCGCAGGCCCTGTCCGCCGCGTGGGGGCTCCTGACCGGCCGGGTCGACGGAGACGTCCTGGCCCTCCTGGCAGCGGCGCGTCGGCGGGTTCCTGTCGTGCTTGTCTCCAATGCCACCACCCGGCTGGAAGCGGACCTCGCCCAGCTGGGGCTGACCGACGCGGTGGACGCCGTAGTGAACACCGCGCGGATCGGTGTGGCCAAGCCCGACCCGCGCGTCTATCAGATCGCCGCCGAACGGGCCGGGGTTCCGGTCTCGCGGTGTCTGTTCATCGACGACACCCTCGCGAACGTCACCGCGGCGACCGCAACCGGCATGACCGGCCTGCACTTCCAGCGGATCCAGCAACTACGTGATGCGCTCGCACCGCTCCTCGGCGCCGACCTGCCACGGTAGGCAAGCACCGCCCCTCGCGAGACTCATGCCCCTGTGAACGTCAAGCGAAGTGCCCCGGCCGCCGCCTCAACGCCCTCGATGTCCCGTGGCCACCGCGGCGTTCGCGTCCGCCGACAGTGCCGGGGCTTGGCGGGACCACAGCCGTATCGTCCCCAGAAAGGCGCAACCCGATGAACACGACATCATTGCCGTCCCAGACGGGGCATGCAGACGGGTCGTCCGTACGCCTGGGTGCTCTCGTCCCGCTGACGCGGCCCGGCTGGGTCGAGACGGGCCGGCACTTGCTCGCCGGTCTCGATCTGGCCGTTCGCGAGGTCAACGATGCCGGCGGGATCGACGGCAGACCACTGGAGCTGGTGGTCCGGGACACGGCAGCTGATCCGGAGCGGGCGGCGGCGGCCGTGGACGAGCTGGCCGGCCTGGGCGTGGCCGCGGTGGCGGGCGAGTACCACAGCGTCGTCGCCCGCGCCGCCGCCACCCGGGCCGACGCTCTCGGCGTGCCGTTCCTGTGTTCGTCCGCGGTGCTCGACGCGCTCACCGAGGAGCCAACGCAGTGGGTCGCGCGCCTGGCCCCGGCGCAGTCGCGCGGCTGGGCGATCTATGCGGACTTCCTCCTCCGTACGGGCCGGAGCCGGATCGCCGTGGCGACCCAGCCGAGCGCCTACTGGGCTTCGGGGGCCCGGATCCTGCGGGACCGGCTCGTGCCCCGCGGTGGCACCGTCCTCGAACTCGACGCGAACACGCTGACCCCCGAGGCCCTGTGTGACAAGCTCGTCGATCACGGTGCGACAGCGCTCCTGCTGCTGGTGGGCCATCCAGAGCCAGCGGTGCCGATCGTCGAGGCTGTCCGCGGCGACCGTCGGCTCGCGCAGATCCTGATCGGTGCTCCGGCCGGGCAACCGGAGTTCGCCGAATGGGACGCCGCGCTGGGCCAGGACGGCGCCGGGATTCCGTTCTTGCGCTACCTGCCCGAGCGCCTCGGTCCGCTCGGCCAACGCGTCGGCAGAGAGCTTCGTGAGCGGCTGGGCGCAGCGCCCTCCTTCGTCGCCTTCGAGGGTTGGGACACCGTCACTGTCCTGGCTGCGGTGTTGCGTTCCCACGGCACGAACCGGGCGGCCATTGCCGAGTCATGGCCGCGCGTGGCGGTCGAGGGCACTCGCGGGCCCATCCGGTTCTCCCGCACACCAGGCATCAGCGTCTGGCAATGGGCTTGGCCATCCATCCATGTTGTCGATCGGGACCCGGCGGAACCCGACCGTTTCCGGGTGCTCCACACCGGCCAGGAGAGCGCGGGAGTCCGACGGCCACTGCCCGGCCTGGCCGGTCGTTCACATCCGCCCAGCCATGAGTCGCCATGTTGAACAGCATGGGGCGGGACCTGCACGAGGTCACTGACACGTCCTACCCCGGTCTGGCAGACGGGTTCGGTCAGAAGAGGCTCGCCAGGCGCTTGCCGACGGCCCATGCTTCATCGACGGTGCAGGCGGCCGGGTCGGTGTCGTGCTCTGCTGCGGCTTCGGCGAGTTGGCTGGTGGAGAGAGGGGCGAGTGCGGCCCCAGCCGAATGAACCGTGGCCAAGGCCGGCCAGGGCAAGGAGCGGGAAGGGGTACGGCCGCCTCACTCTCGCGATGCGCGGACACGGAGTCCGGTCATGGCCGACCAGCACAAACCCCTCACCAACACCCGACTGCGTACCGTGCGCGGGCTCGACCTACTGTGCGCGGGCTCGACGTCCAAACGCGCTGCTCAATTCCCCGATCTGTGATGTCTGATGACGGTTGGCAGGTCGCTTCACGGCATGCCGGGACCGGGTCGCGTTGACGTGGCAGCCCCCGGACGGCGCCCCGAGCAGCCCCTCCCACGCCGACGGCTCCGGCCGCGCCGGGGTTGACAGATCCACGAATACCTAAAATGCTAACGCTGTTAGATTTTCTAACGGCGTTAGGGTTTTTCGTGGGGAAGCGGGAAGAGGTACGTCGGCAAACGTTCGCCGAGATCCTGGAGGCAGCGGGCCGGATGGCCGAGGCCGAGGGCTGGCGGGCCGTGACCATCCGGAAGGTCGCTGCCGAGATCGGCTACAGCGCGCCGGTGATCTACCAGCACTTTCCGAGCAAGGAGGCCCTCCTGCACACGCTGCTGGAGCGGGCCAACGGCGAGTTGGCGCAACGGATGCGAGCCGCGGTGGCCGATGAGCCGGCGTCGCGGGGCCCGCACCTGGCGGCAGCCGCGTACCTGGAGTTCGCCAGGTCACAGCCGGGCCTGTACCAGCTCGTGTCGGGGGCGCCGGGCACGGACGTCGATGCCTCCGCCCGCCGCACCGCCGCCGCCGACGTGATCGCCTTCACCAGGCAGTTGATCGGCGCGTGGGCGGCCGAGACCGCAGCCGAACCTGTCAGCGTCGAGGACGCCTGCGACCTGTTGTGGGGCACGCTGCACGGCCTCGCGGGCATCGGGTCGATCGAGGACGTCGGCTTCGACCGCACTCTTCGCCTGGCCGACCAAGCGGTGAGCGCACTGCTCGGCTACTGGTCAGCCCCGACCGCGACACCCCGAAGCCCCGAGCAGACCGCCAAGGGAGAGAAATGATCTACCACCACAACCGCTTCACCTTCAAGGCGACCGCCACCGCCGAGCAGCGCGAGGCAGCACTCGCCAGCCTGCGCAATCAGGGCGAGTCGATCGACGCGGTCACACGTTACGTAGTCGGCAGGGACATCGGCGGCGAGTTCGAGTACGGTGCCGTCTTCGTTCTCCAGGATCTCGACGGCTACTGGGAGTACCTGATGGCCCCCTCCCACGCCCACACCGACCGCATCGGCCTGCCGCTGCTGGAGTCCTTCGTCTCCTACGACACCACCGACAGCGACGACCCCGACATCGCCCGCAAGATCACCGACCTGCACACGCGGCGCTATGCCGGCGACCCGGCTCTCACCGAGCTGGTGGCCAACCTCCCTTCCTACACCGGCAGCGGCGCACCGACCCCCGCCAACCCAGGCAGCGCATACCAGCCCACCGAGCCCCTCAGCCCGTGAGCGTCAGCCGAACAGCCAACACCCGCACCCGCACCCGCACCCGCACCCGCACCCGGAATCGTCTCGAAGAGCACCCGTCACGTGTCGGGCTGCGATGAGCGGCGGAACCGCCGAGGTACGCGAACCCGTGGCACCGGGCTGGGAGGGCGCCCACTGCGGAGCCCCCGCCGCCTCGGCGGGGTCGGGCTCCTCGGCATCCGACCAAGATTAGCCTGGTCCCCCACCGGGCTGCCGGGCTGCGCGAGTACGCCGCCCGGCTGCCGTGCCTGGGGCCGCCGGGGGTGCGGTCAGTTCAGGCGGAGTTCGTAGATCGAGTATCCGTAGGGGGTGCCGCGTTCGATGCCCTGCATCCTGACGTAGCGGGCGCTGGTCGGGGGAAAGTGCAAGTCGTCAGCGTCGGGGGAGGTTCGGTTGCGCCGGCTCGCAACGGTGGTCCAGTGCGTACCGTTCGTGGAAACCTCAAGGTCGTAGTCCTTCGCGAAGGCGGCCTCCCACACCACGGTCGCCTCGGTGACGGTCTGTACGGATCCCAGGTCGACCTGCAGCCACTGGTCGTCGCTGCGACCGCTCGACCAGCGCGTGGTGCCGTTGTTGTCGAAGGCACGGTCGGCGGTGAGGCCGGCGGTCTCGTCGGACGAGGACGTGGCCGGCCTGCCTGCGGCCAGATCGCCGGCGCCCCACACCTCCAGCTCGTGGAGCGAGTATCCGTATGCCGTGCCGCGTGTGATGCCTTGCATCCTGACGTGGCGGGCGTCGACGGCCGGGAAGGAGAGTTTCTCCGTCGTCGGCCCGGTGAGGCCGCGGCGGCGGGCCACGGTGGTCCAGTCGGTGCCGTTGACGGAGACCTGGAGGTCGTAGTCCTTGGCGTAGGCGGCCTCCCAGATGAGCGTGGCCGAGGCGATCCTGCGGACCGAACCGAGGTCCACCGTCAGGGAGGCGTCGTCGGTGCGGGCGCTGGACCAGCGGGTCTCTGTGATGCCGTCGGTGGCGTTGGATGCCTGGAAGCGCAGGGACTCCACAGAGGAGGCCGTGGTGGTGCGCCCGCGAGCCAGGTCCGCGCTCACGCTGTTGGAGCCGAGGGTGTCGGGCAGGAAACTGGTGCCGGGGCCCTGGCCGACGCCGCGCACCGTGTTCAAGAACGCCTGGTAGTCGGTACCGGCCTTGGTACCCGACCACATCTTCTGGGCAAGGGCGGCCATGCTCTTCTCCACCATGCCGTGCACTTCGATCTCGGTGTACGGGGTGTGCACCAGGTCGTTCCAGACGGCCGGCATGGCTCCCAGCAAGTGCGGCTGCTGGGGGGTGAGGCACTTGCCGCGCGGGAAGACGTGCGGCTCCCACGATTCGAAGATCTGCCGGCCGTCGAGGCCGTAACCGTGGTCGTTGCTCGCGTGCGGGATGACGTACAGCAAGTCGTCGTTGGAGTTGATGACGTCGTAGCCGTCGTCGATGGCCTGCTGGGGACCGTACCAGCCGTTGTTCCAACTGTTGACGGTCAGATCGGGGTCGTAGCCCGCGCCGCCGCCGGACATCATGTTGAAGCTGCCCCATACGTGGACCTTCTTGCCAAGGCTGCGCACGTAGGTAGCGATGGTGTTGATGTACGTCTTGTACTGGTCGACGAGCTTGCCCTCGTACTCGTCGGCGCCGATGTGGAGACTGGGGCCGCGGAACCAGGGGGCGAACTCGGAGTAGACCGACTTCATGAAGGTGGTGGCGGCCGGATTGCCCAGATCGAGGTGATCGGAGTTGCCGCCCCTGAGTCCGATGTCCGGCCGGAACTTAGTGAACGCCGCCGCGTGGGCGGGTGCGTCGATTTCCGGAATCAGCGTGACACCGGCGGCTGCGGCGGTGTCCTCGAAAGAGTCCCAGTCGGCCTTGGTGTAGGACCCGTCCGGGGCAGCCAGACCGGCGAAGGCCGGGTTGTCCGTCCGAAGGCGGAACGCGGACTGTGCCTTCGACCAGTCACCGCCGGGCGCGCCGATCTCGTTGTCGTTGAGGTGGATCTGGAGAGTGTTGAGCTTTTGATAGCCCATCCAGCGGATGTAGGAGCGCAAGAACTCCGGTGTGAAGTACCGGCGCCCGACGTCCAGCATGAATCCGCGCACGGCGTAGTTCGGGTAGTCGACCGCTGTCCCCACGGGCACGCTGCGCCGGTCGGGCGAGCTCACCAGGGCCTGCAGGAGGGTGTGGGCGCCATTGACGGCACCCGGTTGACCGCCTGCCGTAATGGTCACCCGCCCCGCGTTGACGTCGAGCCGGTACGCCTCCTGCTTGAGCTGGGGCAGCACGTTGCCGAAGTGCGCGGACGGGTCGATCCTCAGTGTGACGTCACCCGGTTCAGGCGCTCCGGTGGCCGTCTCCAGCCGAAGAGCCACCAACTCCTCGGTGTCTAGACCTAGTTGGTGTGCTGTCTGCTTGAGCTGGACCGAGGCGTCCGGCGGGGTGACGATGCGGCTTCTCGCGGTCAGGGCGACCCTCCCCGTACCGGCGCTCCACTGCTGGGGCGCGGGTACGACGGCGGGAGCGATATTGAGCGGGGCGGAGTGGGCGCCGTCGGCGGCCGCAGCCGACGGTGCGGGAAGTATCGGGGCCGTGCCGACGGCCAGCAGACAGCCGAGCGCCATGCCGGCCAGGAGGGTGCGTTTCACGGGAGTCCTCGCGGTAGGGGGTGGCATGTCCGGACCCTCGACCGTGACGATCGGAGGGACTGGAGTTGGGCAGGCGACACCGGGGCGGAAGACGGCCCGCCAGCACCAAGTGGTCTAAACCACTGGCTAATTCTTAACACGGCCGTGTTACGAAGGGAACCTCCATAAGGCGCGGGTTCTCGACCCAACTGGAGGGGGCCCTCTGACCAGTTGACCTGACCAATCCGCCGCATCCGTACGCGGGCCACGATGGCGCCCGGCAGGCCACTGCACCTGCCGACCGGGCGGGGGTACACCTGGATGCCCCCTTCCCCACGCTTACGGCGAGGTACGTCCGGACACGGCGACCACCACGCCACCGGTCGCCGCGTGGAGCCCGCCGCGGCGTCGGTACGTCAGCCAGATGCCCACCACCACGAGGGCGCTCGCCGGCCAGGTCGTGATGCTCAGCGGCCCCGCGAGCAGCGGGTCGACGAGCTCGCCCGAGACGTGGCGGGTCAGCGGCAGTGCGAACTCGTTGAGCGAAACGTGCGCCGCCACGGCCGCCCACACCGACCCGGTTGCCAGCCGCACGGTCGCGATCACCGTTCCGAACAGCATCGCGGTCACCACCGCGACCGGTATCCCCAGCACCACCGGATGACCGGGGTAGCTCCCGCCGAGCGCGGTCATCGGAACGTGCCACGCCCCCCAGATCGCCCCGCCGAGCAGCAGTCCGCGGAACCTGCCGCGCGCCACCAGCCGAGGCAGCATGTAGCCCTGCCAGCCGAGTTCCTCGCCGAAGTACAGCGGTACGGACACCAGCGCGCTCAGCACGAGTGGCGCGACCGTGCCGGGCCCGGGCAGGTGCGCGGGGACGTACCAGCCGGCGAGGGTGGAGAGGGCCAGGCCGGCGGCGGTGAGGCCGAGCGGGATCGTGAGCGCCGCGGCCACGCAGCGCAGTTCGTGCCGCCACGGTGTGGACCGCAGGAGGCCCAGGACACGTACGGCCTCGCGCGCGCCCCGCCGGTGTGCCGTGAGGCCGAAGGCGGTCAGGGCCGGCACCACCATCATCAGGAGCATGCAGACTGCCGCGAGTGGCGGCGTCTCCTGCTCGGCGCTCGTGCGGCGCAGGCCGTCGAGCCACAGGGGGACCATGGTCAGCCACGCGCCGACGAAGCTGATCACGAGGAAGGGGAAGAGCCCGGGGCTCGTACGTTCTGGGGAGTTCGCTCGTTTCATGGCGGCGACGCTACGAACCGACGGGTGACCGGGGCGATCGTGTGCGCTCCCTTGCGCATGGTGTAGCTGGCTCCACTGTGGCCGGAGGCCCGCAGAGGAAGACTGGGTCCGTGATGGACCTGTCAATGGCGCGTACGCACGCGCTGCGCTCCGCCCGGGCCGCCGGATACTGCGCCACCGCGTCCGCCCGCGGCCTGGCCCTGGTCATACTGGTACCCGTACTCCTGTACTCGGCCGTGCTCTGCCTCGTCGGCGTGGGCCTGCTCGTCCTGCCGCTCGAACTCCGGCTGCTGCGCCGCCTGGCCGACGCCGAGCGCGCCCGCCTGGGCCGCTGGGCGGCGACACCCCCAGCGCCAGCCGGGCCGCACGCGCGAAGCACCCTGGTGGCCGTGCTGTCGGACCCGGCAACCCGCCACGACCTGCGCTGGGCACCCTGCATGGCGGTCGCCGGCACCCTGCTCGGGCTCATCGGCACGGCGCTCTTCCTTTTCCCCGCCGCCGTGCTCGTCCTCGTCGCACTGTGGTGGGTGTTCCCCGCGGACGAGCCGATCAAGGTGATGATGAACATCCCGATCGACGGCTGGGGATCCGCGTTGTACGTCGGCGTGCCCCAGCTCCTCCTCAGCCTGCTGCTCGCCCTCCTCGGCCCGCCCCTGATCGCCCGGCTGGTGGCGGCATCCAGCCGGCGGCTGCTCACCGCCTCGGCCGCCGTGGTCCTCGCCGAACGCGTGGCGGCCCTGGACCGTACGCGCACCGGGGCGATCAAGGCGCACGGCGACGAGCTGCGTCGCATCGAACGCGACCTGCACGACGGCACCCAGGCCCGCCTGGTCTCCCTCGCCATGCAACTCGGCCTCGCCGAACGGACCCTCGGCTCCAATCCCGAGGCCGTGGGCCCGCTGCTGACCCGGGCGCGAGAAGGCGCCGAGGAGGCGATGGCCGAACTGCGTGACCTCCTGCGGTCCGTCTACCCGCCGGTGCTCGCCGACCGGGGCCTGGCCGGGGCGCTCTCGGCCGTCGTCGCCCGCTGCCCGGTACCCGCCACCGCCCACCTCGGCGAACTGGACGACATACCGGCGCAGGTCGAGGTCGCCGTGTACTTCGCCATCACCGAGGCCCTCACCAACACGGCCAAGCACAGCCAGGCCCGCACCGCATCGGTCACCCTGGCCAAGGCCGGTGACACGCTCCGCGCGGAAGTCACCGACGACGGCCGGGGCGGGGCGGCCGAGGGCCGCGGCACCGGACTGCGCGGCATGCGCCGGCGCATCGAGGCGGTCGACGGCGTACTGCGGGTGCAGAGCCCTCCCGGCGGCCCCACCGTCATCACCGTGGAGTGCCCGTGCGCATCCTGATCGCCGAGGACAACGCCCTCCTCGCCCAAGGTCTTTCCGCGCTGCTGGAGGCCCTGGGGAACGAGGTCCTCGCCATCACCGAGGACGCCGACTCCTTCGTGACGGCCGCGCTCACCGACCGTCCGGACGTGGCCGTGGTCGACGTCCGCCTCCCCCCGTCCTTCACCGACGAAGGCATCAGAGCCGCACTCCGCGCCCGGGAACACCTCCCCGGACTCCCCGTCCTCGTGCTCTCCCAGTACGTCGAGGACACCTACGCACGCGAGCTCGTCGCCGACGGCACCGGCGTCGGCTACCTCCTCAAGGACCGGGTCGCCCGCGTCGACGACTTCCTCGACGCCCTCCACCGGGTGGCGGCGGGCGGCACCGCACTCGACCCCGAAGTGGTCCGCCAACTCCTCGCGGCGAGCGCGGACCCGCTGGCGCGGCTGACCGAACGCGAACGCGAGGTACTCGCGATGATGGCCCAGGGATACGGCAACACCGAGATCGCCGACCGGCTCGTCGTCACCGAGCGGGCCGTGCACAAGCACGTCGGCAACATCTTCATGAAGCTGGAACTGCCCCCCGAGGACAGCGGCCACCGGCGTGTCCTCGCGGTCCTCACCTACCTCGGCGCCCCGCAGAGACCCGCCTCGCCGCCGCTTCCCGCAGAGGGCGCGCGGCACGCGGCACGGGCCGAGCCGGACACTGCGTCACGGACCGGTCCAGCGCGGCTGTCCACGCGCACCGCGCCATGGTCATTGCCGGGACTGTCCCGCAGGCGGCCCGGCCCCCGGGACAGAGACTGGTGACCGAAGTACGGTCCCGAACCCGCGCTCCCCCGCTGCTCCTCCCGTACGGCCCCGCACTCCAGGACGACATCCTCACGAAGGGAGCCCTCCCAGTACCTGTATCACCAGGAACTCCCAGCCGCACGAAACGCCTGTCAACCTGGTTGAGCCGAGGAAGCACCCCGGAGTGCGTGACCGTCTCGG
The DNA here is from genome assembly GCF_041080675.1 of Streptomyces sp. cg36. NCBI lineage: Bacteria > Bacillati > Actinomycetota > Actinomycetes > Kitasatosporales > Streptomycetaceae > Streptomyces > Streptomyces cyclosori. Next base: position 8,273,641 of record NZ_CP163520.1, on the reverse strand, counting down.
CGAATTCCGTCACGCCGGACTACAGAAGGGATGGTGGCCAATGACGATCAGTCAATTCACCACTCACACAGGGCTTTTCGATCTGAGCGGGAAGCACGCACTGGTCACTGGTGGCACCAAGGGCATCGGGATGATGATCGCGCGCGGCCTTCTCCAGGCGGGCGCCCGCGTCACCATCAGCTCGCGCAACGCGGACACGTGCGCGGAGGCACAGCATCTGCTGTCAGAATTCGGCGACGTCGAAGCAATCCCCGCCGATCTGTCCAGGCACGACGAATGCCAACGCCTCGCTGATCTCGTCCAAGCCGACTCGGAACGCCTGGACATCCTCGTCAACAACGCGGGAGCGATGTGGCGCGAGCCGCTGGCCACATTCCCGGACGAGGCTTGGGACTCAGTGATCGACCTCAACCTCAAGTCGCCGTTCTGGCTGGTGCAAGCGCTGCTTCCCGCACTTCGCAGAGCGGGCACCGCCGACGATCCCGCGCGGATCATCAACATCGGCAGCATCGCCGCCATCCATGTCGCCCAGTCGCCCAACTACTCGTACGCCAGCAGCAAGGCTGCACTCCATCAGCTCACCAGAGTGCTTGCCAGGGAGCTGGGCCCACAGCACGTCACGGTGAACGCGGTGGCACCGGGGGTGTTCCCGTCGCAGATGATGACGTCCACGCTCGAGGCGATCGGCGACACGATCGCGGCGGCGACCCCTCTGCGCCGGATCGGCCGCGACGACGACATGGCGGGCATCGCCGTGTTTCTCGCCAGCCGGGCCGGCTCCTACCTCACGGGCACCATCATCCCGGTAGACGGCGGCATCGCGACGACCGCGTCGGGCACGCCATAGACTGCGGGCCGAGCTCACGGTGAGAGGAGGGCCATGATGGATCTACGCACCGAGATCCGGGAGTTCCTCAGCTCGCGCCGCGCCCGCATCGCACCCGAGCAGGCCGGTCTGCCCGCTTTCGGCGGCAACCGTCGAGTCAAAGGTCTGCGCCGTGAAGAGGTGGCGCTACTGGCGGGGGTGTCGGTCGACTACTACGTGCGCATGGAGCGCGGCAGCCTCGCCGGTGCCTCCGATGGCGTACTCGACGCATTGGCCTCTGCCCTGCAACTCGACGAGGCCGAACGCGACCACCTGTTCCAGCTCTCGCGCCAGTCCAGGACGCCCGGCGGCCCACGTCGGCGCAGGCGTGCCGTGCCGCTGCGCCCGGCACTGCGGCAGGTGCTCGACGCCATCTCCGGTGCGCCCGCCGTCATCGGTAACGGCCGTTATGACGTGCTCGCCATGAACCAGCTCGCTCGCGCGCTGTACGCACCGATGCTGGCCGACCCGCGAAGGCCCGCCAACACAGCACGGTTCGTCTATCTGCACCCCGAGGCGGCCAGAGACTTCTTCGTCGACTACGACCGCATCGCCATGGACACGGCCGCAAAGCTACGCATGGAAGCCGGCCGCAATCCGCATGATGAGGATCTGATCGCCCTGGTCGGCGAACTCTCCACGTGCAGTGAGCTGTTCCGGCACCGGTGGGCGTCTCGGGACGTACGGTTGCACCGGTCCGGACGCAAACGGCTGCACCATCCGATCGTGGGCCAGCTCGACTTGGACGTCGAGTCCCTGGAACTGCCCGCCGAACCCGGCCTGATCCTCAACGTCTACACCGCGTCGGCAGACACACCGACCGCTGAGAAGTTGGCGCTCTTGGCGTCCTGGACAGCCACCCAGCAGACGCTGGCAACCGAGCTCGAAGCGAACAACGGATAGTCCACGCGCACCCCGACCGGCGTGCTGACGCATTTCGAGCTCTCAGAGGTCAGCCGGTCTGGGGCAGCTCGCTTCAGGGCGACACCTTCCTGTGGACTGTGGCTGGCAGCAGCCCGCAGGAGCCGTCGAGTTCACCTCTGAGCTGATGTCCGGGGCTACGGTCAGGGCAGCAGAAACCGCAGGCCGCGACGCCCCCGGCGAGCGCCGCGAGGGCCTGCTCGCGGGTGATGAGGTCGACCCGCTCCTCGGCCATCGTGCAGCCCCCGACGTGCACGTCGTGTGGGGCCGAGCCGCGGGCGGTGCGCTGGTAGGCGATCACCCAGTCCGGCGGCGGTGGGGGCGGACAGCGGGCAACCTCCTCGGCGGCGCGCTGCCGTCTCTGCTCAATCCAGCGCTGTGTCCGGGCGAGGTCGGCTCGCTGCACGCGCTCCAGGAACAGGAGCGCGGCAAGGAGGGGCGACGGATCTTCGGATGCACGTTCGAGTCTGGTTGAGCGTGGGAGACCGGCCGCGACGCCCGGTCTCTTCTGGGTAAAGAGGGGGCATGCTCCGTCTTGGCTACACCGGGAGGGCCGCGATGGCCGCCGCCCACGGGTACCCGTCCAAGTCACCATGCCGAGGGCGGTGCGGGGTGAACCCGCCGTCGCCCAGCAGCACAATGACACCCTCCTCGCGCAGGGTAGAGACGTGCCGGGCGATGGCCGGGTGCGCACCCTGCGCGTTGTTCCAGTGGGGCAGGGCAACGATCGGCAGGCCGAGCCCGATCCCCTCAGTGATGAGCCCGAGCGCGAGGGTGTCACTGACGGCCATCGCCCACTTGGCCAGGGTGTTGGAGGTCAGCGGGGCCACGAGCAGCGCGTCCGGTGGCGGCAGCACATCGTCCTGACTCGGCAGCTTGTACTGATGGCGTACCGGGTGCCCCGTAAGCGCTTCAAGGGCCTCGATCTGGATCTCACCCTCGGAGTCTTCGGCGGCCCATCGATACGCGGAGGGCGTGAGGATCACGCATACGTCCCATCCGGCCTGCTGCGCAGCACGGATGGGGGTTTCGAGACGCCGTACGGGCGGAGCCGCGCAGGCGATCAGATACAGAGTGCGGTTCTTCACCGGGACAGTCCACAGCGATCAACGAGCAGACGCAAGCGGCTCTCGGCGGTACCCACGCCGAGAAGGCGCAGATCCTCGACAAGTGCCTTTGTCCGGGGTCGGCACCGCACCTCCTCCGGCGCGAGTTCATCGGCCTCCAGGAGGGTATCGACGGCCCGCTCCCGCAGCCCGGCCTGCGTCTCGCCGATCGCTCGGTCGGTGAGTAGGTGGGCTCGGCGCTCGCGCGGAAGATCGTTGAAGGCGGCGGCGGGGATGTCCCCGGCGACGGCGTCCGCGCCTTCGGACAGGTAGATATGGGAGGCGACCCGGTAGAGGTTGCAGTTGGTCGGGCCGAATGCGGTCCAAAGCCGGTTCTGGTCGCCGCCGAGCCGCTCGGCGTGCTCGTCAGCCTCGTCGAGATAGTCGGGCACGCGGCGGGCGTAGCGAGCCGGATCGCGGTCCTCGGCTTCGCTCGCTGCGGCGGCTGCCATCGCTGCTTTGAGGTAGAGCATGCCGAGCACGCTGAATCCGTCGGGCCCGCTGCGGAGCAGGTCCGGCTCCAGGCGGCGCGCGGCGCTGAGCACGAACTCGGCAGCGGCTGCCGCCCGGCCGTGATTGGTCATCGCGTCACCGAGATGCCGCGCGGCACTGGCCATGATGACCGGGTTCCCAGACCGCTCAGCAGCGGTGACCGCACGGTGTCCGGCAATGACGGCCAACTCTGAGTCGCCCCATTTGATGGCTGCGGCCTCGGTGAGTTCCAGGGCGAGGGAGAGCACTTCATACGCGGCGAGCCGGTCGGCGCCCTCGTAACGTTGGGCAGCGCGGGTGGTGTCCACCAAGAGCACGGGGATCTCGGTTCCAAGCTGCGCGAAGTGGCCGGCCTGGAAGCCGGTGCGGGCATGGGCGAGCCTCCGAGAGAGCGCGGCGACGGGGAGCGGGTCGGTTGAGGAATCGTCACAGGACCCGGTAAGCACGTCGTGACGCTGAAGCGCGGCGCGCACAGCATCGATCTCGCTCTCGTCGACGCACTCGGCGTCCAGAGCATCAGCCATGAGTCGTTCCGCAGTGATATTGAGGCGCAGGGCCGCGAGCTGGATCACGGACCACTGGGGGTCGGCCTGGCGACGCCCGGCCTCAAGTTCCTCGACCCAGCGCAAGCTTTTGCCCATGAGGCGGGCGAACTCGGCACGTGGGATGCGTCGGCGGGTGCGCCAGTAGTTGACACGACGGCCGAACTGGGAGCTGTCCATGGCGTGCTCCGGAAGCAGGTGAAGAACCCACACACATCGTGTGGTCTGCTTTCGGTATACCGCCCGTACGGTCTGGTCATGGCCGAACCCAAGAACTCTGCCCAAACGGGATCCACAGACCCCGCACAGCTGGCGACCGAGGTGACCGCGCCGTGACGGACCAGACCGCGGCCATCACCGACTGGCTCGCGTCCGCGCACCCAGCACCCCCGGCGGCCCGCGGGGAGTGGATGATGAGTGGCCTGGCGATACTGCCGACCGGCCGGGCCTTCGACACCGTCCGCATCTCCGCCGCCATCGTCCACGCCGCCGCACAGAGCGGCGACTCGGACACGGTCGCCGCGTACCTGGACCACATGATGGACGGGCCCGTCATCCACGACGCCTACAACTCAGGCGTCTGGTACTACGCCCTCGTCCCCCTCGGCACCTGTACCCACCACAACACCCCGGACGCGCAGTTGCTCACCCCCGAGACGACGTGGCTGGGTGTCCCCGCTGTGCACCGCACGGCCCGCCCGGGTGCGTACTGGATCTGCCCGCCGCGCCGTCGGGAGGACTTCTGCGTCCCGGCCGGGGTCGACGGGGTCATCCGCCTCGGCCGCCGCCGCGCCGCCGAGCCCGGGGGCGTCGCTGCTACGGTCCGGCCCGACCTGGCCAGGATCACGCACGAGTGCCGCAGCCTCCTCGACGGAACCCCGGCCCGCGCCGACACCCTCACGCTGGACGACGCGACGGCACGGACACTGCGCTACCGCGGCCACCTCATGATGCTGCTGCCCGCCCTCCAGGACACCGAGGCACACCTGCCCGTGGACGACCCGTCACGCAGCCGCGTCCTCCTCGGCGTCACCGAAGCCCACCGCCAACTCGCCCTCGACAGCAAGTCGGAGCACCTCTCGACGCAGTACGCCCACGCGCATCGCCTCGCCAGATGCTGCCTCGACACGGTGCAGCTGCTGCGGGCCCTCGATGCGCCGGCGGCGGCGCGCTGACCGCCCGGTGCACGGCGGGTGCTGGCGTCAATTAGTTGAGGAGCTGGTACGCGGTGAAGTGCGCCTGGCGAAGGCGGAGATGTCGCAGAAGGACAGGCATTCCGGCAGGGGCGGACGACTTGAGCGCTGGTGCGCCGGACCTCACGCCCGGGCAACCGGCGTTCACTCCCGCCCCTCACGTACGCGAATCCCCCAGGGCCCCGCATCACCCCCCGCGCCGTTCCGGCACCCCGAACTCCGCCCGCTCCTCGGCCGTGAGCGGGCGGCGCAGCCGGGCGCGGGCCTCGCCGGTGAGGGCGGACAGGTCGCGGGCGGCGTCCCAGACGCGCAGGGTGAGGTCGTGCGAGACCGACGCGACCGCGCGACCGTCGGGCGACCAGGCCACCGCCGTCACGGGCGCGGCGTGGGTACCGATCACATCGGCCTCGGCGTCCTCCGCCGGTGACCAGGAGCGGACGGTGCAGTCGTTGGACCCGGTGACCACCCGGGTGCCGTCCGGGGACCAGGCCAGATCGCGGACGAAGTCGTCGTGGCCGCCCAGGACACGGATGAGGGAGCCCGTGCGGGTGTCCCACAGCCGGGCGGTGCGGTCCCGCGAGACGCTGGCAAGCACGGTGGGGTCCGGGGACCAGCGAATATGGGTGACCGTGTCGGTGTGTCCGCGCAGCACGTGCAGGAGTCGTCCGCTCGCCGCCTCCCACAGGCCGACGGTGTGGTCCCATGCCATGGTCGCCACCAGTGCCCCGTCCGGTGACCACGCCACCTCGAACACCGTCTTCTCGTGGTGGCGCAGCACCCGCACCGGTTCGCCGGTCTGCGCGTCCCAGATCCGGGCCGTACGGTCGTGGGAGCCGGTGACCAGATGCCGCGCGTCCGGCGACCAGGCGAGCGTGGCGACGATGCCGTCGTGGCCGCGCAGCACCCGCGCCGCACCGGCGCCGTCGGGCTGCCACAGCCGGGCCGTGCCGTCGGAGGACGAGGTGGCGACGAGGCGCCCGTCGGGCGACCAGCGCGAGCGCCACACATAGTCCTCGTGGCCCGTCAGGACGACCGGCGCGGCGGAGCCGTCGAGCGGCCAGATGCGGGCGGTCCGGTCGTGGCCTGCGCTGGCGAGACGGCGGCCGTCGGGCGACCAGCTGGCCTCCCACACGGGCAGTTCGTGTCCCTCCAGGACGCGCGCCACCGCGCCGTTCGCGGCGTCGGTGACCCTCACCGTCCCGTCGTCCGAGGCGGTGGCGACCAGCGCACCGCGCGGCGCCCAGGACACATCCCGCACCAGCGCCTCATGTCCACTCATGACCCACCGCTCGGTGCCGTTGCGTACGTCCCAGATCCGGGCGACGGAGTCCTGGCAGCCGGTCACGAGCCGGTCACCGCGCGGGGACCAGGCGACGCTCCACACCAAGTCGCGGTGCCCGGCGAGGACTTGGAGCGGAGCCATCGAGCCCGCGTCCCACAGCCGCGCGGTGTAGTCGGAGGAGGCGGTGGCCAGCCGTCGGCCGTCCGGGGACCAGGCCACGTCCCAGACCGTGTCGGTGTGGGCGGGCACCGCCAGCAGGAGCGCACCGTCGTCGGCGGCCCAGACGCGCAGCGTACGGTCGTCGGAAACGCTGGCGAGCCGGTCGCCGCCCGGCGACCACGCCACCGAGGTGACGGCCGAGCGGTGCCCGGTCAGGACGCGGGCGCCCCGGGTCCGGTCCGCGGGCCAGATCCGCACGGTCCCGTCGGCACCCGCGGACGCGAGGCGCCCGTCGGCCGACCAGACCACGCGGCGCACGTTGCCCTGGTGCCCCGTCAGCACGTGCAGGCACGCTCCGGTGTCCGCGTCCCACACCCGTACCGTCGCGTCGGCCGACCCCGAGGCCAGCAGCCCGCCGTCCGGAGACCAGGCGAGGGCGTCGATACGGTCGGTGTGGCCGGACAGCACACGCAGCGGGGCACCCGTTTCGGTCTCCCACAGCCGCAGGACCAGATCGCGCCCGCCCGAGCAGAGCCGCCCGCCGTCGGGCGACCAGCACACGGCGTCAACGGCATCCGCGTGCCCGGTCAGCACCCGCACAGCGGACCCGTCGTCCGCGCTCCACATGCGTACGGTGCGGTCGTGTGCGGCCGTGGCGATGAGGCGGCCGTCCGGTGACCAGGCCGTCTGGCGGACCATGTAGGCGTGGCCGCGCAGCACCTGCCCGAGCCGGAACGCGTCGAGCCCGGACACCAGCGCCCGGCGGGCCCGCGCGGTCGGCGCGTACTCCTCCACCGCCGTCAGCGCCAGCAGCAGCCCGAGCTCCGGGTCGCGGCGTTGGCGGTCGAGCGCCTGCTGGGCCAGGGCGTCGGCCCGGCGCCGGGCGCTCTCGCCGTCCGCCGCTCGGGCGGCCTCCAGGAAGGCGCGGGTGTCGGCGTCCGCGCCGAGCTGCCCGTCCTGCGCCAGCCACTGCTCCACCGTGCGCAGCCGCTCCTCGCGGACGAGATAGGCGGGCTCGCGCCCGGACCGGATCCAGTCCTGGACGAGGGCGCCCAGCTCCGCCAGCCGCTCCAGGAACACCGCCCGCGCGGCGATCTCGTCGGCCAGCGGGCGCCAGTGGACGAGCAGGGCCTCGTGCGAGAGGGTCACCACCTGGCCGTCCCCGTCGTCCGAGGTGGTCAGCAGACGGGCCGTCACAAACGCTTCCACGACGGCCCGTTCGATGGCGTCGAGTTCGTCACGGCGCACGGGGCGCCGGGCGGGCGCGCCCTCGCTGAGGGTGACGAAGCGCAGCAGGGTGGGCAGCGCTCGTTCCCGCTGTTCCGGGCCGAGGCCGGCGAGTGCCTGGTCGGCGTGGGCCGACAGGGCGCCGTGGACCCCGCCCGACTCCTCGTAGGCCCGGGTCCGCACGAGGCCGTCGCGCTCGGCGCGCCGGGCGAGCCCGGCAAGGGTGAAGGCGAGCAGCGGGAGTGCCTCTCCGCTGCCGGTGTCGGCCACGATCCGGGCGACGAGGCCGGGCTCGAAGGAGAGCCCGGCCCGGGCCGCCGGCCCCTCCACCACTTCGGCCAGCGCGTCAGTGCGCAGCGGCGCCACGAGCACGGGGTCCTGGAACAGCGCACCGTAGGGCTGTGCGAGGAGCGCCGCCATGAAGTCGAGCCGCGTCACGAACACCAGACACAGCCCGGGATCGACGGCCTGCGCCCCGCTGAGCACGGCGAGGAAGGAGGCCGTGGACCGCTCCTCGGCCAGGGTCAGCAGCTCCTCCGCCTGGTCGACGACGAGGAGGACCCGGGCGGGACGGCCCGTCTCGCGGCTGCGGACGCGGTCCAGCGCGCGCACCAGTTCGGCGGACCCCTGGGGACCGGCCAGCGCGGTGGCGAGCGTGTGCGGGTCGCTGTCCGGCAGCAGCTGTCCGAGGGCGAGCGCGAGCCCGTGCAGCGGTGAGCGGCCCGGGGTGAGGACGGACGGGGCGATCCACTGCCGGGTGCTCTTGAGCCGGGGCAGCAGACCGGCGCGCACCAGTGACGACTTGCCGACGCCGGAGGCTCCGGCGACCGCCAGCACCCGCGCGGCGGGGGCGTCGCCGAACGCGGCCACCTTGGCGGCGAGGCGGTCGATGTCGGCGGTGCGGCCGAAGAACACCGCGGCTTCGTCCGTGTCGAAGGACCGGAGGCCGGGGTAAGGGATGCGGTCGGTGGACCATACGGGACGCGAGGGCGGGGCACCGTCCAGCAGCGAGGCGGCGAACTGGGCGGCGACCGCCAGGACGACCGCCCCCACCAGGATGCCCAGGGCCCACCGCTGCACCCAGGCGACGGCGGTCGGCGGGTGGCCGGCGTCACCGGTGAGGAAGTTGGCCGCCAGACCCGCCACCACGCCGATCAGCAGCAGCGCCACCTGTAGCCCCGCAGCGACGAACCGACGCACCTCGCCCCCACCCCCTCGAACGGTGCGGCCCGTCCGTCCGGGCGTCGCCCCTCATCTCCCGTAAGGCTAGGGGTACTTCGCGCGCGGCGCGGCGAACGGCCGGTGCCAGGAGGACACTTTTACCAGGCGCTGATGCCATGTCCCGGGCCGAATCCGCCAGGCACTCCGGCAGTGGTCGAATCGGACCGGCCCGGGGAGATGCGCCAGACCTCACTGCACCGATCACGCGAGCGATGCGCGCACTCCGTGTCCTCCCCCGGCACGCCCAAAGCGGCGATTGGCCACCGAACACGCCGAAATCGCGGCCGGGCCGCAGGAGTTACACGTAAGGCCGCCCCCAAGACCCGCGCGATGGACCCCGCCGTCCGGGTCCGAGGGCGGCCGGGGCGCCGGGTGGCGGGCGGCCACCGCGACCCATGTTCTCCCGTGCAACCGCGACTCCGGCACACCGACGGGTCGGTATTGTCGCGGCCATGCCGAGTGCCGACGAGCTGCCGCTGAACGAGCTCGGCGACGAGCAGCTCCCCAAGCTCCCGTGTGCGATCGCCTCGGGCGCTACCAGGGCTGGGGGCTGACGGTGCGTCGACCGACGGGACCGGTGGACGAGGTCACCCGGGGTTCCTTCCCCGGCCGGCACTTGTGCGGAGCATCGCGCATGGCCCGATTCCCCCACTTCTCAGGAGCCGTGATTCCGGCCCGAACTCATCGCAGGCCGGAGGCGTCCTCGTCGCGGGGAGGGCGGCCGACGAACGCCTCCCGCCCCGCTACGGGTTCGGGCCCGGCCCAGTTGGCTCAGCTGAAGACGACGGAGCGGAGCTTCAGCCGCTCGCTGCCGCGGCCGACGAGCGGGCGCAGCGTGAAGTAGTCGCCGTCGCAGTCGGGTCCGGTGAAGACCGTGGCCGTCGAGGTGGTGCGGTTGCGCGGGGAGTGCGCAGGCTCACTGGCGGCGGGGTCGGCGACCTCGGACAGGGTGATGCACTCACGGCTGTCGGGGTCGAGCAGGATGCGGACGTGGGGCTTGCCGTCCAAGCCGACGTAGGAGTACTGGAACTCGCCCACGGCGGCGGAGGCCGAGGACGGGATGGCCAGCAGGAGGGTGAAGGCGCCGAAGGCGGCGAGGGAAGCACGGCGAAGCAGCATGGGACGTCTCCTCAAGAAGCGGTAGACCTACGGCAGTCACCCTTCCGGCTTCCTTCTGGCCCGGTCACTCCCCGCCACACGCTGAACCGATTTTCCTCACCCGAACGGATCACACGCCCTCGGCGGGCCGTTTACGACCTCCATAGGGAAGTTCACCGACGGCCACCGGAAGCCGTGGAAGCCGTCGACTCGAACCGGCCACAGGCCACAGACCCGCGCTACCGCGAGGTCTGCCGGACCAGGGCAGGGGCGGCACAGCGGCAGGCCGAAGCCGGCGAACGCAAGGGCCAGGACGTGGTCAGGGCACTCGGGGGCACCCACCCCGAGGGATCAGCCGATGCCGCGTTCCTTGAGCGCCTTCGTGAAGGCGCCCGCCTCGTACAGCGCGTCATCGGGTCCGAGGGGCCTGCCGTCCAGGAGGACCGTGGGCGTGCCGCGTGCGCCCGACGTCTCGAATGCCTTCTCGGCGCGGGCGGACCAGTCGGCGTGGGCGCCGGAGCCGACCGCCTTGTCGAAGGCGGCGCCGCGCAGCCCGGGCACCTGGTCGGCGACCGTCAGCAGGAAGGCGGGCGTGAAGCCGTCGACCGACTCCTTGGGCTGGGAGGCGTAGAGGGCCGCGTGGAACTGCGGGAACTTGCCCGCGTCGACGGAGGCGCGCAGGGCCCGGGCGGCGTTGGCCGAGCCGCTGCCGCCGAGGTTCGCGTCGAGGAACGAGGCGATGGTGTACTCGATCTTGATCTTGCCGTCGGCCGTGAGCTCGGCGAGCTTCGGGCCTGCCGCGGTCTCGAACTTGGCGCAGTACGGGCAGCGCGGGTCCTCCAGCACCTTCACCGTGTGCGGAGCGGAGTCCTTGCCGACGACCAGCGAGACCCCGTCGGCGCCGAGCTTGGCGGGCAGGGTGGCGAGCGTCGCCATCGCCTGCCCGGCGCGCGCGGTCGGGCCGACCGTGGAGACGGTCGGCGCGGGCTCGGCCTTTTCCCCGCTCCCGGAGGAGCAGGCAGCAGCGCCGGTGCACAGCAGCACGGCCAGTGCCCCCAGGGTGGTGCGGCGTCGGGTGGAACGGTTCAGCACGGGGACGGACTTCCTTGAGCAGACGTAGAGGGAACGTGGAGAGGGAGAGGCGGGCCGACCGCGTGGGCGTGCGCCCGTGGCGCGCGCCCCGGGTGGTCAGAGCCAGCGGCCCCAGACGAAGGTGACCAGATACGCCCGGCGGACAGACTCCCAGGTGAAGCCGGCCAGACACTGCGCGCCGAGGACGACGAGGAAGATCGCGGCGAAGGCACCCGCGACGAGCAGCCCGTAGAGCGGTGCGACGAAGGCTCCGACGAGAGCCGACAGGATGATGGCGGCGGCCAGTCCGAAGTGCGCGTCGGGCAGGTCGGCGCGCAGGGCCTCCCGCTCGGCGGCTTCGTCGGCGGCGGCGCGTGCGTGGGGGTCGTGCCCGTCGCCGGGTCCGGTCCCGAAGTTGGGGTCGTGGCTCACTTGGTACCGCCCGTGCTGGTGCCGGGGCGGCCGAGCAGCGCCGTGACGGCCTTGGTGTCGGGGGCGCTCGTCATGATCCGGATCTCCTGGCCGTCCAGGGTCCGGTAGAGCAGGTCGGTGTTCCCGGCCCGCCAGCTGTTCGCCGTCTGCGCGATCCGGCCCGCCGGGACCGGCACGGCAGAGCGCATCGGGCGGACGAAGAGGACCTGGCCGCCGTCCGGGGCCGCGGTCAGCTTTCCGTAGACCGACCGCCGGCTGCCCGTCCCCTGCTTCCAGGTGATGCGGCAGGGGATCTCCACGCGGTTTCCGTCCCGCAGCTGGGCGGACCGCTCGGCTGCCCGGCGGCGTCGCACGGACATCACGACCCGCGTCGTGGCACCCGCCACCGCGAGGATCAGAAGCATCTCGATGATGGTCGACATTTTCCTTTTCCGTATCCGCTTTCGTGTCGGCTTCCGTGTCCGCGGATTCCGCGTCCGGCAATTCTGTCTGCGCTTTTCCGCGCCGCCGCTCCGGGAGTGGAGCGGTGGCGCGGCAGGTGGGCGCCGGAATGCATCCGACGCCCACCGGGACCCACCCTAGAAGAGGTTCCGCACGTGGTTCACGATCGTGCTTCCCCACTGGCTTCTGGGTACGCCGTACAACAAGGGCGACGATCCGGACCGGCTGCTGAGCGCGGAGACCGCCGGGGACTTCGCGCCCTTGAGCAGTCCGCCCACCAGGCCGCGGCCGAACAGTGTTCCGCTGATGATGCCCTTGGCTTCCGCCTTGCCCGTGCGCAGCAGGAACTGGGTTCCGCCCTTTCTGCGCTCGTCGTCCGAGGCGACCGCCATGTGGGCGCCGAGGCCCGCGGTGAACAGGGCCGCGGCGCCGACGATGAACAGACCGCCACCGCAGACGACCGAGGCGACGCAGGCCGCGGTACCCGCGGCCGCGACCGCGCCGATGGCCACGTCGACCACCTTGTGCTTCCAGTCACTCTTGAAGGAGTCGACCTTGTGCGAAATCGCGTCGGACGCCTTCTTCGCTCCGCTGGAGACCGAGTCCCCGGCCTTGCGGATCCGGTTGCCCGCCGCCTTGACCTGCTTGGCCACGTATTTGCGCGTGGCGTGATAGGCCCGCTTGATTGTAGGCCAGACCTTGGTCTTCACCCACCGCTTGGTGGACTTCCAGATCTTGGTCGCCTTCTGCTTGACGCTCCGGACGATCTTCTGGAGCTTTTTCGGTACGTACTTGTGGTAGACCTTCTTGACCTGCTTGACGACCGGGGCGACGACTTTCTGCTTCACCCAGTTCGTGGCCTTGTGGGTGACCGTCGCCACCTTCTTCTTGGCCTTCTTCCACACGCTTTCGCCCCACCAGGTCCCGTCCGGGTCCGAGATCGTCGCGGGCGCGCTGTTGGCGTACTGGTACGCGTTGAGCTGCTGCGGACTGGTCGGGTCCAGGACCGGGTCGACCGAGATGAACCGGCCGAGCTGCGGGTCGTAGGGGCGGGCGCCGAGCTGGGTGAGCCCGGTGGTCCGGTCGAGCGTGCCGCCCACGAACCCCTTGTTCCCGGTCCACGGCGCGGACTGCTTGAGCCGCTCGTTGCCGAACTCGTCCAGGGTGCGCCGCGTCACGTCCAGGCCGACCGAGCCGATCTGGGTGACGTTGGTGCCGTGGTGGTCGTTGATGAGGTAGCTGACCGGGGTCGTGCCGTCGTCGGCGGCGGTGCGTACGGCGACCTGCTCGTCGCCGTGGGTGTAGTAGCGCGTGCCGCGCAGCGACTTCTTCGCCGGGTCCCAGGTGAACTGCTCGTCGCCCAGGTTGAGGGTGACGCCCTGCGGGCCGCGGGTGATGAGCTGCTTGCCCTCGGCGTCGTAGAGGTAGCTGCTGGTGTTGCCCTCGGTGTCGGCGGCGACGAGGTCGCCGCTGGCGTCCCACTTCAGCGACTGGCCCTTGGGCAGCTCCGGGAGGGTGCGCTTGACGGTGTTGCCGGACTCGTCGTAGTCGAAGGACGACTCGCCCGTCATGCCGCCGGTCGTGGTGACCTTGCGCACGGCGTGCGGCTGGGCGGTGCCCGGCGCGTTGTAGGTGTAGGTGTCCTTGATGTCCTTGGCGGTGTTCCCCGTGGTGTCGTGGGTGGTCCGCGAGGTGCGGTTGCCCATCACGTCGTAGGTGTAGGAGTGCCAGTACGGGGCGAGCCCCGCCAGGTCCTCGGCCTTGGGCGCGGAGTCCGCGGCACAGCCGGACTTCGGCGTCCAGGAGTCCGTGGTACGGCCGAGGTAGTCGTAGCGGAAGCACTGGTTGTCGGTGCCCAGCGCGTTGTTGTCCTGCTTGGAGTTGATCCCCAGGACGTTGCCCATCGGGTCGTAGACGTAGGAGCGGTCGTCGGTGTTGGCCCCGCCCGTGACTTCGCGGTCCACGACCGAGCGCTCCAGGCGCCGGGTGGCCTCGTCATAGGTGGTGGTCACGCCGACGCGCGCGCCGGCGGTGCCGTGCACCAGCTGCGTGGCCTCGCCGAACGGCGAGTAGCTGCTCTCCTGGACGTAGCGCACCCCGCCGCCCGTGGTCGCGGCCGGCACGCCGTCCGCGGTGTAGGTGTGGGTGACGCGCTCGGCCTTCAGGCCGCCCTTGGCCTCGTACTGCTCCCAGGCGATCTGGCCGGTGGTGGTGTAGCCGAACTTGACGTTGTACGTGCCCGCCAGGCCCGTCTCCTCGGCCGGGACGGTGACCGTCATACCCGTGGGCTGGTAGTCGTCGGTGTAGCCGTCGATGGCCTCGGTGTAGGCGCGGCCGTCCTGGTAGCGGGTGGAGGAGCTCAGATATCCCTTGGCCAGGGAGTCGTAGGACCAGGAGGCGAGCTTGGTGCCGTCGGTGCCGCCCTCGTACTCGGCGGTCTTGCGGCCCGCGATGTCGTACTCGTACGACGTCTTCTTGCCCCGCGCGTCCGTGGTGGAGGTGAGGTGGCCCTGGTCGTCGTAGGCCATGGACTGGGTGCCGGAGTCGGGGTCGGTGACCTTGGTCCGGTTGCCCGCGACGTCGTAGGTGTTGGTCCAGGTGTTGCCCGCCGCGTCGGTGATGGTGGCGAGGTCGCCCTCGGGGGTGTAGGTGTACTTCGTGGTGTCGAAGGTGCCCGGCCCGGTGGTGGTGCGGTGCTGGCGCTGCTCCACCACGTGCCCGCGGACGTCGACGACCGTGGTGGTGGGCGTGCCGCCCCTGGGCGGGACGGTGGTGGTGACGTTGCCCGCGTACGTCGTGGTGGTGCGCCACTTCTCGTCGCCGAGGGAGTAGAACACCGACGCCGTGGGCCGGCCGGCGCCGTCGTAGACGTAGCCGGTGGCGCGCTGGAGCTCGTTGTCGTTGGGCTTGAGCAGGTCGCCGGTGACGGCCTGGTCGTTGTAGTAGGGACCGTTGTGGGCGATCTCCAGGCCGCGTGAGTCGAAGACGCTGTCCTCGTTGACCCGGCCGCCGCCGACCGCGGGAACCTGGGTCTGGCGCTCGCGCAGCAGGGCGTCGTAGATCACGTTGGAGGCGGCGTAGTTGCCGTCGTCCTTCAGCGTCTCCGTGGTCACCACGGAGGGCTTGGTCTGCGACATCTCGTAGCGGTAGCGCACCGAGGGCGTCTGGGTGTCCTTGGTGCGTCCCGGTGCCCAGACGGCGAGGGTGCGGCCGAGCGCGTCGTAGTCCGCGTCGGTGCGCCGCCCGTTGGGGTCGGTCTGCGCCAGCGGCAGGTCGCGCGTCGGGTTGATCTCCAGGGTGGTGACGTTGCCCAGGACGTCGGTCTCGGTCGTCTTGACCGGGTTGGCGCCGGTGGCCGGGACGTACTCGGTCCGGCTGGTCCTGCCGCTCGCGTCGACCTCGGTCAGCGGACGCCCGTAGGTGTCGTACGTGGTCTTGGACGCGCTCTTGTACTGCGCCTTGCCGTCGGCGTAGTCCTTGAGGCCCTTGACCTCGGTGACGTTGCCCTTGTCGTCGTAGGAGGTGACGGTGTCGGTCACCACGTCCCCGGGCCGCTGCACGGTGGCCGCGCAGGACACCGAGACGGTCTCGGCGCGCTCGGGGTCCTCGAACATCCACTTGTCCGCGTTCTCCGCGTACGTGGTGCGCGTGCAGAGGTTGTCGGAGTCGGTGGACAGGTCACCGGCGTCGTCGACCTCGACGGCTTCGCCGTGGTCGTTGTACGTGGTGGTCTTGCGGGTGCGGATCCACTGCTCGCCCTCGCCCAGGGTGCGGGTGCGGGTCTCGGCGGTGGCGGTCATCCACGCGGTGAGCGGGGCAAGACCGGTGCGCGGGCGGGACGCGGTCGCGCCGCGCAGCCACGGGTCGGACGCCTCGGCGCCGAGCAGCTTGCCGCCCTCGCCGTCGTAGCTGAGCGTCTCGCGGACGGTGCCGGCGAGTGCGTCGGCGTCGGTGATCTCGCGGCCCTCGGAGTCGGCGACCTTCACCGAGCGGGTTCCGGAGGCGGCCTTGTCGCCGTCCATGCCGCGGAAGAAGACGGCCTCGGTCTGGGTCCGCCCGGCCTGGCCCTTGGTGCCCAGCAGGGTGCGCACCTTGCCGTAGCCGCGCCACTGGCTCCAGGTGCGGTGCTCGGGCTTGGCCATCTCACTGTCGTCGAAGTGCCAGGCGGGGGCGCCCAGATACTCGTAGGAGCTCTCCTTGGCGGCGGCGCCGCCGGTGGTGTCGCTCTCGACGACGCGGGTGACCACGTACTTGTGGAACCAGTCGACGGTCGGCTTCTCGGCGCCGTCCTTGGCCCAGAACACCGGGTAGCAGCGCTTGGCGTTGGTCGCGGGCTCGGGCAGCGAGGAGGGGGTGCACTCGGGGGCCGAGTAGGTGGCGCCGATGACGCCGCCGGCTTCGGTCTTGATGGACGCCACGCGCCAGCGGACCATGGGCGCCAGGCCCTCCAGGCCGTCGACGCGGTTGGCCAGCTGCTCGCCGGTGAAGGTGACCGGCGGCAGGGTGACGGGAGTGCCGTCCTTGCCGGTGCGGGTGATGGACTTCAGCCACAGCGGCGGCGGCATGCCGTCGCCGGTCTCGGGGAAGCTCTGCTCCAGCTTGTAGGAGTCGACGTCCTTGAGGGCGCCGCCGACGAGGACACGGGTGGTGATGTCGGTCAGGCGCTTGCGGCTGAAGAAGGTCGGCGACTTCTGCGTGGTGCACTTGGCGCCGTCCGCGCAGATCTGGTCGAACGGGGTGTCCGGCCAGTTCTTCGCGGTGGTCTTCGTCAGCTTGGCCGGGTCGCAGTCCACACCGGCGCCGGGCACACACCGCTCGGCGGTGGTGAAGGCGACTTCGGCGGGCGGCTTCGCGGTGAACAGCTCGTCGGACTTCTGCCCGTAGCGGATGGCGTTGAGGTGGCCGCCGCGCACGTAGGAGGTACCGGTGTCGCCGTTGTTCTTGCCGTAGTTGTTCCGCTCGGCGGTGTACCAGTACGTCGAGGTGTTGCCCTGCGGGTCGACGACGTAGTCCAGGTTCCAGCGCCAGCCCTGGGTCTTGAAGGAGTTCGCGAACGCCGTGGCGTAGCCGGGCTCGCCCTTGTTGTTGCCGGCGACGGGGACGGTCCAGGCGGAGTTGGTCTCCTCCTTGCCCGTGCCCCAGCCGGGCAGGCGGTTCAGGCCGAAGAAGTACTGGGTGCCGTCGGTCGCGGTGACCTTCCAGTGCTCTCCCTCGTCGGTGCCGTTGCTGGCGCCGCTCAGGCGCTCGACCTTCTCGCCGGCGTCCTTGGTGGGCCGGTAGACACCGGTCTTCTCGTCCTTCACCAGCTGTGAGGAGGAGCCGCCCAGGGAGAGCGTGACGATGTCGGGGCCCCAGCACAGGTCGCCGGTCTTGGCGGTGTTGTTGGCGCCGCCTCCCATGTCCTGCGAGCAGGACTTGTAGGAGCGCTCGACGTAGCCGGTGGAGTAGTCCCAGCCGTCGCCGATCCAGGACGACTGGTTGTTGGTGGCCGAGGTACGGCCGTCCAGCGCCTGGGAGTTGTAGGAGAGCGCGACGGTGGGGCCTTCGCCTGCCGGGGATTCCGGCGTCTCGACCGGGTACGAGTAGGTGAAGGCACCCGAGGATCCGCCCTCGGCCCATGCCTGCGAGGCGGAGAGCGAGGAGGCGCTGAAGCTGCCGCCGTCGCCGGCTGCCTGGGCGGCCAGGGCGTAGGTGGCCGGGGCCGCGCCGAAGGCCGCGAGGGGCACGTCGGCGCTGAGTGTGCGCAGCTTGGGGTTGTTCTTCACCCCGGTGAGCGGGACGGCCGGGCCGCCGTTCTTGCCGTCGCCCATGCGGAACAGGGTGAGCCGGGAGGCCCAGTCCCCTCCGTATGCCTGAGCAAAGGCGGAATAGTCCATTTCGACCCGTATGGACCCGCCTGCCGTCTTGCCGTCCTTGCGCTCAAGGCGAACGAGCAGGCCGTCCACGCCGGCCTGCTGGGCCGCCGTGCGGTCGAGGAGGGAGATGCCGACCTTGCCGGGGGCGGGGTCGAGGGCAGGGGCCGAGGCGGCACTGCGCGCGGCGGCCTTCAGCGGGGCCGGGGCCTCGGTGCGGCCCACCTTCACCGGGAGCGTTCCGGCCTGCTTGAGGCCCTGGGCCGCGGCGCGTCCGGCGGCCGGGGCGCCCGCGCCCAGGGAGCGCAGGGCGGGCGCGGCGGGTGCGTCGGAGAGGTCGACCTCGGCGGTGCCCGCGGCGGGCCAAGTCGCCTTGGCGGGACGGTAGTCCCGGCCCCTCATCGGGTCGCCGCCCGGTGTTTTCACCGCTACCGGGGTGCCGGAGACCGACTTCTCCTGCTGGGTCTTGCGGAGGTGGAAGTCGAGCAGTGCGCGCTCGGCGGCCAGTGCGGGCCAGCTGCCGAGGAGGGGGGCGAGCAGCGCGGTCAGCAACACGCCCGCCAGGAGTCTCACATGGCTCCGGGACCGAGGTCTCCGGGCCCTACGAAGGCACCCAAAACCGGCATACCTATTTGAAGATATCAAAACGAACTTCCCGCTCAAAAGCATTGAATGCATGACGGCATGACTGGGACGCCACATGACCTGTCGGTCAAGGGCGACTCAAAGCACATGGAAGCACAGGCAAACCATTAGTAAATGCTGTGTAAAGTGTGCGCGTTCTACCCGTCATGTCTGAGAGGACCACCTGTGCCTCGGCCCCCGAGCCATCGCATCCGCACCACCGCGATGGCCACGCTGCTCGCGCTGGCCGCGCCCGCAACCGCCGCCCACGCCTATGGGCTTCACGTCCAGAGCAAATCGCCTGAATCACCCCGAACCTCAGCGGAGGACGGCGCCCGCGCCGAGGCCCGCAAGACCGGCAAGCGGGTCCGGGTCGACCGGGCGACCACCGAGACGAGCGAGCTCTTCGCCAACCCCTCGGGCACCATGACGCTGGAGGAGACCCTCGGCGCACCCAAGCGCGTCAAGCGCGGCGACACCTGGATCCCCGTCGACACCGCGCTGCACAAGAACGCCGACGGGCGCTGGCAGCCGGCCGCCACCGCGATGCAGATGTCCTTCTCCCCCGGCGGCGACGGCCCGCTGCTCACCATGGAGGGCGCCGACGGCAAGGCCCTCTCCTACCACTGGCCCACCGCCCTGCCCGCACCGCGCGTCGACGGCTCGGGCGCCCTCTACCCCGAGGTGCTGCCCGGCGTCGACCTGCGGCTGACCGCCGCCGCGGCGGGCGTCGAGCAGGACCTGGTCATCAAGGACCGCAAGGCCGCCGACAACCCCGCGCTGGGCGAGATCAAGCTCACCGCCCGCTCGGCGGACGGCCTCAAGCTCAGCGCCGACTCCACCGGAAACGTCGCCGCCGCCCCCGCGCGCGGCGCCGACGAGCCGTCACTGGCCGCGCCCGCCCCGGTCCTGTCGGACTCCACCGGCGGCGGCCCCGGCCGCGACGACGCCCCCCAGGGCCCCGACCGCTCGCGCACCGCGCTCGGCGGCGCCCAGGTCGAGGGCACCACCCTGCGCCTGGCCACCGACACCGCCTTCCTGCGCGCCGCCGCCACCCAGTACCCCGTGCAGATGAGCCAGCAGTACGCGCAGGGCAACCGCGCCAACTGGAGCCGGGTCTACAAGCGCTACCCCACCACCAGCTTCTGGAACTCCACCGACCCGGCACGCGTCGGCTTCGAGAACGAGACCGACGGCCTCTCGCGCTCGCTGTTCACCATGGACTCCCGCAACCTCAAGGGCGTCAAGGTCACCAAGTCGACCTTCCGCGCCTACGAGACGTGGTCCTGGTCGTGCTCGGCGCGGCCCGTCGAGCTGTGGCAGACCGGCCAGATCAACTCCGGCACCAACTGGAACAACCAGCCGAGCTGGATGTCCAAGATCGGCTCCGCGAACGTCGCCAAGGGCTGGGGCAGCGACTGCCCGGCGGGCGGCGTCGAGTTCGACGTCACCCCCACCGTGCAGCAGGCCGCCGAGGGCAGCTGGAACGACATCACCCTGGGCCTGCGCGCGGGCAACGAGTCCGACACGTACGCCTGGAAGAAGTTCAAGAACGACCCGGTGCTCGTGACCGAGTACGACCGGGCCCCCGACACCCCCTCGGACGTCGTCACCGACCCCGCCATCCCCTGCGGTCGCACCCAGCCCCTCCCCAAGATCGGCAAGGTGCTCACCGAGAAGGGCATCGGGCTCCAGGCCACCGTGAACGACCCGGACGGCGGAGACGTCACCGCGAAGTTCACCTTCAAGCACTTCGGTGGCGCGGACATCACCACGCCCGAGACCACCGTCAAGTCGGGCTCGCCCGCCAAGGTCCGCATCGCCACCGAACTCCTCAAGGACGGCGAGTCGTACTCCTGGAACGTCCAGGCACGCGACCCGTACGGCGTGACCTCGGCCACGACCGCGACCTGCTCCTTCGGCGTGGACTTCACCCGCCCCGCCGAGCGGCCCAAGGTCTCCTCCGAGCAGTACCCCGAGGACAAGGCCGGCGCCGCCGCCCGCACCCCCGGCGTCTTCGTCCTCGACGCCAACGGCATCGCCGACGTCGAGTCCTTCCAGTACTCCCTCAACCACGACTTCACCACCGGCTCCAAGCCCGCCACGGTCAAGGCCGACAAGCCGGGCGGCACCGCCCAGGCAAAGCTCACCCCGTTCAAGTGGGGCGCCAACACCCTCTACGTCCGCAGCGCGGACGGCGCGGGCAACCTCTCCGACACCTACAAGTACGCCTTCAAGACCGGCACCTCGCACGCCGACCCCGAGGGCGACATGAACGGTGACGGGTCCACCGACGTCTTCACCATCGACGGCGACAAGCTCTCGCGCCACCCCGGCAACGGCAAGGGCGGCTTCGGCGACGCCAAGGTCTTCGGCGGCGGCTGGTCGGGCGGCAAGCTCAGCCACCGCGGCGACTGGACCGGCGACGGCTACGAGGACCTGCTGGCCCTGCTGCCCCTCGACCCGAAGAACCTGCGCCTCTACCCCGGCGACGGCATGGGCGACTTCCAGGCCACCACCACGCTGCCGCGCCCGGCGGGCGCACCCAGCCCCGACTGGTCCAAGGTCACCAGCTTCGTCTCCGCCGGCGACGTCACCTGGGACACCTACCCCGACCTCCTCACCGTCGAGGACGACAGCCTCTACCTCTACCCGGGCACCGGCGACGGCAAGGTCGACACCCCGGTGAAGCTCGGCGCCACCGGCTGGGCCACGACCGACCTGCTCGCCCCGGGCGACGCGGACGGTGACGGCCTCGCCGACCTGTGGCTGCGCGACGGCGGCTCCGGCGACCTCTTCCAGATCCTCAACAGCACCGACAACCCGGGCAACTCGCTGGGCGAGACGGACCGCCGGGTGCGGATCGCCGAAGGGCTCACGCGTGCCGGTCACCCCCAGCTCGGCGCCGACGGCGACCTGACCGGGGACGACCACGGCGACCTGTGGATCCAGACCGCGACCGGCCGCCCGGCCATCGTCGCCGGCCACCCGGACCCGGCGGCCGGAACGGTCTTCCGCGGCCCCTACCCCAAGGCCACGCTCGGCGACGCCGCGCAGTGGAAGGGCGTCAAGCTCAGCACCGGCGGCGACTTCACCGGCGACGGCAAGACCGACCTGCTGACCGTGCGCACCGACGGCGAGATCCGTATCGCCCCGGGCACCGGAACCAGCTGGTTCGGCGCCGAGATCCAGGCCCAGGCCGCCGACGGCCTGTGGGCCAACCACGCCACCGTCATCACCGCCGGGGAGTTCACCGGCGACGGCAAGACCGACCTGGTCGTCCGCTGGAGCGACGGCGAGCTGAGCCTCTACCCCGGTACCGGGGACGGCAGGTTCGCCAAGGACATCATGCTGGCCGCGCCGAGCGAGGCGTGGAAGAGCGCCGTCGCGCTGGCCGCCGCAGACTTCACCGGCGACGGCAAGACCGACCTGGTCAGCGCCCGCTCCACCGGTGTCCTCAGCCTCTACCCCGGCAACGGCACGGGTGGCCTGGGCGCCGAGAAGCAGCTGGCCGCAGCCGGTTCCGTCTGGAAGTTCGACGTCCAGCTCACCTCGGGCGACTTCAACCAGGACGGCAAGGCCGACCTCGTCGCACGCTGGGTCGACGGAGAACTCAGCTTCCACCCCGGCAACGGCACCGGCGGACTCGGCCAGGACGTGACACTGCTCGCGCCGAACGCCGAGTGGAAGGAGACCAAGGCGATCGCCGGCGGTGACTTCACCGGCGACGGCAAGGCCGACCTGCTCACCCTCTGGAACAACGGCCGCCTGGCCCTCCAGAACGGCAACGGCACCGGCGGCCTCGGCACGGCGAACAATCTCGTCACGCCGTAACACCGTGCGATGACCTGTTGGCCGGGGAACTCCAGGCCAACAGGGACGCGCCGCCAGGGGGGGAGCGAGGCCGGACCACCGGCCCCGCTCCCGCCCCCACTCAGTTGCCCGGGGTGGAGGCCGCCCTCGGGCGGATGGGCCATCGGGCAACCACGGTCGAGAAGACCATCCGGATGACCGGCACGATCCTGGCGGACACCGCAAGACCGGCGTTCACACACTCCCTCGCCCGCTTCCGCTCCAGCCCGAGGGTGCCTCTCCGACAGCGCGCGGAGGCCGATCACGCGGAAGGGGAGAGCTGTTCGCGCACCCACTCAGGACCCGGGTTGGTGTGTGGCCGACCCGCCACGGCGACGGTCGGCACGGTCTCGTTGCCGTCGTTGGCCGCCCGCACCGCCGCTGCTCCCGCCGGGTCACGCCAGATGTCCACCCAGTACAACTGGCGGGCGCTGCGGCCCAGCCGGATGCGCAGTCGTATGCAGTACTTGCAGCCCGGCCGCCAGAACACGACGGGCCGGCCGTCGGCCGCGCTGCGGCGCTGTGCCTCCAGTGCGCCGATCGACCGGGGGAAGATCAGGGGCGAGTGCATGCCTGCGAGCACCAGGAACACCAACAGGAGTACTGCGGCTGAGCCGGGGCTTCCCTGGACGAACAGCCCCGTCGCGGCGGACGAGCCGCCCAACACCAGCAACAGGGGCAGCCCCCAGGTACGCATCATGGTGACGCAGCCTATCGGTGAGCCGGAAGTGCCACGGGGGTCCGCCTGGGACTGGGCGGCCAGGGCGCGATCAGCTGGTGGTCGGACGCGCCCTCCTCCCCCATCGGTCCAGCCTCGGCTGGTGATCCTGCCAAAGCTCCCTCAGCGGTCCCGAAGACCTTTCGCCGTACCAACGGGCCACCGCCGGGTGCGTGAACGTGATGCCCCGGCCGGTGCACTGCAGCAGACCTCGGCGCCGTGCGAGGTCCAAGGCTTCCTCAAGGCGCGGCGGGGTGAGGTCGTTCAGTTGCAGGAGCGAGCGGATGTTCGCCCGCAGCCACGCTCCATCGAGCGTGGCCAACAGCAGACAGCAGCACCCCAGCACCGTCACGGTCGACAGAAGTCTCGCCCAGAACGCCAGTTGCGTGCTCTCGGCTGCTGAGAAGGTGGGGACGAGAGCCACACCGAGGAGGCCGAGGAGACATTCGCCCAGCAGGCTGAGCCTCGCCCAGCGCGGCAGGCTGGGCAGTCGGCCGCCGAGGAGGGGCCGTTCCAGGTCGTGGCGCAGGTACAGGTAGCCGCCGATCGCCGCCATCAGTGCGAGGGGCAAATCGGCGATGAGGAGGCACAGGAAGAAGAAGGCGACGCCGTACGCGGCGGCGGACCGGCGGCGTTGGCGACGCCGTAGGTACACACTGCGCAGCTTGCGGACGGGTTCGCCGGTTTGGTTCGTTGCGCTGGCCACCAGCCGGAGCGCCTTGTCGACCTGGGCATCCGTCACCGGCTCGCTGCCCGTGCGCCGCGGCGGCGGCGCCGTCGCACCCAGCAGACGCTCCAGCAGGCGGGCCTCCAGGCCGGCCGTGGTCACGCCGTCACGGACCAGCTCGCCCGGGTCGGCGCGGCCGTCGCTGTACAGCAGCCGGGCGGCGCCCGCGAAGAACGGGTCGCTCAGCAGCTCCCGGGCCGGAGCGTTCGCGTCGGCGCGCAACGCCTCCAGCACTTGGGACCACTCGGCGGTCTTGGACACCGTCCGGAAGGTGCGCTGGATCCAGCCGTCCAGGTCGGCGACGTCCAGTCGGCAGATCCGGATCCCGACGCTGCGGGCGATGACGGTGTCGGTCCGCTCCACCGTGTCGGTGAACTCCTTCCAACCGCTGACCAGCACGAACGGCGCCTGCTGCGGGAGCTGGTCGAGTGCATGCAGGACGTGGGCGCGCGCTCGCGCGGGGAGCTGGTCGAAGTCGTCGAGTATGGGCAGGAGTCGGCGCTGGGTGAGGAGTGCGTGTACGTCGTCGGCGCCGGTGCGGGTGCCGGTGAGCCGGCGGGCCAGCCAGCCCGCCATCCCGTACGGTTCGTCCTCGGCCGTCCAGTCGGTGAGCGAGATCATCACCGGCAGGGCGGCGCCTGTTCCCGCGACAGCTGCGGTGACGTCCTGGCCGGGATCCGCATCCGTACGCGCCCCTGGACGCGGGACGCCCTCCGCGTCGGCGAGGAGCGAAACGCCCAGCTGCCGGGCCAGTTCGGTCTTGCCGCTCCCCTCGTCGCCCAGGATCACCAGACGGTGCGAGCCGGCGAGGGCGAAGACCTCGCCGATGTCGTCGTACGTACCGCTCAGATCCGGGGCGGTCGGGCCGGGGTCGGTGAAGTCCGCGCCCACGGTGGCGTACCGCAGCGGGATCGGCGCCGGATGCGCCTTCGGCCCCCAGGCCCGCTCGTCCTCGGCCAGGGAACTCCGGGCATATTGGCGCAGCGCTTCGTCCGCTGCGGGCAGCGGTGTCACGGACACGGCCGGCCCTGGGTCCGGGCCTGGTGCCGGGGCCGCAGATGGCGCCGTGGCCAGGGCGGAGGCAGGGGGTGGCGGCCCACCCCGTCCGAGACGAAACCGACCGTAGTCCTCGGCGGCCCGCGCGTAACGGGCCAGCCACAGGTCCGCGTTGGCCCCGGGAGCACAGGTACGCACCCACGCCGCGACGAGCTCCGGGCTGGGCAGATCCCGGCCCGTGGTCGCCTTGCTGAGTGCGCCCTTGCTCCAGTTCGTCGCGTGGGACAGGTCTTCGAGGGTCAGCCCGGCCGTGCGGCGGAGCCCGCGCAGGTGGTGCGCGAGCTCCGCCAGGGCCGGGACGGTGGTGTCGAGCGGGCGCTGCGGGCGTCCGGGCCGTCCCGTGCCCACGGCGCTTACCGCCGCTTCCGCGAAACAGTGGTGAGCTGGCGGGCCAGCTCACCGGCCGTGGCCGTGGCCATGGCGACGAGGGAGAGTGCGGCGCTCGCGCTGTACCCGCTGCGCGTGAGCGCGGTGGTGATCACAGCGATGACTATGACGATGACGACAACTCGGACGGATGGAACGGAGGCGGACGAGCGGGAAGGGAAACCGGAGATCAGCATGGTGGCGACTCCTGCCGCGAAGTGACGGTCCGATACCTGGCGCCTGGTCCCCGCCCTGCACGGGCCGCAGTTGGCGCTGCGACCCGCTCGCTCCGCCGCCGGGGCGGCGGAACGGGTGGCGACCGGCACCCTCAGCATGCCCCCGGCAGGGCTCTCTGGACACCTATAGCAAAATGACCGACTTACGCCATAACAGCTACATTGTCCTTCGCGATGAACTAATCCACAGCCCATCCACCCGGCGTGAACAATTGCCGCACCACCAGCGTTCTTCCTGTTCACAGCCTTTCCGGGGACTGTGAAGAAGCAGACGCGATGAACAAGTCCGCACAGCGGCATACTCACGGCAAGGGACAGAACCATGAAGAATGGCTGCCTTTGCGCCGGGACTGACGGTCCGACGCGCAAGCTCCACCGGGAGGGGCCGTTGGCGCGGCCCCTCCCCCTCCCCCTATGTCAGCCCAACGACCGCCCCCCGCCACTGCACGGCTGAGGACGCCAAGAGGGGCTTCTGACACCCCAGTTCGGCCCGGTCTGGGCGCGGCGTTCAGCGGTAGTAGGGCTCGACCGCGGCCCGTACCTCGTCGAGCAGTGCGGGGCCGTCCTGCGGCACGGGCGGTCGGTCGGTGCCCGGTCTGATGTCCAGGAGCTGTTCGTTGGACAGGGCGAAGACCACTCGGCGCAGTCCCGCCAGTTGGATGACGGCCTCGCACATTCCGCACGGCTGGCAGCTGGTGTACATCGTGGTGCCTGCCGCTGTGTGCGCGTCGAGCTCTCTTGCGGCCCACCTCGCCAGTTTGAGTTCGGGGTGTGCGGTGACGTCGTTGTCGGTGAGGGTGGTGTTGTGTTCCTCGGCGAGGATCGTCCCGTCCGGTCCTGCCAGCAGGGACCCGAAGGGCGGGTTGCCGCTCACGCGTGCCTTGGCCGCGAGAGCGATGGCCCGCCGGAGGAGGACGTGGTCGTCCGGTGTGATCATGGCTGCTCCGTCTTGGGACTGGGTGGGATGCTGGGTGGCGCGAGGTGCGCGGCCACGGTGGCGAGAGCCTGCCAGGCCGCCTGTGGGCGACATGTCGTGCGGGGGTCACCCGTGTAGGTGTCGAGGACAACGGATTCGGCACCCAGTCGCCGCAGTTGGTCAAGGTCGTCCATGACCTGGTCGATGGTGCCTTCACCGGCGAGCCGTTCCGGTTTGTCGACCGGTTCCTTGGTGAGTCGCAGGGCGATGCGGGGAGCCAGGGCGGGCGTGGGCAGGTCTTGCTGGCCCGCGTACGTCGTGAGCCTGCCGGTGGCTTCCCGCAGCCACGGCAGGGTGGGGCGCAGCGGATGCCAGGCATCTCCATGGAGAACGGCCCGGCGCAGCCCTGCGTCGCTGTTGCCGCCGACCCACACCGGGATCCGCCGCTCTCCGTAGGAGGCGGAGTCCTTCCAGGCGGCCCGCATGTCCCGCAGATGGCTGTCGGTCAGCCGTCCGCGCTGTGTGAACGGGATGCCGAGGGCGGCGAACTCCTGCCGTGCCCAGCCCACTCCCATGCCGAGGACGAGGCGGCCGCCGCTCAGCTCGTTGAGGTTGGCCGCCATGCGGGCGGTGAGCAGCGGGTGCCGGTAGGGAGCGAGGAGGACCGTTGTGCCGAGCTCTATCCGGGTGGTGAGGGCGGCCAGCCAGGACAAGGCCGTGAAGGGCTCGTAGAAGGGGGGCGGATAGCGCTCGGCGACATCCGGTGTGATGGCGATGTGGTCCGAGATCATCAGGAGGTCGAAGCCCAGGCCCTCCATGGTCTGGGCCCAGCTCCGCAGCGCTCCAGGGTCTGTGCCCGGGCCGAAATTGGGGACGTTCACTCCGATCTTCACAGGGCCCAACCCTAGGCAGGGCGTAGGGGTCGGCAGAAGGGATTCCCGCCTGTTCAGAGGCGGTTCTGCCGTGGATACGCCGGTAGAGTGGGCGTATGACCGTGATTCTCGACGCGACGGACTGGGCGATCCTGGCAGAGGTTCAGCGGGACGGCCGGATCCCGTTCACCGAGCTGGCACGGCGGGTGAACCTGAGCGCGTCGGCGACCAAGGAGCGGGTGCGCCGCCTTGAGGAGGCCGAGGTGATCACGGGGTACCGGGCAGAGGTGAACCCGGAGCGGACCGGTTACCCCGTGATGGCGGTGGTCCGGCTCAAGTACCCGGGGCCGGGAACCCGGCACCAGCCGCTGCGCCGACTGCTGGAGGAGCGCCCGGAGATCATGGAGTGCCTGCGCACCACCGGAGACGACTGCTACGTCATGAAGGTGGCGGCCACGTCGATGGCCCACCTGGAGGAGATCGTCGACGAGCTGGCCGAGTTCGGGAGCACCACCACCAACCTCGTCCTCAGCCGCACGCTCCCGCTGCGGGGGCCAGGGGTGCCTCGGGTGGACACCGTCGGGTAGGCACGAAGACCCTCCGTCGCCGAGCCGCTCGCCGCCCCCGAGCGAACTGCACCCAAAGGAGCTTCGCCCGCCGCCACCACGTATCCGGCGCGGCCGTGCGCTCCGCACGGGACGGCTCTCGCTGACCAGGCGGAAGGAGCACCCGGCAGCGCTTCGCGTCATGCCTACCCGCGAGCGAGACCGACCTCGCTGATCGCGCCCCGCTCCCGGACCAGGACACGCGACGGCGTGGAGAACGAACCCCGAAGGAGCAGCTCGCCCAGTCATGCAAGTGGCAAGCAGGCTTGCAGGGCGCGCTCGACGCCGGTGCCCATGCAGCCCCTTCAGAACTGGCCGGGACACTGTGCGGGGACTGGTCACTCGGTGGACGCCTCGCCGGCTCTCGACACCCTTACTTACTGGTAAGTAAGATGGCGCGCCATCCGTGCCCCGATCACAGGGAGGCCCCCATGCCCCGCGCCCGTTCCCCGCACCTCCTCGCCGGACTGCTCGCCGGGGCGGGGGCAGCCCACTTGCTGCTGCCCAAGCCGTTCGACGCGATCGTGCCGCGCGTCCTGCCAGGATCAGCACGCGCCTGGACCTACGCCAGCGGCGCGATGGAGCTTGCCCTCGCCGCCGGCATCGCTCTGCCGCGCACTCGGGCACGTACAGCCTCCGCGGCCGCCGCGTTCTTCGTCGCGGTCGTACCCGCCAACGCGCAGATGGCCCTCGACTGGCGTGACAAGCCCACGCCGTTGAAGCGTGCCGCTCAGGCGCGGGTGCCGCTCCAGATTCCCCTGGTGCTGTGGGCGCGCCAGGTGTCCCGCGACGCTGCCGCCTAGCGACACCGCACCCGCCACGGACGTCCGGCACGGGCGCCATCCGGACCCGCCCAAGGCTCCAGTATCCACTCAGGGATCCCAGCGCACGGCGGCTCCTGCGGTGCGTTACAAACCCCCGGAACAGCAAGCCGCCTTGGGACCGCACCGTCTCCGTTGGGAACATGGCGGCGAAAGCGGGCGCAGACCTTCTGCCTCCGATCACCTCGGCGAAGCCCCGCGCGACGGCCAGCCCGAGGCCGACTCCAGCACCACGCAAGACATCTCCGCACCGTGGGAAGGGCGCGAAGATTTGGCCCTTCGCCGCGTCAGCATCACGAAGGCCCTGGTCGACTACACGTACCTCGGCCGACCGGTGATAGTGCTCGCGAAGACGAGTATCCGTTCACCCCGGGGCCGTTCGGTTCGCGAAGTCGTGCGCAGCGCATGAAGTCCGCCCGATCTTCGGCGCTGTCCTGGCGGTTGCCTTCACGAGGATGGGTGATGGATTCACGCCTGTCCCCCGGCCCACGCCCGAGCCACGCCGATCTCGCGACCCGGCGGTCCCGTCCCGCCTCCGATCCCAGGCGGGGCGTCAGTCCGCGGAGCCTCTCTCCTGCGCCCCGTCGTCCACGGTGTCCGGGCGTGAGACGCGGGCGGGCTGGTCGTCGATGTGGTCCGCGCCTTGTGGATCGATCGTGGCTGCCCAGCGTCCCGCCCACTGGGCGAGGGGGTTGAGGGCGTCGCGCGCCTCCTGTCCCAGCGGGGTGAGTTCGTAGCGGCTGTCCGGCAGTTGGTGAATCACACGCGCCTCCAGGAGTTCGGTCAGGCGCTGCCGCATCACGCTGGAGGACATGTCGTCGCACCGCTTCTGCAAGGGGCGGAATCCGAGCGGCCCTTCGTGAAGCTCCCACAGGATGCGCAGACTCCACCGTCGCCCGAACAGATCGAGTGCGGCCATGAGGGGGCGGCCGGTGGTCGAGCCGCGAACAGGACTGCCAGGTCTGGGTGTTGCCATGTGGGGATGCCCTGCCTCCGGGGTTGATGCTTCGAATACCGACACGCTAGCATCAGCGACCGCTTCGGAAATCGAAACATAGGAGAGTGTCGTGGCATCTGCCCCAACGGCCTCGGTGACAGGCGTTCCTCAATGCCCGTGTCGCCCAGGCCAAGACCGGCCGGGCGGGCCAGTACATGCACATGGCGCCTCGGGTCCGACGCCGCCACCGAGTCACACGAACGACTCACCTGGCATCTGTGCATGGTGGTGGGACGGATGACCAGCGTGCGGGAGACCGAGTACGGCGTCCGCCGAGCCCTGTGGACCGGCCCAGCGGACCTTCGGTGCTGCCCCGTCGGCAGTTGCCGCCACCAAGCCCAGATCAGCTCAGACATGGAGACCAGATGACCACGACCGAGTTTCCCTCGGCCGCAGCACGGGCCGCCGCCGCTACCGCCCTGGCCGAGGACGCGTCAGGGCGGGACATCACCACCATGTGGAGCGTCCCCGAGGACCTGGTGGCCACGGCCGAGATCCGCACCCGGCAAAGCGGCATCGCCGCCGGCCTCCCCCTGGTCGCTGAGGTCTTCGCGCAGGTCGACCCCGAGGTCAAGGTCGAGCCGGCCGTCGCCGACGGCACCCGCCTGGCCGACAGTCAGGTTCTGGTGCACCTGTCCGGTTCGGCGCGCAGCCTGATCACCGGGGAGCGTACGGCGCTGAACTTCCTGCAGCGCATGTGCGGCATCGCGACCCTGACCGACCGCTACGTCCAAGCCGTGGCAGGGACCAAGGCGCGCATCCTGGACACGCGCAAGACGGCGCCGGGCCTGCGCGCCCTGGACAAGTACGCGGTCACCGCAGGCGGCGGCCACAACCTTCGCCTCGACCTCGCGGCGATGGTCCTGCTCAAGGACAACCACATCGCCGCGGCGGGCGGGGTGACCGCCGCGATCGAGGCCGTCAGGCGCGGGATGGCACGCACCGGGCAGACCGTGGAATGCGATGTCGAGGTACAGACCGTCGCCCAGGCCGTCGAAGCTCTCGACGCCGGAGCCCGCTGGATCATGCTCGACAACATGCCGATGGCCGACATCAAGCAGGTCGTGAAGATCCGGGACGCGGGGGACGACGCCTCCCAGATCCTGCTGGAAGCTTCGGGCACCATCCGGCTGGACACCGTTATCGCCATCGCCGAAACGGGCGTCGACCTGATCTCGGTCGGGGCGTTGACGCACAGCGCGCCCGCACTGGACCTGACCATGCTGCTGACCACCGGCCCGGCGCCATGTCCGAGGTAGCAGTCGCCCTCGCTTGTCAGCGCGACGGCGCGGGTGGCAGCCCGACCGCCGTTCTGGACGATGGGCCGTTCACCGACGAGGAGCGGTGCCGATTTCCCGCGGAGTGGGGGACATCGCACGCCGTCTTCCTCTGCCCGGCCGGAGTCGAGCGTGGTCGCCCCTCTTACACCCTGCGATTCTTCACCGCCCAGGGTGAGCTGCCCGCCTGCGGTCACGGCACCGTCGCCGCCCTTGCCATACTCGCCGAACGGGAAGGCGACGACGACTACCGCGCCGTCCTGCATACGGCCCACCGCAGCTTCGACGGCCGGGCAAACCGGAACGGCGTCGGCCTGATGGCATCGTTCGATCCGGGTCCGGTCAGCCTGCGTAACACTGGTGGAACCGAACTGAGGGCAGTCGCAGGGGGCCTCGGACTGACGGAGGACGCGATCACGGGCGACGCCTGCGTGGCGTCGAACGGGCGGCCGAGGCTCCTCCTGCCCGTACGGTCCCGCGCCGCACTGGCCGAACTCGCCCCGGACTTTGCCCTGTTGCGCGCAGCCTGTGACCGTAACGGCCTGCTGGGCTGCTACGCCTACTCGCCCCCAGACCGGCACGGCCGAGCAGGAGCCCGGATGTTCGCCCCGTCGATCGGCGTCCCCGAAGACATCGCCAACGCCAACAGCACGGCCTGCCTGGCAGCGCATGTTGCCGGATTCGGCACACACCATCTCGCTGTCGACATGGGTGACCACCTCGGCAGCCCGTCCACCATCACGGCGACCGTGCACCGCGACCGTACGGGACCCCGGATCCAAGTCGGCGGCCAGGCAGCAATCGTGCGCGCCGTCATGCGATGAGGCGCGCGCGTCCAACGCGAGGGTGCCGGTTGCAGCAGGTCCAACTGCTGCGGCGAGAGGCCGGCAGGTTCAGGCGGTACCTGCGGGCGGAGCCACAGCTTCAACGCCGACCCCGTCGGCTCGCTGACCCACAGCGCGTCGGCCATACATCTGAGCAAGCTTCCGATCATCCATTCCAAACACCGGAGGTACCGTGGCCAAGGGCTATTGGGTCAGCGTCTACCGCGCCATCACAGACCCTGAGACGCTTGCCGACTACGACAAACTGGCCGGTCCAGCCGTCAGGGCCGCAGGCGGGCGGGTGCTCTCCCGCGACGGCCGGGTCGTCGCACATGACGCCGGAATCGCCGAGCGCACCATCCTGATCGAGTTCGACAGCTTCGAACAGGCGGTGGCCGCACGCACGAGTGCGGCCTACCAGGAGGCACTGGCCGTACTCGCTGACAGCGTCGAGCGCGATTTCCGCATCGTCGAGGGCCTCGACTGACGATCGATGCCGCGTCGGGGAGGAACACGATGCAGGCCGCGGGGATCGCCCCAGCCCGTCCGCGCGCCCTACCGCCCTACGCCAGTGCCGCCGGCCTGCCACTTTGCGCGGCGGCCAAGGGGCACATGGGCGACGTCCGCCAACACACCGCGCACTCCACGGGGAACGGCCCGGTACGCATCGCGCGTACCGGGCCGCTCCCCGTGTTGGACCGCTACTTGGTCTGGACGCTGAAGCCGCGCAGGAAGTTCTTGAACCCGCACTGCACCTTGGACTTCTGCCCCGGACCGACCCACGCCCCGTGCAGCGTGAGCGTCACGACGCGCTCCCGGGCTCCCTGGACCTGGTCACACTTGATCTGGACCCGGTGCTGCGAGACGTTCTTGCTGCCGCCACCGTTGCACACGGAGTAGGCGTTCGGCCGCCCCGCCCGGTCCATGTCGGCGTACGCCTTGCAGGTGTACTTTCCGGCCGCCTGAGCCGGAGCCGCAGCGATGAGACCTGTACCGCCGGCCCCCAGCACGACGGCGAGTGCTCCTGCGGCAGCCTTGTTCCCCCAACGCATCATGTGCGTTCCTTTCTCTGTGCAGTCGAACCCGTAGTACGACGGTGGTCAAACCGTCGGGTCACGAGCTCAATGAAATTGATAGTCGCCGCTCCCCCTGGCGCCCAGCGAGGAGGAGCTGCCCCCTTGGGGCTGCGGCTTGATCGGGAAACCGACCCTGAACCGCCCCTGCAATAGCTTGCCAAGGCGATCACTTCCCTCAAATCGCCCAGCGGACTGATCCCTCCCCCGCCAGCCGGCGGGTACCTGCCCCGCCGAACGGCTCACGGGCAGGGTGGTGAGAGCCACCACGCTCGTGAAGGCACGGAGGCACCGGGGCCATAGGTGGCGAGCGCCACGAGCAGCGCCCACCCCTCTACAGCCTTGCCTCTCAGGCTCCGCGGTCAGGGCGAGTGGTGGGGCTCGGCGCTCCGCTCACCGGTCCAGTCGGCCCAGGATGTAGGCCACCAGGACTGCTGTGACGGCGGTGAAGAGGAGTTCGCCCCAGAGCGGTTCGATCCAGAATTTGTTGACCACCGCCAGCGTGGCGGACCACACGGCTAGAACGGCAACCTTGCGGAGCATGCGCATACCTCGACCTACTTGATCATGGAGGAGAGGCAGGCAGCCGCCCCCGCTCCCACGGTGTTGACGGCGATCTCACGGGCGACCTTCTTGTTGATCCGCCCCACGATCAGTGCCGCGGCGCTGCCGACTCCCGCCCGCAGAAGGCAGTTCCTGGCCGCCTGGGTCATCGGGCGGCCTTCGAGTGCCTTGCAGTACTTCGCCCTCTGCTGGCCCGTCTTGCTCTTGTCGAAGTAGCAGTTCGAGATGTTGTGCTCCTGCCGGGGGTCCACAGCCTGGGCCACGGGAGCGGCACCGAGGACGATCGCGCCCGCCAGGATGCCCGTGATGATCTTCTTCACTCTGTTCCTTGCCTGATGCGAGGGAGAGGGCAAGGCGTTCCTCACGTCACTCCGATGACCTCACCGGGGCCGTCGCGACGGAGGTGACGGCAGCACGAAGCGCACGCAGGAGCGCTTGACGTACTCTCCCCCTGTGGTTTCCACACGGTGGAGCAGCCGTGATCTTTGGCGGATGCGGCTGCTCCACGCCCGCCCCGGACCGGGGCGAACAGGTGGGATTTAAAAGCACCTTTCATAAATGGGTCAAGATTCGGCAAGCCCGCTATGAGATGAGTCATGCCGAAGGTCACGCGGCGGTCTCGATAGGGGAAAAGCGGCCTGCTCGGAGCAACCTGCCAGCCCCCGAACCACCTCTTCGTCCAACCCGACCGCGCACCTCCCCGGCCACCCCCACCCTTACGACCGCCGCCCCGCCCTGGTCGCCACGATCGGCATGACACGACATCCCGGCATCTGCGGGCTATCTCGCCCGGCCCGGGGCGAGAGCGGAGGAGGGACATGGACGGCCAGGGAAACGGATCGGACACGGCTCATGCCAAGGTGACGTCCATGCCGGCCCAGGTGTTCGCGGCGGCCGGCGGTCCAGCGAGCCGCCGCTCCCAGATCGAGCGGGCATGTTCGGGGACCGGTGTGAAGCGGCCTCCGTCGAGCTCCAGGTCGATCAGGTCCGCGCCGCAGGAGGATGGCCGCCAGGCGCTGATCGTGGCCCACAGCAGCCGACCCGACCACGTTTGGACGACAGGCGCCAGGATCTTCCGGCCGACCGGGCGGCAGGGGCCGTTCTCAAACATCAAGGACAGCCTCCGCCCACCTCCTAGCACGTGGTCAGGCTGGGTGGTGGTCAGGGACCGCATTGAGCTCGATGCCGTGTTCGAGCAGGGCTTTCATCGCGCACAGAGCGGTGGTGAAGCCGCCGACGGTGTCGTTGACCCAGCGGACGGCGTCGTCCCCCGAGCCCTGGAAGCCGGTCTCGGTGACCTCGACGAAGGTGGTCTCTTCCGTGCGCGGGCTGAACTTCAGCTCGACCGTGGTCGGCTGCTGATAGTTGCCCCACTCGAACCGGATCAGACGTCCCTCCTCCGCCTCCTGGACCCGGACGTCGGCCGATGCCCCGTAGGTCTCCCACTCCCAGCGCACTTCGGCCCCCGTCACCATGGGTCCGCTGCTCTTGCTGTACCAGAACCGGGTCGTGACCGTCGGATCGGCAAACGCCCGGAACGCCTCCGCCGCGGGCGCGCGCACCATCATGCAGGCGTATGCCGCAGGGGCGTGGGTGAGGTGTTGGTTCTCCACAGACATGATCATGCTCCTCTACGGGGTCACTTCGGTGGATCTGACGCGTTACGGCTCGTCCGGCCGGCTGGCGATTCCCGCTCTGCGGCCTCGGCGATGTGCTTGATGCGTGCCAGGCGCCGGTCCCAGTCGACGGCGAGCGCGGCCATCCACTGCGCCGTCGCATCGAGCGCCGCCGGCTGCACCGCATAGCGCACCTCCCGCCCGATACGGCCGCCGCTCACCAGCCCGGCGGCGTCCAGGACACCGAGGTGTTTGACCACGGCCTGACGCGAGACGGGAAGATGCGCGGCGAGCGTCGTCGCGGTGGCCTCGCCCTGGGCGGCGAGCAGTTCAAGCAGTCGGCGCCGTGTCGGGTCTGCCAGGGCGGCGAGGACGGTGTCGACCGCCTCTGCGGCGCCGCGGGGTTGGTCGGTCACGCGGCGGGCTGCTCGGCGCGCGTCTTGAGTGCGTCGAGCTCCTGCTGCCAGCCGCCGGTGTTGTCCTGGACGGCCCTGCCGCGCAGCTCCTCGGATCCGGCCAGCGCCGAGAACCCGCTCTCGACCACGCGCAGCCGCGTCCTGCCGTCTTCCGGCGTCAGCGTGAACTCCACGAGAGTGCTGTTGTCCTCTCGCAGTTCTTCTCCGGGGAACGCGCTGGCCCAGCGGTAGGCCAGATAGGTCGGCGGTTCGACCTTCTCCACGCGCACCGGGAAGTCGCCGTACTCCGGGTTCTTCGCCACCACGGTCTCGCCCTCCCTGGCCACCGTGCCGGGCAGGCTCGCCTTGTCGGCCACCCAGAAACCGGGCTCAGCCACCAGGGACCAGACCCGCTCCAGGGGTGCTTCGATCAGGGTCTCGCGTTCGATACGGTCCTCGCTCATCAGGGGACTCCTTTCATCACCACCATCGAGATGCAACTCAAGGGTTGCATGTCATGGCGTTGAGTGCAACCTGACGGTTGCACCTCGACGGGGCCGGCTGCTTGCCGGAGGTGATGAGGACGAGCTGACGACATCTGCCGCCGACGCGCCCCTTACGCTCTGGCGTCCTCGCCGGATGGCGACGGACAGATCAGGCCGCCGGGCCTGTGGCCGCAGCCGCTTCGACGCGGCGGTCGAGCCGGACGTACACGCCTCGGACCACGCCCCCGGGGAACATCGGCAAGCCCCGGACAGGCTCGCCCGGTCACTCAGGGGGCCCACCGGAGACCTCGATGCGCTGGCCGGTCATTCAGCGCAGGCCATCGGGCGACACCGTGCACATCTCCGAGACGTTCCGCCTTGTGCGCGGCAACCAGTACATCCTCGACATGCTCGACGTCCTGCACCGCGACCGCCTCGCCCTGCGCATCCACAACGGCGCCTCCTCCGCGATGGACCTCACCGCCCGCCACCCGCGCACCGGCGAGCTGCTGTCCACCGTGAGGGTGCTGTACGGGCTCCTGGCCAGCGAGTTGCGCGGACAAGCATCCACTCACTTCGCCAGATCGATGGAGAGGAAGGGAGCAAGGAGCGCGAGCAATGCGTCCGGGCGGTCGAGGGGAATGATGTGGCCGCAGTCCTGGAGGTGGTATCCGACCAAGTCATCAGTGATGGGACGGAGTTGGCGTTCGAGCGCCGCGCCGACGGGGTGAGAGCCAACGGCGATGGTGGGCATGGTCAGCCGAGCCGTCGCGACGGCGTCCTGGATCTGCTGCGCACTGGTCGGCAGGGCCCGGTAGTAGGAGAACGCGCAGCGAAGGGCCTCGCTGCCGGTGTACGCATGGACGAAGGCCGCGCGGACGTCGTCGGGTACTCCGCGCCCGAGCGTCCCCGAGTTGAGGAACCAGTCGATGTATGGGGCCTCGTTGCCGGCCAGGACGGTCTCGGCGAGGCCGGGGACGGTGTGGAAGCCGAACCACCACGGTGTGCCGCCCGCGACGGCGTGCTCCGCCCCGGGCAGGTGGCCGAGCAGTGCTTCCATCACGACCAGGCGCCGGACAAGGTCGGGTCGGCGCAGTGCGAGCAGGACAGCGGGGGCGGTGCCCGCGTCGATGGCGACCACCGCTGCAGAGGGCTCGCCGAGGGCGTCGAGCAGCCCTTCTGCGTCGGCGGCGAGGGTGCCCGCGTCGTAGCCCTCGACGGCGCGTGTACTGGCGCCGCAGCCTCGTAGGTCCGGGGCGATGACCCGGTAGTGGCTGGCCAGTTGGCCCATGATGCCGCTCCAAAGCTGCCAGGTGTGCGGGAAGCCGTGCAGCAGGAGAACCGCAGGTCCGTCCCCGGCGATTGCGACGTTGAGCTGGACGCCGTTCGTTGCGATGCGGCGCAGATCGGGTGCGTTGGTATCAGGCATGACGGTTCCCCTTGAGCGGTTACTATTAGTGACCACAAAACGATAAGTAACTGTCCGATCGCTTCCAAGACGGCACTTTCAGGGAAGGTGGTGAGCCACAGGTGACCACCGCAGGAACCGGGGCCGCCGACCGCGGGGCACGCGGCGATCTGTTCGATCCCCAGTGCCCGACGCGGCAGTTGCTGGACCGCATCGGTACGAAGTGGACGTCCATGGCCGTCAAGACGCTCGCCGATGCCGCACCGGACGAGGTGCGCTTCGCGGAACTGAAACGCCGGATGCCCGGCGTCTCGCAGAAGATGCTGTCCGTGACCCTGCGAAGCCTGACCCGCGACGGGCTGGTGTCACGCCGGGTCGAACCGACCGTGCCACCACGGGTCTTCTACCGACTCACCGAACTCGGGCTGTCCCTGGAAGCCGCGCTAGCGGGACTGCGGAACTGGGCGGAGGAGCACATGGCCGAGATCGACCGTGCCAACGAAGCCGACGACCAGGAAGCCGATGAGGGATAGGCAGCACGATCCGGTACCGAGCACTGAAGTTCCCGCTGCGGCGCGACCGGGGGCCGAATTCCACCACCTGACCTGACGCCCTGACCGACTCATATCGAGTTCGGCAGCGTAGCGTCCGAGCCACGTGTGGCAGGAGCTCGATCAAGTAAGGGCAACAGCAGAGGCGCTGCTGGCGGGACCGCAGGTGCGCTCGGCAGGCCCGGACCGGCGCTCAGGGGCGGGGGTCTTCGCCCCCCATTGACATGCCCGCCCGCCGCCCCCTCTTCCGTCAACTCCGCCTCCCGACAACGGCGTTGATGAGTCGCCGCCACGCGATTTCAAATCGTTCACATGAAGAACACTTGATCTTCACACAAGCTGTGCAATATCACATGTCATACGAGCCGAGCGGGATCCACTCGACGGCCTCTCCTTGTAGGGAGATCCACCATGAAGTCTTCGATGTTCCTCACTGCCGCAATCACGAGCCTGAGCCTCGCCGCCCTCACCCCGGCCATCGCCGTCGCCGCCCCTGCGAACTCCGCCCAGACCGTAGTCACCTGCGGCAACTCGGGTCTGCAGTCCGGCCTTTCCACCCGTCTGTGCGCCGAAGTCGCCGGCAACACCATCACCTTCGTCGGCAAGGTCGGCCTCGCCGGCCCGCCCTCCCCCGGCAGCCCGGCCCCCACGCCGAAGGAACTCACCACCACCTTCACCGCCACGGTCGATGGCGCTCTGCTGCCGAACGCCACCAAGTACGCCCTCTTCAACAGCGCCAACCTGGACGTTGCGGGTCTGAGCACCGACGTGGCCTGCGGCTCCACCGTCCGCGCCACCTTCGGTGTCACCACCTACCCCTGGACGGCGCGCCCGGTCACCCACGAGGTGACCGTCACCTGCTGACCGCTCCCCGTCTGCTCCTGCTACGGAGCCGTCTCGCGCAGATCCGGGCGGTTCGCCGGATTCACCACAACGTCCTGGACGTAACAGATGTGCTCGTCGTCGGAGAGGGTGCGGGCCAGGCGCAGGAGGGGTCCCGAACCGTCTCGTGCCGTGATACGGGGTGGCGGGACTTCGGCCGCCACGCCAACGGGCTTCACTCTGGCCGTTGCTGATTGCGCAAGGGGCCGTCCACGACGCTCTCCCCGTACAGGAACTCCCGCAGCAGCATCCGACGCTAGCCCCGCTCCGCGCGCCACACGAAGGTGTGCAGCACCGCCGTGCCCTGCTGGGCGCGGCGTACGAGGGCGACCTCGTGACCGTCGTACTCGCTCGTAGTCAGGAGGTGTATCTCGCCCGTCCGCTCCCCCGCGCATCGTTTTGGTGCGTGCGGGCCGGACAGCAACTCTTGCCGGGTCAGCTTCACGACGCGCCCGGCTTCGTCGCACCGGATGCTCTCGAAATCCGGGGCGCAGGCGGCGTCCAGTGCCGCCGTGTCCCCGGCCAGGCCGGCGCTCAGCCAGTCCAGTACGCGCTCCACGAGTGGCTGGTCCATCCGTGATCGTCCCCTGTCGTGTTCGGTGTCGCGGCCTTCACGACATCGAACAGCCTGGTCGACGGGGCTTTGGGGGCGACAGAGATCTCTGTCCCAGGAACCTTGGGACATTTGTCCGCCCTTGGGGTCAACGGGCGCTGTGTTTCGGCTCGTTGCCCCAAGGACGGTGTCTTGATCCGTAGTGGCTCGTCAGGTGTACGGGCAGGTCACCAACCCGTACCGACCTGGGTGCGGTCGCCCAGGGCGCCCGTGCCGGTGCCGGGGTAGAAGTAGAGCGGGCCGGTGGTGCCGGTCGGGGCCTGGACGGCGTCCACGTCGCCGGCGCCGTCGCCGTTGAAGTCCGCTCCGACGAGCTGGCGCATGCTGTCCCAGTTGGTCCCGATCTGGGTGCGCGTGCCGAGGGTGTTCATGCCGTTCAGGGAGCCGGTGGCGGGGTAGTTCCACAGCGCGCCGCTCTTGTCCACCGCCACCACGTCGCTCTTGCCGTCGGCGTTGAGGTCGCCCGGGGAGGTGAGCTCGGTCAGGGTGTCCCAGCCGGCGCCGATCTGGGTCCGGTCGCCCAGGGTGCTGGTGCCGTTGAGGGAGCCGCTCGCGGGGTAGGCCCAGAACCCGCCGCGCACGTCCACGGCCAGCAGGTCCGGCTTGCCGTCACCGTTGACGTCGATGGCGGTGAGTTCGCGCATGCCGTTCCAGCCGGTGCCGATCAGGACGCGGTTGCCGAGGGCGGCGCTGCCGGTGCCGGGGTAGAGGTAGAGGTTGCCGGTGCTCTTCTCGACGCCGACGAGATCGGCTTTGCCGTCGCCGGTGTAGTCGGCGGCGGTGAGCTTGTCCATGGTGTTCCAGCCGGTGCCGATCTGGACGCGGGGGCCGAAGGTGCCGTTGGCGGTGCCCGCGTAGAGGAACAGTTTCCCGGTGGCCGCCTCGATGCCGGCCAGGTCCTGCTTGCCGTCGCCCGTGAGGTCGGCGGCGGCCAGGTCGGTCATGCCCGCCGGTGCGGGGTCCTTCGGCCAGGCCGTGCGCGCGACGATGCGGTTGCCGGGGTTCTCGTTGACCATCCACAGTTCGTCGGTGCCGGGCCAGTACGAGAGGTTCTCCAGGTTGATGGCCGTGCGGGTGACCAGGCGTACGGGCTCGTCGGGCCATGCGTGGTAGAGGCAGCTGGGGATGTTGGTGCCGCCGTGCTCGGCAGGAACGAATTCCGGGCAGGGGCCGGACAGGGCGAAGCGGCCCTTGTTCATGGCGATGCCCTGGACGCCGCCCAGGGGTGAGGCGAACGCCTCGGCGGCCTGCACGCGACCCGTGGCGTCGGCCTTCAGGCGGCCGGTGGCGGTGTCGATCGGCCAGCGCACGATGCGGGCGGCGACCTTGCCGAAGTCGCCCTCGACGCCGGCCGAGTCTCCCTCCGCGGTGACCAGGGCGGGCTGGGCGCCGGTGAGGTCGAGGGAGGCGGCGGTGATGCAGGGGCGCTGGGGGACGTCGGCGCCGGGGTAGCTGCCGCAGCCGGTGCCCGCGCCGGTGTACTCGTAGGTCCCCTGGCGCGGCAGGACGTAGTCGTGGCCACCGCCGTGCGTCTTGCCGTTCGCGTCG
The DNA here is from genome assembly GCF_041080675.1 of Streptomyces sp. cg36. NCBI lineage: Bacteria > Bacillati > Actinomycetota > Actinomycetes > Kitasatosporales > Streptomycetaceae > Streptomyces > Streptomyces cyclosori. The sequence goes on along the minus strand of NZ_CP163520.1, from coordinate 8,232,713 downwards.
ATCCCGACGGCGGTGTCCGAGGTGATGTACATCTGCCAGATGTCGTTGAGGTCGAAGACGTCCAGGGTGCTGCCCGTGCTCGCCACGTACAGCTTCGAGCCCGACCAGACGATGCCGTGCGCGTGTCCGCCGATGACGGGGACGTAGTTGTTCCCGTCGCTGGAGGACGTCACCAACTGGGCGTGCTTGTAGGTCACGTGGGCCGGGTCGGTGACGTCGGCGAAGGTGATCCGCTCCATGCCGTTCGGCGAGTTGGTGCCGTACCAGCTGGTCAGGAGGACTTTGCGGCCGTCGACCAGGGTTTGCGACTGGGGTGACTCACCGGAGCCGGTGAGACCCTGCGGGATCCAGGTGCTGGTGGCGTCGTCGGCGGCGGACCAGCAGAAGCCCTGCGCACCCGCCGTGTTGGAGGGGTGGCACAGCGGTCGGGCCTGGGTCTGCGACGGGCTGGTGAGGACGCCGTTGATCGTGGTGCGCTTCAGAGCGGGGTGGGCGGACTCGAAGTCCGCCGCCCAGCGGGCCTGCGCGCCGCTGTCCCGCAGGCCCATGCCGTCTGCGGCGACGTGGGTGATGGTGTTGTACGTGGCGATGGCCCCGTTGGGGACCGTGGGGGCGGTGGTCGCGGCGGCCGGGCTCGCGCCGGCGGCCCCCGCGAGCAGCGAGGTCAGCGCCACGGCGGCTGCGGCGGCGCCGCGTGCCGAGGTGCGGATCCTGCGGACTGGGATGGTCATGGCGGTGCTGGCCCTTCCTGGTAGATGGTGCGTGGACGTGGTGCGGGGCAGCTGCCGCACCGGTGGTGCGGCGGCTGCCCGAAGGTGGAGCGGGTGCGGTGTCGCCGGAAACTACCAGCCGGTGCCGATCTGGGCGCGGTCGCCCAGGGTGTTCATGCCGTTGAGGGAGCCGGTTCCCGGGTAGGTGTAGAAAGTGCCGGTGGAGCCTACGGCAGCCTGGACGGCGTCCACGTCGCCGACGCCGTCACCATTGAAGTCACCGCTGACCAGGTTGGTCATGGCGCCCCAGCCGGAGCCGATCTGCACCCGGTCACCCAGGGTGTTCATGCCGTTGACGGAACCGGCACCCGGGTAGGCGTACAGATTGCCGGTGGACACCTCACGGGCGACGATGTCGTCCTTGCCGTCCTTGTTGAGGTCGCCGGGGCTGACGATCTGGTCCATGCCGTTCCAGCCGGCGCCGATCTGCACGCGGTCCCCGAAGGTCCCGTTGCCGTTGCCGGGGTAGAAGAACAGCTTTCCGGTGGACGACTCGACCGCCACCAGGTCGCTCTTGCCGTCCTTGTTGAGGTCGGCGCCCGCCAGGTCGTGCATACCGTCCCAGCCGGTGCCCGCCTTGGTGCGCTCCCCGAAGGTGCCGTTGCCGTTGCCCGGGTAGATCCACAGCACACCGTCGGCGTCGACGGCGGCCATGTCGAGCTTGCCGGACCCGGTGAAGTGGCCGGAGGTCAGCTCGCTCATGGTGTCCCAGCCGGTACCGATCTGGACCCGCTCGCCGAGCGAGCCGCCACCGGTGCCGGGGTAGAAGTACAGCTTGCCGGTGGCCGCCTCGACGCCCACGACGTCGGCCTTGCCGTCGCCGGAGAAGTCACCGCCCGCGAGGTTGGCCATGCCCGCGTCCTTCGGCGGGGTCGGCGCACCCTCGACGATCTTGTTGTAACGGTACGGCTTGAAGCCGTTGCTGTTGATGTAGCTGCGGCTGTACGTGGCCTTGCGGGCGTTGGTGCCCGTGTGGGCCTCTTCCATGATGTTCGCCGTGGCGTGGCTGGAGTCGGTCCAGCTCACGAAGAGCACGACATGGGAGTTGATGTTGTCGAGCATGTCGCCGGGCTGGAGCTGGTCGAGGTTGGAGAGCGGGGCGGACACGTCCGGCAGCGACCAGGTGGTCAGGCTGGTGGGCAGGTGCCAGGCGAGGGAGACGAAGCCGGAGCAGTCCTGACGGTAGTTGCGGCCCTGCGGGTCGCCGGTGTAGCTGGACTGGCTGTACGGGACGCCGTTGTTGACCCAGTACTGGGCGCGGGAGAGCACCTCGGCGGTGGTGATGCTGCCGCCGACCGAAGAGGTCCCGGCGGCGCCGGCAGTGGCGGCGCCCGGTCCGGCGACCGACAGACCCGTCACGGCGGCGGCTGCGACGAGGGTGGCGACGGTGGTCTTCTTCAGCTTGGCGGTGAACTGCGACATGGTGGATTCTCCTGTGGAAAAGGGCGCGGTGAACCGCGTCTGGAATGAGGGAAGTCGGTAGTGCGCAAAGGTGCGTGGCAGTACGCGACCGCGGTGTACGCCCGCGGTGGTGGCCGTCGCTGCCGGAGGTCGTGAAGCAGGTGGTGACGCAAGGCGCGTCGGGCCGGCGCTGCCGGGTGCGCTGCTGGGTGCGACGAAGGACGTGAGCGGGTGGGCCCGCTGCTACCAGCCGGTGCCGATCGCGGCGCGGTCGGCGAAGCCGCCGCCGCCGTTGCCGGGGTAGAAGTAGAAGGTGCCGGTGGATCCGGCGGGGGCCTGGACGGCGTCGAGGTCGCCCTTGCCGTCGCCGTTGAAGTCGGCGCCGACGAGCTGGCGCATGGTGGTCCAGCCGGTGCCGATCTGGTTGCGGTCGCCGAGGGTGTTCATGCCGTTGAGGGAGCCGGTGCCGGGGTACTTCCACAGCCCGCCCGCAGTGTCGACGGCCACGAGGTCGGCCTTGCCGTCGCCGTTCAGGTCGCCGGGGCTGGCGAGTTCGGCCATCCCGCCCCAGCCGGAGCCGATCTGAACGCGGTCGCCGAGGGTGTTGGTGCCCTTGAGCGAACCGGCCCCGGGGTAGGCCCACAGCGCGCCGGCGGAGTCGACGGTTAGCAGGTCCGGCTTGCCGTCCTTGTCGACGTCCATCGCGGTGAGGTCCCGCATCCCGCCCCAGCCGGTGCCGATCTGCACCCGGTCCCCCAGAGTGCCCATGCCCGCCGCGGTACCGGCGCCCGGATATACGTACAGGTTCCCGGCGGTGGAGTCGACGGCGAGCAGGTCCGGCTTGCCGTCACCGGTGTAGTCGGCGGCGGTCAGACCGCTCATCGCGCCCCAGCCCGAACCGATCAGCACCCGCTCGCCCAGTGTGCCGTTGCCGTTGCCGGGGTACAGCCACAGCTTGCCGGTCGCGGCCTCCACACCGACGAGGTCGGCCTTGCCGTCGCCGTTGAAGTCGGCGGCGGTGAGCTGGACGATGCCGACGGGCGCGGGCGGGATGTTCGTCGTGGGGTAGGGGTCGATGCCGTCGTCGGTCAGGCCCGCCTGTCGCCCGCAGCTGCCCCATGCCTGCGGCCCCTGGTGTCTGAGGACCTTCTCGGCGATGAGTATCTGCTGTTGTTTGGTGGCCCGGTTGGGATACGTGGCGTACTGACGGCCGCCGAAGGCGTCCCAGGTGGAGAGGAGGAACTGGAGGCCGCCGTAGTACTGGTGGTTGGACGAGATGATGGTCCAGTCGTCCGTCGACTCGCAGTGGGCGACCTTCTCCCATGTACTGAGAGAGGCGGCGTTCGCGGTGCCGCCGCAGGTCAGCGAGAGGGTCACCCCGGCAAGGGCCAGGGCGGCGGTGGCCGTTTTCGCAGCGGTACGGGAGGGGGTACGGCGTGTGGGCATGGCGGAACCTTCACTGGGCGAGGAGGAGAGACAGGAAGCGGTGTCGCCGGGCGGCAGTTGCCCGGTTCTGCACCGACGCGGGCGCCGACGAATGAGGCGGCCTGGCCGGGCGGCACGGCACGGCACCGGGTATTGAGGGTGAGGGCCCGGGGGGGGGTGCGGGGAGGGCGACTGCTACAGCTGCCCTGCAGGAGCAGCTGGCGCGGCGCTCACAGGCCGTGCGGCGGGAGGCCGCAAGACGTAACGGGCGCTCTGGGCCCGGCGGTTAGGACCAGCCCATGGTCTGCGGGGCGGCGACGGGAGCCGTGGCGGAGGTGCTGTGCGCAGGTGCGGGGCACAGGGCGCTGCTGAGGCCCAGAACACTGGTGAGCAGGGCAGTGACCGCGGTGGCCCGGGCGAGCGTGGTGCGGAGCATGGCAGGTCCTCTTCTTCTGACGTGGTGTCGGTGACGGGAACCGGTTCGCATCCCGCGGTGACGCTGTCCGGTTCCGCCTGCCAGGTGGTGTTCCCTGCTGGCGAGAACTACTTTCGCCGCTGGTCAGGTCCAGTGGAAGGGTTTTCCGGTGGCCCCAAACGGCCATGGCCGCTTCCGTCCTCGCCGGACCGCGCCGGGCCGGAAGCGGACAGCAGCGCCTCATAGAACGGCGCCACCAGGGGTACCTGGGCCGACAGCAGTGACCAGCCGCCGAACTCGGGGCGGCTCAGCACCCGCAGGCACACCTCGGCCGCCCGCTCCTCGGCGTCGGCAAGGCTGTCCGCGCGTACGTAGAGACCGAGTACGGGGTCGGGCGAGGCGTTGGCGTGGACGGCGACGTGCTCGATGCCGCCGCCCTCGTGGGCCTGGGCACGGACCAGCGACCGCGTGTCACCGGGCAGACGGGCACCGAGCGGCCCGCGCAGACGGGCGTGGACGAGATACATGCGCCGAACTCTTCCAGAAAGTCAACCCGCCTCCCAGGCGCGGCCGATGGACACTTTGGGCCATGGCCGCTTCCGCACCCCTGAACTGCCGCCCGCGCCGCCTGAGTCACGCGTGGCGTGGCATGATCTTTGTGGACCCGAGTGGGGGTCACGGCACAGGCTCTGGGGGGTTGCTCGATGCTGACGGAACTGGGACTCGACGCGGCAGCTGAATCCGTCTACCGCGCCATGCTCGCCGATCCGGCGGGCGGGGTGGCCGACATCGTCGCCAGAGCGGGTCTGCCCGAGCACGAGGTATGCGCAGCCCTGGACGTCCTGAGCGAACTCGCCCTGGTGCGGCCCTCGGCCGACCACGAGGGCGGCCTGCGGGCGGTCTCGCCCGACCTCGGCATGGAGATCCTGATGGCCCGTCAGCAGGCCGAACTGGCCGCGCAGCAGCACCGTCTCGAAGCGTCCCGGGCCGTGGCGGCCCAGCTCATCGCCGAGTACGCCGACCTGCGTCCCACCGCCGCCAGCCCTGGCGTCGAACAGCTCATCGGCATCGACCGGATCCGCGACCGGCTCGCCCGCCTCACCCGCGACGTCACCGCCGACGTCATGTCCTTCGCTCCCGGAGGCGCCCAGCCCGAGGCTCAGATGCAGGCATCACGCCCCCTCGACGAGGAGCTCCTCCGGCGCGGGGTGCGGATGCGCACCGTCTACCTCAGCAGTGTCCGCAACGACCAGCCCACCGTCGAGTACGCCGACTGGCTCGCCCAGCGCGGCGGGCTCGTCCGCACCGTTCCGGCACTGCCCACCCGGATGATCATCACGGACCGGTCCACCGCCGTCATCCCGGTCAACAGCGACGACACCTCCGCCGGAGCCGTCGTCCTGACCGGACAGGGCACGCTCACCGCGCTGTGCGCGCTCTTCGAGAGCGTCTGGGACACCGCACAGCCCCTCGGCCAGGCAGCGCGCCAGGACCCCAACGGGCTCAGCCCGCAGGAGTCCACCACCCTGCGGCTGCTGGCACAGGGCCACACCGACGAGGCCATCGCCAAACGGCTCGGCGTCTCCCCGCGCACCGCCCGGCGCACCGCGACCGAACTGATGGAACGCCTCGGCGCACGCAGCCGTTTCGAGGCGGGCGTCCGCGCCGTCCAGCACGGCTGGCTCCCGCCTCAGCCCTCCTGATCACTCCGCAGCCCGACGCGTGACCGTCCGGGCGAGAGGAGTTCACGGGCCCGCGGTGGTCCGCAGTCTGCGGCGGAGCGCCGCGGAAGACTGGCACGCCCGCGGCTCGCCCCGAACCCGAGTGCATCCCTGTGCCGCGATTCCCCGGGGCATCCGCGCCTTCACCCTCCGATCGCCGGATCGGCAGATCACGCACTCCCGAGCATGCTGGTGGCCAGGGCATGCGCCTGGGTGCGGATTTCGGGGATGGCGGTGGATTCGAGGTGAGTGCCGCGCAGCAGGGGGCCGAGGGCCCAGAGCGGGGCCTGCATGGACTCGTCGCTGCCACGGAGGCGGCCAGATGAGGTGGTGTGGAAGCCGCCGAGGCCGGTGGGGTCGGGCGCTGCCAGCCCAGTGGCGAGGAGGTCGGTGACCAGCGGGTCTTTCACGCGGCGGACGTCCGCCTCGGGGCCGGTGCAGTTGACGACAGCGGCGACACGCAGCGTGCGGCCGTCGCGCAGGCGGACCGAGACGCCGTCCTCCCCCGGTACCGCGTCGGCGACCTCGCCCGCCGCGACCTGGATCCGGCCCGCGCTGATCCCTTCCCGCAGGGCCCGGGCACTGGCCGGCGGGATGCGGTGCCGGTGGGCGTTCCACAGGCATTGGTCGTGGCGGAGGAACTGGGTGCGGTCGGCAACGGTGAGCTGCTGCCAGAGCTCGGCGGTGACCGGGCGCAGACTGTCGATCCCCACCCGCCAGTTGCCATACGCACGACGGCAGGCCGAGACGTGGCGCAGCAGCGCGCGGCGGACGTGGTGCAAGCCCGCGCTCGGGTCGATGGTCGGGGCAGGGATCGTGGGAAGGGCGGACTCGGCGTGCGGCTGGGGCAGGAGGCCGCGCCGGGAGATCGCCAGGGCGGTACGCCCTGCGCGGCTGACGGTGAGCGCCACGTCGACCATGGTCAGGCCGGTGCCGACGAGGAGGACGTCCCCGTGGCGCGGCAGCCTGGCGAGAGCGCCTGGGGCCCAGGGGTCGGGCAGATACCGGGGAGACCCGTGCAAGGCGGATGGGACCCATGCCTCGCCGGGCGGAAAATTGCCGAGGGCAAGGACCGCCGCGTCCGCCCGCAGGGCTTTCCCGGAACCGACGGCGACAGTCATGCCACCCCCGTGCTCGCGCACGCTCACAACCCGCTCGTGGACCCGTCGCAACCGCCCCGCCCCAGGACGGGCTGCTGTGGTGGAGAGGACATCGGCGAGGTACTCCCCGTACAGCGCCCGGGGGACGTGGTCGCCACCGCCATGGGCTCCAGGCGCACGCCGTGCCAGCCACCCGACGAAGTGGTCCGGCGCATCGTGGTAGGCGCTCATTCGACCGGCGGGCACGTTGAGGAGGTGGTGCGGGGCGTCCGTGGCGTAGGCCGCACCCCGCCCGGTGGTGGCGGCCGGGTCGATCAGCTGCACCTCCAGGTCGGCCTGGAGTGCGGCAGCCCTGCGAAGCAGCTGCATCGAGACCAGAGTGCCCGCGGCTCCGGCGCCGATTACGGCGATGCGGCGAGGGGGTTGGGACATCGGTTCGTTCACCTCAGAAGGGAGAGTTCGGCTCGCCGATCATGCCTGCGGTGAGTGTGGTGCCGTCGGTGGGGTCGATGAGGATGAAGGCGCCGGTGCGGCGGGAGTCGGCGTAGGTGTCGAGGGGGAGGGGGTGGGCGGTGCGGATTTTGACGCGGCCGATGTCGTTGGCGGCGAGGTGGCCGGGGTGGGGGTGCAGGGAGAGGTCGTCGAGGGTGAGGCGGGAGGGGATGTCCTTGACGACGGCTTTGACGGTGCGGGTGCCGTGTTTGAGCAGGACGCGGTGGCCGACGGTGAGGGGCTGGTCGGCGACGTGGCAGACGGTGGCCTCGACGTCCTGGGTGGTGGCGGGTGCGTCGCCGCTGGGCACGATGAGGTCGCCGCGGGAGATGTCGAGGTCGTCCTCCAGCAGGAGGGTCACCGACTGGGGGGTCCAGGCCACGTCCACCGGCTCGCCCAGCAGGTCGATGGCTTTGATGGTGGTGGTGCGGCCGGAGGGCAGCACGGTGACCTTCTCGCCGGTGCGGAAGGTGCCCGCGGCGATCTGCCCGGCGTAGCCGCGGTAGTCGGGGTGCTGGGCGGTCTGGGGGCGGATGACGTACTGGACGGGCAGGCGGGCGTGGCAGGTGGTGAGGTCGTGGCTGACGGGGACGGTTTCCAGGTGTTCCAGGACGGTGGGGCCGCCGTACCAGTCCATGTGGGCGGAGGGCTCGACCACGTTGTCGCCCTCCAGGGCGGAGAGGGGGATGGCGGTGATGTCGGGGATGCCCAGTCCGGCGGCGTAGGCGGTGAACTCGGCGGCGATCGCCGCGAAGACCTTCTCCTGGTAGCCGGCCAGGTCCATCTTGTTGACCGCCAGGACCACGTGCGGCACCCGCAGCAGGGCGGCGACGGCGGCGTGGCGGCGGGTCTGCTCGACCACCCCGTTGCGGGCGTCCACCAGGACCAGGGCGAGGTCGGCGGTGGAGGCGCCGGTCACCATGTTGCGGGTGTACTGCACGTGTCCGGGGGTGTCGGCCAGGATGAAACGGCGCCGCGTGGTGGCGAAGTAGCGGTAGGCGACATCGATGGTGATGCCCTGCTCGCGCTCCGCGCGCAGCCCGTCGGTGAGCAGGGCGAGGTCGGGGGTGTCCTGGCCGCGGCGGGCGGAGGCGGCCTCGACGGCCTCCAGCTGGTCGGCCAGGACCGACTTCGAGTCGTGCAGGAGTAGGCCCACCAGGGTGGACTTGCCGTCGTCGACGGAGCCGGCGGTGGCGAAGCGCAGCAGGGTGGTGGCGGCCAGGCCGGCCAGCGGCTGGTTCGTGGTGGTGGTCATGTCAGAAGTACCCTTCGCGCTTGCGGTCTTCCATCGCGGCCTCGGACATCTTGTCGTCGGCGCGGGTCGCGCCCCGCTCGGTCAGGCGGGAGGCGGCGATCTCGGCGATCACGGCGTCCAGGGTGGCCGCGTCCGAGTCGACGGCGCCCGTGCACGACATGTCGCCCACCGTGCGGTAACGCACCCGCCGCCGCTGCACCCTCTCACCGCTCGCGGGGCCGCCCCAGCCGCCCGCCGTCAGCCACATCCCGCCCCGCTCGAACACCTCCCGCTCGTGCGCGAAGTAGATGTCCGGCAGCGCGATGCCCTCACGGGCGATGTACTGCCACACATCCAGCTCGGTCCAGTTCGACAGCGGGAAGACCCGCACATGCTCGCCCGGCGCGTGCCGGCCGTTGTAGAGCTGCCACAGCTCGGGGCGCTGGCGGCGCGGATCCCACTGCGAGAACTCGTCCCGCAGCGAGAACACCCGCTCCTTCGCCCGTGCCTTCTCCTCATCACGGCGCCCGCCGCCGAACACCGCATCGAAGCGGTGCGCCCGGATCGCGTCCGTCAGCGGCAGCGTCTGCAGCGGATTACGCGTCCCGTCCGCCCGCTCCCTCAGCTCGCCCCGGTCGATGTAGTCCTGCACCGAGGCGACATGAAGCCGCAGCCCGTGCCCGGCCACCACCCGGTCGCGGTAGGCCAGGACCTCGGGGAAGTTGTGGCCGGTGTCCACGTGCAGCAGCGTGAAGGGCACCGCGGCCGGCGCGAACGCCTTCAACGCCAGATGCAGCATCACGATCGAGTCCTTGCCACCGGAGAACAGGATCACCGGCCGCTCGAACTCACCCGCCACCTCACGCACGATGTGCACCGCCTCCGACTCCAGCGCATCCAGATGGGTGAGCGCGTACGGACTGTCCGCACCCCCGCCCGCACAGCCCCCGTCATGCCAGACCCCTCTCACTCAGCACGCCATGCACCGCGGCAGCGGACTCCCCCACTCTGCAGATGCGACTCGATCCGCAGATCCGGCGCCAGGGGCACCTCACGGGTCATCCACCCCCGTCAGACCGGCGAGCTCCCCCGCCGCCTGCCGCGCATACAACCCCTTCACATCACGTACCGCACACACCTCCACCGGAGTCGCGACATGCACCTCCACAAACGCCGTCCCCGCCTCCCGATGCCGCGCGCGCACCGCCTCCCGGCTGTCCGCGAACGGCGCGATCACCGGCACCAGCACCAGCACCCCATGCGAAGCCAGCAACTCCGCCACAAAACCGATCCGCTGCACATTCACAAACCGGTCCTCACGGCTGAACCCCAGCCCCGCCGACAAAAACTCACGCACCTCATCCCCATCAAGCACCTCCACACGACGCCCCCCACCCCGCAACCGACCCGCCAACTCACACGCAATCGTCGTCTTACCCGCACTCGGCAGCCCGGTCAGCCACACAGTGGCACCAGCGGTGACCACTGGAGATGGACGGAGGGTGCGGGATCGGCGGGGTTGCATGGTGGATATCCGTAATTCGGGAGTGGCCGACGGGTGTGAGACATCAGTGTGGTGGCGGCGCAATGGCGGGCCTTGTTCCGTGAACCCAACGGTGGACTGGCGGATTGATCGTGGCGTGTGGAATTTCCCCTGGTCATCATCATCCGCCAACGCGAAAGAGCTCAAGTCCCGAGTTGGATGGGCCGATTGTGTGGTCCAACAGATCCGGGACTTGACAGCTGCCCCGCCGGGGAGCGTATCGGCCGGTGCTTCCAGGCACGCTCTCCGAAGGTCCCAGGCCCGCGGTACCGGATTCACGTGGCTGCCGGAGGACGAGGCCGTCTGGCATCGTTGCCCCCCATGGATACGAACCTGGACCTGCATCCGGAAATGCGGCAACCCCGGATCGGCGACGCGGTGGGCCGCGTGATGGGCCGCTGCTGGGACGCCGGCGCCGCACCGTGGTCGGCGGTGGAGGTCATCGAGCGCGACGACGGCCTGATCGAGGCCAACGACGCGTCGCGGTACTTCGACGCCCCGGAGCGCTGGTCCGACCTGGAGCGTTGGGGCTGGGAGCAGGCCACGGGGCGGATCCTGGACGTCGGGAGCGGCGGTGGGCGACACGCTGTTCCGTGGGTGGAACTCGGCCGTCAGGTCGTGGGTTTGGAGCCGTCACCGGAGGCGGTGCGCGTCTCGCGTGAGCGGGGTGTCGAGACGGTGGTGGGCGAGGTGCCGAACCTGCCCGAGGGACTTGGGATGTTCGACACGATCGCCCTGTTCGGCAACAATCTTGGCCTGTTGGGCGGACCCGTTCAGGCGCCTGAGATCCTGGCGGCGCTCGCCACGGTGGCCCGACCCGGCGCGCGGCTGATCGGCAAGGGCATGGACCCTCTCTACGGCGCCGAGGCCCATGCCGAATACCACGCCTGGAACCTCAGCCGCGGGCGGGCCCGCGGGCAGCTGCGCATCCGGATGCGGGACGGCGACACGGCGACCCCGTGGTTCGACTACTGGTTTGCGACGCCGGACGAAATCGCCACCGCTGTCGCCGAGTCGGCGTGGACGCTGGAGGTCCTGGAACGCGAACCGGCAGGCCCCGGATACGTCATCTGCCTGCGCCGCTGAACCCACTGTTCACGAATGTCGGATGCCCCCGCGGGGGGCTCAGACTCGGGCCGCCCGTTGCGCTGCCTCGCCCAAGGAGAAGAACTCTTCGGGCGAGGGCGTTGTCCGGTGCAGTGGCGAAAGGCATGGAGTGCGAATCCCCTCTCCCGCGCCCGCTTTCCCCATTACCCCCTGCGGAATGGACCGGGATATATACCAGAAATGTTCCAACAGCCTCTAATGTCACGACCATGACAGATCTTTTTGCCTTCACGGTAAACGAACTCCGCCGATCCGTCCGCCCGCACCCGGCGCCCCAACGGATGAGTGTGCAGATCGCCGATCTCTGCGATTCCATGTACACGATGTTCTGCTGGACGGGCCGCCAAGCCACGGAGAACCTGGCGTACGAGTCCGCGGGGGCGATATGAGCGCCCGTCCCATCCCGCCGCTCGTCTCCCCGGAGAACGGGCGTGACCCGTACCCGCTCTACCAGTTGTTGCGGGAGCACTCGCCGGTGCACTGGGACGCGGCGACCTCCTCCTGGTACATCAGTCGCTACGCCGATGTGGCGGAGCTGCTGCTCGATGCGCGCCTCGGCGCGCACGACTACCCCGATGTGATCCACACACTGCCGGAGCAGGACCGTGCCGTGATCGCGCCGGTCGAAGACCACCTGGCGCGCTGGCCGGTGTTCTCCGACCGCCCTTCCCAGGCCCTGCTGCGCAGGCGGCTCCAGTCGGTGCTCACCCGGTCAGCGGTCCAGCCCCTGGAGCCGGAGATCCGGGCGGCGGTCCGCCGCCACGTCCAGGAGGGGCTGGCCGGGCCGGCCGATCTGCTGGACGACTTCGCCCGCCCGGCCGCCCGATGGACCGTCAGTCGGCTGCTGGGGGTGCACGCGGAGCAGGAGGGCCGCCAACTTGAGGCGTGGTCCGACCTATTGATCGAGTACTTGCGGCACGCCGGACTGGATGCCGAGGTGGCGCGTGTGGCCCTGCCGGCCGTCACGGGGCTCACCTCGTTCGTGCGCGACGAACTGCTGCCCCGGGCGACCACGCCGATGGCCGTCCAGTTGGCCCGGGCGACGGAGGATCCCCGGATCGAGCCGGCAGACGTGGTGGCGATGGTCGCCCAACTGGTCACCGGCGGCATCGAGCCGACCGCGACGGCCACGTGCACCGCTGCCCTGGGCATGTCCGTCCAGAGCTCGCGCACCGCAGGAGAAGGGGGCGTGCCGACGGATGACGCGGCGGTGGTCGAGGCCGCGTTGCGGGCCGAGCCACCGTTCCAGTTCGCACCGCGCGAGGCGAAGGCTTCCTTCGACTACAAGGGCCACCAGATCATCAAGGGCCAGCGGGTGGTCCTGCTGCTGGCCTCGGCCGGGCGTGAGGACATGGCGGAGGCAGGCACCACCGGCTGTCCCGTGACGGGGGCTGGGGGCGCCGGTCACCGGCCGCGCCCCCACCTGGCCTTCGGGCGGGGACGGCACTACTGCCTCGGGGCACCGTTGGCGCGCATGCACCTCCAGGCCGCTGTGGCCGAGCTGCGCGCGGCCGGGGTCCCGGAGCGACTCGACCGGACGGCGGTGGTGCGCGACGAGGTCTTCGGGCTGGCCGCCTACCGGTCCGTGCCGTTGAGGGCATAGCCATGGACGGGCCCTGAGCGGACGGGCGCTCAGGGCCCGGGGCCAACTGTCGCGCGGAGGGTCACACGGGATAGCCGAAACGCTGGAGGTTGTTGCGCATCAGCACGGTGGACAGCGTCCGTTCGACGGGCTTCATCTCCTTGCGCCAGCGCAGGGTCTTGCCGGGGTTGTACGGCTGGCGGTAGAGCTCCTTCGTGAAGTAGGCCCCCTCCAGCACCACGCCCGTCTGCTGCTCAGTGATCGCTTCCGGACTGCGCTGGAGGTCCTCGATGGGGAGGTCGAGGAAGCCGAACAGCTTGGCCAGTTCGGGCTCCGGGTCGGAGACCAGCTTCTCGAACTCCACCAGGTGGACCCGGTCGCGAAGTTCGGGGCGGGTGCTCAGGGCGAAGTACTGCTCGGCGCTGGCGTTCCAGTAGCGGGAGACGTTGAGCAGGTGGTCCCGCTCGGGGTTGCGCTCCCCGCGCTCCCGATAGCGCCGATTCACGTCCCGGTGGGAGAGCACGACGTCGCGTCCGTCCCGGACGACGTTCACGAAGACCGCGTCGGGCCACAGGCGAAGCAGGGTCTCGGCGACGGCCAGGTTGCTGGGCGTCTTCTCCGATATGAAGCGGGCGCTGGTCTTGTCAGCCGCCACATCGGTGAAGAAGCCCTCGTAGAACTGCTTGAACGACTGGGCCAGCCCAGCGGCGTCGTAGTAGAAGGACTGCCGCTCCAGCCGCCAGGGCTGGGCCATGTCCCGATACATCCGGAAGATCGCCGCCGTGTGGTCGAACTCCGGGCCTCCGGCAATCGCCGAGTGGCTGACCAGCAACTTCTGGACCAGTGAGGTGCCAGAGCGGGCTGAGCCGCCGACGAAGATGAATCGCATTTTCTCTGCTCCTGTCACAGGGGACACGTATCCGGTTGGGGTCTGTGTGGTGGGTTGGCTCTGCGGGTGCGGCGGTTCAGCGGGAAGGCGGGAGGACAGGGCGGCGCTGGCTGGTACGCCGCGATGAGCCGAGGAGGGAGGAGCCGGGCAGAGGGCGGCCTGCTACCACCTGGGCGCGGGGCTCGGGTCGGCGGTGACCGCGACGCGCGGGTTGGGGCGGTAGGACGAGAAGCCGAGCTGGGCGGCCAGGACGGCCAGCTCGGTGCGGTTGGCCGTACCGGTCTTGCCGCGCAGCCGCCGGATGTAGGTGTCGACCGTGTGCCGACTGAGCCCCAGGCTGTGCGCGATGGCCTGGTAGGTGGTGCCGTCCGGCAGTTGGGCAAGGATCTCGCGCTCACGCGGGGTGAACGAGTGCTGGGTGGCCGTGCTGTGCACCATGGGCGGGCTCCTAGAGGGCGGGATCGGCTCGATCACCAAGCGTGGCCGCTCCGGCGCGCGCTCTCCACTTCGACGGCCCTCAGCAAAGTGCCTGGCAGTAAGGCGACGGGCGGCAAAAAGGGAAATTGGGCCCACATTGGTCGTGACGGGTGGGGTTGGCGACCGCGGTCACGTCAGTGTCGGGGACCCGACCGGTCCCCCGGCGGATGGCTGGGGATGGCGTCGGCCGTCGGGTGGTGGTTGCGCAGCACCCGTGCGACGACGGCCGGTTCCAGCAGGGACGCGGGCGGGCGGAGCATGTTGAGTACGCGCAGGAACGCCAGCTGGACGGGGAAGTCGTGGGTACCGGCGAGCAGGACGCGGTCCAGGTAGCGCCGGGTGATCCGCTGCCGTGGGGTGGGCGGCGGCCCGTCCGGGTATCCGCAGTCGGCCGTGGTCGCCAGGGTCCAGCAGTTGGCGAGGAGCGGGCGGACACGGCGGTAGTAGTGGCTGCTGATCCTTGAGCGGCTGCCGTCGGCGTCGTGGCGGTCGAGGCAGTCGCCGAGCAGGGCGGCGCAGGTCGCGGCGGCGGTCATGCCTTGGGCGTAGACCGGGTTGAACGAGCAGAGAGCGTCGCCCGTGACGAGGAGGTTGTCCGGCCGCTGTGCCACCCGGTCGGGGTGTCGGCGGTGGTTGCTGGTGGCGGTGCTGATCGCGATGTCGGTCAGGGGTTCGGCGTTGTGGAGGGCCTCGGCGACGATCGGGCTGGGCAGGCTGCGGGCGAACGGGAGGAAGTCTCCTTCCCGGCGAGTGGGCCTGTGGGGGCCGATGCCGATGAGGGTGACCACCCAGCGGTTGTGCTCGATGGGCATCAGTGCCGCGCCGCGCAACGGGCCCGTGGGGGTGGTCTGCAGGAGGCAGAGTTTCCAGGTGGCGCAGTGCTGGGCGGGAATCTCGTACAGGCGGCTGGCGTAGCCCACACGCGAGTTGAGGGTCTGCTCGGGAGGCGGCGGGCACCCCAGGTCGCGGAGCCAGTGACTGGATCGCGAGCCGCGTCCGGTGGCGTCGACGACCAGGTCGACCGGCAACTCCTCAATGGCGTTCTCCGTGAACCCGGGGCGGACGCGGACGGCCGCGATACGGGTGCTCGTTCCGGCCAGTGCGACCACCTGGGTCCGGTCCCGGATGGTGATGGTGGACCGGGTTGCGACCCTGCGGCGGATGACCCGTTCGACCAGGATGCGGCTGGCGCTGACCGTGCGCAGGTCGGAACGGGCGCGCCGACCCCAGCCGAACGGGCTGCGGATCGCGAGGTCGGCGGCGAGGTCGATGGTGGGTGCGCCGTGCGCGATGAGGTCGTCGGTGAAGCCCGGCACAAGCTGTTCGACGACTTGCCGTCCGCGTAGGAGCAGCCCGTGCAGATGCGCGTCCTGGGGGGTGCCCCACCGGTGCGCGGGGTGATCGGGCAGTGTGTCCTTCTCGATGACGGTGACCCGCTCGAAGTGGTCGGCGAGCACCCTCGCGTTCAGCAGACCCGCGATGCCGGCGCCGATGACCACCGCGTGTGCACGCCCCAAGGGTCGGGCACGCTGCGGCGGGGTGTGCGGGGTCAATGCAGGCTCCAGAGCCAGGCCGGAGTGTCAGGCGGGAGGGGATCCGGTCCGGAAGCGGTGACCAGGAGCGGGGTGAGGATCCAGTACGCGGCTACGACGACGTTCATGAAGCCGATCCCCGCCAAGGCCCGCAGCCAAGGGCGGGTGCGGTCGGTGAAGCGTTCTTCGCCACGGAAGATGTGCGCTGTCCTGCCCCGGCGTTCGGCTGACCACTGCATGGCGGTGGGCATGCAGGCCAGGGTGATTCCGCCGATGGCCACGTTGACCAGAGGGAGTTGGTACCAGTGGCCGCCGAAGACCGCCCATGACCGGTTGGCCGTCAGATAGGCGTAGCCGCCCATGCCGCTGAGGAGCACCCCTTCGATGAGCACATCGGCCAGCAGGCCGGACAGCAGCAGGGAGAGGACGATCCGCGGCATCCGTGAGTGGGGCGTGCAACGGAAGACGTACCGCAACAGGAGCTGCTGGACCCAGGCCCAGTAGATGATCCCTATGTACATGAAGGTCTGTGCCGCGAACAGCGTGTCGATCTGCCGTTCGGGGTGTGGTCCGTGCCAGCCGGGAACGTACGGCGCCCAGCTGGTGACGTTCAGCGCGTACCGGTTCCCGGCGGCGTACTGGCGGTCCCAGCAGCTCAAGAATCCGAGCCAGAAGGTGAACGCCGAGCCGATCACGATGGCCGCGGTCCACGACACATTCCGCTCTCGTCGACTCTGGACGATCGCTACGGCGATGCACGCCGCGACGAGCAGCAGCCCCAGGGCCTGTTCGGTCCATATCAACGCTGCTCGGTACGTGGGCACGGCGAAGTCGCGCGGGGCGGCGTGGATGTCACCCGCCGCGATCCACCGGGCGAAGACCGCCGCTTGCAGGCCCAGGGCGACGGCTCCACCGGCTGCCCAGAGCATGAGGGACGTGCGCCAGCGATGTCTGCGCGACGGGATGGGGCCCGGTGTCCCTCCTGCCAGGTCAGTTGTTGCTGACCCCGTGACACCTCCCGTCCCTCGACCGGTTCCGGGGCCGTGGTGATTGACCGGGTCCGCCTTCATCCGGGTGTCCCAGGTGGTGAAGTGGCCGAGTCGGGCTGGTAGCCCATCTTGTGCAGGATCCAGTCGGTGATGCCGGCCGCGGTGGGCTTGAGCCACACGACACCGGTCTCGAAGGAGATCTTGAGGGCGTGTTGCAGGCGCTGTTGGAGTTGCACCGCCCCCAGTGAGTCCATGCCCAGTGCCACCATGGACGTGACCGGGGTGACGCGGCTGGTGGTACCGAGGATGTCGCGTACCACCTCGATGATGTGCTCGTGCAAGATGTCCCGCCGCTGCGTGTGACTGTCGGCGGCACGCAGGTCGGCGAGCAGTCGCTCGCTGTCGTCGTGGCCGTGGCCCACGCCTAGGATGTCGGTGAACAGAGCCGTCTCGGCCGCCCCTGGATAGGGCTTGGTCCAGCGTGCCAGGTCCGGCGGGGCGTAGGCGATGGTGGTGTAGCCGGCGGCCAGGATGCGGTCCAGGGCGTCCAGGCCGTCGTTGGGGGAGATCATCGCGTAGCCGCGTTCGGCCATGTGCTGGCCTTCGCCGACCTCGCTCCATCCACCCCACTGGATGGAGGTGGCGGGCAGGCCCTGGGCGGCACGCCACGCGGCCAGTTCATCCAGCCAGGCGTTGGCCGAGGCGTGGGCGGCCTGGCCGGGCGAGCCGACCAGGGCCGCCATGGACGAGTACAGGACCCACCAGTCCAGGTCCCGGTCGAGAGTGGCCTCGTGCAGGGCCCACGCCCCGTGCGCCTTGCCGCGCCACACCTGTGCCAGCTGGTGCAGGTCGCCTGCGGCGAGGGTGGCCAGGGTGGCGTCCTGTACGACGCCGGCACAGTGGAACACTCCGCGCAGGACCGCCCCTTCCTGTTCGGCGGCCAGCACCGCGGCCTGCGCGGCACCGGGCTCGCCGATGTCGCCTTGCAGGACGGTGATCTGCGTGCCCTGCTCGCGTAGCGCCTCCAGGGTCTGCTGAGCCTGTGCCGAGGGCGCGGAGCGGCCCACCAGGACGAGGCGGTGGGCTCCGTGGCCGGCCAGCCAGGCTGCGGTGACCAGTCCGATCCCGCCGAGCCCGCCGGTGATCAGGTAGGCGCCGTCGGGCCGCGCGACTGGTTTCGGCGGAGCGGGGGTTGGGCTGTCGGGGGCGGTGAAGCGCAGGCGGGCGATGTGGCGACGGCCGCCCCGCCAGGCGACCTCCACAGGGGGTCCTGGTCGCAGGATCTCGGCGGCCAGGTGATCCAGAGGGGTGTCGGCCTCGGCTTCGACCATGCTGGGGGCCAGCTGCGGGCATTCGTAGGTCGCGGTGCGCAGCACGCCCCGCATCCCGGCTGCGGTCAGGGACGCACCGTTGGTGCGGGCGGCCACCCAGAGCCGGGCTGGGTGCGGCCGAGTGGCCAGCAGTCCGGCGATCCGGCAGGCCCGGCCGACCCGGGAGCGAGCCGCCTCGCACGGGTCGTTGCCGTCGCCGTTGCCCAGCGCCAGCACGATCCCGGCGCATCGGCCGTGGTGGAGGAGGTCCTCGATGTGGGGGGCGGGATCAGCGTGCAGCGCGATCTTGTGTACGTGGGCCTCGGCGCCAGCGCCGCGCAGGGCTCCGGCCAGGGCCTCGGCCCACGGGTCGGTGGTTTCGGCCACCACCACCCAGCTCCCCTGGTCCGTGAGGGCGGCGGCGGCGGTGGAGGGCCGGGGAGTCTCGGCCGGTACCCAGGCCAGGTGGGCCAGCCGGGAGGCGAAGCGTTGCTCGGGTGGGGTGGCGTTGACGATGCGCAGCCCCTCGACCTGGGCCACCACGTGTCCGTCGGCCAGGCTCAGCAGGCCGGACACGGAGGTCGACGTGTGGTCGGCGGCATCGAGCTGGACGTGGGCGCGGCGGGCGTGCGCGGCGGGCCCGGACACGGTCAGCCGGTCGATGCCGGCGAACACCACGGGGCCGGGGGCCAGCACGTGGCGATCCCGCCACACCGCCGCCCCCGTCTGAGCCAGCTCGTCCAGCAGGGCCGGGTGCAGCCGCATCATCCAGGAGGACACCCGGGCTTCATCGGTCAGCCGGAGCGTCGCCACCGCCCGCGCGCCGGTGGGTTCGAGCTGGATGCGTTCCAGGCCGGTGAAGGCCGGACCGTGCGTGACGCCGTGCCGTTCACGGAAATACGCATAAAGGTCGCTGGGGGCGATGTCGGTCCAGTCCGCTGCGGGCACCCACTGCTTCACGTCCGGCTCACCGGGATCTTCGTGCAGCGGCGCCACGGTCGCGTGGCCGTGCCGGACATGGTCCTGGTGTGCGTCCGCTCCCGTCGCGCGGGAGAGGACCTCCACCCGCGCGCCGTCCCCGTCGCGGACGGCGACCACGGACACCAAAGGCTCGGGGTCCAGCACCAGGGGCCGCTCAAGCCGCAGGTCCCGCAGTTGCACCCGGTCGGTCTCGAAGATCGTGGCGGCGGCGGCCAGCATCATCTCGCAGATCCCGGCGCCGGCCATGATCGGTACTCCGGCGACCTGGTGGTCGGACAGCCACGGCAGGCGGTCCGGGCTGATCGGGGTCTGCCACAGATGCCGCTCGGAGTGAGCCGGGTCGTGGACATGGCCGCCCAGCAGAGCATGCTCAGAGGCGCCCACCAGCTTCGGGGCGACCAGCGTGTAGGGCGGGTCCACCCGGTGGTGCACCCGGTTCCAGGTCGTCGTCGGCGCCTCCACCAACTCGCCGTCGCCGTAGTGGTCGGCCCAGCCGACGGGGTGGCCGCAGGTGTGCACCGTGGCCAGGTTGGTCAGGAACATGTCGTGTTCACGGGCGCCGCGCCGCAGACTGCTCACGGCCGCCACATCACGCGTGCGGGCTTCCCGGGCGATGTCAGCGATCGCCCGCATCGCCAGCGGATGTGCCGAGCACTCGATGAACAACCGGTAGCCGTCGGCCAGCGCGGCAGCACAGGCGGAGGAGAACCGCACCGGCCGGCGGGTGTTGCGTACCCAGTAGTCGGTGTCGAGCACCCGGGCACCGTCGTGCGGATTCTGAGCGACGGTCGAGTAGAAGGGGATGCGCGGCAGCCCGCCGGCCAGGTCCACCTCGTGCAGCAACTGCCGGTACTGCTCCAGCACCGGGTCCATGTCGCGGGAGTGGGAGGCAACGTTGACGGCCACCCAGCGTGCCGTCACGCCACGCTGCTGCCAGGTCCGCATCAGACGCGTGATCTGGACACGGTTGCCGGAGACCACGGTGGCCCGCGGAGATACGTACACGCCGACCGAGACCCTGTCGGCACCCACGGCGACGATGTCCCGTTCCACCTGATCGGCGGGCAGCAGCACCGAGGCCATGCCGCCCCCGGCAGCGGCCTCCAGGATGACGGCCCGCGCATGGGTCACCGCGACCGCCTCGTTCGGGCTCAGCGCACCGGCGACCACCGCGGCGGGCACCTCTCCCAGGGACTGTCCGATCACCGCCGCTGGAGTGATCCCCCAGGACCGCCACATCGCGGCCAGCGCGATCTGCAGGCCGACCATGGTGTGGTAGATGTTGCCTGCCTCGTCCCACAGCCCGGGCCGGGAGATCAGGGTCCGCAGCGACCAGCCGCATGCCTCCAAGGTCGGCGCGTCGAGCTCGTCGACCGCAGCGGTGAACGCCGGTTCCGTGGCCAGCAGTTCCTGCCCCATTCCGGGCCACTGCCCGCCCAGACCGGGGAAGACCAGCACGGGACCGGCGTGGTCGGGCGGCAGGACCGTCTGCCCGGCCACGACCCCGTCGCTGTCGCGCCCCTCCCCATGCGGCCCAGCGGCGAACGCCCGCAACCGCGCGACCAGCTGCTCCCGGGAGGAGGCGACGACCCCGAGGCGTTCAGCGGCATGCCGGCGCCGCAGCGTCAGCGTGTGGGCCAGGTCCCCCAACTCGACGCCCGCGCCGTCGGTATCGAGCCACTCGGCGAGTCGGGCCGCGGCGGGTTGCAGGGCCGGATCGGAAGCCGCCGACAAGGTGAACACCCTGGCAGGTTCCGGCGAGCCGGGGGCCCGGAGCCTGGACTGTCCCTTTCGCCGGGCAACGGTGGTGGGGGCCTGCTCGACGATCACGTGCGCGTTCGCGCCCCCGATTCCATAGGAGCACACCGCCGCCAGCCGGGGCCCGTCGTGCACCGGCCACGGCTCCTTCTCGGTCGGGACGAACAACCGTGAGCCCTCGTCGACCGGGATGGCCGGATGCCACTTACGGAAATGCAAGTTGGGGGGAACGGTGCCGTGCCGAACGCACAAGACCGCCTTGATCAGCCCCGCAGTTCCCGCCGTGGCCTCCGTGTGTCCGATGTTGGTTTTGATCGACCCGATGGCACACCGGCCCCGGCCGCGCCCGTACACAGCGTTGAGCGAGGTGTACTCGACCGGGTCGCCCACCTCGGTGCCCGTGCCGTGTGCCTCCACGAACCCCACATCACCCGGATCGACGCCCGCCCGCTCCACAGCGGACCGGAAACACGCCTGTTGCGCCACCGTGGACGGCGCGGTCGCACGTTGGGTCTGGCCGTCATTGGTGACCGCCGACCCTCGGATCACCGCGAGCACCCGGTCCCCAGCAGCCAAGGCATCGTCCAGGCGCTTGAGCAGCACCACGCCGGCGCCCTCACCGCGCACGTACCCGTCGGCCCGCTCGTCAAAAGCGTGGCACCGGCCCCGCCTGGACAGCAGCGAGCTCTCCAGCATCTGGGTCACCGGCGCCGGTATCAGCTGCGAGGCACCGGTCAGCGCCGCATCGCAGTCTCCCGACTGCAGCGCCACGCACGCCAGGTGCGTGGCGACCAGACTGGACGAGCAGAAGGTCTCGACCACCATGTTGGGGCCCCGCAGATCCAGCCCGAACGACACCCTCCCCGCCACGGCCGCGTTGAAGTTGCCGTACATGAACAACGGGTCGGGGTGGTCCTCCACCGGACGGGCCGAACGCCACTGGTTGTCCCCGGCGAAGTAGCCCAGATACACCCCGGTACGCGTACCGCGGACCCGGTCCATCGGGACACCCGCGTGCTCGATCGCCTCCCGCACCACCTCCAGCATCAGCCGGTGCTGCGGGTCGACCACGGCCGCCTCCAGCTTCGCGATCGACAGGGCTTCCGGGTCCCACGCCCAGATGTCACCGTCCAGGAAGCAGCCCCAGCCGATCCGGGGCGCGTCATCGGGGTGCTGAAAGGCCATCAACCGCCCCGCGTCCCAGCGGTCCTCCGGCACCCGCCCCGCCGTGTCGCGGCCCTCGACCAGCAATCGCCACAACCCGGCCGGTGAGTCCACGCCCCCCGGGAACCGGCACCCCATCCCCACGATCGCGATCGGCTCGTAGCCCGACGGACCGTCCACGGCCATCGCTGTTCGGGACATCGTGCGGCCTCCTCGCTGAGGTTCGGTGTGCATGTCTCCAGACCGGCGCGATCACGCTGACGCCGGTCGTCCAGGAAGGCGGTTCAGGAACGTCTTCTGCGGTTCGGGAGGGGTGCCTTGGCCCCTTGGCTCCTCCCCTTGCGACGACCACTGCCGGGGCCCACGCCAGACCGGGGTCCTGCAAGCCGAACCGCAACCGCGAACTCCCCATGACCCGCAGAGCTTTCCCCAACCCTCCAGTCCCCCACGTACGTGCCACACCCTCACGCGCCCCGACCGTCCGGCACGCGGGCCCGGGGCACAGAGCTCCCGCGGCTACACGGTTCCCGGGCGGGTGAGCTCGGTCAGCGCGGGGGCAGCGGCGGGCCGGTCGGACGGGTCCCGCTCCGCCGGCGGCACCTCGCCGGCCACGGCGAACCGGGGCGCGGTCAGCGGCGCCCTGCTCACGGCGGAGACCGCGTCCCGGGGTCGTTGCTGCCGGCCGACCAGGCGCGCGAGCACATCGGGCACCGAGAGCGCCTGGGCGCCGTCGGACAGGAGCGGAACCGCCTGCGCGGTCGCGGGCAGGTTCGCGGCGACCAAGCCGGTGAGAAGCTGGCCGGCCCCGCACTCCACGAAATCGGTCACACCGTCGTCGTAGAGGTGGAGCAGCGCCTGCCGGAAGGCGACGGGCAGCACCAGCAGCCCCGCCAGGAGCTCGCGCACGTCCCCAGCACTCCTGACATAGCGACCGAGCTGGGGCGAGTACACCCGCCCGAGCGGGGCCCGCACCTCGATGCCGGCCGTGGCCTCGGCGAATCGGTGGGCGGCCCCGCCGAACATCGGATTGTGGAAGGCCCCGGGCGCCTCGAGGACGGTCGCACGCACCATGAGCGCCTCCGCCAGCCGCTGCAGGCGGTGGACCGCGTACGAACGGCCGGAGACGACGACTTGGCGGGGGCCGTTGTCGACGGCCACCGCCAGGGAGACATCGCCCACCGCCGCACACATGTGTTCCACGCGCCGGGCCGCAGCCTCGACGGCGATCATCGCGCCGGTGGGCAGGGCCGTGTCGTTCACCGCCCTGATCCGCTCACACAGCACGCGCGCACCGGCATCAGCGGTCAGCGCGTCGGCCGCGACCAGGGCGGCCACCTCCCCACTGCTGTGGCCCACGAGAACGTCCGCCGCCACGTCCGCACTCCGCAGCATGGCGGCCAGGACCAGCGAGGTGGAGTAGAAGGCCAGCCAGTAGTGCTCCGGGCGCTGCTTCACCTCACCGGCGTGGGCCTCGTCGGCGCGCAGCAGGAGATCGGACACCGGCTCCCAGCCATACTCCGCCGCAATGCGGTCAATCCGCTCCAGCATGCCACGCAGCTCGGCGCTGCCGCTGACCAACGGACCCAGCGAGCCGGCGCTATGCGCCCCAGGTCCCGGAAACATCCACGCGTAGACTGACACGGATCCATGCCTTCCTCTTCGCCGGACGTGCGCTCAACACCGCAAGTGCCTTCGCACCCATCACAAGTGGCACAAGAAACGTCATGCGTCCCAGGCCGGTTCGACCGGTACAGCCGAGACCCTCGTGAGTCGTTCCGACTGCGACACAACCAGCCCGCACCGCCTCTGGCCAAATGCCGGAACTGGCGTCCGCACCGCCCCAGCGCCCGGCCGTTCGACCCTGCTGCCGCGTGGCTCGCTTGAGGGGATCCCCATCCGGAGCGAATGCACAAACAGGGGCGCAGGTGTTCTGGGGAGCACTGGGCGCGCACGGCGCGTTCACTCCTCACATGCATAGAACAACGAGTTATGACACGCGCTCCTGCGCTCTTATGCGCCTCCGCGCGCCCGCCGGGAGGCGAGTACGGTCGATGCAGTGGGCATCTGGGCAGGTGCACCGACCGGCGTTGCCCGCGGACTTGCTCGTAAGGGATCGGGGTACGGCGGGCCGCGCCAGGGAAACGATCAGTGCTCCCACGACGAAGACGGCACCCTCCAGTGCCAGCGTCTCGCGGCGCCCCAGACGATCGGGCGTCCGCCCGGCGGCCAGCGCGCCGATCATGGCTCCGATCAGCAGCACGCTGACGAGACAGCCCTGCTGGAACGGCGAAAGCCCGTAGGTGTCCCGGATGAACAGCAGCGCGCCCGAGACCACGCCCGTGTCATGGCCGGACAGGAAGCCCTCGAGGGTGATCAGCGCTCGGTCCGACCGATGCGTTCTGGTTGCCCACTGGACTGCGCAGCGGACGCCGCGGCTCCAGAAGTAGCAGTGGACCAGGGACAGTTGACGCTGATGCAAGTGGAGGTTCCCGCGTTTAGGGGACGTTCATGGCGTATGGAGTGGTCAAAGGTGCACTGAGTGCGGTCGATGTGACCGAGACCTCCACCGGATCAATCCAGACGCATAGGAGACACTCGTGCTTTCCGCCAGACGCACAGCCATCATCGTCGCTTCGCTGAGCATGGCCCTCGCCGGGACCGCGGCCACCGCCCAGGCGACGCCCAAGGCCAAGGCCGGCTCCCACTGCACGGCCGACCTCTCCACCCACAAGACCAGGTGTTACGACAGCTTCCGCGAGGTGATCGCCGCGGCGACCGGTGGCCGGGTCACCGATGCCCCGGCGACCCCGCAGCAGGCCGCGAAGGACAAGAAGTTCCTCGCCGAACTCAACGCTCCGGCCAACTCCGCCGCACAGACCCGGACCGCTCTCGCCCAGAACACGGTCGTGGGCGGCATCCTCTACGAGGACTGGAACTACGGCGGTTCGTCCCTCACGCTCACGATCCCCTCGGCGTGCAAGGACGACGGGCAGTGGGACTGGGGGTACAACAACCTCGACGACTGGAACGACAGGGTCAGCTCCGTGATCCCGGCGGGCAACTGCTACGTCGCGCTGTACTCGGACATCTACTACAACGGCACCCAGCAGCAGTACAACACGTCCACCCCCTACGTCGGCGACGCGATGAACGACCGGGCGAGCTCGGTCAAGCTGCTCTGACCCGGGCGTCGGGTTCCGACATCCCGCTGACGCCGCGGCGGTCAACCTGATCGGCGCCGTCCGGGGCCCGGCATCCTGTACGTCGTCGGGGTGCCGGGCCCCTCCCGAATACCCGGGGGCCGATTCGGGCCTTCCGCGTCCATGGTCCGCCGGACCCGCCGGACCCGCCGGCCGCGACTGCCGCCCTCACGCCAGGGTCACCTCCACGGGCAGCCGTTTGATTCCGTTGACGAAGTTGGAGCGGACCCTGGGTACGTCCCCGGTCAGGCGGATGTCGGCGAGGCGGGGTATCAGTTCCTCGAACATGACGCGGACCTCGGTGCGTGCCAGCAGGTTCCCCAGGCACAGGTGGGGGCTTCCCTTGCCGAAGGTGACGTGGTCGATCGCGGTGCGGGTCGTGTCGAAGGCGTACGGGTTCTCGAACACCTTCTCGTCCCGGTTGCCGGACGCGAACCACATCACGACCTTGTCGCCTTGCCTGATCCGCTTGCCCCCGAGCGCGACGTCGCGGCTCGCCGTGCGGCGGAAGTGGTACACCGGGGACGCCCAGCGCAGGAACTCCTCCACGGCTCCGGGAATCAGCGCGGGGTCGCGGCGGAGCCGGTCGAGTTCGTCGGGATGCTGGATGAGGGCGAGCATGGCGTGGCTGATGGTGTGCCGGGTGGTCTCGTTGCCCGCGACCACGAGCAGCAGGAAGTAGTTGTCGAAGTCCTGCGGGGAGAGCGGGATGCCGTCCCGCGGGGTCTCGTTGACCAGCCGTGAGATGAGATCGGTACCCGCGCCGCCCCGGCGTTGGCGGGCCAGTTCCCGTCCGTACGCGAAGACCTCGACGGCGGCCGGGGAGCGGAAGGGCAGATCGCGGTAGCGCTCGCTCGCCGCGCTGTGCAGCAGTACGTCGGCGTAGTCGGGGTCGGTGTGGCCGATGATGCGGTTGCCCCATTGGATGAGTCGCTGGTTGTCCTCGGGCGGTACGTCCAGGAGGCGGGCGAGGACGTTGATGGGGAAGTCGGCGGAGACGTTCGCCACGAAGTCGAAGGACTTCTGCGCGAGGGCCGCGTCCAGGGTCCGCGCCGTCAGACCGCGCAGGAAGTCGGTGTAGCCGCCGATCACCGTCTGCCCGAACTGGCGCTGGAGCAGCCCGCGCAGCGCACGGTGGCGTACCCCGTCGAGTTCGAGGATCGAGGCGCGCTTCTTGATCTGGTCGTCGTCGAGCTCTTCGAGGTTGACGAACCTGGTGGAGGTGAAGGTCTCGGGGTCGCGGTCGACGCGGACGATGTCCTCGTGCCGGGTGAGTGCCCAGAAGCCGGAGTTGGGCGACGGTTCCGGCTGCCAGTGGACCGGGTCCTGGTGGCGCAGGGTGTGGAACATCCGCCAGGGGGTGACGCCGTCCGTGAACCGGTCAAGGTCGGTGAGGTCGACATCGGCCAGGGCGAGCGGGTCGTTCGGCGCGGGCTCGGTCATCACAGCCTCCTTGTCCCCCACCCGAACAACGGGTCACAGGTGGTAGGCGTACTCGGTGAACTCCCAGTCGGTGACGTGCTGTTGGAAGCGCTCGATCTCGTTGCGCTTGTAGGTGAGGAACGCGGTGGTGAACTCCTTGCCGAGGACCGCCGTGAGCGCGGTGTCCGCTTCGAGGGCGTCGAGCGCGGCCGTGAGGCCGGAGGGCAGCAGGGCCGACCTCGTGGTGTCGTATCCGTACCCTTCGAGGGGTGTGGGGGGCTCTTCGCCGGCCGTGATGCCGAGCAGTGCCGCGCCGACCGCGCCCGCGATGAGCAGGTAGGGGTTGGCGCTGGCGTCGCCCAGGCGCAGTTCCAGGCGGGCGCCCGCGCCGCGTTCGGGCGGGACGCGCACCATGGCACTGCGGTTGTCCAGGCCCCAGTCGATGAGCCACGGGGCCAGGGTGTGGGGGCCGAAGCGCTTGTAGGAGTTGATCGTCGGGTTGGCGAGCGCGGACAGCGCCGGGGCGTGGGCGAGCAGTCCGGCCACGGCGTGCAGCGCGGTGACCGAGAGGCCGTGGGGCCGCGAGGGGGCGTCGAAGACGTCGCGGCCCTCGGCGTCCTGGAAGGACAGGTGGAGGTGGAAGCCCGACCCGCCCGCGTTGTTGAAGGGTTTGGCCATGAAGGTGGCCAGTCGGCCTTCCCTGCGGGCCAGTTCCTTGACCGCCGACTTGAGGCGGAAGGCGCGGTCGGCGGCGTCCGCCGCCCCGGAGTGGATCAGGTTGATCTCGAACTGCGCGCCCTCGAACTCGTGGTTGCCGTTGGTGACGCCGATCCCCAGGTCCCGCAGGAGCCTCAGCAGGCGCAGCAGGTGGTTGTCGGGGTCGGCGCGCAGCCCGGTGGTGTAGACGGCGCCGGACGTCTCGCAGTAGCGGCGCCAGCCGCCGGGGGCGGCGGGGTCCGTCTCGCACAGGAAGTATTCGAGTTCGGGGCCGACGACCGGGCTCAGCCCGTGCTCGCCGCACCGCGCGAGGACCGCGCGCAGCAGGTCGCGGGGGGATTCGGGCGCCGGGGCCCCGGTGCGGGGGTCGCTGACGTCGCCCAGGCACCAGGCGACGCCGGGTTCCCACGGCAGGGCGGCCAGGGTGTCCAGGTCGGGGCGGACGAGGATGTCGGGCAGTCCGGCGTCCAGGCCCCCGGTCACCGGTACGACGTCGCCCTGCGGTGTGGTGTGGTAGACGGCCCGGCAGAAGGCGAGTCCGTGTGCGCAGGCGGACGGCAGATGGCTGAGGAGCACGTCGCGGGCCCGGTCGGTGCCGATGAGGTCGGGGTAGCCGACCCGGACCACGTCGATGCCTTCGGCGGCGAGTCGTTCGACCACCTCGTGGGGCTGGTGGGCCTGTTGGGCGTGTTGAGCACTCACGGATGTCTCCCAGGGGATCCCAGGGCGGAGCACCGTCCATATTGTTTGGTGTCAAACAATATGGAGGGCGTGGCGCCGGGCCACAAGGGTCCGGGCGCCAACTACTTTGTGAGTGCGGGGCGTTGACCTGGTCTGCGCAGGCGCCTATGTTGTTTGACATCAAACGACTTCGGGATCCAGGAGGACGGGCCCATGAAGGTCGTCGTCGACATGGACAAGTGTCAAAACCACGGACAGTGCGTGTTCGCCGCCCCCGACGTCTTCCGTCTCGACGACGGCGCGCAGCTCGTCCACGTCTCCCACCCCGACGACGCCCTGCGCGACGACGTCGAGGAGGCCGCCGACGTCTGCCCCATGCAGGCGATCCTGATCGAGGGCTCGGAGCCATGACCGCACGGGTGGTGGTGGCCGGAGCCTCCCTGGGCGGGCTGCGGGCAGCCGAGCGGCTGCGCGCGGCGGGCTGGACCGGGGCGATCACCGTCGTCGGGGACGAACCCCACATGCCGTACAACCGCCCGCCGCTGTCGAAGGAAGTCCTCGCGGGCAGCGCGCCGTTCGAGTCGCTCGCGTTCACGCCCCGGGCGAGCGCCGCCGACGTGCGGTGGCGGCTCGGCACCCGGATCACCGCGGCCCGTCTGAACGAGCGCGTCCTCACCCTGGACGGCGGCGAGGAACTCGCCTTCGACGGCCTCGTCGTCGCCACCGGTCTGCGCGCCCGCCGGCTTCGCTGCGCGGGGCCCTCCGGTCCGGGCAGCGGACGGCACACGCTGCGCACGCTCGCCGACGCACGCGCCCTGCGCTCCCGGCTCACCCGGCCCGGGACCAGGCTGGTGGTCGTCGGCGCCGGGTTCATCGGCTGCGAGGTCGCCGCGACCGCCGTCGGACTCGGCGTCGCCCGGGTGACCGTGGTCGACACCGAACCGCTGCCGATGCTCCGCCCGCTGGGAGAACTCCTCGCCCGCGCACTGCTGCACCGCCACGAGCGGCGCGGTGTGCGCTTCGCCCTCGGCGCGGGCGTGGCAGGCTTCCGGGGCGATACCAGGATCACCGGTGTCGCCCTGAGCGACGGCCGGGTCCTGGACGCCGATGTCGTCGTCGAAGCCGTCGGCGCCCGCCCCAACACCGAGTGGCTGGAGGGCAACGGCCTGGACCTCACCGACGGCGTCCTGACCGACGGCCACCTGCGGGCCGGCGGGCTGGCGCACGTCGTCGCGGTCGGTGACGTGGCCCGCTTCCCCAACGCCCGCTACGACTCGGTGCCACGCCGGGTGGAGCACTGGTCCATCCCCGGTGACGCGGCCAAGTGCGCGGCCAGCACCCTGCTCGCGGGGCTCGCCGGACATCCCCCGCCACCGGCCCCCTTCACGCCCCTGCCCACCTTCTGGAGCGACCAGCACGACTTCCGGCTCCAGTCCTTCGGTACTCCCGAACTCGGCACCGGCGACATCCGGGTGCTCCACGGCGACCCGGCGGGCGACGTCGTGGTCGGCCACCACAGCGGCGGGCACCTCGTCGGCGTGGTCTCCCTCGGCAACCCGGCCGCGTCCGCCGCCGCGGCCCGCCACCGGGCCCGGCTCCTCAGCCAGCCCTCCCTCCTCCCCCAAGGAGCCGCACCGTGACCGGCGTCCGTGGCTACTTCCATCCCAAGACGGCGACCGGTGCCGCCTCCCTGGTCCCCGCTCCCCCCTGGCGCTACTCCGGCGACCTGCTCACCGTCGAGTACCGCACCGATCCCGCCCGGGTCCGCGAACTCCTGCCGCCACCGCTGGAGACCGCCCCCGACGACCCGGGCGCGGTCGCCCTGATCTGGGCCGACTGGCAGTCCTGCTCGGCCTCGGGCGAAGAGCTGCTCGACCCGGTGCGCGCCCAGTACAAAGAGGCGTTCGCCGCCGTGCGCTGCTCCTACCGCGGACGTCTCTACTCCCGCTGCGTGTACATCTGGGTCGACAAGGACTTCGCGATCGCCCGGGGGCTGCACCAGGGCTATCCCAAGAAGCTCGGCTCGATCCACCAGACCCGGCCGCACCCGTTCGGCCCCGCGCCCCGCCTGGAGGCCGGTGCGCGGCTGGGCGCCACGCTCGCCGCCGCCGACCGCCGGATCGCCCAGGCGGTGGTGACCCTGCACGGGCCCTCGTCCACCAGCGGGTTCGTCAACGCCCACCCCATGGCCCACCACCGGTGGCTCCCGTCGATCGAGAAGGGCAAGGGACTCGCCCTGGACGAGCTGGTCGAATCGGCGGCGGCCTCCTTCGACGGCGGCCAGGCGTGGACCGGCGAGGCCGAGCTGGAACTGTTCGAGGCCCCCACCGAGGAGCTGGCACGGCTGGCCGTGCGCGAGCCGATCGCCGCCTACTACCGGCAGGTCGGCGTCGTCTGGGACGGCGGGCGCCTGCTGGAGTCCCACACCTCCGGCGCCGGAGACTGACATGAGCGACCACCTGGCCACCGTGGCCGGTACCGACGTCGACACCCGGCACTGGATCGACGGCCGGCGCCGCGGATCCGCCACCGTCTTCACCGACCTCTCCCCCATCGACGGCCGCCCCCTCGCCTCCATCGCACGCGGTGCGGCCCCCGAGGCCGACGCGGCAGTGCAGGCCGCCGCCAACGCCTTCCCCGACTGGGCCGCCACACCCCCCGCCGAGCGGGCCCGCCTCCTGCACGCGATCGCCGACGGGGTGCACAAGCGCCTCGACGAGCTCGCCCAGGTCGAGACCGCCGACAACGGAGCGCTCCTGCGCTCGCACCGCGTCGGCGTGATGCCCCGGGTGGCCCACAACTTCCGCTTCTTCGCCGACCGGCTCCTCTCCCTGGCGCACCCGGACTTCGCCACGCGCGGCCACACCAACCAGGTCGCCTGGCGCCCGGCGGGACCGTGCGCGCTGATCACACCGTGGAACGCCCCGCTGATGCTGGCGACGTGGAAGGTCGCCCCCGCGCTGGCGGCCGGGAACACCGTGGTCCTCAAACCCGCCGAGTGGTCCCCGCTCACCGCGTCACTGCTGGCCGACATCGCCCACGAGGCCGGCCTGCCGCCGGGGGTCCTCAACGTCGTCCAGGGATACGGCACCGAGGCGGGCCGCGCACTGGCCGCCCACCCGGGCATCCGCCGCATCAGCTTCACCGGATCGGTGCCCACCGGACGTGCGGTCGCCGCGGCAGCGGCCCGCAACCTCACGCCCGTCAGCCTGGAACTGGGCGGCAAATCACCGCTGTTGGTCTTCGCCGACGCGGATCTCGACCTCGCGGTGGACCTGGCCGTGGAGCAGTACGACAACGCGGGCCAGGTGTGCCTGGCGGCCACCCGGCTGCTGGTCGAGGAGCCCGTCGCCGCCGAGTTCACCCGCCGCCTGGTGGCGCGCGCCGAAGGGCTGCGCCAGGGGGACCCGCGCACCGAATCCACCGAGCTCGGTCCCCTGGTCCACCCGCGCCAGCTGGAGAAGGTCGACGGTTTCGTACGGCGCGCGGTGGAACAGGGAGCCCGGGTCCTGACCGGTGGCAGCCCGCACCCCCAGCTGGGCCCGCTGCACTACCGGCCCACCCTGCTCACCCAGGTGGCCCAGGACAGCGAGATCGTCCAGGAGGAGGTCTTCGGCCCGGTCCTCACCCTCCAGACCTTCCGCACCGAGCAGGAGGCACTGACCCTGGCCAACGGCACCCGGTTCGGCCTGGCCGCCACCCTCGCCACCGGCGACCGCGACCGCGCCGCCCGCGTGGCGGCCCGGCTGGTCGCGGGCACCGTCTGGGTCAACTGCTTCTTCGTACGGGACCTGCGCGCCCCGTTCGGCGGGGCGCGCAGCTCGGGGATCGGCCGCGAGGGCGGCACCTGGAGCTTCGACTTCTACTGCGACCTGCACACCACGGTGACCGCCCCGACCGGCTGGAGCGAGCATGGGTGAGATCGTCGGGGCGGGACTGCTCGCCCATGTGCCCACCATCGTCCTGCCCGAGCCGGCCCGCCTCGAACTCAACGGGGGCGAGGAGATCACCCTCGTGACGGGGCTGCGCCGGCTGCGCCACGACGTCTTCGAGGCCCTCGACTACGACACCGTCGTCGTCCTCGACTCGCACTGGGCGACCACGGTGGAGTTCGTCGTGACCGCGCACAGCCGAAGGGCCGGCCTGTTCACCTCGGAGGAACTGCCCCGCGGGATGTGCCGGATGCTCTACGACTACCCCGGCGACCCCGAACTCGCCCACGCCCTCGCCTCGTTCGCGGAGCGGCACGGCACCTGGATCACGGCGGTCGACGACCCCTACCTGCCGGTGCACTACGCCACCATCAACCTGTGGAAGTTCCTCGGCGAGGGGCTGCCCGACAAGAAGTGGCTGTCCATCGGGGTGTGCCAGACCGGTGACACCGAGGACCACCTGCGCCTGGGCCGGGCGCTGGCCGAGGCCGTCGCCGCCACTCCGAGCCGCCGGGTCCTCCTCATCGCCTCCGGGGCGCTGTCGCATTCCTTCTGGCCGCTGCGGGAACTGCGCGCCCACGAGTCGAGCGACCCGGCCCACATCCGCACGCCCGAGGCCCGGGCCGCCGACCTGCGCCGCATCGACTGGTTCAAGGAGGGCCGGCACGACGCGGTCCTGCGGGCCATGCCGGAGTTCGCACGCTTCAAACCCGAGGCCCGGTTCGCCCACTACCTGATGCTCGCGGGCGCCCTCGGCGAGGACGCCTGCACCGCGCCCGCCCGCCAGTACGGCGCGTACGAGAACGCGATCGGCACCGGACAGGCACACCTCTGGTTCGACCGGCCCGCCGACGGCTGGACCGGCACCGGGCCGCCCGCTCCCCCGCCGCCGCGCACACCGCACAGCCGACCCCGAAAGGCATGACATGGCCGAGTACCGCCGCATCCTGCTGGACGGGGCCGCCGTCGAGGTCGTGCGCGAGGACGACGAGCTCGTCGCGGGCGACGGGCGCCGCGTCAAGGCCGACCAGGCCGTGCACCTGCCGCCCACCGTCCCGTCCAAGGTGATCGCCGTCCACCTGAACCACCGCAGCCGGGTCGAGGAGTTCCGGGCCCAACTGCCGCCCGCCCCCACCTACTTCCACAAACCCACCTCGTCCCTCAACTCCCACCAGGGCGCGGTGGTGCGGCCCCGGGGCTGCAAGTGGCTGAACTACGAGGGCGAGATCGCGATCGTCATCGGCCGCGCCGCACGCAACATCGCACCGCACGAGGCAGCCGCCCACATCGCGGGCTACACCATCGCCGACGACTTCGGGCTGCACGACTTCCGGGACACCGACGCCGGTTCCATGCTGCGCGTCAAGGGCTCCGACACCCTGTGCCCGCTCGGTCCGGGGCTGGTCACCGACTGGGACTTCCACGGCAAGCGCCTGCGCACCTACGTCAACGGGGAACTCGCCCAGGACGGTTCGACCGACGAGATGGCCTGGGACATGCACTACCTCGTCGCCGACATCGCCCGCACGATCACCCTCCACCCGGGCGACGTACTGCTCTCGGGCACCCCGGCGGGCTCCCGCCCGGTACGCCCCGGGGACGTCGTGGAGGTCACGGTGGAGGGCCTCGGCCGGCTCACCAACCGTGTCGTCGAGGGTCCCACCCCCCTGCGCACCGACATCGGCGCCCAGCCCACCGAGTCCGAGGAGGTCCGCTCCACGGCTCTCGGAGGCGACTGGGAGCTCCGCGGCATCCGGCCGCCGGTGCGCTGAGCACCACACCGACGTACCGCACCGGGCCTGCCACGGGGAGGCCCGGTGCGGGCGCCCCCTCCCCACGCCCGCCGCCCAGAGGAGTTGGCATGCGAAAGACTCCGGGAGCCGCCCCCGTCGTCGCCAGACTCAAGCCCAACGCGCTCGGCGTGCTGGGCATCCTCTTCCTCGTCCTGTCCGCACAGGCTCCGCTGACCGGCATCGCCGGGGCCGTCCCGCTCTCGGTGGGCCTGGGCAACGGACCGGGAGCACCCGCCGCCTATCTGCTCGCGGGCGCGGTGGTCCTGCTGTTCTCCGTCGGATTCGTCGCCATGGCACACCATGTGGTCGACGCGGGCGCCTTCTACACCTACATCGGCCGCGGCCTGGGCCGCACCGCCGGCGTGGCCGGCGCGGGCGTGGCGCTGCTGGCGTACTGCACCATCCAGGCCGCGATGTACGGGCTGTACGGCGCGACCGTGCGGGCTCTCGTGGAGCGCCACGCGGGCGTGGACGTGCCGTGGTGGGCCTGGGCGCTGGCCACCATGGCCGTCGTGCAGGTGCTCGGCGCCGCCGCCATCGACATGGGCGCCCGGGTACTGGCGGTGTTCGTGCTCGCCGAGACCGGTGTGCTCCTCGCCTTCGCCCTGACCACCCTCGCGCGCGGCGGCGGCCCCGAAGGACTCGGCCTCGCCCACAGCTTCTCCCCGCACGCCGCGCTCCAGGGCGCCCCGGGGGTGGCCCTCATGTTCGCCGTGGCCTCGATGTTCGGTTTCGAGGCGACCGCCATCTACGGCGAGGAGGCCCGCGAGCCGCACCGGACGGTGCCCCGCGCCACCTATCTGTCGATCACCCTGGTCACGGCGTTCTTCGCGTTCGTGTCGTGGATGGTCGTCTCGGCGTACGGGGCGTCGAGGGCGGGCGACGCGGCCGGACGGGCGCTGGCCGGCGGCGATTCCCCGTCCTTCGTGTTCCAGCCGATCGCGGACCGGTTCGGGGGCTGGGCCGACGACGTCCTGCCGGTCCTGCTGGCCACCTCCCTGTTCGCCGGGATGCTGGCCTTCCACAACTCCGCCGACCGCTATCTGTTCTCCCTCGGCCGCGAAGGCGTGCTGCCCCGGATGCTGTGCGTGCTCAACCGGCGGCACGCGCCCTGGGTGGCGGGATGTGTGCAGAGCACCGTGGCGGTACTGCTCGTGATGCCGTTCGCGGTGGCCGGGCGGGATCCGGTGCTGACGCTGTTCTCCTGGTTCAGCGGCGTGGCCGTGCTCGCCATCATGCTGCTCTACTTCCTCACCTCGGTCTCCGTGGTCGTCTTCTTCCGCCGTGCGCGTCTGGACGCCCGCATCTGGCACACCGTGGCCGCCCCGGCGCTCGGCGCACTGGGCATCGCTGGTGCCCTCGCGCTGATCCTCGCCAACTTCACCACGCTGATCGGCGGTGACACGGCGACGGCCGTCCGGCTCGCGGCCATCGTCCCCGCCGTCCTCGTCGCCGGCGCGGTCGCGGCCCGGCTCGTCCGCCCGCGTGCGCCGGGCCCGGAGAACGGGCCATGACCGCGCTGCCCCGGCCCCTGATCGCGATCCCCGCCCGTTTCTCGGCCGGTGCCTCCGCGCTGCGCTACGCGGCGGAGGTCAACGCCCGCGCCCTGGTCGACGCCGTGTGGCGAGCGGGCGGCGAGCCGGTCTCGGTCCACCCCTACGCGCCGGGCGGCATCGCCGACCCGGTCGACGTGGCGGTGCGCCTCGCCCGCTTCCAGGCGGTGCTGCTGCCGGGCGGCGGCGACCTGGCGCCCAGCCGCTACGGCGGACGCACCGTCCACGGCAGCGTCTACGACGTCGACCGCGACCAGGACGGCTTCGACCTCGAAGTCGCCCGCCAGGCCCTGGGGTCGGGGCAGCCGCTCCTGGCCATCTGCCGCGGCCTGCACGTGGTGAACGTCGCGCTCGGCGGCACCCTGCACCAGGACATGAGCCCCTGGCGGCGCCCGCACCGCCATCTGGTGCACCAGGTGGCGGTGGAGCCCGGCACGCTGCTCCACCGGATGACGGGTACGGGGATGGTGACGGCCTCCTGCTACCACCACCAGTGCGTCGACCGGCTCGGCGCGGGCCTGGTGGTCACGGCACGGGCCGCCGACCGCACCCCCGAGGCCCTGGAGGGCCCCCGACCGCGCGGCTGGTTCAGCGCCGTCCAGTGGCACCCCGAGGACACCGCGCACCACGATCCCGCACAGCAGAACCTGTTCGACGCCCTGGTGCGGGTCGCCCGGGCCCGGCTCTGAGAGCCCCTCGACCGGTCCCGCCTCAGCCCTTGGCCCGGCGGCCACTTCGGCGCGGCGCCGGGTCGGCGCCGTCGAGGAGGGCGAGCCTGCGCTCCTCACCGTGCTCCTCGACCTGGAGCACCACCCGGCGCAGGGCGTCCGCGGCGCCGCGGCACTCCTGGTCGCTCAACTGGCCGGTGACGAACGCCTCTTCCTCGTTGAAGCGCGGGAAGAGCGTTCCCATCAGCTCCTCGCCCTCGTCGGTCAGGCTGAGCAGCACCAGGCGGCCGTCGGTGGGGTGCCCGGCCCGGCGCAGCAGGCCGCGCGCCTCCAGGGTGCGGGCGACGCCGGTGAGGGTGCCCTTGGAGATGCCCGCCTCCTCCGCGACGTGGCGGGTCTCCGACTCGCCCCAGATCCACACCACCCACAGGACGACGAACGCCGTCCACGTCAGATCGCAGCCGCGCAGCACCGAGTTCTCCAGGTGCTGGCGCACGGCCGAGGCCGCGCGGTAGATGTTGGCCACCACCGCCATCTGGTCGTGGCGGATCGGCGCACCGCCGAGCCTCGCCCTGGCGAGCCGCTCGGCTTCGGTGATGGACCGCCGACCGGGCACAGGCACCCCTCCCCCTTCGCTGTCCCGGCGCACGGCCGGGACGACGACACCGCGGGCATCGTCCGGAACCCACATCTCATGCCGGAGCAGATTCTACGGAGCCGGGCGGTCTCAGGGTGCGCTACCCCGCCACGTCCCGGGCGGCGGGCCGTACGCGCCGCCCGGGCAGGGCCGGTCAGCCGGCTGGCAGCAGGACGTGTTCCCCCATTCCCGGCAGGTGGAACCGGCCGCCGAGGCCCGCCTCCTCGAAGGCGTACCGCAGGTTGTCCCGGCCTTCGGTGTAGTGGTTCCACTGCTCGAAGTGCACGGCGACGACTTCGCGGGCCCCGAGGATGCGGGCGGCCTGTGCGGCCTCGGCGCTCGTCAGGGTGAGGTAGGCGCCGGGCATCGCGGAGATCTGGACGGCCCCGACGAACAGGATGGCCACATCGATGGGCGGGGACTGCTCCTTGATCTCCCGGACGACGTCGAGGGAGGCGTTGTCCCCGCTGACGTACACGGTGGGCACCCGCTCCCCGGAGAGGACGAACCCGGTGACCTCGCCGACGAAGGGTTCGCTGCCGGGCGGGCCGTGGAGCGCGGGCACTCCCGTGACGCGCAGGGCGGTGCCGTCCGGGCACGGGAGGTCCACATGGCTCCAGTTGGCCAGGTGGCGGGTGGACCCGCCGAGGCGTTCCTCGGCGGAGCGGGTGGACAGGACCAGCGGCATCTCGGCGAGGTGGGCGCGTCCCGCGTCGTCGAGGTTGTCGGGGTGCTGGTCGTGGGAGAGCAGCACGGCGTCGATCGCGCCGATGCCGGTCCGCGGCAGTGCCGGACCGGCGGTCTTGGTGAGGATCCCGGCGGGGGTGGGGTAGTCGCCGGGCGGGTCGAAGGTCGGGTCGGTGAGCAACCGCAGCCCGCCGATCTCCAGGACCGTGGTGGGTCCGCCCAGATAGTGCACGCTCAGGGGCGGTCGCTGACCCGTCGGTGGTGCCATGGCCGTCTTCCTTCCTGCCGTCTCATGGTGGTGCTCCTTCCGTCCGCACCGGGCCGGGCCCCGGCAGGGCGGCCCGGCCCGGTGCGGGACCCGTGGCGTGGGGGTCAGACGGCGAGCACCCGGATCGCCGGGTGGTCGACGGTGTTCAGGTACAGCTTCTCCTTCTTGCCGTCCTGTTCCAGCTCCAGAACCAGCCGGTAGCGGTAGACGCCGGGCCGGGCGGTGCTCAGGACGGTGCCCGCCCAGTAGTAGTAGACCGGGGTGAACTTGTCGCGCATCCGGTCCGGTGCCCCGTAGATCTTCAGCTCGGTGAAGATCTTCCGCTCGATCACGTCCTCCTCGTCGCCGAGTTCGGTGTCGAGGAAGACGATGCTGTTGATCTTGGGCATCGGCGGCCAGGTGCCGTCCGGCCGCTTCTCCATGTCGATCGGCCGGATGATCCAGTTGATGACCTGGCCCTGCTTGCAGACGGTCTCCAGGTGGTGGGTGCCCTGACCGGCCCCGCCGACGCTGTTGTCCATCATGTACATCGCTTCGCTCAGCTGGCCCGTCTCCGCCGCCCGCTCCATGTTCACGAGCGTGACGACGTTGAGCTGTACCGAGTTGAGCTGTCCCGGGTTCTGCTTGTCCACCGTGTCCTGCGCGCGCTGCTGCGTCGTGCTCATCAACACTCCTCCTTGGCCACGCCGCTCGTATTTGCCCGACCGGCTAGCCGACCAGGGAGGCCGACACCGGTGCGGTGAATGCTTCGGTCCGGGTGCCGACCTTGAACTTGATCTGGTACGGGACGGAGGTGATGCCGTCCTTCTTCACCGTGGCGATCCAGTAGGCGACGTCCGTGCCCGGATACACCCGCCGCTCCGGCTCGCACACCTCCCTGTCGACGACGATGTCGTCGATGCTCACGTACGCCTCGCACTCCAGCGCCAGGACGTTCCACAGCAGCTGGTCCCCGCGCCGCACCCGGGTCCGCAGCTCCTCGGTGCCGAACCCGGTGGAACCGCCCGCCTTGTTGGTGTCGTACAGGTACAGCTGGCCGTGGACGCTGCCGGTGGCGAGCACACCGACGCAGTCCACCACAGCCGTGATCGAGATCGGCCGCTTGGCGCCGTTGTTCTCCTCGACCCTCTGACGGGGTTTGGTGGTCATTGCCTTCCTCCTCGTTCGCTGTGGCTCAGGGAGTGTCACGGGCGCGGCGGGGACGGCGGAATGGGGAGCATGCCCACACCGGCCTTGGTGAACGCGTTGCGCCGGGGAGCGCTGGTCACCTTGATGTCCGACTGGCACGTCAGGTTGACCGGCTGCCACAGCGCCTCGCCCCCCTCCTGCACCAGCCTGTGCAGCTGGATGCGCATCGAGTAGGCGTACGTTCCCGGGCGCGAGGTGTCGACCGTGGCGGACCAGTACCAGCCGTCGGTCACCAGGTCCGGCGAGCCGTACTCCGCCGGATACATGATCTTCTCGTCGACCGCCGCACCGAAGACGTCCGTGATGACCGGGGCGGGATAGCTGTGCGCGCCCGTGTTCTCGTCGGTGACCACCTGCCCGGTGACGTCCAGGATCTTCTGCCCGGACAGCCGGCCGCGGGTGCGCCGGGTGGTCTTGATCCGCGTACCGACGGTCCGTTTGATCCGCCCCAGTTCGGCGGCGGCCTCGGTGTCCGTCGCGGGCGGCTTGACGGAGAGCGCGTCCAGGTCGGCCAGCGCCTGCTGGTCGGTCTGGCGGGCCCGCTCGGCCGTGTAGCCGCGCGGCACCGTCGGCGGAATCGAACCCAGGCTGTACGGGAGCCAGTTGAGGACCTGCTCACTGGCCTGTGAACCGTCCAGCCAGTAGGAGCCGTTGATCGCGGTCACCAGCTCACCGGTGCCCTGGTTCGTCGAACCCTGCAGCTTCATGTTGTCGAACAGGTAGGTGTTCCCGTCCAGCGTGCCGGACTCCAGCGCGTTGCCGACGTCCACGAGCACGATGATCGCTAACTGCTGGGGCATGAGCCCGCCTTCCTCGTCGGATTTCCGGCTACTGGCACATCAGGGCGGGGGAATCGATGTGCAGGACGCTGTTGGCGCCGTCGTACATCTGCAGTTCGAGGCGGTACTTGTGGGGCACGCCCGGCGGCAGGTACGGGACCACGCCGCTCCACACGTCGAGGTCGAGGCGTGCGGCGTCCGTCTGGGCCTCCTCCTGCGCGGGCTCACCCGCCTCGGCGCCGTCGGCCCGCAGGAACGTGATGTTCCTGATTTCGACCGGTGTCTGCAGGTCGACGGCGAGCGCGGTCCACTGGACGGTCTGGCCCGGCTCCACGACGGTGCACAGGCTGGGCGTACCCTGCCCGGTGCTGTCGAACGAGCCGTCGTCCACGAGGCCGAGGTTGCCGTTGAGCAGCGTCCGGTCCGACAGCGCCCCGATCACGTCCACCAGGGCGATGATGCTCACATTGGGTTTCATGCGCACTCCTTGTCTTCTCCGGCTGACTTCCGCTTCATTTCTCCGGTTTCCCCTTTGGCCGGCGCCCGCCCGGTGACCCGCTATCCACGGTCGCGGACCAGCGGCACCTTGCCGACGTCGGTCCGCTCGATGTCCGGCGAGGAACGGGGCACGAACACCAGGCGGAACTGGTACCCGGTCTTCTCGATCGACGCGGGGTTCGCCTCGCCCGCGTTGAACAGGGAGAGCGAACGGGGCAGGGCGTTCACGAACAGGTGCTGGACGCCGTACGGTCCGAGCGCCGTATCCACCCGGTACGTCAGCGCGTGCGCCTCGTCGACCGCCGCGAACAGCGTGATGGTCTTGCCCTCGCGGTGGTTGACGAACTGGGTCTCGTGCGCCACCTCGTCCAGGTTCACCGCGGTCACCGACCGCAGTTCGTCACGGACCGCCTCATAGGCACGGACCGCCGAGTACTGGCTGTCGTTGATGTGCAGGATGTCCCCGGTGCGGCCCGCGAACTCGAACTGCTGGGTCTTCAGCCCGGGCCCGTCCAGCCGGGGCCTGCGGATCATGCGGTCCCCGAGCTTCAGCCGCAGCAGCGGCGCCTCGTGGGCGTGCAGCCGGGTGACGACGAGCTCGCCCTCCTGGCCCTCGGGGACCCAGCGGCCCCGCTCGTCGACGATCTCGATGAAGTGTAGTCCCGGCACCGCCGCCAGCCAGGGCACCTCCTCCCGCAGCTGGAGCCCGATGGTCTCCGCCTGGGTGGCGGCGAAGTAGCTCAGGATCGACAGGTTCGGATACATCGCCTTGAGTTCGGCGCGCTTGCGGTGCGGGAGCACCCCGCTTCCGTACAGCGCGACCCGGAAGCTCTCCTTGGCCGCGCGGCTCATCCCGGCGCCGAGTTCGCTCAGGATCGCGATGCCCGCCGAGATCCCCATCAGGGCCTTCGGGCCCCGGTAGGAGAACATGTGCTCAAGGACCGGGGCGGTGACCGGCCCCGCGCCGATGTAGTTGACGCCCGGCACGCTCTGCAGCACCCCGCCCACCATGGTGCCGCTGCTCCACATCTGGTAGTCGGCCAGGGTGGTGTAGAGCCACTTCGGGTCGTCCCCGCGCAGATACGCGTCGAGCTGGTAGCTGCCCATGAAACGGCCCGCCACCTCATAGGTGTCGCGCAACTCGGCCAGCGAGTACACCGTCTCCAGCGGACGTCCG
Source organism: Streptomyces sp. cg36 (assembly GCF_041080675.1). Lineage (NCBI taxonomy): Bacteria > Bacillati > Actinomycetota > Actinomycetes > Kitasatosporales > Streptomycetaceae > Streptomyces > Streptomyces cyclosori. The sequence goes on along the minus strand of NZ_CP163520.1, from coordinate 8,191,623 downwards.
CTGCTCGTGCCGCCGCTGGCCACGATCTCGAACTCACCGCGGGTGAGGGGGACGACCATGCCCGCGCGGTCGTCCATGAAGAACTCCCGCTGCACCTCCTTGTCGGAGAGCGGAATCGCCTGCCACGCCTCGAAGGAGTCCGGGGTACGGTCGGCCGCGGAGCTCGCCAGCCGGTCGCGCCACAGCGGATTGAGCAGCACCGTGTGCACCATCTGCTGGAGGCGGCGCAGCACCAGGGCGTCCTGGATGTCGTGGGCCACTTCGCTGAAGGGCGCCTTGCACACCCGTTCCGCCTCGCGCATCTTGCTGGCGAAGGAGGGCAGCCGGGTGACGGCGTCGACCGAGTCCGGCCGCCATTCCCAGTCGGGGATCAGCCACTTGGCGAGTTCATTGGCATCGCTGGGTACCACGTGATTCTCCTGCGGCGCTTTCACCGTGGTCATCGGGTTCACTCCTGTCCGTCATCGCCGTCGCTGCCGGCCAGCAGCTCCTGTCCGGTCCTGCGTATCTCGCCGAGCAGCATCCGGAAGTGCCCGGCCGTGATCTCGTGGTTCATCATCACCACGCGCAGCGCGGCGACCCCGTCGACGTTCACCTTGGAGATGAAGAACCTGCCGCCCCGCTTGATGCGGTTGCGGATCGCCACCTGGAGCCGGTGGAGCTCCTGTTCGCCCACGCCTTCCGGCCGGTAGCGGAAGCACAGGATGTTCGCCTCCGGACGGTGCACGGGGGTGAAGTCCGGCTCGGTCAGCAGCATGTCGTGGGCGTCGGACGCCAGTTGGCACAAGTGCTCGATCTTCTCGGCGAACAGTGCCCGCCCGTAGACCGCCCAGAGCGTCCACAGCGTCATGATCATGGGGCGCTTGGTGCACTCGAAGTTCTTGTCGCCGCTGTCGAGTTCGGTATAGATGTCCGGCTCCTCGTCGAAGACGTAGCTCGCCTTCTTCTGCCGGAACGCGCCGAGACTGTCCTCCCGCCTGCGGTAGAACAGCAGTGTGCAGGGCGCGGGCACGAACATCATCTTGTGCGCGTCCCAGGTCAGCGAGTCCGCCTGGTCGATGCCCCGGAGCTTTCCGCGCAGCTTCTCCGAGACCAGCAGGCTCGCCCCGTGCGCCCCGTCGACGTGCAGCCAGATGTCCTTCTCCCGTGCGATCGCGGCGAGTTCGTCGAGCGGGTCGAAGGCACCCACCGAGGTGGTTCCGGCCGAGGCGACCAGGCAGAACACCTTGAGGTTGCGCCGCTCGGCCGCTTCGAGGGTGGGGCGCACCATGTCCACGTCGATCTGGTGCCGGTCGTTGGAGGGAAGGCGGACGAGCTGGTCCTCACCAATGCCCATCACCCCGGCCGCACGGGCCATGCTGTAGTGGACGTCGGCGCCCACCGCGATGGCCGGACGGGCACCGCCGGCCAGGGCGGAGCCACCCTGGGACCAGTACGCGGGGAGCTTGCGGTTCCTGGCGGCGAGCAGCGCGGTCAGGTTGGCCAGGGAGCCTCCCGACGTGGTCAGCATGGCGAAGGTGCCGGGGTCCCAGCCGATGAACCGGTTGAGTTCATCGGCCATGATCCGTTCCGCAACGTTCGGCAGCTGGCCCGCCTCGTAGAACGACGACGGCTGGTTGACCACCGAGCTCACGAAGTCGATGACCCCGGCCAGCGGCACGACCCCGGAGAACTGGCGCCCCATGTAGCCGGGCGAGTGCACCTGGATGCCGGTCCTGATGTACAGGTCGATGATCGCGGCGAGCTTCTTCTCGTCGAACTCGGCGATGCCGTCGGTCTCCGTGGTCATCAGCGACCTGGCGGCCTCGGTGAGGACCGCGGGTTCCGTCAGCTCCACCCCCCGCAGCGAGAAGTCCGAGAGGTGTGCCTCCAACTGGTCGATGGCCTGGCCGGAGGTCTGACGGAACAGCCGGGCGTCGAACGTGTCGCGCAGCAGCCGCCCCTGCCTACTGCCGTGCTCCAGCCGGGAGACCGGGGCCGGTTGCACGCCGACCGAAGGAGACGGTGCGCCAGGACGCCGTTCAAGGTCACGATTCATCGACCGCGTTTCCGTCACGAGGTTCTCCTTTTCGCAATGGACTGAACCGGCCCGGATGTGCTTTCGCGGGATACCCTGAAGACCCTCATCAGGGCAGGGGACAGCGGCGCCTCACGTCGTGGGCGGAATATTCGCAGGCGGGTTTCCTCTTCCGCGCAGCTGCTTTTGTCAGGACACCCGAAGAATGAGGAAATCAACGCTGTTGCTCGTCGCGGAACGGGGAGATTACCGACGGACAGGCCCAGCTGATCGAGCCGGGCGGGTGCGAGGTCCCGCGGGATGGCCGCGAAGCCTCTCGCCGAGGAGGACGATCCGGAATCGGGGCGGCCCGGGTCGGGCCCACGCCCTCGGGTCAGGGCCCGGAGCCGGGACTGGCCCCAGGGAAGGAACAGTCAGAATCCGTACGCGGCGCACGCCCGGCGCGTCCCCGCGCCCGATCGCACACCGGTGGCCGGAGTGCAGTGGGACCGCAACCGAACAGGCGGGTCGGACAACAACCGACCGGGATGACCGCCAAGGGCCGAACCACACCCCCATGGTCGCCGCCGCCCGGACGCGAAGACCCGGCGCCAACCGGAGACCCACCGACGCACTGCCGAATGCCGTGTGAACGTGCAGGTGGAAGCGGCTGAGCGGGAGTTCGCCGGAAGCCGTCGCAGCAGTGCACGCCGAGCGGTGGTACACCCCGCGCCTCCCCGACACCGCTCGGGCCCGCGACGCTTTCGCGCCCCTCGGCCATGAACGGCATGGCAGCCCGGTCGGCACCCGCCCGGCATCTCGCACCCCACCACTGCCTCCCCCACGCTCACTCAAAACGGAAGGCCGCCTCGGGCACCCGGCCGATCGCGCACCCGAGTACCTCGCCGTGCCTCTCCCCGCGGTGTCCCGCCCCGTACGAGCACCGAGTACTCACAGGTCAGATCACGCCCGCGCCCCACATGACGGACAGGTGCGAACCATCTGCTCATGGTCCGTGACTTGCAGCAACGACAATAGGGCCCAGGAATCCACGAACTGCGACACTCGCCGGTGAGTGTCCGAAAAAAGTGGACCGTACCAACGGAAACAGGGAGTCAAAGTAACTGGTCACAGGCATATACCACGTGGATGCCACCTTGATTGCTTGCAACCCGAACGTCTCGTTTCGGCGCCATCGAATCGCGTGTTTGCGGACGCGCGGCTGATTTCTTCCGCCCATTCATCTGAAGGAAAAGCAGCCTTCTGATGCGGTCTCGCACTACCGGTACCCAAGTGATTTCAACGGCCCCGGCGACACGACCCCAAGGGCAGACGGTCCGAAGCGGTGGGCCACCGTGCGAACACGCGTCAGCGAGGGCCCCACTCCCCTGCCCCCGCCACCTCAGTCGGAGCCGAACCGAGCCACGCCATCGGTCACGCCCGACGACCGGGGGAAGCCGAACCCGACGACCGGGGGACAAACGGTATCTCCCCACTCCACCAGGTGCTCGATGGCGGGCGGTGACGTGCGAGCGGATCGTCGGAGGAAACATCCCCTGCGGGAAAGGCCGCCGCCCATGCCCACCCCCCACAACCGCACGCTTGCCCTGGCGGTGTGTTCGGCTGCCATCAGCATGGTCGGCATCGACGTCACCGCACTGAACGTCGCCCTCCCCGCCATGGAGCGGGACCTGGGCGCCTCCGTCTCGGGGATGCAGTGGGCGATCGCGGCCTACAGCCTGGCCATGGCCACGCTGATGCTCTGGACCGGGTCGACAGGTGACCGGATCGGCCGCAAGCGGGTACTGATCGCGGGAGTCGTGATCTTCACGGTCGCCTCGGTGCTGTGCGCGCTCGCCCCCAACCTGCCCGCGCTGCTCTGCTTCCGGATCCTCCAGGGCGTGGGCGCTGCGGGGCTGGGCCCGGTGAGCATGGCGATCGTCTCGCACGCGTTCCCCAGGCAGCGGGCGCGCCTGCGTGCCATCGGCGTCTGGATGGGGGCCTACGGCATCGGTCTGGCCCTCGGTCCGGTGGTCGGCGGGGTCCTGGTGGACACCATCGGCTGGCGGTCGGTGTTCTGGCTCAACGTTCCCTTCGGCATCATCGCCTTGCTCATCGCGGTCCGCAGCGTCACCGAGTCGAAGGCCGAACGGCCGCGCCGTGCGGACCCGGTCGGCCAACTGCTGGTCATCATGCTGCTGGGGCCGCTGGCCTACGCGGTGATCGAAGCGCCGCGGGCCGGCTGGAGCGCCCTCGCCGTCATCGTCTGCCTCGCCGTCGCCGCCGCTTCCTGTGCCGGACTGCTCGCGTATGAACACCGGCGTCGAGAGCCGCTGATCGACCTGGCACTCTTCCGTGACCGCCGGTTCGGCGGGGCCATCGCCTCCGCCGTTTCCGTGTTCGGTACGTTCGGCGGCTTCTTCTTCCTCACCGCCCTCTACCTGCAGAACCCGCTGGGCATGTCCGCCGCCGAGGCGGGCCTGTGGATGCTGGTGCCTGCCGGTGTGCTCGCCGCCTCCTCCCTGGGGGCCGCCGCGATCGCCCGGTGGTGCGGCACGCGGTCCGTGCTCGTCGCAGCGGGGGCGGCCCTCGCCATGAGCGGGGCTCTGACCGCGCTCTGCGCAGAGGATGCCTCCCGGGTCCTGCTCGTCGTCGAGTACGTCCTGTTCGGACTGGGGATCGGCCTGTCCAGCCCGCTCGTGATGACCGCCGGAGTGTCGGGCCTGCCGTCGGACCGGGCCGGGCTCGCCTCGGGGATGCTCACCACGTTCGGCCGATCTGCCTTCGCGATGGGCGTCGCCCTCCTCGGGGCGATCCTCAACACCGGGCTGCACGGCGCCCCGTTGACCGACGCCGCCGCCTTCGCCGCCGCCGTACGTCCAGCCTGGTGGATTCTCACGGCCGGCGGTGTGGTCACCGCCGCCCTTGGCCTACTGATCACCAGCAAGCCGCACGCCTCCCCACAAGACCCGTCGAACGCCCGCTCCCCCGTGCCCGCACATCGGCAGCCCGTCTGACCCCACTGAGGACACCGCGCCCGGGCGCCGCGCCGCGAGTGTTGCGCCAACAGCACCGAGGCGGGGGTCCTCCAGCGGAGCCCGGCGTCGGCAGGACAGCCGTCATCCACCGGCTCTCGCATCGGCAGTGCATCACCGGCTGCGGTTGACCTCCTCGTCCCGTGCCACGCCGTTCACGGGATCCCCCGGCGTCGGAGCCCCGTGCCTCGGCTTCGGCGCCTTCGGGGGTGCGCTCTCCACCTTGGTGCGGTCGCTGAAGACCTTCTGGCCGTGCGTGCCGCAGGATGCCTTCTCATCCGCGGTCATGGGGCGTGTCTTGACCACCACCACATTGCCTATGCCGTCGGTGCCGTTCGGTGCGGGGCTGGTGACCGTGTCGTCCCAGTACCAGTAGTAGTGGCCCCAGTGCTGGTTGTCGTAGTGGGTCTGCCAGCGGCCGGACACCTGCTGCATCACCTGGGCACGCGAGATCCAGCCGACCTCGCCGGGCTTGACGATCATGCCGATCGAGCCGCCGTCCCGGTGCTCGGTCGTCCAGCTGTGGCCGTACTTCGCCGTAACGCTCAAATCGACGATGCCCGCGATCTTGCCGCCCGCCGTGATCGAGACCTCCAGGCTGTCGGAGGACCCCACGCTGTCCGACCAGTCCATGCCCTGCGACGCGGGCGAAGTGCTGCAGTTGTAGAGGGTGTTGGAGACCTGGTGGTAGTCGCCCAGGTAGGCCCGGTCGATCGTCGGGTTGTTGAAGGTGCATTTCCCCACGCCGCTGGCGCAGTCCGCCATCAGTTCCGCCTCCGTGGGTTCGTCCGCGGCGACGGCGGGCAGGGCCGCTCCACCCACCAGTACACAGGTCATGGCTCCCAGGGCCATGACCCGCCGCCCGACGCTCATCCTGATCTTTGCCACGTCTCATCTCCGTTCTTTCGACGCTTCACCACAAAGGTGAAAGCATGCAAACCGTGGCAGGCGATAAGCACATTGAACCACCAAGAAATGGCAAACTTGATATTTGAGTGGCCTGTTTCACATTTCACTTCGAAGGCATCGAACAGAAAGCCGAACATTCCCATCCGAACGGCATGAGAATTCTTCTACGGAAGCATCGATAAAAACATGCGGCCCGACATGGAAAAGGGCACTGTAAACCCGTACGGTGATGACAGATCCCCTGCCATACCGCTGACCAGCAGGGTTCCCAGACGCTTTTGTGTCCGCTCGCCCTGCGGACGATTTACGCAGCGTCGACACACAATACCTGTGAAAAACGCAAGGCCGACACCTGCATTCCCGTACCGTCCAGTGATCACAGTCGACGCCACAGCCAATGGCGCGACCCCACCCCGCAGTAGATCAGGGCCGGCCCAGAACCGTTTCTGCTCTCCCATCACAAGCCCGCCCGGCAGTCACCATCATCACCGGCTGCGGGGAAAGGACGTTGGTGGCGCAGCCCGATGCTAGTGAAACCAGGATGCTCCGACAGCCATCGGTCGGGTAGCGTGCGGGCCATGTCGAGTCCTGAGTCAGACACGGTGGGGGCTTTCGGTCACGCCGTCAGCCCCCTGCACCACTCACGCTCGTAGCCCTGCCGTCGTACCGCTTCGCGCGGTGGGACGTATGTGCGCTCGGGGTTGGCCGCGGTGACGAGATGACCTTCTCGTGCCTCTCATCACCTCGGAGCCACTCGATGCCTCTCCCGCTGTATCTGCTTGCCTTGGCGGTCTTCGCCATGGGCACCTCGGAGTTCATGCTCGCCGGTCTGCTGCCGGACATCGCCTCGGATTTCGACGTCCCCGTCGGCACAGCAGGCGTACTCACCTCGGCCTTCGCGATCGGCATGTTCGTGGGCGCCCCCCTCGTGGCCGTGTTTGCCCGCAACTGGCCCAGGCGCCCAGCCCTTCTCGGGTTCGTCGTCATGTTCGCGGCAGCTCACATCGTGGGTGCCGTCACGACGAGCTTCCCCCTCCTGTTCGCCACCCGCGTCGTCGCCGCGCTCGCCAACGCCGGGTTCCTCGCCGTCGCTCTGACGGCCGCCGCCTCGCTGGTCCCACCCGACAGGAAGGGACGCGCGCTGGCCGTACTGCTGTCCGGCACGACCCTGGCCACGGTGGCCGGTGTCCCCGGCGGGTCGGTGCTCGGCACGGCGGCCGGCTGGCGAGCCGCCTTCTGGGCTGTCACCGCGCTCTGCCTGCCCGCCGCTCTCGGCATCCTCAAAGGCATCCCAGCAGAACGCGACACGGAAGACGGCACTGGCAGGCCGACGTTGCGAACGGAGTTCGCCCAGCTCGCCCGGCCGCGGTTGATCCTGGTGATGCTGCTCGGGGCGCTGGTGAACGCGGCAACCTTCGCGAGCCTCACCTTCCTCGCCCCTCTGGTGACCGACAGCGCCGGGCTGGGCGAGCTGTGGATCTCTGTCGCTCTGGTGCTCTTCGGCGCCGGGTCCTTCGTGGGCATCACGGCTGCCGGACGGCTCTCCGACCGAAGTCCCGGTCCGGTCATCGCGGTCGGCGGCCCGATGCTGCTCATCGGCTGGCCGGCCCTGGCGGTGCTGGCCCACGAGCCGGTCGCCCTGCTCGGCCTCGTGTTCGTGCAGGGCGCGCTGTCGTTCGCCCTGGGCAGCACGCTCATCACGCGAGTCCTCTACGAGGCCGGGGGTGCCCCCACCATGGCCGGTGCGTATGCGACGGCGGCTCTCAACGTGGGTGCCGCCGTCGGCCCTGTCGTCGCCGCGGCCACACTCGGCACAGCGGCCGGGGGTTCCGGTCCGCTGTGGGCGAGCGCGCTGCTCGTGGCGGTCGCGCTGCTCATCGCGTTCCCCCTCCTCACGGTCATCACGGCCGACCGGGGCACCGAGGCGATGCGGTGACTCCTGCGATCGCCTCCTTGAAGATCAAGAGAGGCGCCGCCGGCTGTGCCGCGCCGCCCCACCCGCCCATGAGCCACTTCACGCATGGGCGAGGGCTCGTACGACATACGACACCGGAACACCCGCCGATGAGTTCTGCGCGGTCGTCCGGTCTACCCCTCAACGAAAGGAGCGCACCATGCGCAAGATCATCGTTTGCACGTTCCTGACGCTCGACGGTGTCATGCAGGCACCGGGCGGTCCGGACGAAGACGCCGAGAGCGGCTTCGCACACGGCGGCTGGCAGAAGCCGGTGGACGACGACGAGGTCGGCGCGGCGATCGCCGGCTGGTACGAGCACTCCGACGCCATGCTGCTGGGCCGCAAGACGTACGACATCTTCGCGTCGTACTGGCCGACCGCAGATCCCGCCAACCCGTTCACCGACCGGATGAACAGCATGCACAAGTACGTGGCGTCCCGGACCCTGACGTCCGTCGAGTGGCAGAACTCCACGCTGCTGGAGGGGGACACCGTCGACGCCCTGCGCAGGCTCAAGGCGTCCGACGGCGGCAGCATCAACGTCGTCGGCAGCGGCGACCTCGCCCAGACCCTCATGCGGCACGATCTTGTCGACGAGTACCGGCTGACCATCCACCCCGTGATCATCGGCACCGGTAAGCGGCTGTTCGCCGACGGAGCGGTCCCCACCGCGCTGGAGCCGGTCAGCGTGACGACGACGAAGGGCGGCACCGTCGTCGGTGTCTACCGGCCGACCGGCAAGCCCAGCTACGACAGCTACTAGGCAGGATCACTCACCGCGTTCCGCCGGTTCTGGCCCTGGATCACGCGGTCCGGGGCCGCTCCGGCGGATGCCTGCGTGCTCGTGGGCCCGGCCGACGGCAACCGGTCCCCCGAGCGTCCCCGCCGACCGCTCGTCAGGCGGGGTTCACCGTGTTGGAGTCGTTTCCCCGCCGCAGTCGCAGGGCCACGGCGGAGACGGCGAGCACGCCGAGGAGCGTCAGGAGCTCGTCGCGCTGGACGAAGCCCGAGAAGTACAGCGTGACCATGAACGGCGCTGCGGCGACGGCGAGTTGGACCGTGGTGCGGATCCGGGCGAAAGCCTTGCGGCCGGCCAGGGCCAGCGCCGCGACGGTGGGAACGCCGAACCTCCACGGGATCATCAGCCCGAGCCCGAGGGGGTCGATGACGACGACCGCGCCCACCAGGAGGAGGGCCCACACCACCAGCGCGAGCATCCCCGCCGGACCACGTACCCGGCGGGCCGGTCGCAGGTCGGGTGGGCAGGCCAGCGGAAGGATGGCGATCAGCACCGGCGCGAGCAGAAAGCCCACGAGTTCCCACCGCAAGTCGGAGGGCACGATCCAGACCGGGTAGAGGAAGGACGCCGAGATGCCCGCCGTGCCGGCGGCCGCACACAGCACACCGGGCAGGTAGCGCCCGGCCAGCGCGACCACCGCGCCGATCAAGGTCAGCAGATAGCAGCCGTTCATGAAGGTGAAGAGCGCACTCACGCGGTCGGGGGTACCCACGCCGCGCATGACGTACCAGTCGCCCACACTCCCGATGAGGTTGAACGCGGCGTACGAGGCTGCCGCGGCCAGCGCGAACGGGGCAGTGGTGGCGAAGAGGCGCCCGCCCGGGTATGCGGAGCCGAGGCCCAGGCGCATCCTGAGTGCGTGCGCGGCGACATCGGCGGTTTCGCGGAGACGGGCGAGCGGGCCCGCCCCCTCCGTCGCTTCCCGGTAGGACTCGGCTATCTCGTCGCCGAAGGCACGGCGGAAGCGGGCGGGGTACAAACGCAGCAGTGCGGAATTCACGCGGTGGCCGCCTTGCCCACGGAGCCCAGGCGCCGGGTGGCCTCGCGCGCGGTGGCCGCGATCCGCTCGGCCTCGGCGGCCAGTGCCGCACGGCCGGGGGACGTGAGGGTGTAGGTGCGGCGCAGTCGGCTGTCGACGACTTCCTCCGCGTGGACCTCGATCAGCCCCTGCTGCAGCAGGCGCTCCAGCGCCCCGTACAGCGTGCCGGTCCGCATCTTCACCCGCCCGCCCGAGATCACTTCCACCTCGCGCGCGATCGCGTAGCCATGGCGCGGTTCATCGGCGAGTGCGGTCAGAAGGAGCAGGGTCGGCTCCTGCATCGCACGGTCAGTCATGACATCACCATATGCCATTCACCAGCATATGGCAGGGACCGCTACCCGCCTGCTGCGGGCGCCGCTCACGGAGGCGGCCTGCGGCGGCGCCCGACCACCGCAGCCGTCTTCATCGGGCAGCGACTCCTCCTCCGACCCGGACACGGTCATGCGCCGCGAGCACGTCGCGTGGCCGGAGCACCGGACACTCGCCGTTCTCGGCGATCTCCCGCACAGCCTCCATGGCCTTTGGGACGCGGCTGGTGTGACGGAGAGTCGGTTTCCGGACGAATGAGGCTGGGTGCCTGTTATGGACGGTTTGGTGACCTTTCTGGGTGAGCGGCGGGGTGGCTACGTTGCGGGGCAGGGGGTGGCAGGGCGCGGGCGCATGGGGCGGCCGGGGCCACTCGCCGTTTCGGGAGGAACGTCGCGTGACGCAGTCCGATGTGTCTCACTTCTACATCACCTACCGGCAGACGGGGCCGGAGCCGGGCGGCATCGCGGTGCTGGATGCGGGAACCGGCCAGATCAGGGCGGCCCGGGCCCTGATGCCCAGCCGCGGCCTGACCGCCCGCTCCGGCGGCACCGCGACGAAGCTCTACGCCCTGTCCGAGGGAGGCCGCAACATCAGCACGGTCGACACCCGGACCCTGGAGACGGACACCCTCTACGCCGAGCAAGAGGATCTCTGGCCGATGGACGTGGCCGCGAACGCCGACGGCAGCCGTCTGTTCCTGGCCCAGGGCCCGGGCGTGATGGAGGTGGACACGGCCTCCGGGAAGGAGGAGGAATACCCCGTCCCGCAGAAGCCCGTCTTCGCCATCTGGGGAACGATCGCGGTGTCCCCCGACGGCAAGCGCCTCTACCTGGGCCGACAGGCTGAGAGTTCGAACCGCGAAGCGACCCCCTGCGTGCTGGCGATGGACGTCCCCGAGAAGGCCCAGGACGGAAGCAACACGCAGGACGACAGCGCGGAGGAGGCCGATCCGGGACCGGGGCAGGCGGTCGACATCGCCGCCCCCGCGGAGAAGTTCCGTGCCGTCCAGGTCCTCCTCAGCGCCGACGGCGCCACCCTGTACGCGTTCGTGCCCCATCAGCCCGACCCGCTGGTCGCCATCGACACCGCCACCCTGACCGTCACCGCCCGCGCCCAGGGCCCCGCGCCGACCGCCCTCGCGCTGTCCCCGGACGGCGACCTCCTCTACGCCGTCCACGCCGAGCGCGCGGGCAGCATCCTCAATGCCACCGACCTCACCGAGACCGGCACCTTCCCCAGCACCCCGGACAGGGCGCCCGCCATCGCCGTAGCCCCCGACGGCACTGTGTGCGTGGCCTACTCCGACCACACCTGTACCGTGATCGCCCCCGACGCCGCAGAGGCATCCGCTCCCGCCCGCCTGGCCGGCGCACCGCTGGCCGTGGTGGCCGCCGCGGCCAGCGAGGCCGAACCCGAGGCTCAGCCCGAGTACGTCGGCCGGTACCGGCGCGATGCCATGCCGCGCCGGTACAACGAGTACTCCGGAGGGCACGGCATGTGGTCCACCGAAGTGACCTGCGAGCAGGGCACCTTCGTGCCCGCCTACGACAAGGTCTACGAGGGCCGCTACACCCTCACCGACGGCGTCGGTGTCTGGCGCAGGAGCGAACTCGGCGGCGGCGAGAGCAAGAAGTTCTACCGCGTCCCCGCCTGGGACAACCTGATCGTCGACGGCGACGACGTCACCTGGTTGTAGGCGCCGCCCCACCCGGCGCGCAGCCGATGAGAACCGGTTCCCACCAGCAGTTCCAGAACTGCAGAGGACCCCGGCCGTCATGGCCGGGGTCCTCCCCCGGTGCGGATCGCCTGCGATCCAAAACCGTCGGCGGGCCACCTGGGGACTCGTCCACCGCTTGCCAACGGCGCTCAACATGCCCAAGAAGGTCGGTGAGGTGTGTCCGACGGGTTGAGGGGCGCTGGAGCGCCGCCTCAACCCGTCGGAAGCCGTGGTGACATGCGCCCGGCGCTTCTAGAGAACCGTGACGTTGGCTGCGGAGGGGCCCTTCTGGCCGTCCAGGATCTCGAACTCGACGTTCTGACCTTCAGTGAGGGTCTTGAAGCCGCCGCTCTGGATCGCGGAGAAGTGCACGAAGACGTCCTTGCTGCCGTCAGCGGGCGTGATGAAGCCGAAACCCTTCGCCTCGTTGAACCACTTCACCTGGCCTTTCAACTTCGCCATACGCACTCCTTGGGTCGGGCGCCCTGGCGGGGGCGGGTCTCGGTCAGTCGCGCGTGGCTACGGCAACCGGCGCGGGGGGGCGGGTCTTGACGCAGTGCTCGCGCTTGCCCAGGTGCTGTCGTCCGACCCTCGCACCGCCGCCCGACAGCGCGGGGTCACCCCTCGGATCCCCCGTCGGGCAGCGGCTTGACGATCGTGTGGGTGATGACCTGCCCCTGGATGGACTTGTTCTCCAGGGTCTGCCGGCCGACCTGCCGGGCGACGGGCTTGGCGGTGGGAGCCTCGTCGGTGGACGTCTCGTCGGGCTGATTGTCGGACATGGAGGTCTCCTTCTGCGTGCCGAGGTCGGACGTAGTCGATCTTCCCGGGGGGAGCGGAGAGTAACTAGTCGATTACGGGCCAATGAGTGCGGCGAGCCGCGCGGGCCCCGCGGAATCAGGCCCGGCACGGAAAGGGCGCGCGGCCAGGAACGAGGGGTCCGCTGCGGCCCGCACCGGGGGCATGCGTCCTCGCCCCCAGGGGGAGCGTGCTGCCCGGCTTCACGCGCGGTGTACCGTGCGCGCCCCTTGGACGCGCCCTGCCCGGTGTGCGCCGTTCACGCTACCTAATAAGTGAAAGCTGACTTTCGGGCTCCGCTTGTGTGTGCGGACGTCGTTGGTGAGGTGATCGATATGTCGGGGCAGTCGGCGGTGGGCTCGGGACGGCTGGTGGCGCTGCGCGGCGGCCCGCCCGAACTGCCCCGGCTGTACCAGGTCCCGGACGGCGCCGGTGACGCGTCACGCGTGGTGGTCGCGTTCTACGGGCGGCATCAGCGGTTCGAGCGTACCGGCGAGACGGAGCTGGTGGAGGGACGGCGGGTGGCGGTCTTCCAGTTCGCGTACAGCACGGCGATCGCGGAGTAGGGCGGGGCGAGAGATGTCAGCATCCGGTGCGGAGCCGATCGCGATCGTGGGGATGGGATGCCGGTTCCCGGCAGGCGTGGAGACGCCGGGGGGTCTGTGGCGCCTGGCGGCCGAGGGCCGCCGCACCGCGGGTCCGGTACCGCCCGACCGGTGGGACGCGGCAGGGCTCGCGGACCTGCACGATCCCGAGCTGGTGGGACAGGCCGCACTGGGCTGCTTCCTTGAGGGCGATGTGTGGGCGTGGGAGCCCGGGGCACTCTCAGTGGCCCCGGCGGAGCGTGACTGGGTGGATCCGCAGTCACGCGTCATGATGGAGGTCGCCTGGGAGGCGGTGGAGCACGCGGGCATGCCGGTGGACCGGGTGCGCGGCTCGCGTACGGGCGTGTACATCGGAACGTACGCGCCGGACAACCTGTTCCGCGAAGCCCGTCCCGTCGAGGACTACCCCAACAGCCCGTACCTGTTCGGCAATTACACGGCGGGGACGGCGGGCCGGGTGGCGTTCGCGATGGACCTGCGCGGCCCGGTCATGGTCGTGAGCACCCACTGCTCGGCGGGACTGGTGGCGCTGGACACGGCGTGCGGAGCGTTGACTTTGGGCGAGTGCGACCTGGCGTTGGCGGGTGGTGTGCTGCTGATGCTCGCACCGCAGACCCACTACATGGAGGCGCCACTGCTGCTGTCCAGGCAGGGCGGGTGCTACGCCTTCGATGCGCGCGCGGACGGTTACGTACGCGGTGAGGGCGCGGGCGCGGTGCTGCTCAAACGGCTGGCCGACGCTCGCCGCGACGGCGACCGGGTGCTGGCGGTGATCCGGGGCAGCGCGGTCAACAACGACGGGCAGGCCACCCGGCTGACCGCCCCGTCCACCGAGATGCAGCAGCGGCTGTTCAGGGCCGCGGTGGACCTGGCCGGAATCGATCCCGGCCAGGTGGGACTGGTGGAGGCCCATGGGCCGGGCACCGTGGTGGGAGACCCGATCGAGTACACCTCGATCCAGGCCGTGTACGGCCGGGGCGGCACCGGACGGTGTGCCCTGGGGTCGGTCAAGACCAATATCGGGCACACCGAGCCGGTGTCCGGGATCGCCGGGATCATCAAGGCCGTGGAGTGCCTGCGCCGCGGCGTGATCCCTCCCAACCAGAACTTCACCCGCTGGAACCCCGGCATCGACCGCTCCGAGGCGTCGCGCCTGTTCGTACCCACCGCGCTGACCGGGTGGCCGGTCCGGGGCCGGGAGCGGCTGGCGGCGGTGTGTTCCTACGGCGTGAGCGGCACCAACGCCCACGTCGTCCTCGAAGCCGCGCCCATCAAGCGCAGGCGGCCCGCCCGTCTCCCTGCCGCGCCTGCGGCCAAGCGCCTCTTCCTGCTCTCGGCCGGCTCCGCGGCGTCCCTGGCCGGTGCGTGTGCCCGGCTGGCCGACTGGGCACAGCAGGACGGCGCGACCGTCCCGGTGGACGATGTGGCGCACACCCTCGCACTGCGCCGCCGTCATGCCGACCACCGTCTCGCCGTCGTCGCCGACGGCCTGCCCCAACTGGCCGCGCGGGCCCGGGCGTTCGCCGCGGGGGCGGGGTCCGAGGGGGTGGTGAGCTCGGTGCCGGTGCTACCGCCCGGCCACCCCGGGCCGGTGTTCGTCTTCACCGGCCAGGGCTCGCAGTATCCGGGTATGTGCCGGAGCCTGCTCACCGGCGAGCCCGTGTTCGCCGCGGCCGTCGACGAGCTGGAGCCGCTGATCCGGGCCGAATCGGGCTTCTCCCTGCGGGAGATGATCGAGCACCCCGGCAAGCTGGTCGGTGTCGACCGGATCCAGCCGGTGCTGTTCGGAGTCCAGGTGGCGCTGGCCGCGCTGTGGCGCTCCTGGGGTGTCCAGCCGGCCGCGGTGATCGGGCAGTCGCTCGGCGAGGTGGCGGCGTCCGTGGTCGCCGGGGTGCTGAGCAGGGCGGACGGGGCGAAGGTGATCTGCCGCCGGGCCATCCTGCTCGCGCGCATCGCGCACGGGGCGATGGCCTCGGTGATGCTCGGCGCCGACGAGACCCGGGCCGCGATCGAGGCGGCCGGGGCCGACGGGGTGGCCGTGGGGGTGCTGACCGCCCCGCGCACCACCGTGGTCTCCGGAGACGCACAGCAGGTACGGGAGCTGGTCGAGCGGTGGACGGCGGCAGGCACGGTGGCCCGGATGGTCGACGTGGACGTGGCCTCGCACTCGCCGCAGGTCGACCCGATCATCGACGAACTGCGTGCCGTCCTCGCCGAGCTGCCGGACCAGCCTCCCGGGGCCGTCACCTTCTACTCCACCGTGAGCGAAGAGCCCCGCTCCCCCGGCCCGTTGAACGCCGGCTACTGGGTGCACAACCAGCGCGACACCGTCCGCTTCCAGCAGGCGGTGGAAGCCGCCCTCGCCGACGGGCACCGGATGTTCATCGAGTGCACCGCCCATCCCCTGGCGGCCCGCCCCATCACCGAGATCGCCGCCGAGGACGGCATCGAGGACGTGGTGGCGGTCGGCACCCTGCGCCGCGAAGCCGACGACAGCGAGGCGTTCCTGACCCACCTGGCCCACGCGCACACCGCGGGTTTCGACGGCATCGACTTCACCACCCGCTACGGCCACGGGCAGTTGGCCGATGTGCCCACCACGTACTGGAACCGCACCCGCCACGGCGGCACCACCACCCCGTACGCGCTCATCGCCCCCCGGCTGCCCGCCGCGGCCCAGCACCCGCTGCTCGGCGGACACGTGACCGATCCCGACCAGCCCGGGCGCCACCTGTGGCAGACGCCCATCAGCCCGGCCCGGTTGCCCTGGCTGGCCGACCACCAGGTGGCCGGGACGCCCGTGCTGCCCGGCACCGGGTTCGCCGAGATGCTGATCGCCGCGGGCGCGGAGGTCCTCGGCAGCGACCGACTCGTCCTCGAAAAGCTGCGCATCGAGGCACCGTTGATCCTCGCCCCCGAGCCCCAAGTCACCACCCGCCTGGTGGAAGCGGCCGGTGCGCTACGGGCCGAGGTACTCACCCGCACCGACGCCGGAGTCCTCGTCCACGCCCGTGCCACCGTGCGCGCCCTGCCGGAACAGCAGGCGCGCCCCGCCTGGCAGGTGCCCGACACAACGGCTCCCGGCTGGACCGACTCTCCCCCGGGCGACCTGCACCGGCGCTTCCGCGAGCGGCACCAGGTCCTGCACGGCCCGTCCTTCACCGCGCTCGACCGCATCCAGCTCCAAACCGACCAGGGCCGGGCCGTGAGCACGCTGCGCCTGGCCGCCGGTGCCCGCGCCTCGGCCGCCGCGATGCGACTCCACCCGGCGCTCGCCGACGAGTTCGTCCAGACCGCGGTCGCGGCCTGGCTGGGGCAGTGCGCAGGCTGCCCGGGGCCGGTCGTGGTCGCCGGATTCGGCAAGATCCGCCCGTACGGCCCCACCGGCCACGCCCGCTACGCCGATGTCACCCTGCACCACGCCGACGACATCGCCTGCACCGCCTCCGGCGTCCTGGCCACCGCCGACGGCACGGTCGTCGCCGAACTCAGCGACCTGCGCCTGACCAACATCACCCCGCCCGAGCAGCGCTACGCCGAGCGGCTGGCCCACCTGGCCTGGCACCCCCAACCCGCCCCGCGCACACCGCACTGCGGTGAACAGCAGTGGCTGGTACTGGCCCCGGAGGGGACCCGGTGGGGCGAAAGGCTGTCCACCATGCTCGGCAAGAAGGCCGCGGGCAGCCGCCTGCTCCTCGACCGCACGGACCGTCCGCCAACCCCCGGGCCGCTGTCCGAGGCACTGGAGGACGCGACCCAGCCGGACGCGACCCACCTGCTGCTCCTGTTCAACGGCCCCGGCACCGGCGGCACGCCCCAAGGTGCCCTTGCCGCCGTCCGCCGCACGGTGACCGCGCTCAAGGAGCTGGCCGCCCGCACCAGGCCGCCGCGCCTGTGGGTGATGTGGCGCGGCGATCACCCCCTCAACACCGCGGGAATCCACGGCCTGCTGCGGGTGGCCGCCTTCGAACACCCCGAACTGCGGCCCAGCAGCGTGGAAGTCTGCGGCGCCACCCCGCTGGAGCTGGTCCTGCCCGACCTGCTCGACGACGCGGCGCCAATCACCGAGATCGCCTGGCGGCACGGCACCCGCCACGTCGCCCGGGTCCGTACCGGCCCCGCCCCGCACACGGGCCACGCCCCGGCATGGGTACGGCCGGACGGCGGCTATCTGGTCACCGGCGGCCTGGGCGGCCTCGGGCTGCTCACCGCCCGCCGCCTCGCCGAACGCGGCGCCCGCCGCCTCGTCCTGGTCGGCCGTACCGCCCCCTCCGGCGCCGTCGAACGCGCGGTGGAGTCCCTGCGCACCACCACCGCGGCCCGCATCGAGGTCGTCCCCGGCGACATCGCCGCACCGGGGACCGTCCGGCAGGCACTCGCCGCCGCCGAGGACGGCGCGAGACTGCGCGGCATCGTCCACGCGGCGGGCGTCGTCGAGGACGCCACCCTCGACCGCCTCGACGATCCGCTCCTGGAACGCGTCTGGCGCGGCAAGGCAGAGGGAGCGTGGGCACTGCACCAGGCCACCCTGGAGACGGAACTGGACTTCTTCGTCGTCTACTCCTCCATCGCCTCACTCATCGGCTCCCCCGGACAGGGCGCATACGCCGCCGCCAACGCCTTCCTCGACGCCCTGGTGTCCCACCGGCTCGCCGAGGGCCTGCCCGCCACCGGCATCCACTGGGGCGCCTGGGCCGAGGTCGGCCGCGGCCGGCACCTGGCCCGACGCGGCTTCGTGATGATCAATCCCGAGGACGGCATGGACGCCTTCGAACGGATCCTGGCCGACGGCCACCACCAGATCGCCTACTCACCCGTCGACACCGCCCTGTGGACGGCCCCCTACCCGCAGCTGCGCACCTCCACCCTGCTCACCGAGCTCCTCACCGGTTCCCCGGCCACCGAGGACGACGCCACCTCGCCGGTCCTCGACGCACTCCGCACGGCCGCGAGCGAATCCGAACGCCGCCGCCTCCTCACGGACTTCATCACCAGCCAGGTGCGCGACCTGCTCGGCGGCACCACCCGCCACATCGGCCCCCACACCAGTCTGGTGATGCTGGGACTGGACTCCCTCGGCGGCATCCAGCTCCAGCAACGCCTGGCCGCCACCCTGCGCGCCGACATCACCCCCGGCGTCATCTGGACCAAGCCCAACGCCGCCGCGCTGGCCGACTGGCTCCTGCACGAGATGGGCGTCGTCCCGGACCAGACCCACCAGCCGGCCGGGGCACAGAAGGCTTGACCAGCCACGTCGAACCGACCCCGGACCGCATCGCCCGGTGAAATCGCGACCGCACCACCCACTCCGCAATCCCTGGAGCTGCCCGATGGGACGCTACAGCCGCCTGCGCCACATCCAGACCCTCGACCCCGAACGCGACTACGAAGAGATCTTCCAACTGGTGACCCGGTACGAGTTCCCCTGGGACTACAACCAGGGCTACTCCTTCGCGTTCGTCACCGACTTCGCCATCCCCAGCATCACCCAAAGCCTGGCCGCCACCGGCGAGTTCGCCCACCACGGCATGAAACGCTTCGACGACACCATGCTCTTCCCCTACGAGGCCCACCGCGCCGGACTGGAATCCCGCTACGGCCGGGACGTCGTGCGCGCCCTCAACAACATCCACTCGCACTACGAGATCTCCAACGAGGACTACCTGCACATCCTGACCGGCCACCTCGTCTCCGCCGTCACCTGGATCAACTCCTACAGCTGGCGGAAGCTGTCCCCCTCGGAGACACACGCCCTGGTCCTGGCCCACCGGCGGCTCGGGGAACTCATGGGCATCAAGAACATCCCCGTCGACTACGCGGGCTTCGCCGCCTGGCTGGAGAGCGACCTGGAGGAACGGGCAGCGTGGCACTACGCCAACCGGGAGATGGCGATGAACGCCATCCGCATCATCGCCGCACTCTGCCCGCGCGGCCTGCGGTTCCTGTCGACCCGATCAGTGATGGCCCTCATCGACGAGCCCACCCGCAAGGTCCTCGACCTGCCGGCTGTGCCCGCGTGGTTCGCCACCACCGTCCGCTGGGGGCTGCGCACACGCGGCCGACTCGTCCGCCTCCTGCCGCCACGCCCCACCTCCCGCGCCTACGCCCGCAGCCCACAGACCTACCCACTGGGGTGGACCCTCGACCAGCTCGGCCCCCGCCACCTCGCCGAACCCGGCGGCCGACGATGACCAAGGACATCCGCCTGGCGGGCTGGGCCGGGATCGCCTCCTTCGTCACGGGCGCTGCGGTCGTCCTGCTCACCGGGACCCCCGCCCAGCCCTACCCCAGCTGGAAGTGGACCGACCAGCAGATCACCGACCACTTCGCCGTCCAGCAGACCAACGTCACGGTGCAGTTCTACCTGGCGAACTTCGGCTTCGCCCTGGTGGTGTGGCTCGCCGCCGGAGTCAAACGCGCCCTGCGCACGGACTCCCGGCCCTCGGTGTACACATCTCTGATCGTTCCCTGCGCGCTCGCCCAGGCCGTGACCCTGCAACAGACCAACGGCATGTGGTGGGTGGCGGCGCTTCGCGACCTCCCGCCCGACCGTGCCCGGCTCGCCTACGAGCTGTCCATCGCCGTCGGATACACCGCCGTCCACTTCTTCATGGCGTTCATGCTCTTCGCCACGGGCATGGCGATGCGCCGCAGTTCCGCCTTCCCCCGCCGGCTCACCACCATCACGCCCTGGGTGGCCATCCCCGTCATGTCCGGCACCTTCTTCCTGCTGGACAAGGACGGCCGGCTGGCCCCCACCACCCTGTACAGCCTGTCCGCCTACCTCACCTTCTACGCCTGGGTCCTGGCCGCCGGAATCGCCCTCGTCCGCATCCCCGCAGAAGGCACCCCAGAGAGCTGAGACAGCCTTGGGCCCTCCTTCGACCAGTTCCGAATCCCCCTGACAGCAGTCGCTACGCCCCCTCAAGCACCCGCTGACCAGGCAGGATCAGGCCCAAACCATGGCGGGGGGTCGCACTTGGCGCATCATCCGCAGCCCTGTGCGCCTCGGAGCACCGGCCCGCGCCCTGGAGCACGGGAGGCAGCCCGTATGCCCCCTCCCGCGCCTCCCGGAACCTGCACCTGGCGCTCTAAATCGTATAAACACAAGGCATTCCTCCAGGCGGAGAAGCCCCGGTCGCCCCCGGAAACCGTGAGGTCCCGAGCGCGAGTCAACCCGGCACAGCAGGACGGCGGAACGAGAGGGTCGGTGAACGCGTTGCGCAGCTTGAGGTCTCTTCCCGACGGTCCCCACAGCCCCGGCAGTGCCGAAACAGCGGTCGCCATCGTGGGCGTCGGGCTGCGGCTCCCGGGCGGTGTGTCCTCGCTCGACGCGTTCTGGCATGCACTGGCCGACGGCATCGACCTGGTCTCCGACCAGGCACCCGCCGACCGGTTCGACCACTCGGCGTTCGTCAACCCCGCGGGGCAGAGCCCGGGGAAGGCATACACCTCCGCGGGCGGCTACCTCGATGACATCGCCGGCTTCGACGCGGACTACTTCGGCATCTCGCCGAAGGAGGCGTCACGGATCGACCCCCAGCACCGGCTGCTGCTGGAGTGCGCTGCGGAGGCGTTCGACGACGCCGGCATCGACCCGGCCGAGCTCGCCGGGAGCGACACCGCGGTGTTCATCGGCATCTCCACGAACGACTACAACGAGCTGCAGACCCGCCGGCTGCGGACCTACAACGCCTACACCATGGCCGGCGCCGCCAACTCCAACGCCGCCAACCGCCTCTCGTACTCCTTCGACCTGCGCGGGCCCTCCGCCGCCCTCGACACGGCCTGCTCGTCAGCGCTCAGCGCCCTGCACGAGGCATGCGAATCCGTACGCTCGGGCGCCAGCGCGGTGGCCCTGGCGGGCGGGGTCAACGTGGTGCTCGGCCCGTACGCCTGGGTCGCCGCCTCGCACGCCTCGATGCTGTCGCCGACCGGCCGGTGCCATCCCTTCTCGGCGCTGGCCGACGGGTTCGTGCGCGCCGAGGGCGCGGGCGTGTTCGTCCTGAAGCCGCTGAGCACCGCGGTCACCGACGGCGACCGGGTCCACGGGGTGATCCTGGGCAGCGCGGTCAACTGCGACGGCCGGACCGCGGGCCTGTCCATGCCCAGCGCCACCGCCCAGGCGCAACTGCTGCAGAGGGCCTACGCCGTCGCCGGGGTCGACCCGTCGGAGATCGCCTACATCGAGGCGCACGGCACCGGTACGCAGGCCGGCGACCCGGTCGAGTGCGCGGCGCTCGGTGCGGCGCTGGGCCGGCGCAACGGCGGGGCGCCGATTCCGGTGGGGTCGGTCAAGTCCAACGTCGGGCATCTGGAGGCCGGTGCGGGCGTGCCGGGCGTGTGCAAGGCGCTGCTCATTCTGCGCGAGGGCCGGATTCCGCGGACGCTGCACAGCGAGCCCGTCAATCCGGCGATCGACTTCGCCGGGCTCGGTCTGACACCGGTGACCAAGGCCCTGGACCTCGCCCCGCGTGGGGACCGGACCGTCGTGGGCGTCAACTCCTTCGGCTTCGGCGGCGCCAACGCGCACGTCGTGCTGACCGCCCACCCGGCCGCCCCGCCGAAGCAGCCGGGGCCGCGCGAGCAGCTGCTGCCGGTGCTGGTGTCGGCGCGCACCGACGCGGCCCTCCACACTGCCGCGACCCGTCTGGCCGACCACCTCGACGGCCCGGCCGCCGCGCACTTCGAGGACGTCGCGTTCAGCAGCTGCCGACCGCGGGCACGGCACGACCGCAGGTTGACGGTCCTCGCCTCCGGTGCCGCGGAGGCCGCGGTGAAGCTGCGCGGGCTGGCCGCGGGCCGCGAGGTCGACGGCGCCGCGACGGCCTCGGCGGTCGACCGGGGGGCCGTCGGGTTCGTGTTCTCCGGCAACGGCGCCGCGTGGATCGGGATGGGCACCGAACTGCTGGAGGCAGAACCGGCGTTCGCCGCCGAGGTCGCCCGGGTCGAGGCGGTCTTGGGGCCGCTCCTGGGCTGGTCGGTCCGCGACGAACTCGCCCTGCCGGGTGACCGGCGCCGCTGGGACCACGCCGATGTCGCCCAGCCGCTGCTGTTCGCCGTCCAGGCCGGGCTCGTCGCCGCCATGGCGCGGCGGGGCATCCGGCCTGCCGCGGTGGCCGGGCACAGTGTGGGCGAGGTCGCGGCTGCCTACTGCGCCGGGTTCCTGGATCTGCGGGACGCCTGTCTGGTGATCGCCGAGCGGAGCCGTGCCCAGGCCACCACCCACGGCACCGGGAGGATGGCCGCGGTCGGTCTCAGCGCCCTGGACGCGGAGGAGCGCCTGCGCACGGCCGGCCTGGAGCGCGAGCTGGTCGTCGCCGGCATCAACAGCGACCGCGACGTGACCGTCTCCGGCGCCGGCGGGGCCCTGGAGCGGTGGGGCCGGGAGCTGGAGGAGGAGGGAATCTCCTTCCACCGCCTGAACCTGGAGTACGCCTTCCACAGCCCCGCGATGGACGGGCTGCGCGACATGCTCGCCGCAAACCTCGCCGGGATCGCGCCCGGCCCGTCCCGTATCCCGCTGTTCTCGACCGTGACGGGCTCGGCCCTCGATCAGCCCCTGGACGCCGACTATTGGTGGCGCAACATCCGCGAGCCCGTCCGCTTCCTCGACGCGATCAACGCCATGCTCGGTGAGGGCGGCTGTGATGTGCTGCTGGAGATCGGTCCGCACCCGATCCTCGGCGGCTACCTGCGCCGGGTCGCCACGGCCGCCGACCACCGGGTCGAGGTCGTCGGGACGCTGACGCGCACCGCCTGCGGGGCGGACGCCCTCGATGCGGCCCTGGCAGGACTGTTGGCCGCCGGCGCCGACTTCGACCTCGGCACCTGCTTTCCCGACGGCGGCCGTGTGGTGAGCCTTCCGGCCTACCCCTGGCAGCGCGAGGCGCACTGGAACGGAGAGCCGGGCTGGTGGCTGGAGCTGGGCTCCGACGACGCCGTCGGCGAAGCGGGCCACCCGTTGCTGGGACGGCGGCAGGCGACCCCCGACCCGCAGTGGCAGCAGCGGATCGACCCGGGCCGGCTGGGCTGGCTCGCCGACCACAGGGTGGGCGCCGCCGCCGTCATGCCCGCCGCGGGCTACCTCGACATGGTCCTGTCGGCAGGCGGACGGATCTGGAACGGCCCGGTCGAGGTGCGCAGCCTCGCCATCAGCGCCCCGCTGGTCCTGCCGTTCGACGACCCCGGCGCCGACGTCCGTCTGCAGACCCGGGTCACCCCGGACGACGGCCGGATCACGGTGGCGAGCCGGGTGGGGCAGCAGGAGGGCTGGACCGAACACGTACGCGGCCGGGTCCGCCGCCTGCTGCATGCCCGGCCCGCCGCCCTGGACGTGGCGGCGCTGGCCGCGCGGACGCCCCGGGAGCGCACCGCCGCCGACCACTACGCACGGTGCGAGGAGCTGGGCCTTCGATACGGCCCCGCCTTCCGGGTGCTGCGGCGGATCCGGATCGGGGCGGGTGAGGTGCTCGCCGACTACCGGCTCACTACCGCCGCCGACACGGGGCACCACGCCCACCCGGCCGCACTCGACGGCGCCCTGCAGGCCGCCATCGGGCTGCTGGACGAGCAGGGCGTGTCCGCACCGTTCCTCCCCGTCGGGGTGGACGTCGTGCGATGGTGGCAGCCGCTCCCCGACACCGGGCGGATCCACCTCCGGTCCCGGGCGAACGGCGCGGCGCCCGGCGCCGAACTCCTGGTCGACCTGACCGTCACCGGGCGGGACGGCACGGTCGCGCTGGAGCTGCGCGGGGCGCGCATGCGGCGGTTCAGCGGCGGCGAGGCCGAGCCCGTCCCGGTCATGTCAGAAGTACTGCGGGCCGCACCCCTGCCCGGGCGGCCCGTCGCGCCCACGCCACTGCCTGCTCCCAGCCAGGTCCTGGAGCGAACCGCCGCCGCCCGCCGCACGATCACCGACCGCTTCCGCACTCTGCGCTACCGCGACCTGCAGCCGCGGTTGCTGGCTGTCAGCGCGCACTTCGCGGCGGCGGCTGCCCGTACCCTGCTGCCCGGCCGGGACACCTTCACCCTCGCCGACCTGTGCGCCGCCGGCGTCGACACCAAACACACGCCTCTGCTGCGGTCACTGCTGCACCTCGCGGACGGCTGCGGCCTGGTCACGCCGACGGGCGCCGGCGCGTGGCGGCACACCGCGCACCCCGAGCCCGAACGGATCTTCGCCCAGGCCCTGCTGGACCTGCCTTTCCACAGCGTCCTGGTGCACGGCTACGGCGTCTGCGGGCGCCACCTGCTCGACGTGCTCACCGGCGCCACGGACCCGCTCGACCTGCTGTTCTCCGAATCGGACGCGCTCGCCGCCCGGCTCTACGACAGCACCCCCGTCATGACGTACCTCAACGAGACCGCGGCCCTGCTCCTGGGCGAGGCCATCGCGAACTGGCCCGCCGACCGGCCCCTGCGCGTCCTGGAGGTCGGTGCCGGGACAGGCGCCACCACACGGCACCTGCTGCCGCTGCTGCCCGCCGCCCGCACCCACTACACCTACACCGACGTGTCCGCGGTGTTCTTCGGCGCTGCCCGCGAACGGTTCCGCGCCTACGACTTCCTGCACTTCCAGACGCTCGACCTGGACGGTGACCCGGCGGAGCAGGGGTTCGACCTCGCCGGCTACGACCTGGTGGTCGCCGGACATGTCCTGCACGCGACCCGGGACCTGGCCGCCACGGTCGCCAAGACCGCCTCCCTGCTGGCTCCCGGCGGCCACCTGCTCGCCATCGAACCGACGAACGTGGCCCTGATGGCGGGCGTCTTCGGACTCCTGGACTCCTTCTGGGTCAACACCGACCCCGACCTGCGACCGCACGGCCCGCTCCTGAACCGGGACCACTGGAGCCAGTTGCTGCGGCGCGAGGGGTACCGCGACGTCGTCTGCGCCGGCGACCCCGAGGAACCCGCGCGCGGCGACCTGTCGGTGATCCTCGCCGCACGGGCACCGGACGCGCCCGTCGCACACCGCCCGGACCCGCCCGGCGCCGAACGGCGCCCCCTGCTGATCGGTGTGTACGAGGGCAACGGCGGTGCGACGACCGCCGCGCGGCTGGCCACGCGGGCCCCCGGGCCGCTGCGCCGGATGGCGGCCGACAGCTCCACGGAGGCATGGGCTCAGGCCCTGTCGGAGTGCGGCGCGCCCGCCGACATCGTCCTGCTGCTGGACGCCGACGACACGGCCGCCGCCGCGCCCGCCGCCGTCACCGAGCAGGCCGTCCGCCACTGCGCCGAGCTGGGCGCCATCGCCCGCGCCACCGCGGGGATCCCGACGAGTGCCCAGCCGCGCCTGTGGCTCGTGGTGAACTCCCACCAGCCCGCCCCCCTCGCACTGCCGCCCGCTCCCGGCGCCTCCGCCGCCGCCTGGGGTGCGGCACGCGCCCTCGCCAACGAGGCCCCGGCCCTGGCCATCCGGAAGATCGCTCTCGGCCGCTCGCCCGGCCATCCCGCCGACACCGACGCCGTCGTCGACGCCCTCCTCGCGGAGATCGCCGCGGCGACCGACGAGGACGAGGTGCTCCTGACCGCCGCCGGACGCTTCGTGCCCCGGCTGCTGCCCGACCGGCCGCGGCAACGGACCACGCCCAGCAGCGCTGCCCAGCCGTTCGGCCTCGACTGCCCGAGGACCGGCCAGCGGTACGAGCTGCGGTGGCAGAGCGTGGAGGTACCCGAGCCAGGACCCGACGAAATCACGATCGATGTACGGGCCGCGGGCCTGAACTACCGGGACATCGCCACGGTCACCGGAGCCGTCTCCCCGATCCTGCCGCGCAAGCACCGCCCCGGCCAGTTCCCGTTCGGCACCGACTGCGCCGGGACCGTCATCGCCGTCGGCAGCGCCGTCCACGACATCAGCGTCGGCGACCGGGTCTGCTCCACCGCCCCCTACCGCAGCTCCCAGGTCGTGGTGCGCGCCGACCGCGCCATCGCGATCCCCGACGGCATGTCGTTCGCCGAGGCCGCCACCATCCCCGTCGTCTTCTACACCACGCAGCACAGCCTGGACCACCTCGCCCGGCTGGCACCCGGCGAGACCCTGCTGGTCCACGCCGCCGCGGGCGGCATGGGGCTCGCCGCCTGGCAGTACGCCCGCACCATCGGCGCGACCGTCATCGCCACCGCCGGCACCCCCGCCAAACGCGATCTGCTGCACCTGCTCGGAATGGAACACGTACTGCACTCCCGCGACCTCGCCTGGGCCGACCGGGTCATGGAGATCACCGGCGGACAGGGCGTCGACGTCGTACTCAACTCGCTCGCGGGCGAGGCGGTCACGCGGGGCATCGACGTCCTCAAACCAGGCGGGCGGTTCATCGAGCTCGGCAAGCGCGACATCCTCGCCGACAACACGCTGCCCCTGGCACCCTTCCTCCACAACCTCAGCTACTTCGGGGTCGACATCGGCCCGCTGGTCGAAGAGGTGGAGAACTCGCCGCTGATGGACGCCTGCCGCGACACCATCGCCCGACGCCTCCACCACGGCGACTACCGCCCGCTGCCCTTCCGGACCTATCCGGCCGCACAGGTGGCGGATGCCTTCGCCTGCCTGCAGTTCTCCCGGCACTTCGGCAAGGTCGTCCTCACCTTCGACGAACCGGTACCGCTCGCACACCGGCCCGCGGACAGCGCGCTCCGCCCCGACGCCACCTATCTCATCACCGGTGGGCTCAGCGGGTTCGGCGCCGAGACCGCGCGGTTCCTCGCCGATCAGGGCGCCCGCCACCTCGTACTGTGCAACCGCCGCGGCGAGGCATCACCCGAGGCACCCGCGCTCCTCGCGGAGCTGCGCGACCGGGGGGTGACCGTGACCGCGCCCGCCGTCGACGTCACCGACGCAGACGCGGTGGAGCGCCTGTTCGCCGACATCGACACGACGGGCCGCCCCCTCGCCGGTGTCGTGCATGCCGCGATGGTGCTGGACGACGGCCCCCTCACCGACCTCACCGACGACCAACTGCGCCGCGTCATCGCCCCGAAAGTCACCGGCGGGTACCACCTCGACCGGCTCACCCGCGCGCGGGACCTGGACTTCTTCGTCGTCTACACGTCCGCCACCACCGTGCTCGGCCACTTCCAGCAGTCGGCCTACGCCGGGGCCAACATGGTGCTCGACGCCCTCGTACGCGAGCGGCGCGCCGCCGGTCTGCCGGGCCTTTCCGTCCAGTGGGGCCACATCGAGGACAGCGGCTATGTGGCGCGTCGGGGGATCGGGAGCCAACTGGACGCGTACGGCATCGTGCCCGTCCGCTCCCGGGAGGCCCTGACAGTGCTCAAGCAACACCTGCTGGACCCGGGTGCACCCGTCGTCGCGGTACTCAGGTTCGACGGCGCCCGCCTGGCCGACACCTATCCGAACATCACCGCCCCGCGCACCACCCACCTCGTCGCCTCGGGGCAGGCCCGCCGGGCCGCCCGGCCCGCACGCGTCGACCTGACCGGCCTCGCCCCCGGGGAGGCGGTGGCCCTCATCGCGGACACCCTCACCGGGCTGCTCGCGCAGATCATGCAGACCGAACCCGGCAGGATCGACCACGGCCGCCGACTCGACCTCGTCGGCGTGGACTCCCTCATGGCGACCGAGCTCGCCACCGCCGCCCAGCGGACCTTCGGCTGCCGGCTCACCGGTCTGGAGATCTCCAGCGCCGCGCACCTGACCGCACTCGCCCAGCTCATCCAGGACCGGTCCACCGGAACCCTCACGCAAGCGGAGGTGTCGACGCCATGAAACCCTTGGACGACTCCCAGGCACACGAGGCCGGCCTGCCACTGCCTCCTCCGCTGCCATGGCGGCTGCCCGGCATCGCCCATGCCGGAGTGTTCACCCTGGCACGACCGTTGGACGTACCCGGCGGCCTCCACGCGCTCGCACCCCGCAAGCTGATGGTCTTCGTCAACCGCTACCGCGGCGGTGACGCCTCCTACGAGGTGCTGGGACTGGCGTCCCTGGTACGGCGCAAGGGAAGGGTCGCACTGGTCCTGCGACAGGTGTGGGTCGACGAACCCGGCGTCCGGCACGTCGGGCGGGCGCAGGGCCTCACACCGTCCGACCCCGGCGTCTTCACCTGGGAGGATTCCGGCCTCTCGGTCTCCTCGGAGAAGGCGACGGCGGCCCTCTCCTGGCGCGACCGCGCCCGGCTCGCGCTCCCCACACCGATCACGTTCACCTACTTCGTGTCGGACGGCGACCGCCTGGGCCTCGTCAAGGCACCGGGACGCGCCACGGCTCGGCCCATAAGCCTGCGCCTCGACGAGTGGCCCGGCCACTTCCCCGAACTGACCAGCCACCAAGCCTCGTTCGCACTGCGCCTGGACTTCACGCTGACCGTCCGCCCGCCTCGCATGATCGGCCCGCCCTGACCGGTCCGTCCCGCCCGCGCGCCCGCGCTCCACCACCGCCCGGGGAGGCCCAGTGACACACCCGGCACCGCCCCGCACCGTCCTGCTGACCGGCGTCACCGGCGGTCTCGGCGCGGAGATCGCACGCCAACTGCTCGACACCGCCGCGGTGCACGTGGTGTGCCTCGTCCGCGCGCCCGACACCGAGGCCGCACGGACCCGTGTCATCGACCGTCTGGGCCTGCCTGCGGCACTGCGCATGACCATACTCCCGGGCCGCCTCGACCATCCCCGGCTCGGGCTGGACCCCACCGCCTACGACGGGCTCGCCGCCAGGACGGAACTGCTCATCCACTGCGGGGCCGCCGTCAACTTCGCGGCAAGCTACGAGCGTCTCGCCCCCCACAATGTCGACGGCACCCTCCACATGATCGCCCTGGCGCAGCGGCGGCACGAACTGACCGGACAGTGGCCGCACTTCGGCTTCGTGTCCACCCTGGCGACCTTCATGGCGGGAAGGTCGCAGGGGCTCGGCGAGATCGACGAGACCACCATCCCCACCGAAGCGACGGCCGGGTCACTCGGCTACGCCCGCAGCAAGGTCGCGGCCGAGCGCGTGCTGAGGGAGGCCGCCGGCCGCGGTCTGGCGGTGTCGATCCTGCGCCCCGGCATCATCACCGGGGATTCCCGTACCGCCCGGACCAGTGGCTGGGACCTGCTGCGCGACATCATGGGCGCGCTCGCCGAACTCGGCGTCGCACCCCGGATATCGGGCGGCGCCCCCACCGAGATGATCGACGTGGTCGCCGCCGGGACCGTCGCCCTGCTCGTCCGGGCGGCACCGCCCGGGGAGACCCGCTGCTACCACCTGGTCCGGCCGCAGCCGCTGCCGGCCGCCGAGCTGTTCTCCGCCCTGACCCGAGCCGGCTTCCGGCTGGACGTCATACCGCCCGACCACTGGCAACAGCACGTCAAAAGCAACACCCGGCCCGCCGCCCGGCAGCGAGCCGTGAACATCGAACTCGTCTCCCACCTCATCGGCCTCACCAGCTTCTCCGCCCCGCACATGCGGTCCGAAGCGACCTGGTCGGAGCTGGCGGCCCTCGGCGTCCGGGCCCCCGCCCTCGACTCCGCCTTCCTCGACCGCCTCGTCGCCGTCCTGTGAACACCAGGGAGGCAACGGGGCCGTTCTGGCCACCCCCTCGCCACTGGACACGCGGCCCGAGCACGGCACTGACGGGCGCGAAAGACAAATCCGCCCGACAACACGCACCGGGAACCCACAAATCCGGCAGCGCCCGCAGACCGGAAGCCACAAGTTCAGCTCACACAATCGATTGCATTGACAGTCATGCAACAGCACCTTGAAGACGATCCCCGCAACCGTGAGAATTACCTTCCGAGAAGGAGCTGCGGAGATGACGCCAGATCACGAAATCCTTGTCGTGGGGGCCGGAATCAGCGGTATCGGCACCGGTGCGGCCTTGCTGCGCGCCGGCTTGATCGACTTCCTGATCATCGAGCGATCCCACGACATCGGCGGCACCTGGCGGGACAACACCTATCCTGACGTCGCCGTCGATCTGCCTTCGTTCGTCTACCAGTTCTCCTACGAGCTCTATCCGCACTGGACCCGCCTGTTCCCCAAAGGATCGGAAGTCAAGCAGTACATCGACCACATGGCGGACAAATATGGACTGCGCGGGCACATCCGACTGAATTCCGAGATGACCTCGCGACAGTGGGACGAGAAAGAGCACCTGTGGCACGTGCGGTTGGCCGACGGCTGCACATTGACCGCCCGTTTCGTGCTGACCGCAGTCGGCTTGTACACGGAACCGCTGCGGCCGGACATTGCGGGACTGGACGATTTCACCGGCAAGGTGATCCAGAGCGCCAGGTGGGACCACGCCCACGACCTTACCGGCGAGCGCGCTGCCGTGATCGGCACCGGCGCGTCGGCCGTGCAACTGATCCCCAAGGTGGCCGAGGCAGTCGGCAGACTCACCGTCTTCCAGCGGAGCGCCATCTGGGTGTTCCCCAAGCCGGACCCGCCGATCCCGCGTTGGCTGCGAGGTCTGCTGGCCCGGGTACCACTGGTCAACGCCGCACTGCGGACGATCAGCTCGGCGGTGGTGGAGATGCTGCTGGTCGGCATTTTCCTGCTGGGTAAACCGGGTGCGGTGATAGCCAGGTTCGCAGCCGCCCTGGTCCGGGTCTACCTGCGCACGCAGGTCCCCGACCCGGCGCTGCGCCGAAAACTCATTCCGGACTACAAGTTCCTGTGCAAGCGACCCAGCGTGTCCAACGCCTATTTCCGCACCTACACCCGGCCCAACGTGGAGCTGGTCACCACCGGTATCGCACGCATCACGTCGAAGGGGGTACTCGGCAGCGACGGCCGCCTGCATGAGATCGACACCCTCATCCTCGCGACCGGGTTCCGCCTGTTCTACGATCCGGAGAACTACCGGAAGGTGCCGGTCCGGGGCAGGGATGGGTTCGACCTCGCCGAGTTCTTCACCCACCAGCGTGTCCAGGCATATGAAGGTGTCAGCCTTCCCAAGCTGCCGAACCACTTCTTCATCTTCGGGCCCTACTCCTGGAGCGGAGGTTCGTGGCCCGGGATGGTGGAAACCCTGTCCACACACGCGATCCGGGTGATCACCGAGACCCGCAGGCGGGGTGCGACCGCCGTCGAGGTGACACAAGAGGCCAATGACAGGTTCCTGCGATTCGCGCGAGAACGCATCGGCAAGTCACTGGTGTACACCAACGACTGCGCCGGCTCGAACACCTTCTTCCTGGACCACCACGGAGACTCTCCCCTCTGGCGGCCCACAACAGCATCCGCCGCGAAGCGCGCCGCCAGGACGTTCTCACTGGACGATTACATCTACACAACCCGTCAGTGACCGACAACCCGGATCCCTTGACGCCCGGTACCCCGCGCGACGGCCAGCGGCTGCGGCGACCGTGCCGCAGCCGCACGACCCCACGCCCCGCCCCTCAACGAGCCCGATACGGACACGCACATCACCTGCGTCGGCCGGTCGACGCAGGAGTCACGGAAAGGCGTCGTCACCGCCGATGGCGACCTTGGCCACGGGAGGCAGGTCGGCACGGCAGAGGCCGGTACGCACGCTCGGCGCGCCTACCGGGAGCACAGGCGCAAGGCGGGGTCCCGCACACCTCGCGACGGACCCTCAGCGTCTCGTCTCGTACCGGCTCAGGACCACGCCGCCGGGGAACCTCCGCGTCTCCACCAGGTTCAGGTACACCCAGTTGTCCACAGCGGCGAAGAACGGTGTGCCGCCGCCCACCAGGACCGGCGCGGTGGCCAGCACGTACTCGTCGATCAGCCCGGCCCGCATGGCCGCCCCGGCGAGCGTCGCGCCGCCGATGTCCATCGGGCCGCCGTCCTCGGCCTTGAGCCGGGTGATCTCGGCGACCGCGTCCCCGGTGACCAGGCGGGTGTTCCAGTCGGCTTTCTCGATCGTCGAAGAGAACACCACCTTCGCCATGTCCCGCCAGCGGCGCCCGAACTCGATCTCCGCCGGGGTGGCACCGGGTTGCTGGTCGACCGTCGGCCAGTAGGGGCTCATCGTGTGCCAGAGCCTGGTCCCGCACAGAGACACGTCGGTCGCCTGCAACTGGTCGGACCAGAACTGGAACAGCTCGTCGCTCGGCGGCCCGCTCCAGCCGATGTCGTGCCCGGGCGCGGCGATGTACCCGTCCAGGGTCAGGTTCATGCCGTAGATCAGCTTCCGCATGGCGCCAGCCTTCCGTGTGAGTCGGTCTTACGCGTACAGACCGGCGCGGAGCGGGAAACTCATCGGTCGTGACGATGCCTCATTCGTTGAGGTACCTGCCGGTGCCCATCGGGTTCCTAGTCTGGGTTCGCCCCCCCTTCCTGAACCAGGAGAGTCATGCGAGTCATCACCCAGCACAGGCTCGGCGGTCCCGAGGTGCTCACCGTCGTGGACGCGCCCGAGCCCCGTCCCCTCCCGACCGAGGTTCTCGTGCGTGTCAAGGCGATCGGGCTGAACCCGCTGGAGGCGCGCCTGCGCGCCGGCGAGTTCCCGCTGATCGGCCCGCCGCCGTTCACCCTCGGCTGGGACATCAGCGGCGTGGTCGACCAGGCACCGCAGACGTGGCGGTTCAGGCCCGGCGACGAGGTCTTCGGGATGCCGTTGTTCCCCCGGGCGGCGAACGCGTACGCCGAGGTCGTGTCGGCTCCTGCGCTGCACCTGGCACACAAGCCGGCGTCGCTCTCGTACGCCGAGGCGGCGGCACTGCCGCTCGTGGGGCTGACGGCGTGGCAGGGGCTCGTCGACCTCGCCGGTGTACGGGAGGGCGACCGCGTCCTGGTCCACGGCGGTGGCGGCGGGGTCGGCCACGTCGCGATCCAGATCGCGAAGGCGCTCGGCGCACACGTGATCACGACCGCCGGCCGGGGCAAACGCGCCTTCGTCGAGGGATGCGGCGCCGACGAGGTGATCGACTACACGTCGGTCGACTTCACCGAGGCGGTCCACGACATCGACGTCGTGCTCGACACGATCGGCGGCGACACCGCAGAGCGCTCCCTCGAAGTCCTCCGCCGGGGAGGTCACTTGGTGACGGCGGTCGCCGAGGAGGACACGCAGCTCGCCGCCACGTACGAGGCGGCCGGTAGGCATTTCAGCGGCATCGCCGTCGACCCCGATCCGGTCGCCCTGCGCAGCCTCGCCGCACTCGTCGAAGAGGGCAGTCTCCGCGTCCACGTGCAGAAGACGTTCCCCTTCGCGCACGCCGCCGAGGCGCACCGATTGCTGGACCACGGTCACCTTCAAGGCAAGCTCGTCCTCACCGTTTGATCCGGTCGTGAGTCTCGCGGTGGGTCAGCGGGCGAGCGAGACCGCGAAGGGCTTGAAGCCATGCCGGCGCAGGAGGTGGGGAACCACCAGGATCATGGCCTCGGTGGCGCGGGCCGTGGTGATGCCACCGAGGTCCTCGATCCACGCGGGCTGCCAGCCCAGGTCGCCGAGCAGGGCGGCGGTGATCTCCTTCGCGTTCTGGTCGTCACCCGAGAGGTACGCCGTCGGTGGTGTGGCCAGGATTTCGGGAGCGGTCATGACCGTGAACAGCATCGTGTTGAGGGTCTTCACCACGTGGGTGTCGGGGAGTTGGGCCTGGAGCTTCTCGGCGAGGCTGCTGCCGGGGTAGCACAGATCGCCGGGCAGGCCGTCGGCGTCGTCGTGGGTGGCGTTGGAGACGTCGATGAGTATCTTGCCGCTGAGTTCGGCGCGCAGAGCGCCCAGGCGGTCGAGGGCGCTGTCACCGGGCGTCGCGTTGATGACGACATCCGCGGTACGTGCGGTGGTGGCCTGGTCGGCGAAGTTCGTGCGCGGGGGAAGGGCCGCGGTCCCTTGCGGGTCGCGGACTCCGAGGGTGACGCGGTGTCCGGCGGCGGAGAGCTTGTCGGCGAGGTTCATGCCGACGCGGCCGGCGCCCAGGATGCCGATGTGGGTCATGGGTGGTGCTCCTTGCGGTTTCGGGGTGGGCAGAGTGGAGGGGGACGGTCAGGCGATCGGCGCGAGGACCTTGAGGGCGTCGGCGTGGATGCCGGGGGCAGCGGCCAGGAAGTCGTGGCCGGCCGTGCTCCAGGGCTCGCCCGCCAGGTCGGTGACGGTGCCTCCGGCCTCGGCGACCAGCAGGGCTCCCGCGACCAGGCCGGAGCGGACGTCGGAGAACTGCCAGAACGCGTCCATGCGTCCGGCGGCGACGTGGATGAGCTGCATCGTGGCGGGCACGGACACCCGTACGACCAGGCCGTTGATGAGCATGGCGGTGACGGAGTCGCCGATCTGCCGGAAGACGCGCTCGTCCTCGCCGGGCCTGGCCTGGCCGGTGCCGATGAGGGCGGCGTCCAGGTCGGTCTTGGCCGACACCTTCAGGGGGTGCCCGTTGAGGTGTGCGCCTCCCCCGGCGACCGCGGTGTAGGTGTCGCCGGTCAGGGGAAGGTGGACGACGGTGAGCACCGGCTTGTTGTCGCGGACCAGGGTGGCCGTCACGGCCCAGTCCTCCATGCCGTGGACGTGGTTGATGTTGCCCTCGGCGGGGTCGACGACCCACCACTCCCCCGGCGGGAGCGCGCCGCCGGCCAGCTCGTCCTCCGCCCACTGCGATCCTTGGCGCGCCCGCAGCAGCGGCTCGCGCAGCACGTCCAGCACCGCGTCGTCATTTGCGTGGATCTCCGCGACGATCCCGTCCAGACTCACGCCCCGGGCGTGCGGGGTGTAGCGGTCGCGCAGCGTGGTGCCCGCGGTCTTCACCGCGGCGATCACCTCGGACAGGAGCGGCGTGTCGGCGGCGAAAGGCATGGCTGTGCTCATGACGGTCTCCTTGAGTGCGGTGTGTGCGGTGTGTGCGGGAGCGGTTTCCGTTCCCGCACACCTCGAAGGTAGGCCGCCGAATCATTAACAACAAGTGCATGCTTGTCACTTGTAGAGTTACTCTCATGCAACTGGATCTGAATCTGCTCACCGCCCTGGACGCCCTGCTGGAAGAGGGCAGTGTCGCCGGTGCCGCATCCCGCCTCCATGTCACCGCACCGGCGATGAGCCGCTCCCTGGGCCGTATACGCAAGGCCACCGGCGACCAGATCCTGGTGCGCACCGGCCGCAGCATGGTTCCCACCACCCGGGCGCTGGCGATGCGCGCCGAGGTCCACGCCCTCGTCCAGCAGGCCCATCAACTTCTGTCCGCGCAGCAGGAACTCGACCTGGCGGAGCTGGAGCGGGTCTTCACCGTGCGCTGGCACGACGCTCTGGCCGCCGCCTGCGGCACCGATCTGATCACCGCTGTCCACCGCCGGGCCCCGGGCGTCCAGCTGCGCCTGACCGCCGAGCCCGGCACCGACACCCCCGAGCTGCGCCGGGGTGAAGTCGACCTCGAATCGAGCTCCGGCCTTCCCGCGCTCCCGGACATCCGCCACCAACTCATCGGCAGGGACCGGCTGGTCGTCGCCGTCCGCCCCGGCCACCCGCTCACCGAAGGGCCGCTGAGCATGGAGCGCTACGCGGACGCCGAACACCTCACCGTCTCGCGGCGCGGGAGTCTGCGCGACCCGATCGACGACGCCCTCACCACCCACGGCCTCCGGCGCCGTGTCACCGCCGCCGGGCCCAGCGCCGCCTTCGCCCTGCAACTCGCGCTCGCCACCGACCTGGTGGTCACCCTTCCCGACGCGGTCACGCGCGCGGCCCGCGAGCAACTCGGCCTGGCAACCTTGCCGTTGCCGCTCCAGTTGCCGGACGTCCCCCTGTACCTGCTGTGGCACCAGCGCTACGACGACGACCGCGCCCACACCTGGCTGCGCGAGACGGCCGCCGAAATCCTCCAGTCACTGTTCGCTCCGCCAACCGCCTCCCCCAGCCCCTCGCCGACCGGGCCGGACGGTGACGGAGACGCCCCTGACCCGGCGAGCGGCTGACGTCAAGCCCGCTCACCTCCTGTTCCGCGGAGGCCGGTACGTTACTCGGGCCGACCGCGCATACCTGGTCGCAGGTGGATGCCGACCTCACAAAGGGGCGTGAGGCGGCGGTGCAGTGCGGGCGAGGATCGACGCGCCGGTTCGGCACTCATGGCCGATGGTTTACGTGAAGGACAAGGTGGGGGCGGGATGAGCGAGCACGGCCGACGGCGGCATCACCGTACGGTGGACCGGGTCGTGTGGATCCTGGAGGCTGCCGCGCGGGCGCCCGGCGGGGTGACCGTGGCCGCGTTGGCGCGGACGGTCGGGGCGCCGGCGAGCTCGGTGCAGGACCTGGTCAACGGCCTTGCCGCGACCGGGTTTCTGCTGGAACAGCACGGGCGCTTCAGGCTCGGCCCGGCCCCGCACGTCCTCAATCTCATCGCGGGCCGGGCCGTTCCGCGGATCAGTCAGGCCGAGCTCAATGAACTGAGCCGCGTCGCGGGTACCCCGGTGCTGCTCACGGTACGGGTCGGGCTCGCCGCCGTACACCTCGCGCGCGGCGGCGAGGACGAGATTCCCCGCCTCCTCCATCTCGCTGACGAGCACATGTCCCGGCCGCTGCTGCGCACCGCCGCGGGGCGCCTGCTGCTGGCCTTCACCGACGAGACGGAGCGACGCGGGCTGCTCGACGAGCTCGCCTGTCACGACCCCGAGGCGGTCGCGGAGTTCCGCCGCGCCCTTCCCTCGATCCGCGCGTCACGCATCAGTCGCAACGAGGGGCTTGCCGACCCCGAGGTCAGCGCGCTCGCGATCCCTGTCACCGAGGGGTCCACCGTCACGGGCGCGCTCGTTCTGACGCACCGGCGCCGTGGCCGCTCGGAGCGGCTGAGTCTGGACCGTGCGGCGGCCCGGCTGCTCGCGCACATCCAGGAGGGGCAGACGTGACGTGCGCATCAGTTCACGGATATCCGTGGATGCGGGCGCACGTAGGGTGCCGGGAACGAGCATCCCGGCATGACTTCACACACGCTCACCACGACCGAGCAGGCGTCTGCGCCGTCCACCGGCGACATACTCTCCGGGCTGCTGCACACCCTCGAAGGTCCTGACCCGGCCCGGGGCGCCGAGGACATCACCGTCGTAGGGGCCGATCCCCTGGTGCCCTCGGTGCACCGCCTCGCCGATGCCATGTCCGCCGCGATCGGGGTCTTCGGGCGGCAGACGGCGGCGCTCGGCGAACTGCGCGGTCACCCGCACCAGCGGGTTCAGGTGGAAGCCGGGGCCGCGATCGACCAGCTCATGGCGACGTACCACACGACGTTGGCGGGGCGTTCCCTCGGCACGCTCTTCGACGATCCGGCGCTGCTCGCCCACAACGACTTCTACCGGACCCGCGACGGCCGGTGGATCTTCCTCATCACCACCTATCCACATCTGCGCGACGCGGTCCACTCCGTGCTCCGGTGCGGGCTCGACAAGGTGGGGATCGCGCGGGCCGCGGCCGACTGGGACGCCTTCAC
This sequence comes from Streptomyces sp. cg36, assembly GCF_041080675.1. Taxonomy (NCBI): domain Bacteria; kingdom Bacillati; phylum Actinomycetota; class Actinomycetes; order Kitasatosporales; family Streptomycetaceae; genus Streptomyces; species Streptomyces cyclosori. The sequence continues at coordinate 8,154,132 of NZ_CP163520.1, read as the reverse complement.
CCTGGAGGAGGCCGTCTGCGCGCGGGGCGGCGCCGCCTGCGTGGTGCGCAGCCGGTCGGAGTGGCTCGCCCACCCGGCGGGGCGGTTTGTCGCGCGGCGCCCGGTCGTCGAGATCGACCGTGTCGCGGACGCACCGGCCCGGCCACTGACACCGGTCCCTGCGGCCCAGGAGGCACTCGCGGGCGTACGGGTACTCGATCTCACCCACGTCATCGCGGGGCCGGTCGCGGCCCGGCTGCTCGCCCAGTTCGGCGCCGACGTACTGCACCTGTCACGTCCCGACCGCCCCGACCCGGTCCCCATGATCGCGATGACCGGCGCAGGCAAGCGGAACGCCTACTGCGACCTGCGCGACGAGCACGACCGTGCGGCCTTCCACGACGCGCTCGGGGATGCGGACGTCTTCGTACACGCCTACCGGGGACTCGCCCGGCACGGGGCGTCGACCGAGGACCTCGTGCGGCGCCGCCCCGGCCTCATCACCCTCGAATACCACGCCTGGGGTGCCGAAGGCCCCTGGGGCGAGCGCGGCGGATTCGACCAACTCGCCTGCTCCGCGACCGGGTTCGCGGTCGAGGAGTGGACCGACCGGCCGTCGCTGCCGCCGACGTATCTGCTCAATGACTACCTCGCCGCGTATCTCGGGGCCGCCGCCGTGGCAACGGTCCTGCGCCGACGCGCGACCGAGGGCGGCTCCTGGCGGATCCGCGTGACCTTGGCCGGGGTGTGCCACTGGGTGCAGGAGCTCGGACTCCTCACACGGGAGGACGTCATCGATCTGCCCCGGCCCGGACGTACGCCGTTCGCCGCGCTGTCGACCACCGCGACCGACTTCGGCCCGCTCACCGAACCGGCGACACCGTTCACGTACAGCGGGCGTCCGGTCCCCCAGCCCGGCCGACGCTCCCCACTCGGCTCTGCCCCGCTCCAGTGGCTCTAGGTCCACCTCCACCCGGCCAACGCGCCGCCCCGGCAAGCACCCCGTGTCCGCCGCCCGCGCCACACCACCGTCCCATCCCCGTCTCCAGGAGGCACCGGACCATGTCCGAGCAACCGACCGTCCCGTCCGGCCGCGGACTCCTCGCCGGGATCCGCGTCATCGAACTGGCCAGCGTGATCATGGCCCCGTACGCCGCCCAGCAGCTCGGCGACCTCGGCGCGGACGTGATCAAAGTCGAGCCGCCCACGGGCGACATGACACGCCACTACCCGCCGCGACGCCACCCCGGCATGGGCGGCCCGGCACTCAACCTCAACCGCAACAAGCGCAGCGCCGTCATCGACCTCAAGGCCCCGCACGGCCGCGATGCCCTGCTCGCCCTGCTGCGCACCGCCGACGTCTTCATCACCAACCTGCGCCCGCAGGCCCTGGAGAGACTCCGCCTCGGATACGACGAGGTCGCGGCCGTCAACCCCGGTCTGATCTACACCCAGGCCCAGGGCTTCCGCAGCGACAGCCGCTACGGCACCCACGCCGCCTACGACGACATCATCCAGGCGGCCAGCGGCCTGGTCTGGCTCAACCACCAGGTCTCCGGCCAACCCCACTACGTCCCCACCGTCCTGGCCGACAAGATCTGCGGCATGCAGATCGCCCAGTCGGTCCTGGCGGCACTGCACTACCGGGAACACGGCGGCACCGGTCAGCGCGTCGAAGTCCCGATGGCCGACACCATGCTCGCCTTCAACCTGGTCGAGCACCTGGGGGATGCCTCTCTGGAGGCCGACGGGGCGTTCGGCTCGGCCCGCTCGCTCAGCCCTCGGCGCCGCGCCCTGCGCACCGCCGACGGCTGGATGTGCATCCTGCCGCACAGCGACCGCAACTGGCAGGACTTCGCCGCCTTCGTCGGCCGCCCCGAACTGGCCTGCGACCCGCGCTTCTCCACCGCCCCCGACCGGGCCCGCAACGCCGACCAGTTCTACCCGCTGCTCGCGGAGCTGACACCGCGGCACACCAGCGCCGCCTGGCAGGAGTTCTGCGACCAGGCGGGCATCGCCGCCGCCCCCGTCCTCGACCTGGCCTCCGCCGCGACCACCGCCTACGCCCAGGAGGGCGGCCTGCTGTACGAGGCCGAGCACCCCACCGAGGGCCGCTACCGGGTCATCGGCAGCCCGGTGCGCTACTCGGCCGACCCCGAGCCGCGCCTGCGCCCCTGTCCGGGCATCGGCCAGCACACCGACGAGGTGCTCCGCGAAGCCGGTTTCGACCCGTCCCTGCTCCACTCCACGCACTGACCCGTCCCTGCTGCACCCCACGCACGGACCCGTGTCCCCGACGTAGACGCACCGATCCCCTCACCAACCCGGGAGCGAATGAACCATGTCCCCTTCCACGCTTTCACCGCTCGCGTTCCCTGATGTCGCCCTGCCCGAATCGGCCCGTCTGCTTCGCACCGAGGTCCGTGCCTTTCTCCAGGAGGAACGCGTACGCGGCACCGTGCTCGGCCGCCCCGACTCCTGGCTGGCGGGCTGGGACCCCGGCTTCAGCCGACGCCTCGCCGGGCGCGGCTGGGTCGGCATGGCCCTGCCCACCGAGTACGGCGGCGCGGGCCGCGGCTTCCTGGAGCGCTATGTGATGATCGAGGAACTGCTCGCCGCAGGAGCCCCGGTCAGCGCCCACTGGGTCTCCGACCGGCAGGCAGGACCCTCCATCCTCCAGCACGGAACCGAGGAGCAGCGCCGCTTCTTCCTGCCCCGGATCGCCGCCGGGCGGTGCTTCTTCTCCATCGGCATGAGCGAGAAGAGCAGCGGCTCCGACCTCGCCTCGGTCGCCACACGCGCCGAACACAGCGCTGACGGCTGGCGGTTGACCGGCACCAAGATGTGGACGGGCGGCGCCCATGTCAACGACTACGCCATCGTCCTCGCCCGCACCGGCGACGCCGAGGACAAGCACACGGGGCTCAGCCAGTTCATCGTCGACCTGCGCACCCCGGGCGTACGCGTCGAGCCGATCCACCTGATGAGCGGCGAGCACCGCTTCAACGCCGTCCACCTCGAAGGTGTCCACGTCCCCGACACCATGCTCCTCGGCCAACGGGGAGACGGCTGGAAGCAGGTCACCGGCGAGCTCGCCTTCGAACGCAGCGGCCCGGAACGCTACCTCTCCACCTTCCCTCTGCTCCTCTCCCTGCTCCGCGAACTGGAGCAACGCCCGGCCACGGCCGAACAGCTCACCCAGGTAGGCATTCTGACGGCTCGTCTGCACAGCATCCGCCGGCTGTCCCTCGGCGTGGCCGCCGCGCTGGACGCCGGGGCCTCTCCCGATGTCCAGGCCGCCCTGGTCAAGGACCTCGGCACCCGTTTCGAGGGCACGCTGACCGACGCCGTCCGCACCATCCTGCCGACCCCGGCCGACCCGCACGCCACTCCCGGCACCCACGCCGAACTGCTTGCCTTCGCCCAGCTGCACAGCCCGGGCTACACCTTGCGCGGCGGCACCAACGAAATCCTTCGCGGCATCATCACTCGCGGAATGGAGCAGCACCGGTGAACACCCACACGGCAGCACCGATGGACACCCACACCATCGACACCAGCGCCCCCGTCATCCCCGCCGACGCCTACGACACCACCAGCTTCTTCACCACCCCGGACTCCATCGCGGTCGTCGCCAACACCACCGCCCCCGACGCCGTTCCCCTCCCTTCCCCGGACGCCTCCACCGTCGAACTCCTCGCCGCCACACAGGAGTCGGGGCGCCGAGCCGTCCCCGGGCCGTTCGCCGAGACCGCCCTGGTCGCCCGTCCGCTGCTGCACCGCACCGGCCTTCCCGTCCCCGACGGCCCGCTCAGCTACGCCATCGCCCCCGGCCTCACCGTCCAGTACACCCACCCGGCCGCTTCCGCCGTCGGCTCGGCGGGATGCTCCGGCGAGGAGGACACCCTGCTGGTCACCGGCACCCTCCGACGCGTCCCCTGGGCCCGTACCGCCACCGCCGTGGTCGTCGTGGCCACCGCCCCCTCCGGCCCCGTCCTGTTCGCCCTCACCCCCGACCAGGCCATCCTCACCCCCGGCGGCAACCTCGCGGAGGAACCCCGGGACGACCTGCACCTCACCGCCGTGGAGATCCCGGCCTCGCGGGTGCGCCGCGTCTCCCCCGAGCTGGCCGACGAGGCCCGGCTCCGCGCGGCCCTGGCCCGCTCCGCCCTGATCGCCGGCGCCGCCGAACGCTGCGTCGGTCTCACCCTCGCCCACACCACCGCCCGCACCCAGTTCGGCCGCCCGCTCAGCCACTTCCAGGCCGTCAAGCAGGAGGAAGCCCGGCTGATCGAGGAGGCCGCGCTGGTCCGCGCCGCCGTCCAGGCCGCCGCCGTGCCGCTGGACACCGGCGGGGAGGCGGCACGCTTCGCCGTCGCCGCCGCCAAGACCCAGGCATCGGTCTCCGCGGCCGAGATCACCCGCATCGCCCACCAGCTCCACGGCGCCATCGGCATCACCAAGCTCCACCCCCTCCACCTCGCCACCACCCGCCTGTGGTCCTGGCGCGACGAGGACGGCGACGAAACCTCCTGGGCACACCGCCTGGCCCGCCCCCTCACCGCCACCACCCTGTGGCCCACCCTCACCACCACACCCTGATCCCCTTCTGCCCTGCTCAGCCGCCCACCGCCCTCCCGGTGGGCGGCTGAGCAGGCAGAACGGCAACCGCCGAGCGGCGGGGGTGGTGCTCCTCCTCGGGAGGTAGGTGTGCCCGCGCCGTCGGGCCGTACAGTTGCGGCGGAAACCGACGGGGACAGCTGAAGGCGGCGGGTGGGTGGCACAGGAAATACCCTGCGGAAGCGACATGCTCAGGGTGGTGGTCGTCGATGACGAGTCCCTGATCCGCTCCGGTCTTCAGATGATCCTCTCCAGCGCCGGGGACATCGACGTCGTCGCTGCCTGTGAGGGATCCGTCGCGGTGGAGACCGTGGCACGGACCCGCCCGGACGTGGTGCTGCTGGACGTCCGCATGCCGGGCACGGACGGTCTGGCCGTCCTGGCCCGCCTCCGGGCGCAGCCCGAACCGCCCGTGGTGGCCATGCTCACCGCATTCGCCACGGATGAGTACCTCTACACCGCACTCAGCGAAGGCGCGGCAGGCTATCTGCTCAAGGACACCGACCCGGAGCAGCTCGTCCGTGACGTACGCACCCTCGCGGCAGGCGGTCGCCTACTGTCGCCGGCGGTGGCACCGGCGGTGATCGAGGGCTATCTGGGACACAGCGCGCGAGCGGCCTCGGCCTCGGTCGACGCCCTCACCGCTCGCGAGGTGCAGGTGCTGTCCCTGCTGGGCACCGGACTGACAAACGCCCAGATAGCGACCCGTCTCGGCCTGGCCACGAGCACGGCCAAGGACCACATCAGCACGGTGATCAACAAACTGGGACTGGACAACCGGGTCCAAGCCGCCGTCTTCGCCGAGCGAGCGGGCCTGATCCCGCCCGCGGCCGACCCGGACCGCAGCCCAGCGCCTGAGCGGCACCACCAGGCAGGCACCCGGTGAAAAGTCCGAGCGCCGCAGTTCTCCTCTCGTGCGCCCTCCTGGTCCTGCCCACCCACGTCATGTTGTGTGACCTGTGGATCCGGTACGGGGACGGCCTTGAGCCCTGGGCGATGTGGCTGCTGTGCACCCAGGCGGGGCTCCTCCTCGTACGCGGGAGGTTTCCGCTGACGGTGGGCGCGACCGTGCCGCTCTCCCTCGTGTCCAACATCGGGTGGCTCGCCTCGCTCTTCGCCCTCTACAGCCTCGCCCGGCACTACGGGGTCCGCTGGCAGACCTGGCTGGTCTACGGGCTCATCGTCGTCTTCGAGGTGGTGAGCGCGCTGACCTGGGCGTGTATGGGCAGCTGGCCCATAGCCCTGTACGAAGCGCTGCTGAACTGCGCCCTGCAGGGCCTGCCCCTGGTCCTGGGCATCCTGGTGCGCACCCGGCAGGAACTGGCGCGCCGGCTCACGGACCTGGACCGCGCGCGCGAGCGCGAGGACTACCTTCTGACCCAGCAGGTCCTGGTGGCCGAGCGGACGCGGCTGGCCCGGGACATGCACGACGTGATCGCCCACAAGGTCGCGCTCATCAGCGTGCAGGCCGCCGCCCTCCAGGTCACCACCCCCGACCCCGCCGCGCACACGACGGCCCGCACGGTCCGGGAGCTGGCCTCGGCCACCCTGAGCGAGCTGCGCGACATGCTCGGCGTGCTCCGCACCCACGACACCGACCGGCACAGCACCACACCCCAGCCAGGACTGGCCGATCTACCGCACCTGATCTCCAGCACCGAACTCGCGGCGACCTTCCACACCACCGTCGCGCTGACCGGCCCCAGCGCCCGGGCCTGGCCCGACACCGTGCAGTCCGCGGTGTTCCGTACCGTCCAGGAGGGGCTCACGAACGCGGCGAAACACGCCCCCGGAGCAGCCATCCATGTCGAGCTGTACGAGGAGGGGAGCACGCTGCATGTGTCGGTCCGCCACGCCTCCCCCGAACCCGGTGCCCCCCGGCTGGAGCTGCCCAGCAGCGGGTTCGGCCTGGAGGGGCTGCGCGAACGCGCCCGCCTGGCCGGCGGCAGTGTGGACACCCACCTCGGCGCGGACGGGGCGCACCTCCTCACCGCGCGCTTCCCCGCCCGTTGACCCACTGCGGGCCCGCTATCCGTAGAAGACCCAGAACAGCACGCCGGCGACAACCCCGATGGTGACCGGGACGACACCGCCGCCCCATGGCGCCTTCCGGGAGATCGCACTGCGTATCAGCATCAGCAGCGGTCCGATCCAGCCCAGGGCGTAGATGGTCCAGCCCCTGGTCGTGTCTTCCTGGACCGCGAAGGTGATCCAGGCCCAGAGGGCGGCGCCGATGGGCAGGTCCCACACTCCGCGCTCCAGGCTCCGCTTCTTCACGGCAGTGGTCACTTCTCTCGTCGTCCTTTCACTCGGCCGGGTCCACTGAAGCCGGTGGCCCCAGGAGGAGCGTGAGGTCGGTGGCCCGGGCCACCGAGCGCGAGAGCCGCCATCACGGCAGCGGCGGAGATCTTCAGGTTCTTGCTGTTCACGTAATCTGTTCCTTGCTCAGGAGAAGACAGCGCGCCCGTACACGGCTTCCCAACCAGGCGGACGCGCGGATCAACCGCGGCAGGTGGACGGCGATGACAGTCGCGGGGCACTATCCCCACGCTGTTCGCCGCCCGCCCTCTGCGGTGCTGGCCAGCACCTTGATCATTCCGCTGCCGCCACCGCCGCCACAATCCCGCCGTTCGGACCCCGGCACCCCCGCCCTCCGGAGGAAGTCGGCCCCGCCGTATGGCGACAAGACGGTCCTGGCCAGGTATCCCGTACGTGGCTGTCTCCACGCCTTCGCGTCCACCGCGCTACGGACGCGCCCCGCCCCGGCGCCGACCCCCAGACGCATCCACCGGGCTTCGCCGGCCACCGCACAACTCCAGCCGCTCCCCCGCGAAACGCTCGCGGAAGTCACGGTCGTGCGAGACCACGACGACCGCTCCCGGAAACACGGCGAGAGCCGCTTGCAGGTCCTCGGCCAGGTCGAGCGCGATGTGGTTCGTCGGCTCATCGAGAACGAGGAGATCCGCGGGCCGGGTCACCAGTCTCGCGATCTGCAGCCTGCGCTGCTGGCCCGCCGAGAGAGCCGCGACGGGGACGTGCAGGTCCTCCTCGCGGAACAGGCCCAGCGCCAGCAGCTGTTCGGCGTGCTCCTCCACCGGCCCCGGCCGCCCAGCCGCGAAGGCGGCGAGCAACCCGAGCCGCGTGGAGCGTACGGGGAGTTCCTGCTCCAGGTATCCGACCCGGGCGAGGCGCCGCACCGTTCCGGCGTCCGGTTGCAGATCACCCGCCATCACTCGCAGCAGCGTGGTCTTGCCTGCGCCGTTCACCCCCGTCACCAGCAGCCGCTGCCCGGAGGTGATGGCCAACTGGCCTTCCAGGAGCAGCCGTTCACCGACCGCCACCGCATCGAGCACGAGCAGCGGATGCTTGGTGGCGTGCTCCTGCTGGGCGGCGGTCAACCGCGCGGTGAACCGCAGCGGTTGCGACGGTTGCCTGACGGGGTTGCGCCGCAGGTGGGCCAGGCGTTCCCGGGCGGCGCGCACATGACCGCCGAGCTTGGCCTCGTGCGAGCGGCGGTGCTTGCCGAAGCCCTCCCGCGGATCCCGGCCGGTGGCGGCCAGCCGCTTCCCGGCGGCCTCAAGCACTTCCTCGGTACGGGACACCTCCTGGATCCAGTCGACGTAATCCTGCTCGGCGCGGCGCCGGGCAGCGGCCTTCGCCGTGCGATAGCCGCTCCAGCCGTCGCCGTACCGGTGCACCGTGCGCGCATCCCGGTCGACCTCCAGGATCGTGGTGGCGACGCGCTCCAGGAATCCGCGGTCGCGCGTGACCGCGACGACAGTGCCACGGTGCGCCCGCAGATGCTCTTCGAGCCAGTGCACGGCCGCCGCGTCGAGGTGGTTGGTCGGCTCGTCGAGCAGGAGCAGTTCAGGGGCGGCAGCCAGTACGCAGGCGAGTGCGAGCCGCGACTGCTCGCCTCCTGAAAGGGAGCCCAGCACCCGGTCGCGGGTGATCCGGGCGAGGCCCAGACCGTGCAGAGCCATGTCCACCCGGGCGTCCGCCTCGTATCCACCGCGCTGCTCGTATGCGGTCAACAGCTCCCCGTAGGAGGCGAGTTCGTCCGGCTTCGCCTCACCGAGGCGCTCCTCGGCCGCGCGCAGCCTGCGCTCCATGTCGCGCAGGTCGACGAAGGCCAGGTCGACGGCGTCCTGCACCGTGCAGGACTCGTCGAGGGCCGGGGTCTGTGTGAGATGGCCGGTGCCGCTGGCGAACCGGACGGTGATCTCCCCCGTGTCGGGTGTCTCAGCTCCGGCCAGCAACCGCAACAAGGTGGACTTGCCAGACCCGTTCTCCCCGATGACGGCGGCCTTCTCACCTGGGCGGATGGCGAAGGAGAGCTGGCCGAGGACGGTTCGGGTCGCGTAGGACTTGGTGACGTTCTTGACGGAGAGCTGTGCCGTGGCGGCAGGCACAGCTGTGCGGACGTATTTACGCATGGGGGTTCCCTGGAGATCTACGTGTCGTCTACGGGCAGCAGAAACGGCGGTGTGGGCCGTGCCCGGACTCAGAGGAAGTAGAAGAAGGAAGCCATGACGCCACCGTACAAGACGACTCGTATCGTCTCCACCGATTTTCCCGCAGGCATCCGCCGTGCACCCCGACGCGCGGCCCGGCGGAGCCCCTGCACGGCGGTGCAGCGACGGCGAGGCACACTCCGGCGTCCCGTGGCACGATCACAGCGTGTCAGTCATCAGCAAGCTGCAAATCAAGCCGGGGCAGCGCGTGGCCGTGCTGGGCAAGCCCGACGACGTCCACCTGGAGGTCGAGGGCGTGGTGGCCCCGGACTCGGCCGACGCGGTACTCGCATTCGTGACGACGTCCGGTGACCTGCACGAGGCGGAGGCCCGGGCGGCACTCGGCGCGGCGAGGCGTGATGCCCTCGCCTGGGTGGCCTACCCGAAGGCCGGAAAGCTCGGAACGGATCTCAACCGCGACACCTTGGCCGCCGCGCTCGCCGAGCGAGGCGTGCGCCCGGTGCGGCAGATCGCCATCGACGACACCTGGTCCGCACTCCGGTTCCGGCCCGCGTGACGCTGCCGCGCCCACGGGCTCCAGGGGCGCGGTATCGATTGTGGCTGTCTTCGTCATCGGCAAAGCAGCCCATGCGCGGAGCGCGCCCCGGACGAGCACCAGGTCCACTCGCGCCAATTGGGGAGTTCGGCACAGAACCCGGCAAGGCGCGGACACTCCACCTCAAGACGCTGCACGACGCCACGGGACCCACGAGCCCGCGCTCGCCAACCACCCTTTCAGCCAAAGAACTTCAGCCTGCGGCGTAGTGCCGGCGCGCGGGCCGTCCGTCGCTGGCGGCACCACCTCGGAAGTGGAAGAAACCCCTTCGCCCCGCGGCTCTTGACACCCTGCCCCCTGCGGGTCGCATAGTTGCGATTGGTCTGAACCATTGACCAGATTGGTCGAGACCACAACGGAGGAGAACCATGCGCCGTTCCATCTGGAGCAGGCTCGCCGTGATCGCGGCGGCACCGCTGATCGCCTTCTCGGGGGCCACCGCCGCCCAGGCCCACGCACCGCTCAACACGAGCGCGTACACCGTGTGGGACACCACCGGCACCTGCTCGATCTACGTACACTTCTACTACAACAGCCATTGGTTCGTGGAGTACGACCTGACCAACCACAGCAACGGCACCGTCGGCTGTGCGGCAGGCGCCTACACCAGCGATCTCGGCTACGTCGGCGCCATCACCGGCGGCGGGTTCTCGACCAACGACGACGGCTCCCGCTGGGTGCAGCCCTATGTCCAGCGAGTGGGCAACTCGTCCACCACCGGCTGGGGCGCCAACCGATAAGGCCATGGCGCGCGGCAGGTCCTGGACTTCTCTCGTGCGGGGCCTGCCGCAGCCGCGAGAACTCTGTGACAGGGCCGCACCGCCGGGAGCCCAGCCGTGGAGGGCCGAACAGCGTCTGTGGCGGTCCTCGCTCAGCAGATGCCCCGGACAGTGTCACCATCGGTATCTTCGTGATTGCGGAATGCGAGCACAATGGAGATGTTCGCTCTGTCCACAGAGAGGGTCCCCCATGACCGCGGATCACGCAGAGACCAATCTGGCCGTCAGGCTCGGCTTCCAGCCCGACATGGTCGTCCAGGAAATCGGGTACGGCGATGACGTCGACCAGGAACTGCGCGACGCGATCGAACAGGCCACCGGCACCGAGCTGGTCGACGAGGAGTACGACGACGTCGCCGACGCCGTGGTCCTGTGGTTCCGCGAGGACGACGGCGACCTCACCGACGCCCTCGTCGACGCCATCGCCTACATGGAAGAAGGCGGCTCGCTCCTCCTGCTCACCCCGAAGAGCGGAAGGGACGGCTACGTCGAGCCGAGCGAGATCGGCGAGGCAGCCACTACCGCCGGTCTGTCCCAGACGAAGTCCATCAACGCGGGCAAGGACTGGAACGGCTCCCGCCTCATCACGCCCAAAGCCGCGGCCCGCAAGCGATAGCCCTCCCTCACGACCCGGTCAGGCAGCCGAGGAGGCCGAGTACGGTGACGGCCGCGCCGAGGAACCCGGCCGGGCACCCATGAGCGTGAGCCCTCCCGAAGCGGCCGATGCCCTCCAGTCATCCCCGCGGGCCGGACATGGGCAGAGCCTCACGCGGCCGTACGGCGCCGCCGCCGACCCGCACGTCGGCGGCGGCCTTCGCGGTGACAGGCCCGCCTCACACAGCCGACAGGGCAGGTAGGACCTCTTGCCCTTCGGTCCGCTGGGGAAGCCGCTTGAGCCGCATTAACGCGACCACGGCCGCTACGGGCGGACCAGTCCGCCGAAGGTCGGGCCGGGCAGCGACTTTGGTCGAGGAGTACGAGCCCTTCGGCCGACGTGCCACCGGCCGCCCCGCGTACAGGCTGGCGGCATGACACCAGCACCGATCGCCCGCCGGACCGTGCTCGCGGCCACCGCGGCCCTGTCCGCCACCTGTGTCAGCGGCCACGCGCACGCCCGTACGAGGCCCACCGGCGCGGCGGCTCCTCCGCAACACGCTTCCTCGCTCACCCACAAGGGCGTCAACTTCGATACGGACCGCGAGGTCTGGCGCACGGAGTTCGTACGCCGGGAGATCGCGGCCATCAGGCAGCAACTGCACTGCAACGCCGTCCTGCTGCTGGGCCAGGATCTCGACCGGCTCACGGAAGCCGCCTCGATCGCAGCCACGCACGGCCTGTTCGTGTGGTTCGAGCCGCGCCAGTTCGACCAGAGCGCGGAGCAGACCCTCGCCTTCCTCGGCTCGGCGGCCCGCGCCGCCGAGCGGCTGCGCGCCCGCCATCCCGGCGTGGGCATCTCGGTCGGCACCGAGCTGACCATCTTCATGTCCGGCCTGGTGCCGGGCAAGGACTACAAGGAGCGCGCCCAAGCACTGGGCCTTCCGGAGTCGGCCGGCTACCAGGAGCGGCTCAACGCCTTTCTGGAGCGGGCGCTGAAGACCGTACGGCCGCTGTTCAAGGGGCGGGTCACCTACAGCGCGGGAGAGTGGGAGGAGGTCGACTGGCGCGGCTTCGACATCGTGGGCGTCAACCTCTACCGCGACGCGGACAACCGGGCCTCGTACACCACGAAACTGCGCGCCCTCACCCGGCACGGCAAGCCCGTCGTCATCACCGAGTTCGGCTGCTGCACCTTCACCGGCGCCAGGGACCAGGGAGGGGACGGCTTCAACGCCGTGGACTGGGAACGGCAACCACCGCTGGTCAAGGACGGCTACAGGCGCGACGAGCGGGAGCAGGCGCAGGAGATCGGAGAACTGCTGGACCTCTACGCGGCGGAGCGCCTGCACGGGGCGTTCGTCTACAACTTCATCGCCCCCGACTCCCCCTTCTCCCCCCAGCGCCGTCACGACCTGGACATCGCCAGCTTCGCCCTGGCCAAGACCTTCCCCACCGGGACGGGCCGCGGCTATGCGGAGACGGGGCAGTGGGAGCCCAAGCAGTCCTTCCGCACGGTGGCCGACCGATTCCGCGCAGTGCCCAGGAGTCCCGGCGCAACAGGTGCCTGACAGCGACGGCTTCCCACCACCAGTGCGGCGGCCGGGCCTCCGAACCGGCCGGCCGCAGCATCATCCCTCCCGGAGCGCCCCCATCCCGGCGTCGGCGAGCGCCGCGCCCGCCTGCCCGGCCAGGGTGGCCGCCACCAGACGGGCCCGCAGCGGTACGACGCCGCCGTCCCCGGGACGGAGCAGGAACCTGCCGTAGTAGTGGCCCTTGCCGGTGGCACGCAGTTCCACCTCTCCGGACGGCCAGCCCTGCCGCTCCAGGTCCCAACCGCCGCGCACGGTGATGATCTGCCCGTCCTGCCCGAGCTGCGGCGGGTGGCCCAGCAGCGACCCGTACTCGAAGCGGCAGCCGGCCAGTTGGAGCACATCGATGAGTTCGGCGCGCACATGCTCGACGACAGCGTCGGCGGACGGGGTGCTCTGGGCGAGTTTCGCTGTGCCGTGGATGCGGGCCAGCTGTTCGGCGTCGGTGACGGTGACCACCTTGAGGTGTCTGGCCCGCGCAGCCAGCTGCGAGACGGCGAGCCCCACCGCGAGGAGCAGTACGGCGGTGGTGATGTCGCCGCCGCTGGTGATCGTGAGCCGCTCGTAGGGGCGGGTGAGGAAGAAGTCGAACCATACGGCCGAGGAGAGCGCGGCCAGCGCTCCTGCCCCGCGGTGCCCGTTGGCGGCGACCGTCACCACGACCACGACGAGGATCAGCGCCATGTTGGTGTTCGCCAGGTCGGTACGGAAGGGTGCGAGGAGACTGGTGACGGCCAGCGGGACGACGACGGCCGCCGCCAGCGCGAGCCGGTCGCGGGGCGGCACGGCCAGCCCGGCCGGCCCCGAGCGTCGCTCCGCGAGTCCTTGCAGCGAGATCCCGGACATGGCCACCTCCTGAGCTCTCCCCCCGCTCCACGGTGCTCCGGCACAGACGGCGGCGCAGCCGAGCGCCGCGGATCCTGACGCTGCCCTGACGCGTCCCCGTCGCGTACGGCACGCGGCGAGGCGGGCTCGTGGCCAGGACGAACAGGCTCCGCTGAGTGCCGGTCCAACCCCACCCTGACGGCCCGCGCGGGTCAGACCGTCCGCTCGGGGGTGTCCAACCAGACGGACTGCCCGGCGGGCGTGACGGTCAGGCCGAACCGGTCGCGGGACGGCGCGCCGTGCTCCTGCCACCGCCGGTACGCGAGGGCGGCCTCGTCCCACAGGCGGCGCGGCCCGTACTGGTCCACTTCGAAGGTGTCGTGTCCGGGGACGTACTCGGCCGCTGCCCAGGAGGCGCGGTCGTCCGCCAGCAGCCACAGTGTCGCCTCGTCACTGCCGTCCTCGGCCTCGGCCAGCAGGTACCAGGCGTCGGTCAGGGCGAGACCGGTGAAGAACAGGGCGTCGCTGTCGCCCACCAGTTCCCGCGGCGACAACGCGGTGCGGGTCGTGATCGCGTCGTCGGCGTGGTGCAGGAAGTCGGACAGGTAGCCGCGGTGCGGACGGCCGGTCCGGCTGCGCATGAACGCCGGATACCCGGCGAACCGCCCCTGCGCGATCCCGTCGGCGGTCTCCAGGACGGCGAAGGAGTGGGAGAACCAGCTGCCGCCCCAGGGTGCCACGATGCGCCCCGAGGGCACCTGAGCCACCCACGTACAGGGGATCTCCGCGACCGTGTAGGTGGCGATGAGCCGCTGGTACGGGGCGCCGTCGGGCCAGCCCGCCGCTCCGTCGCCCACCACCACCTGCGGACGGTAACCGGCCGCCTTCAGGTTGGCGCACGCCTCCTCGGCGAGGACCGCGTCGATGTCGAGGGTGGTCACGCGCGCATCCCCCAGACGATGGCACAGCCAAGCGGCGTTGTAGCCAGTAGCGGCCCCCAGTTCCAGAACACGCTGCCCGTCGTGGACGTCGAGCAGGTCCAGCATCTCCACCATGACCGACGGCATCGAGCTCGACGACGTGGGCAGCTCGTAATCGCCCTCCGAGACGGGCCGCCCGTCATTGACCTGCGTGGTCAACGGGAGGTCACCGTAGACGGCGGTCAGCCACCGTTCCGGGGACGTACCGCGCGAGATGACCCGCTGCGGCGTCTCGACCACATCGGGCAGGAACGCGGCCCGCGGCACCTCGCGCACCGCCCGCTCCCACGGCGAACCCACCACCAGGACACCCTTGTTGAGCAGGATCTCCCGCAGCCGCTCCGGAGTGCTCACGCGGCCGTCACTTCTTCTTCGGCGGATCGCTGACGGGCTTGTTCCACTGCCCGTCGCTCTCTTTCGGAGACTGCTGCCTGTCCCCGTCGGACCCGCCCTTGCCGTCACCGTGCTTACCCATGCCGACTCCTCTCCCGCGGGTCTTGCGGGGTGAAAGACGCCACAAAGGAGGGTGCCCCGACCGCGTCCGCGTTTCTAGTCGTCCCCGCCGCTGTTCCCGCTCACACTCCGGCGCCGCCGCTTCCGGGACTGGCGCACCAGCTCGCCCGCCGCGAGCGTCACGGCCGCCACACCACGGGCCCACCGGGGGCCGCCGCGGTCCGCCCACACCACACACGCGCACCCCCCGACAGCGAGCACCAGCACACCGACCAGCAGCAGACTCATCATGTTCCCCACCTTTGCTTGCTTTCCTGCGGTCCTGCTGATCGTCCCAGGCTGGGAGAGCCGCTCCAACCGGGGACCCAGTTGAAGCGCCATTCCGGGCGGCACCGCTCTTGACCGGTGCGGGCGCGGTCTCCGGAGTACTGGCCGATGCCCTCTCAAATTCGGGGCAGTTCGGGGCGGGACCGTGCCAAGATCACGCAATGGCTCTCTCACCAGCAGGACACGTCACCACACCAGTACTGGACATCGCCTACGAACACGCGGGTGAGCGCGACGCCCCGCCGGTGATCCTGCTCCATGGATTCCCCTACAACGTCAGGGCGTTCGACGACGTCTCCACGGCCCTCGCCGACCGGGGCGCCCACGTACTCGCACCCTACCTGCGCGGCTTCGGGCCGACCCGGTTCCGGGACCGTACGACCGTCCGCTCCGGGCAACAGGCGGCGCTCGCGCAGGACTTGCTGGACTTCATGGACGCCCTCGACATCGAGGGCGCCGTCCTCGCAGGCTACGACTGGGGCGGCCGGGCCGCGTGCATCACCGCCGCCCTGCACCCCGAGCGCGTGCGCGGCCTGGTCACCGTCGACGGCTACAACGTCCAGGACCTCGCCCATGCCGGAGAGCCCACCGCCCCGGAGTGGGAGCGCACGTACTGGTACCAGTACTACTTCCACTCCGAGCGCGGACGGCTCGGCCTGGAGCGCAACCGCGACGCCCTGTGCGAACTGCTCTGGCGCACCTGGTCTCCGACCTGGGCCGGGGCGAACGCCGCCTTCCCCGCCAGCGCCGCGAGCCTGCACAATCCCGACTTCGTCGACGTGGTCGTCCACTCCTACCGGCACCGGTTCGGCCTGGCCGAGGGCGACCCCCGCTACCAGGAGCTCGAAGACCTCATCGCCCACGAGCCGCCGATCTCCGTACCCACCGTCGTGCTCGAAAGCGGTGACGACGGGGTGGGCGGTCCGAGCGCGGCCGAGGACCGCGACTGCTTCACCGGACCGTATACGCACCGGCTTCTGCCGGGCGTAGGACACAACGTTCCACAGGAAGCCCCGGGAGCGTTCACCGAGGCGGTGGCCAGCCTGCTGCCGCCCCGCTGAGGCGTGCACTGACCGCCGCACGCCCGTGCGCGTCAACCGGATCCACTCAGCGGGCCCTCCAGGATGCGGCGTACCGCCGTGGCCGGTTCGGCGTGCGCGCCCGCCCTGAACGCCCTGTCGTACGCGTGGTCCCCGATGCGCCGCCGCGCCGCGCGGGTGGCACTGTCGCGGACCTCCGCGAGTTCGGGCGTGCCGCGCTGGGGGTGGCCCGTCGCGCGCCAGCAGGCCAGGGCGGTGCCGGAGAACTGGGCGGCCTGTTCGGCCCGGCCTTGTGCGGCCAGTCCGGCGCAGAGCAGGTCCAGGCCGAGCGCCACGCCGAACACGTCGCCGAGATGGTGTTTCGCGGCGACCATGCGGCGGGCGCTGGCCACCGCTTCGGCGGGGCGCCCGCTCAGCACCGCGGCCAGGGCGAGCTGGTGATCGGTGTAGGCCCTGGTCCAGAGTTCGCCCCGGCCCACGCACTCGGCCCGCAGGATCCGGGCGGCGCGGGCGGCTTCCTCCAGCCGTCCCGTACCGGTCTGCGCGAAGATCACCACCAGGCGGCACCGGGCGCGTCGGCCCGCGCTGCCGCCCAGGGCGTCGAGCGCCTGTCTGCATCGGTCCCCCGCCTCCTGCGGGCGCCCCTGGAGCAGCAGGACCAACCCGTGCAGGTAGACGGCGTCCAGCAGCCGGTCCTCGTCGCCCGACAGATGGGCACAGGCATGGCTGTGGCGGGCGAGTCCGGATGCCGCGCCGTGGTCGCCCTGGAGCACGCGCACCACGCCCAGCGCCCAGCGAGCCCTGGCGTGCACGGCCATCGGGGCATCGGCGTGTTCCAGGGACTGCGTCAAGTAGTGCCCGGCCTGGTGCAGATGGCCGCAGCAGACCCAGAAGAACGCGACCAGCGCGGCGAGTTCGAGGGCGGCGGACGGCTCGTGGGTACCGAGGTGGTCCAGCGCCGCGCAGACATCGGCGTGACCGTGGCGCAGGTTGCGGTAGGTGTCGGCCTGGGCGGGCCCGTACCAGGCACGGTCCGCCTCGCGGGCCAGTTCGAGGACGTAGCGGGCGTGCCGGTCGGCGAAGCGGTCCCGCTCGCCGAGCTCGTCCAGCCACATCTCCCCGTACTCCCGAACGGTGTCGAGCATGCGGTAGGTGCCTGCCGGTGTCCGGGTCAGTACGGACTTGCGGCACAGCCCCGCCAGGGCTTCGCCGAGCGCGGGCCCGTCCAGCGGTCCGCCGCCGCAGACGGCGCGCACGGCCACCGCACCGGTTGCGGCGCGGAACACCGACATACGGGCCCACAGCAGGCGTTCCACGGGTGTACACAGTTCGTGGCTCCAGCCGATGCTGGTGCGCAGGGCCCGCTGGTGGGCGGGCCCGGGTGACAGCCCGTCGGGGAGGCCGTCGTCCGGCGCGGTGAGGTCGAGGCGTGCCTCCAGGGCTGCGGCCATGGCGCTGACGGGCCGCTGGGGAAGCTGCGCCGCGGCGAGTTCCAGGGCGAGCGGCATGCCTTCGAGGTGCCGGCAGACGGCGGTGGCGGCGGCCAGGTCGGCGGGCCGGGTCAGCGGCGCTCCGGCCAGGGCCGCGCGGTCGAGGAAGAGTTCCAGCGCGTCGGTGGTGGGCGGCA
Source organism: Streptomyces sp. cg36 (assembly GCF_041080675.1). NCBI lineage: Bacteria > Bacillati > Actinomycetota > Actinomycetes > Kitasatosporales > Streptomycetaceae > Streptomyces > Streptomyces cyclosori. The sequence continues at coordinate 8,136,246 of NZ_CP163520.1, read as the reverse complement.
GCGGTTCCACCGCGTGCACCTGCTCGCCGGGCAGCCCCAGCGGTTCGCGGCTGGTGGCCAGGACGGTCAGGGCCGGGCACGCGATGAGCAGTTCGGCGACCAGGTCGGCGCAGGACGGGATCAGGTGCTCGCACGAGTCCAGGACGAGGAGTGTGCGACGGCCGCCGATCCACTGCGCCAGTGCGTGCACCGGTCGCCTCGTCGTGTGGTCGGACAGCCCCGAGGCGTCGGCGACCGTGGCCGCCAGCAGCCGGTCGTCTCGCAACTGCCACAGCGAGGCCCAGCCCACGGAGGCCGTGAGCAGTGCGGGCGCCATTGGAGGTGTGTCCGCCGCGTGCGGGACGCCTTCGTCCGACTCACCTTCTTCCGGGCCGTCTTCACCCGAAAGGAGTGCCGTCAGGTGGGCGGCGAGCCGTGTCTTGCCCACCCCGCCCGGGCCGGTGAGTGTGACCAGCCCGGGCGCGCTCACGCACGGGGCGAGCAGGGCCAGCTCCTTGCCGCGACCGACAAAGACGGTGTCCTGGGGCGGAATGACAGCACGCATCCGCCGATTGTGCCCGCTCGCGGCGTACGGTGCTGTCGCTTGCGGGAGGTTCCTCGCCGCCGCCCAGCGGCCCGCGCAGGGCGCTGGCTTCACGTCCTGGGCGGCGGGGACTTCCTACCTTGGTTCAAGCACTTCCCCGCCCCGTCTGCATCCAGGACGGCCACAAGGCGGCCTACCTGTCGGGGAGTTCGCGACCATCCGGTCCCGGGGAGGCGCTCGGCGAGGGCAGGGCCTCCCGGCCGACAGCCGCACCGGCCCACGGACAAACGGACCCACGGGCCCGCCGCCGTCGTCAGCGCGCGGTCCCGCCGTACTGGTCCGACGACAGCTCGAACACCCGGACCCGCCGACCGTTGGTGGGATGGACGGTCTCGTGGGCCGGACGCATCCCGAGTTTGGTCATGATCCGTTCGGAGGCGTCGTTGCCCACTTGGGCGATGCTGACGAGCCGCTCCAGCCCCCGCTCGACGAACCCGAACCGTACGGCGGCCACAGCGGCCTCGGTGGCCAGGCCCTGCCCCCAGTGGGAACGTCCCAGCCGCCAGCCGACCTCGACCGCCGGCAGCACCTCGGGCAAGTAGCCGGGCACCGAAAGGCCGGTGAACCCGGCCATCTCACCGGTGGAGCGGAGCTCCACGGCGAACAGGCCGAAGCCCCGCGACTCCCACTCGCCCTCCCACGCCCGGATGCCCTCGCGGGTCTGCCGCTCGTCACGGACGCTGCCGTCACGGATCCACCGCATGACCTCGGGGTCGGCATTGACGGCAGCCATCGGCGCGACGTCCTCCTCGCGCCAGCGACGCAGGATCAGTCGGGGAGTCTCCAGCGTGACCATCCGATCATTCTGGATCACGAAAGGGCCCGTACGCCATCCTTCTCATCCGGCACTTCCGTACAACGCGTCAGTGACGCAGGAGGGTGAGCACGGGCCCGATCAGGCCGGCGATCTCCGCGGCGACGCTTCCGCCCCACCCCTGCCCCTGCGGCTCCTGGGCTGGTTCAGGGCTGGTGGCTCTGCCCCGAATGCACTGTTGTTACTATCTGTGCGCACCTGTGGGGGATCACGTACATGCCGTACCGCGGGACCCTCACGTCCTTCGCTGCCCTCCGTTCACCGCTGTTTCCGTTCTGTCCAGGAGGGCACATGACTGGCTCCCGTATTCCGCGACGGCTCATGGCGCTGGCGATCAGTGCGGGGCTGGCGGTGACGGCGGGGCCGCTGGTCGCCCCCATCGCCGCGGCCATGCCCCTTCCGGCCGCCGCGCACTCCCCTCGCGCGCTCGTCAAGATCGCTCCCGGGGCTGAGGTCCTGAGCGCGGGCACGACCGGTTTCCTCTCCGCGAACGCGGACGGCACCCTGCGGTGGACGCGCTACTCCGACGGCGTCTCCACAGAGCTCGGCAAGGACACTGATCACAGCCCCACCCTGCACGGCACTGCGTCCGACACCGTCGTCCTGGGCGATCATCCCGAGCGCCCCAGGTCCTCGGACAAGATCACCCTGCGGAACATGGCGACCGGCACGTCGACCGTCGTCGACCTCGCCACGCGCGGCTACCGGTACGCCGGAACGGTCGGCGACACCGTCGTCGCCACGAAAGGCAGCGGCGACACCTCCGAGGTGCATCTCCTGGCCCAGGTGGACGGCTCGATGACCGACCGCGTCGTCACCGGCCTGCCTACCCGACTTCAGGACGTCAAGGTGACGGCGGGGACGGCGGGGGCGGTACTGCTGGGCTTCAAGGAGGGCTCCTACGACCCCTTCACCAACCACCTCGTGGTGGATCTGGCGTCGGCGAAGGCCGTGGACTCCACGGTGCGCCACCTCAGCGGCGACTACGCGCACACTGCCGTCTCCTCAACCCATGTGGCCACGCTCGGTGTGCTCATGAGCGGGCGGTACGAGACGAATCTGAGCACCGCCCGCCGCGACGGGAGCGACAGCTGGTCCGGGGAGATGCTGGATGTGGGGCACCCGCCCCTGGTGGGCCTGGTCGGCGACTGGGTCCTGTACGGCAACGCCCGGACCGTGGACAAGAGCGTGCTCGACAACGCCTGGAAGACCTCTTTCAAGGCCATGCCGCTCGGCGGCGGCACCGCGCGCAAGGTGCTCGACCACGCCACTTCCGTGACGCCCGCGCCCGACGGCTCGGTCCTGGTGACGGGCGGCACCGTCGAGCAAGGCGAGGGGCTGTACCGCCTCTCGGCCTCGGCGGACGGCGCACCGGTCGCCGAGCTGGTGGCCCCCACCGGCGAGCCGACCAAGATCACCGTGCTCGGCAGCGAGGTCCCCGCGGTGCTGGACCGCACCCCTTGGCGGGCGCGCTGGCGGTTGTCCCGCCTCAACGTCGAGGTGAGCGTTACCGTGCGCCACACGGTTTCCGGCCGCGAATACGTGTCGAACCCCAGCTCTGTGTTCTCGGAGCACCCCGGTGCGGGCTGGGTCGACTTCGAGTGGGACGGCCTGTTCCACCCGTACGACGGTACGGTCGCCGCGCCCAACGGCGCCTACACCTGGCGCCTGGTGGCCAAGCCCATGAACGGTCTCGGCCCCGACCTCGACGTCAACGGCACCTTCACCCTCGCACGCCCGGCCGCCGCCCACGACTACACCGACAACGGCTCCCCCGACGTCCTGGTCCGCGACTCGGCGGGCTGGCTGTACCGCGAGGACACCTTCCACGACCCGGCCGCCGCGAAGCTCGACGGGCGTAACCGCGACCTGATCGGCTCGGGCTGGAACACCTACGACAAACTGGTCTCCGTCGGCAACGTCGCCGGAGCCCCGAACGCCGATCTGGTGGCCCGGGACAAGAGCGGTGTGCTCTGGCTCTACCTGGGCAAGGGCGACGGCAACTTCACCGCCCGCACCCGCATCGGCGGCGGCTGGAACACGTACAACGAGATCACGGCCGGATCCGACCTGACCGGCGACGGTCTGGGCGACCTGCTGGCCCGCGACGCCTCGGGGACCCTGTGGCTGTACAAGGGCACCGGCAATCGTCAGGCGCCCTTTGCCGGGCGCGTGAAGCTTGGCGGCGGCTGGAACGCGTACAACCAGATCACCGCCGTCGGCGACATCGCGGGCGCCAAGGCCGGGGACCTGGTGGCCCGCGACAAGGACGGCGTGCTCTGGCTCTACCTGGGTAAGGGCGACGGCAACTTCACCGCGCGCACCCGCATCGGCGGCGGCTGGAACACCTACCGCCAACTGATCGGCATCGGAGACGCCGACAACGACGGCAAGGCCGACGTCCTCGCCTACGACCAGCAGGGCAAGCCGTACGTGTACCACGGCACGGGCGAGCGCCAGGACCCGCTGGCGGACCGGCGGGAGACGTCGCTGGAGGACGCCCCCTCGTACCAGACGGTCGTCTGAGGCTCCGGCACGGCGGGGATGGCCGGTGACCGGTCTCGACGGGTCTGCTTGATGGGTCGTCAGTCGGGGTTTCCTGCCAATCCCGGCCAGTCCCCCCGTTCGGAGAGGTGCAGTACGAGCCCCGCGATGTTCCAGGCGTCGTCCTCACCCCGGTGGTGACGGCCTTCGAGGCGCCGCCCGGCAATCTCCAGGGCCTGCGCCATCCCGGGGCGCTTGCGCAGGCCGTACGCCTGGGTGAAGACGGCCTTGGCGTTGGTGTGGTGGCGGCCGAAAGGGTAGGGCGTCCGGGTGGCCCGGCACTGCCGTGTGAACTGGTTGCGGTCGTAGTCGCCCCAGCTCACCCACGGCCGGGTGCCCGCGCCGTGCTCGGCCGCCAGCAACCGGCACACCTCGGCGAAGGCGAGCCCCTGATCCACCTCGTCCTGTGTCAACCCGGTCAGTTCCGTGCAGAACGCGCTGACCCTGGACCGGGCGGGCCGCACTACAATCCGGTGCCGGGCAAGACGCCGGCCCGCGTCGAGGTCGATGACGGTCAGCCCGACCTCGATGATCTCGCTGACCTCGCCCGGCGGCCGGGAGCCGGGCCAGCAGGTCGCTTCGACGTCCACGACGTTGATGAGGCTCTCGGGCCGGGTGCTGTCCACGGCGGGAAGCGTAGGTAGAACCAGCGGCTGGGGCACGTGGTTTTCGTGTCGCGCAATCTACGCGCTCGGCCCGGTGAGCGGGGTTGTCCAGGTCGGCTCCGTCGCCGTGATCGCACCAGCCACAGCGAGATCATTCCACTGTGGTTGCCCCCTCCAGCCGGTGAGGACGGGGCCCGGATACGAAGGCGAGGACGTCGCGGACTACCTCGTACAGGCTGCTGAAGTGACGATGCACGCCTTCGACCGCCACAGGAGTGTTGACGCCCCACACCGTCATCCCGGCACGCAGCCCGGACTGCACCCCGGAGGGGGCGTCCTCGATGACCAGACAGTTCTCCGGTTGGGCACCAAGTTGCGCGGCTGCCTGCAGATACGGCACCGGCGACGGCTTGCCCTCCGTTACCGCGGCCGCATCCACGACAACCTTCGGAACCGGCAGGCCCGTCCGTGAGAAACGTCCACGAACGCGGTGCTCGTAGTTCGAGGTCACCAGCGCCCAGGCCCCGGGCGGCAGAGCATTGAGCAGTTCCGAGGCGCCGTCGAAGGCCGTATACACGCCGGAACGGACGTCCTCGTCTTCCAGCTCGTGCAGTACGGCCAGGCACTCCCGGGGGTCCTGGTCCGGGGCAACCTGCGCGAACGTCTCCATCGGCCTCGTCCGCAGGGCCACTCGGTAGACCTCATCAGGGTCCAGCCCGTATCGCTCTGCCCACATGTGCCAGACCAAGCGCTGATTGTCCACGGCGTCAATCAACGTGCCATCGACATCAAATAGGACATACCTCATCGCACCAGGACGGTTGGCTTCACTGATCACGTCCCGATCATGCCATCAGGTCCTGGGCCAGCAGTTTGCGGGGACATGCCTTCTCCGCCTCCCTCCCCTCCTGTCAGAGAATGGCGCGTTCTGCCGCCTGGCACGATTCACTCCCGCTCACTGCCGCGCCGAACGGCACGTCCACCCTTCCCCGCCCTCTCTTGGCGAGTTATTGGCTGCCTTTCCCCGCGCTTCTTCCCAAGACTGTGCGAATCAGGCTGTTACGAGACAGCCCCTGCCACAGGAGCCGATCCGAGCGCGGACGAACACTCTGCCCGGATGCATGCCGGCGCTGTGCTCAGGTCGACTCCCGTACGTCCGTAGACCGATGGACGCAGACTGAAGGAGCCATCTTGACGACCCGTAAGTTCGTGCCCATCACCGCCCTTTCAGCGGTCGCAGCCACGGCTGCCGCGCTGGTGTGGGGTTCGGCCCCGGCGTCCGCCACCCCCGAACCCGTCGCCCCACGGCACGCTCCCACGGCCCTGGTGCTCACCGTCGGCCAGGGAGAATCGTTGACAACGACCTCCCCCGACCGTGCTGTCACCCTGACCTGCGGCTACGCCCCAGCAGGTACGCACCCCACACCCGCGGCGGCGTGCGACGCGCTTCAGGCGTCAGGGGGTGAACTTGCCGCCCTCACACCTGCCTCCGGACAGTTCTGCGCGTTCATCTACCTTCCCGTCACCGTGACATTGCAGGGGTCCTGGCGAGGACACCGGGTCAATGAGGCCCGCACCTTCGCCAACAGCTGCATCAAGGACCTTCACGGGCCGCTCGTGCGCTTCTGAGCCTGTCCCCCTCGCTCAGAACAGCCGGAAGAACTCCCCCGCTGAGCGGCGTCATCGCGTGAGACACATGCCAGGGTGTGTACGGCCGCTGCACACCCGCCGGGGGGCGACATGCATGCCCGGCCACGCGTCACAGCGCATCCCATTTACTTTCTCCCCGTCCGCTCTTTCATGGAAAACAGGAGGGCGGAACCTTCCGGAGGAATTCGGTCTGGGGCCGATGACACCTCGTCCGACCTGCCGTCATAAGCCGTGGTGATCGAACGGTGCGATCTTCGGCGTTGATGAGCGCGGCGCGCGACCTCATGATCGGCAACGGCTCGGAGCCTCGGTGCGACAGCAGTGCACACCGCGCCGCCGCGGCTTCGGCCTCCCCGCTTTCATCCAGCACCCGACCACCAGGGTGCTTTGTCCCCTTGAAAGGTCATTCCCCATGAAGGTCCTCCTCGTCGGTGCCTCCGGCTACATCGGCTCCGCCGTCTCCTCGCACCTGGCCGCCGCCGGTCACCAAGTAGTCGCGCTGGTACGGACGCCCGGACGCTCGGACGTAGGACACGAGCAGCGCGTCGGAGATCTGACCGACCCCACCTCTCTCTCCCGCGCGGTGACCTCCGACATCGACGCCGTCATCAACCTCGCCACCCCTACCGGCGACGCCTCGGCGGACGCCGCTGCCACCACCGCACTCACCGATCCGCTGCGCGGCACCGGGCGCGCCTTCGTCTACGCGAGCGGCGTCTGGGTCCTGGGCGTCACCGGCCCGGACGCCGCCGACGAGAGCGCCCCGGTCAACCCCCTGCCGATCGTCGGATACCGCCCGTCCATCGAGCGCCAGGTCCTCGACCTCGCCGCCCACGGCGTACGGGCGACCGTGATCCGCCCCGGCGTCGTACACGGCAACGGTGGTGGCATACCGGCGCTGCTCGTCGAACTCGCCCGCAAGCACGGGCATCCGACGTATGTCGGCGACGAGACCGTGCGCTGGCCGATGGTGCACGTCGAGGACCTGGCCGAGCTGTTCGTCGCCACCGTCGAGAGGGCCCCCGCCGGAAGTCTGTGGCACGGTGTCGCCGAGTCCGCGGTGCTCGTACGCGACCTCGCGGCGGCAGCCGGTGCGGTGGCCGGGGTCGCCGGGGAAGCCCAGCCGTGGCCCCTGGAGGACGCCCGTGCGGAGCTCGGCACGCCGTTCGCCGACGCGCTCGCCCTCGACCAGACCGTCAGCGGGGATGCGGCGCGGACCAGCCTCGGCTGGCTGCCACGCCGCGCTGGAGCGGTCGCCGACGTGCGCGAACTCTCCTGACCGCGCGCGGCTCGGCTCCGTCGGCAACACCGGCAGAGCCGGGCCCGTCGCCGTCGGTCGGGGCGACACCACGGACACGGGCCACTTGCGGCTCCGGTGCCCGCGCACCAGCGGCGGCGAGCCGGTCGTCAGGGACAGCGCCTGGAACCGCATCTGGTTCAGCGATCTGGGCAGCGACGACGACAACGAAGCGGGCAGCTCGGACGGCTGGGGCTCCGACGGCGGGGACGGCAGGACGGCGGCGGAGGCGATGGGGGCGGCAGGACCGTGGCGGCGATTAGCGTCGGCGCGTGGCCGCCAGCAATTGCCGTATCGCCGTGACGGCAAGGCTCACGGCCAGTGCGGTCTCCAGGCCGTAGGCCAGGCACCAGCGGGCGTCGCGGTAGCCCAGGTCGTCGTTGGTGACGGTCAGGGCGACGCCGATTCCCGTGAGGACGGCGATGACGGTCGGGCGGAGAACGGGATGGGGCTGCGGCCGGACGGCGAAGGCGGCGGCCACCCCCGCACAGGAGGAGCACAACACCATCGCGGGGCCCAGGAGCGTGGCGGGGTGGCCGGTGAGGAGTCGGGTGTACCAGTCCGAGGACAGGGCCACCGCGGCGAACGCGATGATCGCCGCGCACCCGGCCCACCCGCGCGGGGTACGGCCCCAGTCCTCACGTGTCCGCGGCGGAGCCGCTCCCGCGCTTACGCCCAGCAGGCGGCCGAGCGCCGGGGCGCCGAGCAGGACGGCCACGGCGGGCACCAGCCACGAGAGGTCGGAGAGATAGTTGTCGACGGCTGTCGCGTTGGCCTCGGTGACGGCGAGCAGCAGTCCCGGCAGCCGGCGCAGCGGCGAATCGGAGTGTTCGACGAACAGGTATTGGAGGTGCAGGCCGAACAGGATGGGCGCACACGTGACCAGCACGGCGGCCACCGCCGCCGTCGGCAGCAGGCCGAGGAGCCACGGATGCCCGGCCCGCGCGAGGGCCCCGGCCCAGGCGGAGGCGAGGAACCCCAGCCAGCCGGTGAGCAGCCAGGCCATCCCCGCCGGTATCGCGATGTGCCCGGCTTCGACGCCCGGTGAGGCTCCGGGAAGCAGCATGGGTGTGTTGAGTTCGCTGGGGGCAAGCAGGCTGCCCGTCACGACACCCAGGCTCAGTCCGTACCTCAGCGCGGTCAGGCGCAGGGTGGTGCCGGATGTCTGGGCGTGGAGACCCGCGCGCAGGACGCCCAGGGCGAGCAGCGCCGACAGCAGGACCGTGAGCGGAACGGGCTGCCAGAACGTATTGACGCTGCCCACACCGATCTGGGCGGGCGGAGACCTGCTCGGGTCCCAGACGAGGACCAGGCAGACGCCGAGCACCAGGGAGAGGCCGAACGAAGGGGTCAGCAGCGGCGCCGGATCCGTCAGCGCCGCCGCTCTGGCCTGCGGTAAGGGGTGAAGGAGCGCCACCTTGTGGAGGAAGCCGCGTCGGCGGGACGGAGCGAGCGTCTGCCCTGCCGCTGTGTTCCGGTCTGCCATCGTGGTGCGGCCCGCCACCGTAGTCCGATCCGCCGCCAGGACGCGTTCGAGCGGACGGGGGTCGCGCTGCCACTGAGCGACCCGCGCGTCAGCCTCGAACTCGCGGCTCTGCAGCACTGCCGCGCGGGCCAGTGCCAGGACGCCTGCCATGCCGACCAGCTGGGCGAGTTGGCCCAGGCTCAGCCAGACGTGCACACCGAAGGGGATCGGCAGCACGGCTCCCACCATGCTCGGGGCGAACACCGCGACGCCGTAAGCACGCAGAAAGGCCAGGGTCACCAGCGTCAAGTCAAGGTCGCAGTTGCGCAGATGGGCCAGCTCATGAAGGACCAGGGCCTCGAATCCGGCCTGGTCGGCATCGCGCAGACCGATCACGCCCCGTCCCAGGACGACGTGCCGACGTCCGACTCTGCCGCGCGCGACCCCGGTCCTCCGTGCGTCCAGCAGGTCGAGCCAGAAGCGGACGGGCACGCCCGGCACCGCCCGCGAGGCCAGCCGAACCACGTCGTGGTGCAGGTCCGGGAAGCGGTCTGCCGTGATCTCCACTACCCCGGGGCGGCGCGTGCGGCGCGTGGATCCCAGCCAGTACTGAGCGAACGTCAGCACAGCGAGGAGCGCCACCATGAGGAGGAACGGCATGGTCTGGTCGGCACGGCGGTGTATGGCCCCGCACTCTTCCGTGCCGGGCAGGTGTCGGCCGCTGAACCAGATCCGCAAGGCGGCATCCGTGCCCCCGACCCGGTCGATCGCCGTGCGGACGCAGGAGTTCCCCGGACCCGGCACAGCGCCCTCGCGCCCGAGGACGACTCCGTAGAAGGCGGGGTGGGCGATCACCGAGAAGGCCAGGACCGACGCGATGAGGAGGAGGAAGGCCGACAGGGTGGCCGAGGGCAGGACGAACGCGAGAGGTCGGCGCCGGGCTGTCGCGGGAGACGTCTCCGGTGCGCGGTCGGCGGCCCCGGTCACCGAGGAGCGTCGCCGGGGCCGCCGAGGAACTCCACCACCGCGTCGGCGAGCAGTCCGGCCCGGTCCTCGGACAGTCCCAGGAGTACGGCCCGGCGCTGCGCCACGCCCCTGACTCCGTCCAGTTGCTCCGCGGTCAGCGGCTGCGGTGCCGTGTCCGCGGCCCGCCCGCCGGGGCGTGCGCCGTCTTCCGGGTCACCGTCAGCGTTCGCGGCGCGGGAGCGCCTTCGCCCGGCGAACCATGCGGTCAGCCGACCTGACAGCGAGGCCCCCGCCTGCTGGGCCAGGCTTTTCAGGACGTCCTGCGCCACGCCCACCGCAACCGTGGTCACCAGCACGGCCGATGCCTCGTCGGCGCCGAACCCCAGCGGGTCGTCATGACGTCGCCTGCGGTCCGCGCCATGTTCCAGGGCTGCCCGGGCGGTCTCGTCGAACAGGTCCAGCTCCTCGGGGGCCAGACGCCCCACGGCGTGGCGGGCCACGGCAAGGACTCTCGTGTCGCCGCTCGCCGACTCCGCCACAGCCCCTCCCCACCATCCCGGCCGGATCAACTGGGCTCAGAGTAATGGCAGTTGAGTGCAAGGGCAGGTCCCCGGCATCAGACGGTCCGGGTCGAGCGTGAATGATCCGACGGGCTGCCCACACGAGCCCCGGCCTCCGCACCGCTCGCCTTGGCGGCGTTCACCCGCGCGCGAACAAGGCGTGGTCCACCACGTCGTCAGCGATATGTCCGAAACATTTCAGTGCACCGCTTCCTCCGCTCCGGGGGCGGTGACAGGGCATCAGGGCAGTGCCAGAGTGTTTCACGTGAAACGTCGCGGGCCCCGGCCGGACCCGCCCCCCAACCCTGTTGCTCCCCATTTTTTCCGGGACGCCAGGGCTTGAGAGTACGTGTCACTTCAGCATGCCCCGCCCGCTGAAGCCGGGCTGTGGGCTGGAGAGGGAACTCGATGGGTGCATGGCAGTGGAGCGACCAGGCAAGCCCCACCCCCACGGTCGGCGTCAGGGCCACGGCGGGCGCCGTCACCATGAAGGACGACCCGCAGGCCGTGCAGCGGCCGTACGCCTTCGTGCGCGGCTACGACTCACGCCTGCACGTCAACTGGTGGGACGGCAAGGCATGGCACTGGAGCGACCAGGGCACGCCGAACGGTCGCACGATCAGCGAGAAGGTCGGCGCCATCACGGTCCAGGACGGCCCTCAAGCTCAGCAGCGGCCATACGCCTTCGTCATCGCCGACGACTCGAAGCTGTACGTCAACTGGTGGGACGGCGCGGCATGGCACTGGAGCGACCAGGGCGCCCCGAACGGGCGGTCGATCCGCGAGGCTGTCGGAGTGGTCTCCGTCAGGGACGACCCGAACGCGAAGCAGCGCCCGTACGCCTTCGTCATCACCGACGACTCCCGGCTCTGGGTGAACTGGTGGGACGGCAGCAGCTGGCACTGGGCCGACCAGGGCACGCCGCCGAGCCACACGATCTCCCGTCCCCTCGGCGTCACCACCATGAAGGACACCCCGAACTCCTTCACCCGCCCGTACGCCTTCGTCATCACCGAGGACTCCCGGGTCTGGGTGAACTGGTGGGACGGCAGCAGCTGGCACTGGGCCGACCAGGGCGCACCGTCGGGGCAGCCGGTGAGGAAGGGTGTCGGTGCCATCAGCGTCCAGAACGATCCGAACGCGGCGGAGCGGCCGTACGCCTTCGTGGAAGGCTATGACTCCAGGCTCTATGTGAACTGGTGGGACGGGAGCAAGTGGAACTGGAGCGACCAAGGGGCGCCCAGCGGGCGGTTCATCCTCGACTCCGTGGGCGTGGTCACGATGAAGGACGACCCGAACGCCTTCACCCGCCCCTACGTTTTCGTGATCGCCGACGACTCGAAGCTGTACGTCAACTGGTGGGACGGCGCGGCGTGGCACTGGGCCGCGCAGAACACCCCGCCCGGACGCGTCATCGAGCGCCCCGGTGAAGCGATCACCATGCAGGACAACCCCAGCGCCACGCAGCGGCCGTACGCCTTCGTCATCACCGACGACTCCGACCTGTGGGTCAACTGGTGGTCGCTGCCGTAGGGGCACCCGCGCCTGGGGCGGGCCGGTGGGCAGTACCCGGCGGCCCGCCCGGAGCAGACAGAGCACCACCAGCGAACAGCCGTCGGCGTCAACCCGGTCCGGCTACGGGCAGAGTCCCTCTCCCCTGCTCAGCGCCACGGTGGTGGTCACTCGGGTGAGGCACGGGCGCGGGGGTACGGAACCGAAGCCGAAGCGCACCGGCGGCGTGACCGGCGCCATCGGTCCGAGGTCAACCCCCTCGAAGGCCGCCGAAACCGTGCGCATTGGCCGCAGGTCCCGCGCCCCGTACCACTCCGTGCGGCCTCCTCCCGCGCTCCCCCGGGTCCGCACCCCGCTCAGCAGCAGGCGGGCCGGGACGTCCGTCAGAGCGCTCCACACCGGGCGGCGCGCCAGCACGGCGGGGACGGCGCGGAGCGCCAGCCCGAGAGGGCCGCGTCGGCCGACGACGAAGCGTAGCTCCAGCGACGGGGACGCCACGCTCCAGCTCTCGCCGGACACCGTCACCTCGACCGGACCGACACGGATGTCGTCGAAGGCGTAGGTGGAGCGGATGAAGTCGGCCGTCCGCTGTGTGGGGGCGATGAGCAGACGCTCACCACTGCGGTGCTCCAGCATCACGTCGCTGAACGGCCCGAACGGGGTGCGCTGCCAGTGCCCGAGCACGATCCGGGTGCCGCTCGCGGTGCCGAGGCCCGCGATCCACCCGTCGAACCGCAGCCAAGAACGCGATGACTGTGCGGTGGTGAGAATGCGGTTCATGCCGACGCTCCCGCGCAGAGGCCCGTGACGGTCGCGGGCCACAACCGGAGCTCAATCTACCGGCGGAGCACGCAGGCGCGCACGGCGTGCGGTGACGTCACGCTCAACTCGTTCCTCAGTCACCGGCTCCCGGGGACGCGGGTGACGTCCCCGCTCGAACGAGGCCGTGGTGAGGACGGAGGGCCGGGGCCGCAGCGCACCCGACGCGTCCGGTGGGCGCGGCTCCAGGCGCCCGGAGCCAGGGGCCGTGGCGGGGAGCGGCGATGCCGACGGAAGGGCGCACACGGCCGGGCTCCCCGCCTCACCAGCGCAGGGCGGCACCGGGACCGGACAACGCTGCACGAACCAGCCAGACTGGTGGTGCCCGGCGGGGCCTGTTGTCGCAGCGCTCGTGACGCCCGGGTCCCCCGGGCCGGTCAGTCAGTCCCGTCCGGCGCGATCTCCGCGATCAGGCCCTCGACCAGCACCTTGATCGCGTCGCGGATGGGGCGTACGGCCTCGACACCCTGTCCGGCCGGGTCCTCCAGCTGCCAGTCCAGGTACCGCTTGCCGGGGAAGACGGGGCAGGTGTCGCCGCAGCCCATCGTGATGCAGACGTCGGCCTCCCTGACCGCGTCGGCGGTGAGGACCTTCGGGGTTTCGGCGGAGATGTCGATGCCGACCTCGCGCATGGCCTCGACGGCGGCCGGGTTGACTTCCCTGCCCGGGCTGGAGCCCGCCGAGCGGACCTCGACGCGGTCTCCGGCGAGGTGGGTCAGCCAGGCGGCGGCCATCTGGGAGCGGCCCGCGTTGTGGACGCAGACGAAGAGCACGGAGGGCTTGGCGGAGGGCATGGCTTCCTCTTTCGCGGAAGGGGTCAACAGGTGGGGTGCGCAGGGGTGTTCGGGTTGCGGGGGGCCCGGCCGGCGGAGCCCGTCGCACAGCGGGTGCCCGAGGAGAGGAGATGGGGACGCGGTTACGAGGCGGCCATGGCGCACTCCGCCCGAGGAGCCTGTGATATCAGTACGTACTGGTGTCAGCCCAGAGTGATGTGACAGTATCAGCCCATGATGACGTCAGTCGACACTGATCTGATCCGGGTTCTCGCCGACCCCCTCCGGCTCCAGATCGTGACCCTCCTCGCCCGCGAGACGCTGTGCACCACCCACCTCGTGGAGGAGACGGGCGCCAAGCAGACCAACCTGTCCAACCACCTGAAGGTCCTGCGCGAGGCCGGGGTCGTCGAGACGGAACCGTGCGGGCGGTTCACCTACTACCGGCTGCGCCCGGACGTCATCGCCACCCTCGCCGACCAGTTCGCCGACCTCGCCCAGCGCGCGCGACTCACCGCCGAAGCGAACATCAAACGATCCTGCCCCTAGAACCCACCTGCGCCCCCTTCTTCCTCCTCACCTGCCACAGGAGACGTCCTTGACCGCCACCGAGCCCGTCGGTGCCGCCCCTGCGGGGGCCGTCATACCCGCCGACGCGCCCCAGCCGTCCCCCGGCGCCACCCCGCCCCGCGCCCCGCTCGTCTCCCGGGCCGCCGCCGAGTTCATCGGCACGGCGGCCCTGGTGGCGGTCGTCGTCGGTTCGGGCATCCAGGCCACCGAACTCAGCCGGGACGTCGGCCTTCAGCTCCTGGCCAACTCGCTCGCCACGGTCTTCGGCCTCGGCGTGCTGATCACTCTCCTCGGCCCCGTCTCCGGCGCCCACTTCAACCCCGCCGTCACCCTGGCCGAGTGGTGGTCCGCCCGGCGCGGCGGCGCCGGGGTCGGCGCCCGCGAGGTGGCGGTGTACGTGCCCGCGCAGATCTCCGGGGCCGTGGCGGGCGCCGTCCTGGCGGACGCGATGTTCGGTGAGCCGCTGGTGAAGTGGTCCACGCACGACCGCTCGGCCGGACATCTGCTGCTGGGCGAGGTGGTGGCCACGGCCGGGCTGATCCTGCTGGTCTTCGGCTTGGCCCGCACCGACCGCCTCCGCTTCGCCCCGGCCGCGGTGGCCTCGTACATCGGCGCCGCCTACTGGTTCACCTCGTCGACCTCGTTCGCCAACCCAGCGGTGACGATCGGCCGCGCCTTCACGGACACCTTCGCGGGCATCGAGCCGGCCTCGGTTCCGGGGTTCGTCTGTGCCCAGCTGGCCGGAGCCGTGGTGGGTCTGGCGCTGGTGGCGGTCGTCTTCCTCCGCCCGGGGACCGGCAGCGAGGAGCCGACCGTATGACGCGCCTGGTGGACGTGGTGGTGATCGGCGGCGGCCAGGCCGGGCTCGCCGCCACCAGCCTCCTGCGCTGACGCGGGGCGCGAAAGGCGGGGTTCAGTGCGCGGCGGTCAGCAACTGCCCCATCGCCGCCAGCACTGCGGGCTCGACCCGGTAGTACACCCACGTCCCACGCCGCTCCGAGCCGAGCAGGCCAGCGTCCTTGAGCTTCTTCAGGTGGTGGGAGACGGTCGGCTGCGAGACGCCGACGTCGGAGATGTCGCACACGCACGCCTCGCCGCCCTCGTGCGAGGCGACCAGCGAGAACAGCCGCAGCCGCACGGGATCCCCGAGCGCCTTGAACATCGTCGCGGTGCGTTCGGCCTCTTCGGCCGTCAGCGGCCGTTCGGTCAGCGGCGGGCAGCACGGGGCGACGGGCTCGTTGAGGGCCGGCAGCTCCACCGCACCTGAATTCGACATGAGTCAATATTGACATCCATCGATGCGGTGGAGCAAGCTCGGAACCGCCCAAGACATCGATACCTGTCGAATCAGAAGATCGACGGCCCCCCTCCTCCGGAGCACGCGATGAGCGAGAGCACCCCCACCGCCCTGCCGACCGTGGTCATCGGAGCCGGCCCGATCGGCCTGGCCGCCGCCGCCCAGCTCGTCGAGCGCGGCATCACCCCGCTCGTCCTGGAAGCGGGTCCGACCGCCGCCCGCGCGGTGCGCGAGTGGTCGCACGTACGGCTCTTCTCCACCTGGGCCGAGCTCGTCGACCCGGCCGCCGAGAAGCTCCTCGCCCCCACGGGATGGGTCAAGCCGGACAGCGCCTCCTACCCCACCGGCGGTGACTGGGCCGCCCAGTACCTCCGGCCCCTCGCCGACGTCCTGGGCGACCGGGTCCGCTACGGCTCCCACGTGACCGGTGTCTCCCGCACCGGCCGCGACCGGGTCGTCGACGCCGACCGCGCACAGCAGCCCTTCACCGTCCACATCACGCAGGCGGACGGCCGCGAGGAACGCCTGTCGGCACGCGCCGTGATCGACGCCTCCGGCACCTGGTCCACCCCCGCGCCCCTCGGCGGCGACGGCCTGCCCGCACTCGGCGAGCACACGGCCGCCGACCGTATCTCCTACCGCGTGCCCGACCTCAAGGACCCCGCCGTACGCGTCCGTTACGCGGGCAAGCGCACGGCCGTGATCGGCTCCGGCGCCTCCGCGTTCACCGCCCTCGTCTCCTTGGCCGAACTCGCCAAGGAGGTTCCCGGCACCCACGCGGTGTGGATCCTGCGGCGCGGTCTGAGCGGTTCCACCTTCGGGGGCGGCGCGGCCGACCAGCTCCCCGCCCGCGGCGCCCTGGGCCTGGCCGCCAAGGCCGCCGTCGACAACGGCACCGCCGACGCGGTCACCGGATTCCGTACCGCCGCCGTCGAACCGTCCGGTGACCGGCTCGTTCTCATCGGTGAGGACGGCCGCCGCCTGGACCCGGTCGACGAGGCCATCGGCCTCACCGGATTCCGCCCCGACCTCACCTTCGTCGGCGAACTGCGCCTCGCACTCGACGAACGCCTCCAGGCCCCGGTCGCCCTGGCCCCGCTGATCGACCCCAACGTCCACTCCTGCGGCACCGTCTACCCGCACGGCGTGAACGAGCTCTCCCACCCGGAACAGGACGTGTACCTGGTCGGCATGAAGTCCTACGGCCGCGCCCCGACCTTCCTCGCCATGACCGGCTACGAGCAGGTCCGCTCCATCGCCGCCGCCCTCGCCGGAGACCAGGAGGCCGCCGAGCGGGTCGAGCTGACGCTGCCCGAGACCGGCGTCTGCGGCGGTGCGGGCCTGTTCGACGAGCCCGAAGCCGCCGCGTCGGGCGGCTGTT
The DNA here is from genome assembly GCF_041080675.1 of Streptomyces sp. cg36. Lineage (NCBI taxonomy): Bacteria > Bacillati > Actinomycetota > Actinomycetes > Kitasatosporales > Streptomycetaceae > Streptomyces > Streptomyces cyclosori. Next base: position 8,119,410 of record NZ_CP163520.1, on the reverse strand, counting down.
GCGCGGCCCCCGCCACGTAGGCGACTCCCGCCTGGACGGGCGGCAGTTCCACAGATGGGCCGGGTTTCCGTCGTACCGTCCGACGATCCATCGCCCTGGTGTCGCACGCCTGCCCTGCCAAATCGGTGGACCGCCTACTTTCGGCCCTCCCCACCAGCCAGCACCGGAGTCGCCCCGCACGGACAATCCGTACGGCGACGGGCAGGCCGCCCCCCGCCCCCCGCCGCGTGGTGCCTACGGGTGACTGCTGGGGGTGGCCGCCAGACCCGCGCCGCTGCCGCGCCCGGTGTGACACCGCCGGGCGGCTCCCCCTCAGTCCGCCGCGGCCAGCTCCACCGCCGCCGTCACGTCGGCCCGGGTCGGCGGCCCGGAGGCGCGGCGCACGACGCGGCCTGCGCGGTCCAGGACGAGCACCGTCGGTGTGCGCATCACCTCGACGCGGCGGACGAGATCGAGCCGCACCTCGGCATCGATGTCCACCAGACGCACACCCGGTGTCCCGGCTGCCACGTCGGCCAGCAGGCGCCGCGTGCTCGGGCAGACCGCGCAGAGTGCCGTCGAGAACTGCACCAGCGTCGCCCGATCACCGAGCGGTGCGCCGAGCTCCTGCGAGGACAGCTGGATCGCGGCGCTCCTGCCGCGGTGCAACCTGCCGTCGCGACGGGCGCGGACCAGCCCGAAGACGGTGGCGGCGGCCAGCACGGCGACGGCCGCGATCAGTCCGGTCGGATCGGTCACGGCTGCCTCACCCGTGGCCGAGCCGGGCCCGGCCGCGGACCGCGAGCAGATACAGCTCGCAGCCCAGGCAGTAGGCGAAGGCCGCGTTCAGGAAGGCCGCCGCGAGCGCCGCCGCGCCCGCGGTGATGCCGAGCCAGGTGGCACCGGACAGATAACCGGCTGCCCCGACCGCCGCGAAGCCGAGCCCGACCGCCTGCGCGAACCGCGGCGGCCTCGCGTCCTCCAGCTCTTGCGGCGGCCTGATCCGGGGGCTTACCAGCCGCCGGTAGAGCCAGCCGTACGGGGAACGGCGCACCCCCAGAACGGCGCCGAGGGCGAAGACGACGGCCTGGGCCACGAGCAGCGCGCCGCTGCCGGTGGCCAGGGCCAGGAGAAGGACGAGGGTCGTGAGCCCGGCGGCGAAGCGCGGCCCTCGCGGGTCGATGCGGGCGGGGGTGCCGGGAGTGGAGTGGGAGGCTGAGGCCGGGTCGGGCATGGGGGTGCTCCTGAGCGAGACGGATCCTGGTGTGTCGGGCGCGCGGTCAGTGACACGCGGCGGACCACACGCGACCGAAGTCGATGTGGGCCCTGATGACCAGGTGCATCGCGGAGTGCATGGCGCCATTGCAGCAGCCGCCCCCGCCACGGTCAATCACCGCCCGCCTGCCGGACGGGCGGAGGCATCGGCAGCCCGTGCGCAGTACTGGCCCGGGGCCCCCGGCGGACATACCGGCGGCACGGCGACCCCACCGCCCGTAGAGATGCACCGTATTGACCAGTTATTCAACACTCACCCGTTTGATTCTTCTTGTGATACAGCCCACCGCGGCACGGCGGCCCTGTGCCCCTCCCCGACCGCGACCGCGCGCCGCCGGGCCCAACTCCCGCCCGCTGTCGGCCCGCTGGCCCGGCGGCGGGAATCCGTCCGTTCAGCACGCGCCCCGAGCGCTTCATGCGGCGTACCGGCGGCCCTGTCGGCGCTGGATACGTTGTGCCGGTGCGCGGACCGGAGAGCTTGCCGAGGCGGGCCTCGAAGGGGCTGCTCTGCGCTTTCGCATGCCTGTCGCTGGGCGCGGTCAGCCACCTCGCCGCCGGCGGCCGGCTGCCCGGTCCCGGTGGGCTCGGGCTCGTCTTCGCCGCGCTGACCGTCGTGGGCACCGCGCTCTTCGGCGGTCGCCGACGGCGCTTCGAGGTGACCACGCTCGCGCTCGGCGCGATCCAGTTCGGCCTCCACCTCGCCTTCCACCGTCTGTCGATGTCCCACGGCAGCCACTCACCCGCGATGTCGGGGATGAGCGGCATGGCCGGGATGAGCGACATGGCCGGGATGACCGCCGGTGGCACCGAGCAGCACACCATGACCGGTCACGCGCCGGGCTCGCACATGGGCATGGACATGGCCGTAATGGGCCATGCGGGCTCCGGGCACGCCATGACGGCCGGGATGACCCTGGCGCACGCCGCGGCCACGCTCGGGACGGCGCTGTGCGTCATCCACGGGGAGCGGATCCTGCGGCGCCTGGCCGCGCTGGTCCTGCCGCGCCTTCCCAGCGCCGAACGCCCGTCGCTCCCCGTACCGTCCAGGCGGCGCCCGCTGCCGCCGCCTGCCCCGGCCGTTCTCCACACCGCCGTTCTCTTCACCCGCTGCCGCCCTCGGCGCGGCCCTCCCCCGGTGATGCCCGCCTGATCGCACGTACGCGATCACGACACCCGCCGCGCTCGCGGCGGCTCCCATCACCTATCGGCTTCGCTGTACGCGCCGCCCGCTCCGGGCTTCGCGTACCCCTTGGGGAACACGCATGTCTTCAACCATCATCGATCAAGAGCGGCAAAGACCTGTCGCACCGCCGACGGAGGCGCCCGCAGGGCGCTCCCGCCAAGCCGTACGCGCCCTCCTGCTGCGGCTGCACTTCTACGCCGGGGTGTTCGTCGCCCCGTTCCTGCTCGTCGCCGCGCTCACCGGCCTGATCTACACCTTCGTCCCGCAGCTCGACCAGGCCGTCTACGGCGACCGGCTGCGCGTGGAACAGGTCGGCGACCAGGTACGTCCCCTGTCCGAGCAGATCGCCGCGGCACGCGCCGCACACCCGGAGGGCACCCTCGCCTCCGTCACCACCCCGGCCAAGCCGGAGGACACCACCCGCGTGGTGCTGTCCGTGCCCGAGCTGGGCGACAAACAGCGGACGGTCTTCGTCGACCCCTACACCGCGAAGGTGCGGGGCGACCTCACCACGTCGTGGGGTGCGACACCGCTGAAGACCTGGCTCGGCGACCTGCACAAGAACCTCCAGCTGGGTGAGAACGGCCGGCTCTACTCCGAGGTCGCCGCCAGCTGGCTCTGGGTGATCGTCGCGGGCGGCCTCGTCCTGTGGATCGGCCGCGCCCGCGGGAAACGCGCACGGTCCGCGCGCGGCGTCCTGCTGCCCGACCGCACCGCCCGAGGCGTACGGCGGACCCGCGGCTTCCACGCCGTGACCGGCCTGTGGCTCGCACTCGGCCTGTTCTTCCTCAGCGCCACCGGTCTGACCTGGTCCCACTACTCGGGCGACCGCTTCGGGCAGCTGCTCGACGCCGCCAAGGGCCATGCGCCGGAGCTCGACACCCAGCTGCCCGGCGCCCGGCCCGCGGCCGTGCAGGAGGGCGGCGAGCACGCGGGGCACCTCGGCCACGGAGGTGCCGCCAAGAGCGCCGACCCGGACCCGGCCGCCTTCGACGCGGCTCTCGCCACCGCCCGCGAGAGCGGGCTGGGAGGCACGGTCCAGGTGACGCCTGCCGCCGACGCCTCCAGTGCCTGGGTCGTCGCGCAGAAGGACGACGTCTGGCCGGTCCACTACGACCAGGTCGCCGTCGACACCGCCAAGGGCGAGGTCACCGCGCACACCCGATGGGCGGACTATCCGCTGCTGGCCAAGTTCAGCAAGCTCGGCGTCCAGGCGCACATGGGCGTGCTCTTCGGCGTCGCCAACCAGATCGTGCTGGCGATCGTGGCGCTCGGCCTCATCCTCGTGATCATCTGGGGCTACCGGATGTGGTGGCAGCGCCGCCCGACGCGTACGGACCGTACCGCCCGCCTCGGCAGAGCACCGGCCCGTGGCGCCTGGCGCGGCCTGCCGCTGCCCGTGCTCCTCGTGGGCGTCGCGGCGCTGGCCGCGCTGGGCTGGGCGCTGCCGGTCCTGGGGGTGACGCTGCTCGCCTTCCTGGTGGTGGACGCGGCCGTCGGTCTGGTACGCCGGACCCGCCCGGCCGAGCGGAACGCCTAGCGGTGACGGGGAGGGCCCGCCCGGCGGGTCCTCCCCGCACCGGGGCCCGGCGGCGCTGTGCCGCCGGGCCCCGGTACGCCGGCTCTTTCACACGGCCTCTCCGCCGCGGCCCGGTTCAGTCGAGCAGACTGTTGATCCGGTCGTACGAGGGCGTGCTCGCCAGGAACCCGAACGTGCCCTCGGTCGCCGTCTCGGCGGCTGCCTCCAGCACCTTGCCCAACGCCGCCCGCGTCAGCGCGGAGCCGAGGCTCACCCGGCGTACGCCCAGCTCCGCCAGCCGCTTCACACTTTCGACTGCGGGGCCGGCCAGCACGTTCACGGGCTTGCCGACCGAGGAGCACACGGCGCGGATCGCTTCCGCGTCGGGCAGCCCCGGCGCGTACAGCACGTCCGCACCGGCTGCCTCGAATGCCTGCAGCCGCGCGATCGTGTCGGCCAGGTCGGGTCGGCCGTACAGGAAGTTCTCCGCCCGTGCGGTGAGGACGAAGGGGAAGGGAAGCGCGCGTGCGGCTGCCACGGCTGCCGCGACCCGGTCCACCGCCTCGTCCAGAGCCCGGATCGGACGGTCCTTGAGGCCCGTCGCGTCCTCGATCGAACCGCCGACCGCCCCGGCCCGGGCCGCCAGACGGATCGTCTCGGCCACGTCCTCCGGGGTCTCCCCGTAACCACTCTCCAGGTCGACCGAGACCGGCAGGCGCGTGGCGTCGGTGATCTCGGCGGCGTTGGCGAGCACCTCGTCCCTCGACAGCAGGTTGTCCCCGTCCCGCCGGGCGCGCGCGAACGCCAGTCCCCCGCTGGTCGTCCCCAGCGCCGGGAACCCCACCCCGGTCAGCAGACGCGCGGAACCGGCGTCCCACGCGTTCGCCAACACGAACACACCCGTCTCGTGCAACTGGCCGAAGACCTGTGCCCTCGCTGCCTGATCCGACATCCGCCACACTCCTTGGTCGCCTTCTCGACAGAGCACCACAACCTATCGATCCCACCACCGCGCCGGGCGTCTGTGTACGTGTCGGCACGGCAGGCTGTCCGCTCGCCGCGACCGGTCAGACAGCGGGACCGTCCAGTCGGTCAGCGGTGATCGCGTCCAGTTGGGCCCGCAGATAGGTGTGGGAATCGACGCCCCGGACGTCGGTGCCCGGGTCGCACTCGTAGAAGTAGACCAGCGACATCAGCTCCTCCGCCGGGATGTCCGCGGGCGGCGGCAGCACCCGGTGGCGGCCCGCCTTCCAGCGTCCGTCGGACCAACGGGCCATCAGATCGCCGATGTTGACGGTCAGTGCGGCCGGGTCGTAGGGGGCGTCCTGCCAGCCGTATCGGTCCGTGAACACCTGGAGCCCGCCCTTGCCGTGCTGCCGGTCCAGGACCGTGACCGTGCCGAAGTCGGTGTGCGGCCCGATCCGGAACTGGCCCGGCCGGGCGGCCCCGACCGTATCGGCGCCGGGGTACCAGTTGATGTTGAATCCCCAGGTGGGGTGGGTGGCGTGCCGGGTGAAGAAGTCCACGGGCCGGGCGAGGGCCACGGCCAGGAGCTCCAGCAGACGGTCGCTGAGCGCCCGCATCGCGGTGAGGTAGTCCGCCAGCAGCGGTGGGAGGCCAGGGGTCTCGTCGGGCCAGACGTTGGGCGCGAACCACTCCGTGTCGGCAGCGGCGTCCCCGTCAGGGGGTTCGGCGGCGAATGACAGCGATTCCTTCAGGTCCGGCGGACTCGCGGTGCCCTCGGCGTACCCATTGGCCTCGGCACCCGGGCCCAGCCAGCCGCGTCCGCCCACCTTCACGGCGTACGGCTGCTTGGCCGGGCCGGGGAGGCGGAAGAAGCCACCGGCGGCTTCGCGGATCGCGGCCGGCAGCGACGGGTCGATGCCATGGCCCGTGACCAGCAAGAACCCGGCGTTCCGCAGAGCGCGGTCGATCCGGGCGGGGTCGGGGGCAGTCAGGTCGATGGTGGGGATGAGGTCCACGCCGGAGGTCTCCCCCGACCGGCCTCGTCCCCAAACCCGGGCGACGCGGCGCCCCGCGTCCCTCTGCCGGCAGACAGTGGCCCAGCAACCCTGCCCTGCCACAGACACCAGCGGTCCACGCGGTCGGCCTGTTCGGCGCGCGGCGGTGGGCGGGGCGGGGGCCCGGTGTCCGCGTTCCGTGGGTCAGGGCATTTGGCTGGGCTTGTCGACGACGGTCCGTTCCAGGATCGCGTTGGCCCAGACCAGGGTTCCCGCCTCTCCCCATTCACCGGTCTTGGTGAGGTAGGTGCGCTGGCCGAGAAACGTCAAGTTCCCCTTGTCGAAGACCCATTCGGTGCGTTGGTCGCGGTCGTGGTCCTCGCGTGCGATGGCGAGGCCGTGGCGGCCGTCCGCGTCGGCGCCGTCCGCCAGCTCCACCACGCCGGGGATCTTCGCCGCCGCCTTGTAGAAGGCGGCCTGCATGCGGGGCGGCATCACCGTGTCCCTCAGCAGATTGCCGAAGGTGTCGAAGACGGCCTGATCGAAGTCCAGGCCCTTGATGGGCATGGTCTCCTTGCGGATGCGCTGGTAGAGGGCGTCGGGGTCGGTGGGCAGAGAGGCCAGCCACCCGTAGGTGGGGCGGTTGATGCCGGCCGGCGTCGGCTCGCTGTTGCGAATGGGCAGGTATTTCCCGTCCTCGCGGAAGAAACCCCCGTCCCTGGTCGGGCGCGAATCCTGCGACCTCCAGTCCTCACGTTCCTTGAGCGGGCCCGCCTCGACCGGCTTGATGTGGGCCGTGATGGTGGCCTTGCTGCGGGTGTAGACGTACTGGTCCTCCCGCACCGGCCCGACGTGGACCGCGAGCGCCACGGTGGCGAGCCGGTCCAGCAGCGCTGTCGCCCCGTGTGCGGTACCGGGTGCGGCCACCCTGATCCGTGCCGCGGAATCGTTCTCGGGATGCGCCCCGGGCAACACGGTGACCAGTACGGCAGCCGCGACGGCCGACGCGGCGAGCGGCAGCAGGACGGGCGGGCGCATGAGCCGGCGCCGCGCCCGGGAGCGGTCACCGTCGACGGCGCTCAGGAGCAGTTCCTTGTGGTGGCGGTGGCGGCCTGGAGGCAGATCCCGCTCGGCGGGGGTGGGCAGCAGCCGGGCGAGCTCCTGCTGGTCGTGGGTGGTCATCGAGCCTCCTCCTGAATGGCCAGGGCCGGTGGAACGGCCGTGGGCCGCGCCGTCGCACCGACGGGCCGCCGGTCCCCGGAACGTGTGCCGAGCTGTTCGTCGGTGAGCTTCCGCAGTCGGACGCGGGCACGGGAGAGGCGGGAGCGCACGGTGCCCGTGGGGACGCCCAGAGCCTCTCCGGCCTCGGCGTAGTCCAGGCCGCACCACACGCACAGCGCCAGGACCTCCCGCTCGGGGCGGCGCAGCAGCGTCAACGCGTGGCGTACGGCGGCCAGTTCGCGGCTGTCGTCGATGCGGGACGCGGACGCGTCCGCGAAGTCCACGACCTCGTCGGTTCCGGGCCGGCGGGCCAGGAAGGCGATGCGCCGGCGCACCCGCCGGTTGGCGTTGCGCGCCTTGTTGGTGGCGATGCCCAGCAGCCACGGCCGCAGGGATCCGCCGTGCGGCTCGATCTTCCCCCGTGTGCGCCAGGCTTCCAGGAAGGTGTCGGACATGACTTCCTCGGCCGTCGACCAGTCACCGGTCAGGCGGAAGGCATGGTTGTAGACACCCCGCGAATACTCCTCGTAGAGCTCGGCGAATGCCTCCCGGTCACCCGCTCGTATGCGCTCGCGCATGGATACCTCTCCGTCGGTTTCCCCTCATGCCAGGTACCTCTCCGCGACCCGCCACCAGTTCCGGTGACCTGCGTCACACCACGTCACACCGCAAGGTCACGCCTGCGAAGATCCGGCCTCCAAACCGAGGGCGGGGCCCAGCCGTCTCCCGGCCGGACCCCGCCTTCAGTGCTGTGATGATGATGCCGGACGGGCCGGGCCGTCATGTTTTCGGCCCGTCCGGCGGGTGGATGCGTCAGGGGCGCGTCCACTGCGCGTTGGTGCCGTTGCCGCACTGCCACAGGCCCACGATGGAGGCGTTCGCGGTGGCTTCGCTGAAGACGTTCACGCACTGGTTGGGCTTGAGGGCGCTGGTGATCGTGGCGTTGTCGGTGTTGACGTTCCACTTCTGCTCGGCGCGGCCGTCACAGTCGATCACCTTGAGGTGCGAGCCCTGGTTGGCACCGGGCTCGGCGGTGAGGCACTTGCCGCCCGAACGCAGCTCCTTGGCGGCCGTGGTCACCCACTGCTGGTTGGCGCCGCCCCAGCAGTCCCAGATCACGGCGTCGTTGCCGTTGTAGCTGTCGAGGCAGCGGCCGGACTGCTGGCCCCGGAAGGAGCTGCTGGCCCAGCGCTCACCGCCGGAGTTCCAGCGCACGACGAGGGAGCCGTTGGTCTCCAGGGTGGCGTACGAACCGGCGCCGTTCCACGTCTGCGTGGACCACAGGGCGCCGTCCTTGCCCTGGCCGCCGTCCTTCTTGTAGAGGACGAGGTTGCCGTCGTTCTGCATGTGCAGGTAGGAGTACCAGTCCCAGGTGACCTTGCTCCACAGCTCACGGCCGGTGGCCAGCTCGCGGATGAGGACGTTGCCCTGGATGTCCATGAGGAGGACGGTCTTGCCGTTGGTCAGCCACTGCCCCGGCATCAGCTTCGCGTCGGCGGCGAGCTTGTCGCCGCGCGGCCCGGTTCCGGTCTGCCACAGGAGCTTGCCCATGCCCGCGTTGCCGTTGGTGACGACCTCGGAGACCACCAGGTTCGCGTCGGCGCCCAGCGACAGGGTGGCGCCCGCGTGGCCCCAGGTGCCGCTCGCCCACAGGGCGGAGTTCGCGACGGTGTCGCCGCCGCCCTTCTTGTAGACGACGAGGTTGCCGTCGGCCTGCATCCGGGCGAACGCGCCCGGGTTGCCGCCCGTGCCGGACGCCCACAGGGCGCCGCCGCGGCCTTCGCCGCCGGTGCCGTGGTAGATGACCAGGTTGCCGTCGGCCTGCATGACGAGCTTGCCGTACTCGGAGGTGAGCGTCGCGCCGGAGGCCAGCGTCGCCCCAGACCGCAGGACCGCCGGGCGCTGCTTGGCGGAGGCGATCCAGTCGTTCAGGCCGTCGGTGCGGGCCGCGACGGCGCCGGTGCGGGTCTCGGCCGGGTTGGTGCCGAGGCAACCGCCCATCCAGGAACGGCTGTTGACGCCGACCAGTTCGCCCGCGGCGTTGAAGAGCGGGCCGCCGGTGTCACCCTTGCAGATCGCGTCCGTGCCCTTGCCGGTGATGGCCAGGCTGGTCGGGTTGGCGGTGGTGACGGTGAAGGAGCCGGTGTGGAGCTTGCCCGGCACCCACTCGGTGGCGGTGCGGCCGAAACCGGCGGCGACCAGATCGGTACCGGCGGCGGGAGCGGTGGCGGCGCGCGACGCGGCGGACACCGAGGTGACGGGCGCGGCGAGCCGGGCCAGGGCCACGTCCCGGTCGTCACGGGCGACGACGTCGGTGACCTCGACGGACTTGCCGTCGCTGAGGGTCGCCGTGGTCGCCAGAGCGGGGCGGCCGGACGGGACGGACGAGCCGGGCGTCGAGGCGAAGCAGCTGGCGGCCGTCATGATCCAGGACGGGTCGACGAGCGTCGCGGTACAGCTGCGACCGCTCTCCACGTCGCCGATGCTCAGCTTGACGGCGGAGGCGTGCTGACCGGCAGCGGCCTCCGGGCCGGTGACGGCCTGCGCGGTGCCGGCGGTGACCAGTCCGGCGGTGACGGCGGTGGCGGTCACCACCAGACCGGCCGTCCGCGTCAGACGGGAATACAGGAGGGACATGCGGAGTGATCCTTCGAACAGGAGCGGGCTGTGGCGCACACGGGCGCGAGCCGCGCGGGGATGCGGGGGCGCGGGAGCGCCCACCGCGGATTTCGGGGGCGAGCCGCTCAGATCTTCCAGACCTGGTCGACGTAGCGCGAGTCACAGCCGACCTGGGTCACCGGCGCGCCCCACTCGGGCGTGCGCCACGAGACGTACATGCACTTGTCGGACACCGAGTTGCGCACCGAGTAGCCGCCGCCGGCGACCGGCTCCAGCTTCCACACCTGGTCGGCGTAGTCGGGGTTGCAGTCGTACTGGGTGACGGGCGCACCGTCCTCGGGGGTGCGCCAGGACACCACGAGGCAGCGGTTGCTGTTGTGGTTGCGGATCAGGTAGCCGCCCTTGACCGGCTCCAGCTTCCAGACCTGGTCGGCGTACTGCGGGTCGCAGTCGACGGCCTGGGCCGGGGCGCCGTTGTCGGGGGTGCGCCAGCCGACGTACGCACAGCGGTTGCTGAGCGCGTTCTGGATCGACGCGGTGGTGAAGCGGACCTGCTGGAGCCAGGGGGCGAGGTCGTCGGTGCGGCTGGAGACCGCGCCGGTACGGCTCTCCGTCGCCGGGGCACCGAGGCAGCCGCCCTGCCAGGAACGGGAGTTGACCGCGACGATGCGGCCGGAGGCGTCCAGCAGCGGGCCGCCTGTGTCGCCCTTGCAGAGCGCGTCGGCGCCCTTGCCGGTGATGGCGAGGGTGGTGGACGTGGTGGCGTTGAGGGCGAAGGTGCCGGTGTGGGGCTTGTCCGGCACCCACTCGCTCTTGGTGCGCCCGAAGCCGAGGGCCTTCAGCTCGGTGCCGTCCGCCGGAGCCTTGTCGGCCAGGGTGGCGGGGGCGATCGAGGTGACGGGGGCGGCGAGGCGCAGCAGGGCGGCGTCGCGGTCGGTGCGCGGGGCGACTTCGGTGACGTCGAGCGTCCTGCCGTCGCTGAGCGTGGCCCGGGCGGCGAAGGCGGGCTTGCCCGCCTCCACGGAGGCGCCCGGGGTGGTGGCGACGCAGCTCGCGGCGGTCAGGACCCAGAAGCGGTCGACCAGCGCGCCGGTGCAGGCGCGGGAGGACTCGTCGGTGCCGATGGAGAGTTTGACGGCGTAGGGGTGCGCGCCGGTGGCGGCCTCGGGGCCGGTGACGGCGGCGGCGGGGGTGGCGGTGATCAGTCCGGTCGTCAGCAGGGCCGAGGTGGCGAGCAGGCCGGAGATCCGCGTGGCGCGCGGACGGTGTGCAGACACGTATGTCCTTCGAAGACAGGGTGGGCGGGCGGGGCCGCACGGACGTCGAGGGGTCGGCCCGGGGCCGACGGGCTCACACGAGCGGCGGCGCGGTGCGACGCCGACCGGTCCTTACTTGCTGGTGCGGATTTCCAGGAGCATGAAATCGCGGCCCTTTTCGTCCGCGGTCTCACCGACGGCGGTCCACGCGTTCTTGTCGACCGGGAACGTCTTCTGCTCGGTCCCCGTGGTCATCTCGACCTGGGCCGCGTAGTTGTTTCCCTTTACGCCGAACACGGCCGGGATCTCCAGGCTCAGGTATCCCTTGTCGCCGGTCACCTTGAAGCAGATCTTCTCATTCTGGTGGGAGAAGACCTCCATCAGTTCCGGAGCACCCGTGCAGGGGGCGAGAACAATGTGGCCGTCGCCGCGCTTGAGCTTGATCTTCTGCTCGGCGAGGATTTTGTCGGCGTTCGGGTACGCGAAGTCCTCAATGGCGTAACCCGGGCCGTCCTCGGCGACCGGCTCGGTCGCGATGGTGTCGCCATTGGCCCCGCCGCTCGCCCCGCCGGCGATGACTGCCCAGGCCAGAGCCCCTGCGGCGGCAGCGGTGGCGGTGATGCGCAGGACGGTGCTGCGTACCTTCATTTTCGTCCTCAGATGTCGTTCCAGAGTTTTGCCCGCATGCGTCGGCGCCTCTGAAAGAACACGCGCGCATACATGGGCAGGAGGGTTCCACGATGTATTGCGCGTCCCCCCGGACAGCACCGGACAACGCTGTCGGAGGGGATCTCCGAGGGCGCCGGCCGGTGGCTGACGATCCCCTGAATGAAAGCAGCCACATGAGATCCAGCCAAGAAGATAAATAGGGCATAAGTTCTCAAAACCATCGCCGCAGACGTGACTTGCGTCACAATCTCGAATGGTTGTATCGATTTTGCGAAAACTTGGGGGCGAGATCCAGCCATCTTTGCGCCAGGTGTCAGGTCGGGTTCTGGCCAGGTGTTCCCGGACCGCTTTCCGCGCATAAAGTCAGGCGACCGCCGCCACGGTGAGATGTCCCGGGCGGGATACGTCCTCACTCGAGGAATCGAGACCAGAAAGGTCTTTCTGTGCAGGAAACTTTTTGGAGTCGGCGCCGTTTCACGACCGCCGTCGCGGCGGGCACGGCCGCACTCTCCACTCCCTGGCTCTTCACCACGCCCGTGCGGGCCGCCACCGGAACCCCGACGGCCGGAGACGCCCTGGCCCTTCCTGACACCGACCGCGCCAAGGCCGTCAAGGCATGGATCCTCGGCGGGCGTTCGGTCAAGGCGGCGGCGGCGTACGCGCTCAGCGGCACCGACCAGGACATCACCACCTTCCTCACGGAGCAGCTGCCGCGCGCGACGCGCATCGACAACCGCGTCGCCGCCTTCACCTACCTCGGCAACGGCGGCCGGAGCGTCCGCCGGGACGCCACCGCGGCCCTCAACGGTGGCGACGACACGGTGGCCGCCTTCGTCAAGGACGGGTTCCGCTCCGCCATCACCGAGGACATGCGGGTCACGACCCTCACCGTGATGGCCAACGGCGGGCGGAGCGTCAAGCGCGAGGGCAACACCGCGCTGAGTGCGGGCACCGACCAGGCGCTGGAGCAGTTCCTGCTCACCGCCCAGTACAACGCCCGGCTGGAGGACGCCCGGGTGGACATCCTGCGCAGCCTCGCCACGGCCGGACCCGAGGTCAAGAAGTACGCGAACCGCGCCCTGAGCGGGACCGCCGACGACGTCCAGTGGTACCTCGACACCGGCGTCCACATCGCCCGCGCCCGCGACCAGGAGGCCGCCACCATCGGCCAGTTGGTCGCCATCGTGGAGCGCGAGAGCGCCCGGGCGCGCGAGCAGACGGACCTCGCCGTCGAGGCGTCCGAGCGCGCCACGACCGCCGCGGAGCAGGCCAGGCAGAAGGCGGAGACCGCCGCGGCCGAGGCCGAGCGCGCCAAGGAGGACGTCCGCAGGTCCGCCGAGGCCGCCCGTCAGGCGGCCAGCGCCGCCAGCGGTGCCGCGTCCGCGGCCCGGACGGCCATCCACGCCTCCACCGCCGCCGTCCAGGCTTCCCAGCGCGCCTCCTGGGCCGCCACCGCGGCCTCCCAGGCGGCAGCGGCGGCCGGTTCGGCCGCGACCCGCGCCTACAACGCGGCGATCGCCGCGTCGAAGGACGCCTCGAAGACCGAGGAGGCGAAGAACGCCGCCGTCGCCGCCCGCGACGCCGCCGCCAAGGCCAGCAGCGCGGCCAAGGCGGCCGACGACGCGGCCACCGCCTCTGACCAGTCCGCCGGCGCCGGTCTCGCCGCCGCCTCCGCCGCGCGCAACGCCGCCGCGGCCGCCAACGCCTCCGCCCAGGCGGCGAGCGCCTCCGGCGCCGCCCAGGGCGAGGCCGCCGAGGCCAAGCGCCAGGCCGACATCGCCTCCTCCGCCGCCAACCAGGCCACGAACGCGGCCTCCACCGCCCAGGCCCTCGCCTCCACCGCCGCCCGTGCCGCACGCGCCGCCAACGCCGCCGCCAAGTCCGCCGCGGCGCACGCGGAGAACTCGGCGGCAGCCGCGGAGGAGGCCGTCAAGTTCGCCGGACAGGCCGTCGACTTCGCCAACAAGTCCACGGCGTACGCGGACGAGGCCGTCAAGGCCGCCAACCTCGCCACCAAGGCCATAGCCGACGCGCTGGTGGTGGAGAAGAACGCCCGCGACGCCGAGGCCGCGATGCTCGCCGCCGACCGGCTCCAGGGCATGAAGGAGGCCGCCCAGCTCGCCCTCATCGACAAGAGCGAGCGCGCCGAGGCCCGCGACAAGCGCACCCAGGCCCAGCAGACCGCGCAGGCCACCAAGGACCTCATAGCCCGGGCCGAACAGGCCCTCCAGAGCGACAACCTCGGCGTCGCCGCCACCCTCGGCCGCCAGGCCGCCACCGCGCTGCTCGAGTCCCGGGGCACCTGGACCCGCCAGGCAGCCCGCTTCGCCCTCGCCGGCACCGACGACGACGTCTACTCCTGGATCGACCTCGACCGCCAGCTCGCACAGGCCCAGGACGACCGCGAGACCATCCTCTTCATCGCGCAGGTCTCCGAACCGGCCGTCGCCCGCGCCGCGGTCCAGGCCCTCGCCGGGGGCGTGCCCGCCCAAGGGGACTTCAACACCGGCGGCGTCATCAAGTCCCGGGCGGACGACAACCGGGTCAACATCCTGAAGATCCTCAACTCCAAGCCCGGCAAGACCGTCACCAAGACCGCCAACGACGCGCTCAACGCCAACACCCCCGAAGCCCTGCAGAAGTTCTTCGACGAGGACCTGGCCCAGGCGATCGCCGAGGACGACGCCGTCGCCACCATGAAGGTGATCGCCTCCGGCGACGCCTACGCCAAGGCGTACGGAGAAGTGGCGATGGAGGGCCCCGCCTGGATGCGCCGGCGCTTCGTCGAGTCGGTCCAGTACCGCGCCGCCCAGCTCGACTTCGACTCCCTCAGCCACTCCGCCGCCATGCAGGCGACCATCGCCGCCGCAGCCAAGATCGCCCAGGAGGCGCAGCGCGACGCCGCACTCGCCTCCCAGGTCGCCGCCGAGGCACGGGACGCCGGCGCCAAGGCCCAGGAGTGGGCCCAGAAGGCGGTCAACGCCTCCACCGCCGCGGACAGCTACGCCAAGCAGGCCCAGGAGCACGCGACGGCCGCGGACAAGTCCGCAGGCGACGCCCAGGCTTCGGCGAACAAGGCCAAGGACGCGGCCGTCACCGCGCAGGGCGCCTCCCGGGCGGCCAACTACTCCGCCAACCGCGCCATCGACGCGGCCCAGAGCGCCCTCGCCTCCTCCTACGCGGCCGCGGCCTCCGCCGCCAACGCCCACCAGGCCGAGCTCGCCGCCGGACGGGACGCCAAGACGGCCGCCGCAGCCGCCGCCGAGGCCCGCCAGACGGCGGCCGACAAGCGCACGGCCGAGATCCAGGCAGCCGCGCAAGCCGCCGCCGAACAGGCCCAGAAGGACAAGGACGCCAACCGCAACCCCTCCAACTCCACCACCAACGACCAGGTCAACCCGAAGGGGACCCAGCCCGGGAGCGGCGGAAGCCAGCCCGGCAACGGGAACCAGGGCGGCAAGGACGAGTGGTGGAACGACGCCAAGTGGTGGGCCGACACCGCCGACAAGGTGAGTGTCGCCGCCGGCCTCCTGGCCACCGGCTTCGGCATCGCCTGCGTGTTCTGGCCCGCGGCGCCCGTCCTCGGCAGCATCGCCGCCGTCTGCCTCGGCGTGTCCGCCGTCGCCTCCGGCATCAGCGCGCTCGCCAACGGCATCGAATACGGCTTCGGCAGCGCCCAGTTCGCCGCCGCCGCGGGCCGCAGCGCCCTGCAGCTCGTCACCCGCGGCGGCGGGAAGGCCGCCTCGGTGGCCAAGCCGGTCGTCAAGAAGGTCGAGAAGGTCGCCGAGGACGTCGTCTCCGGCATCGTCAAGGTCTTCTCCTGACCCACACCCCGCCCCCGCGTCCCTCCTCCCGCTGAGGACGGTCACGCACCAGGGCGGCGGGAGAGCCCGGTGCATTCCGCGCTCCCCCGCCGCCCCGGCTCCCCCTGCCCGGATCCGGCGCGCCAGGTGCGCCCCGGGCACGGGGAGCGGTCTCCAGCACGGCCACGCGGGCCGTGCTCCTACCGAGAGAAACCATGCTTTCACCACGCGCAAGACGCATACTTCCGGGCGTCCTCCTCGCCCTCACCCTCACCGCGACCGGCACGGCCGCGGCGGACGGGCACACCACACCGGCGCGCACCTCCGGCGATGCCCCCACCGGCAAGGCGCTGGGGTCCCCGTCGCACCCCAAGGTGGGCCGGATCGACCAGGGCCCACACTCCCCCGCCTCCGTCCCGACCCGCACGCTCCCCGTCGAGCCTGGCTCCGGCGAGCGGTGCGAGCCGACGCTCGCCGGCTCGCGCGAGCGCAGGGCCGGTGCCGTCAAGGCATGTGTCACCACGCGTACCAAGCCGGTGGCACAGCCCAAGCGCCAGGCACGCGCCGTCGTCCAGCCGCAGGCCGCTGCCGCCGCCGCTGCCACCAATGAGGGCAGCTGCGCCATCGCGGCCCCCGGGACGTGGAACTACAGCCGGTTCGGCTACTGCGTGAACGGCCTCGAAGTGCTGTACACGCTCAAGGACACCAACGGCAAAGTGGTCGGCACGGGCACGCTGAACGTGGCGAGCAGCGCCCTCCTGCCCGCCGCACGCACGGCGTGGAACGAGAACGTGACCGTCGCCATGACCGGCGCCACCGGGGCGGTCACGACCCTGACCGCCAAGTTCCGTGCCGAGTGCTCGGCGGGCTGCAAGGTCACCAAGGCCGCCCCCTGGTTCGGGGGCCAGCTGACCACCGGCCAGTCCGTCAGCGGCAACGTGTCGTACTCCTCCTCCCCCGCCCCGGGGACCAAGGTCGACTTCACCACCTCGTACAAGCTGTACGTCACCGCCCCCGGCGCCCAGGCCACGGACCCCAACGCCTCCTGGGACAACCCGGAGAAGGTCCGCTGCGACGACGACGTCCGCGACACCAGCGCCCCCAACAGCACCCCCGCCGCCGGATGCGTCGTGCCCAGCGTCATGCCGGTCGTCAGCATGAGCACCTCGACCTCGGGCGCCGCCGCCGCCGGATACCTGTGGGCGCAGCAGAACCTCGCCGACGGCTGGGGCCGCGCCAAGCCCCTGACCCGCGCCCGCAGCGGCATCGCCGACCGCACCGCCCGCACCTGCGGGGGTTCGCAGCCCTTCGAGGACAGGTCCGACCTCGTCCCCGACGACAGCTGCGGCGAATTCCCCTTCGCCTCCACCCATGAGGGCGGCACCGACGGCGCCCAGTGCGCCGAGGTGATCCCCAACGCCAGCAACGGCGGATGGGACATCTACGACCTGGGCGGCGCGGACTCCAGCAAGCGGTGCGTGCGCGCCCACGTTCCGCAGGCCGACAACCAGGCCGCCCTGGCACAGCTCGCCGAGGGCTACGCGAACCAGCGGGTGCTGGAAGCCGACCCGTTCAAGCTTGACATCGCCAGCACCACCTCCCAGCCGCGCGGCGCCTGTCTGCAGGCGAGGCCGTCCAACACGCTCCCCAACGGCGACGGGTGGATCAAGAACACCACGGAGGCGGTGGCCCACCGCAACAAGAACACCACTCCTCCCGACGCGGCGGGTACCAGGCCGACCGCAGCCGAGGCGTGCCTCGGCAAGAAGATCGGCAAGGGCACCTCGGCCTCGGGTGACATCACCGGCTGGCAGGACGCCCAGCTCTACGCCAAGCCGCTCGCCGCACCGGGCACCAAGGCACCGTACGGCCTGGCCCGCTGCCACCTGATCGCCAACATCCTCGGCGGCAAGGGACGCACCCGCGACGGCGGCCAGGACAACCTCGTCCCCTGCTGGCAGGTGGGCATGAACACCGGCACCCCCAGCATGCGCACCTATGAGTACGAGGCGCAGACCCTGCTGGGCGACAACAACTTCGGGGCCAACGACGCCATCCTCTACCAGGCGACGCCCACCTACCTGGACGCGACCAGCACCGTGCCGGTGGGAGTCACGATAAAGGCCACCGTGCAGCGGGCGGACGGCACCACGCAGCCGCTGTTCCCCGACGTCTACATCCCCAACACCAAGGCCGATACTGGCCAGTACAACCTCGGTAACTAGTCCCACCCGCTCACGCCATCGGGAGCCAGCATGAGTCGTACCACCCCCGCACGGCCGCTCGACGTCGCCGCGCTCTTCCCTCGGCTGGCCCCGCTGGCACGCACGGCGACCCGGCTGCACCCGCACCCCGGGTCGCCGTCACCGCACGACAGCTCCGTCGGCGGGCCGCTGCTCTGGCCCGCCGACGAGCCCTGGCCCCACTGCGACGGCCCGCACGTGTGGGACCGCGTCAACCCCGCGCTCTCGCCCGAGGACGTACGGCAGCAACGCCACATCAGGGACGTCGTGGCGAGCCGGCCGTCCGGCATCCCCGAGAGGGAGCGCTACACCCCCGAGGAACGCGCCGTCGACCAGCGGATCGCCGCGGGCCGCCCTTGGCCGGACGGCCCCGTCCCCCTGCTGCCCGTGGCCCAGCTGTACGTACGCGACGTCCCCCTGCTGCGGCCTCCCGGCACGGTGACCGCCGACCTGCTCCAGGTGCTGTGGTGCCCCTTCGACCATCCGGCGCACCCCAGGACCGCGCTGTACTGGCGCTCGGCCGCCGAAGTCACCGACGTCCTCGCGGCGCCGCCCGAGCCGTCCGCGATCCAGTTCCCCGGCTACCTTCCCCGGCCGTGCCTGCTCGCACCCGAGCAGGTCACCGAATACCCCAACCTCCTTGAGCTGGACGAGGAGGACCAGCAGGAGCTGGGCGAGTGGCAGAGCTGGCAGTCGGCCGGACCGGCGGTGGACAGCTCCTACCGGGTCGCCCCGGAGGAGTTCTACATGGACCAGGTGTCCCACGCACCCGGCTGGAAGGCCGGCGGCTGGACCCGCTGGGGCCTGACCGACCCGGTCGACCGGGTGTGCGAGGTGTGCGCGAGCACGATGGACCCCCTGCTCACCATCGCCTCGGCGGAATGGGACCCCAGCTCCGAGAGCTGGATCCCCGAAGAGGACCGGGCCCGTTCGGTCCAGACAGCCGCAGACCCCCAGCCGTGGAACCCCACGATGCTCGACCTGGCCCGCGGCTACGACCTCCAGCTCCACGTCTGCCCGGTGTCTCCCGACCATCCCCACCTCGAACTCGTCCAGTAGCGGCCGCCCCGCCATGAGCCGGAGCGGGAGCACGCAGCCGCCCGAAGGTGTTCAAACTCCGTGGCCAGGGCGCGTTTGGTCCCGGCCCCGTCCGGATGATGTGGTGGGGGAATGAAAACGCGCACGACCGGCGACGCCGTACGCGTGCGGTCGGCGCGACCTGGGTGAAGCTTGGTTGGCGCCCTACCTGCTTGAACTCAGAAACCTCGCTGGCTCTAGGATCCGCCGCATGGACATCATCGTGCGCTCGGCGATCGCGGAAGACTTGTCGTCGCTGCTGGCTCTGTACGGCGAATTGAACCCTGACGACACACCCTTGCCCCAGCAGTCCGCCGACACCATCTGGGCGGGGATCTGCCGGCAACAGGGCCGTACGGTGCTGGTTGCCGAGGCCGATGGTGTCGTTGTCGGTACCGCTGACTGCATGGTCCTGCCGAACCTCACCCGTGGCGGTCGGGCGATTCTGTTCGTGGAGAACGTGGTGGTCGCCGACTCCGTTCAGCGGCGTGGCATCGGACAGCGACTGATGGAGGCCGTCGTACAGCTCGGCGAGGCCGCCGGCTGCTACAAGGTCCAGCTGCTGGCAGCCGACGACCCGTACGTGCACACCTTTTACGAAGCCTGCGGCTTCAAACCCCTGGCACAGGGGTTCCGCCGCTACCTCCAAGAGGAGGAGACCGGCGCCACGTCGGCCAGTACCGAGCCGGTAACCGACTTGCCGATGAATCGCGCAGCGCGCCCTTGAATGACGTCGGCGCGTGCGCCGTGGCCACCCGGGCGCTGCCCCCGGCTCGCACGCTCGGAAAGTCCCCTCTCGGGATCCGCCGAAACCCCCAGACACCAGGAAGCGACCACAGCACCAGTTCAACGTGACGCTCCTCACACTCCGGCCCCCGCGCGTCAAAACTACGCAAATACGGTCGGCGCAACCCGCGGCCCGGGTCTACTCTTGTCGAGGTTTAGAAAGGCACCTCGTTCGGTGAGGCGTCTTCACGGACACAGGCCACTGACCCGACGACGTCGAGAGACGCCCAGGTTCAGGACAGATCTTCCCGACTTAAGGGTTGATCCCAAGTGGCTTCCCCGTACGGGGATCACGCCGTGGAGTGCCAAAGCTCTGACGAGTTGGGGTGTACCGGCTTTCGCTGTTCCCTGCGGGCCGGTCCGCTCCTTGCCGTGTCGATACGGCGCACCTCGTGTGCGACCCCGGCCGGAAGGAGGCGAAGGACATGGATTCGAGTTGCAGTAGTCCGGGCCACGAACGGCCCCCCACCCGCCTGTCCTCGTACTCCACCGGCACGCGGTAACCACCCTCCCCACATAGCTTTCTGACGCACCATCACCCCCGCGCGGCCCCATGCTGCCGCGGTGGGTGTCTTTGGTGCGCGCCCGTGGGGCGGATCACTGCCGCGCGCCCCGACCCGCCCCCGCCAAGGGGGCTGGAAGGCACGTCATGACCAACGTGACGCTCGACCCGAATTTCCCCGCGCCGCACACGGCCGTGTTGGACGAAGCCCATACGGGCGACATCAAAGGCGCGCTCGGCACCATCCGCCTCGACGACACCGCCCCGCGCCAGGGCCTGACCGCCAAGCTCAAGACCCTCCTGGCGATCATCGGCCCCGGCCTCATCGTCATGGTCGGCGACAACGACGCCGGGGCGTTCGCCACCTACGGCCAGGCCGGCCAGAACTACGGCACCACCCTGCTGTGGACCCTGCTCCTGCTCATCCCCGTCCTGTACGTCAACCAGGAGATGGTGCTGCGGCTCGGCGCCGTCACCGGCGTCGGGCACGCCCGCCTCATCCTCGAACGGTTCGGGAAGTTCTGGGGCGCCTTCTCGGTGATCGACCTGTTCCTGCTCAACGCGCTGACGCTGGTCACGGAGTTCATCGGCATCACCCTGGCCACCGGCTATCTGGGCCTGCCGAAGGCCGCTTCCGTGGTCGTGGCCGCCGCGATCATCATCGCCTCCGCGTTCACCGGCTCCTTCCGGCGGTTCGAGCGGATCGCCATCGCGCTCTGCGCCGGATCACTGCTCCTGGTGCCCGTCTACTTCATGGTCCACCCCAAGACGTCACAGATGGCACAGGACTTCTTCGTCCCGTCCATGCCCGGCGGCAGCGGCGAACTGGCCACCGTGATGCTGCTGATCATCGCCATCGTCGGCACGACGGTCGCCCCCTGGCAGCTGTTCTTCCAGCAGTCCTACGTCATCGACAAGCGCATCACGCCGCGCTTCATGAAGTACGAGAAGGCCGACCTGGTCATCGGCATCGCCGTCGTCGTCATCGGCGCGGCGGCCATGATGGGCCTGACCGCCGCCGCGTTCGCGCACACCGCCGGGGCCGGCCAGTTCACCGACACCGCCGACGTCGCCCACGGCATCGCCGCCCACGCCGGCAAGCTCGCCGGGGTCCTGTTCGCCATCGCCCTCCTGGACGCCTCGATCATCGGCGCCTTCGCCGTCTCGCTCTCCACCGCGTACGCGATCGGCGACGTCTTCGGCATCAAGCACTCCCTGCACCGCGGGGTCGGCGGAGCCAAGGGCTTCTACGCCGTCTACGCGTGCCTGGTCGCCACCGCCGCCACCGTCGTCCTCATCCCCGGCGCCCCGCTCGGGCTGCTGACCGAAGGCGTCCAGACCCTCGCCGGAGTCCTGCTGCCCTCCGCCTCGGTCTTCCTGCTGCTGCTCTGCAACGACAAGGACGTCCTCGGGCCGTGGGTCAACGGGCCCAAGACGAACGCCTTCACCGCCGCCGTGGTCGGCGTCCTGGTCACCCTCTCCGTCATCCTGACCGCCGCCGTCCTCTTCCCCGGCATCAGCGCGCACGCGATCCTCACCATCATGGCCGCCTGTGGCGTCGCCGGGGTCCTCGCGGCCGGATACGCCTTCACCCGCCGCCGCACGGGCACCAAAGAGGACCCGATCGACCGCACCGGCCGCGCCGAGTGGCGGATGCCGCCGGTGGAGACCCTCGCCAAGCCGACCGTCTCCACCGGCTACAAGATCGGCATGGGCGCCCTGCGCGGCTACCTGCTGATCGCGATGGTCCTGGTCGTCATCAAGATCGTCCAGGCCGCAACGGCGGGCTGACGGACCACCACCGGAGCGGCGGCCTCCCCGCCGCCGCCCCGCTCACCCCGAGGAGGTGCCCCGGTGCACACCCTGACCACCATCGAGTTCCTGATCCGCCTGGCCACCGGAGTCGCCTGCGGCGCCCTGATCGGCGTGGAACGCCAGTGGCGGGCCCGGATGGCAGGTCTGCGGACCAACGCCCTCGTCGCGGCCGGCGCCACCCTGTTCGTCCTGTACAGCGAGGCCGTCGCCGACACCGGCAGCCCCACTCGCGTAGCCTCCTACGTCGTCTCCGGCATCGGATTCCTCGGCGGCGGCGTCATCCTGCGCGACGGGGGCGGCGTACGCGGTCTCAACACGGCGGCCACTCTGTGGTGTTCAGCCGCGGTCGGCGTGCTCGCCGCCTCCGGCCGCCTCGACCTGGCCGTCATCGGCACCTTGACCGTGCTCGCCGTCCACCTCGTCCTGCGCCCCGCCGGGCGGCTGATCGACCGCGCCCCGGCGGCCGGCACCGACCCCGACACCACACTCCGCGCCACCATCCACCTGGAGTGCGAACGCACCGCCGAAACACACATCCGCGCCCTGCTCCTCCAGGCCCTCACCACCTCCGGCGTCACACCGACCGGCCTGCGTACCCGCCGTGAACGCGACGAGACCACACATCTGCGCGCCACCGTGGTCATCACCGGCGACGTGACCGGCGCGCTCGAACTGGTCGTCTCCCGGCTCTCCCTGGAACCGGACGTGCGCGACCTGCACTGGCACGTCGCGCACGACGACGCCGAGCAGGAGGCCCTGGCCTGAACACCGATCGGCCCGGCCCAAGCTGTTCAGGCCGGGCCGATCACACCCAGTCCCCCTCCGGAGCAGCCGCCCGGAGCACCTCGCCCGCACCGCCCCGCAACGGCTCGCCGTGGGGCACGCACACCGTCTCCACGTCCAGCGCGGCCAACCGCTGGAAGGACGCGACGGCCTCGTCCCGGTCGACGTTGAACGGCCCGAGGATCGCCCGGCCCTCCGCCGTCGCGACGATGTCACCCGTGAACAAGACGCTGCTGGAAGCGAGATGGAGCGCGATGCCTCCCGGAGTGTGTCCGGGAACATGCAGGACGCGGACCGTCTCGGCCCACCCGTCGAGGGTGTCGCCGTCGCGCAGTTCCCTGTCCACCGCCACGTGCTTGAGAGGAGGTACGTCCGCGTCGGCGAATCCCGCCATGACCTGCTCATGGAGGACGCGTTCCGAGGCAGTGAACACCGGCTCGGGTTCGGGCTCGGTGCCGCGGATGTACGGGGCGTCCAGCACACCGGCCAAGACCTCGGCACCCGTTGCTGCGACGAGATCCGCGGCCGAGCCCATGTGGTCGACGTGGGAGTGGGTCAGCACGATCTGCCGCACGTCTTGAGGACGGCCGCCCAGCTGACCGAGGGCCGCCAGAATCGCCGGGGCGGACCCCGGCACACCGGTATCGATCAGGGCGTATCCGTCCGGCAGACGCACGACGTGAACGTGCCCGACGGGGAAAGGAAGTTGCCAGACAGTCGGGGTGATCTGGATGAGGTCCATGGCGCAACGCTAACCGGCAGCCGAGGAAGGCCGGTTCGCTTTGCGCTGCGGGCGGATTATGCGCAGCGTGAACCCGCGCGCCGCAGAGGTTCGAGCGGCGATCACTCCGGTCCCGGGCCAGCCACCGGCTGAGAAGAGGCATTCGTCTTTCCTGCCGCCCCACCAGACCGTACCGCGACGACCACCGGTATCGCCGCATGTCCGGCCACACGGGCCGCGCGGCGGGCGCCGCCGGGAGAGGGGGCGTGGCCGACGGCGCGGCCCTCGACGACGGCCAGCCATCCCGCCTCGCCGTGCTCGTCGGCGAGTGCCAGGGCGACGGCCACGTCCTGCCCGTGGAAGGGGTCGGTGGGCGGGTCCACAGCGGTGCCGCGCCAGTCGACGGTACGGCGCTCGGGTCCTCGGCGGATGCGCCAGTAGGCGTACTGCGCGACGATGCACGGGCCGAGTCCGGTCAGGAGCGGCACACCGCCGTGGACCCGGCCGTCGACGGCTCCCGCGAGGACCACGGACACCACGAGCAGGCCGATGACCGCGCCGGACCAGCCGGCCGCCCGTCCGAACGCCTTGGTGGCGACGAGCGGCCACAGGGCCAGCATCAGACAGTCGCCCAGCCCCGCCCCGATGGGTGAGGTGCCGTCGTTGACGGCGAGCATCGGGCCGACCGGCATGCCCGCGAAGTGCTGCACGAGCTGGGCGGTGACCGAGGTCAGCCCCGTGGCCAGCAGGTCGTACGGTGCCAGCAGACCGGCCAGCACCGCCACCTGCCCGGCGGTCATGCCGGTCTGGGCCCACAGGTTGCTGACCCCGATCACCGCGAGAACCAGCAGCAGATCACCCGCGGCGATCCGCAGGGGCACCCAGCCCGCCAGATGCGCGGCGAGGACGACGGCGCCAAGGGCCAGCGCGACCGCCGCGCCGCGCCTTCCTCCCACGACCGGGGACAGCGCCATGGAACAGGCGCCCAGGAAGACCGCGCCGAACGCGCACGCCGTCAGGACGCGCGGCAGATGCAGGTAGATCGGCGGCATCGACACCAGGGTGACGGTCAGCACCGCGATGTCCGAGCGGACGAAGCGCCCCACCGGCGGGCGCGGCATACGGACGTGCCGCAGGTAGAGCGCGGCGAGCGCGATGAGGACCGCCAGCGCGGCCAGCAGGGTGAGGGCCTGGGCGAGTTTGCTCATGGGGCGCTCCGGACCGGCTGGAGACGCGGGGCAGGCAGCTCGAAGCTGTGCTCGGTCAGATCGGCCCTGACGTGGCAGGGGGCGGGGAGTTCGCCGGGCTCCTCCACCAGCACCACGCTGCTCAGACCGAGGCCGTCGCACCGTTCCTCGACGCTGCCGAGCAGCGCCGCCGACGGGCGGTCCGCGACCACATACAGCCGGGGGCCGTCCGGAGCGGCCGACACCGCGTACCGGGTCGGCAGCGGCAGGCGCCGTTCGCCCTGGAGACGGTCGAGGACGGCACGAGCGGTGAGCTCCGTGGGGAGGTTGCTGTGCCGGCCGAGGATCCGTGAGGTGGCGGGCATGCCGTGCAGGGTGCAGGTGAGGGGTTCGGTGCCGGGCAGGCGGCGGACGAGGTCGCCGGTGTCGTACCGCAGCAGGAGCGTGGTGTCGCGGTACTGCGTGTAGGGCGTCACGACCAGGGTGCCGGGCTCGCCGGGTCCGGCCGGGGTGTGGGTCAGGGGGTCGAGCACCTCGATGTGGGCCTGTTCCGCGGAGAGGTGGAGGTGGCCCTGCTCGCAGGCCAGACCGGCGGTCGGCATCGTCTCGGTCATCGAATACGTGTCGGTGATCCGCGCCCCGAACGCCTCTTCGGCACGGCTGCGCAGCGGGTCGCTGAGTATTTCACCGCCTACGAAAATCTGCCGCAGGCCGAAGTCGGCGGGGGCCCAGCCGTCGCGCTCGGCGGTCTGGACGAGGCCGCCGAGGACGGATGCGGTGACGATGAGGTGGGTGACCTGGGGCTCTTTGCCCGGCAGCCGCATCGGGGTGGCGAGCCGGTCGATGATGATCCGGGGGTCCACGGTCCCCATGGCGAGGAATCCGGCGCCGACCATCGCGAGCGAGCGCTGGACGTTGAGCTTGGCCAGGGTCGCCCGGGAGCTGATCGTGCTGAGCACGATGTGTCTGCTGCGCAGGCCGGAACCCATCAGGAACGACATGGCCGACAGCGCGGCGGCGAGTTCGAGCTCGTACTGGGAGAACCACACGCTCGTCGGTGTGCCGGTCGTCCCGGTGGTCTGGGCGAGGAGGACCGGCTCGGAGCGCTCGGAGACGAAGGCCGAGGACGCGGCGCGCAGCGCCGACTTCGGCGTCGGCGGCAGCAGCGCGAGCGTGTCGAGGGAGATGTCCCGGGGGTTCAGGTCCAGGTCGGCGAAGAGGCGGCGGTAGTAGGGGACGTGGGCGGCGGCTTGCCGTACCGTCAGTTTGAGTCGGCGGTCGGCCATCGTCCGCTGGATCTGCGGATCCGGCTCGGTGCCGCCCGGCAGCATCACGGCGGCTTCCTCACCGGGCTCGCCGAACTCCTCGATCGTCGCCCGCAGATCGGCCACGGTCCCCCGCAGACCGCTCACGGTCAGCTGCCCGCCGCCCAGCATCTGTGCGCCGTACCGGATCTGCCGGATCATGGTCCCGAACACGTACCTGGCCTCCCCCTTGTGGCGCGGGTGGCCGGTGAGGCACCGGCCACCCGCTCTGATGTCAGTCAGCGACGATCAACGTGCGGGCCGTCAGCCGGTCGTGAAGACTGCGGCGGTCATCGTGCTGATCGCAAAGCGGCAGTAGCGTCCGACGAGCGCAACCATGATTCCTCCGTGGGTTGGTTCGGTTGAGTTGATCCTTCTGGTTCCGCCGGGGCCGGTGCGTTCTCGTGCCGCGGGAAGTGCGCGGCGTGCCCGGCCTCGGCAGTCTGTGGTCAGCAGTGCAGGTCGCCGGTGCCCTGATCGACGACACCGGCACCGCTGAAGTCCCATGTGGGCGTGGAGCCGACGCAACGAGCCGTGCCGTGCGTGCTGTTGATCTGCACTGAGCCCTTGTAGCGGCGGTCACTGCTGAGTTGATATGTGGCGCTATTGATATGTGGTGTTCTGGCCCGGCCCCCGTACTGCGCCGAGGTACGGGCCGTCGGTGACGGGCGCCGTGGGCCCGCGCCCTGGCGTCCGGTACTCCACCGAGTCGCACGCGCGCCGTTTTCCCACGCGATCGAGCCAACGGCGGGCGGTGCGCTGGACGCCGCCACGGGGCGGGTGTTCTCTGGTGTTGTCCCGTGCCCCGACACTGCACGGCCACAGAGTTGTCCGCGCGGCGCCGGCTTGAACGCGCAGGTCAGCCGGGGGGCAGGGAGTGGACAAGCCGAGTTGTCCGCGGACAACTGGGGCCCGACGCGCTCATGCCGTTCAGGAGCTGCGCGAGACTCCCCGCCCTTCCCCGGCCTCTTGGGCCGGCTCACAGCTCCGCTGCCGATTCAACGCCTGTTGGCGCAACAGGGAGTCTCCGGAAAGCGGTTCGTCATCGTCTTCCAGTAGGACGCGAGCATCCCTCAAGCGCACTAGCCTCGCTCACTCAAGCCGAACTTCTTGCGGGAGTGGGAACACATGAACGACAGGATGAAGAAGCTGGGCGGCGTGGCCTCTGCGGTGGGGCTGCTGGCGGCCGGTGTGATGCTGGGCGCGGCCCCCTCGGCGAGCGCGGCGGTCGGCCCGACGGGCTGCAAGGCGTACGTCTCGCACAACAGCGACCACGTGGCCGTGGGCTGGTGTACGTCGGGCAACGGGACCTGGTACGTGCAGGCCAAGTGCGGCGGTCCGGGCGGCGTGAACGGTCCTTACAAGGGTGACCAGGGCTACCGCAAGCTCGGCCAGGAGAAGGCGTCCACGCTCAACTGCGGCTCGTCCGGGTACCCGCTGGAGATGAAGGTCGTCAACATCAAGGCGTAAGGCAGGCGTTCTCGCCGAGGAGCCCCGTGCGTACCGCCGCGTCGCGGTACGCACGGGGCTCCGCCACGTGGTCAGACGCTCACGGGCCTCCCGTTCGCGCCGGTGCGGGCCGGCCACCACCGTTCGCCCGGGGGGCCAGGACGTTGCCCGTCAGCCCGTGGGCGTGCCGATCTGGTGGTGTTCGAGCGCGGAGCGCAGCGTGGCGAGGGCGTGGGCGGCGGCCGAGGCAGCTGAGCCGTCGAGCGTGTCCCCGATCAGTTCGGCGAGTCCCTCGGTGAAGGTCTTCTCCGCAGCGTCGACGAGCCGCGAGCCGTCGCCGGTCAGGGCCAGCAGGGAGGACCGGCGGTCGGACGGATTGGGCTGCCGCACGACACATCCCTGTTTCTCCAGGCGGTCGACGCCCTTGCTGGTCGCCCCGACGCCGATGGCGAACTCGGCAGCGAGGTCCGCCACGCGGGATCCGGGGTGCTCGCGCAGGTAGCGCAGGAACTCGTACTGCGAGGTGACGATTGCGTGCCGCTCGCGCAGACGGTCGTTGAGCGCGTTGTACAGACGCGTCTCGCACCTGACCAAGTCGGCGAAGAATCCAGGGAGGTCGACGGTCTCACTGCTCAATTTAGATGCCACGGCATATAGTGTACGGGAAGCTACCTACGGCAGGAGTGCACCCATGAGCAAGGAACAGCGCGCCCGGATCGACGCCATGATGCGGCAGCCGCGGCCCGAAGGCCCCCGGTCCGTCGAGGAGCTCCGCACCGGATTCGCGGCGCTGATGGCCCAGATGAGCGTGCCCGACACCATCCGCACCACGCAGACGACGCTCGGCGACCGGCCCGCCCTGCATGTCGAACCGAACGACACTCCCCGAGCCGGGACGATCCTGTACTTCCACGGCGGCGGCTTCGTGTTCGGCTCCCCCGAGACCGCCCTGTCGCTCACGGGACATCTCGTGGCCAGGACCGGCTTCCAGTCGTACTCGCTCGACTACCGGCTGGCCCCCGAGCACCCCTTCCCGGCCGCACTCGACGACACCCTGAGCGCGTATCGCAACCTCCTCGACAGCGGCACCGACCCGTCGACCATCGCGTTCGCCGGAGACTCCGCCGGTGGCGGCCTCACCATCACCACCTGCCTCGCCGCCCGGGACGCGGAGCTGCCCCTGCCCGCGGCCGTCGTGGCGTTCTCCCCCGGCCTCGACGCCACCCGCACGGGCGAGAGCATGCACACCAAGGAGGGCATCGACCCGATCTTCACCCGCGCAGCCCTTGAACGTACCGGGGCCATGTACCTCGCCGGGGCCGACCCCCACCAGCCCCTGCTCAGCCCGGCTGTCCTCGCCGACCTGACCGGCTTCCCGCCACTGCTGATCCAGGCGGGCACGAACGAGATCCTGCTGGACGACTCCACGCGCCTCGCCACCCGTGCGAGGGCGGCCGGGGTGGACGTCATTCTGGACATCACCGCCGACGTGCCGCACGTGTTCCAGTCGTTCGCCGGCATCCTGGACGAGGCGGACGAGGCACTGGACCGCGCCGCCCTCTTCCTCAGCCAGCGCATTCGCCCTGAGCGCGCGGCACACACGTCAGCGCGGTAGCACGGGCAACCCCGGCCTCCGCTCTGGCCGAGGCCCACCGCAGCTCCGTGCGCCGGGCCAGGGCCCCGGGCGGACCGGGCATCGAGCCCCAGGGTCCGTGGACGCTAAACCGGGTCCGCTTCGGACTCCTGGAATTCCACCACGGCCGCACCGTGCACGTGAGCCCACTCCGTCAGCACGGCGATCGGCTCCACCAGCGTCCGGCCCAAGTCGGTCAGCACGTACTCGGCCTTCCCGGCCCCGGCGTGGCGGTCGACCAGGCCGTACCCCTGCAACCGCCGCAGCGTCTGGGTCAGCACCTTCCGCGAGATTCCGCCGATCAGATCCACCAACTCGCCGTGTCTGCACGGTTGTCGGCTCAGGGCGAACAGCACCACCACGGCCCACTTGTCAGCGATGATCTCGATCGCCAGCCGGGCCGGGCAGTCGGCGAGGAAGACGCTTCCGGAGTACGCACGCATCCCCCGACGGTAGCCCGCCGCCAGGAACCTCCAGGTAACTGGCGCCTCATTAGCGTCACGGCGAAAGCCACCGATCAGGGGATGCACATGAGAGCAGAGATTCAATGGCCCGGCGGACACAAGGTCGTCGCGCTGGTCACCGTCGCGTTGGAGCTGTGGTCACCGGGCCGTTGGCCCGCCTACGCGCCGATGGCCGCGGCGTGGCCACTGCCCGGCGACGACGACACGCACAGCACCTCCTGGGCCAACTACGGCGTCACCACCGGCATCTGGCGACTGCTCGACGTCCTCGGTGACCTGCCCGCCACCGTCGGCGTCAGCGGACTGGTGGCCGAGCGGCACCCCGCGGCCGTCCGGGCCGCGCACGAGGCCGGCCACGAGATCGCCGCGCACTCCTGGGCCCAGGACGTGGTGCCCGCGTCGCTCGACATCGAGGCCGAGCGGACCAATATCCATCGCTGCACCGACGTCCTTCACCAGGTCACGGGCGTGCGACCCACGGGGTGGCTGAGCCCGCGCGCCACCGGCTCCCGGCGCACCGCCGAGCTGCTCGCCGAGGCCGGATACCGCTGGAGCGGCGACCACAGCGACCACGACCTCCCGCAGGTCCTGCCCACCGCTCACGGTCCCCTGGTCTCCCTCATGCACAGCGACCACTCCGACGTACGCGACACCGCAGCCGGCCCGTACGTCTACCGCGACCTGCACCGAGAGCTGCTGGACCAGCTGCTCGCCGCCCCCGGCCCCGGCGTCTTCCACCTGACCCTTCATGCCCACGTCGGGGGCCGACCGCTCCTCGCGGGCATGGCCAGCCAGATCCTCGACCACATCCGTGCGTCCGACGACGTCTGGGTCGCCACCCACGCCCAGGTGGCCGAACACGTCCTCACCCACCAAGGAACAACGTCATGACCCGCGTCCTCGTCGTCGGCGGCACCGGAGCCATGGGCCGCCACGTGATCCACCACCTCCTGGCCACCACCGACGCCACCATCACCGTCCCCACCCGCCACCCGGAGTCCGCCCACGCCACCGAACTCGCCGCCACCGCACCCGGCCGCGTGCGAGTGGTCCGCTCCGACCCGGCGACCCTCCCGGTCCTCCTCGGGCAGGCGGACAGCGTGTTCGCCAACACCGACTTCTTCGCGACGGGCAGCGCCGTGGGCGAGTACCGCCAAGGGCTGGAGTTGCTGGCCGCGGCGGAGCAGGCCGGGGTGGAGCGTTTCCTCTGGTCCTCGCTGGACAGCGCGGTGTCCCTGACCGGCCGCC
Organism: Streptomyces sp. cg36; assembly: GCF_041080675.1. Taxonomy (NCBI): domain Bacteria; kingdom Bacillati; phylum Actinomycetota; class Actinomycetes; order Kitasatosporales; family Streptomycetaceae; genus Streptomyces; species Streptomyces cyclosori. Next base: position 8,088,713 of record NZ_CP163520.1, on the reverse strand, counting down.
CCGTCCCCCACTTCGACAGCAAAGCCGCCGTCACCGCCCACATCAACCTGATGCGGTCCGAGGAGATGCTCCGCAAGGAGGCCGACGGCTGGTACACGCACCACGTCTCGGTACTGACCACGGCGCCCTACTTCGAGAACCTGCGGCACCGGCTCACCCCCCAGCCGGACGGCCGGGGCGGCCTGGCCTTCCGGCTCCCACTCGGCGCCGCCCGCTACCCGCTCGTAGCGCTCGACGACATCGCCTGGTTCGCGGGCCACATGTTCGACAACTGGCAGTCCTGGGGCGCCCGCGACCTCGCGGTGATCGGCGACAGCCTCACCGGCAACGAGATCGCCGCCACGTTCACCCGGGTCACGGGCACCCCGAGCACCTACGTCCCGATGCCGCACGCCGATCTGCACGCAGTCGTCCCCGACTTCAGCCACGACTACGCGGCGATGTTCCAGTTCTTCGCCGACCGTGACCTCTACGCCCGAGACCGGGACATCAACCTCCTGCGCCGCCTGCACCCCGGCCTGATGACCTTTGAGGACTGGCTGCACCACACCGGGTGGACGGGATGACCACCGTTGTTGGCGTGGAAGGCACTGTTGCCTCCGGCGCCGATGCACTTCACTGTCCGCCGGGGAACGCTGTGGCCAGTACGTACGGGGGAGGGCGAACAGGTCACCCGCGACAACGAGCCGCAGCGCTTCAAGGCGGTCCTCACCGACGCCGTCGACGGAATGAACCGCCCGCACTCTCCGGGCGAGAGCGGCCGGGCATGCGCCGGCGCCACTCACCCCAGCAGCAGCGCCCGTTGCCACGGCGTGTGGGCGCGCTGCGCGTTCTCGCCGGCCAGCAGGGCCAGGCCGATTCCGGCGGTGCCGCCCAGGAAGCCGGGCAGGTGGTAGCTGCGGCCCAGGCGGGGGTTGGGGACGGGGTAGAGGAACGGCGCTTCGGGATCGCGGGCGGCCCGGAGACACGCCCCGGCAGCGTTGGCCGCCTCGGCCACCTCCGGGTCGGGGCTATGGGTGTGCAGGCAGCGCATGACGTGCTCGATTCCGGACCAGCCGTGGCACAGCCCCGGTTCGATGACCGCGCCCGCCTCGTGCGGGCGCCGCAGCATCGCGCGCAGCGCCTCGCCTGCCCGCGCGGACCAGTCGGGGCGGGCGAAGGCGCGGGCCGCGAGGTGGAAGGTGTGGGCGAGGCTGGGGGTGCCGTAGCACCAGGACGGGCCGGGCAGCGGGGAAGCGGTGGTGGCAACAGTCGGCGGCCCGGCGGCGGAGGCGGTGAAGCGGGTGCGGGGCAGACAGCGCGGCCAGTACGGTCCTTCCTCGTCCCGCTCCTCCGCCTGCGCGAAGAACTCCATCACCGTGTGGACCGCCTCCTCCTGCCGCGCTACGCGATGCCCCTGCTCCCAGGCGAGGCTGAGCAGGGCGAGCGGACCGAGGATGCCGTGGGCCAGGCCGAGGTTGGCGTGACCGCCGCGGAAGGCGGGCTGCGGCACGGACGAGGGCTGGGAGGTGACCCACCAGCCGGGGAAGGGTGTGCCGTCGACGACCAGCGGATCGGTCAGCCGCACCAGAGCCGTGAGCACTCCGTGCAGGGCCTCGGTGTCCGGGTCCCCCTGGGTCAGCAGGCAGCAGCCCAGTCCGGTCAGGCCGGTGATGAGATCCCACGCGCGGAAGCCGTCGGCGGGAACGCCGTCGTCCAGGCGGCGCGTCTCCCGGGCCAGGGCCGTGCGGGCGGCCGAGCCCAGGCTCGTACGCAGTGTGCCGCGCAGGGACGTGTAGTCGGAGGTGCCGTGGGCGGCGCATTCGGCGGCGAAGGCCACCGCGCCGAAGCCGCTGTAGAGGCCGTTGTGGTGCGGTGCCCTGCGCAGCGCGTCGACCGCGAGGCCCAGGTAGCGGTGGGTGGTGCCCCGGTAGGCGGAGTCGTGGCGTGCCAGTTCGCCGTAGAAGAGGGCGAGCGCGGGGTAGCCGGAGGCCAGGGAGGTGGGGCTCCAGGTGGCGACCGGTTCGCCGCCGGGCGGGGGTGTCGCGGCGTCCTGCGCGGCCATGACCGCCCGCACGTGGTCGGGGTCGCGCAGCCGCTGAGCGATGTCCTGGACTTCCTGGGCCGCGCGGGTCGCGGTCGTCATGCCCCGGCCCTCCTCTGGTGGCCGATACGGTCCGTGCGGAGGTGGTTCGTCCGGGCGCGGTGCGAGCGGATGCTGTCGCGCAGTACGGCGTAGGTCAGGCTCTCCCCCTCCCGGGTCAGGCCCAGGGCGCGGTTCACATGCATGTGCAGGACGCCGCTGAGCGCGCGGTCGCGCACGGCTGTGCCCGGCCCGGTCTCGTCGATGGCCCGCGCGTGGGCGGCCATCGCCGCCGCCCGGTGCGCCCAGGCGTCGCGCAGCCCTTGCAGACCGGGATGGTCGGGCCAGGTGCCGGTGGTGGCGTCCGGGTCGATGAGCGCCATGGCCTCGCGGCGGTAGGGGCGTACGGTCGCGGTCGCCGGCCAGGTGAGCCGGTTCAGCGCCCAGTCGGCCCATGAGCCGCCGAGTGCGGCCTTGAGGAGGTCGGCGCAGGTGGCGGCGGCCAGCACTTCGCGTGCCGTGCGCAGCCGTCCGCGAACCGTGTGCTGGAGCTGGGTGACGACGACCACGCTGTCGGTGTGGAACACCTCCAGGGCGCTCGCCAGGGCCTGGTCGCCGCCGTACCGTTCGGCTTCGGGGGCGAAGGTGTGCAGGGATGCGTCACGGATGAGCCCCTCCGCGTACAGGCGGCGGGTCCAGTCGTGGAAGGCGGGCAGCAGATCGGTGGATCCCGCGCCCTCGCGTGCCTCGACGCGGAGTCTGAGGTGCGGTTCCGGGTCGGCGTACCGCACGAAGTGCCAGCTTCTGACCGACTCGTCCAACTCGCCCAGCAGGACGGGCAGTTCACGGGTGAGGAGGTGCTCGTGCTCGGGCGGCGGGGTGAGGAGTTTCGCGGACAGCCAGGCGCCCCCGATGTGGTGGGTGGGCCTGTCGTGCCGGGGCCGTGCCGCGATGCGGGGCGCCGGGCTGGGTACGGGCCCGTCGGCGCGGGGCACCAGGGGGAACACGATCTCGTTGGCGTGACCTGCGGACCAGCCGAACCGGTTGTGCCGGTCGCCCACCGACTCGAACACCGCCAGGTCCGGGCGGCGCGCCAGTTCGTGGCGGAACAGTTCGCGGTGCAGGTGGTGGGTGAGGTCCACGTCGAGGCGTTTGTCGGAGACGGCGACCAGGACGTGTTCGGGTACGCGGAAGGCGCACCGCCACTCGTCCAGGGCGGCGGGCCAGCGGGCCGGCTCCTGGGCCGCGTCGGCGAGCTGCGGGGTGGGACGCCAGCGCGCCGGGTTGAGGACGCTCCTGCCGTAGCGGACCCGTGGCAGATGGGGCAGGACCTCCAGACGGCCCCAGTACCACGGGGTCCAGGCGTGCAGACCCACGTGCTGCGACTCGGCCAGGAACCGGGCGATGTTGGGGGCCGAGGTGGACAGGTCGAGTGCGTGCGGCACGACGACGGCGATCTGCTGGCCGCTGGAGCGGCGCAGCAGCTGGAAGCCCTCGAAGCTCGCGCGTACGGCCAGGTCGTCGAGGGGTATCGACTCGGACCCGGTGGGATCGGCGGTGTCGTCGAACTCCCCGACCACGATCTTGGGCAGGCCCGGCAGCGGGACCCGGGAGATGTTGGCCGATCGGGGCAGCACGGGCCGGAAGACGAGCCGCGCCGCCACCGGCTCCTCGCGGCCGGCCCGCGAACCCAGCACCGGACGCACGACCGGGCCGCTTCCCGTCACCTCCCAGAACCGCCCCGAGATGGCCCCGGCGCTGTGGGAGCCGCAGGCGGGTCCGAGGACCAGGGTGAAGTCCCCGTCGGAGAGCGCGTCGCAGTCGGCGGCGTGGAGTTGGCCGAACAGGTCGAGGGCGGGCGGGCGGCTGTGGATGTCGTCGAAGGAGAGGGCGGCCACGGTCTCCTCGTCCAGGACGATCTCGTCCCGGCCCGCGTGGAAGGCCCGCGAGACCAGGTCGCCCAGCAGGTCGTCGCGCTCGCGTGCGGACCGCACCTCGACGTCGGATCGTGCGGAAGGCGGCAGCAGATACCCGGCCGGAGCGCCGAGGCCGGTCACCGGGTCGAGCAGTTCCTGTACGGGGACGAGCCGCTCGGCTCCGTACCGCTCCAGGAACTCCTTGTGATACTGCGTCAGATGCAGGGGGCCGCGCGTTTGGGGCGCCATCCGCCACAGCGCGGTCGCCGCGCGCTCGGCCTCGGCCACGACCTCGGCGGGCACGGTCACCTCGGCGTCCATGGCCAGGACGACGTGGAGGGGCTGGCGGGTGCCGTGCGGCGCGATGGCGTCCAGCGCGCCCACGGCGGCCCGCCACGCCTGCTGCCCCGTGCCCAACGGCGCATCGGCATAGGCCCGCAGGCATGTGGCCGCCTCTGGTGCGAGGGCGGCCACGGCGTCCGCGGTGTCGTGTTGGCGCGGGCGGCCGTCGCACAGCAGGAAGCCCTCGGCGACCAGGGTGTCGACGGCACGGTCGAGGGCACCGGCCGGGGCCTGCGGGAAACGGCGGGTGGCGTCGTCCACGAGTTCCGCGAGAGTGATCGGCGCGCGGGCGGTGCGCAGCAGATGGTCGGTGAGCTTGCTGCGGGCGACGGCGATCTCGCCGGTGGCGAGATCGGTGCCGCGCTCGCCGGGCGTGCGGGTGCTCGGCAGGACGAGCCGGGCGCCGCGCTCGGTGCACAGGTTGCTGGTGATGACCCGTACCGTGCCGCGTGCCGAGGGGTCCTTCAGACGGGCGTCGGCCACCCGGGCGGCCCACTCGGCGTCGGGCCACACCCCTTTGCGGTGCGCCCCGCCGAGCCGGAAACACGCCCGCTCACCTGGCGTGGCCGCCGCCACTCCGGCTTGCAGGCCGAACGGGGTGGGGCGCTGGGCCATCCGCAGGAGATACCGGGTCGCGGAATGCAGGGCCCGCTCCAGCGCGCGGTCGTCGAGGGCCTCGCCGCGCTCCAGCCGCTCCAGCGTGTGCGTCAGCGAGCCGCTGGACACCTCGATCGCCTCGCGCAGCACCGGATCGGCGAGCAGTCGGCGCAGCTGGGCGTCACGGTCCGCGCGGGACGCCGACGGTGGCGCGGCGGAGACCGGCTCCGCGGCGGACGCGGGGGCGACGGCGAGCCGGATCAACAGGTCCGGCAGGCCACGAAAGACGGGCTCAGGCAACACGGTTCCCTTCCTTCTGGGATTCCTGGGCTGATGCGGGTGCGCTGTCCGCGGGTGACACGGCTGTGTCGGCCCGGGAGCGGGGCACGGCGGCGTACTGCTCCGCCTGCATCCGGTACAGCCGGGCGAACCGGCCCTCGCGCTCCAGCAGTTCGGTGAACGATCCGGATTCGGCCAGCCGCCCCTGGTCGAGGAAGAAAATCTGGTCGGCGTGGCGCACGGACGCCAGCCGGTGGGTGACCAGGACGACGGTCTGCCCGCCACAGGCGAGCTCACGGATGCGGTCGAAGAACTCGATCTCGGTTTGGGGGTCCAGGGCGGCGGTCGGTTCGTCGTAGACGAGGATGTCGGCGTCGCGGAAGGCGGCGCGCGCCAGGGCCACGCGCTGCCACTGGCCGCCGGACAACTCGACACCGCCGACGAACTCGGGGGCCAGCAGCGTCTCCCAGCCCTGCGGCAGCCGCTCGACGACGTCCGCGAACCCGCTGTCGGCCGCGGCGCGCACCAGCCGCGCGGTGTCGGTACGGGCCCGCGGGCGCCCGATGGCGATGTTGGTACGGGCGGTGAACGGCCACTGGGTGAAGGTCTGCGAGACCAGGGCGATCCGTTCGTGGATGTCGGCGCGGCGCAGGGAGCGCAGATCACGGCCGTCCCAGCGGACGCTGCCACGCTCGGGGGTGTACAGCCCGCACAGCAGCCGGGACAGCGTCGTCTTGCCCGCCCCGTTCGGCCCGACCAGCGCCACGATCTGCCCCTTGGTGATCTCCAGGGACACCCCGTCCAGGGCCGGCGCGGCCACGCCCGCGTAACGGAAGGACACCTCGCTGAGACTGATGACCGCGGGCGCCGCCCGTACCGGCTGACCGCCCTGGGGCATCCGACGCTCGTCGGCGGTACGGCAGGCCGTCTCCAAGTCCGCGTAGAAAAGGGCCTGTTCGTAGATGAAATTGACCTGCTGGACGAGCGAGTCCAGTTGCGCGGTGGCCGTGCGGACCGCGATCGCGGCGGTCCCGGCCGCCGCCAGCGGGATCCAGTCCCCCATCACCATGAGGACCAAGAGCCCGTACACCCCGGCCGCCGCGAGCCCGGCGCACGCGCTCGCCAGCGCCGTGGTGGCCGCGGCGGCCCGGGACAGGCGGGCCTGCTCCCCGGCCGCCTCTCGCGACATGCGGTCGAAGGACTCCACCAGGTACTCCGCCGCCCCGTGCACCCGCAGCTCCGGGGCGCTCGCCCGGTCGAGCAGCAGGTGCGCGAGCACTTGGTTGCGGCGGGCCTGCTCCAGCCACGTCTGGGTGGAGCGGTAGGAACGCCGGGCCGAACGGGCCGCTCCCCACCCCTTGGGCAGCGCGGCGGCCAGCAGCAGCGGGAGCAGTACGGGGTGCAGGGCGGTCAGCACCACGGCGGCGGAGGCGAACACCACCAGGGCGTGCAGGACCTGGAGGCTGTTCTTGGTCATCTGCCGCGCGGCCACCGTGCCGCGCTGCGCGGAGTGCAGCAGCCGCTGGAAGTCGCCCGACTCCATGGCCGCGAGTTCCACCCGCGCGGTCCGGCGCAGCAACCGGAGCATCGCCCGGCGCTCGACCTGGGGCTCCAGGCCGCCCGACAGCGTCGTCGAGGCGGCGGCCAAAGCGGTCGTGAGCGCGGCCATCGCGAGCAGCCACCCCATCGAGGGCAGCGCCTCTCTCAGCCGGTCCCCCACGTCACCGCCCGCGAACAGCCGCATCAGCAGGGCGTTGGCGGCCACCAGCCCCAGCGCCGCGATGCCGCCACGGGTCACCTCGACGACGGCCAGGGCAGCGGCCCGGCCGCGCCCGGCCTCCCAGGCCAGCACGGCCGACGCCCGCAGGAACGAGGGCAGCCCCGCGAGCACGGAGAAGGTGCGCGCGTGCGCTCCGGCCAGTTCGTGGGCGGTGTAGCCACCGTCCAGCCGCAGCCGGGACCCGAACAGCTCCCGCTCGCTCGCGGACCCGTCCCCGCACTGTTCGTCGCCGGCCCCGGACCCGCGCCGTCCGCCCCTGCCAATGCGTTGCATGCTCACCCGCCCACGAGAGAAGTCCACCGGTGTACGGCCGCGCGTTCCCGCGGCCCGGTATGCGGCCCGGCCCGGGTGCCGGACGGTCGTCTCCCCGTCCGGCACCCGGCCCGCTAGTCACCGCTCACGGCAGTGCGCTCAGCAGGTCGGACACATCGACACGCCGCGCCCGTACGTCTGGCCACAGCTCGTCGGAGACTGCGACACACAGCACGGCACCGTGTTGGCGCAGGCGATCCCCGTGCTCCCGCCGAGTTCGGGCGCCTCGACCCGCTCCAGGCCGGAGAAGTCGACCTCGATGTCGAAGCTCTCCTCCACGGCTGCCCTGTCCAGCAGTTCCAGCGTCATGTCATTCACCTCTCTGCTTGCGGTCTCTTCTGCTTGCGGTCTCTGAATTCCGGCCGATCGGATGGGGCGCCCCGGTCTGCGACGCCGCGACCGATCTTGTAACGGAGGATCAGTTGTCCGGTATGGAGGACGAGTTGTCCGCATGGAAGTGGAGAGGAAGTACGAGGTCAGCGAGGTGGAGTCCCGGTGAGCGGAGCGTATTGTCCGCGGACAATACGCTCCGACGGGGGTCCAGAAGAGCAAGACCTGGGTCCACTTCGGGCCCTGCCCGTGATTGCTGCTGCGGAACGCGACGCAGAGGTGCCGACGAGGGGCCGGGCGCTGGCCGGGGGACGGCTTGCCGCCGCAGGGCGTGGATGCACGGCGCATCCGGGGCGGCGCACATACCTGTGTCCTCTGCCGTGCAGGACGCATTGGTCCTGTGCGGCGTGGACGGGGCGTACCAGCGGGGAGGGCGGATCAGAACCCGGCTACGCAGAGCGCGGGCCGCCGGGGCCACTGTTGCGCCGAGCCTGCCGGATCAGGCTGGGCACGACGATGATCGCGTCGGCGGGATCGAAGAAGGCATCGACGACAAGGGCCCGCCGCTCGCAGCTGCGGGCAGCCGACGGAAGGCGCTCTGAGAGGTTCTGTGAGCCGTGACGGCAGCGCGGGTCAGGGGCGGCTCCGGCGCGAGCCAGGCGTGGTCGCCTGAAGAACAGGCAGCGCCGCGCCACCTTTGGAGCGTGCGTGCCCTCACATCAGTCGTACACGCAACTACTGACACCGGAAGGTAGTTGGCGGTACGAACTCACGCGGTTGCGCCAGGAGACCGGGAGGTTCACCTTGCCCCCGGCTGCGATGCGCACGTAATTGCCGCCGTAGTTCTTGTCCCAGTAGACGCAGATGTTCCGAGTGGAATTGTTCACGACGGAGTTGGCCCGGTCGTTCCATCCGTACTCCGTGAGGTCCGGGTTGTACTTGGGCTCGTTGGAGTCGCTGTAGATGTCGCCGACGGCGTTGTCTCCGTCCCACATGCACCAGGTGGCCCGCGGACAGTCCGACCACGCGTGCGGTCCCGCGGGCGTCTGCTGGTCCGCCGCGGCTGCACCGCCCGACAGAAGGACAGCGGTCAGCATGCCGGTGGCGAGTGTCTGGGAAGCCCTGTTCATCTGACGCCCTTCCGTGTGGCCGTACACGCCGGGAAACTGGACCCATCAGCCCGCAGACAGGATGCCTGCCCTGTGTCGACGCGACACGGACTTCACGGAACATCCCAGCCACTGACACAAGGCGAGGCAAGGCGAGCGACCAGGAGCTCGTCATCGCCGAGGTCCCGGGGACGCTGTTCCGGTCGACGGTGTTCCAGCGGGCACCGACGGAACAGCCCAGTCGCAGTCGCGCGAAGCGGATGTCCACCACGCGCGCCAGGTGTTTGGTAGTACCCGCTGGAAGTGGGGCTGTGTCTCGCGGGTCAGCTCAGACGCAGATCGATCCACGGCACGGTATCGCCCTCGCGCAGCAGATAGCGTTCGAGCTCGATGAACCCATGCCGTTCGGCGAAGCGCAGCCCGTCCGGGTTGGACGCCAGCACCACGGTCTCGATCACCTCGGCGTCCAGCGCGCGGGCCTGGCCCAGGGCGCGCTCGTAAAGTCGAGCGCCGAGGCCGCGGCGGCGGTGTTCGGGCAGGACCCGGACGATGACCGTTGCGGTGGCGCCGTTGTCCATGGTGGGTGGGCGGACGGTGGTGCAGCCGACCAGGGCGTCGCCGACGTAGACGACCTCCATGAGGTTGCGGCCAGTGCGGGTCCGGACGTCGTCGAGTGACAGTTCATCGCCGGGGATGATCACGTTGTGGACGTACTGCCAATCGCGGATCGAGGCGTCGTCGTCCACCGTTTGAACACGAAGGTCGTTCATCGGGCCAGCAAATCGGTGTCTTCCGCGCGCGTCAACCTTCGAGGCCCTGCAGAGAAACGCCGGCCTGGGCCGGAGGGGACCGCGACGATCCCCTCCGGCATCCACCCTCGCAGTCAGCCGATCTGCGGGCAGGGACAGGCTCAGCCACCACACCTACAGCGGTCCGATCGAGAATCACCGCGCCTCCAACCGCTCCGACACCCCCCAACGAACCTACGTGTGAGCGCAAACCGAGGGTGTGCGTCGGCGGACGGAACAACCTGACCGACCTCCCAACCCCATTCCGCCACAAGCATGTTGCGATCGTGACGTATCCCATGAACACATCACCGACGATGTGAAGCACCGCATACGGCGGGGAACACCCACGGCTCGCGACAGCAGGGATACACCTCCACCCCTCCTGAAACTTCCCTCCCCCTCAAGAGGGTTGCTACGGAGCACGACAGTGCGTGCGCCCTTGCAGACCACCTTCAGGGTTGCCCACCATGTGCACACACGGTTTCTCTGGACCAACCTCCTTGCATCTCAAGAGGTTTGAGTCGAGGCCGCTGTTCACCCACCTCGTGCTGGAAGGCCCCCATCATGTCTGCGTTCACACCTGCCCTGACCTGCCTGCCTGCCCGTCTGCGTGCGATGTCCGCAGCCGGTGTCGTCGCCATCGTCACGACGGCGACACTCACCCTGAACACCGCTCCCCCGGCCGCCGCTGCCCCCCATCCCGCAATCACACCGCAGGTGTCCTCCCGCGTCATGGACCGGTGGATCGGCAATGCGCTGACCATCATGAGGTCCAAGCACATCCCCGGGTCCTACGCCGGCATCCTGCGCAACATCAAACGCGAGTCGGGAGGCAACCCCAGGGCCGTCAACAACTGGGACTCCAACGCCCGCGCCGGCACCCCCTCCAAGGGGCTGCTCCAGATCATCGATCCCACGTTCCGCAGGTACCACATCGCCGGAACGGCGTGGGACATCTTCGAACCCGTGGCCAACATCACCGCGGCCTGCAACTACGCCGCTCACACCTACGGTTCCATCGACAACGTCAACTCCGGTTACTGACCGCCCCGGTACGGGCAACCGCCGCGCATGAGTGCGCCCTCACATGGACACGCTCATGCGCGGCGCAAGCGGCTGTAGGTTGCCGAGTCGGGGGCAGAGCACCGACCGGCAGCCCAGGTGAGTCGGGTGGTGCCAGGCGCGTGGCGACTTCGCGCTGGAGCACCCCTGACTCATACCGGTCCCGCCCCATCCGGTTCCGGTGTGTCGTCCGGCCGCCGGGTCGTGGTCGCGCGCCGTGGTTGCGCGGGTGTCAGCAGTTCGGCGAGCCGGTAGGTGTCCGCGAGGTAGCGCTCGTACGGGAAACCGGCCTGCACGAGGGCGGTGCGGAGCTCCTCCTCCAGCGGCTTGCCCTCGGCCAGGAAGGTGTCCTGGCCCATTGGCGTGAGGGAGACCAGGCGTCGGCGCCGATGGGCGGGGTCGACGGCGATCGTCACATACCCCTCCGCTTCCAGTGGGCGCAGGGCGCGGCTGATGGCGGGGTCGGACAGGGCCAGGGCCTCGGCGAGCTGGTGCTGTGTGGCGGGCTGGATCTCCTCAAGGGTTCCCAGCAACCGCAGTTGGCTGTGGGAGAGGCGCTGGTCGGGGTCGGCGCGGCGCCTGGCCGCCTCGCCCATCAGCATGACCACGCGGTAGAGAAGCTCTGCCAGTCCTTCGTCCATGCGTCCACTCTACCTGATTGTTGCGTCGTTAATATTAACCATGCAACACTCGGGTCATGGACAACCTCCCGTACGCTGTTCAGACCACGTTTCCGCTGCTCTTCATGCTGGTGCCCGCCCTCGGGGCCATGCTGAGCTGCCGTCGCCGCGGCCCGGACCGATCGACGGCGGAGATCTGGCAGCGGTGGTGGGCCGTAGGTGCTCTCGGCATCGGAAGCCTGTATGTCACGATCTCGTTCCTGGCGGCCCCGACCGTCATGGCCGACACCATCGGCTTCGCCCACTCGCCGTTCCAGTTCGAGATCGCCTTCGCCAACCTCGGCCTCGCCGTGCTGGGCTTCCGCGCCGCGTCCGCGCCACCCCGCGAGCGCCTCACGAGCGGGCTGGCGGCTGCCGCGTTTCTTTGGGGAGCCGCCGTCGGGCACGTCTACCAGTGGTTCGCCCACGGTGACCACTCCGCCGGAAACACGGGTGGCATTCTGGCCAACGACGTCCTCATTCCCGCCGTCATGATCGCCCTGGCCGCCCGGGACGTCCGCCGATCCGGCTCGGGCCGCAACCACACCGCCCACCCGGCCGCCTGACCCGGCCCCAGGACCGGCGGGCTCGCATCCCCAGGCATCGCCTCCACGTGGCTGAGCCCAAGCGGTGCTCGACGTACTGAGCAACCACCAAAGTACGAGAGTGTCCGCCCGAGGACTGCCGAGGCGCCCCGGGGGCCATCGCGCTCGACTGTCGCAAGCAGAGGATCACCCCGAAAAACCGTGGGCCGGAGTGGCGCTCTGCCACTCCGGCCCACGGGCTCTGGAAACGCGTACGTCAGTGTGCCCGCGTCCGGCGGTCACGGGTCTTCAGGAAGAGCCCAGCGCCAAGGGCGACTGCGACCGCTCCGGCGCCGGCGGCCCACGGGAGGGCGCCGCCCGCTCCGGTGGCAGCCAGGTCGCCACCAGCGCTACCGGTACCACCGGCACCGGCCGGTGCGCCGGTCGTGGTGGCGGTCGACGTCGCCTTCGAGCCACCGTTCGGGGTGGGGTGGCTGCTCGTGGTGCTCGACGGCTTCGCCGTGGTCGCGGTCGGCTGCGGCTTCGGCTTGCCGGTGTCAGGCTTGCCCGACTCCGTCTTGCCCGGGGTGGGCTTGGGGCTGGGGGTGGGGAGGATCCACTTCCAGTGGTGGAAGGGGTACCGGTCCGGCTCACGGTCCGGCATCCGCTTGGCAACGCTCGGGTAGATGAACCCGCTGACTGCCGTGTCGCTCAGCAACCGCGGCTCGTAGCGCAGCCGAAGCTGGATCGACAGCTTTCCGCCCTGGGGCATCGTCGGGACGTCGAGAAAGAACTCGTTGAAGTCGTCCCGGCCGGGCTCGCGGTCGAGCGACTTCCAAGAACCGTTCTCAGTCCGCTGCTCGAACCTGATGGCGGTCTCGAAGTCCTCCTTCCGCGGGATGTGCATGTTCGTACCCGTCACGAAGGCCAGCCGCATGCCGGACAGTTCGGCGGGGTCCGGGTTGCTCAGGTCCAGCCGCAAGTGGAGCCATTCCCCCGGGACGACGCTCTCGTCGCTGGAGAGGGTCAGCGGCACCACCGGGAGCTTCTTCTTCTCGACGGGCTTGTCCCCCGTCTCCGGCTGCACGGACGCCGTGGGTTCGGCTGCGGGGTCGGCGAATGCGGGCGGGGCCAGGAAGACGACAGGCGCGACTGCCGTGGCCAGGACGGCACCCGCGAGGTGCTGGAACTTCATGCGGTGAAACCTCGGTTGTTTCAGGCGCCGATCAGCCGCTGATCAGCGCTTTTGATCCTAGATCACAGAATTTTCAATCACTCTAGGTCGAAATTCGCACAAGCGGTGATCGGTTAAAGATCACTCATCATGGCGATGGTCTTGTTATGCGACGCTATATACCGGTTTCGCATACCCACAGCTGTGCGGCACGTCACCACAGCCAGCCTGCGGCAAGCGCGGTCGGGCGCGCGCCAACTCACTCACGTCATCTACCGCCACGGCGCACACCTGCCGGTACGGGCGTGGGCGGAGGCAGCGACGCCATTGAGGACGCGGCCGAGTCCCCTATTACTGAGGTTGTGGGCGGGATGTCGTGAGTGTGAGGCCGGTTCCGGCGAGGCATCCGTCGAGGAGGTCGGGGCGGTACTGGAGTTCGCGGAGTCTGTGGCGGAGCACGCGTATCAGGTGGTCGGGGTCGGTGAAGGCGGTGTTGGACTGTCCCGCGCGCCACCTCTCCACGACATCACACCCACAACCTCAGTAGGCCCATCCGCCCCTCCTCACCGGATCACACTCCGGCTGCAAACCCGTCGAGGAGCTCCCGCGCAACCTGCCTCGCCTTCTCAACCCCCATACGAGCACGAATGGCCAGAGCCACGGCCCCTGGGCTGCTCCAGTCCAGCGGCGCATGCGCGTCTGCACCCAACGGGGCTGCGCCCTCTTCCAAAGCGGACGCCGCGGACGGCCGCGCGGACGGCAACTGTCGCGCGCCACTGGGGTCGGAGTCGTTTACGGCGTAAACGTCAGTAGCCGCCGGGGCGACCGCGTCGCCCTGACCATCGACCGCCGTGGCCGCCCGCCCACGATGCCGGGCCTTCTGGGCCCGCGCCACTTCTCGTTCGGCCAGTTTCGTTTCGACGAAAGCCCGTTGTTCCTGCGGGTCCTTGTGCCCGGCCGCCCGGGCGATCTCCAGTGGGATCTCCCGCGCGTCGACCCGCTCCTGAATGTCTTCCGGCAGCGCGAGCAGGGCCCTGCGCTGGGAGATCCAGCTGGTGTTGAGCTTTCCCCCCAACGCTTCGGCGACGGCGGACGCACTCCCGTGGTAAGTCACCAGGACTTCCAGGGCCCGCGCCTCCTCTATGTAGCTCAGATCTTTCCGGAAGTGATTGGCACTCAGTGCGGCGGTTAGGATGTCCTCCGGAGTTCCGGCGGCCGAGTCGTCCGGAGCTATCTTCAACCGCTGCAAACCGGCGGACTTGGCTGCTGCCAGGCGGCAGTGGCCGTCCAGCAGGACGAAGTCGGCCACCGTCGGCACGGCGTCACGGTATTCGGGGTTCGCGATGAGAAAGGCGACCCGGGTCATGACGGTCGCCGGCTGGATCTGACCCACCTGTCGCATATTCGCCGCCAGCTGGGCTATGTACTCCTCGTCGAGGCTCTCCCTCGGATTGGCCGGATTAAGAGCGACCTTTTCCAGAGACGCCTCCGTGGGAACACCCCCCAGCACCCTCTCCACCAGGCTCGCGCGCGCCCTCCCCCTGGTGGAGGAATCTGCGGACGTCCCTTGAACAGGTACGCGGTCACGGGCAGGGGACACAACAACTCCTCAACATAAGCAAAATCAACAGTCCGACCAGAGCCGAGGCAACACGCGCGCACCTGCACACACCTGGGTTCCCATCCGGAACCGCCGTACGCGCGCCAGGACACCTCAACGGGACGTCTCCGACAAGGAAACGGCCGACGGCGCCTCGCATTTCCTGTCAGAGCGACGAATCTACAAGAGACCTCAAGGACTCATCGTGCAGCCATCGGTTTTCTCTTCTGGCCGATAGAAGATTTCATATCAGGCCAGGCCACCTCCCCTCCCCTGCCCGCGAGTGCTGCGCTCGGCCATCCGCCGAAACCCACGAGCCCATGCGGCTCTCACTTGCTGCCACGGGCTCGGCAACCATGGAAATCAGTTGCGCTCGACTCGCGAGGTGAGCCACCGACTGGGCAGAACCGAATCTCCGCCTCCGCCCCACCCCCATCGTGAACGATTCGGTCATACTCCTGTCGATATGGCACGTAGGCAATCAGACAGCGAGGACAGTCGCAACGCCTCTCGTGCTGCCTCCCCCTCTCCTCAACGACCACGGGCCATCGCTGACCCCACGACGGGCTCAGGCACTTCGCCGCACTCACCGTCCGGGACAGGACTAAACGCACACATCGAAGCCCTAGGCAAATCGACACACGCAACGACGGCATAGAAAATTTCATGTCTCCGACAGCCTGCGCACACGGAATCTCGCACACCGCTTATAGGGGCTGACGCCGGGAATGGAACCGAAGCCGAATCGAGGCCGGAACCACGCGGGTGGCTGGCGTGGGTCTGCACTAGGCCCGGTCTGGAGTTGTGTTCATGGAGCGGGGCGGAGGCTTCGGATCCAGATCAGCGATCCGCGTAGTTGGAGCTCCGCCATGTGGCTACCGGGTGTCTTGTCACAGCGGGTGGCCAGGCCACGCCAGGCTTGGATCTTGTTGACGCACCGTTCGACGGTGCTCCGGCCGCAGTACAAGTCGGTATCGAAGGACACCGGCCGCCCCACCGGCACCGCCGCCGAGTTCACCGTGGTGCCCGCCGAACGGGCCGTGGCACTGCCCGACGGGATCAGCTTCGACATCGGCGCCTCGCTCGGCGTGCCCGCACTCACCGCACACCGCGCGCTCACCGTCGCCGAGGACGGACCACGCCGCTTGCGACCCGGGGCGCTCGACGGCGCCGTGGTCCTGGCCGCCGGCGGGGCCGGCGCAGTCGGACACGCGGTGATCCAACTCGCCCGCTGGGCCGGCGCGACCGTCATCAGCACGGTCAGCAGTCCACGCAAAGCCAAGCTCGCTACCGCCGCCGGGGCACACCACGTGGTCAACTATCTCGAGGGCAACCCGGCCGCCGCCATCCGCGCGGTCGCCCCGGACGGCGTCGACATCATCGCCGAAGTAGCACTGGGTGCGAACCTCACACTGGATCTGGCGGTGCTGCGGGCCCGCGGCACGATCTCGACCTACGCCGACGAAGGCGGCAAGCCGGTCGAGGTCAACGTGCTGCAAAACATGGTGCTCAACACACGGCTACAGTTCCTGGTGCTCTACACCGCCGGTCCACAGGCGCGCACAGCCGCCGCCGAAGACGTCGCCGCCGCAATCCGCGCCGGCGCCCTGCCGGTCGGCGAAGAGCACGGCCTGCCACTGGTCCGCTTCCCGCTCGACCGCACGGCCGATGCACACCGCACGGTGGAGAACGGCACGATCGGCAAGGCCCTGGTGGACATCGCGCCCTGAGCCGACGACACGGACATCACGGCCCGTTCGCCTCCACCTCGGCCTGCCGTACCGCGTCATGCGCGGCCAGGGCGGCGCGCAGGGTCAGGGTGTCGGCGCCCCGGGAAGCGTCCAGGCCGGTGAGTTCCGTGGCCTTGCGCAGGCGGTAGTCGACCGTGTTCGGGTGCACCTGGAGCTGAGCCGCGGCCTGGCGGCGGTCGAGTCCTCGCGCCAGGAAGGCCCGCAGTGTGTCGAGCAGTTCCGGGCGGTCGTCCAGCGGGTCGAGCAGGGCGGCCAGTCCCGCCCTCGCCGGGCTCGGCCGACTCAACTGGTACTCCAGCAGCACATCGTCGAGCTGATACAGCCCGGGTCCCCGCCCGGACGCCTCCGCCACCGCGCGCACCTCCCCCGCCAGCCGGGCGGCCTCGGCGACCCCCTCGGGCGCCGCGGTAGTCGCCGCCGCCAGCAGTTCGGCGCCGCACATCCGGCCGAGTTGCTCGACCAGATCGCACAGCCGGGCCCGGTCCGCCGGGCCGAAGTCGGCGGCTGCGGTCGCGTACGGGATGAGGACCAGCCCGCCCGCGCCGGACAGGACGGAGAGCGGAACGCCCGTCGTCTGGCGCTGGATCTCATGGCGCAGGCGCCGGAGTTTGCGGCGCGCGGCGACCGCGTGGTTCACACCGGGGACCAGTTCGTCCGGGTGCGGCCCCACCGCGATGCTCAGCACCAGGTAGCTGGCCGGCAGTTGGATGCCCGCCCGGTCCGCCGCGCCCTGGGGACTGCCGCCCTCCAGCAGCCGCGACAGCAGCGACTGCAGCGCGACCTGCTCGTCGCTCAGCGCCGTCTGCCGCTCCTGCACGTACCCGGCGGCCACCTCGCAGCTCACCAGCCGCAGATACGCGAGCATTTGGCGCTGCACCAGCAGTACGTCGGCCAGGTCACCCGGTTCGGCCGCCGAGAAGACCTGGGCGGCGCACTCTTCCGCCCCGAGGTGGTAGGCGCCGACGACGGCCTCCAGCGGTACGCCCTCGTCGGCGCGCCGGGCCGACGACTCGCGGACGGCCGCGGCCTCCGCCTGTCCGGGCATCTCCCCGGTGGACAGGACCGCCGCGAAGCTCCGTATACCGAGGGTCACCTGCTTGGCGATGTCGCCGCCGAGGTGCTCCGCCGGCAGCGTTCCGTATACGGGGAGCCGCTCGACCAGCCGGATCATCACGGCGCGCTCCAGCGCACCGGCCGCGTCCTGGAGCCGCTTGTGCACCGGCACGCCGCCGAACCGCGGCACTCGGTCCCGTTCCACCGCGTTGGAGCCGGTCACAATCCACCTCGCACATCTCTGTTCCCCACCCCGGAGACTTGGCCGCTGACCGGCACCATGATGTTTCCGGGACATCACCTACTGGTTGGTAACACGACTCGCTAGTGGATGACCAGATGTGGCAGGGCCTCGGCCGCATCGTTCACGAAATCCCCTGCCGGGGGCCCGCCCGCCCCGGCCCGACGTACCGCGTACCGGACCCCCAGCCGGTGCGTCGGACCCCCACCCAGGAATCGAGGAACGCATGTCCAAGGCAGCCGTCCGCCTCCTCTCCATCGCCGTCGCCACGGCCGCGGCCATGGCCGCCGTCCCGGCCGCCACCTCCGCCGCCGCCACTCCGGCCGCCGCCAGGACCTCGGCCTCGGCGTCGGCCAGCGACTCGTTCTACGCGTATACCGGCAGCGAGCCGCTGTCCTCGTTCGCGCCGGGCACGGTCCTGAAGACGCGGACCCTGCCGTACCACGTCCTCGGCATCCCCACGCCGCTCAAGGCGGTCCAGCTGCTGTACCGCACCACCGACGCCCAGGGCCGCCCGGCCGCCAACGTGACCACGGTGGTGCGCAGCCTGACGGGTGACAGCAGCAAGGCCGTCTCCTACCAGTCGTTCTACGACTCGCTCAACCCGGAGGACAGCCCCTCCCGCGCGATCGCCGGCGGTGTCACCCTGGGCGGCACGATCCCCAACGCGGAGTCCCTCCTCATCGCGCCGCTGCTGCTGAAGGGTTACAACCTCGTCATCCCGGACACCGAGGGGCAGCAGGCGAACTTCGCCGCCGGGCCGGAGTACGGCACCAACACCCTGGACTCCATCCGCGCCGCCACGAAGGCGGCCGAGACCGGGCTGGACTCCCACACCTCGTTCGGCCTCATCGGCTACTCGGGCGGCGCCATCGCGACCAACTGGGCCGCCGCGCTCGCGCCGAGCTACGCGCCGGACGTGAACCGCCGACTGGTCGGGTACGCCGAGGGCGGCCTGCTCGTGGACCCGGCGCACAACCTGAAGTACGTCGACGGCTCGCTGGTCTGGACCGGCGTCATCCCCATGGCCGTCATCGGCGTCTCGCGCTCGTACGACATCGACCTCAAGAGCTACCTCAACAGCTACGGCCTGAGCGTCTACAAGGACCTGGAGCGCGGCTCGATCATCAACGCGCTCGGCCACTACCCGGGGCTGACCTGGAAGAAGATGGCCAAGCCGGAGTACGCCAACCCCAACTCGATCCCCGCCTTCGTGACGGCGATGAACAGGCTCAACCTCGGCTCCGCCGCCACCCCGACCGTCCCCGGCTTCATCGGCCAGGGCAACGGGGGTGTCTTCGAGGGGACCTTCAGCAACCGCTCGGGCATCGGCACGGGTGACGGTGTGATGGTCGCGGGCGACGTGCGCTCGCTCGCCCGTCAGTACTGCGCCACCGGCCGCTCCGCCGTCAAGTACAACCAGTACGAGCTGCTGAGCCACACGGGCGCGACCGTCGCCTGGGCGCCCGTCGCGCTGGGCTGGCTCAACGACCGCTTCGCCGGCCGCACGGCCCCGTCCGACTGCGGCCACATCGCCGGCGGCAACTCGCTCACCCCGGAGGAGCCCGCTCCGCTGTCGTGATGCGATGCCGTCGCACGGCGGGACAGTGCCTTCCCGCCGTGCGACGGCATCTCATGGTGTACGGACCGGCGCTCAGGAGCGGGCGGCACCGATCAGTTCGGCGGTCGTCACGACCTGGGCGAAGCCTCCGCCGTGGAGCGAGACGGCGCTCGCCTTGGCCAGTTCGTCGGCCGTCAGGCGCCAGCCGTTGGGGCCGGTCAGGTCGAAGGTGTGGGTGGCGTCGAGCGCGACCAGGACGTCGTAGCCGAGGTTGCCGCCCATACGTGCGGTGGTCTCCACGCACATGTTGGTCTGGATGCCGACCAGCACGACCTGGTGGATGCCCGCCGCCTTCAACCATTCGTGGAGGTCCGGGGTGCCGTAGAACGCCGAGTTCACGGACTTGGTGACCAGCAGTTCCGGTCCGCTCCCCTTGCCGCGCCGCTCCTCGACGTACTCCTTGAAGCCGTTGCCCTCGGATCCGCCGCGCAGGGGCGAGCCGGGCTTGTCCGAGTCGTGGCGCACGAAGACGACGGGACGGCCCGTGTCCTGCCAGGCCGTGATGAGAGCGGCGATGTTGCCGTCGGCGGCCGGGTTGTCGCGCGGGCCCCAGAACTCCGACTCGTCGAAGCCCTTCTGCACGTCCACCACTACCAGCGCTGCGTTCCGTGTGATCTCCATGCCCACGATCCTGCCGCCCCGCCGCACAGGATCCCAGAAGGCAGGAAGACAGCGATCGATGGTTTACTGCCACCATGACCCGACCGGCGGCGCCGCACCGCATCGCCCTGCTCGCCTTCCCCGGCATCCGGGCCTTCGACGTCTCGGTGATCACTGAGGTGTGGGGCGCGGACCGCACCGACCGGGGCGTGCCCGCCTTCGAGCTGCGCAGGGTCGCCGCCGACCGCACGCCCGTGCCGATGCGCGGCGGGCTCGAGCTCACTCCCGACCGCACTCTCGCCTGGCTGCCCCGCGCCGAGTTGATCCTGGTCCCGGGCCTGGACGACCACGTCACTCCCGCCCCCGAGCCGGTCCTCGCGGCGCTGCGTCGCGCCCATGCGCGGGGCACCACCATCGCCGCACTGTGCGGCGGCGCCTTCACCCTCGCGCAAGCGGGACTGCTGGACGGGCGCCGGGCACTGACCCACTGGGCCCTGGCCGACGAACTGCGGGCCCGCCACCCGCAGGTGAGGGTCGAGCCGGACGCCCTGTTCCTGGAGGACGGCAACGTGTGGACGTCCGCCGGTACCGCGGCCGGCATCGACCTGTGCCTCCATCTGGTGCGCACCCAACACGGCGCGGAGGCGGCGTCGACGGTCGCCCGCTCCATGGTCACCGCCCCGTTCCGGACCGGCGCCCAGGCCCAGTTCATCGAGCATCCGACTCCGCCCGCCGACCGCGACGCCGACTCCCTTGCGGCGGCGCGCGCCTACGCCCTGGCCCACCTCGACGAACCGCTCTCCGTGGCCGACCTCGCCGCCCGTGCCGGGATGTCCCCGCGCTCCTTCGCCCGGCACTTCGCCTCGGCCACCGGCACCACCCCGCTGCGCTGGCTGCTGGACCGCCGGGTCGCGGCGGCCCAGAAGCTCCTGGAGCGCACCGACCTGTCCATGCCGGAGGTCGCACGGCGTGCGGGCTTCGGCAGCGAGGTCACCATGCGCCAGCACTTCGCGTCCCGCCTGGCCACCAGCCCACAGGCATACCGGGCGGCGTTCGCCACACCGGACGGACCCTGATCACGCGGTCGCCGCGTCAGCGGACGCGGTCCGAGGCCCGCTCCAGAAGACCGGCTGCCCGCCCCGCGCCCGCCTGCCCACTCAACCGTACGCGCGCCCTCACGCTGCCAATGAGGCCCGGACGAGGCCGCCCAGCTCCTCGTCGCTGAGCTCCGCCGCATCCTGCGAGCGCAGCCGGATCGTCCCCTTCCCGCTGGCGAGACCGGGATGGCGTGCGATGAAACCGGCCGCCCGGTCCTTGTCCCATCCGTAGAGCGAGATCCCGTGCCGCCACACTCCGACATGCAGCTTTCGGCCGCCGACCCGATAGGTCGGCATCCCGTAGGACAGGACAGGGTTCACCTGGGGAAACACCGTCACGATCAGCCGGTGCACCCGGTCGAACAGCGCACGGTGCTCGGGCGCGATGCCGTCGATGTAAGCCTGTACGTCAACGTCCATGCACCCAGTCTGACCGGAATCCTCCGCCCGTTCCCGTCATCGGCGGCCACGAGGATCCCCAGCGGCACCGTGCAGGGCATCCCGCACCCCCGGCTCGCCCCAAGTGCGCGGTCCCACAACCCGGATGCCGGATCACGCTCTTCTTTTCCGGCAGTACCCCGTAGGGTGGTCATTGCAGCTGGTTCGCCCTGTCCGCCAGACAGGCGCGTCGTAAGAGGGAACCCGGTGGGAATCCGGGACTGCCCCGCAGCGGTGAGCGGGAACGACCGCCGTCATACGCACTGGGCCCGGCCGGGTCTGGGAAGCGACGGCCAGTAGGTGTCCGCCGGGAGACCGGCAGGCGTGCCCGCGAGTCCGAAGACCTGCCCGTTGCCCGCGTACGGACCGTTCCGTGCGCGGACATCCCGGTGACCTCGTGGGCGGGTCGGCGTACATACCAGACGGAACAACCGTGCCTGTTGCCGCGCGGGGTCGTTGCCGTCCGGTTCGTCATTCCCTTCGCGCTCACGTCCCGTCTCCGGGATCTCAGGGATTCATCTCGCGAAGGAGATCTCCGTGACCAGCACGTCCGCAGCCGCGGCAGCACGGGCCACCGTGTACGGCTACCCCCGCCAGGGCCAGAACCGGGAACTGAAGAAGGCCATCGAGGGCTACTGGAAGGGCCGCACCACCGCCGACGCCCTCCGTGCCACCGCCAGCGACCTTCGTCGGGCCAACTGGCAGCAGCTCGCCGAGGCCGGCATCGACGAGGTGCCCACCGGCGACTTCTCGTACTACGACCACGTCCTGGACACCACCGTCATGGTGGGCGCCGTCCCCGAGCGGCACCGCGGAGCGGTCGACGCCGACGCCCTGGACCGCTACTTCGCCATGGCGCGCGGGACCCAGGAGGTCGCTCCGCTGGAGATGACCAAGTGGTTCGACACCAATTACCACTACCTCGTACCCGAGTTGGGCCCGGACACCGTCTTCCTCGCGAACCCGGCCAAGCAGGTCGCGGAGCTCAAGGAAGCCATCGCCCTGGGACTGACCGGCCGCCCCGTACTGGTCGGTCCGGTCACCTATCTCCTGCTCGCCAAGCCCGCCCCCGGCGTGCCCGCCGACTTCGAGCCGCTCACCCTCCTGGACCGGCTGCTGCCCGTGTACGCCGAGGTCCTCGCCGATCTGCGCGCGGCGGGCGCGGAATGGGTCCAGCTGGACGAGCCCGCTCTCGTCGAGGACCGCACCCCGGCCGAGCTGAACGCGGCCGAGCGCGCCTACCGCGAGCTGGGCACGCTCACCGACCGGCCGAAACTGCTGGTCGCCTCCTACTTCGACCGGCTGGGCGACGCACTGCCAGTCCTGGCCAAGGCTCCGGTCGAGGGCCTCGCCCTGGACTTCACCGAGGCCGCCGCCGCCCACCTGGACGCCCTGGCCGCCGTCGGCGGACTGCCCGGAAAGCGCCTGGTCGCCGGGGTCGTCAACGGCCGCAACATCTGGATCAACGACCTGCGGAAGTCCCTGTCCACGCTCGGCACCCTCCTCGGACTCGCCGACCGGGTCGACGTCGCCGCCTCCTGCTCGCTGTTGCACGTACCGCTGGACGCCTCCGCCGAGCGGGACATCGAGCCGCAGATCCTGCGCTGGCTCGCCTTCGCCCGGCAGAAGACCGCCGAGATCGTCACCCTGGCCAAGGGGCTGGCCCAGGGCACCGAAGCGATCACGGCCGAACTGGCCGCCAACCGCGCCGACCTGGCCTCCCGGGCGAACTCCCCCATCACCCGCGCCCCGGCCGTCCGCGCCCGTACCGAGGCCGTGACGGACGCCGACGCACGCCGTGCCCAGCCGTACGCGGAACGGGCCGCCGCCCAGCGCGCCCACCTCGGACTGCCGCTGCTGCCGACCACGACCATCGGCTCCTTCCCGCAGACCGGCGAACTCCGGACCGCCCGCGCCGACCTGCGCGCCGGACGCATCGACACCTCCGGCTACGAAGAGCGCATCAAGGCCGAGATCCAGGAGGTCATCGCCTTCCAGGAGAAGACCGGCATCGACGTCCTGGTCCACGGCGAGGCCGAACGCAACGACATGGTGCAGTACTTCGCGGAACAGCTGACCGGCTACCTCGCCACCCAGCACGGCTGGGTGCAGTCCTACGGCACCCGTTACGTCCGCCCGCCCGTCCTGGCCGGTGACATCTCCCGCCCCGAACCGATGACCGTGCGCTGGACGTCCTACGCCCAGTCCCTGACGGCCAAGCCGGTCAAGGGCATGCTCACCGGCCCGGTCACCATGCTCGCCTGGTCCTTCGTCCGCGACGACCAGCCCCTCGGTGACACCGCCCGGCAGGTCGCCCTCGCCCTGCGCGACGAGGTGCGGGACCTGGAGGCCGCCGGCACCTCCGTGATCCAGGTGGACGAGCCCGCGCTGCGCGAGACGCTGCCGCTGCGCGCCGCCGACCGGCCCGGCTATCTCACCTGGGCGACGGAGGCGTTCCGGCTCACCACCGCCGGGGT
This sequence comes from Streptomyces sp. cg36, assembly GCF_041080675.1. NCBI lineage: Bacteria > Bacillati > Actinomycetota > Actinomycetes > Kitasatosporales > Streptomycetaceae > Streptomyces > Streptomyces cyclosori. The sequence continues at coordinate 8,064,898 of NZ_CP163520.1, read as the reverse complement.
CCGTCCGGACACCCAGATCCACACCCACATGTGCTACGCCGAGTTCGGGGACATCGTCCAGGCCATCGACGACCTCGACGCCGACGTCATCAGCCTGGAGGCGGCCCGCTCCCACATGCAGGTCGCCCGCGAACTCGCCGCCCACGGCTACCCGCGCGAGGCCGGGCCCGGCGTCTACGACATCCACTCGCCCCGAGTTCCCAGCGCCGAGGAGGCCGCCGCACTGCTGCGCACCGGCCTTGAGGCGATCCCCGCCGAGCGGCTCTGGGTCAACCCGGACTGCGGTCTGAAGACCCGCGGCTGGCCCGAGACCCGCGCCTCCCTGGAGAACCTGGTCGCCGCGGCCCGTACGGTCCGGGGTGAACTGCCCGCCTCCTGATGCCGACCCGCGCGGGCCGGGACGCCGTGTGCGTCCCGGCCCGCCGCACCGCGCCCGCCCCGCTACCCCCGCTCAGGACGGCGGGCGTGGAAGAGCCCCCAGCGCAGCAGTCCGCGGCCCGTGATGTCGACCCACTGGGGAAGGTTGTCCAGCAGACTGTCGAGGTAGGCCGCGCTGATCACCTCCCGCAGCTGGTCCGTGCGCCCCCGGACCTCTTGGTCGAGGCGCGCGTAGTGGGTGGCCAGATGCTCGGTCAGGTCCTCGAAGTCGGCCTTCACGGCGAGGCGGTCCAGGTGCTCCTGGTAGGACGAGACGGTGGCCAGTCGCTGGACGCCGAGACGGGAAGTCGCCGGGCGTACCGCCTCTGCCGGAGTGGTCTCGCCGACCATGATGTCGGAGAACACCAGCGCGCCTCCCGGTTGCAGCACCCGCAGCGCCTCCGCCAGCGCACAGCCCCGGTCAGTTACGTGGCACAGGACTTCCAGGGACCACACCACATCGAAGCGCCCGGCCTCGAAGGGCAGATGGTTGAGGGAACCGGTGACGACGTCGATCAGGTGGTCGAGGCCGTGGCGGGCGTTGGCCGCGCGGTGGCGGCGGTTGTGCTCCTCGCTCAGGTCCAGCGCCACCACTCGGCAGCCGAACCGCTCCGCCAGCACCCGGGACGAGCCTCCGTATCCGGCGCCGAGATCGAGGACCACGGCATCGGGTCCCAGCAGGTCCGCAACGGCGTTTGCCGCGTGTTCCACCGTACGGCGCGAGGCGGCTGCGACCTCTTCCCGCGGGTCGTCGTAGATGCCGACGTGGATGTCCTCTCCGCCCCACACGGCGTCGTAGAAGGCGTCCACGTCCCCGGTCTCGTAGTAGAGGCGGGTCGACGTCTCGTGGCGTGCTGTGCTCGCGTTGTCGCTCATCCCTGATCGCTTCCCCGCACCCGTGCCGCCGACCCCCGCGCGCCCCCGAACGGGCGCCCCGGCGACCGAAAACGGACCCCATGCCTCAGCCGCCTGCGACACGGCCCGACCGGTCCAGTCAGAAGAAGCGGCGGACGAAGACGTCGGGCTTGCCGTTGGTGTCGCCGGGGACGATGCCGTCCGCCGCGGACTGGAAGACCACGTCACGCCCGCCCGCGCTGACTGAGTCGGTCTCGGCCGTGGCCGGTTGGTCGGAGACGGTCTCGTCGGCCCCGGTCTGGAGGTCGCGCAGGACGAGCGACGGCCCGCTCGTGTCGATCGGCGCATACAGCAGATACCGGCCGGTGGGGTCGATGGCCACGCCCTTCACGTTCGGCACCAGCTGCGCGCTGCCCGAACTCACGTCGTGGACGTAGGTGTCGGAGCCCGAGAGGTAGACGACCTTGCTGCCGTTGTCGCTGAGCTGGATGAGCGACGCGCTCGTGGAGGAGCCCGCAAGCGGGCCCGACGTGCTGCCGGTGGTCCGGTCCCACAGGTAGACGCCCTCCTTCAGATGAGTGAGGTCCTGGTAGGCGACAAGGCGGCCGTCACCGCTGATGGACGGCCGGGCCGGAGCCGTGCTGCCGAGGGAGGCGATGGTTTCGAATCCACCGTTGCGGTCCGCGACCATCACGTCCCGGAGCAGCCCCGGAGAGCGCAGGGCGCCAAATGCGAGGTAGCGGCCGTCCGCACTCAGCGACGGTTGGTTGCAGCGACCGCAGGTGACGGGAAGCAATCCCAGGTCCAGCGACCGCTGTTGGATCCGCTCGGCGCTCATCCCCTGCCGCGGGGCATTGGCGGCGACCTGTCTCCCGTCGCCGCTGATCGCCGGCGTCCAGCCCTCGACCAGGGGCTCCGTCCTGGTCTGCCCTGCCCGCCGGTCACGGACATACACCGCGTTGCCGCCGTCTCGCGGGCCGTTCTTCAGCGACGTGAAGACGATGTTGCGGCCGTCGGGTGTGATGGACGCGGCGCCGTAGCCTTCGTCGGTCGCGACGCTGATCCTCTCGACACCGACACCGACACCGACACCGACACCGAGACCGCCGATCGCCGCCGTCGGCCCCGCTGTGGAGGCTGTGGCGGCTGTGGGCGCCACAGCCGTGACCAGGCAGACCACGCCTGCCGCGACCAAGGCAGTTCTCACGCGTCTGCCAGTGCTCCGATTCGAGTGCGACTTCGAGTTCGAGTCCGTCGTTCTGCTCACGCCAGCCTCCTAGTGGAATTCAGCGGGATCAGTCCCGCACTCCTCACAACTGCCTCTGCCCAGCACGGCAATTCACGTACTTTTCCCATGCTGAGGTGCGGCAGAGAAACCGTCGCCCAGATACTGCACCCCATCGCGAGGCGGCAAAACCCCTCACCTCGGCATGGAATATTATTCCGGCTCGGGCGTGGCGATTGTGAGTGGTCACGGCCTCTTCTAGGGTGGCCCGTGTTCCCGGATTCCACGAGGAACCGACGGCGGTTTCTGCACTGTGCGGGGCCGCTACAACCGTCGCTGCGGCCGGAGCCCCGAAGGCGTCGATCATTTCGGACCGCGGAAGGGGGGAATTATGCCTCTGGCCGGACGCGGACAACGTGGATCAGCGCGTACGCCTCACCGCCGCTGTCGCGGATGGATCAAGTCGGAGGGTTCCTGGTCCCCGTGGATGGCGTCGATCCACTGCCGTGCCCAGTGGGCCTGCCGATGCTGTGCGGGCATCGCGGCATACCCCTGCTCGATCTCCTGCTGCGCCAGGTTGATACGTCCCTGTGCCAGCATCGCCACACCTCGGCGCAGGGCGAGCCACCCCGGCGTGTACCAGTACGCCCCCACCGGCAGATCGGCGTAGTCGACCGTGTCGGCCAGCCGGTCCGCTTCCAGCAGCAGCCGGTCCGCCTCGCGCCGCTCGCCCGCGTGCGCGAGCGCCCGCGCCTGCTGCCCGGCGTCATAGGCGCGCAGGGCGGGATGCGCGCCCGTGTCCTGGCGCGACGCGTCGAACATGCAGGCCGCGGCGGCAGCGCTGCCGCAGACCAGTTCCAGCACACCCCGGTAACTCATCGTGCGTTCGAGACGGTCAGGTGCCCTCGACTCGTAGGCATAGGCCACCGCGGCGTCCAGGGTCCGCTCCGCCGCCTCGTACCGCCCGGCCAGGAAGTGGCACCAGCCGAGGTAGGCGGCGCCCATGGCCGCCGCGCCGATCGCGCCGGCGCGCAGGGCGTACGGCGCGTCCCGCGCCGTACGCAGGGCCATCTCTGCCCGCGCGGCGACCATCGGCGTGACGTCCGCCGAAGAGGACTGGTCCTCCAGCATGCGTAACCGGACGAGCCCTTGCTCCACGTCGACGATCTTCGCTCTGTCCACCAGCTCCGGTCTGCGGGCCTCGAAGTCGGCCCGGTCGGGGTCTTCCGGGATCAGGCCGGCCAGCGCGCCCCGGGCGCCGAGTGCCTCGTCGAGGAGTCTGGCGAGCGTAGGATCAGGGGTTCGTGTGCCCGACTCCAGGCGGCTGATGGTGGGTTGGGAGACGAACACCTTCGCTGCCAGCGCCGGCTGGGACAACCCCGCACGCCGACGCAGTAGTTTCATGGTCCGGCCGAACGCCCGCATACCCACCACCCCGTCCTCGGTCCGCCACGAGATGCCGCACCCTACCCACTCCCGACACACCAACCTTGGAGGGAGTGACGTAATCCGGACACCCTGTACCCACCGATGGCGCCGGGCCCCAGCCACCGCCCGGCGACGCCTCCATAGCACCAGGGCAGTCCGCAAGGATCTGCGCTGCTGGCGCAGGGGTCAGCCCTGAGAGCGTCCGTTCGGGACGGGGTCGGGGCCCGTGGTGAGGCTGTCGAGGCGGTGGGCCAGGAAGCGGCGTCGCCACCGGCTGACCGTTTCCGTACTGACCCGCAAGTCGCGGGCGACTGAGGCGATGAGCGGCACGTGTGGTCCCGCACACGCCAGGATGACCTGCGCCCGCGCAGCCAGCGTGCGGGCGTACGCGGTGCGCTGTGACCACTGCTCCAGCACGGCCTTCTCGTGCTCGGTGAGCAGCAGTGGTTCCACTTTGGGCCCCGCCGCGCGACTGCGGCAGATGGTTCGGACGTCATGTGCTGCCAAACGATCCGTCACGTACCAGGACACGCCGGCAACGGTCGTCGCCGAGGTCCTGGACCTGGCGTTTCAGCGGGGCGTCGGGACGCACCAGCACTATTCGGCATCCTCATGAGGCAATCCAGGCCCACGCCGGGCGTCGTCGGTCGACTGGCGATGGCGCAGTCCCACCTTCACAGCACCGAACACCGCCTTGCCCAGCGCCGCCAGCACGACAAGGTCGGCCATCATTTGCCCGCAGGTCAGGGCGCGGGCCGCTTCGCTGGTGGGAACGACGTCGCCGAATCCCACGGTCACGAACACCGAGACGGTGAAGTAGAGGGCGTCGGTCCGGCTCAACGGTTCCGAGAACGACCCGGGGACGTCGTGGGCGAGCAGGAAGTACGTGGCCGCGAAGAGGACCAGGAACAGTGGCGTCGCGAGCGCCACTGTCTCGATGGCGCGCAGCCTCGGATATTTCGCACGAGTGATAGCGAAGATCTGCCAGAGGAGCAGACACCCGAAGACGATCAGAGCGGCGACCAGCAGGGCCACGGTTCCCACGCCCACACCCCGGTCAAGTGGTGCCGCGTAGTACAGGACCGTCACGAGACCGGCCAAGGTCAGCGCACGCAGGACATACATCGTCCGCTCGAACGGTGACTGGTGCCGGATCTCAGAGCCCTCGCGGTCCATCAGGTGCCTCCTCGGTACACGAATGGGTCCGAAGTCCCGCCTCTGGGCACCAACCCGGCTCGGTCATCGTCTTCACCGCCCGAGTCTTCCCCCTGCCCGATCGATCTCCGTGTGCCCAGCCCGAGGCTCACCCGGTCGGACGGGTATGACGCGCTTGCGCGGGGGATCCGGCCCAGTGGCGCGGATCGGCATGGCCGAGCTCGCCGGTGACGGGGACCTCGCCCGACAAGGTGCCAGAGCGCTGTTCACCGGTCCAGAGCGCCGTTCAGCGCTCCAGGGCAGCTGCGCCACGGCCTCGTACGGGCCTGTCCGGCGCGATGGGGGCGGGGTTCAGGGACCGGGTGAGGTGGTGACGCAGCAGCCGTCCGAGCTTGCGGTCGACCCAACGGTTCAGGGCCGCGGCCAGCAGCAGGGAGAGGAGGAGTCCGAGAGCGACGCACGGAAGCAGGCCGAGGCCGGGGACGGTCTTGAGGATGCCACGGGTGACGGGGATACCGAGACTCTGGTGGACGAGGTAGAAGGGGTAGGTCAAGGCTCCGGCGTATACGAGGGGGCGCCACCGGACGTGGCGCAACGGGCCGGGGCCGGTCAACGCGAGCAGGAGGAGGAACCCGGTGAGTACGGCCGCGCTGACCCCCCACGTGGACGTGGGATGCGTGGCGACCCGGTCGTCCAGAACGGTCAGGGTGTAGCACCAGGCGAAGCCCACCAGCAGCCACAGCAGCAGGTTCGCGCCGAAGCGGTGCATCAGGTACAGCCCGATCCCGGCCACGAACAGTCCCGCGTACTGGGTCAGCAGGAGCTCGTCCAGGACGTCGGAGTGGAGTTCGCGGCCGATGGACGCCAGGACGAGCCAGAGTCCTCCGAAGGCTATGACGCGCCGGTAGGTCAGCCCGATCAGCAGCAGCACGCCCATCAGGAGGTAGAAACGGGCTTCCACCCAGAGCGTCCAGGCGACACCGGCGGTGAAGTCCACACCCAGCGGGCCGGGGATCATCGTCAGATTGCCGAGCGTGGTGCGCAGGTCCGTGGGGGCTCCCGAACGCTGTCCGGCGCTCACCGCGACGAGCCCCACCGCGACGACGATCAGGACGACGGCCCAGTAGAGCGGGAAGAGCCGGGCCACCCGGGAGACTGCGAACTGCGCCGGAGTCCGGCCCCAGCAGCTCATGCAGATGGCGAAGCCACTGATCAGGAAGAACGCCTCGACTCCCAGCCAGCCATAGCCACTTACCGCGTGAAGCAGCGGCGCCACCTGCGGCAAGTCGTACGCCTCGCCCCAAAAACGTGGCGTGGGGGTGCCCAGGTAGTGATACAGCGCCACGGCGAGCGCGGCGAGCATCCGCAACCCGTCGACCCCGGCCAGACGGGCGCCGCCGGCCGACGCGGACAGGGTGGACTGCTCGACGGCGGCGGCCGGCGGACCGCCCACGGCAACGGGCGAGGAAACTGACACGGAAACTCCTGTCGCGAGGTGGCCAGTCACGGATGACCACGGGCCAGCAGAGAAGGGAACGGCCACCGCGCGTCCGGGAGAGATCCAGAGGCGGTACGTCGAATTGCGCGGCGACGGGCAGGTCGCCGCACCAGCACCGTCGGACGCATCAGCCCGGGGGCTCTGGCCGCGATCCGCCCGACCCCGGGATCACCACCACCTCACGCGCTGTCGCGTAGCCGTGGTGCGGCTCGCCGACGAGTGCCGCCAAGAGGAACAGGGTCGGTTCCCGCACCGCTCGGTCGTTCATGGAACCACTATATGCCGGTCACCGACACATGGCGGTCACCGCCCCCTCCGCAGTGGGCGCACAGCCCCGCCCTCGCAGGGCAGACGGCATGAAGAGCGGACCCGGTCGACCGGCCGCCGCGCGCAATCCGGACAGCACTGGGCGCGCGCCACTTCGATCAGCGCCTGCCTGAGAGGATCAGCTGGTCGCGAGCGTCCATGGCAGCGCTCCCTCATGGAAAGGCGCTCATGTTCAGAGCCCGGCTTCTTCTCACCATCGCCCTCGCCACCGGGCTCGTTGGCTGTACCGCCGCATCTCACCCGGGCCAGGAGCGACCCAGCGCGACGACACCGGCCCCCGCCAGGCCCGCATCGACCTCGCTGGAGGCATGGATCTACCCCGGCTCTTCCGGTGAGGACACGTGCAACGCCCCCGCGGAGTACCGTGACGGCCGTCTGCGTTCCGGCGTACTCAAACCCCAGTACTGGGACGTGGACCCGCACGGCGCGCTGACCCTGCTGGACACCGGGACCCACCCATGCAACGGCTACAGCGAGGCCAACGCCGCGGACGTCAAGGCGCACTCCGCCGCTCAGTACACCACCGTCTCCGCGATGGACCACGCCACCGTGTCCAGCCTGGTCAACGACCCCGACCGCCGCACGGACGCCGCCGCCAAGCTCACCGAATTCGCCCAGCGCATCGGCTTCACCGGCGTCGACATCGACTTCGAGGACTTCTGGGCGTGGACGGCCGAGGACGAGCAGGGCTACGAAGCCTTCCTCGCCGAACTGGCGCGCGGCCTGCACCGGGCCGGCCTCAAACTCCAGGTCGACGCCCCGGCCCAGACCCGCGACTCGGACTCGGTGTTCGACTACCGCGGGGTCATGAAAACAGGTGTGGACCAGCTGGTGGTGATGGACTACGGCCGCCAGTTCAACACCCCGCAAGGGCAGCCCTGTTGGCCCATCTCCCCGCACAACTGGGTACGCGACACCGTCGCCTACGCCCAGTCCCGGGTGCCCGACAAGGACAGACTCGTCATCGGTCTGGCTTCCTACGGCTTCTCCTCCCCCGACCCGTGCGCCCCGGCCAAGATCAAGGAAAGCCTCACCGCAGCCGCAGTCCGCGAGGCACCGGGCCACGCCGACGGCCCGGCCGAGATCGCCGAACAGCGGGACGCGGACTCCGGCGAGATCCGTTGGACGTCCGACGGCACGCTCTACGACTACACCGACCAGCAGGGCATGGACACCAAGCTCGCCCTCCTCCAGAAGCTCGGCGTCAGCCACGTCTCCGTATGGGTGCTCGGCAGGAACCCGTGGTTCTCCGCCACAGCCCTCCGCGCGACCCCCTGACGCAACGGATCGCGACGGGACGGCCCACCCGGATCCCGGGCCTCAACGGCCGCACCGGGCCAACAGCGACGCCTGCGAAGGCCACTCGGCGGCGGCGAAAATCGCTGTCCGATCATCGGTGCGCGGTGATAGACATCCGGCGTGGAAAAGAATCCTGAGTTCCCTGACCTGCTGCGACTGATCGACGAGCGGTCGACCGCCTTCCGCGCCGCGGTCGCCGCAGCGCCCAGCCTCGACGCGCCGGTGCCGACCTGCCCGGGGTGGACGCTGTTCGATCTGGCCAGGCACCTGGGTGGGGGAGACCGTTTCTGGGCCGCCATCGTGGGCGCGGGGCCCGCCGACGCTCCCCCGCCCGGGGCCGCCGAGGCGCGCGCCGCTCTGGAGGTGCCGCGGGAGCGTGAGGCCCTGCTGACCTGGCTGGAGGAGTCGACAGACCTGCTGCTGGGCGTGCTGCGCGAGGCGGGCCCGGACACCGGCAGCTGGGCGTGGTGGAGTGACCTGCAGACGCCGCGCACCTCCGGCGGAGTGGCCCGGCACCGGGTCCAGGAGAGCGCGGTGCACAGCTACGACGCCCAGCTCGCCGGGGGCGCCCCGCAGCCGCTGCCGACCGGAGTCGCCCTCGACGGTGTCGAGGAGTTCCTGTTCACCTGCGTCGCCTCACTCAGTGCCTGGCCGCACGAGCACACGACGTTCGACTTCCACGCCTCCGAGGGCCGCTCCTGGCGCCTCACGGTCGACGGCGACGGCGCACGCTCGGCCCGCATCCCCGCGCCCACCGCCACGACCGGCGAGGACCTGGACGCAGCCGGCGCCGCCGTCCACGGCACGGCCAGCGAGTTGGTCCTGTACCTGTACGACCGCATCAAGGTCGCTTCCTTGCACCTTGACGGAGACGCAGGACTGCTCGACCTGCTGCGTGCCTGGGAGCCGGAGAATTAGGACGTAGCAAGGGCGGTTCGCCGCGCCCCGATCCGACAGGCCAGCCTCGTAGCCAGGTTTGTCGGATTCGTCAGGCGCGGCACCGGACTGCGGCACGACCCGGCCGAGGTCCGCATCGCGTTACGGCGTAACAGGCGTGCTCGGGGGTGAAGGCGGCGACGCCGTCCGAGCGGGGCTCACCGGAATCACCGGCACCGCCACCGCGGCCAGTCGGCCGCCACTCCCTTCTTCATGATCGTCCACCCTCTGAGCACGTCGACCGGGGAGACGGCTCCGCCCTTGCACCGGCATCCTCCCCGGCGCACTCCACCAAGCGGCCGGTCGGGCGGTCCACTTGCCCGTCGACCCGGCACACCACGGCCGACGGCGATCAACTACCCCTCACCGATGCCCGACACGTACCGGAGCCCTTTCGCACGGTGCCTCCCCCGGGTCGTCGCACCGTGGCCAGCCGCCAGGGGACAGCCATGTGGAGGAGCGACAGCGGGCCGCGCAACCCGCCCGCTGACCGACCCCGGCGCCGGCCATAGCCAACGAGCATCGACTCCATGAAGAAGTCATCGCGCGTCGGCCCGGCTGACCAGCGGTCTGAAACGAAAGCACCCGTAGACCATGCGCCTCCTCTCCACAGTGCGCGAGCTCGACCCCACTCAACGCAAGGTCGTGCTCGCCAGCTTCCTCGGCTGGACGCTCGACGCGTTCGACTACTTTCTCCTCGTCTTCGTGATCACGGAGATCGCCCACGACTTCCGGACGGGCATCACCGCCGTCGCCTTCTCCCTGACACTGACGCTCGCGACACGTCCGGTCGGCGCCCTCCTCTTCGGCCGGCTGGCCGACCGTTACGGGCGCCGCCCGATCCTCATGATCAATGTCGTGCTCTTCGCGGTCCTCGAAGCGGCGTCCGCCCTCGCACCCTCGCTCATGGTGCTCCTCGTGCTGCGCGCCCTGTTCGGTGTCGCGATGGGCGGCGAGTGGGGTATCGGCGGGTCGCTCGCCATGGAGTCGGTCCCGGTGAAGACACGAGGCGTCGTCTCGGGGCTGCTGCAAGAGGGCTACGCGGCCGGGTACCTGCTCGCCGGACTCGTCTACCTTGTGCTCTTCAACCACATCGGCTGGCGCGGCATGTTCGCCCTTGGAGTCGTGCCCGCGCTCCTCATCCTCTTCATCCGCCGCAGTGTGCCCGAGTCACCTGTCTGGAAGCGTGCCAACGCCACCGCCGTCAGGCCCGGTTTCTTCGAGACGATGAGGGGACACTGGAAGCTGTTCGTCTACCTCGTGGTGTTCATGATGGCGTTCAACATGTTCAGCCACGGCTCGCAGGACCTCTACCCGACCTTCCTCAAGCAACAGCTCCACCTCGGCACACACACCACGGCCACGCTCACCATCGTGCTCAACTGCGGCGCGCTCGTCGGCGGTCTCTTCTTCGGCGCCCGGTCCGAGAAGATCGGACGGCGCCGCGCCATCGTCGTCGCCGCCCTGCTCGCCATCCCCATGGTGCCGCTGTGGGCCTATGGAGGCTCGGTCGTTCTGCTCGGCATCGGCGTGTTCCTCCTGCAGATCATGGTCCAGGGGGCCTGGGGAGTCGTGCCCGTCCATCTCAACGAGCTCTCACCGGACGCCGTGCGCGGCACCCTTCCAGGCTTCGCCTATCAGGGCGGCAACCTCCTCGCGTCGATCACCGCACCTCTCCTGACCCATCTGGCCGCCCTGCGCGGAAACGACTACGCGTTCGTCATGTCCTGGTTCGTCGTGGGCGTCGCCGTACTCCTCGCCGTCATGACCGCACTCGGCCCGGAAGCCCACGGCGCGCGATTCGGCGCTCCTGGCAAGCTTCCGGCCGTGCGATGACCTCTGAGTGACGGAGGCAGGCGGTCTCGCCGTCCCGGCACAGAACCTTCAACTCTCACCCTGAACCAGAGAGTGAGACCTGCGCTTCCCGAGGTCGCTGCCCGGGATCACCGGCCAGGCGCTCGCGCAGCTTCCCGGCGGGGACCGTACAACGACGGGCGTGACCGTCACCCGACCCGTCGCCCAGTCGGTGGAGGACCGGTTCCGGGTTCGACTGATTCGATGGATGGCCAGAACCAACCACCCGGGCGGCCATGGCATATACGCCCAGCCGCGCCCCAGGGGCGACCGAAGGAGCACATGGTGATCCAGGCATTGCGGGCAGGCGGGCTGTTCGACGGTACGAGGGCACGGGGACCCGGCATGGTACTCATCCGTGACGGCCTGATCGCCGACGTCGACACGACGGGTGCCGCGCCACCCGAGGGCGCCGAGCTCGTCGACTTCGGCATGGACGCATGGATCGTGCCAGGGCTCATCGACACCCATGTCCATCTCGTCTTCGACGCCGGCGACGATCCCGTCTCCTCCTTGGAGGAAAAGGACGACGACACCCTGCTGGTCGACATGCGGCGGGCGGCGGGGCGAGCGCTCAGGGCCGGTGTGACCACGGTCCGCGATCTCGGAGACCGCTCCTATCTCGCACTGACACTCAGTCAGGAAACTTCCTACTGGCCCCACATGCACCCCCACATCGTCGCCGCCGGCCCACCGATCACCAGCCCGGGCGGCCACTGCCATTTCCTGGGCGGCGAAGCCTGGGGTCACGACGAGCTGATCGCGGCCGTACGGGAACGCCACGAGCGAGGCTGCCAGGTGGTCAAGGTCATGGCGAGTGGCGGCAAGATGACTCCCGGCACCTTCATGCACCGGCCGCAGTACCAGACCGAAGACCTACGGGCCGTGGTGGACGAGGCCCACCGGCTCGGCATGACGACCGCCGCCCATGTCCACTCCTCCCTGGCAATGGCGCAGGTGCTTGACGCGGGGTTCGACACGCTCGAACACGTGAGCTTCTACACCGAGGAGGGGCCCCGCCCGACGCCCGCCCTGGTCGATCGGATCATCGGCAGCGGTGCGACCATGAGCCTTACCCTCGGCAACATGCCCGATGTACCCCGGTGCGCGGACCTGGCGCACTGTTTGCGCAGGCTGTACCCCACCTGGGCCGCGCTGCATCGCGCGGGGGTTCCCCTCACCGCCGGCACCGACGCGGGCATCAGCCGGGCCAAGCCCCACGACGTCCTCCCCCATGCGGTGGAAGAGCTCGCGGGGCCGATCGGAATGACACCCGTCGAGGCTCTGAGGGCGGTCACCTCGGTCGCCGCGGGAGCGTGCGGGCTGGCGGGCCGCAAGGGCTGCCTGATGCCGGGCGCCGACGCCGACCTGGTGGTCATCGGCGGGAACCCGCTCACTGATCTCGCCGCACTGCGCGCGCTGCGCTGCGTCTTCCGGGCCGGCCACAGCATCGACCGCATCGGCGCGCCCTGCTGGTGACCGGCATACTGCCGGACGATCCGTCGATGCCCACCACATACCGCTCCGCGCATACCGCCATGGTGTCCCGCTCCTCGCTGTTGTCTGCGCCTTCGGCCCTGTCGACCGTAAGAAGCAGGCGCCACCGTGACACTCCCCCGATCTCAGGAGCGAGCGGATGACGGGCCCGCCACAAAAGGGGAACATGCGTGCGACCACCGCCGGTGAGACAAGGCGATACCGGTGGAACCGTCGCCTGTCAGCGCCGGGACTCGAGCACCGAGGGCGTATCGCCCGCCACTGGTACGGCTTCGACGCGGAGGTCGTCCGGGATCACGGGAGCGCTGCCGAGCATGTGGTCTTCGTACGACGTGAGAGCGATGACCAGGCCCAGCATGAGGAGTGGTAGCAGCACTGCCACGATGAGCATGTCGCCTCCTGGAAAGCGGCGGGCCGCTGAGCAGGATGCCCCCTGGTCACGATGGGCGCTCTGCACGGTGAGGTGAAGAGCCCTGCGTGCGGACTCCGCGCCGACTCATTCTGCGTCGAGCAGATCGGTTGGCGGAGGAAAGGTGGTGCAGATCGACGTTTCGATGCTACCGGGGGAACGGAACCTTCGCGCGTCCGCACGGGAGCCCCGCAGGGCGGCCCCCGTAAACCTTGCAGTGGCCGCGCCACCACCCTCGCGTCAGCCGGCCGGTACCCCGCTCACAGCCGCGGATGGCGGGCGGAATTCATCGCGGTACGCCCCCGTCCCGGTCCACACCGCTCAGTCGAGCGGACCGGCGTAAGTGATCAGCTTGCGGTCGGTCACGAATGCGAGGCTCTCATAGAGGCCGAGCGCACCGGTGGGGTTTGCGGTGTCCACGACGAGCTCGGCCCGGTCGTAGCCCTGTTGCCCAGCGGCCTGGAGCGTGTGTGCCAGCAGGGCGCGGGCGGCCCCCTTGCCGCGGTGGGCGGGGCGGGTGCCGAGATGGCCCACGGTGCAGGTGCGCCGTCCGGTGGCCGCGGTGTCGGCGACGTACTCGTCGGCGAGGAGGTACGCGGCCACATGGTTGTCGATGTCGAGCAACACGGCGGAGACGTCCGGCCGGAAGGCACGGGCCCCGGTGTACCAGGTGCGCCATTCCACCTCGTCGGCCTCGGTGTAGTCCCAGTGGTCGAGGAACGCTTCGTTGTGCGCGAGTCGGACCGCCTCGTCGTACCCCCAGGCGAAGGGAACCAGTCGTAGACCTTCCAGGTCTGCGGGCGCCGGTGCGGGAAGGGGTGTGGTGTGCAGGTCACGCGACATGGTGAACCAGTATCGGCACGGAGCGAACCCGGTCCGCTCGGCCAGGGCCGCCAGCCCGGCATTGGTGGACACACCGCCCAGCGTCAGCTCACCGGGGGCGCCGGAGTCGTGCTTGGCGTGGAGGGCTCGGGCGCGGGTGCGCATCCAGCCGATGATCTCCCTGCCAAGGCCCCGCCGTCGCCATGCCGGGTCCACGGCTCCGTTGGTCTCGAAGCGCAGTACTCCGCGCACGGGGTCCGGATCGCACAGCACAGCGAACGCCACCATACGGTCCCCCGACCACATGCCCACGGTGTTGTGGACCAAGTCGAGCTTGGGGTCGCTCAATTCCTCGCGGATATCGGCTACGTCGTAGTGCATCCCCGTACGGTCGGCGCGCTCGACTTCGTCCCGCAGGCTCACCAGGGCAGGAATGTCCGCCTCTTCGAGAGGGCGATATGCAATGTCCATTCGACGAAGAATACCTGGAACCCACTTGCGGGCAGTTGTGCGGGGCCGAAAGGCGAGCGCGGGACCAAGGTGGTAGTGAATCAAATCGGTTGCGACATCGGAGTTTCCGAGGCACTGCACGATTTGACGCTGCGTCAAACATGTGCACCACTAATGTGATGCGCTCGAAATCACGAGCCGCCGAACGCTCGGCAGTAATTCCCCCGCAGCTCGACGGGCTCGCGGACGAGTGGCGACCGCTCTGAGAACGCCCACTCGCGATGGGCACGGCTCGGGGCGTCATCGTGACGCCCCGAGCGTGAACACCCCCCGCACCACCTGCATCATCCCCGCTCGGGTCAGACAGGCATGAACACACCTCGGAGCGTGTGGGCGCGGTCCATGGGGAAGTTGACCTGGGTGTAGGGGGCGTACTGGACTCCGTCGTAGATCCAGGCGGTGAGGCGGTATCCGGAGTACGGACGGGCGGTGACGCTCACCGTGGTTCCGGGCTTGTAGGGCCCGTAGACGGCGGGGCGCACGGTGCCGCCGTCGGTCGCTGACAGGGTGAGCGCGTAGCGGGTCTTGGCCACCGCCAGTGTGCGGTAGCCGGCCACGATGGGGGTGGACAGACGGGCGAGGGCGGCGTTGTCGTTGTCCTTGTCACCGAGCGGCTGGCCGTCGACGGTGTTCTCGGTGTTGGAGTACTGGTTGATCGTGACGCAGTTCGTGGGGCACGAGGACGCATAGGCCATCAGGGTGTGGAAGTTGCCGCGCGGAGTGATCCACCCGGTCCCCGAGCGGGTGTTCAGGAGGCCCTGCCAGACAGAGCGGGGTGCCTGGGAGTCCAGGGTCCTGCGGTCGTGGAACAGCCCGAGGTTGTGACCGATCTCGTGGCCGAGGTTGTACCAGCCGGTCAGTGACCGGAAGTCGACCACGGAGAAGGCGTCCCGGGCGTTGAAGACTCCCTTCGTGGGAAGGTCGCCCTGGCCCGAGGACTCCCCGGGCGGGATGCTGTTGACGACCGTGACCAGGTCGGCTCCGTATTTCTGGCGCAGATTGGCCGCCCTTGCCCCGAGCTGAGGGTCCTGGGGGTTGTGCAGCTTGCTCAGGAGCGTCGCCGAGGTGTTGTCCCCCTGGTAGCCCGTGTCGTACGTACCGATGATGTCGATGCTGGCGGGGATGTTGCTGTCGGCGAGCGCCTCGTTCATCTTCCGCTCGGCCCAGTCGATCGTGCTGACGACCTGCTGCTCACCGCCCGCCTCGGCCACGGCCCGGCGCGTATAGCCCGCGATGACGTCGATGACGACCGGATCGGCGGACGTGGCCCGGGGGCGGCCTTGGAGATTGCTGCGCACGGCTGACGCGGGCGAGCCGACTGCGCCCAGCTCGTCGTCGGGTCCCGCGTGGGGACGCCGGGTGGGGTCCTCCTCTGTCGCGTGCAGGCGTGAGGTTTGACCGACGAGCGTCTTCAGTCGGTAGATCCGGGCTCCCAGGTCTGCGACGACCTCGACGGAGGCAGTGTTCTTCGCGTACGCGTGGTCGGCGGCACACACACCGCGCATGGAGAGGATGACGCTGGTGTCGGGCCGGTCCTTGACGTGTCCGCTCCAGGTGAGCGTGCCCTCGTTGTCTTCGACTCCGTCTTCGACGGCGGTGACACGTACGTCGTCGAAGAAGACGAAGGTGTGCTCGCGAGGGGCTCCGAATGGTGCCCGGCTGCAGAGCGCGGCGAACAGGTCGGCCTGCCAGGGGAACGTGCGCTCGCGCAGCACCTCCCTGCCCTCCCCCGCCGGAGCGGCGCTGCCGCGTGTGGCGGGCATCGCGGAGACGCTGGAGGCCGAGGCCAGCGGCAGCGCGGTGAGCGCTGCGACGCAGAGGGAAAGCAGGCGGGCACGTCGAGGGCGACGAGGTGAAGTCATGAGGCAAGGAAGGCGGGCATCGGAGCATTCGTGCGCGTGACGTGCCCGTCGGGTGGCCAGATTCATGCAGGTGACACACCGCTGCCAGCCTTTCGGGCTCATCACGGCACGCTCGGTCCAACGCGAGCAGGTCCTGGCCCACGGCCCCGCTACGGTCCACGGCAGGGCCGCGCGTGCGGCTCCCGCGCATCCGGGAGATCATGGCCGCATGCCTCTTGTATCCGATGAGATACCGTGCGCCCCAGTGGTCGCCCAGGCGGGAGAAGCCGACCGGCACACCAGCGGCCACCAGCACCGGTACCGGCCCCGAGGTCTGCGGGAGTACCGATGAAAGCGATGAGGTTCTCGGGCGTCGGTCAGCCCCTGCGGCTGGAGACGGTACCGGATCCCGAACCGGGGCCGGGCTGGGCAGTGGTGGACATCGAAGCCGCCGGCCTGTGCCATTCCGACCTGCACATCCTGGCGGGCATGGAACTGGGTGACCTGACCGTGTCCACCCCCCTCACCCTGGGCCATGAGGGCGCCGGGGTCATCTCGGCCCTCGGACCCGACGTCGAGGACTTCACGGTCGGCGACCGGGTGGGAGTCGCGTTGATGGTCCACCCGGTCGGTGCCATGGACTTCGCGCCGGGTGTGGGGTGCGACGGCGCGTTCGCCGAGAAGCAGCTCGTCCGCGCGTCAGCGCTGGTGCCCATCCCTGACGGAGTGTCGTTCGCGCAGGCGGCCGTGGCCACCGACTCCGTCGTCACCGCCTACCACGCCGTGCGGACGGCTGCGGCGGTCCGTCCGGGCCAGTCGGTTGCGGTCATCGGGCTCGGCGGTCTTGGCCTCAACGCCGTGCACGTGGCCGTGCACTTGGGCGCCCGCGTGTACGGCGTCGACCCGAATCCGGACGCGCGGGCCGCAGCCCAGCAGGCGGGTGCCGCCGTGTGCTGGCCGGACGCCTGCGCGCTCAGCGCCCATCCGCCGGACGTCGTCCTCGACTTCGTCGGGACCCAAGAGACCGCCCATCACGCCCTCAACGCCGTACGCGAGGGCGGACGCGTCGTTCTCGTCGGGCTCAGCGAAGCGGTACTTCCCCTCCCCCTCGCCTCCCTGGTGACCCGCAACATCCACCTGACGGGGTCGCTCGGCGCCAGCAAGGACGAACTGCGCGAGGTCTACGACCTCATTGCCCGCGGCGCCCTCACCCCCTCCGTCTCGGAAGTCCCCTTCACCGAACTTCCGTCCGCCCTGCGCCGGTTGGCCAGGGGTGACGTCCAAGGGCGTCTGTACACCCGTCCCCGCGCCCGGAAGCCGCATGCCATGGCCGTCTGACCTTGCGCGGCCGTACATCACACGCATGAGGTCCCCCGGCCCGCCTCGACCACCGCGCCTGCCGAAAAGCCGCCCGGTTCCTTGCCCCGCCATACGCGGGCACGGCCCCGGGCGGCTCGTACGGGCGAGTCAGCCGGCGTAGTACGTCACTCGCGTGGTCACGGTGTCGCCGTCCTCGGTCCTGGTGATGCGGCCTCCCTGAAAGTCGACCTGACGCACGTTGGCGGCAGGGGAGAACTCATCGCCCACGGGGAATCCCAGAGGCGAACCCGCACCGCCTCGCTTGAGCCACGCGTCACGGATGGGACCGCCCAGTACGTGTGCGCCAGTCTGCTGCGACCAGTAGATCGACCGGCCGTCCTGGAAGTCCTGGAAGTAGCCCCGCCCGCCGGCAACCATGTGTTCCTCCGCGACCGGGCACCCCAGTCGCCCGCCCTCTCCGCCCTGCTCCTGCCACTTCGCCGCGATGTACCCACGGGAGGGGAAGGCACAGCCGAAGGTCGCCGACACGGTGTAGCTGCCGTGCATCCTGACCGTGAGCGGATTCCAGCCGCTCACCTGCACCTGGTCGTCCAGGCTCCACCGCACCAGCTTGTAGCCGGGAGCGGGCTCGGCCCCCACCACGACGTGGCTGCCCTCCGCGTAAGGTCCCGGCTGGGAGACCACCACGGCACCGCTGCGGGCCCCGGACCTCACCTCGGTGGTCAGCGTGTGCCGGGCCCGGGCGAACACCGCCACGAGGCGATGCGCCTGCTCGACCTCCAGGTCGAACTCGGGTGAGGTGGAGACGAGTTCACCATCGAGCTCCCACTCCTGGAACTCATGGCCTTCAGCAGGTCGCGCCGTGGCACGCACCTGGGCGCCGCGCGGATAGTCGGTGGCGCGGGGGACGAGGGAGACCGCACCGGCACCGGTCGGCGAGACCGCCGCGGTGACCCGGTAGCGCGTCTGCGGCGCCCGCCTGAACGTCGCCGTCACGGTGTGATCGCCGTCCATGCGCACCGCGTAGGAGGCGGCGGAGCCAGCGGGGCGGCCGTCCAGGAGCCAGCGGTCGAAGGAGTAGCCCGCACGCGGCTGCGCGGTGACCGTCACCTGCGTCCCGGGCGTGTACGGGCCGGGCCTGGCGGCCTTCACCGCACCGCCACCGGCCGGGGAGACCCGCAGAGTCAGCTCGTGCGTGGCCTCCTCTTCCGCCTCCTGCGGTGTGCGGTACCGCGCCACGATGGGCCCGGTCTGGCGCAGCACACGGGCAGCGTCGTGCATCGCGTCGCCGACCGGATCGTCCCCGTACCGCACGCGCGGTGTCGAGTAGAGGTTGATCGGTACGCAGCGGTACTCGCAGGCCGACTCGTAGGCCATCACCGTGTGGACGTCGCCGCTGCGCGGGACGAAGCCGCGGTTGTAGGGGTAGCGCGGGTTCGGTGGGTTGCCCTGCTCCGCCTCGGTGACGTCGTCGTGCGTCAGGGCCATGTTGTGTCCGAGTTCGTGGGACAGCGTCACGCCCGGGCTGGTGGAGGCGATGTCGCTCGCCGACCACACTTCGTCGTCGGTGTCCCCGGGGCGTGGTTCGTCGACGTAGCTGCCCGCCCCCGCCGTGAACGTACCGCGGGCGGGCTTGGGGACATCGGTCAGCACGGCCACCAGGTCCGCGCCCGACTTCTCGCGGACCCGTCGCACGGTCCGGCCCACATAGCTGTCGGGCTTCCCGGACATCTCGGCCCAGACGTCGTCCGCGTCCTCCGTCCCGTCATAGTCGTCCAGCCGGAACGTGTTCCCGAACCGGACCTTGAAGGTGCGCACGCCGCTGTCGGCCAGTGCCTGGTTCATGTCGGCCTCAGCCGAGGCGATACGGGCCAGCATCGCCGCGCGGCCACCGGCCACCCGCTCGGCGGCCGGGGTGTACCCCATGGCCACATCGACCACCGGATGCGGGGCGCTCGGCGCGCGCCGCGCTGACTCCCCGGCCCTCCGTCCCTCTCGGCTCGATGCGTGCCGTACGCGGTGGGCGTCCTTGCCGAAGTCCGGCACGGCTCGGGGGTCGAGCTCCACGACCTTGCTCACGCCGGGCTCCGAGGGGGTGAACTCGTAGCGCGACAACCCCAGGTCGACGTGCCCGGTGAGTCCCAGTGGGCCACTGCCGCACACCCCGGTCAGGGCAAGAGTGGCGTGATGGCCCGCGCTGCCTGCCACGTGCCCCGACCACACCAGCATCCCGTCGGGCCGCCGTTCGACCGTCTCGGCCTCCACCGCCACACGCGTACCGGGGAAGGGCTGCAGGACGCGTTCGTCGACCTTGCCCTGCTCCCCCGCGCACAGTGCGGAGAAGTCGGCCCTGCCGACCGCCATGGTGCCCTCGCGCACCACCCACGGCGCGGCCGGGTCCACGGCCGCGGTGTCCGCCCCGTCACGCTGGGCGGCGGCCGCACTCCCACCGAACGGTCGGCCATCCGCCGGCACCGCCGAGACAGGGGACACCACGCTCCCCATGCCGGTGAGCACAGCGCACGCAACAGTCAAGAGTTGTCTTCTCACCCAATGGCCTTCCGTAGCACCCACGAGCTCCACCGGCTCGCGGCTGACGACTCAGAAGAGCCTGATGAGCAGGAGCATGTTCAACCGCGCGCGCCGCATCGACGGCGGAAATACCCCATCCGGTCGCCCTGGCCCGCTCGTCCCGCAGTACTTCGCCTGCCCCTCCCCAGATGCGCGGGCCCTGGCGGCCCGTACCTACCCCGTCGGCTGATGGGGAGGCTGGGCGCGGGGCGACGCGGCCTTCGCGCGTCCGCAGCCGACGCCGGGCAGCACACTCCAGCCATCCGCCGCATCCACCCGTCGGCGGACACCCCATCCCACCGGACTCGGCGCACCGTGGCCCTGAAGTGGCTCACGAAGGGCCCTGACGGCCGGACGAGCCATCGTCCCGGTGTCGACGAAAGGACGGGACATGCGGCGTCTGCCACGCAGAAAGAGAGCAGTCGACCCTCCGCACGGAAGCAACGGGCGGGAACGCCTGCGGGCGGCGCGGGACAGGAGGCGTCGTGGGAAGCGTCAGCTGATGGCGGTCTGCGCCGTCCTGGGCACTCTCGCCGTGATCGCCTGTGTGTTCCTGGGAGTCTTGTCCTCCCGGGCGAAGAGGGACAGCGGCGCGGCGTACCAGGGGCCCTTGGTCGTCCCGCGGCACGCATCGGGCACGGGCGGAAGTGTCATCACCTACGGCGATCCGGCCGCCCGTCACGACCTCGACATCTACGAAGATCCGCGGTGCCCGTTCTGCGGCATCGTCGAACGCGCGTTGGGCACGACGATCCAGCAGCTCGCCGACGAGGGCAAGTACAAGATCAATTACCACATCGCCACGTTCCTCGACAACAACCTCGGTGGCAGCGGCTCCCACCAAGCGCTCAACGCGCTAGGTGAGGCACTCGACCAGGGCACCCAGAAGTTCATGGCGCTCCACGCCGCGCTCTATCGGCAACAGCCGGAGGAGACGCACGACGACTTCTCCCACACCAGCAAGCTCCTCGCCATCGCGGCCGAGGTCCCCGGCCTCGACCAGTCCCTGATGCGCAAGGCCGTCAACGACGGGACCTACCTGCCCTGGGCCGCAGGCACCGACGAGGCCAACGGCAAGCAGCTCAGCACCGCATGGAAGCAGGCGAAACTTCCGGGCAGCCCCGGCACTCCGGCCGTCTTCCTGGACGGTCATCTCCTCAATCTCGTCTCGGGCCCCCGAACCGCCATCAGCGACACCGACTTCAAGGCGCTCGTCACCAGCACGGAGCAGACACGCAAGGGCTGAGTCCAGGTGCCCGGGCCCGGGCACCTGGACTCAGCCCTTGCGTCTTCCCGACACTCCCCCAGCCTCAGCCCCGCGCCGAATCGGGTGCAAGCGTCACGACCTTCCAGCCCACGCCGTCAGCGACGACGGCCCGGAAATCCTCGTACTCCTGCGTCCCCGCGCGCGCGACCCACTCCTGCAGCATCGCCGTGCCGAGCTCCTCGGAGCCGACGAAGCTGGCGATGTCCGTCAGGTAGTACTCGGGTGCCCACGCACCGTCCTGGCGGTGCTGTATCTCCACGGACAGCGTCTTGGGGCTGCCGAACACCGACTCCGCCAAGGGCGCGTGGCAGGGACAGGAAGCGCACCACAGCGCGCGGCACCGGTCCGCGCGAGGTTCACCGCAGTGACACTTGACGGCGGCGCGCGCCGCGATCCACTCGGCCCAGCTCGGGGTGGTGTGACTGTACGACACGGAAACCGTCCTGCCCCGGCGCGCAGACCCCTGTGTGCACAGATCCAGCGTGCGCCGATCCTGGAAGTAATGTCCGCTCTCCTTCACCTCTGGAGCGGCCACCCCCACTCTCGCCGCGATGTGAGCTCCCAGGAGTCGGTCGATCGGACGGGCATCCGGGCCACACCGCCTCCACCGATCGGTATCGCCCCTCACTCGCGGCCCGGGCCCGCCAATACGCTCAGCGCGCCCGTGGTCAGCGCGCCGACCGCCGTGCGCAGGGTGGGCATGGGGGCCACGATGAAGTACGGGGAGTGGTTGGGCGGCCACTGCGCCAGGTGTGCGGGCGAGGCCGGGGCCGAACGCCCCGGGGGCGCTCCGGCACAGCCGACGAACCAGTAACACACCTTGATGCCCGATCCCCCGTGGAGCCATTCACCGGCCGGCCCGTACCAGGCGAAGTCCTCCAGGATCGGGAAAGGAAGGCATGCGGTGACCCGCGCCGCTCCGAACACCTCGGTGTGCGCCTGGCGGAGCTCCGCCTCCAGTGCCGGGGTGTTCCTCAGCAGGGGAGCGGACGCGTCGACATGGACTTCGACGGGCTGGGCGCCGGCCATCCGCGCGTTCTCGGCACGGGCGACGCTCTCGACGACCGCCAGCGCCTCGGTGAGCCGCGCCTGGTCGAACGTCCGCACCGTGATCGAGACCACGGCCCGGTCGGGCGACACGTCCGCCCGGTCACCGCTGCGGAACGAGCCGACGCCGAGCAGCACATGGGGCGGCATCGCGGATCTCAGCCGCAGGACGGTGCGGGCCGCCACCTCCAGTGGGCTCAGCGACCTCCACGGCATCACCGCGTGTCCGCCAGAACCCCGGAAGTACACCCGGGCCTTGGCCCCGGCGGCAGTGACCGGCCCGGTGGCGTACGCCAGGACACCGGCGGGCAACGGCACCACATGCTGGGCCAGAACCGCGTCGAGAGGGGGAAAATGACGGTAGAGCCCCTCGCCGAGCATGGCGCGCGCACCCGTCAGCGCCTCCTCGGCGGGCTGCGCGACCAGGACGACTGTGCCCCGCCACGCTTCTTGTTCCTTGAGCCCGGCGAGCACGCGGGCCGTACCGATGACGGCGGCGATGTGCGCGTCGTGGCCGCAGGCGTGCATCACCGCGACGCGCCGCCCGTCAGCGCCCGTCTGGCGCACCCGGCTGGCGTAGGCGAGCCCGGTCCGCTCCCCGACGGGCAGGGCGTCCAGCTCGGTACGCACCAGCACTGTGGGCCCCGCGCCATTGCGCAGGACGGCCACCACTCCGTGTCCGCCGACACCCCGGGTCGTGGTGAACCCCGCGCCTTCGGCAGCGTGCGCGAACAGGCGGGCGGTGCGCTGCTCCTTGCCGGACAGTTCCGGGTGGCGGTGCAGGTCGAGGAAGAGCCCCAGTGCGGCGGGCAGCGCCGCTCGGGCGGCACCCAGCACATGCGGCCTGAGCCGTTCGTCGCAGCTCATCTCCCTCGCCTCCCGCATCACCGACGGGCGGGCCATCGCCCGCGCCCGAGGGGGTGCGCCTTCCCCGGCCCGTGCGCCGCAGAGAACCACCGGGCCGGGGAAGCCAGTGCCGAAGCACTGTCACCCGCACCACCATCGTGCAGCGCCGCAGAGTCATTGACAGTCCCCCGATCGTCCGGTCCCCCGGGCCACGGCCTGGCACCAACTGGCCTGCCTCTGCGCCGACATCACCGCAGCGGACACCTTCAGGGGACCTTGCTGACCGGCCACTCAACCGATCGGCCGACCCCGAATCCGGGACAGCCCGGTGAGTCTGGAGACTGCCCGATCCGCACATGTGCGTCTCATCGCCGCCCAGCGCGTCGTGCGCCGCTCATCGTGGAGGCCGGGCATCCCCTCGGACTCGGTCGGCGCGCGCACGCACGGGCGGCGCGTTTGGAGGACTCATGGACCAGCGACACGGCGACTTGCCCACCGAACTGACTCAGGATCACCAGTGCATTCTTGAGATCTTCGAGGAGATCCGGCGCACCCCCACCGATAGCCGTCATCACGAGCGGCTGCTCCGGCACGCGGCAGCCGAGCTTGAACGTCATGCCATAGCCGAGCGCCGCTTCCTGCTGCCCGCCCTGCACGGACTGCCGCACGGCGACGAACTCGCGCACGAGGAGGCGGACGAGCACACCCAGCTCATGGTCCTGCTCGACGCCGTCACCACCGTCACTCCGGACCGACCCGGTTTCGACGCACGTCTGCGGGCGCTGGAACTGGGCGTCAGACGTCACGCCTGGCGGGATGAACACGCGTTGTTCCCCATGCTGCGGCAGATCTGCGCGAACGGTGACCTCGACCGACTGGGGTCCGTTTTCCGCGAGCACAGGGTTCGCTATCCGGCTCGGCTTCCCGAGGACTGGTGGTGCCGCTCGATCGGCAACCCCATCACCACCACCGAAGTCGAATCCCCCGTTGACGCGGCCTGACCCGCCCTATCGGCGGCCCCCTCCGCAGCGTTCAGGAGTCCTGGGACCGGCCCTCGTCCGTTGTGTCGAGCCTCTCGGTCGCGCGGATTCCGGACAGCCCCACCACGTCGCTGAACTCGTCGAAGGAGACCATGGTGTCCGGGTCCGGCATCACCATGCCGGTGCCGCGCAGTTCCTTCGCGGTTGCGGCGACCGCGGCGGCGTAGGTGTACGTGAAGGCCGTGGGCCACACCACCGCCGCGTAGCCCATCTGCTGGAGGTCCGCCGCCGGAAGTAGCGGGGTGGCTCCGCCGGGGATCATGTTGGCCAGGGTCGGGGCCTCGAAGAGGCGGGGGATGCGGCGCAGTTGGTCGAGATCCCTGGGCGCCTCGACGAACACCCAGTCCGCGCCCGCCTCCACGGCCCGCGCGGCCCGGTCCACCGCCGCTGAAACGCCTCCGACGGCCAGGGCGTCCGTGCGGGCGAGGATGGTGAAGTCCTCGTCGTCCCGCGCGTCGACCGCCGCCTTGATCTTGCTGATGAACTCGGCGACCGGGACGACGGACTTGCCCGCCATGTGGCCGCAGCGCTTGGGGCTCACCTGGTCCTCCAGCATCAGCGAGGCCGCACCGGCACGCTCCATCAGCCGGACGGTGCGGCGGACGTTGATGGTGTTGCCGTGGCCGTTGTCCCCGTCCGCCCAGACAGGCAGATCCACGGCGTCGGCCATGCGGGCAACCGCGTCCGCCATCTCCGTCAGGGTCAGAAGCCCGATGTCGGGAGCGCCGAGGAGCGCGGCCGACGTCGCGTACCCGGCGCAGCCGACGGCGGAGAATCCGGTCTGCTCGACGATCCGCGCGCCCAGCGGGTCGTGGGCTACGGGGATCACGAGGATCTCGGGGGAATGCAGCAGTTGCTTGAACTTGGTGGTGTTCTTCATCGCGTCCTGTCCTCCCATGAGGTGTTTGGCGGCGCGTTGCCCCGTCAGCGGTCAGTCCCGGCGGCCGAGCGTGCGGCACGTGTGACGGCGAGGCGCTCTGCCGCTCGTTGCTTCGCGCCTTGCCCCTTGGCCACCATCAGCGTGCCCGGCGGTGGTCTCCGGCCGCATCGGCCGTCGGCCGCCTCCGGGCGTCGCGCGCTAGCGGCCAACGGGCGTCCCCTCGGGGGCGGTGTGGGTGACCGCGGTCCGTGCCGCCGCATGGCGCGGGGCGAGGGTCACTGCCACCAGGACCGTGAGGAGGGCGAGGGCGATGCCGACGAGCGAGGCCATGGTGTAGCCGCCGGAGGTCGGCAGCAGCTTCCCGGCGGGCGTGCTGGCCTGCAGGACCGTGGCGCTCAGGGCGCTGCCGATGGTGTAACCGACGCAGCGCAGCACCTGGTTGAAGCTGATCGCGCTGCCCGTCTCGTTCGCCGGGACGGCGCGGACCACCAGGTTGGGGATGACGGCGAAGGCGCAGCCGACGCCGAGTCCCATGACGCCCATCGCCAGGAACATGTGCCACAGGGCGCTGTGGGCGAGGGCGAAGCAGATCTGGGAGAGGAGGAAGATGCCGCAGGCCAGGATCAGCACGTGGCGTGCGGACATCCGGCGGCCGAGGGCGGTTTCGCCCTTGTTGGCAAGGACGCTGGTCACCGAGAAGGGCAGCAGGGCGAGGCCGGTGACGGCTATCGAGGCGCCGAAGCCGTACCCGGTCAGGGTCGGGGCCTGGGCCAGGCGGGTCACCAGCGACATCATCAGGTACAGGCCGATGCCGAGCAGCACGATGATCACGTTGGCGGCGACGACGGCGCGGCTGCGGGCGACCCGCAGGTCGACCAGCGGGTGGCGGGTGCGCAGCTCGTGCACCACCCAGATGGCGAGCACCAGGACGGACAGGACGGCGAGGAGGATCACGCGCACGGAGGCCCAGCCCCACGTGCCGCCGTCGGAGAGGACCACCAGGATCCCGGCGAGTCCGAGGCCCAGGAGGAGCGCGCCGGTCTTGTCCAGCGGGCGGTGGGTGAGGTGGCGGGTGGCGGGCAGGACGGCCCGGGCGGCGAAGAGGGAGCCGGCGCTCATCAGGGCGCCGAACCAGAAGGCCGCGTGCAGGCCGAGTCCCTGGGCGATGAGGCCGGTGAGCGGGTAGCCCAGGCCGACACCGGCCGCGGTGGCGATCGACACCATGGAGACGGTGCTCTTCGCACGCGCCTCGGGAAGGTTGTCCCGGGCGGTGGCGATGGCCAGGGGGGTGAGCGCGACTCCCACGCCTTGCAGGGCACGGCCCACGAGCAGCTCGGTGAAGCCCAGCGGCAGGGCGGCGAGGACGCATCCGGCGAGCGCGGCGCCGATCGCGACGTAGGTGACGGTGCGACGGTGCGGGCCGTCGCCGAGGCGGCCGAAGACCGGGGTGGCGATGGCTCCCGCGAGCAGGGTGATGGTCAGTGACCACTGCGCGACGGCGAGCGAGACGTGGTAGCTGGTGGCGATCTGGGGGATCAGCGGCGCACCGAGGCTGCTGATGACGGCGAGCGACATGCCCATGAAGATCAGGGACTGCGCCAGAAGCCGATGCGGTGCGGGCTGCGCCGTCGCGGTGGTGCCGTTCATGGCGGTCCTCCTCAAGTATGTCATCGGGTGATGTCATTGAATGATGACATAGTGCGATGCCACCGTCCTCCCCCAGTCGGAGGAACCGTCCAGGGGAACGGTCCCCGACGGGTGGACACCTCCTCGGGAGTCGCCACTGCCGTCAAGGGGCGTCACATGCCTCGGTGAGCGGCAGTCCCCGCGGGCTGACGTAGATGACCCACATGACCAGGTCCTCCGTGCCCTCGTTCACGCCCTCGTGCCGGTATCCGCTGCCTTCGCGGACGACTTCTCCCGCCGCATAGACGCGTATGCCGCCCGGATGCACGGGGGCGTAGTGGGTGAGGGCCCCCGCCGTGACGACCCCGATGACCTCCCCGTTGTGGCGATGGGGCCCCGTGGTCCCGCCCGGGCGGAGCGTCACCTCGTAGACGTCCACGCGGACCGGACCCGCCACCGACAGGGCCACGTCTTCCTCGCTGCGCCCGTAGGCCGCGCGGCGCGAGTGACGCCCTCGGGGCCCGGGCGCCACCGCCTGACCGAGTGCGAAAGCCGGATCAGCGCCCCGCTCGTTCACGGGACCACTCTCCACACGTGCCGCCCACGAGCGGCCTCGGCGGGACAGGCTGTCGCTGCTTCGTCGATTCATGTACACACCCTTTCCGACCGCGCGTATCCGCGGTATCCGCCCGGCGGCGGGCCGGTGGCACCGTCCCCCTCCCCCGGTCGGCGGAGGAGGGCACCGCGCGGGTCCACGCGTTCTTGCCCCGGCCTTCTCGCACGGCGTGCCCGAGCCATCGTGCTCGGCTAGCGTGGCCGGGAACGCGAGTGCCGCTCGGGCAGAGGGGGCCAGGCGTGCGGCCGACACCCCGGGAGCCACGGCATGGACACCTTCCTCGCGGTGCTGTTCGCGGTCTTGGCGGCGCTGAGCAACGCACTCGGAACAGTCCTCCAGCGCGTCTCGGCCCGCTCCGTCTCACACGCCGACTCCTTCAGCTGGCGGCTCATCCGCGACCTGCTGCGCCACCCGGTCTGGTTCGGGGGTTTCGCCGCCGTCCTGTGCGCGGGCGCCTGCCAGGCCGTGGCGCTGGTCCTGGGCTCGCTGGCCCTGGTCCAGCCGGTCTTCGTCCTCGAACTCCCCTTCGCCCTGCTCATCGGCGCCGCCGTCTTCCGCCACCGCCCGCCCCGCCACGCCCTCCCGGCCGCAGCCGCCATGGCGGCGGGCACGGCTCTCGCCCTCACCGCGGCCCGCCCGGTGCCCGGCACGGACAGCCCCAGCGCCTTCGTCTGGGTCCTCACACTGGTGGCTGCGGGCGGGCTGATGGCCACGGCCACCGCGGCGGCGCTCGCACGGCCCCGGGGGATGGCCCGCGCGGCCCTGTTCGGCCTGGCGGCGGCCATCGGTTACGCCCTGACCGCCGCGCTGCTCAAGGACGCGGCCGACGCCTTCAGCGCCCACGGTCCGGCCGCCTTCTTCACCACCTGGCAGACGTACGCGTTCGCGGCCTCGGGCGGCTGCGCGCTGTTCCTGCTGTCCAACGCGATGGAGTCGGGCCCCATCGTGGCTTCCCAGCCCGCCCTCACCCTCGGTGACGCCACTGTCAGCCTCGCCCTGGGCATCACCGTGTTCGGCGAGCACGTGCGTACCGGATGGTGGCTGATCCCCGAGGTGGCGGGCATCCTGCTCGTCGTGCTCAGCGCCCTGGTCCTGTCCAAGGTCACCCCGCCGCCGAACCCGGAGTCGGCAGACCCCGCGCACTCGGCGGATCCGGCCTCCTCCCGCCCCACGCCCCCGGCCGCTCCAGCACCCCATGAGACGCGGAGCCCGGGGGACGACTGAACCCCGGCCGTACGTGCATGACCGGCGCCGGGACGGCGGCCGGTTCCCGGGAGGTCCCGCCGGGCCCGAACACAGCTCCCAGCGCCACACCCCCGCACAGCACGAGAGCGGGACACCAGGCGAGCAGAGCATTGCGCATGGAACCAGCCTTCGCCCGCTCGCCCCGTAGGGCCGTCCGGCGATCGGACGGCCCTACGGGGGAACGGGCACTCGCACGGACGGCCCGCCCCGGTGGGGTGAGCCGCCCGACGACGATCAGCCCTCACACCTTGTCGTCACACACCGTCCCGTCCTTGGGAAGCGTTCCCTCCAGGAAGAACGCGTCGAAATGGCGGCGTACACACAGCGCCTTGGTCGCGACGTAGAGGCCGTGACCGGCGCCGTTGTCGGTGATGGTGACGGCGGGGCCCACCGCCTTGGCCATCTGCTTCAGCCACGGGTGGGGGGTGGCCGGGTCATACAGGGCGGTGGTCATCACTATGGTGGCCGCGCCGGGCGCGCTCACGTCGTGCGAGGTGTCGTCACCGGCCTCGGGCCAGCCGTTGCAGGTGGCCATCCCGGTGACGAACTCACCGCCGAACACCGGGGACGCCTTCACGAATTCCGGGTAGGCGTCGTCGATCTCCTTCTCCGTGTAACGGCCCGACGTGTCGGCGCAGTTGACGGCGACGAACGCCTCGGAGGAGTTGTCGTAGGTGCCGTTCCGCTCCGCGCCCTCGTCCTCGTCGGCGATGTCCTCGGCCACTTCCGTCTCGCGCCCGGGGGCCTTGCCCTGGGAGATCACCGCCAGCATCGCCGGCAGGGTGTCGACCTCGTCGCGGGAGCGCAGCAGCGCCATGATGTCGCTCTGGGCGCCTTCCCGGGTCAGCTCGGTGCCGTCCGGCAGCTTCATCGGATGCTCGTCCAGCCGGTTCAGCCCCGTCACCACGCCGGTCATCGCCCGGCCGGGGTCGGTGCCCAGCGGGCAGTCGGCGCCGCGCTGTGCGCACTGCTCGATGGAGTGCTCCAGCGCCTTCTGGTACCCCGTGGCCTGGGCGAGGCTGGTGTCCTTCATGTTCGGGGCCGGCTCGTCGACACCGTCCAGCGCCATCCGCCCGACCTTCTTGGGGAACTGGTGCGCGTACACCGCGCCGATCTTCGTTCCGTAGGAGATCCCCAGATAGTTGAGCTTCTCGTCACCGAGCGCCTGCCGCATGACATCCAGGTCGCGGGCGACGTTGACGGTGCCGACCCAGGGCAGGATCGGGCCGGACAGCTTCGCGCAGGTCGCCAGCGCCGCCTTCTGCTCGGCGAGGTATTTCCCGAGGACGGACAGGTTCTCCGGGGCCGAGTCCGCTCCGTGCACCGTCTTGGGCACCTCGTCCGCCTCCCCGCACCGCACGGGGGTGCTGGCGCCGACCCCGCGGGGGTCGAACGAGACCAGGTCGTAGCGCGTTCCGGCCTTGCCGAAACCGTCGGGACCGGAACCGGCCAGCCCCTCCAGCCCCGAGCCGCCGGGCCCGCCGAAGTTGATCAGCAGAGATCCGAGCCGACTGTTCTGGTCGCGGGCCCGGTAGCGCATCAGCGCCAGCGTCATGTCCCCCTGGGAGGGCTTGGCGTAGGTGTACGGGACCTTCACGCTGCCGCACTCCGCGACCGGCCCCTGCGCCCTGCGGTGCGGCGATCCCTGGGCCGCCGCCGACGCCCGCTGCTCATGGGTGGACTCCTGGCGCACTTCGCTGTCGGGGTCCTGGCCACAGGGGTGCCAGCCGATCTTCTGGGTGTAGTACCGGGTCAGGTCCGGCTGGCTGGACGCGGCGGTCGCACTGGGCGGCGCGGTACAGAGCGATACGGCCATGAGCGTGACGGCCGAGAGGGCTCCACTGACACGTATGGGCACGTTCATGTGCATCACGGTAAGGACGTCCCGCTCGTCCGGCAGCGGCTCTCCTCCGCGTCCCGCCCTCCCGGAGGCCCGCGCTCCCAGCGGCTTAGCCCAGTCGGCGCAACACCACCCGCTCGTCCGAACGGGTGAGCGTCCCGCCTTCCCCGCCGGGTGGGAGGCCGCGTACCCGGCGCGGTGGTCTGCTGGGCACAGGCTCATCGGCCGCATCCCCACGGACAAATGATTCGAGACCGCCATGACCAAGCCCCTGATCGTCATCACCGGCGCCAGCTCCGGCATCGGCGCCGCAACCGCCCGGCTCTTCTCCGACCGGGGCCACCCGCTCCTGCTGCTCGCCCGGCGCCTGGAACGGCTGGAGGCGCTGGGTCTGCCGGACACCTTGTGCCGCCGTGTCGACGTCACCGACTTCGACGCCGTCACGGCGGCCGTGCGCGAGGCGGAAGCTGTCCACGGGCCCGCCGACGCGATCGTCAACAACGCCGGATTGATGCTGCTGGGGCAGATCGTCGACCAGCCCGTCGAGGAGTGGGGGCCGATGATCGACCTCAACATCAAGGGGGTCCTGTACGGCATCCGCGCCGTCCTGCCGGGCATGCTCGCGCGCGGCGCGGGGACGATCATCAACGTCAGCTCCGTCGCCGGACGCAAGACGTTCCCCAACCACGCCGCCTACGTGGGCACCAAGTTCGCCGTGCACGCCATGTCGGAGAACCTGCTCGAAGAGGTCGCCGGGGCGGGTGTGCGGGTGGTGACGATCGCACCCGGGGCGGTGGAGACCGAACTGCTCTCGCACACCAGCAGCGAGCGGATCAAGGCCGACTACCAGGAGTGGAAGGAGGCCGCCGGAGGCGCCCTCGACGCGGCCGTCGTGGCCGGGGCCATCGCGCACGCCTATGGGCAGCCCCCGCAGGTGACCATCCGTGAAATCGTCCTGGCGGCCACCGGCCAGCAAGGCTGAAACAGCCCAGCGCAGCGGCGGACGGCCCGTACCTTGCGGTAGCGGGCCGCTCGCCGCTGCGCACGCGCTTCATCGCGCGGCCGAGGCGATCCCCCGATGCCAAGCGGTGACACCCCGCGGGCGCGGGGCACGACCGCCTGCCCCGGCGCCACCGGCCTCGTGGTCCGGGTGCACGACCAGGACCGGGCAGCGGGCCCGCTTCAGGCTCGACCGGCTGGCCGAACCGAACAGGAATCGGTGGACGCGGCCATGGCTGCCCGCTCCCATCACGAGGACATCCGTCTCGCGGGCCGCGACGGCCACGAGTACGTCCTCGGTCCTGCCGCGGATCACCCGGGGAGTGACGTGCAACCCCTGCGGCTCCCGCCCCAACACCCGCTCACACGTCGTGTCCAGCTCTGCTCGCGCCGCGCGGGTCCAGCGGAGAATGATGTCCTCCGGCGGCCGGTAGCGGGCATGGGCGGCCTCGCCGCCCGGCGGCGTCCAGGCGATCACCGGGCAGAGCTCGGCCCCGTGACACCGGGCTTCGGCCGCCGCCTGCCGCAGGGCGGCCCGGCTCGCTTCCGACCCGTCGACACCGACGACGACCCGCTCGATCCTGGTGACCGTCTCGAAAGGCATGACATGCCTCCTTCCTGGAGTACGAGGCCGGATCGCCTCTCCACGAAGGTAGGAAGAACGCGCTTCGCCCTATGTCCCCCGATGGGGGGTTCCACCGGTGCGGGCCCCCGTCCCCCGGACGGACCACCGGAGTCAGCCGTGGGTGGCTCCCTCGGCCGTCGCCTTGGGCTGCCGGGCACGGCGTGCGTCGCGGGCCACTCCCGTCAGCCACGACTCGGTGTCGACCATCAGCAGGACGTCCCGCGTCCCCATGCCCGCACCGTCCTCGGCCACCAGCCGCAGCACGGGTGACGCATCGGCGGGGAACGGGTCGTGGCGCCCGGGCCCGGCACCGTCCACGAACGCCCCGCGACGGAGCAAGGCGGCCGACGCACGGCACTCGGCCGCCGCGCGCCCGGCGAGTTCGGTCAGCGCCTCGGACGCCGCGGCGGGCAGCTCGCGGTGCGCGTCGGCGGCGCGCACGACCAACAGGCTTCCCCCGCCCACCACTTGGTAGCCGGGCAGCATGTACGCCTCCCAGGGAGCCTCCACGGCGGGCAGGTCACCGCGGGTGCTCTCGGTGCGGAACTGCAGGAACGTCGTGTGGGCGAGGAACAGTTCACCCCGTACCGCGCCCAGCGGGTCGTCCCGCTCTCCCACCTGTTCCGACCCCCGCGCGCTGCCGCCGCTCACCAGGTCAGTGACGCGCGGAACCGCTTCACCCGCCAGTCGCAGAGAATGCGCCACGTCCCGCTTGAGCTGCCCCGCCGCACCCTTGGGCCACGCCAGCAGCGCCGCGCCCGCGCCGATCAGACCTCCGACGACCACGGTCAGTACCCGCACCGCGGGCAGTTCGGTGTCCACGGACAGCACCTGGACGAACAACACCATCAGGACCACGGTGAGGACCGCCTGCATCCACGCGCCCCCCAGGAGGGGCCCGACGGTGAATCCGACCAGCATCAGCACGGGAGCCACCCCGATGTAGAACCCGGGGGTGTCTCCCACCACCATCAGCATGACGGTGGACACGGCCGCTCCCGCGACGGTTCCCAGGAAGGCGGGTCCCAGGCCCGCCCGGGTGTCGGCGGCCGAGGTACGCATCATGCTGAGCGTGGCCAGCAGGACCCAGAAGCCGTGGGGGATGTCCACGACGCCGGCCAGCACCCGGGCGGCTCCCAGCGCAAGCCCCATGCGCACACCGTTCTGGAACAGCACGGACCGCGGTGTCATGTGCAGCACCAGCCGCCGCCACGACCAAACCGCCGCCGAGACCGACGCATAGCCGAACGGCCCGTCGGCCGCGTACTGCCCCGACTGCGGGCGCACCCCGTTCATCAGCCGCGCGGTCTCCTCGGCGACCTGCGCGGCCTGTGCGACGCCGCGCACCAGGGCCTGCTGACGCAGCAGTTGGGGAGAGGCGGCGAGCAGCCCGCCGGCGCGCTCGGCTTCGAAGGTCCGGTGCGCGTCGGCGAGGTCCGAGCGCTCCGCTGCCGTGCGCCGCGAGCGCACCTCGTCGGCCGCCTGGCGCAGCGTCGCCTCGGCCTGGAGCAGCAGCCGCGCCGACGCGGCATCGGGGGTGCCACTGTCGACGACGACGCCGTCCAGTTGGTTGCGGGTGTGGCGGATCGCGGCCCGGCAGTGGTTGAGCGCCCGGTCCTCCATCGACGCCGAGAGCGGACGCGAGGTGGGCGACACACGCGACATCCATGTGGTGGCCAGCGCGTTCCCGGCACGCGCGCGGGCCTCGGCGCACGCCTCCTCGGCCGACGCAGCCGGCTCCTGTCCCGCCAGCAGGCGGGCGACGATCCGCGTGTAGTCGGCCACCGCATCGGCCGCGTCCGCCAGGAGCCCGCGGTAGCCGGTGGGCGCGGACTCACGCCACAGCACCTGGTCCACGACGACGGCGGCCAGCACGCCCAGAGTGATACCGGCCAGTCTCTGCCACAGCTGGTGCGGCTCGTACGGCGGGAAGCACGGCAGTACGTAGTAGAGCTGGAGCGCGGCGGCGAGCGCGGCCTGGCGCGGCCCGAGCACACCGAGGAACGCGACGAGGAAGCTCAGCACGAGCAGGCCGCCCGCGGCGGCCCAGTCGTTCACCGCGAGCAGCGTGCCCGCCGTGACCATCACCCAGGCCGCGGGCAGCGTCAGAACCATGGTGCGACCCCGCCGGGCGGCCGGGCCGGACAGATGCGCGAACATGATCATCGGGAGGGCGCCGAACATCGCGTACAGGCCCATCACGGGCTGATGGAACCCGTACAGCAGCGTGTAGAACACACCGCCGCCCGCGAGCACCACCCATACGGCCCGCCGCACCGCCTGCGGGCCTTCCTTCCTGCTCCAGATCCACCGAAGGGGTGAAGCCACCACTCACGCACCTCCACCCGGGCCAGGGCCAAGCCGTCCCCCGGCACCACCGTTCCCGCGGCCACGAAGGGCGCGGAGGAGAAGGACCACGCCCTCACCGTAACCAACCCGTCCTCTGCCGCAACTCGCTCACCAGGGCGGATGCCGAAGCCCGCGTCGGTGGCGGCACGGGGGTTCCTCTTCCACAATGAACGGCACACGGCCATGTTCCGAGAGAGCCCACCGCGCCCGTCCGGCCCGATTCCCCCACCACCACCGGGTCACCCCCTACCGCTCGGAACACACCTCCAAGGATGCGTACATGGCGCCCTCCCCCTTGCGGATCGAGGACTACGCCCTCATCGGCGACCTCCGCACCGCCGCCCTGGTCGGCACCAACGGCTCGATCGCCTGGCTGTGCCTGCCGCGCTTCGACTCCGCTTCGTGCTTCTCGTCCCTGCTCGGCGACGAGGACGACGGCCACTGGCGCATCGCCCCCGTGGCCGCCGGACCCGACGGTGTCTGCACCGGGCGCGGTTACGCCGAGGACAGCCTGGTCCTGCGCACCCGGTGGGACACCCCCACCGGCTCCGTCGAGGTCCTCGATTTCATGCCGCTGTACGGCGAGGCGACCGATGTCGTGCGGATCGTGGAAGGCGTCAGCGGCGAGTTGGAGATGGAGTCCGTCCTGCGTCTGCGCTTCGACTACGGCCGCGTCGTGCCGTGGGTGCGCGCCGTCGAGGACGAACACGTCGCGATCGCCGGCCCCGACTCCATGTGGCTGCGCTCCGAGCCCGCCGCCCCCACCGCACACGACCAGCGCGCCATCCGCTCCTCCTTCCGCGTGTCGGCGGGCGAGCGCGTCAGCTTCGTCTTCAC
Organism: Streptomyces sp. cg36; assembly: GCF_041080675.1. Lineage (NCBI taxonomy): Bacteria > Bacillati > Actinomycetota > Actinomycetes > Kitasatosporales > Streptomycetaceae > Streptomyces > Streptomyces cyclosori. Next base: position 8,029,717 of record NZ_CP163520.1, on the reverse strand, counting down.
CTGGCACCCCTCCCACCTGCCACGCCCGCCGCAGCCGGATCCCGAACAGGCGCTCACCCGCACGCTGGAGGGCTGGCGCAAATGGGCGGCCCGCTGCCAGTACACCGGCCCGTACCGGGAAGCGGTCGTCCGCTCCCTCATCACCCTCAAGGCCCTCATCTACAAACCCACCGGTGGCATCGTCGCGGCCCCCACCACCTCGCTGCCCGAGGAGATCGGCGGGGTGCGCAACTGGGACTACCGCTACTGCTGGCTGCGCGACGCCACCCTCACCCTCGGCGCCCTGCTCAGGACGGGGTACGTGGACGAGGCGGCACGTTGGCGCGACTGGCTGCTGCGCGCCACCGCGGGCGATCCCGAGGACCTGCAGATCATGTACGGCCTGGCCGGTGAGCGCCGACTGCCCGAGATGGAACTCCCCTGGCTGGACGGGCATTTCGGCTCGCGCCCGGTACGGGTCGGCAACGCAGCGGTCGACCAGTTCCAACTGGACGTGTACGGCGAAGTCCTCAACTCCCTCTATGTGGCGCGCACTTTCGGAATCCCGGCGGAACGCCACGCCTGGGAGCTCCAGCTCAACATGCTGGAGTTCATCGAATCGCACTGGCGCGAGCCCGACGAGGGCATCTGGGAGATCCGCGGCCCGCGCCGCCACTTCGTCCACTCCAAGGTCATGGCCTGGCTGGCCGCCGACCGTGCGGTGCGGACCCTGGAGGCCCACCCCGACCTCGACGGCGACCCCGAGCGCTGGCGAGGCATGCGCGAGCAGGTGCACCAGGACGTGTGCGAACACGGCTACGACCCGGTACGCAACACGTTCACCCAGTCGTACGGCTCCATGGAGCTCGACGCCGCGACCCTGCTGGTCGTCCGCAGCGGATTCCTGCCCGCCGATGATCCCCGGGCCGTGGGGACCGTGGACGCCGTGCGCGCCGCGCTCGCCTCCGACGGGCTCATGCGCCGCTACACCACCGAGGGCGGCAGTGTGGACGGCCTGCCCGGAGGCGAGGGCACGTTCCTGATCTGCTCCTTCTGGCTGGCCGACGCACTGCGCCTGACCGGCCGCCCCGACGAGGCACACGAGCTGTTCGAGCGGCTGCTCGCGCTGCGCAACGACGTCGGCCTCCTCGCCGAGGAGTACGACCCCGTCGCCCGCCGCCAACTGGGCAACTTTCCCCAGGCGTTCAGCCATCTCGGGCTCGTCTCGGTGGCACTGGGCCTGGCCCAGCAGCCCCCCGCACCCGGCAACTGACCTCAGCCCGCCTCGGTGTCCTTCCTGCGCGGCAATCCGCTCGCGAGCACCGCGCAGCAGGGCTGCGCCCGTCCGCCGTCGGGACACGGCTCGGGCGGGCGGCTGTCGCCCTCCGGCCGGTCACGGCCCGGCCCTCTTCACCGATCCCGTACGACGGGCTCCCGGCGGGCCGGCCGCACCGTGCACCGTTGCGCGGGGCCCCCATCCGGAGCGGGTGCGGTTCCGTCCAGGGCCAGCGGCTGGTTGAGCACCCACAGCAGCTCACCCAGGCCGTCCGGGGTGTTCAGGCCGTCGGCCGCCTCGATGGCCGAAGCGGTGGTGTCGTCGCCGAGCACCGGGCGCGCCAGCCTCTCGAACTTCGCCACCACGCGGTCGCGCACCCCGCCACCGCCCTGCGCCGACGCTCCGAGCCCGGCCGCCACACTCCGCACCGAGCCGTCCGCTCCGCACACCCGGACCACGCCCGAGCCCGGGACCAGGTCCCGGCGGGCCCGCACCAGCGTCCTGGAGCACAGCGCGGTCACCTGGGGTCGGCCGTAGCGGGCCGGGGCGAGGGCACCGCGCTCGTACAGGTCGTCGCCGAGCAGCGCCATCGCGACTAGACGGCGGACACTGCACCGCGCCTGCGAGGGGTCGCGCGGTTCGCGCACGTCGCAGAGACCGAGAACCCGCCCCGGCAGTTCGATCTCGATCGCCCGGACCCGGTCCGCCTCCCCGGCAGCCGGGGCCAGCCCCGACGCAGCATCCACCACCGGCGCGATGACCTCGCTCACCGGCAAGGGCCGCATCACCAGGGCGTTCATCTCCCAGCGGCCACCGATGCCCGCCCGTAGGCCGTGCTCCCCTGTGACGACGTCGAGGCCCGTCACGGTCGCGCTCGCCCCGCAGGCGTCGTCCCGCGCGAGCAGAGCCGCCAGCACACCGCCGTAGGCGGCTCGCCCCGCGTCCAGACCCGCGGTTGCGGTGGTCGGGGCCAGGCTCGGGCCTGCTGCCAGAGTGGCGGCGAGTTCCAGCGCCGCAGCGGTACGCCGTCCCGACGCGCCAAGCAGGCGGGAGACCCCGGCGGCGGCCCCCAGAGCCGCCTCCGCGCCGTCGCAGGGCAGGGGCCGCCCCCAGCCTCGCGGCTGCCCGGCCAGCAGGCGTCGTACGCGGCAGGCGGTCTCCACCCCCGCGATGTGCGCGACCAGCACGTCACGCCCGTTCACCGGCCTGCTCTCGGCCACGGCCAGCACCGCGGCCAGCACCGCGGCGCCGGGATGGCAGGGCGCGTACGCCACCGGCCCGGCCGGAACGTCCGAGGGCAGCCACAGGTAGGCGTCGTCGAAACCGTCGGCCTGCGCGGCCACCGCGTTCGCGAAGGCGGCGGCCGGAGCGGGCGCGCCGAGCCCCGTGCCGAAAACGGCCGCGGGTCCTTGGGAATCCGCCGCCATGATGGCCCGCCGGACGCCCCGGGCGCTGCCGGAGGACGCCCCGTGCAGCGTCGCACCCGTCCAGTCGAGCACGTCCAGGCGTGCGTGTGTACGTATTGACGCAGGCAGGTCCGCGTGGTCCAGCCGGGAGACCCACGCGGCCTGGCCGCGCATCGCCGTCTCCAGGGGCCAACTCGCCTTCCCCGTATGCAGGTTCATGTCTTCCACCTCGCGTCCGCGTCGGCGTGCCCACGTGACGGGCACAGGTCTGTCCGGCCGCACGTCCGAGACGTGTGCGCACGGGGGCCGCGTCCGTCCCGTGGCCGTGACAGAACCGTAGGAGACCCGGCGGGCCGGGAGTGTCCCCCGATGAGAGGGGCGGCCGGTGGACGGCCGCGACAACGGCGGCGGCGTCCGGCAGAGGAACACCACTTCCCCTGCCGTCTCCCCCACCGGGATGAACCGTGGCGCCGGGGCACCTGCCTACCGTGTCGGCCTACCGCGCGTCCGCGTCCGCGAGGGCCGAAGGGATACGCGCGGCGCCCGTATCCTCACCGGAACAGGAGACGCCTGTGCATCGCGCGACCACCACCCAACTCGCCCCGGCCGTCCTCCAGTACCTGCGACGCCACCAGCGGCGGACCGGCCCCGCACCCCGCGACCGCGAGGACTGGCGGCACTCGGCGGCCTGCCGGGACATGGCCCCGGAAGTGTTCTTCTCACCCCGCCGCCACGGGCCCAGCCCGGCCGAGGTCGAGCGGGCCAAAGCGATCTGCTTCACCTGCCCCGTCCAGCCCGAGTGCCTGTCCTGGGCCCTGCGGAACAAGGAGACCACCGGAGTGTGGGGCGGGATGAGCGCGACCGAACGGCGTGCCCTGCTGCGCCGCTCCTGCTGAGCGTGCGTCAGCACGGGTGACGGCCGCGTCGCACCCGCCGCCATGGCCGCTGGCGGTCCGCCAACTCCCCCACCGCGTGCGCCAATTGCCGCGTGTTCCCACCCCGGTGGCCGTGGAGCAATGCCCCGGCGACCGGCTGTCCTGCGCGAACGCCGTCCACCACCGCGACCTACGGCAGAGAGGCCCTGACGATGCGTTCCGACCGCAAGACCCCCACTCGACGCACCCCGGGACCGGTGTACGTCGTCATACTCCTCGCCGGTCTCGCGCTGGTGCTCATCGGATTCCTCTGGTTCGGGCCCTCCGACGCCGACACACCGCCCCGGCCCACCGCACCCACCACCACGGCCCCCGTGCACCCGAACCGCTCCGTCGCCCCGCTCGGCCGCTCCGAGCCGGTCCGCGTGGACATCCCCCGCTTCGGCCTTTCGGCACCGGTGGTCCCCCTCGGTCTGGAGGGCGACGGCACGGTGCAGGTGCCTCCGATCGAACGCGACGCCCCCGTCGGCTGGTACCGCGGTTCACCGACGCCGGGGCAGGACGGCGCCTCCGTACTGCTGGGGCACTCCACGGTCGGTGTGTACGGCAAGGGCGCGTTCTTCGACGTGGGGCGGCTGCGGCCCGGCGACCGCGTCGACGTGGCGCGCGCCGACGGCTCCACCGTCCACTTCACCGTGGGCGAGGTGCGTCAGTATCCCAAGTCCCGCTTCCCGGCCGACGAGGTGTACGGCGGGTCGGGCGGGCCGCAGCTGCGGCTGGTCACCTGCGGGGGCACCCGTGGCGCGGACGGATACAGCGACAACATCGTGGCCTACGCCGACATGACCTCCTCCGGCTGACCCCCGCGCCCCGCTCGTCCGGCGGTCACGACTCGGCGTTTTCCAGGGCCGGGGTCCGGCTCAGCCCGGTCACGGCCTCGCGGGCCGTCGAGGTGGCCCAGGCCCCGCTGACGAGCACGCCCAGCAGGCCGACGACAAGACCGCAGCCCACCACGAGCCACCAGATCGGCTGCGCCGCGGCCAGGAAGCCCGCCATCGGCCGCGCCGCGTGACCGGTCGTGCGGTGCAGCCCTTCGGCCAGGACCGAGCCGAACACCGCGACACCCAGCGCCACACCGATGCGGCAACTCGACATCGTGATGGCGGAGGCGGTGCCCGCCTGCTCCCTCGGCATGCCCGCCACCGCCAGCGCCGTAGCGGGCACGTCGACCAGACCGATCGAGGCACCGAACAGCGCGTACGCCACGCACAGCGCCACCCCCGACGACTCGGCGTGGCAGACAGCGAGCAGCAGACCGCTCAGAGCCATCGCGGCGCCGGACAGGACCACGGGGACCCGCGGCCCGGACCGGCCCGCGAGCCGGCCCGCCAGCGGCGCGCACACCACCGTCATCGCCGCCATCGGCAGCATCCACAGCCCCGCCGCCAGGGCGCTCATGCCCCGCACGTCCTGCAAGTAGAGCGTGTTCACGAACAGGAATCCGCCGAGCGCGGCGAACGACGCCAGCGAGACCACCACGGATCCGCTGAACGGGACGCTGCGGAAGAACCGCGTCTCCACCAGCGGCTCGTCCCTGCGGCGCTCCCATACGACGAGCGCGGCCAGCGCCGCGACGGCGACCGCGAGACAGCCCACGATCAGGCCCGAGGTCCAGCCGTTGCGCGGGGCCTCGATGACCCCGTAGCTCACACTGCCCAGCAGGACGATGACCAGCAGCTGTGCCACCGGGTCGGCGCGCCGGGCCCGCGCCGCGCGCGACTCGGCGACGAAACGGTGGGAGAGCACCACGGCCAGCGCCGCGACCGGCACGTTGATCCAGAAGATCGAACGCCACCCCGCACTGGCCACCAGTGCGCCGCCGATGATCGGACCGAGGGCGAGGCCGGTGCCGAACGCGGCGCTCCAGATACCGATCGCCCGGCTGCGCACGGCCTGGTCCGGGAAGGCATGGGTGATCAGGGAGAGGGAGGCGGGGGCGATCATCACTCCGCCTAGCGCCTGGATCACCCGGAACCCCACCAGGCACTCCAGGCTCGACGCCAGCGCGCACAGCGTGGATCCGACGGCGAACAGGGCAGCACCGGCCATGAAGACCCGGCGCCGACCGACGCGGTCCCCGGTCGACCCGGTGAGCAGGATCAACGCGGCCACCACGAGGTTGTAGGCGTCGACCACCCACTGCATGCCGGAGACGGAGGTGTGCAACTGCCTCTGCATGGCGGGCAGTGCGACGTTGAGCGCCGTGCTGTCGAGGCCGACCATGAGCACCGCCAGGCAGCACACCAGGACCAGCAGACGCGCACGCGCCGAGCCGAGGCCCGTCATCACCGCACCCGCGCATGGGTGTTGGCGGGCGTGGGGCGGCGGGCAGGTGTGATCTCGGGGATCCTCATGGGTTGCGCTCACTTTCACTGTCCGCGCGCGGCGGGGCCGGCGCACGGGCGGATCTGTTCACCCGCACACCGGACAGGGGGGCGGGGCGCGGCCGTACAGGCCGATGCGACGGCATCGGCCTGTACGGCCGCCACGGTGCGGGCTGCGGCCCGACGCGGGGGGTTTACCCGGCCCGCCGCCAGAGCGCCGTGCCCCTGGCACCGCTGTCGACTCTAGGCAGCGCGGCAGCGCCGCCGGATCCCACGAGTGGGGGGCCCGGCAGGGGACGCACCCGGCGCCGATCGGCTTCTTCGCCCGTGGACGGCGTCACCCCGCCGCGAGCGCACGTCCGAGCCCCGCTCACCCCGCCCGGGCTCCCGGCTCACCGCGCTGCCGCCGCCGTGGCCCCCGGTGCCCGGGGCCGCAACCGCACGCCTTCGCTCGGCAACCGGATCTCGACGCGGGTGCCGCACCCCGGAGTGCTCTCGACCCGGAAGGTGCCGCCCGCGCTCTCGATGCGCACCCGGTGGCTGGCCAGCCCGATGTGCCCCTCGGCGATGCGGGCCGTCAGCAGTGCCGGGGCGAAGCCGACGCCGTCGTCCACCACGCACGCTACCGTGTGCCGGTCCTCGCCGCGCAGCTCGATGCGTACCCGGGTCGCCTCCGCGTGGCGTACGACGTTGGCCAGTGCCTCGCGCACCGCCGCGTAGATCAACGGCTCTCCCGGCACGTGTCCGCGCGGTTGCATCGCGTACCGCACGTCGAGGCCGCCGCGCTGTGCGGCGCGCCCGCCCGCCTGGCGCAGGGCCTCGGCGAGTCCGACCGCGGCGAGCACCTGCGGATGCAGGTCCAGGACGGTCTCCCGCAGCTCCGCCACGGTCTGGCGCACGCAGGCCGTGGCCCGTTCCAGCGCCGGGGAGGTGCCTTCCTCGGCGACCTCCTCCAGATCCTGGCAGGCCGCGAGGAGGCTCTGCACGGCACCGTCGTGCAACTGGTCGGCCAGTTCGGCCCGTTCGCGCTCCTCCGCCGCGAGCGCGTCCTCCAGCAGGGTCTGGCTCGCGCTCAGCAGCTGCGCCACCCGCCGCGAGCGCCTGCTCAGCAGCACACAGAGCGTGGTGGCGACCCCGCTGAGCCACATCAGGTAGACCCCTTGGATCAGCAGGTCCATGCCGAGGTCGGGGGAGCGCCGCGGCGGCGACAGGTTCACCAGGGCCAGCACCGCGTACACCCCGATGCACAGCATCCCCACCACCACCGAGACGCGCGGCAGTTGCCACAGCACCGTGGTCAGGGGGACCAGGAAGTACACGAAGCACACGGGCGAGTAGGGCCCGCCGCTCAGCTCAGCCAGCAGCGCCAGCACCGCCAGGTCGGTCAGCAGGACCGCCACCGCCTGGTTCAGCCGCGTGGCGGCACGCCACCGCAGGTGCCACGCCTGCAGCACGCTCCACACGGCGAACGCGGCCAGCAGCACCCAGTACGCGCCGCGTGCCCCGCTGTCGATGACGGTCAGCCCCGTCAGGACGAGGGGCGCCAGGAGCGCCAAGCGCATCCCGGCCGCACACCGCTCCAGCTGCGGGTCCGCCTGGTCCGCGCGGCACATCCAGTCACCGCCGCACCGGGACCAGCCGCCCAACGCCCGCCGGGCGCCCGGCTCCTGTCCGCCGTCGCCGCCCGTGCGCCCGTGCGGCGAGCCCGCTCTCAGCATGGTCTCGCCTCCGCCCGCACCGGGCCCGTCGCCGCGCGGGCCTCCACGACGCCCCTCTCCCCCGCCTCCTCGGGCAGGGCCCAGGTTCCGCAGCCCGCGGGCTCGTCTCCCGTCGGGTTCACGTCCGCCGGGGCCGGTACCGCCCGGCGCCCGCTCAGCCGCCGCATCCCCACGACGGCGAGGACGGCCGTGGCAACCGCACAGGCGACGGGAACCCACAGGGCCCGCTGCGGGCCCAGCCAGTCCGTCGCGACACCTCCCAGCAGCGAACCCACCGCCAGCCCGAAGGTGATGCCGGACAGCAGCCAGGTGAGCCCCTCGTTGAGCTGCTTCCTGTCCACCAGGCGTTCGATCAGGCCGTACGCGGTGATCAGGCTCGGCGAGATGAACAGCCCGCACACCAGCAGCGTGAGGGTCAGTTCCGTCATGCCGCCGACGAACGGCAGCGGAACCAGTGAGGCCGCCAGGGCCAGCAGGCACACCGCGAGCCGCACCGGAGGCGAGGAGCGGAGCTTGCGGGCGCCCACGATCAGTCCGGACACTCCGCTGGTGACACCGAAGGCGGCCAGCGCGAAGGCGGCCTGGCCCCGGTGCCCGTGCGAGGCGGCGAAGGCCACGGTGATGACCTCGACCGTGCTGAAGATCGCGCCGAACGCGCAGAACACCAGGACCAGCGCGCGCACCCCGGCATCGCGCAGCACGGTCGGCCGACGCGCGTGCGCGGAAGAGGCGGGCGGCTCGGTGCGGCGCTGGGCGGTGAGCGCGAGGGTGCCCACGAGGCCGATGCCGATCGCCGCCAGTACCCCGGCCTCCGGGAACCAGGCCGTCGAGAGCGTGACCGCGAGGATGGGACCGGTCACGAACGAGATCTCGTCGGCGACCGACTCCGCCGCGTACGCGGTGTGCAGCGGCGGGGTGTCGCCGAACAGGTGCGCCCAGCGCGCCCGGGCCAGCCCGCCGATGTTCGGCATCGTCCCGGCGGCGAGCGCGCACGGGAACAGCGTCCACACCGGCGCGCCCCAGTAGCTGCACCCGACGAGCACGCCGAGCGCGAGGAAGGCGAAGGCCAGTGCGGCCCGCGCCGCGCGCCGCTGTCCGTACCGGTCGACCCCGCGCGCCACCAGTGGCCCCAGGGTCGCGACCGCCAGGGAGTAGGTCGCGCAGACCGCCCCGGCCAGCGCGTAGTTGCCCGTGCGCAGCGAGATCATCGTGATGATCCCCAGACACACCATGGCCCGCGGAAGACGGGCCACCACACCCGCGGACAGCAGGGGGCGTGCCCCTGGCACGGAGAACAGGTCACGGTACGAGCGCAGCATGAAGTCCCCTCCAGGACGGCGGCAGGCGAAAGCGCGACGGGGCCCGCACAGGGGCCGGGTACGCGAAGGCGGAAGGCCGCGAGGCGGCGGATGAGGCGGCCGGGGTGGTCAGGCACCGCGACCGCGCAGTTCACGATGGCACGCCCGGCAGCCCCGGCGCCGGGTCCGACCGGGGGCTTGGCCTGGTGAGCGCGGCTCCGCCGATCGGCCCGCCCAGGCGGTTCCCCTCAGACCTTCGCGGCGGGCGTCCGCACCGGCAGGCGGACCTCCACGTCGGTGGGGCCACCGGGCGCGCTGTCCACCGTGAACCGCCCGCCCGCGCTCTCCACCCGTACGTAGTGGCTGGCCAGCCCGATGTGGCCGGCCCGCAACCGCTCCTGGATGACGCTGCGGTCAAACCCCTTGCCGTCGTCCCGCACGGCCAGCACCACGTCGTCGCCGTCCCGCCGCAGGCTCACCCACACGTTCTTCGCCCCGGCATGCTTGACGACGTTGTTGAGCAGTTCGCGGGCCGCCGAGAACAGCAGCGACTCGAACGGCCCCCGCTCCGCCAGGCGCAGGTCGTAGTGGACCGTGAACCCCCCGCGCCGTGCCAGTCGGCCGCCGATGGACTCCAGCGCGGGTGCGATCCCGGCCGCGGCAAGGACCTGCGGATGCAGGACGTAGATGACGTCCCGGATCTCCTTGACCGATCCGCGCACTTCGTGCGACGCCCGCTCCAACGCTTCCGACGGCGCCGCGTCCGCGGCCTCCTCCAAGTCGTGCAGCGCGGCCAGCAGGTTCTGCACCGCGCTGTCGTGCAGCGCGTCGGCGAGCTGGGCCCGCTCGCGTTCCTCCGCGTCCAGGGCGTTGCGCAGCAGCGACTCCCGGTTGTCCAGGAGCTCCGCGAGCTGGTTGCTGCGCCGTCGCAGCAACACCGCCACCAGCACGCACACCCCGACGTCCCACAGCAGGTACACCAGGTCCACCGCGATCGGCAGCCCGTCGGCGTCGTGGTGCGTCAGCAGGTGCGGCAGCGTCATCACCAGGTATCCGCCCATACAGGCGGCACTCAGCCAGGCGGTGAGCCGGGGCCGCTGCCACATGGTGCTGGCCATCGGCAGTACGTAGTACGCGTAGCGTACGAAGGAGTGCGGCCCCCCGGACAGGGCGCCCATCGCGGTGATGGCCAGCACGTCCACCGTGGCCGCCAGGACCGCTCCGCCGGGTCCGGCCGACGGCTGCCGGTGCACCTGCACCAGGCGCGCCACCGACCACACCGCGTACAGGCCGAACACGGTGAAGAAACCGCCCGCGTTCAGATACCGCTCGGCCGCCAGCGCGGCGAGCAGCACGGGCACGAGGGCGGGCAGCCGCAGCCAGGCGACGTAGCGGCTCGTCAGCTCCGTCATGGACGCCAGCTGCTCTTCACGCCACCGAGTCGTCATCGCACACCGCCCGGACACGTCCGCCGTCCACAGCCGGGCGGCGGATATCTGCCTCCCCCGCCCGCTCGACCGTATGACGGATCCAACGCCCCCGCATCCCTCCGTAGCGTCAAGTGCAGGCGCTTCGCGGTCGTCACCGGCCAATAGCGGACCCGCCGTATCCGAGCACCGCACGCTTTCGCACCCACGAGAAAGGCGCCCCCCATGGGTGAGCTGTTCCTCATTCGCCACGGTGAGACCGAATGGAGCCGCCAGGGCAAGCACACCGGCCGCACCGACCTGCCGCTGACCCGCCTCGGTGAAGCACAGGCCCAGGCGCTCCAGGTCCCGCTCACCCGCTGTCATCTGGCACTGGCCCTGGTCAGTCCTCTCCAGCGCGCCCAGCGCACGGCGCAGCTCGCCGGAATCAGCGCCTGCACCACGGAACCGGAGCTGCGCGAGTGGGACTACGGCGGCTGCGAGGGACTCACCACCCCGGAGATCCGCACCCGCCAGCCCGGCTGGAGCCTGTGGCACGACGGGCCGGTCCCCGGCGGCCCCGGTCACCTCGGCGAAACCCTTGTGGAGCTGGCCGAGCGCTGCGAGCGGGTGCTCCGGCGCGTCACCCCACTGCTGCGTGACACCCGGCGCCACCAGGACGTCGCCCTCGTCGCCCACGGACATGTCCTGCGGGTGCTCGCCGCCCGTTATCTGGGCCTGCCGCCCGAGAACGCCGCCATGTTCACGCTGGGCCCGGCCTCCGTGAGCCGGCTGGGCACCGAGCACGGCGATCCCGCCGTCCTCTCCTGGAACGTCCCCGCGCCCTTCACCCAGGCATCCTCCCCCTCCCCCGCCCTCGCCTCCCCCACGCACCGGGGCCGCGACACGGCATGAGGCCCGTGGACCACCCCAGCACGGGCTCAGAGAGCAGGCACGCCATGAACGCGCACGTCAAACGCGTCGTCGTCGGAGTCAACGGCAGCGCCACCAGCCTGGCCGTCCTGCGCCGCGCCTACACCGAGGCATGCCGCCGCGAGGCCGAGCTGCGGATCGTGGTGGCCTACCGCCTCACCCCGGCCGTAGTCACCGAATACGGGTACCCGGGCGCGGCGGTCGCCACCTGCTGGGAGCGGGAGGCCGCCCTCGACACCCTGCGCAGCACCTGTCTGCGGGCTCTGGGGGCACTCCCCGAAGACCTGCTCATCACTGGCGTGACCGAGCCCGGCCGCCACTGGCGGGTCCTGGCCAGACAGGCGTGGCACGAGGACGACCTCCTGGTCGTCGGCCCCGGCCCCACCGGTCTGCGCCGCCTGTGGCACCGCTCGGTGGCCGCACAGTGCGCGCGGCACGCCCGCTGCCAGGTCCTGGTGGTCGCCCGCCCCGCGCTGATGCGCGAATACCGCCGGGGCCTGCGCCGATGGAGCGGCTGGGCACGGCGCCGGGCCGACCCGACCGCGCAGACCGCGGGGCTGCACGACCTGGACGCGGCATGAACCGTCGGGGTCACCCGTCCGGGCGCGCACCGGCGCACGTCCATGAATGAAACCCTGCGATCGCGAACATACATGGACAATGCGCCTGACCAGCACGGCCTTCTTCGTCACCCTCATCGTCGTCTGCCTCCTGGTCATGGCCGCCACCCTCCTGGTGTGGCAGCGCATTCCCGGCCCGGGCTGGGTCCGCTGGCCCGCCCGGACCGCCCTGCTCGTGCTGTGCCAGCTCACCGCCATCGCCGCGACCGCGACCTGGATCAACTCCAGCTTCGGCCTGTACGCGTCCTGGAACGACCTGCTGGGCCGGGACACGCTCACCGAGAACCCCGCCATGGCCGGAGTTCCCCCGCGCATGGCCAAGTTCTCGCGCGGCACCAGCGGCACGCTGACCACCCAGTTCCGTGGCCCGGCCTCGAAGCTGTCCGGCCAGGTCATCGTGTGGGCGCCACCCGGCCACCACGTCAACAGCCGCACCGACACGCCCCTGCCCGTCGTCCTGCTGCTGCACGGAGTTCCGGGCGGTCCGCAGTCCTGGCTGGAGAACGGGCACATGCCCGCGGCCTTCGAGCGGCTCGTCGAGGACGGTGCCACCCACCCCTTCCTGCTGGTCATGCCCGTCGTGGACCCGGGCGGCGTCGACACGGACTGCTCGGACACCCCCCGGCGCAAGGTCGCCACCTGGCTCGCGAAGGACGTCCCCGACCTGGTGCGCCAGCACTTCCGCACCCTGTCAGGCCCCAAGGCGTGGGGCGTCATGGGGTACTCCACCGGCGGCTACTGCGCGGCCAAACTGCCCCTGCAGTTCCCCTCCGTCTTCGGCGCCGGAGCGGCCCTGGACCCCGATCCGCTGGCGGGCGAGGCCGGCGTCCTGCCCGACCCCGCGCTACGGGCGCGCAACGCCCCCACCACGCTGGTGCGCGGCTCCCGCGCCAACGTGGCGCTCTTCCTGGCGACTTCGCGCCAGGACCGGGAGAGCCCGCCCGCCCAGATCGAGGCGTTCGTCCAGGCGGCCAAGGGCTCTTCCGTACGGGTCAGCACCCTCATCCGGCCCACCGGCGGCCACAACTACGGCACTTGGACCGGGATGTACCCGGACGCCTTCGCCTTCCTCAGCTCCGAACTCACCGCACCCGCCGGGTGAGCGAGCGGCGCACGCGGCCCAGTGGTGGACATGTCCGCCCCCACCGTCTCCCCCCTTCGTGGGACACCCCGGCCACGGCTCCCTCCCTACCGTGGGAAAGGGGCCCTCACCGGCCCCTCCCTTTTCCCCCGGCACAAGGAGACGAGCCATGCCCGTACGCACGGACCGAGTCGTCGTCGGCGTCGACGCGCTGCTCAGCCAGCGCGCCGCCCTGCGCTGGGCGGCCAAGGAAGCCCTCCACCGCCACGCCGTCCTCTGCCCGGTCCTCGCCTGGTCCCCGCCCTACGGCGAAACCCTCTCCGCGCTGTTCCCCGGCCCCGAGGCCGCCGACACGCGGTGCGGCGAGGCCGCCCGCAAGCAGCTCACCGCTCTGTGCCGGGCGGCGCTGCCGCGCCAGGCCGACCGGCTGGACATCGAGGCGGTCGTGGCCCGCGCCGACGCGGGCCGGGCGCTGATCGCCTGCGCCACCCACCCCACCGACCTGCTCGTCATCAGCGCCGACGGCGACCACTCGCTCCGCCACGACCGCACCCGGCGCTACTGCCGCAGGCACGCGCCGTGCCCGGTCGTCGTGGTCGGCGACAGCGGCCCTTGCGGTCAGGTGCTGGAGCGCTGGACCCCCTCGTCGAGCCGGTACTCGCGCGGCTCCGCGTCATAGCCGTACAGCTCGGCGTACCGCCCCCAGTCGGTCGCCCGCTCCAGCTGCTGGTTCACCTGCTCGCTGGTGAAGTGGTGGGCGAGCAGGTCGCGGAAGAACCCGTCCCCCATGGTGCCGCTGCGGCTCTGCCGCACCCCCGTCGCGATCAGCTTCACCAGCGGCGCCTCCAGCGCCGCGTCCGCGAAGATCTGCTTCGAGCGCTGTACGTCGGCCCGCGCGAACGCGGTACCGAGCTCGGTCAGCACCAGGTCGTCGTCGCTGACCGTCGCGAAGCCCAGCAGCTCCAACGCGTCGACCTGCGGCAGTGCGTCATCGACCTCCAGGCCCAGGTCGTCGGCGAGATCCGCCAGATCGCAGCGGCCTCCCCGGTGCGCGACGATCTCCGCCAGACCCGACAGGCCGTCCACGCTCGCCGTCGGCAGCGGGGAGTTGGCGACCGTGCGCCGCTCGATCTCCTCCGCCCCGGCACGGCCCGGCAGACGGGACTCCTTCGCCCGCCCGGTCATGGTGCGGTACACCCGGTCGATGAGGTCCTCGAACTCCGCCGAGGCCCGGTCCCGCGGCCGGGCGAGATCCACCTCGAACGTCTCGCGGATGGTGCCGTAGGGCCGCGCGCCGAGCACGACGATGCGGTCCGCCATCATGACCGCCTCCTCGATGTTGTGCGTGACCAGCACGATCGCCCGGGTGGGGAAGCGACCCGACTCCCACAGCTCCATCAGCTCGCCGCGCAGGTTCTCCGCCGTCAGCACGTCCAGCGCCGAGAACGGCTCGTCCATCATGAGCACATCGGGCTCCACCACCAGGGCCCGCGCGAACCCGACGCGCTGGCGCATCCCGCCGGAGAGCTCCTTGGGGTAGGCGGACTCGAAGCCGTCCAGACCGATCAGATCGATGGCGTCCAGGGTCGCGCGCGCCCGCTCCCGCGGGGGTACCTGCCGTGCCTCCAGGCCGAGTTCGACGTTCTGCTGCACCGTCAGCCAGGGCAGCAGCGCGAACGTCTGGAACACCATCGCGGTGCCCGGGTTGGCCCCCGCCAGCGGGGTGCCCCGGAAGGACACCGTGCCCTGGCTCGGCGCCACCAGCCCCGCAAGACAGCGCAGCAGCGTCGACTTGCCCGAGCCCGACTTGCCGAGCAGGGCCACGATCTCGCCCGCCCGCACCGTCAGGTCGATGCCGCGCAGCACCGGCAGCTCACCGTCGGCGCCCGCATAGGTCTTGGTCAGATCAACGGTCTCCAGCAGGACCTCCCCGTTCACCGGGCGGTCCGTGGCGGGCGACATCGAGCGGCGCATACCGTCTCCAGAAGAGGTGGGGGTCACAGGCCGTACCTCGATTCCGCGAGGCGGTACAGCCGGCGCCAGAACAGCCGGTTGAGGGCGACGACGTACAGGCTCATCACCGCGACACCGGCGAGGAGCTCGGGGAAGTCGCCGTCGCTGGTGGCCTGGGCGATGTAGGCGCCGAGGCCGGTGGCGGTCAGGGTGGTCCCGTGGAAGGAGACCACCTCCGAGACGATCGACGCGTTCCAGGCGCCGCCGGTCGCGGTGATCGCGCCGGTGACGTACGCCGGGAAGACACCGGGCAGGATCAGGCGCTTCCAGCGCAGCCACCCCCGGATGCCCAGGTCGTCCATGGCTTCGCGCAGATCGCTGGGGATCGCCATGGCTCCGGCGATCGTGTTGAAGAGGATGTACCACTGGGCGCCCAGCGCCATCAGCAGTACACAGCCGATGTTGATCGCCAATCCGGTCCGCAGGAAGAACCACATGGCCAGCGGGAAGAGGAAGTTGGCCGGAAAGCTGGCGAGCACCTGCACGACGGGCTGGGCGACGCGGGTGAGCCTGGGCGAGAAGCCGATCCACACCCCGATCGGCACCCACACCACAGTGGCCGCCGCGACCAGCACGACCACCCGCAACAGGGTGACCAGCCCCAGCCACAGCGGCTCGCCGAAGACGGCGAAGCCCGTGGTGCGCTGGAAGTAACGCACCAGGTCGGCCAGCCCCCAGCCGATCAGCGCCACCGCGACGAGCGTGAAGACCACGTCACCGGTGCGCCGGCGCACCGGGTCGAGGTGCAGCGGCCGGTCGTCCCGGCCGAACACCTGGCCCGCGGAGTTCAGGGCCCGCCCGACCGGGTGCCACACCCGCCCCAGCCAGCCGGGCCAGCGCGAGCGGCGCAACAGGTCGAGCACCGTGCTGCGCTGGAGCTCGCTCGCCTCCGACTGCTCGACCTTGAACTTCTCCACCCACGCGGTCAGCGGTCGCCAGAACAGGAAGTTGACGCCGATCACCATGATGGCCATGGTCAGGATGGCCCAGCCCATCTTGCCCAGGTCGCCCTGGTCGATGGCCGTGCCCGCGTAACTGCCGACGCCGGGCAGCGCGTACTTGTCGTTGCCGATGCTGATGGCCTCCGAGGCGACCAGGAAGAACCAACCGCCCGCGAAGCTCATCATCCCGTTCCAGACGAGGTCGATCATCCCGGCGGGGACCTCGATCCGCCAGAACCGCATCCACCGCGACAGCCGGAAGGACCGCGAGAGCTCGTCGAACTCCCGTGGCAGGGAGACCAGCGACTGGTAGAAGCCGAACGTCATGTTCCACGCCTGCGACGTGAAGATCGCGAAGATCGAGGCGCACTCCAGCCCCATCAACGACCCCGGGAACAGGGCGATGAACCCCGTCACCGCCACCGTCAGGAACCCGAGCACCGGCACCGACTGCAGGATGTCCAGAGCGGGGATCAGGATGCGCTCCAGTCGACGGCTCTTGGCCGCCGCGTACGCGTACACCAGCGTGAACAGGATCGACGCGGCCAGCGCCACGAACATCCGCAGCAGACTGCGGGCCGCGTAATAGGGCAGCTGGGACGGGGAGGTGTCCACGTGCAGGACGTCGGCCGGGTCGAAGGAGACCGTCGTCCCCTTGCCGACCCGGAGGATCAAGTAGCCGATCAGCAGTACGGCCAGGGCCACCGCGGCATCGATCCACAGGGAGCCACCGAAGAAGCTCCGGTTCTCCGACCGCGCGGAAGGCGGGCGCCTCGTCGACAGAGCCATCGGCCCCCCTAACGGAGCAGGTGCGCCGAGGGCGCGCGCAAGGTCGACTCCACCGTAGGCAGGCTCCACGGGAGCCGACAGACCCACCGGTCCACACGGGTGACGGGCCGGGCAGTGCCCACGCCCGGCGCGCCGCCCCTCACCCGCCGGTGCACGGCGCCTCGATCCGCTGCTCCGCCCAGATGGTCTTGCCGTCCGGGGTGAACCGCGTGCCCCAGCGGTGGGTGAGCCGGGCCACCAGCAGCAGACCCCGCCCGCCCTCGTCCAGGGCGCGGGCCCGGCGCTGGCGGGGCGAGGTGTTGCTGGCGTCGGACACCTCGCAGATGAGACCGGTGTCGCGGATCAGCCGCAGCCGCACCGGAGCCTCGGCGTGCCGCAGCGCGTTGGTGACCAGTTCGCTCACCACGAGTTCGGTGGCGAACTCCAGCTCTCGCAGACCCCACCGGCCGAGTTGCTCCCGCACCAGCGCGCGGGCCTCGCCCACGGCCGCCGGGTCCGACGACAGGTCCCAGTAGTGGACCCGTTCGTCGGGCAGCGTCCGGGTACGGGTCACCAGGAGCGTGACGTCGTCCCGGGCGTCCTCGGGCACGAGCGTGCCCACGGCCCGCTCGCAGGCGTCCTCCACGCTCGCCGCCTCGCCCCCCAGGGTGCGCAGCAGGGTGTCGGTGTTGCGGACGAGATCCCGGTCCATGCCCTCGACGAGGCCGTCGGAGTACAGGGCCAGCAGACTCCCTTCGGGCAACCGCAGGTCGAGGGCCTCGAAGGGCAGACCGCCGATGCCCAGCGGCGGCCCGGCCACCACGTCCAGGAACTCCGCCCCGCCGTCGGGCGTGACCACCACGGGCACGGGGTGCCCCGCGCAGGCCACCGAGCAGCGCCGTGAGACCGGGTCGTACACCGCGTACACACAGGTGGCGCAGATCTCGGCGGCGAAGTCGCCGCCCGCGGCCCACTCGGCCGCGTCGCGCACCACCATGTCGTCGAGACGGGCCAGGAGTTCGTCGGGCGGCAGATCGAGATCGGCGAGGGTCCGCACCGCCATCCGCAGGCGCCCCATGGTGGCGCTCGCGTGCAGGCCGTGGCCCACCACGTCTCCCACCACCAGGGCGACCCGGGCACCCGACAGGGGGATGACGTCGAACCAGTCCCCTCCCACGCCCGCCGCGGTCGCGGCGGGAAGGTAGCGGAAGCCGACCTCGACCGCGTTCTGCACCGCCGGCTCCTGCGGCAGCAGGCTGCGCTGCAAGGTGACGGCCACCGACCTCTCGCGCAGATAGCGCCGCGCGTTGTCGAGGCTCAGCGCGGCCCGCGCGACGATGCTCCGGGCCAGCAGGTGCTCCTCCGCGTCGAACGGCGGATGCCCACGGTCACGGGCGAAACGCACCAGCCCCAGGAGCTCGCCCTGCGCCCGCAGGGCGACGACCAGAGCGGCATCGTGGTCGGCCGGCCCCGGGTCACTCGTGGTGGCCCCGTGCCGGGCGCCATCACCCGTGCCTGTCTGTCGTGCTCCGCCCGCCTCCCACAGCCGCCCGGCCCACGACGTCCTCCCACGCCGCGCAGGGAACGCCTGCTGCGGGCGCGGGCCACCGCGCTCGGCCACGCGCAGCAGCGGGGAACCCGCCCGGTGGTCCACCGGCTTGCCCCCGGTGTCGCCCAGGCCGTCGAAACAGTCAGCCACGAGGTCGACGCAGACCCAGTCGGCGAAGCGTCCGCACAAGAAGTCGACCAGTTCCCGTGCGGTGCGCACGACGTCGAGCGTCGTGCCGATCCGGCCCGCCGCCTCGGCGGCCAACGACAGGCGCTGCCCGGCGAGATACTCCCGCGTGGTGTCCACCACCACACCGGCCAGCCCCACGGTCCGGTCGTCGTCCGTGACCGGAGTGAGGAACGACGTCAGAAGCCGCTGCTGCTCGCCCGCGCCGCCCGCCTCCAGGGTCTGTACGCGGGCCTCGTGGCCCGTTTCCAGGACCGTGGCGGCTGCCTCCGCAACCGTGTCGAGCGGAGGGGCCGCCATCAGCTCGTGCAGCGTCCGCCCCCGCATCTCCTCCTCGTGGCGGCCCGACAGCCGCTCCATCGCGCTGTTGGCGCGAACCAGCTGGCCCTGCCGGTCGTACAGCGACATGGCCAGCGGTGCCTGGGTGAACGCCCGGTCGGTCAGCACGGCCGACCGCTCTCCCCGAACACTCTGACCGGGCGGCGCGGCCCCTGGGCTCGCGGCCAGGACGATCCAGTCGGGTCCCGCCGTGGCCCAGGGGTTCGGCTGCAGCTCACAGATCACCGCACCCGCGCTCCCGTCGCTCCGGCGTAGCCGCAGCTCGCCGCGCCAGGGCGTACGGCACACCAGCGCGCGCAGCGCCGCCGTGGGCAGCGCTTCGGCCAGCAGTTCGGGGGCGGCGCGGCCGGCCACTTGCGTCGGTGCGTAGCCCAGTAGTCGGCCCGCCTGCGGATTCCACCAGATGATCCTGCCGTATACGTCCACCGCGGCGACGGCCGTGCCGTCACCGCCGGATCGCCCATCGGGAAGTACCCATGTCATCGGCTGGTCCTCGTCGTCGCGTCCAAAAACTCACCCCGGGCCGCGCCCCCGCCCACCGCGAGCCCGTGTTCCCCTCCGCTCGCATCGCGCGGCTCTCCCTCCCACCCTCACTCGCGGGGTGCGGCCAGGGGCCCATCCGATCGGGGGAAGCGACGGTCCGAGGACAGCGACCGCACGGTCCCGCCCGGAAGCCGGCGCCCGGGTGCCCACGCGCCGAAGGCTCCGTCCAACAGCCGCTATCCTGCGGAAACGGCCCATGAGCCGGATCCCGGTCCGTCACGTTCGAGGAGCAGTCGTTGGAAGCCAAGCCCGCGCGGCGTCCCAGGGATTCGAGCCGCAGCCGTCAACTGCTGCTCGACGCGGCACTGGAACTCTTCGCCGAGCGCGGCTTCGACCGTACGACCACCCGCGAGATCGGGGAGCGCGCCGGTGTCGACGCGGCGCTGATCGCCCGGTACTTCGGCAACAAGACGAAGCTGTACCTCGCCGTGCTGGAAGCGCGCACCGACGCCAAGGCGGACGGCCCCGGGGACCTGCTCGACCGGTCACGGCTGCGCGAACTGCTGGGAGACGCCGGTCATCGCGCTCCCGGTCCGGTACTGCGCGCGGCACTGGCTCCCAATGACGACACCGCCGTCCACGAGGCCGCCCGCACCCACCTCTATGAACGCCTGGTCACGCCGTTGCAGGAGCGTCTGGCCGCTGACGGTCTGCCCGCTCCCGCGCTGCGCGCCGAACTGGCAGCCGCCGCACTGGCCGGAGTCGCTCTGGCGCGCACGGCGGGCACCCTGACCGAGCTGGCCGCCGCCTCCCCCGAGCAGGTCGTCGACCTCGTGCACGCGCTCCTCGCACAGGGGCTGCTGCCACCGGCGGCCCAGGACGCCGACGCTCCCGCGGGCGGCTGAACCCCTGACGCGGCCGTCCCGGCCGAAGCGCCTCCAGCAACGACGCGCCACCGGGACCCGGCAACGCCGACCGCCGCTTGTGGCCCTCCCGCTCCCCCGGTCGGCCGACTCCGCTCGGCGGCCTCCAGAGCCAGCCTGGACATCCACAACTGTCCCGGACCTCTTGGAGGTCGACGTGATTGCCGTACAGCCACCGCCCTTCGTACCGCTGCCGGAAGAACTGCCGCTGCCCTGCGCCAGCCGGCCCGACCTGTACTTCGCTCCG
The DNA here is from genome assembly GCF_041080675.1 of Streptomyces sp. cg36. Lineage (NCBI taxonomy): Bacteria > Bacillati > Actinomycetota > Actinomycetes > Kitasatosporales > Streptomycetaceae > Streptomyces > Streptomyces cyclosori. The sequence continues at coordinate 8,009,292 of NZ_CP163520.1, read as the reverse complement.
GACCGCTTCGAGTCGCGTACGGAGCGCGCCGAACGCACGGCGGACGCACGGCGGCTGTGCGCCGGCTGTCCGGCCGAGTTGCGCACCGCGTGTGCGGCCTGGGCCCGCGATCACCACGAGTGGGGAATCTGGGGCGGCCTAACGGAGTCGCAGAACGGCTACGACCCGCACAGGGCCGCGGCGCCCTCCACCACCGCTGTCACAGCGTGCTGACGGCAGACGGAGAACGCCCCGTCGGCGGGACCGGTGGGGCGTTCTACGTGCGGGGCGGGCTTCACGCAGCTACGTCCGCGTGGTGGCGGGTGGCGTGCTCCCGGAAGGCCGAGCCGAGCATGTGCAGGTCCTCGTGCGGGCATGCCTGCCGCAGCAGGGGGAACAGGCTGTGCTCGTCATGCCGGATGTGCCGCTTGACCTCCAGCTCCAACGCCCGCAATTGAGCGTCGAACCCAGGGCGCGCCACAGAAGCGGAGCCCAGGGCGTTGACCATCCCCGTCAGTCGCTCGTGCTCCTCGGCCTCGGCACGGGCCATGTCCTCGCCCTCCGTCAGCCGACGACGCAGAACGGGCAGCAGGAACCGCCGCTCGGCGATCGCGTGGCGCTCCAGCTCGCCCGCCGCGTGCCGCAGGAGCCGCTCGCGGGCCGGGTCCTCCAGGGGCGTGCTGTGGATGCGGTCGAAGATCGCCAGGATGGCGCGATGGTCGTCGGCCAGCTCCATCGTGAGGTCGGTGCAGTGCTGCGTCATGGTCTCTCCACTTTCGGGGCGCGTGACAGCGCGGCGTACACGGAACCGAGAGTCCGTGGCGGTATGAGAAAGCCGCAGGTCAAACGTGTCATGAGGCGGTACGGGCGCGACACGGCCGACCGGCCCGTACAACGGTTCGCGCCCGATCCCCCGATCGGAGGGGACCCGGTGGATGCGGGCGTCGCCCCGGCCCTACCGGTCGGTGACGACCGGATGGCGCGGATGCAGGCGCACGGCCACCGTGATGACCACGACACACAGCAGCACGGCCACGAGCGCCCAGCGCAGTCCCGCGTTCCCCATGAGGAACGCGCCGAACGCGGCTCCGGTGCCCATGGCCAGCACCATCCCCAGCCGCCGCCCCTTGAACGCGCTGGCCGGTGCCCCGGCCAGCGGGGAGTCGTGGACCAGGGCGATCAGCGCGCCCGTCACCCCGACCGTCACCGGCATGTCGGTCACTCCGAGCCGGCGCACGGTGGCGCAGCGGGCGCCCATCGCGAGGGCGAGCAGGGCGATGGCCACGTACTGCGACGCGTCCGATCCCGAAGGCATCAGCCACACCGCGGCCACGGCACCGGCCAGCAGGGCGATCTCGGCGCTCATGGCGAGGAAGAACCAGTGCCGGCGGGCCCGTTGGGCGGCGAACCGCTCGGTGCGCGCGCCGATCACGATCCCGGTGGCGAAGCAGGCGAACGCGAGGACCTCACGCGCCGCGGAGAGTCCCGCCGTGCCACCGACAGCGGCGCCGAGGAAGATGACGTTTCCCGTCATCATCGCGAGGAACACCTTGCCCAGTCCGAGGAAGCTGATGACGTCGAGCATCCCGGTCACCATCGTCAGCCCCACCAGCGCGCCGGGCAGCGGGTTGCTTCCCGCGATCCGGCGCAGGGCGCACCGCACCGGCGACGGCCGGTCGCCGCGCGCGATCGAAGTGGCGGGTGAAGCGCCCGGGTTCGGCGGGCGGATCCGGATGAGGGCGGAGTACGCCGAGGTGTCCATGAGTACGTCCTGTGGGTGGGTCAGCGGGCGACGGGGCGACGGGTCCCGCCCCCTGTGTCCGTACGGGCCCGCACACGGCGCCGAACGGCACGCCCCGGGCCGGAATTCTTTCGGAGCGGCACCTGGAGAAAACCTTCAAGGTAGTCCGAATTTCCGCGAAAGCGCACCGTAGAATCTTTCACTCATTTCAGAGTATCCAGCATGCAGAGGAATAGAAAGACACCCTGCTCTTTTTCCTCGAATTGATCGACGCGACATCCACCAATCGGTTCCCGCCCTCTCCACCGACCGGTCCACCGATGCCGGGATGGGGCCATGTCGCCGGATCAGGGCAGTCTGGTGCGACAAGGCAGGAGCCTTTCCCTACAGGCCCTCCTTTCGTTTTCCACCCGCATCGGAGACGTCATGGATGCCATCATCCTGCTCATCATGGCGATAATGATCGCCCTCACGATAAAGAAGCCCGGAGACCCGCATATCTGGCCCTTGTGGGGCATCGCACTGGTGACGCTCGTCGGCTGGTGGATATTCCACGAATTCGCCACTCCTGGCGTGACGGAGGTGACGCTGTGAGCGTCGTGACCCGGACCATCCAGCGCGACATCCGCTTCGTGGGCTATTGGGGAGCCCATCTCTTCGTCCTCGCCTATTCGCTGGTGCTCCTCAGCGCCTTCCTGCTCCAGTTCGCGGGCTCCGAGCTTCCTTGCGTGCTCTGCATGCTCCAGCGCATGGCGATGATCTTCACCTGCATGGGGCCGATCTACATCATCAGCCGTTCCATGCACCACGAGATGTCGGTCACCAACTTCGCCCGCGGCTACGGCTTCACCCTCGTCGGCGCGGTGATCGGTCTCCTCATGTCGCTGCGCCAGATCACCAACCGGGGTGCCGCGCTCGACCCCGGATACGGCACGACCGTGCTGGGTCTGCACGCCTACACCTGGGCCTTCGTAAGCTTCGCCGTCGTCGTGCTGTGGGCGGGTGTCAACATGCTCTTCGCCGTCGAACTCACCCCGCCGGCCCGGGTGCCGATCGGCCGGGCGTCCAAGCTCGTCCTCGGCTTCTTCTTCCTGATGGTCGTGGCGAACATCGTGTCCGTCTTCTTCGAGGTCGGCTTCCACTGGGCACTGCCCCACATACCGCTGCGCTACCAGCTCCTGTACGACCTCGGCCTCAAGTGACCTCGGCTTCAAGTGACCTGACCCCCAACCCACTTCGCCCACACGCGCCCCGAGCCGTGTGGCCCACCGAAGGACCCCCATGCGTATCCGTCTGATCGTCGCCACCACCGTCGCCGTCGGTGCCATCGCCTGCGCCGCCGCCTGCTCCACCCCCGACAGCAGGATGAACGGCCTGGCCATGAACCTGGCCGGCCCCGGCGTCGGCGACACCACCCTCCACAACGCGGGCCTCAAGCTCAAGGACGACCTGGAGTGCAAGTCCACTCCCGGTTCCGGACGCGACGGCCTGATGTCCATCGAGTGCACGTCCGAGACGGTCGACAACCAGAAGGTCCGGCTGTTCGGCACCGTCACCAAGACGGCCAACGACGCCCACGGCAAGGGCGTCACCAACGGTGACTTCACCGTGACCGTCGGCGGGCGCGTGTACCTCAAGACGCACTGCCTGGGCGCGTGCCCGTCCCCCGGCCGGTCCCCCGATCGCCCGACACCCGCCGAGGGTCCCCGGACCTAGCGTTGGCGTCGGCCCCGTGGAACGCGGTCACGGACATTCCACGGGGCCCCTCCTCATGGGACGCCTCCCGTGCGGAGCACCCGCATCCTCCAAGGAGTTGATCAGATATGTCGGCACGTGTGCAGCGCGTGATAGTGGGCGTCGACGGTTCGCAGGGCAGCCTCGCCGCGCTCAGGCAGGCGGCCCGCGAGGCCGCCCGGCACGGCGCCGAACTCTGCCCGGTCATGGCCTGGTCCCCGCCGGGTGGCGAGGCCCGCTACGCGGTCCACCCCGCGGCCCCGCACCAGCACCGCCAGTGGGAGCAGGACGCCCGTCGGCGCCTCAGCGCCGCCTGCGACACCGCCCTCGGCGACATCGACGCCGAGGTGCGCGTCTCCTCCCGGGTGGTACGCGCCGGTGCCGGTCCCACGCTCGTGGCCTGCTCCAGCCGGGACACCGACATGCTCGTGGTCGGCGTCGGAGGCCACGGCATGCTCCACCGGCTCACCCACGGGTCGGCCCGCCGCCACTGCCTCAAGCACTCCCGCTGCCCCGTCCTGGTGGTCCACTCGGAGCCCACGAGCGGCAACGCCGCGGCTGGAGTCTCGCGGACCCCGCTGCCCGGCGAGTCCGCCCACGCCCCCGCCCCGGCCACCCCCTCGGTGGTACCGCTGAGCCCGATCGACACCCTGGCCGGCATCCACCACACCTGAATCCACCACGACACCAGAGCCCTGCGCACGGGCGGCACCGGCCACCGCCGAGCCCTCCCGGCCAGGGCTCTCCGCCTGCCCCGGGGAGCCCGAGCGCCCACCGGCCGGAGGACATCCACCTCCCCCGATCCAGGGACCGAACGTGCGATGAACCGTCCGCCCGCGCCCTCCTACCGTGGAATCACCGGGCAGCTCCGTACCGCGAGAGCCCCGGTTGCCGCACCCGGCCCGGCCGGAGGAGCGCCCACACCCCGTTCTCCTCGTGCCCCACGCACCCCACGGAACAAGGAGCCGCACATGAACACCACCATCAACCGCGTCGTCGTCGGCGTCGACGGTTCCCGCAACAGCCTCACCGCGCTGCGCCGGGCAGCCGAGGAAGCCCTGCGCCACCACGCCGAACTCCGTCCGGTCCTCGCCTACTCGTCCCCGCAGGGCGAATACCTGGACATGGTCTGGCCGCCCGCCCCGTCCGAGGCCGACGACTACCGGACCGCGGCCTACGCCGACCTCACCCGTTCGTGCGCACAGGTCCTGGCCGACCTCCCCGCCGAGGTCCGCTGCAACCCGCTGGCGGCCCCGGGGGCACCCGGCCCGCTCCTGGTGGCGGCTGCCGACCGCGCCGACGACCTCCTGGTCCTGGGCGGCGGCACGCCGAGCCTGATGCACCGGCTGGTCCACGGCTCGGTCAGCCGCTACTGCCTGAGCCACAGCGAGCGCACCGTCCTCGTAGTCCCCGCCGCAGAGAAGACACCCGCCTCCAGCGACGCCACCACCCACTCCGGCCAGCGGCAGGAGGATCCCCTCCCCAAGCCGCGCACCGGCTCCCTGTTCCGCCTCCTTGAGGACGTGTCCGCCGTCGCCATCCGCAGCCCCCACCGCGTGTGATGGCCCGCCGCACGGCGGCCCCGTCCAGGGCGCCCGCCCTCGGGGTGGTCTGCTTCGCCGTCCTGCTCATCGGCATCGGACTGATCATGCTCGGCGAAGGCAAGGGCACCACCGCCCTCGACCCGCCCCGCCCGTCCTCCAACGCGACCACATCGCGCTCCTCCGCCGCGCCATCCGCAGTCACACCCCTCCACGCGTCGCGGCCGGTCCGGCTCCGCATCCCGTCACTGGACCTGTCCACCCCGGTCGTCACGCTCGGACTGGCACCGGACGGCACCGTGCAGGTGCCGCCCATCGAGGCGCGCGCCCCGGTCGGCTGGTACCGCGGCTCTCCCACGCCCGGCGAGCCCGGCGCCTCCGTGATCGTCGGCCACTCCACCGTCGGCTCCTACGGCAAGGGCGTCTTCTTCCGACTGGGCACCCTCACCCCCGGCCGGGAGATCGACGTGAGCCGCGCCGACCACACCATGGCCCGTTTCACCGTGCGCACGGTCCGGGAATACCCCAAGAGCGACTTCCCCACGCAGGAGGTCTACCGCGGGGGCTCGGCCGCCGACCTCCGCCTGATCACCTGCGCCGGACCGCGTGACTCCCACCACCAGTACCTGGACAACATCGTCGTCTACGCCACGCTCAGCAGCTCACGGTGAACCGCCCGGCCCGGAGGGCGGCCCCGCCCAGCGCTCCCCCGTCCCCGCGCCGAAAGACCGCCATGCACCGCCACTCCGACCCGGCCGACCCGGCACCCGGGACCACCGCCGACCTCACGGCCCAAGCCTTCGAGGGCGCGCCCGGCGGCCTGGCCGTACTCGACCGGCACGGCCGTGAACTGCTCACCAACCCCCAGTGGGCCCGCCTGCTGGGCCCCGCGCCGCGCGAGGCGGGCGACATCTGCTGGACCGACCGGCTCCCGGCGGAACACCACCGGGCCGCCCGCACCACCCTCCACCGGGCGTTCCACGCCGTGGGCGCCTCCGCCGAACAGGTGCTGCACCTGCCCACCCCGCCCGACCCTGACCGCGCGGTGCTCCTGAGCGTGCGCCGAGCGGACACCGCGGAGTACTGCGTGGCGCAGGTGAGCGAGGTCGGCGACGAGATCACCGAACGCCGCACGCAACTCCGCCTGGCCCTGCGCACCGCCTCCCTCGCCGTCTGGAGCATCGACCTGGTCACGGGCGACGAACGCTGGTTCGACGGCTCCGAGGAGCTCTACGGTCTGAGGCTGGGCACCGCACCCATCGGCGCCCAGCTGGAGGCCGCCACCGCCCCCGAACACCTCGACGCGGTGAGGGACGCCTTCACCCGGGCGGTCAACGGCGCCGACACCCTCGAAGCCACCTACGCCATGCACGACGACTCCGGAGCACTCCGCTGGATGCGCATCGACGCCCGCGTCCACCTGCTCAGCCATCCGCCGCGCCGCTGGCTGGTCGGCATCACCCGCGACATCACCGACGAGACGGCACGGCGCGGCGCCCTGGAGGACCGGGCGCGCAACGAGGCCGACCGCGCCACGCGCATCGAGAAGGTGGCCGCCTCCCTCGTCTCGGCCACCACCACCCAGGGCATCGCCTGCGCCCTCACCGACGGCTTCCACCAAGAGCTCAACGCGATCGGCGCGCTGGTCGTCGTCCCCGACAGCGGGGTGCTGCGCCCACTGGCCGCCTCCGGCGCCGGTGGGCCCGCCGGCGAGGTCATGGACGGGCTGCCCGTCGACTCCGCGGTGCCCGCCGCCCATGTCATCCGCACCGGGCAACCCTGCTTCATCGCCTCCCACCAGGAGTTCCGCGAACTCAGCGACGGGGACCCCCACGGTCTGCTCTCCCGCACCCAGGCCCGCTCCTGGGCGGTCCTCCCGCTGGACCGCGGCAGTCGGGAGCCCGGCGCCCTGGTCCTGGGCTACGCCCGCACCCACACGTTTCCCCCCGAGGAACGGTCGCTGCTGCTGACGGTCGCCGGACTCACCGGCCAGGCCCTGGAGCGCTCCGCGCTGGTACAGGACCGCGTCGACCTCGCCCACGCCGTCCAGCAGGTGATGATGCCCGCCGCCCTGCCCGACCTGCCCGGGCTACGGCTGGCGGGCCGCTACGTCCCGGCCCGCGGCGGCATCGACGTGGGCGGCGACTGGTACGACGCCTTCCCGCTGCCCGACGGCCGCTACGGACTGTGCATCGGCGACGTGGAGGGCCACGACGTCCGGGCCGCCGCCGCCATGGGCCAGGCACGCACCGCCGTACGCGCCTACGCGCAGACCGAAGCCACCCCCGGCGACGTGCTGGCCAAGGCGAACGACCTGTTCTGCGCCCTGACCGGCTCCCACTTCGCCACCTGCACCTATGTGGTCATCGACCCCCGGGCCGACGAGCTGACCGCGGCCACCGCCGGCCACGTCCCCGGCGTGCTGGGCCTGATGGACGGGAGCAGCGTGCTGCTCGCCCCGCCTCCCGGCCCCCCGCTGGGCATCCTGCCGGGCTCCCGCTACGGCACGATCCGCCGCCCGCTCACCCTCATCCGCACGCTGTCCCTGTTCAGCGACGGCCTGGTGGAAGGCCCCCAGGTCACCCTCGACAGCGGGCTGCAACGGGTCCGCCGCATCACGGCGGAAAACCCGCGGGCGGACGCCGACGAACTCGCCGAAGCGCTCCTGGCGACCGCCCAACTGACCGGACACCTGGACGACGCCGCCCTGCTCACTCTGCGCCGCGAAGACCCCGGCACCACGCTCTGAGCGACGGCCCCGCCCCCGCCCCGTTCGGGGGAACAGCCCCTCCACCGCCCGATCGGCCACCCGCCCGATCCGTCCGGCGCCCTCCCACGCCTAGCGTGAAGACACCGGAGTCCACCGTGCGCCGCTGGACGCCGGTTTCCCATGCAGTACGCAACACCCATCGGCGCGCACACATCGACGCACACCGACGAGGAGAAGAACATGAGCCAGGCCGTACGCCGGGTGGTGGTAGGAGTCGACGGGACACCGGGCAGCCTCGCGGCGCTGCGCCAGGCCGCCTGCGAGGCCCGCCGCCACCGGGCCGAGCTCCGCCCGATACGGGTCCGCCGCGCCTTGGAGAGCGACGCCCAGGGCGACCTCTGGCCGCTCGACGACGAACTGGAGCGGGCGCTGCACTCCAACGCCTGCCACGACCTGGAGCACGACTGCACCGTCACGCTCAGCGATGACGGGACGCCCGTGAACCCGGCCGTCATCACGGGAAGCGACCCGGGCCGCACCTTGTCCCGGCTCGCCCGCCGGGACGGCGACCTGCTCGTCGTCGGCACGAGTCGGCACAGCGCGCTGTACCGGTTCTTCTTCGGGTCGACGCGCAAGCACTGCCTCAAGTACGCGTCCTGCCCCGTCCTGGTCGTACCGCACGAGACAGCCGGGCAGGAGTCCACCGAGGCGCCCGCAGCCCCGCCGTCTCCCGGCTCCTGCCCGCCGAGGATCCCCTCGCGGCCCAGCCACCGCGCCTGACCACCCCCACCCCCACCCGCGTGGTCACCCGACAAGCGGTCGCCCGCGAAGCCTGCCACTGTTGAGGTGCGCACCGCCGCACCAGAAAGCGAGGTCGAGGTGACCGACTCCGGTAACCGAGTTTCCGTGGTGGTCGCGGACGACCACCCCGTCTTCCGCGAGGGCATCGCCCGCGGACTCCAGCTCAGCGGCCAGATCGACGTGGTCGCCGAGGCGGAGGACGGCGAGGCCGCGCTGGAGGCCATCCGCGAGCTGAACCCCGATGTCGCCCTGCTCGACTACCGCATCCCCAAGCTCGACGGCATCGCCGTCATCCACGCGGTCGTCCGGGACCAGCTGCCGACCCGCACCATCCTGCTGTCGGCCACCACCGACAGCGCCGTGGTCTTCCGCGCGCTCGAAGAGGGCGCCGCCGGGTACCTCGCCAAGGACGCCAAACGGTCGGAGATCGTGCACGCGGTGATGCGGGTCGCCGCGGGCAAGCAGGTCGTCTCCGAAGAGCTCACCGGCGGACTGGTGGACGAGATCCGCATTCGCGCGGACCGCGACACGGTCATCCTCTCCGAGCGCGAACGCCAAGTACTGAAGGGCTTCGCCAAGGGGCAGAGCATTCCCCAGCTGGCGGCCGAGCTGTTCCTGGGCGCCAGCACCGTCAAAACCCACACCCAACGCCTCTACGAGAAGCTCGGCGTCTCCGACCGGGCGGCGGCCGTCGCCGAGGCCATGCGCCGCGGCCTGCTCGAATAGCCCGCAGCGTCTCAAGCGGCGGCGTACGGCACCCCTCTGCCGTACGCCGCCGCTCGCGTTCCGCCCGCGGCTGGCCGCCAGGACCCGGCGACCGTTCGTCCCGCGCGTGTCCCCCGGCTGTTCCGCCCATCGGCCGATCCTGCGCCGCCACCCCGGTTCGTACGGTTTCCTCAACGGCCCGCCCCGACCGGCGGGCCCCGTCGAGCAAGCCGCCCGGGGGCCAGTGCACCGGGCGCGGCAAGGAACCGTCATGGATGCGCAGATCACCCGCGTCGTCATCGGTGTCGACACCGGCCCCGGCAGCCTCACCGCCCTGCGCCACGCCTGGGCCGAGGCCCAGCGCCACGGGGCCGTACTGCACGTCATCCATGCCTTCGGCGGCTCCGACCCCCAGCAGTACGGCCCTGCCTGCATCGGGGCCCCCGACCTGCACGCCGAACAGCGGCGCCGGGCCCGGGAGGAGCTACGGAAGATCTGCGTCGACGCGCTGGGCCGCACACCGGCCGAGCTCCCGATCACCATCATGGTGGTCCGGGGCCGCCCGGGTGCCGTACTGACCCGGTACGCGGACCGCCCCACCGACCTCCTCCTGGTCGGCGCCGGCTCCGCCAGGCTGCTCAAGCGGCTGTTCACCTCGTCGGTGACCGCCTACTGCTTCCGCCACGCACAGTGCCCCGTGCTGTCCGTCCCCGCCCCCGCCCTGGTCCGCGAGTACGGCAAGGGCGCACGCCGCTGGAACGGCTGGGTACGCCGCCAGGCCGACGAGGCCGCACGCGAGGCGCTGCTGCACGGCGCGAGCCACACCTGACTCCCACACCGCGTCGACCACCGGGAGGATCCCTCATGACCGCACCCGCCATCGAGCGCGTCGTCGTCGGTGTCGACGGCTCACCGGGCAGCCTGGCCGCGCTGCGCCAGGCCGCCGACGAAGCACGCTGCCACGCGGCGGAGCTGTGGCCCGTCATCGCCTTCACGCCCCCGCCCGGCAGCACACCGGACGTCCTCTCCCCTACAGCGGAACTGTGGCCGATGGCCGCCTTCACGCCCCTCACCGACGACACACCGGGCGCCCCCGCTCCCGCGTACGACGGCCCGCGCAGCCGCTGGGTCCAGCAGGCGCACACCCGGCTGACGCAAGCCTGCGAGCTGGTCCTGGGCCGCGCCCCCGAACAGGTACGGCTCGCCCCGCGCGTCTTCTGCGGCCAGCCCGCCGACGTCCTCGTCTCCTGCGCCTGCCTGCCCACCGACCTCCTCGTCATGGGCGCCAGCAGCCACGGCCCCCTGCACCACGCCCTGTTCGGATCGGTCGCCCGCCGGTGCCTGCGCGAGGCCCACTGCCCCGTCCTCGTCGTCCGTCCGAACGAGCGGGTCACGGCAGCCGGGGACGACGGCAGCAACGTCTGCGCGGCGGGCGCCCCTCATCCGCGCCTGATCGTTCCCCTCGACGGCCAGGACCTGTGGGAGTGGCGCGGCTGAATCACCAACCCGGCTGTCACACCATGCGCGCCCACCCCGGACCGGATTGACTGAAACCATGCCGTCGCACACCACAGGCCACCGCTGCCAAGGGGCACACGTCCGGCACGCGCGCGCGGTGCTCCACCGGCAGCGCGGGACGGCCGCGCACCGACCGCCCCTCGCATGATCGTCCTGATCGGGCTCACCACCGTCCTCGCGTGGTATCTGCTCAAGTGGCTGGCACGACACCTGGCGATCGCCGCAATGGCGGTGTCCCGCCTCACGCCCTGGACCCGTGGCGTCCACGCCTGGGTGCTGAGCGCCCCCGCCACGTTCTGCTACGTCGCCGTGTTCACCTGCTTCACCCTCGTCCAGACGACGGCCCCGCCCCGGCTGATCGACGTCATGACCGCCATCGACAGCACCAACCTCCACCATCTGCGCAAGAACGCGGTACAGGTGCTGGCCACCAGCTCGTTCTGGGTGGCCGACCACGGCAGCGGCCTGTCGCTGTACATCGTGGGCTTCGCCGCCGCCGTGGCCTACGCCGAGCGGCGCTGGGGCACACCACGGCTCCTCCTCATCGCACTGGCGGGCCATGTCCTGGGTTCCCTGCTCACCGAGGGACTGCTGCGCCGGGCCATCAACGCGGGACGGCTCCCGGCCAAACTGGCCACCACCACCGACGTCGGGGTGAGTTACATGCTGGTGGCCGGTCTGGTGGCGGCCGTGACCGCCCTGTCGGGACGCGTACGCGCGGCTGCCGCCGCGGTCCTCCTGGTCTTCCTCGTCACGCCCGTGCTCACCAGCCGCACCATCTGGGATCTCGGCCACGTGCTGGCCGCCTGCTGCGGGCTGGCCGTGTGCCTCCTGGTGCGCCTCGCGGGCCCACTGCGCTCCCCGGGCCCGTTCCGGCAACGCGGCGACTGACCAGCTGCGCGGCCGGGCAGCGCCGCCGAGCCCTGGTCCGGGCTCCCCCGACGGCCCGTCAGCCGGAGGAGCGGGCCATCACCCCGGCCGCCCTCCGACCGCCCGACGCCGATCGCCGCGGGAGAGGCAGACGCTGGGATTCACCGCAACCGGTCCGCCCTCCCCGGGGGACTCTCCGGTACGGCACTCACGGCATGGGCACGCGGCCCCGTCCCGCACCCGCGCCACCACTCAAGAGTGTTGAACAAAGGAAGTGACGTTCATGCGCAGCACGCTCCTCACGGCCTGCCCCGCTCTCGCGCTCTGCGGAGCGGTGGCCTTCGCACCGGCGACCGCGTTCGCCGACTCCGGGTCGGGCGACTCCCCTTCGTCGTCCTCCTCGGCCGCTCCCGACCACGAGGTCGGCGCCGCCGAGGTGACGGTGTCCCCGAGCACGGCCCACACCGGCGACACGGTGACCGTCACCGGCAAGTCCGCTCCCTACCCGGGCGCGAAGTACGAGTCCGTGGACACCAAGGCCGGCGTCGTGCACATCACCGACACCGACGCCGAACACGTGCGCGGCACCATGCGCGTCAACGCGGGCCCCGGCACGTACAAGATCACCATGAAGTTCAGCAACGGCACGGCCAGCGTGACGCTCCACGTCGTCAAGGCGCCCAAGCCCACACCGCCCGCGCCGAACCCCGCTCCCACGCACCCCTCGGGCGGCGGAGGCAGCACCGGCCACACCACTCCCAAGGGTGCCCCGCGCACCGGTCTCCCGGCCGACCACAGCGTCAACGCCGACATGACGCTGGCGGGCGCGGGACTCGTCACCGTGGCGGCCGGCGGGCTCGTCGGCGCACGGCTGGGCCGACGCCAGGGTGCGCGCGACGGCAAGTGACATGCGCCCCTCCTTGACGGCCCGTCCGACCCGTCGGGCCCAGGGCACGCCCTGCTGGAGCGTGCTGCTGACCAGGGACCTCGACGCGGCCACCGCCTTCTACGGCGCCGTGACGCCCTGGGACTTCGACACCCGCACCGCGGGATCGGACCGGTACGTCCGGGCGAGCCGTCAAGGAGTACCGCTCGCCGACCTGGTGGTGTCCCGGGCGGTCCCCACGGTCGTGGCACGGTGGTCGGTGTTCTTCATCGTGGACGACGCCGCCGTCGCCGCGGACATGATCAGAGATCTGGGCGCGACCGTCGGTCTGGGGCCTACGGACCTGGGCAGCGGCCGGCTCGCTCTGGCCACGGACCCTGCCGGTGCGTCGTTCGGGGTGTGGGAGGAGGACTCGGCGCCGCGCTGGACGGGTGCCGGGCCCTCCTCCCGGGGGGCGCCGTACGCCGAGCTGCACGCGCCCGACATCTTCAACTCCGCCGTCTTCTACGGAAGGCTCTTCAACTGGGACCGGCGCGACCAGGGACGTTACGACCTCACGTACACCGACGAGCGGATCGTCCTGCGGATCGACGACCACATCGCACTGACCCTCACCGGAGACGTGCCCGCGGTCAGTGTGCACCCCGCCCAAGCCCCGCAGTGGCGCCCCTACTTCCCTGTCCCCGATGTGGACGACACGGCCGCACGTGCCGTGTCGTCCGGCGGCTCCGTGGTGGAGTCGCCCCACCAGAGCGCCTACGGGCGCACGGCGACCCTGGCGGATCCCCAAGGAGGTGTGTTCACCGTGGTCGCCCCGCGCACCGGCGCTCCCGCATGAAATCCGCCGCCCACCTTGTGCCTGCTGTGCCGACGCACCGACTCAGGTGTCGCTGCCGGCCACCTTCCACTGCCAGTTCAACGGCGGCAGCGGCCACTTCTGGTCGACCACCGGCGTCCCGAACAGCTTGAGCTTCGCGAAGAAGGAACCGGTGACGTCGAGACCCGCGTCGAGCGACCACTGCGTACGCGAGTCCTGGGTCGCCGCCTTGGCCTTGAGATAGGGCTCGGTGTCCGCGGCCACGCCCACCGATCCGTACAGCCCCATCTCGGTGTGGGCGCCGATGCCGGACTTGGCGGTGGCGGACCCCGAAACCTGCGGAGGCGTCGCGGTGCTCGTCGGACGGGGGCTGGTCAGCGCGCGCCACCCCTCGCTCTTGTCGTAGCGGGCGCCGACCTCCAGCCGCCCCTGGGTGTGCTGCTCGGCGTCGAGGGACACCTTCCCGTCCGCGGACACCTCGTAGAAGTAGTCCACCTTGAGGTTGAGGACGATCGGCACGGGCCCCAGCCAGACCGTCTTGTCGACGTTCACCTCAGCTGCGGGGATGTGCAGCGGCTTGTGGCCACTCTCGTACGCGCCACCCGTCTGGGCGTGCACTTTCACGCCGTACGTGTAGTCGCCCGCCAGCCCGATGAGCGCCTTGGACGGTGCCACGCCGTACCAATGGGCCCGTTCGTAGCTGAACTTGAGTTCGGGGGCGAAGTCGACGCCGGCCGACAGCGGGGCGCTGTGGCCCTGGGTCGGGGTGATGGCGCTCGGCAGCGGGACGTCGACGTCGAAGTGGAGTCCGTTGCCCGAACCGGTCTGCTGCGGGCCGGTCCGTACGGTGGTTCCGGCGCCGAGCGGCCTCACCTTGATGTCGTCGCGGGTGAGCGGCACGTTCAGATCGGCGCGGGCGTCTCCGAGGAGTTCGGTCAGGTCGGCGGGAACGGTCCGCACATCCACCGACCCGTCGGCACCGGTGTGCACCTCGTTGACCTTGACCAGCGCACCGTGCGGGGTGCCGGGCGCGGCCGGAGCGGCGATGACATCGCCGGGGCGCAGTTGCTGTGCGCCGGACGCCCCCGATCGCAAGGACGGGCCCGGCGTGAGGACGCCCCGGCCGGAGGCGTCGAGGTTCTTCAGCCGCAGCTGTCCGGTGGACACCGGGGTCACCTTGCCGTCGGCGCCCGGGCGGACCACCGTCACAGAGGTTTTGTCCGCGGGCCCCTGGGTCACCGCCAGGGCGGGCGGCTGCTCACCCTGGTCCGCGGCCATCGCCGTCGCGGCGGGCCCCACCACCCCGAGCAGGGCCAAGGGGACGGTCAGACGCAGTATTTTATGACTCATCGGTTCCTCACCGGTCGCGCACGGGCACGGGTCCGCCGTGGCGCGGCGGACGAAAGGTGGGCGGGCCGCGCGGGACGGTTCACCAAGGAGCCAACCGGCCCCTGCCCGTACAGATCAAGGTGACCGGTTCAACCGCCCGATAGGCCCGCGCTATTCGCGCTACTCGGCGCCGTACGGGCGAGGGCGACGGTGAGGATCCTCACGTTCCGGGCGAGTCAGCCGCGGGGACTGCGCCCTCCTGCCGGAAGGACCGGAAGGTGCCTCCTTCTGGTCGCCGCGCTCCGCGTGCGCCACGCTCGACCCCAGCGTCGCGAAATGGCGGGCGATGCCCTCCTCCGCGTTCGGTGCCCGGTACAGCGTGGTCTCGCGGGCCTGGCGGGGCGCGAGCCGAATGGTCTGTGACCGCAGCCGGTCCGGCACCGCGCTCGCGGGTACGGCGGTGAGTCCGACCCCGCGAGCGGCGAGCTCGACGGCCTCCGCGACCGACGGCACGTCCACCGGGCCGGGCCGCGCGCCGCTCACGGCCTCGCCCTGTCCCCTCACGAGGTCGGCGGGTGCCCAGCCGGCCTCCGGGTAGCGCACCCAGCGCCGCCGCAGCAGTTCCTCGGCCGCGCAGGCACCGCCCCACAGGGGTTCGTCGATGGAGCACACCACCAGGACCTCCTCCTCGCCCAGCGAAAGCACCGGACCGTTCCAGTCCATCGGGCGGGGCCCGATCGCCATGTCGGCGGCTCCCGCCACCACACGTTCCTGGAGCACTTCCCGGCTTGACTGGACCGAGACGGCGAGACACACCTCCGGCCAGGCGCGCGACCAGTGCGCGAGCGCCGGCAGCAGTCCGGGCAGCAACGAGGGGAGGGTGTCGAGGCGTACGGGCACCTGCCGTTGACCGTCCGCCGACCGGGCCGCCGCGCACGCCTCCGCGCTGCTGCGCAGTGCGGCGCGCCCGTACGGCAGGAAGGCCGCGCCCGCGGGCGTGGGGCGCACGCCGTCGGCTCCCCGGATCAACAGCTGGGCTCCCACGGACCGTTCGAGCGTCTTGAGCTGCTGCGAGAGCGTCGGTTCAGTGACGTGCAGCCGCCGGGCCGCCCAGGTGAGCCTTCCCTCGTCGACGACTGCCACCAGATACTCGATCTGGCGCAGCGACAGGCTAGTCACCGGCGCTCCGGCTGACGAAGCGGAACGGAAACCCCTCCGGGTCCCGCATCAGCTGAAAGGCGTCAGGGCCCCCGCGGTCGATCGGGCCGACCGGGGACGCGCCCAGGCGGACCGCCCGCACGACGGCCAGCTCCAGATAGTCCACGTCGACGTCCAGGCCGAGGCGGGTGATCGCCTCGCCATCGGCAACGTCCTCGAAGGCCATCCTCAGCGGCCCTTCTGCCGTGATCCACGGGCTCTCACCGTCGGTTCCGACCGGAGCGCCGTTGAGGATGAGCGACCAGAAGGAAGCCGACTTCTGCCTGTCGGCGCATTTCAGGGTTATCTGCCCGATCTTCGCTTTCATAAAGTCACCATAATCCCCTCACCGAGAGAAAAACGAGGACTCAGAAGAAGGAAACTGCACTTCCCCAACCATTTCCACCGATCGTCCGACCGGTTGGTCCGCCAGTCGGTTGACCTGTATGTATCCCTTCGCATCTCTCGGGTTTCGTCATGCCCCAGGGAGACCGCCCGCAGAACTCGATATCACTTCCGGGCCTCTCGTTCACCGGAATTTTTGAAATCGAACCCCACACCTACCGCACTCGCCGAAGCGATGCGGCACGGCGAAGATGGAATCGGGTAATTCGAAATGCACAGCGGCGGCGCGCTGGCGCCGCCGTCCGCCACCACCCTCAAACAGGCGGACACGACGGCCCACCGTTGGGTGTCACCACCTCCCCCATCGGTTACGCCGATCACCCGACTGCCACCGCCGGGGCCATCGGCTGGAATGGCACCAGCACGCTTTGTGACCTGCGTGTTCCGGCCCGGGCCTCGCGGTCGTTCACCCGCTGTCCCACCACCCGAGCCGCCCGAACTGCCCGATCCGCAGCCGCCCCCGAGGAGCTCACCCATGACACCCGCCGAACTGCTCAGCCGCACCGCCACCCCGCTGTCCGCCCCCGCATGGTCCCCCGGCCCCTTCATCTCGTACGGCGTCGAGGTGCTGAACCTCACCTACCGCTCCGACCTCGGCGCACTCGCCGCCCTGGTGCCCGAGCCCCTGAAGGTCCGCGACGGTCTCGTCCGCTTCCAGGTCATGCGCATGCCCGACACCACCGGCCTCGGCGATCACGCCAGCGCCTCCCAGGCCGTCTCGGTCGAGTACGACGGAGAGCCCGGCTACTACCTCGACGCGATGTACCTCGACAGCACGCCCGCTCTGCTCGTGGGGCGGGAAACAGCGGGGTTCCCCAAGAAGCTCGGCGCACCCCGGCTGGCCCGCGACACAGACACCCTCGTCGGTACGCTCGACTACGGATCATTGCGGGTGGCCACCGCGACCATGGGGTACAAGCACTTCCCCCTGGCTCCGGGCGCGGCGCGCGAAGAGGTCACCGCTCCCCTCTTCATGGTCAAGATGACCCGCGAAGCCGATGGCACACTGGCCGGCTGCCAACTGGTGCGCCTGGCCGTGCAGCACGTCACCGTGACCGGCGCCTGGTCCGGCCCCGCCCGGCTGCACCTGGTGCCCCATGCCCTGGCCCCGGTCGCCGACCTGCCCGTCATGGGTGACACGACCGCCCACCACATCGCCTGCACCGATCTCGGCTACGGGCCCGCCACCGTCGTCCACGACTATCTGGCGGCCTGACGCACGGCTGAGGCTTCCGCGACACCACGAGTGGCGGCACGAGGAACCGAGGCAGCACCATGAACACAGCTACCGCACCGGCAGACACGCTCTTCGACTGCCACTTCCACATCATCGACCCGCGTTTCCCGCTCCTGCCCAACTCCGGCTTCCTCCCCGAACCGTTCACCGTCGAGGACTATCTGCGGCGCACGCTCGCTCTCGGTGTGACCGGCGGTGCGGTGGTCTCCGCGTCCTTCCAGGCGTACGACCAGGACTACCTGCTGGAGGCACTGCGGCAGCTGGGTCCGGGCTTCGTGGGGGTGACGCAACTGCCCGCCGGCACCAGCGACAGCCGCATTCTCGCACTGCACCGAGCCGGAGTCCGTGCCCTGCGTTTCAACCTCTACCGCAACGGCCCCGAAGCCCCCGCCCGCCTCAAGGACCTCGCGCATCGGGTCCACGATCTCGTCGGTTGGCACGTCGAGCTCTACGTCGACGCCAAGGACCTGCGGGATCTGGAGCCGGTACTGCTCTCGCTCCCCCGGATCAGCATCGATCACCTGGGCATGTCATCCCTGGGCCACTCCAGCCTGCTGCGTTTGGTCGAGTCGGGAGCCAAGGTCAAGGCGACCGGGTTCGGCCGTGTCTCGCTGGACGTGGCCTCCGCACTGCGGCAGGTCCACCGCATCGATCCCACCGCCCTCATGGCGGGAACGGACCTGCCCTCGACTCGCGCGCGGCGGCCCTTCCGGGACGGCGACATCCGCCTCATCGGGAACACGTTGGGGCCAGAAGCCTTGGCGGCCGTGCTGCGCACCAACGCCCGCACGTTCTACGGATTCCCCCGATAGGCACGGGTGTTGATGCGGCCGTGGCCCCTCGGCTCAGGGCACGCTGATGACGATCTTGCCGCGCGCATGGCCGGTGGCACTCATGTCATGGGCCGCGGCGGCCTCCTCCAACGGGAACACGGCGTGCAGCGGGACGGTGAGACGGCCCTGGTCGGCGAGGTCGGCCGCCCGGGGCAGCCCGGCCCAGCCCGGCGACTGCCCCGCTTCGGAGCGGGAGTAGCGCACCCCGTGCCGATCGGCGTCGAAGTCGGCGATGGTCACCACGCGGTGCGGGCCACCGGCAATGGCCACCAACTCGGCGAGGGAGCCCTTTCCCGCCGCGTCCAGCACCACATCGACACCGTGCGGAGCCAGCGGGGCAAGTCGATCGGCCAGCCCCGCCCCGTAGGTGACCGGTATGACGCCGAGCTGTTGGAGGAAGCCGTGGTTGCCCTCACTCGCGGTCCCGATCACGGTGAGACCTCGGGCACGGGCGAGCTGCGCGGTCATCGTGCCCACACCTCCCGCGGCCCCCTCGATCAGCAACGTCATGCCCTCGGCGGCTGCCAGGGCCTCCAGTACACGGGTGGCCGTGTCGATGTTGCCCGCGGCTCCCCCCGCCTCCTCGAACGACCACGACCGGGGCTTGGGCGCCCATGCCTCCAGCACGGCGTACTGGGCCGCGCCGCCCCCCAGATCCGCGAAGGGGACGAGACCGAAGACCGCGTCTCCCACTGCGGTTCCGGTCACTCCCTCTCCCACCTCGTCGACGATTCCGGCGGCATCCATGCCGGGTATGTGGGGGAAGCCCACGGTGGCCACGGACCGCAGCATCCCTGAGCGGAGATACCAGTCAGCAGGGGTGACGCCGGTGGCGCGCACCGCGATGCGGACCTGGCCCGGCCCGGCGTGCGGCTCTACGGCCTCTTCGACCCGGAGCACCTCGGAACCGCCGTAGCGGTGATACTGCACAGCAAACACGGACAACCTCCGTACGTATGACGTGTCGTGGCGTTCAGCAGGAGAGCTCGCGGTCTCTCTGCCACTGCGACGCGGGACCCGCCGCGGGGAACCGCAGCGCCCGATCACGCTAACTCGCCGCACGGGCAACCCCGTTCACCTCTGGTTAAGTGAGAGACATGCCTGTTCAACCGTCTCGGAACGCGTCGTCCGGCACCCCTGCCACGGGCCGGAGAGCCGACGCCCGGCACAACCGTGCCCGGCTCCTCCAGGCCGCCCGCGAGGCGTACGCCCTCAACGGCTCCGATGTGCCCTCCAGCGCGATCGCCCGCAGAGCCGGTGTGAGCGCCGCCACCCTCTACCGGCACTTCCCCACCCGCGGCTCGCTCATCGCCGCCGCGTTCTCCGAACAGCTCAGCCAGTGCGTCGCGGCCCTCGACGAGGCCCTTCAGGACGACGATCCCTGGCACGGACTGCGCGCCCTCCTCACCAAGGTGTGCGCGATGCAGGCGCAGGACCGCGGCTTCAGCGCCGCATTCCTCTCCCAGTTCCCCGACGCGCCCGACATCCACCACGAGCGAGCCCGCGCCGAGGAATCCCTCGCCCTACTCGTACAGCGCGCGAAGGACACCGGACAACTGCGCGAGGACTTCGCCACCAGCGACGTCACCCTCCTGCTCCTGGCCAACAACGGCGTCCTGCAGGACTCCCCGGCGGCCTCCATGGCCGCGTCCCGCCGCCTGCTGGCCTACTTCCTCCAGTCCTGCGCGCCGACGCACGGCACACCCCTGCCCCGGCCCGCGCCACTCCGCCTCGACGACCTCTACAAGCCGCCGCACCGACCACGGTGACCGGCGGGCGGGCCCGAAGCAGTGAAGAGCCCGCCCGCGGCACCGCTGTCCCGATGGCGGCGGACGGCGCCGGAGGGTCCTGGCCCGCCTCCCCGGCACGTCCGGTCGGCGGGCGCTCCACGCGGCCTTGACCAGCAACAACGGCATGCTCGTCAGCTCATGTGCGATCTCGGTGCTTGAATGGACCCTTGTTCCTGACCTAGCAAGGAGAAATGCTGTGCCTCTGGTGTCCGTCGTGATGCCCGTCTACAACTCGGCAGCCACCCTCGGCGCAGCCGTCCGATCAGTGCTGACACAGACCCACAGTGACGTGGAGCTGCTGATCACCGACGACAAGTCCACCGACACCTCCATGGACCTGCTCCGCGAGTTCGCCGCCCAGGACGAGCGGGTCCTGCCGCAGTCGGCACCCGAGCAGGGCGGCGCCGGCCGGGCCCGCAACCTCGCGATCGAGCGGGCTCGCGGCGACTACATCGCCTTCCTGGACAGCGACGACATGTGGCTTCCGGAGAAGACGGAGAAGCAGCTCGCCTTCGCCGCCCAGGGCACGGCGCCCTTGACGTTCACCTCGTACTTCAAGATGGACGCCGACTACAGCGGCGACAGCACCGACTGGGTTCCCAACGGACGGGTCATCCAGGCGCGGGCCCACGTGGACTACCGCGCGATGCTGGTCCAGGACCACATCGGCGCCCTCACCGCCATGTACGACCGCCGCGTCCTCGGCACCCGGCTGATGCCGGACATGCGCAAGCGCCAGGACTACGCCCTCTGGCTGTCGATCATGCGGGACGGCGCCGACGCCCGGGGGCTGGCCGAGCCGTTGGCGGTGTACCGGGCCCACCAGGCCGGGTCGCTGTCCTCCAACAAGCTGTCGCTCGTCCAGTACAACTGGGACCTGTACCGCAAGCACGAGCACCTCTCGGTCCCGCGCTCGACGCGGGCGCTCGCCGGCGCTGTCATCCAGTCGCTGCGCAACTCGCGGATCTGATCCCCGGCCATCGTCCCGGCCAGGCGGAGAGCGCCGCGATCAGGATGCTCTGATACCTGCGGCATCACCGCCTGCGCTGCGGGCGGAGCACGGCACGAAGGGGTCGCGCGACCTCGTGGTCCGCGCGACCCCCTCGTGCGTGTGGCGGACGTGCCCGAACGCTACGGGGTGCCGGGCGGTGCGCCGCCGGAGGTCGCCAGGCTGAAGGCGTCCTGGTCGACGACGCGTTCCTCGCCGTAGAACTTGCCCAGCAGGCTGCCGCTCTGCGAGTTCTGCTTGGCGTCAATCATGCAGACGCTGTATCCGTCGGGGCCGGTGCTGATCGGCAGGTCCTTGACGTTGCAGTTGGCGTGGACGGTGCGGCCCAGGCCGGGATGGGCGGCTGCGCCTTCGTTGCTGGACGCGAACGGGAACTCGTCGCAGGATCGGCCACTCAGCCGTCGGGCGTCGGCGACCGGGCCCTTGCGGGGGCAGGACGTCTGACGGTTGATGTCCCGCTTGGACTTGTCGGCCTGCCGGTGGAGCGGCCGGCCGGCCGCGCCGGGAAGACCCGATGTGATCGCCTCCGCGACGTGCCAGGTCTGCTCGGGGGTGACGGACGTCAGCTTGAACTCAGGGGTGATACCGGGGAACACGCATCCCTGGCGGAACTTCCCGTTGGACAGCTTCATCGTGGAGTCGCACCGCACGTTGGCGACCCGGATGTTGCCCCACTGCTTGCCGGGGACGACATCGGGGTCCAGGTTCCCGAAGTTCCACGCGATGTTGACGACGGGGTACTTCAGCGTGCCGTCGGCCATCGCCTGCTGCTTCCACTTCACGACGATGACCTTCGACTGACCCGACTTGATCGGTGACCCGTCGGCGGCTCCGTCGACGCTGTAGGAACCGGCTGGTGCGTTGTTGTACGTCAGCTTGTACCGGAAGGTCGGCTTGCCCGTCTTGCCGGTCAGGCCGTGGAAGTCGACACGGAACTCCTGTTGGAACTCGCCCGACTTGTGCGACGTCAGGACGCCCGTCCTCACCGTGAACGGTATCGACCCGATCTCAGCGCCCTTGGTGTCGATCACGTCGACGTCCAGGTTCTTCCAGATCATGCACGCGTGCTTGCGCTGCGTACGCCACTGACCGTCCCACGCCTGGTCCAGACAGAGCGGGGAGATGAAGGCGCCCTGTGTGTTGGGGCCGTCGATGACCGGATCGTCCGGCGGGTCGTCCTCGGCCGCGGCCATCGTCGTGTGCATGCAGGACTCGCCCGCGGTGCAGGGCTCCAGCGAGCCGGGCCCGGCCTGGACCACCGCTCTGCCCGCGCCTTCGGTGTTGGCGTCGGCGGCGAAGTCCCCCCATGTCACCGGCACCTGGTCGCCCACGGTCGGGTCCGCGTCCCCGTCGTCGGGGTCGACGGCCGCGGCCGGATCGGTCGGGAAGCCCATCGTCCCGAACTGGAACTCCTGGTCCCACGACGATCCGCGCGGCTGCTGGTCGGCGACCGGATACCCGTACGGGCCCTTCTCGTACCCGGACAGTTCCCACTTGGTCAGCAGTCCCCCGCTGACGGGATGCGCCCCGTACGCGGCGGTCCAGTAGATCGTTCCGTGCTCGAACCGGGCACCGCTGCCGATGCCGTCGGGCGTGGCGAACTCGTCGGACACAGGGTAGCCCAGATATCCGGCCTCCCAGCCGGCTTGGGCCCACTTGTCGCGGATCGCGCCGCGCACGGCGTACGCCTCGTTCAGCTTCCAGTAGATGTCACCGGAGACGAAGTGCTGTCGGCGGCCGACGCCGTCGGGGTTCACGATCTCGTCCGATGTGGGATAGCCCAGCGGTCCGGCCTCCCAGCCGTTGCGGGCCCACGCCGCGAAGAAGTGGTTGAGGACCGGATGAGCACCGCCCTGCGGGGACCAGTAGATCGGCCCGTTGATGAACTCGGTGCGCTTGCCGACCCCGTCGGGGTTGGTGAGCTCGTTGGACTTCGGGAACGACAGGAAGCCGCCCGGGCCGCCGAGCTCGTTGTACTTGTCGCGGATCGCGCCGCAGACTTCGTAGGGGGCGGGCCAGTACACCTGGCACCCGTCCGTGGCACGGGCTTCCATCGTCTCGGCCTCATCGGCCTGCCGCTTGCTGAACCCCTTGGGTAACACGTCCCGGTCGGACCGCATGTGTCCCGGCGCGATGGTGGCGTGCGGCCGTACCGTCGGCTGCCACTTCCGCGCTCCCGGGCTGCGGTCGGCGGCGCTCGCGGTGGTCGTCGTCACGGTGACCAGCAGCACGGACACCAGGGCGGCAGCCGCGGCCTTCACCAGCGTCACCGTATGAGGTGGTCGTCTTCTTCTCGTCATCCCACCAGTAACGAGAGGAACAGTCACGATGACAAGACCCTCTGTTCTCGTGCCCCTCACAGGGGACACGCCTGAGAGGGCGCGGCCCGGAGAGGACGGTCCCGCCCGGCGAGGCCGACTCCCTGACGGGCACACCCCGTCCGCATTCCGCGCATACCGGGGGCAAACGGCGGCGGCGCGTGACCGGGGTCACGAAAATCAGGTGGTTTGGTGTGCGTTCTTCGCGGTACAGGCTCGTGACGAACTTGACCTCAGCACCTGCACCAGCCGTCACGCGAACTTCCCAGCATCTCTTCCCACTTACTACAGCCAGGTATCGTTGTGCACACTTTCCACACGGAAACAGTCGGGGGTTCGCCGGTGCGTGGGTCAGCACCGGGGCGGCTCCACGGCGCACCCCACCATGTCGTAACGCCAGCGTTGGAACGAGGTTGTCATGCCTGAGACGTCGGTAGAGACGTCACGCTCACTGACCCGGGCCACGCCGGCGGGCGCTGCCGCCGAGGTGGGCGAGTTGGAGCTGCGTCAGCTGCTCGCCGGACTGACGGCGGTGCGCGACGGTGACTTCGGCACCCGGCTGCCGGACGAGTCGGACGGTCTGCTGGGCGAGATCGCCTCCGTCTTCAACGGCATGGTCGACCAGCTGTCCCTGTTCACCTCGGAAGTGACCCGGGTCGCGCGGGAAGTCGGCACCGAGGGGCGCCTGGGCGGCCAGGCGGACGTCCCCGGGGTGTCGGGCACGTGGGCGGATCTGACCGACTCGGTCAACGCCATGGCGGGCAACCTCACCACGCAGGTCCGTGACATCGCCCAGGTCGCGACGGCCGTGGCACGGGGTGATCTCTCGCAGAAGATCGACGTGGACGCGCGCGGCGAGATCCTGGAACTGAAGAACACCGTCAACACGATGGTCGACCAGCTCTCCGCCTTCGCCGACGAAGTCACCCGCGTCGCCCGCGAAGTCGGCAGCGAGGGACGGCTCGGCGGCCAGGCGCAGGTGCCCGGGGTCGGCGGCGTCTGGCGCGATCTCACCGATTCGGTCAACTTCATGGCGGGCAACCTCACCGATCAGGTCCGCAACATCGCCCAGGTGACCACGGCGGTCGCCCAGGGAGACCTGTCGCAGAAGATCACGGTCGATGCGCGCGGCGAGATCCTGGAACTCAAGAACACCATCAACACCATGGTCGACCAGCTCTCCGCCTTCGCCGACGAAGTCACCCGCGTCGCCCGCGAAGTCGGCACCGAGGGAAGTCTGGGCGGGCAGGCCGACGTCAAGGGCGTCAAGGGCACCTGGCGGGACCTGACCGACTCGGTGAACTTCATGGCGGGCAACCTCACCGCCCAGGTCCGCTCCATCGCCCAGGTGGCCACCGCCGTGGCCAAGGGCGATCTGTCGCAGAAGATCGGTGTGGACGCGCGCGGCGAGATCCTGGAACTGAAGAACACCATCAACACCATGGTCGACCAGCTCTCCGCCTTCGCCGACGAAGTCACCCGCGTCGCCCGTGAGGTCGGCACCGAGGGGCGCCTCGGCGGGCAGGCCGACGTCAAGGGCGTCTCCGGCACCTGGAAGGACCTGACCGAGTCCGTCAACGTCATGGCGGACAACCTCACGGCCCAGGTCCGCTCGATCGCCGAGGTGACCACCGCGGTCGCGCAGGGAGATCTCTCCCAGAAGATCCGCGTGGACGCGCGCGGCGAGATCCTGGAGCTCAAGGACACCATCAACACCATGGTCGACCAGCTCTCCGCCTTCGCCGACGAAGTCACCCGCGTCGCCCGTGAGGTCGGCACCGAGGGCAACCTCGGCGGCCAGGCGACCGTACGGGGTGTGTCGGGGACCTGGAAGGACCTGACCGACAACGTCAACGTCATGGCCTCCAACCTGACGGGGCAGGTCCGCTCCATCGCCCAGGTGGCCACCGCCGTGGCCCGGGGCGACCTGTCGCAGAAGATCACCGTCGAGGCCAAGGGCGAGGTCGCCGCCCTCGCCGGGGTGATCAACACGATGGTCGACACGCTGTCGGCCTTCGCCGACGAGGTCACCCGAGTCGCCCGCGAGGTCGGCACCGAGGGGCGCCTGGGCGGGCAGGCACGGGTGCCCAACGTCGCCGGCACCTGGAAGGACCTCACGGACAACGTCAACTCGATGGCGAACAACCTCACCGGCCAGGTCCGCAACATCGCCCAGGTGACCACCGCGGTCGCCAACGGCGACCTGACCAAGAAGATCGACGTCGACGCCCGGGGCGAGATCCTGGAGCTCAAGACCACCATCAACACGATGGTCGACCAGCTCTCCTCGTTCGCCGCCGAGGTCACCCGCGTGGCCCGCGAAGTCGGCAGCGAGGGGCGGCTCGGCGGCCAGGCCGAGGTCGAGGGCCTGGCGGGGACCTGGAAGCGCCTGACGGAGAACGTCAACGAGCTGGCCGGGAACCTGACCCGGCAGGTCCGCGCCATCGCCGAGGTCGCCAGCGCCGTCGCCGAGGGCGACCTGACCCGCTCGATCACCGTGGAAGCCTCCGGCGAGGTCGCCGAGCTCAAGGACAACATCAACGCCATGGTCGGCTCCCTGCGCGAGACGACCCGCACCAACCAGGAACAGGACTGGCTCAAGTCCAGCCTGGCGCACATCTCCGGACTCATGCAGGGCCACCGCGACCTCGCCGTCGTGGCCGAGCTGGTCATGGACGAGCTCACCCCGCTGGTCTCCGCACAGTACGGCGCCTTCTACCTCGCCGAAGACGCCGCGGAGGGCACCGAGTTGAGGCTCGTCGGCTCCTACGGCCGCCCGGTCGGCCTCACCGGCCACGACCGGTTCAAGCCCGGCGAGTCACTGGTGGGACAGGCGGCCCGCAGCCGCCGCGTCATCGCCGCCGAAGGCGTCCCCGCCCACTACATCGGGATCTCCAGCGGCCTGGGCACCGCCACGCCCGGCGGCCTGATCATCCTGCCGATCGTGGTGGAGGAGCAGGTCCTCGGCGTCATCGAGCTCGCCGCGTTCACCCCGTTCACCCCCATCCACCGCGACTTCCTCGAACGGCTCATGGAGACGCTCGGCGCCAACGTCAACACCATCCTGGCCAACGCGCGCACCGACGAACTGCTGGACGAGTCCCAGCGCCTGGCCGGGGAGCTGCGCTCGCGTTCGGAGGAGTTGCAGGTCCAGCAGGAGGAGCTGCAGCGCTCCAACGCCGAGCTGGAGGACAAGGCCCAGCTCCTGGCCTCCCAGAACCGTGACATCGAGGCGAAGAACCTCCAGATCGAGCAGGCCCGCCAGGAGCTGGAGGACCGGGCGCAGCAACTCTCCCTGGCCTCGAAGTACAAGTCGGAGTTCCTGGCCAACATGAGCCACGAGCTGCGCACCCCGCTCAACAGCCTGCTGATCCTGGCCCAGTTGCTCGCGCAGAACCACACCCGCAACCTCACCCCCAAGCAGGTCGAGTACGCGGGCATCATCCACTCCGCGGGGTCGGACCTGCTCCAGCTGATCAACGACATCCTGGACCTGTCGAAGGTCGAGGCGGGGAAGATGGACATCAACCCCGAACGCGTGGCGATGCGTCCGCTGCTGAACGACATCGAGGCGACGTTCCGTCCGATGACCACCCAGAAGAGCCTCGGTTTCACCATCACCACCGCGGCCGGTGTGCCCGTGGAGCTGTTCACGGACGACTCACGGCTGCGCCAGGTGCTGCGCAACCTGGTCTCCAACGCGGTCAAGTTCACCGAGTACGGCCAAGTCGAGCTGTGCATCGACCTGGCCCAGGACGAGGAAGTCCCCGCCACCGTCCACCAGGGCGGACCCGTCGTCGCCTTCCGGGTCAACGACACCGGCATCGGCATCGCGCCCCAGCACCTGGAGGCCATCTTCGCGGCGTTCCAGCAGGCCGACGGCACCACCAGCCGCAAGCACGGAGGCACCGGTCTCGGCCTGTCCATCAGCCGGGAGATGGCCCATCTGCTCGGCGGGGCCATCACCGCACACAGCACCCCCGGGGTGGGCAGCACCTTCACCCTGTACCTGCCGACCTCCTCCAGCGCCCTCATCGACCAGGCCACCGGCGGCGAGCCCCGCACCTTCGCCCACGACGTGGGCGACGGCCTGCCGCCGACCGGCCGGAGCGGGCAGCCCGCGGCCACGCCCGAACTCCCCGCCCGCCACCCCCGGCGGCTGCTGGTCATCGAGGACCGTCAGCGCGGGCTCCTCTCCCTGGTCGCCGAGAGCGCGGTCGCCAACCTGGAGGGCACTCCGGAGCTGCCGGGCGAACGCGGCCACGAGGTCATCACCGTCGTCGGCGCGCAGGAGGCGGCCACCGCGCTGGCCGCCGAACCGTTCCACTGCGTGGTCCTCGACATCGACATGGCCAACAGCGAAGCCTGGACCTTCCTCGACGCCATGGACGGTGACGCCGCCCTGCGCCAGGTTCCCGTACTGGCCCACAACAGCCAGCGCCTGAACTCCGAGCAGGAGCACGCCCTGCAGACCCGGGCGACCGAGCGCCCGCTGGAAATCCTCTCCAGCCTGGACGAACTGCGCGAACGCATCGCCCTGCACCTGGCCGCCGAACAGCCCGGCGACGTCATCGCGCTCGTACGCGGCGACAAGGCACGCCACCAGGAGGCCGACGGCATCGACGAGAGCCTGCGGGGCCGTACCGTGCTGGTCGTGGACGACGACGCCCGCAACCTCTTCGCCATCAGCGGGATCCTGGAGGTCCACGGCATCCACGTCCTGCACGCGGAAGACGGCCGCAAGGGCATCGACACCCTGTGCGCCCATCCCGACATCGACCTCATCCTGATGGACGTGATGATGCCCGAGATGGACGGCTACGAGGCGACCACCAGGATCCGGCAGATGCCCGACCACGCGGACCTGCCGATCATCACCGTCACCGCGAAGGCGATGCCGGGCGACCGCGACAAGAGCCTCGCCTCGGGTGCGAGCCACTACATCACCAAGCCCGTGGACGCCAACGACCTCCTGGCGTGCATCCGGCACTGGCTCGGTGACAAGTGAGCCCCGCCCCGGCCCGCCGGGCCACCCCACAGCCCCGGCCCGTGCCCCGGGCCCTTCCCCGCCGTGACGTCAAGGAGTCCCCCGCGCCATGAGTGCTCCCGAGCAGCGCGGGGGCCACCGCGAACCGCACGCCTCTCAGGATGTGCCCCCCACCACCGACGCCTTCGACGTCACACCCGCGCCGCGCTCGCACACGGCACCCATGGCGGTGCCGGTACAGCCGACCGGTGACAGCGCCGATCTCCCGCAGTCCGCGCCCGAAGCCACCGGGCCGGCGGTGTACCCGGCGCACACACCGTCCGAGGCCACCGGCCCGTCGCCGTATCCGCCGCACACACCCGCCCCGGGCACCACCGGCCAGGACAGCGCCGAAGCGGTGGGCAGGCTGGCCGCCACCGTGGAGCGGCTGCGCGCCGAGGTCCAGGCCGCGCGCGCCGCCGTCGACGGCCGCGCCCTGGTCGAACTCGCCAAGGGCATCATGGTCGAGCGCCTGCACTGCGGGCCCGCGCAGGCGGCCCGGCAGCTCACCGAGCTCGCCGCGCAGGCGGACATGTCCGAACTGGAACTGGCCGCCGACATCATCAACGAGGCCGCCCGCGACCAGGTCGCCCAGG
Source organism: Streptomyces sp. cg36 (assembly GCF_041080675.1). Classification (NCBI taxonomy): domain Bacteria; kingdom Bacillati; phylum Actinomycetota; class Actinomycetes; order Kitasatosporales; family Streptomycetaceae; genus Streptomyces; species Streptomyces cyclosori. The sequence continues at coordinate 7,980,250 of NZ_CP163520.1, read as the reverse complement.
TCGCCGCCGACTTCGTCCAGCGCACCACCACCTCCGCCGCCAGCCAGGACGCCCCCGCCTCCGTGGCCCTGCGGCTGAGAACGGCGGAGAGCGCGGCGCTGGCCGCCAACGACACCCAGACGGTCGCCGAGTCACTCCTCCAGCACGCGCTGGCCCCCCTGGAGGCGGTGGCCGTCGCGGTGTGGACCGCGGGCCGCGACGGCTCCCTGGTCCTCAGCGGCCACGCCGGCTTCACCAGGGAGGAAGCCGAACGCTGGCGCTACGTCCCGCCCGGTGTGGCCACCGTCGCCCGCCAGGCCCTCGCGAGCCGCAGCACCGTCCGCCTCGAATCCGTCGCCGCCCTGCCCTCCATCGGCCAGCCCGAATGTCCCCAAGGGGGTCGCGTCGCCATCTGCGCGGGCACCGGGGGCCGTATCCACGGCGTCCTGGAAATCTGCTGGCCCCACCCCCTCACCCCCCTGCCCCAAGCAGTCGAACGGCAACTCGAAGCACTGGCCGAGCTGTGCGCCCACACCCTGGAGAACCACCCCGCACCCTCGCCCCGCTCCGCCCACCACGACCCCGCCGCAGCCGAACTCGTCGACCTGTCCGACGCCTTGCACGACGCCGCCCTCGTCCTCACCCCCCACCTGGACGCCGACGGCAACCTCATCGACTTCCGCATCCACCACACCAACGTCCACTTCCAGGACCCGGCCGGCCGCCCGCGCAGCACCCTCAACAACACCCTGCTGCTGGAGAGCTTCCCCCTGTCCATCGGCGCCGGCGACCTCTACCACCACATGGAACGGGTCTACGCCACCGGCGAGCCCCTGCGCGTACAGCGCATCACGCTCACCACCCTCGTCGACCAGGTGCCCCTGCAGATGGTCGCCGACATCAGCGTCAGCCGTCTCGGCAACAGCCTGCTGGTGATCTGGCGCATCGAGGACGAGACCGCCCGTCTGGCGAGCCTGCTCCAGCACGCCCAACGCCTGGGCCGCATCGGCGGGTTCGAGGAAGACCTCACCACCGGCGAGATCACCTGGAACAGCACCCTGTACGCCCTGCACGGCCGCCCACTCCCCCAGGGCCCCGTCGCACTCAAGGACCTCGCCGCCCACGCCCACCGCGACGACGCCAACGCCATCGGCCGCTTCCTGCGGACCGTCCTGCACCACCAGCGCTCCGCCACCGTCGCCTTCCGCCTCCAGCGCGCCGACGGCGTCACCCGCCACATCCGCATCGTCGCCGAACCCGTCCTCGACAGCGACGGCCACCTCCTGCGCATCCGAGGCGCCTACCAGGACATCTCCGCCCAGCACTGGACCGAGGTCGCACTCGCCGCCACCCGCGACCAACTCGCCCAGACAGCACAGGAGGTCGCCGAACGCAACCGGCTCACCCTCCAGCTCCAACACGCCATCATGCCGCCCACCCACGGCCCGCTCCAGGTGCCCGGCCTCCAGGTGGCCGTGCGCTACCGGCCCGCCGAGTCCGAAGCACTCGTCGGCGGCGACTGGTACGACGCGGTCGTGCTGCCCTCCCAGCAGATCCTGCTGTGCGTCGGCGACATCGCCGGACACGGCATCGACGCGGCCACCGGCATGGTGGTCCTGCGCAACGCGCTGCGCGGCCTGGCCATGACGGGCGCCGGACCGGCCCAGCTGCTGTCCTGGCTCAACAACGTCGCCCACCACCTCACCGACCAGGTGACCGCCACCGCCGTCTGCGCGCTGTACGACCCCACCACCCGCACCCTGCGCTGGGCCCGCGCCGGACACCTCCCCCCGGTCCTGGTCCGCACCGACCAGGCCAGCGCCCTCCCCGTCACCGGCGGCCTCCTCCTCGGGGCGCTGCCCGAGGTCGTCTACGAGGAGGACGAGGTGCAACTCCAGCCCGGGGACACGCTGTTGATGTACACGGACGGCCTCGTCGAACGGCGTGACACCGCCATGCACGAGTCCCTCACCCAACTGCTCACCAACGCCCAGACCCCGGTCGACAGCCTCCACCAGCGCCTCGACCACCTCCTGACGTACAGCAAGTCCGACACCGACGACGACACCTGCCTCATCGGCATCGAGGTCCTGACGGGGCCGCCGGAGTGAACGGCCCGCCGAACGCGTACGACGCGGACCGATGAGTTTCGCCGGGTGCGGCGGTCAGAGATCATGACTGGTGCAGCGCGGCCCCGGCAACGAGCGCGGAGAAGCGCGCACGGCTCAAGCCGCCGCACATGGACACGAGAGACCGAGGAACCCTTCAGATGCGCACCCTCATCAGCACCGCGTTCATCTCGCTCGACGGCGTCGTGGAGGCCCCCGGCGGCGAACCCGGCTACCGCAACTCCGGCTGGACCTTCAAGCACACCGAGTTCCTCCCCGAGGCGTTCGACATCAAGGGCCGGGAGCAGCAGGAAGCCACCGCGATGCTGCTGGGCCGGACCAGCTACCAGGCGTTCAGCCAGGTGTGGCCGGACATGGAGGAGTTCGCCGACTACAAGGTGATGCCGAAGTACGTCGTCTCCGCCACCCTCACCGACGACGACCTGGTGTCGAACTGGGGCGAGACCACGATCCTGCGCTCGCTCGACGAGGTCGCCGCGCTGAAGGCGACGGAGGGCGGCCCCATCATCGTCCACGGGAGCGCGTCGCTGAACCACGCGCTGTCGGACGCCGGTCTGATCGACCGCTACCACCTGCTCGTCTTCCCGCTCCTGCTGGGCGCCGGCAAGCGGCTCTTCAGTGCCACGGACAAGGACGTCCAGAAGCTGAAGCTCGTCGAGCACGACGCCTACGCCAACGGCCTGCAGAAGAACGTCTTCGAGGTGGTCCGCTGACACGGCTCCCGCCCTCGCCATGGCGCCCGGCCAGCACTCATGGGCGATCGGCGCCGAGCGCGGCCGGTGATGCCGAGCCCGGGAAACACCCTTGTGCCGGCGGTCGACACCCTCATGCGTGAGGGCGTCGACCGCCGGCACTCCCGTTCCGCGGATCCCGTGGCTCAGGTGTTGTCGTCAGCCTTCCGGCGGCGCAGCATGGTGAAGCCGAGGCCCGCGGCCCCAGCGGCTGCGGCACCGCCACCGGCGAGCAGCAGGGTGTTGCCACCGGACTCGACGCCGTCGGCACCGGCCTTGACTCCGCCCTTGGGCATCGTCGTGTGACGGCCCTCCTCCGGCTTGGCCGTCTTGCCGGTCCACGCCTGGAGGATCTTGCCGTCCTTGGTGACGGTGACCTTCAGGCCGCTGGGGAGGGTGACCGACGGACGGATCTTGGCGTGGACACCGTCGAGGGCGGCGCCGTTCTCGTCCCATATCTTCGCGCCGTAGACGCCGTCGGTGCCCTTGCCGACCAGCGCGCTGTTGCCGTCCTTCAGCTTGACGGTCCACTCCTTCGACTCGTCCTTGCCGGGCTTCGGCTTCGGGTTGGGCTTGCTGCTCTTGGTCCACTCCTGCACGATCTTGCCGGACTTGGTGAGGGTGACCTTCAGTCCCGACCTGAGCGTGGCCGTCGGCTTCGCGTTCGCCTCCAGGGCCTGGCCGACGTTGCCGTGCTTGTCCCACAGCTGGGCGCCGAAGACGCCGTTCTTGGCCTTGGAGACGATGGCCTTGCCGCCGTCCCGCAGCTTGACGGTGCGCTCCTGGTAGTCGTGTCGGCCACCCTCACCACCCGGCTTGGTGTCGGTCCAGACCTGCTTGAGGTCGCCGCCGTGCAGCAGGGTGACTCTCAGGCCGGAGTCCAGCGTCTTGGCGGAGCCCGGCCGCTCCAGCGTGCCGATGGCCTTGTCGAACCGGCTGAACAGTTCGGCGCGGGGCTTGCCGAGAATCCAGTTGATCTTCGCGACACCGCCGTCCTTCAGGCTCACCGTCTTGGACTCCACCTGGTCCTGCGGCTTGTCCTGCTCGCGCTCCGCGTCTGGCTTGGTCTCGGGCTTCGTCTCGGGACCGGGCTTGATGTCCGGGGTGGTCTCGGGCTTGTCCTCGGGCCTGCTCTCCGGCTTGGTGTCCGGGGTGGTCTCCGGCCGGTCCGGGTTCTCCGGCTGGACGACCGAATTCGTGGGGTGGGAGCCCGGCGCGGCCGGGGAGTCGGCGAAGGCGGCCCCCATCGGCAGGGCTACGGCAGTCACCGTACCTGCGGCGATCGCGGCGGTACGGAACATGGTGCGGCGGCTGGCCTTCACGGTTTTTCTCCTGTCTCAAGCGGCTGAGCGCCGCCGTTCGTTCGGACAGAAAAAAGGTAAAGGGCTGGTATTGCGCTCCCAAGTAGGAAACGTAACGGGCAGCCCTATGTCGCTTCACGAAACTGTTACTCGCAAACCCTCGGACGAGCGAGGACCAATGGCCTTCCGGCAAGGACTTCCGCCCCTGCCGGATCACAGGATTCCCGGCTACTCGCTCGAATTATTGTTGCCTTTTCCATCAAGACGCCGAATTCCAGTCCTCAACATTTCCTGTGCGGCATTGCAAGGGTCGGCCATCCGCAGAGCACCACAAGGCCGCCATGCGATCGGAGGCGCGGGCGGCGCCCGGCCCGTGGAGCACCCCGCTTGCCCTACCTATCGAATCTCGATAGATTTACATCGTGATTCGATGGAAGGGTGTGGCATGGGAAAGCTGACCGTACGGGCGCTGCGCGGCGTGCTCGCGGTGGTGCTCGCGGGCACCGCGTTCGTACAGACCATGATGATGTGGACGCTGATCAGCGGAAACGATCCCGAGGACGGTTCGGTACCGCTGACCGCCCTGCGGGTGATCACCATCGTGGGCATGGTGTCGGTGCAGGTCGCCCTCGTCTGCGTATGGCGGCTGGTGACGATGGTGCGGCGCGGGACGGTGTTCTCCCACGCCGCTTTCCGGTACGTGGACGGCGTGATCGGATCGATCGTGGCGGCTGCCCTCGTGTGGTTCACCGTCACGGGCGTCAATGCCCCGGGCCAGCGGGACGACCCCGGCGTCACCCTCATCATGGGCGGGATCGGCGTGGCCATCCTGGGAGTCGCACTTCTCGTGCTCGTCCTGCGCATGCTGCTCGCCCAAGCCGTCGCACGCGACGGCGAGGCGGCACAGATGCAGGCAGAGCTGGACGCGGTGATTTGATGCCGATCGCCGTCGACATCGACGTCATGCTGGCCAAACGCAAGATGTCCGTGGGGGAACTCGCGGACCGCATAGGGATCACCCCCGCCAACCTCGCCGTACTGAAGAACGGCCGCGCCAAAGCCGTACGCTTCGCGACGCTCGCCGCGCTCTGCGAGGTACTCGACTGCCAGCCGGGCGACCTCCTGCGCTGGGAAGGCGAGGACGCCGCAGACGCCTGACGCGCGGGACGGACCGGCAGCCGTACTCCTGCCGCGAGGCACAGAGGACTCGGCGGACAGCGCACACGTGCCAGGGCTCCCGGACCGTCAGGCGCGGGGCGGCTACTGCCGGCTGTCGTACTGCTCCTGGGCGGCGAGGAGTTCGTCTCCGTGGCGGCCGAACCAGTGGATGAGTTCGGTCAGCGGCCCGGCCAGGCTGACGCCGAGCTCCGTCAACGTGTAGGTGACCTGGGGCGGGTTGGTGGGTGCGACCTCGCGGTCGACGAGCCCGGCCCGGGCCAGCGCCTTGAGGTTCTGCGACAGCATCTTCTGGCTTATGCCACCCACTCGTTGGTGCAGCTGCGCGAAGCGGTGCGGGCCCGCGATGAGGGCCGAGATGATCAGCGTCGCCCAGCGGCTCGTCGTCTGATCCATGATCGGCCGGAGCACGCACTTGTTGTCGAAGGTGTCGTGGGCCAGGAGTCGGGCGGCCGTCGCGACCTGCTCAGTTTCCATCACGTCATCAGGTTACAAAAAAGTACGTACTTCCCCGCAGTAAGCACCTTTCCTACGGTGACTTTCACCAGCACCAACGTTCAAGGAGCCACTGTGAGCAGCAACAACACGCGTACGGCGATCGTCACCGGTGCGTCGAAGGGTCTCGGCGCGGGGATCGCCAAGGCGCTGGCGGGGAGCGGCGCGGCCGTCGTGGTCAACTACCGCGAGGACGCGGCGGGCGCCGAGCGGGTCGTCGCGGACATCGCCGCCAAGGGCGGCCGGGCCATCGCGGTCCGGGCGGACGTGACCCGCGGTGACGACGTGCGCGAACTGTTCGACCGTGCGCGCGAGGAGTACGGGCCGGTCGACGTGCTCGTGAACAACGCGGCGGTCGTCACGTTCGCACCGCTGTCGCACATCACCGAGGAAGAGTTCCAGCGTGAGATGAACACGAACCTGCTGGGCCCGATCCTCACCACCCAGGCCCTGGCCGCGCAGGACGACATCGACGCCGCGTCCATCATCAACGTCTCGACGGCGGGCACCCTCACCCACCCGTCGTACGCCTCGCTGTATGTCGCGTCCAAGAGCGCCGTCAACGCGTTCACCATCGTCGCGGCCAAGGAGCTGGGCCCGCGCGGCATCCGGGTCAACGCGATCATGCCCGGCCCCTCCGACACCGAGGGCAGCAGGGCGATGGGATTCCCGGGCTCGGCACAGGAAGCGCAGGCGATCGCCGACACTCCGCTGGGCCGCACGGGCACCCCGGAGGACTACGGCCCGCTGGTCGCCTTCCTGGCTTCCGACGACGCCCGCTGGATCACCGGAGACGTCATCCTCGCCTCCGGCGGCATGCGCTGACGCTTCGTCAGTCACGGGCCCGCCGGCGGCCCGGACCCCAAGGGGCGCGTCCGGCCAGGTCAGCGGCGCGCCCGGGGCCCGCAACGATGCCGGTGGCCGCCGGGAGGAGGGAGACGATGCGCGTGGTCCGGCTGTAGGCGCGTCAGGGAAGCTCTGGACTTACTAGGACGTCCAACTATATCTTCGGGGAAGTAGGTCCGCGGTGCAGGGAAGCCGGTGTGAATCCGGCACGGTCCCGCCACTGTGACCGGGGAGTGTGCTGCCATCCACACGCCACTGACGAGGTCTGTCGGGAAGGCGGGCGGCACATGGTGATCCGGGAGTCAGGATACCGGCCGCGGATGTTCCGTGTTGTCCACGAGGATGGAGCAGACACGCATGGCACCGGTTTGTACCCACGACCCTGGTGATCCGGCGGAGCGCGCACACACCACGTCCGCGCGCTCGTAGTTCTCACGGCCCGCCGCAGCGGCGCACCCCGATCCGGGTGCCGTCCGCCGGCCAGCCGTGCCATCCCCGGAGCCGACCTGACGAGAGCAGGCATCCATGGTCCGAGAACTCACCCACTTCATCGGCGGAAAGCACACCACCGGCACGTCCGGGCTCTTCTCCGACGTCCACGACCCGAACACCGGCGCCGTCCAGGCCCGCGTCCCGCTGGCCGGGCGCGCCGACACCGAGGCGGCGATCGCCAACGCCGAGTCAGCGCAGGCCGATTGGGGCCAGTGGAACCCCCAGCGGCGCGCCCGCGTCCTGCTGCGCTTCCTCCAGCTCGTCGAGGGCGAGCGCGACGCGCTGGCCCGCCTGCTGTCGGCCGAGCACGGCAAGACGATCGCCGACGCCCACGGCGACCTGCAACGCGGCCTGGAGGTGGTCGAGTTCGCCGCGGGGATCCCGCACCTGCTCAAGGGCGAGTTCACCGACAACGCCGGCACCGGCATCGACGTGCACTCGCTGCGCGGCCCGCTCGGCGTGGTCGCCGGCATCACCCCGTTCAACTTCCCGGCGATGATCCCGCTCTGGAAGGCCGCCCCCGCCCTGGCCTGCGGCAACGCCTTCATCCTCAAGCCGTCCGAGCGCGATCCGTCCGTACCGCTGCGCCTCGCGGAGCTGTTCTTGGAGGCGGGCCTGCCGCCGGGCGTGCTGAACGTCGTCAACGGCGGCAAGGAAGCCGTCGACACGCTCCTGGAGGACCCGCGCGTCCAGGCCGTCGGCTTCGTCGGCTCCACCCCGATCGCCGCGCACATCTACGCCACCGCCGCCGCGCACGGCAAGCGCGCCCAGTGCTTCGGCGGCGCCAAGAACCACATGGTCGTGATGCCCGACGCCGACCTCGACCAGGCCGTGGACGCACTGATCGGCGCCGGATACGGCTCGGCGGGCGAGCGCTGCATGGCCATCTCCGTGGCCGTACCCGTGGGCGAGGAGACGGCGGACCGCCTGGTCACCGCCCTCAAGGACCGGATCGCCACCCTCAAGATCGGCCGCTCCGACGACCCGGAGGCGGACTTCGGTCCCCTGGTCAGCCGCGACGCCCTGGACCGGGTGAACCGCTACGTCGACATCGGGGTGAACGAGGGCGCCGAACTCGTCGTGGACGGGCGCGGGTTCACCCTGCCCGGTCACGAGAACGGCTACTTCGCGGGCGCCACCCTCTTCGACCGCGTCTCCCCGCAGATGCGCGTCTACCGCGAGGAGATCTTCGGCCCCGTACTCACCGTCGTGCGGGCCGCCGACTTCGAGGAGGCGCTGCGCCTGCCCAGCGAGCACCCGTACGGCAACGGTGTGGCCGTCTTCACCCGCGACGGGGACACCGCCCGCGAGTTCACCCGCCGGGTCAACACCGGCATGGTCGGCGTCAACGTCCCCATCCCGGTGCCCGTCGCGTACCACACCTTCGGCGGCTGGAAGCGGTCCGGGTTCGGGGACCTCAACCAGCACGGACCGGACTCGATCCGCTTCTACACCCGCACCAAGACCGTCACCTCGCGCTGGCCCTCCGGGGTCAAGGAGGGCGCGAGCTTCACCATCCCGACGATGGGGTGAGCGCCATGACCTCCACCCTCACCAAGGACCAGCTCGCCCTGGCCGAGGTCACCCTCGACTTCGCCCAGGAGCAGCTGGCCCCCCATGCCGTCGCCTGGGACCAGGACAAGCACTTCCCCATCGACGTCATCCAGCGGGCCGCCGCACTCGGGCTCGCCGGTGTGTACGTCCGCGAGGAGCACGGCGGTTCGGCCCTGTCCCGCAGCGACGGCGTCCTCGTCTTCGAGACGCTCGCGACGGGCTGCCCGTCCATCGCCGGGTACCTCTCCATCCACAACATGGTCGCCTGGATGATCGACCGCTACGGCGACGGCGCCCAGCGCGCCCGCTGGCTGCCCCACCTGTGCTCCGCGGCCACCCTGGGCAGCTACTGCCTGACCGAACCGGGCGCGGGTTCGGACGCCGCCGCGCTGTCCACCCGCGCCGAGCGGCAGGGCGACCACTACGTGCTGAGCGGCGTCAAGCAGTTCATCTCGGGGGCCGGGTCCGCCGGCCTCTATGTGGTCATGGCCCGCACCGGTGCACCGGGTCCGGGCGGCATCTCCGCGTTCGTCGTCGCACGCGAGGACCCGGGCGTCTCCTTCGGGCCCAACGAACGCAAGATGGGCTGGAACGCCCAGCCGACGCGCCAGGTGGTCCTCGACGGCGTCCGCGTCCCCGCCGACCGGCGGCTCGGCGCGGAGGGCGACGGGTTCCGCATCGCCATGAACGGCCTCAACGGCGGCCGGCTCGGCATCGCCGCCTGCTCGCTCGGCGGCGCCCAGAGCGCCCTCGACCGCTCGCTGACCCATCTGGCGGACCGCGAGGCGTTCGGCAGCCGACTGCTGGAGCGCCAGGCGCTCCAGTTCCGCCTGGCCGACATGGCCACCGAGCTGGCCGCCGCCCGGGCGCTGGTCCGCCAAGCCGCCGAAGCCCTGGACACGGGTGATCCGCTGGCTCCCCGCCTGTGCGCGATGGCCAAGCGGTTCGCCACCGACACCGGCTACGCGGTGGCCGACGCCGCGCTCCAACTGCACGGCGGTTACGGCTATTTGAGCGAGTACGGCATCGAGAAGATCGTCCGCGACCTGCGCGTCCACCAGATCCTCGAAGGCACCAACGAGGTCATGCGCGTGATCGTCGCGCGCGGACTGACGGAGACCCTGCGATGAACCACACCCCCCATCCCGCACACGACCACGTCCTGCTGCGGACCGAGGGCCACGCCGCCCACATCACCCTCAACCGCCCCAAGGCCCTCAACGCCCTGACCCATCCCATGGTGCTCCGGATCGATGAGGCGCTCTCGGCCTGGGCCGACGATCCCCGCGTCGCACAGGTCGTCATCGACGGCGCCGGCGAGCGGGGCCTGTGCGCGGGCGGCGACATCCGCGCGATCCACGAGGACGCCCGCACGGGCGGTACCGCCTCGGCGGACTTCTGGCGGGACGAGTACCGGCTCAACGCGCTCATCGCCCGCTACCCCAAACCGTACGTCGCCCTCATGGACGGCATCGTGATGGGCGGCGGAGTCGGCGTCTCGGCCCACGGCAGCGTCCGCATCGTCACCGAGCGGTCCAAGGTCGCGATGCCCGAGACCGGGATCGGCTTCGTCCCCGACGTCGGCGGTACGTATCTCCTCGCCCTGGCCCCCGGAGAACTCGGCACCCACCTCGCGTTGACCGGGGCTCCCGTGGGCGCCGCCGACGCGCTGCTGTGCGGGCTCGCCGACCATTTCGTACCGTCCTCGCAACTGCCGCCTCTCGTAAAGGATTTGAGCACCTCACCGGTGCACGACGTCCTGGAGCGGTACGTGACGCAGCCACCGCCCGGCACGCTCGACGCCGCCCGCGACTGGATCGACCACTGCTACGCCGCCGACACCGCCGAGGAGATCATCGAACGGCTGCGGGCCTCGGGCGTGCCCGCCGCCAAGGAGGCCGCCGACACCCTGCTGTCCAAGTCCCCCACGGCCGTCAAGGTCACCCTGGCCGCGCTCCGCCGGGCCCGCCACCTGGGACCGCTGGAGCGGGTGCTGGAGCAGGAGTACCGCGTCTCCTGCGCGGCGCTCGCCTCCGCCGACCTGGTGGAGGGCATCCGCGCCCAGGTCATCGACAAGGACCGCGACCCGCACTGGTCACCAGCCACGCTGGCGCACGTCACCCCCGCACACGTGGACCGCTACTTCGCCCCGCCCGGCACGCGCGAGCTCCGCCTCGACGCGATCGCCCCGTCCCAGGAGGTCGTCTGGTGAGCACCACCGTCGCGTTCATCGGCCTCGGCCACATGGGCGGCCCGATGGCCGCCCGCCTCGTCGAGGCCGGACACCGCGTCCTCGGCTTCGACCTCGTCCCCGCCCTGCTGGCCTCCGCCGCCGCGACCGGGGTCGAACCCGCGGCCTCTGCGGCGGAGGCCGCGGCCCGCGCCGACGTGGTGATCACCATGCTCCCCGCGGGCCACCACGTCCTCTCCCTCTACCGCGACCAGGGCCTGCTGGCCGCCGCCCGGCCGGGCACGCTGTTCGTGGACTGCTCCACCATCGACGTCGCCGACGCCCGGGCCGCGCACGAGGCCGTCGTCGCGGCCGGTCACCGGGGGCTGGACGCCCCCGTGTCCGGCGGGGTGGTGGGCGCGGAGGCGGGCACGCTCACCTTCATGGCGGGCGGCGACGACGCCGAGTTCGCCGCCGCCGAGCCGCTGCTCGCCGCCATGGGCAAGAAGGCCGTGCACTGCGGCGCGGCCGGTGCCGGACAGGCCGCGAAGATCTGCAACAACATGATCCTGGCCGTCTCGATGATCGGCGTCAGCGAAGCCTTCGTCCTCGCCGAGAGCCTGGGCCTCGACCACCAGGCCCTCTATGACGTCGCCTCCACCGCCTCCGGGCAGTGCTGGGCCCTCACCGTCAACTGCCCCGTGCCCGGCCCGGTCCCGGCCAGCCCCGCCAACCGCGACTACCGCCCCGGCTTCGCCGCCCCCTTGATGGCCAAGGACCTCGGCCTCGCCGCCAACGCCCTGCGGGCGGGCGACCTCCAGGCGCCCCTGGGCCTCAAGGCCGCCGAAATGTACGCGGCGTTCGCCGCGGCCGAGGGCGCCGACCTCGACTTCTCGGCCATCGTCCGCACCCTGCGACCTGAGAACGGAACCACCGCATGACCACCTACGAAACCGTCCTGCTGGAGCGCAAGGGGCGGGTGGCCCTCCTCACCCTCGACCGTCCCGAGGCCCTCAACGCCCTGAACCTGAAGGTCATGACCGAGGTCGTAGCCCTCACCGAGGAGCTCGACCGGGACCCGGACGTGGGCTGCATCGTCCTCACCGGCTCCGCGAAAGCCTTCGCGGCCGGCGCGGACATCAAGGAGATGCGCCCGCAGAGCTACATGGACATGTACCTCTCCGACTGGTTCACCGCCTGGGACCGCCTCGGCCAGCTCCGCACCCCCACCCTGGCCGCCGTCGCCGGATACGCCCTCGGCGGGGGCTGTGAACTCGCCATGCTCTGCGACATCCTCCTGGCCGCCGACACCGCCAAGTTCGGCCAGCCCGAGATCAAACTGGGTGTCATCCCCGGCATCGGCGGCTCCCAGCGCCTGACCCGTGCCGTCGGCAAGGCCAAGGCCATGGAGCTGTGTCTCACCGGCCGCACCATGGACGCCGCCGAGGCCGAACGCGCAGGGCTGGTCTCGCGGATCGTCCCCGCCGACGAGCTGCTCGCCGAGGCCCTCGCCGTCGCGACGACCGTCGCGGAGATGTCCAAGCCGGTCGCGATGATGGCCAAGGAGGCCGTCAACCGCGCCTTCGAAACCACCCTCACCGAGGGCGTCCGCTTCGAACGCCGCCTGTTCCACGCGGTGTTCGCCACCGCCGACCAGAAAGAGGGCATGTCCGCCTTCGTCGACAAACGCCCGCCGCACTTCACGCACGGCTGACCTGACCGTCGGCGTGCATGGCGGCGGGCCCGCCGGGCCTACGAAGCACGAGAGCCCCGCCCCCGGAAACAGGGACGGGGCTGTTCGTGTACCCACGGAGCCGACCGCAGGTACCGTTCTGGTGTCGAGTCAGAACGGAGCCAGTATGCACGCTCTACCCCATGACCACACCGGCGCGCGAATCAAACGTCTACGCCAGGAGCGCCACCTCACCCAGAGGGCCCTGGCGGACCTCTCCCTCATCCCGTACAGCACCCTGACCAAGACGGAACAGGGTGTCATCCCGGCTTCGCCGTACGTTGCCGGGGCCGTCGCCCGCGCCCTCGGCGTCGAGGTCGCCACCGTAACCGGCCAGCCGTACATGACCGAGCTTCGCGCCGACGAACTGGACGTGCTGATAAGGCCGATCCGCGAGGCCCTCGACGTCTACGACCTCGGAGTCGATCCGGACATCAGGCCCCGCGCACACCGGCTCCTGGCTGACGATGCCGAGGCACTCCTTGTTGCGGTGCGAGCGGGCGAGATCAAGCAGGTCGCAAGCCAGGTTCCCGGACTTATCCAGGAGGCAACGACGGCCGCACACACCGCACCGAGCCGGAACTCCTGGTTGCTCCTCGCCAACACGTACCGCACCGCGTACGACGTGGCCTCGAAGCTCGGTTTCCATGACCTGGCGACGATCGCGCTCGCGCGCATGGACTGGGCAGCCGAACGCGGATCAGACGCGGTCGTTGGCGGCATGTACCGCTACATGCGCGCGCTCACCTACCTGCGCGCCGGTCAGTACCGCACCGGGGCACGGCTCGTCGACCTCGGCTTGCGCACGCTGGAACAGGCCGACGCCGGCCGGGAACGCGATGTGTTGACAGGCCAGTTGCATCTCGGCGCTGCCGTCATGGCTGGGCGCTCGAAGGAAGGAGCGCGGGCAACCGGGCACCTTGACGAGGCGAAGAGGTTCGCCGAGTCCACGGGCGAGGCCGTCGATGTGCACTGGCTGTCGTTCGGACCGACGAATGTCAGTGTCCACCGGGTCTCGGTGCTCGCCGAGCTGGACGAGTACGGGGAGGCAGCACAGGCGGCGCGGGGACTGGTTATTCCTGCGGACTGGCCGGCATCCCGGCGGAGCCACCACTACGCCGAGGTCGCGCGGGCCCAGATGTGGACGGGTGACCTCAGCGAGTCGTTTCGGAATCTAGTGCGGGCGCGGAAGGTGGCACCGCAACAGGCCCGCTACCACCTCACGGTCCGGGAGACGTACGCGGGGCTTGAGGCAGCGAAGCGTCAGCTGCCGGACTCGTTCCTGTCGTACGGCTCCTGGCTGGGCGTATAACTGAGCGCCAATCCGTGGCCCCGACTATCAACATGTCGTGATAGTCGGGGCCTTGGCGTGGGTGGAGCCTGTCGTCACAGACCCCGATGACATGGAGTCCACCATGGTCACGCGCCACACCGCTGAGGGCACCGCCCGGCGGCAGGCCCTCGCCGACGCATCGACCGGCCTCGCCGAGACGCCGACGATCGTCGCCCTGTATGTCAACGCCCCGGACGGCCAAGACCCCCAGAGCGCCATGCGTGCGCTACGCGCCTACGCCACAGCACGGGGGATGACCATCACCGCCGCGCTGTACGACGTCGGCTCGTCGGGGCCGCCACGATCCCAGCGCCCCGCGCTCATGCGCGTCAGCCGCCTCGCCGAGGAGGGCCGTATCGCCGAGATCATCACGCCGGCCGCCGTCCACATGAGCGCCACCACACCGACAGAACGGGCGGCACTCGCCGCATGGCTCGACGACCTTGGTGTGGCGGTCCGTTACGTCGAGGCGGCTGAGGCGGGCTCATGACGGACCAGACCACGGCCATCACCGACTGGCTCGCGTCCGCGCACCCAGCACCCCCGGCGGCCCGCGGGGAGTGGATGATCGGCGGCCTGGCGATGCTGCCGACCGGCCGGGCCTTCGACACCGTCCGCATCTCCGCCGCCATCGTCCACGCTGCCGCACAGAGCGGCGACTCGGACACGGTCGCCGCGTACCTCAACCACATGGCGGACGGGCCCGTCATCCACGACGCCTACGACGCGGGCGTCTGGTACTACGCCCTCGTCCCCCTCGGCACCTGTGCCCACCACGACACCCCAGATGCACAGCTGCTCACCCCCGAGACCACCTGGCTCGGCGTCCCGGCCCTGCACCGCACCGCCCGGCCGGGCGCGTACTGGATCTGCCCGCCCCGGCGCCGGGAGGACTACTGCGTCCCGGCCGGGGTCGACGGCGTGATCCGGCTCGGCCGCAGGCGAGCCGCCGAGCCCAGGGGCGTCGCCGTTCCGGTCCGGCCCGACCTGGACAGGATCGCGCACGAGTGCGGGCGCCTCCTCGACGGGACCCCGGCCCGGGCCGACACCCTGTCGCTGGACGACGCGGCAGTGCGGACACTGCACTGCCGCGGGTATCTGATGGTGCTGCTGCCCGCCCTCCAGAACATCGAGGCGCGCCTGTCCCCGGACGACCCGTCGCGCAGCCGCCTCCTCCTCGGCGTCACCGAAGCCCACCGCCAACTCGGCCTCGACAGCGAGTCGGAGAACCTCTCGACGCAGTACGCGCACGCACAACGCCTCGCCAGATGCTGCGTCGACACAGTGGACCTGCTGCGCGCCCTCGACGCACCAACCGCAGCCCGATGACTGCCCGCCCCGCCACCCGGCCATGCTCTCCAGGCGGCCGGGAGCGGTCGGCGGCGCCTCTCAGCAGACCCGCTCATACACATGGAACCCCCGGCCGGTCTTACGGCCCAGCAGCCCGGCCTCCACCATGCGCAGCAGCAGCGGGGGCGGTGCGTAGAGGGGTTCCTTGAACTCGTCGTAGAGCGACTCCGCGATGGCCGCGACAGTGTCGAGGCCGATGAGGTCCGCGAGCTTCAGCGGTCCCATCGGGTGGGCACAGCCGAGCTCCATACCGGCGTCGACGTCCGCCGCGGTGGCGAAGCCGGACTCCGCCATCCGCACCGCCGAGAGGAGGTAGGGGACGAGGAGGGCGTTGACGACGAACCCGGCCCGGTCCTGCGAGCGGATCACCGTCTTGCCCAGGACGTCCCGGGCGAACGACTCCACCGCTGTGAGGGTGGCCTGGGAGGTGTGGAGTGAGGGGACGACCTCCACCAGCCGCAGGACGGGAACCGGGTTGAAGAAGTGCAGGCCCACGACCCGGTCGGCCCGGTCCGTGGCCATGCCCAGGCGCATCACGGGCAGGGAGGAGGTGTTGGTGGCGAGGACCGCCTCCGGATCAGCGACGATCTTGTCCAGCGCGGCGAAGGTCTCGGTCTTGACGTCCGCGTTCTCGGTCACCGCTTCGATGACGAGCTGCCGGTCGGCCAGGTCGTCGAGGCTGCCGGTGAACACCAGCCGGGCGAGGGCGTCCTCAGCGGTGATCCGGTCCGACTTGCCGCGTTGAACGGCACGTTCGAGAGAGAGCGCGACCCGCTCGCGCGCCGCCATGGCGGCCAGGGCATCGGCCTCGCAGACGACCGTGTCGAGCCCGGCCCGGGCGCAGACCTCCGCGATGCCGGCGCCCATCTGCCCGCCCCCCACGATCCCGACCCTGCGCAGGTTCGTGCTCATGACCGTGCCTCCGGGATGCGCACGAGGTGGCGGGTGTAGGCGTCGGGGGTGAAGAAGAGCGGGAGCTCCCCGGTGAGGGCGGTGCGCTCGAACAGCTCCCGCACGTCGTCGACGGCCGCCCAGGGGTGTTCGGCTCCGAGATCGGCGAGTTCCTCGTCCAGGATGCGCAGCACGGTGTCACGGTCGATGACCCGGTGCCGCAGCCACTGCCAGATCTGGACCCGGGCGATCTCCGCCGTGGCGGCGTCCTCCATCAGCCCGTACAGCGCCACGGCACCCTGGCCGCGCAGCCAGGCGTCGAAATAGCGCAGGGCGACGGCGATGTTGGTCCGCACCCCCTGCTCGGTGGGCGGCCCGCTGATCCGCCGCACGGAGAGCAGGTCCCGGGCCCCGACCCGGACGTCCGCCCGGGTGCGGTCGAGCTGGTGCGGCCGTCCGCCCAGGACGTGGTCGAAGACCTCCTGGCACACGGGCACCAGGCCGGGGTGGGCGACCCAGGAGCCGTCGAAGCCGTCCTCGGCCTCGCGCTCCTTGTCCAGGCGCATCTTCGCCAGGGCCGCGTCGTTCGCCTCCGGGTCCTTGGCGGGGACGTGGGCGGACATGCCGCCGATGGCGTGGGCGCCGCGCTTGTGGCAGGTGCGGACCAGGAGTTCGGTGTAGGCCCGCAGGAAGGGGGCCGTCATGGTGACCTGGGCGCGGTCGGACAGCAGGAAGTCGGGGCGGTGTCCGAAGGTCTTGATCAGGCTGAACAGGTAGTCCCAGCGGCCCGCGTTGAGACCGGCGCTGTGCTCGCGCAGCTCGTGGAGGATCTCCTCCATCTCGAACGCGGCCGTGATCGTCTCGATCAGGACGGTGGCGCGGACCGTGCCGCGCGGGATGCCCAGGAGGTCCTGGGCGAGGACGAAGACGTCGTTCCACAGTCGGGCCTCATAGCGGTTCTCCAGTTTGGGGAGGTAGAAGTACGGGCCGTACCCGGCGTCGATCTGCCGCTGGGCGCAGTGGAAGAAGTACAGGCCGAAGTCGACCAGGGACGCGGGGACGGGCTGCCCGTCGCACTCCAGGTGCTCTTCCAGCAGGTGCCAGCCCCGGGGCCGGACGACGATGGCGGGGAGCTGTAAGCCGAGGCGGTACTCCTTGCCTTCGGGCGTCGTGAAGTCGATCCGCCGCTCGACGGCGTCGAGCAGGGTCAGCTGGCCGCCGATGACATTGGTCCAGGTGGGTGCGGTGGCGTCCTCGAAGTCCGCCATCCACACCTTCGCACCGGAGTTCAGGGCGTTGACCGCCATCCGCCGCTCGGGCGGGCCGGTGATCTCCACGGTTCGGTCCTCCAGCCCCGGGGCCGGTGCCGCCACCCGCCAGTCGGGGTCCGCGCGTATCGCGGCGGTGGCGATCGGGAAGTCCAGCGGGGAGCCGGTGGCCAGCCGCAGGGCCTGTCGGCGCCGTTCCCTGAGCAGGTCCTGGCGGCGGTCGCCGAACGCGCCGGCCAGGCGGCCGATGAAGTCGAGCGCCTCCGGCGTGAGGATCTCGTCGTGGCGGTCCCCCGGCGCCGCGAGGACCCGGGCCCGGTGGGTGGTGACGGTGGTGGTCATACGGTCTCCTGACGGATGGGGCCGGGCCGGACGGAAACGGACGTCCGGCCCGGCCCGTCGCGGGCGGCCGAGAGGCCGATCGGGCGTGATCAGTGGAACTGCTCCTCCTCGGTGGATCCGTTGAGCGCCGTGGTGGAGGAGGCCGGGTTGACGGCGGTGGAGACGAGGTCGAAGTAACCGGTGCCGACCTCGCGCTGGTGCCTGACCGCGGTGAAGCCGTGCGCCTGGGCGGCGAACTCGCGCTCCTGGAGGTCGACATAGGCGGTCATGCCGTGCTCGGCGTAACCGCGGGCGAGGTCGAACATGCCGTGGTTGAGCGAGTGGAAGCCGGCCAGGGTGATGAACTGGAAGCGATAGCCCATCGCGCCCAGCTCCCGCTGGAACTTGGCGATCTGGTCGTCGTCCAGGGCGGCCTTCCAGTTGAAGGAGGGCGAGCAGTTGTAGGCAAGCATCTGGTCCGGGTACCGCGCGTGGACGGCCTCGGCGAACTCGCGGGCCTGGGCCAGGTCGGGGGTGCCGGTCTCGACCCAGATCAGATCCGCGTACGGGGCGTAGGCCAGACCACGGGCGATGACCGGCGCCATGCCGTTGCGGACGCGGTGGAAGCCCTCCGCGGTGCGCTCGCCGGTGGTGAACTCGGCGTCGCGCTCGTCCACGTCACTGGTCAGCAGGTTGGCGGCGAGCGCGTCGGTGCGGGCGATGATCAGGGTGGGCACATCGGCGATGTCGGCGGCCAGCCGGGCCGCGTTGAGGGTGCGGATGTGCTGGGAGGTGGGGACGAGGACCTTGCCGCCGAGGTGGCCGCACTTCTTCTCCGAGGCCAGCTGGTCCTCGTAGTGGATACCGGACGCGCCCGCCGCGATCATCGCCTTGGTGAGCTCGAAGGCGTTCAGCGGGCCGCCGAACCCGGCCTCGGCGTCGGCCACGATCGGCGCCAGCCAGTCGGTGGTGTCCCCCGCGCCCTCGGCGGTGGCGATCTGGTCGGCGCGCAGCAGGGCGTTGTTGATGCGGCGCACCACCTGCGGCACCGAGTTGACCGGGTAGAGGCTCTGGTCGGGGTAGGTGTGACCGGCCTGGTTGGCGTCCGCCGCGACCTGCCAGCCCGACAGGTAGATGGCCTGGAGCCCGGCCCGCACCTGCTGCACCGCCTGACCACCGGTCAGCGCACCGAGCGCGTGGACGTAGTCGAGCTCGTGCAGCTGCCGCCACAGCCGCTCGGCCCCGCGCCGGGCCAGGGTGGACTCCTCGCGCACGCTGCCGGACAGCCGGACGACGTCCTCGGCCGAGTAGGTGCGCTCGATGCCCTGCCAGCGTGGGTCGGTGGCCCAGCGCCGCGCGAGCCGCTCGGCCGCCGCCGTCGTGTTCGTGTCTGCCATGACCGTCACCGTCTCCATGAATCGGTTCGTCTGCCAACGCGTTCGCCCTCTGGACGAATGGGTGGCACTCTGTGCCGCACTTTGCGGGTGGCGACCGCCGGAGCCTGCGGAGGGAACTGAGCAATGCTGCAGGTCAGCCGAGCCCAGGACGGTCGGGATCACCGACGTCAGGGCGTGCGCCGTGCCCGCACTGGCCGTCTCGGCTGCCGTCTCCGGCGGTCGCAGAACAGACTCTGACAGCGGCACGCAGTGCCATCAATGAGGTATATGTGCCAAGTTCTGCGAATCTTCCGCCGGAGAATTGCCAAGGTTGCGAACGTTTACCACACCCGCGACACGCGTACGCTCAACACCGACGAGGCCGAAGGAGCTCAGGTGAGCAAGACGTACGCGGGCGCGCGACTGCGACGGCTGCGCGAGGACCGCAGGATGAGCCAGGCCGAGCTCGCCCGGGTCCTCGGCATCTCCCCGAGCTATCTGAACCAGATGGAGCACGACTCCCGCCCCCTCACCGTGCCCGTCCTCCTGCGGCTGACCGAGGCGTTCGGCGTCGACCCCGGGTTCTTCTCCGAACGCGACACCAGCCGCCTGGTGGCCGATCTGCGCGAAGCCCTCGCGAACGAAGTCGCCGAGGCCCGCGTCTCCCCCTCCGACCTGGCCGAACTGGCCACCCGGATGCCGGCCGTCGCCGCCGTCCTGCTCGACCTGGGACGGCGCACCCAACTCCTGGCGGAACGGCTGGCCGACACCGCGGACGGCCGGGACACGGACCACGGCGCGCCACGCTCGCCCCACGAGGAGATCCGCGAGTTCTTCTACCGGCGGCAGAACTACCTCCACGACACCGACCTCGCCGCCGAAACACTCGCCCACGACATCGCCATCCGCCCCGGAGAAGTGGTCCGCCTGCTGTCGGACCGCCTCACCGAACACCACGGGATCCGCCTCGCCCCCGGCTCCGACCGCCTCCACCACTACGACCGGCGGACCCGCGTCCTGCACCTGTCCGGCCGGCTCCGGCCCGGCCAGCAGGCGTTCCGGATGGCCACCCAACTGGCCCTGCTGGAGCACGGAGCCGAGCTGGACCGGCTGGCCGCCGAGGACTTCGAGCCGGGCTCCCCCGCCCACGGCCTGGCCCGCATCGGCATCGCCAACTACTACGCCGCCGCGCTGATCCTCCCCTACCGCGCCTTCCACACGGCCGCCGAGGAGTTCCGGTACGACATCGAGCGGCTCACCGACCACTTCGGCATCGGCTACGAGACCGTCTGCCACCGCCTGAGCACGCTGCAACGCCCCAGACTGCGCGGAGTCCCCTTCTCCTTCGTCCGCGTCGACCGCGCCGGGAACATGTCCAAACGGCAGTCCGCGACCGGCTTCCACTTCTCCCGCGCGGGCGGCACCTGCCCGCTCTGGAACGTCTACGAGGCGTTCGCCGCGCCCGGCCGCATCCACGTCCAGGTCGCCGCCATGCCCGACGGCCAGCGCCACTTGTGGACCGCCCGCGCCGTCACCCGGCACCGCGGCGGCTGGGGCGAGCCCGGCAAGACCTTCGCCATCGGCCTCGGCTGCGAGATCCGCCACGCGCCCCGGCTCGTCTACTCCGACGGCCTCGACCTCGACAACGCCTCCGCCGCCACCCCCATCGGCATGGGCTGCCGCCTCTGCGAACGCCTCGACTGCCCCCAGCGCGCCGTCCCGCCACTCGGCCGGACCCTCGCCGTGGACGAGAACAGCAGCACGTTCATCCCCTATCCGGTGTCACCGGACCGGAATTGAGGACCGTCCCGAGCCGACCAGCCCCCGAGTCCCGGGCCTCGGACACGGCTGTCCTACGATCACGGGGAGTCATCACACGAGGAACGAGGGAGCGACACCGCATGGCGATCGAGAGGCCGGGGAAGCCCGAGAACCTGCCGGCGGCCGAACTGCTGTGGGCGCGCTGGGCCTTGGTCGCCGTCTTGGAGGCCACCGCCGATGCCGAGACGCACGGCGTCCACCGCACCGGCACCTGGATCGACGAGCGGGGACTGCACCTCGACGACTGCGGCTGCACCTGGTGGACCCTCGCGCCGATGGGGCAGGGCCGCTATGTGCTGTACGGCGAGGACGAGTCGAGCGGCGTCAAATGGCACAGGCCGACGATCGACATGCTGGCGCGGGCACCCCACTGGCTTCCGTTCGAGCGGCTGCGCGACCTGCTGGAAGGGTACGAGCTGGGCTGCGTGTACTGGTACGAGGACGGCGCCTGGGCCCGCGCCCCGTACCCCGCAGCTCTCGACGACGACGGCCTCGACTGCGGCATGACTCGCTTCGCCGAGCGCGAGGAGGCGCTGGGCCTGGTGAAGGACTGCGAACGCATGCCCCGCGAGCAGGCGGAGGAATCGCTGACCGCCGCCGAGACCTACCGCCTCACCACGTCCGACATCGCGGCACTGCTCGACGCGGACGACGAGTGCACGCCAGCGGACCGGGAGGCCGCGCTCCGCGCCCTGGAACGCGCCCAGTTGGCCACCCCGCACTGACCGAGCTGCCGCCCTTCTTCGGGGGCGCCCGCCCGGTAGGAGTACTCGCATGCCCACCGGGACTTCAGACCCGGGTGCTCACGGCGCTGCCCGAAGCACTCGCGCCACCGCATCGGGCAGCCTCGTCTCCCCGTCACGCATCGCCTCGGCGAGCTGGGGAGCGGTCAGGCCGATCGCCGTCGACAGATCCGCGTCCACCAGCCGAGTGCCGTTGAAGTGCGCGCCCTGCATGCGCGCTCCACGCAGATCCGTGCCCCTGATCACCGCGCCTTCCAGATGCGTGCCATCGAGCCAGGCGCCAGTGAAGACGGAGTCGCGCAGCCAGCTCTCTTCCAGATGGGCGCCGATCAGGTTGGCCCTGTCCAGGCGGGAGCCGCCGAGGCGGACGCGCTCCAGCCGGGCGTTCTGGAGGTCCGCCCCGCGCAGATCCGTGTGCCGCAGGTCGATGCGGAAGGGCTCGGCCACCTGCGGGCGTCGCCCCAGGACCGTCAGCGCGGCCTGCACGGACTCCTCCGGCAGCCCCTTCTCGGGCAGCTCCGCACCGAGCGGCACCGGCACCTGGTCCCGGACGAACGCGGCCAGCACCTCGACCACCGTAGGGTGGTCCTTGACGGAGTCCCGCATGATCCGCTCCAGCGCGTAGATACCGCCGAGCCGCTCGACCGTACGCTCCGAGGCGAGCAGCTTGATCGCCTCCACATAGCGGCCGGTGACCTGGCCGTCGCGGGCGATCTCGGCCTGCTCGCGGTCGCGTTCGCGGGTGTGGCGCAGCGTCCGGTCGGTGTAGTAGAGGCCCGCACCGGCGACGGCTCCGGCCCCGAGGGCGACCAGCGTCGTACGGAACCCGGTGATCACCACACCGTCGGCGGGCTGCAGATCATGCTGGCGCAGCCGGTCACCGTCCAGCCACCACGGGCCCCGCCACAACAGCAAGGCGTACCCGACGAAGACCACCGCCAGCACCACAAGAACCAGGACGCGCGTCCGGCTGCGCTTCATACGCGGGAGCATGTCCCACGGCCGGGACGATATGCGCGGCCGGCCACCCGAACCGGCCTCGGGGCACGTGCGGGGGCAAACCTCATCTCCCGGTGTCGTGGCCCTGTTCGTCGAAGCGGCGCCGTGCCGCCTCGATCTCGTCCAGGTAGCGGCGGGTCCAGGTGCACATGCCATTGACCGTGTCGCGCAGCGCCGCGCCCGCCTCGGTGAGGCGGTAGTCCACGCGAGGCGGCACCGTCGCGTACACGGTCCTGTGCACCGCCCCGTCCCTCTCCAGCTCACGCAGAGTCTGGGTGAGCATCTTGTGGCTGATGCCCTCCACCTCGTTCCTCAGCTCGGTGAACCGCAGCGTCCGCGTCCCCAGGACATTGATGATCAGCAGGGCCCACTTGTTGGCCACCCCCGTGAAGATCTCCTGCGCCAAGGACGCGACACGCATCGCGTCCGCGCCCTCGGACACGGGCTCGACCTGCTCGGTTTCCATCAGGTGCCCCTCTCACCAAAAAGTGCGTCCTTCCACGTCAGAGCCTACTCACCTACGTTTTGCGAACAGCCAGTTGAGAGCCGAGGGAGAGTACTTGTGACCATTCTCAGGACCTACGCACGCCTGTGGACCGATGACCTGGACGGCGCACTGCCGCTCCTGGAGCAACTGACCGGTGAGCAGCCCCACTTGCGGCTGGGATTCCACGAGGTCGGCCTCGCCGCCATCGGCAACTTCCTGGTGATCGCGGGACCCGCCGAGGAGCGTGCGAAGTACGCCCATGCCTCCGCCACTGTCGTCGTCGACGACCTCGACGCTCTCCAGACGGCCCTGGAATCCGCCGACGCGACCATCACCACCCCCGCGACCGACGGCCCGACGGGCCGGTTCCTCTACGCCCGCCACGCAGACGGAGCGGGCATCGAGTACGTCGAATGGAACCCGGAGTTGGTCCACGCCCTCATCCACACGTAAACCCTCACTGAGGCCAGGGCCTTGACGAAACCGCCTAAACCAGCACGGGAAGCGACGCGAGTCCCCGTACGAGACGGGTGCGCCGCCACTCCAGTCTGTCGGGTGGCAGGGCGAGGCGGATCCGGGGGAATCTGGTCAGTACCGCCCGCAGGGCGATCTCCATCTCGGCCATGGCCAAGGGGGCGCCGACACAGCGGTGGACGCCGTGGCCGAACGCGAGATGAGCAGCCGCGTCCCGGCCCGGATCGAGGCGGTCCGGCTCCGGGAACCGGGCCGGGTCCCGGTTGGCCGCACCCAGCGCGACCAGGACCGGGACACCCGCCGGGACCTCCGTGCCGCCGAGCACGACGGCCTGTGTGGTGAACCGGAAGGTGGCCACGCCCACCGCCGAGTCGAAGCGGAGCAGTTCGTCGAGCGCGGCAGGGATCTCGTGAGGCGCGTCGCGGAGGCGACGCAGTACGTCCGGGTGCTGGAACAGCGCCAACAGGGCGTTGCCGAGCGCGTTGGTGGTGGTCTCGTGCCCGGCCACGAGCAACAGCACGGCCAGGGAGACCAGTTCCTCCTCGCTCAGGCGGTCCTCTCCGTCCCGAGCCGCGACGAGCCGGTCCAGGAGCGAGTCGCCGGGGTGCATACGTTTGGCGGCGATCAGGTCTTCCAGGTATCCGGCCAGCGCGTGGGAGGCCGCGTCGATGACGTCGGGCTCTCCCGCCGCGAACAGTTCCGCGGACCAGCCCTGGACCGTCGGCCGGTCCGCCCGCGGCACTCCGAGCAGCTGGCAGATCACCATGACCGGGAGCGGCACCGCCAGGCGGGCCACGAAGTCGAGTGGCCCGTCGGCGGGCCACTGGTCCAGCAGCTCGTCGGTGGTCCGGGCGATGAAGGGACGCAACTGCTTGACGGCCCCCGTCGTGAACTCCCTGGTCACCAACTGCCGCAGCCGGGTGTGCCGGGGCGGGTCGGTCGCCAGCATGGTGCGGGCCACCGCCGGGTGCAGTCGGCGCCGCGACTCCTTGCCCGCGAAGAAGACGCTCGTGTCCTTCGACAGACGCGGGTCATTGAGGGCCGCCCGGGCCTCCGCGTAGCCGGTGACCAGATAGTCGGTACGCCCTCCCCCACCGGCGGGCAGGGACTGTACCGGGCAGACGGAACGCATGGCCGCGTACGTCGCATAGGGGTCCCGCAGGACGCGGGGATCTTGAGCCGGTTCGGTCATGACTTCAGACTCCAACGACTCATGGCGTGTGTCCGTGAACTCCGTGCCCGTGTCGCTTCGTTGGCCGATCTGCGAGACGACTTCGATCCGCCTGCCCCACCCAACAGTCTCAGCCCCGACACCTTCTCCGTACGACCACCCGATCCACCTCCTGACAAAATAGCCGGTCGGCGGGGACTCCCCCGCACATCCGACCGGCGCCATACGGCACGCGGGAAGCGGTGGGGGCGGCTGACGAGCTCGGCGACGGCCCTCTCCTCCGCACAACGCGCCTTGCCGCAGCCCGCAACCCGGCGCTATCACTTTCGTTGAGCGTAGGCGACGTCTCCCCGAAGGACCCAGGGTCGCGCCGACGGCGCCGGAGAGGACTTGATGACACATCTGCCGCCCGACACGACTGGTCTGCTGCACTCCTCACCGGAGGCGGACGGCGAGGAAACGCTGAGACGGGGGACGGCTCTGGTCGATCCGCTGCTGCGCGAGGCGGTAGGACGACTGCACCCGTCCATGGCCACGGTCTGCCGCTACCACCTGGGCTGGGACACCCCGGCCGCGTCGGCCCTGCCGGTGCGCACCGGCAAGCGGGTACGCGCGGCGCTGGCGCTGCTGTCGGTCCGCTCCGTGGGGGCGCCGGAACAGCTGGCCGGGATCGCCGGGACCGCTGTCGAGCTCGTACACCAGCTGTCCTTGCTCCACGACGACATCATGGACGGCGACGCGGAGCGGCGCGGGCAGGCCGCGGCATGGGCCCGGTTCGGTACCGGGGCCGCCGTGCTCGCGGGCGACGCCCTGATCGTCCAGGCGGTGCGTACGGTGGTCCGGGCCCAGGCGCCGGGTGCCCAGGCCGCCACGGAGGACCTCGTCGTCACCGTGGAAGCGATGGTGGACGGGCAGGCAGAAGACCTGGCTCTGGAGCAGGCCGACCTTCGGGAGATCTCCGCGGACCGCTACATGTCCATGGCGGGTGGGAAGACCGGTGCGCTCTTCGGTTGCGCGGCGGCACTCGGCGCCGTCCTGTGCCAGGCCCCGGAACCCACGGTGCGGGCTCTGCGCAGCGCGGGACGGGATCTGGGCACGGCGTTCCAGATCCTCGACGACGTGCTGGGGCTGTGGGGCGATCCGGCTCTCACCGGCAAGCCAGTGGGCGGGGACCTGCGGCGCGGCAAGAAGACGCTCCCCCTCATCCTGGCCGCCCGTTCCGACACGACCGCCGGCCGGCAACTCGCCGCCCTGGTCAACCGCTCCCCGCTGCCCGCCCACCGCCTCCAGGACGTGATGCGCCTGCTGGCGGACACCGGTGCGCGTGAGTACGCCGAGGCCATCGCCGCCCGGCACATGGCCTCGGCCCTCACAGCACTCGACGAGGCGGAAGTGGCGGAAGACGTGCGCACGCAGTGGCACGCGCTGATCGGCTGTTTGTCAGGGCGCAGCAGCTGAGGTGACGTCTGCGGGTACCGCCCCGTTCTACTCGGCGAGGGCCGTGGTCGCCCAGCCCGGAGAAGGCCGTCCTCGCCCGGCGAAGCCGACGTTCTCAAGGTCCCGGACGCCGGCAGGGCCCGGGCCGCGATGTCGCGGTCCGGGCCCTGCCTCGTGTGGGGTGCCGCCCAGCGGCGGCGGTACGTCAGCTCTGGGCGGTGTCGTCGCCCGTCTGCTCGGCGCCCTCGCCCGAGCCGGTCTTCTCACGCATCTTGCGCAGCAGCTCGGCCTTCTGTGCCGCGGCGCCCTGACGGTCGAGGTTGCGGTGCGGGCCGTTGTTCTGCCGCTCCGCGCGGGACAGCTTCTTGCGCTGGCCGCCGCCCATGCCGACGGGGTTGTTGATGTTCTTGCTCACGGGTTCTCCCGGAATGAAGTGAAATGATCTACGGATTCATCGGTGGGGGACGGGCGCGGCCACATCGAAGGACGTCAGCGGGGGCCCGTCACGCTCTCACTCGTAAATCGGCGTCTGGAAGAACATAGCGACGACGTTACACGGTTCCGCAGACCCCGCACACCAGGTTTTCACCGCTCCGGGACCGTCGCGAACGTATGCGAGGACCCGGGGTCAGCCCCTCTGCACCCGTCAGCTGGCGGGCCTGCCGAACCAGTACGAGAGGCGCTCGTCCAGGTCCCGCTGGTCGTCGCCGATCCAGGCGAGATGGCCGTCCGGTCGCAACAGGACGCAGGGAGCATCGAGTTGGGCCGTGGGGTCCGCGAGGTGGTCGACCCGGTCGGACCAACCGCCGACCGTCAGCCGTTCGGTGCGATCGAGCAGCAGTCCGCGACCTCGGTGCAGCAGCCCGTACAGCCGGCCCTGCTTCACGGTGATGTCGGGCAGGCGGCGGCCCAGCAGGTCGGGGCCCTCGCCGAAGTCGTAGCGGATGTCGATCGCGGAGATCTTCTCGATGAGACGGCGGTTCACCTCGTCGAGGTCCATCAGCTCGGTGAGCAGCCTGCGCACGGCCCGCGCGCCGGGTTCGGCGGAGCTCAGTTCCATCTGGGCGCGGGTGTTGTCCAGTACGTTCTCGGCGACCGGATGGCGCTCGGCCTGGTAGGTGTCCAGCAGGGTGTCGGGCGCCCAGCCGCGGATCTGTGCGGCCAGTTTCCAGCCGAGGTTGAAGGCGTCCTGGATGCCCAGGTTGAGGCCCTGCCCGCCGGTCGGCGGATGGATGTGGGCCGCGTCGCCTGCCAGCAGCACCCGCCCGACCCGATACCGTTCGGCCAGCCGGGTGGCGTCCCCGAAGCGGGACAGCCAGCGCGGGGAGTGCACGCCGAAATCGGTGCCGGCGATGGCGCGCAGCTGCTGCCGGAAGTCGTCCAGGGTGGGCGGTTCCGCGCGTTCGCTGACGCCCGCGGCGGGCATGACGACGCTGTAGGCACCGCCGCCGAGCGGCCTGAGCCAGAACCGCTGGATTGTCGCACCGATCTGCTTCACCTTGGCGGCGATCTCCTCCTGCGGCGCACCCGCCGCCATCTCGCCCATCAGCGTCTCGGTCCGCGCGGGCTCACCGGGGAAGGCGACACCGAGGAGCTTGCGGACCGTACTGCGCGCGCCGTCACAGCCGACGAGATAGCGCGCACGCACCTGCTCACCGTCGGCCAGTTCCACCGTGACCCCGTCGTCGTCCTGTACGAACCCGGCCACCGCGTACCCCCGCCGGACCTGCGCACCCAGCTGGATCGCGTGCTGCTCCAGCTGCTCGACGACGACCGGCTGCGGGATGCCGAGCAGGTAGGCGTGCGCGGAGTCCAGGTCCTTCGGTGCGGGTTTGTCGATGCCGGCGAAGAAACCTCCGGCCGGACGCCGGCGGCCACGTTCGCGCAGGCGGTCCAGCAGACCGCGCATGGCCATCAGCTCGATGCTGCGAATGTGCAGACCGACGATGCGGGCGAAGGACACGGGCTCGGTTTCCCGCTCCACCACGAGTACCCGCACATCGTGCAGCCGCAGTTCGGCGGCCAGCATCGCGCCGGTCGGCCCGCAACCGGCGATGATCACGTCGAAGGTGGGTGGTACGCGGTCGGCGCCGGAGGCCAGGGGCGGGAGTCCGGGGACCTTGCCAAAGGTGGAGCCGTCATCGGCCGTCTCGCTCGACGACGGCACGGCGGTGAAACGCTCAGCGTTCATGGGTGTTGCCTTTCGGGAGTGCCTTGGCGTGGCGCTCCCGGCGACACCTACATCAGTCGCCCGGCCGTGACGGCAGGGGGAGCACCCACATCGATCCTGCGTTCATGGGTCTCACCTCCTCGGGCGGTGTCACGGTCAGCTGCAAGGTACAAGCCCCCGCATCGACTCGTCCACTTCTTTTCCGCGCCGTGTGATCAGGACTCCCGACCGGCCGGACCCCGTGCCTCTCGGCCGTGTCGGCACCTGCACCGGGCAGGAGGTCCGGCCAAACGAGGCTGCCCGTTGACCGGGCAGCCTCACGGGTCAGGCGGCCGTGGCGAGCGGACGGGCGGGCTGTGTCTGCTCGTAGGCGTGGCCGACCCGCAGAAGCGTGGGCTCGCCGAGGGGTTTGCCGAGCAGTTGCATCCCGATGGGCAGGCCCGCCGTGTCATGGCCGACCGGAAGGCTCAACGCGGGCACTCCGGTGATGTTGGCGGGTGCGCTCAGGCGTACATAGGCGTCGGAGACGCTCTCGACCGTGCCGTCGGGCCAGGTGACCGTCTGCTCGTCCGCCCCGGCCGCGGGCATCGGGACGCTCGGGGCGGCGATCACGTCGACCTCCTCCAGCATCCGTGCCCACTCGGCGCGCATGAGCGCGCGGGCGCGTTGGGCACGCAGGTAGTCACCGGCGCTCATCAACTCGCTTGCCTCCAGGAGGATTCGGACGTCGTCCTGATAGAGCTCGGGAACCGTACGCAGGCTCCCTTCGTGGTACGCGCCGGCCTCCGGGACCATCAAGCCCCACTGGGTGGCCTGGATGTAGCGGGTCATCGGGATGTCGACCTCGACGAGCCGCGCGCCCAGGGCTTGGAGCTCCCCGATGGCGTCCCGGACGGCCTTTTCCACCTGCGGGTGGACGTTCTCGAAGTAGTACGTACGCGGCACACCGATGCGCAGCCCGGTCAGATCCGTCGTGGCAGCGGGCCGGTAGTCCACGGCGGGCGCGGACAGCGAGGCGGGGTCGCGCGGATCGTGTCCGACCAGCGCGCCCAGCACCAGGGCCGCGTCCTCCACGGTGCGGGTGATCGGGCCGACGTGGTCCAGTGACCAGGACAGGGAGGTGACGCCGTGACGCGGCACGAGGCCGTAGGTCGGCTTGAGGCCGACGACCCCGTTGAGCGCGGCGGGCACCCGGATCGACCCTCCGGTGTCGGTGCCCAGGGCGAAGGTAGCGGTGCCCGACGCGACGGCGACCGCGGAGCCGCCGCTGGAGCCGCCCGCGACCCGGCCGAGGTCCCAGGCGTTGCGGGTCTGCGGGGTGGTCAGGCCGAACGCGAATTCGTGGGTGTGGGTCTTTCCGAGCAGGATCGCACCGGCCGCGTTCAGACGTGCGGTGACGGTGCTGTCCGCCGTCGCGCGGTGCCCGGCGCGGACCCGGGAGCTGGCCGTGGTGGCCATTCCCGCGACGTCGATCAGGTCCTTGAGTCCCATCGGGATGCCGTGCAGCGGGCCCCGGTGACGCCCGTGCGCCGCTTCGTGCGCGGCTTCACCCGCCGCCTGGCGCGCCTGCCGCGCGGCGACCGTGACGTAGGCGCCGAGGTGCGGTTCCACCTCCTCGACGCGGCCGAGGACGGACTCGACGAGTTCGACCGGGGACAGTCGCCGGGCCTGTATCGCGTCCGCGGCGGCGGCGAGGGTCAGCTCATACGGCTGCATCGGACTTCTCTCCTTCCGCGCGGTAGGCAGTCGCGGGCGGCGCGTCCGCGAAGTCCAGCTCCCGCAGGACCGAGACGACGCTGTGGATGTGGTTGGCGACGGCGGCGACCGCGGTGTGGCGTTCGGCGGGCAGCGCGAGACCGGCACGGGCGGCCCAGCGGGCGGCCTCCGACGGTGTGAGTTCGGCGGCGGACATGGGGCTTCTCCCTCTAGGTGGATGTGGGCGCGCACTGACCAGCGCCCCAAAGGCCAAAGATTCGCAGTGTGTTGCCGCAGGGGCGGCGGCCCGCGCGGAGACGGCCGAGCGGGGCCGCACTCGCGGGTCAGGCCGTGGTGGCCGGGAGCTCCGCGCCGGGTTCGGCGAGCAGCCGGTAACGGCCGCTCTCACGGCGGACGGTGCCGCCCGTGGGCCGCGGGAAGTGGGTGCCCAGGAGCAGTGCGTCGGTGTCGGCGAGGCCGTCGAGGAGGCGGGCGCGGGTGCGGATGGCCTGGGCGGGGTCGATGTCGACGCAGCTGTGTACGTGGGGGTGGGAGAGTTGCACGGGGTGGTGGATGCTGTCGCCGGTGATCACCGCACGGCGGTCGTTGCCGCGCAGTTCCACGGCGACCTGGCCCGGGGTGTGGCCCGGGGCGGGGACCAGGAAGACGCCCGGTGCCACTTCGCGCCCCTGGTCGGGCACGTCCACGAGGTCGTACTGTCCGGCGTCGCGGACGGGGGTGACGGAGTCGCGGAACATCTGGCTTCGGGCCGCGTCGAGGTCGGTGGCGGCCCAGTGGTCCCACTCCGTGCGGCTGGTGAGGTAGCGGGCGTTGGGGAAGGTGGGCACCCAGTCCTCACCGGCGAGACGGGTGTTCCAGCCCACGTGGTCGGTGTGCAGGTGCGTGGTGATCACCAGGTCCACGGACTCGGGCGGGAAGCCGGCCGCCGTGAGACGCTGCGGGAAGTCGGTCTCCAGGCCGTTCCAGGCCGGGTTGGCGCGCGGCTTGGCGTTGCCGATGCCGGTGTCCACGACGATCCGCAGCCCGCCCGCCTCCACCGCGAAGCTGTGGCTGGCCAGGCGCGGGACGTCGGCGTCGGCGAAGTCGGGCCGCAGCCACGACGCCTCGTCCAGCACCTCCTTGGTGGCGTCCGGGAGCAGCCAGGGGCCGGTCTGGCGGGGCAGTTCGATCTCGTCGACGCGGCGTACGGCGATGTCGCCGAGGCTCCACCGCGTGCTGGTGAAGGGAGTGGCCTGCTGGGGTACGGCGGTGTTCATCGGTGGGTCCTTACGGAAGGGACGGCGTGACGCAGGAAGGGCAGGACGCGGGTCAGACGCTGCTCGGCTGCCGCGCGGTGCGGGCGAGACCGGCGAGGGTCAGCACGATGACCGTCACGGCGTAGAGCGAGACGGCCCTCTGCAGGCCGTACAGGTTGGTCAGCAGCCCGGCGAGGACGGCGGGGATGCTCATGGCCAGGTAGCTGAGGACGTAGTAGGCGGCGAGCGTTCCGGCGCGTTCGTCCGGGGCGGCCGGAGACAGCAGCAGGCGCAGGGCTCCCTGGCTGACGGCACCGAAGCCGGTGCCCGCGAGCACGGTGCCCGCGAACAGGGCGAGCAGGCTGTGCGGATGGGGCGCGCTCAGGGTCAGCAGGGCTCCCGGGATCAGGAGCGCGGTGCCGGCGAAGCTCGCGGTGCGGGCGGGCAGTGTCCGCGCGGCGAGGACGGCGAGACCGGCCGCGGCCGTCAGGGTGAAGAAGACCAGGCCGCCGGTGGCGCGGGAGGCGTGCGGGGCGATGAGCCGGGCGAGCGAGGGGCCGAGCGAGGAGTAGAAGCCGCCCAGCGCCCAGGCGGCGACGACACCGGGGGCGAGCAGTTTCATGGCCGGGCGGGAGGCGGGGGCGACGGCGATGCCGGGACGCAGGGAGCGCCACGCGCCGGAGCGGGGGTGCGCGGTCTCGGTGGTGAGGAGCACGGCGGCAGCCTGCGCGGCGAACACCGTGAGCAGCAGGAGGTAGACGGTACGGGTCGGAGCGGGGGCGTACTGCACGAGGGCGGTGGAGGCCAGCACTCCGGCCGCCATGCCGGCCACGGGCGTGATGCCGTTGGCGAGGGTCGCCCGTCCGGGGCGGCCGGGGTCCTCGAAGTCGAGCAGGGCCGCTCCGGCGGCGCTGGTGGCGACGCCGGTGGCCAGACCCTGCACGACCCGGGCGGCGATCAGTGCCGCGACGCCTTGGGCGGTGGCGAAGGCAGCCATCGCGACGGCCTCGGCGAGCAGTGCACCGAAGAGAACCGGGCGCCGCCCCAGGTGGTCCGAGAGGGTGCCCGCGGTCAGCAGCGCTCCGAGCAGGGCGAGCGCGTAGGCGCTGAACACGACGGTGACCGTCATCGCCGAGAAGTGCCATTCGGCCTGGTAGAGGGCGTATAGAGGGGTCGGCGCGCTGGAGGCGGCCAGCAGGGCGACCAGGACGGAGGCGTGGAGGGGAAAGGCACTGCGGCGACTGAGCACGGGCAAGCGGTGGAGCGGGGACTGCGGGGCTAAGAGATCATCTCATTTGGAGAATCCGGTAGCCTGTAGGTGTGTTGATGGTTGAGCGGTTGGTGCCGGACGGGTTGTGGGAGTTGTTCCAGCGGGTGGTGCCGGAGGCGCCGACGCGTCCGCAGGGTGGTGGCCGGCGTCGGTACGGGGACCGTGAGGTGCTGGCGTCGATCATCTTCGTGGCGACGACGGGGTGTACGTGGTCGCAGGTCCCGCCGGTGTTCGGGCCTTCCGGGGCGACGGCCCACCGTCGGTTCATGGAGTGGAGCCGGCTGCGGGTGTGGGCGAAGCTGCACCGCCTGGTGCTCGACGAACTCGGCGCCTGTGGCGAGCTGGACTGGTCGCGGTGTGCGATCGACTCGGTGAACATGCGGGCTTTGAAAAAGGGGACCTGACGGGCCCGAATCCTGTGGATCGGGGCAAGTACGGCTCGAAGATCCACTTGATCACCGATCGGACGGGCCTGCCCCTTTCCATCGGCGTCTCCGGCGCGAATCTTCACGACAGCCAGGCACTTGAGCCGCTCGTGCGCGGCATACCGCCCATCCGGTCCCGCCGCGGGCCGCGTCGACGCCGTCCCGCCAAGCTCCACGCTGACAAGGCCTACGACAACCGCCACCTGCGGCAATGGCTCCGCTCCCGGCACATCACACCCCGCATCGCCCGCAAAGGCATCGAATCCTCCGAACGACTCGGGCGCCACCGCTGGACCATCGAACGCACGATGTCCTGGCTTGCCGGATGCCGCCGCCTGCACCGCCGCTACGAGCGCAAAGCAATCCACTTCCTCGCTTTCACCAGCATTGCCTGCACACTCATCTGCTACCGCAGACTCACCAAATGAGATGATCTCTAAGACGCTGAACATGGAGCACCTCTCACACCTAAAGGCGAACGCTTTGCTTTAGAGAGAGTAGCCGTGTCATCTCCCAAAACGCAAACACTTAGCTTTTAGGTGGGCGGAGGCATGTCAGGTACGGGCGGACGCGGATCCCGGGCCGAGCACTGCCGCGACGAGACCGTCGGTATAGGCCGCCGAAAGTTCCGAGGGGCGGAACAGAATGCGGTACATCAGGGGCGCGACCACGACGTCCAGCAGGCTCTCCACATCGGGCACGGCCTCCCCGCGCCCGGCCGCCCGCACACCGATGGCCTTCAACTGCTCGGCGGCGTAATCGGAACAGCGGACCGCGTTGCCCTGCTCGGGGTCGCCCAGCAGGGCGTCACGGATGTACGTACGGCCCGCCGTCGAGGACATCTCCTCCGCGAACTGCACCGCCCACGCCTCCAAGTCCGCCCGCAGGCTGCCGTGGTCGGCGGGCTCAGCATCGGGTCGCAGCCGCTCCACGGCCACGTCGGACAGCAGTTCCCGCAGGTCTCCCCAGCGCCGGTAGACGGTGGACGGCGTCACGCCCGCGCGGGCGGCGATCAGCGGCACGGTGAGCGCGTCCCGCCCCACCTCCGCCTCCAGATCGCGGACGGCCTGATGCACGGACTGCTGGACGCGGGCGCTGCGCCCGCCGGGGCGTGTGGTCGCTCGGGCACTCATGGGCCCAGCTTAACGCGAAGACGTTGCGTCTGCGTCGATCGCGAGGCTCGGTGGGCCCTGCACGTACCCGCAGACGGGAGAACACGGCCTGCCGCAGCACCGACGGCGCCGCCCCTCCCGCCACTGCGCCTCTGTCACAGCCGCACCGGCTCGCGCCTCCCGGCCTGCCCGCGCCCGTTTCCGCGTCCACCCCCGCCCCGGCGAACACGACTGTCATCTGACGCGCGCCCCTCCGTAACCGCACGCCGCAAGGGGCGTTAGGGGCAGTGCAATTGCGGGCATGCGGTGCATCCCGCATGGCCCTGAACCGATGTCGAAGGAAGTGACGCGTGCGAGGAAGGCTTGTTGCCGCTGGGGCCGTCGCGGTTGCCGGGGCTCTGCTGCCAGTGACCTGGGCCGGTGCCGCGGCTCCCGCGGCGGGGACCGTGACCGTCAACCCCACCGGGACCGTGGCCAAGGACGGCACCATCACCCTCTCGGGCACCTACCGCTGCAAGGCCGCGGGTCCGGCCCCCGTCTTCATCTCCACCAGTGTGCGCGGCGAAGAAGTCCGCCAAGAGCTCGGCGGGCCGGCAGCCCGCTGCGACGGCGCTCGACACACCTGGGTCCACCACGCCAACCCCCGGTCAGGCCCACGCATGAGGCCCGGCCCGGCCGAGGTCGACGCCACCCTGCTCCGGCTGGGCACCCGCGGCAGTCTGCCTGCGCCGACGATCCTCGCAACCGACCGGCACACCGTCGACCTGCGGCCCGTGGCGGTCTGACGAGCCTGACGAGCGCCGGAGCGACGGTGGGCCGGCCCCTCAGCGTCCACCCGCTCCGGCATCCAGCCCCTCAGCGTCCGGCGCCCCCACCAGCGTGGCCCGGATGGCTGGGGTGAAGGTCTCGATGATCTGCTCGCGGGTCAGCGCCACCACTTCGGGCAACTTGAGCAGATAGCGGGTCACCGCCAGCCCGAGCAGTTGACTCGCCACCAGACCGCCCGCACGGGCCGCCGCGTCCGGGCCGAGTGCGGACGCCAGGACCGGCCCGACCTGGGAGGCGAAGATGTCGTGCAGGCGCCCGGCGGCCCGCTCGTTGGTGACGGCCGAGCGGAGCAGCACCAGGAGCGCGTCGTCGGACGGGTCCCCCTCCCAGCGGTCCAGGAAGTGCCGCACCATCACTCCCGCGAGCGCCGCCGGCTCGACCTCGGTCAGGGCGGGCAGCCGCAGGTCGATCGCCAGGGCGGTGTCGAAGAGCTGCTCCTTGTTGCCGAAGTAGCGCATGACCATCGACGGGTCGATCCCGGCATCGGCGGCGACCGCCCGGATGGTGGTGCGCTCGTACCCCTGGGCGGCGAAGCGATCGCGCGCGGCCCGCAGGATGGCGGCCCGTGTGGCCTCGGACGACCGCCGCGCGGACGGTGCACTGTTCGTCATGCCGAGAAGAGTAGGCCAACACCCGTAGGCCAACAAGCGTTGACTTGATGTTGCCGCAGGTCCATGGTGGTCAACAAAGGTTGGCCAACAAGCGTTGGCTTGCATGAAGGGAGATCCGCCATGACCGGTACCGCACTCCCCGAGTCCACTCACGTCGCCATCGTCGGCGC
Source organism: Streptomyces sp. cg36 (assembly GCF_041080675.1). Classification (NCBI taxonomy): domain Bacteria; kingdom Bacillati; phylum Actinomycetota; class Actinomycetes; order Kitasatosporales; family Streptomycetaceae; genus Streptomyces; species Streptomyces cyclosori. Next base: position 7,944,437 of record NZ_CP163520.1, on the reverse strand, counting down.
AGGTCCCACCGGCCTGGCCCTCGCCGTCCACCTGGCGCAGTCCGGCATCGACTTCGTCCTCCTCGACCGCCTCGCCGAGGGTGCCAACACCTCCCGCGCCGGCGTGGTGCACGCCCGCACCCTGGAAGTCCTGGAGGAACTCGGCGCCGCCGACGCACTGATCGCCCGCGGGCTGCGGCTGAACCGCTTCACCGTCCGCGACGGCACCCGCCGCCTGCTCACCATCCCCTTCGGCGACCTTCCCACGCGCTACCCCTACACCCTGCTGACACCCCAGTACGAGACCGAGGCCGTGCTGCTGGCGCGGCTGCGCGAACTCGGCGGCGACGTCCACCGCCCGTACGAGGCCGCCGCCATCGAGCAGAACGCGGACGGCGTCACCCTCACCATGCGCACCGGCGAGCGCCTCCGGGCCGCGTACGCGGTCGGCGCGGACGGGATGCACAGCGCGGTCCGCGACGCGGCGGGCATCGGCTTCACCGGCGGCGCCTACAGCCAGTCCTTCGTGCTGGCCGACGTCACCATGGCGTGGGCACCGGGTCCCGGGGAAGTGGCCCTGGCCTTCGGCGCCGCCGGGCTCTTCGTCGTCGCCCCGCTGCCGGGCGAGCGCTACCGGGTGGTCGCCACCGTGCGGGAGGCACCGGCCGAGCCCGGCCTTCCCTTCGTCCAGCAGTTGCTCGACGAGCGCGCCCCCGGCCAGGCCCACGTCACCGGCCTGGTGTGGTCTTCGCGCTTCCGGGTCCACCACCGGGTCGCCGACCGCTACCGGGCCGACCGCCTCTTCCTGGCGGGCGACGCCGCCCACGTCCACAGTCCGGCCGGCGGCCAGGGCATGAACACCGGCATCCAGGACGCCCACTACCTCGGCCAGGCGTTCACCACCGGCGACCTGGACGCGTACGAGGCACGCCGCCGCCCGGTCGCCGAGAAGGTCGTCGCCTTCACCGACCGGATGACCCGCGTCTCCACGGTCACCGGCCCGGTACGCGCCCTGCGCAACACGGCCCTCCCCCTCCTCGGCCGCGTCCCCGCCTTCCGCCGGAACCTGGCCACGAACCTCGCCGAACTCAACTACCGGTAGAGGCCGTGCCGTAGCCATGCCGTGGCAGTTGTGCCGCGTGCGCCCCAGCAGCGCGTTCCCGCAGACCGCCCTCCCGTCCGCCTCCCCTCATGAGGCCCCCGGAACCGACCCTCTAGGCTGGCGCGATGACTGATGAGCAGGAGCAGGTGCAGCCGTCGGGAGTGTGGGCCACGGCGGTGGGAGTGGCCCGGGTGCGGGCGCTGGAGAGCGCGCGGGAGAACGCGCTGTTCCGCGATCCACTCGCCCAGGCGTTCGCCGCCGCAGGGGGCCTGTGGCCCTCCGCGCCGCTTCCCGATGACGAGGCCGCTCGACGCCGTCGACTGGGCGTCGCGTTCTCCATCGTCATCAGGACGAAGTTCCTGGACGACCTGTTGCGGCAGGCTTCCGCGTCCGGGATCCGCCAAGTCGTGCTGCTCGGGGCCGGGATGGACAGCCGGGCCTTCCGGATGGACTGGCCCGAAGGCACCCGGCTGTTCGAGGTCGACACCGCCGCCCCGCTGCACTTCAAGGCTTCGGTGCTGCGCCGGGAGCAGGCCGTACCGCGCTGCGAGCGGAGGACCGTCACGGTGGATCTGCGCGAGGACTGGCCGGGCGCGCTGGCCGCCGCGGGGCACGACCCGGCCGCGCCGACCGTGTGGATCGCCGAGGGGCTGCTGATCTATCTGCCCGAGGACGCGGTGGAGGTCCTGCTGGCCCGGATCACCGCGCAGTCGGCGGTGGGCAGCCGCATGGGGCTGACGCTGGGCTCGCGCGGTGTGATCGAGCGGTTCGGCGCGGACGCCGTACCGGGCTCCGCGGCGTCCATGTGGGTCTCGGAGATGCCCGACGATCCGATCGGCTGGCTGGCCGGGCACGGCTGGGAGGCCGCCGGCCACACCCTGCGCGAACGCGCCGCCGCCTACGGCCGCCCGATCAGCGCACCACCACAGCACGACGAGGGGCCCGGCGGACTGATCTCGGCAGTCCGCCGGTAGCCCACTCCCCCGCCTGGTCAGCGGACGGCTGCCAGTGTTCCTCCGTTGGAGAGCCTGGCGGTCACGGTCTCACCGCTGCCCTCTGGCGCCTTGACGGCGAGGGTCGTACCGGAACCTTCCGCGTGCTCCGGGCCGGTGACCTCGATCCGGGTCACCGCGCGGCTCCCGGCGGCCAGCAGGTAGCGCGCGCCGGAGGGCGCGTTCCATCGCGTGGTCGCCAGGATGTGCTGGCTGAATCTGCTGCAGTGCGAGGTGTCCCGCACGGCGGCGAGCAACACGCCCGGGTCCCTGGACGGGGTGGTGGGCGGCTGAAAACGTACGGCGACGCTGCCCGGCCCGCTCCAGGTGTCCGCCCTGGCGCACAGCCAAGTGGCCTGGCCCGCGTTCTCGGGCAGTTGCTGTGTCGAGAAGACCCAGTTGTTGACGGCTCGTACCCCGTCGCCGTGCAGCGCCCGCAGCGTACATGCCGAATGCCCCCAGCTCACCAGGGCTGCCGAGCTCGTGGCTTCACGGGGCTGGCGAGCCGGAGGGCCGGTGTTCGGCGCGGGGGTGTAGGTCAGGTGCACGGGCAGGAGGTCGCCGAGATCGGTGAGCACGAAGGCGTGTTTCTCGGCGATGCGATCCGACGAACGCAGTTGCATCGCGGGCCAGTTGGAGCACGGTCCGGTCAGAGCGGGGCGGGGCACCGCGTCGGTGACCCCGTCGTCGGTGACGTGCAGCGGCTGGGCCGCGGTGTCCGGCTCCAGGAGGTCGCGCGTGGTCGATTCCGCGATCCACGGCGCGAGCAGGAAGCGGGTGTGCCGCGCGGTGCGGCTCAGTACGACGGCGGCCGCGGTCGTGACATCGGCGTTGTCGCTGCGGGCCATGTCCAGCTCCGGCGCCTGCCCGTCGGCTTCCGTGTAGCGCACCACACGCTGGTCGTCGTGCAGGAGCACCACCTCGGCATCGTCCACCCGGCCCGCGTACAGCAGCTGCGGTGGCCGCGCCGCAGGCCCTGTGGGTGTGTCGGCGGCTGCCGACATGCGTACGCGCGTACCGGAATGCGCCCACGCGCCCAGTGCCCGCTCCAGTAGGCCCCGGTCGTCCACGAGGTTCCCTCGCACGGGCCAGACCGTGAAGTCCATGCGCGAGCTCGACTGCCACGTACCGGCCACCGCGCGGGCCAGGGACGCCGAGTCCAGCGGGGCCCCGCCCGTGCCGGAACGCGCTGCGGGGTTCGGCGACGACGCCTGCGATCCGCTTTGGACGAGCATCAGCGACACCGCCGCCACGACGGCGAGGCCCACCAGCCCCCGGCGGCGGAACCGGCGGCGGGACAGGTCGCTGGGCCTCGCCTGGAGCGTGCAGGGGTCGAACTCGCCGGACTCCAGCAGGATTGCCTTCCGGCTGTCTTCGGTGGGCCCGAGCTCACCGGCGCCGCGCACCGCCGCCTTCGGCGCCTCCACGCCGGCCGCCGCCAGGACCTCACCGATGGCGCTGTCGGTGAGCCCCTTCAGATGCCGCAGCACGAAGGCGGCCCGCACCGCAGCGGGCACGCCCGCCATCTGCTGGTCGAAGGCGAGTTCGTCCGCACCGCCGATCTGCGGCGTCAGTTTCAGCCCCCACACGGCGGGCAGCACCGGCCACACGGCACGGCGCCAGCGGGCCGGGCGTCGCTCGTACCCGAGTGCGGCGCGCGTCACGGCCGCGACTATCGAGTCCGCGCTGGGAGCCGCGTCACCGGACGGCGCGTGGCTCCCGGCCTTCTGGATCACTCCGGGCCGGGCGGACAGGGCGTTCTGCGCGATGGCATGCGCCGCGAGAACGCGGCGATGACGCCCCAGTGAGGGCGGGAGGATCACGTACGCGACGCGAACGAGCACCGGATAGTCCTCGTTCAGCGCGGCTGCACTCCCGTCGGCCGCGCGGGGTGACGTCGGCAGGCGGAATCCTCGGGCGCGTCTGGACACTGGCACAAGCGAACACCTTCCGTGAACTGCGGCTGTCACGATGACCCTCAAACGAGCGAATTGCGAGACAGTCACACGTCCGTGTCAGCGCGCCTCCACGGATGAGGGTCGGCCGCACAGTAAAAGCGCACGTCACAGCCGAGGCCCGGCTCCCTCGGCGGCGCGCGCACGCCGAAGCCCGCAACCTTTCCCGCCGGTCCGTCGTTCACCAACCGTGAGAGAAGACGATCATCGGATCAACGGCCCTCGTCGACCGCGCGAAACCTCTACCACGCCACCGCAGAAGACCACGGCACCGCTGCCGCGCCAGCGGGCTCATCCCGACGACGTACCCGAGCGGTCGGCGACAGCGGCTCCCGCAGCCATGGCCAGTTACAACCGCTGGTGCACCGTGCTGTTCTGACACTCCCCCGAGTGCGGGCGGGGCTCCTCGGTGGGCAGCGGCAGGGGCCGCTGACCCCGGCGGCTAGGCTTCACCCATGCTGACCAGCGAAGACGACGCGTACGAGGCAGTCGGGCGACTGGCCGCCGGAGCCGCATTGGACCAGGCGCTCGATGTGACGGACCCGGACGCCTGGATCCACCTCGACTGCGGAGTACGAGAGCTGGCCTGGCAGCGGCCGGAATTGTTCCACTCGAACGCCTCGGCGTCCGGGCGGCGGCTGATGGGGCATCGGACTACGTCGCTGCCGGCCGTCGAGTGGCCCGGCACCCCAAAGGACGGCGAGCTCGCCCTCGCCCTCTGCCACCGCGACGGCCGGATCCGCGAAGCCGCCCTGGCCCACGCCGAGGGCCGCCCCGAACTGCTGCCACTGGTCGTCATCCGGTCGGCGGACTGGGCGGAGCCGGTACGCGAACGCGCCCGCGCGCTCCTGGCCGCGACGCCCCGGCACCAGCTGGCCGCGCACACCGCGCTCATTCTGCGGATCGGCCGCCGCCCGCGCGGCAGCCACGCCCAAGAGCTGCTCACCGAGGCGCTGCGAGCCGGCCCCGCCGCCCCCATCGAGGCGCTGCTGAGCAGCGAGGACCGGGCCATCGCCCGCCTCGCCCACCGCATCGCCGCCGAACGGCGCCTCCTCCCTCCGGCGCAGCTCGCCCGGATCGCCGCCCGCCACGGCGACGTCGTGGTGCAGAGCCTGTGCGCCGAGGCAGCCGTGGCCGCCCTCGGCGAGGGCGCCGACGACGGGTTCACCGCGATCGTGGCGCCGCTGCTCGCGTCCCGAAGCCCCCAAGTCCGCTCGGCGGGGGTCACCGCGTTGCGCCGGGCCGGGCGGCACGCCGATGCGGAGCCGTACCTCACCGACCGCTCGGCCCTGGTCCGGGCCTGCGCCCGCTGGATCCTGCGGCAGGACGGCACCGACCCGGCACCGCTGTACCGCGCGCTGTGCGCCGACCCCACCACGCGGCCCGCCGCCGCAGTGGGGCTCGGCGAGTGCGGAGTGCGCGAGGACGCGGAACTGATCCGTACGCTGCTCGCCCATCCCGCGCCCGCCGTACGCGCCTGCGCGGTGGCCGGGTTGCGGGCGCTGGACGTCGTACGCGTCGACGACGTACGGCCGCTCCTGGAGGACCCGTCACCGGCGGTGGTCCGACAGGCGACCGCCGCCCTGCTGCCGTGGGCCGCCCGCCTTCCGCATGAACTGCTGCACGCGCTCATGGCCGAGGACCGTCCGCGCCACCAGCACGTGGCGGCGATCCGGCTGACGCGAGCCGCTGGGGCGCACGCCCCGCACCCTGCTGAACCGGCACGCCCGGCGGGACCGGACGAGGGCCCCCGCAACGGCGGCGCGGCGGTCACGGCACCGGCGATCCCCACTTCCACAGCGGCTGACGCCGGGACGGGTGAGCGCAACTCGCCCTTCCTGGAGGCTGTACGCCGTGTGCTGCGGTGGCAGCGCGGCACCCGCCGGAGCATCGGCCGATAGAACCGCCCTGCACCACCACGGCGAAAGAGCACGAGAACCGGCTGCCGTGGCCCATGGCACCACGACGCGCCCGGACGGCCGCCCGTTGCCGTCGCCCGCCGAGGTCAGCCCCGGCGCGAGAACACTATGGTCGCCAGGACGTACGTCACGCCGCCCACCCCGCACAGCACGTCCCAGGGGTGGCCGCTGCGGCCACGGATCAGTTCCGTCACGAACCCGGTCACCAGCACCAGGACGAGCACGTGCATGGTGAACGCGGAAGCGCGCTGGTTGATGGCGTTGCGGCGCTCGTCCGTCGTCTCGCCGCGCAGCATCGCCGCGGCCTCGGAGCGGCGGGACGCGGTGACGAGGATCAGTACGTAGACGGCCATGATGAGGAACCCGACGGCCGCCATCACGGGTTCGTCCCTCGCCAGGAAGATCGCGATGTAGCCGACGCCCATGGCCAGGCCCACGGCCGGGACGACCCAGCGCTGGCCGCGCGCGGCCTCGGGCTTGTGCTCAATCGACATGAAAGATCTCCTCCACCGTCTGTGCGAAGTAGCGGGCCATACGGATCGCCAGGGGCAGTGAGGGGTCGTAACGCCCCTGTTCAATGGCGTTGATCGTCTGCCGGGACACACCGAGGGCCTGGCCCAGCTCCTGCTGGGACAGGCCCTGGGCCAGGCGTAGCTGACGTAGATCATTCCGCATGGATGGAAAGTATGCTTTACACGTGGGGGTGTCAAGCGTCCTTTACACCGACGGGGAGGACCGGGCCGTCCGCGCCGCCACTTGGGTGCCAAGTACAACCTTTGGAGCGGCAGGGGCCCTCGGCGGCAGCGGTGGCTACCGGGCGTCCGAACCCGCGCTCGTCCACGCGGCGCGCAGCGCCTTCTTGTCCACCTTGCCGACCTTGGTCATCGGCAGCCGGTCGAGCAGGACCGTCTTGCGGGGCGTGTACAGGTCCCCCAGTTCGGCGGTCACCGCGGCGCCGACCGCGTCCGGGTCGACATCGGCGCCGTCCGCCGTGGCCAGGAAGATCTGCACGGCCTCCCCGTACTCCTCGTCCGGCACGCCCAGCGCCGCCGCGTTGCGCACGCCGGGCAGCGTGAGGAGGAAGTCCTCCAGGACCCGGGAGTAGACGTTGTCACTGGTGCTGCCGGTGACGATGATGTCCTTGGCCCGGTCGACGAGATAGAGGTACCCCTCGGCGTCGAGGTAGCCCATGTCCCCGGTCCGCAGCCAGTCGCCATAGAAGGATTCCGCGGTGCGCTCCGGGTCCTCGTAGTAGCCGAGCATCACCGTCTTGCCCCGGACGCACACCTCGCCGACCTGGCGGGCGGGCAGCGCCGTCGTACCGTCCTCCCCGCGGATCTCGATCTCGGTGTCGGAGATCGCGCGACCGCAGCTGCGCCAGAGCTCGGGCCGCCGGGCCGCCTCCGAGGCGAGGTCCTCCGCGCCGAACGCGGTGATGCCGAGCGCCTCCGACTGCCCGTAGCCCTGACTGATCACCGGGCCGAAGACGTCGACCACCTGCTGGAGCCGGGTGGGCGACGAGGCCGCGCCGCCGACGACGATGCGCCGCACCGCGGGCAGCGCCCCCGGCTCGCAACGCGGGTGGTCCAACAGCGCGTACAGCATGGGCGGTACGAACATGGTGGCGGTGATCCGCTCCTCGCGCAGCACCTTCAGCGCCGCGCCCGCCTCGAACTCGGGCAGCACGACGAGGGCGCAGCCCGTGACCAGCGCCTGGATCGACGTGAGGTGGCCACTGGCGTGCGTGAGCAGCGTGGAGACGAGCACCCGGTCCGCGCCCGGGTCCATGGACGGGAAGAAACCCCTGCTGGAAGCGGACTGCGGGGCGTCCTCCACGAAGTCCAGGAGCACGTCGTACAGCCGGTGGTTGTGCGCGGCGAGCTTGGGGCGGCCCAGGGTGCCGCCGGTGTAGAGGACCGTGACGGCCTCGTCCGCGCGCGGCACGGGCACGCGCTCGGGGCGCACCACGGGGCATTCGGCCGCCACGGCCAGCAGGTCCGCGCACTCCTGCTCGCAGGGGCCGATGCTGAGCAGCGCGGGGGCGTGGACGCTGCGGCCGGCCGCGTCCGCCGCGCGCGCCGCGAAGAGCGGGTCGGTGACGACGACGCGCGCCTTGGACTGCTCGACCAGCGCGGCGAGTTCGCCGGGACCCGGCTCGGGCGGCAGGAACACCACGCGGCAGCCGATGAGGTGGACGGCGAGTTGCACCAGTACGGAATCCACGCGGTTGGCCAGGAACAACCCCACACCGTCGCCGGGCGCGAGGCCCTGCCGTATCAGTGCGTGCCCCAAGCCGAACAGCCGCCGCCGCGCCTCCCCGCGGGTCAGCCGCTGCGCCTCCTGGACGAGCGCCTCGGCGTCCTCGTTCTGCTCCCAGTGCTCCAGGATGTGGTCCAGGTACGTCCGCGATTGAGTTGTTTCCTGCGAATTAACGATCATGAATACATGCAAGCACGACACTCAGGGACCGGAGCCTCGCAGGGGGCAACTTCAGCCATCGGGCGCTGAAGCAATACGACCCGTTACATGCTGATATGCCAGCACCCCACGGCTCGTGGGGCCGCATCTACCAACCGGTAGATACGGCGTGCACCAAGAGCCGTTGGGTGGCGCGGGCATAAGCGTCAGCAAACTCGCCTGCGAGCGCGTCCACGGGCCGAAACACATCGCGGGCCTCGCCGCCGCTCGTAGACTCCTCACGTGGCCTGGCGTTCACGAGTACGCGCGCTGCCCGGCGGACCCCTCCTGCGGCATCGTCCGCGCCGGCGACATCTGGCACACAGTGTCGGCGGAGCGGGGGACGGCGGCCCCGTCCGCGTGCGACGCTTGTGTCGCACCGTGCAACACAATCCGCACGCGATGATGGGTGGACCGCGATGCCTCTTGAGGGCGAGTACGAGCCGAGCCCGGCGCAGTGGGTGCGCGAACAGGTCGAGTTGTACGAGAGCTCGGACGGCAAAGAGGGGGGCACGCTCTGGGACACGGGCCTGCCCGTCATCATTCTCACGACGCGCGGCGCGAAGAGCGGCAAGATCCGCAAGATCCCGCTGATGCGCGTGGAACACGAGGGACGGTACGCGGCCGTGGCCTCGAAGGGCGGCTTCCCCCGTCACCCTGTCTGGTACTTCAACATCAAGTCCGATCCCCATGTGGAGCTGCAAGACGGCCCCGTGCGCCAGGACATGACGGCCCGTGAGGTGACCGGGGAGGAGAAGGCCCAGTGGTGGGAGCGTGCCGTCGCCGCGTACCCGCCGTACGCCGAGTACCAGACGGCGACCGACCGCGTCATCCCCGTCTTCGTGCTGGAACCCATGCGGGCGGACGGCCCGACGGACACCTGATCCCGCGCCCACGCCCGGACGCCGGAGCCGCCCCCCATGGGGCCGTGCAGACAGCTCCGGCATCCGGCCTCACCAGCGGTCGGCCGTGAGATCAGTGCGGCCCGCGGAACCCCTCATCCCGCCGTCAGCGCCGCCAGGGCACGGTCCATCGCGGCGTTGAACTCCTCCGGCGCCAGCGGAAGCCGGGACTTGACGTCCCGGCTCCACTGGTCCGCGAGCACCTCGGCGGAGCCCGCCTCGACCCCGTCGAGCGCCGCGTCGGCCAGGTCCGACGGCGCGAGCTTGTCCACGGGCCAGCCCGCGGCCATGTCGGTGTCGGCCAGGCCGAGGTGCACCGCCGTCACGAGCGTGCCCTGCTCGGCGAGCTCCAGACGGACGCCGTTGGTCATGGCCCAGGCCGCGGCCTTGCTCAGGTGGTAGGCATTGGCCTGCTTGCCCCCGAACCACGACATGGCGGAGAGGACGTTCACGATGGCACCCCCGCCGTTGCCGGCGAGCGTCGGCGCGAACTCCCGGATCATCGCCAGGTGGCCGAGCACATTCGTCTCCAGTTCGTGCCGCACCGCGTCCAGCGGTCCGGTCACCAGGTCCGTCCCCGTCTGGATCCCCGCGTTGTTGATGAGCAGCGAGACGTCCCGGGCAGCCTCGGCGGCGGCCCGCACGGACACGGGATCGGCGATGTCCAGGGGCAGCACCTCGACCCCGGGAAGATCCACGCTCTCGGGCCGACGGGCCGTCGCGTAGACCTTGCGGGCACCCCGGTCGAGCAGGCGCTGGGCGAAGGCGCGGCCCAGGCCGCGGTTGGCTCCGGTGACAAGGGCGACTGAGTTGTTGATGTCCATGCCCGGTACGCTAAAACCTGACGTTGACGTCAGAGGCAAGTGCCGCTGATCAGCGCCGATGTGAGAGGAGTCACCATGACCGTCGCAGAGGCCGGTGCCGAGCGGCTGATCCGCATCGGCCAGGTGGCACGGGGTGCCGGGGTCTCGGTGCGCGCCGTGCGCTACTACGAGCAGCAGGGACTGCTCACCCCGGAGCGCAGCCCGTCCGGCCAGCGCCTGTACCGGCAGGACGCCATCCCCCTGATCCACTTCTTCCAGCAGATGTTCGCCGCCGGCCTGACCAGCCGCAGGATCACCGAACTCCTTCCCTGCTGGAACTCCGGGCAGACCAACGCCGAGCAACGCGCGATGCTGCACGCCGAGCGCGACCGCATCCAGGTCAAGGTGGACGAACTCCAGGCCGCGCTGGACCGCCTCAACCAGGTCATCGCGATCACGGAAACGCACCCGTAGATCGCGGGTGGGCGCGCCCGCAGACCGCTCGTGGGCCGGACACCACACCTGCGGTCTGCGGTCTGCGGTCTGCGGTCTGCGGTCTGCGGTCTGCGGTCTGCGGTCTGCGGTCTGCGGTCTGCGGTCTGCGGCAGATTCTCGCCCCTCACCGGCACGGCCCTTCCGGCCGTCCGCGACACCGCCACACCGCCACACCAGCCTCGGGCGTCGGCTGACCCTGTGAACACACCCAAGACATAAACCCCTTGAGGCGCGACTTGAGGCACGACGGCATACGCGACCGGCACGCGATGCGTACACCTGCGGCGGGCAAACGTACGGGCAGGCAATATCACTAAATCGAATGACAGGCCGCCGCCCTTCCTCGCCCGGTCCGGGATCCGACCTAACCTTTCTCTGGATCTGAGTGGCGCCCGCCAGTCAGCCTTTGTTTCTCATTCGACAAGTCGGCCTGCACACAGGCCCGTTGCCCATCACCGACAAGGAACCCGCCGATGCCCGTGGCTGCCAGCCCACAGCAGGAGTCGCCGGTGCACGTGGGACACACCTCGGTGACAACCAGCGTCCGGCCGTTACGGTTTGGGCCGCGTCGGGGATGCGGAAGCCCGCCCTCGCTGATCGCTGCGACCGGCCGACCCTGTGGCTGTACATGTGCTGAGCCGAGAGCAGTGCCGGGCCGCATGGATGCGGCGCCCGCCCCGCCTCGGGGATCCCCGTCTCCCGGACACGGCAGTACCCCGCACGCCCGCCCGGAGTTCCCGGGCGCCGTCAGTGTGCTTGCACCCATCCGCTCACCAAGGAGTCATGGATGTCCGGTCCCACTCACTACGCGGTGCCGACGCGAGGCCCACAGGCCCTGACCGTGTCCGCCCCACCAGGGGAAGCCGACGATTGCCGCGAGGACGACGCGGTGTGCGCCGAAGAGTCCACGGAGAACTGCGCCACCGCACCGGCCGACGACACCGAACTGGCCGACGGCACCACACCGGCCGCAGAGTCACCGTGCTGCGAGGTCGAAGAGGCGCGGGAAGAGAGCGCACTAGATGATCCCGCCCCCACCGACAATGTGCTGGAGCGCGTTCTGGGCGGCCCGACCGGCCTGGGGACGGCGGGCCTGAGCCTGGCCCGCCGCGCCCAGCCGCCGGTGCCGGCGCCGTGCCGGGTGATCCCCGGCCTCTACTACCACCCCGTACCCGAGCCCGATCCCGTACGGGTCGCAGAGGTGAGCCGCCGGATCAAGGACTGGGCCGTCGACGAGGTGAAGCTGTATCCGCCCGAGTGGGAGGACCAGTTCGACGGGTTCTCCCTGGGGCGATACATGGTCGCCTGCCATCCGGACGCCCCCACCATCGAGCATCTGATGGTCGCCACCCGGCTGATGGCCGCGGAGAACGCGGTGGACGACTGCTACTGCGAGGACCACGGCGGCTCACCGGTGGGCCTCGGCGGACGACTCCTGCTGGCGCACACCGCGCTGGACCCGGTGCACACCACGCAGGAGTACCAGGCCACTTGGGCCGACTCGCTCCACAGCGACGCACCCAGGCGGGCCTACCGCTCCGCCATGGACTACTTCCTCCAGGCCGCCAGCGCCTCCCAGGCCGACCGGTTCCGCCACGACATGGCCCGGCTGCACCTGGGCTACCTCGCCGAGGCCGCCTGGGCCCAGACCGAGTACGTACCGCAGGTGTGGGAGTACCTGGCGATGCGGCAGTTCAACAACTTCCGCCCCTGCCCCACCATCACGGACACCGTCGGCGGTTACGAACTGCCCGCCGACCTCCACGCCCAGCCGGCCATGCAACGGGTCATCGCACTGGCGTCCAACGCCACCACCATCGTCAACGACCTGTACTCCTACACCAAGGAGCTCGCCAGCCCCGGCCGGCACATGAACCTGCCCGTGGTGCTCGCCGACCGCGAGGACCTCGACGAGCGCGAGGCGTACCTCAAGGCCATCGAGGTCCACAACGACCTGATGCGCGCCTTCGAATCCGAGGCCGCCGCCCTGGCCCTCGTCTGCCCCCTCCCCCAGGTCGCCCGCTTCCTGCGCGGGGTGGCGACGTGGGTCGACGGCAACCACCACTGGCACCAGACCAACACCTACCGCTACGGCCTTCCCGATTTCTGGTAACCAAGGAGAACATCTTGTCCAACACCGCCGCTCCCACCGTCACCATCCCCGGCCCGGCGACCCCCTACCAGGGGGACATCGCCCGCTACTGGAACAACGAGGCACGGCCGGTGAACCTGCGCCTCGGTGACGTGGACGGTCTCTACCACCACCACTACGGCATCGGGGCCGTCGACGAATCCGCGCTCGGCGATGCCACGGACGGCGACCGCGAGGCGAAGCTCATCGCGGAGCTGCACCGCCTGGAGTCCGCGCAGGCCGATCTGCTGCTGGACAACCTGGGAGACATCCAGTCCAACGACCTTCTGGTGGACGCGGGTTGTGGCCGCGGCGGGTCCATGGTGATGGCGCATCAACGCTTCGGCTGCTCGGTCGAGGGCGTCACCCTCTCCGCCAAGCAGGCCGACTTCGCCAACCAGCGCGCCAAGGAACTGGGCATCGAGGGCTCGGTGCGCGCCCACGTCCGCAACATGCTCGACATGCCCTTCGCCACCGGGCAGGCGGCGGCCTCCTGGAACAACGAGTCGAGCATGTACGTCGACCTGCACGACCTCTTCGCCGAACACGCCCGCGTCCTCGCCCCCAGCGGCCGGTACGTGACCATCACCGGCTGCTGGAACCCGGTCTACGGGCAACCCTCCAAGTGGGTCTCCCAGATCAACGCCCACTTCGAGTGCAACATCCACTCGCGCCGCGAATACCTGCGGGCCATGGCCGACAACCGCCTCGTCCCCCAGACCATCACGGACCTCACCCCGGCGACCCTCCCCTACTGGGAGCTGCGCGCCACCTCGTCCCTCACCACGGGCATCGAGGAGGCGTTCATCAACTCCTACAGGGACGGCTCGTTCCAGTACCTCCTGATCGCAGCCGACCGCATCTGACCGCTCCAGCGGCCTGTATGACGCCGTGCGGGAGACAGCCGGACCGGGGGCACACCGGCCCATGGCCGGTCGGCCCGGCAGGGGACGCTCACGCGGATCACCACGTGGTCGGCAGACCGTCCCACATCTCCCGCACGGCCAGGGGACGGCAGCTCAGAGTGCGCAGAAAGCGTTGAGTGCGCCCTCCTGGGTGTGGGTCTGGCCAGGGGTGCCCTGGACCAGGTGGTTCTCGTTGTTCGCCTCGACCACCTGCTTGCTTCCGTCGTCGCTGGTGATGTGGAAGCTGTAGTAACCGGGGACGGCACCATTGTGGTACCAGGCGGTTCGGCCGCAGGAGGTGTCGACGCGCATCAGGCCCAGGCCGTAGGTGGAGCCCGCGATACCGGTGGGAACCGTGGTCTTGAGTTCGGCCTGCTGCGCGGGCGGCAGCAGGGTGCCGCCGACGAGGGCGCGTTCGAAGGTGCCCAGGTCGTCCAGGGTGGAAATGATGGCACCGGCGGTCTGGGTGGCCTGGACGCTGGTCACGGTCATGTCCAGCATGACCGGCCCGGCCAGGTAGTAGCCGTGCAGGAAGTTGCCGTAGATGTTGTTGTCGGTGGTGGGCAGGCTGGTGTCGGCGAGGCCGAGGCGGTCGAAGATCCGGGTCTTCATCTCGGCGGCGGGCTCATTGCCGGTCACCGCACGGATGACCATGCCGGCCAGCACGTAGTTGGTGTTGGCGTACTCCCACTTCTGGCCCGGCTGGGCGTTCGGCGGGCGCTTGCGCAGCGCGCCGTCGACCAACCGCTGCGGCGTCCAGTTGGGGTTGACGGTGTATCCGTCGATGTTCATGGTGTAGTCCGGCAGGTTTGACGTCTGGTTGAGCAGTTGCCGGACGGTGATCTTCGAGCCGTCGTAGCCGTTGGCGTTGACCGCGTTCGGCAGCCACTTCGCCACGGTGTCGTCGAGGGAGAGCAGGCCGTCGGCCTCCAGCAGGAGGACGGTGGCGGCCGTGAAGGACTTGGTGTTGCTGCCGATGCGGAACTTCGCCTTGGGATCGGCGGGAGTACGGGTGCCGCGGTCACCGACACCCGCCTGTATGTACTGCGTCTGGCTGCCGTCGCGCACCAGGCCGACGATGCCGGGATAGCCGTCGGCTATGCCCCTGTCGGCTCCGGCCTTGAGCGCCACGGCTGCCTCCGGGACCGCTGCGGTGGCCGGGGTGAGACCGGCGGTCAGTCCGAGGCCGCACACCGCGGCGATGATGCTCAGTCTTCTGAGGGCCTTCATGGTTCTCCTCGCCTGGCTGCAATGAAAAGATCACAGGTCAAGCCGGATTGTAGTCAGGCGACTTGCCGGACAGAACGGGCGAGCGGAATGCCCGGCGGTGGCTCCGGCCGTGGCGGTGACTGCGGTACGGGATGTTTCGCCGGCCGGGCTTGAAGCTGCCGTAGCGGAAGCCTCTACCGTCTTGAGCAGGGCCGGAGAATCCGGCCCGGTGAGATACGTGTGGGGGAGGCGGCGATGGCCTGGCCGATCGCGGAGGTCGCCCGGATGTCGGGGGTGACTGCCCGGACACTGCGGCACTACGACGACATCGGCCTGCTGCCACCGGCCTGGATCGGGGCCAACGGCCACCGCTACTACGAGGACCGCCAACTCCTGCGGCTGCAGCAGATCCTCGTACTGCGGGCACTGGGCGTGGGGTTGCCCGAGATCGACCGGATCCTGGCCTCGCAGGTGGACGAGCTGGAGGCCCTGCGGGGCCACCACCGTCGGCTGCTCGACGAACGCGACCGGCTCCACGCCCTCGCCGGCACCGTGGCCCGCACGATCACCGAACTGGAGCAGTCCAGGAAGGACGGCACAGCCATGATCACCATCAGCCGGCCGGAGAACCTCTTCGAGGGCGTCCGGCCCGCCCACTGCATGAAGGTCCTGCACGACTACCCGGAACTGGTCGGGGCCTTCGAGCGGCAGACGTCGACGTGGACCGAGGCCGAGAGCGAGGCCGACGAGCGCGAGCGCACGGCGCAGATGATCCGGCTGGCCGAGCTGCTGGCCGCCGGCCTGCCCGCCGACGCCGAAGCGGTGCAGGCCGAGATCGACGCCCAGTACCGCACGCTGTCCCGGGTCCGGGCGGCCACCGCTGAGGAGTACCGCGCGATCGGACGTACCTGTGTGGAGAACGAGCACTGGCGCGCGGTGTACGAGGCGATCGCGCCGGGCCTGGCCGCGTACCAGCGGGCCGCCATCGACGCGTACGCCGCGACCCGGCTGCGCTGAGCGGGCAGGGGCCGCCGCCACGGGGGTGCGGCGGCCCCGCACAATTTCGCGTTGCACGCCGAGCGTGCCTAGGTGCCTGCTCCGCGTGGCTCGCTCATGCGCCAGAAGGCTTCGAGGTGTGGTGCGAAGCCCGGTGCCGCGGCGACGAAGTGACCGGCGCCCGGGTGCACGCCGCGCCGGGCAGCGAGTACGGCCGCGAGTGCGTCGCAGATGCGCTCCAGCGCCGCCGCATGACCTCCCGAGGCGACGAGTACGGGAACACCGGCCTCCCGGATCGCATCCAGCCGTGGGCGCGCCTGACTGGTCGGCCGAGCGCCGTGCGCCCGCCGCACACCTGCGATCACCTTCTCCGGAATCGGGCCGTCGCCCAGCGGCGCGCCCGTGAGACGCAGGAACTCCCGCAGCTCGGCCGGGTCCGCCTCCATCCCCTGTGTGAGGACGGCGTCGCCGATGCGCTCAAGCCGCGCCACCTCGGCATCGCCCGGAACGAGATAGTTGAGCGGCGGCTCGATCAACGTCAGCGAGCGCACGCTGCCCGGATCGGCAGCGGTCGCGATCAACGTCCCCAGAACGCCGTAGGAGTGCGCGACCACGTGAGGGCGGCCGACGAGCAGCGGTGCCAGGTCCAGGGCATCGACTTCGAAGTCCTGGCGTTCTTCGGGCGGTGGGCTCGGCGGATAGCCCCGGCGGTGTACGTACGCCATGGTCCACCGCTCGGAGAGCGCGGCGAGAGCACCCCAGGTCGTCCGCGGGCCGGCACCGCCGTGCACCAGCAGGACCTCCGGCCCGTGCCCCTCCCGCGCGACTGCGATTTCGCCCACGCGGGCGAGCTTAACGGCACGGGACGCTCTCCCGGAGGTACCCTTCGTACGTGACGACCTTGCCATGAACATCGGCTCATAGCGGAATGCCGCCGGGCGCACCCGGCCCCGGCCCCCCGTCCGTGTGACCCGGCCCCGCACCGTCCAGGCCGATGTCGAAATCGTGCCACCGGCTCCGTCCCAGGTACATCGGCGGACCACAAGGGGCCGTTGGGGAAGCAAGGAGAGACCGTATGGCGATCGAGCGGATGGACAACGTCGGCATTGTCGTCCAGGACATGGACGCCGCCGTCGCGTTCTTCACGGAACTGGGTTTGGAACTGGAGGGCCGGACACGGATCGAAGGTCCGGTCGCCGACGAGTGCACCGGACTCGACGGCGTCCGCTGCGACATCGCGATGCTCAGGACCCCGGACGGCCACAGCCGCCTCGAACTGGCCAAGTACCTCAGCCCCGCGGTCATCAGCGGCGGACCGGGAAACCGGCCGCACAACATCGCGGGCACGCACCGCGTCATGTTCGCCGTGGACGACATCCAGGACACCGTCACCCGCCTGCGCCCCCATGGCGGCGAAGTCCTGGGCAAAATCGCCCAGTTCCAGGACAGTTACCTGCTCTGCTACCTCCGCGGCCCCGACGGCATCATCGTCGGACTCGCACAGGAACTGCACTGACAACACCAAGCCCCTGTGTGTGCCGCTCTGCGGCGGCACAGCGGTGAGGGCCGCGAACCCGCGGGCCGCGGCCCTCACCGACAGGCGACGATCAGACGCCCCAGCGCAGGGCGATGGTGTCGCCCACGTTGATGACCTTCTCCCGCAGGGCCCCGGCGAAGGCCGAGCCGTCGACGCCGACCTTCCAGGTGTTCGAGCCGCTGTTGGCCTTGCCGTTGACCGCGGTGATGGTTCCGGTGCCCGACGACGGGGTCACCCCCGTGACACAGCCCGAGGGGCTGGCGCCGCTGGTGGCGGCGGCCAGCACATCGCCGAGGGTGGTGGTCGTCCCGGTCGGGGTGAACGCCACCGAGCACACCTTGAGGCTGCCCGCACCGTCGTCGACGGTCAGCGCCAGCTTGGTGGCCGTACCGGCAGTGAAGGTGGGCTGGGCGACCCACTGCGGGGCGCCGGGGGTCACCGGCACCGGCGGAGCCGTGGTGAAGCCACCGCCCGCGACGGCGCGCAGCGCGTCGATCGAGGAGTACGCGGAGGGGGTGGTGTCGGAGGGCTGGTACTTGAAGCCGCCCGCCGGGTTGTACTGGTTGGCTATCAGGAAGTCGACCGGCGTCTTGCCGCTGGACGTCAGGAAGTCACCCGTCTGCGGGTTGAAGCCGCACGCGTTCAGACCGGCCACGCCCCAGCCGTTGGAGCTGGTGTTGACCCCGTACAGGGAGTTGAACGCGCCGGTCCCCGAGACGAGGGTGCTCTTGAGGAAGTTCTTCGCCTTCACGACGCCCGTGTCGGTGCTGGGCACGCCCGAGACGCACAGGGCGGCCATGGCGGCGCCGGTCATGTCGACGTCGCTCGCGGAGTTCAGGACGGTGGGGTTGCCCTCGCCCTTCTGGAAGGTCCAGCCGCCGTCCACGTGCTGGTTGGCGCGGATGCGGGTGACCATGGAGTCGGTGAGCGCCTGCGGCACGCGCTTGCCGCCGCTCTGGGTCTTGGCGCCGCCCAGCGAAAGGGCCGCGAAGACCGTGCCGTTGAAGTTGCCCGACGGACCGAAGTAACCCGCCTCGGCCGTCTGCCAGTAGGAGTAGACGTTCGCGACGAGATTGCGCGAGTCCGAGACGCGGGCCGGGTCGATGCCGGCGGCGTAGGCGTTGAGCGTGCCGCGCTCGTAGTCGGTCACGACCGGCGATGCCTGCGGCCAGCCCGCCGTGGACAGCAGGTTGCGGTAGACGGTCCGGGCGTTCTTCGACGTGTCGCCCCCCGGGTAGACGTCGACGACGGCCGTGCCGGTGGCCGCGAAGGCGCTGAACGCCCACTCGTTGGACAGTCCGGAGCCGGCGTACGAACCGTCCGCCGCCTGAAGGGACTTGAGGTAGTTCACACCGTTGGTCTTGGAGGTGGCGATCTGTGCGGGCGAGGACGTGGCGAAGGCGGGCAGCGCGGTGAGGGCGAGGGCGCCGAGCGCCGCGGGCAGTGCGAGCGCCAGACGGCGGGAGGTGCGGGGTCGGGACATGGCCTGCTCCTGGAATGAGGGACGCCGACCTGACCGGGGCTCACGCGGACGGCGCCCGGAGCCCGGCAGCGGCCGTCCGAACGCGTGGTACGGCTTGTGCATTGCCTGGCCATATGGGCATTCGGGCTCGGAAACGGCCCCCTGCCGTTCCACACCGCTGCGCGTCAGCCCCGGATTCGCACCAGGTTCCCCCATGTGGCAGGCCAGGACGCTACCCGAGCGATCAGGGGTCCGCCAGCCACGCCGAACGGATTCTGCCGCGTGGGGAGTTCGGCCCGCGAGGTGAGACGCAGCCCACCTTGACGCTGTCTTTATCCACGTGGTCCACTCCGACTGATAAGCACTCAGCTCCAGGGGAAGCCGGTCGAAATCCGGCACTGACCCGCAACCGTGGGCCCGGCACCGTCCGGGCGAGTCGGAATGCCTGGAGCCAGGTTTTGCAGCGAGAAACGCCGTCGCGGACTACGGCGTGGTGCCACCGGTTTCCCCGGGCCCCCTCGGGCCGCGGAAGCCCCTTTGCCACGCACTGGTCCGCCCGGCCGACACGAGGGGCCGTGGTGGGGACCGCACAGCAACCAGAGCAGCGCACGGGGCGCAGACGGCTCCTGTCGCTCGTATCGGCGGCGGTGCTGACCGTCGCCGCGGGCGTGACCTTCGTGAGCGGGACCTCCCCCGCCTCCGCCGACCCCCTCGAGAAGTGCACGGCCACCACCGGCGCCATCGTCGCCGTGGATTTCGGCCCCTTCGGCGGCAAGGTCGAGCGCGGCTGCGACACGACCCCGACCACCGGGTACGAGCTGCTGCGCACCGGCGGGTTCACCACCACCGGCACGGTCCACGACGGGGACGCGTTCGTCTGCCGCATCGGCAAGGGTTCCGGTACGCAGTACCCCACCCCGGACAAGGAGGACTGCGTCCTCACCCCGCAGGCCACCGCCTACTGGTCGTACTGGATCGCCTCCCTGGGGCAGAAGAGCTGGACCTACAGCCCGCTCGGCGCGATGGCCCGCACGCCCAAGCCGGGTGACGTGGACGCCTGGGTGTTCGGCGGCACGGACGTCGGCGGCACCTCCGGCAGGCCCGCGTTCTCCCCCGACGACGTCCGCTCCGCCGACGCCATCACCCCGGACCCGACCGTCCCCACCGAGCCGCCCAAGGTGCCCGCCGGAAAGGTCGACGTCCCGGCCGCCACCCGCTGGATCACCAGCCAGCTCAAGGACGGCAAGCGGGTCGTGGACGGCTCGGACACCAACTACTTCCTCACCACCGAGGCCGTGTTCGCCCTGGCGGGCGCCGACCCGAAGAGCCCGGCCGCCAAGAAGGCCGCGGACTTCCTCGCCGAGCCCGAGCAGACCGACGCCTACGCCTACCCGGCCGGCAAGAACGCGGTTCCCGACGCCACCGCCGCCTCCCGCCTCGCCCTGGTCGCCGAAGCCACCGGCAAGGACCCCCGCGCCTTCGGCGGCCACGACCTGCTCGGCGATCTCCTCAAGTACCTCTGCCCGCGTGACATCGGCGACGGCGACACCGTCGACGGCTGCCTCACCAAGGGCGACTTCCGCACGACCGGGCAGTCCGACGCCCAGGCCATGGCCGTCATCGCCCTGTCCAACGGCGGCGCCACCCTCCCCGCCATCGCCGTGAACCGCCTCACCGGCCTGCAGTGCGAGAACGGCGGCTTCACCTCCGTCCTCATCCGCTCCGGCGGCTGGTGCGACAGCGACGCGAACTCCACCGGCCTGATCACCCTCGCCCTCCAGCACGCGGGCGGCCACAACACCGCCGTGCAGAAGGCCCGCGCCTACCTCAAGAAGACCCAGCTCGCCACCGGCGCCTGGCCCTCCTCCGCCACCTCGACCACCGGCAGTCCCGCCTCCACCGCCTGGGCCGCGCAGGCCCTGCGCGCCCTGGGCGACACGGCGTTCGCGGACGCCGGTACCTCCTGGCTCTCCCGGCACCAGTTCCCCGAGGGCGGCTTCGGCTTCGAGGAGGACGACACCGCGTCGCGCCTGTTCGCCACCTCGCCCGCCACCGTCGCCGCCGTCAAGAGCGACCTGGTCGCACTGACCACGAAGGCGAGCGACCCGCCGACCACTCCCCGGCCCGGCGACGGACCCGACCTCAAGAAGGGCGTCGCCTACCTCACCGACACCTCGCGCCTGATCCAGGGCCGCTACTACGAGAGCGGCCCCGGCACCCGCTTCGCGGACTACGGCCTGACCGTCGACGGCGCGTTCGCCCTCGCCGCGACCGGCGGCGACAACACCGTCCTGCGCAACATCGTCGACTTCCTCGACAAGGGCGGCAAGGACGGCAAGGGCCGCACCGTCAACGACTACATGCTGATCGGCACCAAGTACGCCGGCGGCGGTTCCATCGGCAAGACCGCGCTGCTCGCCGAGGCCGTCGGACGCAACCCGCGCGACTTCGCCGGGAAGAACCTCATCTCCGCCCTGGCCGCGGGCCGGTGCGGGGCCAAGGACACCACGTCCACCCCGTACTGCGCGGGCAAGGGCGCCTACCAGAACGCCAAGTCCGTCTTCGACCAGTCCCTCGGCGTCATCGCCCAGCTCCGCGCGGGCGACGCGACCGCCGCGAGCGGCCCGGCCGCCTACCTCAAGAGCGTCCAGCAGTCCTCGGGCGCCTGGCCCAGCCTCATCGGCAAGGCCAGCGACATCGAGGTCGACTCCACCGCGATGGCCGCCATGGCGGTGGCCCTGCTGCCCGACGCCGACTCCCGGCAGGCGGTCGACAAGGCCCTCGCCTGGCTGGCCACCCAGCAGAAGCCGGACGGCGGCTTCCCCGGCGCCTCCGGCAACTCCGTGAACTCCGCCGCCCTCGCCGTCCAGGGGCTCTCCCTGGACGCGGTCAAGTACCGGACGCAGATCGCCAAGGCGCGCACGTTCCTGGCGAGCCAGCAGAACGGCGACGGCGGCTTCCGGATCGCCAAGGAGGGCCAGCCCGGATCCGACGTCCGCGCCTCCACGCAGGCCGTCGGCGGCGCCACCGGCATCTCCTTCGGCCTGCTGACCCGCGACCTGAAGGGCACCAGCCCCCAGCCGCTGCCCACCACCGGCGCCACCCCGGGCACCTCCACCGGCAGCACCGGCGCACCCGCCATCGTGACCCCGGGCGACGCCGCGGGCGGCACGGGCAGCACCGGCGGCACCTCGTCCGGGACCGGCCCGCTGGCCTCCACCGGCACCCAGGCCGGCGCCCTCGCCTGCGCGGCCGTGCTGCTCACCCTCGGCGGCTGGAGCGTCACCCGCGCCGCCAGGCGCCGCCGCCCGAACCCGGGCAGCGACGCATGAGCGGCGACCGGGTCGGGCGCGCCCTCGCCCGCACAGCGGCGGCCCTCGGGCTGACGGTGGCGGCCTTCGCCGCCGCCACGGCCCCCGCGGGCGCCGCCCCGCAGCCGATGGGCCAGTGCACCACCAGCTCCGGCGCCGTCCTCGCCGTGGACTTCAGCCACTGGGGCGGACCCATCTACCGCTCCTGCGGAACCACCCCCACCACCGGCTACGAACTCCTCAACCAGGGCGGCTGGGCCACCACCGGCACCGGCCACGACGGGCCCGCCTTCATCTGCCGCATCGGCTACAGCGGCTACCAGGGCGGCAAGCAGTACCCCACCTCCCAGCAGGACGACTGCGTCCTGACCCCGCCGGCCTCCGCCTACTGGTCCTACTGGCACGCCGACCCGGGCCAGAACAGCTGGCAGTACAGCCAGCTCGGCGCGATGCTCTACAAGCCGAAGCCCGGCAGCGTGGACCTGTGGATCTTCGGCGGCACCGACGTCCAGGGCACCAAGGGCCGCCCCGTCGTCACCCCCGACCAGCTGCGCGCCAAGAACGCCCGGCCCACTGGCGGGGGCCAAACGGTCCCCAAGGACACCCGCACGGCCGCTCCGCTGCCGCCGGGCGTCAACACCGGCCCCAAGCCCGAGAACCCGCCCCCGGCCGCCCCGGCCCCGACCGCCTCCACGCCGCCGAGCCCCACCGCCTCGCCGAGCCCCAGCGCGAGCGCCTCGCCCAGCGCCTCACCGGCCACCTCGGGAGCGCCGACGCCGAACACCGCGGCGGGCAACTCCGCCTCGGGCACCAAGGTCCTCAACGCCGAACCCGCCGCCGACGCCGCCCACGACACCGGCTCCTACCTGCCCGCCGTCGCCACCGGGGCCGTGGTCCTGCTGATCGGCGCCGCCGCCGCGTACGCGGCCAAGCGCCGCCGCCGTACGGAGTAGCCTGGTGTCCCGCACCACCACGGCCGCGGCCTCGCCGCCCGTGTCCCCGCCCGCCGCGGACACGGGCGGACGCCGTCTGCCCCGCACCCTGCACCCGGTCGCCTGGTGGGTCTGGGCCCTGGCCCTGGCCACCGCCGTCAGCCGCACCAACAACCCGCTGCTGCTCTTCCTCGTCCTCGCGGTCCTCGGCTACGTGATCACCATGCGCCGCACCGAGGCCCCCTGGGCACGCGGCTTCAAGTACTACCTCTACCTCGCGCTGAGCGTCGTCGCGATCCGCGTCACCTTCCGCGCCGTCTTCGCGACCGGCATCACCCCCCGCGACCACTTCCTCTTCTCCCTGCCCCACATCCCCACCCCCGACTGGTACGCGGGCATCCAACTCGGCGGCCCCGTCTCCCTGGAGGCGCTGCTCTCCGCCGCCACCGACGGGCTGCGCCTGGCCTGCATGCTGTGCTGCGTCGGCGCCGCCAACACCCTCGCCAACCCCAAACGGGCCCTGCGCGTCCTGCCGGGCGCCCTGTACGAACTCGGCGTCGCCGTCACCGTCTCCATCAGCGTCGCCCCGCAGCTCGTCCAGAGCGTGCAGCGCGTGCACCGGGCCAAGCGGCTGCGGGCCAGCCGTTCCAAAGGGCTGCGGGCGCTGCGCGGCATCGTCGTCCCCGTACTCGAAGACGCCCTGGAGCGCTCGCTGCGGCTGGCCGCCGCCATGGACTCCCGCGGCTACGGTCGCGCCGGGACCGCCACCCGGGGCTCGCGCCGCCTGACCGGTGCCCTGATGCTGCTGGGCATGTGCGGCCTGTGCGCCGGGTCCTACGGCCTGCTCGACGCCACCGCACCCCGGCTGCTGGGCCTGCCCGCCATGGGCGCGGGCGCCCTGCTGTGCTTCGCGGGCCTGCGCCTGGGCGGGCGCCGCATCACCCGCACCAGCTACCGGCCCGACCCCTGGCAGTTCGCCGAGTGGGCGGTGGCCGGGTGCGGGATGCTCTCCGCCGTCCTGCTCTTCACCAACGTCGGCTTCGACGCCGCCGAGCTCAACCCGTCCATCTACCCGCTCAGCTGGCCCACCCTGCCGCTGGTGCCCGCCGCGGCCATCCTCCTGGCGGGCGCCGCCGGATTCCTGGCCCCGCCGCCCGCCCCCGCCACCCGGCCCACCGTCGCCGCACCGCGCACCGAGGAACCCAAGTGATCACCTTCGACCAGGTCAGCGTCCACTACGAGGACGCGGACGGACCGGTCCTGCGCGATGTGGACCTGACCGTCGAGGAGGGCGAACTGTGCCTCGTCGTCGGCCACACCGGCGTCGGCAAGTCCACGCTCCTCGGCGCCGTCAACGGCCTCGTACCGCACTTCACCGGAGGCACCCTCTACGGGCGGGTGACCGTCGACGGCCGCGACACCGCCGAGCACCCGCCGCGCGAACTGGCCGACGTGGTCGGCGTGGTGGGCCAGGACCCGCTCGACTCCTTCGTCACCGACACGGTCGAGGAGGAACTCGCCTACACCATGGAGCAGTTGGCGGTTCCCCCGGCCACCATGCGCAAGCGGGTGGAGGAGACCCTCGACCTCCTCGGCTTGGCCGACCTGCGCCACCGCGCCCTGCACGAGCTCTCCGGGGGCCAGCAGCAGCGCGTCGCCATCGGCTCGGTGCTCACCGCGCACCCCCGCGTCCTCGTCCTGGACGAACCCACCTCCGCGCTCGACCCGACCGCCGCCGAGGAGGTCCTGGCCGCGGTCACCCGCCTCGTCCACGACCTCGGCGTCACCGTCCTGCTGGCCGAACACCGCCTGGAACGCGTCGTGCAGTACGCCGACCGCGTCATCCAGCTGCCCGGCGACGGCCGCGTCGTCTCGGGGCCGCCCGCGACGGTGTTCCGCACGACGTCCATCGCGCCGCCCATCGTGGAGCTCGGCCGCGCGGCCGGCTGGGACCCGCTGCCCCTGTCCATCCGCGACGCCCGCCGCGCCGCAGCTCCGGTACGCGGGGAACTCGCCGACACCGAGCCCGCACCCGCCCGACCGCCACTGGCCGCCGACCGGCCCACCCTCCTCACCGCGCACGGCGTCACCGTGAGCTACCACGGCGTACCGGCCGTCCGCGCCGTCGACCTGGCCCTGCACGGCGGCGAGGTGACCGCCCTCATGGGCCGCAACGGCTCCGGCAAGTCCTCCCTGCTGTGGGCGCTCCAGGGCTCGGGGCCCCGTACGGCGGGCTCCGTGCGCATCCCCACGGGCCCCACCGGCACCGCCGACCCCCGCAAGCTCCCCGCCACCCAGGCGCGCAAGCTGGTGGGCCTGGTCCCGCAGACCCCCACCGACCTGCTGTACCTGGAGACGGTGAAACAGGAACTCGACCAGGCGGACGCCGAGTCGGCCGTAACCGCGACCGGCACCACGGCCCGCGCGCTCCTGGACCGGCTGGCCCCCGGCATCGCGGACACCACGCACCCGCGCGACCTGTCGGAGGGCCAGAAGCTCGCCCTCGTCCTCGCCATCCAACTGGCCGCGGCCCCGGACATCCTGCTCCTGGACGAGCCCACCCGCGGCCTGGACTACCGGGCCAAGGAACAGCTCGTCCGCATCGTCGACGACCTCGCCGCCGAGGGCCGGGCCGTGGTCATCTCCACCCACGACGTGGAGTTCGTGGCCCGCGCCGCCGACCGGGTCGTCGTCATGGCCGAGGGCGACATCGTGGCCGACGGACCCACCACGGAAGTCATCGTCGCCTCCCCGGTCTTCGCCCCGCAGACCGCGAAGATCCTCGCGCCGCTCCCCTACCTCACCGTCGCCCAGGCAGTCGCCGCCCTGGGCCGCGGCACCGCGACGGACACCGCCTCATGAGCGCCGCCGGCCCCGCCATCCGGATCCGCCCGCGCGCGGCCGTCGTCATCGCGATGGCCGCCTTCCTCGGGATCGTCGCGTTCTTCTGGCCGTTCCTCGTGGCCCCGGGAAAGTTCGGCTCGAACTACGCGCCTCCGCTGATCTTCGGCGTACTCCTGGTGATCGTGCTGTCGGTGGTCATCTCGGAGATCTCCGAGGGCGGCATCAACTCCAAGGCCCTGGCCATGCTGGGCGTCCTGTCCGCCGTCAACGCCGCCATCCGCCCCCTGGGCGCCGGGACCGCAGGCATCGAGACGGTCTTCTTCATCCTCGTCCTGTCCGGCCGGGTCTTCGGGCCGGGCTTCGGATTCACCCTCGGCTGCACCTCCCTGTTCGCCTCCGCCCTCATCACCGGCGGCGTCGGACCGTGGATGCCCTACCAGATGTTCGGCTGCGCCTTCGTCGGCATGCTCGCGGGCTTCCTGCCCAGGGCCACCGGCAGGCGGGAGGTCGCCCTGCTGGCCGGCTACGGCTCGCTCTCCGGCTATCTCTTCGGCTTCCTCCTCAACCTGTCCTTCTGGCCCTTCTCGCTGGACCCCAACAGCTCCATCGCCTACCTGCCCGGCCTGCCCTTCACCGAGCAGTTCCACCGGTACCTGGCCTTCGACCTCGCCACCTCCCTGGGCTGGGACACCGGCCGCGCGGTCACCAACTTCGTCTGCATCTGCCTGGCCGGACCGGCCGTCCTCACGGTCTTCCGCCGCGCCGCCCGCAAGGCCCGCTTCCAAGCACCCGTCCGCTTCGCCCCCGAGGGCGACGGCGCCCGCCGGGCGTAGAGAACGACGAACCGCATTCCGGGGAGACTTGCCTCCTCACCCCAGGACAGCCGAGCCGACAGGAGCACCCGTGACCACCCGCGTCACCCTCATCTCGCCCGCCATGAGCCCTTCACAGCGGCAGGCCCGCTTCTACGACGGCGACTCCATCGACGCCACCGGTGCGGCCCGCGCCCGCTCGGCGGCCCCCTCGCTGCCCACGTCCAGCCTGGTGAGCGTGTCCCCCAGCGTCCGCTGCCGGGAGACGGCGTCGGCGCTCGGTCTCGACGGGGTGGAGGTGCCCGAGCTGCGAGGGCTGGACGTGGGCCGCTGGCGGGGGTGCACCCTGGACGAAGTGGCGGTTGCCGAGCCGGAAGAAGTGGGCCGCTGGATCGGCGACCCCGACTGGGCGGCGCACGGCGGCGAGTCCGTACGGGACGTGTGCGAGCGGGTCGGGCGCTGGCTCGACGGGGCACAGGAGACCGATGGCCGCCTCCTCGCCGTCGTCGAACCGGAAGTCGTGCGGGCCGCGGCCGTACATGCCGTCGGCCTGCCGGCGACCGCGTTCTGGCGGCTCGACGTGCTGCCACTGACGGCGACGGACCTCAGCGGCCGGGCCGGGCGCTGGAACCTCCGGCTCGGACGGCCGCTGGCCGCGCCGGAGCCAGGCGCCTGACACAGCGTCACATCACCCCCGGTGGCCGCGAGGCGGTGGCCCACACCACGGACAGTGCGCGCCGCGCGCCGACGGGATTCCTGCGCCGCCGTGCAGAGCCCCCATGAGATGGCAGCTCGCCGCGGGCAAGCCGGGCTATCGGACGCGTTCAAGGAACTCCAGCACCCGATGCTCCACCCGCTTGGCGGCCTGCTCGTCGTAGGACGGGAGGCTGCTGTCGGTGAACAGATGCCTGTCGCCGGGATAGAGAAAGAGCTCGGCATCCGTCGCCACCCCGACGAACGCGCGGGCGGCATCCGCATCACCCTCCCTGGCGAAGAACGGATCCGCGTCCATGCCGTGGACCTGGACCGGGACGCCCTGCGGCCAGGAACCGCCGAACTCCGAGACCGGCAGGCACGCCTCCAGCAGCAGCGCGCCCTTCACCCCGGCGCAGGTCTGGGCCAGCCGCTGCGCCGGCAGGACGCCGAGCGAGAACCCCAGGCACACGAGCCCCGCGGGCAGCTCCTCGGCGGCGGCGATCCCGCGCGCGGTGATCGTCTCGAAGCCGGTGCGCTCGGCGTACTCGATGCCCTCTTCGAGCTTCTCGAAGACCCGCCCCTCGAACAGGTCCGGGGCATGGACGATGTGCCCGGCCTCCCGCAGCCGCTCGGCGAACTCCCGTACGCCCGCGGTCAGCCCGTGCCCGTGATGAAGAACCAGCACCTCAGCCATGACGATCCCCCTCGTACCGCGCTGCCAGGGTGGCACCGCGGAACCAGTATGGATCGGGGCACTGACAGTCTTCGGATCCGCTCAGCCGGCCGGCCCCGGCAACCGGTGAAGACACCGGTACGGGTCACCGCCGACGGGCCAGGAGCCAGACGGCCGGCGCCCCCACAAGCCCGGTCGCGCCGATGACGACGCCGGGGTTCAGCTGTGTCCCCAGGGCGCCGGACAGAGCGACCCCCACGCCTTGCACCGTCATGAGCCCGCTCGTCTGCACCGTGAACAGGCGGCCCCGGTAGCCGGGGTCCGTCGCCGCCAGGATCAGCGGGTCGATGCCCTGGTTGCACGCGAAGCCCGCGCCGGAGAGCGCCAGCAGCGCTGCCGCCACGGGAACGGACGGGCCGAGGAGGAAGCCGGTCAGCGGGATCTGGGAGCCGACGGCCAGAGCCGTGATGAGACGGCGGCGGGCGTCGGGGGACAGCCGCGCCACCACGAGTTCGCCGATGACCGTGCCCACGGCGTACCCGGTGAAGAGCCAGCCCGCCGCGGTGGCCGCCGAGCCCGCTTCGGCGGTGTAGGCGACGGCCAGACCGTCGCCCACGGACGAGAAGCCGGGCACGGCCCAGGTCAGCAGGATCAGTCGGCGCAGCGGCCGGTTGGCCCGGATGTGCTGCAGCCCTTCCGCCGAGCCCTTCATCACGGCCCGCAGCGTGCGCTCACCACCGGGATCGCCGGCGGGGGCGGCCGGTGTGCGGTATCCGATGAGTGCGGCGGAGACCACGAAACTGCACGCGTCCACCGCCAGGAGCCACAGCGGTCCGACAGCGGCCACCAGCACACTGCCCACGGCGAATCCGGTCACGACGGCGCTCTGGCTGATGGTCCGCAGCAGCGAACGGCCGATCGGGAAGAGATCCGCGTCCAGCAGGTGGGACAGGCTCGCCGCCCGGGCGCCCTGGAAGAGCGGCGCCACGAACCCGGTGACGAGCAGGAGTCCCAGCAGGCCGAGCGTCGGCATTCCCGGGATCAGCATGGCCGCGATGCAGGCGGCGCTGAGCAGGTCGCAGGTGACCAGGACGCGCCGCGGCCGGAACCGGTCGGCGAGTGACGACAGTACGGTGCCGCCCACGGCGTAGGGAAGGAACGAGCAGACGAGGACCAGCGCCGACCACAGGGCGGAGCCGGTCCGCTGGAAGATGAGGATCGACAGGGCCACCTCGGCGGCCAACGTGCCCACCATGGACACGGCGTGCGCGACGAACACGGCACGCATGCCCGGCACGCGGAGCACCGACCTGACCCCTGGCGCCGGAGCCGTACGGACAGCGGAATCCCGCACAGACTGCCCTCACCTTTCCCGGTTGATCCTGGTGGACCCGGCGGGAGCGACCCACCGGGTCCACCGGGAATCTCACTTCAGACTCCCGCTACCCGCGGATTCAGTGGACGTGACGCATGATGGTTCTCCTTCCCCCATCGAGTTCCCTCATCGAGGGTGGTTGATCCCTCCGGTGTGCTCGCGTGCGACGCGGATTCAGTGAACGTGGCGCATGGCTCCTCCTCTCCAACAACCAGGACGGGCTGAGGATCTGCGTGCTGCTGGTTCAGTGGACGTGACGCATGGCCTTTCCCCCTCTCCTGTCACCTGTGCGGGGCTCGTTCCGGGGCGGTCTCCCGCAGCGGCGGGGCCGTTCCTCAGAACGAAATCTCGAGGCTGTACATCCCGTGCTCGGTCACGTTGGGACGCGGTACGGGCTCGGAGACGAGCCGGGCGTCCGGATATCGGCGGCCGATGGTCCCGAAGGTGCTGCGGGCGACCTGCACGGCGACCTGTGCTCCGAGGCAGGCGTGCGGGCCGCGGCCGAAACCGAGGTGGCGGTTGGGCGTCCGGTCCCACCGCAGGGATTCGGGGTCCTCGAACATCCGGGGGTCCCTGTTCGCCGCACCGAGGAACATCGAGACGACCTCGCCCTTGCGGATCTTCTGCTCGCCGAGGACGGTGTCCTGGACGCAGGCCCGGCTCTCCACGTGCACGGGTCCGGCGAACCTGACGAGCTCGTTGACCGCCTGGTCGGTGTCCACGGGGACCCGCCGCTCGGGCGGTATGCGGAGCAGCGTGAGCAACCCCGTGACGAGGAAGCGGCTGGCCGTCTGGAAGCCGGCTTGCAGCACGACGCGCAAGGAGTTGAGGAGCACGTCGTGGTCGACTCCCGCGCTCGGGGCCCTCTTGACGACGTGGGCGGCGAATCCGTCCGGCAGCGGGGACTTGAGCCACTCCCCGGCCAGTTCGGTGAGAATCGCGCGGGCCTCGACGCCGGGCTGGTAGCACTCGGGCCGGAGGCTGGAGTCCATTCCGTCCACGATGGTGTTCGACAAGGGGATGAACCAGTCCTTGTCGGGCTGGGGAACACCCAGCAACTGGGTGACGGCCCGCAAGGTGAGGGGTTCGGCCACCTTGGAGACGAAGTCGAAGGTCTTCTCCCCCTCCACGGCGGCCAGCAGCTCGTCGAGGGTGTTCTGTACGGTGCGCTCCAGAACCTCCGGGTCCGCCGCCTTGAAGCCCTCGAGCATCAAGTGGCGGATGCGGGTGTGCTCCGGCGGGTCGAGGGTCTGGAGGCTGAGCAGGGACGGCGGGGTGTCCACCCCGATCCGGCGCCAGTCCTGGCAGAAGTTCTCCACGTCCCGCAGTGCGGTGAAGGCTTCGTCGTAGCCGGTCACCAGCCATGCTTCGATGTCCGAGTCCCACAGAACCGTGGACTGCTCTTTCCATCGCCGGTATATCGGATGAGGATCGAGCAGGGCGGCCGGTTCCAGCAGGCTCAAGATGTTCGTGTCCGTCACGTGCCGTTCCCTTCAGATGTCATCGCGCGGGCCCCGGCGGGAAGACACATCGCGGGGGATCGTTCCAGCTGCCCCAATAAGCCGGACACGCCTCACACTTGACGCGTCCCGGACGCTGGAGCACACCGTCCCTGTCTGTTTCCGCTCACGGCCCCATCCCCTCGCTCCCCACTGGCAACGCAACGGCGCGCCTTGCTCACCCCACACAGAGGAGCGAGTGCCGCATCAGATACATCCGGTGCGGTTTTTTTCGGCAGCCGCCTCCTGCGGGACCCGAAGAGTGGCCGTCGGCGCGGCAGGGCCGGCTCGCCCATTCCTCGCTGCGCTACGCCGGTTCCGGCCCAATACGCACACTGGCCTCTCAATCGCTGCGCCGCGACGTAGAGTTGGCGTTCTCGACGTATCACACCGGCTCATTCGAGTGGCATCGTGGTGGCATCGGAGACTCACAGAGGCGGCGGTCCAGGATGGGTGACACAAGCTGGGTGGGTGAGGGTTCGGAGGCGTCGGACGAGGACGCCCTGCTCGAACTGCTCCGCGCGGACATCGGCCACCCGCCGGCCACGGCGGTGGACCGGACCGTGGCGGCGGTGCAGCAGCGTTTGCGGGAGTCCGGAGAGCAGTGCGCCGAACTCCTTGAGTGACCGTCGGTCCCCTACCTCAGTCCCGGCCCTCACCTGCCAGTTCGCCCCTCATCCTGGCCAGGATGCGACGGCGCGTGGGGCCGATCGACCCCCGGGCCATACCTACCGCGTCGGCGATGCAGTCGTAGCTGAGGGGTGGCTCGGCGAAGAGCAGGCCCAGGAGGGCCTGGTGCTCGGCGGGCAGGCTTCTGATGGCGGCGTGCAACCGCTCGCTGTCGGAGCGGGCGATGGCCCACTCCTCCGGCGCGGGAGCGGTCAGGTCCGCCGGACGGAGGAGGTCCGTCGGCTCGGCGACGCTGATGGTCCATCTGCTCTGCCTGGCCCGGCCGATGGACTCGCGCTTGGCGACGGTGACGAGCCAGGCCGCCACCCTGCCGGGCTGCTTCAGCGTGTCTATGTGCTCGACCAGCCTCTGCCAGGTGAGCTGGTACACGTCCTCGCAGTCAGCCTGTTTGAGACCGTGTGAGCGGGCAACTGTCCACACGACCGGGCTGTACACATGGATCAACTGCTCCCACGCTCCGCCGTCTCCCGCTCGACAGCGGTCGATCAGCCGACCCGGATCGGCCGACTCCTCCTCCGGGGCGTCGGCCTGGGCCGTTCGCATCCCGAGTTTCCCTCCACCGTTCCCTATATCGGAGTCCCCCATGAATTCCTCTCCGTAGCCCCCCGCATGTCCATATGCCAGATACTGCCAAATTCAGCCGCCAAGGAGATCCGGGGTCTCCGGTTCCCGAACGGCGATGGCTCGGCTCTTTGAATTCGTTACCAGGCGGCAGGCGTTCGAACGAGCTCGCGAAGCCCTCGGCGATCAAGAGCGCTCAACGCACCCCGGACTCTGGGTAAGTGGCCTGATCAGGCGACTGGGAGCCTCGCGGAAGATCGGAACGCGGCGCAGGACTTCACTTCCGGCTCGAAGTGATTCAAGGAAGCGTAAACATTTACTCTCCTCAGAGTCACCGGAACGGATATAGTGCCTACCCAATAGTGGAAACTGCGACTTTCCACTTTAACCGAGGGGTCCCGAGCGTCCACAGGGGGAATCCGGCCAGGGGCACCGGGAACGCGCACGCGGAGGCAAAGGAGCTGCATGAAGATCTCCGAACTGAGTCGCCGCAGCGGCGTACCCATCGGAACGATCAAGTACTACTTACGGGAAGGACTGCTGCCGCCCGGCACACACACGGCACGCAACCAGGCCGAATACCCCGAGAGCACCCTGCACCGGCTCCGCCTGACCCGCGCGCTCATCGCCGTCGGAGGGCTGTCCATCGCCGCAACCGGCAATGTCCTGCGGGCCATTGACGAACCGGTCACCCTCTTCAAGAGCCTGGGCATGGCGCACTGCGCCCTGCCGCCCCCCTTCCCCACCGAGGCCCACGAGGACGTGGAGGAGGAGTTCAACGCCGAAGCCCACGCCCTCGTCGAAGCCGCAGGCTGGACGATCGTCGGCAACACCCCCGGCATCGCGTCCCTGGCCGCCGGACAGAAAGCGCTGTCCCGGCTCGGCATCAAATGGACCGCGAAGGACCTGCTCCCGTACGCGAAGCTCGCGCACGCGGCGGCACGGCTGGATCTGGACCAAACCGCCGGGATCGAGAACCGCATCGACATGGCCGAGCGGGCCATCGTCCAAACGGTGCTCCTGGAGCCGATACTCGCCACCCTGCGCCGCCTCGCCCAGGAGCACGAGGCCGCCCGGCGCTACGCCCCAGCGGGCCAGGCAGTGGACCTTGAGGGCTCGGAGTAGGAGACAGGGAACCCGGGAGCCCCCAGTACGGCGGCACGGGAGGCAGGTCGGAGCCCCGCGTTCGAGGACCGAGCCGCCGCCTCAGCCCGCGCCACCGCTGCGGATGCTTGTTCTCCCCGTGGGGATTACTCGTATGGATTACCGGTACCGATGTGACGGTGGCGGCCACGGTGGCGTGGGGTGCTGGTGCCAAGAAGCACCAGGGCGAGGCCCAGGGGCAACAGGGTGAGCAGCAGAAACGTCATGCGGTTATGTGTACCCGCCATTGGTCAGTTGAAGCAGGCGCTCGGTAGCGTTTGGGTGGGATTGCGGCCACTTGGCGCAGGTGTGCGAAGGCGGCCGGGGCACCGGGCGCCGTACCCGAGAGCCCCGAACCGCGAGCCGAGCGGGCGCACCCTCCGCCTTGTCCCTGGCCTCCGCCGAGGCCCCGAGGCCCTACCCGCCGTGCGCGATCTGGATGAGGTTGCCGCAGGTGTCGTCGAGGACCGCGGTGGTGACCGTGCCCATGTCCTGCGGCTCCTGGGTGAAGCGCACCCCGAGTCCACGCAGCCGGTCGAACTCCGCTCGAACGTCGTCCACGGCGAAGGAGGCGACCGGGATGCCGTCCCGGACCAGCGCCGTTTTGTACGGCTGGACCGCGGGATGGCCGGACGGCTCCAGCAGGAGTTCCGTACCCTCCGGCTCCTCCGGCGAGACCACGGTCAGCCACCGGGCCTGTCCCAGGGGGATGTCGTGCTTCTTCACGAAGCCCAGCTTCTCGGTGTAGAAGCCGAGCGCGTGCTCCTGGTCGTCGACGAAGACGCTGGTGAGGTGAATCTTCATGGGGGTGTTCTCCGGCGCAGGGGGGACCTGAGTCAGCTGATCACGGCGTACGCAATGGGAGTGACGCCCGCACCACGTTACGGGCCCCGCGCACGCCCGCGCGATGAGGCGCGCCCTCGCGGCCGGCGAATGCCCCGCCCACGTCCCGGCTCCGCCCTCCCGGTGAGCCGTATCGCCCGCCGCGCGACCACCGCGAGGGGCCCGCACACGCCTTGGCCGTGCGGGCCCACGCCCGGTGCGTCACCGTTACCGGAACGGCGTCACTTCCCGAAGTACGCCTGGTGGATCGTCACCATCGAGGTGTTGCCCTGCTTGTCCGCGATCTCGGCGCGGAGTGCGACGGCCTTGTCCTTCGCCGGGTTCTTCACCGACGCCGCACCCTTGTCGACCTTCACCACCTGCCAGGTCTTGCCGTCGTCGTAACTCGCGTATACGCTCAGCGACTTGAGGTTCGAGCCGCTCGCCGCACCCTGCACGGTCACCGGGATGCGCGCCCAGGCGCCCGCCGGCGCGCGTGACGCCAGGTCGACGGGGGCGTCGAAGCGCGCCGTGGACACCGGCAGCGCGGTGGTCACCGCGACCTGCTGGGAGCGGAACGTGAAGCTGGTCTCGATGCGGCTGGCGACCGAAGCGACCGCTGCCGGGCGGTCCACCGAGGTCGTCAGCCGGTACTCGGCGTCGGCGCCGTCCACCTTGAAGGGCTTCCTGCCTCCCAGCGGGTCGTCGTTCTCGCCGACCTTGACTCCATTGCGGTAGAGGGTCGAGGTGGCCGCACTGTAGACGGAGGCTCCCCGATGTCCCTCGCCGTCGGAGAACATGGGCAGGGCGCCCATGATCAGCTGCTCGCCCGTCGACGCGTCGGGCGCGGTGCGGAAGACCCCCATCCCGTCGCCCAGCAGCGGTCCGAAGACGCCGGTGTAGAACGTCTCGTGATACGTCTTCCCCGCCTCGTACCGCTTCGGGGCGACCATCTCGTAGTCACCCTCGAAGGGCGGGTAGCCGCTCTCGTCCGGTGTGCCGTACTGGCTGGACTTGGTCACCCACTGAACGCCGTCGGCGGTGGAGACGTAGAAGGTGCGCGTGCCCGGCGCCGCCTGGTACGCCGAGAAGCCGTTGCCCTCCGGAGCGCCCGGCAGATGAGCGAACGGCGAGGTCAGCGTCGTCTTGCCGGGAGCCGACGCGCCCAGGCCGACCTTCAGCGTGGCGAGTTCGTTCGCCTTCACCTGCCTGCTGTAGCCGGTCGCGACCTGCCGCACCTTGCCGCCGAAGGCCACCGAGTACTGGGTGGTGGCGTCCTTGACGAAGTGCGCGTCCCAGGTCTGCATGAGCGAGCCGTCGGTCACGGCCGGCCCCATGTGGGCGGTACGGAATCCGGTGAATCCACGCAGCACCCAGCCGTTGCCCACGCCGCCCAGGTCACTCGCGCGCTCGTAGTACGTCCCGCCGAAGTCCGCCCTGTCCAGGCCGGGCACGCTCATCGCCACCGGCTTGGCGGTACGCGCGTCGAACGTGACCGAGGTGTCGGCCGTGATGTCCAGCTTCGGCTGGACGATCCAGTCGGTGCCCTTGGTGAGATCCTGCGGGTCCTGGTAGACGCCCGCGTTGAAGGTGTACGAGCCCTTGGGCACACGGATCTTGTGCGTACCCGGCTCGTTGTCGATGCGGGCCTGGAAGTCCTTGCCCGGCCCGGCGATCCCGAAGAGGGAGTTGAAGAAGCTGCGGGCATCACTGCCGTCCCGGTCGAGGGTCCTGACCGTGAGGTCGTAGGACTCCGCCTCGCGGACGGCGACCGCGGCGGTACGGACGGACTGGCCCGCGCCGGCCGCCGTGGCGGTCACATAGCCGGAATAGGTGCCGTCGGCGTCACCGATCTTGGTGTCGGCCGTCAGGTCGACCTCGGCCCGGCCGCCCGCGGGCACCGTCACCTTGGTCGCGCCCAGCGCGAAGAATCCGGAGGGGACCGGCTTGCCCGCCGGGTCGAGGCCGGACACCGACAGGTCAAGGGTGACGTCGCTGGTCGTGAGGTTGCGGTAGCCGAGCTTCCGGGTCACGGGCCGGTCGTCGGTGTGCGGCCACTGGGCGACGCCGAAGTTCAGCGAGACGGGATCGGCGATCACGCTCTGGCCCAGCGCCCGGTCGACCTGGATACGGCCCGAGCCCTGCTGGAAGGCGGTGTACGGGCCGCCCTTGGTGGACGCGGTCAGCGCGCCCTTGAGCTCGGCGGCCTTCCAGTCCGGGTGCCGCTGCTTCAGGATCGCCGCCGCGCCCGCGACGTGCGGGGTGGCCATCGAGGTGCCGTCGAGCCGCAGATAGCCGGGGGCCGGATGCGGCATACCGGGGCGGGTGTCGAGTTCGCTGCCCGAGGCCGCCGCCGCGGTGATGGCGACGCCGGGCGCGGTCACGTCCGGCTTGATCGCGCCGTCGCCCGCGCGCGGGCCGGTGCTGGAGAATCCCGCGAGTTCGTCGTCCTTGTCGACGGCGCCCACGCTCAGCGCGGCGTCCGCGCTGGCCGGGGAGTCCACCGTCGAGCCGCCGGCCTCGCCCTCGTTGCCCGCCGCGATCGCGAAGAGGACGCCCTTGTCGGCGGAGAGCTTGTTGACCGTCTCCTCCATCGGGTCCACTCCGGGCGAATCCGGCTTGCCGAGGCTGAGGTTGATCACGTCCGCACCCTCGGCGGCGGCCCACTCCATGCCCGCGATGATGGCGGAGTCGTCGCCGTTGCCCTCGTCGTCCAGCACCTTGCCGCTGATGATCCGGGCACCGGGCGCGACACCCTTGTACTTGCCGCCCGACGCGGCCCCGGTCCCGGCGGCGATCGAGGCCACATGCGTGCCATGGCCGAAGTGGTCCTGGGCGTCGGCGGAGGCGGAGAAGTTCTTCTCCTCGACGACCTGGGTCTTCAGATCCTCGTGCGTCTTGTCCACGCCGGTGTCGAGGACGGCGATCTTGACGCCCTTGCCGTCGTATCCGGCTTCCCACGCCTTGTCGGCACCGATCTGCCGGACGCTGCGATCCAGACTGGCCCGGCGCACGCCGTCCAGCCACACCTTGCCGATGCCGGAGGCGCTCGCGCGCACACCGCTCGATCCACGACGGGTCAACGCGCCCCACACACTGGCCACGTCGTCCTGTGACGTACGGATGGCATCGGCGTTGATGGTGGAGAACGTGCGCCGGACCCGGGTGTCACCGGCCGCGCGCAGCCCGGCCCGGGCCGCGCCGACGCCGGCGGGGTCGCCCTCGTACCGCACGATGAGTTTGAGCCCGTCGCCGTGGCTCTTGCGCAGCAGCGGGTCGGTCAGCTCGTTCATGTCGAAGAGCCGCTGGTCGAGTCTGCCGGCGGCGATCAGTGCCTGGGCGTCGCTGGGCAGCACGAGGGTGTGGCCGCCCGCGCGCTGTACTTGTACGGGTATGCGCTCACGGCCCTTGGCGGCCTCGAAGCCCACCACCTGGCCCTGGGCACCGACCCTCACACGGTCGCCCGTGATGAGCTGGATCCGCTGGTCGCCGCCGACGCGGGCCGTCTGCGGGGTGGCCGTCGCGGCCGTGCCGATCGCCATGGCGGGGCCCGTCATACCTGCTACGAGGGCCACCGATGTGGCCGCCGCGACGGTCAGGACAACACTCGATCTCTTCACTTTTCCGCGCAAATCTCCCCCAGGAGCTTTCGGGATGAAGTCGACTGGTCATCTCCCGACCGCGAGCGGAACCTCACCCACCGCCGGTCAGCGCAGTATGTGACGCATGTGAAAGGTGATCAATAGTGTGACGGGAGTGGCGAGTTGCTTGGCTCTGCTTCCGGCCATCTTGCAACCGCGTCGCGGTGGAAGGCCCAC
Source organism: Streptomyces sp. cg36 (assembly GCF_041080675.1). NCBI lineage: Bacteria > Bacillati > Actinomycetota > Actinomycetes > Kitasatosporales > Streptomycetaceae > Streptomyces > Streptomyces cyclosori. Next base: position 7,906,417 of record NZ_CP163520.1, on the reverse strand, counting down.
GGGCACGAACCCCGTCGGCAGCTGCCTCATGACGGGCCGATCCCAGAATATTTCATGGCATAGCCATACAACTGTCATGTCTTCTCGCAGGTCTTGGTGGATGTCGTTCTCTTCGACGGCACCCGCAGGCCCGTCTCCCAGGAGCCACACCACATGTCACGCACGCAGGTTCACACCCCCCGCTTCCGGCTGACCGCTGCCGTCACCGTCGCGCTGGCGGCCACCACCGCCGCCACGCTCGCCGGTCCGGCCGCCGCCGCACCGGTAGCTCCCGCCCCGGCTGCCTGCACCGCCCAACAGGGCGCACATGAGGGGGCGTTCCCGTTCCGCGACAGCGTTCTCACGACCGCCGGACCCACCGGTTTCCTCGCCGTCCGGACGGGTGACGTCGCCTGGACGCGGTACGCGGACGGTTCCACCACCACGTTCCCGAAGAGCCCCGCGGTCACCTACCGCGGCGCCGCCGGAGCCGACGTCGTCGTGGCCAGCGAAGGGACCCGCCACACCCTTCACGACATGGCCGTCGGCGGCGCCCCGGTCGTCATCGACAGCCCCTACGAACTGCGTGAGGTCAACGGCTCGACCCTGGTGATGACCGACCGGGCCACCCGCGAGCTGCACCTGGTGAGCCGGGTTCCCGGAGGCGAGGTCGTCGACCGCAAGGTGACGGGGATGCCGTCCGGAGTGGCCTGGCAGTTCTACGGTTCCACACCCGGTACCGTCGCCGTGGAGACCTCGCAGGCGGATCGCTTCCAGCTCGCCCTGGTCGACGTGGCCACGGCCACCACCGTCGAGACGTACGCCCTCGACCGGCACGCCGGGTTCGCACAGGTCACACCGGACCGCGTGCTCTGGGAGCCCGCGTACGGCCAGACCAAGGTCGTGGACCGGAAGACCAAGCAGGCCCAGACCCTGCCCTACCGGGCACAGTTCGCCCTGGGCGGCGACTGGCTGGCGATCACCGGCCAGGACAAGGTCGTCGTCGACGGGGTGGCCTACCCGAACAAGCCGGTCGTCCTGAAGTCCCTCAAGGACGGCCGGAAGGTCCCCCTCCTCGACCTCGCGAGCCAGGTGGCCTCACCCGACGACGGCACCCTCCTGGTGTCCGGCGGCACCTTCGCGCAGGGCCGGGGCCTCTTCCGCATCGCGCTCGACGCGAGCGGCACCCCGGCGTCCACCATGATCGGGGACGGGCAGAGCCCCCTGGAGATGACCGTCGAGCACGTCGACATCCCCAGCGTGTTCCGCTTCGACGGCACCGACAAGCCGGTGACGTGGCAGACCAGCCAGCCGGACCTGGGCGTTTCGCTGGAGCTGACCCATGTGGCCACCGGCCGCACGGTGAGGCTCTGGAGCTACTACGACACCTTCATCAGGTGGAACGGCGACTTCGACGAGGTGGTCGGCGCCTACAACGGTGCGTACACCTGGAAACTGACCGCCAACCCCGGCTCCGGGGTCGGACCCGTCGGCGTGAAGACCGGCACCACCACGGTGGACCGTGCCACCGCCCCGCGCGACTTCAACGACAACGCGCGTCCGGACGCCCTCGTCCGCGACAGCTCGGGCAATCTGTCGGCCTACGACCTCAGCCATCTGCGCGCCATGGGCAACAGCCCCGACTGCCGTGACGAGGGCTGCCCGCCGGTCGTCCGCGACCCGAAGCCGGACGTGCTGGGCACCGGCTGGAACACGTACACCCTCATGGCCTCCCCCGGAAACCTGGCGGGTTCGGCCTCGGACGACGTCGTCGGCCGGGACCGCGACGGGGTGCTCTGGCTCCACCAGAGCGACCACCAGAAGCTCCTGCCGCGCACGAAGGTCGGCGGCGGCTGGAACGTCTACGACAAGATAACCGGCGGCTCCGACCTGAACGGCGACGGCCGGGGCGACCTCCTCGCCACCGACAAGGACGGCGTGCTGTGGTTCTACGCGTCCACCGGCGACGCCGCCGCCCCCTTCAAGCCCCGCCAGAAGGTCGGCGGCGGCTGGGGCGGCTACAACCTCCTCACCGCTCCCGGCAACATCGCGGGCGCCTCCGGCGGCGACCTCCTCGCGCGCGACAAGGACGGTGTCCTCTGGCTCTACCTGGGCAAGGGCGACGGCACCTTCACCGCCCGCCGCGAGGTCGGCGGCGGCTGGCAGAAGTACACCCACATCATCCCGGCGGGCAGAAACGGCAGGGGCATCGCCGACCTCTACGCCATCGGCACCTCCGGCTCCGCGCTCTACACCGGCCGCGACGACACCACCCGCCCCTTCGAACCTGCCTACGCCCTGCCCCTGCGAGGCGACTCCACCCGCTTCCAGACCTTCTTCTGATCCCTGCCCCACACCGCTACCGGGGTTTCGGCCGCTCCATCAACTCCCTGGGACGGACACCCATCCGCCCCTCCCTCTTCCTGGCCGTGCGGGCGCAGGTGTCCGCACGCACGGCGAGGGCCCGGCCGTCCCCGGCCGGGCCCCACGCCCACCTGTGTCACCGACAGGGGCCACACACCCAAGGGGCACCCGTCGACTGCCACCCGTCTACCAGCGGTACCAGCGACCCCGTCGGCCACCACTGTCAGCCGCCCGGGCAACGAAGCCGAGCACCCACACCGCCAGCACGATCACCGCGACCCACCACAGCGCCTGCAGCGCAAAACCCGCACCGAAGAGAAGCAGAGCCAGCAGAAGAACCAGAAGCAGGGGAACCATCGATATCAACCTCCTGCCAACCGGGTGCCCTCACACCGCCCCTACATGCATGCGAATCGATGGGAGGCGGTCCCCTCAGTTCAACTCACCAGTGGGTACGTCGACTTGCTTACGTCCGCTACACGCGTTCCCTCACGCCGCCGCAGCCGCATCACCAGGTCAAGCCTCTCGGAGGGTATCCTCGCGACGAACCACCTTGAAGGCCCTACGAGAGATCACACCATGACGAATGAGACGGTCCTCGCGGCCTGCCGCAGCAACTGGGAGTACCGGGGCATCGACGACGCCTCCGTGCGCGCCATGCTCGACGAGCTCGCGGCGCGCCTCGAAGCGGCCGAGGCCGCCGGAGGCACTCCCCAGGACGTCGTCGGTTCCGACGTCAGGGCCTTCGCCGCCTCCTGGGCCCGGGCCCGCACCCCGCTCCCCCGCCGGGCACTTCGCCTGACGGCCATGGCCTCCTTCGTCGCGGGTTGCCTGCTACTGGTCTCCCACCTGGTCCGGTGGACCACCGAACTGGACGTGAGCGCCGACCGGATCGCCTTCTTCGTGGCGATCGCGGCGGTCACCGTCTTCTGGGAGCTGCGCCGCGGCAGCCTGGGCCTCGGTCGCAGCTGGGCCGTCGCCCTGGTGGTCGGCCTGCCCGTACTCGTCCTCACGCGCCACTTCGCCGGCGGCGGCACACTGGTCACCGTTCCGCTGTGGGGCGCGGCCCTCCTCGTCCTGCCCGGCCTGCCGTACGCGCTCGCCGACGCCCGGGCCAGGAAGGCCGCCCGGTAGCGGTACCGCCAGCGCCTGCGCCGCAGTCGCCTTTCGACGCTGCGGAACGGGGCAGGGCAAGCCGGGGATCACTTGGCCTTCTTGGCGCCCGGGTCACGCCACACGCGTACGGCCCGCCAGTTGTGGCCGTCCTGCTCAGCCCGCTCCGCGGTGAAGACGACGGCTTCCCCGGCCACGAGCTCACGAAAACCCCCGGCTTCGATATGGGAGAAGTGAGCCCACACCGGCTCACTCAGATCCGCGGAGGTCACCACACCCCACCCCTCTTCGGCGTGCCACTCCCGCACCGTCCCCGCAAACCTGACCTCCGACATGGTGCGCGCGTCCTCCCTCTCGATACACCTCTTCGCCCCTCCGCCAGCATGCCAGTTCTTTCACGCACATTGCGGAGCCTCTGCCACCTGTGTCGGCACGTATCGGCACCATGTCCTTCCCGTGAAGCGCCCGGCGGCAAATCCGACAGAGAACACTGAACCCCCTTTTATGCCACGTGACATGTGCGCGACGGACTGAGAGTGTCCGTGCTCATCAAGGCAGTTCCTCCTTGAACGGTTCGGCGGCGATCCCGCCCAACTCCCCACGCCTGTCTGGAGAAACCACATGTCCTCGCTCTCCCCCACCGGTGGCACGGCTCGCCGCCTGGCCCTCACGTCCGGCGCCGTCGTCCTCACCGGCGCCCTGCTCGCCGCCGGTGCAGCCACCGCATCGGCGGGTGCCGCTCCGCAGCACGAGGGCACCGGCCCCGCGGCCACCGCGCAGGCGCTCGGCCTGGGCGCCAAGGAGAACCTGGTCGTCAAGGACGTCATCAAGGACGCCGACGGCACGGTCCACACCCGCTACGAGCGCACCTACGCCGGGCTGCCCGTCCTCGGCGGCGACCTCATCGTCCACCGGGCGCCCAACGGCGCCGTCAAGGACGTCACCAAGGCCGTCAAGGCGACCATCAAGGTGGCTTCGCTCACCCCGAAGCTGACCCCGACCACCGCCACGTCGGTTGCGGTGAGGGCCGCCAAGGCGGCGAAGACCACGGGTGCCACCAGCGGCGACGCTCCCCGCAAGGTCATCTGGGCCGCCGACGGCAAGCCCGTGCTCGCCTACGAGACCGTCGTCAACGGCACCAAGGCCGACGGCATCACCCCGAGCCGACTGCGGGTGATCACCGACGCCAACACCGGCAAGAAGCTGTACGAGAACGAGCAGATCGACGACATAGCCAGCGGCATCACCTCGCAGGGCTCCGCCGGCGCCGCCAAGCCGGCCGCCCCGGCCGCCGCGGTCGGCACCGGCGCCAGCCAGTACAGCGGCACCGTCAGCCTCAACACCACGAAGGCGTCCACGGGTTACAGCCTCGTCGACAGCGTGCGCGGCGGTTCGAGCACCGTCGACCTCAAGCACAAGACGAGCGGCAAGGGCACCGTCTTCACCGACGCCGACAACAAGTGGGGCACCGGCAACCCCGCCGACAACCAGACCGCCGCCGTGGACGCCGCCTACGGCGCCGCCCAGACCTGGGACTTCTACAAGAACGTCCTGCACCGCAACGGCATCAAGAACGACGGCCGCGCCCCGGTCTCCCGCGTCCACTACGGCAACGCCTACCAGAACGCCTTCTGGGACGACCAGTCCTTCACGATCAGCTACGGCGACGGCGCGAAGAACAAGCTCCCGCTGACCCAGCTCGACGTGGCCGGGCACGAGTTCAGCCACGGCGTCACCTCCGCCACCGCCGACCTGCAGTATTCGGGTGAGTCCGGCGGCCTCAACGAGGCCACCTCGGACATCTTCGGCACCGCGGTGGAGTGGAACGCCAACAACGCCCAGGACAAGGGCGACTACCTGCTCGGCGAGAAGATCGACATCTTCGGCAACGGCAAGCCGCTGCGCTACCAGGACAAGCCGAGCAAGGACGGCCGCGGTTCCGCCGACTACTGGAGCGCCTCCGTCGGCGACCTCGACGTGCACTACTCCTCCGGCGTCGCCAACCACTTCTTCTACCTGCTGTCCGAGGGCAGCGGCGCGAAGGACATCAACGGCGTGCACTACGACAGCCCGACCGTGGACGGCTCCACGGTCACCGGCATCGGCCGCGACAAGGCCGTGCAGATCTGGTACAAGGCGCTGACCACGTACTTCACCTCCACCACCGACTACCACGGCGCCCGCCAGGGCACCCTGAAGGCAGCCGCCGACCTCTACGGCGCCAACAGCGCCGAGGCCAAGGCCGTGGACGCCGCCTGGACCGGGGTGAACGTCAAGGGGTAACAACCCAACCGGAGGAACCACGCGGTGCCGCACCGGTACGGACCCGGTGCGGCACCGCCGCGCGACCACCGGGTCGCCCTGGCCGGAAGAACAGGGGTGGCTTCTAAGATCTGTGGCATGTCAACACGACTCGTGCAGATCAATATGAAGGCTCAGGACGACTCCGCGCTCGGCCGGTTCTGGTCGCAGGCGCTCGGCTGGGGCATGGACAGCGAGGGGCCCGGCGTCACCAACCTGGAACCCGTGGGTTTCGCCTACCCCGACCCCACAGCTGTCTGCATCGACATCATCGCCCGCCCGGAACCCAAGACGGTCAAGAACCGGGTCCACCTGGATCTGGCCACCACCTCGCCCGCTCACCAGGCGGAGTTGGTCGCACGGCTGAAGGATCTGGGCGCGACCCTCGCGGACGTGGGTCAGGGTGATGTCCCCTGGACGGTCATGGCGGACCCGGAGGGCAACGAGTTCTGCGTCCTGGAGCCCCGCCCCCTCTACCGGGACACCGGCCCGATCGCCGCGGTGGTCGTCGACTGTGCCGACCCGCGGGAGATGGCCCGGTTCTGGGACGGGGCGATGGACTGGACGCTGCACGAGGTCACCGACGACTTCGCCGGCATGCGCTCCGCCCAGGGCGTGGGCCCGTACCTGGAGTTCGTCCGCACCCCCGACACCAAGAGCGTATGGAACCGCGTCCACCTCGACGTCAGGCCCTACCCCGGCGCCGACGTGGCGGCGGAAGAAGCCCGGCTGCGCGCCCTGGGTGCCACCGACCCCGGAATCGACCAGTCCACCATTTCCTGGACGATTCTGGCCGACCCGGAAGGCAACGAGTTCTGCCTGCTCACCCCCGCGTGACACCGGACTCGGCCACAGCGCGAAACAGTAGGACCCAACAGGACTCAGCAGGACGAACCTGATGAAGACCCCGACCGACGGACAGCACGTCCCCCGTCGGCGGGGCCGGTCAGCCGATGTGCCGGGATCCGTCACCGGGTGATCTTGGGTGGAGCGGCCTCCGGCGCGCCCGCCCGAGCCCGCCGACGCACTACGACGGGACGGTTGACCATGGACACGACTCCGGCTTCCACGCAGACCACAGCGGTGCGGGAGACGAGCGACTGGACGACGGCCGCACGGGCCCGGGAATGCGGGCGCCCGGACGCCTACCTGCGCGACTACTACGCGGCAACGGCCTGCGGCCCGGCGGCCTCGGGCCTGGACCGCATGGTCGCCAACGGTGGTGAGTTCGGTTGCCCCATCGCCCGGGGCCGCCTCGGCGACGCCTTGGCCTTGCGAGCGGTCGCCGGTGGCGTACGCCAAGTCGTGTGCCTGGGCGCGGGCGGCGACACCCGGGCCTGGCGCCTCCGCCTGCCCTCGGACCTCGCCTGGTGGGAAGTCGACCTGCCCGGGCAGCTGGACGCCAAGAACAACCGGCTCGCCGCCCTCGGCGTCACCCCCCATTGCCCCGTCACGAACGTCACCACGGACCTGCGCGGCTCCTGGACCGAAGAGCTGGCCCACCACGGGCACAACGCCTCCCGGCCCACCCTCTGGATCGCCGACGGCCTGTTCTACTTCCTCACTCCCGCGGAAGGAACAAAACTCATCGACGCGCTCACCCGTCGCAGCGCCCCCGGCAGCCGGTTCTGCGGTGACATTCCCCGGCCGGCCCCGGATGACTTGCGGCGGGCCCGCCTGATCGCGTTCATGGACGGCCTCGGGTGCCCCTTCGTCGGCGGCGTGGAACACCCGCACCAACTATTCACGGACCCGGCCTGGCGCGTGGACGCCCACCTCTCGACGGACCTGGCGGCGGGCCGCTGCCCACTGGTCCCGTCCCTGCCGCACCGCCTCGCCGAACGCGAGCACCACATCTGGTACACCCACGCTCTGCTCCCTTGAACCGTGCTCCCCGAGTGGTGTGGCCGCTCCCCTGTCCGTGGGTGGTCGTCCGGCCTCCGCCGGGCACCTGGCCGGGGCGTCCGCCCACTGCTGGACGGACGCCCCGGGCTCCGGTGCCGCGTCGAGTCCCATGTCGGTGGTCGCCGCCTCGCGCATCTCGCGTTCGGCCCGTTTCTGCGCCGCCTCGGCCCGGCGCTGAGCCATCGCGGCGCGGTCGGAGGGCTGCTCCAGGGCGCGGGAGTGAACGCGTCCACGAGATCTTCTCGCCACTTCGGCGAGGACTCCCACCGGGGGGACGTCCGCTCCACCCCCGCGTCCCCCATTCGCACGATCCCCCGGGATGCGCCGCACCCTTAGCGTGGCGAAGCAGTCCACCCGAGACAGAGATCGGGACCACAGACAGAGATCAGGGATGGAAATGAAGCAGGCGATAAAGCGGATCGTGGTCGGCGTGGACGGGTCGGAGCACGATGTCGCGGTACTCCGCGCCGCGGAAAACGAAGCACGCCGCCGCCGCGCGGACCTCTGCCCCGTCCTCGTCTTCGACTGCTCGACCCAGGTCCCCGCGCACCGACACGACCCCGCCCATGACGTACACGAGCGCTTCTGCCACGACGAAGCGATGGAGACGCTCTCGCACATCTGCGACCAGGCCATCGGGCGCGGCGGCGACGCACCCGTCGTCACCCCCGCCGTCGTCCCCGACCAGGACGCCGCGCGCGCACTCGTGGGGCAGGCGTCCCGCACGGGCGACCTGCTGATCGTCGGCGCCGGAAAACACGGCACCCTGCACCGCCTGCTCTACGGCTCGCTCGACCGCTACTGCCGCAAGAACGCCCCGTGCCCCGTCATCGTCGTCCCCCAGACGAACGGCAAGCGCGCCCACTGAGCTCCCGGCCCGCGCACGCTCGCGGGGCGCAAGGGCGCCGGAGGGGTGCGCGGAGCGCCCGTACCGGCGCGTCCACCGATCAGCGCCACTCCGTCCCCCACCGACTCGGCCGATCCCCCGACTGCCGAGGCCGGGATCCTCGGGTGCAATGGAGACAGCACGGCCCGCCACCGGCGCGGCCCGCAGCCCCACCTGGTCCGTCGCCCCCGCCGCAGAGGAACTCACTCCATGTCTTCGCCCCGCATCCGTCCGCTTCCCTCCGCGTTCCTCCTGTGCGCGCTCGCCGCAGTCAGCACCATGACCACGGCGAAGGCGGCCACGGCGGCCACCCCCGCTCCCGCGCACACAGACACCTGCACGGACGTGCGGCCCGACCACTTCGTCGACGTACCCGGTCACACCCCCGCCCTCAGCCCCCGGGCCGTCGAGTTCGACCTCGACTACCGCAACCGCGGCGACCACGCCCGCAGGGCCGCGCCGCAGGTCCTGATCGAGTCGCCGGACCACGGCCCCTACCTCCGGCCCGGCGACGTGCTCCTCGAACACCGCACGGCGGACGGCTCCTGGCAGCCGGTGCGCCTGGCCAGCCAGACCGGCACCCTCTACACCTCCCTCACCGGCGCCCACCGGTGCGTGCCTGCAGCCGGGGCCCTCCACGAGCGCTACCGGATCAGTGCCACACCCGGCGCCCAGGGCTCGCTCCATCTGCGCGTGGCCGTGGCCGACTGACCGCGGCGGAGCCGACCGGGCCACCACCCCCCACCGGCCCCGGGCCGGTCAGCAGCGGACAAGTTTGCCGCTCTTCAGCGTGGACTTACCGCTGAAGAGCCAGCCTTCGGTCTCCGTGCCCTGGATCCGGCCGTAGATCCACTTGTTGCCCTGGGCATTGGTGACGTAGCAGTGGTAGTAGACCTTCACTCCGGACTTGAGCACGGTCACATACGGGCACACCGCATACGGGCCGGTGTAGAGGTGGGTGTTCTGCGACGCGTAGCCGTAGCCGTCGCTGCGGTTGGAGTGGGCCCAGCCCGTACACGTCGTCGAGACCGGGACGGGCTCCTTCACCGGGGCACTGGGTGTGGCCTTCGGCGAGCCCGACGGTCCCGGCGTCGGCTTGCCACCGGGCTTGCCGGGGGTCGGCGTGGCGCCCGTTTCGCCGTTCCGGTCCTTCTTCGAAGGCGTGCTCGACGACGTTTCGCCGGGTCCCAGGGAAGCCAGGTCTCCCGAGGAGGCCGACCCCTCACCCGTACCGCCCGAGTCGGGCAGGTCACCGCCGGTGGGAGTCCTCTGCGCGGAATGCCCCGCGTTCGCCCCGCCGCCCGTGTCACCCCGCATGTCCACCAGGGCGTACGCGGCTCCGCCGCCGGTCAGTACGGTGGCGACCGCGACCGCGACGACGGTACGGCTGCGACGGCTCCGCCCGCCGACCGTCGCCGTGTCGGCCCCGGAGCTGCCGCCGCGACCGGCCGGTACGCCAGGGGCCATGCCCGGATGCGCGGCGCCCGGACCCACAGGAACACCGTGGACGTCGGTCGGCGTGTACGCGGCCATGGACTGAGGGGCGGGCTGCGCGAACGGCGCACCCGCCGGGCCGAAGCCGGGCGGAGAGACGGGCTGGACAGCCGGTACCGACGGCAGGTTCGCGCTGCCGCCCCGGGCGACCGCCTCCAGCATTTCGCGCGCCTGCCCGGCATCGGGCCGCTGCGACGGGTCCTTGGCCATCAGCGCCCGCAGCACCGGAGTGAGCGGCCCCGCCCGGCGGGGCTCCGGCAGCGGTTCGCCGACGATCGCCGCCAGCGTGGACCACACCGACGTACGGCGGAAGGGCCACGAGCCCTCCACGGCCGCGTACAGCGTCATGCCCAGCGCCCAGATGTCCGAGGCGGCGCCGGGCTCGCGGCCCTGCGCGCGCTCCGGCGGCAGGTAGTCGAGGGAGCCGACGATCTGGCCGCTCTGCGTCAGCTTGGCCAGGGCCTCCTCGCCCGAGCTCTCCATGCTGGCGATGCCGAAGTCGGTGAGCACGACCCGGCCGCTGCGCTCCAGCAGCACGTTGCCGGGCTTCACGTCCCGGTGCAGGACCCCGGCCCGGTGTGCCGCGTCGAGCGCGTCCATGAGCTTGGCGCCGATCGCGGCGGCCTCGCGAGGATCCAGCCGGCCGCGCTCGGCCAGCACGTCGTCGAGGGAGGGGCCGTCGACGAGTTCCATGACGATGACGGGCAGTCCCCGCTCCTCGACCACGTCGTGCACGGTGACGACACCGCTGTGCCGGATGCGGGCGGCGGCCTGTGCCTCCCGCTGCATCCGGACCCGCAGGTCGGCCAGTTCCTCCGGAGAGGCGTCGGTGTAGGCGCGCACGACCTTGACGGCGACCTCGCGGTTCAGCAGCTGGTCCACCGCCCGGGCGACCACACCCATACCGCCGCGTCCGATCATCGCGGTCACCCGGTACCGCCCGCCCAGAACCACGCCGACGAGCTCCGAGCCGTTCGCCCCCGTCACCTGTCGCGCTCCCTTCGCCGCACTGTCCAAGATCCGCCACCAAGGCGGGAACCAGCCTAGGGGCACGGGTACGGGCGCCTTCGCACGGCCCGGCCCTTCGGCACGAACGCCCGCCCTGTCCGCGCTCGTGGGCCCGGCCCTCCCCGATGGGGCCCGGTCGCAGGAAATGGGGTGGGGCGGCAGGCCCGTGGGTGGGGAAATCCCCCTGTCCAGTGGGGTGTTGATCCCAATGCGCCGCATGTGGCGACAGCGGCAGAGTTCCCGTCATGAACTCTTCCAGGCTTCGTGGAACATCGGCCAGGCGCGCCGCACTGGCCGTGGCGTGCACCGTGACCGTACTGGCGGGGACAGGCTGCGCCGACGCGCATCAGCGGTCCGACTCGCCCGCCGCGCCTGCCGCTCCCGCCGCGTACGAGCAGCCCGCGGCGCGTGGTTCGGTGGTTTCCGTGACCCCCGTGGCGGACTTGGACGCCGAGCAGGTCGCGGCGCGGGTGGCGAAGAGCGGCATCGACGCGGCCCAGGTCCGCTACGGCGTACGGGCCCATCGCATCGTGTACCGCACCATCGACCCCAAGGGCAGGCCCACCACGGCGAGCGAGCTGGTGGCGCTGCCGAAGAGCGGGGAACGCGCCCTTCGCGTGGTGTCCTGGCTGCACGGAACACAGGTGTACCGGAAGGAGGTGGCCTCGGTGAACGACGAATCCACCGACCGGACCACGGCGTTACTCTTCGCCTCGACCGGCCGGGCGGTGTCCGCACCGGACTACCTCGGCATGGGCGAGGGCCCCGGGATCCATCCGTACGGAAACCCGGAGGCGACCGTCAGCGCGTCGGTGGACGCCCTACGGGCAGCCCGCGCCTTCGCCGGCCAGGACGGCCGCACGCTCGACCGGCGCGTCCTGGTCTCCGGGTTCTCCCAGGGCGGACCGGCAACGATGCTGGTCGGGCGGGCCCTGCAGCAGGGCGTTGACCCCTACTTCCGTCCGGGCGCTCTGGCACCGATCGCCGGACCGTTCGACCTGAGCGGTTTCGAGGCCGCCGCGGCAGCCGACAAGGTGGCCCGCTCGTCGCTCTACCTCGCCTATTTCACCACCGCCTGGAACCGGATGTACGGGCTGTACGACAACCCGGGCCAGGCGTTCCGGGCCCCCTACGACAAGATGGTGGAGACGCTCTTCGACGGCGACCACCAGGCGGCGCAGATCGCGGCAGCGCTGCCGCAGACCTCGAAGGACCTGTTCACCGCCGAGTTCCTCCAGCGGGTGCAGCACCCCACGGGGGTCCTGCGGCAGAAGCTGCACGTGATGGACACGACCTGCGACTGGCGGCCCACGGTCCCGGTGCGCCTCTTCCACGCCCGGGGCGACCATGACGTCGCCTTCACGAACTCCCTGCACTGCCAACGCCAGTTGGTCTCCCACGGAGCCGACCAGCGGCTGAGCGACATCGGGCAGGTCGACCACTCCACGACCGTCCTGAAGGCCCTGCCGCAGGTGGTGCGCGTATTCGACTCCGTCTCCTGACCGACAGCCCGGCCACCCCGTCGGGGGCGGCGATCCGCCGCCCCTGACGGGTGCCGGCGCAGGCCCCCGCCCCGGGAGAGTGTCGGGCCGGAGCGATGAGTTTTCGCGCCGGCCCCGGTCTACCCCTCGTACACGACATCACCATCACCACCCATGAGGGAGCCGACATGCCCACCATGATCTTCGTCAATCTGCCGGTGAAGGACCTGGACCGCGCCAAGGACTTCTTCGGCAAGCTCGGGTACTCGTTCAACCCGCAGTTCACCGACGAGAACGCGGCCTGCCTGGTCATCAGCGACACCATCTACGCGATGCTGCTGACCGAGCCCTTCTTCAAGGGCTTCACCAAGCGGCAGATCGCCGACACTGCCACCACCGTCGAGTCGATCGTCTGTCTCAGCGCAGACAGCCGCGAGGAGGTCGACCGCCTCGTCGACACCGCGCTGGCCAGCGGCGGTTCGCCCGCCAACGACACCATGGAACAGGGACCCATGTACGGACGCTCCTTCATGGACCCGGACGGGCACCACTGGGAGGTCATGTACATGGACCCGGCCGCCATCGAAGGCTGACCGCCGCTCGACGCACGACACGTGGGTGGGCCGCCGCACGGGCAGCCATGCCGTATGCGATGCGCCGGGGTCGACGGCCCCGGCGCGTCGGCGGCGGGTTCCGCGTCCGCTGTTAGCCTGCCGTCCATGATCAAGAGCAGCCTGACGGACCGAATAGGGCGCATGGCGGGAACCAGCGGGCCGGAGCGCGTGCTGATCGCCGCCAGTTTCGTCAACCGGGTCGGCAACGGGCTGTTCAACGCGGCGTCGGCGCTCTACTTCACGTCGGCCGTGGGCCTGCCCGCGGTGCAGGTCGGCGCCGCGCTGACCATCGCCGGGGTGATCGGCCTGGGCGCGGGGATACCCGGAGGGCATCTCGCCGACCGGCGCGGAGCGCGCACGATCATGATGCTGGCCCTCGCGGTCCAGGCGGTGTCGATGGCGGCCCTCGTTCTCGTCGAGAGCTGGGCCGCCCTCACGGTCATCGCGACGGTCGACCAGATCGCGGCGGCGGCCGGCGGGGCGGCCTGGGGCGCGCTGGTGGTCCGGGTCGGGACGGACCGCCCGGCCCTGTTCCGGGCGAAGCTGCGCACCTTCGTCAATCTGGGCGTCATCCTCGGCACGGTGGGTGCCGGGCTGGCGCTGGCCGCGGACACCCGGGGCGCCTATGTCACGCTGATCCTCGGCAACGCGGCGAGCTTCGCCCTGTGCGCGCTGCTGCTGCTCCTGCTGCCCCGCTATCCGGTGCTCGCAGCACCGCCGCGGCAGCATCGTCGGGCCGCCTTCAGGGACCGCCCGTTCCTGACGTTCACCGCTCTGTACGGGGCCATGGGACTGCAGTACCCGGTGGTGTCGCTGCTCCTGCCGATCTGGATCTCCGAGCACACCGAGGCGCCGCGCTGGACGGTGGCCGGGCTGTTCGCCGTCAATGGCACCTTCTGCGCCCTGCTGCAGACCCGGATCGGCTCCCGCATCGAGACGCCGCTCGACGGCGGCGGGGCGTTCCGCACCGCCGGGCTGCTCTTCCTCGTCAGCTGCCCGCTGATGGCGCTGGCGGCGTACCCGCCGGTCTGGGTCGCGGCGGGGCTGGTCCTGGCGGCGGTCTTCGTCCACAGCCTGGCGGAGGTCTTCGAGTCCTCGGCGGCCTTCGCCCTCGGCTTCGGCCTGGCCCCCGACCACGCGCAGGGCCAGTACCAGGGCGTCCTCGGCCTTGGCTTCAGTGCCGGTCAGGCGCTCGCCCCCGGGATCCTGACCACGGTGGTGCTGGGTCTGGGCACGGCGGGCTGGCTGCTGCTGGCGGTGTTCTTCGCGGCGCTGGGCGCGGTCGGCCCGTCCCTCGCCCGCTGGGGCCTGCGGACCCGGCCTCAGCCCGGCTGCTGACGCGCCCGGAAGGCCGCGGCCTTCGTGCGGTTCTGGCAGGCGGTGGAGCAGAAGTGGCGTGCGGCGTTGCGGGACGTGTCGACGTAGACGCGGTCGCAGCGCTCGGCCCGGCACACCCCCAGGCGGCCGGCGAGGCCGCCGCCGACCGCCAGGGCGAGCGCGGTGGTGCAGCTGGCGCTGCTGCCCGCGGCGAAGGAGTCGTCCGGGCCGTGGATGTGCAGCTGCCAGGGTCCGGCCTCGGACCTGTCCAGCCGGGGCCGGGCCCCGGTGTCGCGCAGGAGGTCGTTGACGGTCGTGGCGGCGGCGTCCGGCCTGTCGTCCTGCACGGCCTGGAAGACCTCGCGCATGCGCCCGGCCGTCTCGGTCAGGTACGCGGCCTGTTCGGCGTCGATGGCGCGCGGCAGCGAGGACGCTGTGCGCGGAATGGCGGTGTCGACGGCGTCCGCCAGGTCCGTGCCTCGGGGCGCGGTGTAGGGGCGGCCCCGTGCGTGACCGTCCGTCAGGGTGTTCACGAGCGCCACGGCTTGGTCCAGCAACAGCGCGAGGTGACTGTCGAACATCACTTGACCGGTTACTCCTCTGGTGATTAACGTCGGTGACTGACATTACTCGATACGACGGTTACGTGGGGGTGGCGGCGATGCCGCGGACCGTATGGCTGCTCGTGGCGGCACGGGCACTCAACCGGCTGGGGGCCTTCTCCCTGCCGTTCCTCACGGTCCTGATCAGCGACGACTTCGGTGCCAGCCCCACGACGGCGGGCCTGGTCTCGGCGGGCTTCGGCCTCGCGACGATCCCGTCCCGGCTCGTCGGCGGCCGTCTCGCCTCCCGCCTGGGACGCCGCCGTACGATCGTCACCGGCCTCGTCGGCTGCGCCGCAGCGCAGTTGGGCATCGCCGCCGCGGGCTCCCTGGCCATGGCGGCCTGCTGCGCGCTCCTGCTCGGTCTGGCCTTCGAGCTCTATGAGCCGCCGAGCCAGGCGATCATCGCCGACACCGTCCCCGCCGCCGAGCGCGTCCACGCGTACAGCCTGCTCAACGCCGCGCTCGCCGCGGGCGGCATCGGCGCCGGGCTGATCGCGGCCGGGCTGGGCCGCTACGACCTGCGCTGGCTCTTCGTCGCCGACGCACTCACCTGCCTGGTCTGCGCGCTGACCCTCCACATCGCGCTGCCCGCCGATCACCGCCGCCCAACAGCCGCCGATGAAGCGCGACTTGGCACACCACCGGCCCGCCCCTGGCGCGACCGCGCGCTGCTGGCGATGTTCGTGTCCGGAACGGCGTTCGCGCTCCTGGCCATGCACGTGGTGATGGCTCTGCCACTGACCCTGGACCGACGCGGGTACGCGGCGGCCGATGCCGGTCTGCTGTTCACCGCCTCGGCTCTCACCGTCGTCGCGGCCCAGCCCGTTCTGCGCCTTCGCCGGCTCACCGCGCTGCCCGCCCACACGGCCCTGGCCCTCGGACACCTCCTGCTGGCTGCCGGACTGGCGGGCTACGCGCTCGCCCCCACCTTGCCCGCGTTCCTGGTGGGGACGGTGTTCTGGAGCCTGGGCGAGGCCGTCGTCCTGGGCCGGGCCATCAGCGTCGTGGCCGACCTGGCCCCGCCCGGCGCCGGCGACCGCTACCTCGCCGTGTACGGCATCAGCTGGGGCATCGCCACCACCGCCGCCCCCGTCACCGCGACGCAACTACTGGAGCACACGGGGGTCGCGGCCCTCTGGCTGGCCATGGCGGGGCTCGGCCTCGTGCTCGCGGCCGGGCAACTGCTCGTCGTCGAACCGCTCATCGCACGCAAGGTGGATCACCCCCTCGGACACGGGGCAGCCACCGCGGACCTGCCCGCCCGTACGGCACCCGGGGTCACCGGGTAGCCGTCGCCGTGTCGTCCTTCGGACAGGGGAAGACATGGGGAGGGGTGCCCCAGTTCACGGGGTTCTCCCGGTCGGGCAGGATTCCGCAGCTGAGCAGGGTGGTGGGGTCCCCGCCCGGCTGGGCGATCTCGCGGACGTACACCGCTTTGTCGGGTGGGTACTTGTTCGTGCGGTCCAGTTGCAGCACGCCGGACGCTCCCGGGTACTGGGACACACCGTGGGCCGTGAGCCACAGGTAAACGTCATTGGGCTGGGGGTTCGGGGTGGCCGGCAGCAGGTCCTCGATGACCTTGCTGACGACGCCCGCGGTGTCGAAGCCGCCGCCCGCGTCCGCGTCCGCGCTGCGTCCGCCGAAGACGGCGGCGAAGTCCTGGGCGAACTGGGCATAGGGATCACGGGAGTCCGGAGTGGGCGCGTTGGTCGTCTCGTAGAAGAGGGTCATGTACGGATAGGCGCGCGCGGTCTGCTGGGGGTGGAGCTGGAAGTCGATCGGGGTGCTCTCAGTGATCATCGGGATGGTGGTGCCCTGCGGGGGCTGACAGGGGCCGCCCGCGCCGCGCATCGCGTTCAGGAGCCCGGGAAGCACACCCGACCGGGCGAGGTAGACGACGATGCCGTGCGTCGCGGCGGCCTTCGCGCAGACGTCGTTGGCGATGTTCTCCGGGGTGGTCGCCCCGGGCTTCTCGCTGTACTTCACCTCGTCGGTGCCGCCCCCTTCGCGTCGGTAGGCGGCGACGAAAAGGTTCTTGAGATCCGTGCTGAAGGCCGTGTCGGTCGGGTCGTAGACGACCACCGCGTGGGGTGTGCCGTGGGTGAGGGCGCTCACCTCGGGCGAACGGCGGATGAAGGTGGCGAGGATCGGCGCGATGCGCCCGTTCGGTGCGGAGATCTGGAAGTACCGCTCCGGTGAGTCGGGGCCGACCAGGATGCTGCCGGACACGCCGTTGGCGACGACCGGAATGCCGGCCTGGTCGAGTTCCCGTACCGCGTTGAGCGACTGGGGGCGGCTCTGGGTGATGCCGATGACCGCCGCGATCCGGTCCTGCTGCTGACGCCTGATGATCATCTGTGCGACGTCCGGGTCCGTCGGCGCCGCGGCCGTGCGTGCGCCGTACGCGAAGTACTGGCCGGTGTTGGCGATGAGCAGGCGGATGGGCATCTTGTTCTGGCGGACCCCGGCGTTGAGTTTGTGCTGCTGGGCGATGACGCCGCGCAGGATCTGCAGGCCGACCGGCGGGTCGTCGTAGACGCCGTTCTGCAGGCTCAGGGGGGCGAGGAAGACCAGGGTGCGGTAACGCCCGTCCGGGATCTGGGCGTTCTCCTTGGCGACCTGGTCCTCCAGGTCCCGCAGTTCCCTTCCGCGCTCCCCCGCGACGGCCAGGTCGCACTGCCTGCCGTCGGTGACGCCGACCCGCTCGCCGGTCCGGACCGTCACACAGGAAGCGGGCTCGGGGGCCGCCGCGGGCCACAGGTACTGCGGGAGCAGGAAGACGCCCGCGGTCGCCGCGGCCATCAGGGGCAGAGCGGCGGGACGCAGCCAGTCCAGCGGATGGTCGCGGCGGCCCGTGACACCCCAGTGGGTGTCGATCTTCGTCTTGGCCGTGCCGTCCGTGTCGTCCTCGGCCGGCAGGGTGACCAGGCGCACCGGCTCGTCGCTGCCCTCGTTGAGGAAGGTGAACACCTGGTCGGCGAGGCCGTTGGGCCGGTCGCGGTCGGCGCCCAGGGGCACGGCGTAGTCCGGGGGCGGCCCCGTACAGGCGGCCAGGACCAGCAGCGGCTTGACCGGATGGTCACCGGCGAGCTCCTCGAACGCGCCGAGGAAGGCGCGCCCGGGGCCGTCGGTGTCGTCGATCGCGGGGATGAGGACGACGAAGGACCACCGGCGCCGCGCCCACAGATGGCTGAGCCAGGACCGTCGCCGCGTCGCTTTGCGGAGATCGGTGAGGAGCGCGCGCAGGAGGATCCGCCGTACGCGCGGGTCCTCCCGGTCGAGCTCGCCGTCCCGGCAGAAGGAGAGCGCGGCATCCAGGAAGCACGCCGTGTTCGCCTCGTCGGCGACCCAGCGCAGGCCCCAGTGCCGCAGGTGGAAGCGGTAGCAGAATTTCGGCAAGCCGACGATCAGGGCCGCCACGATCCCCTGCAGCCAGCCGGTCAGCAGGTGCTGCCCCATGAAGTCCGCCACGCGCGCCCCGGCCCGAAGCGGTCTGCGCCGCTCCAGCAGCGCCGCGTACAGCCCGTCCAGGATCGGCTGCTGCTGGGACTGGACGTCGCCCACGCCTCGTTCGCTGTCCAGCACGGCCCGGCAGGTGTGGAAGGCCGGCAGTCGCAGCCGGCCCGAGGGCATCGTCAGCTGGAAGCGCAGTGCGACCCGGTCGACCGCCGCGAGGAAGCCCCCTCTCAACTCCTCGTCGTCGACGACGGCGTAAGGGACGGTGAAATGCGGATTGCCCCGTCGCCACGACAGCCGGTGCTGGTATTCCCGGACGATGAAGGCCGGTGCCCGGACGTCACCGCCATCCTGCCGGGCCAGCACCAGAGCAGGCACCTTGTCGGCGCGGGAGCGTGTGGCCGCGAACGTGTCGAGCTGCCGTATGAGGCGGTCCGCCCACTTCGGGTAGAGCAGGGGTGAACCCTCGGGCACAGGGGAATGGGGCACGCGCTTCCTCCCTCGGGAAAACAGAGGAGACAACATGCCATGAACCACGGGCCGGAAAATGTGCTAAATCCGCCACTGACGCCTAATGAGTGATTCGGACCGTTCCGAGGCAGCGGATGGCAGAACGGAAGGAGAGGGCCGAGCGCATCACTGTGGCGGCGGGACATGACGGGCCGAGATGTCAATGGAGCAGAGCTCCCGCAGTCGGAGCAACCCCCGTCAAAGATCGCGCAGATGGGACGCGATGTCGTCCGCGTCCGGCAGGCCGAGTTCGCGGAAGGCGCCCTCCGCTCGGCGGTAGTGCTCCCGCGCCCGGCCGGTGTCGCCCTGGGCCCGGTGGGCGTGGCCGAGCTGGGCGAGGGCGCGGGCGAGGATGCCTGCGTCACCGCGTGCCGCGGCGATCTCCCGTGCCCGTTCGGCGTGTTCGGCGGCCTCCACGGGCCGACCCGACAGGGCGTGGGCCTCGGCCAGTGCGCCGAGCAGGAGACCTTCGCGGAACCGGGAGCCCGTCTGGCACCACAGGCGCAGGCTCTCCTCCAGGCAGTCGAAGGTCTCCGAGGTCCGCCCGGTCCGCAGACATACCTGGCCGAGGTTGTGCAGTGCGTTGGCCTGGCCCGCGAGGTCCCCGGTCGCCCGGGTGACGGCGACGGCCTCCCGGCAGTGCGCCAGCGCCTCCTCGGCCCGGCCGACGCCCAGCAGGGCCAGTCCGAGGAAGCCGAGCGCGTACGCCTCGATGCCCCGGCCGGCCAGCGCCCTGCCATGGGCCAGTGCCTCGCTCAACAAGGCGTACGCGGTGGTGAAGTCGCGCAGCGCCAGCGCCCCTCCGCCCCGGGTGATCAGGACGTGGGCGAGCAGCGTACGGTCCCCGGTCGCCCGGCACAGCTCGATGGCCCGGTCCAGGGGCGGGGCGCCGAGCCGCATGGCGAAGCGGTACTGCACGGAGCTGCCCAGCATGTACAGGGCACGCGCTTCCGCCGTGCGGTGGCCGGCGGCGCGTGCGGCCTCGGCCAGGGTGCGGGCGGCGCGTTCGATGCCGTACGGCTTCGCGCCGAGGCGGCCGAGCGGGTCCGCGGCCAGCAGCAGGTCCGCGCAGACGGTCAGCGACACGGATGCATCGCCCGCCGCCTGCTCGACCAGCCCCAGCAGCGAGGTCTGCTCGTCCAGGAGCCAGGTGACGGCCTGTTGCGGGCCGTCGAAGTCCAGGCCCTCGGAGCGCAGCGGGACCAAGTGCCCGGGAAAGGCGTCGTCGGGCAGCGAGGCCCGGTGGGCGGCGCGGGCCGTGGCGAGGCAGAACTCCAGCAGGCGTACGGTCGCGGCGGTCCGCTCGCGCTCCGGGACTTCGGCGAGCGCGGTCTGGCGGGCGAAGAGCCGCAGCAGGTCGTGGTAGCGGTAGCGGCCGGGGGCGACCGACTCCAGCAGGCTCAGGTCGACCAGCGACTCGCACAGCTCCTCGGCCTCGCGCTCCGGCCGGGCGAGCAGCGCCGCCGCGACGGGAGCGCTCAGCTCGGGCGTCTCGGGCAGGGCGAGCAGTCGGAAGGCGCGGACCTGCTCGGCGTCCAGGAGCTCCATGCCGAGCCGGAAGGTGGACTCCACGGCGGTGTCGTCCGCTCTGAACGCGCCCAGGCGGCGCCGCTCGTCCGCCAGGAGCGCGGCGGTCCGCGCGAGCGTGTGGTCCGCCCGGGCCGCAAGGCGGGAGGCCACGATACGGATGGCGAGCGGCAGATGGCCGCAGGCGGCGAGCACGTCGGCGGCGGCCTCCGGCTCGGCGGACACGCTCGGTCCGCCGACGATCCGAGTGAGCAGTTCCAGGGACTCGGTGTGCGCCATGGGCCGCAGGTCCACCTGGGTGGCCCCGGTCAGACCGACGAGCCGGGACCGGCTGGTGAGCAATACGGCGCTGCCTGGTGTGCCGGGCAGCAAGTCGCGGACCTGGGCCGGGTCGCGGACGTTGTCCAGCACCACGAGGACCCGCCGGGTGGCGAGCATCGACCGGTACAGGGCGGCCCGTTCCTCGGCCAGCGTCGGGAGGTGCCCGGTGTGCACGCCCATGACGCGCAGAAAACGGCCCAGCGCTTCCATGGGCTCGGCGGGCCGGGGGCCGGTTCCCCTCATGTCCGCGTAGAGCCGTCCGTCCGGGAAGCGGTGGCGCAGGCGCTGGGCGACGTGGACGGCCAGGGCCGTCTTGCCGATGCCGCCCATCCCGCTGATGGAGCCGAGGGCGACAACGTTGTCCGGCTCCAGCGCGGCGCACAGCCGGTCGGCCTCCTCGGTTCGGCCCGTGAAGTCGACTGTGTCCTGGGGAAGTTGGGCCGGTCCGTGGGGCTGTTCCGGGGCCGTCCCGCGCAGCGCGTCGGCCGCCTGCGTCCCGGACGCGGCGGTGAGGATCTTCTGCCGGAGCCGGTCCAGGCCGGGGCTCGGGCAGGTGCCCAGCTCGTCGGCGAGCGCGCGGCGGAAGCGCGCATGGACGGCCAGCGCGTCCCCGTACTGTCCGGCCTGGTGCAGCGCTGTCATCAGCAGCTCGTGCACCCGCTCCCGCCATGGGTGTGCGGCGGCCAGCACGCGCAGGGGGCCGATCGCCTCGCCGTGCCCGCCGAGCGCGATCTCGGCCTCCCAGCGGTCCTCGACGGCCACCAGCCGCAGCTCTTCCAACCGGGTGCGCTGCCCCTCGGCGTACGGTCCGGGCACACCGGCGAGCGGCCTGCCGTGCCACAGGGCCAGCGCGGACACCAGCAGCGACCGTGCCCGTTCATGCCGTCCGGCGGCTGCGGCCCGGCGCGCCTCGGCCGTATGGAGTTCGAAGACCGTCAGGTCGACGCCCTCGGGGGCGATGCGCAGGGTGTAGCCGTCGCCGGTCGTCAGGAGCGTGCGCGCGGTGCCACGGGGTGCCCGGCCGGGCTCCAGCAGTCGGCGCAGCGTGAAGACGTAGGTGCGCAGCGCCCGCAGCGCGCCGGGCGGAGCCTCATCGCCCCAGACCGCGGCGATGAGCTGCCGGGCCGACACGGGAGTGCCCGCCCGCAACAGCAGAACCGCGAGCACGGCCTGCAACTGGGGCCCGGGGAGGGGCACTTGGACCGCGTCGTCATACACGCGCAGGGGGCCGAGAACGGTGAAGCGATGTACGGCACCTCGCTCGGATCCGCTGCCGGAGGGGTGACCGGGCGAGGCGGTGTGGGTCATGGGTTGTCTCCCCGGTGTGCGCTGTGATGGATCTTACCGGCGGACAATCCATCTTTTACTGTCGCGGGCCAGTGATCAAGAGCGCGGTGAGCAGGGGTTCGGCCATTGCGGGGCCATGGCGCCCCCCGAATGGCCGGGCCCCCGCACTCGTTCCCCCTTCACGATTCGCTCGCTCCACTCCCGTAGCGCCGCTACTCGGGGTGGATTCCGGGCTTCACGGTGCTCAGCGCTCCTCACGGAAGTCGACGTGGCGGCCGACGACGGGGTCGTATTTCCGCAGTGTCAGGCGGTCGGGGTGGTTACGGCGGTTCTTGCGCGTCACGTACGTGTAGCCGGTGCCGGCGGTGGACCTCAGCTTGATGATCGGACGCAGCTCGTTGCGGGCCATGGACGACACCATACATGGGATTGATTTTCATTTTCATCAAGAGTTAGTGTGATCCCCGCAACCACCACCCATGGAGGAACAACCGTGTCAGCCCACTGCCAACTCACCGGCCGCCAGCCCGGATTCGGCCACCGCATCTCCCACTCGCACCGGCGCAACAAGCGCCGCTTCGACCCCAACGTCCAGAGCAAGCGGTACTGGCTGCCCAGCGAAGGCCGCCACGTCCGGCTCACCCTCTCCGCCAAGGCCATCAAGACGATCGACACCATCGGCATCGAGGCGGCGGTGGCCCGCATTCGCGCCCGGGGAGGGACGGTCTGATGGCCGGGAAGGACGGCCTCGGCACGAACGGGCGGCGGCGCCTCGCCCTGGCCGGGTGTGTCGTGCGCCGCGCCACGCTGAGGGTGGTCGTCTCCGTGGCGTGCGGCGGGTCCACGAGCCGCGGCGGCGCCGCAGCCCGAGAAACCTGGAAGGAGCGGGAGCCCAGCCCGGCGCGCGGATCGGCAGCCAACGGGAACCGGGCCGCCCCCTGGTCACTGAAACCGCTGGTCACCCCCGGTACGCCGGGAAAACCACTTGCCCGGCCTGTTTAAGGTACGGGCATGTCAACCTCACTCCGTCTGCGGGAGATCACCCCCGACAACATCGACAGCGCGATCGGGCTGCGAGTCCGCCGCGACCAGGAACACCTGGTGGCACCGGTGGTGAAGTCGCTCGCCGAGGCGTACGTCCACCCCGGCGTCGCATGGCCCCGGCTGATCTGCGACGACGAGGAAACCGTGGGGTTCCTCATGGCCTTCTTCGACATCGACTGGAC
Organism: Streptomyces sp. cg36; assembly: GCF_041080675.1. NCBI lineage: Bacteria > Bacillati > Actinomycetota > Actinomycetes > Kitasatosporales > Streptomycetaceae > Streptomyces > Streptomyces cyclosori. Next base: position 7,883,023 of record NZ_CP163520.1, on the reverse strand, counting down.
GGGCGGGGGCACCGACTTCCGCTCCGGCCTCTGGCGTCTCAACATCGCGGACGGCAAGCAGGGGCGGGGCTATGGCCGCTTCGCCGTAGAGTCCGTGGCCGACGAGATCCGGCGCCGTGGCGGCACCCGGCTGACGACCAGCTGGCACCCCGGAACGGACGGCCCGCAGGACTTCTACCTGGCCCTCGGCTTCCGGCTGACCGGAGAGACCAGCGGAGACCAGACGGTGGGCGTACTGGAACTGGGCTGAACCCGCACGGCACCCACACCCGCGCCTCTGCCGCACCCGCACCCGCACCCGCACCCGCACCCGCACGTCACGCTGGACCACCGCCCCGACGCGCAACGGCGGCGGAAGCGGAACAGGCCGTCCCTCCGCAGGGAGGGTCGGCCTGGACGTGTGCCAGGGGTTACTCGGCGGGGATCACTTGTTGGAGCAGGCGTCCTCGGTGGCCTTGCCGCCCCTTGCGGCGTCGTCATTTCGGCGGCCCGTCGGGGCCGATGGCGCGGATGAGGTCGATGCCGCGGGCCAGGTTGGTCAGGCGGGCCTCCAGCGTGTCGCCCGCCGGGTACAGGCGCACGGTGTCGACTCCGCTCGCCTGCCAGACCTTGAGGCGGGCACGGACCATCTCCTCGGTGCCGATGAGGGTCGTGGCGAGCACCATCTCGTCGGTGATCAGGGCGGTGGCGCCGTCGCGGTCCCCGGCCTGCCACCGCGCGAGCACCTCGGCGGCGGTCTCGGCCCAACCTTGCCGGCTGTAGGCCCGGTTGTAGAAGTTGGTGTCGCCCGATCCCATGCCGCCCAGGGAGAAGGCGAGCTCCTTCTTGCGGGTGGCGAGGGTGGCCCGCAGTTCTCCCTCGGAGACGATGTTGATCTCCGCGCCCTGGCAGACGTCCAGGTCGGCCCGTCGGCGGCCGGACCGGGCCAGCCCGGTGTCCAGGTGCGTGAAGTACGCGTCGGCGCCTTCGGGCACGAAGCTGGTGCCCAGCCACCCGTCGGCGACCTCCCCGGTCAGCTCCAGCATCTTCGGCGACAGAGCGGCCAGGTAGACCGGCACCGCGGCGGGCCGGGCGCTGAGCCGCATCGGGCGGCCCTCGCCGTCGGGCAGGGGAATACGGTGGTGGCGGCCCCGGTAGGTGATCTTCTCTCCGGTGAAGGCCGCGCCCAGGATGTCGACGGTCTCCCGCATCCTGCTCAGCGGTCGCGCGAAGGGGATCCCGTGGAGTCCCTCCAGCACTTGGGGCCCCGATGCCCCGAGCCCCAGCAGGAACCGGCCCTCGGAGAGGTCGGCGAGCGTCATGGCGGTCTGGGCGATGGTGACCGGGGACCGGGTGCCGAGCTGGATCACGCCCGAGCCGAGCAGGACCGTACTGGTGCGGGCCGCGAGGAAGCCCAGCGGGGAGGGCGCGTCGCTCCCCCATGCCTCGGCCACCCAGCAGATGTCGAGTCCGAGGCGTTCCGCCTCGACGACGTATTCGGCGGTCTGCCGCCACGGCCCGCCGGACGCCTCGACGGTGGTCGCGGTGCGCATCACTTCTCCGCCTCGGCCAGGTCCTTGATGGCGGCGAGGTTGGCCTCGATGCCGGCCTCGAACTCCCGCAGCCGTACGAAAACGATCTTCTGTTCCTTGTCGGGCATCGCCTCGATGGCCAGGCTCAGCCCCGACCGCCCCGGGCCCATCCGCGCCCACTGCTCCAGCACCGTACCGCTCCCCTCACTCCGGAGGGCGAAGCGCCAAGTACTGCTCGGTGCCTCCGGATCGCCCACGGCCCAGCCGAAGCGGCGCGGCGCCTCCAGCTCGATCACCGTGCTGACGGTCGTCCACTCGCCCATCGACGGATGCGCGCTGCGCCCTTCGAAGCGGTGGCCGATCCCGGGCCCGGTCACCCCGTCCAGCCATACGACCTCCCGCAGTTCACCGCTGAGCCGGGGCATGACGTGGATGTCGCTGACGTACCGCCAGATCCGTTCCGGCGGGGCGTCGACGAAGAGGCGCGAGGCCACGGTCGGGGTATCGGCATAGACCTGCCCGGTCCACTCCATCAGGGCCGCCTCCCGTTCGGACCGGCGCGGCCAACTGCCGCGCCGACCTTCATAGTTGCGTAGATGGACGGACCTGGGCAAGCCCCTTGTCCGCCGCGAACTGCTCAGTCTCGTCAAGAGACCCATACACTCGGGGCATGAGGCGCACATCGTTCGCGAACTGGCCCTGCTCCGTGGCCCGGACCATGGATCTGCTCGGGGACTGGTGGACACCGCTGGTCCTGCGCGAGGCGTTCTACGGGATCCGCCGGTTCGACGACTTCCAGCAGGAGTTGGGGATCGCCCGCAACACCCTGTCGGAACGGCTGCGCCGCCTGGTGGGCGCGGGACTGCTGGAGAAGCAGGTGTACGAGACGCAGCCCCTGCGGCACGAGTACGTGCTGACCGAGTCGGGCCGCGACTTCCACAACGTACTCCTGGCGATGACCAGTTGGGGAGACCGCTGGCTGTCCGACGAGTCGGGCACACCCGTGCTGACCCACCACGAAACCTGCGGCCACGACGCGCACGCCGAGGTCGTCTGCTCGCACTGCCGCCAGCCGATGGAGTGGGCCGACGTCACCCCGCGCCCCGGCCCCGGCTACCCGGCCAGGCTCCTGAGCCGCCCCGACATCCGCAAGCGGTTCCGGCTGGAGGGAGCGCCGCGAGACGCGGCTTCGGACCGCCCCACGGACACCCGTCCCTGACCCGCCAACCAGACCCGCGAGTTCACTCACGAACCACCGCCACCTCTGAGCACAATATATTTCGGCTCAATACGACTGCTCCACGGCGGAAATAGGCGTCTCGACACCTGCCTGCCCGTATGGCATAGTCGATGGATCTTCTTTATAAGAAGCAGACACCATGGCGTGATTGCGGACCGACGAACGCCCGCTCAGGTGTTGCACAAGCCTGCCCGACATCAAGGAGGCTTATCCGCGACGATTCTCCCCACTCCCCACATCGTGGCCGGTAACAGCCATTTTGGCGTGCGCCTGGGTGTGCCCGCGAAAAGTCATCAAGGAGCACGAGTTGCCCGGTTCAAGGCGCTTGATCTCGGCCGAGGGACACATCTGGGAGACCGACGAGATAGTGGCGCGCATAAACAGAGCCACTGAAATACTCGCACGCCGTGGCATTACCGCGGGCTCGCGAGTGATGATGATCGGGGCCAATTCCCCTCAATGGGTCGTCGATTTACTCGCCCTCATCCACCTCGACGCCTCCGTGGTCCTGGCCGATCACCGGTCCACCCCGTCCCAGCGCTTACAGATCCGCGCCCAGGCGCGCGTAAGACTTGAGATCGGCGACTCGGCCGGTGACACCACGGCGCCTCGCACCCCGTCGGGCCCGGCGGCCGTGCCCGATCTGGCGGCCTGGGCCCGCCGCCCGGACGCCGCGATCTCGTGGTCGTCGGGCACGACCGGCCGCCCCAAGGGCATCGTCCGCTCCGGCCGCTCGATCCTCGACAACCTCGCACTGAGCGCCGAACGCATGAAGTACCGGCCCGACGACGTCTTCCTGCCCGTCCTGCCGTACTCCCACCAGTACGGCCTGTCCCTGGTCCTGTGCTGGTGGCTGAGCGGGGGCACGCTGATGGTCTACGGGCCGGCCGCGCGCCTGGACCGGGCGCTCACGCTCGGCGCGGACCACGGCCTCACCGTCGTGGACGGGGCGCCGTCGACCTATTACAGCCTGCTCAACCTGCTGGAGCGCCGTCCCGCTCTCTCCCACGCGCTCAAGACGGTACGGGCGTGGTGCGTGGGCGGGGCGCCGCTCGGGCGCGACCTGGCGGCCCGCTTCCACGACCGCACCGGCAGGCACCTGCTCGACGGATACGGAGCGACCGAGACCGGCAACATCGCGCTGGCCCCCGACACCGATCCCGTCGGATGCGGCACACCGCTGCCCGGCGTCCTCGTCGAGGTCCACGACGAGGACGGCAGGCCGCTCCCCCACGGCCGGCTCGGTGAGATCGTGGTGCGCACCGACGGTCTGATGACGGGCTACCTGGGGGACGATGGGGAGATCGTCCCGGTGCCGCGCGGCACCTACCGTACGGGCGACATCGGCCGCCTCGACGACGCGGGCCGTGTCTTCCCGACCGGCCGCAAGCACGCCGTGCACCGCGACGGCCACACCCTCCACCCCGCCGACCTCGCCGAGCGAGCCGCATCGGCCGGGGCACCCACGCAGGTCGTCGCGCTGCCAGACGAACGTCTGGGCACTCGGCTGGTGTTCGTGGTCGAAGACCCGGACGGCCGTGCACCCGCGCACTGGAAGCGGGTGCTCGGCTCGGAGCTCGCCCGCTATGAGCAGCCCGACCACATCGTCGTGCTTCCCGCGCTGCCCCTCAACAGCACGGGCAAGCCCGACCCGGCCGCCCTGGAGAAGATCGCCATGACCTCGGCGCACCTGCCGCCCTCCGTGACCACTGCCGCGGCACCCGGCCCGACCGGCACCGACCACCCGATCCCCTTCGCCCACCGCGTCGCAGCACTGCGCGCGGTGCGCCGGTACGTGGCCGGCCACGAGGACGCGGTGCTGAGCGTCCTCACCGAAATCTCCCCCCACCACACGGCGCGCGCCGAGATCCAGTCGTTCCTCGCCACCCTCGACGGAGCCGAGGAGGAGATCTACCGGACCCGGCCGGGCCGCGTGCCCAGGGCAGCGGTCTTCATGCCGTCGAACATCCCGCTCTATTCGTACGCGCTCTACCTGCTCGTGGCGTCCCTCTACACGGACAACGTCACCTTTCGACCGTCCTCCGACATCAAAGACCAGATGCGGCGCCTGCACGAACTGCTGGCACCCGTACACGAAATACCCATCGACCTCGCGGAGCTCAGCCAGCGCAAGTTCGTGACGGGACCCGTCCGCGAGGCGGACCTCGTCGTCTTCACCGGCACCTACTCCAATGCCGAGACCATCCGCGAAGGGCTGGCCGAGGACCAGCTCTTCCTGTTCTTCGGACACGGCATCAACCCCTTCGTGATCGCACCCGACGCCGACCTCGCGCACGCGGCACACGACCTCGCCCGCATCCGGCTCCACAATTCGGGACAGGACTGTTTCGGCCCCGACGTCGTGTTCGCACCGCAGGGCCGCACCGAGGAATTCCTCGATATGCTGTCGGCCGAACTGGCTTCCCTGCGCTTCGGGCGCAACAGCGACCCCGCTGTCGACTACGGCCCGATCCACTACGACTCGGCGCTGGTGAACTCCTCGGACTACCTCGTGCGCCATGCCCGCCGCATCCGGCACGGCGGGCGCATCGACCTGCCGTCCCGCAGGATCTGGCCGACCGTGCTGCTGTGGGGCTTCGATGACAAGATCCCCCTCACCGAAATGTTCGCCCCGGTGTTCAACGTCGTCGCCTACCCCAGCGCGAGGCGGCTGCGCGAGCGCCTGCAAAGCCCGTACTTCGGTGAACGCGCGCTGGGAGCCATGGTCTACGGCAACGATCCGGAGACGGTCGCGGCGCTGTCCAAAAACCACCAGACCTGCGTCAACCACACCTTGCTCGACGCCGACGACGGCAACCGTCCCTTCGGCGGGTTCGGGATGAGGGCGAACTACCGCTCCTACGGCGGCGAGCGGCACGCGGGCCCCCTGCTCATGTCGCAGGCCGTGGCCCAGAGCCTGCCCACCGGCACCCCTGCGGCGGTGCGCGGATGGTGACCCAGCCGAGCGAACGGTACGCGGACGCGTGGTCCGCCGTCGTCGACGTACTGGTGAGGAACGGAGTGGACACCTGCTTCGGACTGCCCGGCGACGACCTGGAGTTGCTGCGCGCGCTCGACGCGGCGGGCCTGGACCTCGTGCCCTGCCGCGACCAGCGCAACGCGATGTACATGGCGACCGGTTACGCCCTGCAGTCGGGCCGGCTCGCTGTCTGCGCCCTGGGCAAGGGACCGGCCGTCACGCACGCGGCCACGGGTCTCCTTGAGGCACGGGAGTCCGGCGCCCCCGTCCTCGTACTCGCCGCCGGGGCACCCGAGCGGCGCCGGGGCAGCGGCGGCTTCCAGGAGCTCGACCAAGTCTCCGTGACAGCTCCCCTGGTGCGGTGGGCCCACCGGGTCGGTCATGCCGACCGGGTCGTACCCGAAACGGTGACGGCGCTGACCCGCGCCCTGGGGCCGCCGTCCGGACCCGTGTACTTGGAAATACCCGACGACGTCCGCCCCGCGCGGATCCCCGTCAACGAATTGCTGCCAACACTGCCTGAACCACTGGCACTTGAGACCGTCGCCTTGGCCCCGCGTGCGGCGCTGGGGGCGTTACGTGCGAGTCGGCGTCCGGTGGTGCTGGTGGGCGGTGGCATGCGGCACCGCAACGACGACGGTGCGGTCGAGCGCTTCGCCGAACGCCTCGGCGCGCCGCTGTTCACCACCGCGTCCGGCCGTGGCGCCGTCGACGAACGCCACCCGCTGTTCTGCGGCTTGGCGGGCCTCTACGCCGCCGCTCCGGCCCGCCGCCTGTGGTCGTCCTGCGACCTGGTCGTCTCGCTCGCCGGGCGGCTCGAAGAGACAGCCGTCGAAGGCGGGACACCCTGGCCGCCGGTCACGGTGGTGCAGGTCAACATCGATCCCGCCGGGCTGTCGGCCGAGTTCCCGGGTCCGCGCGTCCTGGGCGACGCCCGGCACGCCGTGCTGGGCTGGACGCAGGCGCTGCGGGCGGACGGCACGGCCCAGGACACCGAAACGGCCCGGGCGTGGGCCGACGAGATCGCCGACGCCCGCAAGGACATGGCGCTCGCCAGGGAAGCCGAACTCGCAGGAGCGGCGGCACTGCCGGAGATCCGCATCGCCGAGCTGCTCGCCGCACTCGACGCCACCGCCACCGACTCCCATGTGCTGGTCCAGGAGAACGGGCTCCAGGACATGTGGTCCTACTGCTTCCCCTTCCACACCGGCGGCGGCTCCGTCGTGCCCTCGGAGCAGACCCCGCTGGGCTTCGGCGCGGCGGCGGCCATCGGGGTCAAGCGGGCCGCCCCCGGCCACGAGGTCACCGCGTTCGTCGGGGACGGCGCGTTCCTCGCGGCCCGTGCGGACATCGCCGTCACCGCGCCCGCCCACGGCGGCGTGCTGTACGTGGTGCTGTGCAACGGCGGCTACGGCTGGCTGGACGCCCAGCGCGCCCGGCTCGGCCTCGACGCCGGACGGCACGCCTTCACCGACCCGGGCGCGCCCCCGCCCGTGATGGACGGCCCCGACATCCACTACCGCGTGCTGCGCGACAAGGCCGTACTGCGTGAAGAGATCGTCGCCGCACGGCAGTTGTGCGCGCGAGGCGGCACGGCCGTCCTCATGGTGCCGGTCGCCCCCGACGACATCCCACCGCCCCTGCGCGATGCCGAGGTGGTTCCCCAGTGACCGGCGCCCAGGAGCCGCCCGGGCCGGGCCGGGACCGGCGCCGGGTCATGGTCACCGGGTACGGGGCGGTGACGCCGCTGGGCCACAGCGTCGAGGAGACCTGGAAGGCGATGCTGGCCGGGCGCAGCGGCGTCGACACCGTGGCCGCGATCGACGTGACCGGCCTCGGCGTCCGCATCGGCGGCCAGGTCCGCGGCTTCGACCCCGCCCGCTACATGCCCACGCCCGTCAGCCGGCGCGCCGATCCGTACGCCCAGTACGCCCTGGCCGCCGCGCTGGAGGCGGGCGCGCAGGCCGGGCTCGTCATCGACGACGAGCTCGCCCCACGGGTCGCCGTCGTCATCGGCAGCGGCTACGGTCCGGTCGGCTCGATCTACCGGGCCGCGAACCTCCTGCGGGACAGGGGGCCGCGCGCCATCAGCCCGTACACGCAGGTCACGACCGCGATGGACAGCGCGGCGGGCGAGATCAGCATGCGCCTGGGCACTCAGGGACCCAGCCGCGCCCAGAGCACGGCGTGCGCCAGCGGCGCCGACGCCATCGGGGCCGGAATGCGCATGATCAGCCACGGGGAGGCCGACATCGTCCTCGTCGGCGGTGCCGACGCCTGTGTCACCGCCGTCGACCTCGCGGGCAGCGGCAACGCCGGGGCCCTGTCCAGACGCAACGACGAGCCGGCTTCGGCGTGCCGGCCCTTCGACGCGCACCGGGACGGGTTCGTCATGAGCGAGGGAGCCGCCGTGCTGGTGCTGGAGGCCGCCGAGGTGGCCGAGCGGCGCGGGGCCGTGGCACTGGCCGAACTCATCGGCTACGGGGCCAGTTCCGACGCCCATCACTGGACGGCCCCCCATCCTCAAGGACGGGGTGCGTGCCGTGCCGTCGAGGCGGCGCTGCGCGACGCGGGCATCACGGGCGCGGACGTGGACTACGTCAACGCGCACGGCACCGGAACGCTGCTCAACGACGCCACCGAGACCGCCGTCCTGCGCGAGGTGCTGGGTGAACGCGTCACCCGGATCCCCGTCAGCTCCACCAAGTCGATGACCGGCCACATGATCGGTGCCGCCGGGGCCGTCGAGCTGGTGGCGTCGATCCAGGCCCTGCGCACCGGCGACGTTCCGCCGACCCTCAACTGCGACGAGCCGATCGACCCGGACATCAACTTCGTACCGCACCACACCCAGCACCACGAGGGTCTGCGGATCGCTCTGAGCAACTCGTTCGGCTTCGGCGGCCACAATGCCGTCCTCGTCGTGCGAGCGGTATGAGGTCCCGGCCGTGGCCCACTTCCCGCAAGCGACTGCGAACGACCCGACCGTGGTCCGCAGCGGGCCGCTGACCTGGGTGCAGCAGTGGCACTGGTTCGAGCGCACCATTCCCCCGTCGCGTCGGGTCAACCCGACCCCGCTCGCCGACCACTGCCACGTCCCGCCCGCGGCAACCCTCGACGACATCCACGCGGCGCTGACCTCCCTCACCCACCACCATGAGGCACTGCGTACGACGATCGACGCGCTGCACCCCGTACAGCACGTCCACCGCACCGGCTGGGCCCCGCTGCCCTTCGACCAGGTCGAGGTCACCGCCGTGGACGCCAGGACCCTGGAGGCCGCCACCGCGGCACTGGCCGCCTGCCCGATCGATCCCGAGCGGCATCCACCGTGGCGCGCCAGAGTGCTGCTCGAAGCGGGCAAGCCGCGTGCGGTCCTCATGGCCGCCCATCACGTGGTGATCGACGGATGGGGGCTGGCGGTACTGCTCGGCCAGCTCCACGGCCGACTGTGCGGCGGAGCCTTACCCGCCCGGGCACCCCTCCACCCGCTCGACACGGTCGACACCCAGCCGTCCCAGCGTGCCAGAGCGGCCGAGCGTGAGTGGCTCACGCGCCTGGAGACCAACCCGACCTGCGTACTCGCCCCCTTCGGCGGGAGCCACGGCGGCGAGGGGCGCCACCGCCTCCAGCACCGCTCGGTGGCCGCGTACCAGCACCTCGACCGTGTCGCCCGCCGTTACCGGGCGAGCGCGGAGACCGTGGTGCTCGCCGCCCTGGCCCACGACGTCGCCAGCCGCACCGGCGAACACCGCTTCCTCGCCTCCGCGGTGGTCTCCAACCGGGCGCGCGCCGCTCTGCGCGACAGCGTCGGCGTCCAGGCCCTGACGGTTCCCGTACAGATCGCTCTTCGCCCACAAGCACCGTTCGGCGACGTGGTCGCCTCGGTCGCCACGGCCTGTGCCGCCGCCTACCGGCACGGTCGGTGGCGTCCGGCGGAACTGGTCGCGGCCCAGGCCCGCATGGACCGCCGCCGCGGAGTCGTGACCGTACCCACCATCGAGTACAACTGCTATTCCTGGCCGCGCGAATACCTGGTCCAGCACACCTCGCTCGACGCGTCCGCCACCTGGATCAGCAGCACACCCGACGAGCCGTGCGAGACCCTCTACGTCGACCTCGGCCTCGACGAGGGGGCCGTCACCCTCGATGTCACCGTCGGGGACCACCTGCTCACCGCCGACCAGGCCATGGCGCTGCCCGTCCGCCTGTGCGCTCTGCTGCGCGCGCTCGCGGAAGGGGCCGACTGCCCGCTTCCGAAGCACCCCTCGACACCGCCCGCCCCCGGCTGGTGGCGCACCTCGCGGGGGTGGGCGCACCTGCCCGACGTCGAAGACGTCCTGCGCGCGCACCCCGGAGTACTCGACGTGACGGTACGGCCCGGCACCGGCGCCACCGAGGACGACGAACCGCACCTCGTCGCGCACACCCGCGTCGCCTCCGACGTCACCCCCGACGACCTGCACCGCCACGTCCTGGACCAGCTCGGCGAAGTACCCGGACTCATCGCCCCGGACCGCTACGACCTGTCATCGGCAGACCCCCCGCCGGACCGCACCCCCACCACCCACCGCGCCCCCTCGCGCCTGCCCGACGCAGGCGCCGAGCGGGCCCTGGCCGACGCCGTCGCCACGCTCCGAAGCAGCGACCTGGCGGCCGATCCCCTTGGACGTCCCGGTGCGGTGGACATGCAGCGCAGCCTCGCCGACCACGGACTCACCCTGGTCGCCGTCCCCCGTCTCCTGGCGCTGCTGCGGCGCTCCGGCTTCACCGGCATCGCGTCGGACGAACTCGCCGGAACCGCCTCCCTCGGCCATCTCGCCGCAGCGCTGGAGCCCCTGTCACCCCGCGCCCACCATGGAGGAGAAACCCCACGATGACCGCGCCCCACACCGCCGCACCGTCCGTGGACCGCCTGGCCCCGTGGGCCTTCGCCGCGTTCGTCGAGGCGAACACCCATGACTCGGCCTACCGCCCACCGGTGGTCGACGGCCCTGTCGGCCCCACCATCCTCCGCAACGGCCGCGAACTGGTGAACTTCGCCAGCATCAGCTTCCTCGACCTGGCGCGCCACATCCCCGTACAGCGCCACTTCGCGGAAGGAGCGCTCGCCCACGGTCTGAGCACCAGTGGGTCCAGGATGACGCAGGGGATCTGCCGCCCGCACCAGGTGCTGGAGGAGACCATCGCCCGCCACACCGGCAAGGAGCGGGCGATCACCTTCGCCACCGGGCTGCTGGCCAACATCGGGTTCGTCCACGCCATGAGCAGCTCCGCCCACTTCGACGCCGGGATCGAAGTGCGCAACCACGACACGGTCTTCGTCGTCGACCGCGATGTCCACTGGAGCGTCTGGAAGGGCCTTGAGGGACTCGGCTACGGCCGCCGTGTCCATGCCTTCCGGCACAATGACGCCTCCGACCTGGCACGCGTCCTCGGCCGGGCCAAGGCCCCCAAGACGGTGGTGATCGCCGAGAGCATCTATTCGGCCGACGGCACCATGGGCCCGATCGTGGAGATCCTCGACGAGTGCGACCGCCACGGCGCCATCAGCATGATCGACGACGCGAACGGGTTCATGGTGTACGGGCCGGAGAACCGCCCCTACGCCCGGGAGGCAGCCGCCATCCGGGAGCGGGCCGACTTCGTCATGGTGTCACTGTCCAAGGCGATCGGCCTGGAGGGCGGCGCGATCGCCGGACCGGCAGCAGCCATCGACGCATTCGAACTCCTCTCCGGCACCTCGATGTTCACCGCGGCCATCCAGCCGCCCACCGCCCACACCGCCCACCGCACCATCGAGGCCCTCGCCGACAAACCGGAGATCGTCGACGACTATCTGGCGCACGCCGCCCGCCTTCGCCGCCAGATCCACGAGAGCGGCACACCGACGACGCCCACCGACTCGTACATGCTCTCCGTACCGATCGGGAACGACGCCGCCGCACTGCAGATGCGGGAGTGGTTCATCGACGACGGCTATCTCGTCCCCGTCTTCTCCTACCCGGCCGTCTCACGCAACCAGGCACTCCTGCGCCTGTTTCCGCACGCCGGACACACCGAGGAGCAGATGGACGGCTTCCTGCGCACCCTGTTCACCTACCGACGGCGCCTCGGCCTCTGACTCCGCGCCCGTCCTGTTTCCCGAAGCCCTGATTCCCGAAGGAGCGACCTGCGTGCACGACACCGGGACGGTCAACTCGCCCTCCGTCAGCGTCCTCGACCGCTTCCGCCTCGACGACCGCGTCGCCGTGGTCACCGGTGCCTCCTCCGGGCTGGGCATCGCGTTCGCCACCGCGCTGGCCGAGGCGGGCGCCGACGTCGTGCTCGGGGCCCGGCGGGTGGAGAAGCTGGAAGCCGTACGCACGACAGTCGAGAAACTCGGCCGCCGAGCCGTCGCCGTACGTACCGACATCACCAGGCCGACGGAGTGCCGTGCGCTGATCGCGGCGGCCATGCGCGCGTTCGGGCGCGTGGACGTCCTCGTCAACAACGCGGGGATCAGCGGCGAACGGCCCGCGGCGCAGGAGACGCCCGAGCAGTTCCGCGAAGTCGTCGACACCAACCTCAACGGCTCCTACTGGATGGCCCAGGCCGCTGGTGCGGTGATGCTGCCGGGCAGCTCCATCGTCAACATCTCCAGCGTCCTCGCGCTGGTCACGGGCGGTCTGCCGCAAGCCGCCTACTCCGCGTCGAAGGCCGGGATCCTCGGCCTCACCCGCGATCTCGCCCAGCAGTGGACCCCCGACAAGGGCATCCGCGTGAACGCCCTCGCGCCCGGCCTCTTCACCTCCCCGATGACCGACGGCTACGGCGAGGGATACCTCGATGCGATCATGCCGCGCGTGCTGTCCGGCCGCATCGGACGGCCCGAGGAGCTCGCCGCGGCCCTGCTCTTCCTCGCCTCCGACGCGGCGTCCTACATCACCGGCACCACACTGACGGTCGACGGAGGCACGCACATCGCCTGACCACACGCGGTCCCCGCGCCCCTCTTCTCGAACCAAGTGCCGCTTCCACCAACGGAGTTCGCTAGGCGCTGTTTCTTGGATCATGTTCGGAGCCAGATGGTGAGGGCTGCGAGGGTGATGGTGCCGAGGTAGATGTAGGCCCGTTTCTCGTAGCGTGTGGCGACGGCACGGAAGCCCTTGAGCCGGTTGATGGCACGTTCGACGGTGTTGCGTTTCTTGTAACGCTCGCTGTCGAAGCCGGTGGGACGGCCGCCCCGGGAGCCTCGGTTGTGCCGGTGACGCTGCTGGTCAAGACGTTCGGGGATGGTGTGGCGGATCCCGCGTCGTCGCAGGTAGCGGCGGTTCTTGCGGGAGGTGTAGGCCTTGTCCGCCAGGACACGGTCGGGCCGGGTGCGGGGCCGCCAACTCCGATACGGGGCACGGACAACCGCTCCAGCACACGCTCGAGTTGTGGGCCGTCACCGTAGTGACCAGGTGTCAGGACGAGACAGAGGGGCCGCAGCGTCCGTCGGCGGCGAGGTGGACTTTGGTGGTGAAACCCCCGCGGGAACGTCCCAGGCACTCGCCGATCTGACCACCTCCTCCAGCCGGACGGCCAGTTTCCGAAGAACCGGATCGACCTGATTCGTCCCCGACGCGACCCCCTTTTGAGGAATCACAACGGGCGGCTCCTTCTTCGCACCGGCAGCATGCTGGTGAGCCCGCACCGTGGTGGAGTCCACCGACACGTCCCAGTCGATCCGCCCTTCGGCGTCCTCCGCAGCCTGCACCTTCGACAGCAGCATCGTCCACGTCCCATCCGCTGACCAGCGGCGATGACGTTTATAAACCGTCTCCCACGGCCCGAACCGCTCAGGCAGATCCCGCCACTGCACACCCGTCCGCACCCGGTACAACACCCCGTTGATCACCCGACGGTGATCACTCCACCGACCCCCACGAGCACCACCACGAGGCAAGAACGCCTCCAGCCGATCCCACTCCGCATTCGTCAGATCCCCACGACCCATACAGCCAGCGTGACCCCAACACCCCACACCTGTCAGGAGATCCAAGAAACAGCGCCTAGTGGGTGTGTCTTCGTGCTGTTGATCAGTGGACGGTGCACTATTGCAGGAGCGGGTGCCGGGGCAGCTCCTGGGCCGGATCACCAGCCTCGGCGTGCTGGCCACGGTGGCGTTCGACCCGCTCTCCTACGTACTGGCCGGCCTCCTGCTCCCGTACGGCACGGTGACGCTCTTCCTGACGTGCGGCAGCGCCGTCCTGGCCTGCGCCGCCTTGCTCGCCACCAGCCGTACAGTCCGCTCCCTGCGCTGACCGTACGTACCGCCGCCCACCGGCGCGGGTGAGTCCGTCAGCCGCCCGTGACCGGCCGGTCGACGCGGTAGAGGTAGTGCGTCCGGTCGTCGACCGGGTTGTCCGGCTCCAGCTCGGCGGTTCCGACCCGGTGCAGTCCGGCACGTTCGAGCGCCCGCCACGAACGGCGGTTGGCGGCCACCACCGGGACGAGCACGCACGGGGCGGCCGGGTGCTCGGACCAGGTACGGACGATCATGGAGTGGATCATCGCTGTGCCGATGCCCTGCCCCGTCCGGTCGGGGTCGCCGATCAGGTAGTCGAGGGACATCGCGCCGTCGGGCACCGGCACGACGGCCGCGAGTTCGGCCAGGTACTCGGGGTAGTCAAGCAGGCGTTCACGCTGGACGAGACCGACCGGAACGCCGTCGAGGAGGGCGAGGAAGTCCTCGCACGGCTCCTCGCCCCGGGCAGCCGGACCGAAGTCACGGGCCACCGCTTCCGGTGTGGTCTCGTGATTCCACCAGCGGTGTACGTGGGGCTGCTGAAGCCACGTACGCAGCAGGGGGAAGTCCCGCTCCTCCATGCGACGCCATGTGATCACCATGAACACTCCGGGGGTGTGGATTCGGTGATCTCCATGGACACTCGGCTCCCAATTCCTCACGAACCACACGGACGATACGAACCACCACTGGGCCATGCGGACCATCGGGGCCGTCCTACCGGCACCCGGTGCGTCGTGGTGGTCAGACACCGAGGCCGGACAGGACTTCCGCGCCCGGGAGTTGGGCCAGTGCGCTGCCGGGAAGGATCAGCTTGCCCCGGCGCTGCCCACTGCCGACCAGGACGTACGGGGTATGGGCCACGGCCTCGTCGATCAGGAGCGGCCAGCCGAGGGGCAGGCCGACCGGGGTGACCCCGCCGTACTCCATGCCGGTCTCGGCGACCACCAGGTCCAACGACGCGAACGACGCCTTGCGCGCCCCCAGGTGCCGCCGGACGGCGTTGTTCACATCGACACGGGAGTCGGCCAGCACCAGGCACGCGGCCAGAACGGTGTTCCCGCCCCGCTTGGCCGCCACCACCACGCAGTTCGCGGAGCTCTCCGGCGCCACGTCGTACGCCTCGCAGAACACGGCGGTGTCCGCCAGGTCGGGCTCCGTCTCCACGTACAGCACGGACTCGGCGGCCTCCCGCACCGTCCAGGCCCCCAACGCCCCGGCCACGGGTCCCACCAGCCGGTCACGGACCTCCAGCGCCATGCGCACAGCGGCGAAATTCCCGAACGGGGCCTGCACCTGGTTGCTCATGGGGCGACGATAGCCAATCGGGCCGCCTCACCGGGACTCCGGCCGCCGAGCACGGCCCCCTTCTCCACCGCTCCAACGCCGCCGCCGACTCCGCTTCGAGTGCGGTGGATCCGCCGAGTGCCTCAGCTGGTACGAGCCCGGGCGGAACACGATGTACTCGCCCCATCTCTGGCGCAAGGGCGGCGCGGTATTCGATGTCGTGAGGTACAGGTCGGCCGCCCACCAAGTGAGTCCTGGGAACAGGTGATGGTGGGCGGCCGACGTACGAACAGGGATGTCTACAGGGTGGCGATACCCACGGTGATCCCTCCAGCTGCGCACACGATCCAGCCCGCAAGGGGCCGCCACAAGGTGGTGGCCGCGAGAGCGGTTGCGGCGGGGATCATGACCCCCAGGAACAGCAGGGTGGAGAGGGTCCCCCAGCCCATGTGTGCTCCGGTGACAGCCCATCCGGTGGCGGCGGCGGCCAGGGCTGCGGCGAGATGGCCATAGCGGACGTCAGTCAGCTGGGGCCAGTCACTCGGGCGCTCCTGGCGACGGCGGACGAGCCGGTAGCGGAATATGACGCCCAGTTCCGCCAGTAGGACTGCCGTCGCAATGGCGTTGACGAGCATGGTGATCCTCCATGGTCAGAACTTGCAGTTCTTCTTGATGCCCTCGATGCCCACTAGCACACCGACCATCTTTCGGAACGACGGGGTCATCTTGCGGCGCTTGGAGTAGTTGTAGATGAGCTGTGCTGTCTTCTTGAATCCGATCCTCTTCGCCAGACGGACGGCGGTGATGACACGCCCGGTCGAGCCCGCCGGGGTGAAGCCGAGGATGAAGGGGGCGACGCCGTACACGCTGCACTTGAAGATCTTCCCGGTGGTGGACCACCAGGAGGGGTCGATCACGATGGGGAAGGCACTGTTCGCGTCGAAGTCGACGTGCTGAACGAGCTTGCTGCCGACGACCCTGTAACTGGTCGCGACGTCCTTGCCGTTGGCGTCCTTGGCCCAGGGAGCGGCGAAGAACCCGGCCGGTTCCTTCGCGGGTGCCTTGTCCGCGTTCTCGTCTCCCGCCGAGAGGATGGATACCGAGCCGTCGTCGTGCGTGACGGCCTTCATCCCCGCGGGGATGCTGAATCCGGTCTCGTAGTCGTGCGGCGCGGAGCTGCTCTTGAGGATGTTCAACGTGCGCGAGCCACCATCGGTGGTGGGCTGCACGACCGTGTCGACGGGACCGGGAGAGGTGTAGACGACGTTGCCGCCCACCTGGGTGCCCTTGGTGGTGGCCTCGGGGATGGAGAGCTTGTTCGGCATCTGGGCGTTTTTGATGTCGATGCCGTTGCTCTTGCCGTCCCAGGGAACCGAGACGGTGTTCTCCTCGGTCGCGGCGATCGAGGCGTACGTGTCGTCGGACGCGGTGGCGGCCGTGACGTCGGCGGCGTCGGAGTACAGGTTCGCCAGCCCGAGTGCGTGTTCGGCGGCGGTGGGCTTCCAGGAAGTGTCCACGGTGAAGCGGACCGGATCGGACCAGCCGTTGGCGTAGTGCGTGCCGTCGAATGTAGTCGTACGGAAGCTGTAGGTCCTGCCGGAGACGAGCTTGCCGGCCGGGACCTTCACGCTGGAGGTGCTGTTCGACGGCACCGGATCGGCATTGATCGTCGCGACGACCTTGTTGGTCGAGGTGTCGGTGATCTCGTAGGTGCCGACGACCTGGTCCTCGCCGTTGGTGTCCACGGTGGAGAACCGGAGGGTCGGCGTGGTCGAGTTCACCTTGAAGATGCCGCCCTGAGACAGGAAAGGTGTGCCGGCCTGGAGGTTGGTGCCGTTGTAGGGCCGGTAGTTGTAGGTGACTTCGAGGGTGGGGACCTGGTCCTGGTTGGGGGCCTCGGAGGAGTAGAACCGCTTCCACGCATAGGTGTCGGACTCGTCCGCCGCCTTCAGCGCGATGGACCCCTCGGTGGCCTGCGCCGAAGACCACGTCTGTGCAAGCTTGGTGACGTCCGCGCTCACCCATCCCGCGTTGGAGCACGAGGCGGACTTGGTCTCGGAGGAGGTGGCGATCTTCTCCGTCAGCTGCGGCTGCCTGGTCCAGCGCGTGTTCTTGTCCGCCGGGTCAGCGGCCCACACCTCCCAGCCGCGCTTCTCACACGACCACGAGTGGTAGTTCCACAGTTTCAGCGTCGCCTTGGAGACCAGGGAGTTGGCAAAGTTCGAGGTACGGAAGGTCACGAAGGAGCGCGCGGTGCGCTTGGTGGAACCCTCGTAGTCGCCGGGCCAGCCGAGTTTCAGATCGGTGTTGGCGGACTGGTCGGCGGTGTCACCGCCCTGCACGAAGGTGTCGAACAGGGTGTCCAGCGTGTCGGTGGCCGGATCGATCGTCACCGGGTAGCGCGTCGCGGGATCGATCAGCCACTTCGCGTCGGGGGTGAGCGTCAGTTCTACGGTGTTGCCCCTCTGAGCAACCTTCATCTCGACCGGCTTGGTGTTGGCGTGCTCCAGCGACTTCTCGTCGACGGTCGCATCCCACATCACCGGCGAGGGCATCCGCGCCTGCTCCTCGCCCCGAGCATCGTTGAAGGACACCGAGCCGTCGTCGTTCCTCTCGGCTCTCACCCCCTCGGGAACGGTCATGGGAAGCACCATCGGGGCCCCGCCCTCGGGCGCCTTGTTCAGCCGCAGGAACTGCTCGAACCCTGTCCGGGTGGCCTCCACGATCACGTCACCGCCGGGCACCGCTTCCTTGTAAGTGGCTACATTTCCGTCCAGGGTCGGGGCGGGCAGACCGCCCTTCCACCGCACCGCCAACCGGTTCTTGCCCGTGCCGAGGGTGATGAGGTCGCGGGCCTGGGACGCCGGGGCCTTGGCCGCGCCCTCGATCGACTGCGGCAGCACACCCCCCTTCCCCGCCAGCTGCAGCTGCTTGGGGTGCGCCTCGGCGGCTGCTCCGCCGTCCCTCATGGCCTTGAAGTCGACGTCGACGTCCACCCACCGCCCGTCACGGATCATGCGGATCGGGCCGGCGGCCATCTCCCGGGTGAGAGCGCCGTCGGGGTTGGCGTAAACGGTGTCGGTCTCGGTGCGCAGCTGCAGCACCTCAACGCGGCGGTCCTGCACGGCTGCCGCAGCCTGTGCGGCCTCAACGCTCTCGGCTTCCTTGATCGGATGAGCCTTGAACGCCGCCAGCTCCTTGTTGAGATCCGACAACGCCTGCTCGAACTCGGCGGCTTCGTTGTCTTCGGCCGAAGGCTTGGCGACGGTGTGCGGTGTAGACGCCAGGACAGCGCCTACGGTCAGCATCGCTATACCCGCGGTGCGGGCACGCCAGCTGTACTTCACGTGGTGACTCCAGGTTCAGGCATGGCGATTCGGCCCCCCTTGTGCTTGGGCACGGAGAATCGCTGCGATCGCCCTGCGCGTCGCAAGCGACGCGAGATGACCGCTCCAGGAATAGATCTTTGACCGGGACTTTACTTTACTTGACCATCCCTTGAGCAAGTGGGGGTGCAGGTGGCGTAAACATCGATAAAACGGGCGTCGTTCGTCCATAGACGAGCGGGTGGTGGCAGCCGGGGCAGCCCTTAGCAGAGCTCCAGGACGAGGCCGCGATGCCGGCCGCGCTCGACGCGGAGGTCCATGGTCAGCCCAGCGGTACTTCCACCGGGGCGGGCCGAGGGTGCAAGAGCAACGCCCCAGCGCCGCCCCTCCCGTCCGCCGGGCCCGTCAAGCCACGGCGAACGACATCACCGCCAGCGGTGCGGACGTCGGGCTGGTCGAGCCGCCTGCGGGTTCCACCGTGATGCCCATGCCCGATGCCCGGTCTACCGGTCCGGACAGGAGCACCGCTTCGCTGCTCCGGGCGGGGTCCATCAGGCCCGCCGGCCGCATTCGTCCGGCGTCGTCGAACCACAGCTGGTAGACCTTGCCCGCAGGCGGCCGGGCGAGGCCGGAGGCCACGAAGACCGCCTTGTTGCGGCTGCGGGCGATGACCAGCGTGCCCGTTCCCCGCCCCGCGAGCCGCCCGCTGGTGGCCTTGGCGTCCGGCGCCGAAAGCACCTCGGAGAGCTGCTGGTTCTCCCGCTGCGCGGACTGCGCCTGGCTTCGGGCGGTGGCGGCCCGCTGGTGCTGCCACACCGCGATGCCGGCGGACGCGACGACGGCGGCCAGGCAGGCGGCGAGCGCGTACCGGGTCAGGGCGCGGCGATGGGCCCGCTGCGTAGTCGTCGGGGGCGGCGGCGCGGCCCGGGGCGGTTCCTGCCGTACGTTCTTGATCCGCCGCAGCACGTCGGCCTTCAGGCCCGTGGGCGCGCTGGTGGTCGTCGCCAGGCCCAGGCGCCCGGCGGTGGCCCTCAGCTCGTCCACCTCGCGCGCGCACGCCTCGCAGACGGCCAGGTGCCGTTCGAATTCCGCGCGCTCGTCGTCGAGCAGGGCGTCCAGTGCGTAGGCCCCGGTCAGCGTGTGCACGTCGACGGTCGTCACGCGGTCACCCCCAGGCAGTCGCGCAGGCGGATGAGTCCGTCGCGCAGGCGGGTCTTGACCGTGCCCAGCGGCACGGACAGCAGTTCGGCGACCTCACGGTAGGTCAGTCCCCGGTAGTAGGCGAGGGTCACCGACTCCCGCTGCAGTTCGGTCAGGGTGCGCAGACACCGGCGTACCGACTCGCGCTCCAGGCGGGTCTCCACCGCCTCGCTGACCTCGTCGAAGGCCGGGGTCTGGGCGAGCAGCGCCGCCCGGCTCTCCCGGTCGGTGGCGGCCTGGGCCGCACGGACCCGGTCCACGGCCCGCCGGTGGGCGAGGGTGAGCACCCAGTTCATGACGCCTCCGCGCGCGGGTTCATAGCGGGCGGCCAGCCGCCACACCTCCACCAGTACTTCCTGCGCCACCTCTTCCGACTGGGCCGGATCGCGCAGCACACTGCGCACAAGACCGATGACCGGTCCGATGATCACGTCGTACACGGAGGAGAACGCCTCCTCGTCGCCCCGCGCGGTCCGGGCCAGTAGTTCGGGCAGGTCTGGACCGACCTGGCGGACTCCGTCGATGTGCACTGCTTCCTTCACCCGGCGATCCTCCCGGAGATTCATGGCTACGGAAGTGATTCGGAGCCGGGGCTCCGGCGGATTGCTCCACAAGCGCCCTTTTCGACGACGCCACCCGTACCGACGCCACCGTCCACACCAGCGGCGCCATCCACACCGGCGGCGCCAACTCAGCGAACCGGCGTCGCGCCTCGCGCGGCCGGCGGGCCGGTGAGAGGAGCCTGGCGGACGCAGACATCGCTGTCCACGCCGACACGGCCGCTGCAACAGGCCCGTTCACCTGCGTTGATGTGGGCAGCCGGCACTCCTTCCTCCTTGTCGGCCACCTGCGCCGAGTCACTCCGGGGAGTGAACGGCCAATCCCGCGGCCCGTCGGCTCCGAATAGGAGTCGTGATGAAACTTCTGAGCCGAGGGGTACGCCTTCCGCTCGCAGCCCTTTCCGGACTGCTGGCCGGTTTCGCGGCACTCGCCGTGGCGGAGCTGCTCTCCGCCGCGGTGCGGCCCGAATCCGGGCCGGTCATCGCGGTGGGCGGGGCGGCCATCGACCGCACGCCTCCCGCGGTCAAGGACTGGGCGATCCGTCACTTCGGCAGCGACGACAAGCTCGTCCTGCAACTCGGGATCGTCGCCGTGCTGGCCCTGCTGGCCCTCGTGCTCGGCGTACTGGCCCTGCGCTTCCGCCGCGCCGGTGCCGCCGGAGTCCTGCTGTTCGGATTTGTGGGCGCGGTGGCCGCGACCAGTCGTCCCGACTCGACGAGTGCGGCCGACGCGCTGCCGTCGCTGCTCGGCGCCTTCGCCGGGGCCGGGGTGCTGTATCTGCTGGTCGGCCGTCTCACCACGGGGCCCGCGACCGCGAACGGGACCGCGCGGCAGCGACCGGACTCGGGAGGCCCACAGGACGGAGTGGGAGGCCCCCAGGACCGTGAGGCAGGGGCCCCGAACCGGGAGGAAGGCCCCCCGGACCGGGAGGCAGAGGCCCCGGCTCGGCAGGGAGGGGCGCAGGACTGGGACCGCCGCGGGTTCGTCGTCGCGGCGACCGCCGCCGCTGCCGCCTCCGCGGGCACCGGCTTGCTGGGCCGGGCGCTGACCGGCACCCAGGGCCGGGGCGCGGTCGCCTCCCGCAAGGCGGTGACACTGCCGCGCGTCACCTCCGCCGCCCGCCCCCTGGCGCCCGGAGCCGTCCTGCACACCCCCGGCATCAGCCCCTTCACCACTCCCAACAACGACTTCTACCGGGTCGACACGGCCCTGGTCGTACCGAAGGTGAACGCCACGACCTGGCGGCTGAAGATCCACGGCAAAGGCGTCAGCCGTCCCGTCACCCTCACCTTCGACGATCTTCTCCAGCGCCAACTCGTCGAACGCGACATCACGTTGACGTGCGTCTCCAACGAAGTGGGCGGCCCGTACGTCGGCAATGCCCGTTGGACCGGGGTGCGGCTGGCCGACCTGCTCAGGGAGGCGGGCGTACGGCCGCCGTCGCGGGGTGGACCGGCCGATCAGCTGGTGGCCCGCTCGGTGGACGGGATGACGATCGGCAGCCCGGTCGAAGACCTCATGGACGGCCGCGACGCACTCCTCGCGCTCGGGATGAACGGCGAGCCGCTGCCCTTCGCCCACGGCTTCCCCGTCCGCATGGTGGTCCCCGGCCTGTACGGCTATGTGTCGGCCTGCAAGTGGATCCGCGACATCGAGCTGACCACCTTCGACGCCTACGACGCGTACTGGGTGAAGCGGTCCTGGGCGCAGCGGGCACCCATCAAGACCCAGTCGCGCATCGACACCCCGAAGCCGTTCGCCCGCCCGAAGGCCGGCACGGTCATGGTCGCGGGCGTCGCATGGGCCCAGCACCGAGGTGTGGACCGCGTCGAAGTACGGGTGGACGAGGGGCCCTGGATGACGGCCGACCTCGCCGCCGAGGACACGGCCGACACCTGGCGCCAGTGGTCCCTTCCCTGGAAGGCCACCAGCGGCGGGCACACCCTGACCGTCCGCGCCACCGACCGCACCGGCCAGGTGCAGACCGACCGCCGTACCCCCACCATCCCGGACGGTGCCAGCGGCTGGCATTCGGTGGTGATCGACGTGGACTGACCACCCTCGCCACTGGCGACCGCCGTACCCATACACCGCATTTCACACCCCCGTTTCACTGGAGAAGCCATGAACGCCCTGCGTTTCCGCCGGATCGCCATCACCGTGGCCGCGGCTGCCGTCCTTCCGTTCGCCCTCAGCGCCTGCGGCGACGACGGCAAGAAGGACAGCGCCTCCGCCTCCCCTTCGGAGACCGCCACGGCATCGTCCGCCTCGCAACCGTCCGGGAGTGACGGCGCGCCCACCACGGACGGGCCGTTCGGCCCCGCGTGCGCGTCGGTGCCCAAGGGCGGCGCCGGTTCCTTCGACGGCATGGCCAAGGACCCCGTGGCCACCGCCGCCTCCCACAACCCCGCGCTGTCCACGCTGGTCGCCGCGGTGAAGAAGGCCGGTCTGGTCGACACCCTCAACAACGCCCAGAACATCACCGTCTTCGCACCCACCAACGACGCGTTCGCGAAGATCCCCAAGGCCGACCTGGACAAGGTCCTCAACGACAAGGCCACCCTCACCAAGATCCTCACCTACCACGTGGTCGGCCAGAAGCTGACCCCCATGCAACTCGCGAACGGCTCCTTCGACACCCTCGCGAAGAGCAAGCTGACCACCACCGGCTCGGGCACCACGTACAAGGTCAACGACTCCGCGAACGTCGTCTGCGGCAACGTCCCGACCGCCAACGCCACCGTGTACATCATCGACACGGTCCTCATGCCCAAGTAGGCCGGTGCGCGGCCGTTCCGCGCGGCCACCGACCGCCGGGGCGTGCGGTCCCGCAAACAGCGGCGGCCACACGTCCCGGCCGGGCCGCACGCGTTCACCCAGGGCCGTCGCACAGCCGTGGCGGTCCGCCTCCCCCAGGCGCCGCCACCGTAAGGTCCTCCCCAAGGACACGAGGACACGAGGCCCCACCGGCGGCCCCGGCCCCGGCCAGGAGCCGGAGGGGCCCCGGGCCGTCGGGAGGGGCCAGCGGAAAGGCTGGGACGTCACATGCGACAGCGCACTCTGGGAGACCTCCAGGTATCGGCCATCGGCCTCGGCTGTATGGGGATGTCCGCCTTCTACGGCACGGCCGACCAGGACGAGGGCGTCGCCACCATCCGGCGCGCCCTGGACCTCGGCGTCACTTTCCTCGACACCGCCCAGGTCTACGGACCGCTCACCAACGAGTCCCTGGTCGGCGAGGCGATCCGGGGACACCGCGACGAATACGTGATCGCCACCAAGTTCAACTACCGGATGGACAGCGCCGTACCGGGCGACATGTCGACGGTGGGCCGCCAGGACGGCTCCGCCGAGCACGTGCGCAGTTCGGTCCACGGTTCGCTCGCCCGGCTCGGCACCGACGTCATCGACCTCTACTACCAGCACCGGGTCGACCCGGCCGTGCCCATCGAGGAGACCGTCGGCGCGCTCGGCGAACTCGTCGCCGAGGGCAAGGTGCGGCACATCGGGCTCAGCGAGGCGAGCGCGGACACCATCCGCCGCGCGCACGCCGTCCACCCCGTCACGGCCGTCCAGAGCGAGTACTCGCTGTGGTCGCGGGACGTCGAGGCCGAGGTGCTCCCCGCCTGCCGGGAACTCGGCATCGGCTTCGTCCCGTACTCCCCGCTCGGCCGCGGCTTCCTCGCGGGCCGCTTCAGCTCGCCGGAGGAGCTCGACCAGGACGACTTCCGCCGCGGCAACCCGCGCTTCACCGAGGCCAATCTGGCGGCCAACCTGCGGCTCGCGGCGAAGGTGAAGGAGATCGCGGCCGAGAAGGACATCACCCCGGCCCAGTTGGCGATCGCCTGGGTGCTGGCCCGCGGCGAGCACCTCGTACCGATTCCGGGCACCAAGCGCCGCACCTACCTGGAGCAGAACGCGGGCGCGGCGGACGTCGAGCTGACCGCCGAGGACCTGGCCCGCATCGAGGCCGAGGTGCCCGAGGCGGCGGGCGAGCGCTACGACGAGAACGGGATGCGGGCGGTGAACCGCTGACGGTGGGGCCGCAGGGCCGCTCGGGCACGGCCCTGGTGAGCTTACCGGCCCCTCGCGCTCGGCCCCGCCTGCGCCGGCAGTGGGGTCCGTGACACGGGTGACCGCCCGGCCTACGCAGCCACGGGCGCCGCGATACGGACGACGCCCGGCCCGCCCCCTATTCGTACCGGTACTTCAGCGACTCCGCCTCCGCCCGCTCGATGTCGGCGATCGTCAGCTCCGGCATCCGCAGCTGGGCCAGCGTCACCTCGGCCGAGGTCGGCTGGGCGTCGGCGGCCAGCCACTGTTCCGGCTTCCAGGCACCGCTGCGCAGCAGCGACTTGGGGCAGTGCGGGTAGACCTCCTCGATCCCCACCACCAGCGCGCTGGCCGGGGGTTTGCCCACAGGGGTCAGCTGCGACAGCAGCTCCGGGCGGGTGGAGACGCAGGCCCGGCCGTTCACCCGCAGCGTCGTGGTGCGCCCCGGGACGACGAACAGCAGACCGGCCCGTCCGGTGGCGATGACGTTCTGGAGGGTGTCGAGACGTTTGTTGCCGGTCGCGTCCGGTATCGCCACCGTCCGCGCGTCCAGGACGGCGACGAACCCGGCGGGGCCGCCGCGCGGGGACACGTCGCAGTTGCCCTCGGCGTCCGCGCTGGCGACGAGGACCAGCGACGCACATCCGATCAACCGCCGTGTCTGGTCGGTGAGTTCGGTCATCTGCTTGCGCACGGCCGCGTCGCCGGGGAGTGCGTAGGCCCGCCTCAGCGCCTCCTGATCGGATACGGCGTCGAGGCGGAGCGAGTCGAAGGCGCTGGTGGCAAGGGGGCGTGTCATACGTTCGACCCTAGTGGGAGACCTCGCGGCCGACCGTCCTCGGTACGTGAGTGGGCTCGGCCGGCGACCGGCCGCGCCGGGCTTCGTCAGCCGGTGTCGCCGGAGCGGGCGTGGGCGTCCCGGTCCCGGATCGTCCTGGCCGCCCGGTGCA
The DNA here is from genome assembly GCF_041080675.1 of Streptomyces sp. cg36. Lineage (NCBI taxonomy): Bacteria > Bacillati > Actinomycetota > Actinomycetes > Kitasatosporales > Streptomycetaceae > Streptomyces > Streptomyces cyclosori. Next base: position 7,857,643 of record NZ_CP163520.1, on the reverse strand, counting down.
GTTCCCGCAGGACCGTGCGTACGGCTCGCCGCGCGGGGCGCTCGGGGCGGTGGAGCACATCGATGTGGCGCCGGGTGTGGACGCCGCTGAGGGGGCGGAAGGCCAGTGCGGGGTGCGGGCGAGTGGTCCAGCGCGGCATCAGGGCCAGCCCGCCACCGGCGGCCACCACTTCGGCGACCACGGTGAATTCGTTGATGCGATGGACGATGTCGAGCTGCCGGTTCGCGGCGGCTGCGATGGCGTCGATGGTCGCCATGAGCGGGAACCCGTCGTGCACGGTGATCCATGGCTGATCGGCCACGTCGCGCGGGGTGAGGCGTCTTTTCGCGGCGAGGGGGTGGTCGGCGGGCAGGGCCACGTCGAGCGGTTCGCGCAGCAGCGTGCTCGCGGCGACCGAGTCCGGCCACGGCGGTGCGTGGTCGAGACGGTGGCCGAGGACGAGGTCGTAGTCGCGGGTCAACCGCGGGAAGTGCTCTTGCGCCACGTCCTCGTCGGCGAGCGCGAGCCGAGGCCGCCGCGGGCCGGTCCCACCGCGCACCAGCAGGGGGAAGAACGCGGCTGCCGCGCTGTGGAAGGCCGCCAGCGACACATCCGCGTCGGGTCGGTCGACGAACTCCTCGACGGTGTGGCGCGCCTTGGCCAGTGCGGTTTCCACCTCGATGGCCGCCCTGGCCAGGGCCTCCCCGGCATCGGTGAGCACCAGTCGGCGTCCGTCGCGCTCGGTGAGCGGGACGGGGACCGAACGCTGCAGCAGCCGCAGCTGCTGGGAGACGGCCGAAGGAGTCATGAGCAGCGCCTCGGCCGTCGCGGTGACGCTTCCCAGTTCGCCGAGCTCCCGCAGGATCTGCAGCTGTCGTTCGTTCACTCCCGCAGTGTAGAGACCGATGCTGTAGAGATCCTTCAAGATCCCTTAAGAACATCGCTCTTGGCTTCAGAGTGGATGGGAGGCAGCGTGGGGGCGTGCTCTCCGCCCGCCGCACTGACGCAGTGCTCCTCCTCGTCGCCCTGGTCTGGGGCTCCAGCTATCTGGCCGCCAAGACCGCAACCGACGCCCTGCCCGTCCTGGTCGTGCTCTTCGCGCGCTACGCGATCTCCGCGATCGCCTGCTTGGTCCTGGTCACCGCCCAAAACCAGGGGCGCTACACCCGCGACGAGGTGCGCGTCGGGGCTTTGCTGGGGGTCACCCAGGCCGCCGTGCTGGTCCTTGAGACGTACGGCGTCGCCCACACCAGTGCCGCCAACGCCGGGCTGATCATCAGCCTCACCATCGTGCTCACACCGCTGCTGGACCGCACGGCGGGCAACGGCCCGCTGCCGCCGCGCTTCTTCGCCGCGACGGGGGTGTGTCTGCTGGCCGTCACCCTGCTGATGTCGGGCAGCGGCTTCCACGCACCGCGCGCCGGTGATCTGCTGATGCTCGCCGCCGCGGTGGTACGGGCGGCGCACGTGGCGCTCGTGGGCCGTGCGACGAAGGGCCGTGTCGTGCGGCCGTTGCCACTCACCACCATCCAGACGGTGGTCGGCTCGGCACTCTTCCTGGTGCCGGCCGCACACGGACTGGACGACCTGACGCGCATCGACGCGGGGAGCTGGGGCCGGCTCGTCTATCTGGCCCTGTTCTGCAGCGTGTTCGCCTTCCTCGCCCAGACGTGGGCGGTGCAGAACAGCTCCGCGAGCCGGGCCAGTCTGCTGCTGGGCACCGAGCCGGTGTGGGCCGTCATGACGGGCATCCTCCTCGGCGGCGAGAAGCTGACCACCCTCGCGGCCCTCGGGGCGGCTCTCCTGGTCACCGGAACGTACTGGGGACAGAGCATCGAACGCACCCATCGCGGCAGCACGATCCCGCAGGGGGTGGCGGGGCGTGCCGAGGCGCCCACCGGGGCGTGAGGGGCCTCGGCACCTCAAGGCGTGTGCCGGGCGCCTACGCACTCCGGCCGGGGCGAAGGCGCTCGGGTAAGGTCCCTGCACGTGCACGCGTTCGGGCGTGTCCGGGACATACGAAGGAAGGTCAGATGTCCGACGGGCTGGCTTGGATGGCGCAGGCGTTCGACGCGTACTGCGTCACGTTCGTACGCGGGGTGGACATCGTCGAACTGGCGCGGCGCATGGGCGCCGGGCCGGGAGACCTGCGGCCCGACGTCACGGTCGAGGAGGCGTTCGCACTGGCGATGAACGAGTGCCCGGTGGCGCTCGTGGGCGTCTGCGGCGAGTGGGCCTTCGCGCTGGAGCTGTGGAGTGACGCAGCGACCGACACTCCTACGTTGCCGCGCCTGTCGCAGGACGGGGAAGCGGTCGTGCTGCTGAGCAGTACCGGTCCGCGACGCTTTCTGCACGGCGCGGGCGGGCAGGTCCTGGCGGACTTCGAGCCGGGTGTGTCAGCCGATGAGATGGCGGGTGCGGCACCGGGCCGGTTGCGCGAGGCGTTGCTGGCAGGCGGTTTCTTCACTGCCGAGGGGCTGGCCGAGCTGGGCGAGGGCAGCAGAGAAGAGTGGATGCTGCGATCGGCGGAGACCGTCTTCGGCCTCTCGCTGCCTCGTCGGCAACTGGAGGACGGGGCATCGACCGCGGTCATGCTCCCTTGAGTTCGCCACACAGCGGTGAGGGGCGGGAGCCCAAGCCCCCGCCCCTCACTGTGTCAGACCCTGTCTACCTCTTGCGGCTGCGGAACCAGCAGATCTGCGAAAGGTCCTTGCACTCCTCGAAGCCGGGCGTGCTCAGGAAGTACTTGTCCTTGTCGATGATCCGGTTCTTGGGCACGAAGTGCAGACCCATCCGGTTGGGCGCCCCCGAGTTCTCGTCGTTGGGGATGCTGGCCCGGGCGCAGATCTCGTCCCACGTGTTCACGCGGCTGTACGTGGTGTCCTCCAGCAGCGTCCATCCACCGCCGGCCAGGGGTGCGGAGTAGAGCTGGAGGCACTCCTTGCCGTTGGCCACGGCCTGCGGCGGCATGCCGCCGCTCTGGTAGGTGGCGGCGAAGGGGTACTCGTCGCAGCTCGCCGTCTTGCCCGGTATGACGGACACCGGGTTGCCCACCCACTTGTTCGGGCCGCTGGTGGGGCAGATGATGTCCCGGTTGGCCTCCTGGCGGGACTTGTCGGCCAGGTAGTTCAACGGGGCGTTGTGGTCCCTGCTGCCCGGGTGCGAGGGCAGCTTCTGCATCACGATCCAGTAGTAGGCGGCAGCGGACGGGTCCTTGTACGAGTTCACCACGTAGGTCGGGGTGTACTCCGGGAAGACGCAGCCCGGACCCTTGGTCGCCTTGGCCTCACGGTCGCAGCGGACGGACATCTGGCCGGAGGAGTAGCTGGAGGTGGAGGTCTGCCTGCCCTCCACCTTGCCGGAGATGACCCAGTTGAGGTTGATCTTGTCGTTGCCGGACGTGCCGGTCCACGCCTGCTCGACGCTGGCCGTCGCGGTGTGACTGTCCGCGGCGGTGGCCCACAGGTTCGGTGCGGACCAGCTGACGGCGCCGGTGTTGCAGTTCGGGCTGCACGAGGGGGTGATGTCGACGCTGACGGCCAGCATCTTCGGGTCTGCCCGGTAGGGCGTCAGGGAGATCTTCTGCGTGAACTTCTCGCTGGCGACGTCCAGGTCGAGTTCTTGCTGGTAGCTGTAGGTCCAGGTCGCGAAGTGCGTGCCGTTGACGGTCTGCTCGACATCGATCAGCCCTTGCAGACAGCCCTTGGTACGGGTGAAGAACCGGGTGGCGTTGTTGGCCGAGCAGAACGGTGTGGCTGCCGAGGCGGCGAGGCCGCGCTGCTTTCCGGTCAGGCCCTTGGGAGCCGCGGTGGCCGAAGGGCCGATGCAGTACGTGGTGTTCTTCTTGCCCTTGGCCGGGGCGCAGCTCCTGGTCAGCCACGGGGCGGAGGAAGCCGACCCGGCGGACGTGACACCCGATGAAGCCTTCAGCCCGGCGGGGCTGCCGGACAGGACGCTGATGGTGTCGTCGTCCTCCGGATCAGGGGCATTGGGGTCGGCGTCGGGCAGGCGGACGTCGGGAACGGCCGCCGGCGCCGTGTAGGGCATGAAGGCCACCGCGTCGAAGGCGATGTCCTGGTCACCCGTGCCGTCGTCGGTGATGTTGGACAGCCGCACCTCGGCCGGGCCGTGGAAGCGGTACGCGCCGAGCGGCACCCAGCGGTTGGTGTTGCCCGCCTGGGAGATCACCTTGGTCTCGGTGCCGAGCGCGGTGTCGATCTCGTAGCGGGCCTGCGTGGTCTGGGCGCCGTGGTCGGGGATGTGGACCATGACCTTGGCCTGACCCTCGATCATGACCCGCCACTTGGCGGTGACCTTCAGGCGCTGGCCCTTGGCGTCGTCCTTGCGGGTGTGGGTGAAGTAGAAGTGCCCGCCGAAACCGGCGCCGAGCTGATGCGTGTCGGCCTTGCCGGGGTAGGTGACCTCCACGCCGTTGCGCCAGTAGTCCAGCGTGAACGTGCCGTAGCTGTCCCAGTACTTGGGGCAGTTCGGGCGGATGGAGGGGACGTTGGTGGGGACGTCGTCGACGATCGTCGCGGTGGAGGGCAGGTCGGAGTTGCCGCAGTGCGGCGGGTAGGCGGTGCCGTCCGCTTCCTCGGCGTAGGTGGTGTTGAAGCGGACGAACTCATTGCCGCAGCTGTACGAGCAGTCGCTCTTCCACGTGGCGGGCTTGCTCCACCAGCACTTGAAATCGGCGCGGCCGCAGGGGCCCGAGGCGGCGTCGGTGTTGCTCGCGCTGTCGCTGATCCGGCCGGGGTCGCAGTTGTTGGAGGCGTCGCAGAACAACTCCTCCGGCGGCTTGACGTGCGCGCGGTTGTACTTGGCGCTGCCCTGGACGGTGACCGCCTTGTCGCTGCCGTTCCACCACGCGTTGCGGAAGGCGCCGACCGTGGTGCCCGGGGACTCCAGGTACGCGGGCGGGTGCGCGGCGAAGCCGAGGACCTTCTCGGGGTAGGGCCAGTTCTGCGGGTGCGCGGCGGCAGCGGCGTCGTCGTTGCCGTCGGCCTTCTCCATGAACGGCAGACGGCCCGCGTCCCACTCGGGGTTGGCGGGGTTGTTCGCCCAGCCCAGGCCCCAGGCGCCACCGTTGGCGCCCGCCTCGCTCTGCGGGTGGAAACCGGAGTTGTACGCCCACAGGGCGTAGTACCAGTTCTCCAGGCGGCTCGGGGCGCCGTCGTTCAGGGTCAGACCCGCCGCGTGGGTCTCGTTCCACTTGGCGGCGAGGATCTGCAGACCCGCGGCGATGTTGACGGTGTAGTCCAGGGCGACGGCGCGCTGGGTCTCGTAGGGCCAGGCGGCCCCGCCGTGCCCGTCCTCACGTCCGGCCATCCGCATGTGGTCGGTGACCTGCGTGATGCCGTAGCCGCAGTCGGCCTTGTCCCAGTGGATGTCCCAGTCGTTGGACGTGTCGGCGTCGTAGAGGTTGATGCCGTAGAAGTTGCCGATCAGCGGGTTGCCGGTGACTCCGGGCACCGCGCTGCGCGATGCCTGCCACATGTTGGATTCCTGGGCGGTCACGCCCAGCAGCACCTGCGCGGGCACCCGGCCCCCGCCGTCCAGGGACGGGGCGGGGAAGAGGGTCTGCGGCTGATAGGCCGGCATGCCCAGGTTCTTCCAGTTGGCGGGCCGGGAGACCTTCGCGTTCAGATTGCCCACGATGGCCTGGTCGACCGCCCACTCCACCTGGCGCGGCTTGGGCTGCATCGCCTGATTGCGCGGGTCGTTGCGCGGCACCGAACACGTGCGGTCGTCGTCGATGGGCGTCTGCGACGGGTCCCCGCCCGCGGTGGCGCCCCGCAGCGCCTTCTTGGCCCTGCCGCGAGGTGCCGTGAGCTTCGGGGAGGGCGCCTTGCCCTCTCCGGCGTGGGCCGACGGCCGGGCCTGCGGGTCCACCGTGAACGCGGCCTGCTGGTCAGTGGCGGGAACGGACAGGGAGATGGCGACAGGCCGGGCCGAGGTGGCGTCCTGCGGCTGCAACCGGGAGTCCTTGCCGTCCGCCCACCGGGTTCCGCTGACGATGCCTTCGCCGCGCGTGGTGACCGTCGCGTCCTTGGGCGAGCCTGCCAGTTGGCGCACCGAGGAGGGCAGTTGCGTAGCGGCCAGGCGGGTCTGTCCGGTCACGTACACCGTGCCGGCGCCGGCGGCCAGGCCGGTCGAGCCGACCGGCCCTTCGGCGAGCACCACTGGCTGGGGGCGCATGAACGCGGTACGCCCGGGGCTCGCGCCCGGGATGCGCTTGACCTTGGTCGTCCCGTGCTGGGCGCCGCGGCCGTTGTCCAGGAAGACGATGCCGCCCTGGCTGTCGGGCACCAGACGGTAGGGCACACCGGTGGTGCGGGCCAGCGCCGAGGTCTGTCCCTGGGCGCCGATGGACAGCACCTGCGTGCCGCGAGCAGCCGCGACCGTGCCCTGGCCCGCGGGTACGGCGGAGGTGACCTGGCCCTTCACCACGACGGCGGGACTCAGCTTGCCGGTGGTCGCGTCCACCTTGACCAGCCGCGTCTCGTTCTTGTCCTGACCGGCGGACTGGGTCAGCACGGCCGTCTCGTCCGTACCGCAGCCGGGATTGTAGTACGACAGCGACGCCTGGAGATCGAGCTTGTTCACCTTGCCGCTGGTCAGGTCCACGACGGCGGTGAAGCCGCCCCGGGCCATCAGCTGCGGGTCGTTGGTGAAGGTGCGCGGTGCGTAGACGACGACGGCACGGGTGCCCGAGCCGGTCACACACGCGTTGCCGATCCACATGTCCGCGTCGAAGCCGGGCTCCGACAATGTGGCGGCCGTCTTCCACACGTAGCCTTCGCGCTTGTCCGCGGTCAGCAGGTGGAAGCCCGCCCCGTCCGCGGTGGTCGTCCACGCACGGTCCTGCGAGGACTTCCAGGCGGAGCCCAGCACGGCGTCGCGCCGCGCGGAGGGGACTTCGGAGGGGTCGGATGCCTGCCGCGCCGCGGCCCCATCCGACGCGGTACTGGTCTGGGCCCAGGCGGCAGCCTGTATGAGCCCGGTGAGCGTTGCTCCGGCGGCCACAACCGCCCAGGACGCACGCGCTCTTCGAGAGAACGTCACGGGTCTTCCTTCAATGGTTTCGCAGCTGAAGGAAGGCATCGCGCGACACCGCACGTCGCGCGTCCGGCATCCCGATGGACACCGGTCGAGGCGCGGCGTACGACCCCCCGGAAAACCAGTACGGAGCGCTCAGCGCCTTCCCCCGCCGTACTTGCAGCACGGACGGTACCGGACGCCTTCACAGGAAACCAACAGGAACCCCATGCGCCCACCCTCGACCCATCACAGCCCACCAGCAGCCCAGTTGCCCACCCCGGCCACAGGATGGTTTACCCCACCACGTCCACCCATCACGGACATTCCCCGACCCCATGTAAGTTCCGGAGAGCACCTGTTGGTTTCCTGTGGACATGTCAGGTACTGTCACGCCGGAACGTACGATTCCGGGGGGAAACGCATATGACTCGTACTCAGACACGTCCGCACGGCACCTTCAGCGCCGCAGCGGCTGACCCGCTCACCGGCCCGGCCGCACGGGCACACCGCCCGGCACAGCCGCGCCGTCCCGTCTGAGCACTCCCGCCCCAAGACACGGCAAAGTCCGCAGGCCACCATCGAGTCGGCTGATGCCGCTCACTGGTCCAAGGACAGCCCACTGGGCCGGTTCCCCACGATACGTGCCGGGAAGGCACTCGCCCGCGCCCACTGCACAGGGCGCCGGGCGCCGAGCCGGCGTTTCGCGTCTCACCCACACACTGCCGCCACGGGACACCCCGTGGCCTCATCCGAAAGCAACCTCATGCGTACAGCACTGCCCAAGCGCGTCCGTTCGCGCGCCGGTCTGGCTCTGGCCAGCATCTTCGCCGCCTTCGCCGCCCTCATCGTGATGCCCGGCACGGCGTGGGCCGCGTGTGCCCGCTACACCTGCGACAGCCACGACCCCAACGTCCAGACCTGGCAGAGCGGCCCCTTCACCGCCTCCGGCCCGTACGACTTCGGCGGCGGCTTCACCATCGAACTCCGCAAGGGCACCACGGACTCCGACCCGTATGCCTGGGCCCGGGCCCGCTTCCCCGGCGGCAGCAACCAGAACGAGTACACGATGTACGTCGAGCGCTGCCACCTCGACCACACCGTCTGCGAGATCCTCGGCCAGCGCCAGGCCGGCGGCGACTGGACCATCTCGGCGGGGGCCAACAGCAACTACTACATCACCCGCTCGGGCATGTTCTACGACCCCAGCGACCGCACCATCCGCGCCTGTCTCTACCACGGCGACTGGAGCGGCCGCACCTGCACCGGCTGGGCGTAACACCCCTCTGATCGCCCCACATTGAAGCCCCGCTGGAGCTCTCCGGCGGGGCTTCGCGCTACAGCGGTCCCGATGCGGGCCCGGCGGCGGTCACTGCGAGGCCCACCAGGTGGACGGGGTGACCACGGTGAAGCCCAGCGACTCGTACAGCGGCCGTCCGAGCCGCGAGGCGGTGAGGGTCACCGGCAGGTGCGCCATGGGCGCGAGCGAGCCGACCATGACGGCACGCCCGGCGCCACGCGAGCGGCGCGTCGACGGCGTACCGACCCAGTAGTGGCTGCCGAAACCCTCGTGGACGACGGTGACACCGGCTCCGACCGCCTCGCCGTCGAGGATGGCGAGGAACACGTCCACACCGGGCTTCCGGGACAGCGCCTCGGGAAACATCTCGCCGGGACGGTGGGGCTCGAACTGGGTCAGCTCGAAGCCGTCGATCACGATCTGCTCGGCGGCCCCCAGCTCTTCGGCGCTCCTGGCGAGGACCACCTCCATCGCGGGGGCGGCGACCGGGCCGGGCGGGCGCACCATGATCGGCATCTGCCAGTCGCGCATGCCGAGGTGGCCGAGGCCGGTGGAGCTGAACGGGTCCTCCACGTACACCGAACCCTTCGACCGGCCGACCAGCTCGGTCAGTTCGGCCACCTCTGCCGCGTCCAAGTCCGGTTCCTGCAGCAGGATGCGCGTTCCGGCCCGCTCGCCGCCGAGTACGGCCAGGAACCCGCCTCGCCGGACCACCTCGTCGCCGCGGGACTCACCCGTCGCGGCCCAGAACGCGGCGGAGTTGCGGGCCTGCCGCATCGCCGCCCCACCGGGCGTCGCAAGGTGATCCGGGCTGCCCTGCCCGCTCCGGTCCTCGACACGGGTGTCGGGGGTGGTCTGCGACGTATCGGCCATCGGTGGCTCCTGTTCGGTCACGGTGCGGCGGTCCAGGCGGAGGGGCGGACGATGTCCGGAACGGGAAGTCGGTCCGGTCTTCGTCGTGCGTCCAACCTAACGACGCAATGTGTCAGGTGACCGAGCCAATCTCAACCAAGATCCTTGGGCCAATCGCCGTTCTCCGGCCCGGCGCTCCGCGGATGCCCGTGCACCTCCGTGGACTCCACGGCTCTCCGTGGGGCTCCGAACCGCCGGAGTCGTCCTGGCCGACGGACGCGCCGCGGGCGCCTGTCCGGCCGCCGCCGGGACAGACGCCCATTGATCTCCGATCAGGCCACTGAGATCACTTGCAGTACGGCACCGGGGCGAGGTTCTTCACGTAACGGGCGGCGACCCAGCCGGACTTGCCCGCACCGAGCTTGTACCAGAGCTTGTTGCCGTCCACGTTCTGGCTGGCCTTCTTGCACTGCAGGGCGGTCACGGTGCCGTTGGGCAGCAGGGTGAGCCGCTTGGACGTGGTGGTCGCACTCTGGTGCACCCACAGCCCGCCGTTGGCGACGACCTTGCCCGTGGGTCCGGCCGCCGGGGCGGGGGCGGGGGCAGGGGCCTGGTGTGCGGCGGGCGCCGGCTTCGGCGCCGCCGATGCCGCGCTGCCGCCGAGCAGGATCCCCGTGCCGGAGAGCGCGGCGATCGCTCCGGCGGCGACCATCTTGCGCATGCCAGATACGTACATGTCTTCGCCTTTCATTCTCTTCGTTCCCTTTGGGATGTACGCCCAGTAAGACAGTAGATAGCGTCAATCCGTTCCCGGAGTCACGAAGAACTTCCCTGGCACGTCGGCGAGTTGGGGCATACCTCGTGGTTTTCAGCCACCGACGGGCCGCGTGGGACACCCGACAAAGGCGGTACGGATAGTGTCGGGCGTCCCGGGCCAGTGCCAGCGCACGATGGGGTCATGGATGACACGACCTTGATCTCCCGTTTTCTGCGCGACGGATTCGTGCAGCTGGAGGGCGCCGTCGCGCCCCGCGTGGCCGCGGACTGCGCGCGGCTGCTGTGGCATGAGACGGGCTGCTCCCCGGACGATCCGGCGACGTGGACCCGGCCCGTGCACTGGGTGGCCGCAATGGCGCAGGGGCCGTTCGCCGCCGCACCCAACTCCCCCGCGCTCCATCACGCGTACGACCTGCTGGCCGGTGCGGGGCAGCGTCCGACCACCGGCCGATCGCGCTCGCCACCGGGTCTCCGGGTGATGTCTTCCTCTGCCACCCCTTCCTGGTTCACGCCGCGCAGCCGCACCATGGCGCGCGCCCCCGCTTCATGGCACAGCCGCCGCTGATGCCCGCCCTTCCGTACGAACTGGAAAGGACCGACGGAACATACTCACCCGTCGAGGTCGCGATACGCAGGGGTCTGGGCCTGGACGCGCCGGACATCGGTCTCCACTGAAAACCTTGGTTGTCACCACGACAGGACACGACGGCCGGCTCTTCGTTAAACCCACCATCAGCGGACAGAGAGGGCTTACCTAAACTTAGTCGCATGAATGACCCGAAGACTCCGGATGGCGGCGTCACCGGCACACCCGACTCAGACGCCGACAGTGCCGCCGAGCTCGCCGCGCTGGAGGCCCAGGACGCCGCCGAGCTCGCGGAGCTCGAAGGGATGGAGGCCGCCCTCCGCGCGGAGCTCGGCCTGCCCGAGGCGGCCGAGCCGGTCGTCGCGACCGCGCCGCCGGGTGGCTGGCTGCCCTGCCCGTGCTGCGGGCACCAGATGTTCAGCGACGTGTGGTCGGACGAGATCTGCGACGTGTGCTTCTGGCAGGACGACCCGTTCCAGCTGCGCTACCCCTGGGTGGAGGTCGGCTCCAACGGGGGTGCGAGCCTCATGGAGGCACAGGCGAACTTCCAGCGGATCGGTGCGGTGCGTCAGGACCTGGTGCGCCATGTGCGGCCCCCGGCCGAGGACGAGCCCCTGGACCCGGGCTGGCGGCCCTTCGACCCGCAGCGGGACCCGGTCGAGTGGACGACGGGCGGCCCGCCCCACCCGAACGACCTCACCGAGCTGTACTGGTGGCGCCCCACCTACTGGCGCCGCCACGAGACACCCGCTCCCCCGGCAGACAGCTGACCCGAGCCTCCCCAGGTCGCCGGAAACGGTTTGTCCGGGACATCCCGTATGACATACGGTCCTGCGACACCCCCGCTGAACGGTTTGCGGGGTTCTTCATGCCCTGGGGGGTTTCTCACCATGTTGCCCAGTGTCGGCGTCATGCCGCCACCGAACGCCGTCCTGCGCTCGCCGATCGTCCCGGCCAGGGCCACCACGGTCCTGCTCGGAGTCGCCGCCGCCACCGATCTCGTCGCGGTGTACGCGGGGGTCGTGCGCCACCGGCTGACCGGCGACCTGCTGGCCCACAGCAGCGAGGAGATCAACCGCTCCGACGACCTGTACGACCTCGCCGGGACGCTCCAGCTGCTGGTCATCGCGGCCACGGCAGCCGTGTTCATCGCCTGGTTCCACCGCGTCCGGGGAAACGCCGACGTGTTCGCACCGGACGTGTCCACGCGCGGCCGGGGGTGGGCGATCGGCGGCTGGTTCATCCCCTTCGGCAACTTCTGGATCCCCTTCGGCATCGCGCGGGAGATCTGGACCGCGAGCACCCAGCGCGCGCCCGACGGATCGTGGCGCGAGGTGTCCGCCGCGCCCGTCAAGGCATGGTGGACCGTGTGGGTCCTGGCCCTGGTGACGCTCCGGATCGGCACCCAGTGGCAGAACCGCACGACGGATCCCGAGGCGTTCCGGCACGCGACGGACGTGGTCATCCTGGCCGACGCGCTCATGCTCGCCGCCGCGGTCCTCGCCATCGTCTTCGTGCGCAGGCTGACGGCCATGCAGCACACCAAGGCGACCTACGGCCCCGTCGCCGCCGTCTGAGCCACGGCAGCACTGTTCTCAGGCGCCGGTCCGGCACGTCACCGGGTCGGCGCCCCACGTCCGCGGCCGGCACCGGTTCCCCCGGCCCCGCCCCCGGCACCTTCTCGCACACCGCACGGAGTTCCCCCATGTCCCACCGCACTCGCCCCGCCGCCGCGCTGGCCGTGGCCGCCGTCGTGCTCACCACGACCACGGCCTGCGCCGCCGGGAGTTCCCGGCGCGCCGGGGACATGGCACCCAGCGGCACGGGGCAGGCCGCCGGCCCGGCCGCGGCGGCGGTCGCCCGCGCCATGGCCAAGACCGACAAGCTGAACTCGTTCGCGTACACCATGCGCGGCCGGGAACCCGGAGACGGGATCGCGGAGACCGTCGACACCGACGGGTCCCTCAGCGTCAGCCCGCGCACCCTGCGGATGCGCGTGAACGTCGCCGCGGACGGTGACGCCGGCCGCATGGAGCTCCGCAAGGGCGGCGACGCCACGTTCCTGTGGGGCGGCGGCAAGCACTGGCTCAAGTACAAGACCGCGATGCTGGCCGATGAACAGGTGCGCCACCAGGCGCTGTTCGGGCTGGAGAACGAGTTCGAGCGCAACCCGGCCGAGGAGACCGGCCAGCTGGCCGCCGCCCCCGACATCGCCCGGAACGGAACCGAGACGGTCGGTGGAACCACCACCGTGCACTACAGCGGCACGGCCACCCTCGACCAGCTCCGCCGCGCCCTGCTGGGCAAGCCGCGCGAGGCGCAACTGCGCGGCCTGCGGCTCATCAACCGTTACACGGCCTGGGGAGTGCGCTCCCTGAACATGGATCTGTGGGTCGACGGACAGGACCGCGTACGCCAGTTCCGCACGCGCGCCGACGCGGACCGCCCCCTGGACATGACGACCGTGATCACCCGCCACGACGAGCCCGCCCCGCTCCAGGCACCCCCCACCGATCGGACCGAAGACCTCTCGGACCTCACCGCCATCGAGCTCTCCAAGATCCTCAAGCAGGCCCAGGGCGGCTGATCACGGCGGAGCCGGAGGCGAGGCGCTACGTGCGGTGCGCGGGCCTCCGCTCGGGCGCACCCCCTCAAGCGGCCGATCGGGCGCAGGCGAGCCCGTACCGCCGCGCTTGACCTCAAGTCCGCTTGAGTTTCTACGTTCGTGGTCATCGGCAGCAGCCACTCAAGGAGGCACTTCCCATGACCACGAGCGTCGTTCCCGAGACCTACCGCAACGCCGTCGTCGCCCACATCATGCTCGACGGCGCCGCGCGGGCGATCGAGTTCTACACCCGGGCCTTCGGGGCCGTCGAGCTGTTCCGCCTCGACGGCCCCGAAGGCCGCGTCCTGCACGCCGAGATCAAGATCCACGGATCCACCGTCATGCTCGGCGACGCCGAGGGCCCGGTCTTCGGCGCCCCGACGGCGGTCGGAGGCACTACGGTCGCCCTGCACGTCTTCGTGGAGGACGTGGATGCCGTGGCGCATCGGGCCGCGGCGGCCGGTGCCGAGATCCTCCAGCCACCGACGGACCAGTTCCACGGCGATCGCACGGCCATCGTGAAGGACCCCTACGGCCACGTCTGGATCTTCCTCACCCATCTGGAGGACCTCACCCCGGAGGAAGTGGCCCGCCGAGCACGGGAACTCGCTCCCCGAGGTTGACCCCCGGCCCCCGGCCCGCCCCGCTCCGGAAGCACACGCGGCGAGCCGGGACCCGGACCGGCGGACACGAGCCAGGGGCCGGACCCTACGGCTTCGACTTGTCGGCCTCCCGGACCTCATGCAGGTGGATGAGGACGTCGAAGGACTTGGCGATCGCCACGTCGCGCAGCGGTTCGGGGAACATCGTGCCGACGTTGAAGGTGGGACGGGCCGTGTTCAGCCAGGCACGCGCGGAGGCCGGGGCCCTGCGCGCGTCGAGGTAGAAGTCGCGGTAGCGGACCCTGTCGAGGGTCGCCTCGTTGGTGCCGGTCTTCGCGGCGGGAACGGTGAACTTCTTCCATTCGCCGCCCAGCGCCGTGTCCTTCGACAGGAAGGAACCCCGGTCGAAGGTGAAGCCGATGGGAAGGTAGTTCTTGCCCAGGGAGTCGCGCAGGAACGACCCCTGCGTCTTGGAGTAGGTCCGCGGATCGCTGGCAACGACGCCCACGTGGTCGTTGTGGGCCGACAGGAGCACCTTGTGCCCGGTCCGCTGCTGCCACCAGGAGACGTTCTGCGCCATCACCTCGTCCCGGAAGCGCTGGGCGGCGGCGTTGGACGCCGGGTCCGCGGGGTCCAGGGTGAGGAACCGGGTGGTCTGCGCGATGGACCGGGCGTTCTGCTCGGCCCAGTCGAACGCGCTGCCTCCGGATCCCTTCAGGCCGCTGACCAGCTCCAGGGCCCGCTGCGCCTGGCCCGCCAGCCGCTGCCGCTCCGCCTGCGGCTTCTTCAGATAGGCGAAGACGTCGTCGATCGGGCGCAGCCCGGTGTACAGCGTGTTGAGTTCCGGCAGCGCCTGCGGGTGGTTCTGCTTCACGTAGTCGGTGACACGGCCGAAGAAGGCGTCGCTGACTGCGGGGGCGCCGATGTCGTCACCCATGAAGTGGACGGTACGGCCGGGGTGTTCACGGTTGTAGCCGCGCATCCACGTGAGGAGGCTGACGAACTCCTCCCGGTCCCAGGGCGAGTTCGCGAACGTCTCATGGGCGATCTCGCGGGCGTCGCCCTTTCCGGTCTGGAGGTAGTCGTCGATCCTCAGACCCGCGGACCAGCTCACTTCCAGGGCGAAGGTGCTGAAGCCCTTCTCCTCGACGAGGTAGCGGAAGACCCGCTCCTTCATGGTGAAGAACTCGTGCGAGCCATGGGTCGCCTCCCCCAGGCCGACCACCTTGGCGTCACCGACCATCGCCCCCAGGGCGCGAAGGTCACTCGTGTCGCGACCGGGTTCCGTGGACCGCAGCGGATGCGCCGCCTGCTCCAGTGCGCGCACCGGACCCTGCTTCCCGTCGGCCGCCCGGGCCTGCGCGGCCTGCGCCGCCACGGGGATGACGACCGCCCCGATCGCGAGTGCCGCCGTGGCCAGCCGCCCGCGTCGGCCGATGTTCTGGTGCTGCGTAACCATGCGCTGTGCCTCTCAACTTGCCTGGTGCAACCTGAGATGATCATCGTCCGCAGTACCGGCGTACGCAGTGGAGACAACCCCCAAACCCTTCCGGGGGGATACCCCCCGCCCCCGAAGGGGCGGGAGCCCCGGGCCGGTCACTTCACGTCTGCCGTGACCTTCCAGGGCACGACGGCGAAGGGGCAGGTGCGGCCGGGGTCGGGGCGGCAATGGCGTACGGCGGTGATGGTGGCGCTGCCGACGCCCTGCGCGTGGAAGACGGCGGTGGCGTTGCCCGCCGGTGTGACGCCACCGGCGGTGGACCGGAGCACGCCGGGGGCGCTGGACTGCGGTACCTCCCAGCTGTAGGTGAACCCGTTGCCGCGGTAGGCGGTGAGCCTCACCTCGACGTCATCACCCGGCCGCACGGTCACGGTCCGGCCTTCGTCAACGTTCGTCAGAGGGATGCGTGCGGCAGCCGCCTCCGGACGCGCCAGGGGCGAGTACGGCTGGGCAGTCGCCGGAACGGCGGCGAGTGCGCCCAGGGCCAGGGGGACGGCCAGCAGAACGGCCGAGAACTTCGGTGTCTTCACGCTCTCTCCAAGCAAGTGCATCCAGTGGAAGGGCACGCGGCCCGACGATCAGGTTGGCGTGTGAGCCGGGGCAAAGGCATGAACACCGCGCCCAAACAGCCCGATCGGACGACACCTCATGGACAGCACCACACCGCCCCCGGCCTCACCCCTCCCCCGGAACCAACAGCCCCGGGTCCACCGTGCCGACCCCGAGGCGCGGTTCGGGTATGCAGGTCCAGAGCGCCGCCAGCGCGGCGAGCCCGCACAGGAGGGCGACGGCTCCCGTGCGCCCCCTGGCCCAGGGGGCGCGGAAGCGGACCGGGTCCTCGACGAGCACCTTGGAGAGCCAGGCCGCGGCCGTGGAGACGGCGAGGAGGACGGCCGTACGCCCCCAGCCCGACATGCCGAGGCGTTCCTCGCCGAGCAGCAGGTACACGGGCCAGTGCCACAGATAGAGGCTGTAGGAGATGAGGCCGAACCAGCGCAGCGGGGGCAGGGAAAGGACGCGGCCGACCGCGCTGTGGGACGTCCGCGCGAGACAGGCGATGAGCACGGCGGCGGCCAGGGCGTGCAGGAAGAGCCCGCCTTGGAAGAGGGAGGGCGCGTTCTGGCCGTCGGCCACCACCCAGTACGCGCCTATGGCGCAGGTCAGGAGCGTGGAAGTCCAGCCGGTCGCCCGAGGACTCATTCTCGCGACGAGGCGGGTGGCGGGCGCGGTCGCCATCAGTGCGCCGAGCAGGAGTGAGAAGGCGCGGGTGTCCGTGCCTTCGTAGACGCGGGTGGTGTCGGCGGGGACGGTCAGCGCGAGCATGAGTGCGAGGGAGAGCGCCGCCCCGACCGCCGCGACCCCCGCGACGCGCCGGTCCGCCTTGGGACCGCGTGCGACCAGCCCGAGCAGTACGGGCCAGAGCAGATAGAACTGCTCCTCGACCGACAGGCTCCACAGATGGCCGAACACGCGTGTGTCGGCCGAGTTCCAGTATCCGACCTGGTCGGCGATGAAGTGCCAGTTGGCGAGGTTCGCGGCCACCCAGGGGGCGTCGTCGAGCGCGTACCGCAGCAGGGAGGGCGGGCCGAACGACCAGAGAAGGAGCAGGGTGCCCGCGAGGGTCACGGCGAGCGCCGGCAGCAGACGGCGGGCGCGGCGGCCCCAGAAGGCGACGAGGTCGACGCGTCCGCCCCGGGCCCGTACCTCCTTCAGGAGGAGGCCGGTGATGAGGAAGCCGGAGAGGACGAAGAAGAGGTCGACGCCGAGGAAGCCGCCGCCGAGATGGCCGGCGTGGAAGAAGAGAACCCCCAGGACGGCCAGACCGCGCAACCCGTCCAGGGGCGCGACGCGCCGCCCCTCGGCGGGGGCCGTCGTGGATGTCGTACGGGGGCGGCGGTGGGCGGGCGCCGAAGGGGGCGGGGTGGGCATGGGGCTCCAGCGGAAATGGGGGGGCGAAGGGGGCGGGGCTGAGGCGGGGCCCCGCCTCAGCCCTCGAACGGTCACGCGGTGGTCAGGACCCGGCGGCCGGTGCTACCTGCAGCCGAGCTGCCCGTAGACCTTGTCGCCGGTCCACGCCCCGGTGGCCCACTGGCCGACCGGCGCGGGAGTGAATCCGTACCGCTTCTTCAGCTGCTCGCCGAACCAGTGGGCGAAGGCGGCCGAGCCCTGCTGGCAGGAGTGGATGCCGTCCTTGCTGCGCTGTGCCTTGGCCGCCGTGCCGTCTGTTCCCCAGAGGGCGGTGGCGTCCAGGAAGTGGACCTTGTCCGGATGCTTGGCCGCCACGGCCTGGGCGGACCGGGGTGCGCTCTTGATCGCGGCCTCGTGCGGCTTGTAGAAGTCGTCGATCTTGAAGGGGGGCGCGGACACGAGGAGGAGGTCGGCGCCCGCTTCGTTCACCGTCTTCACCAGGCGCTCATAGGCGGCGCGCTGCTCCTCGGAGGTGCCCCAGTCGTACGTGGTGACCTGGTACGCGACGACGTCCGGCTTGACGGACGCCAGCTGCTTGGGCAGCGCGTCCCAGGTGGGCGACGCCACTTCGCCGACCACACCGCCGCCGCCCGCGGCGGCCATCGACGTGAACTCCGCCTCGGCGGCCTTCATCGCCGCGCCGAGCGCGGGCGCCTGGGCCTCGCCGATGGAGTCGCCCATCCACAGCAGTTTGTGCGGCTTGGCGTGGCTGTCGCGGTCGGCGGCCGGGGTGGAGCCGGCGGAAGCGGCGCCGGAACCACCGCCGGAGCCCTGGCAGGCGGTGAGGGCGAGCGCTGCCGCCGTCACCACGGCGGCGAGGAGGGCCGTACGGCGGGCGGGGCGCCCGAAGCGCGGGGAGGTGTGGCCACGGTCGGACAGGGAGGTGATCTTGCTGTTCATGCCTCCAGCTCAGCGCGGCCGACCGGCGTCCGGGTGGGCCGTCATCGTTTCATCACGAAATGCGGAACCCGGCGTCATACGCTTCGAGCACCCTGATCGCAGAAGGTCGCGCCCCACCGTGGCGCGCCGTTCGGCCGCCCAGCGAGAAGAGCACACCCCCATGGCACGAGTCCTGCTCGTCGAAGACGACCCCGCCGTACAGAGGGGTGTCACCCTCGCCCTGCGGCGCCGGGGCCACGAGGTGGAGGTCGCCGCGAGCGGTGAGACCGGGCTGCTCGCCCTGGAGCGCCACCGGCCCGATCTGGTGCTGCTGGATCTGATGCTGCCGCAGATGAGCGGTCTGGAGGTGTGCCGCCGCATCCGGGAGAGCAAGCAGGTCCCGATCATCATCCTCTCGGCGCGCGGCGACGAGATCGACATGGTGGTGGGTCTGGAGGCGGGCGCCGACGACTACATCATCAAACCGGCCGGCGGCGAGCTCATCGAAGCCCGGATGAAGGCCGTCCTGCGCCGGGTCGCCCCGACCCAGGGCACCGGGGATCCCACACGCGCGCCCGCCGGGCCGGAGCGGCACGGCGCCCTCGGCGTGGACCGGACGACCCTCATGGTGACCAAGCAGGGCACCGAGCTGGCGCTTGCCCCCTCCGAGCTCAAACTGCTGCTGTTCCTGACCGCCGCCCCGGGCCAGGTCTACAGCCGCCAGCAGTTGCTGGAGCAGGTGTGGGAGCACTCCTTCTACGGTGATGTGCGCCTGGTCGACGCGTGTGTGATGCGGCTGCGCGCCAAGATCGAGGACGACCCGCGCAGCCCGGTGTACGTGCAGACGGTGCGGGGCTTCGGCTACCGCTTCGGACCTCTGTGATGCGCCGCTTCAGCCGTATCCGCCCGCCGGGACTCCGGCCGCCGCGCGGGCTGCGGGTGCGGCTCGTCGTCGCCTTCCTGCTCGCCGTGGCCTTCGGCTCACTGCTCACCGCCGGACTCACCTTCCACCGGGCGCGTTCGGCCATTCTGGAGCGCACCGAGCACACCGCCGTCGCCGACCTGCGCACCCAGCTCGATTCCCTCGCCCCTGATCTGCCCTTCCCGCCCACCGCTGAGCAGTTGCGCGGCCTCACCCTCCAGCTCGACCGGGCCGGCGGATCCCGGGCGTGGCGCTCCGCCGCCTCGTACCGGTCGGGCCCGCCGGTCGCGGCGGGCTCCGGTGCGCCACCGGTGCCGACCGGGCTGCGCGAGACCGTCGAACGGACGGGCCAGGCGGCCTTCCAGCACCTGGACCGCGACGGTCACCCCTGGCTGGCCGTGGGCATGCCCGTCTCCTACGCCGACGATCCGCGACGGCCCCAGAACGCGGACAAGGCGTCGGGGCTCACCGTGTACGCGTCGTTCCCCCTCAGCGACGACGAGGCCGACATCGCCGCGCTGGTCACCGCGGCCGAAGCGGGAGTGCTGCCCGCGCTGGCCCTCGCGCTCGTACCCGCCCTCTTCGCGGCCCGCAGCGTGCTGCGCCCGGTACGCCAGCTGCGCAGCGGCGCCGAGCGCATCGCCGCCGGTGAGCTGGGCACCCGGCTGCACGCCGAGGGCCACGACGAACTCGCCGACCTCACCCGCTCGTTCAACACCATGGCGGCCACCCTGGAGAAGGACGACGCGGAGCTGCGCCGGGTCGAGGCGGGCGCACGCCGCTTCGCCGCCGACGTCGCCCATGAACTGCGCACTCCGCTCGCGGCGATGGCGGCGGTGACCGAAGTCCTCGACGAGGACGCCGCCTCGGGCGTCATGCCCGCCGACACCGCCGACGCCGTCCGCCTCGTCAGCACCGAGACCCGCGCCCTCGCCCGTATGGTCGAGGACTTGATGGAGGTCTCCCGCTTCGACGCCAAGGCCGCCCCGCTCGACGCCGTGCAGGTGGACCTGTGCACCCTGGTGGCCAAGACCCTCCAACTGCGCGGCTGGTCCGACGACCCACGGGTCACCGCCGACCTCCCGGCGCCGGTGGACGTACGCGCCGATCCGCGCCGCGTCGACGTCATCCTCGCCAACCTCGTCGGCAACGCCCTGCGCCACGGCGCCCCTCCGGTCGCCGTCGCGGTGCGGGCCTCGGGTGACGACGCGGTGGTCACCGTCACCGACCACGGCACGGGCATCGCCGAGACCGCCCTCCCCCACGTCTTCGACCGCTTCTACAAGGCGGACGCGGCACGCGCCCGCTCGGAGGGCAGCGGCCTCGGCCTGGCCATCGCCTACGAGAACGCCCTGCTGCACGGCGGCACCCTCACCGCCGCCAACACCCCTGGCGGCGGCGCCGTCTTCACCCTCACCCTGCCGCTCACCGTCGACCCGGACCAGCCATGAACCCACTTCCACGCATCCGGCGCGCCCTCGGCCCCGCCGCAGCCGCCCTGCTGCTCGGCGGCTGCGGGATCGGCACCACCGGCGCCGTCCACGCCGGGCCCCCGGCCTCCGGGATCCAGCCGCCCGGCACCGAGGCCCGTTCCGTACGCCTCTACTTCGCCGGCCCCTACGGCATCCGCGCCGTCTCCCGTCCCACCGACCGGCCGCTCAGCCCCCAGCAGGCCCTCGACCTGCTGCTGGAGGGGCCCACGCCCGCCGAACGCGAGCGCGGCCTCATCAGCCAGGTGCCACCCATGTCCGGGCAGCTCACCGCCGCGGTCGGACAGGGCGCCGTCGATGTCTTCGTCCCCCTGGAAGTGCGCTCCGGGGACCTCGACGTCACGGCGGTCGCGCAGATCGCCTGCACCGCCGCCCACGCCAACGTCTCCGGCGGCAGACCCGCCACCCAGGTCGACATCCGCATCCACGAGAACAACATCCGCTCCCGGACACCCTGGACGGTCCGCTGCGGCCCCAACGGCACCGTCACACCGGTGACCAACTGACCCGGAACGAAGCCGTGTACGAAGGGAAAGCCGGGGCAGTCGGAGACGTATCGTGACCGTACCGAGTGGAGGATTCCCCATGCTGATGGCTCACCCGGCAGTGCTGCGCGATCTGCTCGCCGAGTACGACGCACTGCGCGCGCTGAAGGCCGCCGAGGGCGACGAGAACACCCGCCGCCGACTGGAGGACGTCTCCTACACCCTGTGCGTCTCGACCGGGACGCGGGACATCGACGCCGCCGTGATCGCCGCACGCCATCGGTTGCCCGGTGCGCGGACCTTCGACGACTCCGTCGTCAGCGCGTGAGGAAGCCCACACCCCGCACGGTTGGGGCGCCTCTATGCTGCGACGATGATCAAGCCGATTGAACTCGTCATCTTCGACTGCGACGGTGTGCTCGTCGACAGCGAACGCATCGCCGTGCGCGTACAGGTAGCGCTGGGCGCGGAGTTGGGGTGGCCGCTCACCGAGGACGAGGTGATCCGGCGTTTCATCGGGCGCTCCACGGCCTCGATCGGCGAACAGGTCGCCGCCCGGCTGGGCGAGGAGACGGCCGGGGTCTGGCGGACGCGGTTCGAGGAGCTCCACCGGGAGGCGGTGGACACGGGACTGCTGCCGGTCGACGGAATACGCGAAGCACTCGACGCGATCACCCTGCCCACCTGCGTCGCGTCCAGCGGCTCCCACGACAAGATGCGCCACACCCTCGGCCGCACCGGTCTGTACGAGCACTTCGAGGGCCGTATCCACAGTGCCACCGAGGTCGCCCGGGGCAAGCCCGCCCCGGACCTGTTCCTGTACGCGGCCCGGCGGATGGGGGTGGACCCGGCCGCGTGCGTGGTCGTCGAGGACAGCCGCCCCGGCGTCGAGGCGGCCCGCGCCGCCGGTATGCGCGCCTTCGGATACGCGGGCGGACTGACCCCGGCCGAGCTGCTCGAAGGCCCGGACACGGTCGTCTTCCACGACATGCGCAAACTGCCGTCTCTCCTCGCGGAGCAGTGAGGGGCGGGCACGCAAGGTGCGTGTCCGGCCCTCACCGTTCAACTCCCGTGTGTACGCGTGCAGTTCCTCACGTCCTCCTCCTCCAGGACAGGGAGGCGTGGGGAGCGGGTGCGCTACGGCGCCGACTTCCGTACGACGAGCCGGACCAGCACGGCGACGCCCAGGGCGAGCCCGAGCACCCCGGCGGGCTGCCATGACTCGCCTGCCGCCGTGTCCGTGGTCAGGGCTCCGGCGCTCCGCAGCGCGCTACTGGGCGGCGACGGCCTCCAGTGGGCTCAGGGCAGCGGCCCGCCGGGCCGGCCAGGCCGCCGCGGCCACACCGGTCATGAGGGAGAGCAGACAGACCAGCGCCAAGGTGCCCCAGGGCAGTGCGAGGGAGTAGTCCGTCATGGCACCACCGGCCAGGGGGCCCACGGCCCAGGCGCCGAACAGTCCGGCGGCCAGTCCCAGCAGGGTGCCGAAGACGGCCACGGTCACCGCCTCCAGGCCCACCATCCGCCGCACGACACCGCGGTCCATGCCGATGGCCCGCAGCACACCGATCTCACGGGTGCGTTCCGCCACCGACATCGCCATCGTGTTGACGATGCCGAGCGCGGAGATCACCACGCCGATGGCGAGCAGCCCGTACATGAGGGTGAGCAGGTCGCCCAGGGTTCCCGCGGCCTCGTGCACGAGCTGGTCGCGGTCCTGGACCTTCAGCAGCGGACTGTCACCCACCGCCTTGCGCAGCGCGCCTTCGAGGGCCTTCGAGGTCGTGCCGTGCTCGGTGCGTACGAGGACGCGCTGGACGGAGCCGGGAAGGTGGCTGCTCTTCCGCACCTGGTCGCGTGCGCCCAGTGCGTCCTGGGCGATGGGGCTGTCCTCGTAGACGCCCACCACCTCGTACTGGCGGAAGTCGCCGCCGCGTCCCAGGACGGCGTTGAGCTTGCCGCCCGCGCGCAGGCCGTGCGCGTCCGCGACGGTGCGGGACAGGGCGATCCGGCCGGGTCCGAGGTCCTTGGCGGAGCCGCTGAGGAAGCGGAGCTTCATGACCTGGCCGACGGTGGCGGGGTCGACGCCGGAGATCTGGCGGACGTGGCCGCCGACGATGAGGGTCGAGTCGGCGACGGCGGTCGCGGTGCCCACTCCGGGGGTGTCGGCCACCCGCCGCACGGCGGCCCGGTCGATGGCGGCGGTGGGTGTGCGGGTGCCGATCACATAGTCGGCGCCGAGGCCGGCCGCGGCCTGCCGGTCGAGGCTCTGGCCCGTGGAGTTGCCGAGGACGGCGAGCCCGGCGACCAGCGCGGTGCTGATCATCAGGATGGAGGCGGTGGCCGCGGTGCGCCGCGGGTCGCGCAGGGCGTTCTGCCGCGCGAGGTGGCCGACGACACCGAACCGGCCGGTGAGCCGCCCCATCAGTTTGACCGTGGGCCGCGCGAGCAGCGGCGCCGACACGATCAGGCCCGCCACCAGCACACCGCATCCCAGCAGTGCGCTCTGGAGGTTGTCCTGCGAGGCGTCCTTGGCGCCGCCGAGCGAGAGCAGCAGTCCGCCGCCGAGTACGAGCAGGGCCAGTCCCGCCGCGGCCCGGATCCGCGACACGGCGGCGGTCGGCGACTGTCCGGCCGTGCGCATCGCCTCGACGGGCGCGACCTTCGCGGCCCGGCGCGACGGCAGCCACGCGGCGAGCACGGTGACTCCGACGCCCACTCCCAGGGCGGCCACGACGGGCCGGGCACCGATCACGAGCGGGCCGCTGGGCAGCGGGCTCCGATCGGTTCCCAGGAGGTGGGGCAGTGCCGAGGCGACCGCGAGGCCGAGCACGAAGCCGAGCGCCGAGGCGACGAGACCGATCAGGGCGGCCTCGGCGAGCACCGAGCGGGTCACCTGGCGGCGCGTGGCACCGATCGCGCGCAGCAGCGCGATCTCACGGGTGCGGCGGGTGACGAGCATGGTGAAGGTGTTGATGATGAGGAACGAGCCGATGAAGAGCGAGACAGCGGCGAAGACCAGCGGCAGTTTGGCGTAGCCGCGGGTCATGGTGTTCACGAGGATGGCCTGCTGATCCGCCTGGGCAGCTCCGGTGGTGGCTTCGGCCCGGTCGGTGGGCAGGACCGCGCCGACCCGCTGGGCGAGCGTGAACTGGCTGGTGCCGGGGGTGGCCGCCAGGTCGATGCCCGTGTAGTGGCCCGGGGACGCGAACAACTGTTGGGCGGTGCCCCTGTCGAAGAGCGCGAGGGTGCCGCCCGCCGTCACCCGGGTGTCGTCGGTGCGGACGACACCGACGAGCCGCTTGCTCATGACGGGGCCGTCGGTGGCCAGGGTGACCGTGTCGCCGATGCTGAAGCGGCCCGCGGCGGCGGTGCCGCTGTCCAGGGCGATCTCGCCGCTGTTGAGTGGCGCATGCCCCCGGAGCAGGGGGTAGCGGCTGTCCTTGCCGTCGTCCCCGGGCAGATAGGCGGCGGCCTGGTTGGCTCCCGTCTTGATGCGCAGGGGGCTGCCGTCCGCCGCGTTCAGGAGGGCCGAGCCGTCGGCCAGGGGGCGCACACCGGCCACACCGGGGACGCGGGCGAGTTCGCGTACGAGCCTGTCGTCCAGGGCGCCGGGGCCCCGAGGCGTGCCGGAGCCGGGAGGGGGGTCCTTCGGGGTCACCGTGACGGCGATGTCCGCGAAGTTCTTCGACGCGGCGGCGCGGAAGGCGGCGGCGGACGAATCCGCGAAGACGAGGGTGCCGCAGACGAACGCGACGCCCAGGCAGACCGCGAGGACGGTCATGGCCGCACGGGCCTTGGACGCGACGACGTTGCGCAGGGCTGTTCTCAGCATGGAGGGCTTTCGGGAACGAGGAGGGGGCGGGCCACACGGTGCGCGCGGGCCCCGGACTGCGGGAAGGGCTGCGGTCAGCCGGTGCGGCGGTCGCGGGTCTCGAACGTGAGCATCACGTCGAGCACCCGATCGGCGGTCGGCTCGTACAGCTCGTCCACCAGGTGGCCGTCGGCGAGGAACACCACACGGTCCGCGTGGGCCGCGGCGACGGGATCGTGGGTGACCATCACCACGGTCTGGTGCAACTCCCGTACCGAGTCGCGCAGGAAGCCGAGGACCTCCGCGCCGGAGCGCGAGTCGAGGTTGCCGGTCGGTTCGTCGGCGAAGACGATCTCGGGCCGGGAGACCAGTGCGCGGGCCACCGCGACACGCTGTTGCTGGCCGCCGGAGAGCTCGGCCGGACGGTGGGCGAGCCGGTCGGCCAGTCCGACGGTGGCGACCACGGTGTCCAGCCACGCCCGGTCGGGCCGCTGACCGGCCAGCCGCAGCGGCAGCGTGATGTTTTCCAGCGCGGTCAAGGTGGACAGCAGGTTGAAGCCCTGGAAGACGAACCCGACCTTCTCCCGTCGCAGCCGCGTCAGTTGACGGTCATTCAGCGACGACAGTTCCACGTCACCGATCCGGGTCGACCCGGACGTCACCGGGTCGAGCCCGGCCATGCAGTGCATCAAGGTGGACTTGCCCGACCCCGACGGCCCCATCACCGCCGTGAACCGGCCCTGGTCGAACTCCACCGACACCGCCTCCAGAGCGGTCACCCGCGTCTCGCCCCTCCCGTACACCTTGGTCAGACCGACGGCCCGGGCAGCGGGTTCGGTGACCGGGGTGTCGGGGGTGCCGGGGGAAGCGAACAGCTGCGACATGAGGACTCCGCGAAGAGGCGCGACGGGCCGACCACCACTGTGCGGCCCGGGGGGACACAACCATCCTCGCGGCCCTCACCTGCGTAAACATCGCTCCGCGGAAGGTACTTGAGCTCTGCCGAAGGGCAGGTGCACCCGGTCGTCCTCTGCCTTTCGGCAGGGCTACGGGCGCGGGCGCCTCTGCCTTTGGTCCAAGGCCGGCCGCTCCGCGCGGCGATCGCGAGTACGGGGCGCGGGGGCTCAGGGACGAGCGCGCGGGCCTTGTCTTTGCCCCCGGGCTTCACCCGCCCGCGCAGGCGGAGGCCCAGGCGCAGGCGCTCAGGAGGCCAGGCCCGTGCGGTGGGCGAGGAGGGCCGCCTGAACGCGGCTGGCCGACCCGGTCTTCTCCAGGATCGCGCCCACGTGCGCCTTCACGGTGCCCACCCCGATGGCGAGGCGGTCGGCGACCTCCTGGTTGGACAGCCCCTCGCCGAGCATCGCCAGGACCTCCCGCTCCCGGCCGGTGAGCCGGGCGATCCGCTCGTCCTCCACCGCCGCGCCGTCGCCCGGCCGCCCGCCGCGCAGCATCCGCGCGATCACCGAGCCGGTGACGCCCGGCGAGAGCACGGCGTCGCCCGCGGCGGCAGCGTGGACCGCCCGGATCAGCTCCTGCGGGCCCTCGTCCTTGAGGAGGAAGCCCGCGGCGCCTTCCCGCAACGCCCGCAGGACGTTGTCCTCGTCGCCGAAGGTCGTCAGCATCACCACGCGTGGCGCGGGATCGAGCGCGAGCAGCGGAGCGATGGTGGCCAGGCCGTCCTGGACCGGCATCCGGATGTCGACGAGGGCCACGTCGGGGTGGTGGACGGCGGCGAGCTCGACGGCCTGGCGCCCGTTGACGGCCTCGCCCACGACGTCGATGTCGTCGGCGTGCTTGAGGATCAGACGGACACCGTGCCGGATCATCTCCTCGTCGTCGACGAGCAGAACCCTTACGCGGGGTGCCGGGCGGTGGTCGGGGGGCATCTCGTCCATGCGACCAGGCTACGGCCAGGAACCCGGTGCAGCGGGACACGAAAGCCCCGGCCGGCGCGCGAGGAGGACGCCAGTGCGGGTCGTAGGCCGGGGCAGCCACGGGCCCGGAACGGATACCGGGTGGTCCGGGAAGTCGAGCCATACCCATTCACCGTCGCCGTCCACGGTCAGTCCGAAGCGAGCGAAGCCGGGGCGGTCCCGCTTCTCCCACCAGCGGTAGGCGGCCTCCGTCTCGTCACACAGCTTGCGCGGGCCGGACTGGACGAACCCGGTCAACCGCCCCTCCGGAACGCTTTCTTCGGCTCACCCGCTTGTTGGTGAACGTGTGGCGTCGACCGCTGCACGGCGTGCGCGGACGGATAGCCGTACTGTCCTCGGAGCAGGGAGTACGGTCCCAGGTCCGGCCCCGCCCCGGAGCACGTTCCCAGGCGCGGTTTCGTCCTCTGCGGCGACGGATTGACGGTCCGTCGGATGGTCCTCTTGGAGGGCACCGAGAAGAGCTCCGGTGCCCTACCCAGAGGGGCTTTCCCGTGAACGAACACGTATCGCAGCAGCACCGTCCCCACCGCCTCCGCGGAGGCCGACGCGGGGTGGCGGCGACCGTCGCCGTCGTGGCCGCCGCCGTGGTGGCCGGCGTCCTCGCGCCGGCCACGGCCTCCGCCGGGCCACGGCCGGACGCCGTGCAGAAGCACCTCGACGAGCTGGTCCGGAAGGACGGCGTGCCCGCCGCCCTCGCCACCGTCAAGGGGCGCGACGGCCACACCCGCACCTACACCGCGGGCGTCGGCGACACGGCCACCAAGCGCAAGGTCCCGATGGACGGGCAGGTGCGGATCGCCAGCAACACCAAGACGTTCACCGCCGTCGTCGTCCTGCAACTGGTCGCCGAGGGCAAGGTCGGCCTGGACGCGAGCGTGGACACCTACCTGCCCGGCCTGGTGCGCGGCACGGGCATCGACGGCCGCAACATCACCGTCCGCCAGCTGCTCCAGCACACCACCGGCCTGCCCGAGTACTTCGAGCACGACACCGTGCTCAACTCCCCCAAGCGCTACTACGAACCGCGCGAACTCCTCGACGCCGCACTGGCCCAGAAGGCCCACTTCGCCCCCGGCACCCAGTGGGAGTACAGCAACACCAACTACCTGCTGGCGGGACTGATCATCCAGAAGGTCACCGGCCGCCCGCTCGGCGAGGAGATCACCAAGCGCGTCATCGACCGGATCGGCCTGCGCCACACCTACTTCCCCACCCCCGGGGACGTGAAGATCCACGAGGCCCACCCGCAGGGCTACTACCGCACCGAGGACGGGTCACTGCGCAACTACACGGAGCTCGACCCGTCCTGGGCGTGGGCGGCCGGCGCGCTGGTGTCGACCAACACGGACCTGACCCGGTTCTACGGCGCGCTGCTCGGGGGCCGTCTGCTGCCCGCGGCCCAGCTCGCCCAGATGCGGACCACCGTCCCGGCCGAGGCGTTCGGCCCCGGGGTCCGCTACGGACTCGGGCTGACGAGCCGCCCGCTCTCCTGCGGCGGCGTCGCCTGGGGACACGGCGGGACGATCCCGGGCTACTACACCGCGGGCGGGGCCACCGACGGCGGCCGTGCCGTGAACTTCGCCGTGACCGTGATTCCGGACGAGGACACCGCGAAGCACGTGCAGCAGGCGGTGGACGATGCGCTCTGCCGCTGATTCCCGGACTCCCGCCGTCCTGTCGCACCGCCCCGCACCCGCCCCCTCGCTTCCCTCAGTGGAGTCCCGATGAACGCCCACACCCCGCAGCGCACGGCGCGCCGCACCCGTATGGTGCGGTACGCCACCACGGCCACGGTCGCCGCCGGGGTCGCGCTGACCGCCGTCGCCCCGACCGCGGCCTCCGCCGCACCGCGCCCGGACGTCGTGCAGCGGCGCCTCGACGCGCTGGTGAAGAACGACGGGATGCCCGCGGCCCTCGCCACCGTCACCGGCCGCGACGGCCGCACCCGTACCTACACCGCGGGCGTCGGCGACCTGGCCACCAAGGCCAAGGTCCCGGTCGACGGGCAGATCCGGGCCGGCAGCAACACCAAGGCGTTCACCGCCGTCGTCGTCCTGCAACTGGTCGCCGAGGGCAAGGTCGGCCTGGACGCGAGCGTGGACACCTACCTGCCGGGTCTCCTGCGCGGCTCGGGCATCGACGGCCGGAACATCACGGTCCGCCAGCTGCTCCAGCACACCAGCGGTCTGCCCGACTACATGGACGCCCCCGCGCTGAGCGACTTCACCACCATCCAGTACCGCTATTTCGAGCCGCGCGAACTCCTCGACGGGGCGTTGGCCCAGAAGGCGCTGTTCGCACCCGGGACCGACTGGATGTACAGCAACACCAACTACCTGGTGGCCGGTCTGCTGATCCAGAAGGTCACCGGCCGCCCCTACGGCGAGGAGGTCACCAGACGTGTCATCGACCGGATCGGGCTGCGCCACACCTACGTGCCGGCCGTCGGGGAAACCACTCTCCGCGAGCCCCACCCGCACGGCTACCTGAACACCGGCCCGGGCGCGCCGCTGATCGACTACACCGACATGGACTCCTCGATGGCCTGGTCCGCGGGGGCCGTCGTGTCCACCAACACCGACCTCAACACCTTCTACGGCGCACTGCTGGGTGGCCGTCTGCTGCCCGCGGCCCAGCTCGCCCAGATGCGCACCACTGTCCCCGCCGAGCTGCTGGGCCCTGGCGTCCGCTACGGCCTGGGCATCCAGAGCAGGCCGATCGTCTGTGGCGGCCTCGTCTGGGGCCACGGCGGCACCGCACCGGGCTACCGGAGTCGGGGCGGCGTCACGGATGACGGCCGTGCCGTCAACATCACCGTCACCACCGTCCCGGACGCGCCGACCGCCAAGCGCATGACCGACGCGGTCGACGCGGCCCTGTGCCGCTGATCTCAGCCGGGGGGCGTCTCGCTCACGGAGTCTCCCAAGGGCTGGTGTCCCTCACCGAGGGAACGGTGAACCGGTCGATGGCGACCAGGTGTTGTCCCGAGTCGAAACAGTAGCGGGTGATGACCAGCGCGCCGGGTCGCGGCTCGGTGCCCGTGGCCGGGTAGACGCAGCCCGCCGCACCGGCCGGCCGCGGTGGTTCGTGGCCGGTGGCCGCGGCTCGGACCGCCCGGTTGTCGGTGACCCCGTGCAGTTCCTCGTAGGTCATGCCGAGCCGGGGTACCGACGGCGGCGGGGTCTGCGCCGGTCGCGCGGCGTACACCAACGCGATTCCCAGGGTCATCAGCAGCCACAGCGCCAACGCCCCGAGCGCCGTGGCCCACGCCCCGGCCGTACGGCGGGCGGGCGGGGCGTGGGCCACCCCGGCGGTCACGGGCTGTGGGCCGGTGGCCGCCGGGAGGGTCCCCGCCGACGCGGCGGTGAGGCGCTGCCCGCCGCCCTCGCCCGGTGCCACCGGTACCACCGCGGCCACCTCGAACCCGCCGGACGGCGGTGTGGCGGCCTCGAAGTACCCGCCGAGCAGCTCGACCCGTTCCCGCAGACCGGTCAGGCCACGCCCGGTGCCGACAGCGGCCGCGACGGCCGAAGTGCCCGCTCGGCCCGAGGGGACACCATTGCGGACCACGACCCGTACGACCGTGTCGTCCTGGACCACCGTCACGGTGACGGGAGCAGTCCGCGCGTACCGGTGCACGTTGGTCAGTGCCTCGCGCACCACGCGGTGCACCGCTCGACGCACCGACGCGGGGCGGTCCACCAGGTCCGCGCCCGACCACTCCAGCCCGACCGCGATCCCGCCGTCCCGGGACTCGGCCACCAGCGCCTCGATGTCGGCGCGGGTGCCGGTCGCGTCGGTGAGGGTGTCGGGCCCGGTGTCCCGGCTGAGGGGGCCGAGCACACCGAGCGCCTGGCGCAGTTCCCGCATCGCGTCGCGAGTGGTACGCCGTACCAGGACGGCCTCTTCGCGCAGCTCGGGTGCGGCCTTGTCGAGGGCGAGCTCCAGCCCTCCGGCGTGCAGCGAGATGAGGCTGAGCCGGTGGCCCACCAGGTCGTGCATCTCGGCGGCGATCCGGGACCGCTCCTGAGTGCGGGCCTCGCTGTCGGCGGAGCGGCGGGCCCGCTCCGCCGCGTCACCGCGCTCGCGCAGCGCCCGCAGCAGCCGGCCCTGCTGCCCGTACACCGTCCCGGCCAGCCCGGGGACCGCGACGGCGGTGACGGCCATGACCAGGCCCATCGCCAGCCCGTACAGCGCGGATCCGGTACCGAGCCGAGGCCCGCACACCGTCGCGGCCACCACCGCGAGCAGCGCCGTGCCGCCGAGCGACCGGATGCGCCCGCGCGCCTCGCTCATCCGCCCGGCCAGTGTGTACGAGGCCGCCGCGAGCACCGGGCCCACCACGGGTGCCGCGCCGGTGAGCAGGCCGAGCGCGAGCAGCACGGCACCCGGAAACCGGTGCCGCACCAGCAGCAGAAACACACCGACCGGGATGGCCAGCAACTGGAAGCCGGGGTGCGGCGGCTCCCACTGGCTCACGGTGACCACGTACAGACCCACCGCCGCCAGTGCCACGCCCGCTGTCCCGGTCACGGGCCCGGCGAACCAGCCGGATCGCGCGGGCACACCGGGCTCCGGCCGGTCACCGGTGGGACGACGGAGGACGCGGATGAAAGGCACGTTGTTCAGTATCGGCCGCCGGATCACCACGGACATGGACCTTGCGGGCGAGGTGCGCCTCTGTCTTTCGGCAGAGATACGCCACGGGGCCATACGACCGGGCGACCATGCGGGCGAGTACGGCCTCCCGGCGGTGGCGCTGAGCGACGCAAAAATAGGGGCGGCCATCGGTCCTTGCGGCACGCCCCCCTGGACGGTGCCGCAAGGACCTGGAGGGACTGTTCGGGGCCATCCCTCCCAAGGGAGGGGGAGGAGCCGTCGAACAGCCCTGGCGGGAACGAGGACTGTCCCCTCCCTCTTCTCCGCAGCCAGCCTCCTGCGACAGCCACCCGTCACAGCAGAGGCCGTTCGGCCCTACGGCAGGGACCACAAGGCACGGCGTGACAGCCGTACGGGCCCGTGCCGACAGCGGGACGCAGCGCGCCCCCACCACCACCTCCGCGCCCGGGAAAGCCATGTCCCGGACGGACCAACTCCCGGGGATTCCACACCGCACCCGGGAAAGTCACGTCCCGGGCAATCCCTGCTCCGGGCGATCCACCCCGTCCAACGGGGCCCGTGGCCTACAGTCCAGCCAGCGGCACACGCCATACGAGCGCGGTCCCACCACCTTCGGGGATACCCAACTCCAGCTCACCGCCGAGGTGTTCGGCCCGCTCCGACATGTTGCGCAGTCCACTTCTCCGGCCACCGGGCGCGATGCCCACACCGTTGTCCGTGATCGACAGCCGCACGCTCTGCCCGTCGGCGGTCAGGACGACCTCGGCGCGGGACGCCCGGGCGTGCCGGGCGATGTTGGTGAGGGCTTCGGCCAGCACCGCCACCACCTGGTCGGCGATGTCCTTGGGCACATCGGTGTCCAGCAGCCCCTCCATCCGCACGCCGGGCGCGAACCCCAGCACCGGTGCCGCTTCACCGACGACCCGTGTGGCACGGGCGCGCAGCCCCGCCTCCGCCGTTCCGTCCCGGGTGCGCAGCCCGAAGATCGTCGACCTGATGATCTTGATGGTCTCGTCGAGGTCGTCGACCGCGCGCGCCACCCGCTCGGCGGCCTCCCCGTGCTCGATGAACCGGCCCGCGCTCTGCAGGGTCATACCGGTGGCGAACAGCCGCTGGATCGCCAGATCGTGCAGGTCGCGCGCGATGCGGTCACGGTCTTTGAGTACCGCGACCTCCTGCGCGTCCTGGCGGCGTTCGGCCAGTTCCATCGCGATGGCGGCCTGGGCGGCGAAAGCCTGGAGGGTCTCGGTCTCCGTAGGGGTGAACACCGGGCGGCAGGTCCTGCGCGCCAGCAGCACCACGCCGCGCGCCCCCGACTCGCCCGTGCCGATGGGCACGGCCACGGCCGGGCCGAGCCCAGAAAAACGCGGCGGCTCCGGCGAGATCCGCTCGTCCTGGCGGACGTCCGCGCTGGTGACCGGGGCGGCGCTGGAGAAGGCCAGCCCCATCAAACTCTTGTCCATGGGCAGCACGAGTCCCCGGTGCGCCTCGGAGTCGGTCCCGACGGCGATCTCCACCGCGAGCGCGCCGGTGTCACCCGCGGGTACCGCGACCGCGGCCAGGGCCGCACTGGTGATCTCCTTCGCCCGCTCGGCGATCAGGCCGAGGACCTCGCCGCGCCCGGCACCGGACATCAGGCGGTGGGTGACCTCCGCGTTCGCCCGCAGCCAGCGTTCCCGCAGCCGCGACTCCTCGTACAGGCGGGCGTTGTCGATCGCCACCCCGGCCGCGACGGCGAGGGTCAGGGTGACCGAGACGTCCTCCTCGTCGAACTGCGCGCCCCCGCGCTTCTCCGTCAGGTACAGATTGCCGAAGATCTGCTCACGCACCCGGATCGGGACGCCCAGGAAGGTGTTCATCGGCGGGTGGTGGGCCGGGAAGCCGTACGAGGCCGGATGCTCGGAGATCTTCGCGAGCCGCAGTGGTTCGGGGTGGCGGATCAGCTCGCCGAGGATGCCGTGGCCTTCGGGGAACGGGCCGATCCGGGTGATCTGCTCCTCGTCGATGCCCACGGTGTGGAACGCGGACAGGCTCCTGCCGTCCGGGCCGATCACCCCGAGCGCCGCGTACTCCGCGTCGACGAGCACCGCGGCGGCCTCCACGATCCCGCGCAGGGCCTGCTCCAGATCGAGCTCGCGGCCGACCGACAGCACCGCCTCCAGCAGGCTGTGCACCCGGTCGCGGGTCCCGCGCGCCGCGTCCAGGCGCGCCTGCAACTCCTCCAGCAGCTCGTCCAGCCGCAGCTGGGGCAGCGGCACGCGGGCCTCCTCGGGGCCTGCCACCTCGACGCCTCCCGGTCCCCTCGACGCACGGATCCGCACCGGTCCTCTTCCTGTGCCACGGTAGTGGCCCACCGTGCGGGGCGGCAGCGAATCCGGACGAGCCCCCGCCCCTTCCGTGGGGATCTGGCCGTTTCCCGACGGCATCACCGGATCCAACCGCCCGGAGCCGCAGGCGTGCCGCCCACCCGCGCCCCGACAGGCCGGGGCGGCGCGTGCGGGTACACCGGCCCTCATCACGGGCCCCTCGGCCCCTGCCACCGGACACGGCCGATACGGCAGCTTTGAGCGATGCGCCGAGGCCAAGGGGGACTTCGCCCTCTTCGTGCAACGGCCCGGACGGCCCGGACGCGACATCGGGACGAGGGAGGAAGGAAGTGGGTGACATGGCCCGCGTGATCGGTGAGGTGATGACCCGCGATGTCGTCGAAGCGCATCGCGAGACACCGTTCAAGGACGTGGTACGACTGCTGGACCAGCACCGCATCAGCGGGCTGCCCGTCGTGGACGACGACGACAAGGTCATTGGAGTGATATCCGAGACGGATCTGATCCACCACCGGATCGTCCGCCCGGTACGACTCGCGGCACGGCGCTTCTCCCTGTCCCCTCTGCGCCTCTCCACCCGCCGCGCCGCCGCCGTTCCCCACACCCGCACGGCCCAGGAGCTGATGTCGAGCCCGGCGGTCACGGTGCATCCGGAACAGCGGATAGCGGACGCCGCGCGGGTCATGGAGCGCCACGGTGTCGAACGCCTTCCCGTCGTCGACGAGGAGGACCGGCTCATCGGCATCGCCACTCGTCGCGACCTGCTGCGGATCTTCCTGCGCACGGACGACGAAATCCGTCGGGAGGTCCTTGGCACTGCCGTGGCCCGGCTGCCGCGGGTGTCGGCCCGTGGTGTGGCCGTCTCCGTCCGGGACGGCGTGGTCGCGCTCCAAGGGGCCGTGGAGCAGCGCACCGACATCCTCCTGGCCGTCCGGCTCACCTACCGGGTGGACGGCGTGGCCGGCGTGGTCAACGGATTGAACATCCGCGCGACCCCGGGGTCGGCCGGTCCTCCGTCGAGCCAGGCGGAACCTGGGGACGGGCATCACTGACCAGGGAGGCCACTGGTACAGCCGCCGGCGACAGGGGCGCGGCGGCCCTCCTGCGCCGCCCCGACTCCGCCGCCCCGGCGCGGCACACTGCCTTCGTATACGTGGACATCAGTCGGCAGGCCCCCGAGGGGACCGAACAGCCCCAGTTTCAGGGGCTGTTCGGTTCCGGGAGATCCGCGAGTGTCCATGGCGCGAGGTCCGCCCGTCAGGCCACCGCGGCGGCTGTCTGGTCGTGGGCCGTCCCGCCGAGCACCACCTTGAGACCACTCCCACCTCGTACGAGGTACGGCCGGATCCGGAACCTCCTGCCGGGCGGAGCGCCCCGCACCGTCGAAGGCGCAGCCCTTTCAGAACTGGCGGTTCCGCGGCTCGCGGGACCTCTCGGACCGTCCGACAGGGACCGAACAGCCCTTTGCCCGCACGTATGGAACAGCTTTGCTCACCTCATGGACGACAACCACGCGAGTTCCCTGCCGCACCGCGCTCAGCGTGTCATCGGCGCGGCCACCGTCGTGCCCCTCCAAGGCGAGATAGACGTGCTCACAGCAGTGCCGCTCACGGCCCGCCTGGACGCACTCACCGCGGACGCGTGCCCCGATCTGCTGCTCGACCTGCGGTCCGTGTCCTTCATCGACTGCGCCGGGCTCGGCGTCCTGTGCCGGGCTCGCAACCGTGCGCGGGCACGGCACGGCCGGGTGCGGCTGGTCACCGACAGCGCCCACTTCGGGCGGATCCTGCGTTGCACAGGGCTGACAGGTGTCTTCGAGGTGCTCCCGGAGTGGCCCGAGGACCCGGCGGCGCCGGTGGTCGCCGAACTGCCCGCCCTGTCGGCGGACTGAAGCCGCGCCGGACCTCGGGGACGTCGGCGTCCCCCGGTCACCGGGCCGCCGGCTCCGGCACCACCAGGCGCCGCACGAGCGGCGCCTGGTGCCTGCGGGGAGGATGTCGGGGCGACCCAGTACGCCCGCCTATGGGCCGGGGCGGTCAGGCGTTCCAGGTCCACTCGGTGATCTCGGGCAGGTCGGTACCGTGTTCGCGGATCCATGCCTGGTGGCGGGTGCGGGCGTCGGCCATCTGCTGGCGTACGGCGGCGGCGCGCACGGCGAGGCCGGGCACCCGGTCGATGACGTCCATGACCAGCCGGAAGCGGTCCAGGTCATTGCGCACGACCATGTCGAACGGGGTGGTCGTGGTACCGGACTCCTTGTAGCCGCGCACGTGCAGGTTGCGGTGACCGGTGCGACGGTAGGCGAGCCGGTGGACCAGCCAGGGATAGCCGTGATAGGCGAAGATCACCGGCTTGTCGGCGGTGAAGAGCCCGTCGTACTCGAAGTCGCTCATCCCGTGCGGGTGTTCCTCGCGCGGCAGCAGCCGCGTCATGTCGACCACGTTGACCACCCGGACGCCGAGCTCCGGCAGGTGGCGGCGGAGCAACTGCGCCGCGGCCAGCGTCTCCTGAGTGGGCACGTCACCGGCGCACGCCAGGACCACGTCCGGCTCACCGCCCGTCTCCGTGCCCGCCCACTCCCAGATCCCCGCACCCCTGGCGCAGTGCGCGCGGGCCTGGTCCATGCTCAGCCAGTCGAAACAGGGCTGCTTTCCCGCCACGATCACATTGACGTAGTCCCGGCTGCGCAGCACGTGGTCGGCGACCGACAGCAGCGTGTTGGCGTCCGGTGGCAGGTAGACCCGGACGACCTCGGGGCTCTTGTTCAGCACGTGGTCGACGAAGCCGGGGTCCTGGTGGGAGAAGCCGTTGTGGTCCTGGCGCCACACATGGGAAGTGAGCAGGTAGTTGAGCGAGGCGATCGGGGCGCGCCACGGCAGGTCCCGCGCTGTCTTCAGCCACTTGATGTGCTGGTTGACCATGGAGTCGACGATGTGCACGAACGCCTCGTAGCAGGAGAAGACCCCATGGCGACCCGTCAGGAGATACCCCTCCAGCCAGCCCTGGCAGGTGTGCTCCGACAGGATCTCCAGCACCCGGCCGTGCCGTTCCAGGTGTTCGTCGACCGGCAGACGCTCGGCCTGCCACGCCTTGCCGCTGACGCCGAACACGGCCTGCAGCCGGTTCGAGGCGGTCTCGTCCGGTCCGACCAGCCGGAAGTCGCGGCGCTCGCCGGTGTCCTGCATCACCCGGGCCAGGAGGTCTCCGAGCACGCGGGTCGGCTCGTGGAGGGTCGTGCCGGGCTTGTCGACGGGCACGGCGAAGTCGTCGAGCGGAGGAAGGGGCAGTGCGCGCAGGAGGAGTCCGCCGTTGGCGTACGGGGTGGCACCGAGCCGGTGCGTACCCTCGGGGACGACGGCCAGGACATCGGGCACCGGCCGGCCGTCGGTACCGAAGAGCTCCTCGGGCCGGTACGAGCGCAGCCACGCCTCCAGCTGCGCCAGGTGCTCCGGGTTCTCGCGCACCCCGGCCAGCGGGACCTGGTGGGCGCGCCAGGTGCCCTCCACGGGAAGGCCGTCCACTTCGGCCGGTCCGGTCCAGCCCTTGGGCGTACGCAGGACGATCACCGGCCAGTGCACGCGCTCGCGGACCCCTTCCTCGCGGGCGGTCCGCTGCATCAGCGCGATCCGGTCCAGCGCCTCGTCCATCGCCGCCGCCATGTCCCGGTGGACCCGGGCCGGATCGTCGCCGGTGACGTGGAGCGGCTCGTGGCCGTAGCCGCGCAGCAGCGCGTCGAGCTCGGCCTCGGGCAGCCGGGACAGGACGGTCGGGTTGGCGATCTTGTAGCCGTTGAGGTGCAGGATCGGCAGCACCGCGCCGTCGTGGACCGGATCCAGGAACTTGTTCGCATGCCAAGAGGCCGCCAGCGGGCCCGTCTCCGCCTCCCCGTCGCCGATCACGCAGGCGACCAGCAGGCCGGGGTTGTCGAAGGCGGCTCCGTACGCGTGGGAGAGGGAGTAGCCGAGCTCGCCGCCCTCGTGGATCGAGCCCGGCGTCTCCGGCGCCACGTGGCTGGGCACCCCGCCGGGGAAGGAGAACCGCCGGAACAGCCGCGTCATCCCCGCCCCGTCGCGCGACACGTCCGGATAGGTCTCGCTGTAGCTCCCTTCCAGCCAGGAGTTGGCGAGCACCGAGGGCCCGCCGTGTCCCGGGCCCCAGACGCACAGGGCGGCCAGCCCACGCGCCTTGACCACCCGGTTGAGGTGTGTGTACACGAGGTTCAGGCCCGGGGAGGTGCCCCAGTGCCCCAGCAGCCTCGGCTTGATGTGCTCGGGCCTGAGCGGCTCGGTGAGCAGCGGATTCGACATCAGGTAGATCTGGCCCGCGGCAAGGTAGTTGGCGGCGCGCCAGTGCGCGTCCAGGGTGCGCAGCTCGTCGTCGGAAAGTACGGTGGCGTCCTGGTGTTCGACCTTGGACATGGGTGGGACTCCGGAAGTCGTCGGGGCAGGTCATCGGGTGGTGGAGGCGGCATGGCCGACAAGAGTGCGGCGGCTCTGCCGCGCAAGGTGTACGAGCGGGAACTGCTGCGCCTGCAGACGGAGTTGGTGAAGCTGCAGGAGTGGGTGCGGGCGACGGGCGCCCGTGTGGTGGTGGTCTTCGAGGGGCGGGACGCGGCCGGCAAGGGCGGCACGATCAAGCGGGTCGCCGAGCACCTCAACCCGCGGGTCGCGCGGATCGTGGCGCTGCCCAAGCCGACCGAGCGCGAGCGCACCCAGTGGTACTTCCAGCGGTACGTCGAGCATCTGCCGGCCGCCGGGGAGATCGTGCTCTTCGACCGGTCCTGGTACAACCGGGCCGGGGTCGAGCACGTCATGGGATTCTGCACCCAGGAGGAGTACCAGCGCTTCCTGCGCCAGTGCCCGATCTTCGAGCGGATGCTGGTCGAGGACGGGATCCTGCTGCGCAAGTACTGGTTCTCGGTGAGCGACACCGAGCAGCAGGAACGCTTCCGGCGCCGGCTGGAGGACCCGCTGCGGCGCTGGAAGCTCTCCCCGATGGACCTGGAGTCCATCACGCGCTGGGAGGCGTACTCCCGGGCCAAGGACGACATGCTGGTCCACACCGACATCGCCGAGGCGCCCTGGTCCGTCGTGGAGAGCGACGACAAACGGCGCGCCCGGCTGAACACCATCGCCCATCTGCTCGCCTCCGTCCCCTACGAGGAACCCGCGCCGCAGGTGCTGCGGCTGCCGCGACGGCCGCCGTCGACCGGGTACGAGCGCCCGCCGCGCGATCTGCAGCACTACGTGCCCGACCACTCCGCGAGCCTGTGAACGGCCGGTCGCCCGCGCGGGAGCCGTTCGGCGACCGCCGCGAGGAGACCGGCCGACTCCGGCGCCAGCGGTCACGCGCACGCCACGTGCCCGTCCGGCCGCCTCCCTCACCGGGTGTCCGCCAGAGCGGGCATCAGCCATGGGACGACCGCGGCGGGTGCGGGGCTGCGGTGCGGGATGGACGAGGGTCGGCGACCATCCCGTAGGCGTAGGAAGCGGCCGGAAACCAGCCCTGCACGATCCGCACGGAGGTCCCGCGGCGCCGGGCGGCGTCGAACTCGACCCCGGGGTGACGTTACGGAGCATGATCTCCACCTCCTGCGTGCGGCCGATCCGACTCCACAGTCGTCGGCGCGGGCTCCTGGGGGCAGGGGTCCACTGGTCCCCTGGAGAGGCCGACAGTCCCGGTGGGCCGGGCGCCCGCGGACCTCGGGCCTCACGGGAACGCCGCGTCGCCCTCGTACGGGGTGAGGAGGTCCTGGGCGAGGGCGCGTGCTGACCCCGCTCACGCGCCGCGCGATCCGCCGGGAGGTCGGCTTCCTCCCGCCGAGTTGGGCCTGTCGGCCCTAGTGCATTCGGTCCGGGCACGTGATGATCGGCACGAGGGGAAGCCCGCTGCCAGTCCTCCACGCGGAACGAGGGGTCGCCATGCCAGAGCCACGCACGTTCACGGAGCAGAACCCGATCCGGGTGTTTCTGCTGGACGACCACGAGGTCGTCCGCCGCGGCCTGGCCGACCTGCTCGACGCCGAGCCCGACATCCGGGTGGTCGGCGACGCCGGTACCGTCGACCACGCACTCGCCCGCGGCCCGGCGCTGCGCCCCGACGTGGCCGTCCTGGACGTGCGCCTGCCGGACGGCAACGGCATCTCGGTCTGCAGGGACCTGCGCGACCAGATGCCGGAGCTGGCCTGCCTGATGCTGACCTCGTTCGACGACGAGGAGGCTCTGCTCGACGCGATCATGGCCGGCGCGGCCGGGTACGTCCTCAAGCAGATCAAGGGGTCCGACCTGGTTTCGGCGGTACGGACCGTGGCCTCGGGCCAGTCGATGCTCGACCCCGCCACCACCGCACGTCTGATGCGCACCTTGCGGGCGGACCCCGCGCAGAGCCCCGCCGTACCGTCCGAGCTCGCGAGCCTGTCCCCGCGCGAGCGGGACATCCTCGCCCTGATCGGTGACGGACTCACCAACCGCGAGATCGGCAAGAAGCTCTACCTGTCGGAGAAGACCGTCAAGAACCACATCTCACGCCTGCTCGCCAAGCTGGGCGTGCAACGCCGGGTCCAGGCCGCGGTGCTCGCCTCCCACCTGGACCAACTCGACCGGAACCAGCGCCCGACGGTATGACCGGTGCGGGGCCGGGTTGCCGAACAGCGCGCCTGTGCAACCCAGTTGCCGACCTCGATGGCGCGCGCTGTGCGGTCCGCGTCCAAATCGGACGGCCGGTCCGCACAGCCCGGCACGGGGTTCGCTACTGCTGGTGCCACCGGTCGTACTGGTCGGAGGGGTCGCAGACCGTAGTCTGGACGAGAGTGCCGTTGCGCACGCTGGGCGTGGACAGGCAGTATCCGCTCGCCACGTTCTGCCAGACGTCGTACCAGCCCGAGGGCGGCCCGTTGGGGTTGTCCGCGTAGAAGACCCGCCACTGCTGAGCCGTGTCCGCCGCGTTGCAGAAGGCCACGGTGGCTGTTCCCGGCCCCGAGGCAGGTGCGCTGATACACCCTCCCGTGCGCTGGTTGGTGAAGGTGAACAGGCCGGTCTGGGTGTTGAACCCTTCGAGCCACTTCTGCTCGGAGCCACCACTGCACGACCACATCTGGAGCTTCGCGGCATTCTCGGTGGCGTTGTCGAGACAATGACTCGAATTCCAGACGTTGATCGGGGTGAACCCCGCCGCCTGCGCTGGTCCGGCGGTCGTACCCAGCACCAAAACCGCGAGCGCGGCGGTGACGAGCGCGAACAGGCCCCGCCGTCGGCGCGCGGCTCCGCTCCGGTTCCCTCGTTCGAAGATCACTGTCCGCTCCTTCCGGGTCGTCGCGGATTCCCAGGGAAAGACGTGTTCCACTCGGCTCGGGCGGCGGTGGGCCACCCCGGTCGACGCAGGACGTCACGCTACTCAGAACCGAAGGAGGCCGACAGCGTCCGGGCGCGCGGACCGGGGTTTGGACGAGGTTGGGTCTACGAAACCCCACGGCGTGTACCACGGCCTCTCCCACGGGCCCCGGCTCACCCCTGCGGCACCACAGCCGCCGGGCTCGGCACATGACGGATGAGGGAGGTCAGGACGTGGCCCCCCGCAACGACGGCAGGAACTGGTCGTAGAAGTCCGTCTTGAGTTTCAACGAGCGCTCTTCCATCTCCCTGAAGCCGTCGAATGACGCTTCGCGGGCCAGCAGTTCGCTCAGGCGGCTGCCCAGTCGATCCGCATGCGTGGTGGAGAGCAGGGAGACCCGAGCAAGAGGGTTGGCCTTCGCGTCGTGCGCGTAGTGCGGGTAGTAGAAGCGGGAACGGTTCTCGCCGCCCCGGGTCAGCACCGGGCCCATGCGTTCCCACAGCCGTCCGTACTCGACGGAGACGAGGATCTCGCCCCAGAAACGCAGAAGCGTCAGCATGCGCACGTCGGCGTCCGCCTCGCCCCCCGCCCCGGCGATCGTTTCGAGGGAGTCCAGGATGACCTTCCGGGTGGTCGCCGACGGCTTCGACGTCACGATGGTGCGCTGGGAGATGCCCAGTTGCCGCAGGTCCTCGGTCATGTCCTCGCGGTGCGAGCGGGTGTGACCGTGGCTGTCCGGGTACTCCTCGCGCAGAATGACCCGCGCGATCCGCAGGCCCACCTCGTCGCTCAGGAGGTCGATCGCCAGGTCGTAGCAAGGCGTGAAAGCGAGCGAGACGAAACGGCGTTGCAGCAGTATCTCCGCGAAGGCGTCGTCCGGCAGAAGCCCGATGTTGCGGAGCACCGGGTGGGTGCCCAACCGTTCGACCAGCTCGTCCTCGAAGGCGTCGAGCCGGTCGAGCCCGCCCTCGGTACCGGGTTCGCCGACCACTCCCGCCCGGGTCACCGTCGGTGCCCCGTCGCGTCCGTCGGTTCCGTCTCGTTCTTCTTGTGGCGGCATGGCGGTGTTCTCGCTTTCCCGGGTCACAGGTTGATCCTTCCGACCGAGCCGCGCCAATCGCGCAGATCCACGGCACAGCCGATGCTCCAGAGCGTGTCCACTTCCCGTTGCACTTCTCTGCCGAGGACGGTGGCACCCCCCTCGATCTCCATCTGCGTGGAGCGGATCGCCAGCTGTCCGTGCAGGAACGAACTCACCAGGTAGTGCTCGTCGGCCTTGTAAACGGCGATCGACGGCAGTGAGTTGTACACCCGCACTTCGAGCCGGGCCCGGTCCTCGTGCCCGGCGTCGTCGACGAGCGAGGCGAGCGTGGACAGGCACTGCTCTATGTTGGCCCTCACATCACCGTCACGTGCGGGATCCCGCACCGTACGCAGGGCCTCGCTGCGCAGCCCCGCCACCGGCGACGAGGGGTGCAGCAGTAACACGCGCACGCGCACCTGCCGCTCCAGCAGGGCCTTGCGCAGTCCGCGGTCGAACTCGTCGAGGTTCGGTATCCACGTTTGCAGGATGCACACGTCACGCATGGCGCCGTCCACCAGCGTGGCGAACCGTTCCTCGGGGAACCGCTCGTGGACGCGGACCACACCGGCGTAGTGCTGTTGGCTCAACTGGTGCGCGAGGGTGTCGATGTCCAGCCGCGACAGCTGGGCGTGCACGTCGTCGAGCACCTTGAGCCGGTCGAACTCAAGGAGCAGGAAGAGCGTGACCGTGCTCAGGATGACGAGGGTGACCTTGGGCAGGGTGCTTCCCGGTGCCAACCTGTCGAGCCAGCCCAGCAGATCGGCGGGCACGATGGCGATGCCCGCCCCCGCCATCACGGCTAACGAAATCCGCTCGGCCCGATAACGCATACCGCCCCGCATCCCCCGCCCCCGCCTGCCGTCCGGCACCGTTGGCCACGATGCTAGCGGGGAGGCGGAGGCCGCGGGAGCGGTTCGCACACGAGGTGAATCGCGCCTCACCCGCTGAGGGTGAGGCGCGCGGGAGCGGTCCGGTGCAGTGTGCGCCCCATCGACCACGAAGGAGGCAACGA
This sequence comes from Streptomyces sp. cg36, assembly GCF_041080675.1. Taxonomy (NCBI): domain Bacteria; kingdom Bacillati; phylum Actinomycetota; class Actinomycetes; order Kitasatosporales; family Streptomycetaceae; genus Streptomyces; species Streptomyces cyclosori. The sequence goes on along the minus strand of NZ_CP163520.1, from coordinate 7,814,542 downwards.
TGGACTTTCCGCTCCTGAACGCGTTCCTGACCATGCTGTGGTTCTTCTTGTGGGTGATGTGGCTGGCCCTGCTGCTCCGGACGTTCGCGGACATCTTCCGCAGCTCCGACCTGGGCGGCTGGGCCAAGACCGGATGGCTGCTGTGCGTGATGTTCTTGCCGTTCCTGGGCGTGTTCGCCTATCTCGTCGCCCGGGGCGAGAAGATGAACGAACACAGTCGGCAGGCGGCACGGGAACGGGAATCCGCGCTGCGCGCCTACATTCGCGAGGCGTCCGGTGGGCCGACGGGGGACGGAGCGACGCGACTGACGCAGCTGGCCGACCTTCGGCGGGCGGGAGACCTGACCGACGAGGAGTACCAGCGGGCGAAGTCCCGGGTGCTGGCGTCCTGAAGGACCTCGCCGAAGAGACGCGTGAGGGCGTCACGAGATCCAGGTGCGGCACCGGCCGCGTCCGGCGCCGCACCTGGATCTCGTCCAGTTCCTCGGAGAACGGTTGACAGCATGTGTCACCACCCGGCGGGCGACGGTGCCCCGGGCCCGCGCGCTGCGGCTCCTGCCACCAGTGCGCGGTTCCATGGCCGCTCTCACAGCAATTGGAGTTCGCGCACCCGCCGCACTGCCGCCGTACGGCGGGTGACCGCCAGCTTCCGGTAGGCGTGCTTGAGGTGCGTCTTCACCGTGTTGACCGACAAGTGCATCGCCGCGGCGATCTCCTCGGTGGTCATCATCTGGGCCAGGTGCGCGACCACTTCGAGCTCGCGCTTGCTCAGCGCCTCCACCACCGGCGCACTCCCCTCGTCCGACACTCCGGTGGCGGCCGGGGCAGTGTGGGAGCCGCCCCGCGCAGGCACACGATGGAGCCGTGCCACCGCCTCGGCCTCGTCGAACCACGGAGCGAGCCAGGGCGCGGCCGCGGCTGCACGCAAGGACGCCAGCATCCGCAGCGCACGGTCACCTCGGCCTTCCGCCGTGCTGACAAGACTGCGGACCAGCGTATGGACGGCGCACACGAACGGCTCGGGGGAGGCTCTGAGCGCGGCCTCGGCCCTGTTCAGCTCGTCACGGGCCGCGTCCGGTCGGCCGGCGGCCACGGCGGCCCAGCCCTTGGCGGTGGAGGCCCACGCGCCGCATCCGCCCGGGCACGACCGGACCGGACCCTGTACCCGGGCCGCGAACTCCTCTGCTTCACGGAAGCGACCCCGCAGCGCCTGCAAGAGAGCGAGCCGCTCCAGGGCACCGTCCCTCAAATCAGCACTGCCTGCCGCGACGGCCGCCGCCAGTCCGGCTCTGAGCGCGGCCTCGGCCGACTTCAACCGCCCCCCGCACAGTTGCGCGCCGCCACGCTTCACCAGGATCAGGGAGCGCAACTCCGGTCGCTCAGAACGCTGTTCACGCGGGAGCCGGTCGAAAACGGCTTCCGCCTCGGTCGCCGCGGCCAGGGTGGAACGGACATCGCGGGGGCGTGACCGCGTCAGCACCACGACGGCGCGCGCCAGCCGAACTGGGCCGTCGATCCGCGCGTCCGCGCGCCCCGCGCGGGCGAGCACCCGCTCCGCATGCGCGAGTGCCGCGGCACATGTCGGCTCATCACCGCGGAAGAGAGCGGTTGCGGCACAGAGCAGCGCGGGCTCCGGTTCGAGGCAGAGCGCCGCTCGCACCACCACCTCCTGCGGCATGCGCTGGAACAGCTCCGCGGCGGACCGGTCCTCCGTCAGCCCGAGGACCTGCCCGATCGCCAAGTGCTGGACCACCATCCGGCTCGCCAGCCGCCAGTCACCGGCCGCGACCGCGTGGTGGACAGCCTCACCGACAAGGCCCTGTGAGCTGAACCAGGTGGCGGCCCGGCGGTGCACACGGGTGGTGAGGCCGGGCGCTTCGTGCTGCAGCCGTAGCCGCAGAAACGTGCGGAACATCCGGTGACTGCGGTACCACCCGTGCCCTAACGGCCGGAAGAAGGAATTCTGCTCGACCATCGAAGAGAAGTACCGACCCGTAGTCGGCCCCGCCAGGGCCGCGGCCAGTTCCGAGTTGACGCAATCGGGCACGCTCGTCACCAGCATCAGCCACCGCGCCTCGTCGGGCTGGGCCTCCAGGACTTCCTCGAACAGGTAGCTCGACACCGCCTGGTCGTCCCCCGCGAAGTGCCGCACGAACTGCTCCGGGTCCGTGTGAGCGACCATCGACAGGGCCGCGAGACGTAGTCCGGCCGCCCAGCCCTCGGTGCGCGCCCGAAGCGTCCTCACCGCCACGCGGGACACCGCGATCCCGTGCTGCCCCAGCAGTGCGGCGGTCTCGTCGTCGTCGAAGGCCAGGTCGTCCGCACGGATCTCGGTCAGTTCACCGCTGAGCCGCAGGCGGTGCAGCGGAAGTGGCGCGTCCTGACGGCAGACCACCACCAGGCGCAATCCGGATCCGGCCCGTCGCAGAAGACGGACCACATCCTCGGCCAGCGCGGAGCCGGCCGCGGGCCGGAAGTCGTCCAGGACGAGGACGACGGGCCGCTCCCGCCCGGCGAGTTCGGCCGCGAGTACGGCGAGGAAGCAGTGGTCGACCGTGCCACCCCGAGCCGAGGCGGCATCGGCCATCCGGACCCCGACGCCCGCGTGCCGCAGCGCTTCGAGCACACAGCCCCAGAAGGCGCCCGGCAGTTCATCGCCGTCGTCGCAGCAGACCCACGCCACCGGCCCCGGCGCCCGGCCCGTGTGCGCCCACAGCACGGCGAGAGCCGACTTGCCGGAGCCCGCGGGACCCGCGATCACGGACAACGGGTTGCGTACGCCTCGGGAAAGGCGCTCCACCTGGCGCGGTCGGCGAATCACCCAGGGAGGCAATTCGGGCACCGTCACCTTGGAGCGGGGTACCAGAAGGCGCCCGGGACGGGAGGCCGGGCGTAGTCGAGCAGAGTGGTCGGCCATCGCGGACACCACCTCCGTCGCTCGCGCTGTCGTGCGCAACCAGTCTGGGGCCGAGCGGAGGCGAGCGCAGCGTCCACGCGCGCCATCTCCCCCGGGTGAAGCGGGGGCCCAATACCGCCACAGCGGCTCCGCGGAACGCCGCGATCGCCCGTTCCCGCCCGCCTCCGCACCCGTACCGGGCCCGGTCGCACCGGCCACGCGACGAACGCCCGGATGCGTGCGCGGCCCCTCTCTCCGCGCCGGGGCGCGTCCCCGTACATGCAGGCCCCCCTCCACTCCCATGCGCCCCTCCACCGCGCAAAGGGATCGGGCGCCACTCCTTTGACACCGGAACCGGAAAGCCCTGGCGCAGACCAACGCGGCTGCGCACGGCGAGAATTCAGCGGCACCGGCCGGGAGATCGATATCGACGGCCGACCCCGTCTCGCGCCGACCCGACGCTCAAGATCGTCGTATCTTTTTTGCGTCGTTCTCGTCTGCTGTTCACCACTCAGTGATGCCACAATCGGCTGTACCGCAGATTGGGGGATGACAGATGACTGTGCCGTTCCGAGGAAGCGCGGCGGTGCAGCGCCTCCGGCTGCGCACGGAGCTCCGCACGGCGCGAGGAGCCGCCGGGCTCACCCAGAAAGAGGTGGCCCGTGAGATGGAGTGGTCGCCGAGCAAGCTGCTGCGGATCGAGGCGGGCGAGGTGGGAATCTCCGTCAATGATCTACGCCAGCTGCTCATCCTGTACGGGATCTCCGGCGCCGAAGAGATCAACTCGCTGCTCGACCTGGCTCGGCAGAGCCGTAAAATGCCGTTCACAGAGTACCGGGACCTTTTCGACAAGGAGTTCCTGGAATTCCTCGCGATGGAGTCGTCCGCCCATGTAACACGGACTTTCCAGCCACTGAACCTCCCTGGCCTCCTCCAGACAGAGGAGTACGCAGAGGCGGTCATCCGCATCTACTCACCACAGAGCCTGGCCTCCGAAACGGAGCGCATGGTCGAGGCACGCATGTTGCGCCAGGAAGTCCTGGAAAGAGAAGAGGCACAGTTCTTCTTCATACTCGACGAGTCGGTCATCCGACGGCAAGTGGGCGGCCCCGGCGTGATGCAGGCCCAATTGCACCGCCTGGCAGAGCTGGCCGACCATCCGAACATCAACGTGATGGTGCTCCCGTTCCATGTCGGGGCACACCGTGCGGCCGCGCATTCCTTCACGCTCTTCGAGTTCACCGAGGCGATGCCTTCATTCGTCTACGTCGAGGACCTCACGAACGCGGCCATCAGCACGGCGCCCGAGGACGCCGCACGCTACCTCGATGTCTTCTGGGAACTGGAAGAACGGACGATCAAGGGCGACGTGATACCCCAGGTGCTGCGGCGGGTCGCCGCGGGCCTCACCACGACACCGGCCGAATTCGAGCCGGACGGCAGCGAGTAGACCACCACCCACGGGTGGCCCCGTGCGCCCCGGCTCAGCCCGGGGCGCACGGAAGCACGGGCACGGCGCAAGGTCGGACAGAGAGACAGGGCAAGGCTGTGGCTCCGCGCATGCGGAGCCACAGGGGGCGTCCTCGCTGCAACGAGTGCGCCCCGGCCAACCGCCCGGGCCACCGGAGGTCGGCACAGACACAAGGGGACCGCCCGACACCGCGCGCATGCCGGATCGATGCTGGTCAGAACATCCGAGCCGACTCGGGGCAGTCATCTCCTTGTGATGGTGTCTTTCCCCTGCCGGACCTGTTAAACACCAATCTGCTACCTAGCGTGTCGCCGGATCGCAATCGGGCCAACTCCGGAACGAGAGCGCGTCCACGACGATTTCCGCGTCGACCACGGGGCGCATTCGCGTGCACCCCGCCAGTGCGCTGACCGAACGATCAAATGACGGATGATCACAGCTGGGTCCGGGAATTGATTCAGACGGGTCCGGCCGCCTGCAAACGGCCGGGCTCGAAAGCAATCCAAAGTCCCGGGCCATCAGGAGCAGGCATGTCGTCATTACCGCAAGAACCGTCCTCCCACCGGGAGCCGGCACGGATACCCAGGCTCCCCCGAGCGAACGCCATAGCCGCGATCACCGTATCCGTCGCCTCACTCGTGGCGGCGATTCTCGTCCTCTGGCTCGTCCCCGACGAAGCGGGACGGGCCATTGCCGGCACGGTGGCCACGGCGGGACTTTCCCTGGCCGGACGGCTGGGCGCCCCGCACCGCTGATACGAGGAAGGCGAGGGCTTGCGTGCCGCGTTCCGAACACCGCCCGCAAGCCCTCGCCTTCGGACGGCGAGCCGGAAACATCAAGTCCAGGGCCGTCCCGGCGCGCCCGTGTAGCTCAGAACCGCCGAGTCCGTTCTTCGGCGACGGCGCTGGTGAGGAAGAACTCCCAGGTGCTGGGCGCGAAATGAAGGTGTGCGCGTTCCGGTTCCTTGGAATCGCGCACCAACACCGCACGGCCCGTCCATGCCACTTCCACACACTGGTTTCCGGCGCCGTCACTCCACGACGCCTTTCTCCATGTCCAGCAGTCCTTCACGCCAGCCCTTTCCAACGGGGAATCCCCCGGGGTCCAGGCCATGGCTGAACCTGCTCCCTCGAATCCAGGGGACTCAGGATGGCCAGAACCCTACAGCACTCGGGACACCGCGCCGCGCAGCTGACACCGAGGGCCCCGCTTCCCCAATTGCCCTGTCGAATAAGGTGATTACGAACCCCGGCAGATCACTCGGGACACGTGGCGCACACACCGGTCGCCGGGCCGGCCCGTTCCCGTGTTCAGCCGGGCAGTATCAGTACGAACGCCGTGTGCCCGGGACGACTGCTCACATGGACGGTGCCGCCGTGGGCCCCGATCACGGCCCGGACGATCGCGAGCCCCAGCCCCGTACCGCCGGTACTGCGCGCACGTGCCTGGTCGGCGCGGACGAAGCGGGTGAAGACCTCCGGCTGGAGCTCCTCGGGAATGCCCGGTCCGTTGTCACTGACCGTCAGCCGCGTACAGGTGCCGTCCCGGGTGAGGGCGACGGTCACCTCGGTGCCGGGCGGCGTGTGCGTCCGGGCGTTGGCCAGGAGGTTGCCGACGGCCTGGTGGAGGCGGTGGGCGTCACCGCTGACCATGACCGGCTGCTCCGGGAGGTCCAGCAGCCATTGGTGCTCCGGGCCCGCCACGCGTGCGTCGTCAGTGGCGTTCAGGACCAGCAGGGTCAGGTCGACCCGCTCGTGCTCCAGGGGCCGTCCCGCGTCGAGTCGGGCGAGCAGGAGCAGATCGTCGACAAGCCGGGTCATGCGGCGTGACTCGGACTCGACGCGCTCCAGCGCGTGGCGGACCGCGCCGGGTACGGGGCCGGGATGGCGCAGGGCGAGTTCGGCGTGGCCGCGGATGTTGGCGACGGGCGTGCGCAGTTCGTGGCTGGCGTCGGCCGCGAAGTGCCGCAGGCGCTCCTCGCTGGCATGGCGCCGGAGCAGAGCGTCTTCGACGTGTCCGAGCATGTGGTTGAGAGCGGTGCCGACCTGGCCCACCTCGGTGCGGGGATCGGTGTCCGCCAGGGGCCGCGGCATGGCGACCTCACCGTTCGCCAGCGGCAACCGCGCGACGCCCGCCGCCTGGGCGGTGACGCGCTGCAGGGGACGCAGGGAGATCCGTACCCACACCGCGCCCGCGACACCGGTGGCGACGAGAGCCACGCCGAACACCAGGGCCTCGACGGCTTCGAGACGGTGGAGCGTCTCCTCCACGGGGTGCAGCGGCAGACCTGTGAGCAGGATGTCCCCGTCGTCCCCCCTGGTCGCGACCACACGGTAGGCGCCCAGCGCGGACAGGCGGACCCGGTGGCCCCGCCCGTCGACCGCGACGCCGAGCAGTGCGCGGCGGTCCTCGCGCGTGAGCGGTACGGGGCGGTCGGTGGCATCGTCGACCACGGCCGCCCGGGTGACGGAGCCGTTCAGCAGGCGGGCGCCGAAGGTGGCTTCGGCCTGGCCCCTGGTGTCGGGGCGGTTGTCGGCGTCCGGGGTGGACTCGTGCTCCAGACTCGCGGCGAACCGGCCGCCGGACGCGACGAGTTGCTCGTCCAGCCGCCCCATCAGGAAGCCCTTGAGGGCGAGGACGGTGGTGACCCCGACGGCGGCGCACGCGAGGGCGAGGAGCAGGAGGAGCCCGGCGGTCAGCTGGCAGCGCAGGGTGCGCGGCCACGGCCGTCTCATGATGCCCCGGGCTTGAGGACGTAGCCGACCCCGCGGACGGTGTGGATCATCGGCGCGCGTCCCGCGTCGATCTTCTTGCGGAGATAGCTGATGTAGAGCTCGACGATATGGGCCCGGCCGCCGAAGTCGTAGGCCCACACCCGGTCGAGGATCTGCTCCTTGGACAGCACCCGGCGTGGATTGCGCATGAGGAAGCGCAGGAGCTCGAACTCGGTACGCGACAGCTCCACGACCGCCCCCGCCCGCCTCACCTCCCGGGCCTCCTCGTCCATCGTCAGGTCGCCCACCGCCAGCCGGTCCGCGTCCGACTCAGCGGTCATTCCGGCCCGGCGCAGCAGGCCGCGCAGCCGGGCCAGGACCTCTTCGAGGCTGTAGGGCTTGGTCACGTAGTCGTCCCCGCCTGCGGTGATCCCCGCGATGCGGTCCTCGACCGCGTCGCGTGCGGTCAGGAACAGCACGCACACGCGCTGCGCGTCGCGGCGCAGGGCGCGCAGCACGTGCAGCCCGTCGAGGTCGGGCAGCATCCAGTCCAGGACGACCGCGTCGGGCTGGAAGTCGCGTGCCACGGCGAGCGCGGACGCCCCGTCGGCCGCGGTGCGCACCCGCCAGCCCTCTGCGGCCAGGACCCCCGCCAGGACGTCGGTGACGTCGAGTTCGTCATCGACGACCAGGACCCGTACGGGCTCTCCGTCGGGACGGTGCAGGGCAGGTGGTCTACGGCGCTCTTCCATGATTCGTCCAGCATCCCTCCCCCACGGCCCCGCACACGGCCCCGGCACCTCAGAGTTTGCTCTGAATCCCCGCTGAGGCCGGTCCGAGGAGGGTTTTCAGAGGATACGCAGAGGTTGGGCTGTGAGGCTGACCGCCCACCACCCGAGCGAACCGCTGCGAGACGCGTATGACCGCCACGTTCCCCACCCCGGCCCGCGCGGGCCGCGCCCCGGCGAGCTGGCGGCCGTCGTCGCCGTCGACGGCGAACGCGCCGTCGCCACCTCGGGAACCGCCGAACGGCCGGAGCACCTCACCCCGTCCGCAGCACTCACCCGATTCCCGAAGGAGCCCCCTGTGGGACCCGACCTCATCAACGGCATTCCCGCACACGTCCTCCTGGTCCACGTGGTCGTGATCCTGGTGCCGCTCACAGCGCTCTGTCTGATCGTGTGCGCGTTCTGGCCCTCGGTGATGCGCCGTTTCGGGCCGGTCCTGCCGGCCCTCGCGCTGGTGGCACTGATCAGCGTGCCGCTCACCACCCACGCGGGTGAATGGCTGGAGCGGCACGTGGACAGCAACGCGCTCGTCCGGCGCCACACCGAACTCGGAGACCAGCTCCTGCCCTGGGCCACCGCCCTCTTCGCCGCCTCCCTCGCCCTGTGGTGGGCCTACTCCCGGGCCCACGGCGCGAGCCCCGCGTCCGACGGCGGCACCGCACGGCCCGCCGTGCGCCTGCCGCTGCGCGTGATCGCCTCTGCGCTCTGCCTCGCCGTCAGCATCGGCGCGACCGTGCAGGTCTACCGGATCGGCGACTCCGGCGCCAAGGCCGCCTGGCACGACGGTTACTCCGCCACCGCCCGTCCCGACCACGGCTGACACACGGTCAGCATCTGTCTCGAAGCGCCTGTCGTGGTCCGGAGCGCGAGGACCGGGTGCCCGGGTTTGGCGGACCGGCACCGCGCCGGACGGGCAGGACATGTCTCCTCAAAAGCCCGGGGTCGGTCGGTACTCGTCAGGGCCGCTCGGCCCCTGCCCCGGCCCGCGGCGCCAACCTCGAAGCAAGGGCACCCATCCGCCGCGAAGGGCCGCAGTCGGTGCGGTCCGGGAATGCCCCGGCCCCCTAACCACGGCTCAGGTCGCGGGATATGGTCCCCGCCCACTCCTTGATGGCGTCGAAGTCGCGGAAGTCGCCGCCCTTCCCGGAGCGGAGGATCATCGTGGCCATCCGCCCCTTGGCGCCTTCCCTCAGACAGCCGCCGAAGGTGACATGCCCCCGCACACCCAGCCGGGTCATCGCCCGCTGCACGCCGCTCACGGGCGGCAGATCCTTCTCGGATGCGGAGGCGTCGAGCGGGCCGCTGCTGAAGAACCACACCGGGCAACCCGCCAGCAGCGCGCGGTGGTGCCGTACGAAACGGCGTGCGTCCTTGTGCCAGCGCCCCGCGTACAGGGCGCCGCCGAGCACGACGGCGTCGTAGGGCGCGATGCTCGTCACTGTTGACGCCGCGAGCACCTGCGCGGTCAGCCCGCCCTTGAGCAGGACATCGGAGACGGTTTCGGCGATCTCCTTGGTGGATCCGTTCGTCGTCCCGTAGGCGACCAACACCATACCGGTCATGTCCGTTTCCCTTCTCAGCGCGTTCGGCGCGGGTACGGGTCCTGGGAATGGTTCGCGTCCGGCGTACACGGGCCGCCGGCGCCTGTACGGGGGACTAACCGGCCCGCCGCGGGCAAGGGTCGGCCGTCCGCTCCCGCCGCTTCGGCCCGCGACAGCGGCGGGTGCGGACCTCAGCGATGGGGCACGACCGCCACGGGAACTCGGGCGTGATGGAGCACTCCGTGCGTCACGGGCCCGATGTGGAGGAGACCGCCTCGGATCCGGCGGCCCACCACCAGCAGCGCGGCGCCCTCGGCCGCCTCGACGAGACGCTCGGCGGGCCGGTCCACGACACACCCCAACTCCATGGGCACCGAGGGGAACTTGGCGCGCCACGGCGACATCATCTCCTCCAGCACGTTCCTCTCCTCGGCTCCCAGGGCCTCGACGTGGCGCCGGTCGACCGCCGCGGGGTCGTACCCGTAGATCGGCGGCGGACTCCAGGTGTGGACGACGCGGAGTGCGCCCTGCCGGGCCGCCGCGGCGCCGACGGCGTACTCGATCAACTCGTCGCAGGGACGTGACAGGTCGAGTCCGAGCACGACATCACGTGATCCGCCTCCGTCCCGTACCGCGTCGTCGGCGCAGGCAGGACAGCTTTCCTCGATCGGCGGTCCCTGCCGGACGAGGGTGACCGGCCGCCGTGCGTGGGCCAGGACGGCCATCGACACCGACCCCGTCAGGAAGCCGGCCAGAGTGCCCAGCGCCCTTGACCCCAGGACCAGCACCTCGGCCTCGTCCGACGCCGATCTCAGGATGTCCACGGGCCGGCCGGGGATCTGCTCCGCGACGACGTCCGTGCCGGGGTGGGCGTCGCGCACCCGCTCGTACACGTCGTCCAGCATGCGTTCGGCCCGGAGTTCGTCGTTGTCGGGCCCCTCCGGCAGTACGACCGCGTCGCCCATCGGGGCGTTCGCGAAAGCGGGCGTCCACGGCTGCCACACGTGCAGCAGCCGCAAGGAGAGCCCCCGCCGTGCCGCCTCGTGTGCCGCCCAGAAGGCAGCGGCTCTCGACTCGGGCGAGCCGTCGATTCCGGCGATGGCCTGACGGGGCATGACGTCCTCCGGGAGGGGCCTGGGAGCTGGCGGACAGCTCCAGACTGCTCCCCGCACCGCCCCGGCCGGGAGGGCCGAACGGTCCCGACCCGGCCGCGGGTCCGGCGGGCGCCGGGCAGGGTGGCCGCCGCATCACCCACGTGCCCCCTCCCGGCGCGGGCACCGGTCGGCGCTGCTCGCCGGGCAAGGCGGCGGTGGGGGCGGGCACGGTTCAGACGACGAGGACCCGCCGCCCGCGCGTGTGTCCGGCCTGGCTGTCGGCCTGCGCGGCGCCCGCCTCGGCCAGCGGGTACGACTTCTCCACCGGGATGCGGAGTCGCTGCCGTGCGATGAGATCGGCGGCTTCGGCGAGGGCCTGCGGGACGTCTCCGGTCACACCGGAGAACCGGACGCCGTGTTCCGGTGCGCCGAGGTCGGCGATGGAGATCACCTTGTCCGGGTCCCCGGTCAGCTCAACGAGTTCGCGGATCACGCCCGAACCCGCCAGATCGAGTGCCGCGTCCACCTCGCCGAGGCCACGCACCCGTTCGACCCAGCCCTCGCCGTACGTCGTGGCGAGGGCGCCGAGTTCGCGGAGGTACTCCTGGTTTCCGGCTCCGGCCGTGCCGATGACCGTGATGCCGCGCTCGCGCGCGATCTGCAGCACCGCCGACCCGACTCCGCCGGACGCGCCGCTGACCAGCAGCGTCTGCCCGGGCCGCACACCGGCCTGGCTCATGATGCGCAGCGCGGTCTCCACCACCGACGGATACCCGGCGGCCTCTTCGAAGGTCAGGTCCTCGGGCATCCGGGCCCAGGCCGACAGGACGGCGAACTCGGCGTACGCGCTCACACCCCGGCCGAACACGTGGTCGCCGACCTCGACCCCCTCGACGCCCGGGCCGACCTCGTCCACCACCCCGGCGGCGTCCTGCCCGATTCCGGAGGGCAGCTCGATCGGGCGGGTCTGCTGGAACTGGCCTTCCCGGATCCTCCAGTCGACGGGGTTCACACCCGCCGCCCGCACGGCGACGCGTATCTGGCCGGGGCCCGCGTGGGGCTCCTCGGCATCGGTGAGGTGCAGGACGTCCTGGCCGCCGAACTCGGCGAAGCTCACTTTCTTCATGGGGCCGACCGTAACACTAACGGTTAGGCTTTTGAAACGGTTACGGATTTGGATTTGGTAGTGTCAGCGGCATGACCGTGCCGACCGGACGCCGTGAACGCAAGAAGGCCGCCACCCGCCAGAAGATCGCCGACACAGCGCTGCGGCTCTTCCTGGAACGCGGGTACGACGCGGTGGGCATCCGCGATGTGGCCGCCGAGGCCGACGTGGCCGTCACCACGCTCTTCTCCCACTTCGCCTCCAAAGAGGCACTGGTCTTCGAGCAGGACGACGACTTCGAACAACGGCTCACACGGGCCGTCACCGACCGGGCCCCGCACGAACCGCTCATCCCCGCACTGCACCGCGAGGTCCTGGGCATGGTCCGCCACTGCACGGCGGACGGCTCCGCCCCGGTCTACCGCATGATCGACGAGTCACGCGCGCTGCGGGAGTACGAGGAGTCGATGCGGCTGCGCCACGCGGAGTCGCTGGCCGCGGCCCTCGTCGCCGACCCCGGCCTGCCGCAGAGCGCCACCGCCTGCCGGACGATCGCGAGGTTCGTGATCGACGCCTACGCACTGGCCCGCGAGACGGCCGACCCCGAAACGGCGCTCGACGAGACCTTCCGGATGATCGAGGCGGCCTGGGAAGCCGCCTGACGCGGGCCACCCGAAGGGATCGACCGCCCGCCCTTGCGACGCCCGGCCAACCGGGACGCGGGAGGCAGAATTGACCCTCACACCATGTGAGGCGGTGGACTGCTCCCACCTGCCCGGCAATCCGCCGGGGCAGGGCTCACCGCAGTCTTCGCGAAGGGCTCCCCGTGCTCGACTACACCGGCTCCGGCCCCTACTGCTACGCCAACTCCCTTGCCATGGCGCTCGGTTCGGAGTCCCCCTCCACCGCCGTCATCGAGACCCTGACCGGCTCACCGTTCGGCGCCCAGCTCATCGCCGGATCCCTGCCGCTCTTCGACCCCTACGGCTGGCACCCCGAGATCGGCCTCGACTCCGCGATCGCACACTTGGGCTGGAGCTGTGAGCGCACCGAGGGCGGCACGCCCGCCGAGGCACTCCAACGGCTGCGGGCCGCGTGCTCGCGCGGCCCGGTCCTGGCCGGGCCGGTGGACATGGGGCTTCTCCTGTACCAGCCCGGTACGCCGAACGCCGACGGCGGCGACCACTACGTGGTGGTGCTCGCCGTCGACGAGGACACCACCGAGCTCCACGACCCGCACGGCCACCCCTACGCGACCATGCCCACCCCGGCGTTCCTCGCCGCGTGGGAGGGAAAGTCGATCGGCTACCTCGACGCCCCGTTCGTCCTGCGGACCCATTTCACGCGCGAGCGCCGGGTCTCCCCCACCGAGGCGCTCCGGCAGTCGCTGCCGACGGCCGCACGCTGGCTGGCGGGCCGGGACGACCTGCCCATGCCTCCCGGCTCCCTGGGCGGCGCCGCCGCCGTCGAAGCGCTCGCCGACATGGCCGCCCAGGGCCTGCCCTCCCCGGTACGCACGCTGCTCACCCACTTCGGCGTCCGGGTGGGCGCACGCAGGCTGAACGACGCGGCCACCTGCCTGGACGAGCTCGAACTGCCGCACGCGGCCTCCATCGCGCGCCGCCAGGCCCGGATTCTGGGCGGCCTGCAGTACCCACTGGTACAGGGCGACGACCGGGCCGCCGCAGCCCGACTGCGCGAACTCGCCCCCACGTACGCACGGCTGCATGCGGCCTTGCGCGAGGACCCGGCGACAAACAGGACGTCAACTGCCGTTTCCAGCAACGGCAGTTGACGTCTCAACGCCGGTGCGTCCGCCTCCTCAACCGCCGGATCCGACGCGGGCCGTCTGCTGGTCGGCCAGCGCCCGCTGCGCGCGGAAGTTCTCCCGGTAGGCGTCGTGCACCGCGGCGTCGTCGTACTTCAGGAGCGCCTCGTCGTTCGTCGTCAGCGCGCTCTTCGTGTACGGGTGGCTGCCGGTGAAGACGATCTTCTGGTCGGCCTTGCCGAGGTAAGTGCCGTCGATCAGCAGGTACTTGGAGTGCGTGGCCATCGCGTTGCTCGTCGCCGGGTTGGCGTCGCCGTCGTCCGCGTCGTCCAGGCGGTGCAGCGCGATCCCGCCGAACCTGGTCGGCTTGGCGAGCTGGTCGGCGATCGCCGTACCGGCCCCGGCCACGTCGAGGTAGCGGTAGACGATGTCGACGTAGCAGCCCGCGTCGTCGAGCTCCCAGAGCTTCTTGGCGACCTCGGGGCGGGTGATCTGGTGCATCGCGACCCGCACGACGGTGCGGCCGTCCTCGGTGCCGTGGCCCGGGGAGTTCCCGTGGCAGGCGGGCTGTCCGTTCACCGGGTCGTCGACGGTGTTGAGGATGTTCATGATCGGGTCGGAGGCGGCGCGGGGGAAGAAGTACGCCTTCGCGTCGCCCGCCGGATACTCCGTCGGGTAGTCGGCGACCCGCGCCTTCGTCCCGGCCTGGGCGGCGGCGAGGTCGTTGAAGTAGCCGGTGTACGCGGTGTACAGCGCGGTGTTGCCCACCACGGTCAGCGCGTCGTTGAAGGCGTGCTGGCGGTCCCACGGGGTCTGGTTGGCGGATGTCTGCACCACCACGTCGTCGACCGGCACCGTGCCCGTGCCACTGCCGGTGGTGCGGGAGAAGAGCACGAACTTGTTGTGGTTGACCCCGTGGAAGGAGTCGTTCGGGTTCGGGTCCTTGGCCAGGCACGCCTGGTTCTCCGCACAGACCCGCACCCATGAAGTGCCCGACCCCGGCACGGGCTTGAGGCCCTCGGCGAGCTTCGGGTAGGTGACCTTGCCCGCCCAGTGCAGCAGGCTCTCGTTGTCCAGGACGACCTGGACGTTCACCCCGCGCCGGTGCGCCGCGGTCAGCCGGGCCGCGAGGTAGTCGGAACCGAGCACGTACATCGACATCCTGATGTCCGAGCCCTTCTGGGCCCCGTCGACGAGCCGGGCCAGATGCCCGAACACCGCGTCCTGGGCGGCCGTGTCCCCCGCCGGGTTGTTGAACACCGCGCCGGTGGTGACCAGCGGCGCCGGATCGGCGACGGCGGTGGCGGGAACGCCGGTGAGCAGGGGGGATATCCCCAGCGCCAGGACAAGCAGGGATCGGGTCGTCTTCACGCCGCACACTGTATCCAGCCATACGGACAGGGCTGCGGACCACCCGTCCGCCGGAGACGGGCACCGGGAGAATTCCGCGCCGGGCGGACCTGTTTGTGCGAGCTGCGCGCACCCCACACACATTCACCCCATCGGCCCACGCGATTTCCCCCGGGGGCCGGGCGCGGTGAGGGTGGAGGTTCACCCCCTCACATGCAGGAGGAACTCGTGCGTATTCGTACCGCACTCGCCGCGACCGCTCTGGCCGCCACCACCCTCATAGGCACCGCGGGCGTCGCGTCCGCCGATCCCGTGCCGCCGAACGGCGTGGCCGAGGACTCGCCCGGTGTCCTGTCCGGGAATGTCATCCAGATTCCGGTGGACGTCCCGATCAACGTCTGCGGCAACACGATCGACATCATCGCGCTGCTGAACCCGTCCGTCGGAAACACCTGCGAGTCGGACGGCGACTGACGATCCCGGCGAGCCGTATTCCTCGGCCCTGGGACCAGCGCTGTTTCCAGGGCCGAGCTGCCCCGCGGGCCTCATGCCGGCGCCGCCCGTCCGGGCGGGTCGCCTCACACGTGCTTGAGCGCCTCGCGTACGGACAGGGGGGACAGCCTCCCCCGCTCGTCCTCGACGAACGCACGCACCGCGCCGGGGTCGGTCTTGCCGTACTCGCGCAGGGCCCAGCCGATCGCTTTGCGGATGAAGAAGTCCGGGTGCCCACTCTGGCGCAGGCAGTAGGAGAAGAGCCGGTCGCTGTCGGTGTTCTCCTTGTAGCGCAGTTGGTGGAGCAGCGCGGTGCGCGCGACCCACAGGTCCTCGTCCTCGATCCACTCGTCCATGACCGCGACGAGGTCCCGGTCAGCGGCGACCAGGGGCCCCACGACGTGCGCGGCCAGGTGGTCGACCGTGTCCCACCACGAGACGCTCTCCACGAGGTGGCGTGCCACCGGCAGGAACGCGGCCGAGCACTGCGCCGCGTACCGCCGCGCGTAGTCGACGGCGAAGTAGTGGTACTCCCGCTCCTCCAGCCGCCAGCACCGCAGCACGACCGCCGCGACGTCCGCCTCGGCAGGCCGTGCCAGCCCGTCGAGCACCACCCGCGACAGCGTCCTCCGCTGGGGCGACCGGATGCCGAGGAAGGGCGCGACGCCCTTCATGTAGGCGAACATCTCGCCCGCGCGGTGCTCGTCGGCACCGGTCGGATAGACCGTGGTCAGCCGTGCCAGAACGGTGTCGGCGAGGGCGCTGGGCGGGATGCGGGGAGCCATGGGGACACGCTACGGGCGGCGGACCGGGATCAGCCGCGGCGCCGGGCCGTGGCCAGGGCCTCCTTGACCTCCTGGGCCACCCGGGCCGCGTCCGCCGGGTTGTTCACCACGTCGGTGTGGTTCATGTCGACGACGAGGACGTCGCTGGCCGAGTAGTGCTGGTGCACCCACTCGTCGTAGCCGGACCAGAGGGTGCGGTAGTACTCGACGAGGGCCTCGTCCTGCTCGAAGTCGCGTCCGCGCAGGCCGATGCGGTGCAGGACGGTCTCGAAGTCCGCCTTGAGGTAGACCATGAGGTCGGGCGCCTTGCGGTACGGCAGGCCGTCGATCTCGCGCATCATCTCGGCGAGCAGCCCCTCGTACACCCGCATCTCCAGGGAGCTGATCCGGCCGAGGTCGTGGTTGACCTTGGCGAAGTACCAGTCCTCGTAGATGGAGCGGTCCAGGACGTTGTCGCCCTGCTTGTACGCCTCCTTGATCGAGGCGAACCGCGTCTGCAGGAAGTACAGCTGCAGCAGGAAGGGGTAGCGCTTGGCCTGGATCTCTTCGGGGCTCGCCGTGTAGAACAGCGGAAGGATCGGGTTGTCGTCCACGCTCTCGTAGAAGACGGTGCTGCCCAGCTCCTTGGCGAGCATTTCCGCCACGCTGGTCTTGCCGATCCCGATCATGCCTCCGACGCAGATCACTGCCATCCCTCACTTCTCCCCGTTGGTCTTCTGTACGCGGGCCCCCGGCCACCGCACAGGTACCGCTTGCCGCGATGTGCCCACCCGCTCGCGGCCACCCTGAAGAATAGACGGCCCTTCGGCCCTCCCCCGCCAGCGCCTTCGGCGGTCCCCGGTGCGCGGGCCGCTTCCCTTCACGGGCGCTCACGGACAGCGACATCACGGGCACGCCTGGATCGCCGCGCACACCGCTGATGGCATCTCCGTGTTTGTCGCGTGAGGGTCGGGGCACCTGCGGGGTATCGCGACAGCGACACGGACGACCTGATGAGGAGGCCCGTTTCATGAGCGCCAACGAGAAGGCCAAGGCGAAGGTCGAGCAGGCAAAGGGCAAGGTCAAGGGGTCCGCGGGCCGGGCCGTCGGCAACGAGCGCATGGCTGCCGAGGGACAGGCCGAGAAGAGCAAGGGCGATGCCCGTCAGGCCAAGGAGAAGGCCAAGGACGTCTTCAAGCGCTGACACCCGGTCTTCGCGCGACACCCGACATGGGAAGCGGCCCCCGACTGGGGGGCCGCTTCCCATGTCGCCGCTCACATCGGACCGGCTCACCGCTCACCTCGGCCCGGCGGCGTCGCCGCGCACGGCGGTCGGGCCGGCCGGCCGGATGGTGAAGACCTGGTCGAGGCCGAAGCGGGTTCATGCGGTGCTTCCGGTGCGCGGCCCGGTGGCGGGTACGGGTACGCCAAGGGCCAGCAGGGCGGTGTCGTCGTCGAGGCCGTTGCCGAAGCTTTGCAGCAGGCCGGTGAGGGCCCGCATCACGGCGTGGGGCGGTTCACCGGCGTGCCGCGTGGCGAAGGCGAGGAGGGCGTCGTCGCCGTAGAGGCTGGTGCGGTCCTGGCCGGTACGCGCCTCGGTGAGCCCGTCGGTGTAGAGCAGCAGGGTGTCGCCGGGGTGGAGGACGGTGGTGGCGGTGGTGAAGCGGGCTGCGGGCAGGATGCCCACGAGGAGGCCGCCGGGCGTGGGCAGGAAGTCGGCCGTGCCGTCGCCGCGCAGGACCACCGCCGGCGGGTGGCCGCCCGACGCCAGGTGGACGGCGGTCCGCCCGGTCTCCGCGTCGGGTTCGAGGGTGCCGAAGACGGCCGTGCAGTAGCGCGGGTCGCCCCCGTCGGCGTAGCGCTCGTGCAGCAGCGTGTTCAGGGTGGTGAGCGCGGCGACGGGATCGGGGTCGTGCACGGCGGCGGCGCGCAGGGTGTAGCGGGTGAGCGAGGTGAGTGCGGCGGCCTGGGGGCCCTTGCCGCACACGTCGCCGAGGAAGAAGGCGAAGCGTTTGCCGTCGACGGGGAAGACGTCGTAGAAGTCGCCGCCGAGCCGGTCGGGGGACGCGGTGTGGTAGTAGGCGGCCGTCTCCATGCCCGGCACGGGCGGCAGGCTGTCGGGCAGCAGCGACTGCTGGAGCGCGGCGAGGGCGTCCTGCAGTCGGGCGCGGTCCGCCTCGGCCTGTCTGCGCGCCTCCTCGGCCGCCTTGCGTCCGCGCAGGAGCTCCTCCTCGTAGGCCCGGCGGTCCCGGGCGTCGAAGACGGTGGTGCGGATCAGCAGCGGTTCGCCGTTGCTGTCGCATTTGAGCGCGGAGGACACCAGTACGGGAATCCGGCCGCCGCCGGTCTGCTTGATGTCGAGGGCGATCGCGCTGATCTGGCCCCGCATCCGCAGCAGCGGCGCGAAGTGGGTCTCGTGGTACAGCTTTCCGCCGACCGTCAGCAGGTCGGTGAAGCGCATGCGGCCCACCACGGCGGCGCGTTCCAGGCCGAGCCAGTCCAGCAGGGTGGTGTTGATCTTCGCGATGGTGCCGTCCATCAGCGTGGACAGATATCCGCACGGCGCGGACTCGTAGAGCTCCTCGGCGCTGTCCTCCAGCAGCGCGGCGAACGCCGCGTCCGGTGTCCCCTCGCCTGCGGTGCCTTGCGGTTCGGGCTGCTGGCCGGTGCGGCACGTCATCGCCGCGCCGCCAGGAAGGCCGTGAGCGCCTGGTTGGTCGCCCCGGGCGCGGACAGGTGCGGGCAGTGTCCGGTGGCGTCCAGGGTGACCAGCCGCGAACCGGGGATCGCCGCGTGGACGAAGGCTCCGACCTCGCGGGGCGCGATGACGTCGTGGGCGCACTCCAGCACCAGGGTGGGCACCCGCGTACGTTTCAGGTCGTCCCTGGAGTCGGAGAGGAACGTGGTGCGGGCGAAGACGCGCGCCATGTCGGGATCGGTGGCGCAGAAGCTGTTCTCCAGCTCCCGGCCCAGCTCGGGCCGGTCCGCGTTGCCCATGATCACCGGGGCCATCGTCGCCGACCAGCCCAGGTAGTTCGACTCCAGTGACGCCAGCAGTTCCTCGATGTCCTCGGCGCTGAACCCGCCCCGGTACCCCTCGTCGTCGATGTAGCGCGGCGAAGGGGCGATCATCGCCAGCGCCCCGATCCGCTCCGGTGCCCTCTCCGCCGCCAGTACGCCGACCATCGCGCTCACCGAATGCCCGACGAACACGGCGTCGCGCAGGTCGAGCGCCTCGCACACCTCGACCGCGTCCTGTGCGTAACCCTCCAGGGAGGAGTAGCGCGCCGCCGAGAACGCGGACGCCTGCGAGCGGCCCGAGCCCACGTAGTCGAACAGCACCACCCGGTACTCCTCGGCCAGGGCGGGAACCGTCAGACGCCACATGTTCTGGTCGCATCCGAAGCCGTGCGCCAGTACCACCGCCGGTCCCCGGGGGTTCCCCATGACGGTCACGTTGTTCCTGCGCGCGATGTCCATGCGCACAGTCTCTCAACCTCCGCGCCCGTTCCCCGCGCACCCCGCGAGCGTCCGGTTCGCGAGGTGTGCGGCGCCACGGGGTAGGCGCACGTCAACCGGACGGTCCTGCGCCGAAGTTGGGCCCGTCCGGCCCGCTTCCCGTTCCCCGTCGTCAGCGGGCGGCGCTCTCCCGTACGGGGTGCTTGCTCAGGATCGAGACGCGGTTGAAGGCATTGATGGCGATCGCCACCCAGATCACCGCCGAGATCTCGTCCTCGTCCAGCACCGCGCGCGCCTCCTCGTAGGCCCGTTCCTGGGCGAGTGCGTGCGCGGGGTGGGTGGTGGCCTCGGCCAGCGCGAGGGCCGCGCGCTCGCGGGCGGTGAAGAGTTCGGTGTCGCGCCAGGCCGCCAGCACACCGAGCCGCCGGGTGCTCTCACCGGCCTTGAGCGCGGCACGGGTGTGCACGTCGAGGCAGTAGGCGCAGCCGTTGAGCTGGGAGACGCGCAGGTTGACCAGTTCGACCAGCAGCCGGTCGAGGCCGGCTTCGGCGGCCGTCGTGCGCACGGCGTCGGCGGTCCTCACCAGTGCCTGGTACGCGGCGGGGCTCCGCTTGTCCAGGTAGATCCGGCCGGTGGCCGGGGAGGCGTCCGCCGTGCGTGTCGTGTCGCTCACCCTGTACTCCTTCGCCTGTTGTGATCAGGACTATGATCATCCACAGTTATTGAAAACGAAACCACCTAGGTGAAGAGAGGTCGGAACATGGCTGACACGGGGGTCGAGATCCTCACCGCCAGGGACGTCCCGCTGGGCGGACCGCGCGCCATGACCGTACGCCGCACCCTGCCCCAGCGGGCCCGCACGCTCATCGGCGCCTGGTGCTTCGCCGACCACTACGGCCCCGACCCGGTCGCCGACTCCGGCGGCATGGACGTCGCCCCGCATCCGCACACCGGCCTCCAGACCGCCAGCTGGCTCTTCAGCGGCGAGATCGAGCACCGCGACAGCCTGGGCACCCACGCCTTCGTGCGCCCCGGCGAACTCAACCTCATGACCGGCGGACACGGCATCGCCCACACCGAGGTCTCCACCCCCGCCACCACCGTGCTGCACGGCGTCCAGCTGTGGGTGGCCCTGCCCGCCGAACACCGCCACGCCCCGAGCGACTTCCAGCACCACGCCCCCGAGCAGTTGCGGGTCGAGGGGGCCCGGATCAGGGTGTTCCTGGGCACCCTGGCGGGCGAGACCTCCCCGGTCCACACCCACACCCCGCTGCTCGGCGCCGAGATCGTCCTCGACCCCGGAGCCGCCCTCGACCTCGACGTCGACCCGGACTTCGAACACGGGCTGCTGGTCGACCAGGGCGACGTACGCCTCGACGGAACCGCCCTGCGCCCCGCCGAACTCGGATACGCCGGCACCGGGCGCGGCCGATTGTCCCTGGTCAACGACTCCGGCCAGCCGGCCCGGGCCGTCCTGCTGGGCGGCCCGCCGTTCGAGGAGGAGATCGTGATGTGGTGGAACTTCATCGGCCGCAGCCACGAGGACATCGTCGAGGCGCGCACCGCGTGGGAGGAGCACTCCGACCGGTTCGGCAGCGTCGAGGGCTACCCCGGCGACCGCCTGCCCGCCCCCGCCCTGCCCAACGCCGTCATCACCCCGCGCAAGAACCCCTCCCGCCGCTGAACCCCGTTCCCGAGCAGGCCACCCCCGTTCCCGAGCAAGTCACCCCGTACCGAGCAAGCCAAGGAGCCACCGTGAGCGAGCAGACCACCAGCCCCGTCGTCCGTCACGTCGACGCCCGCCACCGCTACGAGATCCTCGTCGACGGCAACCCCGCCGGGCTGACCGCCTACCGCGACCGCGACAACCAGCGGGTCTTCTTCCACACCGAGATCGACGACGCGTACGCCGGACAGGGCCTCGCCGCGATCCTCGTCGAGCAGGCCCTCGGCGACGTCCGCGAGGCCGGGATGCGGATCGTCCCGATCTGCCCGTACGTGGCCAAGTTCCTCACCAAGCACACCGAGTTCGCCGACATCACCGACCCGGTGACCCCCGAGGCCCGGGAGTGGCTCGACGCCCGGCTCGGGCGCTGACGGCACCGCTCCCCCGCACCCCGGTGGCGGCCGGGAACACGTAAGGTGTGGGCGGGCGCGGTGAGATCACAAGGAGTTCGTGTGACCGCGGCCAGTCTTGAGCACGCCACCGTCCCCGCCGACACGGGAGAAGTGACCCTCCTGATAGCCCGCCGGGTGGAGCCCGGCCACGAGGCCCTCTTCGAGCTGTGGGCCAAGGGCATCCTGGAGACCGCGGCGGCCTTTCCCGGCCACCTCGGGTACGGCCTCTTCCGCTCCTCCGGCGGCGACGCGCCCTGGTTCCTGGTGCACCGCTTCCAGAACAGGGAGGCGTGCCGGACCTGGCAGGAGTCGCCGGAGCGGGCGGCCTGGTTCGCCGACTGCGAGGGGCACCACCACACGGAGATCGCGCGGCGCCAACTGACCGGCATGGAAACGTGGTTCGCCAAGCCGGGCTCCACGCGGCCCGCGCCGCCCCGCTGGAAGATGGCGGTCAGCGCGACCCTGGCGATCTACCCGATCTCCGTGCTCGGCAGCCTCTTCCTCATGCCGCGCCTGGCCCCGCTCCCGCTCCTGCTCAGCAGCGCGATCGCGGCCTGCGTCTTCAACACGCTCATGACGTACCTGGCGATGCCCGCCGTGAGCAGGCTGCTGCGCGGCTGGCTCACCTCGTAACCGGTGTCGTGAGCGGCCGACATCGCGGCAGCGGACGTCGTGCGGCCGTTGTCGCGAGCAGCCGACGTCGTGAGCTGTCCGCGGCCCGTCCGCGAACGCGGAACCGGCCCGCTCCCACCGCCGCCGCGGGGGAACGGGCCGGTTCACCGGGCCGTACCGGCTCAGCCGTACGCCTCGACCCACA
The DNA here is from genome assembly GCF_041080675.1 of Streptomyces sp. cg36. Lineage (NCBI taxonomy): Bacteria > Bacillati > Actinomycetota > Actinomycetes > Kitasatosporales > Streptomycetaceae > Streptomyces > Streptomyces cyclosori. Next base: position 7,792,165 of record NZ_CP163520.1, on the reverse strand, counting down.
TGTTCACGGCGCCGCCGCCCATGCCGCAGTTCAGGATGGACGCCCACTCCTGGCCACCGGAGCGGCCACCCTCGGTCCCGGTGTACGGGCCGCGCACGCCGCTGACGTTGGCACAGTAGCCGTGGACACGCCAGCGGCCGTTCTCGTGGTCGCACCAGCCCACGCCGGCGCCGTCGCTGCGGTTGTAGGCGTGGCAGCTGCTCGCCGCTCCCGCCTGCGGCGCGGCGAACAGCATCGCCCCGGCCGCAACGGCCAGCGCGGTGGAAACGGTACCTGCCATGCGCAGTCGCTTCATGGCAATCCCCCTTCTGAAGCAGGCTCCGCGCGCCCTCGGTCGCCCGGGACGCGGAGCCGGTGGAACGGTGCGGCCGTCCTGTCCGACCACACCGGTGAAGTCATCGGGAACCCGACGGGGAGAAGGCTGGCAAGCACCCCTAACAGCCCGCTAACAGCTGTACGGAGGCGTCGCTTCCGTTGTACGGAGGCAGCCCTTGCGTTGTGCGGAGGCATCGCTTCCGTCGCGCGGCGGGACCATTCGGTGGCCCGTACCCGGACGCGCCCGGCCACAGTCGGCCCACCTTGTTCATGGTCGACGCACTGCGCTCACGGCCGACGCGCCCCGCTCGCCGTCACCGCGACTCCAGAGCCGCCTGCGCGACGAGCGGGTCCAGGAGCACGCCGAACTCCTCCAGGGCGATCCGCCGGACGTCCTCCGCGGCCGGACCGCCCGGCCGGGCCCTGGAGCGCGCGAGGGCGGCGGCCCCACGGGCCAGGACGTGCTCACGGCCCGCCGTGTGCGGACCGTTCAGGGCGGTCAGGACCTCGCGCCACAGCGTCACCGCGCCCGCCCCCGCTTTCGCGCGCGCGGCGCCCCGCTCCCGCTCGGGGGGCCGGCGGCGCTGTACGGGCGGGACGTCATGCCGCCATGCTCCTCCACGTCGGCGCCGCACCGACGGCCCACACGGAGTGCACACGGCTCAAGGCATCCGATTGGCCCACCCCACCCCGACGGTGCGCGGTGGACCGGCACACGCCACTCCGGCCCCGGCAGCAAGAAGAGCGGCCTAGCCTCACTCCCCGCCAGGGGGCGGGATCAGGCCCCCGGGTCGGGGCGGCGGGCGCCCGCCCGCTCCTCGGTCAGGGCGATACGGGCGGTGATGCGCTTGCCGGTGTCCTCCCGGCGCGCCTCGAACGCCTCGCAGACGGCCATGACGATCTCCAGGCCGTGCTGGCCCACCCGGCCGGGGCCGGCGGCGCGGGCCATGGGCAGGACCGGGTCGCCGTCCCACACGGAGACCTCCAGCACCTCGCCCCGGATGCGCAGGTCCATGGCGAGGGGGCCCGGCGCGTACTTGCAGGCGTTGGTCACCAGCTCGCTCACCACCAGCGTCACCAGACCGGACTGGCGGGCCGAGACGGCGTCCCGACGGGTGAGCCGGGCATCGGCGAGGAATTCGGCGGCCCGGTGGCGGGCTTCGGCGATGCACGGGCCGCTCCCGTCCAGCACGACGGACAGCTCCTCGTCGTCGGGCATCAGGGCACCACCGCCCTCGCCCCAACCGGTCTCACTCTGCAAGAGTTCCCCCACCGCTCGCCCTCACTCCCCTCGCTCACGCCCCACGCCCTCACGTCCTGGCGGCACGCGCTCTTGGCGTGATCCGTGCGTCCGCCAGGATCGCATCCCGCCCGACACCGCACCATCCCCCGGGCTCCCGATCGCGACGGCGCGGCCGTGGGAGTCCTCTGCCCGCATGTGCCGGAAACACCCCGACCGGACGGCGACGGACCCGGAGCACGTCCGAGCGAACCTCCAAACGCACCATCGCATCTGCCGGGCCTTTTGGCAGATGGACCAAGCATGAGTGAATCCTCTATGCGATATCGCCTCGCAGATGCAAGATGAAGAAGTTGTCCGGGGCGCGCAGGCCACCGCCCCGGCCCAGGTCCCGGTCCAGGCCCACAAGGCGAGGTCCCCATGGTGATGCGCACGTACCACGGCAGTACCGCAGGCGTCGGCCTCGGCGCCGCAGGCTCCGGCCACCGCGTCGGTCACCGCCCCGACGAGCGCATCGCCCGGGTCATCGCCCAGGCCCTCGGTGACGCGCGCACCGTCCTCAACGTCGGCGCGGGCACCGGCTCCTACGAGAGCGAGGACCGCGCGATCACCGCGGTGGAGCCCTCACCGGCCCTGCGGGTGCGACGCCCGGCCCAGCTCGCCACCGCCATCGACGCCGTCGCCGAGGACCTGCCCTTCGCCGACGGCCAGTTCGACGCCGCCATGACCCTCTTCGACATCCACCACTGGTCCGACAGCGTCGCCGGGCTGCGCGAGATGCGCCGCGTCACCCGCGGCCCCGTCGCCGTCCTGACCTGCGATCCCGCGCGCGTGCGCGACTTCTGGCTGTACGAGTACGCGCCGGACGTCCTGGAGATCGAAGCCCGCCGCCACCCGCCCGTCGACCGTCTCGTCGCCGCTCTCGGCGGCACCGTCACCGTCGAGCCCGTGCCGATCCCCCTGGACTGCACCGACGGTTTCAACGAGGCGTACTACGGCCGCCCGGAGATGCTCCTCGACCCCGCGGCCCGCCAAGCCTGCTCGGCCTGGAGCTTCATCGACGACGCCGCACGCCGGGACTTCGACGTCTCGCTGCGCCGCGCCCTGTGCTCCGGCGCCTGGGACGAAGCCTTCGGCCACTTGCGCCACCGCCCGCTCTACGACGGCTCCCTGGTCCTCCTGCGCGCTCTGCCCTGACGCCCGGCGGCCACAACCGCGCGCGCCGCCCTTCCGGGCGGGTCCCGGAGCTATGTCGGCGAAGTCGGGGTAGGGACACGGGAGCGAGGCGGCGCGAACGCCGCCGTCCGTAGCAGAGGGAGAGCCGAGGATGACGTACGAACAGCCGCTGCCCAATCCCGAGTCGGCGGTGGCGGGGCCCACCAGGGCCGAGCACGCGGGGCGGGCCGCCGTACGTCGTCAGGCCCAGGGCATGACCCATCACGAGGCGGCCAAGGCGTTCCACCGGCTGGCGGCGCGCGCGGACAGCCCGGCGCCGGAGGACATCGGGGAGCCGTCGCAGGAGCCGGACGGCGGGCGCCGGGCCGCCGAACTCGCGGAGTGGGAACGGATCGTGGAGCAGTTGGCCGGGCACGCGGGCACCTACGACGTCGAGTCGGACCCGTACGTACAGGGCGAACGGGCCGCCATGGGCGAGGCGTAGGACGCGCCCCCCGGGGGGGTCCGGCTACGCCTGCTGGACCACCACGGCCACCGCGGGCGGGAGTACGGCCGGGCGGTCGAGGAAGGCCAGGACCGCCCGCTTCTGCGGGAGGTACACCTCCGGCAGGTCGATCTCGGGCAGGGTGATCTCGCCCTGGCGCACGAAACCGAGGCGGTTCAGGAGGGCGAGGGCCTTCTCGTTGCGGGCGTCCGGCTCGGCCACCGCGCGCCGGACGGCCGGGTCGCGGAACGTGAAGCGGATCAGCGCGCCCACCAGGGTGCGGCTGAAGCCGGGGCGGGGGCGGTCGGAGACCGGGGCCAGCATCAGATGGACGCCGATGTCGCCCTCACGCACCTCGTAGCACTCGCTGACGCGGTCCTCGGTCGGCTCGTACGTCTGGAAGAGCGCCACCGGCTCGTCGTCGAGGCGGACCAGGAACGCGTGGTGGGTGTCGCGGCGGTCCACGTCCTCGTAGATCTCCTGGACCAGTTCCCGGCTCGCGCCGTTCATGCCCCAGAACTGCGCCCGCTCCTGGACGACCCAGGAGTGCAGCACCGCGCAGTCGGCGGCCGGATCGACCGGGGTGAAGCGAAGGGCGCCGAAGCCCTCCACGGTCTCCGTGTACGCGTCCGCGCGCGAAGGCGCGGGGGGCAGGGGGGAATCGAGGACGGTGGACTCGGGTCTCATACGGCTGTTCCTTCGCGCGGGCAGGCGGGCGGAGCCCGTGGGCGTCCTGGGCGGAGCACACGAGGCGTTGTTAGGTTAGGCTCACCTAAACTATAGATGTTTGAGGTGATAGCCAACAGGTCACCCTGTTTTTCTCTGCCGATGCCGTGCCGGTACCGCGCTCATGCCGCAGGGGCGACGCGGATTGGCGGATCCGGCTGGGGGAACCCGATACGACAAGGACGGTTCACTCCGCAGGCGCGAACAGACAAGGCAGGCACGCATGCCCGTGAAGCACCCTCGGCACCGGGGCAACGACCGGGACCTCGACATCAACCCGCTCTTCAGCCGCGAACCGGTGCACGCCCCGCGCTACGCGCTCCCGGACGGGGAGATGGCACCGGACACGGCGTACCAGCTGGTCCACGACGAACTGATGCTGGACGGCAACGCCCGTCAGAACCTGGCCACGTTCGTGTCGACCTGGGCGGAGCCGCAGGCGCTGCGGCTGATGGCCGAGTGCGCCGAGAAGAACATGATCGACAAGGACGAGTATCCGCAGACCGCGGAGCTGGAGGCCCGGTGCGTGCACATGCTGGCGCGGCTGTGGCACGCCGAGCATCCGCGCAACGCCATCGGGTGCTCGACGACCGGCTCCAGCGAGGCGGCGATGCTGGGCGGCCTCGCGCTCAAACGCCGCTGGCAGCAGCGCCGTCGCGCCGAGGGCAGGCCCTGCGACCGCCCCAACCTCGTCATGGGCATCAACGTGCAGATCTGCTGGGAGAAGTTCGCCGACTACTTCGAGGTCGAGCCGCGCTACGTACCCATGGAGGGCGACCGCTACCACCTCAGCCCCGACAAGGCGGCGGAGCTGTGCGACGAGAACACGATCGGCGTCGTCGCCGTGCTCGGCTCGACCTTCGACGGCAGCTACGAGCCCGTGGCCGAGCTGGCCGCCGCCCTCGACGACCTCAACTCCCGTACGGGCGTGGACGTTCCCATCCACGTCGACGGAGCGTCCGGGGCGATGGTCGCCCCCTTCCTCGATCCCGACCTGGTGTGGGACTTCCGGCTGCCGCGCGTGGCCTCCATCAACACCTCCGGCCACAAGTACGGCCTGGTCATGCCCGGGGTCGGCTGGGCGCTGTGGCGCGACGAGGACGCGCTCCCCGACGATCTGGTCTTCCACGTGAACTACCTCGGCGGGGACATGCCCACCTTCGCCCTGAACTTCTCGCGGCCCGGCGCACAGGTCGTCGCCCAGTACTACAACTTCCTGCGCCTGGGCTTCGACGGCTACCGCAGGGTCCAGCAGACCTGCCGTGACATCGCCGTGCGCCTCTCGGGCGAGATATCCAAGCTCGGCCCCTTCGAGCTCATCACCGACGGCAGCGACATCCCGGTGTTCGCGTTCCGCGTCCGTGAGGGCATCGACGCGTTCTCCGTGTTCGACGTGTCCGCCGCCCTGCGCGAGCGCGGCTGGCTCGTCCCCGCCTACACCTTCCCCGAGAACCGCACCGACCTCGCCGCACTGCGCATCGTCGTACGCAACGGCTTCAGCCACGACCTGGCGGACCTGCTCCTGGAAGACCTGCGCCGAGTGGTCGCGCGCCTCGGCAAACAGCGAGAGCCGCAGCGCGACGCCGAGGACGCCGGAGGGTTCGCCCATGGAGCGGAGACGAAGCACCCGCACCGCCCGGCCCGCCGCTGATCCGGCCGCCACCGGCCACCCGGCGGGCCTCCAGCCACCGTCCCGCCACCCGGCGGGACGGACCGGGCGCACCCCAGGGAGAGAGACATGTGCCGTCTGTTCGGTCTGAGCAGCGCCCCGCAGCGCAGCCGCGCCACGTTCTGGCTGCTGGACGCCCCCGACAGCCTGAGCCGGCAGAGCCACCGCGAGCCGGACGGCACGGGGCTGGGGTACTTCACCTCGGACGGCACGCCGGTGGTCCACAAGGCACCGCTCGCCGCCTACCAGGACCGGGACTTCGCCCAGGAGGCCAGGCAGGTCCAGTCGGCCACCTTCCTCGCGCACATCCGTTTCGCCTCGACCGGCGGACTGGACAGCCGCAACACCCACCCCTTCGAGCAGCAGGGACGCCTGTTCGCGCACAACGGGGTCATCGAGGACCTCGACCGGCTCGACGAACGGCTGGGCCCCGACCGTGCCCTGGTCCGGGGCGCCACCGACTCCGAGCGGTTCTTCACCCTGATCACACGCGAGACCGCGGGCCACGGGGGCGATCTCGCCGCCGGAATCGAGCACGCGGCGCGGTGGATCGCGCGGAACCTGCCCCTGTTCGCCCTGAACCTCGTCATCACCACCCCCCAGGAGCTGTGGGCGCTGCGGTACCCGGAGACCCATCCGCTGTACGTCCTGCGCCGCCCGGCCGGAGGCCGGCACGGCACCCGCCACCTGGACCACAGCGGCAGCCACGGACACATGCGCATGCACTCGGCGCATCTGGCCCGGCACCCCGCGGTGGTGGTGGCCAGCGAGCCCATGGACGACAACCCCGACTGGGAGCTGATGGAACCCGGCGAACTGCTGCACGTTCGGCGCGATCTGCGGGTCACCCGGCACGTCGTGCTCCCCGACCCTCCGACGCATCGGCTCACCCTCGCCGACCTGCGCCCCGAGGCCGCCGCCTCGCAGCGCGCCGCCTAGGGTCCGGCACCGCCATCACGTTGGAGCGCCACCCGCACGGCGTCTGATGGCGAGCCGTGACCGCCTTGGCAGTTCGGCCCTGCGGACGGTGCCGGACAGCCCACCCCGGCCGCTTCGCGGGGGAATACCGCAAGGAATACGGAGTACCGCCGTCACGGACCCTGAATTCCTGATCCGCACGAACGCGAGGCTCTGCGATCGCCGCGCCCCTCACCAGGGTTCCGGTCGCCCACGCCACACAGTCGCGTACGTTCGAGCCCGAAGGCTGCGCGCACTTCCTGGACCGTACCAACGGCTCGTTCGGTCAGGCGCCCACTCAGCGAAGCAGCAGCCGCCCGGGAGCCTCCCTCTCGAAAATCCCGACCAGCCAGTCGAACACCGTCGGGCCGTGGCCCTCCCTCGCGGCGGCGAGCTCCGCCGCGACGCTCTCCCGGTTGGTGAAATGGCAGTGCGCCAGGCGCCTCTCCAACTGCCGTGCCGTTTCCGCGTGTCCGAGCGCCTCGCGCGCCTCCTCGTGGTCGTGCCACTCGAATCGGAAGTCGCCGTCGTCCGGAGTGCCGAATCCGCCATGAAGGCAGTCGGCCAAGGCGTCGAGGTTCTTGCCGAAATAGCCGCCCGGCCCGTTCACGCTCTCGCCGATCACCCGCCAGAAGTCCTCCAGGGAATGGATCCGCCTGCCGTCGAGTACGTAGATCATGCTCACGCAATGAGCGTAAAGCCGACGGCCGCCGTCCTGCCGCGAATATCGTCGGGTGGGTCCGAAGCAGACACGCCGGGAGCGAACTTCCGCTTTTCGAGGGCTGATCGGACTCCTTCACCGATGATGGGGAATGTCCCGGACAACAGATCTCACAACGCGGGGAGTCGTACATGGCGGTGGAGGCCGACACGCAGCAGGGGCGCGTCACCGGGCGGGTGTGGACGGTGCGTCTGGCCCCCTACGGCCGCCCTTCCGCGGGCACCGTCCGGCTCTCCTGTTCCCGGCCGGCCTGCGCCGACCAGCGCTTCACCACCGCGGCCCAGGCCCGCAAGGGCGCGGTGGAGCACGTCAACGGGCACTTGGCGCACGTCCGCTCGGGCGGCGGACCGCGCGGCGACGTGTGGTGCGCCTGCCGCGCCGCCGACTGCGCCTGGCACACGCCCGACACCCTCGACGGACACCGCGGCGGTGCGCGGCCCGCGGCGGCGGCGGTGCGGTGCGGGGGCCCGGTGGTCCTCACGGTGCACGCCGACCGCGCCGGACGGCTGTGGCGGATCGCGGAGACGTGTGCGCGGTGCGCGGCGGCCACCGGTGACTGCCGGGTCCTGGACACCGCTCCCCCGCCGCCCCGCACCGCCCCGGCCGGACCGGCCCCGGACAAGGCGGCCCCGCAGGGCGGGCCCGCCGGCCGGGCGGCCGAGCCGAGTGGGCCCGTGGGCGGTGCCACGGCGGTGTTCTCCGACCACACCCCGGTCACCGCAACCCCGTCCTCCCCTCCTACGGTCCCCGCCGCCCGCACGACTTCACCGGGTGACGCCTCACCGCAGCCGCAGCAGGAAGGCAAGATCGCGCAACGGGCGGTACCGCACGATCTCCGGCCCGACTCCCTGCGCGTGGAACTCATCGAACTGGGGGACGAGTTCCGCGCCTACCAGCAGCGCACCGCGCCCGACCTCTCCCTGCTCGCCGACCTCCACGACCGCAAGGCCGTCGCCTTCGCGCAGTGGGCCGATGTCACCGGTGACGGCTCCCTGCGCCGCGAGGCGCACCGGGCCCGCAAGGCGGCGCAGACCACGCGCGAGATGCACGAGAACCGGTGCGGCGGCCCCGGGGGCGCCGCCGCGAGCGGGGACGGCCCGCCGGTGGAGCGGCTGCTGACCCGGGGTCAGGCCGCCCATGCCCGTACGGTACTGGACCACGTCCCCGGTCTTGCCCCGAGCAACGAGGCCGCGGTGCACCTCGCGGTGCTCATGCTCACCCTGCGCTGCGCGCGCACCGGGACCGGGAACATCACCGGGCAGGACCTGACCGGCTGGCTGCAGGAGGATGCCGAACGGGTGGTGGAGCAGCTGGTCGCCGCCGACTGGCTGCGTCTGCCCGGCACGGTCGAGGAGGCGCTGGCCTCCCGCCCCGAGGACCCGGCCGCCGTCGTCGTCCCCTCGCTCCTGCCCGACGAGCCCTGTCCGTTCGCCTTCGGCAAGACCACCCGCTCCAGGATCTCGGGCTGGGCCCAGAAGGCGTCGGGCGACCGCAGACTCCGCAAGAGGAAGCCGGCCGCACCCGCCCGGCTCCTCGCCCTGTACACCGCCGCCCACATCCGCCCCGACGGGCGTCTCGGCGAGGCCGGGGACAGCGCAGGCGACGGACTCGGCCTGGAGCGCATGTCCGCGTTCTGCGCCGTACCGACCGAGGAACTCGCCGAGCACGCCGCACTGCTGATCGCGGCCGACTGGCTCACGGAGGCCGATGTCGACGTCGAGGCCGGAACCCTCCGCGGAAGGCTCGCCGAACGGGTCTGGCCACTGGGCGGGCTGCTGTAGCGGTCCGGTCCTGCCCCCGGGCCCGTCGCGGGGAAGCAGTGCGCGCGTACGGGGTGTCGGTGGCAGCGGAAGCCTCCCGCAGTTCGTGACCGCCGCTACCCGAGACGACCCGCCCCCTCACACCCCCGCCCGCGCCGGACGAACAGCGGACCGTGACGCACGGGCCGCCAAGGGGATGACGGCGAGGGCGGCAACCCCCGCGCAGAGCGCCAGCGTCGGGTAGCCGCTGCCCGCCACCACCAGACCCGAGACCATCCCGCCGGTGGCACCGGCCACGGACATGGCCACGTCCACCAGCCCCTGGGTGGCCGCCCGCTCCTCGGGCGCGGTGGCGTCCGTGACCAGGGCGGTCCCGCTGACCAGGCCCATGTTCCAGCCGAGGCCGAGGAGGACCAGCGCGGTGGCCAGCAGGGCCGTTCCGGCCGGGCTCTCGGGTGGTGTGAACGCGGCCAGGGTCCCCGCCGCCAGCAGGACGACACCGGAGGCGGCGGCCACCGGAAGACGGCCGACCCGGTCGACCAGCAGCCCGGTGAGCGGCGACGGTAGGAACATCGCACCCACGTGCAGCCCGATCACCAGACCGGCGGCTTCGGTGCTGTGGCCGTGCCCGGTCATGTGTACGGGCGTCATCGTCATCACGGCGATCATCACCAGCTGGCCGGTGACCATCACGGCCGCGCCGGTGACCACCCCCGCACCGCCGGACCGGACGCGTCGGCCGCCCCACTCCCCCGCCTTCTCGCCGCGCTGCCGCTCGCGGGCCAGCAACAGCGGGTCGGGGCGCAGCCACAGGGCCAGTACGAGGGCGGCGGAGGTGTAGGCGACGACGGCCAGCAGGAACGGGCCCGTCAGCCGGGGCAGGCCCCAGGCGTGCGAGACGGCTCCGGTCGGCCCGACCAGGTTGGGTCCGGCGACCGCCCCGAGCGTGGTGGCCAGCAGCACCGTGCCGGTGGCCCGGCCGCGCTGCTCGGGCGGGGCGAGGTCGGCCCCGGCGTACCGGGCGAGCAGATTGGTCGCCGTGCCGGCGCCGTAGACGAAGAGCGAGAACAGGAGCAGGGGGACGGTACGGGCGGTGGCGGAGGCGATCACGCCGAGGCTGCCGAGCGCCGCGGTGGCGTGGCCGAGGGCGAGTCCGGGGCGGCGGCCCCAGCGCTGGGAGATGCGTCCCGTGAGCAGCGCGCCGAGTGCGGCTCCGGCCGTGAACAGGGCGACGGGCAGCCCCGCCAGACTGGTGGAGCCGAGGAGGTCCTCGGCGAGCAGCGCGCCCACCGTGATGCCCGCGGCCATGCCCGCACCGCCCAGCGCCTGGGAGGCGACCAGCACTTTCAGGATGCGGCGTTGGACGGCGGGCGGCGCGGGCCCGGAGAGGTGGACGGCCCCGGAGGCTCCCGGGGCGCGGTCCGGCGCGGCCGTCATGCGGCGGGCCCGTCGCAGGGCTCCAGCGCCGAGATCTCGGCCAGGTCGAGCCCCATCTGGTCGTGCAGGAACCGCACGATGGTCCAGTGCGGGAGCGCATCGAGGTCGAACGGCCCGAACGCCGCGGTGTAGAACGGGATCCAGCGCAGGGCCTCCTCCGCGGCCGTCTCCCGTCCCGGCCCGGCGGGCCGTCCGTCCTGGTAGTCGGTGTACGCGATGCTGCGGTGGTGGATGAAGTGCCCGCCGGGCAGGCGCTCTTCGCACAGTTGCCGGTACTCGCGGGTCTGCAGGATGAGGAAGTGCCAGATCTCGTCGATCTCCTGCTCCACCGGCAGGAAGAGCCCGGCGAGCCGGTCGGCGTGCCGGGAGACCAGGTACAGATAGCGCAGACACTCGCGCACCTGGTGTGCCACCTGGGGGCGTTCGTGTGCGGTCGTCGCCGTGAAGTGCTCGACGACCTCTTCGTACAGCGCCTGGCCGAGCAGGTCGGAGGCGGTGGGCGCGGGGCGGACGGGGGCAGCGGGCGTGGTCATGGCCGGGGTCCTGTTCGCGTACGGGAGTGACGGGGGGGACGGGGGCGGCCCGTGGGGGCCGGGCGCGGTAGGTACGGGGTCGGCCCGTGAAGGCCCGGGGGCAGGGGGTACGGGAGCGGGGGCCGGCCTCGCGGAGTGGTCGGGGTGCGCGGGGGCTCCGCGAGGCCGGGGATCGGGGCCGGGGATGTGGGGCCCGGCGGATGGGGACGGTGTCCGGTCAGTCGGCGCGGGCCAGCCAGGCGTACTTGCCCGAGCGGCCGATCGGCAGGCGGGTGTGGTGGGCCACCGTGCAGGCCCGGCCGGTGAGTTCGGACACCAGGTCCGTGAGCCGGGCGGTCTCGTCCGCGTCGAGCGGGGCGTCGTCGAAGGTCGTGAAGGACAGGACGGCGTGCCCCGTCCCCGAACCGCGACGGCCGTTGCCCTCGGCCACGGCGGCCTCCCCCGCGTGTGCGGTCCCCCCGCTCCGGCCGGCCGGGCGCAGTTGGTGCAGGAAGATACGGGGGGACGCGACGGCGATGCGGGCGTCGAGGTCGGCCTGGGCGACCGGGCCGTGCGGGGTGTCGAGGAGCTCCTTCTCCCGGCCGCAGAAGACGCTGATGCGCTCGGGGTCGGCCGAGCCGTCCAGGGTGCGCACGCAGTCGCCGGAGCGGTAGCGCACCAGCGGCATATAGGGGTTGCGCAGGCTGGTGACGATGAGGCTGTGGATGCCGCTGCCGGGGGCGACGGGGATGAGTTCGACGCTCATGTCGTCCAGGTGCGGGCGGTAGCGGCCGGTGGTGGGGTCGCTGGAGTAGAGGTAGCCGAGTTCGGTGCTGCCGAACAGGTCGACGACGGGGCAGCCGAAGCGCTCGCGCAGGAGGGTACGGACGTTCAGCGGGGTGTACTCGTAGGCGTGCACGATGCTGGCCGGAGGGGGGAACTCGTCCCACAGCCCCCAGGCGTCCACCTTCCGCACCAGGTGGGCGAGGTGGTAGCCGGAGCAGTCCAGGTGGTAGGTGCCGTCGGGGTGGGCGGCGCTGACACGGCGGATCTCGGCGAGCATCCGGAGCACCTCGGCGCGGTCCCAGTCGGCGGGGTCGAGGACGCGGTTGAGGTAGAGCGTGCGGTCGTCGAGCCAGCGCTCGCCGGGGGTGGCCGAGGGGTTGCGGGCGTTGACCCGGGCGACGTGTTCGGTGGCGAGGACCGTGGTGAGGGAGAGGCGCGCCGCTCCGGCGTGCCAGGTGGCGCGCAGGTCGGGGTGTTCGCTCCAGAGGCGGTAGTAGGAGCGGAGCAGGAAGTAGGGCGGCCGGATCAGCTGCATGCGGGCGTGGTTGGTGCCGGTGGACAGGACGTATTCGGCGTCCCCCTTCGCCAGGGCCTCGGCCAGGCCGGGCGTCATCCAGTTGTCGGGGAAGCCGCGCGCGATCTCGGTCTTCTCCAGGATCGGGAAGTCGCCCCGGGCGAGGGACGCGCGGTAGAGCGGGATGTCCCGGACCCGGTCCACGACTTCGGGGCTGGGCAGCGGGCTCATGGTGCCTCCGTGGGTCGTGCGGGGAAGGAGCGGGGGCCGTGCCGTGGGGGACGGCGACGGCCCCCGCCGATGGTGGGGTGGGTCAGCTGATGCAGCCGGACTTGCCGGCGGCGCTGATGCAGCCGGACTTCGGTATCGCGCTGATACAGCCGTCCTTGGCGCCCTGCGCCGAGTTGGCGGCCACCCACTTGTCCCAGACGGTGTCCTGCGTCATCTGCCGGATGAGCTTGTCCATGGTGGGGCTCCTCGTGTGCCGGAAATCGGGGAACTGCGAACGCGGGGTGGCCCGGTGGATCTTCGGCCACCCACCATCCGAAGGTAAAGAGGAAGTCAATCAAGTGTCAATGGGTGGTCAAGTCAATGGCGTGAAAGGTGCCTTGACCTGGTCGGGGGTCTTCGGAGCAGCGCGGGCAGGGGGAAACGGCCCGCCGGGTCGGAGCCCCGGCGGGCCTGTCATCTGCGGGTCCGGCTACGGCAAAGGACTCCCCTGCGGACCGGCCAGGGCCCGCTCCGCGGGGCCGGGAATCACCCTGACCGGTTCGGTACCGGCGTCGTTGTGCCGCTCCGCCCAGTTCTCCAGGGTGGTCTGGCAGGCGTGGTCGAGATGGCGCGCACCGGTCAGGTCCAGCTCGATCGGCCGGTCCTTGGGCAGGGCCTCCAGGGTCTCCACGATGCGCGGCAGCCGCAGGAAGGTGGCATTGCCCGCGAGCGTCACCACCAGCCGCCCGCCGGTCAGTTCGCGCACGTCGACCTGGACGTGCGACGTCTCCCAGGCGGACTTGGCGACGGCCAGGACCAGGCCGAGCACCACCCCCTCGAACATGTTGGTCATGACGATGGCGATGGCGGTGACCCCGAGGACCAGCGCCTCACCCCGGTGCCCGCGCGCCAGCGGACCGATCTCCTTGACGGGGATCAGCTTGCAGCCGGCGTGCACCAGCACACCGGCCAGCGCGGCGAGCGGGATGATGCCGATGGCGGCCGGGAGCAGCACCGCGAACAGCAGCAGCCACGCGCCGTGCAGGATGCGGGAGAGCGAAGTGCGGGCCCCTGCCCGTACGTTGGCGGAGCTGCGGACGATGACCGCGGTCATCGGCAGTGCGCCGAGCACCCCGCACACGGTGTTGCCGACGCCCTGGGCGACCAGCTCCTTGTCGTAGTGGGTGCGCGGGCCGTCGTGCATCCGGTCCACCGCCGCCGCGCTGAAGAGGGACTCGGCGGAGGCGATCAGGGTGAAGGCGAGGACGGTGCCGAGGACGGCCACACCGCCCAGGTCGGCCAGGTGCCCCAGACCGGGCGGCTGGACGGCGTCCACCAGGCCCCGCACCGTCACGTTCGCCACGTCGAGGCCCAGACCCGCGACGGCCGCGGTGGCCAGGGCGACGGCCGCCAGCGGCGCGGGCACCAGCCGCGCCGCGGCGGGCAGCCGGGGCCACAGCACCAGCACCGCGACGGTGCCGAGCCCCACGGCCGCGGAGGTCGACGCGGCGCTGTCGCGCGCCACGTCGGCGACGAGCCCCGGGATTCCGAGGATCTTGTCCGGGCCGGACCGGGGCTGGTCCTGCCCGGCCATGGTGTAGAGCTGCCCGAAGAGCAGCACGAGGCCGATGCCCGCCAGCATGCCCTGGACGACGGACACGGAGATCGCACGGAACCAGCGTCCGCAGCGCAGCAGTCCGAGCGCGATCTGCAGCACTCCGGTGAGGAGCACGATGGCGCCGAGCATGGCGAGGCCGAACTCCTGGACGGCCTCGAAGACGAGTACGGTCAGCCCGGCCGCGGGGCCGCTCACCTGGAGCGCGCTGCCGGGCAGGAAGCCGACGACCAGGCCGCCGACGATGCCGGTGATCAGGCCGAGTTCGGCGGGGACGCCGGACGCCACGGCGACCCCGACGCAGAGCGGCAGGGCCACCAGGAAAACGACGAGCGAGGCGAGGGCGTCCTGTCGCAGGACACCTGGTCGGCGCAGTTCACCGAAGGACGCGGGCAGGAACGAGGGGCTGGATGGCATGGTGGGGCTTCCTCGGTCGATATGACGGGCCGGAAGAGCAGCCGGAAGAACAGGTGGATACGGGGGCACGCACCGCCGCCCGCGCGACCGGCCCCGGTCCGGGGCACGGTGCCGGACGGGAGCGGGAGCCCTGCGGGCGCGGTGGGCGCCGTGGGAACAGGAATGCGACCGCCCACGCGTGGGGCGGGAGTCTTCACAGCGTCTCGAACGCCGGGCGCCCCTCGTCGCCGGTTCTGCCGGACACTGCGCGCACCCCGGGGCACGAACGGGCCTGATGGGTGGGTGACTTCATGGTGGCCTGCCTCCTGCGCCACGGCGTGGGGCCGGGACGCGGTGTGGTCGGGTCAGGGGGAAAGGGGGCGGTCCCGGCACACTGGTGGGGATGGCCGGACCGCACCCCGCGGCTCAATCCGAACGATGTCCGCCCCATCAACTTTGCCATTGCATTACCTCTGAACGGCAGGGCACATTCGCGCCAAAGAATGGGCGATTACGGCCACTGACCTGCAAGTTGGTCCACTCGTAAACCATTACCCAGTGCTTCGGTAAGAGTGACGACATGTTCTGTCGTGAAGCGGTCGATTTCCGCCACCACCCAGGAATCCCGCCCCCGGCAGCGACAGCGGAACGGTCCTGTCGCGGCAGCCCATAAGGGGGTTAGCCCCAGGGAAAGCAGGTGGCTGGCGGGATCCCGGCCGCAGACCTTGATCAAAAATACTGGGCCCCGGACAACACACCACCCACCAGCCCCACGGGAGCCCTTCGTGTACGAACACGCCCACGCAGCAGCCGGATCACACACGCCCAGCAGGACGGCCTCAAGCAGGCGCGGGGCGCGCACAGTGCGGGTGGGCGCGGTCGGCGCGATCGCCACAGCGGTACTGGCCGCGGGCCTCACCCTGCCCGCCTCGGCCACCGGGAGTACGGGGCAGACACCGGCCGGGCCGGACGGACACCGGGCGACTCGGGCGGCCCTGGAGTCGGTGGTCCAGGAGGGGCCGCCCGGCGGGATCGCGCGCGCCGAACAGGGCCACGACACCTGGACGGGCAGTGCGGGTACGTCCGACACGACGACCGGCCGACCGCCGCGCGCCGACGACCGCTTCCGGATCGGCTCGATCACCAAGACGTTCGTGGCCACGGTGGTCCTCCAACTGGAGGCGGAGGGGAAGCTGAGCCTGGACGACACCGTGGACCACTGGCTGCCGGGCCTGGTGAGCGGGAACGGGCACGACGGCAGCAAGATCAAAATCCGTCAGCTCCTCAACCACACCAGCGGCGTCTACAGCTACACCGATGACGCGGAATTCAAGCGCAAGGCGTTCAGCACCGACTTCCTCCAGCACCGCTACGACACCTGGACACCGCGCCAGATCGTCCGGCTCGCCATGTCCCACCAGCCCACTTTCGCCCCCGGCCAGGGGTGGAGCTACTCCGACACCAACTACATCCTCGCCGCCATGGTGGTCCAGCAAGCCACCGGCCACTCCTACGCCCACGAGATCGAGCAGCGGATCCTGCGCCCCCTGCGCCTGGACTCCACCACGGTGCCGGGCAGCCGGACCCGGGTTCCCGGGCCCAGCGGACGCGCGTACTCGAAGCTCACCGGAGAGCTCGCCGGCCCCGGAGAGCCGAACAGCACGACCTACGACGTCACCGAGCTCAACCCGGCCTTCGCGGGCGCCGCCGGAGAGATGATCTCCAACAACCGCGATCTCAACCGGTTCTACCGGGCCCTCTTCTCCGGCCGGCTCCTCGCCGAACCCCAGCTCAAGAAGATGATGACGACCGAACCGGTGAAGGACATGCCGACCTTCTCCTACGGTCTGGGGCTGATGAAACTCAAGCTCTCCTGCGGCGTCGAGGTATGGGGGCACAACGGCGGCATCCAGGGCTCCATATCCGAGACCGTGGCGAGCGCGGACGGCGCCCATGTGCTGTCGCTGAACTTCAACGGCGACTGGAACGTCCATGAACAACGCGTCGTCGAAGCCGAGTTCTGCGGCGCGTAAGGGTCGGAGGCACGGCGGTCGTGGTGGCGGCCCTGGAAGCGCCACCACGACCTTCCGACACCGTCAACAGCATTCGTCCGCAGCTCTGTTGACCGTAGGCGCCTCAGCGCGCGGCGTGGATCTCCAGCGCGGCGCGGACCGCCGACTCCACGGCTCCCTCGATCCAGGCGGGTTTGAGGGAGGTGTGGTCCCCGGCGAAGTGGAGGGGGCCCTCGGGGGTGGCGATGTCGTGGAACAGTTCGGTGTGCTGGCCGGGCAGCAGCACCGACGCCTCGCCGTAGGCGTACGGGTCGCGCGCCCAGCTCTGGGTGCGTCCCGCCCCGGTGTAGAAGACCTCGATGCGCTGGCCGTAGATGTCCTGGAGCCCGGACAGGGCGTGGGGGTAGCGGGCGTCGTCGTCGAAGGCGTCCCAGCGCATGGCGTCGTCGGCCCAGGTGTAGGAGGCGAGCACCACTCCGCCCGGGCTGCCCGGCACGGTGTGGGAGGGGTTGAAGGTGAAGCGGTTGGGGTTGTCGCTGACCGACCCGCCGCCCAGGCTGGCCACCGCGCCCGGCTGGTCGCGGGTCGAGGAGCGGTAGGCGGCGTAGTAGGTGCGCTGGCTCTCGGACAGGCGATCACCGGTGACGGAGCCGTGCCGCCCGAGCAGGCTGCCGTCGTCGGGGGCACGGCCCCTGCGGTACGCGTCGTACAGGCCCGGTGCGATGGTGTCGAGCTCCCGCTTCCAGTCCGCCTCGGTCAACTCCCACCAGCGGCGGCTGAATTCGAGCACCACCTTGGTGGCGCTGTCGTAGTGGAGCTCGGTGACGGCACGGCGTTTGCCGTACGACATGAGCGGGGCGACCTGGATGTGGCGCAGCCCCGAGAACGGCACGGTGACCAGGGCGAGGTCCGCGGTGAACTGCTCGCGGACCGGAGCCCCTTCGCGCCCCTCGGAGACGGTGTCGACCCAGACGTGGGGGCCGGTGGCGCGCACGTGCGGGGTGTCGGTGTGCGGGCGCCGCGGGTCCCAGTACTCGATCCGGGTGACGCGCCGGTCGAAGCGGACGCACGGCCGGACCTCCTTCAGCAGTGCGTCGGGCAGCGCCGCCGTGCCGCCGCGCAGCTCCCAGAACGCGGTCTGCGGACTGATCAGCGCCGCGTCGAGAAAGCTGTGCAGGAAGGAGAGCGGCAGCCGGGAGGTGATGTCCTCCAGGCAGCCGACCAGGTCGATGGTGGCGTCGTCGAGCTTGGCGGCCTCGCTCAGGAAGCGGCGCATGGAGAAGTCGCCGTAGCGTTCGACGACCCTCGCCCAGCCGTCGATCGTCTCCTCGGCCGACTTGTTCGTACGGCGTCCGTCGGGGCCCCGCGTGCTGAACTCGTCCCGGACCGGGTCCAGGGCGGTGTTGAGGATCGTCGCGGAGGGGACGTCCCAGAGTGAGCGGGGCACACCGAAGGAACGATTCACCTGTCGTGGGTCGCGCGCGTAGTCGGCCCGGCGGACGCGCAGCCCGTTGACGTGGATCCAGGTCTGCTGCGCCGGTGTCCCGTCGGCGTGCTCGTCGACCAGGCGGAACTTCTGCCGCTCCACCCCCAGGTGGTCGAGGAGCGCCATCACCAGGGGGTGGCTCCCGGGGATCCGCATGGCCCCGGCCTCCGCGTACTGGCGGGGATCGGTGAACGGCTGCGCGGCGCGCTCGTGGCCCCCGGTCCGGAAGGTCTTGATCCTGCCGCCCACCCGATTGCCGTTGGCCTCCAGGAGGGTGACGGTGTGTCCGGCGCGGCGCAGCAGCATGGCGGCCACCAGACCGGCCGGGCCCGCCCCCACGACCAGCACCTTCTTGGGGGTGGTCGCCGACCGGGGCAGGCCGCCGCCCACCAGCGCCTGGAGGTAGGACGGCACCAGGTCCTCGCCGTCGGGCCCGCGCAGCAGGAGCGCACGCGCCACTTCGAGGCTGCGGTGGGCGAGGGTGTCCCCGGCGGAGGGAGCCCGGAGGAGATCTCCGGACGGGGAAGCGGCGGCGGTCGCGGGGGCTGTCGCCGCCGTGGTCAGAGCGGCGGCGCTCGCGGCGGCCGTGGCGGTAAATCCGCGCCGGGACAGGGAGTTGGACCGGGACGGGGTCCCGGAGGGGTAGGACGATCGCATGACTTCACCATGCATCCACACCTGCCGCCCAAAGCAGCGGCCACGCTCACACACCCGCCCGTCTTTAGCCCGGATGGCCCAGACCCACGGTCCGCGAACCCGAGGTGTGCGGGGTGGACGCGTCGAGCTGGTCGAACCGGGTCTGGGTCTGACGGTAGGCGTCGGGCTCGATGCCCAGCGGCGGGGAGAAGGAGTGCTGGAGGCTCGACACCAGGTACACCCCGAACCCCAGGACGGTTCCCAGCAGGATCATCACCAGCATGTGCCGCGGGCCCGCGTTGATGCCGACGAGCGCCGGATACAGCACGACCAGCACCGCCGTGGCGATCAGCGCGTAGAAGATCGGGTCCGGAACGGTCCACCGCATGTCGCTGGAGCGCTGGTTGCGGGCGGTGGTCACGGTGTCCAGGGCGGTGGTGAACGTCTCCTTGGCGGCCTTGTCGTCCTCGCTCGACCCCGGCGCGCGTGCGGCCGTCCGTCTCACCTGGTCGAGTACGCGCGAGGCGCGCGGGCTCATCTCCCGGCGCCGCATGAGGGCCCACTCGGGCCCCGCCACCTCCGGGACATAGGCCCTCAGTTGCTCACGCACCACCCGCCCCTGCCCGGCGGGCAGCGCGGCGGCGGCCACATAGGCGGCCTCCAGCCCACGGGCCTCCTGGTAGGTGTGATCGCTCGCCGCATTGCGCTGCTGCCAGGAGCTGGCCACCAGGAAGGCCGCCGTCAGGACGAACAGCGCCAGCGTCGCACTCCCCACGAACGCCAGCGCCGGGGCCTCCAGATGGGACTTCTTCGACGCTTCGCTCCGCGACAGCGCCCAGGTCAGAGCGAACGCCGCCGCCGCACCCACCAGGGCGCACACGACTCCCACACCGAACATGTCAGTCCTTTCCGCCCTGCGGGGCCGATTTGCGGGATACGGAGGTGATGGCGACCAGCAGGGCGGGAAAGGCCACGACCACCAGCGAGATGAACGCCCAGTCCATCCCCTCGTCGAGCGGGCTGCCGCCCCGCTGCGGCCGGTGCGCGGCCACCGCGGTGTCCGGCGGCAGCGGCCCCGTGGTCGGCACCGCACGCCCCGGCGTCCGACCGGCCGGAGCCACTCCGGCGACGCCTCCCGGAGCGATGCCCGGGGGGACCGCAACACCCGGCGGTACGGGGACGCCGAGGCCCGCGAGGAAGCCGGGGGCGAGCGGCGCGGGCGGCGCCCCGCCCGGCAGGGGGGCGACGGCGGCAGGGGGCCCAGGCCGGGGTGGCGCGCCGCGCAAGGGGGCCCCAGGGCCGCGCCTCCCGCCGGCCGCCTGCCCGACCGGAGCGACAGGCCGGGCCCGCCTCGGCGGAACGGGCACGGTGTATCCACCGGGGGCCTCGGCTTCAAGGGCCAGTGGGGGCAGTGGCGTTCCGGCCGGTGACACGGCCTCGTCCGCGGTGGTTCCCGTGGCCCGGGCCACGGACTCGTGCGGGCCGGGCCGGTCCGGCGCCGGGGCCGAGCACTCCAGGGCCGAGCCCGTCGGCAGACGGGCGGGAAGCCCCCCGCCCGGGACACACCGCAAGGCCGCCGGGTCGAGCAGCGGATCCCGCAGCCGGACGTTCTCCAGAGCCGCCGGGCCCGAGTACACCAGCCGATAGAAGAGACGTTTCTGCGATGCGGCGCGCTCCAGCGTCAACACCGAGGCCCGGGCGTCGTACCCCGCCGACGCGGTGGCGGCAGCCGTTCCGTACTCCTCCCACGTCGGCACCCCCGTGGCGGTCACCCGGACCACATGGCGGCCCGCCACCGCGCGGACCGCCGCACGGCACACCATGGTTCCGAGCGGGGCCAGCGACGCTCGCGGACATGCCGCCACGCCTCCCACGGCCTGCGCGTCGACCACTTTGACGTCGCGCAGCCCGTACTCCGCGAGGTTGCGCAGACGATAGGCGCGCATCAGTTCCTGCCCGGCCCGGACCCGGACACCCACGGAGACAACGCTGTTCGTCGACACCGACATCCGCAGTGCGCCGCCGTCGCCACCTCCCCGGGGCGCCGACCCGAGCAGGCAGACTCCCACCCCGGCCAGGGCCGCCGCCCTCGCGATGCCGGACCATCGATGACAGGCATTCATGGCGGCATTATGGGATCGCGAAGATCAACTCGGGCTCATGCCGCGCGGAAAGCGGAGAGAACACCCCCGACTCCCCCAACGCCACTGCCCGCGATGGCCTATGGCCCAGGACTCTGGCACATGCCAGCGTCCAGCCCGCTCGCGGCCCGTCCCGTCCCGGTGGCATGGTCGGGACGTCATGCGTGCACGACACGCTCAAGCGCCGCCCGGCCCGCCGGTCCCCATGTCGGCTTGCCGTCGGGGAGGCCCCGGTCCCCGTTCCGCCCCATGACCGTGAGGAACAGGCATTTCAGAACGGCCAGCCCGCGAGCGCGCCGGATCGTGGCCTCGTCCGCGCGCGCGTACACGTCGAAGAAGCGTGCGGCGGCGCCCGCGGGCAGGAGCACCCATGCGGCGGCGAGGTCCCACGCGGGGTCGCGCGCGAACATGTCACCGAAGTCGATCACACCCGAGAGCGTCCCGTCCGAGACGACGGCATTGGCGGGATGAAGGTCATCGTGCACCCGCACCGGCGGCCCCGTCCACGCGAGGGCCACGGCAGCGTCGTCCCAGACCGCCCGCACGGCGTCGGCCATGTCACTGGGCGCGACAGACCGCAAGAAGCAGTTGTCCCATCCACCCACCACCTCGCGGGCGGCCGGCCCCGCGAGGCCCGGATGCTGTTCCCGCACCAGGCCACGGACCGGGTCCGCCGTGATCTCGATGCCGCAGCCGGTCATACGAAGTCACGCTACTGGGGCGGGTGTTGGGACACCCCTCCCCGCCCGCCACTCGTCCACCGTCATGCGCCAGACGACGTCGATCCCCACCTCGCCGGGGGCGCAGGGGCCTTCCGGAACCCGTGTGCGTGCGACCTCGGTGAAGCCCAGGCGGCGGGCGACGGCTCCGCTCGACTGGTTCGCGGCGTCGTGGCAGATCTCCATGCGGTCGGTTCCCGCCAGTTGGAAACCCTCGCGGACCAGACCCGACGCGGCCATCGTCGCCAGGCCCTGGCCCGTCCACCGGGAGTGCACCCAGTAGCCGATCTCAAGACCGCCGGGACCGATGCGGCGGTGCAGGCCGCACCCGCCGATCACCACGCCTCCCGCTCTGATCGCGTAGTTGTAGGCCCGGCCGGCCTCCCACTCCTCCTGCCCCCGGGCCAGGAAGTCGACGGTCTGCTGTCTGCTGTGGCCGGCCGCCCAGGGCATCCACGGCACGAGATGGTCCAGGGATTCGTGGATCGCCCGTTCCAGGGCGTCGAGATCGGTCATGCGCAACCGGCTCAGCTCGACACGATCAGAACGGAGGCTTTCGGAAGGCTCTTCCATTCCCGGATGCTCTCGCGGCCCCAGCCGCGCCCACAACGCAATATCAGCGGGCGGGCGCGGCTCGTTCCCCGGCGCGCTGCCGCCTTCGCCCGGCCGGGCGATGTCAGTGCCGCCGACTAGCATCCGTGGCATGCGCGAGTACTTCACGGCCGAGGGGCCGAAGCTGTCCTACCTGGACTTCGGCGGTCCGGGCACACCTCTGCTGGCCCTGCACGGGCACTACAACGAGGCGTCGGCGTTCACGGCCCTGGCCGAGGCGTTGGCGCCGCGGTGGCGGGTCATGGCGCTCGATCAGCGCGGCCACGGCGAGTCCGACCGCGCGCCGAGCTATGAGCGCGACGATTACGTCGCCGACATGGCCGCCTTCCACCAGCACCTGGGCCTCGGTCCGGTGGCGGTACTGGGGCATTCCCTGGGCGGCGTCAACGCCTATCAGTTCGCGGCCCGTTATCCCGACCGTGTCTCCGGGCTCGTCGTCGAAGACATCGGCGCGGTCGTCGACTGCGACTGGCGTTTCACGCTGGGACTGCCGCACGGGGCGCCCACGCGCGCGGAGTTGGTGGATGCGCTCGGGCCGGTGGCCGAGTACCTGGAATGCGCCTTCCGTCGAACCGGCGACGCATGGGCGTACTCCTTCGACATCGCTGACACGGTCGCGTCCCAGAAGGCCCTCAATGGTGACCATTGGCCGGAGTGGACATCGGTGGCGTGCCCCACCCTCCTGGTCCGTGGGACGCGGAGCGACGAGCTCTCCGCCGATCACGCACGCGAGATGATCGACCGGCACACCGGCACCGCCCACCTCACCGAGCTCTCCGCCGGACACGTCGTCCACCACGACGCGCCGGAGCAGTTCGCCGCCGCCGTCACCGACTTCCTCTCATCCGTTCCCGTCCGCGCCACCCCCTGACCGACCCACCCCCTGACCCACCCACCTCGCGCCCGCATCCGACGCGGCGACAGCAGCCGCAGTCAGTGCCGCCTCCCACAGTTCCGTTCCATGGGCCAAGAACCCCACCGAGCCGCTGATCGGCAAGATGCGATCAGTGGCCCGCGCCCTGGAAGCCCGGGTCCAGGGCGACGACGGCGAGCACTACGACTGAGCCGGGTCTACGCGACCGGGCCACCCGCGTCAGGCGGCCTTGCGCTGCGGGCCGGTGTCGGCGAGCACCTGGGTGCGGACGCGGGCGCAGGTCTTGTTGATGATGCGCGAGACGTGCATCTGGGAGATGCCGAGGCGCTCGGCGATCCGGGCCTGCGTCATGTCCTTGAAGAACCGCAGGTACAGGATCTCCTTCTCCCGTTCGGGCAGCTGTTGCAGGGCGTCCTTCACGGACTCGCGGTCCACCACCAGGTCGTAACGGCTCTCGTCACGGCCGAGGGTGCTCTGCAGGCTGTACGAGTCGTCCTGGTCGGGGGCGAACGTCTTGTCCAGGGACAGGGCGCTGTAGGCGTCCATGGCCTCCAGCCCCGCGCTGGCCAGTTCCACGCTGAGGCGGGCCTGGTCGGCGATCTGCGCGAGGACGGGGTGGGGATGACCCGTGTTGTGCAGCTCGCGCAGGGCGCGGCGGACCTTGTTGCGGGCGTCCTGGACCCGGCGGGGCACGTGCAGGTCCCAGCCGTGGTCGCGGAAGTGGCGTTTGATCTCGCCGTCGATCGTGGGCACCGCGTACGCCTCGAACGGCCCGGTGGCGCGGTCGTAGCGGTCGATCGCCTTGACCAGGCCGAGCGCGGCGACCTGGCGCAGGTCCTCGCGGGGCTCACCCCGGTCGCGGTACTTGTCGGCGAGCCGGTTCGCCATCGGCAGCCACGCACGGGCCAGCTGGTCACGCACCTGCTCCCGCCCCGGCCCCTCCTCCAGGCGCTCCAGGCGGGTGAACAGACTGCGGGTGTCGGGGGCATCGGCATGCCGGGCCGCACGTGCGGTACGACGGGTTGCGGGCAGTGCGGTGGTGGCGGTCACGGGGTCTCCCAGCCGGCGTT
Source organism: Streptomyces sp. cg36 (assembly GCF_041080675.1). Taxonomy (NCBI): domain Bacteria; kingdom Bacillati; phylum Actinomycetota; class Actinomycetes; order Kitasatosporales; family Streptomycetaceae; genus Streptomyces; species Streptomyces cyclosori. Next base: position 7,768,097 of record NZ_CP163520.1, on the reverse strand, counting down.
GACGTCAGGCGGATTGACGCCCTCGCTCTGGAAGTGGGCATGCGGCCGTACAGAGCGGGGCGCGCGTGCCTTCCAGTCCGAAGCACGAGGAGCGCCTGCCCCGCGCCTCCGCCCGCAAACGGGGCTTCCCTCAAATGGTTGAGCCGCCCAGCCCCCTCGTAGCAGACGCCGATGCCGCGCCCGGCAGGCTGCCTCGATCTGCCGTTCGAGTTCAGCGGCGAGACGGTACGAACCAGGCCATCGCACCGTACGAGACCAGGCCAATATGGGCGCCCGCCGGTCGGCGGCGGCCGACCGGGGGAAGTTACGCAGGGCACGGCAGAGGACCTGGGGCGGCGCGTGCGCGCGCGTGCTCTGCTGACAAGCAGGTCGCGCCAGATTCAGGCAGGTCCAGACAGGTTCACCGGATGAGGAGAAACATGTCCCGCTCACCGCGTCCCGCCCGGCACGTCCTCCGCGCCGCCTACGCGTGCCTGGCCGCCGGGCTCGCCCTGGCGCTGCCCGGCGCGAGTCCGGCCGTCGCCGTCGCGCCGCCGCTCTCGCACCCCCGGATCGTCCACCACTTCGACCTGGCCCGGAAGCAGCAGCCGGAGAACATCGCCCTTGAGCCGGACGGCTCGGCCGACCTCACGCTCTCCTACGCCCGCCAGATCGTCCGGGTCGACCGCGAGGGCCGCTCCACCGTCCTGGCCACCCTGCCCGCCCCGAAACACTCCCGGACCCCGCTCGTCAACGCCCCCCTCGTCACGGGCATCGCACGCACACACGACGGCACGCTCTACTTCGGCTACGCCACCGGCACCACGGACCTGCACGGGATCTGGCGCCTGCGCCCCGGCGGCGGGCCCGAACGGATCGCGGCCCTGCCCGTCACCGGATTTCCCAACGGCCTCGCCATCGACGAGTCCGAACACCGCCTCTACACCGCCGACTCGGCGCTCGGCGTGGTCCACGTCGTACCGACGCACGGCGGCACCGCGAGGACCTGGTCCGACGACAGCCTGCTCAAGCCGTCCGTCGCGTTCGGCGCCAACGGCCTCAAGGTGCACCGGCACGCCGTATGGGTCACCAACACCGACACCGGCGACCTGCTGCGCATCCCCGTCCGCCACGACGGCACGGCCGCCCCGGCCGAGGTCCGCGCGAGCGGCCTCACCAGCGTCGACGACTTCGCCTTCACGGGACGCGGGGACGCCCTGATCGCCACCCTGAACCTCTCCGGCGAGGCGGCGTACGTCGAGGCGGACGGCAGCCACCACACCGTGCTCACCAGCGGCGACGGCCTGTCCAACCCCACGTCCGTGGCCGTACGCGGCAACACCGTATACATCCCGAGCGCCGCCTACTTCACCCACACCGACCCCAACCTCCTGCGAGCCGACCTGCATTCCTGACCCCGTTGTGGGAGCGGTCAGCCGGGGCCGGAGTGTCAGTGCCCGGGGCTACTCTGCGGGCCATGGAGACGATCTACCAGACATGGGCGGAGACAGTCGCCCTCTTCGAGCGGCGCGGGTTGGCGCAGGAGGTCTACGGCAGCCTCTACGAGGACGAGTACATCCTGCACCCGGGGCCCGCGTCGCTGCCCGGCTCGCTCCGGCTCGACGACCACCAGTACCGGCACGAGAACCCCTGGATCAAGGCCGGCGGGCGGCCCGAGTACGAGGGGATCGACGGCGCGGTCACCGGATACGTCATCGACGGTGATCTCCACGTCGACGGCAACATCCTCAACCTCGACCACGGCAGCCCGTCGTTGATCGTGCTCGGCGATCTTAAGGCCGCCAACCTCGTTCTCAGCGGCAGCTCACACCTGTTGGTCAAGGGTGACGTCGAGGTGGAGACGTTCTTCGGCAACTCCACCGACCAACTCGTCGACATTCGCGGCGACTTGCGTGCCACGGTGGCGGTCATGTGGGACGAGTTCCTCCCCGAGGTGGGAGGGAGCCTGCACGGCCGGGCCCTGATGCCCGGGTATCTCGATCCGGACGACTGCGGTCTGGTCATCCAGGACCCGGCCGCGCAGGCCGACTTGGCCGATCTCCTGGTGCCGGACGTCCTCCTCGCCCGGGGCGGCTCCCCCGACGACGACGCCTACCTCGCCGACGCGGGGCTGCACTACGAAAACCTCATCGACCGGATGGCGCGGGGGCTGCCCGTGACCCGTACGGGCCGCACCGTCACACCCCTGGAGATGCTGCCCCCGGAGTAGCGGACCGGGCCGGGCACGCATGACAGCCAACCGGACCGTACGCGGTCTCAGCCTCGTACGTATACGAAGCTCGTACACGAAACACGTATACGAACGAATGCCGTGGCGAAGATCGAAGCCCCCTGTCCGGGCAACTCGGTGCACGGACAGGGGGCTTGGGATCAGCTCAGCTTCTTGAGCTGAGCGTCGATCACGGCCTTCGGCTGCTCGGCCTTGTTGGCGAGGCTCCAGGCGTAGAAGGTGGCGAGCGTGCTGCCCTTGCGGACGGCGACGAGGTAGTGGTTCGCGGACACGCCTTCCATGTCCGCGGTCATGGTGAAGGCGACCGCCTCGTCGCCTCCGGCGTAGGCACCCGTTGACACCTTGGTGATGTTGGTCTTCTCGCCGTCGGCGACGACGGTGAAGCCACCCGCGCAGTCCGTGCCCGCCTTCTTCAGGGTGGCCAGGGCATCGGCGGCACCGTTGCCGTTGTAGGAGGCCAGCGTGTCGGCGGTGATCGTGCCGCTCAGCGCGTCGAGGCCCGCCTTCGCCTTCTCCTCGGCCGAGGCGTTCGCGGCGGGAGCCTTCGGCACCGCCATGATCTTGCGCGTCGCGCTCGCGCCGGGCGCACCGATCGCGCGCAGCGCGAAGACGTCGACGATCGGCTTGCAGGCGGCCTTTTCGGTGCTGACCGACTTGCTCGTCGCCATGTCCGCCGCGGTCGCCTTGGTGACCTTGTGGTCCTTCAGGTCGGCCTCGGTCAGTGCGGCCTTGTCCACCTCGGCCTGGGACAGCGCCTTCTGGCCCGAGGCCGCGGGCGCGCTCGACGACGACTTGTCGCCCTGGGGCTTCTCCTTCGCCCCGGAGTCCTTCGAGTCGTCCGACCCGCAGGCGCTGACGAGCAGGGCCAGCGAAAGCGTGGAGACGGCTAGGGCGGTACGGCGTACAGCGGTGCGACGCATGATGTGAAAAGGCTTCCTTCGAATCGGCGACCGACGACGCACCCCCGCACACCGTCCACGGACCTGCGGACCTGCGGACCTGCGGACCTGCGGAAACGTCGTATGCCGAGCAATCTATGCACCGCCGCACCCAAGAACCGACGGTCTCGATCATGGCGTCCTGATCGTGACGACAGCGCAACGGCATGTCGATGTGATTGAGACTCCGGTCCGTACAACCCTTCAGGATCACCGCAACAGACACCGCCGGGGCCGCGCCTCCCCTGTCATGCCGTACGCGCGCCCGCACACCAAGTACGCGTATACGCCCGTGCGCCCATTCATTGGGGTGGGGTGACAACCCCGGCGTGGGTCGCACGTCGTGGCGCCGGGGCTCCGATCGTGTCGCAGACGGATGTCATGCCCCACCTGCGCGCGCTGCAACGGATCGCCGACCGCAACGGCGGCAACCGCGCGCACGGCACCCGGGGTTACGCGCAGTCGGTGGCGTACGTGCGGCACGCGCTGGAGCGGGCGGGCTTCCGCACCGAGCTGCGCCACTTCTCGTACAACGGCGCGGACGGCTACAACCTGATCGCCGACTGGCCGGGCGGCGACCCGCGCCACGTACTGCTCACCGGCGCCCATCTCGACAGCGTTCCGGCCGGTCCGGGGGTCAATGACAACGGTTCCGGCTCCGCGGCGGTCCTGGCCACGGCGCTCAAGGTGGCCGAGTCCCGTCTCAAGCCCGCACGGCACCTGCGTTTCGCCTGGTGGGGAGCGGAGGAGGCGGGGCTGATCGGCTCGGCGCACTACGTTCGGAGCCTGTCGGCGTCCGAGCGCGAGGCCATCGACCTGTATCTCAACCTGGACCAGGCGGGCAGCAGGAACACCCGGCAATGGTTCGTGGTGAACGACGCGCAGCACGGGGAGAGCGCCGGATTCCAGGCGTTCCAGGCGTGGTTCGCGGCGCGGGGCCTCGCCACCTTCGACGTCGGGGTGGGCGGTTCGGACCACGAGTCGTTCGGGAACGCCGGCATCCCGTCGTCCGGCTTCAGCACCGGCATCTCGGACTGCATCCACGACGCGTGCGACACCCTCGCCAACGTCGATCCGGCGACGCAGACCACCAGTACCAACGCACTGGTCGCGGTGGTGTGGCAGCTGGCCGCCACGTACGCGCACACCTCCCCCCGGTCCTGAACACCGACCCTCCGCCGCACAACACCAGGAAGCACTGATGCAGCCATCGAAACACCGCCGCGGGCGCGCCACCGTACTGGCGGCCGCGACCGCTCTCGGCGTCGTCCTGACCGCCGTCCCCGCCACGGGCGCGACCACAGTGAAGGACCCGTACTTCCCCGACGACGGCAACTCCGGTTACGACGTGACCCATTACGACGTGCGGATCGCCTACGATCCGGCGCGCGCCGACCATCTGGAGGGCGACACGACCGTCACCGCCCGTGCCCTGCGGCAGCTGGACCGCCTCAGCCTCGATCTCAAGGGCTTCGAGGTGGCATCGGTCACCGTGAACGGTGTTCCGGCCAGGTCGTTCTCCCGCTCCGGGGCGCACAAACTGCTCGTCGAACCGGCCGGACGTCTGGCCCGGGGCGCCGCGTTCGCGGTCCGGGTCAAGTACGCCGGCGCGCCCGACGCCGAGGGCTGGCACATCCTGGCGTCCGGCGGCGCGAACGCGGCGGGCGAGCCGCACTCCGCGACCTCCTGGTACCCGGCCAACGACCACCCCTCCGACAAGGCGACCTTCGCGCTCACCGCGACCGTTCCCGACGGCTGGACGGTCATCGGCAACGGCCTGCCGGGACCGACCACCGCCACGGGCGGCCGGACGACCTTCCGGTGGAAGGAGGACAGGCCGCTGGCGACGTACGTCAGCACGGTCGCCATCGACAGGTTCACCGTCCACCGCTCGCGGCTGCCGGACGGGACGCCGGTCATCACCGCGTACGGTCCGGACGTCCCCGTGGACACGGTGGTGGAGGACCAGCAGCGGGACGTCCTGGCGTTCCTCGCCTCGAAGTTCGGCCCCTATCCGTTCTCCTCGGCGGGTGCCGTCGTGGTCGGCTGGTCGAAGGATCCCGCGGCCCGCGCGCTGGACCTGGAGACGCAGAGCCGCCCCACCTACACGGGTGGTCTCTTCGACTCGGCGGTGGTGCACGAGAGCGCCCACCAGTGGTTCGGCAACAGCGCCTCGTTCACGGACTGGCGTGACGGCTGCCTCGCGGAGTGCTTCGCCCAGTACGCCAACCAGCTGTGGGAGGAGCACCAGGGCGCCGACCTCGACACCGGTTTCTACAGGTCCCTGGTCGAGAAGCACAAGGACGACCCGTCGTTCTGGGCCACGAGGCTCTACGACCCCGGCAAGGGCAAGGAGGTCGACGCCGCCCTGTACTTCAAGGGCTCGCTGATGCTCCACGCGCTGCGGCGCACCGTGGGTGACGACGCGTTCTTCACCACCCTGGGCCGCTGGACGGGCGAGCACGCGTACGGCAACGCCTCGTTCCCGCAGTTCGAGGCGCTGGCGGGCAGGGTGTCGGGCAAGGACCTCAAGGGGTTCTTCGACGCGTGGGTCCACGGCACGACGCTTCCGGCGCAGCGGTACCTCTATCCGGGGAGCCTCGCCGCGGCGCGGTGAGGGTGCGTCGTTCGTCCCGGTGGCCCGCGGCCTGTGTGAGCCGCGGGCCACCGGGTCCGATCTGGCGGGGCAACCGCTTCGATCTACAGGACGGGCGTCGCCAGGGCCAGGTCCACCGTCACCGGGTCGTCGCCCCCGTGGTGGGTGGCCGACGACTCGAAGGGGGCGTGGCCCGCGGCCGTCGCGGTCAGGACGTAGGCGCCGCCCCGCGGCACCGGCACGGTGTACCGGCCGCTCTCATCGGTGCGGGCCGAGCCCGCCCGGCGGCCGTGCCCGTCGATCAGCGTGACCTCGGCGTGGGCCACGGGCGCGCCGCTCGCGCCGACGACCAGACCGTGGAAGGCGGCCAGCGCCTCGGTGGCCCGTTCGAGGACCGCGTCCTCCTCGCTGCTCGCGCGCAGCTGGAGCTTGGCGGCGGGGCGGCCCTTGGGCAGGAAGACAGCGAGCGTCAGTCCACCGGCCACGGCGGCCGTCGCGATCAGGAACGAGACGCGGAAGCCGTGCATGGTCGGGAGCGCGACGGGGCCGAAGTCCTTCGAGGTGTTGGCGAGCACCATGCCGATGACGGCGCTGGACACCGATGTGCCGATCGAGCGCATCAGGGTGTTGAGGCCGTTGGCCGCGCCCGTCTCGGACGGGTCCACCGCACCGATGATTAGGGCGGGCAGCGAGGAGTAGGCGAGGCCGATGCCCGCGCCGACGACGATCGAGATGACGATGGTCTGCCAGACCTCGCTCATCAGGCCGAGCCCCGCGCCGTATCCGATCGCGATGATCACCATGCCGAGGATGAGGGTGGTCTTCGGGCCGTACTTGGCCGAGAGGCGGGCGTAGACCGGCGCCGTCAGCATCATCGTGAGGCCCAGCGGCGCCACGCACAGACCGGCCACGACCATCGACTGGCCGAGGCCGTATCCGGTGGCGGAGGGAAGCTGGAGCAGCTGCGGGAGCACCAGCGAGATGGCGTAGAAGGCGACGCCGACCATCATGGAGGCGAGGTTGGTGAGGAGCACCTCGCGCCGGGCGGTGGTGCGCAGGTTCACCAGCGGCGCCTCGATGCGCAGCTCCATCACGCCCCACAGGACCAGGACCAGGACCGCGGCGCCGAGCAGGCCGAGCGTGGTGGCGGAGCCCCAGCCCCAGTCGCTGCCCTTGGTGATCGGGAGCAGCAGCAGGATGAGACCCGCGGAGAGGCCGAGCGCGCCCAAGACGTCGAAGGTGCCCTCCGCCCTGACGTCGCTCTCCGGCACGAAGAGGAGGGTCAGCAGGATGGCCACCACACCGAGGCCCGCGGAGCCGAAGAAGAGGGCGTGCCAGTTGGTGTGCTGGGCGACCAGGGCGGCGAGCGGCAGTGCGAGCCCGCCGCCGACGCCTATGGAGGAGCTCATCAGGGCCATGGCCGAGCCGAGCTTCTCGCGGGGCAGCTCGTCGCGCATGAGGCCGATGCCGAGCGGGATGGCGCCCATGGCGAAGCCCTGGAGGGCGCGGCCGGAGATCATGACGAGGAGGTCGCTGGTGAAGCCCGCGATCAGTGAGCCGATCACCATGATGGCGAGGCTGGCCAGCAGCATGCGGCGCTTGCCGTACAGGTCGCCGAGGCGGCCCATGATCGGGGTGGCCACGGCGCCGGCGAGCAGCGTCGAGGTCATGACCCAGGTGGCGTTGGAGGGTGAGGTGCTGAGCAGCTGGGGCAGGTCCTTGATGACCGGCACGAGCAGCGTCTGCATGACCGCGACCGTGATACCGGCGAAGGCGAGTACGGGGACGACACCGCGAGTGCCGCGCGATGCGGCCTGCTGGTCGGTCGTCGGCTGGGACATTACGAGGTCCTCCGGAGCGGGAAGTGATCGGCGGCGGCACCTTGCCGGTACGCGTACCTCAAACCAGTTTCCCGGGGCGACTATTCCAGTGAACTCCGTTGAATTCCGCACCTGTACGAATCTTGACCTGGATGGGAAGCGCTTGACCCTTTCATTGCTTCGCCATTGGCCGGATCCCGCCGGAGGCCGGGCAGGGACGGCGCGCCGCCGTGCGCGGGACACCGGGAGCCGGGCCCCGCGCACGGCGCCGCGGCCCGGAGCGCTCAGCCCCGCCGGCCGTAGGCGCCGCCCGCCCTCACCGCGCCCAGAACGGAAGGCGCGGGCACGTGTTGGCACACGTGTAGTTGCCCGGCATGAGGAGACCCGCGTCGTCCTCGTAGTTGTCGCCGCCCACGAAGTACACCTCCGGCACCCAGCCCCACCTGCCGTTGTCGGCCTTGGTGCTGCCCCACCAGTTGTTGGCCGCCGATCCGAGCCGGAAGTCACCGCCCTTCATCTCCGTGACGAACCAGTTGGCCGCGCCGCCCTGTTCGAGGTACCCGACGACGGGAGCGCTCGCCGAACGGCTGGCGTAGACCGGGACGTGCCCTTGGGTCAGGTTGCAGAACTTGACCTCGGTACCGGGCCAGACCCGTCCCGTATCGGGGTCGGTCAGGTCCCTCTTGGCCGGGCTGTGGCAGGGCACGTTGTCGGTCGCGTACGACGTGGGCACCGCGATGGCGCCGAGCCCGGCCAGGGCCAGGACGACGGTGGCGAGTCCGCGCTTGAAGTAGATCATGTAGCCCTGAACGATCAAGGCGGAACCGGGTCACGCCCGTAGCCGCCGCCGTGGGGGCCTCCTCCACCACGGCGGGGCCAACGGGCCGGGGCTCAGCGGGCGGCCCGGCCCGCCGACGGCAGATAGCGCGGTGCGCGCCAGGCCCGCAGGTGCTGCTCCACCGCGCCGCCCAGCGACAGCAGCCGCGCGTCCGCGCGGTCACCGGCCATCAGCAGCAGGCCGACCGGAAGCTCGCCCACGGACCCGGCGGGCACGGACAGCGTGGGGTAGCCAGCGACGGCCGCCGGGGTGGAGGACGGGATCACGTCGTTGTCACCGCGTGCGCAGTCGGTCGTCCAGGCCGGCGGGTTCGTCGGGGCGGCGATGGCGTCCAAACGGTGGGCGGCCAGCGTCTCGTCGATCGAACGCCGGGACAGGTCCTTCAGCTCCGCGCGCATGACGCGGTACTTCGGGTCGGTGGTCGGCGGCGCGGCGAGGGCCTGCTCGAACAGCTCCTGCCCGGCGAAGCAGGTCCGCTCCCGGGCATGGGTGCGGTTGAACGCGATCAGCCCGGCGAGGTCGCGGGGGCCGCTCCGCGTACCGAGGTACGCGTCGATGTCCCGGTGGAACTCGCTGAGCAGGGCCGGGAATTCGAGCTCGGCCAGCCGGTCCTGGTACGGGGGCGTCACCTCGACGACCTCGGCACCGGCAGCCCGCAGTTCGGCGGCGGTACGGGTCATCAGCGCATCGACGTCGGGGCCGAGCGAAGGTAGGCGCCAGAGCCCGATGCGCTTGCCCCGCAGTCCGTCCCGGCGGTCCCCCGCTTTGCCCGGACGCGCCCCCTGTCCGGCCCGCGCGTCGGAGGCCGACGCGTCGCCCAGGCCGGCGGGCAGCCCGCCGGTCAGCACGGAGAGCGTCAGCGCGGTGTCGATGACGTTGCGGGCCATGGGCCCCGCGGTGTCCTGCTCGGCGGAGATCGGCACGACGCCCCGCCCGCTCACCAGGCCCAGGCTCGGCTTGAGGCCGACCACTCCGTTCATCCCGGCCGGGCAGACGATGGAGCCGTCGGTCTCGGTGCCGATCGCCACCTGGGACAGCGACGCGGCGAGGGCGGCGGCCGACCCCGCGGAGGATCCGCACGGGTTGCGGTCCAGGACGTACGGGTTGCTGGTCTGCCCGCCGACTGCCGACCACCCCGATGTCGGCTTCGCGGCCCGGAAGTTCGCCCACTCCGACAGATTGGTCTTCCCCAGGATCACCGCCCCGGCCGCCCGCAGCCGCCCCACCAGCGCGGCATCGGCGGCGGGCGGGCGCCCTGCCAGCGCGAGCGAACCTGCCGTGGTCGGCAGGTCCCGGGTGTCGATGTTGTCCTTGAGCAGTACGGGAATCCCGTCGAGCGGTCCGCGCAGACGGCCGCCGCGATGCCGGGCGTCACTGGCCGCGGCCTGCCGCAAGGCGGACGGGTCGGTGTACAGCACCGCGTGGATCTTCGGATCGACGGCCGCGATCCGGCGCAGATAGGCGCGGGTGAGCTCCAGCGACGTCAGGGACCCCTCGTCCCTGCGCGCCTGCAGCTCCGGAATCGTCACGGTGTCGAGATCGATTCCCTGAAGAGACGAGGATCCGGGCGGCGGCGCGTCCGAGGCGCCGATGCCCTGCGCGTTCGAGCCGGGCGCGCCCGCCAGCAACGACCCGGCGACCAGAGCGGTGATCAGTGCGGCAACTCCACTCATTCTCATGGGACTCAGCGCACTACACCCTCACCGTCCGGCGCAAGGGGCCCCCGGGCCGAGCCTCCTGTCCGGACGGCCGCGCACCACCGCTCGGCGCACGCAGGGGCACGGGCCGCCGGGGCACGGGCAGAGGGGCCACGAGCCACAGGCGGACGGGCCACGGGCCACCAGGACACGGGCCGACTGGCCAGGGCCGATGGACCACGGACCGGCGGGGCATGGACCGGCGGGTCACGGCCGACGGCTCAGTCGATGCAGAATTCGTTGCCCTCGATGTCCTGCATCGCGATGCAGGACTCGTCGAAGCCGTCCGCGCGCATCACCTGCACACACACCGCGCCGAGCGCGACCAGCCGTGCGCACTCGGCCTCCAGCACGGCGAGGCGCTCCTCACCCACGAGCCCGGTACCGACCCGCACGTCCAGGTGCACCCGGTTCTTGACGACCTTCCCCTCGGGAACGCGCTGGAAGTACATCCGCGGCCCGACGCCAGAGGGATCCATGCAGACGAACGCCGCTCCCCGACGCTCGGCGGGCAGCGACCGATCGTACGCGCCCCAACTGTCGAAACCTTCCGGCGGCGGCGGTACGACGTAGCCCAGCACCTCACACCAGAAGCGGGCGACGCGCTCCGGCTCGGCGCAGTCGAAGGTGACTTGGAACTGCTTGATCGTTGACATCGACGCACCATAGCAGGGGTCGAGTCGGTCAATTCCCGTGCCGGATATGCCTGTTGTCGACATGACGACCATCTCAACCCTCGGGGCCTTCCATACCCGCTACCCCCGTCACCAGGGTCATCCATTCGTATGACCCCAGGGTCAGCCGCCCGGACCGGCCAGGGCAGCCGAGACGTCGACGGTCCCGTCGCGGGTGCGGCGCCAAGATGGATACCGGACTCGCGTCGCCCGGCCCCGAGGGTGCTCGGCCCGATGGCGGTGTCCACGAGCGCAACCCTGTCGAAGAGGAGCAACCGCATGACCCCCCACAGCCAGAGCCAGGACCTGCTCGTCGGCGCGGAGCGGGGTGACGTCGACGCCGTGCGGGCCGCGCTCGGCGGCGGTGCCGACATCGAGGCCCGTGACCAGCACGGCCGTACGCCACTCCTGCTCGCCGCGATCGGCGATCACGTGGCAGCCGCAGAGGTACTGGTCGCCGCCGGTGCCGACCCCGATGCGCAGGACGACCGGGACGACAGCGCCTGGCTGGTCACCGGGGTCACCGGTAGCGTCCCTATGATGCGCGTCCTGCTCCCGGCGGGCCCCGACCTGCGGCTCCGCAACCGCTTCGGCGGCGTCTCCCTCATCCCGGCCGCCGAACGCGGCCATGTCGAGTACGTACGTGCCGTGCTGGACGAGACCGACATCGACGTCGACCACGTCAACCGTCTCGGCTGGACCGCACTGCTGGAGGCCGTCATCCTCGGCGACGGTGGCCGCGCCCACGAGACGATCGTGCGGCTGCTCCTCGCGGCCGGGGCGACTCCCGGTCTCGGTGACCGCGACGGGGTGACCGCGCTGGAGCACGCCGAGCGGCGCGGCTTCACCGGGATCGCCGCACTTCTGAGGGCCGCGGGATGAGGCCGGCCGCCCTGCTCACGGCCGCCTCCGCGGTGGGCGTGCTGGTCCTCACCGGCTGCACCGCCTCGGCCGACCGGGACGGGCGGGCCGATGCGCCCGTATCCACGCCGGTCCTGCAGTCACCGCCGCTTCGCGCTCCCGCGCCGGACCGCCCCGGAGCCGAAGGCGGCGACGGCACCCTCCTGGTGAGCGACTTCGGCTCGGACACGGTCACCTTCGTCGATCCGGCCAAGGGCGCCACCGGCTCGGTGAAGGTGGGAGTCGCCCCGTACGGTCTGGCGCTGGGCGGCGACGGGCGCGCCTGGGTCGCCACGGCCGAGGGGGTCGCGGTCGTGGACACCCAGCGCCGCGCACTGCTCGCGCGGATCCCGTACCGGACACCGGGGCTCGGGCCCGTCACCGGAGGCGAGTACCGGGGCGGGGGCATGGGCATCGCCCTCGCGCCGGACGGCCGACACGCCTATGTGGGTGTCAACGTGCCGAATGGAAAAGGGGTGTTGGAGACCATCGACACCACGACTCTGAAGGTCACGGATGCCGCCCCCGTCGGCCGCAGGCCCTTCGACGTGGACGTCGCCCCGGACGGCCGCGAGGTCTACGCGACCGGCCACGACTCCTTCGACGTGACGGTCGTCGACACGCACAGCCGGCGCACCCGCCGCATCGAGGTGGCCCCCTACGGCACCGAGGGCGGCCTGGGCTCATGGCTCAAGCCGCACTACACGGCCGTACGGCCCGCCGACGGACGCCTCCTCCTCCCCTTCGAGGGCGAACGGCTCGTCGTCGTCGACCCGCGCACCGGCGCCTCCACCATCGAGCGCATGACGGCGAACACCCATCAGCACGGTGCCACGGTCACCGCCGACGGCACACTCCTCGTCGTCGGCACGGGGCCCATCGACCCGTCCGAGGACGACGGCCCGTCGCTCACCGTGCGATCCCCCGATGGCCGGGAAACCGTGATCCCACTGCCCGGCCCGCACGAGAACGTGACGGTCTCCCCCGATGGCCGCACCGCCTACGTCACCGGCGGCTTCACCCGCGACGGATACTGGAACGGCATCACCCTCGTCGACCTCAAGAGCCGTGCCATTTCCCAACTGCCCGTAGGGTCGCGCCCGCTGGGCATTGCGGTACTCAAGGCGCCGGGCGACTCCGAGCCGTAGCCGTTCTCACCCAGTGGCCACATACGGTCTGACGCGGAGCCTCGGCGAGTGCCCGTCCGTACGGGAACACGGCCCGGGTTACTGTGGCGCACCACAGGACTGTCACCGAACCGTCCTCGTCTCCGCACGCCACAGATCGCTCGTCCCGCCTGGAGGAAACCGTGGCCATGCCCGCGCGTACGCCCGCCGACCCGATGCCGAGCCACCGCGCCGTCGAGAACCTGATCGGGCGGTACGCCGAGCTCGTCGACGACGGTGACTTCGCGGGTCTCGGGGACCTCCTCGCCGACGCCACCTTCACCGGCAGCGGCGCACCCGTCAGAGGCCGCGCCGCGATCGCGGAGATGTTCCAGGACACCGTCATCCTCTACGCCGACGGCACACCGCGGACCCAGCACGTCACCACCAACATCGTCATCGACGTCGACGAACAGGCGGGCACGGCCGTCTCGCGCTCGTACGTCACCGTGCTCCAGGCCCTGCCCGGTCTGCCGCTGCAACCCATCGCGGGTGGCCGCTACCACGACCGTTTCGAGCGCCGTGACGGAGAGTGGCGCTTCACCGAGCGGCGGGTCCGCATCACCCTCGTCGGCGATGTGAGCCACCATCTGCGCCCGGTCGGCGCGGATCGCTGACCCCGCATCGCCTCCCCGCCCTGCGGACAGCAGCCATGGAGGACGACGAGCGGTGGGCCCCGCACGCCTTCGCCGCCCCTTGGCTTCAGGTCATCCGGCCCTGCCCCGGGCGGAGTTGGTGCGGGGCGGCGCCTCGCCCAGTACCAGACGGGCGGCGGACGCCCATGTGACCGAAGCGGCGAGACGGGAGCGTACCGCGTGCATCCGCTCGAACGCCTCGTCCCGGCCCGTCAGACACTTCTCGATGCGATCGGCCCATCCCCGGGCGTCCTCGTCGAAGTCGCCGGTGACCGGGACGATCAAGTGGTCGGCCTCCGCACCGAGTTGTTCGCGCAGCAGCTGCGCCAGGCCGCTCTGGTCGCTGACCAGCACCGGCACCCCGCGCAGGATCGCCTCCTGCCCGACGAGGCCGAACGCCTCCGAGCGGGAAGGCACGACCACCAGCGCGGCGCGCAACATGTCGGATTCCAGTCTGCGCGGGTCGGTGGAGTAGGGGCGCACCACCACGCGAAGGCCCGGGCAGGCCGACCAGTCCCGGATGAGCTGCTGCTGTTCGTCGGCCTTCTCCGGCGGTGCCCCGCGCACGAACAGCTCGATCGGCTCACCCGCCGTTCTGGCCCTCAGCTCGTGCACCATTCCGCTGGCCCGTGCGGCGAGGTCGACGCCCTTGAGCCGGACGTCCTCGGTACGGCCGACGAACAGGATCTTGTGCAGCCCATCAGGCGGGGGGCGGCGGCACGCGAAGGCGTTCGCCGCGCTCCCCTCGACGAGCGCCGCCGTGGCCGAGGCCCTGTTCGTGGGTGAGTCGAAGCCGGGGTCCAGACGCAGCGGTTCGGGAACTTCCGCGCCCCACAGTTCGTTGCTGAAACGGCGTTTCAGCGCGGGGCCGACGGCGACCACCCGGTGGGCCGTGAGCCCGAGCTCGCGCTCGATCTCGGTGCGTTCCTCCGCCTGCCGCGCTCGGTCGACACCGTCGCCCAGCTTGTGCCATTCGATCTCGTCCGGCGCCATGTGGACGAAGTGCAGCCGTCGGGCGTTGGGGAAGAAGTCCTCCTTGAGGTGGGCGGCGGCCGGGCCGGTGATCCGGGCGTGCCCGATGACCAGGTCGGGCTCGACGCCGTGCGGGAGGGCCGGTCGGCGGGTGAGCCGGCCGTACTCCGGTGCGCCGGGCGCGCCGGGGTGGGTTAGCAGGGTGACGTGCTTCTCCTTGGCGTCCGCCACCTCGGAGGCGTCGGCGTCCAGCACGATGCAGAAGACCTGGGCACCGGCGGTCGCCATCGCCACGCACAGGTGACGGTTGAAGGTGCTCAGGCCGCCCCGGCCGGAGGACCACTCGGTGGCGACCACCAGGACGCGGGTCTGCTCCGCCAGGACGTGGGCGGCGGCCAGTTCGGTGGCGCTCACCCGGCCCAGGACGGAGTCCGGGACGCCGGGGTCCGAGTCCGGCGGATCGAGGACGAAGTCATGGCCGTACGCGTCGTCCCCGTCCTCGTCGGCGGCCACGTCCTCGTCCGTGGTCATGCCCGTCTCGACCTCGGCGTCCGCGCCCACGTCCTCGTCGGTGGCCGCGTCCTCGTCCGCGGCACCACGGGTGTCCCCGGCCCAGGAAGCGTCGGCCGGGCGGAGGCCGACGCTGTCGTCCAGCGCCCGGGACAGCGGCTCCGGTGCGGCGTGGTCGAGGTAGGAACCGTCCCGCACCACTTCGTCGAGGATCCGCCCGGCGGCGGCGTGGGTGGCGAGGTGTTCGAGGATGTACGGGTCCGCGCCGGCCCAGTCCCGTCGCCCCTCCGCCGTACGCGGCACCAGGCGGACCAGTTCCCGGGTCATGCGCCGCTGCTGGTCCCGCTCGTCGGTGGACGCCCGCAGGAACTCGGCGAACGAGACGTGGAAGAGGCGGTGGACGGTGGACCCGTCGGGCCTGGTGCTGTCGACCACGAGGGCGTCCGCCCGCTCGCGGAACCGCCCGAGCTCCTCGGCCGTGCACACCTCGCCGGTGAGGGCCTCGACCAGTGGTGCCCAGAGTCGGTCGGGCAGGCCGGTCCCCTGTGCGTAGGCGAGGGGCAGCATCAGATGTGTCGAGAGTGCCTCGTCCGGGCCGAGGCGTTGGACGAGGCCCCGGAACAGGGAGGAGAGGTCCCCCGGGCCGGAGAGCATGTCGTCGGGTGTCACCAAGCCCGACGCCAGCAGCTGCACCATCAGGAACGAACGGTCCGCTTCAGCGTCGGCCTGGCGCTCAAGTTCTCCCAGTACGGCGGCGGTCCGGCCGGGATCCGCAGCCAGGCGGTGGGCGACTTGGCGCAGGGCGTCCTCGTCCCGGTACTCGGCCGAGTCGAGGTCGAGCACCTGCACATCCGGTCCCAGCGACTCCAGTTGGGCCGCGCGGGTCGAGACGAGGAGACGGACGGCGGGAGCGCGGCCGAGCGCACGGACGAAGGCGGGGAGACCGGCGTCGTACGCGGACGGAGAGATCTCGTCCAGCCCGTCGAGGACGACGACGACGGGGTCGGTCCGTGTGCGCAGTGCCTCAAGCACCCCTGCGGGGCTCGACTCCGGGGGCAGGCCGAGGGCGGCGGCCAGGTCGGAGGCGAGCGCGGGCGGTCCGCCGACTCCCCCGCCGCTGAGCGGGATGACGGCCAGACCCGGTGGGGGCAGCGTCTGGGGCGCGGTGTTCATCCGGGCCGCGCTGTCGAGGTCGGTCAGGGCCAGGAAGCGGCCGAGCAGGGCGGTCTTGCCGGAGCCCGGCGCTCCGATCACCGCCAGCGGCGGCACCGGGTCGCCGGGGGCGGCCCGCACCCAGGAGGCGATCCGGGCCAGGGCGTTGGTGCGCCCGACGAAGAGGTCACCCGGCTCGGCGGGGTGCGCCACGCCACGGGCGCGCGGGCCGAAGTGGCTGCTGAGCTCGTGCCGCAGACGGGCGACACCAACGGGGTCCAGGGCGTCTCGCGGCAGGTCCGGCACGTACTGGGGGTTGGGGAAGAACGCCTCGGTCCCCGAGATCCGGCGCCCGACGTACGAGACTTCCTCGGCCGCCCCCTGGCGTCTGATGTGCCGTTGCACTCCCTGGAACACGTCCACGACGGGGAGGTAGCGCCGCCTGGGCCCCGCGTCCGAGTGGGTGAGCGCATGCTCGAAGGTGTCCACCAGGGACACCTGGGTCTCTGGGTTCCGGTTCCGCGTGATCACGTGGTGGGCAGTGTCGTGAAGCCGGGAGTCGACGTGGGGCACGTCCCACCCGGCCATCGCGCGGTGAGCGACTCCCGACACGCACGCGTCGAGAACCAGCAGCACGCTCCCGACCCCGCTGTCGATGATCCTTTCGGAGAGTTCGCTGACGGCCAACGCCGTGTACGCGCGCTCCGGTTCGCTGTCCGAGGTGAGCAGATGGAGACGCGCCCCGTCCGCCAAGCCGTGTCCCGCGAAGTACACGATCAGCAGATCGTCCGGCCCCAGCCGGGCGTCCCTGCTCCAGCGCGCGACGCCGTAGCGCAGCTGCTCGGCGGTGGGAGCCGTGCCGAGTTCAGTGAGCACGCGTTCGTACCCGAAGCGCGCGAGCAGTACGGCCATCTCGTCCGCGTCCTGCCCGGCCCGGGGGAGGTCCGGCAGACGCGGTGAGCCGTAGTGGGACACGCCGACCGCGACCAGATACCGGCGCCCCTGGTCCGTACGGTGACGACCGCCTTCGCCTGCGTCCACGCCCGCCCCCTCGCTCCGGCACACGAGCGGGACCCCTGCCGCCGCTGCCGGTCCGACACTAGGGCAACCCGCCCGTCCTCCGCGGCGGTTCGCCGGGAACTCATCGCGCCGAAGCGGGCTCCAGCGGCAGGCATTCGGCGAGGAGGTCGACGATGTCGCGCCACGCCCGTCGCGCGTGCTCGGGGTGGTGGCCGACGCCGGGCACGGTGGCGTGTTCGACGGGAGGGTGGTGGAAGGCGTGCAGGGCTCCGCCGTAGACCACCAGGCGCCAGTCGACGCCGGCGGCGCGCATCTCGGCGGCGAACGCGTCGCGTTGGGCGGCCGGCATGATCGGGTCCTCGGATCCGACCCCGGCCCACACGGGGCAGCGGATGCGGGCGGCCTCGCCGGGGCGGCCGGTGTTGAGTGCGTTGACGGTCGCGATGGCCCGGAGGTCGGTGCCGGCGCGGCCGAGCTCCACCGCGATGGCACCGCCGGTGCCGTAGCCGATGGCGGCGACCCGGTCGGGGTCGCTCCTCGGTTCGGCGCGCAGCACGTCGAGTGCCGCGTGGCCGATGCCGCGCATCCGGCCGGAGTCGGCGAGCAGCGGCATCGCGCGGTCCAGCATGTCCTGCGGGTCGGTCAGCACGCGCCCTCCGTGGAGGTCGAACGCCAGGGCCACATAGCCCAGTTCGGCCAGGGCGTCGGCGCGGCGGCGTTCCACGTCGGTCAGGCCCATGCCCTCCGGCCCGACCAGGACGGCGGGCCGTCGGCCGGTACCCGCGGGGAGCGCGAGGTGCCCGATCATCGTCATGCCGTCGGCCGGGTAGGCGACCGTGCGGGTGGCAATCGTCGTCATGCCGCTCGACGGTAGTGAACGCCGGGTCCGTCCGGTCCGGTCTTCACTGTCGGCGGAACGGCCGGGCGCGGACCGGCCCGCCATCAACCCTCCGCTCGTCACTCATCACCACCGCTCGTCACCCACCGCAGAGCGGCATGCTCCAAAGCGGGGCCGTCTCGGCGGCCGGGTGGAAAGTGATCAAGTCGAGATGCCGCACGAGCAACCGTGACCTGCGCGTATGCGTCGCGTAGGGCATGGAACGCGAATGGCTCTTCTCCCTCATCCCCCTCACCATCGGTGTGGCCTTCCTCGGCATCGGCGTCCATGGCCTGCGCCGCACCAACGCGCTGCGGCGCGACGGTGTGAACGCCACCGGCCGGATCGTGCGCCACGAGGTGAGCCGCAGCGACGAGGGCACCAGGTTCCACCACCCCGTCGTGGCGTGGACGACACCGGACGGGCGCCCGTGCGAGTACGCGTCGAGGTTCGGCCGTACGTCCCTCGGGGGCGGCTTCGGGGTGGGGGCGCGGGTCACGGTGCGGTACGCCCCCGATGCGCCACAGCGTTTTCTGATCCTGGGCTGGGACAAGAAGGTGGTCGACGTCGTGTTCACCGTGCTGGGAGCGGTCTTCGCGGCGGGCACGGTGGCGGCCCTGCTCATCCGTCTACTCACCCTCTGAACTACGGCCCGCCGCTCCCCGCCACCGACCGATGGGCGCACCGACGCCTTGACCCCGCGTCAGCTCCCGGCGGCGAGCAGGGGCAGCAGGAGCGCGGCGGACCAGCTGAAGTTCGACGCCTTCAAACCCTCCCCGGTCAGCGGGTCGTAGTTCTCCCTGATCGGCCCCTCCCCCAGCAGCCCCTGCGCACCTGCGGTCAGGCGCGCGGCCAGTGTGTCCGCGTCGCGGCCGAAGCCGTAGCCGCGCAACCCGGCGAGGGCGAAGTACGCCTGGTCGAGCCAGACCGGGCCGCGCCAGTACTGCCGCGCGGAGAAGTACGGCGAACTCCTCGCCACCGTGGGAAGGGGCATCGCCGTGGCGAACTCGTCCTGGTCCAGCAGTCGTTGACGTACTGCGGTGGCTTGGGCGGGGCTCGCGAGGCCCGCCCACAGCGGGATCGCGCCCTCGATCCCCCGGCCCCGGTCCGTCAGCCGGGTTCCCGTGCCGAGCGCGGTGTCGTAGAACCAGCCGGTCGCCGGGTCGTACATCCGCTCGCGTACGGCCTTGGCGGTGGTGGCCGCCCTGGCGTGCCAGGCGTCCGCCGCCGACCGCTTCCCCAGCTCCGCCGCGATCATCGCGAGATAGCGCTGGTCGGCGGCGAGGTAGGCGTTGAGGTCGACGGACTCCTGGGTCAGCGAGTAGCCGGTGAGCCGCCCGGAGCCGTCGCGGTTGGGGACCACCGAGGTGCCCAGCGCGGCGTCGAAGCGCGGGGCGTTGTCCATGCCGCTCTCCCAGGCCGCGGCCAGCCGCTGCTGGGCGGGCGAACCGTTGGCGGGATCGACGGTGGCCCCGTACTCCGCGAGCCCGTTGTGGTCGTGGTCCCGGTTGCGGTACCACCAGTCCTCGTACGCGGCGAGTTTGGGGTACACCTCGCGCAGGAAGTCCTTGTCGCCGCCGCGCCGGTAGACCTGCCACACCGACCAGGCGCCCAGGGGCGGTTTGCTGTTGCGCTCGTTCCAGTTGGTGCCGCCGCGCTGCGGGTCGTTGTAGAAGACGACGTCGGGGATCATGCCCGCGTCCTGCGGCCGGGTCGTCGAGCCGGGCCGTACCTGATGGTCGAGGACCGAGCGGATCTGCGTCCGGGCGAGCGCCGGGTCGAAGCGGGCCGTGCCGACCGCCTGCTTCCAGGTGTCCCAGGCCCAGAAGCCGCCCGCGAACCACTTGTACGACACGGACGGGGTGATCCCGTCGTGTGCGAGGGCGCCTGCGGCGCTGCGCCAGTTGGTGACGAGTGTTTCCAGCGCCTTGACGGCGAGCCGCCGCTCGGCGACGGGAACTCCGGCGGTCACACCGTCCACGTATCCGCGCCAGCGGGCGTCGACGGCCCGGACGGTCCGGTTCGCGTCGGCGAGGACCCGCTCGGTCGCGGTGGCCTCCGCCGTGTGTTCGGCCGTCGTGAACGTATAGCTCTCCGTCCAGTCCAGGGAGCGCTGGGCGCCGGGTGCGAGGGTGAACGGGCGGGCCAGTTCCGTACGGTAGGAGTCGCCGTTCACCGTCGTCCGCACCGGGTCCGCGTGCCGGACCTCGAAGCGTTCGGTGCCGTCGGTGAGGAAGTCGTCCGCCGCGCGCACCTTGGCGAAGCCGACGGCCACGCCCCTGGGCGCGGCCATCAGCGAGAGCGCCTGGCGCAGGGGCTCCTCGGCGGGCCGCAGCAGGGTGCCGGTCCAGTCGGCGCGCAGGGTGCGCGGGACACCGCCGGTGTTGCGCACGGCCGCGCGCACCAGTGCGGTGCGGTGGGTGGCGTAGCGGAGTTCGAGCGTGAACCCGAGGCCGCCGCCGAGGTCGTACGCCTGGAACAGGGATCCCGGGCGGGAGGTGAAGCGCGGCTCGCCGCCCCCGGCGAGGTCCAGGGTGCGACCCCGCTCGCTCAGCCCGATGCGGCTGAAGGCGGTGCTCAGCCACCAGGGGTATTCCTGGGCGATGTAGAGCGGGCCGGTGAATCCGCCGTAGCCGCTCGGGGCGCCCGTGGCGGGCAGGGCGTAGGCGTGCCAAGCCCCTTGATCCGCGAAGACGTTGACCGGGTTGTCGTCCTGCGCGTCCCCGGGCAGCGCGGCCACGGGAGCACCTCGCAGGTCGAGCACGTCGTCGTAGCGGTCGCGACCGGTGCCCCCGGCCGGCTCGTGGGCGGTGCGGGCCGTGACTCGGGGCCCGGCGTCGGCCGGGAACTGGAGGCAGGCCAGGGCCAGTACGAGGGCGAGGACGAAGAGGGCACGCGGGGGTGGCCGCACCGGCGGACTCCGTTCTTCGAGGGGGGTCCCGGGGTGTGTTTGACGGGAGCTGCTTCACGGGATCTGCTTGACGGGTTCGGCGTGCTCGGCCGGAGCGGCGACTCACCGCCCCTCGGCCGTGGTGGCGCCGCCTACAGCCAGCTCACGCGCATGCTGGTGGCCTGCGGGCCCGCGTCCCCCGGCGGACGGCCGAGTTCGCCCGACCACACGCGGTCCAGGAGGCGGCGGACGGTGTCCGTGATCTCGGGTGCCGCCGTGCGCAGGGCCTCCGCGTCGGCCGCCGGGATGTCCTCCGGCGCGATACGGGTCTCCTTCAACAGGCTTTCCAGATGGGTGAGTTTGTCGGTGAGCCACACCAGCGGGTCACGGGTCAGCTCCTCGACGAAGACGCGCGGCCCCGGGTCCCAGCCGTGGAACTCCGGGTGGTGGTGGGTGCGGTCGAAGGTGCGCGGGGCGGCGTCCGCGTCCTGGAGGAGGTCCACCCGCCACAGCGGGCGGGCGATGGTGAGGGGCCGTGCCGCGTAGATGGTCCCGGTCAGCTCGCCGCGCTCGAAGACCCGCAGTTCCAGCCGGACACCGCGCTCGGGCGTCTCCTGGCCGGGCGAGGGGTCGGGATCGATGAAGTACAGATCGCCCACCACGACGCCGACCCGCTCGAAGCCGAATGCGTACAGCACGTCAACCACCTCCACGACCGCTCGCGGAACCCCTGCCTGTGCGCCGTCGAGCCTACGGTGGCGGGGGTGTCGTCAACAACGGCACGGCAGGCCACATTGTCGCCACCGCTCCCGGGCGCCGCCTTCCGCCGCACACGGTGGAGGCCCGCGCCCCTACGGCCGACGGGCCATCAAGTGGGCGTCGAGGAAGCCGCGTTCGGAGGCCGGGTCGTGGAGCAGCCGGGCGAAGGGGACGAGACCCGCGGCGGTCAGGAGCTCGGCGAAGCGGTCCACCGGCCAGCTGTACGCGGGCGCCACCTTGTGGTCGAAGCGGACCGGTTCCGGTGCGTCGGTCGCGAAGAACGAGACCAGGAGCAGACCGCCGGGTGCCAGGACGCGCACCTGCTCGGCGAGGAGCGCGGGCAGCTCCCCGGGCGGGGTGTGGATCATCGAGTAGTGGGCCAGCACACCGCCGAGCGCGCCGTCGGCGACCGGCAGCGCCTCCATCCGCGCCTCGTCGAACCGCAGCTCCGGCTCGGTCCTTCGGGCGTGTGCCACCATGCCCGGGGAGAGGTCGAGACCGAAGGCGTCCAGTCCCAGCTCGTGCAGCATGGCCGTCATGTGTCCGGGCCCGCACCCGACGTCGGCCGCCCGTGGGTTGCCGGACGCGCGCACCAGTTCCGCGAAGGTCGCGAGCATGGCCCGCGTGAACGGCTGCGTCTCCAGCCGACCGGCGAACAGCGACGCGTACAGCTCCACGACCCCGTCGTAGGCCGCCCTGGTCTCCTCCTGGTGCTCCGCCACGGGGAGGACGCTAACACCCGTGCCCGCGGGTGGTTTCCTCCGGTCCCGCGCCGGACCCGGAGACCGCCGACCACTGTGTGACCGTCGCCGGTCGCGCGCTCGCCAGGGCCGCCACCGCACCCCGCCGGTGATCCGTCCACTCCACGAGGTGGGGGCTGTCCGAGCCTTGGGCCTTGAGGTCCGAGCCTCCCGCGTTGAAGTCCGGACCCCCGGCCTTGAAGAGGGCCTCGCGCCGCACCCAGGCCCGCAGTACGGCGGCGCCGTCGTGCGGGTCCTCGTGCGGGAAGAGGCGGCGGACCACCGGCAGGGGGGCGGGGCGGCGGATGCGGGGTTCCACGTCGATGCCGAGCGGGCCCGGTCCGGCCGCCGCCGCGACCACACCGTCGGCGTGGCTGAGGCTGACACCTATGTGCGGGAGTCCGGGCAGGTAGGGGCGGCCGTGCTCGGCGCCGCCGCACTGCGCGCAGTGCTGTGCGGGCTGCACCTGACCCGGCGGGTTTCCGGTCAGGTGTGCCACGCACAGCCGCAGCAGCAGGCGGGCGGCCAGTACGTCGTCACGTCGCCGTGGCAGCCGGATCCTCGCCAGCCGGCCGAGCTCCCATGGTGCGAGCAGGTCCTCGGGGAGGTCGGGGCGGGCGAGGACCTCGGCGGTCGTGGCCACCACGGCGATGACCGGTAGGGGCGTGACCGGTACGGCCGCGGCGGGCGCGAGCGTACTGCTCACCCGGTGGTGCTCAGGAAGCGGTCCTGGACCCGGTTGAGGGTGCGGAAGTCGTCGATGGTGACTTCTTCCAGGTCGATCGAGCTGCCGGAGATCTCCTCCAGGAGGTCGACGAACTCCAGGAAGTCCATGGAGTCGATGAGTCGGGCTTCGATGAGGTCCTCGTCGGTGTCGATCGGCCCGTCGAGGCCGGGGTTCTTCTCGTGGAGCCAGGCGGTGACGCGTTCCATGACGGGTGGTGCTCCTTGTGTCGCGCGGGTGGGATCAGACCGGGTCGGCGGCGCGCAGGCGGTCCAGCGCCTGGGCGGGGGTGCCGTGGGTGAGGATCATGGCGTGCACCCAGCGTTCGAGGCCGAAGGCGACGCAGGCGCTGTGGACCGGGCCGTGCGAGCCCGCCCGGATGCCGAGGCGCTCGCCGAAGAAGTTGCGGTGCCGGTTGACGGAGGCGATGGCGGTGCCGTCGGGGGCGCTGAACTCGTGCTTGACGGGGTCGAGCGCCATGAGGCGGGCGCGGGAGCCGCCCTTGTCGTAGAAGGGGTCGTCAGCCGTCGCCCGGGTGAGTTCCAGGCCGAGCCGCCGGGCGGCCTCCTGGATGAACTCCTCGCCCCGGGCGAGGTGTTCCAGGGCGCCCTCCCGGGTGCCGAGGTACACCACCTCGCGCATGTGGAAGCCCCACAGGCGGCGGAGCCCGTCGTAGTGGGTCTCGTTGCGGAAGCACCGGCCGCTCGCGGAGAGCCGCAGTCCGTCCTCGCCGACGTCGCGCCCTTCCAGGGAGAGGAGCAGTCCGTAACAGGTGGCGGAGGGCAGGAGGTATCCGGTCGGCTCCAGCGGCAGGTCCGCCGGGGACTCACCGACCGCGAGGCCGTCGAGGGCGCCCGCGGGGAACCGGCCCGCGGACACACCGAGATGGGGGAAGTTGCGGAAGTAGTCGAGGCGGGCGAGTCCGGCCGCGGGCAGCAGCGGCGGGCCCACCGTCTCGGGGGCGGCCAGCGCGGTGGCGAGGCCGGTGAGGAGTCTGTCGAGCCCGTGCAGCAGGGCGGTGTGGACCGGATCCAGCGTGATCAGTCCGGCACCGGGGCTCTTCAGGAAGCCGTCCGGCAGGACCGTGGTGCTGGGTGTGCTCAAGGAAACCGTCCCCTCTCGGCATGGCGGATTCGGTCAAGGGCGCGGCGGGCTGGTCGGACCCGTCGGCGGAGGCGGTCCCGCGGTCATGTCCTGACGGCCGGGTTCTCCTCCGCCCGCGATCGCCGTCGACCGGGGCGCGCGGTACGTGTCCGGCTCACCCCCCGGGGGATCCGGTGCCGCGCAAGGGCGACGTTAGGCCAGCCTTCTCTGAATGTCTAGACCAATCAGAGGGAACTTATGGGCACTCAAATCCGTCTTCCGGACGCCAGTTGACCGCCGCGGGGGCACAGACACGCCCGTACCGGCCGGTCACTTGACACCATCGATGGTCTACACCAATCCTGCTCATCCGGAGCGTGTCCGCACCGCCCCCACCCGAGCAGCGCGCCACCCGGCCACCCGTCACCACCCGTCCGCGAATCCCGCCTGGAGGGCCACCTTGACGACACCCACCACCGGCACCCGTTCCCGCAACTTCCTGCACCGCGCCGCCTCCGAACGGCCCTACTTCAGCGCGGACGGCGAGTCCTACCTGGCCCAGACCACCCTGCGCGAACTGAAGAAGTCCCGCCCCCTGCGGGTACTGTCCGAGGAGGACTTCGCCCACTGGCAGACCTATGGATACGTCATCGTGCGCGAGGCGATACCGGCGGACGCGGCGCGCCGACTCCTCGACTTCACCTGGGACTTCCAGGGCCTGGCACCGGACCGGCCGGACGACTGGTACGCGGACCGCCCGTTCCGCAACGAGCTGGACCGGCAGCTGCACGTGTACGGCTTCGTCGAGGCGTACCACCACCAGCTCCTCTGGGACAGCCGCCAGGCACAGCGCGTCTACGACGCCTTCGTCGACGTCTGGGACTGCGAGGAGCTCTGGGTCACACTGGACCGGCTCAACCTCAACCCGCCCAACCGGGGCAACCGGGACCGCGCCCTCATCGAGGCCACCGAGCGCGGCTTCGACATCGAGCTGCACTGGGACATCGACACCACCCTCGGCGTACCGCCCCAGCGGGTCCAGGGCATCATCGCGCTCAACGACACCCGCCCCGAGACCGGCGGCTTCCAGTGCTGCCCGGAACTGTTCCGGCGCTTCGAGGACTGGAAGACCGGCCAGCCCGGGGACCGCGACCCGCTCCGCCCCGAGCTGGACCGGGCGGAGTTGCCCGTCGTACGGCCCGATCTGCACCCCGGCGACCTGCTGATCTGGAACGGCCTGCTCGCCCACGGCGTGGCCCGCAACCTCTCCGAGAACGGGGTGCGGGCGGTGCAGTACCTGTCGATGATGCCCGCCCTCGAAGAGCACGAGCGGCTGCGGCGCTCGCGCGTCGATTCCTGGCGCCATCTGCGCACCCCGCGCTGGAACCGCTCCCTGGTCGGCGACCCCGTACTGCACGAGTCCAAGCGCTACCCCACGGCCGAACTCACCGAGCTCGGCAGCCGGCTGCTCGGACTCGGCTCCTGGCACGGCACGCCGGACGGGCAGCGGAGCGGGGAGCCGGCATGCGCCGTATCTGCCTGACCCTGCCCACCCACCGCGCCTGCCCCGACACCATCACGGCCCTCGCCGAGGAAGCCGCCCACGGCGCCCGCCACTTCGGCGTCGAGGTGCGCCTCCTCGTCCTCGACACCTCCGGCCCCGCCGCGCTCGCCGAGCACCGCGCGGCCGTCGCGGCGCTGCCCCCGGCTCCCGGAGTCGTGGTGCACCACCTCGACGAGGACGAGCAGCGGCGCTTCCTGCGCGAGGTGATCGCCCGTTCCGCCCTGCCGGAACCGGAACGGCTCCTGGATCTGATGCTGCCGTCCGCCGTCTCCTACGGCGCCTGCACCAACCGCGCCTTCCTCCTGGCCGAAGCCCTCGGCTGCTCCTCCGTGCACCGCCGCGACTCCGACAGCCACTACCCCGAACTCGACGGCACACCGCTTTTCCCCCTCCACCACGAGCTCACCGCCCTCGGGCTCCCCGCCCACGAAGTGGCCGGGCTCGTCACCCGCAGCAGGCTCGACCCGGCCGACGCCCACCGCGACGTGGCCCTGGTCGGCGGCTCCTTCACCGGCGCGATGTCCGTCGACGTCGAGGAGATCCAGCGGCTCGACCCCGCCGTCTACCAGCAGGTCATCGGCCTGTCCGTGTCCGAGGACCACCCGCCGCTGTGGCGCCGCAACCTGATCGACGAGGCGTTCCGGGGCGCCGGGGACACCCCCTTCACCGCCGACCGCACCACCCTCACCCACGTCAGCCCCACCCGCGTGGACATGTGCAACATCGCGCTCGACCGCGCGGTGTACGGGCGGGTGCCGCTGCCACCGGCCACCGACACCATCGGCAGCGACTACTTCCTGCTGCACCTCGTCCACAACGCCCGGCTGCCCGGGGTCCTCCACAACCGGCACATCGTCAACTACCACACGGGCGAGCGCCGTTCACCGGAGGGTTTCCTCGCCTACCAGTGGCGTTTCGCGAAATACCTCATGGCCGCACCCCACCTGGAGAGCGTCTACACCCGCCTGAGCGCCCTCGGCCCGGAGATCCTGGACGCCGACGGGCTCGTGGACGCCTCCGCCGTCGCCACCTTCGCCCGGCACGCCTCGGCGGCGGAACCCGGCCGCGACGCCGCCCGGCTCGACGTCCTGGACCGCTGCTACCGCACCCTGGGCGGCCACTACACCGAGGCCGCCGACCTCTTCGCCGCGCGCCGCGACCGGCTCCTCGCCGAGGCGGGAAGCGACATGGCCGACTTCGCCGATCTGACGGACGCCTGGGCCGCGCTGACCGAACACGCCCGGCGCACCCCCCTGCGGTCCACCCGCACCACCGCCGTGCTCCGGGCGCGCGCCGACGGGACCACCGACCGGCGGGGTCCCGTCACCATGGGCCAGGCCAACATGATCCGCTGCATCCTGCGCGACGAGCCCGACCAGATGAACATCCACGACGTGTGGCCGGTCCCGGCGGGCACCACCAGCGAGGCCGCCCTCGACGCCCTGCGCGCCCTGGCCGTACGGCACGAGGCGCTGCGCACGGTCTTTCCTGCCGACCCCACCGCCACCGCGTCGGTCACCGGATCCGGCACGGCTTCGGCCCCCGCCGCACCGCGCGAGCAACTCGTCGCGGCGGAGCTCACGTTCGAGGTCACCGTCGCCGACCACGACGAACTCCCCCACGACGAGGCCCGCTACGCGGAGGAGCTGGCCCTCGAATCCCGCCGCCACGCCTTCGCCCTGGACCGGGACTTCCCGCTGCGCGTCACCCTCGTCACCCGGCGCGGCACACCGGTGCGGGTCGCGCTCGCGGCCAGCCACGCCGCCACGGACGGCGGCGCGCTCGCCGTCCTGCGCGAGGAGTGGCTGGCCCTGGTCGCGGGCGAGCGGCTGCCCGACGTCACGGCCCTCACCCCGCTGGCGCTCGCCACCGAGGAGGCCAGCCCCGCCGGGATCCGCAAGTCCGACGCCTCCCTCAAACACTGGGAACGCGTCATCGGCACCGGGCCCCAGGCCATGTTCGCCGAGCCGGGCGCCGAGGGCGCCGAAGTCCTGGCGCCCGGCCTCACCCTGCGCAGCGCACGCGGCGCCCGCGCCCTCGCCCGCGTCGCCGAACGCACCGGCGCCCTGCCCTCGACCGTACTGCTCTCCGCCTGGTGCGCCCTCGTCGCCCACCGGGCCGGACAGCCGGTCTGCGTCACCGCCGTGCCCACCTCCAACCGCTTCCAGGGCCGCCTGGCGCGCTCCGTCGCCGCCATCTCCCAGGACGCGCTGCTGCTGCTCGACACCCAGGTGGCGACCTTCGACGTCCTGCTGTCCAAGGCGTGGGGCGCGGCCCTCAAGGCGTACCGGCACAGCCAGTTCGACGCCCTGCGGCTGTGGGACATGATCGACCGGGTCACCCGGGAGCGCGGCAGCCACTTCGCCCGCGACGTCGTCTTCAACGACATCAGCGCACTGCCCGCGACCCTCGCGGGCGCCGCCCCGCCGGACACCCGCGCCCCCGACCTCGAACTCACCTGGGGCCAGGCCCAGATGCTGCCCGGCCGCGTCCTCACCTTCGTCTACGAGACGGCCCCCGTGCTGCGGCTGGCCACCTGGACCGACCCCGCCCTCTTCCCCAAGGACCGGGCCGAGGAGCTGGCCACCGGACTCGTCCGGCTGCTTGAGGCCGCCGCCGAGCACGACGTGCCCCTCGCCTCCCTCACGGAGGTGACCGGGGTGCATCCCGCCGAACGCGGCCCCGACTGGGTCCGGGTGGACGGCTGCTGGGTCTCCCCGGCCGCGGTGGCACGCACACTGGGCCGCGCCCTGGACGACCGGCCCGTCCACGTCGCCCTGGACGCCGACGCCGCGCTCACCGCCTACCTCCCGGCCGATCCGCGCCCGCTCACCCCGGCCTCGGCGCACGACGCCCTGATGGCCGCGCTGCCGGGCAACCCCGGCGTGCTGGCGCCGCACCGGTACGTGATCGTCGCGCGGGCGCCCGAGCAGACCGACCACACGCCCGCCTGGCTCCAGCAGCGCGTTCTCACGGAAGGAACCGGCCGGGAAGCGGCCGGAACACCATGACGACCCACGACTCGACGGGCACGGCGACCGCCCCGCAGGACGGCGCCGCACTCCCCAGCCCCTGGCTCTCCTCACGCTTCCGGCTCTTCTTCATGGCCCGCAGCACCTCGCTCCTCGCCGACGGCATGCTGATGGTCTCGCTCACCACGGCCGTCCTCGGCGCGGGCTACGGCGCCGGTGGCGTCGGCTACGCCCTCGCCGCCTGGATGGCGCCGATCGCCCTGCTCGTCCTGTTCGGCGGGGTGCTCGCGGACCGGTTCACCCCGCAGGTGATGATGGTCGGCGCCGACGTCGTACGCATGCTGGCCATGCTCGCCATGGCCGTACTGCTCTACGGCTCGGGCTCCGGAGTGCGGCTGTGGCAGATCATGCTGCTGATGGCGGTCAGCGGCGCGGCGACCGCCATGTTCCAGCCGGGTCTGGCGAGCATCGTGCCGCAGGTCGCCGAGGACATCCAGCGGGCCAACGCCCTGCTGCGCGTCTCGGAGGCGATGAGCGCGCTGATCGGCCCCGGCCTGGCGGGCTTCGTCGTCGCGTACGGCGAGGTCGCCGCCTCCTATCTGGTCATCGCCGCCGCGTACGCGCTGAGCGCGCTCGGCCTCGCGCCACTGCGCCGGCTCGCCACCGCCAAGGACGACAGCGGCGACCCCATCTGGACCCGGCTCGCCACCGGCTGGCAGGAGTTCCGCGCCCGGTCGTGGCTGTGGGGGGTCATCGCCCTGTGGGCGGTGTACGGCCTGTTCGTCTTCGGCCCGGCGCTGCCGCTGGGCGCGGCCCTGCTCACCGAACAGCACGGCGCCGGCGGCTACGGCTGGATCGCCTCGGCCGACGGGGCGGGCACGGTCCTGGGCGGTCTCCTCGGCATGCGGGTCCGGCCGCCCCGGCCGCTCGTCGCGGGCGCCTGCGCCATGTTCTTCTTCGCCCTCAACCCGCTGGCGCCCGCGCTCGGCTGGTCGTTCGCCCTCACCGTCGTCACCGGGGTCCTGGCGGGCTGCGGCTTCGCGTTCTGGGGCGTGATGTGGGCGACCAGCATCCAGTCCCACATCCCGCTGGCCGTCCTGAGCCGCGTCTCCGCCTACGACGTGGCCGGCTCCATCATGGTCATCCCGCTGGGCCGGGCCCTGTCCGGACCCGCGGCCTCGGCCTGGGGCGCGGACAACGTGCTGCTGTTCTCCTCGGCCATGTCGGTCGTGTGCATCGCGGCGATGCTGTGCGTCCCCGCCATCCGGCGCCTGGGCCGCGCCCCGGAGCGTATCGCCGGCGAGATGACGGTGCGGGAGGCGCCGGTCTAGCGGGGCATCGGCGGCGGACGGCTACCTTTGCGTGGCGAGCCACCGGGCGGCAGCGGATTCCGCCCCGGTGGCGCCATGGACCACGGATGGCTGGAGGGGTTCTGTTGACTGCCGGCACGGCCTTGAAGACCTTGTTGGAGCGCCGGGAGATCGTGCTGGCCCCGGGAGCGCCCGACTCGATGACCGCACGGCTCGTCGAGGCCGCGGGCTTCCCCGCCGTCTATATGACGGGCTTCGGCGCGACGGCCAGTCGGCTCGGCATGCCGGACATCGGGCTGCTCAGCCAGACCGAGATGACCGAGCACGCCCGCAACATGACGCGCGCGGTGTCGATCCCGGTGATCGCGGACGCCGACACCGGATACGGCGGCCCCAGCAACATCGACCGCACCGTACGCGAATACCTCCAGGCCGGTGCGGCGGCGATCCACCTCGAGGACCAGGCCATGCCCAAGCGGTGCGGGCAGAGCAGCGGGGTGCGGCTGGTGGACGCGGAGAGCGGCGTCAAGCGACTGCGGTGCGCGCTGCGGGCCCGCGGGTCCGCGGACCTGCTGGTCATCGGCCGCACCGACGCCCTGCCCGTGGCGGGGGTGGCCGAGGCGGTCCGGCGGGCCCGGCTCTACCAGGACGCGGGCGCCGACCTGGTCTTCGTCGACGGCATCAAGAGGATCCGCGACCTGGAGGCGGTGGCCGCCGCCGTGGAGGGCCCCAAAGCGGTGTCCGTCGTGGACGGCAACGAGACCACCGCGCTGACCGCCGCGGACCTTCAGGAACTCGGCTTCTCGCTGGCCTTCTACGCCGTGACAGCCCTGTTCACCGCCACCCGGGCGGTCGCCGACGCCCTCTCCCACCTGCGGAGCGCGGGCACACCCGCGGGCGGCCCGCCGCAGCACAGCTACACGGAGTTCTCCCGGCTGGTCGGCACGGACCTCCACGCCGAGCTCGACGAACGGTTCGGCGGCTGAGGACCCCAACTCGCCATGTCCCACACACCATTTGGATACGCGTCGGATCAGCCAGTGGCTCCGGTTCAGGCCAGGCCCGCCTCGATGGCCCGGCGCACCGCCTCGGCCCGGTCGCGGACCCCCGCCTTGGCGAACAGGTTGTTGATGTGGGTCTTGACGGTGGCCTCGCTGATGAAGAGCTCCTCCGCGATCCCCCGGTTGGGCAGGCCCCGGCCGATCAGCGCGAGCACCTCGCGCTCGCGGGGCGTCAGGTCCACCGGCAGGGCCCGGCCCCGCTCCGGCGCCCTGGTCCGCGCGGTGGCGAGCAGCCGGTCCTGGACCTCGCGGTCGAGGACGGACTGCCCGGCGGCGGCGGCCCGGATCGCCCGGGTGATGTCCTGGCGTCCCGCGTTCTTGGTCAGATATCCACGGGCGCCCGCGCCCAGCGCGCCCAGGATCGACTCGTCGTCGGCGAACGTCGTCAGCACCACCACCGCCACACCCGGGTACTCCTCGGCCAGCCGACGGGTCGTCTCGATCCCGTCCATGACGGGCATTCTCAGGTCCATCAGCACGACGTCCACCGGCCCGGCGGCGACGGCCGTCAGTACCTCGCTGCCGTCCGCCGCCGCCGCGACGACCTCGATGCCCTCCGACAGCCCGAGCACCGCCGCCAGCGGCTCCCGCACGGCGGCCTGGTCATCGGCGACGACCACCCTCAACTGCCCGGTCCGCTCCACCGGTCCACTCACCTGATCCACCCGTCCGCTCCGCTCATCTGGTCCACTCATCCCGGAATCACTGCCTCCACGCGCCAGCCGCCCCGGTCCGGCCCCTCGGTGACCGGGCCCGCGCTGACCGTTCCGCCCAGCAGGGCGACCCGTTCGCGCATGCCGATCAGCCCCATCCCGCTGCCCGCTCCCGCGCTCGCCCCGCGGGTGGCGGGGCGGTTGCGTACGGTCAGCGCGGTCGACGCGGCGGCGAAGGCCAGCTCCACGCGGACCTCTCCGCCCGGAGCGTGGCGCGCGGCGTTGGTGAGCGCCTCCTGGGCGATCCGCAGCAGGTTCTGCGTCGCCGGGGCCGGCAGCTCCCGTACCGTGCCCGTCACGGTCAGGACGTCGCGGTGGCCCGACGACTCGATCATCGCGGTCAGGCTCTCCACCAGCGGCAGGGAGTCCTCGCGCAGCGCGTGCACGGTCCACTGGGCCTGCTTGAGGCTCTCCTTGACCAGGGCGTGCGCCTTGTTGTTGACCTCGCGGACCCGCTCCAGATCACCGGCGTCGATCAGCGCGTCGGCCAGTTCCAGCTGCATGTTGATCCCGGCCAGGGAGTGCGCCAGCACGTCGTGCACGTCCCGGGCGATCCGGCCGCGCTCGGTCAGCACCGCCGTGCGCGCCTCGGCCCGGGCCGCGCGTTCGGCCGACTCGGCCGCGTCGATCGCCGCCCGCACGGCCAGGCGCTGGCTGCGGTTGATGATTCCGATCAGGACCGGGACGGCGGAGGTGAGGCCGATGAACCAGGGCACCACGTGGTGGCCGGGCCCCAGCTGGAAGTAGAGGACGCCGCCGCAGAGCAGTCCGCAGGCGCCCGCGAGGAGGAGGGCGGGCTTGGTCTCCAGCCGGTATCCGGCGTGGCCGGTGAGGAAGAACGCGAAGAGGTAGCCCGTACCGCTGCGGCTGACGGCGATCAGGGCGACCGCCGCGATGATGCCGAGGCCGAGCCAGACGACGGCGAGGCGCTGGGACACCTTCTCCTCGGGCAGGCGCCGCGCCAGCAGGGACGCGGAGTTGAGGACGAGGAGGACGGCGACGACCAGGCCGCGGCCGGTGAAGTCCAGGGGCCGGATCGTCAGGACGCCCACGGCGATGACCCCCAGGGTCAGAACCCACTGGACGCGCGGGTCCTGGCCGGGGACGGGCCGCGGCCCCGCCCCCCGGGGTGCGGACTTCGCGGGGGGCGGGGTCTTCTCGCTCGCGGTCACGGGCCGAACATAACGCATGGTCAGACCGTACGGTTGCCGACGGGCACGGCCGGGGCCACGGCCCGGGTCCGGCTGCGCAGGTAGATCGTGGCCACCCGGGTAACGACCTCGGTGAGCGCCATGAGGACGAACGCGGTCACCCACGCCTGGTCGCCGGTGATGTGGTGGTCGATGCTGAACCGGGCGATGTCGTCGGCGCCGCCGCCGTGCTCGGCCCACATCTGGAAGCCCATCCGCGCCCCCATGCCAACCACCCACAGGATCGCCGACACCGCGCCGGCCTTGATCATCAGGTGGCCGTCCACCGCGCGGATCCGGGTGTAGACGCCGCCCGCGACACCGAGCACGGCACCGACCGCGACGAGGACGCCGATGAGCACCAGGTCGTTGCCCGCGGTGGGGATGGTGTCCAGGTACGAGTAGGCCACGTACCCCACGATCCCCAGCGGGATCAGGAAGGTCTTGAGGTCGAGGCGGTCCTCCCGCAGCTGCCGGAAGACGACCAGGACGAGGGCGATGTCGGTGATCCACTCAGTCGTTGTCATGCCCTCCAGACTGCGGTGAAAGGGCTCCGGGCACCTGGACCCATGGGTGGAACCCGGGGTGGAGTTCCACCCCCTCCCCGCTCTCCACCCCGGGCCGCGGCCGATAGGGAAACCCCTCGCACTCCGCGCAGTGCCTGGCAGCCCCGCCCCCGCGTTCCGGACACTCGTGCGTCGGCGCCGCTCTCCCCGCGAGCGGCGCCGGCAGCCACCCGCAGGCGTGCTTCCCCGAACGCCTGGCGCAGTACCGGCGGACGCGCCCCCGCGCGCGAGCCGCCCCTCGGCACGAAGTGAAAGGAACCCCCACCTCCATGGACATACGAAGAGCCGCGAGGCTCTGGACGGTCACGCTGGCCTGCGTGTCC
Organism: Streptomyces sp. cg36; assembly: GCF_041080675.1. Lineage (NCBI taxonomy): Bacteria > Bacillati > Actinomycetota > Actinomycetes > Kitasatosporales > Streptomycetaceae > Streptomyces > Streptomyces cyclosori. The sequence goes on along the minus strand of NZ_CP163520.1, from coordinate 7,734,177 downwards.
GCGTCCGCGATCGCCCTGCCCGCCGCCTCGGCGGCCGGGGCGCCCTCCGCACGGCCCGCGCCGACCGGCGCCGCGGCGTTCAGCGCGCCCGCCTTCACCGCCGACCCGACGCCCGCCGTCCGCAGCCGCGTCGTGGACGCCGCGCAGAAGGCGCTGACGGCCCACTCCCGGGACGCCCACAAGGCCGACGGCGACGCGTTCTCGGTCCGCAACCTGGTGGTCGACCGGGACGGCTCGGCCTCCGTCCGCTTCGACCGCACGTACAAGGGTCTGCCGGCCTACGGCGGCGACGTCGTCGTGCGGCTGAAGAAGGACGGCACCTACCAGTCGCTGGCCACCGGCTCGCAGGTCTCCGGGGCGGTCTCCACCGAGCCCGAGCTGACCGCGGCCCGCGCCGTTCAGCTGTCGAAGTCCGCGTTCCGCGGCCGGATCGACTCGGCCTCGGCCGCACACCTCGCCGTGCAGATGAAGGGCACCGACGCCGCCCTGGTGTGGGAGACCGTCGTCAGCGGGGTGCGCCCGGACCAGACGCCGAGCCGGCTCCACGTCCTGGTCGACGCCCGCACCGGCAAGGTCGTGCGGACCAGTGACGAGGTGAGTACGTTCGCCGCAGAGGGGGCGGCGCACGCCACGGGTGCGGCGGCGGCGCCGAAGACCGGCGCCGCTGCCCCCGCGGTCGCGGGGACCGGGGTGTCGATCTACAGCGGCAGGGTCTCCATCGACGTCACCCAGAGCGGCAGCGGCTACTCGATGACGGACCCGTCGCACGGCAACGGCTACACGACCAACCTCAACCACGCCACCAGCGGCACCGGGTCGGTCTTCACCAGCTCCAGCGGCACCTTCGGCAACGGTTCCACCAGCGACCCCGCGTCCGCCGGTGCCGACGCGCACTACGGCGCCGCGGAGACGTACGACTACTACAAGAACGTCCAGGGCCGCAGCGGCATCTTCGGCGACGGCCGGGGCGTGCCGTCGCGCACGCACTACGGCAACGCGTACGTGAACGCGTTCTGGGACGGCTCCCAGATGACGTACGGCGACGGCCAGGGCAACGCGCGCCCGCTGGTCGAACTCGACGTCGCGGGCCACGAGATGAGCCACGGCGTCAGCGGCGCCCTCACCGGCTGGGACGAGACCGGTGAGACCGGCGGCATGAACGAGGGCACCAGCGACATCTTCGGCACGATGGTCGAGTTCTACGCCAACAACCCGGTCGACAAGCCCGACTACACCATGGGCGAGCTCATCAACATCAACGGCGACAACAAGCCGCTGCGCTACATGTACAACCCGTCCCTGGACGGCCAGTCGCCCAACTGCTGGGACAGCAACAACGGCAACCTGGACCCGCACTACTCGATGGGCCCGCTGAACCACTGGTTCTTCCTCGCGGCCGTCGGCAGCGGTGACCACGGCTACGGCAACAGCCCCACCTGCAACAACTCCACGGTGACCGGGCTGGGCAACGACAAGGCCGCCAAGATCTGGTACAAGGCGCTGGCCTCCTACGCCAACAGCAGCGAGAACTACCACCAGGCGCGCACCGACTCGCTGAAGGCCGCCGCCGACCTCTACGGCGCGCACTGCACCGAGTACAACACCATCGACGCCGCCTGGGCCGCGGTCAGCGTCACCGGCGCCGACCCCGTACCCGGAAACTGCAACGGCCAGCCGGGCTCGCCCTCGGTGACCAACCCGGGCAACCAGAACGGCGCGGTCGGCACCGCCGTCTCGCTGCAGATCCAGGCCAGCGACCCGGCCGGCAAGACCCTCACCTACAGCGCGAGCGGCCTGCCCGCCGGGCTGTCCATCAACGCCACCACCGGCCTGATCACCGGCACCCCGACCGCCGCCGGTACCTCGTCGGTGACCGTGACGGCGAAGAACACCGACAACGCCACCGGCACCACCTCCTTCACCTGGACCGTCACCGGCAGCGGCCCGCCGCAGGGCTGCGGCAACCTGCCGGCCTGGAGCGCCAGCACCAGCTATGTGCCGGGCGACCAGGTCTCGTACAACAACCACAAGTGGTCCTCGCAGTGGTACTCGACCGGCGCGGAGCCGGGAGCGCCCGGTTCCTGGGCCGTCTGGAAGGACGCCGGGGCCTGCTGAACGGCACGCCCCGCGCCTTCAACTCTTGTACGTGGACGGGTCGTTGGTCTTCTGACCAGCGGCCCGTTCCGCATGCCGGTGACCGGCTGTGAGAGCGACAATTGGTCTTGACCTTTCACCGACGGCGGTCCTACATTCGGGCGCGGCGCAATGAATGGCAGGTTCATGATCGCTGTCTGAGACATGAACGAGGCCGTCTCCGGAAGGGCTTGCGATGACCGAGCCGATCACCCTGCCGACCGGTGGCCCGGCCCACCCCCGGCCGCCCGCCGTCGCACGCGACGCGCTCCGCGACACCGTACGGGCCCATCTGCCGCGCGGCGGCGTGCTCCTGACCGGACCGGCGGGCATCGGCAAGACCACGGTGGTCTCCCAGGTGGTCGCGGACCTCGCCCCCCGCGGCCACCGGGTGCTCCACTGCTCGCCCTCGCCCGCCGAACGCGACAGCGCCTTCCTCGGCCTCATCGACCTGCTGACGGGCGTCGGCGACGACGTCCTGCGCGCGCTGGCCGCCCATGAGCGCGCCCTGCTCGAAACGACCCTGCTGCGCAGCGCGCAGCCCTGGACGACCGACCCGGGCGGACCAGCGGGCGGGCGCGACGCGCTCGTCCTGCGGATCGCCGTGCGCAAGGTCCTCGCCGTGCTCGCCGCCGCTGGCCCCCTCCTGCTGGTCGTCGACGACGCGCAGTGGCTGGACCGGCCCACGGCGGAGATCCTCAGACACGTCGCCCGGCGCGCCGACCCCGGACTGCGGGTGCTCGTCACCCTGCGCACGGATCCCGCGGGCGACGACCTCGGCCCCGCGGCGGACCGCCGGGAGGGCTGCGCGGGCGCGGCCGAGCTGTGCCCGCGGCCGGTCCACCGCCTGCGCGTGCCGCCCATGACCGCCCACGAGGTCGCGGAGTTACTGGAGCGGCACGACCACCCGTACTGGCCCCGCGCCCTGACCGCGCGCCTGCACCAGGCGAGCGGGGGCAACCCCCGCACGGCACTGGAGCTCAGCTCCGCGCTCGACGACCGGGTCCGGGGCGAGGGCCGGGAGCTGCCCGACGCCGCCGAACCGCTCCCCGTCCCGGGCTCCCTGCGCCGCCCCATCCTGGCCCGCATCGGCGCCCTGCCCGCCGACGCCCGCCGCACGCTGGTCGTCGCGGGCGCCGCCGTACGCCCCACGGTGGAGCTGCTGCGGCGCGCGGGCCGCCAGGACGCCGCCGCCGACCTGGACCTCTGCGTACGCCACGGCATCCTCGACGTCCTGCCGGAACCGGGCCACGGGACCATCAGGTTCCTGGATCCGCTCACCCCGATGGTGCTGCGGGCGGAGACCCCGTACGAGCGCCTGGTGGCCGCGCACCGCGCGCTCGCCGACGCCTCCGACGACCCCGTGGAGCGCGCCCACCACATCGCGCGGCTCGCGGCGGGCCCCGACCCGGCGGTCGCGGCCCGGCTCACCGCCGCCGCCTCGGCCGCCCGCCGCCGGGGTGCGCCCGGAACCGCGGCGCGGCTGGGCCGCCTCGCCGCCCAGTACACGCCCCCGGGGCAGGCGGACGCCGACATCGCCCGCAGGCTCACGGCCGCCGAGGACGCCATCGAGGCCGCCGACCTCGACTTCGCCCGGCAGCTCGCCCACGAGGTGCTCGGCGAGGCGCGGCGGCCCGCCGAACGGGTGCGGGCCTGGAACGTGGTCATCGACTCCTGCGGCCAGGCCATGGCCGAGATCGCGGACGTCTTCCCGGAAGCGGTCCACGACGCCGCCGACGACCCCGGGCTGCTGGCCCAGCTGCACTACCGGATGAGCTGGCGCGAGTGGATGGTGGGCGGCTCGGCGGCCCGCGCCCACGGCCACGCCGTGCGCGCCGCCCATCTCGCGGCCGGGACCGGCGACCGGCGCACCGAGCTCATGGCACTGACCCAGCAGGCCGCCCTGGAACTCTTCCTGGGGCTCCCGCAGGCCGAGACGACCCTCGCCGCCGCACTCGCCGCACCCCACGACGCACACGCCATGACCCACCACAACGGCCCCCTCTACCTCAAACACCGCTTCCACCTCGTACACGACGAGCTGGACGAGGCCCGGGCCGAACTGCGCACCCTCGTGTACCGGCTGCGCCAGCGCGGCTCCGCCGACAGCCTCAGCCACTGCCTCATCGGTCTCGCACAGGTCGAGATCCAGCGCGGCCGATGTCGCCCCGCCCTCACCATCGCCCGGCAGAGTCTGCGCATCGCCGAGGAATCGGCGCTCAGCCAGGGGCCCGCCTGGTACGCGGTCTCGCTCGCGGAGACGGCGGGCGGCAGCCTCAGCCAGGCCCTGACGGCCGCGGAGACGGCCAGACGGCACAGCGAGGACGACAACGACCGGCTCTTCCTGCCCCGGGCCCTGCACGCCGAGGGCCGGATCCGCCTGTTCAGCGGCGAGTACGAGCAGGCGGCCGAACTCCTGCGCCGCACCGCCGAGTCGGAGACCGCCCAGGGCCAGCGGGACCCCGCCACGCGACGGTGGCACGCCGACCTCGCGGAGGCGCTGGCGGCCGTTGGCGCCCCAAGGGAAGCCGGGGCCGTGATCACCCTGGCCCGCCACCAGGCCGAGCGGCTCGGGCGCCCCGGCGTCCTGGCCACCCTGGACCGGGCGGCGGCGACGGTCAGCGCGGCCCGGGGCGATCTCGCCCATTCCGCACGGCAGTTGGAGCACGCCGCGGTCCGGCTGCGAGCCGCCGGATACCCCTTGGAGGAGGCCCGCACCCAGGTCACCCTGGGGCGGGTGCGCCGCCTCCTCGGGGACGAGGCCGCCGCCCGCGCCGCCTTCGCGGGCGCGCTGCGGATCTTCACCAAGGCCGGTGCCCGCTCCTGGGTCTCCCTCACCCGCGCCGAACGCGACCGCGTGCAGGACGGCTCGGTCTGCGCACCCGAGGGCGGCTCGTGGGCGGAGCACCTCACGTCGACGGAGCGCAGTGTCGTCGCGCGCGTCGCCCAGGGCGCCAGCAACCGCGAGATCGCGGCGGGCCTGGTGGTCAGCGTGAAGACCGTGGAAGCGGCCCTGACGCGCGCCTACCGCAAGCTCGGTGCCAAGTCCCGGGTGGAGATCGCCCGGATGGTGATGGCGCGGCCGGCCGGATAGCTCCCGGACCGGGCGTCGTGCGACGGCGCCCGCCGCCGGGGCGGCGGGCACACCGTCGCCGAAGTGCCCGCGCTCCCGCCGCGCCACGGTCCGGCCGCCCTCCTACTGCTCGCGCTCGTCCGCCGGGGACGGTCTGCGGTGCCGGCCGCCGCCCTCGCCCGGCGGCGGGCAGTCCCACTCGGCGGACCCGTCCTCGGCCGGGCGGGGCGGATAGAGCAGGGCCTTCGCGGCGGCGAGGTCCTCGGCGACGCCGACGGCCACCCACTCCGAGCCGTTCCACTCCTGGATCACCCGGGGCGTGTCCGGCTCGATGTGCGCACCCTGGTGCGGTCCTCTCGTGAGCGGGATCGCCCGGAGTTTCCCGGCCGACCGGGCGCGGCGCTCCTCGCGGCGCCGCGCCCATTCCTCCAACGGCTCCTCGTGCATCGCAGCATCGTGGCGCAGTCGCGTCCTCGATCGCCACCCCGGGCCGGCCCCCGCCCCCTCCGGGAAAACCGTGCCGGACCCCCGGCGTACAGTGCGGCTCGCCCCGGCACCGGCCCGGGCAGTCGACGAGGAGTTACGTGAGAACGCTCAAGTCCGTGATGGCCCTGTTCGGGACCTTGGCCCTGCTTCTGGGGATGTGCGTCCTCGGCGCCGCGACCGCGTCGGCGGCGGACGTGGTGGATCCGAGTACGGCGCCGCCGCTCAGGTTCTCCACCTTCAACATGTGCGGCCACAAGTGCGTGGCCGTCGACAAGCTGACCAACGACGCCTACCGCGAGGACGTGGTGGTCCGGGAGACCGACCTCACCGGCTGGAAGGCGGACCAGATATTCCTCCAGGAGGTCTGCGAGTACCAGTACAACGCGATCGCGGCCCGGCTCCAGCCCCGCGGTTTCACGGGCCGTTACGTGGCGACGCTCCCGAAGGGGGCCGTCGACGCCGACCACAACACGATCTGCCTGGGCACCTCCTCGTACGGCATGGCCGTCTTCGCCAAGGGCGCGTTCGTCGGCGGCACCGATCTGGATCTGAACACCTACGGCGCGGACAGCAAGCGCCAGGAGCCCGAGGACATCACGAGCCCCTGCATCCAGAGCTATCTGCAGAACCGGCTCACCTGGTCCTGCTCCGCGCACCTGTACTGGGAGCCCGAGTCCTCCGGGGCCGCGCTGCGCAACGCCGAGGCGCTCAAGCTCGCCGCCAGGGTCAAGCAGTGGGACGACGCCGGCATCCCCGTCGTCGTGGGCGGCGACTTCAACACCCAGCCGTGGAACGGCGGCACCCAGCCGCTCTACTCCCCCGCCGCCGGGAGCGGCGGCGCGCTCGGCCCGGGCAGCGGCACGATGACCGAGGCCGACGAGACCGACGCCGACTTCTTCCAGCAGAAGTGCAAGGACCTCCAGTTGACGCACTGCCGTTCCGGCGCGACGACGTACGAGGACGCGGGCGGCAAGCGCAAGATCGACTACCTCTTCTTCGCCTCCCGCTTCTTCAAGGACGAGAAGGGCGACTCCCAGCCCCGCGAGACGACGGTGTCCGACCACCACGTCTACCGCGCCGCCGCCACCTGGTCGGACTGCGGGCCCGCCGCGCCCACCGCGGGAGGCGTCTTCCGCGTCGACGCCACCGGCGCGCTGTTCCGCTACGCGGGCAACAGCGACGGCACCCTCGCGGGCGCCTGCAAGACCGGCTTCGGCTGGGGCAACATGCGCCACATCGCCCGCCAGGGCGGCACGCTGCTGGCCGTCGACCAGAGCGGTGACCTGTGGCGGTACCCGGCCGACCCGGTGACCGGCTCGTACTCGGGCAGCACCCGCACCAAGGCGGGCAGCGGCCTCCAGGGCGCGACCGCCCTGCTCGCCCCCGGCGACAACAACCACGACGGCCACCCCGACCTGCTCGTCCGCGACGCGGCCGGTGACCTGTGGCGCTACCCCGGCACGGCCGCGGGCGGCTACGACTCCGCCGCCGCGGTGAAGGCCGCCGCGCCCGCGCCCGGCACCTCCTGGGGCGACTACAAGGCGCTGCTGGCCGTCGACCTCGTCCGCGACTCCGCCAACGCCGCCGACCTGGTCGGCCGCGACACGACCGGGCTCCTGTGGCTGCACAAGGCGGACGGCAGCGGTGGCTACGCGCCGCGCGTCCAGATCGGCAACGGCTGGCAGACCTACACCGCCCTCGCCGCCCCCGGCGACCTCGACGGTGACGGCAACGCCGACCTGATCGGCCGCGACCACGTCCTCAACAAGAGCTACGGCAACCTCTGGTTCTACAAGGGCGACGGCACGGGCGGCTACGCGCCGCGCGTCCAGATCGGCAACGGCTACCCGGACGACGAGCCGCTGTTCTGAGCACGCGGCGACCGGTGCGCCCCTGGGGGCGGTGACCGACGGCGGTCACCGCCCCTCCCGGCCACCGCCCCACCCGGTCGGCGCCTGCCGCCGGCGGCGGCGTTTGTCCAGACGTGACCGGACCGCTTCGCGGAAGGCGTCCAGGCGCGCGGTGTCCTGCTCGACGCATTCGAGGATGTCCAGCGCGGTTTCCGTGTCACCGTGCGTCGCCTCGCGGTAGATGGCCCAGATGCCCGCGCGCACCTGCTGCTGGATGGCGGCCCTCCCGCTCTCGTCCTCCGCTCCCAGCACGCAGCGCCACAGCGTGATGATCAGCTCGCTGCGGGCGTCCGCGCCGAGGTCCTCGTGGAGTGCGGCCATGATGACGCCGGCGGCCGGTACGGCCACATCGGCGAGCATCCCCTGGTCCTCCACGTGCCCGTCCAGCGAGGCAGCGCCCATCTCGGCGACGGACCGGGCGGTGATGATCTGCCGCAGGTCGTCGGCGAGATGCCCCCGCTCGCCGCACCAGCACGCGTACGCGTTCCAGTCGACTCTCTCCAGCTCGACCGTCCAGGGGACCAAGACCGTTCCTTCCGCCGCGTGCCGCCGAGGTGACCGAGGCGGATGCCCACCCCGGTCGGTGGCTTCCGTACACTTCGGCCACTCCATCGTACGGACGCGGCGAGTCAGGCCGGGTGGGGAGGATCCGCGAGTAGGGTCGACCGGAGACCAACGGCCTTTCCCCGACGGGGAGTCGGCCAGACAGGGGGTACGTCCAGGTGGAGTCCGGGGTCGTTCTGGGCGGCAGCTTCGCGGGGCTGCTGGCCGCACGGGTGCTGAGTGAGCACGCCGACGACGTCGTCGTCATCGACTCCGACGACCTGGCCACCGGCGCGACCGGCCCGGGAGCTCCGCACCGGGAGCAGCTGCACGCCCTGCTGTCGATGGGGCACCGCCAGCTCGAACGCTGGTTCCCCGGGTTCACCGAGGAGGCCCTCGCCGAGGGCGCGCTCCTGGGCCGCGGGCCGGAGGTGCAGTTCCACGTCGACGGGGTGCGCAAGGTGGATGTGCCGCGGCTGCGGATGCTGAGCGCGACCCGCCCGTTCCTGGAGACCCTGCTGCGCCGCCGTGTCATGGCGCTGCCCAACGTGCGCCCGCTGCACGGCCGGGCCACGGGTCTCCTCGACGACGGCCGCCGGATCACCGGCGTCCAAGTGGCGGCCCCCGGCGCCCCGCCCGGACCGTCCGGCGCGGAACACACCGTCCTCGGCGCCGACCTGGTGGTCGACGCCATGGGCCGCTCCAGCAGGCTCGGCAGCTGGCTGCGGGCCAACGGCTGGGACGCGCCGCCCGTCAGCCGCATGCGCATCGACCTCGGCTACGCCACCGCCCTCTTCGCGCGCGGCGACGAACTGCCCGGCACGGTCATCGCCCACGCCACCCCCGGGCCCGCCAACCACTACCAGCCACGGCTCAGCGAGCCCGGCGCCCTGGCGGCCGTCGAGGGCGGCCGTTGGTCCGTGGTCCTCGCCGCCTACACCGACTACCGGCCGGGCAGTGACCCCGAGCGGTTCCTGGCCCGGATGCGCCGGTGCGTGGCTCCGCTGCGCACGGTCGCCGACTCCTGCACGATGCTGGGCGAGGTGCGCACGTACCGGTTCCGCGAGAGCGCGCGCCGCGACTTCACCCGCCTCACCCGCTTCCCCGGCGGCCTCGTCGCCGTGGGCGACTCCGTCGCCTCCGTCAACCCCGTCTACGGCCAGGGCCTCACCCTCGCCGCCCTCCAGGCGTCCTCCCTCGCCGTCCATCTGCGCTCCGGGGCCCACCCGCACACCGCCGCCCGAGGGTACTTCCGCCGGGCCCGGACCGTCGTGGACGCCGCCTGGTCCACCGCGACCACCGCCGACCTCGCCCAGCCCCATGTGACCGGCCCCTATCCGCGCGGCTACCGCCTCACCCGGTGGGCGGGCGATCGGCTCATGACCGCCTCGGTCCACAACCGGGAGGTCAACAGCGCCTTCATGGACGTCCTCCACATGAACGCCCATCCCCGTACGCTGGCCAGCCCTGCCCTGTTGCTGCGGGTCGCCCTGACCCGCCCGCCCCGCTGACGCGTCCACCGGTCACCCTGCTGGGGGCTGGCGGGCCGGTGCGGTTCCGCGACACCATCGCCCTCACGCCCGCCAGCCGTGAGGAGCGTCCCGCCATGGCCCCTGCCGCGCCCACGCCGGTGCTCGACGCGTCCGGGCCGCCGGGCCTGCCGCTGTTCGGGCACCTCTTCGCCTTCGGCCGCGACCCGTTGGCCTTCTTCGTACGGCTGCGCGACGAGCACGGCGACTTCGCCCGCTGGTCACTCGGTCCCTACCGCAGTCTGCTCGTCTCCCGGCCGGAGCACATCGCCGAGTTCCTGGGCGCCGTCGAGGACACCTTCGAGGTGATCGACATCAGCTGGACGCTGAAGCAGCTGGTCGGCGACAGCGTGCTGCGCAGCCGGGGAGCCGAGTGGCGCCGCAAGCGCTCGCTCGTCCAGCCGGTGGTCCGCCCGCGCCAGGTGCGCGCGTACGCGGCGACGATGGTCGAGTGCGCCTCGGCGCAAGCCGACGGCTGGCGCGACGGCCAACGCATCGACGTGCAGGCCGAGATGGCCGACCTCACCCAGCGGATCGTCGTACGCACCCTCTTCGGCGGCGACCTCGGCGACGACGGCCGGGCGCTCGGCGCCGCCATGGCGGTGGCCCAGCGCGAGATGCGCGCGGAGCTGCGCGGAGTCGGCCTCTTCCTGCCCGGCTGGGTCCCGACCGTGCGGCGACGGCGGGTGCGCGCGGCCGTCGCGGTGATCGACGCGGAGGTGCACCGGCTCATCGACAGCCGGCTGAACGGCGGCGCCGGCTCCGGGCACGGAGACGATCTGCTCAGCCGTCTGCTGGCGTCGCGCGACACGGAGGGGCGTCCGCTCTCCCCCAAGGAGGTCCGGGACGAGGCCGTCACGCTCTGGGCCGCCGGGCACGAGACCACCTCCACCGCCCTGACGTGGTCCTGGTATCTGCTCTCCCGCTCCCCCGAGGCATTCGCCCGGCTGACCGAGGAGCTCGACCTGGTGCTCGACGGCCGTCCCCCGGCCTACGAGGACTACGAGCGGCTCGTGCGGACCCGGCACACCCTCAAGGAGGCCATGCGCCTCTACCCGCCGGTCTGGACGGTGCCCGCCCGGGCACGGGCGGGCGCGACGCTCGGGGGCGCGCCCGTTCCCGCCGGTACGACGGTGTGGTGCAGCCCGTGGAGCGCGCACCGGGACCCCCGCTGGTTCCCCGACCCCACGGCCTTCCGGCCCGAGCGCTGGGACGACGACGCCCCGCACGCGGTGCCCGAGCACGCCTGGTTCCCGTTCGGCGTTGGCCAACGCGCCTGTCTCGGGGCGCGGTTCGCGCTCGTCGAGGCGGCGCTCCTGCTGGCGACCCTCGCCCAGCGGTTCCGGCTCGCCGTCGACCCCGGCGAGCCCGTCCCCCGCCCGGGCATCATCCTCCAGCCGACCGAGCCGCTGCACGCCACCCTGCGCGCACGGTAGCGGCCCACGCGGCACGGGCGGGGGCGCGGCGGGCGGACGTGACCGTCCTCAGCCGGGCGCGACCGTCCTCCACCATGGCCGAGCCGACCCATCTGCAACGCATCGACAGGAAAGGGTCACGTGCAGACAAAGGCATCGCCAGGTCTCCGTGGCGGTGCGCGGCCTCCCGTACACCGCGCTCCTAGCCTCCCGGCATGAGCGAGGAACGTCCGCACCGTACGGAGAACAGGGCCGGGGCCGACGCGCGGGCGCGGGACGGCGCACGTCACCGCGACGCCGAGATCGCCCGCCTCCGCCTGTACCGGCCCGGCCCCGCGCCGCCCGCCGCGGACTCGGCCGAGGTCGTGGCCCTGGTGCGGGACTGGGAGCGCGACGGTTCCGCCGCCATCGAATGGCCTTGATGGCGCGGCCTTGACGGACCAGCGCGGGGAGAGCGCCGCGGCCCGGCGCGTCAGTGGGCCAGCAGCCGGATTCCGCCCGTCAGTTCCCGCAGACAGCGGATGGCGAGCTCCGCGGGGGAGCCCGCGCCCGACACCGGCGCGTCCGTGGCGGCCCACTCCTCCAGGGCGACGCGGATGGCGTCGGTGGCCGCAGCCGCGGCGAGCCGCACCTCAAGGGAGTCGGCACCCGGCCCGGCGAGGCGGGTGAGCACGGGCAGCAGCTTCTCCTCGGACTCCTGGTTCACCCGGTACCAGACCGCGCGCAGCGCCGGGTCGTCCTGGGCGGCGCGCAGCAGCCCGCGCGTCCACCCGAACTGCTCGGCGGCGTGCTCGTCCGGCACCGACAGGGCCTCGGCCACGGCCCGCTCCAGGACGGCGGGCAGCGGACCCGGCTCGGCGGCTTCGAGCAGGGCGCGCCAGCGCTCGGCGCCGCCGGAGAGCAGCGGGCCGACGGCGTCCTGCTTGGAGCGGAAGTAGCGGTAGAAGGTGCGCAGCGCCACTCCGGCCTGGCCGGCGATGGCCTCGGCGGTGGTGGCGTCGGGGCCTTGCTCCGCGAAGAGCGCGGCGGCGGCACGCGCGATGTCGAGCTGGGTCGCGGCCTTGCGGCGCTCGGTGAGGGAGGGCTGGGTCACTGCTGCAGCCTACGCCCGCACCAGGCGGAAGACATGAAATGCCTAGGTGGCAAACCGTGTCACTTGGGCGTACGGTGACATGCGAGGGAGCCGATACGAGCGGGCTCCCCGTACTCACGAAAGCGGGAACGCGATGACCGTCACCCACCGCTACGAAGGCCGCCGCGCACTGATCACCGGCGGCGGCTCGGGCATCGGCCAGGCCACCGTGCTGCGCCTGCTCGCCGAAGGCGCCCGGGTCGTCGCCGCCGACGTCAGCGAGGCCGGCCTGGACGACACCCGGGCCAAGGCGGGCGCCGACGCCGCGCGCCTGAGCACCGTCCTCGTCGACATCGCGGACGAGTCGTCGGTGCGCGCCGCAGTCGCCGCCGCCGTGGAGACGCTGGGGGGCCTGGACGTACTCGTCAACGCGGCCGGCATCCTGCGCTCCTCGCACACCCACGAGACGTCGCTCGCCGACTTCAACCGGATCGTCGCGGTCAATCTGACCGGAACGTTCCTGATGATCCGCGAGGCGATACCGGCGCTCCTCGACGGCAACGGCGCCGCCGTGGTCAACTTCAGCTCCACCTCCGCCGCGTTCGCCCACCCCTACATGGCGGCGTACGCGGCCAGCAAGGGCGGCATCCAGTCGATGACCCACGCGCTCGCCGCCGAGTACGCCAAGCGGGGCATCCGCTTCACCGCCGTACAGCCCGGCTCCATCTCCTCCGGCATGACCGACGGCTCGGGCGCCTCGAAGGCGAGCCTCGGCCCGGGCCTGCCCGAGGACGCGGACATGTCGCTGTTCATGAAGCTGGCCCCGGCCATCGGCCAGGGCTTCGCGGGCCCGGAGACCGTCGCCTCGGTCGTCGCGATGCTGGCGTCGGAGGACGGCCGGTTCATCACGGGTACCGAGGTGCGCGTGGACGGTGGAACGCACTTCTGACGGCCCCCGCGCCCGAGCCCCCTCCGATGCGACCGGCCGACGAGAAGGCGGGACGCGTCAGCGGGGGCGTCGAGGTGTCAGGGGAAGGTCACCGTCGCCCCTGCCGAGCGGATCGTCTCCACCACGTCATCCACGTAGCCGTCTCCGAGGTGGGCGCGGGCCGTTGCCACGGAGTGCCAGTTCAGCTGGAAGGGCGCTCGCACCCCGAAGCCCCCGTTGAGGCAGTCCCGCAGCGCGTCCAGGGTCCCTCCGAAGTAGCCTCCCGGCCCCCGGAGCGCCTCGCCCAGAGCGCAGTACAGCCCCACCCAGTCGGTGATGTGGCGCCCGTCCAGCTCATACACGCCGCCCGACACGTCCGCCCCCGTGCGACGGGGCGCGGCGAAGTGGTGGAGCCGTACGCAGTCGAGCCAGGCGCGTCGTACCGGTGCGGGCAGGGAGGCCCACGCGCCGGCGCGGAGCTCGCCCGGCTCACGCCAGCGATCCCAAGCGGCGGGCGCCAGAGGGTGGGGCCGGCTCAGCAGATAGCCCGTCACCTCAAGGACCGGCTGCCCCTCCTCCTCGGCCTCCTCGATATGGACAGCGCTGACGTCGTAGGAACCGAGCACCCCGCCCCGGGAATCGAGGACGCGGACCTTGAGCTCGTCCACCTCCCCGGCCGCGGGACGGCCGCTCGCCGCACAGCGCAGCGCGCGGAAAGTGCGCCAGTCGTCGTCCGCGTCGACGAAGAAACCGGAAAGGTCGCCGACGGTGAAGAGCTCCCTCTCGTCATCGACGGAATAGAGGGAATAGAGGGGGGCGGACTCTTCACGGTGCACATCAGTCATTCGGACCACCAAGGGAATCGGGATGAACATCGAACGGGCCGGCGGGGTGCGTCATCCTACGCACCCCGCCACCGTCTCGTTTTCTAGGACTTCTTCTTCTTCAGGTTCGGGACCTTACCGCCGTCCTTGTACCAAGGACCGGGGAACAGCCTGGGGTTGTCGTAGTCGTGCTCCCAGGCAAAACCGATCAGCCCGTCGGGCCTCTTGATGATGCGGTGGCTGGTACCGGGCACGTCGTAGATCACCGAGCCCTTCCACTTGGCCTTCTGGGCCCCCTCCAGGTTGTTCGCCTGGTAGATGTCCAGTCCGCCGGGGCCGTTGCCGGGCCGGGGCGTTCCCCGGCCGGCGAGGACCTCTTCGTACTCGTACCGCAGCTCCTTGCTCGGGATCGGGTTCCGGTCCGAGAGCTTCGGGCACTTCCGATCCGGGTTCGGCTTCGCCGCGGCCTTGGCGAAGTAGACCTGGGAAACATTGAGTGAACGGGCGCTGCGCGAAGACTGGCTGAAGCTGCTCGGCTCGAACTCGATTTCACAGGCGACGACCGTTTCGAGGGCGTCCTCGGCCTTCTTGACGTACTTCTTCGCCTTGTCCGACTCTTCGAGGAGCTTACCGATTCCGGCGAGGCGCTTGATGGCCTTGGCGATCTCCGGGAACTTCTCGATGGCCCGGAGCGCCTTGCCCCACGGGAGGTTGTTGACCAAGCTCCAGAAGCAGGCTTCGACGTTGCCCTCGCTGACGCACTTCTTGATGTTCTCGACGTCGAAGTACTCCGCGAGGAGTTCCCCGCCGATCTCGATGATGAAATCGGTGAGGCTCTTGTTCGCGAGGTCGCGCAGCCGCTCGTACTCTTCCGGGTCCAGGCCGGCGGCCCGCAGCGCCTTCTTCTGCTCGTCGGTCAGCTCCAGCAGGTCACCCTTGGCGGTGGCCTTCGTGGCGGCTTCCTCCCGGGCCTTGCGTTCCCGTTCGGCCTGGTCGGCTTCGGCCTGCTTGGCTACCTCGTCGGCCTCCTTGGCGTACTTGAGGGCGTTGTCGGCCGCTTCCTTGGCGGACTTGGCGTGGCCTTCGGCGGATTCGGCGAGTTTGCCCGCGGCTTCCGCGTCCTGCTGGGCCTGGGTGGCGGCGGTCTGTGCGGTGGCCGCTTCCTTTTCCGCGAGGGTGGCGGCGCCGGCCGCGGCGTTGGCGTGCTGTTCGGCTTCGGCCGCGGCGCCGCGGGCTCGGGCGGCTTCGGCTTCGGCCTGGTTGGCGGCCTGGCGGGCCGCGGCGGCGTCCGCGGCGGCCTGGTTGGCGGCCTGGCGGGCGAGCTGGGAGTCCTCGCGTGCCTGGGCCTCGGCCTTGTTGGCGCTGGCCGCGGCCGCGCGGGCCTTGGCGCCGTCCTCGGCGGCATCGGCCGCGGACTTCATGGCCGCGGCGGCGGAACGCGCGGCACTGGCCGATGACTTGGCGGCGTCGGCGGCGGCCTTGAAGGCCGGGGCGACCTGGGCGTTGGCGCGCTTGGCGGCGGCCTCGGCGGCCTCGGCGGCCTTGACCGCTTCCACGGCCTTGGCCTCGGCGGCGGCGACCTGCTCGCGTCCCATGTCCTCGGCGGCCTTGGCGACCTGGACGGCGAAGTCGGCGTCGACGTCGGTGCC
The DNA here is from genome assembly GCF_041080675.1 of Streptomyces sp. cg36. NCBI lineage: Bacteria > Bacillati > Actinomycetota > Actinomycetes > Kitasatosporales > Streptomycetaceae > Streptomyces > Streptomyces cyclosori. Next base: position 7,718,615 of record NZ_CP163520.1, on the reverse strand, counting down.
CGCGAAGGGCGCGGCCAGCTCGATGGCGGTGTTGGCCGGGTCGGCGATCCCCGCGGCGGTGCCGCGGGCGGCGGTGGCGGCCTGGAGGGCGATGCCGGACTGGAGGCGGGCCATGGCGGCCTCGCGGGTGGCGCCTTCGGCTTCGTCCTTGGTGCGGTTGGCCGCCTGGAAGGACAGCTTCGCCTCACCGGCGGCCTCACCCGCGAGGCGGGCGGCCTCATGGGCGGCGAGCCCGGCGCGGGCCTCCTGCGCCGTGGCCTCGGCGGCCTTCTGATTGGCGCGCTGGGCCGCGGCGCGGGTGGCCTGGTACTCGGCCTCGGCGCGGTTGGCCGCCGCGTTGGCGGCGGAGGCCGCGGCTTCGGCCTTGTTGGCGGCGGCGTTGGCGCGGGCGGCGTGCGCGGTGGCTTCCGCCGCCGCTGCCCGGGCCCGGGCGGCCGCTCCCGCGGCCTGGGTCGCGGCGCTGCGGGCGCGGATGGCAGCGCCACTGGCGGTGTCGGCCGCGCTCTGCGCCTGTCCGGCGGCGGCGTTGGCGGTGTCGGCGTCGGCCCCGGCGGCGGTCGCCGCGGTCTGGGCCTCGACCGAGTAGGCGGTGCCCTTGGCGGCAGCCGCCATCGAGGCGGTGGCCTGGGCGCGCGACGTCTTGGCGTCGGCGTCCATCCGGGCCTCGCGGGACTTGCGCCACGCCTCGCGCGAGGCGTTCTCCATACCGCGCGCGTTCTCGTCGGCCTTGGCCGCGATGCCGTCCTGCTTCTCCGCGTCGGCGCGTGCGGAGGCGGCGGTGGCCGCGGCGGCCTGGGCGTCGGCGCGTGCCGCGGACGCGGTGCGGGCCTCGGCCTCGGCGCGGGCGCGGGCCGCGGCGGCGATGTCGCGTTCCTTCTCCGCGCGGGCGCGTGCCTGGGCGGCCAGGTCGCGTTCACGCTCGGCGATGGCGCGCTGCTCGGCGGCGATCTTCGCCTGGCGCTGGGCCTCGACGCGGGCCTCGCGGGTCTTCTGGGCGTGCTCCCACGCCTGCTTCTCCGCCTTCTCCGCCTCGATGCGCGCCGTCCTGGCACGGGAAGCCGCGTCCGCGGCGATCTTCGCCTGCTTGTCGGCGGCCTCGGCCAAAGAAGCAGCGGCCCTGGCGTGCTGCTCGGCGTTGGCGCGCCACTGCTTGGCCTGCTGCTCGTGGAGCTCGGCCTGGTTCTTGGCGTTCAGGCCCTTGGCGTCGGCCTCGGTGGCGTCGATGGCGTGCTGCGCGGTCTGGCTCGCCTTGACGGCGGCCTCCGCTGCCGCCGCGATGCCGGCCGCGACCTCGGACCACTGGGTGCCGTAGGTCAGACCGGTCTCCACCAGCACGTCCGCCTGGACCTTGGCCTGCGCGGACGCGACCTGCGCCGCCTTGGCGGCACCCGAGGCGATGGCGACCTGACGGGTCGCCTCGGCCTTCACCGCCTCGTAGGAGGACAGCGTCTTGCCCGCCCGGTCCGCCGACAGCATCCGGTCGGCCTGGCGCGCCTGCCCGGCCGCCGAAGTCATCGCGTTGGACGCTTCCTTGAGCGCCTTGACCGCACTGCCGTGCGCGGCGATCAGTTTCGTACGGGCCTCCGCCGCACGGGCGGCCTTCTCGGCCAGCTGACGGAGCTTCTCCGCCGCCTCCTGCTCCTCCTTCAGCGCCTTCTCGTGCGCCGCGCGGTCATCCGCGTCCTTCTGCGCCGCGATCTGGTAGCCCTTTTCCAGGAACTCCGCGATGGCCTTGTCATCACCCGTGGCCAGGGCCGCCGCGGCGGCCTTCTTGACCTCCGGGCCACCCGAGGCGACCAGCGTCTCCACGCGCTTGCGCAGCTCGGCCGCCCGCTCCTTGGCGGTCTGCTCGTTCTTCTTGTCCTGCGCACGGGCGAGGTCCGCGCCGAACGCCAGGAAGTCGGCACGGGCCTTGGCGTCCGACTTCAGGACCCGCTCGACCTCGGCGTTGAACACCGGGCCGCCACTGCCGCGCAGCGCCTCGATCGCCTTGCGGTTCTTGACGTCGGTGCCGTCACGCTTGTCCTTGGCACGCTGGCGGGCCTCGGCCTCACCGTGCTCCAGGAACTCCTTCACCGCGTTCGGATCGCTGCTCTCCAGCGCCTTCTTCGCGGCCTCGCGGACCTCGTCCTCCTCGTCGAACTCCGCGTAGTCCTCCACCAGCTGCCGGTCCCGCTCGGCGCTGATCCTGTCCAGCTCCGACAGCGGCGCGGCGGCCGGCGCGCCCGGCGGCTTCGGCAGGGCCGCCGCCACCCGGTCCAGCGCCGCCAGAGTGCCGGTGTAGGACGCCTGCTCGGCGCGGGCCGTCGTGGCCTCGGTCGCCTCGGCCGTCGCGCCACCCAGCATCGCCAGCACCAGCGTCGCGGACAACGTCCCCGACGCCACCGCGGCCACCCGGCCACGTACCCGTCCGGCCCGCGGCCGGAATCTCCCCATCACGGAAGCAATCCCCCTCAAAAAAGAAACACACAGAACACCCCCCACCCCAGGCGTCACCGCACCACGGAACAGGGGGCACAACACATGCGCGCGGAACGCGGCGAAAGAGGCGCACCCCGGTAGGGCGCGCGGCAGGCAGCCGCCGGGCGCGCGAAGTCAGGGGTGCCGGCCGACCGGTCACGCCGGCCGGCACCCGGGGCGGATCCGCGGATCAGCCCCGGACGCGGGTCTCCGCGTCGCGGGCACGCCCGTACATGTCCTTCCAGAAGTCGGCCGACGCGACCGCCCCCGCCTGCTCCTCGGCCCAGGACGTCCCGTTGGAGTCGGCGGGACCGCCGATCTCCTTCCAGAGCCCGTTCGCGGACGCCTTGGCGGCCTCGGCGATGCTCCGCCAGTTCGCCGCCTGCGCGGCGGCGGCCTCCTGCTCCGCCAGCCACGCCTTCTGCGCGGCGCCCGCGTGCTCGGACACGGACTTCCAGGCGGCCTCCGCCTCGGCCCGGGCCCTGGCCGCGTCCGCCGCGCCCTTGACCGCTTCCTCGGCCGCGGCCGCCTTCGCGATCAGCTGCGACAGCGTGGCGCGCCGCGCGGTCTCGGCGTCCGACACGTGCAGCCGGTACGCCTCCAGGTCCAGCGTCCCGCCGGTGGCCCAGCCGTACCCGTAGAACTCGGCGACGTCGGCGTCCGTCGCGCCCGCACGCAGCGCCCACCGCGCCGCCACCCGCACCTGCTCACCGGGGGCGTTCTGAGCCAGCGCGGCCACGAACTCCCGGTCGGAGGCGGCGACTTCGAGGCGGTGCTGGACATCGGCCGCACGGCTGTCCCGGTCGAGCTTCTGGGCCTGCGCGTAACCGGACTTCACGAACGCGGCACGGTCGGCGTCCGAGCCCTTGAGGGCCTTCTCGGCCGCCGCCCGCACCGCCGGGGAGAACTGCGCGGGGTGCGTGGCCACGACCCGCTCGCAGAAACTCCGGTTCTGGGTGCGCGAGTCCTTCAGGCGCTGCTTGGCGTACGCGTAACCGCCGCCGGGTGCGATCCACTCGGCGATCGCCTCGTCCCCCCGGGTGCTGCGCAGCGCGTTCCACGCGGAGACGCGCAGCTCGGGCGGCAGCTTGGAGATGGCGATCTGGTGCACGTAGTCACGCGCGCTCTGCGCGGCGGCGGCCCTCATCGCCGCCGCCGGATCGACCGGCTGCTCCGCCACGGCCGCCGGGCCGGGCGCGGCCCACGCCGGTGCCGCGCCCGCCGCCAGGACTCCCCCGCCGGCGAGCAGGGCGACCGCAACGGCCTGCGCGATCCACCGCTGTCGGTTCACGGCGGTCCTCACTTGACCGGCTTGATCTGCCACAGCTGGGCGTCGGTCTGGTTGCAGTGCCAGGACTGGGCCTTGACGCCGTTCTCCGTCTTGGAGCTGACGATGTCCAGGCAGCGGTCGTCGGTGTGGCCGGGGCGCAGCTGGAAGAGCTTCCTCGCCGGGTCGACGAGCACGGCACGCCAGCGCATCTGCGCGCCGCTGCCGCACGTCCACTGCTGGACGGCCGCACCGGCCTGGGTGCCGCTGTTCTCGACCTCCAGGCACTTGTTGCCGGTCACGGTCCGCAGCTCGTAGGAGGCGCCCCCGGTGGGGATCATGCGCCACTGCTGCGCGACGGTGGCCGCGTTGCAGGTCCACTGCTGGGCCGGGAGGCCGTCGTTGACGGCGCCGTTGTTGATCTCCAGGCACTTGCCGCTGGAGGAGACCTGGAGCTGGACGGTGGTGGCGGGCAGCTTCGCCCGCGCGGCGGCCTCGGCGGCAGCGGCACGCGCCGTGTTGGCGGCTTCCCTCGCGGCGATTGCCGCGTCCTCGGCGGCGCCGGCGTGGGCGGTGGTGGTGGTGCCGGCCAGGGCGGCGGCGCTGGCGGTGAGGGCCAGCGTGGCTCGGATGATCCGGGACATGGGGTGTGCGGTTTCCTCTCGCGGGTGGGGGTGGTCGGGCCCGTGTCGGAGCGGGCGGGGTGGTGGGTGGTCAGACCTTGGCCGGCTTGATCTGCCACTGCTGGGCCGCGCTGCCGTTGCAGTAGTACAGCTGGGCGTTGGCGCCGTCGGTGGTGGCGCCGTTCTTGATGTCGAGGCAGCGGGGCGCGGTGGTGTGTGCGGGGCGCAGCTCGTAGAGGTCCTTGGCGACGTCGACGAGGAAGGGGCGCCAGCGCATGTTGCCGCCGCCGCTGCACCACCACTGCTGGATGGTGGAGCCGCCGTTGGTGGCGCTGTTCTCCACTTCGAGGCACTTGCCGCTGTGGGCGGGGCGCACCTCCAGGGTGCCGTCGCCGGTGGGGGCCATCTCGAAGAGCTGGTTGTCGGCGCCGTCGGCGCAGGTGCTCTGCACGGCGCCGGCGCCGTTGCGCAGGCTGGCCTTCTCGATGGTCAGGCACTGGCCGCTGTGGGCGGCCTGCAGCTGCACGACCGCCACCTCGGGGGCGGCGGCCTTGGCGGTGGTGGTGTCGTCGGCTTGGACGGCGGTGACGGTGCCCGCCAGGGCGGCCAGGCCGGCGGTGGCGGCCAGCGCGACTCGGGTGATCCGGGACATCGGGTGTTCCGTTCTGTCTGTTCAGGTCGGTGAGGAGGAGGCGGCCGGTCGGGCCGGATCAGGGGGCGAGCGGGCCGGCGAGCTTCCAGGTGGCGTCCTGGGCGAAGTCCTTGCCGCCGTCGAAGCGGTTCTTGCCGTCCTTGTCGGCGGCGTGGATGTCACCGGCGAAGTGCCGCAGCCAGCGGCCGGGCTGGCCCGCCGACTCGAAGGACTTGCCCACCCCGGACAGGCCCGGACGCACGCACCAGGTGGCGGCGTTGGCGGAGGCCGCGCTGCCGTCGTGGGCGGCGGCGACGACCCGCTGGCCCTTCAGCGTCAGGAAGGAGCCCCGGTCACGGGCGGACTCGAAGGAGTAGCACTCGGCCTTCTTGGCGAGCGAGGGCACCACGACCCAGGTCGCGTCCTGACGGTCGGCCACCTTGCCCTTGGCGCCGACGGGGGCGACGAACGCCTCGTTGGCGTCCACCTTGGACTGGCGGACGAAGAAGCCCGCCGCCCTGCCGGACGCGGGCTGCAGCGACTGGCGCATCGCCCGGTACTGGCTGTCCTCCTTGAGGAAGTCCACCACCTGCTCGTCGGTCCCGGCCAGCGCCTTGTTGGCCTGGGCGACGAACCACGGGTTGACCCCGGTCTTCGCCATGGCCGCCGTGATCTGCTTCAGCCGCAGCCGGTTCGCCGTGGCGATCTCCTGGCGCCGCGCCTCCGCGTCCGCCTTGTACGCCTGCTCCGCACCCGTGTGGATGAACGCGCTCCAGTCGGCCGCGCTCTGGCTCAGCGCCGCCTTCTGAGCCGCCGCATACAGCTGGGGACCGTTGGCCGCCACGCTCTGGCGCAGCAGCTCACGGATGAAGTTGTCATCGCTGAGCGCCAGCATCGCCTCGGACGGGGTCAGGTTGAACAGCGCCGCCGTGCTCTTGCGCGCGGCCAGCTCCTGCAGGCGCCGCGCCTCCTCACGGTTCTTCTCCTCCAGCTCCTTCAGCTCGGCCGCCACATCACGCTGATGCGCCTCACGGGCACCATTGGTGATGAACTCGCGCCACGCCGCCGCATCCCCCGCCAGCGCCGCCGCCGCGGCCGCCTTCACCTGCGCGCCCGAGGCCGCGTGCTTCATCACCGCGCGCACGAAGTTGTCGTCGCTCAGCGCCAGCAGCTCGGGGCTGCTGGGGATGCCCACCACGATCAGCGCCTGCGCCTTGGCGAGCCGGTCCGCGCGGGCCGCCGCCTCACGCTCCTGCTCACGCTTCTTGTCGACCGCGTACGCCTCGTGGATGCCGGTGGTGATGAACCGTACGTGCACCTCCGCGTCCGCGGCGAGCATGGCCTCCTCGGCCGCCAGGCGCACGGCTTCGTACCTCTCGCCACCCTCGCGGGCCTTGCGCCACAGCTCCTGGATGAAGTCCACGTCGTTGCGCTGCAGCACGTCCCAGGTGGCGTCCAGGCCGACGACCGCCGCCGCTTCCACCCGCTGCTTCTCGTCCGTGCCGATCGCGGCAGCCGCGGCGACGGCCTGCGCGGGCCGGGCGTGGGCGACACCCGGTGCGGCCACACCCGCCACAGCGGCCAGGGCCGTAGTAGTGACAACGCCACGCGTGATGGCCCTGCGCATGCGCGCCGGGGTGATGTCTTGCTTGTCCATGCTGGTTTGGCTAACCCTCTTCGTCCCGTAATGCCCCTGTAAATAAAGGGGAGATGAAGGCGAAGTCTTGAAGAGTCACCCGATAAGAGTCAAACCGGACTAGCGGGATATGATCTCGTCCAGCACACCCAAAATTTGATTTGCTTTTGCAATTTCATGGGATGTGGTTGGTCTGCTGTTTACCTGCATGGTATAGGTAGGCCCGCCTCAACTCCCGGCACGGGCACGGCGCGACACCCACCCCGGAACGCGACCGGCACGCAGATCCGCGCCGCGACATTTGTCCAAGACACGGGTGCGCACCGGCCGCGACAGTGGGGCCATGAACAGCACCAACATCATCGAGAACGTCTTCGCGGCGCTGGCCGGCTCGGACTCCGACCGCATCAGTGCCGTCTTCACGGAAGACGCCGAATGGCTCTCACCGGCGGGAAACGCCACTGCCGTGGCGCTCGGGAGAACGCATCACATGGTGGGCCGGGACACCATCACGCGCTTCTTCGCGGAGGACTTCCCCCGCCTGTTCTCGCGCGACCTCTCCGTCGAGTTCCGCAGCATCCACGTCAACGGCGAGTGGGCGGTGGTGGAGGCGACCATGACGGCCACCCTCACCAACGGCAACCCCTACAGCAATGACTACTGCTTACTCTTCGAGCTCCGGGACGACCTGATCCACCGGGTGCGGGAGTACGTGGACACGGCCCGCGGGCTGCGCACGGTCCTGGGCGAAGTGCCGCGGGAGACGCCGCAGTTCCACGAGTGAACGGGGCGGCCCGGCGCACGGTTCGGCCCTATCCTGGGCGCCGACAGGCACTCACGACCGAGTGGCCTTGCCGCACTTCCCGCTCTCGGCGCCCTGTATCCGCGCGTCCAACGACTGGCTCCGGTCGTACGGGTCGACCTCACGGTCGCTCCTGACCTCCGAGGTCGAACGGTCGGCCAGGAACTTCGGGACGAAGTATCCGGTCGACTCACCGCAGCCGCCGTTGGTCGTGTCCACCTTGTAGGAGACGAGGGAGAACGTCCCCTCTTCGGTGATCACCTTCGCCGGGTCGTCCCAGCTCATCACGATCTCCCGGCGCACGATGGTGCGCGCGACCTCGTCGCTGCCGCCGTTCGCGCGTACGACGGGATACACATAGGTGACGTCGGCGGTGACCTCCACGGCGCCCCGGCTGCCTTCCCGGTAGGTGAGGCGCCCCCGCGTCTTGACCACGGTCCCGACCAGCCGCACCTTCTCGGTGTCGAAACGGCTGAACAGGGTCAGGGGGTCGTTGGCCCGGCTGGGTGTGCGGAACGAGGTCGTCAAGTGGTCCTGGACGTCGGTCTGATGCGGATTGATCAGCGCGATCGCCTTGGCGGGACGCTCGCCCCGCAGCACCCCGGCGTCGAGGTTGGCGGCGGAGAGGAAGTCCTGGGTCCGCCGAAGGGTCCGCGCGACCTGTTCGCCGCTCATCCAGCCGGTCGCCCGGGCCCCGGGCACATGGACACCCGCCGCGCCGTCGGCCCACCGGGCCGCGGGAGACCCCCTGAACGGCGCGTCCAGGGTGGGCAGTTGCTCCGCCGCGTCCATAGCGGGCGCTCCGCTCGGGCGGTCGGACTCCGCTGCCAGCGGCGTACTGTCACCGTCTCCGCCGCCGAACCAGCCGACCACCCGGCCCGGGGCCAGCGCCACCACCAGCAAAGCGAGCCCGGCCAGTACACCGAGCACGTGCCAACCCGCCCGCCGTCGGGGCCGGACCGGCGGACCGGCCCGCCACACCTCCGGCCGCCGCTTCTCCCGGCTCAGCCGCTGCGCCACCATGCGCGCCCGCGCCGACGGCTCCTCCGGTGCCCCCGCGGTACCCGCCTCGGATTCCCGCAGGAAACGCTCCCACTCGTCGTCCGGTACCGACGCCCCGCACTTGCTCACGATCCTCGCCCCTCACAGCCGTGCGTCCCTCCCCAGAGACGCCCCCCATGCCAGAGACGCACGCGACCAGCGGTGGTGGATGGGGAATCGATGTAAGCGTCAAGTATAGGGAGCCCCGTCACCAGTGGCGTCGGCCCGTACGGGAGCGCCCACGCATGCCCGTACAGCGGCCGTGACAGACGTGTACGGAACATGTCACAGACTGCTTTCGGCCAGGTACCGCTGCTTCCCCCCGCACCCCATCGGTGGGATCTTTACGGCCCGAAGCGGCCCGAAGCGGGCCGCACGGAGGGATTCGGGGTGGCACCTTGAGAGGTCAGCAACCGCGCACCGGCGACGGCGAAACCGCTGGAACGGCTCGAAGAGCCGGCAACTCCCGCAGGGACGGCACGGCCCGACGGCGCCTGGCGGCCCGCGCCGCCATGGCGGTCGTCCTCACCGCACCACTGACGCTCGGCGCGGCCACGGGCGCGGGAGCCACGGCGGACCACGCGATCGTCTTCGCCCGCTACACCACGGCAGCACCCGTCGAGGACCTGTACGCGATCTCGCCGGGCGGCACGGGCACCGTCAAACTCACCCACACCGCCGCCGTCAGCGACGTGTCGCCCAGTTGGTCCCCGGACGGCAAGCGGATCGCGTTCGTACGGTACGGATCCGGTGGTGCCATCGACGGCATCTGGACGATGACGTCGACCGGCGGCGGCCTGAAGGCCGTGCCCGGCACCGCGGGCGCCTCCGACCCCGCCTGGTCCCCCGACGGCAAGCGCGTCGCCTACGCCAAACCGGTCGGCGCCCGGCGCGAGATCTACGTCGCCGACCTCGACGGAACCCACACCACCCGGCTCACCCACACCGCCGCCGACGACCTCCACCCGACGTGGTCCCCGGACGGCGCGTCCCTGGCGTTCAACCGCGCGGACGCGGCCGGGCACAGCAGGGTGATGCGGATCCGGCTGTCCACCCTGGCCCAGGCGGCGGTCACCGGGTCCGGCGCCCACGACTGGACGCCCGACTGGTCGCACGGCAACCGGATCGCGTTCAGCCGGGTGGACTCCACCGGCTTCGCCCACCTCTACTTCGTCCGCCCCGACGGCACCGGACTCCGCCGCGTCACCAACGGCCGCTACAACGACAAGTACCCGTCCTGGTCCCCGGACGGCGGCCGACTGGTCTTCACCAGGGGTGGCGGCGACGACACCGACCCCGAACACCTCTACCTGGTACGGGCCGACGGCACGGCGCTGACCCAGCTCACCACGACCGCCTCCCACGACCTGGAGGCCGACTGGCGCCCGTGAGGCGCGCCGACACGGCCGCCACCGCGCCCGGATCCGGCAGGCTGGGCACCGGATCCGGGCGCCACACCGCGACGCCCGCCAGACTGTCCGTCCGGTCGCCCAGCCCGCTCAGCCGCGACCGTGGCGCGCGACCGAGTCGAAGAACCGCACGGTCTCCGGGGCAGACTTCATGAAGGCCCCGTTGTGGCCGACCGCCCCCTGGTCGACGACCCGCGCCCGGACGCCGTGCGCGGCGAACTGCCGGGCGCAGGCATGGGTGTTGGCGATGGGTACGTCCGTGTCGCCGGTGGCCGTGTAGAGCCGTACGGGCACGGCGGGCTTCCAGTCGCAGGTGCCGTCGGCGGCCTTCATCGCGGCGAGGAGGCCGCCGTCGGGGTGGCGCAGCCGCTCGTAGAAGGCGGGGGTGAGCAGTTCCCGCACCGACGGGGCGAGGGATGCCACCACGGCGTCCTCCTCGTGCTCCCCGTCGAAGAGGGACTCGACGCGTGAGGCGTAGGGCTCCCGGAAGGCGTTCTCGGGGGACTTGTAGAGGGGGTGGAGCCGGTTCTGGGCAACGAGCCAGTACGAGAGGTAGAACACCCCGCTGACATCGTTGACGCGCCCGTCGAACAGGGCTGGCATCTCGGTGTGTTCGATGTCGTACGGCCCGGACACGGGCGCGACGGCCTTCAGCCGGAACCGCTTGTCCACCCCCTGGTCCAGCTGCTTCGCCAACGCCATGGCGACCTGGCCGCCCTGCGAGAACCCGGTCGCGTAGACGTCGTGGCCCACCGGCCGCCCGAGGGCGTACGCGGCGGTGCGGGCCGCCCGCAGCATGTCGAGCGAGGCGGACACACCGGAGGCGGTGTCCATGTACGGGTGGAGCCCCGGGCCCTCCCCCAGCCCCAGATAGTCGGGTGCGGCCACGGCCCGCCCGGCGGAGCCCTGCACGAGCGGTGAGAGCCGGCCGAACTCCTCCCCGGCGGAGGGTGCGTAGCTGCGTTTGACCATGGTGCCGTGGGTGTCGGAGACGAGGTCGAGGCGGCGGTGGCCGCCGGTCTCCGGGAGGACCAGCAGGCCGGTGGCGGCGGTGGGGGTGCCCTGCGGGGTGAGGGTGCGGTAGGTGAGCCGGTAGGTCGTGACGCCGTAGCGAACGGTGGCGGGGTCGATGTGCCCGTCGGCACGGCCGTCGCCACTGAGCACGCTCCTGACCTGGTCGGCGGTGAGGGTGTCCAGGGGCACCGGGTCCCCGACGAGCTCGCCGCGCCAGGACGCGGGGTCCTGGGCGTGGGCCGGCCCGGCGAAGGCCGGGACGGGAGCGAGCCCGCCGAGGGCGGCGAGGGTGAGGGCGGCTGCGGCGAGAGCGCGCGATGACTTCATGTCCCAGACGGTAGGACTCCACGGCTCGGCGCCCCATCCGGCGGTCCCCCCGAGCGGGGGTGTACCTGGAGACACCCCCGGGGGGACCGCGGTTCAGGCCGGGGTGGGGACGTGCCAGATGCTGGGGCCGTCGAGCTGGGCCTTCTCGACCTCGGCCAGGGCGGCCCGGCAGGCGTTGACGAACGCCCAGTAACGCGTGTTGGTGTTCTGGGAGCGCAGCGTGGGGCTGTTGACGTCCGGGGCGTTGCCGAAGTCGTCGAAGAGGCTCTCACGGAGTTCGCTGGTCAGCTCCAACTGGGCGCCGCCCTCGTCGGTCAGCGTCCGGTTGCAGATGTTTCCGGGCGCGTCGCCGTTGATCTTGTCCGGGCTCGTGTCGGCGATGGTGAAGCCCGCCCTGTCCAGACGAACGGCCAGTGCCTCGCGCAGCCGTCGGCCCGCGCCGCCCACGATCACGGCCTTGGTGCCCGCGGGGAGCTTGGCCGAATCGGTGGTGCAGCCGTGGACGCTGATGACGTTGGCACTGGCGGCCGCGATGGAGCGGGCCACCGGGTCGTCATTGTTCTCGGCGGTGACGTGCAGCTGCACGTTGTCCTTGGACAGCAGGCCCTCAAGCATCCAGTAGTCGTACAGGGGCGCGCTCTTGTCGACCGGGGCGAGGGTGGCGGGGTGGTAGCCCGCGATACCGAGGCAGAGTTCGGAGGTGCCCCGCTCGATGTTGCCGCCGTGGATCGCCAGGATCGAGCTCAGACGGGGGCGGGCGTTCGTGGTCATCGACGAGTCGAGCAGCTCGTGGCGCTTGAAGCGGCGCCCGAAGTCGACCCCCTCCACGGCGTTCGCGTAGAGCGCCGTGTTCGAGGCGTAGAGGTCGGCGGCGTGCGCCGGGGCGGCGGTGAGGGTGTCCAGCAACGGGGCGCCGGCAGCAGCGGCCACGAGGCCGGCCAGCACGGTCCGGCGGCTGGCGGAGGGCTTCGACATGGGAATCCTTGATGGTGCGTGGCCCGGCGGGCGCAGCCGCTCGGTCTCCGGTACATGGGCGTGGAGGAACCACGGCTCACGGATCGCTCCGCACCCCACCGCGCACGGGTGAGCTGCGCCGCTCACTCATGTACTCGCGTCCCCCCGACGTGGCGTGAACCTATCACCACGTCGTGCGGGGCCGCCGGGCCCCCGGCCACCGTCCGCCCGTGTCCAGGCCGCCGCCAGACGCCGAAGGCCCGTCCGACGGGCGCGACGGGGTGGTCCGTGGCGTCACCGTCGCTACAGCTCCCGCGCCAGCCGCGCCCGGGTGTGGGTGTCCAGGCCGTCGAGGGGGCCCATGCGGGAGAGTTCGGTGCCGTCGCGGCCCACGGCCACGACGAGGGGGCGGAGCGGGCGGCCGGGGTGGGACGAGGTCCAGACGGCTACGAGTGCGCGCCCCTCGGGCACCGGGATGCGGCGGGTGCCGACGAGTACGTGGTCCACGTCGGGGCCCACGTGGACTTCGAGGCAACCGATCCACAGCGTAAGGGAGTTGGGGAGCGGCGGGGTGTGGTCGTGGGGAAAGGTGCGCACACCGCAGCCACTGCGCACGTCCAGCACTTCGACGTCCACGGGATCGCCCACGGGGCCGCCACCACCCCCGACAGACCGCCACCGCCGCCCGTACCGCCGCATCAGCTCGAAGTGCTCGCGCCCCCGCCGCGACCTCGGGCGCCACACGAAGCGCAGCGCCCCCACCCCCTCGGCGGCGTCGACGTCCGCCGACACGCTCAGCACCCGGCGCGGAATCCAACGGGGCCGCGCTGTCGCGCCCGCGAGCACCCGGCGTACGGCACTTCGCAGCAGCGACTCCCGCAGCAGCCCGGTCCATGTGTCCACTCCCGCAGTCCGCATGTGGCTGCGATACCCCGCCCGCGGACGCGCCAAAGCCCGGGCGCCGGCCCTGTCCGGTCGGCGCCCGGCTGCCCTGCGGTCGCTCTTACTGGAGCTTCCACTGCATGGAGTCGAGGCCGTCCGCCGTGGTGCAGGAGGAGACGGTCAACTGGCCCTCGCCCGAGGGGGCGCCCAGGCACAGGTCGCCCCGCTTGCTGCGGACGCTGTACCAGCCGGGGCGGTTGGGGGTGGCGCGGAACCGCCAGAGCTGGTTGTCGGACCCGCCGCCGTTCACCTGGTGCGACCAGGCGGTGCCGTTGGAGAAGTTGTAGTCCAGGACACGGGCGTTGGCGCCGGTGAGGCCGTTGCGCTCGGTGTAGCGGTTCTCGATGAGGAAGTAGCCGCCGCCTTGGTCCCACAGGTGCCACTGCTGGTTCTCGGTTCCGGTGGCGTGGTAGCTGTAGACGGCGGTGCCGTCGCCGGTGTTGTACTGGTAGAGGTCCGCGAGGTCGTTGTTCGCGTTGGTCAGGGTCGTGATCTTGTTGTGGGCGGGCTGGCCGTTGACGCCCTGCATGCTGTTGAAGACGGCGTAGGCGGGGTCGCGCCAGGCCGCGGCGGCGGGGTCGTCGCCCGCGCTGCCGGAGTAGTTGCCGATCTGGACGGGACCGCTGTCGAAGGTGTCCCCGTTGAGGAGGGGACCACCGCTGGCGCCTCCCGGGAGGTCGCTGCCGCCGGTGCAGGGCCCGCCCCTGCCCATGATCTGCGGCGGGTTGTCCGAACCCCAGTAGGGCTGCTTCACACAGGTGTGGAACTGGTTGCTGTCGGCCGGGATGCCCGCGAACACGACCTGCGACGGCAGGGACCCGATGTTGAACTGGTAGCCGGAGGCGCCGACGGCGTCCTGGACGTGGGTGCCGTTCTGGGTGTTGAGCGCCAGGAAGGCGGTGTCGTCCGTCTGCGGGGCGTTGACGGTGAAGCTCCCCACGACCCCGAGGCCGCGGTAGGTCCACTTGCCGACCGGGGCATGCTCGCCCTTGTCGTCCGTGTAGTAGCCGGGGGTGAACTCGTACTCCGCCTGCGGGTTGATCCGGCCCTGTCCGTCGTGGGGGATGCAGTGGCGGGCGGTGGCGACCATGTCCTTGCTGTCGCTGCTGATCACATTGCCCGTGCACAAACTGATGTTCCACCAGCCGGGCTTCTCCTCGTTGGGCCAGGCTATGCGGACGCGGCCGGTGGTGGCCCGCAGGCGGGTCTCTCCCGGAGACCCCGCGGTGATGCCGCTCTTCGCCTTCCGCACGGGCGCGGTCGCGGGCGCCTTCACGGGCTTCCCGGCGCCGGGCGCGTCGGCCTTCGGGGGCGTGGCGTCCGGCTTCCAGTCGCGCATCTCGCCCTTGAACGGGCGGAAGGTGCCGTTGCTGTCGTGCTGGTCCCAGAAGGCCCGCTGCTGGGCGTCGCTCGTGTCGGCGGTGGCGTACACGCCGCCGTCCGAGGCGCGCGGTGCGGGCGCCCCCGTACCGGCGGCGTGCGCCGCGGCGGTGGGCAGGGCGGCGGCGAGGCTCGCGGCCGCGAAGGTCAGCGTAAGAACGTGTCTGCGCAACAGACTCTCCATCCATGCGTGGTTGACCGCGATGTGCGATGCGTGGAGAGCGTCACCGCGCCGAATCCATGGGAGATCGGCGGACGATAAACAGCGGCCCGCGCGGCGATGCCGCAGGCACGTCTTCCCCTGCCGGAAGCGGGGTGCGCCAAGGGGCAGTGGTCCGGGCCGGGTCAGCCGCCGGGCAGCAGCCGGGTCTCGGCGGCGGACACGCCCTTGGCCCACCAGTGGTCGTAGCGGGCGTAGGCCCGGAGGTCACGGGCGGCCAGGAACGCCGCCAAGGCACGGGCCTCGGCCGCCAGTTCCTCCCAGGTCCCCTCCGGCAGGCGGTGGAAGGCGCCGGCCTCGATGCCGTCGTCGGCGACGCGCCAGACACCGGCGACATGGCCGTCGACGAGCAGGGTGGGCAGCACATCGCCGTTGACCCGGATCACCCGTTTGCGGTACTCGGGCGGGAGCACCCGGCCGCGGTCGGCGTACGCCAGCAGGACGCTGTCCCACATCGCCATCAGCCGGGGCGGGGCGGGCGTGTCCTCCACGGGCCTGGGCGCGCCGGGAACGTCGTACAGCACCGTGCCGTCGGGGCCCTCCAGTTGCTCCAGGCCGTCCGCGAGCGCCGCGACGGCCGCTCGGACCCGGGGGCGGTGGACCATCGCGAACTGCGCCATGTCGGCCATGGACGCCGGTCCGAAACCCGCCAGATACCGCAGGATCAGGTCCCGCAGCCCGGCCTCCGCCGCCCGTGGGTCGCCCAGCGCGGGTCGCGGGGCGGCGGCGACGTACGAGAGCCGGTTGGTGAACGTCCAGGGCCCGCCCGTGGGCGCGTGCCACAGCGGCGCGTACTGCCGGAGCATCCGCTGGGCCCCGTTCTCCAGGGGGCGGCCGAGGCGCGCTTCGAGCCACTCCCCCAACTCGGCGCTGCCACGGGGCCGCCCGGTGTGCTTCAGCAGGTCCGGAAGCAGGGCGTCCGCGTCCTCCCCGGTCAGCCCCGAGGAGCGGAACCGCGCGTCGCCGAGCCGGGACGAGCGCAGCGTGGGTTCCATCGCCTCGCGGAAGCCGCGGTAGTCCTCGGCGTGGACCGCGTGCAGGGTGACCCGCATCAGGGTCGCCTTCACGATCCGCCGGTCGCCCAGCGCCGCGTCCAGCTCGGCCGGGTCGAAGCCGTGGATCCTGTTCCACAGCGCGATGTACGGGGACGCGGCCTGCTGCGCCTGGAGCGCCACCAGGCGGCGCAGCGCCTCCACGGTGTCGACCTGCTCGCGGCCGAGCAGCAACTGCCGGGCGAGGGTGGCACGGTTCAGGGCGCGCGCGGAGATCACCATGCGCCGATTCTCCCCTGTCCCGGTGCGGCCGGTCCTCCCTTGTCCGTCCCCGTGCGGCCGATCCCCCCCTTGACCCGGCGCGTGGGAACCCGTGCCATTCGCCCCGCACACGGCACTCGGGGGCCGGCCCCCTCCGGAGCCGACCGGACCCGACCGGCCCTCTCGGCCCGCCCGACCGCCTCGGCCCGCGCGCTCGCGGTGTCCGCGCCACGCCGGGCGCGCCCAACCCCGCTGCCCCGCGACGCCCGGCTTTCTATGGTGGACGCCCGACCGGGGCGCCCCGACAGCCGCGCGGCGCCGGACAGCCGGACAACACACGGGGAAAGCACGGGGGTCATGCACGGAGACGGGCTTCGTTATGCCCTGCTCGGGCCGGTCAAGGTGGTCAACGCCAAGGTGCCCAACGGGGTCGAGGAAACGATTCTGCTCACACCGCAGCAACGGGCGGTCCTGGTCATGCTGGTCGCTCGGCGCGGCCGGGTGGTGACTGTCCACGACCTGGTGAACGGCGTCTGGGGCCACCGCCCTCCGGGGCGGGCGCGTTCCATCCTGCAGAGCCAGATCTTCGAGCTGCGCCGCAAACTGGAACCCGGACGGCCGCCCCGCGCGCCCGCGCGGGTCCTGGTATCGGCGGCCGACGGCTACCGGCTGCTCACCGCGCGCGGCGCCTGCGACACGGACCGCTTCGACCAGGCCGTCCACGACGCCGGGCGGGCGGAGCTCGCGGGCGACCTGGAGGGCGCCCGGCGGCTCCTGTGCGCGGCGCTCTCGTCGTGGCGCGGCGAACCGCTCGCGGGCGTACCGGGACCGTACGCGGAGAGCCTGCGCGGCGCGCTCACCGAGCGGCGGCTGGCCGCCGTGGAGACCCGCATCCGCCTGGCACTGGAGCTCGGCGCCCACGCCGAGATCGTCCCCGAGCTGACGCCGCTGATCGCCGAACACCCGCTGCGCGAAGGGCTGCGGGCCCTGCAGATGCTCGCCCTGTACCGTGGCGGGCGGCAGGCCGAGGCGCTCACCGCCTACACCGACTGCCGCTCGGCACTCGCCGCCGAACTGGGCGTGGAACCGGGTGCTCAACTCAACGACCTGTACGAACGCGTCCTGCGGGCCGACCCGTCCCTGACCCTCCGCCCCACCTCCAGCCCGGCCGTGAGCGGTCGGCCCACGGCGTGCAGCGCGAGCCCCGGTGACGAGGAGCCGCACGTACCGACGGCCGACGCCGCGCGCTACCAGCACCCCACACCCGCCCAACTCCCCGCGCCCGCAGCCGACTTCACGGCGCGGGCTGCCGAAGTCGAGCGACTGACGGCCGTGCTCGACCCCGGCTCCCCGCACGCGGTGGTCGCGGCCTTATCGGGTCCCGGCGGCGTGGGCAAGACCGCGCTCGCCCTGTACGCGGGACATCGCGTCCGCGACCGCTACCCGGACGGCCAGCTCCACGCCGACCTGGGCGGCACGGCGGCCGAACCCGTGTCGCCGGCCGAGGTCCTGGCCCGCTTCCTGCGCGCCCTCGGCGTCACCCCCGTACCGGACGGTCTCGACGAACGGATCGCGCGTTACCGCTCCGCACTGGCCGGACGCCGAGTCCTGGTCCTCCTCGACGACGCCGCACACGAGCGGCAGATCGCACCGCTGCTGCCCCGCGCACCCGGCTGCGCGGCCCTGGTGACCAGCCGCGAGAGGCCCGCGCCGGCGTCGGCGTACGCGTACGAGCTGGAGGTCTTCTCCACCGAGGAGGCGCTGGCGCTGCTGTCCCGGCTCGCGGGGCGAAGACGGATCGTCACCGAGCCGGAGGCCGCCGCCGAACTCGTCGCCCTGTGCGACCATCTGCCCGGCGCCCTGCGCGTCGCCGGGGCCCGGCTCGCCCAGCACCCCACCTGGACGGTCACCGACCTCGTCGAACGAGCGGCCGAGGCGCGGTACGGGCCCGACTGCGGCAGGGCGGGCGGCGCGTCTGGGGCGGCGGAGTTCCGGCCCGAGCACGGCCATGCGGGCACCTCTTCCGGGGAGGCTGTTTTCCGGCCCGAGCACGGCAATACGGACGCCCTTTCCGGGGAAGCGACGTTCCGGCCGGGTCACGACCGGCCGACGCCGGAGCCTGTGCCCGCGTCCCGCTTGGCCGCCCCCGCCCCCGCCACGGGCCCGGCGCCCGGCGCCCATCGGTCGCGTCCCCGGCCCGCCGGAGCGAACGGCCGACCACATCTACACCCTCACAACGGCCTCTGAACGGTCCCGACGCGCCTTGCACTGCCGCGCCACACGAACGTCTCGTCCCCGCCGACCGCACCCGGCAACGAAGGCCCTGCCACTGCCACCCGTTCCCCTGCCCGGACACCAGACCGCCCCGGTCAGCCCACTCCGTCGGCCCGACCGGCGTAACTGGCCAAACGCGAACGTCCCCACCCCGTACGAATCGGGGTGGGGACGGATCGGAGCGCTGGGCAGGGCTTGCACCTGCATCCCCCCGCAGGAAGCGGGATGTCTTGACTTGGACCACCAACGCGCGGCCGGATGGCGGCAGTTCTGCCGACCGGCTCAAGATCCATCCTACCCCATCGGAGCACCGCATCCCGGCCATCCCCCGGACCCGGCCGGGTGCCGGGCCGCGGCACATGAGGGTAGGGTCCCAGGCCACTCGGGGGACAGACCGACACACCAGTCGTGCCTTCGGCACCACGGCAGGGGGGATCGCTCGTGACCATCGTCCAGCGCCGCCGCACGTCCCAGCGCGTACTCGCCCTCGTCTCCGTCGCCGCCGCGACGGCCACCGCCGTCGGCACCGCGTTCGCCGCCCCCGGCCCGGCCGACGCCGACCTGCGGCTGGCCCGCGCCCAGGCGGCGCACCACGACGGCTCCCCCGCGGGCAGGGGGCACGGCCGGCCCGGCGCCGCCCCGGGAGAGGTGGTGACCCCGACGTTCGACCTGACGGCCGTCGACCGGCAGAGCGGGAACCTCTATCTGTACTTCGCGGACGGCCAGGGCGGCTTCGGTCCCCGCTACGACGTCGGCGTGGACTACTCCTCCTCCGCCGCCGTCGCGGACGTCGACCGCGACAAGGACGGTCACGGCGACGGGTTCTGGAACTTCCAGAAGGACGGCCTGCTGACCTACACCTGGAGCGACGGACACGACGCGTACACCAAGGACATCGGCCCGGGCTGGCAGATCTACGACAAGGTCCTCTCCCCCGGCGACCTCGGCGGCGCGGGCGACGCCGATGTGATCGGGCGCGACGCGTCCGGGGTCCTGTGGCTGTATCTCGGTTATCCGGACGGGGAGTTGACGGCCCGTCACCGGGTGGGCGGCGGCTGGGGCCAGTACACGGAGATCGCCGGTCAGGGCGATCTCGACGACGACGGCCACGCGGACATCGTCGCCCGCGACCGGGCGGGCACGCTGTGGCTGTACCGGGGCACGGGCGACTACACGAACCCCTTCGAGGCCCGTACGAGAATAGGCGGCGGGTGGAACACCTACGACCGGATCCTCTCCGTAGGCGATCTCGACGGCGACGGTCACGCCGATCTCGTGGCCCGCAGCAGCGGCGGCGACCTGTACCGCTACTCCGGCAACGGGAACGTGTCGGACCCCTTCGACAACGCGGTCAAGATCGGCCGGGGGTTCGACATCTACAACCTCCTCTGAACCTCCGCGCAGAGCAAGCCTAAGACGGAGAAGCAGCGAACGGCCGAGTGGTCGTCGCTACGCGGCCCGCAGCGCCTCCACCGCGACGCGGGCCGCCGTGCCGATGACCGCGTCGGCCGCGGGCAGGGTCGCCGCGGTGCCGGCGGCACGGGTGAAGACGGCGACGGCGTACCGTCCGCCGTCGGGGTACTCGACCACGCCGACCTCGTTGCGCAGGGTCGGCAGGCTGCCCGTCTTGCCCGCGACGTGGACGTCGTCGAAGGGGAACCCGGAGGCCATCCGGTGCGGCCAGACCTGGAGCCCCAGCAGCCGGCGGATCGCGGCGCCGTGCTCGGGGGCGCACGCCTCGTCGCGCCAGACGGCGCCGAGCAGCCGGGTCATGTCGCGGGGCGTGCTGCGGTTGGTCCTGGCCGGATCGAGCGCCCGGAGCCGGGCGATGACGTACGGATCGGTGAGCGCCTGGGCGCCCTCGGGCCCCGCGTCCTCCTTGACGGTGTCGAGGAGCTCGCGGAAGCCGTGGACCGCGTGGGTGTGGGCGAGGCCGAGCCGGGCCGTGGTGGCGTTGACGGCGTCGAGGCCGACGCGGGTCAGGAGCACCTCGGCGGCGGCGTTGTCGCTGACGGCCATCATCAGATAGGCCGCGTCGCGCAGGGAGATCCGGACGGGGTCGAGCATGGCGGCGAGACCGGTGGGGCCCGGCGCGCGTCCCGCCGCCGGCACGTCGATGCGCTCGGTGAGGTCGAGGCGCCCCTCGGCCGCCTGTTGGTGGAGCGCGACGAGCAGGCAGAGCTTGTGCACGCTCGCGGTCACCACCGTCCGGTCGCCGCCCGCGCTGATCTCGGCGCCCGAGTCGATGTCGACGGCGTGCAGGCGGCCGGTGACACCGGCCGCGTCGAACGCCTCGCGCAGGCGGGTGAGGGCGCCGGTCACAGCCAGTACTCCGAGGCCGGGCGCAGACGCAGGGGGTGCGGGGGCGGTTCGCTGCTCACGTCCGAAGTCTCCCGCAGCGCGCGCGTGGCCGCTTCGGCGAAGGCGCGCACCGCCGTGTCGCTGCGCCCGCGCGGCCAGGCCGCGGACAGCCGCCAGGAGAGCGGCGCGCCGGTGAGCGGGCGCCAGACGAGGTCGGGGTCGCGGTCCGCGGTGTGCTCGGGGTGGGCGTCGCGCGGGCTGAGGGCGACGGCGTTGGCCGACAGGATCAGCCCCCGGATGAAGCTGGCGCCCTGGCCGTGGCGTACGGCGGCGGGCGTGTAGCCGTCGCGGGCGCAGGTGGTCAGCACGTCGTCGTGGAGCGCGGGCGCGGCGGCGCGGTGGAAGAGGATCAGGTCGTACGGGGTGAGCGCGGCCAGCGGGACGGTGTCCAGGGCCGCCTCCGGGGCGTCGCGGGCCAGCAGGACGCCCACTTCGCGGCGCAGGACGGGTCCGAGTTCGAGGCCGGAGACGTCGCACGGGTGGTGCAGGAGTCCCGCGTCGAGGTCGTGCGAGGCGAACTGGGCGAGCTGCTGGGAGGTGGTCAGCTCGCCCAGTTCCAGCTCCACGCCGGGGTGCCGCTCCTGGAACTCGGCCAGGATCGCGGTGACCGTCTCGCCCGCGATGTCGGGCGGCAGCGCGGCCCGCAGCAGCCCGCTCTCGCCGTCGCGGATGCGGCGTGCGGTGGCCATGAGCGCCTCGGAGCGGGCGAGCAGCTCGCGGGCCTCCGCGAGGAGCAGGGTGCCGGCCTTGGTGATCGTCACCTGGCGGCTGGTGCGCTCGAAGAGCCGTACGCCCAGTTCGCGCTCCAGCCGCTGGACGCGCTGGGAGAGGGGCGGCTGGGCCATGCCGAGCCGCTCGGCCGCCCGACCGAAATGTGACTCTTCTGCAACAGCCGCGAAGCACTCCAGATGCCGGATCAGGTCCACGAGCAGCAATGATATCGGATTTTTATTGATGGTCGATTGATAGGGAACTTGGACATGCGGCGCAGAGCGCTGTTCCCTTCAGGCCAGGTCCAGGGCCTGCCCCCCACCCCGCGGCCTCCACGTCAACCTCGGCGTCCACCTCAACTGGAGCGTGATGAACCGGCCACTGCGGCGCGCCGCCGTCTTCTGCGGGATGCTCGTCCTCGCCCTGCTCGTGCGGGCCACCTGGGTGCAGTTCGCCCAGAGCGACAGCCTCGCCAAGCACCCCGAGAACCGGCGGGTGCGGATCGAGGCGTTCGCCCAGCCCCGGGGCAACATCATCGTGGGCGGGGTACCGATCACCGGCTCGGTGGCGACCCCGGGCTCGGACTTCAAGTACAAGCGCGTCTACCGGGACGGCCCGATGTACGCACCGGTCACGGGCTACCTCTCCCAGGCACAGGGGTCCACCTTCCTGGAGGGCGTCCACCGCGATGTGCTCAGCGGCAAGGACAGCCGTCTGCTGGCGGGCCCCCTGGCCGCCCTCACCGGGGCCAGGCCGCGCGCCGGGGACGTGATCACCACCATCGACCCGAAGGCGCAGAGGGCCGCGTACAAGGGGCTGACGGACCTCAAGGCCAAGGGCGCCGTGGTCGCGCTCGACCCGCGCAGCGGACGGATCCTGGCGATGGTGAGCACGCCCTCGTACGACCCGTCCGTCTTCGCGGGCATGTCCCGCGCGGAGGGCGAGCTCTTCAAGAAGCTCGACGGGGACCCGGGCAAGCCGCTGAGCAACCGGGCGATCCGCGAGACGTACCCGCCCGGCTCCACCTTCAAGATCCTCACCGCGGCGGCGGCCCTGGAGCACGGCACGGTCACCGACATCAACGCCCCCTCGAACGCCCGGGCCCCCTACCGGCTGCCGCAGAGCACCACGGAGATCGGCAACGTCGTCCCCAACGCGCAGTGCGACAAGGTCTCGATGAAGACCGGCCTGCAGTGGTCCTGCAACAACGTCTTCCTCGACGCCGCGCTGAAGACCGGCAAGGACAGGATGCGCGAGACGGCGGAGAAGTTCGGCTTCAACAAGGAGCAGTTCACCCCCGTGCGCGCGGTGGCCAGCGGCTACCCCAAGGAGCTCGACAAGCCGCAGACCGCCCTGACCGGCATGGGCCAGGGCAGCCTCACCAGCACCCCGCTGCAGATGGCCATGGTCACGGCCGGGATAGCCAACGGCGGTGAGGTGATGAAGCCGTACCTGGTGGAGGAGTTGCGCGGCCCCGACCTCTCGCCGCTCGCCACGACCCGGCCCGAGGTGCTGGACCGGGCCGTCTCGGAGGCCACCGCGAAGAAGGTCCAGGAGATGATGGAGTTCACGGTGACCGACGGCTCGGGCGGCAAGGTCCGCATCGACGGCGTGACGGTCGGCGGCAAGCCGGGGACGGCGCAGCACGGCGCCGATGTGCGCGACGAGCGCCCGTACGCCTGGTTCGTGTCGTACGCCAAGCAGCGGGACGGCACTTCGCCGGTGGCGGTGGCCGTGCTCGTCGACCCCGCCGGCATGGACATCTCGCGCGACGCCATCGCGGGCGGACGGCTGGGGGCGCCCATCGCCAAGGCGGTGATGCAGGCGGTGCTCAAAAAGTAGCGGCCCGGGGTGAGACACGGAAAAAGGTGACGCGTTCTGTCACCTTTCACGTGCACGGTGGATGACATGGACAAGGACATCACCACCCAGCGCCCCGGCCCGTCGGCACCGCTCGCCGACCGCGTCGCGCTCGTCGCCGGAGCCACCCGGGGAGCCGGACGCGCCCTCGCCGTCGAGCTCGGCCGCACGGGCGCCACCGTGTACGCGACCGGCCGCACCACCCGCGGACACGCCAGCGAGGTCGGCCGGACCACGGAGACCATCGAGGAGACCGCGGAGCTGGTCACCGCGGCCGGCGGCACCGGCATCGCCGTCCCCACCGACCACCTCGACGAGGACCGCGTCCGCGCGCTCGTCGAGCGCGTCGAGCGCGAACGCGGCCGACTGGACATCCTCGTGAACGACCTCTGGGGCGGTGAGCACCTGCTGGTCGGCTCGGTCTTCGGCAAGAAGAGCTGGGAGACACCGCTCGCCGACGGGCTGCGCATCCTCGATCTGGGGGTGCGCTCCCACATCATCACCGCGGCGCTCGCCCTCCCCCTCCTGATCCGCTCGGACGCGCCGCTGCACGTGGAGGTCACCGACGGCACGGCCCGCTACAACCGCCGCTACCGGGAGAACCTCTACTACGACCTCGCCAAGAACGCCCCGCTCCGGATCGCCTTCGGACTGGGCGAGGAACTGGCCGAGTTCGGGGGCACCGCGGTCGCCGTCACACCGGGCTTCCTGCGCTCGGAGCAGATGCTCTCCCACTTCGGTGTGCGCGAGGAGAACTGGCGCGAGGCCGTCGCCCAGGACCCGCACTTCGGGATCGCCGAGTCGCCGTACTACCTGGCCCGGGCGGTCGCCGCCCTCGCCGCCGACCCGCGCCGCGCCGAGCGCTGGAACGGCAGGTCCACCTCCAGCGCGGAGCTCGCCCGGACCTATGGGGTACGGGACGTGGACGGCAGCAGGCCGGACGCCTGGGCCTACTTCGAGGACGTGGTGCACGGCGGGAAGGACGCTTGCGCGGACGACTACCGCTGATCCTTCGCCGCATCCCGCCCGTAGAGGCGGACGAGGGCCTGCGCGTGGTCGCGGAAGCGGGCGCGCAGGCCCGGCGGGGCAAGGACCTCCACGTCCGCGCCGAGCCCGGCGAGCTGCGCGAAGGCGACGTCCTCCGACTCCACCGGCAGCTCCAGGGTGACGCGCCCGGCCCCGTCCGGCTCGCCCGCGTGGGCCAGCGCCTCCTCGACACCGGCCGGGTCCGCCACGGACGGCAGTCCGCGCAGCCCCCGCTCGCTCAGCCGCACGGTCACCGTGGCGCGCAGCAGCACCCGGGCGAATCCGGCCGCGCTCCGCCGCCAGTGCGCGGCCAGGTCGAAGGACGGGTCGCGCGCGAAGGGTCCGTCGGCGCCGGGAGCGGGGGCGAGCGCCGTGACGCGGTCCACGCGATAGGTGCGCCAGCCGCCGTCCCCGTCGGCCGGCTCGCCGGGGATCCGGCCCACGACGTACCAGACGCCGGCTTTCAGGACCAGTCCGTACGGCTCCAGCAGGCGCGTCACCGTACGCCCGGGAGCGTCCTCGCGGTCCGGGCGCGCGTACGTCAGCTCCACGGTGCGGTCGGACCATACGGCGCGGGCGAGTTCGGGCAGCAGCTCCGGCGCGGAGGGCTCGCGGAACCAGGCCGGGGCATCGAGGTGGAAGCGGCGCGCCGACGACTCCGCCGCCTCCCGCAGCGACGGGAGCAGGGTGGCCGAGAGCTTCAGACGGGCCGTGTCCGCCGCGTCCGAGAGCCCGAGATCGCGCAGGGCGGCGGGCAGCCCGGAGAGGTAGAGGGTCTCGGCCTCGGTGGGGCGCAGGGTGGTGAGCCGGGTGCGGTACCCCGGCGCCAGCCGGTAGCCGCCCGCGCGCCCGCGCTCGGACCGGACCGGCACACCGGCTTCCACCAGCGCCTGGGCGTCCCGGATGACGGTGCGCTCGGAGACCTCCAGCTCCCGGGCGAGGGCGGCGGCGGTCAGACCGGGCGTCGACTGGACGAGGAGGGCCATACGGATCAGGCGGGCGGCACGCATGGGATCAAGGATCGCCCACCGGGCCCGACCAGCACACATGCTGGACAGGCATTGACAATTCCTTTTGCCACGTGCCTAACTTGCGGCGCACGACGGGACGCACCACGACCGGAGAAGCGACGGTGACAGCGATGTACGCAGCTGACGGGACGGCCGCATGGCGGCGCCTCGGCCGCGTCCTGCTGTGCGCGAACCGCTCCGTCGACCTGCTCCGCGTCAACAGCGCGCTGTGTACGGGCTCTTCCCGCGCCCTTCGACAGGGCTGACCCTCCCGAAGCCACCGGGTCCCCCGCTCCTGTCGACGTGATGCGCCCGCCCGCTTCCTGAGCCTTCCGGCCTCCTGAACCGCGCGTTCGCCGTGCGGTCCTCCCCTGCCCGGCCCCGTCCCCGTGCCACCGCGCGCCGTCTCGCCCCCGGGCCCTCCCGTCCGGCCCGGTCCGGCCGCTCCCACGGGTCCGGGCTGTCCGAATCCGCTGGAGCCCTCCATGAGTGAATCTCCCGGCATCGCCGTGTCCTCCGGATCAGCGCCACCCGAGGCGATGCCCCTGCCCGACATCCCCGCCCCGCCCGAACCCCCGGCGGCCCGGCGCGTGCTTCCGCTGCGGCGCCCCGGACGCTGGATCGTCACGGCCGTCGTACTCGTCCTGGTGGCGCAGATCCTCCACGGGCTGGCCACCAACCCGTTCTACCAGTGGGACCGGTTCGCGTACTGGTTCTGGCGGCCCGCGATCCTCGACGGGCTGGCCATCACCCTCGAAGTCACCGCGTACAGCGCGGTGCTGGGACTCCTCGGCGGCGTTCTGCTGGCGCTGGCGCGGCTCTCCCCGAGCCCGGTGCTGCGCTCGGTCAGCTGGCTCTACACCTGGCTGTTCCGGTCGGTGCCGCTGATCGTGGTGCTGCTCTTCCTCTACAACTTCAGCGCGCTCTACCAGACGCTGAGCGTGGGAGTGCCGTTCGGCCCGGCCTTCTTCACCTTCGACGAGTCGCGCCTGGCCACCGACATGGTCGTCGCGGTCGTCGGCCTGAGCCTCAACGAGGCCGCCTACGCCTCCGAAGTGGTGCGCGGCGGCCTGCTCTCCGTCGACCAGGGGCAGCACGAGGCCGCAGCCGCGCTGGGGCTGCCCAAGCGGTACCAGTTCGCGAGGATCGTGTTCCCGCAGGCGCTGCGCTCCATCGTCCCGAACTACGTCAACCAGCTGATCGGCCTGGTCAAGGCCACCTCCCTGGTCTTCTACGTGTCCCTGCTCGACCTGTTCGGCTCGGTGCAGAGCATGGGCGCGACCTATCCGGGCGACATCGTGCCCCTGCTCCTGGTCGCCACCACCTGGTACCTGATCCTCACCAGCGTCGTGTCCGTCGTCCAGTTCTACGTCGAGCGGCACTACTCGCGCGGCGCGCTGCGCACCCTCCCGCCGACCCCGCTGGGCAAGGCACGGACCGCTCTGCGCGAACTGCGCACCCGCGCCCGGAGGGAGACGGCGACATGAGCCTCAAGACCACACCCACGGCGGACACCGCGGTGCCCGACGCGCGCCCCGCCGCCGTCGAGGTGCACGACGTACACAAGTGGTTCGGCACCCAACACGTGCTTGACGGAGTGGAGTTGACCCTGCGACCCGGCGAGGTCACGGTCGTCCTCGGCCCCTCCGGCTCCGGCAAGTCCACGCTGCTGCGGGTCATCAACCATCTGGAGAAACCCGAGAGCGGCCATGTCAGCCTGAACGGCGAGCTGATCGGGGTACGGCGGCAGGGCGAGCGGTTCCGGGAGCTCAGCGAACGCGTGATCCTCGCCCAGCGCGCCCGGATCGGCTTCGTGTTCCAGAACTTCAACCTCTTCCCGCATCTGACGGTGCTGGACAACGTGGCGGCGGCCCCGGTGGCGACCGGAAAGCTCTCCCGCCCGCAAGCCCGGACACTGGCGCGCGAACTGCTCACCCGGGTGGGTCTGGCCGACCGGACCGGCGCCTATCCCCGGCAGCTGTCCGGCGGCCAGCAGCAGCGGGTGGCCATCGCCCGCGCTCTCGCCCTGCGCCCCGGCGTCATCCTCTTCGACGAGCCGACCTCCGCCCTCGACCCCGAACTGGTCGGCGAGGTGCTGGCCGTCATCAAGGACCTCGCCGGCAGCGGCACCACCCTGCTCATCGTCACCCACGAGATCGGCTTCGCCCGGGAGATCGCCGACCGGGTGGTCTTCATGGACGGCGGCCGGATCGTCGAACAGGGCCCGCCCGCGCAGGTGTTGGACCACCCACGACACGAGCGGACCCGCGACTTCCTCAGCAGGGTCCTCTGACTCCCTCCGCACATCGAAGCCCCGCACACCGAAATCCCGCACAACGCACCACGGCAACCGACAACGGACAAGGAAGACCATGAACACCCTCGCTCTGCGCAGCAGACTCCTCCGTGGCGGCGCCGCGTCCACCGCCGTCGTCTCCCTGGCCGCCGGGCTCTCCGCGTGCGGCGGCGACAGCGACGCCGCCACCCGGCCCGCCGCCGCGCCGGCCGGGACCGTCACCGTCGGCGCGCTCTCCAACGGCGCAGCCCGGCAGATCGCGCTGGAGGTGCCCGAGGTGAAGTCGATCAGCGCCAAACTGCCCAAGGGCGTTGCCGCCAACGGCACTTTGGTGATCGGCGTCGGCGCGCTCCCCGCCGGGTCCCCGCCGCTGGAGTACGTCGGCCAGGACCAGAAGACCCTCACCGGCGCCGAACCCGACCTCGGCCGTCTCGTCGCCGCCGTCCTCGGGCTGAAGCCGGAGGTGAAGAACTCCACCTGGGAGAACCTGTTCGTCGGCATCGACAGCGGCAAGGTCGACGTGGCCTTCTCCAACGTCACCGACACCGAGGAGCGCAAGAAGAAGTACGAGTTCGCCTCCTACCGGCAGGACAACCTCGCCTTCGAGGTGCTGAAGAACAGCACCTGGGAGTTCGGCGGCGACTACGAGAACCTGGCCGGGCGGACCGTCGCGGTGGGGGCGGGCACCAACCAGGAGAAGATCCTGCTGGAGTGGAAGACGAAGCTGGAGCGGGAGGGCAAGAAGCTCACCGTCAAGTACTACCAGGACAACAACGCCATCGCCCTGGCCCTGTCCAGCGGCAAGATCGACACTTACTTCGGCCCCAACCCCGGCATCTCCTACCACGTCGGCCAGACCGCGAAGACCCCCCGTCCCACCCGTAACGCGGGCAAGTTCTCCGGCGCGGGCGCGAGCCTCCAGGGGCTCATCGCGGCCACCGCGAAGAAGGACAGCGGGCTCGCCGGACCGGTCGCGGAGGCCATCAACCACCTCATCGCCAACGGCCAGTACGCCAAGTGGCTCGCCGCCTGGAACCTCGGCAACGAAGCCGTCACC
This sequence comes from Streptomyces sp. cg36, assembly GCF_041080675.1. NCBI lineage: Bacteria > Bacillati > Actinomycetota > Actinomycetes > Kitasatosporales > Streptomycetaceae > Streptomyces > Streptomyces cyclosori. Next base: position 7,690,061 of record NZ_CP163520.1, on the reverse strand, counting down.
ACGTCGCTGGTCAACCCGCCGGGCCTGCCGCTCGACAACTCCTGATCCCTGCGCGCCCGTTCGTCCCGCCAAGGGGCTCGCGGCACGCTCAACCCACTCACAGCCGCCCCCTCCGCACCGGTGCGGCTCTTCTGCGACACTCATCAGGAAGGCGCGTTCCCTTGTCCACAACACCTTCGCCTCTGCACCTCGCCGTCGCCCTCGACGGCGCGGGCTGGCACCCCGCCGCCTGGCGCGAACCCGTGGCCCGCCCCCGCGAGCTGCTGACCGCCGCGTACTGGACCGATCTGGTCACCGAGGCCGAGCGGGGCCTGCTCGACTTCGTCACCATCGAGGACGCCCTCGGCCCCCAGTCCTCGCACCCCACCGAACCCGACGGGCGCACCGACCAGGTCCGGGGCCGGCTGGACGCGGTCCTCGTAGCGGCCAGGGTCGCCCCGCTCACCCGCCGCATCGGACTGGTGCCGACCGTGGTGGCCACCCACACCGAGCCGTTCCACATCTCCAAGGCGATCGCCACGCTCGACCATGTGAGCCTGGGCCGGGCGGGCCTGCGGGTACAGATCGCCCCGCGTCCGAACGAGGCGGCCCACTTCGGCCGGCGCACCCTCCCGCCGCTGCCCGCCGACGCCTTCCGCACACCCGCCGGACAGCAGGCGGTGCGCGGCCTGTTCGACGAGGCCGCCGACTACGTGGAGGTCGTGCGCCGGCTCTGGGACAGCTGGGAGGACGACGCGGAGATCCGCGACGTGGCCACCGGCCGCTTCGTCGACCGCGCCAAGCTGCACTACATCGACTTCACGGGTGAGCACTTCAGCGTCAAGGGCCCCTCGATCACCCCCCGGCCGCCCCAGGGCCAGCCGCTCGTCAGCGCGCTGGCGCACGCCACCGTCCCGTACCGGCTGGTGGCCCGCTCCGCCGACCTCGCCTACGTCACCCCGCACGACCGGGCCCACGCCCTCGCGATCGTCGAGGAGATCCGTACCGAGCAGACGGCCGCGGGACGCGGTGGCGAGCGGCTGCACGTCTTCGGTGACCTGGTGGTCTTCCTGGACGACGCCCCCGGGGCCGCCCGGGCCCGGCGGGAGCGTCTGGACGCCCTCGCCGGGGACCCGTACACGAGCGACGCCCTCGTCTTCGCCGGCACTCCGGCCGAACTCGCCGATCTGCTGCTGGACTGGCAGGAGGCCGGGCTGAGCGGATTCCGGCTGCGCCCCGCCGTCGTGGGCCACGACCTGCCGGCCGTCACCCGCGCGCTGGTGCCCGAGCTCCAGCGCCGTGGCGCCTTCCGGGCCGCCTACGAGGCCGACACCCTGCGCGGCCTGCTCGGGCTCGCCCGTCCCGTCAGCCGCTACGCCGCCACCCCGACCGTCTGAGCCCCGAGGAATCCCACCATGAGCAAGCCGCTCAAGCAGATCCATCTCGCCGCCCACTTCCCCGGGGTCAACAACACCACCGTGTGGAGCGACCCCGAGGCGGGCAGCCACATCGACTTCAGCTCCTTCACCCACTTCGCCCGCACCGCCGAACGCGCCAAGTTCGACTTCCTTTTCCTCGCCGAGGGGCTGCGGCTGCGCGAACAGGGCGGCGAAATATACGACTTGGACGTCGTGGGCCGCCCGGACACCTTCACCGTACTGACCGCGCTGGCCGCGGTGACCGAGCGCCTCGGGCTGACCGGCACCATCAACTCCACCTTCAACGAGCCGTACGAGGTGGCGCGCCAGTTCGCCACGCTCGACCACCTCTCGCAGGGCCGCGCCGCCTGGAACGTGGTCACCTCGTGGGACGCCTTCACCGGGGAGAACTTCCGGCGCGGCGGCTTCCTGCCGCAGGAGGAGCGCTACTCTCGGGCCAAGGAGTTCCTGGCCACCGCCCATGAGCTGTTCGACTCCTGGCGCGGGGACGAGATCGTCGCGGACCCCGCATCGGGCACCTTCCTCGGCGACGCGCGCGCCGGGGCGTTCGCCCACCGGGGCGCGCACTTCGACATCCAGGGCCGCTTCAACGTTCCGCGCGGCCCGCAGGGCCGTCCGGTGATCTTCCAGGCGGGCGACTCCGACGAGGGACGCGAGTTCGCGGCGGCCGGTGCGGACGCCATCTTCAGCCGGTACGCGTCCCTGGAGCGCGGCCAGGCGTTCTACGCCGACGTCAAGGGGCGGCTGGCCCGCTACGGCCGCGCGCACGACCAGCTGCTGATCCTGCCCGCCGCGAGCTTCGTGCTCGGCGACACCGACGCCGAGGCGGAGGAGCTGGCGCGGGAGGTGCGCCGGCTCCAGGTGAGCGGGGCCACCGCCATCAAGCACCTGGAGTTCGTGTGGAACCGCGATCTGTCGGCCTACGACCCGGACGGCCCGCTCCCCGACATCGACCCCGACCCGGGTGAGCACACCATCGCCCGGGGCCGGGCGCAGGTGCGGATGTACCGCGATCCGCTGGCCACGGCCCGCGAGTGGCGCGAACTGGCCGCCGCCAACAAGTGGTCGATCCGCGACCTGGTCATCGAGACCGGCAACCGGCAGAACTTCGTCGGCTCCCCGGCAACGGTGGCCGACACCATCGACGCCTTCGTCCAGGCGGACGCCGCCGACGGCTTCATCCTGGTCCCGCACATCACCCCGGGCGGCCTCGACCCGTTCGCGGACCGGGTCGTACCGCTGCTCCAGGAGCGCGGTGTCTTCCGGACGGAGTACGCGGGTACGACGCTGCGCGACCACCTCGGTCTGGCCCACCCCGACGAGGGGCGCGAGGGGCGTGCGGCCAGGAGTGCCTAGCCGCACGCCCCTCGTGGAAGGGGTCGTTCAGTGCCCGGTGGTGAGGCCGTATCCGTAGCGGAACAGCGGGTCGTAGGAGGCGTCACCGATGTTGATCGGTTCCTGGGCCTCGCTGCGGGGCCAGGTGACGGGGAGCTTCCCGGTGAAGGGGCGCTTGCCGAACAGCACGTCGGCGACGCCGTCGCCCTCGCTGCCGGGCAGCCACGACATGACGAAGGCGTCGGCCTTGGGCAGCTGGTCGGTGATGATCTGCGGCCGGCCCGCCACGTCGAGGACCAGGCACGTCTTGATCGCGGAGCAGACGCGGTCGATGTTCGCCCGGTCCGCGGCGGAGAGGTTCAGGGTGTGGCCGCCGTTGCCGACATCGCCGACGCCTTCGGCGTAGGGGGTCTCTCCGACGACGACGATGCCCACGTCGTGGCCGGTGGTCGGGGCGCTGGCGTCGGCGCTGTAGGTGACGTCCTGCGCGGCGTGCCGGATGCCCTGGAGGATGGTGGTGCCGGGGAAGGCGGTGTTGCCGGACTGGCCCTGCCAGGTCACGGTCCAGCCGCCCGCCTGGTTGCCGAGGTCGTCGGCGTTGACCCCGGCGACGTAGATGCGCTGGGAGGGCTTGAGCGGCAGGGCGTGGTGGTCGTTCTTCAGCAGGACCTGGGACGCGGCGACGGCCCGGCGGGCCACGCCCCGGTGGGCGGCGGAGCCGACGTCGGCGAGGTGGGTGCGGTCGGTGTAGGGGTGCTCGAAGAGGCCGAGCTGGAACTTGGCGCGCAGGATCCGGGAGACCGCGTCGTCGATACGGGTCATCGGCACCCGCCCGGCCTGTACCTCGGCGGCGAGGGCCTGCTCGAACTGCGGCGCGTCGTACGGCTGCATGAACATGTCCATGCCCGCGTTGACGGAGGTGCGGACCTGGGCGGCGAAGTCGCCCGGGAGCTGGGTGACGGCGTCCCAGTCGCTGATCAGGAACCCGTCGAAGCCGATCTTCTGCTTCAGGACGTCGGTGAGCAGTTCCTTGCTGGCGCTCATCTTGACCGGCGTGCTGCCGGGCACGTCGGTCCACTGGACGGAGGAGTACGACGGCATGACGCTGCCCGCGTGGTGGACCTGTACGGCGGTCACGTACGGCGCCAGGTCGACGGCGGCGAAGCGCTGGTGGCTGGTGCGCGTGACGCCCTGGTCGAGGGTGTAGGTGTTGGTGGTGGACGTGCCGTAGGTGGTGTCGCCGTCGCCCGCGTAGTGCTTGACGGTGGCCAGGACGCGATCGGGCCGCGCCAGGTCCTCGGCGCGGGTGCCCTGGAAGCCGTCGATGGCGGTCTCCATCCGCTGGACCAGGGCCGGGTCCTCGCCGAAGCTCTCGTAGGTGCGGCCCCAGCGGTCGTCGCGGGCCACGCAGACGCACGGCGCGAAGACCCACTGCGGTCCGGTGGCGCGGGTCTCGGTGGCGGTGACGTGCTCGACCTCGGCGACCAGCCGGGGATCCCGTGTGGCACCCAGGCCGATGTTGTGGGGGAAGACCGTCGCCCCCACCAGGTTGCCGTGTCCGTGGACGGAGTCGACGCCGTACAGGAGCGGGATGCGCAGCCGGGTGGCGAGGGCGCGCGACTGGTAGCCGTCGACCATGTCCGCCCACGCCTTGGGGGTGTTGGACGCCGGGGTGGAGCCGCCGCCGGAGAGCAGGGAGCCCAGCTGGAGATCGGTGATCTTCGCGGGGTCGGCGTCGACCGAGCCGCGTTCGGCCTGGGTCATCTGGCCGATCTTCTCCGCCGTCGTCATGCGCCCGAGGAGATCGGCCACGCGCCGGGCGGTGGGCACCTGGGGGTTGAGGTAGGGCGGGGTGCCGTGCCCGCCCGCGGCGGTGGCACCCGGTTCGGCCATGGCCGAGGAGACGGGGACCGCGGTGGCGACCAGCGCGGCGGCGGCCAGGAGGATCCCCGCCGTGCGTCGTCCGGTGGTGCGTCGGCGCGGCAGGGCGCCGCGTACGAGCTGTCTCACGTCAATGGCTCCTTGGGACGTGGCCGCCCGGCTCCGAGCGGCCGGGCGGCGGTGCTGGAGTCGGGTGGTCGTGCCGGGGCGCCGAGCGCTCGGCGGTCGGGCGGAGCGGGCTTCTTGAGAGCGCTCTCCTCGATGGGCGACGGCTCCCTCGGCTTCTTCCGGACATGACTTGAAGGACTCGGGCCGAGGCAGCCGGACGGCCGCCTCCGAAGCAGAACCAGTACGGGACGGGCGCGCCGGACCGACGCGCTCACCCTGCAACACATGAAGCCAGTGGGGCCAATTGACTGTCAAGCGGTGCGCATCCCTTCACTTGACGAAGTCAATGGGGGCGCAGCCGGAAGCCGACCTCCGCACCGCCTCCGGGCGCGGCGTCCACGAACACCTCGCCGTCGTCGGCGGCCACCAGGTCGTGGACGATCGCCAGGCCGAGCCCGGAGCCCGGCACCGCCTGGGTGCGCGGGCCCCGGTAGAAGCGGTCGAAGACGGCCTCCCGCTCGTGCGACGCGATACCGGGGCCCCCGTCGCGTACGCAGAGCCGGGGTCCCTCGATGTGGACGGTGACCGGGGCGCCCTCGGGGCTGAACTTCACCGCGTTGCTGAGGAGGTTGTCCACGCAGCGCCGCACCGCGCGCGGACGGGCGCGCACCGGTACGGCGGCGGCGGCCGTGACGGTGACGGCCCGGCCGGTGCGCCGGGCGCAGCGCTCGGCGGCCTCCTCGGCGACCGCGTGGAGGTCCACCTCCGTCTGCTCCTCCTCGGTCGTGCGGTCGGTGGCCAGGTCGACGAGCTCGTGGACCAGGGCGTCGAGGGCGGCGGCCTCGGTGACCAGGGTGGTGAGGATCTTCTCCTCGTCCTCGGGCGCCAGTCTGCCGCGCCCGCGCTGGAGGAGCTCCGCGCTGCCGCGCACCGAGGTCAGCGGGGTGCGCAGTTCATGGCTCGCGTCCTGGACGAGCCGCTGCTGCTGGGCGCGCGAACGGCGCAGGGCCGTGAGCATGGCGTCGAAGCTGCGGGTCAGCTGGCCGATCTCGTCGCGCCCGGCGGGCGGCAGCCGGGTGGTGAGGTCCTGGGTGGTGGTGATGGTCCGGGTGGCCCGGGCCAGCCGGCGCACCGGGCGCAGGACGCGGTCCAGGGCGAGCCAGCTGAGCAGCGCCGACAGGGCGGTGGCGGCGACCGTGGTCCAGGGGATGCGCCACAGGAAGGCGTGGTCGATGCGTTCGGCGCCGGCGTAGTGCTGGGCGATCATGACCGCGCCGCCGCCGGGCAGGGGCGTGGTCAGGACGCCGTACTCGGCGCCGTCCACCGTCAGGTCCTGGCGCGCGGCGCTCCGTCCGGTGCGGGCGACGCGCAGGGCCGACTCGGGGGGCGGCAGGGTCGCCCGGCCCGGCGCCAGCGGACGCACCGAGCCCTCGGCGCCGATCAGTTGCTCGGTGGTGTCCGGCCGGGCGGGCGGGGTGCGGGAGGCCCCCAGCAGGGCGACGACCGTCGCGGCGCGGTCGTCCAGGGCGCGGTCGAACTGCTCGGCGACGACGTCGCTGACGTTGCGGTAGGAGATGGCGGCGGCCAGGGTGATGGCGAGCGCGGCGGCGGCCACCACGACCAGGGTGATCTTGGCGCGCAGCATCAGAGGGCCCGGACGGTGTAGCCGACGTTGCGCACGGTGTGGATCAGGCGCGGGGCGCCGTCCTGCTCGGTCTTGCGCCGCAGATAGCCGATGTACACGTCCAGGGAGCGGGAGGTGGTGTCGAAGTCGTAGCCCCAGATGCGTTCGTAGATCTGGGTGCGGGTGAGCACCGCGCCCTCGTGGTGCAGCAGCAGTTCCAGTACGTCGAACTCGGTCTTGGTCAGGTCCAGCGGCCGGGTGCCCCGGTGCGCCCGGCGCGCGGCCGGGTCGAGGGTGAGGTCGGCGACGCCGAGCACGTCGGTGGCCGCCGGGCCCGGCGCGTCCGTGGTGCGGCGCAGCAGTGCGCGTATCCGGGCGAACAGCTCCTCCGTGGCGAACGGTTTGGCCAGATAGTCGTCGGCCCCCGCGTCCAGACCGGCGACCCGGTCGCCGATCTGGTGACGCGCCGTCAGGACCAGTACGGGCAGCCGGTCGCCGCGGCGGCGCAGCATCCGGCACAGCGCCAGGCCGTCCAGGCCCGGCATGACCACGTCCACCACCGCCACGTCCGGACTGTGGCGGTCCAGCAGCTCCAGGGCCTCCAGCCCGTCGGATGCCAGCAGGACGCGATACCCCTCGAAGCGCAGCAACTGGTCCAGCGTGCTGCGCACACCGGGGTCGTCCTCGGCGACCAGCACCGTCCGGCGGTTCTCGCTTGCCTCAGTCATGTGATCATCTTCGCCGGTGGTGGGCGTGGTCACGACACCGGCCCGTCAGCGGCGTACGGGCGTGACGGACACCGGCGGCAGGGTCCGCAGGCAGGAGGTGTCGCCGGGGGTGCCGGTGCGGATGAAGTGGCTGGTGACGCCCGTGACGCAGCCGCTGGGCTCCAGCTCCGGGACGTGCCCGACATTGCGCACCGAGAAGAACGCGCCGTTGCGGAACTCGCGCGCGGCCAGCACGCCATTGGCGTCCGGGGTGTTGGCGTCGAGGTCGCCCGACAGGACCAGCACCGGCACGTTCGGCGGCTTCGGGCCGGTGGGCTGCGGGCGGGCGGTGTTCTCGCGCGGCCAGGAGATGCACACGTCCCCGCCGTCCGTGGGAGCCTCGTTGAACCCCCGGCCGCTGAACGCGCCGAACGCGCCCTGTCCGGCCCCTGCCAGGGCCTTGCGGTACTGCTGCCACCGCACGGGCAACGGCGCGTCCGCCGCCCACGCCTTGCGGTAGTCGTTGCAGACCACGGCCACGTACGGGGCCTGGTCCTCGGCGCTCGCCGAGGCGCCGTCCTCCTGCACCAGACGCCGCAGCGGCGCGCTGTCGCCCTTCACGAAACGGTCCAGCGCCCAGGGCGCGCTCCCCAGCAGCGACGCCTCGGCCGGCTCCATCCCCGCACCGCGGCTGGCGGCCTCGTACAGCAGATTGCCGAGCTTGCCCTCGGTGAAGCGCACGCGGTGGGTCGTGCCGTCGGCGGTGACCGGCACCGTCAAGGGCCGCGCCCGCAGCCGCGCCGCGGTGGTGGCCAGGTCCCGCACCGCCTTGTCCCCGTCGCAGGCGCGGGGCACCGAACGCTCGCACACCCGGCGCAGGGCCAGCGACACGGCCTGCGCGTTCGGCCGCGCCAGCGGGTCGAAGTCGTGCGGATAGGCGCCGGACAGCACGATCGAGCGCACCCGCTGCGGATGGCGCTCCGCGTACACCGGCATCAGATACGTGCCGTACGAGAGGCCGTAGAGGGTGAGGCGCGGAACGCCGAGGCGGGCACGGACGGCGTCGATGTCGTCGGCGGTGGCCGCCGTGGTGTAACCGCGCGCCTTCGGGCCGAGGTGGTGGGCGCAGCGCGCGACCGCGTCCCGCTGCTCGGCCCGGGTGCCGAAGCGGTACTCGGCGTCGGTGACCCCGCACGGCAGCCGTTCGGACTCGCCGGTGCCCCGGGGGTCCACCAGCAGGAGGTCGTGGTCGTCGAGGAGCCCCTCAAGGGCGCCCGCGAACTGCTCGGCCTTGCCGATCGCGACCTCGCCGGGCCCGCCCGGGTTGACGGCGACGGTTCCCTTGGCGGCGCCCGGGCCGCGGTGGCGCACCACCGCGTAACTCACCCCGATCGTGCCGAGCTCCGGCTCGCCGGCCACCAGGGGGCGGCGCAGCGTGTCGCAGTCGACCCGGTGTCCGGCGACGGTGGGGCACCAGCCGGGGCCGACCGCCGCCGAGGTGGCGGCGCTCGCGGTGGGCAGCGCGGAGAACAGCAGCGCCATCGTTCCCACGGCCAGCCCCGCCCGGCGCGCCCCGCCCATGTGCGTCGTCATTCCCGTGCCTCCATGTCCGATGCCGTCCCGCCGGGCTCTCCCGCGCGGTGTGAACACGACCTTGCCGGGCCCGTGAAAGGGGTACGGAAGAGCGGAGGCAAAGGTGTGTAAGAAAACGGGGCGGCGAAAATACACGTGCCCCCGGCCGTGTTGGTGACCTGTTAGCGGGCCGCGGCAGAATCCGGAGCGCCGGTGATCATTTCCCTTCCCGCTTCTGGAGTTACTTTGAGCAGCAGCATCAAGCGTCGCGGCGCCGTCCTCTTCGCGACCGCCGCCCTGGCCACCGTCGGCGCCCTGGGGGGCACCGCCCAGGCGTCCTCCAGCACCTCGCTCTGGGTCGGCTACGGCCAGGCGAACGCGTACAACAGCGTCCGGTGCGTCCAGCTGATCTCCAACTCGCTGCACTGGCAGACCGGTTACCACACGGTCGCCGTGGACGGCGCCTTCGGCAAGGACACCGACGGGGCGATCCACGCCCTCCAGCACTGGGCGGGCCTGGACGAGGACGGCGTCGTCGGACCGAAGACCGGCGAGACCCTCCTCATCGCCACCAAGGACGCGTACGGCTGCAACGCCTACCTGCCCACCACCCGCTGATCCCCGCCACCGGCGGCGCGCGGACCGCTCGTCAGCAGCGGTTCCGCGCGCCGCCGGTGCCACTCTCGCGGGCCAGGACCCTCCGCAGCACGCCCGGGAGTTCGCCCGTGGGGCCGTCGGCGCTCCAGGCGATGTGACCGTCGGGACGCAGCAGCAGGACGGCGTCCGGCGCCGGAGTGCCCGTCAGCCGCTCCCAGCGCCCGGCGTCGGCCGCACGCCGGGTCCCGGTGGCCAGGGCGCGGGCGGCGAGGGGGACCCCGTCCCCGACCGCGTCGGCCTGTCGGCGCCAGTACGGGCTCTCCGCCCCGGTCAGCAGCGTGAACCCGGGGCCGACCAGGTCCAGGGTGGACGTGACGGCCCCGGAGCCGCCGAGCAGGGGCACGTGCGGCACGCGCCCGCCCCGCAGGCAGCGTCCGCCGAGGTCCGCGGCGGGGTCCAGGGCGCTCTCGGCGCCGCCGCCGGGCGCCGGGACGACGGCCGTGGAGCGGTAGACCGCCGTCAGCAGGAGTTCGTCGTCGATGCGGTAGCCCGCGCGGTTGCGCGCGTTGGCGGTGGAGATGTCGATGACCTGGCGGGCGATGGGGCGCCGTTCGCTCTCGTACGTGTCCAGCAGAGCGGCCCCGGCGTACCCGGCGGTGACGGCGGCGAGCTTCCAGGCGAGGTTGTCCGCGTCCCCGATCCCGGTGTTCATGCCGTGTCCGCCGGTCGGCGGTGTCAGATGTGCGGCATCACCCGCGAGCAGGATCCGGGAACGGCGGTAGGCGCCTGCCAGCCGGGCGTCCATGCGCCAGGTCATGGTGTCGCGCACGGTCACGTCGAGGTCCGGGACACCGGCGGCCGTCCGGACGAGAGCGGCCAGCCGCTGGTGGTCGAAGTGGCCCGGCTCGGCCGTACCGTCGGCGGGCAGCGGGTACTGGTAGATCCAGTGCCGGTCGTTGTCGACCGCCAGGAAACCGCCCCGCGCCCGGTCGGTGAGGAAGTACGAGGCGCTGGCGCGGTCGGCCACCAGCTCGCCCAGCGGCGCCTCGAAGCGGATGCTCAGATATCTGCCCAGACCGGTCGGACCGGTCATGGCGATGCCCGCGCCGTCGCGCACCGCGCTGCCGGCGCCGTCGCAGCCCACCACCCAGTCGGCGCGGACGGTGTGCCGGGCGCCGGTGGCGGCGTCCTCGACCACCGCGTCCACCCCGTCGTCGCCCTCCGCGCACGACACCAGCCGCACACCGAAGCGCACCCGCGAGGCGTCCGGGCCGGCGGCGTGGCACAGCAGGAGCGGTTCCAGCTGGTCCTGGGAGCAGATGAGGCCCGGCGAGGGGGTGCGTTCCGGTTCCCCGTCGGCCGGTGCGGCCACTCCGGTGCGGACGAAGTCGGGGTCGACCAGGTCGCGGCCCCGGTAGAAGAAGACCTGCGAGGCCGGGAGCCCTACGGCGCGGACGGCGTCCTCCAGGCCCATCCGGCGGAAGACCTCCATGGAACGGGCGGAGACGCCGCGGGCCCTGGGGTGGCGCGAGGCGGTGCGCCGCCTCTCGACCAGGAGGTGGTCCACGCCGTAGCCGCTGAGCAGACCCGAGAGGGTCAGACCGACCGGCCCTCCCCCGACCACCAGCACTGATGTCCTCGACGGGAACAAGAGGGCCTCCATCCACGGCACCGAAAACGGGAGTAACGCCAACATTCGTTTTTGACGTTACCATGGTCGGAAGCGCCGATGACGTGGAGGAGTTACGGATGCAGGGGCAGCCCGCCGACGACAACAGACCGCGTGGACTCCACTTCCTGGTCGAACTGGTCAACACCGTCCAGCAGGACGCGACGGCGACGGCGCAGGAGCTCCAGGGTGTGGTGGACCGCCACGGCGGGCCGGACCTCGGCCTCACCGAGGCCACGGGCCGGGAGCTGCGCGAGGCCATCGCGCCCCTCGCCCGCATCCTGGACACGGACGACACGGACCGGGCCGCCGAGGCCATCAACGCTCTGCTCGACCGCCACCCGTCCCGCCCCCGGCTGGTCCGGCTGCCCGAACGGCCCTGGGCGCTGCATTCCCAGACGCCTCCCGGAGCCGACCCCGCCCACTGGCTCCTGTCCACCTGCGCCCTGGCCCTGGCCCTCTGGCTCAGCGAGCGCGGCCACTGCGCCTGGGGCCGGTGCGCGGCTCCGGGCTGCGACCGCCACTTCATCGACACCGGCCGCAAGTCACCCCAGCGGTACTGCTCGACGCGCTGCGGCACCCGCGTACGCGTCGCCGCCCACCGCGCCCAGCGACGTTCATGACCCCGGGGCGGAGAACCCCACTCCGCCCCACGGACCACACCACTCCCCTCAGTGACGGCGGCAGGACGGAGCGCGCGCCGCGGCCACGCCCCGGTGGCGCGTTCCTCTTCCCCCACGGCCGCGTGGCTGGGCAGACTGGTCCCGCGTGTCGAACGTGAGCGGGGGAACCCATGGCATTCGAAGGCACGGAGCTGTCCGAGGCGATCAAGGCGGTGCGCGCCGGTCTCCAGGAGGCGCAGCGGGAGTGGCCGACTCCGCACATCCGCTTCCAGGTCAAGGAAGTCGTCCTCGACTTCGTCATCGAGATCCGCAGAACCTCCGCGGCCTCCGGCGGCGTCAAGGCGTTCGTGGTCTCCGCCGACGCCCGCCGCGAACGCTCGCTCGGGCAGACCCACCGCATGACCGTCACCCTGAACACCGACGGGCCGGTGACGGTCGGCGACCACGGCGAAGTCGGCGAGGACCCCACCCGCCGTGAACGGCCCTTCTCCTAGCCGGGCCCGCCATGTCCTGGAACCGGGCGGTCTCGGTCGAGTACCTGAACGGCGTCGGCGCCGGATGCGTGGTCGCACCCGGTGTGATCCTGACGGCCCGTCATCTGGCGGGGCCCGTCGCCGGAGCGGAGGCGGCACCCCCCGTGGTGCGCCTGCTCAGCAGCGGCCCCGGCCCCAAGGCCCGCGCCGAAGTGGCCTGGCAGGGCGGGGACGCGGTGCTGCTGCGCTGCCGACCGCAGCAGCTGGGAGAGGTGTTCGCCCCGGTCCGCTGGGGCGAACTGACCTGCACCAAACCCACGCCGGTGCCGGAGTGTTCGGCGGTGGGCCTGCCCCGTGCCGCCGTACGCGGTGGGGTGGACGCGGCGGGCGGGGCGTGGCGGCACCGGGAACCGGCCGCCGTGACCGGGCGGATCAACGTGGTCGACAACGCGTCGCACCCCTACAGCCTGCAGATCGACGGGCAGCCGCCCGAGGGCGACGCGGGCTCCTCCCCCTGGCAGGGGATCTCCGGCGCCGGGGTGTTCTGCGAGGACCTGCTCCTCGGCCTCGTCACCACCGCGCCCCGGGGGTGGAACCACGGCCGCCTGGAGGCGCTGCCCGTACGGCAGTTGCTGGACGACCGGGAGTTCGGCGACATCCTCGAACAGGCCACCGGAACGCGCCCGAGGCTGGAGCCCGCGGACATCGACGGGCTCTTCGACAACCCGCCCCGGCCCGCCTCGGCCGCCTCCTACCTGCTCTCCCCCCGCTCCGAAACAGTGGAGTTCACCGGCCTCGACTCCGAGCTGGACGCCCTGTGGGAGTGGTCCACCAGTGAACGGCCGATGGACGTCGCCGTCGTGCACGGGCCCGGTGGGACCGGCAAGACCCGGGTGGCGACCGAGCTCGCCCGCCGGCTCTCCGAGCGCCGCCCCTCCGCCGGGCGGCCCGGCGGGCGGGACGTCCCCTGGACCGCCGGTTTCCTGTCCGAGGAACCGGTGCTGCAGCCCCCGCCGTACGGCATGCTCCGCCATCTGGTCCGTCCCGTCCTCGTGGTCGTCGACTACGCCGAGTCCCGTCTCGCCCAGGTCGAGCAGCTGCTGGCCGCGCTCTCCTCCCACGAGGCGCCGGGCCGGCGCATCCGCGTACTGCTGCTGGCCCGCTCCGTCGACGCCTGGTGGCGGCAGCTGCGGATCCGCAACGCCGCCCTCACCACCGGGCTCGCCGTGCCCCTGGCGCCCCGGGCGGTGTACCGGAACACCGATCCCCTCCGGCTCCGCGAGCAGGCCGAACGGGACTTCGGCCGCCGGCTGGCCACCCTGCACCGGGCGGGCGTGCCCGACGACTGGAACGCCGAGGACGCGCGCGAACAGCTGCGGGCAGCCGCCCCGCCACCGCCGGACACCCCGGGCGCCCCCGAGCCGGACATCCTGGCCGACCCCGGGTCCGACGCCCCCGGACGGTTCACCAACGCCGCCGCCGTCCACCGGGGCGACCTGGTCCGCCCCTCGGACGACAGCCCCGACCGGGACCACACCGACCGGCGACCGGCTCTCGAACCGCCGCCGACGCCCGAGCCCGGCGAGGACGACGACCCAGCCGTCCTCGCCGTGCACATGGACGCCCTGGCCCGGGTCCTGCTCGACGTGCCCGACCGGTTCACCGACGACATCCCGGCCCAGGCCGTCCTCATCGAGCACGAGATGAAACACGTCCAGCGTGCCGCCCGCAGAGAGGAACTGGCCCTCGACCCCGACCTGTTGCGCACCCTGATCACCGTGCAGGGCATGGGGCGCGCCAGGACCAAGGGCGAGGCCAACGGCGTCTTCGAAACGGCGTGGGACTTCCACTACCGCGGTTTCCCCCGTCCCCCCGACCTGGCCCCGGACACCGTTCTGAAGCTGCGCCGCATGGCCCGCGCCCTCTACCCCGCGCCCGACCGCACGTATCTGGGCGGCATCGGCCCCGACGCGCTCCTCGCCGCCCTCATCGCCCAGCACGAGGCCCCCGCCCCACCGGAGCGGGCGGACGCCGCCGAGCCCGAGGACGACGGCTTCCTCGACCGGGTGCTCAGCAGCCCCCGCCTCGGCGAGCACCAGCGCCGCCACTGCATGGTCATGCTCGTACGCGCCCTGCCCACGCAGCCGCAGCTGCTCACGGGCGCCGCCCGCGCCGTCGCCGCGCACACCGAAACCCTGCGCCACTCGGCCGACACCGTCGCGCGACAACTGCCGCCGGGGGAACGGGCGGACTGGCTGCGCGCCATCGAGGAGGCCGTCCGCGCCTCACACACCGCAAAGCGCGGGCCCCGAACCGACCGCAGGCCCGTGCCCCCACCCCGGCCGGACGTTGCGCCGCGCACCGGGGCCACCTCGCTGACCCAGTGGGCCAACGGCCTCGGCGACTTCCAGGTCATGCTCATCGTCGCCGTCACCGCCCTCGTCGTGGCCGGGGTCATCGTGCCCCTCCTGCTCACCGGCTGACACCGCCGCCTCCCCGGTCAGTGGGCGTTTATCGGATGTGGACTGCCCCTTCCTACCGTCCTCCACGAGGTGAACGGCCCTGGTGACGCGCCCGGGCCGAGGACGCGAGGACAAGGAGGGACCGCCATGGGACTGGCGCTCAAGAAGTCGCACCTATGGGGAACGCTGGCGGTGGCCGCGCTGGGCATCGCCGCCGTTCCGGCCACGGCGCAGGCCGCGCAGCTGACCGGCCAGGTCGTGGGGCTCGGAGGCAAGTGCCTCGACGTGCGCGGCGGCATCCAGACCAGTGGCACCCCCGTACAGATCCACGGCTGCAACGGCACCGCGTCGCAGAAGTGGACCTACACCGAGCAGCCCGGGCAGATCGGCGCGACGATGAGCGCGTTCGGCAAGTGCCTGGACGTGGCCAACAGCGGCACCGCCGACCGCACCCCCGTGCGACTGTGGGACTGCAACGGCTCGGGAGCGCAGAAGTGGGTCCGCTACCAGGGCGACGTGCTCATCAACCCGCAGTCCAACAAGTGCCTGGACGTGCCCGGCGGGATCGCCGCCGACGACACCGCGCTGCAGATCTACACCTGCAACTACACCGCCTCCCAGGTGTGGAAGTGGGGCGACCAGGGCCAGAACCCGCCCGCCGCACTCCAGCGGCAGGTGTTCGACCTGGTCAACAACTACCGCGTACAGCACGGCAAGGCGGCGCTCCAGTACGAGGACTCCGTGGCCCGCACCGCGCAGGACGAGGCGGACGAGGAGGCCCGACGCGGCCAGCAGGGGCACTGGACCTTCCCCGGGGTGTTCGACACGCTCCGCAAGTACGGCTACCCGCGCCAGTTCGGCTCCGTGGCCGAGAACGCGGCCGGCGCGCCCGGCATGTGGAAGGACGCCGCCTCGGTCGTCGACGCCTGGATCAAGGAACCGCTGCACGAGAAGAACATCCTGGGCGACGCCTACAAGTACACCGGCGTCGGCGTGACCGTCGACGGGAACGGCAACTACTGGTGGGCCCAGGACTTCGTCGGCTGACCGGGCCGCTCCCCGGCCGCGCCGCGCCGCCGCGCGCGGCGGGTGCGTGCGCGTGCCGCGGGCCCGGCGCCGCGGCGCGCGCCGGGCACCGCCGCCCCCGGTCCTTCACCACGGAGCGCCCCGGCCGCACGAGGGCGGGAGTTTCGCATCCGGCCCGCGTCGCGCAGAGTGGACCCATGACGACACCCGCGGAACTGTTGCGCTCCCTCGCCCGCACCCGGGCCTCGCTCGACGGCGAGGAGGTGACGTACTGGTGGTCCGGCGACGTGTACTCGTGGGCGCCCGACGAGCCGTACCGGCGCGTCTTCGGCTTCGAGGGGGTGAACGTCGCCCGGCTGGTCCAGGACGCCGAGGACGGGCCGGACGGCTACCGGCTGCTGACCCGGGAGGCCGCCTTCTACCTCGACCCGGTGACCCGCGAGATCCTGGAGACCTGGCAGGACCTGCCCGTGACGCACGTCTGGAACGACCCGGCGAACCAGCGGTGGCGCCCCTTCCCGATAACGACGACGGAACTGGGCGGGCAGGTCTGCTTCAGCCTGGAGATCCCCCTCGCCTACCCGTCGCCGCTGCCGGTGGCGCAATATCCCCTCCACTCGGCCGGTGACACCTACCGGGCCCTGGAACTCTTCCAGTTCTTCGCCGACCGCGCCGACCTGGCCGGTTCCGCACCCGGCGTCCCGGCCACCATGTCGTGGAGCCGGATGTCGCCGTGGCTGCCCTGGATGGCCCGGGGCCAGCGGCCCGGCGGCCTCACCTTCCACTGCCGGGGGCGCAAGCTCGCCTCGTACGCCGAGGTCCCCGAGCGCACCCGCGCCTACATCGCCGCCCACCACCCGGAGTTCGCCCGGGCGCCGGAGAAGTGGAGCGAGCCCAACGAGACGAGCTGGACGTACTTCCGCAAGCTCAATCCTCCCCGGTAGCGACCGCGCCCGTGCTCCCGCGATGGACAGGAGTGGCGGCCGTCTGTTTCGCTGTCAGGTGCTTCAGGGCGCCCGAGTCCGCTCGGGACTGCTTCCAGCGCGCACAGACGGGGCGGGGATGACGCATTCGGCGGAGTACTGGGACCGGCGCTACCTCCACGGCGACGTCGGCTGGACGTTCGCTCCCCATCCCCTGGCCGTCGAGGAGCTGGCGCTGGTGTCGCCGGGCCCGTCCGGCCGCCCGGACGCGCCGGGGCACCGGGCCCTCGACCTCGGCGCGGGTGCCGGGCGCCACACGCTGTGGCTGGCGCGCCACGGCTGGCGGGTGACGGCCGTGGACTTCTCGGCGGCGGCCCTGGAGCGCACCCGCCGGGACGCCGCCGAGCAGGGCCTGGAGGTGACGACCGTCCTCGCGGACCTGGCCTCGTACGAACCGCCGCCGGGCGGCTTCGGACTGGCCCTCATCACCTATGTCCACATCGAACCGCCGCAGCGGGCACGGCTGCTGGCGCGCGCCGCCGGGGCGCTGGCCCCCGGTGGGCGGCTGGTGATCGTGGGGCACCACGTCGACAACCTCGGCCGGGGGCTCGAAGGTCCCTCCGAGCCGGAGAAGATGTTCACCCCGGAGCGCCTGTGCGCGGAGCTGCCGGAGCTGCGCGTCGAACGCGCCGCGCGGGTGCCGCACACCGTCACCACTTCCACGGGTGAGCGGGAGGCGTACGCCACGGTCGTCCGGGCCAGCCGGCCGGTCGGCGGCGCTGTGGGAGACGGCTGAGCCAGGGCCCCTCAGAGGCCGGGCCGCCGCACCACGAGACGCACCAGCAGCCTGCGCAGGGCTTCGCGTTCCTCGGCGGTCAAGGGGCTCAGGAACTCCTGGTGCGCCCGGGCCAGCGCCTCCTGCGCCTCTTCGAGGCGTACGGCACCGCGCTCGGTCACGTGCAGTGCCAGTTTCCGCCGGTCGGGACCGCGCCTGCGCTCCATCAGCCCCGTGCCCTCCAGTTTGTCGACGAGGGCGACGACGGTCATGCGGTGGAGGCGGAGCAGGTCGCCCACCGCCCGCTGGTTCAGTCCGGGCCGGGCGGCGACGACGCTCAGCACCCCGAACTGACGCATCGTCACCTGGAGTGGGCCCAGGCCCCGCTCGACGCGTCCCGTGGCCGCCTTCGCGGCCGCGCACAACAGGAAGCCGTGCCACTGCTGGAACGCCCGGGGCAACGCGGGCCCCTCACACAGGGGTGGGTCCCCGACACCGGCGTCGTCGCTCACGGCCATCCCTCCGCCACCCCTCAGCACTTCGGGTCCGACAGCGGCACTGACTGTCAATTAGACAGAAGACCAACGGTTTTGAGACACGTCAAGTCTTCAACCGCGAGCATCGCGGGCCGCCTTCGCCGACCTGGCGGACGACCCTCCCGAGCGGCGGCGCCGCGAAATACCGCCACCACATTGACGATTCCAGCCAGCCGCCCCATACTGACCCATCAGGTCCTCTGACTATCAGCGCCAGTGACGAATTGGCCTTTCCGGGCAGCCATGGAGGCGCGGGTGCACACGACGACCGCAGCCCGTCAGCGGACCGCCGAGCCGGAGGAAGGGCCATGAACAAGGGCACCACGGACGCCCAGGACATGCGGTTGATCTACGCGGGCTCCTTCCTCGGCAACTTCGACCGGATCGTGATCACCCCGCTGCTGCTGCCCGCCGCCAAGGGCCTGGGCGTCAGCGTCTCCCACGTCACCATCGCCCTGACCGCCTATCTGCTGCTGTTCGGCCTCATGCAGCCCGTGCACGGCCTCGTCTCGGACGTGTACGGGCGCGTCCGGGTCATGCGCGCCTCCCTGCTCGGCATGTGCGCGGCCGACCTGGTCTCCGCGCTCGCCCCCAACCTGGGGGTGCTCATCCTCGGGCGCGCGCTCGCGGGCGCCTCGGCGGCGGCGCTGCTCCCGGTGATGGTGGCGTACGTGGGCGACCGGCTGCCGTTCGCCCAGCGGCAGCGGACCGTGGCGAGCGTGCTCGCGGCCGGGGCCGTCGGCACGGCCGCGGCGACCGTGGTCGCGGGCGTCTTCACCCATCTGTGGAACTGGCGCGCGGCGATCCTGCTGGTGGCGATCTGCTCGCCGGTGCTCGTCCTCGCCTTCGGCCGGCTGCCGGAGGCGTCCGCCCCGGCGCCCGGCGGAACGAGCGTGTCCGCGCGCCTCGCCATGGTCTTCCGCATCGGCTGGTTCCGGTTCCTGGTGGCCTTCGCCGTCTTCGAGGGCGCGGCCATGCTGGGCTTCTTCAACTTCCTCAACACCGCGCTCCAGTCGGGCGGGCACAGCGTCGTCTACGCCGGTCTGGTCACCGGCAGCTACGGCCTGGCGGCCGTGGCGGGCGGTGTGGCCGTGCGCGCCCTGGGCGAGCGGGTCTCCCCGGCCACCCACTTCGCCGTCGGCAGCGTCCTGCTCGGCGTGGGCTATCTGGTCTGCGTCCCCACCCAGTCGATGGTGACCGTACTGGCGGCCAGCGTGCTGTCCGGACTCGCCTTCGCGCTCGTCCAGTCCACCGTGCAGACCTGGGGGACGGAGGTCGCGCCGCCCCAGGTCCGGGGCATCGCCACCTCGCTGGTCGCGTGCGCCGTGTACACCGGGGCCGCGCTCAGCACGTATCTGGTCAGCGGGCTCGCGGACGACAAACGTTTCGGGGTGCTCTTCGCGATCGCCGCGGCCGTCACCCTGCCCGTGGCACTGGTCGGGCCGGTCGCCCGCGCACGGTTCTCGGCATCCCTGGCCGCGGGGCGGGGCCAGCCGCTCCCGGCCGGGCCGCCGCCGGTGCGGCCCACCCGGCAGAACCCCTAGCAACTACCCCTGTTCCAGGGCGCGTTGGCCCGAGTGCGCCGTACACGAACACCGTATGACCTGCGGAGAACGCGGTTCCGCGGCCGGGAACGACCCGCCCTGCGTGTATCGCGCCGGATTTGTTCATCCTCGTATCACTTACGAATGAGACAAACTGCCGCCGACGGCCGGTGCGTCCATCTCAGCTCATTGACGAGCAGTCAGATCCACCGCGACCCTCTCGGTAGGGGTGGACCACCGCAGCACGAAAGCCGACGGGCCGACCCGTGCGGGCGCGATGGCCACCGACCACCTCTGGGAAAGGACGGTTGGGATGAAGCAGCTCAAGCAGCCCACGGCCGGAATGAAGAAGTTCCGCGTCCGCAAGACCGGTCCGGTGCGCCTGACGAGCGGCACGTCCGTCTACGACTGGTGGTGCTGAGCACCGGGAGACGGTGTGTGCGGCCCCCTGGGACGGGGCCGCACATCCCCGTTCTCCCGAGGGGAGGGCTGTGGACGGCACCCGTGTCGCGCTCCACCCGCTGACGTTCGTCGAGGAGGGCGAGGACGTCGTCATCGGCCGCTCCGACATCGACTCGTTCGCGGTCTTTCCCGCCGACGCCGCCGCCGTCGTGCGCTGGCTGCGGGACGGCGCGACCGTCCATGACGCCGCCCTCCGGTACGCCGCCGCCTACGGCGAGGAAGCCGACATCGAGGACCTGGTCGACACCCTCGACGAACTCCGGTTCATCCGCCGCGACGACGAACCACCGCACCGGCCCGGCCCCTCGGACACGGTCGCCCTGCGTGGACTGGGCGCGGCCCTCTTCTCCCCCGCCGCCTGGATCCTCTACACGGCGCTCGTCGCCGCGGCCGTGACCGCGGCCGTGCGCGAGCCCGCCCTGCGCCCCGGCCCCTCAAACGTATTCTTCAGCTCCTCGCTGCTGCTGGTCGAACTCGCCTCGTTCCTGGGGCAGTTCCCGGGCATCGCGCTGCACGAGTCCTTCCACGTCCTGGCCGGACGGCGGCTCGGTCTGCCCAGCCGCCTCAGCCTCGGCCGACGGCTGTACTTCGTCGTGTTCCAGACGACCCTGGTGGGGCTGATGGGCGTCCCCCGCCGCAAACGCGTCCTGCCGGTGCTCGCCGGGCTCGTCGCCGACGCGCTGGTCGCCGCCGTCCTCACCCTCGCCGCCTGGGCCGACCTGCTGGCGCACGGCTCCGTCACCGTGTGGGGCGGTCTCGCCCTCGCGCTCGCCTTCGGCGCGCTGATGCGGATGGCCTGGCAGTGCCTGTTCTTCCTGGAGACGGATCTGCACCACCTGTTCGCGCACGTGCTGGCCCTGCCCGACCTCCAGGAGCTCGCCCGCTCCCACCTGCGGGAGCGCACCCCCTGGCTGCCGCGCCGCGCCCGGGCGAAGACACCACCGCTCGCGGCCACGGCCACCCCCCGCGAACTGGCCGTACTGCGCTGGTACGCCCCGCTGCTCGTGGTGGGCAGCGCGGCCCTGTGCGCACTGGCCGCGGCGGCGGCGCTGCCCGTCCTGGTGGGCTTCGCCACCCGCTTCCACACGGCGCTGTCGTCCGGCTCGCCGGACGCCGGCTTCTGGGACGCGGCGGTGGCCGCGCTGATCATGTTCGTCCAGTTCGGCGTCGCCGCGTGGATCGCGGTACGGGACCGGCTGCGCCGGTCGGCCGCCGACAGGGCCGCGAAGACGGCCCCCAACCCCTGACGCGTGCGAGGACTTCACCGGGCTGACAAGGAGGATCGGCGTGCAGGACAGGACGTCGCACATATGGCTCACCGGCCCCACCCGGGCCGCACGGCAGGCCGCGGCGGCCGGGCTGTCCCCGGCGGCGGCCGTGGAATGCCACCGCGGGTTGCGCGGCCCCTACACCGGAGCCGGCGAGCTGATGCGCCTGCTCGTACCGGCCGCGCACGGGCGGGGCGCACCGCCCACCGCCGGTACCCGGCTGTCCGTCCTGGCGGCGGCCCCCGAACTCGGCGGGCTGCTCGGGGCGGCGGAGGCGACCCTCACCTCGGCGGCCCCGCCCGGCGAGCGCACCCGCTGGTACGCGCGGGAACGCACCCGCCGCATCGCCAACGGCCTGGTCGACTTCCTGGCCGCGCACCCGGGGGACCCGCTCACCCTCGTCCTCCACGACGTGCACGAGGCGGACGCGACCGACACGGAGTTCCTCGACATCGCGCTGCGCCGGCTCGACGCGCGCCGCGTACGGCTCGTGCTCTGCGGTCCCGAGGACGCACCGCTCCCCGCCCATCTGTCGGCCCGCCTCGACGGCCGGGCCGAGCACCGCGCCGCACCGCCCGTCGCGGCCCCGCCCGCCGTCACCGGCGAGCAGTTCGTGCGCACCGACGGCACCGGCGGAGCCGACGACGCCTACCGCCTCCTCGACGACGCCGAGCGCGCCAAACTCCACGACGTGCGCGCCGAGGAGCTGGAGGCGTCCCCCGTCCGCGCCTGGCGCCTCGGCGCGCTCCCCCACCACCGCGCGCACGGCAGCTCCCCCGAGACCGCGCCGGCGGCCTTCGAAGCGGCCGTCGAGCACTGCCTCGGCATGGGGTACTACACCGCCGCCCTGGAACTCAACGAGCGCATGGCCGCCCTGCTCGGCCCCGACGCCCCCTGGCCCGTCCGCTACCGCCAACTGCGCCAGCGCGGGCTGTGCCTGGCCCTGCTCGACCGCCCGGCCGAGGCCGAGGCCGCCTACTACGACGTACTGTCGCGCACGACCGACCCCAAGGTGCACACCACCGTCAGCTACGCCCTCTCGGTCCTGTTCACCCGCCTCTACGACACCTCCCGCAAGGACCACCTGCGGGCGCTCGCGCACATCAACACCGCCATCGCCTTCATCGAGCAGCTCCCCGACGCCGAGGACCGCGCCTTCCACACCGCGTTCATGCACAACGGCAAGGCCCTGGTCGCCATGCACCTGGGCGACCTGGCGGGAGCGCTGGACCTGGTGGCGACGGCCATGGCGGCGGTGGACGACGGTCTGCCCGCCGACCGCCACCTCCTGCACAAGTCGGTGCTGCACCACAACCGGGCCCAGCTGCTCGCGCGCCTGGGGCGGGGCGGGGAGGCGCTGGAGGAGTACGACCGGATCGTCGCCGTGGACCCGCACCACCCGGAGTACCGCTTCGACCGGGCCGTCCTCCACCACCAGCAGGGGCGCTTCGAGGCCGCGCTGGCCGACTACGCCGAGGTCGAGGCCATCAGCCCGCCGTTCGTCGAACTCCACTACAACCGGGGCGACTTGTACGTCCAGACGGGCGAGGGCGATGCCGCCGCCGAGTTCGCCCGCGCCCTGGAGCTGGAGCCGGGCCGGGCCGACGCGCGCCTCGCCCTGGCCGAGCTGTGGCTGGACGACGACCGTGCGGCGGACGCGGCCGAACTGGCCGCCGAGGGCCTCTCCCTCGCCCCCGACGACCCGCTCCTGCACTCGGTGCACGGCACGGCGCTGCTCGCGCTCGACTCGGCGGCGTCCGCGCTGCACAGCTTCGACCGGGCCCTCACCCTCGATCCCGCGCTCGCGGGAGCACACGCCAACCGGGCCTGCGCCCATCTCGCCCTCGGCGACCACGAGGCGGCGCTGGACGATCTGACGACGGCGCTGGAGCGCTCCCCCGACGACCCCGGCCTCTTCCACAACCGCGGGTACGTCCACGAGGACGCCGGACGGTGGGAGGCGGCCGTGGCCGACTACGCCCGGGCGCTGGAGCTGCCGGGCGCCGACCGCGAGGAGCTGGCGGAGCGGCTCGCCGCGTGCCGCTCGCGCCTTGCGGGGACGGACCGCTGAGCGCGCGGGGCCGCGGCGTCCGGCCGCGGCCCCGCACCACACCGTCGCGGCGTCAGCCGCCAATCGGCGCCCTGGGGTACGGGGTGGACTGGAAGTCCTCGTCCTGCCGTTCAAGTCCGCGCGGCAGCCAGTAGGCGGCCTGCTGGGCCACCGTGCGGCGCGGCAGGGGCCGGTTGGGGTTCTCGGCCGAGGGCTGGGCGAGGGACTGGAGGCCCCAGGCGAACCCGATCAGCGGCGCGAGCTCGTACCACCGCCGCCGGTCGATGCCGAGCAGCGCCGTGCCCCGCGCGTAGACGTGCCAGGCGTGGTAGCCGGTGAACCGGTTCATGGTGTGCACGCCGTTGCCGTCGGCGACCCGGCGCGGGTCGTACAGGGTGCCCTGCCCGAACTCGGCGAAGGCGACGACCAGTCGGGGGTCGCGGCGGTGGTAGAACTGGTCGAAGACGCCGAGCTGGGTGCGGGAGATCAGGCGCAGCGGCTCCGCTAGAGGAGCCATCCAGTCGCGGAAGTTTCCTGGATAGCCGGGCTCTTGGTATCTGGTGCGCCAGGCGTCGATGACCTGTGCTTCCAGTCCGCCCGCGTACGTTCTGATCGCCGTGTAGGCGTCGTCGAGTTCCTGGGAGCGGTGGAAGAGGGTCGTGTCGTCGAAGACGTACCAGAACTCGTTGGCCAGCCGGTCACCCAACATGCCGGGTACGGGCGGCAGCTGTGTGCCCGGACGGCCGACTCGGCTCCGGGGCGCGGCCGGGGCCGCACGCTCGGCGGCGCCGGCCGTGCCCGCCCCCGCGAGGACGGCTCCCCCGGCGCCGGTTCCCGTCACGACTGCGGCGGCGAGGCCGGCCCGTAACGCCTGTCGCCGTCCGATGCGGTGCATGCTCATCGCTTCCCCTTCTCGGTGTGCTCACCTGTCTCGCCCCGGGCCGGGAAGCCGGGACCGTCCGCAGGTCCGCGGCGGCGCCGGTCGCGAGGTGCCCGAGCGTACGGGCGGTGCGCGATGGAGGGGAGTCCTCCGGGCAGCCGGTGCCGCGCGGAGGTTCAACGGGCCCGGGAGCAGGGGGTGTTCAGTCCTCGTAGACCGTCAGGACCGCGCCGTCGACCTCGATGCGGCGCGGCGCGGGGCCCTCGCCGCGCCGCAGGGTGTCCAGGCACCGGCGGAAGAGTCCCAGCTCCTCCTCGTCGAGTATCGCCGCGGCGAGGTTGACGAGTTCGGCGAGGGCGGCGTCGGTGAGGACGTCGGGCAGTTCACCGGAGAGCAGCACGACCGACTCGCCGGTGCTTCCCCTGACAACGGCGGTGGTGGGTCCACCATGCACAAGCAGCACATCTCCCCCTCGGGGGCCGAGGACCGACCGTGCGGCTCACGCGTCCCGGGCAGAACGAGAGAGTAGCCGGGGAACCCGGGCGATTCGGCCGGTCCCGGATTCTTCGCCGACATCCGTCGTCCGCGGAACCGGCACCGCGCACCGGGCGTCCTCAGCGGAATGCCCCCGGCGGCCGTGGCGCCGCACATGCGGGCGCGGGCGGGTCATTCGCTCCGCGGGGGGCGGTTCAGCAGGGATTCGACGAGCGCGGCCACATGGCGGCGGTCGCTGGCGGAGAGCCGCTGCAGACTCGCGATGAGCAGGTCGACCTCGGGGTCGGCGGCCGTCTGGGCGGCGGGCGCCTGCCCCGCGGCGTAGACGTGGATGCCGCACGCCTCGGCGGCGGCCTGCCGCAGGGTGTCCAGCGGCAGGTCGAGCCCCTTGGCCAGCCCTTCCAGGGTGGCCGGCTGCGGCATCCGGGCCACCCGGTCGGTGGTGGCGAGATGGTGGACGGTGGAACGGGGGATGCCGCCGCGGCGGGCCACGTCGCCGTACGACCAGCTGTTCTGATCCAGGCGCTCTCTGATGATCTTCTGCAGTGCGTTGGCCACAGATGGTCACTTTCCGTTCGGCACCGGGCGGAACCCTTCCGCGTCGGATCGATTCTAGGGGGCCGTTGGCTTCTCTCCGGACCGCTGGGGGCGAACCGCTTGCGCCGTGACGGCCCGGGCCACTAGCGTCCAATCTCGTTGGACAGCACGTCCAATCGTGCCGGACAGGCGGGGGGACCCATGCCCGTCCGGCCGTGAGCACCCGTTCCCGAGGGGGAAACCACCATGCTCGACCACCACGAGCTCGACGCCGAGTCCGCCGAGCTGCTGCCGGGCCGCGAGGCCCTGGGACGCCTGAAGTTCAGCCTGGGCAAGAGCGTCGACGTCACCAAGCACGTCAGCCACATCACCGCCCACAACGAGTCCGCCGCCCTCAACGACCACTCCGCCTGGTCGTCCGCCGAGTCCTCCGCGGTCCAGAACATCCACGTCGCCCAGTAGCCGTACCCGCACCACCGCACCACCGCACCCTCGCAGCCCCCGCCGCGCACACCGGCCGGGCGCCGAGGCGGCACTGCTCTACCAACGAAGCACATCCTGAAAGGACATGCCATGAGCCTGAACATGAACGAGCTGGAGTCCGAGTCCGCCGAGCTGCTGCCGGGCCGCGAGGCCCTGGGACGCCTGAAGTTCAGCTTCGGCAAGAGCGTCGACGTCACCAAGCACGTCAGCCACATCACCGCCCACAACGAGTCCGCCGCGCTCAACGACCACTCCGTGTGGTCGTCCGCCGAGTCGCAGGCCGTCCAGTCGATCACCGTCACGCAGTAGCACACGCGGTCACGGGCACCGCGCACATCGCAAGTCGGCGGGCCGCGTTGGGGATGGCGCGGCCCGCCCTCGGGGGGAGGACCCATTCATGGCCGTGCTCGGTGAGGGAGCGGCAGTCTGGTACGACACGGGGACCCCGGTCCCCGGCCCCGGGGGGCTTCCGGTCGCGTACACGGACGTCACCTCGGACGCCCCGCAGACGGCGGGCGGCGCGGACGGGGCGCCGCCCGTACCCCGGCTGAGCACCGGGCTCCAACTGCACGGCGAGTACCAGGGCTCGGGGTTCACCGATCCCAAGTACATCGCCCGCCGGGCCGACGGGCAGGTGGTGCAGCTGTCGCGGCTGCTCTATCTGCTCGCCCAGTCGATCGACGGCGTCCGGGACGTCGAAACCCTCTCGCACCGGGTCAGCGCCCGGTTCGGGCGCGAGGTGAGCACGGACAACGTGCGGTACCTGATCGAGCGGAAGCTCGACCCGCTCGGCGTCACGGTCCCCGAGGGGCTGCGGGAGGACGAGGTCCGCGCCCCCCGGTCGGACCTCCTGCTCGCCCTCAAGGGCCACCGGGTGATCTTCGACGAGCGCAGGGTGGCCCGCATCGCCGCCCTGCTGGCCTGGCTGCACCGCCCCAAGGCGGTGGTGCTCGCCCTCGCCGTCGCCGCGGTCATGGACGTCTGGCTCTTCGGGTACTTCGGGGCCATGCGGCCCGTCCTGGAGGTGCTCGACCAGCCGGTCCTCCTGCTCGTGGTCTTCGGGCTCACCGTGGCCTCGCTCGTCTTCCACGAGTTCGGCCACGCCTCCGCCTGCAGATACGGCGGGGCCCGCCCCGGCTGCATCGGGTGCGGGCTCTTCCTGATCTGGCCCTCCATGTACACGGACGTGACGGACGTGTACCGGATCGGCCGGGCGGGCCGGCTGCGCACCGATCTGGGCGGCGTGTACTTCAACGTCGTCTTCATGCTCGCCATGGCCGGGGCCTACTTCGCCACCGGCCAGGCGTTCTTCCTGGCGGCGGTGTACCTGGGCCACTTCGAGATCCTGGAACAGCTCATGCCCGCCGTGCGGCTCGACGGCTACTACATCCTCGGCGACCTGGCGGGCGTCCCGGACCTGTACGGCAAGATCAGACCCATTCTGCTCAGCCTGTGCCCCGGCGCGAAGGGGCGCCGCGCCCGCGCGGAGGTCGCGGACCTCAAGAGGTCCGCCCGGCTCATCGTCGCCACCTGGGTCCTGACCATGGTGCCGCTGATCGTCGCCGAACTCGGCTACGGCGCCTGGAACCTGCCCCGGATCGCCACCACGATGATCCGCTCCCTCGTCGACCAACTGGCGGGCACCGGGGGCGCGTTCGCCGACGGGGAGATCGCCTCCGGCCTCGTCGGCGTCATCGGCTGCGTCATGCTGCTCTGCCCCATGGCCGGTGTCGTCTATCTGTGCGCCAAGCTCGGGGGCAGGGCGGGCCGGGCCGCCAAACGGTCCACCGCCGGGCGGCCCGCGCTGCGAGCGGCCCTGTGCGCGGTGGTCCTGGTCGCACTCTCCGGCCTCGGCTACGCGTGGGTGTCCGGCCTGACGCCCAAGCCCCTGCCGAAACAGGCGCCGCTCGCACCGATCCTGCAGCCCGGAGTGTCGGCGGCCCCCGCGCCGGTGCGGCACACACCGCCCCGGCGCCCGCACCGCCCCCGTCCCACTCCCGCCGCGAGCAGGCCCGCCGCCCGCCACGCCGCGCCTGGCCCGGCCGCCACCCACCGCCCCACCACCGCTCCCGCCAAGACGCCGCACCCGTCGCCGACGCCACGGCCCGCGACCACCGCGCCGTCCCCCACGACCGGCCCGGCCGCGGCGCCTCCGCCACCGTCCACCAGCCCCGCCGCACCCCCCTCCCCCGGGCCGTCGCCCTCCGCGCCGCCCCCCAGCCCCGCTCCGTCCACGAGCCCCGTGTCCGCGCCGCCGCCGAGCCCGGCCGCGACCTGACCCACGACAGCAGGAGAAAACGTGAGCATCCACCGCAAGTCCGCCGTCCGCCAGCACCCGCTCACCCGGCACGCCCTGCGCATCGGGCTGCTCGCCGCCGGGGCCGCCGGTGTGGCCACGGCCGCGCCCGCCCAGGCCATCGCCGTCACGCCCCCGCACCGCGAGGTGGCGATCGCCCACGACGCCAGCTCCACCCGGGCCGACAGCCACCACCCCACACGGGTCGACGACACCTTCACCGTCGAGCAGTTCGGCACGGTCAAGGCCGCCGACCTGCGCAACCGGGCCCAGGCGGTGTCCGTGGGGTGCTCCGCCGACGCGCACTGCCGCTCGGTGGCCCTCTCCTTCCAGATCGTCACCCTGGCCGGAGAGCACGTCAGGCTCAACGCGGTCAACCTCAGCGACGCCGTCAACGAGCACTGCGACGGGTGCCAGACCCTGGCGGGGGCCTACCAGTTCGTCGTCTCGACCGCGCGGCCGTTCCACCTGGACAGCGCGGCCCAGCGCAAGCTGGCGGACATCCACCGCCGACTGGACGCGCTGGCCCGCTCCACCACCCCCGCCCAGGACCTCAAACAGCGGGTCGACGCCCTGGCCGCCGAGGTCAACTCCGTACTCCACCAAGCCGTTTCGTCGGCGCCGACGACGGCCGGTGCCCGGCCGGACGTCACCGTGCACCGCCGTCTGGACGGCTGGCCGACCCGCTGAGCCCGGCGGTCAGGGCCGGTCCGCGGTCCGCACGAGGCGGGGATCGGACGGCGGGTCGCAGGGCTCGTACACCTCGTGGAAGCGCTCGGCCGTCAGGCCCCGGTAGCGCAGCACGCTGAAGACGATCCACATGCCCGGTGTGACGGCCTGTTCGTCGCGTTCCGGCAGATGGATCACGGTCCGGTCGTCGCCGGGCCCGGGCAGCGGCCGGCCCAGGAACGCGCAGACCTCGGCGAGGTTGGCCTCGCCGCGCCACTGGATGGCCAGGGCGGGCCAGGGCAGTCGGCAGAACCGCTGGGGCCGCTTCCACTGCGCGGGGTGGCCCAGCGGCCCGCTGTCCGGGGGGACCACGAGCGCGTACCAGTGCTCCATGTGGCCGCTGTAGTCCTCGGCGGTGACGTCCACCCTCCCGCGTTCCACCTGGCGGATGATCCAGCTGCCGGGGAAGACCGCCGTCTCGTGCTCGGAGAGGTGGAGCACTCCCCGGTCACCGCTCTCGTCCTGCGGTTTCGCCCCCGAAAAGGCGCACACCTCCCGGTAGTTGTCGGCGCCGTTCCAGTAGAGGGCCTCCACATAGGTGGCGTCCTCCCTCTCCTGGTACGGCGCCACTCCCTTGAGCAGGTGTTCCCCGGGGTCCACGGGGTCGTAGTTCTCCAGCATGAACATGGGGCTCACGCTGAGGAAGGTGTGGTTCGGCCACCGCAGGATCCACTGCCCCGGGACGGCCGTGCGGGGCTCCTCGGCGTAGCTGGGCGCCGGCAGGCTCAGCCAGCCCCGGTCGGCCCCCTCGTCCTCGGGAACGCCGACGAAGCGGCACACCTCGGCGAAGTTGGTGTCGCCCAGCCACTGGAGGGCCTCGATGTGCCGGGGTTTGCGGCGGTAGCGCGCCACTCCCCGGCGCAGGAAGGGGAAGTCCACCAGCCCCGCTTCGCCGACGCCCTGCTGGTCGTGGGTCCTGGCGAACTCGCCCGACGAGGCACTGAGGCACCGGCCCACCATGTCGTCGCGCAGGATCCAGTCGCCCGGCACCGCCTCGAACTCGTACTCCCCCGGCAGGTAGATCCGCCGTGCTCCGTCGCGCGCGGGCTCGGCTGCGGCCTGCGGCGGGATGCCGATGAACGCGCACACATCGGAGTAGTTCGCGTCCCCGAGCCACTGGATGGCGTCCACGTACTCGTACTTGCCGCGCACCCGCATGGGCCACCTCCCCCGGCAAGCAGGATGCCGCGCACCGGGCGCGGGCGCCATAGCGCGACGCCCGGCAATCGCACCCGCCCGCCGGTGCCGGACGCCGGGCCCGGCCGGGACGGGAGCCCGCCGCCCCGCCGCCGGGGTGTCGGCCGCGCGTCGGGCGGCATTCACCCCGGCGTCTCCTCGCGTTCGGACGCGGCCAGCAACTTGGCCACCGTCACATGTTCTGCTGGCCAGGAGGCCCGATGTCATCCCACGCGCACACCCGGCGCACCGTACGCCGTACCCTCTCCGCGGGCGTACCCCTCGCCCTGCTCGCGGCGGTCGCCGTCACCGCGACGGGCGCACCCGCGTCCGCGCACGGCGGGCCGCACGGCGACAAGGGCGTACGGGTCGTGGGCTCGGCCACCCTGGGGAACACTCCTCTCGGCCCGTTCAGCAACGCCCTGCTGCCCGGCTCGGTCGCGGACGACCACGGCATCGACCTCGGCGGGATCGGCAGCGACATCTACCCGGCCGGGCGCAAGGGCGAGTTCTGGACGGTGACCGACCGGGGCCCCAACGGGCAGATCAAGGTGGACGGCACCAAGCGCCGCACCTTCCCGGTCCCCGGCTTCGACCCGGCGATCGTCAAGATCCGGGTCTCCGGCCACCGCGTCCAGGTCCTCAAGTCCATCCCGCTGACCACACGTTCCGGCAAGGCCGTCACCGGTCTGCCCAACCAGGCGTCCCGCGACGAGGCCCCGTACACGTACGACGCGAGGACCCCGCTGCACTACGACCCGAACGGGCTGGACACCGAGGGGATCGTGCGCGCCGCCGACGGCACGTTCTGGCTGGTCGACGAGTACGGGCCGTCGCTGGTGCACGTCTCCGCCCGGGGCGAGGTCCTGACCCGGTACGTCCCCAGGGGGCTCAACCTCAAGGGCGCCGACTATCCGGTCGTGGAGTCGCTGCCCGCCATTCTGCTCAAGCGCAAGACCAACCGGGGCTTCGAGGGGCTGGCCCAGCTCCCCGGCGGCGACCTGGTCCTGGCGGTGCAGAGCCCGCTGTCCGTGCCGGACGCGACGGCGGGCAACGGTTCGCGCAACACGCGCCTGCTGCGCTTCTCCCCCAAGAAGCGCGCCGTGAGGGCCGAGTACGCCTACCGCTTCGACCCGGTGGACGTCGTCGATCCGAGTCAGCACGACACCTCCGAGCTCAAGATCTCCTCCCTGGTGGCGCTCGGCGGCGACAAGCTGCTGGTGCAGGAGCGCACCGACAAGACCTCCCGCGTCCACCGCGTCACCCTGCCGCACGGCCGGGGCATCCTCGCCGGCGCCTGGGACGACCCGGCGACCTCGCCCTCGTACGAGCAGTTGGACGACCCGGCGGCGGCGAAGGTACCGGTGCTGCGCAAGACGCTCGTCGCCGACTTCGGCAAGGTGCCGGGCGTGCCCGGCAAGATCGAGGGCATCGCCCTCACCGGTCCGGACACCCTGGCGCTCATCAACGACAACGACTTCGGCATGAGCGACGGCCCCGAAGCCTTCGACGCGCGGGGCCGCCTGGTGGACAGCGGCATCGAGACGACCGTCACGTATGTGCGGCTGCCGCGGCCGGTGCGCGGCTGACAATCGGTCGGGGCGGCCGAAGACTCCTCCGGCCGCCCCGCGACTGCGGATCGCGGGGCGGGACGCCGTCCGCCGACACCCCCGGGACACCTCAGCCGGTCCCCGGCTCCTCGGCGCCAGCCCCGCACCGGCACGGACCATCCCTAACGACCACCTTCCGCGAGGAGCCGCCGGGGCGGGTCACACCGCCCCCGGCTCCCCCAGGTCGCACCAGGCCACCGCCCCCTCCGCGAGGCTGCCCAGGACGAGGCGGCCCGCGTGTTCGGCCACTCCGGTCGCCATGCGGTAGCGCTCCCCGGCGCCGCGCAGCCGGCGCACCACCCGCCCCCGCGTGTCGACTTCGAGGACGCGGGCGGCCCGGGGCGGAAGGTCCGGAAGGTGCCGGGTCGCGGTGGCCGTCGCCCGGCGCACCGGGGGTGCGGCCCGGTGCAGCCACTCCAGTGCCGGGTTGCGCGGGGAGGCCAGCGCCACCCAGAAGCCACCGCGCGGGGTGCGGGACATGTTGTCGGGGAAGCCGGGCAGGTCGTCCGCGAAGGTGTC
This sequence comes from Streptomyces sp. cg36, assembly GCF_041080675.1. Classification (NCBI taxonomy): domain Bacteria; kingdom Bacillati; phylum Actinomycetota; class Actinomycetes; order Kitasatosporales; family Streptomycetaceae; genus Streptomyces; species Streptomyces cyclosori. The sequence goes on along the minus strand of NZ_CP163520.1, from coordinate 7,658,283 downwards.
GTGGCCGCCCGCGCCGGGGCCCGTCAGCCACCGGCGGGTGAGCCGCCGCGCCCCGGTCTCCGCCACCACCAGATACGACTCGTCGGGGGCCAGGGCCACCCCGTTGGCGAAGTGGAGCTCGTCCAGGAGCACTTCGGGCTCCCCGCCGGGTACGAGCCGCGCCAGCAGGCCGGTCGGCCGGTGCTCGACGATGTCGGAGAGCCAGTGTTCCAGCCCGTACCGGCGGCTGGAGACGGTGAAGTAGACCGTGCCGTCCGACGCCGCGACCGCGTTGCTGCAGAAGCGCAGGGGCGTTCCGGCGACCGAGTCGGCCAGCACCTCGGCGGCCGATGTGCCGTCGGGGTCGATCCGGAGCAGGCCGCGCCGCGCGTCGCACACCAGCAGGCGCCCGTCGGGCAGTGCTTCGAGTCCGAGGGGGCGCCCCGCCGTACGGCCCACCTCGTGGACCGTCGCGGCGGATCCGGGGGTCCGGGGCAGTTCGATCCGCAGGAGGCGGCCGTCGCCGACGCCGGTCAGGACCCGGCCCAGGCCGTCGAACACGACGTCCTCGGGCCCGGTCGCGCCCAGCCCGACCAGGTGGAGCGGCGGTGTGCGCGTCACGCCGGCGGTCCGGGACCGGCTCATGCGGCGCGCCGACCAGGACGGGCACACGGGCGGCGCCGCCTCTCCTCGGGGTGCGGATCGGGGTGCGGGCCCATCTCGGTGAGCAGGGCGCGCCCCCTTCGCCGACGGATCCGGGCGGGTGCCGGGCGGCGCGTCGGCAAGGGTGTGTCGGTACCGGGCATGGCAGTCCCTCTCGTCACGTGACCGCCATTGTGTGCCCGGCACCGCGCGTCCGAGTCAAGACCCCCTCGGGCCGCACCTTCTCAGGCCGAGGGGCCGGCGCCGTCGCCGTTGTCCCGGCGGGGCGGTGGTTCGGCCTGGTCACGGGCGCGCCGGGTGCCCTGGTTGCCGAAGCCGGGGAGCTGGTGCGGGGTGAGCCGGGGCCCGTCCCGCGGTACGTCGGCGGGTTCACGGCGCTCCCGCGCCTCGCGCCCCGAGCGCGGGCGCCGGGGCTGCTCCTCCGGTCGGGGCGGGCGCGGTGCGCGGTCCTGACGGCGCAGCCCCCACCACACTGCCGCGATCAGCAGCGCCACGATCACCACACCCACCGCGACGAGCAGCGTTCCGGTAACGCCCTGGTGGGCAGCGAGCTGTGCAGCGAGGATGTTCATGCCCTGCGAGTACCCGGTGGATCCCGGCGAAACATCACACAACGCCACCGCCCGGACCACCCCGCGAGCGAAAGGGTTTGGGTTGCCCAGGGCGCGGGACCCGGGCGGTCCACCCTCCTCCCGGAAGGCGGGCCCACCGATGCCCGTGCTCGTCCTGCTCGTTCCGCTGCTGGTGCCCGGCGTCCTCCTCCTCGGCGTCGTGGCCATGGGGCGCTACGAGGAGCTGTGGTTCGGGTCGAAACGGGAACAGGGGTCGATCCCGGCGGGCTCAAGTCGCGCGAATGAGTCGGCCGCCGTGGGACACCCGTACGCCGTGAGGGTCGCGCGGCCCTCGTCGACGGGTCCCGTCCCGAAGCATTCCGGGCCCGTCAGGGGTGCCCTGCCGAGCCCTGGGTCTCCGCCCCGGCAGGGCACCACCGGAGCGCCGCCGGGCCACCGCGCCCCGGACGCGTCCGCCCGGAGTCCCTACTCCCACTCCCAGCGCATGGCCTCGAACCCCGGGCCCGGGTCCTCGACGGTGAACGCGGCCCGGCCGGACGCGCTGATCCACACCTGCTCGGCCGCGACCATGGGCCCGCCCGCCGTGGTGCCGGAGTAGCGCCGGCACCGTACGGGGACGGCGTCGGGGTGGAACTGCACCTCGACGGTGTAGAGCCGGGCCGGGGCGCGGAACCCGGTGCCGACCTCGCTGGTGCGCGCGCCGCTGGTACCGAAGGCGTAGGTGTACTCGATGACGTCGGTCTCGCCCTTGGTGAGCACCCGGTCCAGGAGCAGCTCCGCGACGGACAGCGGTACGGACGTGTCAGAACGGACCCTGCCTTTGCGGGCATTGCGGACGCCGGTGATCTCGGGCAGTTCGCGCTGCGGGTCGTCGCCCCGGCTGATCAGCACCAGCCGGTCGACCCGCTCGTGCTCGGCGCGCAGCACCATGGTGACCGTCAGCCGCCGCTCGGCGCCGTTCTCGTCGATCTCGTACCGGTCGTGCACGGCGAGCCGGGTCAGGCCGTCGTCGGTGGAGCCCATCGCGTCGAGCAGCGCGGGCAGGCTCTCGTACCGCTGCCACAGGTCGCCGGTCTCCAGGATCCGCGGCGCGCGGTTGACCCAGCGCCCGCGCGGGCGCTGGGGGCCCAGCAGGGAGACCAGGGAGTCGGTGGGCAGTCCGAGGAGGTCCTCCAACAGCCGCACGGCCTGCCGGGACTGGGGGCGTTCGGGGCGGCTGCGGCCCCGCCGCCAGTAACTGAGCGTCGTCACGCTGACGACCACTCCACGGGCGGCCAGCCGGTGCTGGATGCGTTCCAGGCTCAGGCCGCTGGCGCGCACGGCACAGTCGAGCGCGGTCTCGAACGGGCCGTGGCGCAGGGCGTCGGCCAGGTCGGGCGGCGGGGGTTGAGAGGGCACAGGTGATCCGTCCTGCGTGCCGTGCGTGGGGTAGCACATGCTAGCGACTTCCAGCCAAACGGCAGGTGACGCGGGTCACGATGTGAACAGTCTTGACCAAGGCCCCGGTTGCGCCGCCGGTTGCGCCGACCGTCCGTTCTGCTCCCGCCACACACGTCCATCAGCGCAGGAAACAGCGTGGACACACCCCCGTTACTTGTCATGGCCGTTTCACAGGGAAGCGTATTAAACAGAATTGGCATCTCATTGCCCCGCAGCGGTGGATCCCGCCATTCTCCCGCTCCATGAAACGATCTCTCCTCGTCGGTTCGCTGTCCCTCGCGGTCAGCGGCCTCCTGATAGCCGGTGCGGGCACCCCGGCCTCCGCAGCCAAGGGCCCCCGGGCCGCCACGCCCAAGCCGAGCAAGTCCCAGGCCCTGCGCGACGCCACCGCCGAGGTCGCCGCCAGCCCCGGCACCGTCAAGGCCGGCGCGCACGACACGTTCGTGTCACACGACGTGACCGTCGACAAGGACGGCACCCGCCACGTCCACCTGGACCGGCGCTACCAGGGTCTGCCCGTCCTGGGCGGCGACGTCATCGTGCACTCCGCCCCCAACGGCGAGCTGCGTTCGACCACGCTCACCCTCAAGGCCCCCCTCACGCTCTCGGTGACCCCCAAGGTCACCAAGCAGCACGCGGTGGCCGTGGCCGTCGCGAAGTTCAAGGGCGCCCGCAAGGGCAGCACCGCCCAGCTCGTGGTCGACGCCACGGCCGCCACGCCGACGCTCGCCTGGCAGGTCGTCGTCAACGGCACCGCCCCCGACGGCTCCCCCAGCCACGTCCACACCCTGATCGACGCCACCACCGGCAAGGCCGGCAAGACCTGGAACACCTTCCACAGCACCATCGTGGCGGGCCGGACCACCACCACCGCGCAGGGCGCCACCGCCGCCGGTGCCGCGGCCTCCGGCACCGGCCACGGCTACCAGGTCGGCGACGTGACGCTGGGCACCAGCACCGGCGCGGGCGGCGGCTACGAGCTGAAGGACCCGACCCGCGGCAACGGGGAGACGCGGGACGCCCAGAACAAGACCGTCACCAACGACTCGCCGCCGGCCGGCTGGGGCGTCCCGTTCACCGACACGGACAACGTGTGGGGCGACGGCACCCTCAACGACCGCGCCACCGTCGCCGTGGACGCCCACTACGGCATCCAGGCCACCTGGGACTACTACAAGAACGTCCACGGCCGCAACGGCATCAAGAACGACGGCGTCGGCGCCCGCTCCTTCGTGCACTACGGCACCAACTACGACAACGCGGGCTGGGACGACGACAGCTTCAGCATGATCTACGGCGACGGCGCCGTCGGTCAGAAGCCGTTCACCGAACTGGACGTGGCCGGCCACGAGATGAGCCACGGCGTCACCGCCGCCACCGCGGGCCTCAACTACTTCGGTGACGCGGGCGGCCTCAACGAGTCCACCTCGGACATCTTCGGCACCCTGGTCGAGTTCAACGCCAACAGCCCGGCGGACAAGCCCGACTACCTCATCGGCGAGAAGATCGGCTCCACGCCGCTGCGGTACATGGACGACCCGAAGAAGGACGGCGTCTCCCAGAGCTGCTGGACCACCAACACCAAGAACCTCGACCCGCACTACTCGTCCGGCGTCGGCAACCACTGGTTCTACCTGATGGCGGTCGGCTCGGGCTCCTCCAGCTGGGGCAACAGCCCCACCTGCGACGGCGGTACGGTCACCGGCCTCGGCAACGACGCCACCGGCAAGATCTGGTACCGCGCGCTCACCACGTACCTGACGGCAGCCTCCACCTACGCGGACGCCCGTACCGCGAGCATCAAGGCCGCGACCGACCTGTACGGCGCCTCCAGCACCCAGTGCGCCACCGTCGAGAAGGCGTGGAGCGGCGTCGGCGTCGCCCCGACCGCGACCACCTGCGGCGGCACCACCACCCAGCCGCCGAGCGGCTCCAACCTGCTGCTCAACCCCGGCTTCGAGTCGGGCGCGACCAACTGGACCGCGTCCTCGGGCGCCATCACCAACGACACCGGCGCCACCGCCCACGGCGGCTCGTACTACGCCTGGCTGGACGGCTACGGCTCCTCGCACACCGACACGCTCTCCCAGTCGGTGACGATCCCGGCGTCGGCCACCGCCCCGAAGCTCTCCTTCTGGCTCGCGATCGACACCAAGGAGACCGGCAGCAGCGCGTACGACACCCTCAAGGCGCAGGTCGTCTCCGGCAGCACGACGACCACCCTGGCGACGTACTCCAACGCCACGCCCAGCGGCTACGTCCAGCGCACCCTCGACCTGTCCGCCTTCAAGGGCAAGACGGTCACCATCAAGTTCACGGGCACCGAGGACTCCTCGCTGGCCACGAGCTTCCTGATCGACGACGCGTCGGTCACCACCGGCTGATACGGCTCACCCACGCCGCACCAGCTCTGATCCACGGCCCGGACGGGATGCCCCCCAAGCCCCCGTCCGGGCCGTTCCATGCCCCGCCGCCCCCGTACGGGGCGCCGCCCGGGGGCGCACGGGATCGCGGCACGGCCCCCGCCGCCGCAGCGCCTCGCACCTTCCCCGCCATCTGCCTAGGCTCGGAACCAGCGAGAGAATCCGCGTACGGACCGGGTTCGGCGAGGACGGACATCATGGCGGGCACGGTGGCGGGCTACCCCTTCGTCGGGCGCCGGGACGTGCTGGCCGAGCTGCGGGAGGCCCTCGCACGGGCCGCGGCGGGGCGCGGCGGTCTCGTCACGCTGACGGGCGCCGCCGGGGTGGGCAAGACGCGTACCGCCGAGGAGCTCGCCGCGCGCGCCGACGGCTTTCGCACGGTGTGGGCCTGGTGCCCGCCCGGGACCGCGGGCCGGGCGCTGCGGCCCTGGTCACGGCTGCTGCGCGAGCTCGTGGCCGACGACGTGGCGTGCGGGCGGCTGGTGGCCGCCTCGCCGCCGCTGCGGGCGCTGGTGTCCGGTACCGGGGAACCGGCGGTCGGGGCCGACCCGGAGGCCGCGCGGCTGCGGCTGGCGGGCGACGTCGGCGAGGTGCTGGCGACGGCGGCCCGGCGGCGCCCGCTGTTGCTCGTCCTCGACGACGCCCACGCGGCCGACGGGTCCTCGCTGCGGCTGCTGCTGGAGACGGCGGACGCGGCCCGCACCGCGCCGGTGCTCCTGCTCGCCACCGCGCGCGACGACGACGGCGCCTGGCAGGACCGGGCCTGGGCGCGGGCCCAACTACTGGGCCGGGGAAGGTCGTTGCCCCTGGGCTCCCTGCGGACCGAGGACGTGGCGGCCCTGATGTCGGCGGCGACCGGCTCCGCGCCCGCGCCCGGGGAGGTGCGGGCGGTGCTGCGGCGCACCGGCGGCGAGGCGTTCTTCGTGACGGAACTGCTGCGGGCGTGCGGCGGGCGGGACGGCCCAAAGGACGCGCCGCCCGGTGACGGATCCGGGCCGGGCGGCTCCCCGGCCGCGGTACGGGCCGCCGTCCTCGCCCGTACCGGCGAACTGTCGCCGCGCGCCGCGCGGACGCTGGAGGTCGCCGCCGCGCTCGGCACCCGGTTCCGCCTCGACGTCGTGGCGGAGGCCGCGGACGTGCCGTTGGAGGAGGTGCGCGCCCTGCTCGGCGAGGCCGCGGGCGCGGGGCTGCTGGCGGACGTCGGCGCCGACCACGCCGTCTTCCGGCACGACCTGCTGAGGGAGGCGGTGTACGGCGGGCTCGCCCCGCCGGAGCGGGCCGCCGCACACCGCGCGATCGGCGCCGTACTGGCCGCGCACGCGCGGCGCGGACGCGACACCGGCCCCGCCGCCGTGGCCCACCACCTCCTGCTCGCCGGTCCGGGGCGGACGGCCGAGGCCGCGCGGTACGCCCGCGAGGCCGCCGAGCGGGCCGCCGGGCTCCTCGCCTACGAGGACGCGGCCCACTGGTACGAACGGGCGGCCGAGGTGTGCGCCGACGGCGCCGCGCTCGCCGAGGTGCTGATCGGGCTCGGCGCCGCGCGCCTGGGCGAGGGGCGCTGGGACCCGGCCAGGACCACCCTGCTGCGCGCCGCCGCCCTCGCCCGCGAGGCGCACCGGCCCGACCTGCTCTCCCGGGCCGCGCTGGGGCTCGGCACCGGCCCGGTCGGCTTCGAGGTCGACCTGGCGGACCGCGAGCAGACCGACCTGCTGGCCGAGGCCCGGGCCGCCCTGACCGGCGATGCGGACCGTGCCGCGCTGTACGCGGCGGTGACCGCCCGGCTGTCGCTGGCCTCCGGGGCGGTCGAGTCCGAGGAGCGGCGCCTCGCCCTCGCCGAGGAGGCGGTCCGCACCGCGCGGGAGGCCGGTGACGCGGCCACGCTGGGCCAGGCCCTCGCGGCCCTGTGCGACGCCCGGCCGGGCCCCGACCACTGCCAAGAGCGGCTGGAGCTGTCCGGCGAGATCATCGCGACGGCACGGGCCCTGCCCGACCCCGTCCTGGAGCTCCTGGGCCGCCGGCTGCGTCTGGTGGCGCTCCTGGAGACCGGCGCGTTCGCGGCGGCCGACACCGAGGCCCTGGTGTACGAGGACGCGGTGCGCCCGCTGCGCCGCCCCCTGTACGCCTGGTACGTGCCGCTGTGGCGCGGTGCGCGGGCGCTGCGCGAGGGCAGGTTCGCTCAGTGCGCGGCGGCGCTCGACGAGGTGGAGGCGCTGGGCCGGGCGGCGGGCAGCGCCAACGCGGCGGTGCTGGCCCAGACCCAGCGCTGGTGCCTGTACGCCGAGACGGACGACCCCGGGCGGGCGGCGTGGAACCGGGCCGCCGTGCCCGGCCTGGAGCGGTTTCCGGGTCTGTGGCCGCGCGTCACACTGGGCCTGCTGGCCGCGCAGGACGGACGCCGGGAGGAGGCCGCGCACCGGCTGTCCGCGGTGGCGCCGAGGCTCGGCGAGGCGCCCCGGGACAGCGAGTGGCTGCCGATGATGGCGCAGGCCGCGGAGATCGTCGGCGCGGTGGGCCACCACCCGTCGGCGGCCCTGCTGTACGAGGCGCTCGCGCCGTACGCGGGGCTGTTCGCCGTCGAGGGCATCGGCGCCGCCGTACGCGGCCCCGTCGACCGCCATCTCGCGCTCCTGGCACGGGCCTTGGGGCGCCCCCGCGACACGGCACGCCATCGCGAGGCGGCGCTGGCGGCGACCCGCGCGGCGGGCGCGGTCGCGCTCACCGAACGCATCGAGCGCGAACTGCCCGTATCCGCCGGGCACCCCGCCGCTCCCCCGGCCGTCGAGGCAGCCGGGTCGGTGGACGCCGCTGTCGCGGTGTTCCGCCGGGAGGGCCCGCTGTGGCATCTGCGCTTCGCGGGGCGGGACGTACGGGTGCCCGACAGCAAGGGTCTGCGGGACCTCGCGGTGCTGCTGGCGCGGCCCGGCACCCCGGTGCCCGCCGTGGAGCTGGCGTCCCCCGCGCCCGCCGCCCCGGGCACGGTTCCCGAGGGTCTGGGACCGCAGGGCGACACGGGGGAGCTGCTCGACGCCACCGCCCGGGCCGCCTACCGGCGCAGGCTGCACGAGCTGGAGGAGGAGGCCGCCGACGCGGACGCCCGTGGGGACGCCGTGCGGGCCGAGCGGATCGCGGTGGAGCGCGAGGCGCTGGTGGGCCAGCTGTCGGCCGCGTACGGCATCGGCGGCCGGGTCCGCCGCACCGGCTCCCCCGCCGAGCGCGCCCGCACCGCGGTCACCGCCCGCATCCACGCGGCCGTCCACCGGGTCGCGAGCGTCCACCCCGAGCTCGGCCGCCACCTCGAAACCGCCGTGCGCACCGGCACCCTGTGCGTCTACCGGCCGGAGGACCTGCCCGTCTGGCGCCTGTGAGGACCGGCCGCACACCGTGCCGCGGGAACTCACGCCTTTCGGGTGTCGAGAGCCGCACACCAGGGATGCGGCCGACGGACCAAGGGACGGACGCCATGCCACGCACATCCAAGGCCGAGGCGGTGCTCAAGGTGGACGAGCCGGTCATCGAGGGGCGCTACGCCGAACTCGGCCCGTACACCGTCTCGTACGAGACCATGAAGCAGGACATGGACCCGGCGCCGCTGTTCCGGGGCCTGCCCGACGACCGCTGCCAGTGCCCGCACTGGGGCCAGGTCGTCTCCGGCAGGATCGTGTTCCGCTACGCCGACCACGACGAGGTCTTCCACGCCGGTGACGTCTACTACGGCGCCCCAGGCCACCTTCCGCTCCTCTTCGCCGGTACCGAGGTCGTCGAGTTCAGCCCCACGGACGAGCTGAACCGCACGATGGAGGTCATCGGCCGCAATCTGGCCGGGGCGACGTCATGAACACCACCGCCGACACCCTGTCGCAGGGCCGGGCCGGGCGCGCCCTCGACGAGCGCGCCGCCGAACGCCTGGCCGCGCTCTTCGTCGAGTTCCTGTGCACCAACTCCGCACCCGAGGGCCTCTTCACCGAGGACGCGTTCTGCGATCTGTCCCTGCCGCAGTGGCGGATCCAGACGGTGGGCCGCGACCAGTTGGTCGCCCTGCGCCGCACCAGCCACCCGTACCTGGGCACCGTTCCCCGCCATCGCGTCGACGTGACCGGGACCGGGATCGTCATCGAGTTCGAGGAGCGCTGGAGCGACGGCGGCGGCGACTGGTACTGCCGCGAGATGCTCCGCGCCGAGGTGCGCGACGGCGCCATGAGCGAGCTGTCGATCTACTGCACCGGCGACTGGGCACCGGACGTACAGGAGGCCCACGCCCGGGAGGTGACGCTGATACGCCCGTGAGCCCGGCGCGCGGAGAATGGGGCGGAGCATGTCGGGAACGGCCCGGCGGCTCCGTCCCAGGGCTGGCCGCGGCCACCATGGCCGCAGCGGAGCACCGCGGCGAACGAAGGAGTGCCGGCATGGCGATCCAGCGCATGGACAACGTCCTCATCGTGGTCGAGGACCTGGACGCGGTCGTCGCGTTCTTCGTGGAACTCGGCATGGAGCTGGAGGGCACCATGCCCGTCGAGGGCGAGTGGGTGGACCGTGTCATCGGGATCGAGGGCGCCCGGCAGGACGTCGCGATGCTGCGGACCCCCGACGGCCACGGCCGGGTGGAGCCGGCCCGGTTCCACACGCCGAAGGCGGTCGGCGCCGTACCGCGGGACGCGCCGTCCAACACGCTGGGCATCCGGCGCGTCATGTTCGCCGTGGACGACATCGACGACACCGTCGCCCGGCTGCGCGGCCACGGCGCCGAACTCGTGGGGGAAGTGGCGCGGTTCGAGAACGTCTACCGGCTCTGTTACGTGCGCGGCCCCGAGGGCATCGTCGTCGGACTGGCGGAACAGGTCGGCTGAACGGGCGACCGCGCCCGCCGCCCCGGACCCGCCCCCGACCGGCCTTCCCGACGGGCCGACGGCCGACGCGCCGATTCCCCGGCCCACGGAAATCCCACGCAATTGGCCGACCATTCCCGGGAACTGAAAACCGATCCCATTGGCGTTTCTCGCTGCCGCATATCCGCAGGTCAGCGCACTCTTATGCGAGATGACAACGGTCACCAATGCAGCCTTTGCCAAATCCTTCGGCCATGCGTTTGACTGCGTCGCGTCTTATCAATTCACGCACGGGGGAAGGCGTCTTCCATGAGCCACCACGACGAATCCCATGGACACGGCCACGCCCATGGCGCAGGGTCGCACTCGGGGCACTCCCATGGGGTTTCGGCGGACGCCGACCGGCGGTGGCTGGCCATCGCCCTCACCCTGATCACGACGTTCATGGCGGCCGAGGTCGTCGTCGGCGTCATCGCCGGTTCCCTGGCGCTGATCTCCGACGCGGCGCACATGCTCACCGACGCCGCCTCGATCGTGCTCGCCATGATCGCGATGCGGCTCGCCGCGCGCCCCGCCCGCGGCGGATTCACGTACGGGCTCAAGCGCGCCGAGATCCTCTCCGCCCAGGCCAACGGGCTCACCCTCCTCCTGCTCGGGGCCTGGCTCGCCTACGAGGCGGTACGGCGGCTGATCGACCCGCCCGAGGTCGAGGGCGGCCTGATGCTCGTGGTCGCGCTCACCGGCATCGTGGTCAACATCGTCGCCGCCTGGTGCATCTCCAAGGCCAACCGCACGTCCCTCAACGTGGAAGGCGCCTACCAGCACATCCTGAACGACCTGTTCGCCTTCATCGCCACCGCCGTCGCCGCGCTGATCGTCGTCCTGACCGGCTTCGACCGCATCGACGCCATCGCCACGCTCGTGGTCGTCGCGCTCATGGTGCGGGCCGGGTTCGGGCTGGTGCGCGACTCCGGGCGGATCCTCCTCGAAGCGGCCCCGGCCGGCCTCGACCCCGATGCGATCGGCGACGAACTCGCCTCGCAGAGATCGGTGGTGGAAATCCACGACCTGCACATCTGGACGATCACTTCGGGCGAGCCCGCCCTGTCCGCGCACGTCCTGGTCGAGCCGGACGGCGACTGCCACGCCGTGCGCCGCCACCTCCAGCGGCTGCTGCGCGCGACCCACGGCATCGGCCACGCCACGCTGCAGGTGGACCACCTCGGGGAGGACGACGTCAAGGCCGACGAGCTCCTCCAGATCACGGCCGCACCCGGCGGAGCGGGCGGGGCCGACCACTGCGACGACGCCCACGGCCCCGTGCACCGCGCCGGACCGCACGACCACTGATCCGGCCACGGGGTCCGACGGGCAGTCGGGACTCGTTCACCCGTTCGGCTCGGTTAGCCGCGCACAGGTCGGGTACAGAACGCCCCGTCCCACCCCGAGCGCCACCCACCGGAGGCCCCCGTGCCCGACAAGAACGGCCCCTACAAGCCCGGTACCCCCTGTTGGATCGACCTGATGGTCCCCGATCAGCAGGCCGCCCTCGACTTCTACTGCGACCTCTTCGGCTGGCAGGGCGAGATCGGCCCGCCGGAGACCGGCGGCTACTCCGTGTGCCTCCTCAAGGGGAAGCCCGTCGCCGGAATCATGAAGGCGATGAACCCGGACGGCACCGTCCCGGACCCGATGCCGCCCACCGCGTGGACGACCTACCTGGCCACCGACTCCCTCGACTCCACCCTGAAGACCGTCGCGGACGCCGGGGGCACGGTCGTGATGGGCGCCCAGGACGTCATGGAGCTGGGCCGCATGGCCGTCGTCGCGGACCCGACCGGCGCGGTCTTCGGCCTGTGGCAGGCCGGGACCTTCGACGGCGCGGGAATCGTCAACGAGCACGGCGCGCTCATCTGGAACGAGCTGAACACCGGCGACACCGCCGCGGCCACCCAGTTCTACGGCGCCGTCCTGCCGCTCACGGCCGCGCCCACCGAGATGCCCGGCGCCGAGGGGTACATCGAGCTCAAGGTCGGCGGGCGCGCCATCGGCGGCATGATGGACCTCGCCGCCCTCCCGCCGGGCGTCCCCCCGCACTGGATGCCGTACTTCGCGGTGGACGACGTCGACAGCGTCCAGGCCGCCGCCGTGCGCGCGGGCGGCTCGGTCCTCGCCCCCGCCTTCGACATGGCCGCGGGCCGCATGGCCGTCCTGACGGACCCGCAGGGCGGCGGCTTCTCCGTGATCAACGCGACGACCCCGGAACAGCCCGAGTGACGCCGTAGGTCCGGCCGCCGGATCCCCCGCCCGGGCCCCTCGGGGCCCGGGACGGCCGGATCCGGCGGCCGGACCGCCGAGGCGGTCAGAACCAGTGCAGGCAGTGCGGCGCGCGCTCGCTGTGGAAGAGGGCGTCGGCGAGCTCCGCGGCGCCCGGGCGGTGGGCCCGTATGTGCCCCGCTCGTACGAGGGTGCTCGGGGTGGTGCCGCCGAGGTAGACCGAGCCCAGATCACTGATGTCCAGCGTCAGATCGGGCTCCCGGTCGGTCGTCACGCACTCGGCCTCGCCGCCCTTCACGGTCAGCAGATAGCGGCCGTACTCGCCGAGGAACCGGTCGTCGACGTCCAGGACAAGTTCGCCCTCCGCCGACCAGCCGCGCGCGGTCAGCGCGCGCGGGACGTCCAGCAGCCGCACCCACAGCCAGTCGGTGTCCTCGGCCACCTGACCGGCCCGGAAGTCCGCCAGCTGCCAGCGCAGCGGATGGCCGGGCGGAACGTGCCTGAACGCCACCTCGCCGACCAGGTCGTGGCCCAGCGCGAACCCGGCCAGGGCCGTGAAGACCGCGTCGTCGGTGGCGATGACCTCGTCGACGTTCAGGGTCTCGCGGCCGGCGATCGCGTAACTCGCGTACCCGTCGGGAACGCCGTCGGCGTCGCGGTGGACGGCGACGAAGCGCGGCGCCCTGCTGACCGGCGGCCGGCCCGCGCCCAGCGTCCACCAGCGGTGCGGGCGCGAGAGCGCGCCGGGCTGGGCGCGCCGGTACCGGTCGTAGACCTCTTCGAGGATCTCCCCGCACTCGGCGCGCCGCAGCACCTCGATCGAGCCCGTCGCCGCCGCACCGGCCGTCTGCTGCGCCCGTGGCCGCGCGAGCGCGGCGCGCGGGCGGGGAACCTTCAGCCGCTGGGTGTAGGTCGCCGGTCCGTAGCCGAACCTGCGGTAGATCAGGGCCTCGGAGGCCAGGAGCACGGAGAGGAACTCGCCCCGGGTCCGCAGCTCAGCGAGCTGGTGCCGCATCAGCGCGGTGAGCACGCCCTGGCGCCGGTGCGAGGGCACCACGCCGACGGCCGTCACTCCGGCGGCGGGGACGATGGTCTCACCGGGCAGGGTGAGCTCGAAGGAGTACGCACCGGCGGTGCCGACGGGCCGTCCCTCGTCGGTCGTCGCCAGCAGGCCGCGGTCCATCTCCCACGCCGACCACCACACCCCGCCGCCCTCGTTCGGGGGTTCCTGGAAGAGCCCGAAGGCGGCATGGAGGGTGTCGACGAAGACATCGTGGTCCTGGTCGGTGGTGGGACGGATCTCCATTGCTGCCGCTGCCTTCCGCGCTACCGGCACCACCGCTCGCGGTGCCCCGCCACAGTGCATCCGGGCGGCGCGGACTGGTCAAGTGAATTACGGCGGACCGCACTTCACCGACCTGGCCCTTTGGGCGGAGCCGGGGTCAGAGCGGCTGGATCCGGGCGCGCAGGAGGCAGAATTCATTGCCCTCCGGGTCGGCCAGCACATGCCAGTTCTCGGTGCCGGACTGGCCGACGTCGGCGGGCTCGGCGCCGAGCGCCAGCAGCCGCGCCAACTCGGCGTCCTGGTCGCGGTCGGTGGCGTTGACGTCGATGTGCAGGGGGAGTTTGCCCGCGCGCGGGTCGCTGCTCGGGCTGAGGATCAAGGTGGGCTGCGGACCGCCGAAGCCGACGCCGGGCGGCCCGATCTCGATGCTTCCGTCGTCCTCGCGGCCGAGTTCCACGTATCCGAGGACCTCGCTCCAGAACGCGGCGAGCCGCTCGGGGTCGGCGCAGTCCAGGACCAGTTCGCTGATGCGGCATGCCATGGCCGTCAGTGTACGGAGGCGGTGGCCGGGGCGGGTGCGGGACCGGCCGCCGGAGGGGCGCGCCGGGTGCGGCCCGGGCCTGTCAGGGGGCGGGCTCGCGGGGGTGGCCGTCGCGCGCCCGCACGGTCATGTGGATGCCGTCGCGCGCCCACAGGACGAACCGTTCCACCGGGGTCACCGCACGGCCCGGCGCGGCATCGAAGCGCAGGCGCTTGAGGAGGACGGCGAGGACGGCCCGGGCCTCCACGGTCGCCAGGGCGGCGCCCTCGCAGCCGCGCGACCCGATGCCGAACGGCACGTAGGCGTACCGCGCCCGTCGGGCCACCCGCTCCGGCGTGAAGCGCTCGGGGTCGAACCGCTCGGGCTCGGGCCAGTGCTCCGGGTTGAGGTGCACCGCCCAGAACGGATAGAACACCGTCGCCCCGGCGGGGATCTCGTACGGCCCGACGACCAGGTCCTCGCTCGTCGTACGGGCGCCGTACGGGCCGGGCGGGAACAGCCGCATCGACTCCTTCAGGACCATGTCCAGATAGGTGAGGCGGCGCAGGTCGCCGTAGTCGGGCACGGCGCGATCGCCGAGGACCCGGTCCAGTTCGGCGGCGACGCGGTCGGCCGCCTCGGGGTGGCGGCCCAGCAGGTGCAGGGTCCACGAGACGGCGACGCCGGTGGTGTGGTGGGCGGCGAGCAGCGTCACCATCACCGTGTCCCGGATCCGCGCCGGGCTCTCCCCCGCCTCGACCAGCGCCCCGATCAGGTCGCTGCGGTCGGTGCGGCCCGCCGGGCGGTGGGCCGCCACCACCCGGTCGACGGTCGCGCGCAGATACGCGAGGGCCCCCTCGGCCCGCTCTGCCGAGCGGGGGTCGGCCTGCGGCACCTGGTAGAGCCTGCCGAGGTGCTCGGTGAGCACCTCCTCGAACGCGGCGGCGACACGGCCGACGTCGGTGTCGGCGTCCGCGCCGCCGAGCGCGAAGCCGCAGATCATCCGGAGGGAGAGGGCGGTCAACTCCTGTTGCAGCTCCACGGGTTCACCACCGGCCCGTCCGGCCCAGCGGTCCGCGAGTTCCCGGGCCGCCCCGGTGAAGTGGGCGAAGTGCCGCTCGTGGGCGGGGCGTCCGGCGAGCACCGACAGCAGGAGCCGCCGCCAGGGCGTGTGCTCGTCGGCGGGGAGCATCTGCAGATTGCCCGCCTCGCACAACGGGTCGAGGAAGGCGAAGAGTTCCCCCGGCCGCTCGTCGAGGTGCGCCGTGGCCTCCAGGAGGACGGGGTCGGCGACCGACACGGCCGTGGCCGCACCCGGCAGCTGGAAGCGCACGACGGGGCCGTACACCTCGTGCAGCCGCAGTTGGTACCGGTGCAGCCCGCCCGCGGCGGCGACCGCACTCGCACCGCCGTCGTCCTGGGGGTCGGGGCCGGGAATGTGCATGGGGGCGTCTCCTGTCCCGGGGGCCTGCCCGGGAAGGAGCCGCCGACTCGCGCCTTCCCACGGCCGTTTCCCCGCGCTCCCCCTCTACCCCGTGCCGGGCCCCCCATCCGTCCCCCGGCGCCCTACTCCGGGCCGCTGTCCTCCCAGTCGGTCGCGGCGCCGCCGGGCTGGGGAGTGCCCTGCTCGTCGACCGACTGGTGCGTGTGCTTGATGAGCTGGTCCATGCGGGCGAAGAACTCCGCCGCCTTCTGCTCTTCCTGGCCGTATCGCGTCTGGAATTCCTTCAGCGACGCCAGGGACCGGCCGGAGAGGTAGAGAACGCCGGGGCGCACGTTGTCGTTCCCCTTCGGGTAGAGCCTCGTGAAGCAGGCCGCGCAGGGGCGTTTGGTACCGGCCACGTACTGAGGGGTCCTGCCGTTCCTCTCAAGGATCCGGATCTCGGCGTGCAGTTCGTTCCCGCCGTTCGACGCGACGACCACGCCCTTGCTGACGGCGCTCCTCACCAGGTCGTACCGGCCCGCGGTCTTCTCGATGCCGGCGAGGATGTTCTGCACCTTCTTCTGGCGCTTGGACTGCTTGTCTGTGGTCGCCCCGGCACCGTCCACGAAGGCCGCGAACTCTTCGCCGCCGCCCTTCCCCAGCCCTGCGGCGAGCGTCTCGTTGCTGAAGGCCCGGTTCGCCGCGATGAGGAGCTTGCCGTTGTCGCCGATCGCCGCCTGGACCTCCTCGCTGGTGTCCGCCAGATAGGACCTGGCGACGGTGGCCACCGACTCCAGGCCCCGGATCACATGCCCCTTGTCCGTGCTGTTCGGCTTCGGCTTCCCCTGCACCTTGGTCTCGATCGACAGGCCCCCGTTCTGGGCCGTGTGCAGCTGCCACTTGCTGGAGTTCCGGGCCTTCGCGACCAGCGCGTCGATGAACTTCTGCTGGCTGAGGACCACGTCCCGGGCATTGATCGCCCCCATCTCCAGAAGGTCATCGATCGTCATGTCCATATCGATGTCCATGTCGTCGTCCAGCAGGGCGCCGGAGCCGCCCTCCCCGCCCTGCTTGGGACGCTTCGACCCGGACGGCTCCCCCACGGTGCCCGACCGCTCCCTCTTGCCGCCCTCGGCCGGGGCGCGCTGCACGGAGAGGGCACCGGGGTGCGCCGCCACCGGGACGGCCGGGCCCTCGGCTCGCGTCGGGGCCGGGGAGGCGCCGCGCCGCTGGGCCAGCATCTGGGCCACCGCCTGGTTCCCGGCGGTGGGCATGAAGGCGGCGACCCCACGCGCCGCCGGGGTCCGGCCCGCTCCGGTCCGCCCCGGCTCCTCGGCGCGCTGCACGGGGGCCGGCGCACGATGCGCTCGCGCGGCCCTGTCCGGCTCGTCCTTCGCATGCATGGCGGTTCCCCTCGCTGTGTTCCCCCCACCCCTTGTACGGACCGCCCGCCCGGGCCGTAAAGGGCTGAAAGGGCAGTCCCGCAGGCACAGGTGCGGCCCCCGCGCACCACGCCGTCAGCCCGTGGCCACGGCGGCCACGGGCTGACGGTCGGCCGGGGCCGCGAGCGGGCCCGGCCGAAGGAGAGGTCAGCGGACGGTCACGTTGAACACCGGCGAGGCGGTGCTCCCGCTGACGATGCGCAGGTCGTTCTTGCCCTTGATGCCGAGCTTGACGCCCAGCGAGTAGGAGCCCTTGGCGTTGAGCGGGACCGAGGCGGGCAGGCTGACCCACTTGGCACCCTGCTTCTGCTGCAGGACCATCTTGCTGCCCGGCTTCAGGCCGGTCGCGGTGCCGGTGACCCGGAACAGCTCCCACGCCTTCACCGAGGTCACCGACGGCTTGGCGGTGATGCCGGCCTTGGCGGCGGTCGCCTTCACGACGGTGGCGCCGGACGCCGCGGGGGTGGCGGCCGAGGCGACGGTACCCGCGAGGACGACGGACGCCGCGCCGATGACGCCCACGGCGGCGATGCGCAGGGAGTACCGCTTGGTGATGGCCATGAAATATCCCTCTCGGTCAGAAAAGCGCCGGATCTCACGCTTCTGCGTGTTGGCGCTGTTTGCTCGTTTCTTGACTGAAGAGATGTCCCTCACCAGCAGTGCGTTGCTCCACGTTTGTCACTGCCCTGTAACAGCCGCTCCAACCCCCTCCACCCGGCGAACGCCCCCGGCCGCCTTCGTGGTTGGCGGCCGGGGGGGCGTCCGCGTCAGGGCGTGTACACCGCGTCGGTGCCGTACAGCTGCCGGGTGAACGCCGACATGTAGGTGTGCCGGTCGGCGGCGTCCAGGTTGTAGGTGAGGTAGACGCCGTATCCCTCGCTCACCGTCCGCTTGGCGAGGCCGGCCGCGGTGCTGGAGGAGGTGGCCGCGAAGTCGATGGCCGCGGGCGACAGGTTCGCCTTCGGCAGGGCGATGCCGGGAACTCCCCAGGTGCCGTAGTAGGGGTTCCAGGCGTAGTTGAACTTCGAGGAGATGTTCACGCCGCCGTAGGACAGCCTCGACGCCGACGGGCCGATGTTGTACAGCGAGATCAGCTTGTTGGGCATGTTGTCGCGCAGCGCCGAGACCAGGTACACGAACGAGCTGCTGTTGGGCTGGCCGGTGCCGTTGCGGCCGTACTCGGCGTACTCGTCGTCGAAGTCGATGCCGTCCAGGCCGTACGTGCTCACGGCGTCCGAGAGCTGTTTGGCGAACGCCGAAGCGGCGGCCTTGGAGGGGAAGTTGGCGAACCCGGCGCCCTCGTGGTTGCCGAGCACCGACAGCATCACCTTGATGCCCTTCGCCTGGAGCGGGCGGATCTGCGTGGCAACGTTGTCGAGGACGCGCTGCACGTTGGGGTTGAAGTACAGGTACGCCGACTTCTTGGCGGTGTCGTAGTTGATGTTGGCGGCGAACACCACGGCGATGTCGAAGACGTTGCCGCCGCCGTTGGCGAGGGTGTACTTGCCGACGTTGAGCATGCTGTTGCTGTTCACCTCGATGTAGGCCACCGAGGTCGGCCCCTGCTTCTTCACCGTGGGCGCCCCCTCGGCCGAGGTGGCCGCCGTGGCGCCGACCGCGAGTGCCGCGGCGGCCAGGAGTGCGAGTGCCGTCGTCCGTGCTGTGCTCCGGCGTGATGTGCGCATTGCGGATCAGCCTCCCGTCGCATGGCTCGTGCAGTTCGTCCACCAGCGGCAGCCCGCTCCGCCTGTGCCCCGCGGGAGCGGACGGCTGATGCCGTACCCGGCCGCCCACTCCGGCCGAACCGGAGCCTGCCATACCGTGGGCCGGACTGAACAGAGGGCCGACAGCCCCGGTCGGCGCCAACCCGAACCGCACGGCTGGTACTTGACGGTCGATCAGCACGATCCACCCGGCCCGGGCCGGGGGCCGCCCGGCGGAGATCCGCCGGGCGGCCCCCGCCCCGGAGACGGGGTCAGCGCTTGAGCGTGAAGGTGAAGTCGTCCGAGAGCCTGCCGCTCAGCCGGACCGCCGAGACGGCCTTGCCCTCCACGACCAGCCTCTCGACCTCGGACCGCGACAGGCCGCAGCCCTCGGCGATCAGCCGCACCGGGCGGACGGGGATCCGCGCCGCGAAGCGGACGCGGACGTCGATCACCTCTTGGCCCAGGTGATCCGATCCGCCGGTGTCCAGGCGCCAGGCGCCGTCCCAGTCGACGGCGACGCGGTTGCGACGGCGCACCAGGGGATCCTGGAGCAGCTCGGCCGCCAGAGCGGCGTCGTTGTCGTGCATCCGGTCCAGCGTCTCGGCAGGTACGGACCGGACGTTGGTCCGCTCCAGGACCGTGAGCTTCGCCGTGTCCCCGCACCCCGTGCAGAGCACCAGGAGCCAGGCGTCGAGCAGCCTGTGGTTGGCGTTGACGCGGAACTTGCCGTTCGCCCGGAAACGCTCGGAGCCGCACACATGGCAGCGCCGGACGACTCGCGGAAGGCAGGTGGGCATGACCACCCAGGTGTTGAGCACAGAAGTACACCGATTTCAGTGAGAAGACCGCAGCAAGAAGCAGCGCGGCGCAACTGCGCGACGCGCGACCAAACAGCGCTCGGGGTGTCTCACACGGTGTACAACGGCACGTCCTTGCCCAGACGACTCGGTTCGGCAGCACGGTAGCGGCACGCGGCGGCGCCGCTCCACTGGTTTTTCCCGCGCCCGGCGGCCGGGTCCCTGGGCCCCTCGGTGGGTCGTCAGCCCTGCGCGGTGGGCCGCACCACGATCTCGCTCACGTCCACGTACGCGGGCTGCTCGATCGCGTACGCGATGGCATGGGCGATCGCGGAGGGCGGGATGGCGATCCGGTCCCGCATGTCGGTGATGCGCGCCCGCACCTCCGGGTTGGTGGACGCCTCGGCGAATCCGGTGCCGATGGCGCCCGGCGACACGGTCGTCACCCGCAGGCCGTCCCCGGCCTCCTGGCGCAGCCCCTCGCAGATCGCGCGGACCGCGACCTTCGTTCCGGCGTAGACCGCCATCGCGGGCAGGACGCGGAAGGCGGCCGTGGAGGCGACGGTGACGAAGTGGCCCGAGCCCTGGGCGCGGAAGACGGGCAGGGCGGCGCCGATGCCGTGCAGCACCCCCTTGACGTTGACGTCGACCATCTCGTCCCACTCCTCGACCCGCAGGTCGTCCAGGGGCGAGATGGCGCCGGAGCCCGCGTTGGCGACCAGCACGTCCAGCCGCCCGAACCGCTCGCGGGCCAGCGCGACCAGCGCGTGCAGATCGTCGCGGCGGGTCACGTCGGTGCGCACGTACGCGGCCGTACCGCCCGCGGCCTCGATCCGCGCCGCCAGATCCGCGAGCCGCCCGGTGCGCCGCGCGCCCAGGACGAGCCGCGCGCCGCGCTCGGCGAGCAGCAGCGCGGTCGCCTCGCCGATGCCGCTGCCCGCTCCGGTGACGGCGACGACCTTGCCCGCCAGGCCCGCAGGGGCATCCGTCGTCGTTCCCGCCGTGGTTCCCGCCGCACTGTCCGCCATGGTGTGTTCCTCGTTCTTTCCCGGTACCGGTTGGTGTCGGCCCGAGTCTGCAAGGCTCTTAACCTGGTATCCAGAACGCGTTTATCGTGGAACCAGAGGTGCCATCCTGATGCAGACACCCCCGGCCCAGCGCCGTGAGCTGGGCGCCTTCCTGCGCGCCCGCCGGGAGCGGACCACCCCCGCCCAGGTGGGGCTGCCGCCGACGGGCCGACGGCGGACGCCGGGCCTGCGCCGCGAGGAACTGGCCGTGCTCGCCGGGATCAGCGCCACCTGGTACACGTATCTGGAGCAGGGCCGCGACATCCGCACCTCGGACCAGGTGCTGGATGCCCTGGCCTCGGCGCTGCTGCTCGACGGGCCCGAGCGCGCGCACCTCTTCCGGCTGGCCGGGCACGCCCCGGCCGGGCCCGCGCAGCCGGAGCCGCTGTCCGCCGAGGCGGCGGCGGTCCCGCTGCTGCTCCAGCCGAACCCGGCGTTCATCATCGGCGGCACCTACGACGTGCTGAGCCACAACCGGGCGGCCGAGGAGCTGTTCCCGCGGCTGGCCTCGATGGACGGCGGGCCGAACTTCGCCCGCTGGGTGTTCCTCGAACCCGCCGCCCGGCAGGTCGTGGTCGACTGGGAGGAGGAGGCGCGGGGGCTGCTGGCGCGGCTGCGCACGCTGGCCGGGCGCCACCCCGGCGACCTCCGGTACGCGCGGCTCATCGAGGAGTTGGGCGCGGCCAGCGCACAGGTGCGCGCGTGGTGGCCGCAGTACGACGTGCAGGCCCGTCGGGGCGGGCGCAAACGGCTGCGGCGCCCCGACGGCGCGGTGGCCGAGTTCGCGTACACCGCGTTCCATCTCGCCGGGGCGCCGGATCAGACGCTGGTGGTCTACTCCGGGACCGGCCCGGAGGCGGGCCGGTCCCGGGGCGGCGGTCAGTAGGCCGTGGTGACCGTGACGCCGCTGAACGCCGTCTGCGCGTACAGGCTGATGTAGCGGTAGCCGGCGGTGGTGTTGGTGACGGTGATGCTCTCGGTGTTGCCGGTGTTGGTCGAGCGGGCGGTGTACGCCGACGGCGTCGCCCAGTTGCCGGGGTTGTAGTAGAGGTCGGCGTTCCCGGTGCCTCCGGCGGTCGTGATGTGCAGGGTCACGGTGCCGGCGGGCAGATACAGGTACAGGTAGTCCAGGTCGCCCGCCCTGGCCGAGCGGCCGGAGCGCGAGCAGTTCTGGCCCATCACGCGGGTGTCGCCGGCGGTGCAGGCCGGCAGCGCGCCGCTGAGGGTCACGGACTTGGTGGCGGTGCTGGTCAGGCCCTTGGCGTCGGTCACGGTCAGGGTGATCGTGTACGTGCCGGGGGCGGTGTACGCCTTGGCCGGGTTGGTGGCCGTGGAGGTCGTGCCGTCGCCGAAGTTCCAGGCGTGGGCGGTGATGGTGCTCCCGGTGTCGGTGGACCTGTCGGTGAGGTTCACCGTGAGCCCGGAGACGGCCGCGTCGAAGGCGGCGGTGGGACCGTTGCCCGTGGTTCCGCAGGCTCCGGCCGCGCAGGCGTCGAGCCAGGTGTTGAAGTCGGCGTCGTAGCGGGTGCCGATCCCGGTGTTGTAGACCGCGTAGGCCCCGGTGTAGTCGCCGGAGCGGAACTTGGCCAGCATGTTCTGCACGTCGGCGGGGTGCTTCTCGACCATGTAGCGGGTGGCCAGATAGCCCCAGGGATAGGTGCGGGTGACGTCCGAGTTGGCGTAGCTGCTCTGCCACAGGGTGCTCAGCGCGTAGGTGTGCCGCGCGGCGTCGGCGATGGCCTCGGTGTCGGGCAGCCCCCGGTAGCTGTAGGAGACGTACTCGGCGAAGCCCTCGATCCACCAGATGTCCGGGACGACCTGTCCGGCGTCGAAGTCACCGGCCATGTCGTAGCGGCCGTCGAGGTAGTGGGTGTACTCGTGGTTGAGGTTCCAGATGTCGCCGGGGAAGCCGTCGCCCACGCTCTTGACGTAGGAGAGGAAGCGGGCCTGGTTGGCCGGGTCGGAGGGGTTGCCCTCCAGGTACTCCCCGCCGTTGTCGGTGCTGTTGCCGAAGATCCAGCCGGAGTAGGTCTGGTAGTCCTTGGGGCTGGCGAACGTGACGATCTCGATGTTGGTGTTGTGGTCGTCCGCGACCGGCCCGTTGTCCTTGACGATGTCGTGGAAGTACGCGTCCTGGCCCTGGAGGCTGGTGCAGGCCGCGGTGAGCGCCGCGTTGGTCAGCGACTGGGCGCGGAAGGTGTGCGCGGCGTCGCAGTGGTAGGTGATCGGCAGGGCGGCGGCGGTGAGCTGGCCGGTGAAGTCACAGGTGCCGTAGTACGAGCACTGCGCCTTGTCGTAGGTGTCGGTCATCGCCGCGACCCCGACCCACAGCGGGGCGGTCGCGCCGGTGATCGCCGAGTCGCCGAGCAGCCCCTTGGCGAGCGGGCGCACCTTGGCCTGCAGCGCGGGGGTGTCGAGGAAGCGCGCGGTCTCGGTGCCCGCGTTGGAGGCGAGGTAGAACCAGCTGTCGTTGAGCTTGTCGCGGTGGTTGTGCGCGAACGAGCTCAGCGTGTCGATGATGCCGGGGTCGGCGGTCACGGCCGAGAGGAAGGCCGGGTTCCAGTGGCCGCGGAAGATCGGGGTGAACACGTCGTTGACGGCGGTGTCCATGCTCCAGTACGCGTCGTAGGAGCTGTTGTAGCCGTTGAGCACCTTCTGATACGTCGTCAGATAGCGGGCCTGCTCATTGGCGCTGTCGGTGAGGATGACGACCTCGCCCATGACGTCGCCGCTGGCGGAGCTGACGTCCATGAAGTGCGGGGACGCGAAGAAGGTGTCCAGCGCCGCCTCGGTGGCCGAGGCGAGGGCCGTGCCGTACGGGCCGACGTCGGAGGCGTGGTTGTACTGGACGTAGTACCCGGCGCGCAGGAACAGCACGAGCTGCAGCACCTGGGTGGAGTTGTCGCCCGGGTAGGTGCGTGCCGTGTTCTGGAACGCGTTGGCCACGGTGACCATCTGCGCCTCGCGGAAGGCGTTGCGGGCGTCGGTGCCGGTCAGGGCGAAGAGCGTGTTGACGCAGTCCGTGGTCGACGCCTGGACGAAGGCGACCAGGGCCGCGCCGCTGCGGCTGCCGAAGTCGCCCGGGGTGCAGGAGGCCGCGGTCAGGCCCTGCGGACGGCTCGGCTTGGACGGGGTGGTGCGGGAGGGCACCGGGTTCTGCGGCGGCCGTTGGGTGGCGGCGACCGGGGTGCGGCGCTCGTCCGCGCGGTCGGACACGGCCGAGGCCGAACCGAGCGGCGGCGGGGCGGCGTGCGCCTGGGCGGCCCCGGACTTCGCGGGCTGCGGCGCGGGGCCCTGGCGCTGGGCGGCGGCGGCGCGGCCCGGCTGGGCGAGCATGGCTATCGACAGGCACAGGGCGAGCGCGAGGACGAGCAGGCCGCCCAGACTTCGTCTCGCCCTTGTGGGTGGGGTGTTCACGTACCGCCTCCCAGCGGAGTGGGGGCCGCGCGGCGGTGCGCGGCCCGTTGGGGGGATCCCGCGGGCCGCCGGGCCCGTCCGCGCCGCGCCTGTGCGGTGCGGGCGGCTCCGGACGGGCTCGGGCGGACCGCGGGCCGTACTGATCCGTTGGCCGGAACACGACTGGGTGTCGCAGCCAGAAAAATTGCACATGTCACATGGCTTGTGAAGGGAGCGCGGGCAAACCCCAGGCAATTCCTGGCAGTCGGGGGTCCCGCGAGCCCCCTCGGGGCGGCCGTGGCGAACGGGACGGGATGGGATGAAAAGGTGACGCACCATCAGATCGGGCAGCGCGTGCCATCGGCCCCCGAACCGCCCGCCCGGCAGTGACCGCCGGGGCACCGAAGAAACCGGATGGAAGGCCCGCGGCCTGCTCTGTTACGGTCTCCTGGCCGGCCGCGGGACTCCGGTGCGACTTCCGGAACCTGCCTCTGAAGCAATGATTCGCAGCTCGCGCCCCCATTCCCCGGCCGGCATCCGACTCACGGGGAAAGAACGTCATGGATTCGTACGGGGACCTCGTCGCGGCCGACGACGTACTGCTCTTCGTCAACGCGGCCATCACCTCCACCGCGCAGCGCGAGTTCCACGGCGACGCGGACGAACAACGGCTGTCCCTGGACTTCCTCCACGCCTACATGCTGGGGAACTACCGCGAGCTGTACGCCGGGGTCCTCGCGCTCGACATCAACGACCACAACGCGGCCCTCATCGTGCGGCGGCTGCTGGAGACCGCCCGCGAGGCCACCCCCGACCAGCGCCGCCGCGAGGGACGGCTGATCGCGGCCCGGCTGGCGAAGCTGCCGCCGCAGCGCGTGTACGGCCTGTTCGGCGCGCTGCGCCGGGCCGGCGTCAACAACCGCCGCAGCCGGGCGATCATGCGCGACTGGCTCGCCGCCCGCCCGGACCCTGCGTTCGACGCCGTGAAGTACCGGGGCGGCCTCAAGCAGGCGATGCGCCACGCGCATCTGACCCCCGCCACCGAGGAGCTGGGGGCGTTCGTCTTCGCGCCGCTCACGCGCCCCCGCTACGACACCCCCATCCTGGAGACCTGGCGCCGCGCGCACTACGAGCAGGCCGCCCTCTACGAACTCCCCTACACGGTCGCCGAGGGCTTCGCCGCCAAGCACGGCATCCGCCGGGACGCCTTCCTGGAACGCATCGCTCCGCGGATGACCCGGCTGGAGGCCCTGCGGCTGCAGGAGTCCGCGCACAAGCGCGGGAGCACCGGGGTGCTCGCGGACCTCACCACCATGCCGCTGACCCGGCTGGCGACCTACGTCCTTTCGCTGCCCGTCGAGGAGCGGCTGCGCCGCCGCGCCGAGCTGACCGGTGCCCTGGAGTCCGCCGCGGGCCGGGTGGCCGGTCCGCACCGGGGAAGCTGGGGCAAGGTCACCGCCGTGCTCGACGACAGCTTCTCCGCCTCCGGCTCGGCCCACAAGCGCCGTCGCCCCCTGGCCGTGGCCCTGGCCTGCCACCATCTGCTCGCCGCCCTGGCCGACGAGTACACCGGGCTGTGGACGTCCGGGCGGACCGACGCGCTGCTGGCCCGCCCGTACGGGCCGACGCCCGTGGGCCGGCGGATCCTCGACGCGCTGGACACCGACCCGGCCCGGCTCGTGATCGTCTCCGACGGCTGGGACAACGCGCCCCCGGGACTGGCCGCCGAGGTGCTGCGCGTCTGGCGGACCCGCCTCGACCCGGAGCGCCGCACCAGCGTCGTGCACCTCAACCCGGTGTACGACGCGGCCGACTTCGACGTACGACGGCTGTCCCCGTCGGTGCCCACCGCGGGCATCCGGGACGCCGAGGACCTTCCCGCGCTGGTCGAACTCGCCCAGTTCGCCGAGGGCCGCACCGGCCTGGGCGAACTGACCGCCCACATGGACACCATGGCGGCCCGGCTGACCGGCGACCACCCCCAGGAGCGGGCGCGATGACCACACTGGACCTGACCGGCCTGGCCACCCGCCCCTCCCAGGTCTGGGGCGCCGTGCGCCTGGTACCGCTCGTGCGCGAGGAGCCCTTCGAGGACCTGCGGCTCAGCGCGCGGCTGTACGGCGACGGGGAGGGCGAGGTCGAGGTCGGCCCGCGCCGCACCTACGT
Source organism: Streptomyces sp. cg36 (assembly GCF_041080675.1). Classification (NCBI taxonomy): domain Bacteria; kingdom Bacillati; phylum Actinomycetota; class Actinomycetes; order Kitasatosporales; family Streptomycetaceae; genus Streptomyces; species Streptomyces cyclosori. The sequence goes on along the minus strand of NZ_CP163520.1, from coordinate 7,632,304 downwards.
CTCCTACATCCCGCACGGTTTCGTCGCCACCTGGACGGGCGACGGCACTCCGGCCGCCGCCTACGGCACCCAGCTCGGCGCCGACGGCGCCCCGGCCACGATGGGCCTGCGCTTCCACCGCAGGACGGCCCGCCGCGAGGCCAAGGACCGGCTGCGCTTCCTCCCCCTGCACCTGGCGCTCGAAGGCTATCTCGCGCTGCACTTCGGCGGCCCCTCCCTCGCCTGGGAGGAGTGGTCGCAGCGCGCCCTGCGCCAGGGGCTCTCCCCGCGCGTCGAGGAGGCGTACGCGGGCGCCGAGGTGCGCGGACTGGCCGACGCGCTGCGGGTCTTCGAGATCCACCCCGGCCAGTGCGGTGCCATGGTCTACGTCGCCGACGCGCTCGCCGGCGCGTTCGTCGTCCCGCACCCCGACGACTACCGCGCCCTGCACCCCACCCTCCTCCAGGACCTGTACGGGGAGCTGATTCACCACTACGCGACGCTGATGCGGCCGGTGCCGGACTTCCGGGCCGCGATCGCCGACACCCGGATCCGCTCGCTCGCCGACCTGCGCGCGGCGGCCGACGAGCAGGAGCGCGCCTGGGCGGGCTTCCACGACACGACCATGGCGTCCGGCCTGCTGGACATCGACTGCACCTGGCGGTCGGTCCACCGGATGGGCCGCTTCACGCTCTCCCGTTTCCTGCCGCCGTTCCGCCCCAAGCAGGAGAACCACATCGGTGAGGCCATCACCGACGACAGCGGCCGGGTCGCCTACCTCAAGACGTTCCGGCTGACGGAGAGCCAGGTCCGCCGCGGCCATCTGCTCAGCACCCTCGCCGCCCACGACTGGCACCTGGCGAGCGCCGCGCCCGCCCTCGGGATCGACGAGGCGCAGCTCGGGCTGCGGCTGGAGGCCGCGGGCTTCGGCTTCCTGCTCCGCCAGGACGTCCTGGACCGCTACCGCAAGCAGCACCGCGACCGCACCGGATGAGGGTGGCGCGTTCGTCCGTTGCGGTTTGACGCTCCGTCAACTTTACTGCGGCACAAGCCCGTCGGGCCGCGGACACCGCTCGTTCCACCAGCGTTCCACGGGGCGACCCTGCCCGCGTCGTGCCGCCGCTCTACGGTCCTGTGGGGGTTCTCTCGGAAGAAGGGACTCATGGACACACCGCCGGCACTCCGGGCACGCGGGATCACCAAGTACTTCGGCGAAGTCGTCGCGCTCGACTCCGTCGATCTGGAGGTGGCGCAGGGCCGGATCCACGGTCTCGCCGGGCCCAACGGCGCGGGCAAGACCACGCTGCTCGGACTGCTGCTCGGGCTGGCCGTCGCCGACCGGGGCCGCCTGGAGGTCCTGGGAACGCCGGTCGGGCGCACGGCCGCCGCCCCCGACGGCGTCGCGGGGTTCGTGGACGAGCCCGGGCTCTACCCCTCCCTCACCGCCCGGCAGAACCTCTCCGCGCTCGCCGCCCTCCACGGGCGCGGCGCGCGCACGGCGGACGTCGCCGCCGTACTCGACGAGGTCGGGCTCACCGATGTCGCCGACGACCGGGCCCGCGGCTTCTCCCTCGGCATGCGCCAGCGCCTCGGGCTCGCCGCCGCCCTGCTGACCCGCCCCCGGCTGCTGGTCCTGGACGAGCCGGCCAACGGCCTGGACCCGGCGGGCAAGCGGCACGTCCACGACGTCCTGGCCCGCCTCGCGGCGAACGGGACCGCCGTCGTGCTCTCCAGCCACCGCATGGACGACCTCACCGCCCTGTGTTCGCACGTCACCATCCTCGCCACCGGGCGCGTCGCCCTCTCCGGCCCGCTGGAGGAACTGACCGCCGAGGACCGCGCGCTCGACTACCGGCTGCGGACCTCCGACCCGTCGCTCGCGCTGCGCCTGGCGGCCGAGACGGCCGGGATCCACCTCATCGAGGGCGAGGGCCGGCGGCACGGCTCCGGCGAACTCGTGGTGCGGGCCCGGGAGCCCGCCCTGGACGAGCTGGTGCGGCGCCTCGTGCACGCGGGCGCGGCGCTGCGCGGCCTCGCCCCCGTGGTCTCACCTCTCGAAGCGGCCTTCCTCGCCCTGACCGGTCAACCCGGCGAAGCGGGCGCCGAGTTGGCCGCCGGGGAACCCGGCCCATCCCGGTTCGCGCGCACTGGAGGCACGGGAAGCCCGCGCGCGGGATGGCGGCGGCGCGAGCGGCAGGGGGCCGGGCGATGACCGTGGCCGCCACCCGCGCGGCGCCCGTGGCAACCCCGGTCCCGGTGTCGCGCGCCTACCGCTTCGAACTGGTCAAGATCGTCTCCCAGTGGCGGGTGCGCCTGCTGGTCCTCGCCTGCTGGATCGCGCCCGCCGTCTTCGTCGCCGCGGTGGGCGAGCAGAGCACCCTGCCCACGGACACCCTCTTCGGACGCTGGATGCACGCCACGGGGTGGGCGGGCCCCCTGGTGATACTCGGCTTCTCGGGAACCTGGGCCCTGCCCCTGCTGACCTCGGTGATCGCCGGTGACGTGTTCGCGAGCGAGGACCGGCTCGGCACCTGGCGCCATCTCCTGGTGGCGGTGCGGTCGCCCCGGCGGATCTTCGCGGCCAAGGCGCTGGCCAGCCTCACCGTCATCGTGCTGATGGTGGCCGGACTGGCCCTCTCCAGCACCCTCGGCGGTCTCGCGGCGGTCGGCGGCCACCCGCTGACCGGCCTCGACGGGCACACGCTCACCCCGTCGGACGCCGCCGGGAAGGTCCTGCTCGCCTGGGTCTGCGTACTCGCGCCGACCCTGGCCCTCGCCGCGATCGGGCTGCTCGGCTCCGTCGCCCTCGGCCGCTCCCCGATGGGGCTGCTGCTGCCCGTACTCGCCGCGCTGACGATGCAGCTGGCGCAGTTGCTGACCCTGCCGGTCGCCGTACGCCTGGCCCTGCCCGGCTACGCCTTCATCGCCTGGAACGGGCTCTTCACCGACCCCGCCCAGCTCTCCCCGCTCCTGATCGGCATCGCCGTCAGCCTGGTGTGGGCCGTGAGCGCCACCGCGCTGGCCCACCACCTTTTCGTACGCCGCGACTTCACCAATCCGCGCTACGACGGCATCGGACGCCGCGCGCTCACCCGCGCGGCCCTCCCGCTGGCCGGACTGCTCACCGCGACCGCTGTGGTGGTCGGCGCGACGACCACGGCGAGCGGCTCGGGCATCGAGCAGGAGAAGGTGCAGCGCTCGGTCGCCACCGCCTTCGCCCACCTCTACCGCGTCCAGACCGCCCGGCTGCACCGCCCCGACGTCACCGAAGCGCGGCTCGGGGCCACGGCGGCGTGCACCAAGGGCGACGTGAGGGCGGGCGCCACCGGCCCGGGCAACGACTGGCGCTGTGTGGTGTCCTGGCGGCTCCCCGGGGTGGCGACCACCGGGCAGGCCGTGTACCAGCTCGACGTCCACGCCGACGGGCGCTATGTGGCCGACGGCGACGGACCCAAGGAAGTGAACGGCTACTTCCTGGTGCGGACTTCGACGGGGGACGCGCCGAACCCGCTCTGGCAGTTCGACGCGAACGTCGACCTGCTCTCCGCCACCCCGAAGGGATGAGCCCATGCAGGTAACACGCCGCCGTCGGCGTGTCGAGGAGGAGCGGGCGGGCTCGCTCGCCAGACGCCTCGGCCGCCGGGGCCCCCTCGCCACGGCCGGTGTCGCCGTTCTCGGCCTCGCCCTCGCCGGCACCGCCCTGGCCCAGACCCAGCAGTTCGGCACCGACCAGGTCGGCCAGGTCACCCCGCACGGCCGGGTGGTCTCCAGCGACCAGTACCTGGGCCCGTACGGCGAACGCCTCGTGATCGACAACGGCAAGCTCATGTCGTCCTCGGTCAGCCCGGACGGCACCCATCTCGCGGCCACGCTCACCGACGGCGGGATGGCGCTCGCCGTCGTCGACCTCAAGGCGTGGAAGGTCCAGCAGCGCGTCGGCGACAACGCGGCGGCGGACCTGCGCATCACCGGCAACGACGTCGGCCAGGAGGGCCCGGTCTACTCCCCCGACGGCAGACAGCTGTGGCTCGGCCGGACCGACGGCTACACCAGGTTCACCGTGCAGGCCGACGGTTCGCTCGCCCGGCCGACCTCCGTCACCATCCCCGCCGACGGGCCCCGGCACGCCCTGGTGGGCCAGGCCGTGTTCTCGCCCGACGGCACGACCGTGTACGCGGCGGTCAACGGCCAGAACCGGGTGGTCGCCCTCGACGCGGCCAGCGGAGCCGTCCAGCACAGCTGGGCCGTGGGCAACGCCCCACGCGGCCTGGTCGCGGTCGGCTCCAAGCTGTACGTCAGCAACGAGGGCGGGCGGCCGGCCAGGCCCGGCGACACCACCCTCAACTCGTACAACACCCAGGTGCCCGCCGACCCGGTGACCGCCGCCACCACCACGGGCACGGTCAGCGTCATCGACCTGGCCGCCCCGTCCGCGCCCGTCACCGCCATCGACGTCGGACTCCACCCGACCGCCCTGTACGCCAGGGGCCAGGCGCTGTTCGTCACCAACACCGCCAGCAACGACGTGTCGGTGATCGACACCACGAAGGACAAGGTCGTCCAGACCGTCTCGACCAAGCCGTGGCCCGAGGCGTCGGTGGGCTACGAGCCCGACGCGGTGACGCTCACCCAGGACGGCCGTCTGCTGGTGACGCTGGGCCGCGCCAACGCCGTCGCCGTCTACCGCTACACCGGCCCGCAGGACCCGGTCGGCTACATCGGGCTGCTGCCCACCGACTACTTCCCCGCGGAGGTCGCCACCGTCGGCAAGACCGTGGTGGTCTCCAACACCCGCGGCATCGACGCCCGTCGCCCCACCGTCCGCACCGGCCACGGCACCCACGACACGACGTCGAGCCTGCAGCGGTTCACCCTGCCGCGCGACCTGATCATCAGGGCCGCGACCGGCAAGGTCTTCCAGCAGAACGGCTGGACGCCCGGGTCGACCGCACGCGCCGACGGCCGGGGCAGCGTCGCACCGGTGCCCGTGCCGGCGCGGATCGGCGACCCGTCGACGATCAAGCACGTGTTCCTGATCGTCAAGGAGAACCGCACCTACGACCAGCTCTACGGCGACATGCCGCAGGGCAACGGCACCCCGGCGCTCGCCGAGTTCGGGGAGAACGTCACCCCGAACCAGCACGCGCTGGCCAGGCAGTTCGGGCTGTACGACAACACGTACGACATCGGCACCAACTCCGCCGAGGGGCACAACTGGCTGATGCAGGCCGACGACCCGGAGTACACCGAGTCCTCGGCGGGTGAGTACGCGCGCAGCTACGACACCGAGGACGACGCGCTCGGCCACCAGAAGTCCGGGTTCCTGTGGACCGGCGCGCAGGCGGCCGGCCAGTCCGTGCGGGACTTCGGGGAGTTCCACCAGTTCCTGGCCAAGCCGTCGGCCGCGAGCTGGCAGAACCTGTACTGCGACGCCAAGAACATGGCGTCGACCGGCCAGGACACCGCGTACCCGCTGGTCTCCTCCTCGCCCATCCCCTCGCTCAACGACGTGTCGGCCGCGGGCTTCCCGAAGTTCGACACCAGTGTTCCCGACGTCTACCGCAACCAGATCTGGCAGCGCGACTTCCAGCGCAACGGGCCCGCCGCCCTCAACATGCTCTGGCTCTCCAGCGACCACACCGGCGGCCCGCCCAGCGCCCCGGCCCAGGTCGCGGACAACGACCTCGCCACCGGCCGGATCGTCGACACGATCTCGCACAGCCCGTACTGGAAGGACTCCGCGATCTTCGTGGTCGAGGACGACTCCCAGGCCGGTCTCGACCACGTCGACGGCCACCGCGCCCCCATCCAGATCATCAGCCCCTGGGCCCGGCACGGCGTCGTCGACAGCCACTACTACTCGCAGATCACGATGATCCGCACCATCGAGCAGATCCTCGGGATCCACCCGATGAACCAGAAGGACAGCGCGGCCAGCCCGATGACGGCGGCGTTCACCGCCAAGGCCGACCCCACCCCCTTCACCGCGCTGCCCAACCGCACCTCGCTCACCGACGGCCTCGCGACCCCGCCCAGCTGCGGCACGGACACCCCGGCGGCGCAGAACCCGCGCGCGGCGGCCGTCCCGCCGGTGAAGGTCCCGCAGGCCGAACGGGCCGTCGCGGCGCAGTGGGACAAGTGGAAGGCGCAGCAGCGGCTCACCGGCGCCGACGCGAGGCCCGACTTCGCCAACCCCGAGCAGATGAACCACTTCACCTGGTACCAGACGCACGGCTGGACGAAGCCGTACCCCGGTGAGAACAGGATCTACCCGCCCGGCGGCGTACCCGGCGCCTACATCCCGTCCGCCGAGAACGACGGCTGAGCGGCGTCCCGGAGGCGGCCGGTCACCACCAGGTCGCCTTCCGGGGTGCGCCGCGCGCGGTGCGCGGTACGGAAGTAGCCGTCGGCGGTGAAGGACCGCTCGTGCGCGCGGTAGTGGCCGCGCGGGGTGTACGGGCCACGGGCGAGGAGCTCGCCGTGTTCCCCGTCGGCCACGTCCGCGCCGTCGGCGTCGACGACGCGGATCTCGTCGTCGGGCGAGAGCGGGCGGCCCTGGGTGGCGAGCACGGCCGCGTCCGGATCGGCGGGCCGGGTCGCCGTGAACACTCCCTCGGCCATCCCGAAGGCGTGCTGCACCCGGCAGCCGTACGCGGCACCGATCCGTTCGGCGCTCCCCCGGTCCGGGGGAGCGCCGATGATCTGCACGAGGCGCAGACCGCTCAAGTCGCCCTGGAATGCGGGTCGTACGTCGAGCCAGCGCCGGGCCGCGGCTTGGTCGACGGCGGTGACGGTGACCCGCTCCGCCTCGTTGGCCGCGAGGCACTGGGCGGGGTCCGTGCCCTCGGCCAGGACGACGGTTCCCCCGACGGACAGGGTGCCGACGATGCCCGGGCCGCCGAGCGCGAAGGGCGACTCGGCGGGCAGTGCGGCGAGGTACACGTCGTCCTGGGTGAGCGCCACCGACTCGGCGGCGGCCCTGGCCTGGTAGACGTAGTCGTTGTGGGTGCGCGGAACGAGCCCGGGCGCCCCGGCGGCATCGTCGCGGGGCAGGAGGAGGGCCACCTGCCCGGCGCTCTGCGCCGACACCGGCTCCGGCGGGGCGTCGACGGAGCCGAGCGGGAAGTGGTGGCACCCCGACGGGTCGGTGCGCAGCCCGCCGTACGGGGACGAGGTGCCGGGCGCCTCATAGGTGAACACCCGCCGCAGGAAGGGGCCTTGGGCCGCGATGTCCGCGGCCATCGCGCAGTGGTCGAAGCCGTCGTGCACCGAGGGGCCGACGTATCCGGTGGCCTCGGCGACCTCGACGAGCCGGGCCACCTGGCGGGCGCGGTGCGGGAGCGGGCACAGCACGGGGATCGCGCCGACGCGGATCAGCGCGAAGACGGTGACGACGAACTCGGGGACGTTGGGCAGCTGGACGACGACCCGCTGGCCGGGCCGCAGGCCCCGTAGCCGGAATCCGGCGGCGGTACGGTCCACCCGCCGGTTCAGGGCCGCGTAGGTGAGGCGGGTGCCGCCGTGCACGAGCGCGGTCCGGGGCCCGTGCTCCAGGGCCCCGCCGCGCAGCAGGGTGTCCAGGGTGCTGCCGCGCCAGTGACCGGCCAGCCAGTAGCGGTCGGCGAACTCCTCGGGCCATGGCGTACAGCCGTCGAGCATGGGTCTCCCCGCCTTCCCTTCGCGCCGATGCGTCCGCCGGACGCCGTGCCGGACGCCGTACGGGCCGTGCCGGGCCCGGCCGGGCGACCCCGGGGCGGCGCCTCCTGGCGATCCAATCCGGCGCCGGCCCACCACGCAATGCGAGGTCCCCACCACACGGGCCCCGCCCTGTCGGCGAATCGTCCAATGAGTCCCGCGGACCGCCGCCGTACACCCGGCGCCGGCCGACGCTCCCCACACTTGCAGGATGTTGAAAACCACACGATTCCTGGCGACTTGCTCTTACCCTTGCCAGGGTTTGCAAGATCATCTGGCCTGCACGCGACGGTCGACGGCACCACCCGCGCCGCCACCGTCCGTCCACGAGGGGGTAGACCAATGTTCGTCCTGAGAAAGCGCGCGAGACACGGCAGATCCGGCGCGGCGATCGCCATGGGGGTGCTCGCGCTCGCTTCCAGCGCGGTTCTGACCGCACCGACCGCCGCCCGCGCGGCCGACCCCGCCGGGGTGCTGATACCCGCGCCCGACGCCTACGCCGACCGCGCCGACACACTGCTCTCCACCAGCAACAACGGGGTGCTGCACCAGGAGGAGGGGGCCGCCGGCTACCTGTGGACCAACACGTACAACCGCAGGACCGTCCCGGTCACCGCCCTCGACGGCGTGCCCCGCGAGGCCGTCTTCACCCAGCACGACGAGTACGACCGGGCGGCGTACGCCACCACGGTGGACGGCACCACCACCATCACCCTGGTCAACGTCGAGCAGAACACCACGACGCGGCTGACCCTCCCGCAGGGCTACACCCACCCCCAGGTCTCCGTGGGCTTCGTCCTCGCCACCCGCGAGACGGCCGACGGCGGACACGAGCTGCGCGCGCTGCGGCCCAGCGGCAGCGGCACACCGTACGACGTCGCCGTGCGACTGCCCTCGGGAGCCACCGCCGAGGCCGAACCGGTGGTGTACGGCGGCGAGTCCACCTCCCTGGTCATCCGCTACCGACTCGGCTCCTCCTACGGATACGGCACCCTCAACGGCATCTCCGGCGCGGTCGCCGCGCTCCCGGTCACCGGGGACGCCACCGGCTTCCGCATCACGCGCGAGGTGATCACCTGGTTCACCCGCCAGGGCGGGCAGGGCGTGCGCGTACTCGCCCGCGCCACGCCCAACGCCGCGCCGAAGGTCCTCCCGCTGTCCCTCAAGTCCGCCGACAGCGAGGTCACCCCGTACGTCGTGGGCCGCAACGTGCTGTGGACCGAGGGGCGCGGGGGCGCCCTCAACCTGACGCCGATCGACGGGGCGGAGACCCCCCGGGTGCTCCTCACCGAGTTCGAACAGGGCCTGGAGCGCTCCGACAGCATGCTCACCGCGCTCGGCCGGACCTCCGACGGCACCCGCGCGATCCACCTGTTCACGGTGGACGGCAGCGGACTCGTCTTCGACCTGCCGCTGCGCGAGCTGAAGCCGGTCAAGAAGGCCGACGGCTCGGTGCGGGCGCTCGGCCTGGACCGGGGCACCGTCCGCTTCGCCGACGCGCTGCCCGGCTCGGTGCGCCTGCACGGCAAGGACGTCGGCACCGGCCTCGACCCGGTCGCCGGAGCGGATCTGCCGGTGTTCGACGCCGCCGCGCCGGGGCGGTTCGCCGACGGCGCCGACCAGGGCCTGGCCCGGCTGGTCGCGGACCCGGACTCCGGCAACGACGTCCTGCTCACCGGCGACGACCCCGCCGCGCCCGCCCACCGGCTGCCGCTGCCCGCCGCGGGCGGCCGGATCGTGGACGCCTCCCCCTCCCATGTGCTCTACCGGACGCCGGGCGCCGACGGCAGGAACTACGTCGTCGACACCGCCCGCGACACGATCGTCCAGGACCAGCCCGCATCGGCCGCGTCCCTGGACCACTCCACGCTGTGGACCGCCCAGCCGGACGGCTCCGGCACGCTGATCGCCACCGACCTGCGCACCGGCCGCCAGAGCGGCGCCGTCGCCCTCCGGGCGGGCTGCGTCCCCGACGACCTGCAGACCAACGGCAGGCTCATCTACTGGAGTTGCACGGGCCAGGACCGGGCCGGGGTGTACGACGCGACGGCCGACGTCGCCTACCCGGCCCCGGCCCACGACGTGCTGCTCGGCGACGGCTTCCTCGCCCAGCGCGTAACGGGCGACGACGGCGTCCGCCTGACCGGGCTCAACGAGGACGGCACCACCGCCGACCTGGGCTCCGTCAGCGGCGTCAAGGACTCGGCGGGCGACGGCCGCGGAGTGACCTGGGCGGTCGACCGGCACGCGGGCAAGATCGCCTTCGTCGACCGGGACGACACCGTCCACGTCACCGCGGTCCGCCGCACGCTCTCGCCGCTCGCGCTCGCCGACAGCTCCGTCCCGGGCGCCTTCCGGCCCGGCGGCGCCGCCTGGGACGCGCGGTGGTGGCTGTCCAAGCCCGCCGCGTCCTGGAAGCTGACCCTGCGCAGCCGCGACACCGGCGCCGTGGTGCGCACCTGGACCGGCTCCGCCACCCGCGGCACCGTTCCCGTGTCCTGGGACGGCACCGCCACGGACGGCACCACCGCTTCCGTCGGCGGCTACACCTGGGCCCTGACCGCCGCCCCGGCCGACGGCCAGGGCCCGTCCCTGCGCGCCTCCGGCACGCTCGACGTCACCGGCTCCTAGGGCGGGGCCGGCGGAGGGCGGCGGGGCAACCACCGCCGCCCTCCACGGTCTCCGCTGCCGCGCCGTGCCGACGGCACTGGTGTGGTGCCCGCCCGGCCGCGGCCCGGGCCGGCAGGATGGCGGCATGGAACGTGTACGGGGAATCGGTGGATACTTCCTGCGCGCCCAGGACCCGGCGGCCCTGGGCGCGTGGTACCGCGACTGCCTGGGCCTGGACACCGATCAGAACGGCCTGTGGCGCCAGGAGGCCGGTCCGACCGTCTTCGCGGCCTTCGAGTCCACGACGGACTACTTCGGCCCGCCCACCCAGCAGGCGATGCTCAACTTCCGGGTCCGCGACCTGGACGCCATGCTCGCCCAACTGCGGGCCAAGGGCGCGGACGTGGCCGAGGAGACACAGGCCATGGACGGCGTCGGCCGGTTCGGGTGGGTCACCGACCCGGAGGGCAACCGGATCGAACTCTGGCAGCCGGCCTGACCGGCAGCGCGAGGGTGACGCTCGGCGCGGCCCCAGAGCGGCGGGCGGCGGGCGGCGGGCGGCAGGCGGCAGGCGGCGGGCGGCGGGCGGCGGGGCACCATGCCTTGGCGCTCCCCATCCCGCAGCCCTCCGCCTCACGTCAAGGAGCCGTAGTAGGGCGTGAGCGCCGCTCGCGCGCCGTCTCCGATGGCCACCGCGATGCGCTGCATCCGGGCGCCCTTGAGGTCACCGGCCACCAGCACGCGCGGGTGCTGCATCTCCTGCGGGCAGTAGCCGTCGGCGTCGGCCGCCAGTCCCTTCGGCGCCGCCGGGCGGCTGCCCAGGTTGGTGAGGACGACGTCGGCGTCGAGCCGGCAACCGGTGCCGTCCCGGTGGAACGCGGTGACCCGGTGGGCGCCGCCGGGGAGTCGGGCGATCGCGGCCCGCTCCACGGGGTGGAGGCGGACCCGGTCGTCGTCCGCCACCTCCTCCGTCTTGTAGCCGTCGGACGCGGGGTGGAGCACATGGAACCGGGCCGTCGTGCTCGGGTGCGACCGCAGCCAGGTGCCCAGGGGCCGGTCGGCGCCCAGGACGGCCACCTCGCGGCCCGCCACCCGTTCGGGTGCGGCGCGCCACAGCGGCGCCGTGCGCGAGCCCTCCGCCGCCTCGACCCAGCTGACGTCGTCCGTGGTCAGCATCGTCACCCCGGTCGCCACCACGACGGCGGCGCCGACCAGCAACCGGCCGTCGGCGAGGGTGACTTCGGCGCGGTCGCCGTGGGCGGTCACCCCGGTCGCCCGGCCGTGGACCAGCGCGAGACGGCCGGAGCCGCGGTGCCGGTCGAGGTCCCCGGCGAGGGCCGCGGCGAGTTCGGGTCCCGTGGTCCAGCCGCCCGGCACGTTCTCCAGGGCTCCGATCGCCGCCACTTTCGAGCCGATCGCGTCCGCCTCCACCACCGTGACCCGCATGCGCAGTCCGGCCGCCATCATCGCGGCGGCCACACCCGCCGGGCCCGCGCCCACCACCAACAGATCGACCGGCCGCCCGGCGCCGCTCCCCGGGGTGCTCGTCATACGCGTCCACGCTTCCGCTCGCCGCATACGTTCCATAACTGACGGAATAGACGGTTCCGTAACAGGCTGTGGGTGAGTGGTCGTTTTCAGTCAGGATCCGGACCGTCACTCCATGTGCAGGGTACCCGCCGCCCTCCACACGTTCGTCCGGCGCTCACCGGGGTGCGGTCGTCCGGTGCCGCACACCGAGTGGCAGGCATTCATGCGGACTTACCGCGAGTTGGGCGAAAATTCTTATGCTCGTCCGACAACTAAAGACAAGAGTCGACCGAAACTGACCGCGATTCTTTGACGTTCGATCGGCCACTCGGTGAAGGTCGTTCACATGTCCGTCACATCCGGAGCCACGGCTGGCCCGATGCGCCGACGCGACTTCCGGATGCTGCTCGCGGGAGCGGCAGCCGGACAACTCGGCGCTCAGGTCACGCTCGTGGCCCTTCCCCTGGTGGCCGTCCTCGAACTCGACGCCTCCGCGTTCCAGGTCGGCCTGCTCACGGCCGCCGAGACCGCCGCCTTCCTGCTCGTCGGGCTGCCCGCGGGCGCCCTCACCGACCGCATGCGCAAACGTCCCCTGATGATCCGGGCGGACCTGGTGCGTGCCGTGGCGATGGGCAGCATTCCCGCCGCCGCGCTCGCCGACGCCCTGACCATGGCCCAGCTCTACGCCGTCGCGCTGATCACCGGTGTGGCGACCGTGTTCTTCGACGTCGCCCACCAGAGCTTCCTGCCGCAGATCCTGCCGCGCGAGGAGCTGATGGCGGGCAACGGCGGCCTGGAGACGGTGCGTTCGACCGCCCAGGTGGCCGGACCGGGCGCGGGCGGCGGGCTCGTCCAGCTCGTCGGCGCGCACCTCGCCATCGTCGCCGACGCCTGCGGCTATCTGCTCTCCGCCCTGTTCCTGCTCCGCATCAAGCAGCCCGAACAGCCGCCCCAGGTGCCCGCCGACGCCTCCTTGCGGAAGGACATCGCCGAAGGCGTCCGCTTCGTCACCGGCCATCCGCTGCTGCGCGTCATCGCCCTCACCACCGGCCTGGGCAACCTCTGCATGGCCGTCCTGATGGCGACGCAGACCGTCCACCTCGTACGCGTCGTCGGACTCGCGCCGGGCGCCCTGGGGCTCGTGCTGTCCGCCTCCGCCGTCGGCGGGCTCCTCGGCGCCCTCTGCTCCGGCCGGCTCGCCGCCCGCTGGGGCCAGGCGCGGCTCATCCTCTGGTCCGTCCTGCTCAGCGGGCCGTTCGCGGTGCTGTGGCCGCTGTCGGGACACGGCACCCTCGGCGCGGTCCTGTTCGCCGCCGGATCGGCGGGCATCTCCTTCGGCGCCGTCGTCTACAACATCGCGCAGGTCAGCTTCCGCCAGGGCCTGTGCCCGCCGCACCTGCTCGGCAGGATGAACGCCACCCTGCGCTTCCTCATGTGGGGCACCCTGCCGCTGGGCGCGCTCCTGGGCGGCACCCTCGCCGAGACCTTCGGGCCGCGCACCGCACTCGCGTGCTGCGCCGCCGGATTCCTCGCCGTACCGCTGCCGCTGCTCCTCTCCCCGCTGCGCCGCATGCGCGACCTGCCCGCACCCGAGCACGCCGCCGGGGCAACCCCGGGCGTGTCCCGGGACACCGCCCCGGACGACGACGAGCAGCCAGCGCCGAGCGCCTCCCGCTGAACCGGCTCCGGAACGCCCCCCGCCCGCGCCACCCCTCCAACACACCACGACAGAACGAGGATTCCGTGCCCAGCATCACGAGCCAGTACCTGGCCCGCTACCGGCGCGTCAGCGCGGGCGAAGGGTCCGGCGACCTGCTGCCCGTCACCGGGGCGCAGCGCCGCTTCGCACTGGTGCGTTCGCTGGACCCGGCCGGGCGCCCCGACGTGGTGCCGATGTTCTTCGCCTTCCCGCACGGCACGGTCGACCCCGAGCGCCTGCGCAAGGCGGCCCGCCGGCTGGCCGGGCGCCACACCGCGCTGCGCTCGCGGCCCGCCGTCGTACGCGGCACTCCCGTCCTGCGGGACGGGGAGCCGGACGTCCGGGTGGCCCGCCCCGCCCCCGCGCCCGGCGAGCACCCCGCCGACACACTGCGCCGCGCGCTCGCCGCCTGGGAGCCGCAGGGCCCGCCACTCAGGCTGTTCCTCGTCCGCGACGACGCGGGCCGCACCGAGGACCTCCTCGCCGTCGCCCTCGACCACGCCGTGTGCGACGGCCGTTCGCTGTCCCGGATCGCCGACGAACTCGGCGCCGCCTACGGCGAGGACCCCGCCGCGGGCGATGCGGCACCGGAGGAGACGGCGGCCGAACGCGCCGCCTACCACGAGGCGGTGCTGCTCCAACTGGCCGCCGAGGAACGGGCGGACACCCCCGAGGCGGCGGCCTACTGGGCGGACCGGCTGCGCACCGTGCGCGCGCACGCCCCGCTGCCCCGCCCGCAGCGCGTGGCCCCGGGCACCCTGCCCAGCGGCTCGGCCGAGGCGCAGCTGCCCGCGCACGACGGTGGAGTCCCCTTCCCCGGACTGCTGGACGCCTGCCGAGCGGCGGCGGGCGCGTTGTACGGCCCGGACCTCGCCGTCCCGCTCGGCTACCCGTGGGGCGGGCGCCCCGCGGGCGCCCAGGCGGTCGTCGGCTGCTTCCTCAACACCGTCGTCTTCCCGGCCGCCACCGGTCACGGGCCCGCGCCGGAGGCGACGGCCGACGCCTGGTGGGACGACCTCGACCGGGCCGACATGCCCTTCGACGCGGTCGTGGCCGCCGCGCGCTCCGCCGGTACGGGCTGGAGCGGCGCCCTGGACGGACTGCTGACCGTCGACGACGACAGCCGCCGTCCGCCGCTGCGGCTGGGCGGTGTCGAGGGCCGCGAGGTCCACGTCGACGGCAGACCCGTGCGCGGCCCCTTCGCCGTCTCCGTCACCCAGGGGGCCGCGATCCGCCTGCGGATGGTGTGGGACCGGGCGGTCCTCGACGACGCCGCCGCACACCGCGCCTTCGCGGCGCTCACCGAGTCGCTGCGCCCGACGGCACGCACCGCGCGCTGACCCGGCACGCCGCACGCGCCTGCCCACGGGACCGCCGCCGCCCGCCCCACAGACCCCACACGCGTTTCGACGCGGTCCCGCGCGACCCGCGGGGCCGCCCGCACGACCACGCCCGGCACGACCGTGACCGGGCCCGGAATCCGTCCGACAACCCCCAGGGACCGATCATGCTTCCGCTCTCCGCGTCGCAGGAGATCGTCTGGCTGCACGAACAGATGCAGCCCGGCAGCCGTGCCTACAACTTCACCGCCGCCCTCGACCTGTGGGGCACCCTCGACACCGAGGCCCTGCGCGAGGGCCTGGGGGCCACCCTGGCACGCCACGCCGGCCTGCGGCTCGAACTCGTGGACCGGCCCGGGTCCGTACCCGGGCAGCGGGTCGCACCGCGGTGCGCGCCGCGGCTGCACACCGTCGACCTCGGCGGCGAGACGGATCCGGAGGCGGCCTTCCAGGAGCTGCTGCGCCGCGAGGCCGAGACGCCGCTCGACACCTTCGAGGCGCCGCTGATCCGCTGGACGCTCGTACGGCTGGGCGAACGGCACCACCGGCTGGTGCACGTCGAGCACCATCTGATCCATGACGGGCACTCGTTCGCGATCCTGCTCGACGACGTCTTCCGCACCTACCGCGCCCGCGTCACCGGTGAGGCCCTGACGCTGCCGCCCGCCTCCTCGTACGCGGACCACGTCGAGGCCCAGGCCGGTGCCGCGTACGCGCCGGAGTCCCTGGAGTTCTGGCAGGCCGAACTGCGCGACCAGCCGCACGACCTGCCGCTGCCGGGCCTGACCCGCCCCGGCGCCCGGCGCCGCCACCACGGCGGCCAGCTGCGCCAGACGATCGGCGCCGATCTCGCCGAGCGGCTGCGCGCCCACGCCCGTGAGCGCGGCCTCACCCCCTTCGCCACCCTCCTCGGGCTCTTCGCCGAGCTCCTGCGCCGCCACAGCGGTCGCTCCCGGATGGTCATCGGCACCGCCGTCGGCAACCGGCCGCTGGGGTACGAGGACGCCGTCGGGATGTTCGTCAACACCATCCCGCTGCCGCTCGCCCTGGACCCCACCGTCCCGGCGCAGGACACCATGGACGAGGTCACCGACACCCTCATCCGCGCCCTGCCGCACCAGGACGTGCCCGTCCAGGAGCTCACCCGGGCGCTGGGACTGCACACCTCCGGCGCCGACAACCCGCTCTTCTCGGTCATGTTCAGCGCCCATGACGCCCCGCTCCCCGAACTCGACCTGCCGGGCCTGGACATCACCCTGTTCGAGGGGTTCAACACCGGCACCACCCGCTTCGACCTGGACGTGGTGCTGCTCCCCGACGACCGGCGCGGCGTCACCACGCGCCACGGCGCGCCCGGCATGACGCTGGTGTGGGACTACGACGCCGACCTGTTCGGCGAGGACGTGGCCCGGCTGCTCTCCGGCCGCTTCCTGGACCTGCTGCGCGCCTATCTCGACGCCCCCGGGGCCGCGTTGGCCGACCTGGCCCCGGCCGCGGTGGAGGCGGTCACCGAGGCCGCGCCGCTGCCCGCCGGACGCGATCCGCTGGACCCGGTGGCCGCACAGCACCCCTCGCTGCCCGCCCTGCTGTGCGGGGCGCGCCGGGTGACGTACGGCGAGCTCGACGAGCGGGTCGCCGCGCTCGCCGAGCGGCTGCGCACGGCCGGGGTGGCGCCGGGTCAGCCGGTGGCCGTCGTCCTGCCCCGGGGCGCCGACTCGGTCACCGCCCTGCTGGCCTGTCTGCGCACCGGCGCCGTCTACTGCCCGCTCTCCCCCAGCGACCCGCCCGCCCGGATCGCCCTGCTGCTCCAGCGCCTCGCCCCGGCGCTCGTCCTGACCGGCGAGGGCGGCCCGGACCTGCCGCGGGAGCTGCCCACCGCCCGGATCGACGCGCCCGTGCTGCCCCGCGCCCACCCGGCCGCCGTCCTGGAGCGCACCACGTACGTCATCCACACCTCCGGCTCCACCGGCACGCCCAAGCCGGTCGCGGTCGGGCGCGCGGCGCTCGCACACCATCTGACCGCGACCGCCGACCGGTTCGCCCTGACCACCTCCGACCGGGTCCTGATGTTCGCGCAGCCGTCCTTCGACGTGGCGCTGGAAGAGGTGCTGCCCACCCTGCACGCGGGTGCCTGCCTGGTGATCCCGGAGTACGAGGTGCCCACCGGGGCCGAGCTCGCCGGGCTGCTCGCCGCCGCCCGGGTCACCGTCGCCAACCTCCCCACCAGCTACTTCCTCGCCACCCGCGAGGAGCTGCGGCCCGCCCTGCGCGAGGAGAGCTGGGCGCCCCGGCTGCTGGTCCTGGGCGGTGAGCGGCTGCCCGCCGAGACCTTGCGCGGCGTTCTCGCCGACACCGACGCCACCGTCATGAACGCGTACGGCGTCACCGAGGCGGCCATCAGCTCGACCGTCCACGAGATCTCCCGCGAGGCCCTGGCCGAGGGCGCCGAGATCCCGCTGGGCACCGAGCTCCCGGGCGAGCGCGTCCACGTCCTGGACGACCACCACCGGCCGCTGCCCAGTGGCGCGGTCGGCGAACTGGCCATCGCCGGACCGGGGCTCGCCGAGGGCTACCCCGGCAACGCGGAGGTGACGGCCGCCCGCTTCATCACCGTGGACGCGCTCGGCGGCGAACGGGTCTACCTCACCGGCGACCTCGGCTTCCGCGGCCTGGACGGCCTGCTCTACTTCCTGGGCCGCCGCGACAACCAGGTCAAGCTGCGCGGGCACCGCATCGAGCTGGAGGAGATCGAGGCGGCGGCGTCCGCGGCGCTCGGCGGACGCTCCTGCGCCGTCGTCCTGGACCGCGAGAGCCCGGCCGCACCCCGGCTCGTCGGCTTCTTCGAGGACGGCGCCGACCTCGCCGACGTCGACGAGAAGGCCCTGCACGGCGAGTTGGCCCGCCGGCTGCCCGGCCCGCTGGTGCCCGCCCGCTGGGCCCGGCTGGAGACGATGCCCACCCTCGCGGGCGGCAAGCCGGACCGCACGGCCCTGACCCGTCGCGCGGTCGCGCTCGACCCGGTGGCCCCGGCCGCGCCCGAGGCCGTCTCCGAGGAGGCGCGGGACACCGCCGTACCGGACGACCCGATGACGGCCCTGCTGGTCACCGGCTGGCGCGAAGTCCTCGGCCACAGCCGCTTCGACGCCGGCTCCCACTTCTTCCGCATCGGGGGCCACTCGCTGCTGGCCGCCGAGCTCGCCGCCTGGCTGGAGCCCCACCTGGGCACGCGCCCGCCGCTCAAGGTGCTCTTCCGCAACCCCGTCCTCGCCGACCAGGCCGACGCCCTCGCCGCCACCGCCCCCCTCTCCACGGAGTCGTGATGATCCAGTCCCCCTCCCTTCCCGAGACCACCGTCGCGGCCGGCGCCGTCGACGCCCCGGCGAGCATCGCCCACGGCCCCGCCGCCGAACCGACCGCCGTCGTCGCCCGCTTCGAGGAGTGGGTCCGCACCGCCCCGCAGGCCCCCGCCGTCGTCGACGGCGAGCGGATCTGGACGTACGGGGAACTCGACGCCGCCGCCGAGCGGGTCGCCACCGCCCTGCGCGACCGCGTACGCCCCGGTGACCTGGTCGGCGTCTGCCTGGACCGGTCCACCGCGCTGGTGGTGAGCGCCGTCGCGCTCGCCCGGCTCGGCGCCGTGTACCTGCCGCTGGGGCCGCGCCCCGGCGAGCGCCGCATCCAGGCCGTCACCGAGGACCTCGACGTGGCCTGCCTGATCGGCGACCCCGGTGTGCTGCCCGGGGCCCACCAGGACGGCGAGCACCTGGCCCTGGGCCTGCCCGCCGACGGCGTGAACGCGCCGGCCGCGCCGGTGGCCGCGTTCGCCGCCCGCCGCGCGGACGCCCGGCGCGCACCCGAGGGCACGCTGTACGCGGTCCTCACCTCCGGGTCCACCGGCCGCCCCAAGGCCGTCGCGGTCGCCGAGGCGTCGCTGTCCGTCGCCCTGGACTGGTACCGCGCGGCCACCGGCCTGGCGCCCGGCGACCGGCAGTCCCTGCTGATCGGCGTGGCCTTCGACCCGCACCTGCTGGAGCTGTGGGCCGCACTGACCTCGGGCGCCGCCCTCGTCCCGGCCCCCGACGACACCCGCTGGGACGCGGCGCTGCTCACCGACTGGTGGCGCGATGCGGCCGTGACCGTGTGCGTGGCGGCGACACCGACCGTCGAGCCGCTCCTGGACCGGCCCTGGCCCCAGGATCTGACACTGCGTCACCTCGTCGTCGGCGGCGACCGCATGCGCCGCCGCCCCGGCCCGGACGTCACCGCCACCGTGCACAACGCCTACGGCCCGGCCGAGGCCACCGTCGTCACCACCACGTACGCGATGCGCGCCACGGACGCGCGGGCGGGCGAGGTGGCGCCGCCGCCGATCGGCACGCCGCTGCCGGGCACCACCGTCGTCGTCACCGACGCCGAGGGCCACCCCGTCGACCGGGGCCAGGACGGTGAACTGCGCGTCGGCGGCCACTGCCTGGCCCTCGGCTACCTCGATCCGGAGCTCACCGCGCGGCGCTTCACCGCCCCGGCCGACCACCCGGGACTCAAGGAGCTCGACCGGCTGTACCGCACGGGCGACCGGGTCCGCATGGACGCCGACGGCGGCCTGGAGTTCCTCGGCCGCCTCGACGACCAGGTCAAGATCAGCGGCGTGCGGATCGAACTCGCCGAGGTGGAGGCCGCGTTCGAGCAGGACCCCCGGGTGCGCACGGCGGTCGTCACCGTCGAGCGCGACGGCTCCGGCCTCGCCCGTCTCGTCGCCCACCTCAAGCCCGCGCTCGGCGCCCCCGCGGCGGCCGACCTGCTGGACGCGGTCCGCGCCTGGCTCCCCGAGCAGGCCGTCCCCGCCGCCGTGCGGCTCGTCGACGGCTTCCCGCTGGACGCCAACGGCAAGGTGGACCGGACCGCGCTGGCCGCCGCCGACACCTCGCCCGCGCCCGCCGCCCCGGCGGACGACCTGGCCGCCGCCACCCCCGGCGAGCGGCTGGTCCTGACCGCCGTACGGGAACTCCTGGGCCGTCCCGCGACCGTACTCGCCGACAACTTCACCGACATCGGCGGCACTTCCGTCGTCGCGGCGCGGCTGCTGGCGGTCGTCGAGCGGGAGAGCGGCATCCGACCGCGCGCCCACGAACTGCTGCGCAGCACCGACCTGGGCGCCTTCGCCGCCCTCCTCGACCAGCGCTGGACCCCGCGACCGGCAGGAGCCTGACATGACACCGACCGCTCAGCCCATGGCCACCGCGCCCGCCGTGCTCCCCACGCACGCCACGGCGCTGCCGGAGCTCGTGGCCCGGCACGCCGCCCGCACCCCGAACGCCCTGGCCGTCGTCGACGGCGACACCACCTTCACCTACGGGCAGCTCGACCGGGCCGGCCGCGCCCTCGCCGCGCATCTGCGCGAGCACGGGGTGGCGACCGGCGACCGGGTGGCGCTGCTGACCGCCCGCTCCGCGCGCACCGTCGTCGCCCAGCTCGCCCTGTGGGGGGCCGGAGCCGTGTGCGTGCCGCTGGACCCCGCGCAGCCCCGGCCGCGCACCGAGGCGATGATCGAGGACGCGGGGGTCACCCTCACCGTCGGCGACGCGAAGCTGCTGGACGCGTCCGGGCTCACCGGCCCCGTACTGGCCCTGCCGGAAGCGCCCCTGGGCGGCGGCGCCCCGGCGGCCGGGGCCGCGCCCGACAGCCCGGCCTTCATCATGTTCACCTCCGGCTCCACCGGCCGCCCCAAGGGCGTCACCGTCAGCCACCGGGCCATCGCCGAACTGGTCACCGCACCGCGCTATGTGACGGTCAACGCCCGTGACCGCGTGCTGTTCCACTCGCCCATGACCTTCGACGGCTCCACGTTCGAGGTGTGGGCCGCGCTCGCCAACGGCGCCGCCGTCGTGGTGTGCACCGTGCCCCGGCCCTCCCTGGAGGACCTGGCCCGGCACGTGGAGCGGCACGGCGTGACCGTCGCGTTCTTCACCACCGCGCTCTTCCACCAGCTCGCCGCCCGCCGCTCGCGCGTCTTCGCCCAGCTGCGCTCGGTCGTGGTGGGCGGCGAGGCCATGGCCGCCAGCCACGCCCGGGACGTGCTGACCGCCTTCCCCTGGCTGGAGCTGGTCAACGGCTACGGGCCGACCGAGACCACCACGTTCGCCACCGCCCACACCGTCACCGAGCGGGACTGCGACGCGCCGGTGCCGATCGGCCGCCCCATCGCGGGAGCCACGGTCCACGTCCTGGACGCCGACGGCGATCCGGTGCCCGAGGGCGACCGGGGCGAACTGTGGGTCGGCGGCACCCGGCTCGCCGACGGCTACGCGGGCCGGCCCGACCTCACGGCCGAGCGCTTCGTCGACCACCCCACCGCCGGGCGCCTCTACCGTACGGGCGACATCGTCTCCGTCCGCCACGACGGCGTCCTGGACTTCCACGGCCGCAACGACGACCAGGTCAAGGTGCGCGGCTTCCGCATCGAACCCGCCGAGGTCGAGCACGCCCTGCGCCGCAGGCCGGACGTGGACGACGCCGCCGTCGCGGTCGACGGCGCCGGTACGCCCGAGGCGCGCCTGGTGGCGTTCGTCGTCGCGGCGCCCGGCCCGGTGCCCGTCCCCTCGGCACTGCGCGAGCAGCTGACCACCGTCCTGCCCGCCCACCTGGTGCCGGACGCCCTCACCCTGGTGGAGCGCCTTCCGCTCACCCCGTCGGGCAAGGTCGACCGACGGGCGCTGGCCGACCGGGCCCAGGCCGGTTCCCCGGCCGCAGACGGGGCGCCCGCCCCGGCGATGGGCCCGCTGGAGCAGGCCGTCGCCGAGGTGTGGAGCCGGTCCCTGGGCAGCGAAGTCACCCGTGGCGACGCCGACTTCCTCGCCCTGGGCGGCCACTCGCTGCTCGCGCTCGCCGTCACCGACGACCTGCGCGAGGAGCTCGGCGTCGAGCTGTCGCTGGCCGACTTCTTCGCCGCGCCGACCGTCGCCGCCCAGGCCGCCCTGGTCGAACGCGCCCTGCTGGCCGCCCACAGCGACCTCCACCCCGAGAACCCGGAGCACCGCGATGCCCACTGACGCCGACTCCACGGCGCGCGCCGAACAGCGGCGGCTCCAGCTCGAACTGCTGCGCAGGGCCCGCGCCGGCGCCGCCGGGCGGGCCACCGCCGCCGCTCCGGACGACGGCGCACCGCACTCCGGCCGGCTGCCGCTTTCCCGCGCCCAGCGCCGCATGTGGCTGATGGAACGCCTCGGCGGCGCGGGCGACTCGTACCACGTTCCCTTCGTGACCCGGGTGCGCGGCCCGTTCGACCCGGCGGCCCTGGCCACCGCCCTGACCGCGCTGGTGGCCCGGCACACCGTCCTGCGCACCGGATACGGGGAGCGGGACGGCGAGCCCTTCCAGGAGGTGCTCCCGGCCCCGCGCGCGGTCGCCGTGCCCGTCGTCGACGCCTCCGTGCGCGGCGCCGGGGCGCTGCTGCGGGAAGAGGCGGCCCGGCCGTTCGACCTCGCGGCGGGCGATGCGGTACGCGCCCGTGTCCTGCGCCACGGGGAGCGGGACCACACCGTGTCGCTGACGTTCCATCACATCGCCATCGACGGCGGATCGCTGGAGGTCGTGGCCGGCGAACTGGCCGCGCTGTACACGGCCGCCGCCGGGGGATCCGGCCCCGCTCCCCTGGCCGAGGCCCCGCAGTACGGCGACTACGCGCGCCGCGAGCACGACGGGATACCCGGCCTCCAGGGGGACTTGGCGCGCTGGAGCGGGCAGCTCGCCGACGCAGCCCCGCCCCGGCTGCCCGCGCCGGACGCGTCCGGCGCCTCCGGGGCGGCCGTGCACACCGTGCCGCTGGCCCCCGCGCTGCCCGAGGCGCTGCGGGCGCTGGGCGCCGAGCAGCGGGCCACGCTCTTCGCGGTGTCGCTGACCGCGGCGTTCGCGGCACTGCGCCGCCTCACCGGTGAGGACGACCTCGTCATCGGTGTCGCGGGCACCCACCGCACCGGCATCGCCATGCGCGGCCTGGTCGGGCTGTGCGTCAACACCCTGCCTGTCCGCGTGGACGCCTCCGGCGACCCGTCGTTCGCCGAGCTGCTGCACCGCGTGCGCGACGGGCTCCTGGAGGCCCAGCGCCACCGGCACCTGCCGTTCGACCTCGTCCTGGAGCGCCTGGGCGCCGCCGCGCGCGGCGCCGACGGCACGGCCCTGCTGCGCGTCACCTCCGACGTGCTGGGCGAGCCCACGGTGCTCCGACTGCCCGGCACCACGGCCGAGTACGTGGACGTGCCCACCGGCGGCGCCAAGTTCACCCTCTCCTACGGCCTGTCGCTCGACGACGCCGAACGGCCCTCGGCGCTGGTCCAGTTCGACCGCGCCGCGCTGGACGACGACGCGGCCAGGGCGACCGTACGGGACTTCGCCGCCCTGCTGGACTCGGCGGCCACCCGTCCGGAGCTCGCCCTGAGCGAGGTGCCCGGCCTCGGCCCGCGCGGCCGGGCACGGCCGGAGGACGGCGACGACCGACCGGCCGCGCCGTCCCCGGACCATCCCCGGGAGGGCGGGGCCCACCCGGCGGTCCTGGCGCTGCGCGCCCATCCGCAGGTCGCCGACGCCATGGTCGTCCAGACCGGGCAGGGGCCGTCCGTGGCCTACGCCGTGCTGCGCGAGAGCGTCGGCCCCTCCAGCAACGAGCTCCTCGGGCTGCTGCGCCGCTCGCTGGCGCCCGAGTCCGTACCCGCCGCGGTCACGCTGCTCGACACGCTGCCCGCGACGGACGCCGGGGCCCCCGTCTCCGGCCGGCCTTCCGCCCCGGACGGCCTCTCCGGCGCCCGGGCCTCGGCCGTCGTGGACGCCTTCGCGTCGCTGCTCGGCGGCACGCCGCCGCCCGACGGCGACTTCTTCGCCCTGGGCGGCCACTCCCTGATCGCGGTGCAGCTCGCCGAACGCCTGCGCACCGGGCTCGGCCTGCCGGTCACCGGTCTCGACGTGCTCCAGGCCCGTACGCCCCGGGCGCTCGCCGCGCTCCTGGACGAGCGCGCGGCCCAGCAGGCCGCCGCCAAGCCCGTCGCCAGGCCCGCCCGGTCGCGCGCGGTGCGGCCGGGCACGGTGCTGGTCACCGGTGCGACGGGGGGCGTCGGCGCGTTCCTCCTGCGTGAACTGGCCGCACAGGGCCGCCCCGTACTGGCCCTGGCCCGGCCCGAGTCGGCTCATCTGGTCGCCGCCGACGGCGTCGACGTCGTCGCGGGCGACCTCACCGACCTGGACGGGCTGCGCCACGCCGTCGCGGGCGCCGACGCGGTCATCCACGCCGCGTCCACCTTCACCCGGCCCGAGGTGGACCTGGCGGCGACGCAGGCCATGGTCGACGCCTGGCGCGGCGGGCCGTTCGTCTTCGTCAGCAGCGTCGACGCCTACGGCCACCCCCACGGGGAGCGGGTCCTGGAGGAGTCGCCCTCCCACGCGCCCATCAGCCCGTACGGCCGGGCCAAGCTCGACTGCGAGGCCATGGTGCTGCGCGCGGCCGGTACCGGCGGGCGCGGCGGAGCGAGCGCGGTGCGGTCCCCGATCGTCTGGGGCGCGCACGAGCGGCTGCGCGAACAGCTGCGCTGGGGCGCCCTCGGCACGCTGTACCAGGCCGCCGACCGGGGCGAGCCGATCGAGCTGCCCCGGCCCGGCACCGCCGGTCACCCCTGGTACGGCGCCGCCTGGGTGCACGCGGCGGCCCTGGCCCGCGCGGTCACCGAGTGCCTGGAGCGCCCGGTGCACGGCGTCGCCAACGCCGTGAGCGGCCACGTCTCCTGGCACGACCTCGCCCGGGACCTCACGGAACTGCTCGGCACCCGCGCCGAGATCCGCGAGACGGACGGGGTCCCCCAGGACCTCGACCACCGCTGGCACTACGACAGCCACCGTCTGGCCCGGACGCTGCGCGCCAGGCCGGGCGAGGACCGGCGGAGCGTACTGGCGGAGATGATCGGCGGGACGCGGGAAGACAATTCCTGACGGTCCATCAATTGCCTGGCGCCAAGGGGTGTTTCCTCACCCCTTGGCGCCGGGACGGGCGGCGGGCGGGGCGGACAGGAGCGCGGGCCAGTCCTGGGCGGCGGCCCAGTCGGCGAAGGACTGCCAGCCGACCTCGGGGAACTCCCGGCGCAGCGCGGCCACGTCGACGTCGAGGCCCGCCGAGGCGAAGTACGCGAACATCGCGGCCAGGTCCTCGGAGTACCCGCGGACGACCTCCAGCGGCACCTCGTGGTGCGCGATGGGGCGCCCGGCCGCGTGCGTGAGGGCCGCCGCGATGGCGGCGGGGTCGAGCGCGTCGGCGGCGATGTCGACGCGGCGCCCGGCGAACGCGGCGCGCCGCCGCAGCGCGAGGGCCGCGAAGACGCCGATGTCGCGGGCACAGACCAGGGCCAGCGGCTGCCCGCCGGGCATGGGCCAGGCGAAGGAGCCCTCGCGGAGCCCTTCGAGGGTCCAGCCGCTCGCGTAGTTGTCCATGAAGGCGGCGGGGCCGATCACGGTCCAGGTCAGACCGGACGCGTACAGGTGCCGCTCGACGAGGAACTTGCTCTCGTAGTGCGGGATGCCCGTACCGCGGTCGGCGTGCGCGGCGGAGGTGAGCACGACGTGCCCGAGGCGCGCGGCCACGGCCGCGTCGACCAGGGCCCGGCCCTGGCGGACCTCTGCGTCGACGTCGGTGCCGAACGGCGTGGTGACGGCGAAGAGGGCGTCCGCTCCGGCGAGCGCGGCGTCGAGGGAGGCGCGGTCGTCGAAGTCGGCGCGGCGGACGTCGGCGCCGAGGGCGCGCAGCGCCTCGGCGGCGGGACCGGCGGGGTCCCGGGTGAGGGCCCGGACGCGGTGGCCGGAGGCGATCAGGGCGCGGGCGGCGGCCCCGCCCTGGGCGCCGGTGGCACCGGTGACGGCGATGGTGGACGTGGACACGGGAACTCCTGGAGCATGAGGTCATTCTTCTGCGTGACGCAGTAATTGCGATGAGAAGAAGAGTAGGCCAGACGTCTGCGCCGCGCAACCATCTGTGTCACGCAGGCATCTTCACCTCTCGCACCCGCCCCGTCGTTGGGCGAGAACGCCCAGCCCCGGGGGTGTGCGCGTACGGGCGTTCTGGACCGAGGACACCGACCCGGACGGGGTCGCCCTCGCCCGGGCGGAGAGCGCCGGGGCCGTGGACGCGTTCGGCGAGCGCTTCGGCCGCTATCCGTACGGGGAGCTGGACATCGTCCTCAGCCCGGACTTCGCGGTGTTCGGCAGCATGGAGTACCCGGGCTTCGTGCTGCTGTGGACGGACCGGGACGGCAGCGGCGCGGCCCATGAGATCGCCCACCAGTGGTGGTACGGGATCGTGGGCGACGACGAGTACGCCGACCCGTGGCTGGACGAGGCGTTCGCGACGTACGCGCAGGACCTCTTCCACGGCGAGAGCGGGCAGGGCTGCTGGTCCCAGGTGTACTGGCCGCGGCCCGACGCCGCGATCACCGACTCCATGGGGTACTGGGCCGAGCCGCCCGGCCCGGCGGGCTGGACCTCGGTCGTCTACCGGGCGGGCTCGTGCGCGCTGCACGACCTGGAGCGGGAGCTGGGCACGCCGGTGATGGAGCGGATGCTGCGGACCTATGCCGCCGACCACTGGTACGGCGTCTCGACCGACGCGGACTTCCTGCGGGCCGCGCGGACGGCGGCCGGCCGGGACCTCACCGCGTTCTGGGCGGCACACCGGATCGAGGCCGGCCCGGCCGGATCGAGGCGGTGAACCATGCGATCGGGGCGCCGGTCCGGCACCTGCGCCCGGCGGCGGGAGTGGTGCAGAACGACCGAGGTGTGCCGTTGTCTTCCGGGGGTCCTGCGGCGAAGCTGCCAGTGCCGCACAACTCACCAGCGGAGGAAGCCTCATGACCAATCGCGTGGACCAACCCCGCCCGCTCGACCTGGTGGGCGACCCGATCCAGGTCGGGGGTGTCGCGACCGGGTTCGAAGCGACCCTGGAGTACCGCGTCGGCGACGGCCACCACGAGGTGACCGGCACGTTCACCGCGGGCGGCGGCACAGGTGAGCACGGGCAGTTCCACCTCACCGTGGATGTGGGCGAGGTGGCGTTCCAGTCCGACCGGCTGCTGGTCCAGGTCTTCGAGGCCGGTGCCAGAGACGGCGGCGCGGTCAACGCCGTCACCGTTCCGGTCATCTACGGGCCGCGCATAGTCCCCGGCTACTACGGATACCGCGAGCACACCGTGGTGAAGGGCGACACCCTGTCGGCGCTGGCCAAGGCGTACTACGGCAACGCCGCACTCTATCCGCGCATCGTGCGCGCCAACCCGGCGCAGATCACCGACCCCGACAAGATCGCGCCGGGCCAGGTCCTGCGCGTACCGATCGGGACGTAGGCCGGGCGGGGCCCCGGTTGTACGGGGTCGACACCGGGGATCGTCAGGCGCTGACCACCTCCCGTACCGCCGCGAGGAACTCCTCCGTGCGCGGGTGCGTGGCGTGGGCGGGGCGGGCGAGGTAGACCGTGGTGGCGGGCGCGTCCTCGACGGTGACGAACCGCACCCCCGGGTGCCCGTGGCTCTCCGCCGTGCCCGCGGCGCCCACGCCGAACGCGCCGCCGGTGGCGATGAGGTTCAGCCACTCGTCGACGTTGCGGACGTCCACCGTGCGGTGCGGGCGCTGCTCCGGGGGCCACAGGTCGACCGACGCGGTGCCGGTGTCCGGCCACAGCGCCAGCGGCAGGGACGCGCCGGCGGTCAGCTCCGCCAGGCGCACCCGGTCGCGGTCCGCGAGCGGGTGGTCGTCGGGCAGGGCGGCCACCCGGTCCTCGGTGTAGAGGGCCTCGGTGCGGATGCGCGGGTCGGCCGGGACGGTGCGCAGGACGGCCACATCGGTGTCTCCGGTGGCCAGGCCCGCGGTGCTGTTGTCCTGGCGGACCACTTCGAGCGGCGCGTGCGGGTGCTCCTGGCGCCAGGTGCGCAGCAGCGGTACCGTCTGCTGCCCCAGCACCGCGCAGGTGTAGCCAAGACGCAGCGGCCGGTCCACGGCCCGGGTGTCGGCCAGCGCCGCGTCGAGGTGCGCGAGGATGGCCCGGCCGTGTCCCAGGAGGGTCTCCCCGGCCGGGGTGAGCCCCAGGTGGCGGGAGGAGCGGTCGACCAGGCCGACCCCCACCCGGGTCTCCAGCTGGGCGAGGGTGCGCGAGAGGGCCGGTTGCGTCATGTGCAGCCGAGTGGCCGCGGCGGTGACGGTGCCCGCTTCGGCGATGGCGGCCAGGGCCTTGAGATGGCGCAGTTCCACATCCATGCCTCACAAGCATAGTCGCTGCCCAGAAGGCATTTCCGGACGCGCTGCGGGGTGCGTAGGTTCAACGGTGTCGGGCCGCTGGCCCGGCCTCCCCGGGACAACGGCCCGGGGCCGCCCGGCGCACATGGCTCCGGGCGGTCGTGTGCGAGACATCGGACGGTGTGTTGTGAGGATTCTTCTGGTCGGCGCGGCCGGCACCCTGGGTTCCGCGGTGCGCGAGGCGCTCACCGCGCGCGGCCACGAGGTGGTCGGCGTGGGCCGCACGAGCGGGGACCTGGTCGCCGACGTCACCGACCCGCAGGCCGTGGCCCGGCTCTACGAGCAGGCCGGTCCGCTGGACGCGGTGGCCGTCGCGGCGGGCGACGCGGTCTTCAAGCCGCTGGCCGACCTGGCGGCGGACGACTTCGCGGCGACGTTCCGCGGCAAGGCCCTCAGCCAGCTGGAGCTGGTCCGCCAGGGCACCCGGCACGTGGCCCCGACCGGTTCGTTCACCCTGATCAGCGGGATCCTCACGGAGCAGCCGATCGTGGCGGGGTCCGCCGCGTCGGCGGCCAACGGCGCGGTCGAGGCGTTCGCGCGGGCCGCCGCGATAGAGATCGCGCCGCAGCGGATCAACACGGTGAGCCCGACGGTGGTCGAGGAGTCGATGCCCGCCTACGGTCCGTTCTTCGTGGGCATGGAGCCGGTCCCCGCCGCACGCGTCG
The DNA here is from genome assembly GCF_041080675.1 of Streptomyces sp. cg36. Taxonomy (NCBI): domain Bacteria; kingdom Bacillati; phylum Actinomycetota; class Actinomycetes; order Kitasatosporales; family Streptomycetaceae; genus Streptomyces; species Streptomyces cyclosori. Next base: position 7,603,472 of record NZ_CP163520.1, on the reverse strand, counting down.
CGACCGCGTACGTCCGGTCGATCGAAGGGGCGCAGACGGGCCAGACCTACCGCGTGCACTAGGCACAAGGCCGGACGGGACCCTGCCCCGTACAGCCGGACTGACTACGGGCGGTCGCCACAGGTGGCCGCCCGCAGCCATGTCCGGATGAACTCGGCGCGGGTCAGAGGTGGTTGGAGTTGGACCGGCCGAAGAACTCGATCTCCGCGATGGACACCTGCTTCTTGTCGGAGGCCCCGTACGACGACTCGACGGTGAAGCGGACCTTGACCACCTCACCGACCCGGAACGAGCGGCGCTGGCCGCCCGAGCCCTGGTCGAGGGTGATCTCGCGGGTCGAGGTCTTGCCGTCCTTCTTGGTGATCGTCGCCAGCAGGCGGTGCGGCAGGGCCGACTCGCCCGCCCGCTCGGGGCGGGCGGAGACACCCGGGGTGAGGATCACGTCGAGCAGCCGCGTCGGCTCGTCGAAGCTCGCCTCGATCCACTGGCCCTGGCCGGGCCCCGCGACGCCCGGCCCCCACCAGGTGTTGCTCTTCTTGTCGAAGGCGAGCTGGGGCGGGTGGTCGGGGAAGGAGCGGGACGCCCGCATCGAGTCCGGGGCGACCGGGGCGCGCTTGGCGAAGTGGTCGCGCCCGGCGTTGACGGCGTCCGGGATGTAGAGGATGCCCAGGACGATCAGCGTCACGGCGACCACCGCGCCGACCCAGGTGCCGATCCGGTCGAACACCCGGCGCAGCGGCGGCCGTTCACCCGCCCACGGCACCTCCCGGTCGCGCCGGAACAGCCGCCGCCACCAGGGCAGGCGCCCCGGCGGAAGCGGCGCGGCCTCGTCGGCCAGCGGCATCGCGCACCGGCCGCAGAAGTGCCGGTCGGGCCGGTTGGGCGTGGCGCACCACCGGCACGGCGGGCCGGTCACGGCCTCTGTGTACGGGCCCGGGCCACGGACCTGCGGCCGTTCGGCGTCGGGGCGGCCCGGCAGCACGGGGGCGACCGCCGGGGGCGGGGTGGCCGCCGGGGGCTCGGGGTCGGCGACGGGCACCAGGAGCTGACGCGCCCGGTCGCTGTCGCTCTCCGGCGGGGCGCCGGCGCCGTCCCGCGACGGCACGGGCTCCACCGGAACGGTGGGCGCGGTGTCGTCCGCCGCGCGCGGGGCGGGGACCGCCGGCGGGGCCTCGGCGGGGCGCCGCGGCGGGTCCGGGACCGCCGGGGGCCGGCCGGTCCCCGGCGCGGGGTCGCGCTCGGGCGCGCCCGTCGCGTCCGCCGGGCGCGGCGCGGGGGCCGCGGGCCCCGGGCGCTCCAGGGTGTCCCGCGCGGTGGCGCTGTCCGCGGCCGGACGGGCGGTGTGGGCCGCGGCCCGGTCCCAGCCGAGCACGGCACCGCAGGAGTCGCAGAAGGACTGTCCCGGCTCCGCGCGGGTGCCGCATTCGGCGCAGTGTGGGGTGGTCATCGCTGCGAGATCCTCTCGGCCGTGGTCACTTCGACGGTGTAGGGCATGTGGGCGGGGCGGGCCGCGGCGACGAGCGCGTCCAGGCGGTGGGTGTCGGCGGGCGTGGGGTCGGGCAGGGGCAGGGTCACGTGCAGATGGGGGCGCTTCGCCCCGGGGAACGCGCCCAGGGGGCGCGCGCTCCAGGCGGCGCCGCCGCTCTCGTCGATGTGGGGCGTCACGCCGAACGCGAGCCGCACGGACTCGGCCAGGCCCTGCCGGGTGCCGCGCACCCGGTGCAGCCGGGCGGCGGCGGCGACGGCGGCCCGCAGCCGGTCCTCGGGTTCGGTGCCGTCGGTCTCCGCGCCGACCCAGGTGCCCAGCCACCGCGCGAAGTCGACGGGGGTCAGGGCGGGGTCGAAGTAGGTGTCGAGGCAGTCCAGGACGTTGAGGATGGGGGCGATCACGTCGTCGAGGCCGCCGACGAACCGCTGGGCGAGGTCGTCGTCGGCGAACACGGCCGGGAGCATGGTGCCGATGGGCACGGACGAGCCCAGCCCGTCGACGGAGCCCCTGCCGCCGCTCACGCCGAATCCCCGATGACGCGGACCCGGTGGTCGTAGGAGAAGACGAGCGACGGCGCGTCGAGGTCGATGCGGTCGGTGGGATCGCCGCGTTTGCCGGTGAGCGGGTCGGCGGGGTGCAGGACGACCTGGTCGACCAGTTCGACGCCGGGGACGCGCTGGAGCACCGCGAAGACCTCGCCGGACTGCACCGGACGGCCGAACGGCCAGCCCCGCCCGTCGGCGCCGCCGGTGAGCGGGTCGAGATGGCGGTAGAGGGCGTCGTGGGCCTGGCGGCGCACCCGGTCGGTGTCGACGCCGCGGAAGGCGTGCACGGTGGCGACGACGGTGACGCCCTGGTAGTAGGGCGGGCCCACGGCGAGACGGGTGCCGATCAGGCGGCGCTCGTCGAGATGGCGGGTGATCCGGCCCAGCAGGTCGTCGCCGGGGACCAGTTGCTCGAAGCGGAGCCGGCCGCCGGGGTCGGGCACGGCCTGCGGGACGACCACGACCCGGACCGCGTAGGCGCCGTGTTCGCCCTCCTCGCCCTCCAGACAGGTGATCCGGGCGGTCTCGGGGGCGGCGCGGCGGGCGAGCTCCTCGTAGTCGCGCAGGGTGACGGCGCGCTCCTGGGCGCGCAGGGTGATCGGCGCCCTCAGCTTGGCCTCCTCGACCGTCTCGCCGTCGACACCGCCGCGCGCGGCCTCGCGGTTGACGACTTCGGAGACGTACGGGATGGAGGTGCGCAGCACCTGGACGGCGCCACGGGCCACGTTGCCGGCGCGTCCGCCGCCGGTGCGGTAGCGGCGGGCGCGGATCACGGCCCCCTTGGGGGCGACGGCGCCGTACTGGCGCAGGGTGCCGTCGGGTTCGCGGACGGCGGGGCCGAACGCGATCTCGCCGGTCGCCGCGTCCAGGGTCACATGGCGGTCGCCGGGGCCGGAGGCGGCGAAGTGGGAGACGACCTGCCAGTCCTGCCAGCCCTCGTGCGCGGCGGTCTGGAGCAGCAGCGGCGGGTCGTCCGCGACGACGGGGACGTTGACCAGGCGCAGCCGCTGGCCCGGCAGTCCGGTGGACTCGCCGAGCGCCTCGTCGTGGACGGTCTCGGCGTGCACCGCGCGGGTGGTGCCGCCGATGGTGAACGCCTCGGCGGAGCGGATGGTGGGGGTGGTGGTGTAGAAGGGCTGGCCGGTCAGGGGTTCGCTGACGCGGCAGCGCACCCAGCCCGCCTCGTGGCCGCCGTTGCGGGACAGGACGTGGCCGCCCGGGATGTGCAGCACGACGTCGCCGGGGCGGTTGAGGCCGCCGGTTCCGTCGCGGTCGACCTCGCAGGGCTGCCAGCCGTCCTCGGTCCACGCCTCCCACACCAGCGGCGGCTGGCGGGGGTCGACGCCGACGCCGTCGACCCGGCTGTCGAGTTCGAGCGCGAGCGCGCAGTGCGGGACGGCGGCGGTCAGGCCCAGCAGCATGCAGTCGCCGGGGCAGGGGGCCTCGGCGAAGCACGCCACGTCCCGGCCCTCGACGAGGTCGATGGTGCGGTCGGCGACCGGCCGGCCCTGGTGCTGGACCACCAGGTGCCCGAGCGAGCAGGGGACGACGGCCAGTTCGCGCTCGGTGGCGAAGACGACCGCCTCGTCTCCTTCGGTGCGCAGGGTGGAGACCTCGGTGCCCACCGGCACGGCGATGGCCTCCTCCTGCGGCGCGGACAGCCAGAACGTCACCTCGCTGCGGGCCGCCGCCGGCGGGAAGAGGGTGATGCCCACCAGGTCGAGGAAGGCGAGGTGGTTCTTCTCCGGAACCCGGTTGAGGCGGTAGACGATCTGGTCCGCCATGTGCGCGACCGTTTCGATCAGGGTGACGCCGGGATCGGAGACGTTGTGGTCGGTCCATTCCGGGGCGCGCTGCTGGATGTAGCGCTTGGCGTCGTCGACGAACTGCTGGAAGCGGCGGTCGTCGAGGTTGGGAGAGGGCAGGGACATCAGCGGTCGCTTTCGGGGTGGTTACCGGGGCCGGGCGGTCCGCCGGGACCGTCCGATGAGCCCGGCGGACCGGGCTCGTCGTGGGAGGGGATGACGTAGAAGGGGAAGACGAGGCTGCGCGGGTTGTTGGTGCCCCGGATCGAATAGCGGACGTCGATGTACAGCACGCTCTGGTCGCCGCCGGTGGTGACCTCGACGTCCTGGACCTCGATGCGCGGCTCCCAGCGGTCGAGGCTCATGTACACCTCGTGCTGGATGCGGCCCGCCGTCTGCTCGTTGACCGGAGCGAAGACCAGGTCGTGGATGGCGCAGCCGAACTCGGGGCGCATGGGCCGCTCCCCGGGCGCGGTGGCCAGTACGAGCCGGATCGCCTCCTCCACCTCCCGCTCGCCGCTCACCAGCGCGATCCCGCCGGTGGGCCCGATGCGCAGCGGGAACGCCCAGCCGGAACCGACGAACTGTTCGGCCATCAGCCGTACACCTGCCTTCCAGAACTCCTCGCCCGACGGCCGCTCACGGGGGCGGCACCACGACCGGGAAAGTGGTCACTTCGAACGTCGGGGAGACGATCATGGTGTTCATGGCCTTGATCGTCGTGTTGAGGGCGGCGCCGACCTGCACACTGGCGCCGCCCATGAGGTTCAGCAGGCCCCCGGCGTCCACGACCACGGCACCCGTCGCGTTCAGGGCCATCGCGCCCCCGGCACGCATGTTGACCGTGCTGCCGCCCTGGATGTTGAGCGGCCCGCCGCTCTTGATGGTCAGGCTGCGGGCGGCGCTGAGCGTCAGGTCGGTGCCCGCCCTGACCGACACCGAGCGCCCGCCCTTGATGCTGACGGCGCCCGCGCTGTCCACGGTGATCTCGGTCTTGGTGCGGTCGAGGTTGATGGTCAGCCGGTCGTTTCCGGTGGCGATCCGCACACCCTGTCTGCGCATGCCGGTCTGCTGGCTGAGCAGGTCCACGCGGTTGCCCTTGCGGTCGGACACGGTGTGCCTGCTGGCCTGCTTCTTCAGCCCGTAGTGCAAGGGGGCGTCGTTGGGGGTGGGTTCGTCGCGCCCGTTGTAGAGCCCGCCCAGTACGAAGGGGTGGTCCAGGGCTCCCCGGTCGAAGCCGACGAGCACCTCGTCGCCCACGTCCATGGGGAAGATGCCGCCGCCGCCCTTGCCGCCCCACTGCACCACGCGCGCCCAGTCGCTGACGTAGTTGTCGTCCAGCCAGGGGAACGTGAGCTTGACCCTGCCCTGCTCCAGGGGGTCCTGGACGTCGGTGACGAGGGCGTTGACCACACCGGGCAGCCGGGCGGCCTCCCCTCCCCCGCCGCCGGAGGCCAGTCCGTACATCGAGCGCCACTGGCGGCCGGTGACGGTCACCAGGGACTCGTAGTGCTTGTTGTCGCCGAAGATGTGCTGCACGGAGGTGACGGTGTACTTGCCCTCGAAGGGTTCGCCCACCTTGGCCAGCGCCACCGGCACTCCCGGGCGCAGCTTGGGGTTGCCGCGCACGACGACCTCCACCTCGGCGAAGGACGAGGTCACGTCGGCGGCCAGGGCCTTGGCGGCGTGCCGCACCTCGCTGACCGTGTCGTAGGGCGCTTCGGTCTGGACGAGCTTGGCGGACGCGAACTTCCGCGCGATCTTGCCGGGTTCGATGCCGATCCCGATGCTCGCGTCCGTACTGATCCGCTGGGTCTCCTTGATCTTCCTCTTGGTGGTGACGTTCCAGCCGCGCGACTCGACCTGGTTGACCTGGTCGGCGGCGGTGACGGCGGCGCGCAGCCGCAGGATGTCCCGGCGCGCCCGCAGCACGAACGGGTTCTGGTCGCTGTCGGCGTTGGGCGAGGGCGCCCCGGACGACGGCTTCGGCTTGACGAAGTTCAGCCGCCCCTTGGAGTCGAGCGACATCACCATCTGGTTCTCGTCGGCGAGCCGCGCCAGGAAGTCCCAGTCGCTGACGTTGGGCTGGCTGAGGAACTCGTACAGCGTCTGCGTCGTCTCGATGCGGCCGATGCGCACGCCGTTCTGGCCGGCGATCGTGCGGGCGATGTCGGAGGCGAGCTGGTTGCGGTACGCCATGACCCGGCGCTGGCGCATCAGCCGGTGCCCGTAGTCGTAGCCGCGGATCACGGTGAAGGTGCCGCCGCCGTCGTAGTCGGCCTCCATGGCGGTGACCTCGCCGGTCAGCAGGGGAACGCCGTTGCCCTGGCCGTCGGCGATCGGCGTGATGACCACTTCGGTGCCGAACTGCACGTTCATCTTGGCCAGGACCAGCCGGCCGGGGTCGCGGAAGGTGAGCCGGAAGGCGGCGGGCACGCCGGCGCCCTGGTCGACCGTGCCGCCCACCAGGAGCGGGGCGATGTCGGGCAGCAGCTGCTTGCCCCGGAAGGTGACGTCGAGGACGGTGGAGAAGGCGGTGGGCGACATCAGCGACGCACCTCCTCGGCCGCGGGCAGGATGAGTTCGGCCCCGGACCCCAGCCGCGACGGGTCGTCGATGCCGTTCGCCTCGGCGATCGCCCGCCAGGCGTTGGCGTCCCCGTACTGGCGCCACGCCAGCGACTGGAGCGTGTCACCGGCGACGACCCGGTGCACGCGCTGCACGGTGAGCGCGCCCGACGTCGGGTTCTGCCGCTTCACCTTCGAGGGGATCTCGTGCAGACGCATCTGGCACATGGCGCGGATGGGCACACCGGTGGTGCTGAACAGGGAGTACGCCGCCTCCACCGAGGAGACGTACGCGGTGAACCGGGCCGTCGAGAACGACCCCCACTCGAAGACCACCCAGGGCGGCGACGGCTGGTCCGCGTCGATGCTCAGGTCGGTGGTCTCGCAGCAGCTCAGCAGCGTGTCGACCTTCTTCAGGACCGTCTTCTCGGTCGGTTCCTCGGAGGTGTCGAGGAAGATCTCGACGGTCATCTCCCGGGGTTCGGGACCCATGAACTCCGGCTTGGAGCCGTCCCGCACGGCCGCCGTGGGCGTCACCTTCCACTGGGCGCGGCGGCTGATCGAGAGCTGCGCGGGGTTGAACTCGAAGCTGAACGTCTCGATCAGTCCACCGGGTGTGGTGCTGGTGCCGAGCGGGGGTTCGTGGATGGCCAGGGTGGCGCGTACCAGGCTCTTGCCCGCGCCCTTGCTCTTCGGCATGTGGTCTTCCTCTGCGGTCCTTCGTCCTGTGGGCCTGCGGGCCGCCGTCAGTCGGTGAAGCCGTGGTGGGCTATCTCCAGCACCTCCGTGGCGACGGCCGGGCTCGCCGGGTCGAGGGTCGGCCCCGTCCAGCTGACGGGCAGGACGTCGATCAGCCCCCAGCGGGCGACCTGCGAACCGTCCGCCCGCAGGGCCGCGATCTGAGCGGTGGGCCGTTTGACCCCGGTCTGCACGGACGAGATCCACTTGGCGACCTTGGTGGTGTCCGGGGTGAGCGGACGGGTCAGCCGGATGGTGGAGAAGGTGACGCGGGTGGGCAGCGCCCAGACGAACCCGTTGTTGCCGCCCTCCTGCCGGTGCTCGATCTCCACCTGGGAGGACAGCCCGTCACACCCGTTGAAGTAGCCCAGGCTCTCGCCGTCGATGGAGAGGCTGAACCAGATGGTGGAACCCGGGTCCTGACGGGACATCGGATGCGCCTTTCTGTCTTGTGGTGGTGCGTCGCCGCCGGTCAGCGGCGGGTGTCGCGGAGTCGGCCGATCCGCTCGCGGTCCAGGCGCAGCTCTGTACGGATGTGACGGGTGATGCGTCCGCTGATCCGGTGCACCAGCTCGTCGAGTTGGAATTCGGTGAGTTCACGGGGGTTGAACGCCCCCTTGGGCACTTCGGTGTATCCGGGCGGCGGTTCCGGCGTCCCCGACGCTTCTACGGGACGCGCCGGGTACCCCGGCGGGGCGCCGCCGGGCGGCAGCGGGCTGTAGGCCGGGAGCTGCTCGGCGGTGTCGTGCCTCGACCGCCCGCTCGCGGACTGGCCGTTCGACGGCCGGTGCAGATGCGCGAACGTGCTGCCGACGGTCGACGAAACGGCCGAGGCCAGAGCGCCGATGGTCTGTCCGAGCTGGCGCTGGACGGCGGGCGCGCCCGGGTTGCCGGGTGCCCTCGTCGGAGCCGTCGCAGGCGCGGCCGGGCCGGACGGGAGCAGCGCGGGCGTGCGCTGCGTCGGCGGAGTGAGAGCGGTGACGGCAAGAGGGGCCCGGCCGCCCGCGCCACTGCCGGAGGCGGCGGGGCGCAGGAGGGGCGCCGCCTTGGGCGGCACGGAAGGGGTGTGCGGGGCGCGCTGGACGGGACCCACGGGGGGAGCGGGAGGCATGGCCGGGGGCGGCGGGGGCGGGAACGAGCGCGCCGCACCGGGCGCGAAGGCGGGAGCCTGCGGCGACGGAGACCCACCCGGTCCTGTGGTGGCGGAGCCGAAGGACGGGGGCGCCGCGGACGTCGTGGAGGCGGCCCGCTGTACCGGCGCCGAGCCACGGCTGACGGGGGACGGCGCGCTCCGGGCACCGAGCGGGAGGCTGTCGGCGGGCGCGGCGGTGAGAGGCGCACCGAGCGGAGAGCGCCGGGCCTGGGCGGGAGCCGGAGCAGCGGGACCGGCCGGGGCCGGGGCGGCCGAAGTGCGGGCGGCCGGGGCCGGGTTGGCGTGCGGAACGGTCCGGGCGGGGCTCGCGCCGGTCGGCGCCGACGCGAGGGGAGCGCCCAGGCCCACCCGGGGCGCCGAGACGCTGCGCTGGACCGGGCGGGTGGCCACCGCGTCGCCGGCCGGGCGCGCAGCACCGGACCGCTCCCCCGCCGGAGCGGAAGGTGAGGCGGAGGCCGCCTGCGGGAGCGAGCTCTGGACCGGCGGTGCCACGGAGGCGACAAGAAGTTCCCTGCTCTCTGCGGCAGTCGGGGCACGGCCCATGCGCCCGGGGCTCATCGGCTCGGACACGGGGGCGACCGGCACGGCGGCCGGGCTCGCGGTGGAGCGCTGCACCGGCGCCGCGGTCGGACGGGGAGCCGTCGGCCGCGGTGCGGAGTGCTCCTGGTTCGCCGCAGCCGGGGAGGGCGGGGCGGCCGAGGTCCGCGCCGCCTGCGGTCGGCCGGGCGACGCGGTCTGCCGCTGGACGGCCTCCGCTGCCCTCGGCGCGTCGGCCGAGCGGCCGGGGGTGGGCGGGCGCGGCGCCGCGAGGGGTTTCCGCGGGGCGAGTTGACCGTCCCCGGTCTGCACAACGGGGGCGGGAGTGGTCGGGGGCGTGGCAGGGGTGGCCGACTCCGGGGCCGCGCCAGGGGCCCGGTCGGCACCGGACGTACGGGAGCCGCCGGACGTGCGCGGGGCAGCGGGCGACCGGGGGGCCTCGGGCGTACGGATGCTGCCGGACGGCCGGGGGGCGTCGGGATTCCGGGGCGCGCCGGGGGCACCACCACTGCTGGATGCGGCGGTGGACTTCCGCGGGGACACGGACCGCTGGACCGTCGCGGACGGCCTGGGCGTGCCGACTGCGGTACCGCCGTCACCGGCCCCACCGCTGACGGCCGCGCCACCAGCCTGGCCAACAGGACTGTCCAGAGCAGGAGTTGAACGCTCCACAGCCCGGGAAACAGTGGTGCTCGCGGGCTCGGGGCGGCTGCCGCTCGGAGTCGCGGTCCCCCTGCGGGAAGCGGGCGACGGGCGCTCGCCACCGACGCCGGGCGCGGGCACGCTCGCCGACGCGCTGTGCGGCGTCGGCGCAGACCGGGTGCCGGGCACAGCACCCGTGGACCCGACACCCTCCGTGGCCCCGGAACGTCCGGCGGGCCGGACGGCTTCGGTGGCACCGGCCCGTTCCACGGATCGGGGCTGCTCGGTGTGGCTCGGCCGCTCGACGGGCGCGGGCCGCTCGGGCCCGTGCGTCCGGGCCGCTCGACGCACCGGGGCGTCAGCGGGCCTCGCACCGGTCGGCGTGGCGGGCGCCGCAGTGGCGCCGGGCTGGGCCGAAGGGCCGGATCCACGCGTGGCGGGTGCCGAAGCGGGCGGCGGGGTCGTCGCCCGCTGCACCGGGGCGGCCGTACCGGGCGCGGGAGCTGGCGCGTTGGCGGGCGAGTCGGCGGCACCAGTCGCCGTCTGGGGCCGCGTCCGCGCCGGGGCGGCCGTACCGGGCGCGGGAGTTGACCCCGCGCCGCGCGAGTCGGCGGCGTCGGCGCTCGCCTGCGGGCGCACCGGGGTCGTTCCCGGCGCGGGGGTCGGCGCGGCACCGGCCGTCGTTTCGGGGCGCACCTGCGGGGGCTGCGGGGCGCGCGAAGACTGGGGGGCCGACGCAGGCTGTGGGGCCTGCGGGGGCCGGGGTGACGCGGAACGCTGCACCGGGTGCCCGGCAGCCGCGCCACGGTCCGGGGCAGCCGGGGAGACAGCAGTGGCAGGGACCGGCCGCTCGGCGGCGGAGGCCCGTGCGGCCGGAACGGACGCGGGCCCCCGGTCGCCGGACGGACCGGCCGAGGGCGCGTCGCCGGAGCCGGTCCGGCTCTCGCCGGACGACGGCGCGGCCACCGGGGAGGCCGGTGGCGCGTCCGTCGTCCGACGGGTGGCGGGCAGGGCGCGTCGCTGCACGGCCGTCGCCCCGGTCGGCGCCTGCGTCAGCGAGGGCCGGGGCCGGGACGGGGCGGACGACACGGGGGTCACCCGAACACCCCGGTCACCCCGGACCGGCGCGTTCACCTGCGCCCCTGACGGCTTCGCTCCCACCGCCGACGCGGCCGGTCGCGCGGCCCGCTGGACCGGTGCGGACGACGCCCTGGCCGGGGTTACGGGCGCGGCGCCCGCCCCGGCGGCCGTGGGCACGCCGGGGGGCGGCGGCGCCGGGGTCCCGGTCGCCGCCGGTATCGCGCGCAGCGGCGCGACCGGCATGCGCTGGGCCACGGGTGCCGCCTTGGAGCCCAACGACCCGGTACGGACGGGCTGTTCACCCGCCGCGCCGGGCTGCCGCTCGGGCGCGGTGAATCCGGCCGCGAGCAGACCGCCGCTCGCGGCCGGGTCCAGTACGGCCGGGGACGGCGCCCCCATGAACGACGGGTTCTGCCACGTCGGCAGACGGCCGCCGAACCCGGCGTCCGCGACCCCGGCGCGCGTCCCGCCCGTCACCCGCTGGATCGGCGGGAGCTGCGGCCAGGCGGCGACGGTGGCGGGCGCGGCCGTCACGGCGTCCGCCGCGCGCGGGCCGGGGCCCGTGGGCACGGCGGCGACCGGGCCGGCACCGGCCGTGCCGGTGCCCTCCCCCCGCTCGTCCCGACGGCCTCGCAGCCGGTCCAGGATTCCCACTGCTCAGCCCTCCCCCGCGCCGCGCGCCACCAGGGACGCGATCTGGTCCGTGTAGCGGCGGCGGTCGTGGTGCTCCATGTCCAGGATCGTTTCCAGGCTCCAGTGGAAGTGGTAGGCGACGTACGCGATTTCCTCGTGCAGCCGGTCGGTCGCGTACGTCACGATTCCCCCAGGCGGCTCCCGCCGAGTTCCACCTCGAAGGGCTCCGAGCAGTGCGGGCATCTGACGGCCGCGCGGGTGTGGCCCTCCGCGTTGATCTGCCGGTAGAAGTCCTGGAGGAACGCCAGGTCGGAGGCGAACATGTTCTCCACGATCCCGTCGTGCACCATCGACAGGGTGCCCAGCCGGGTGATGACCCGGCCGAGCAGCACCACCGACAGGTACGCCGGGTTCTCCTGGACGCGCACGTCGCGCAGCGGGACGAGTTCGTCCCGGGCGGTGGAGAGGCGCATCACGCCTTCCCGGTGCACCGTGCCGGAGTCGTCCACGTAGCCGCGCGGCAGCTCGAAGGGGAACTCGGTGCGCAACTCCTCCCGGACGGCGACCGGTTCCGGCGCGGGGGGTGCGACGACGGGAGTCGGCTGGGGGTCGCCGACTCCCGCCGCCGCGGCTCGGGGAGCGGCGCCCGACTGCGAGGCGGTGGAACGCCGCATTATTCGATGACCAGTTCTTCGAACACGATGGTGACGGTCTCGGTCAGTGCGGCGGCCTCGCCGGCCTTCACGGCGCTCGCGTCGATCTTGCTGCACCAGGCATTGCGCAGGTTGTAGCGCTTGACCGGGTTGTCCTCGTAGTCCATCAGGATGATCGAGGCGTTCTTGCGCGCCGTCGCCATCCGGCCGTTGATGGAGTCGTTGATCCACTGGGTGAAAGAGGAGGACTGGGTCATGCCGCGCACGACCGTGCACTGGCCGTCCTTCTGCGTACCCGGCAGCAGCGCGATCTCGTTCTTGCCGGTCGCGCCGTTGTTCTGCGGGTACTTGATGACGTCCTGTTCGAGGCTGAGGCCGCTGACCTCGGCGAGGTACTCGACCATCACCCCGTCGATCTGGAGCCCGAAATTGTGTGAGGTGAGGGAGTCACCCGGCTGGAGAGACATCTGTTCGCTGTCCTTCTACGGAAGAAGTGGGAGGGGTCGCTGCGGGAGGAGCACCGGAGCCGGTGCCGGGGCTACTCCTCCAGCTCGCCGCTGCCACTGGAGAACTGCGCCAGCCGGAAGATCACGAACTCGGCGGGCTTGACCGGCGCGATGCCGATCTCGCACACGACCCGGCCGACGTCGACCGACTCCGGCGGGTTCGTCTCCTCGTCGCACTTGACGTAGTACGCCTCGCTCGGGCTCTGGCCGAAGAGCGCGCCGCTGCGCCACTCGTTGACCAGGAACGCCGAGACGTTGCGCCGGATCCGGGCCCACAGGTTGTGGTCGTTCGGCTCGAACACCACCCACTGGGTGCCGATCAGGATCGACTCCTCCAGGTAGTTGAAGTACCGGCGGATGTTCAGGTAACGCCAGGCCGGGTCGGAGGAGAGGGTGCGGGCACCCCAGACGCGGATGCCGCGGCCGGGGAAGGCCCGGATGCAGTTGACGCCGATGGGGTTGAGGAGGTCCTGCTCGCCGCGGGTGATCTGGAGTTCGAGGTCGACGGCACCGCGCACGACCTCGTTGGCGGGAGCCTTGTGCACCCCGCGCTCCGAGTCGTTGCGGGCCCAGATGCCGGCGACGTGACCGCTCGGCGGAATCAGCCGGGACCGGCCCGACGCCGGGTCGAACGTCTTGATCCAGGGGTAGTACAGGGCCGCGTACTTGGAGTCGTAACCGGCCGTCTCCTGGCGCCACACGCGGATCTGGCGGGCGTTGAGCGAGGGCGGCGGGTCGATGATGGCGACCCGGTCGCCCATCAGCTCGCAGTGGGCGATGAGTCCGAGCTGGACGGCCTTGACGGCCTCCAGGTCGATCGCGCCGCGCTCGTAGGCCGCCATCAGGTCGGGGACCGCGACCATGGAGATCTCGTCGATGGCCTCCAGCCCGCCGAAGCCCGTACGGTCGGCGGAGTCGCCGAGGTAGTGGGCCGGGCCGGGGTGGGCGGCCTCGTCCGGGACGTTCTCCACGGGCGCGACGGGCTCGGGAGCGGGCGGCGCGGCCAGCGCCACGGTCTGGTTGTCCGGCCGGACCAGCTGCGCCGCGGGCGCCGCCTCCGTCACCGTGATCAGCTTGGACTGCTCCTTGACCTGCGTGACGACGTAGGCCCGGTTGCCCTTCTTGGCGCTGACGTCGAAGGTCTCGACGGGCTTGCCGCCGTCCTTGACGATCAGCTTGAACCGCTCGGCGGGGCCCTCGCCCTCGGGATCGGCGACCTCGACGCTCAGCGGACCGTTGGTGCCCGTGGCGGTGGCCGTCACGGCGAACGTGCCGAGCTGCGCGGGCTCGGCGGCGGGCAGCGCGGCCGGGGCGGCGGCGCCCCGCACGGCGGCCGGGCCGGACGCCTCGGCGCGGCTGTCGGCGGCGCCGTCGGCCGAGCCGCCGACACGGACCACGTAGGCGGCGGAACCGCCGTTGTTGAAGAACCCGTACACCGAGTGCGCGAGGTAGTAACCGTCGGCGAAGTCGCCGAAGGACGCCACGTACTGACTCCAGTTGGTCACCAGTGTCGGCTCGTTGAGCGGTCCGGTCGGGGCGAGCCCGACGAAGGCGGCGACCGACGTGCCCACACCCTCGATCGGGCGCGAACCGCTGGCCACCTCCTCGACGTAGACGCCGGGCGACAGATAGGACGGCATGCTCTGCTCTCCTCGGGGTACGAGACAGGACTCTCTTCACTCTGATGCGAGTGGTGCCCGTGTCGAAACGGCCCCAGGTGCCGGGACGGGGGCAGGGCCGTTGCCCCTTGCGGTGCCCATAAGGACACGTTCGGGCGGCGGCGTACGGGCGCGGGGCCGCGCGAGCGCACGGCCGCCGGGGATTCTGCCCCCGCCGCTGCCCCCGATGCCCTTACGGTGCCCGAGCTCCCGCGGCAGGGTGGACGGTCCACACGTCCACCCGGGAGGGAGCGCCGTGCACGCGTACGGAAGCCGCAGCCAGCAGGGCGACGAGCGGGCGCCGGGCCGCCCCGCGCGCCTGCCGCAGACACCGGGACGGTCGGCGCCGGAGATCCAGCGGCTGGCCGGGAACGCCGCGTTCGCCAAGGCCGTCGAGGCGCAGCGGCACGCGCACGGACCGGGCTGCGGCCACACCGACGCGGCGCAGGCGCCGGTCCAGCGGCGCATGGCGGTGCCCGAGAGCGCCCACGACCACGGCCATGATCACGACCACGACCACAAAGCCGAGGTGGAGCCCGGTATGGACTCGATAGCGGAGGCGACCTCCACCCCCGGCAAGCGGCTGCCTTCGCGGATCATCGAGACGGCCGAGGCGCACTACCCGATGAAGTTCGGCCATGTCCTGATGCACAACGAGCCCGTGGCGCAGCGGTCGGCCGAGGCGTTCGGCGCCCGGGCCTACACCACCGGCTCCCACATCGTCTCCAGCGAGACGCAGCTCGACGACGAGACCATGCTGCACGAGGTCGACCACGTCTACCAGCAGGCCATGGGGCAGGTGGCGGGCACCGCCAACAAGGCGGGGGCGAAGGTCTCCGACCCCAGGGACTCCTTCGAGCGCAGTGCCGCGGCGAACGGCAAGCGCATGGCCAACGGCCAGGCCCCCGATCTGAGTCTGCCCGGCGGTGGCGGCGCGTGAGACGGCCCCGGCCCCGCGCGTGCGCCGGGCCGCGAGGGCAGGCCGGCGGGTCGGACCGGGCAATTCACCGTGTCCGAACGGCTCCTGACAGCACGGCGGGTTCGGCCTAGCTTCGCCGTGTGAGCCTTTGGACTTCCCTGGAACCCGCGTCCGCGACCGTCGACCCCGGCAGCACCACCCGCGTGCGCCTGCGTGTCCGCAACACCGGTGACGTGGTGGACGAGTACCACTTCGAACCCGTCGGCGGACCCGCGCCCTGGACCACGGTGGAGCCACGTTCCCTGCGGCTCTACCCCGGCACGACGGGGACGGTGGAGCTGACGTTCGCGCCGCCGCGCACCCCGGACGCGACGGCCGGACCCACCCCGTACGCGGTACGGATCACTCCCACCGAGCATCCGCACGCGGTGACCGTTCCCGAGGGGAACCTCACCGTCACGCCGTTCAGCGAAGTGCGCGCGGAGCTGGTGCCGGTGACGGTCAAGGGGCGGTGGCGGGGACGGCCGCGCCTGGCCGTGGACAACCTCGGCAACACCAAGCTGACCGCGTCGGTCGGCGGCAGCGACACCGGGGAGCACCTGACGTACGAGGTCCGCCCCGCCTCGCTGCAGATCGAGCCGGGCCGGGCGGCGTTCGTGGACGCGGTGCTCAGGCCGCGGCGGATCATCTGGTTCGGCTCCAAGGAGGAGCGGCCGTTCACCCTGGCCGTCCGCCGCTCGGGCGCCGAGCCCACCCCGGTGAACGGCACCTATGTGCAGCGCGGTGTCCTGCCGCGCTGGCTGGCGACCTGCGTCGGCCTCTTCATGGCCCTGGCGATCACCTTCGTCATGCTGTGGATCGCCTACAAGCCGCAGGTGCGCAGCAGCGCCCTGGAGCAGACCCAGCAGGCGGGCAACACCCTCGCGCCCAGCCCCCCGCCCTCGGCGCCGCCCGCCCCCGCCAACCCGGCGCCGACCCCCGACAAGCCCCGCGAGAACGGGAGCGGAGGCGGGAACGGAGGTGGTGGAGGGGCACCGGCCAAGCCCAAGAAGCCCGCCCCAAAACCCATCGTGCCTGCCACCGACATCATGCTGCGCAACACCACCACCAAGATGTGCGCGGAGCTCCCCGGGCACGGCAAGGGCGAACTCAACGGTCCTGTCCAGCAGTCCACCTGCAATGAGACGGGCGACAACCAGATCTGGAACCTCGAAGTGTCGGACCCCAAGGGCGGTCCGGGCGGGGTGCCGCTCTTCGTGATCCGCAACGTCACGGACCAGCTGTGCATGGACCTGCCCTACAACGGCGCCGCACCGGTCACGACGCCCATCACCGAGTTCACCTGCAACACCACGACGGGCGACAACCAGCTGTGGTGGATCCAGAAGCAGGACAGCGGCGCCTACTGGATCCGCAACTTCGCCAGTGACAACAAGTGCCTGGACGTGGCGGGCATGAGCGACGGCGGGGTCGACGCCAAGCTGACGCTCTTCGACTGCACCAACACCGACGACCAGGAGTGGCAGGTCGTCCACCCCTCGAAGACGGGCTGAGTCCGCCCGGCCGAGGTCACCAGCCGCCTTCGCCCGGCACGAGTCGACCCGCCTTGCGGTACTCGCGCCGGGCGCCCTCCAGCAGATCGGCGGCGCTCACCCGGCCGTCACGGCCGGCGGCCAGATAGGCGGCGGTGACCACGGCGCTGCGGATCGCGCCGCCCGACATCTCGAAGTCGCGCGCCAGCGGGGCCGTGTCGATCCCCTCCTCGCGGGGGACGCGCACCAGCCCGTGCCGCCACAGCGCCGCCCGCTGCCCGGGGTCCGGGAAGGGGAAGTCGACCACCAGGTCCAGCCGCCGGGTGAACGCCTCGTCGATGTTGGCGCGCAGGTTGGTGGTGAGCAGCGCGATGCCGTCGAAGGACTCCAGGCGCTGGAGCAGATAGGCGCTCTCCATGTTGGCGTACCGGTCGTGCGCGTCCTTCACCTCCGAGCGCTTGCCGAAGACGGCGTCGGCCTCGTCGAAGAGGAGCACGGCATCGGTGCGGTCGGCCTCGGTGAAGATCCGCTCCAGGTTCTTCTCGGTCTCGCCGACGTACTTGTCGACGACCGACGACAGCTGGACGACATAGAGGTCCAGGCCCAGGTCGGCGGCGACGACCTCCGCCGACAGGGTCTTGCCGGTGCCCGACTCGCCCGCGAACAGGCCGAGGACGCCCCGGCCCCGCCCGCCGCCCGCGCTCAGCCGCCACTCGCCCAGTACGCGGTCGCGGTGGCGGGCGCGCAGCGCGAGTTCCCGCAGCTGGGTGAGGGGCCCGTCGGGCAGCACGAGGTCGCCCCAGTCCACGGCGGGCCGGATCCGGCGGGCGTGCTGCTCCAGGCCGGAGGCCGACTGGCGGCGGGCGGCGAGGCGGATGTGGGCCGCCGTGAGCTCGGTGCCGTCGAAGTGCGCGAGGTCGCGGGCGGCCCGCGCCGCACGCCGTACGCGGTCGCCGCCGAGGCGGTACGGGGCGACGGTGGCGGCCAGGTCGAAGCCCGCGCTCTCGTCGCCGAGCACGGCCTGCCAGGCGGCCGTGCCCCCGGCGGCGCGGCCCGGCGCGTCCAGGACGAGCGGGTCGTGCGGGGACCAGTGCGGGTCGTAGGGGCGGCGGTCGCTGAGCAGGACGGTGACGTCGGACGCCTCGGTGAGCGCCCGTACCAGCGGGCCGGGGCGCTCGGGCAGGGCCGAGACCACGACGGCCCGGCCGCTCAGGCGGGCCTCGCGCAGCAGCTCGGGGACGCGGTCGGTGGGGTCCGGGCAGTGCAGGGGTTCCACTCCCGCGGCGTGCAGTGCGGCGGCGAGGACGGCCGGTCCGTCGCCCTCCCTCGCCTCGCGCAGATAGGCGAGGAGCGGGCCGGTGCGCAGACGGGTGGCGAGCCGTTCGGTGAACTCCTCGGTGCCGGGGGCGGGCCGTGCGGTCTCCGGCATCGGCTGAAGGCGGCCGAGGAGCGCGGCGTCGGGGGTGTCGTCGCCGAGGAGGTGGCCGATCAGCCGGTCGGGCACGCGCAACGAGCGGCTGAGGAAGGGGCGTTCGGGCTCCTCGTCCTCCAGGAGCCCCAGGGCGCGCAGCGGCGCGGAGGCGTGCAGCCGGGCGCGGGCCCCGGTGGCGGTGGCGGGCAGCCCGCACAGCTCCAGGGCCAGCCCCGCGGTGGCGCGCCGCCGGCTGACGTCGTCGTTGAGATAGCCGTAGAGCGGCTCGAAGCCCCGGTCGACGTCCGGGGCGAGCGCGATGAGCAGGACGGCGGTGTCCCACTCGGTCAGCCCGGTCCGCCGGGCCAGCCGCGCCAGCCGGTCCCCCGGCTCGTGGTCCGCGCCCGCGAAGCCGCCGGGGGCGGTGTCCGCCGGGCCGGACGGACCGTCCGCTGCGGCCGTGGCGGGCGGCCAGGTGTGCACCAGGTGGTGCACCGCCTCGTCGGACAGGTAGAGGCCGCGCAGCGGGTCCTCGGCGGTCGGGTCGTGGGCGGAGCGGTGCTCGACCAGCGCGGTGACCCGCTTCTGCAGGTCCGTCAGGCGGGCGAGGAGCGCGCGGGCGGGGTCGCCGGCGACCGGGGCGCCGGGGGCGGCGGCCGGCGCCTGGGCGTACGGGGCGTTCACCGCGGGTCCGGGCGCTGCTGCGGGACCTTGGCCTCGCGGGCGGCCCGGGCGGCTCCCACCTGCCGCGGCCGGTGGGAGCGCTCGGACGTCTGCGGCGCCGCCTCTTCGGGGCCGCGCAGCCGGACCGTGGCGCCTTCGGTGACCGGCGGGCCCGCGTCGTACTCGGGATGGGCCGGGAAGGGCACGGTCACCACCAGGTCCAGGGACGGCTTGAGTTCGCCGCCCAGGGCGGACCAGATCTCGGCGAGGGAGCGGGACTCCGTCTGGGTGCCGGCCACCGACACCGGGATCGAGAGGCCCAGCGCCGCCAGCGGGCCGGGGAGTTCGGCGGACGGCACGAGCTCGCGCGACAGCAGGGTGGCCAGGGCGGCGGAGAGCAGCCGGTGTTCGTCCTGCGGGGTCTTGGTCCACGCCGTCACCAGGTACGACAGCCGGAACCAGCGCGGCGGCCGACGGCGCCGCACCACGACGTTCCGCTCGTCGTGCACCGGCATGCGACCGCGCTGGCGCCGCTCCACGTCCTCGCGGATGTCGTACAGATAGGTGTTGATCACCGGGGCGTTGCGGCGGGCCGCCCAGTCGCGGGTGGGCGCCTCGAAGGAGATGTCGATGCCGGAGCCCGCCAGCACTCCGCCCCCGAGGAGGCCCTTGAGTACCTCGTCCACCTCGTGGATCACGTTCGCGCTCCCCAGCTGTCGCCTGCTCCCTCCGATCGTGCCCCGCGCACGGCGCCGCCCGAAGGTCCGGCCGGACCGGCGGACGGGCAGAGGTCCTTGCCCGTACGGCCCGATCGGGCCACCGCTGACTGCCCGTTCGGTCAGATGTAGCCCTCGCGCAGGGCGTAGGCCACGGCGTGGGCGCGGTTGCGCAGGTGCAGCCGGGTGGTGAGGGCGTGGATCACGTTCTTGACGGTGCGTTCGGAGTAGGACAGCTTGCTGGCGACCTCGGCGGTGTCGAGGCCCTCGGCGATCAGCCGGAGCACGTCCACCTCGCGGGGCGTGAGGCCGAGGGAGGGGACGCCGGGCCGGCCCGAGGCGCCCCGGTGCAGGGTGCCGACCTGGCTGATGAGCCTGCCGAGCAGGTCCGCGGGCATGTCCCCCTCGCCGCGCGAGGCGGCCAGGACGGCCTGGACGAGCCGCTCGGCGGTGGCTTCGTGCCGCCACACGATGGCCCCGACGCCGCATCCCACGACATCGAGCAGCTCCACCTCGCGGATCGCGTCGACCACGACCACGGCCCGGGAGCCCTCGCTGCGTACGACCCGCCGTAACCGGGTGAGCGCGGCCTCGTCGAGCGCGTTCTCGATGAGCAGCGCGACCGCGCCGGGGCCGGCCTCCTCGCGCAGTTCGACTTCGGGGTGGCGGCGCAGCTGGCTTATCGCGCCCTCCCGGCTGATCGGGTCCGACGCGGTGACGGCCACCGGGATGCGCCGGGCGACGGCGTGGCCGCCTCCGACGTCGGCCGCGATGGCGGTCCTTGGTGAGTTGAGCAACCGTCTCCCCTGTTCACGAGCGGCCGTACGAGTCCGTCCGGCCGTGTGGATGGCTCCTTTTACCCTTCGTCGGCGACGGCACGATGCGCAATCGTGGAGCACCACGAGGCACACCACGAGACTGCTTCCAAGTCACCGGCGAGTAGCCACGTCCACCGACGTCCCCGCAGGTCGCCGCGGGCCCGTCCACGCCCGTGAACCCGGGGGTGCGGCCCTGTGGAGCCGGTCACCTCCACGAGCCCCCGCCGCCCCCCGCCACCGGCCTCGGAGTGATCGATCTCACCTTGACCATCACTGGTGTTCGAGCGTCTTAACCAAGGGGGAGCACCATCCACGTCAGGAGACACCGATGAGCGGAGCGCTCCGCGAACGCGACGACGGCCACGCGCTGATCGCGGCGGCCACCGAGCGGGCCCGGGCGGGCACGGGCGGGCTCCTCGTGCTGCGCGGCGCGACGGGCACCGGTCGCACCGCCCTGCTGGAGGCCGCCGCCGAGCACGCGGCGGCCCGCGGTCTGCGGGTGCTGCGCGTGCGCTGCTCCGCCGACGACGCTTCGGTTCCCCTGGCCTCGGTGGAGCATCTGCTGTCCGTGACACCGGAGTTCACGCACCTGGCGCCCGGCCGGGACCACTGCGCACGGGCGGCCGGACTGTGGCAGCTGCTGCGTTCGTACGCGGCCGAAAACCCTCTGTTCCTCGCGGTGGACGATCTGCACCTGGCCGACGACGCCACCCACCGCTGGCTGCGCGAGGCGGCCCGGCGCATCGACCGGCTGCCCGTCCTGGTGGTGGCCACCGAGCGCGGCCAGTACGACATCGACCCCCGGCCCGCCGGGCTGGCGCAGCCGCTGCCCCCGCCCCTGGTGCGCACCCACGCGCTGGCCCCGCTGGGCGAGGCGGCGGCGGCCGAGCTGGTCCAGGAAGCCTTTCCCTCGGCCGGGCCGGAGTGGGCCTCGGCCTGTGTGCGCGCCGCCGCCGGCAACCCGCTGCTGCTCCATGCCCTCCTGGACGACCTGGTAGGTGCCCCGCGGCCCGCTCCCGGTGCCCCGGACGGCTCCCCGCCCCTGCCCGAATCCTGCGCCGCCCTGTACCCCGGCTCGTATCCGGCGGCCGTGTCCTGGTGGCTGGAGAGCGCCGGTCCGGCCACCGCCGAGGTGGCCCGCTGCCTGGCGGCGCTGGAACAGGCGTGGCCGCCGGAGTCCGACGCCCCGGCCGCGCGGGCGGGCGGCTCCCGGCCGCACCCGGGCGCGCCGGTGGAAGGGGCCGGGAGCGACCCGGCGCTCCTGCTCGCCGAGGCGACCGGCGCCGACCCGGTGCGCGTCGACGGCTGGCTCGCCGCGATGACCCGGCTCGGCCTGCTGCGCCCCGACGCCGGCGGCCGGGCCCGGTACGCGCATCCGCTGCTGCGCGACGCGGTGCTCACCGGCTGGCCCGAGACGCGCCGCCGGGCGGCGCACCGCGCGGCGGCGCGGGCGATGCTGCGCCGGGGCGTGCGGGCCGAGCCGATCGCCCGGCACCTGCTGCTGGCGCCGGGCGACACCCCGTCCTGGGCGCTGCGGGTGCTGCGCGACGCGTCGGCGGTCGCCGTGCACGACGCCCGCCCCGACGACGCCGTCGCCTATCTGTGCCGCGCCCTGGACGAGCCGCTCCCCGACGGCCTGCGGCAGCGGCTGCTGACCGAACTGGGCTCCCTGCACTACACCGTGGGCGACGCCCCGGCGGCCATCGCCCGGCTGGCCGAGGCGCACCACCTGCCCGCCGAGCCCCGGTACCGGGTGCGGACCGTGGTCGCCCTGGGCACCGCGCTGGCGGGCCACGGGGAGATCCGTACGGCGATGGAGGTGCTGCACCGTACGCAGGGGCAGCTCTCCGACGATCCCGGCCTGGCCCGGACCGTGCAGACCGCCGCCGCGCTGCTGGCCCACGAGGACCCGGCGACCGGCAGGCGGATCCACCAGTGGCTGTACGAGGCGGCGCAGTACTCACCGGAGCTGGTGGGCACCGCCGGACAGGCCCTGCTCGTGCGGTACGCCGCGACCGGCGCGCTGATCTCGGCGCAGGAGGCGATGGCCCGGATCCGGGACCTGCTGGCCCGGCCCACCGACCCGCTGGCCGAGCCGTTCCTGGTGGGGACGGCCGCCGCGGTCGCCCAGTGGGCGGACGAACTCGACGAGGCGGACCGGCTCGTGGAGCACGGGCTGGCCAGGCAGCACCCGGCGCAGCTGCACCCGATGCACCAGGCGCTGCTCAACACCCGCGCCGACATCGCCGCTTCCCGCGGTGACGCCGCCGGACTGCTCGACGCGCACTTCGGCACCGACGCGCCGGACGCCCTCGCGGGCGGGCGCCCGGGGCCGTCCAACCGGGACGCCACCGCGTTGCTGGCGCTCGTGCACACCGGCCGCATCGACGAGGCCCAGAGCTTCGCCGCCGCCTTCGACCTGCGCGAGGCCACCGAGAACCTGGAGCTGAACCGCTTCCTGTACGCGCGCGGCGCCCTACGGGCCACGGCGGGCGACCCGACGGGCGCGCTCCACGACTTCCTGGAGTGCGGGCGCCGCCAGTCCGCCCGCGACGTGCTCAGCCCGATCGTCACGCCGTGGCGCACCGCGGCGGCGCAGTGCCGGCTGGCGCTGGGCGGCGGGCGGGACGCGCTCACCCTGGCCACGGAGGAGCTCCGGCTGGCCCGGGTGTGGAACACCCCGCGCACGGTGGGCCGCGCGCTGCGCGTACTGGCGACGGTCACCGGCGGCAGGCGCGGCCTCGAACTGGCCGAGGAAGCCGTGGTGACGCTGCGGCCCGCGCCCGCCGACACCGGTATGGAGCTGGTCCGGGCCCTGGTCGCCCAGGGCCGCCTCCTGCACGCCACCGGCGAACGCAGCCACGCCCGCGACTGCCTGCGCGAGGCGGTCGAGCTGGCCGAGGGCAAGGGCGCCGTGAGCATGGCCGCCATGGCCGGGCAGGCCCTGCGCCAGAGCGGGGCCCGCAGCCCCGTCGCCGAGCGCACCGGCCCCGGGGCGCTGACGGGCAGCGAGCGCCGCATCGCCGATCTGGCGGCCGACGGGCTCACCAACCCGGAGATCGCCGATCTGCTGCACCTGGCGCGCCGCACCGTGGAGACCCATCTCACCAGCGCCTACCGGAAGTTGCGGATCCGGCGCAGGGCGGAGCTGGCCGACGCCCTGGCGAAGTAGGCCCGGCCCGCCGCCGCCCGGCCCGTTACGCGCGGGCGGCGGCCAGTCGCCCTTCGAGCCTGCGCAGGGCGAGCCGGCCCCATTCGACGTTCTCGCGCTCGAAGGACATGCCGCGCAGCAGGGTGAGGTAGGGCCCGACCCGTTCGGCCCGCGCGAAGTACTCGTCCTCGGTGCGGCCGTCCAGCAGGCGTTCGCGGAGCCGTTCGTAGCGGGCGAGTTTGGCGGTGGCCCACTCCACCCGCTCGGTCACCGCCGCCATGACGGCCGCCATGTCACCGGCGTCGGCGCACTGCACTTTCACCAGGAGTTCGTCGCGGATCGCGGTGGGCTTGCCGGACGGCTCGGCCACGTACGCGCGCACCGCTTCGTGCCCCGCCGGGGTGAGCGAGAACAGGCGTTTGTTGGGGCGGCGTTCCTGCTCGACGACCCGCGCGGCGATGAGGCCCTCGCCCTGCATGCGCTCCAGCTCCTTGTAGAGCTGCTGGGGGGTGACCGTCCAGAAGTTCGCGACGGACGCGTCGAACGCCTTGGCCAGGTCGTAGCCGGACGCCTCGCCTTCGAGGAGAGCGGCCATCACCGCGTTGCGCAACGCCATGGTTCGACCCTATCTCCTCGGTGATCGGCCGCCTTCGGGCCCGCCCCTCGCCCGCACCGCGCGGGCGGCGCGCAGGAGGCGGGGTGGACAACCCCGGAACACCTGCCTAGTCTCCCACACACCTATTCAATTAATTGACTAGAGGTGGTTCCGTGCACCCGTTCCGCAAGGCCGTCGAGAACCGCGACGAGGCAGCCATCGAGGCACTCCTCGCCGACACCGTCCTCTTCACCAGTCCGGTCGCCTTCAAGCCCTACCCCGGCAAGGCGATCACCGCGGCGATCCTGCGCGGGGTGATGCGCGTCTTCGAGGACTTCACCTACGTACGCGAGATCGCCGACCCGGACGGCCGCGACCACGCGCTCGTCTTCACGGCCACCGTCGACGACAAGCAGATCCAGGGCTGCGACTTCCTCCACTTCGACGAGGAGGGCAAGATCGACGACTTCACCGTGATGGTCCGCCCGCTCTCCGCGGCGCAGGCGCTGTCCGAGGCGATGGGCGCCCAGTTCGACCGCATCGCCCGCGAGGCCCAGGAGGCGTCCGGGGCGTAGCCGCACCGGCGATCAGCCGCGTCCGCCCCCTCCGGCGATGCCCGCGAAGGCGCGGGAGAGCGCGGCCAGTTGGGACGCCTCCGCGTCCGTGCCCACCTCTCCCCCGCTCCCGTCGCCCTCCGGCGGCAGGGCGCGGCGGGCCCGATCCCCTGCCGGGGCGGGCCCGCCGGGCCCGGGCTCGTCCAGGGCCGCCCACACCGCCGCCGCCCACGCCTGGGCCGACGGCTGCCCCGGCGGACCGCCCGGCCCCATGCGCGGGCGCAGCAGGAGCAGCCCGTCGTGGATCTCGATGACCCGCCGGTACAGGGCGAAGCGCAGGGCGCGCGGGGTGCACCGGCGCAGGCCGCGCCGGTGCGTCAGCAGGGCGGTCTCCGGGAACGCGCGGTGCAGCGCGGACCAGAGCGGGGCCAGCGCCCGGTACGTGCGGTACGACCACCACCAGTGGCGCAGCGGGGTCCAGGCGGAGGTGCTGCCTCCGGCGATGACCAGGGTCGCGCAGACCAGGCCCAGGGCGGTGGACACGGCGTCGTCGCCGTCGCTCTGGTGGCCGGTGAGCAGGGCGAGCCGGATGTCGTCGAGGCCCCAGGCCGTCCACACCACCCCCACGGCCACCCCGCCGCAGAACAGCTGGAGCCCGATGCGCCGGACCCCGGGAGCGGCCCGCCGGGCCCTGCGCAGCGTCACCCGGACCAGGGCGGACAGATGCCAGGCCGGGAAGAGGGTGAGGACCGTGTCGTACGCGGCCAGGACGGGCCGCCGCGCGCCGTCGACGTAGAGCTCTCCCGAGGCGTGCTGGAGGTCGGCCGCGAAGAACAGCACCACCAGGAACAGCAGGATCGCGGCCGTCGTCACGGCTTGGCGGGGAACCGAGCGGGCGGCCAGCAGGCCGAGGCAGGAGACGGCCACCATCCGCAGCAGATCGCTCGTCAGCATCGGCAGCCCCGGCAGGGCCACGGTGTGTTCGACGGTCCGGGCGGTGGCGGGGGCGAGGACGACCAGGGCGATGCCCAGGCAGAAGACGGAACGGTGGACGTATCGCTGGGCGGCGGCCTGGTCCGCGCCGCGTACGGTGCTCCACCGGTAGAGCCCGAACACGCACAGGGCCACCCCGCCGAGGCACTGCAGGACGTCCCTCATGGCCGCCCCCGCCCCGGCGCGGGTCCGAGGAAGGGGTCCGGGGGCTGCTCGGGGCCGGTCCACACCGCGCGCTGGATGATCAGCGACGCCAGTAACTCGGCCTCCTGCTCCTGCGGTTCCGCGTACACCGTACGCCCGAGGACCCGGTGGACGAGGTCGCTCGCCAGATGGGGCGTCAGCTCGGCGGAGAGCGTGCCCTCGTGGCCGCACAGCAGGTGGGAGAGCTCGTGCACCAGGATGTGCTGGCGGTGGAGCACGGAGGTGTCGGCGGCGTAGGCGATGTAGTCGGCCTGGCCCGCCGACACCAGCAGGCCGCAGGGCACACCGGGCGCCCAGGGCATCGGCATGAGCTCGATCGGCCTGCCGCGCTGCTCGGCCGCGGCGGCGATCAGCTCGAACGCGTCGAAGGGCACGGGGAGTTCGAGCGAGGCGGCGATGGCCCGGCAGCGCCGCAGCCGGGCCCTGGCCCCGGTGGAGGGGCGCTCCGCCCGCTCACCGCCCCGGAGTCGGCGTCTCACCGCTCGGTCGACGGCCGGCGTTCGGTCTCCCGGCGGGCGATGGACTCGATCAGGTCGCGGACGATGCCCAGCCCGTCGGGCGAGAGGTTGACCGCGCGCAGGGCGACATCGCGCACGCCCGCGTCCCGCATGGCCGACAGGAGTGCGACCTCCTCGGCGACCTGGGTGCCTTCGGGGTCGTCGAAGAAGTAGGTGACCGGCACCTGGAAGAAGGCGGCCAGCGACTCCAGATGGCGCTTGGTGGGGTTGTCGCGGCGGCCCGTGCGCAGCTGCCACAGATAGGTGGCCGAGAACGACTCCCCGCTGGAGTCGCGACAGGCCCGCGCCACGTCCTCGTTGCTGTACGGAGTGCGGTCCGGGCGGCGTACCGCCTGGAAGAGGGCTTCGATCCGCTCCGCCAATGACTGGGCCCCGGCCTCCGGCACTGCCCCACCTCCGTTCCGTGACGGCACATCGTATCCGACCCCGACCAGGCGCGGTCCGACGGAGACCGTCGCAGCTGAGATGAATGAAACGCCCAATCGATTCACATCAGTTGACATGCCCGGGCTCCGTCGGCCAGGCTTCGAATCGCTTCGGGGCACGCATCGGATCAAGCACGGCCGAGTCCGACCAAACCCGGCCGTGCCCGGTCATGCCCGGCCGAAGTGCTCGTCCCACGCACTCCCGCGATCCAAGGAGCACCACATGAGACGCACCGCCGCCGCGTTAATCACGGCTCTGCTGGCAGTCTTCGCCACCGTCCTGCTGCCCGCCAACGCACAGGCGTCCAGCCCCGGTTCCTGTACCACCCGATACGAAGGCCCGTACGGCAGCGCCACGTGCTCGGGCGTCGACCCGAGCATCCAGTGGCGGGCCGTGGTCGGCTGCTTCTACCTCAGCGGCGGCCAGCCCGTGCCGTTCACGGTGCTCGGCAACGTGATCACCGGCAGCGGCACCTCGGTCGGCGGCTGCACCGGCGCCTCCTGGGCGACGAAGCACATCTCGGCCGAGGTCGTCGGCGTGGCCGGGCGCCAGGGCCGCCTGGTGGGCTACGGCGGCAAGTGCATGGACATCGCCAGCGGCAAGACGACGGTCGCCACCCCGGTGCAGATCTACGACTGCAACGGCACCAACGCGCAGTGGTGGACCCTGGGCAACGACCACAGCGTGCGCGGTCTCGGCATGTGCCTGAACGTCGTGTGGGGAACCGCCGACAGCCCGAACGGCACCAAGGTGGAGATCTACGACTGCGTGGGCTCCCCGGGCGAGCAGTGGATCCCCCAGCCGGACGGCTCGCTGAAGAACGTCCTCACCGGCAAGTGCCTCGACGACCTCGGCTTCGCCACCGCCAACCGTACGCAGCTGGGCATCTGGGACTGCAACGGCCTGGCCAACCAGAAGTGGACGCTCACCCCCTGAGCCCACGGTCTCCATGAACCCCTGAACAGTCGTCCGGCGACGGGCCGCCCCGATGGGCGGCCCGTCCGTCGTGTCCGCGCGCGCCGCTCCCCGTAGACGTACACGTACGCGTGCACGCACACCTACACGACCGCGCCACGGTCCTCGTCGCCCTCGTTCGGCACGAAGTGGCTGAGGCGGTGGGTGGTGGGGTTCACCAGACGTCCGCAGAGGACGTCCACCCGCGTCGCCGACCAGTCCAGGTCCGGCCGCGTCGCCCGCAGCCGCGCGACATACGCGAGCCACGCCGCCTCGTCCTGGGTCTCGAAGAGCACCTCCCAGTGCCCCGCCCCGGGGGCGAAGCGGTCGACGGCCCGCTCCCGTTCCCGTTCACGCTGTCGTTTCCTCTTCCGCTGCCCCGGCACCGGGCCAGCATCGCCGCACCGGGCCACCGGGGCAACCGAGTTGACGGGGTCGTCCCGCCGGGCCCGGCAACGCCACTCGCGCGAGCGCCCGTTGCCCGGGCCGTCCCAGCGGTCCCAGGGACGTGGAAGGGACGCCCGGGACGCCCGAAACCGCCGGTCACAGCGTTAGCGTGCGATGACCTCCGGTCCCGGCGGCGACCCACCGCCCACTCCCCGGACCGTCACGGCGGCCTACCGCGCCCCTCCCCCACACGTCCCCGGACACGCGTCCTCGGACGTCACGTCCCACCCCCATGCGCCGCACCGCGCCGCGTGGACCTACGGAAACACGAAACGGGAGCTCTCCTTGAGACCTCGCACAACCGCCCGCAGAGCACGGATACCCGTGCTCGCGTCGGCAGGACTGGCCGTGGTCGCCGGGCTGCTGCCCAGCAGCCTGGCGTGGGCCGGCCAGTCGGCCGCCGCCGCGGCGCCGCCGCCGGCCCCGGCCGCGCCCAACACGGTGGCGCCCGAGCAGCGCGGCGACGCCCTCGGCAAGGACTGGAAGAAGTCGACCGACCGCGCGTGGACGACGGCGGGCGACGCCACCGGCTTCCACGTGCTGGTCGCCGACGCCGGTACGGGCTACACCTGGCGCACCGTCGCCACGCTCTCCGAGCCCGGCCTGGAGACCGACCAGTGGATCGGCAACGCCTGTGTCACCGGCTCGGGCAAACGCGCCGTGGTGGTCTACGCGCCGCGCTCGTTCACCAACCGCGGCGACCTCTTCGACCGGGGCGCCTTCACCGCCGTCGTGGACCTGGGCTCCGGCAAGGTGACCAAGCTGCCGCTCAACGCCAGCCTGGCCTACTTCGACCCCGGCTGCGGCGCGGGCGAGACCGCCGTCGTCACCCAGGCCAGCGCCGACAGCACCGGCGAGCAGACCCAGTTGCAGACCGTCGACGCCGCCACCGGCAAGGTCGTCTCCACGGGATCGGTGGACGGCCAGGCGACCTCCGCGGTCCCGGTCGGCAAGGACGTGATGGCCGCGGCCGGGCCGCACCTCATCAAGGTGGACCCGGCGGGCAAGGCCGATGTGGTGGCCACCACGCACGGCACCGCGACCCGTCTGCACCCGGACGCCGACGGCAACGTCACCTTCCTGGAGCCCGCCAAGGGCGGCAAGGTCGACGTCCAGCACCTGCGCGGCCGTACGGTCAGGACGCTGGCGGTCGGCGCCCTCGGGCAGGTCGGCCTGGCCCAGGGCGCGGCCGGCAAGGTCTTCCTGACGGGCAGGTCCACGGCGGCCACCGCGCTGCCCGCCACCGTGCGCCGGGTCGCCGAGGCCCCCGCCCAGGCGGAGCTGTCGACCGACGGTGAACTCGCCGTCGTCCAGGCCACCGCGCAGCACCTCGCGGACAAGGTGGCCGCGCCCCTGCGGCGCGCCGCCCCGGTCGCCGAGGCCGTCGAGATCAAGGCGACGGCGACCGGCACCGCGAAGCCGCTGGCCTTCACCGTCCCCACCCAGCAGACCCCGGCCCAGGCCGAGACCGGAGCCAGGCCCTCGCCGCTGCTCCCGTTCATCGCGGGTGGCCGTCAGAGCGTGAAGAAGGCGCTCGCGGCGTCCGGCGCCAAGGCCGCTGCCTCCGGCGACCCGGCGAGCGACCCGGTGGACGCCGACCGCTACTGCTCGGTGCCGCGCAACGACGTGAACACCCAGGTCTACCAGCCCACCCCCAACCAGGTGGAGTGGGCGGCCGACATGGCGATCCGGGGCCAGCTGACCTCCGCCTACGTCAACCGGCCCGCGAACTGGCACAACTCGGGGCTGCCGGCCTGGACGCCGCAGGGCATGTTCCCGCCGCGCACCCTGAACACCGGCGGCCGGATCCCGTCCCAGGTCATGCTGGGCATCCTGACGCAGGAGTCCAACCTGTGGCAGGCGAGCAACCACGCCGAGCCCGGTGAGTACGGCAACCCGCTGATCGGCAACTTCTACGGCACCAACATCTACGCCGGGACCACGGGGTACGACCCCAGGCGGGTCTGGAAGATCGACTGGGACAAGGCGGACTGCGGCTACGGCATCGGGCAGGCCACCGACGGCATGCGCATCGCCGGGCACCCCAAGGACAAGGAAGTGCTCCTTCCGCCGGACCAGCAGCGCGCCGTCGCCGTGGACTACGCCACCGGCATCGCCTACTCGGTGCGCATCCTCCAGGACAAGTGGAACGAGCTGCACACCGCCGGGACGCAGATCAAGCTGAACGACGACGACCCGGCGCGCCCGGAGAACTGGTTCGCCGCCGTCTGGGACTACAACGCGGGCCTCAACACCCGGGGCAGCAACCCGGACCTGCCGTCGGCCTGGGGCCTGGGCTGGGCCAACAACCCCTCCAACCCCAAGTACCCGATCGACCGCGGCGCGTTCCTCGACAACAACCACTACGCGGACGCCGCGAAGCCGCAGAACTGGTCGTACGAGGAGAAGGTGATGGGCTGGGGCGCGTTCCCCATCGACACCGGCCACTCCTACGACGACAACGGCAACCTGAACAAGGGCAACACGCACGGCTTCTCCGCGGCCTGGTGGTCCAACACCACCGAACGCTCCTTCGCCATCAAGCCGCCGCCGACCACCTTCTGCGACACCACCAACGGCTGCGACCCGGTCAACCCGCCGGTCTGCCACACCGTGGCCTGCTACAACCAGCACTGGTTCAGCCACGACGTCACCTGGAAGAACTGCACCAGCAAGGCGGTGCCGCCCAGCCCGCTGATCAACGAGTGCGGCAACGAGTACCTCACGTACAAGACGCTGCGCGGCGAGCCCGGTGACGCCCATCCCAAGCTCGGGCCCTGTGACGCGGCGGCGCTGCCCAGCGGCACGGTGCTGGTCGACGACCTGCCCGACGGCGCGCCGCAGAACCGCTGCGGCACGCGCGCGTCCAGCAACGGCTCCTTCTCCTGGGAGTTCCGCACGGACGACGAGGGCAAGTACGAGGCCAAGGAGGACCTGCACCAGATCGGCGGCGGCTTCGGCGGCCACTACTGGTTCTCGCACGCCCGCCAGCCCAACAACTGGGACAACTACCTGACCACCAACGGCACGTGGAAGCCCAACCTGGCCGACCACGTCTACAAGGTGCAGGCGTTCGTCCCCTACCCCTCGCACACCACCAAGAGCGCGCACTACGAGATCACGACCAAGGACGGCCGGACCCGCGAGCGGATCGTCGACCAGTCCAAGGCCAACAACGACTGGGTGACCGTCGGCTACTTCCAGCTGGGCTCCAACGCCAAGGTCTCCCTGTCCAACGTCACCGGCGACTCCACCTCGGGCGACCTGGACGTGGCGTACGACGCCCTGGCGTTCGTCCCGGTGGACGGCTCCTACGAGCACCACACCTTCGACGCGGCGGCCATCTTCGAGAGCAACCAGAACCTGGACACCGACACCCCCTGGCTGATGAAGACGCCGATGCGGACGCGTCAGACCATCTACGACTGGGCGCACTCGCGCACGGCCGGCGGCCCCACCTTCGACAACAGCTCGCGGCTGGTCGGCCTGTCGAACTTCCAGGTCTGCAACGACGGCGCCTACAACGACCTGTGCCTGGGCGGCAGCACCTCCGCCGCGATCAAGTCCTGGCAGAAGGACGTGGACGCGGCCGGCACCGACCCGAACGCGCACCCCTCCGAGGCCGACTGGCTGGGCTTCGCGATCGCCGCCCCGCCGGCGACGATCAACGAGCACACCTTCGACGAGGACCGCTCGTACAAGATCCGCACGCACATCGACACCTCGTACATCGTCGGCCCGGACGGAAAGATCATTCCGGGGACCGAGGAGATGGTGGACTCGGGCCGCACCGGCAACACCGAGATCGCCCCGTTCGCCCGCAACTTCATCCAGGCGACGGTCAAGGACTACGGCTCGCTCGGCGTCACGCTGCCCGACCTGTCCTTCGACGCCAAGGACGGCAACGTCACCGGCCGCACCACCCATGTGGCCAACCCGCTGGAGACCGGCGTCACGCCCGGACAGGCATACCGTTCGGGCCAGCAGCCGACCACCATCGACTCCACCGGCAAGTGCGTGACGACCAAGTTCGTCAGCGGCGGCAGCATCGGCTACCGTCCGCTCGACGAGGCGCCCAGCACGGACGCCAACATCAGCGCCTGGGTGAGCAAGCTCAAGAGCCTCGCCGACCAGCAGAAGGTGCCGGCCGAGGTCGCGGACACGGCGGGCGACATCTACAGCCTGTTCTTCCGCGCGCCCACGCTCGACGGCGGCGGCAACCCGCAGGGCTCCCTGTTCAACATGGCGCCCCCGATCTGGCAGAACGTCAGCATGGCCTTCTGCGCGGGCGGTTCCGTCAAGTCGACGGCCGCGGCGAACATCGACGACAACCCGACGACGGGTCTCGTCTACCAGAGCTACATGCCCAACCTGTACCTCTACCTGGACGGCCACATGGTCGACCAGACCGGACAGCCGACCAACGGACCCGTGCAGCGCGGCGACTTCAAGTCGTTCTCCAACGTGCCGCCCGGCGACGACTACCACACCGGCTACGGCTCCTGCGGCACCGAGATCCGGGGCAACGGCGGAAACCCCTGGAGCCTGAAGGCCGTGCCTTCCGGGTTCCCCGGGGGCACCCCCACCATCCCGATGTTCTGTGACGACGGCAGCCACGCCGCCAGCTGATGCCCCGGCCCCGGCCGGGTCCGCACCCGCGGACCCGGCCGGGGCCTTCCCCCATGACCGCGAGGAGGTGCCCGCCGGTGGTACGACGGCTCAACGCGCCGCAGTCGCTGATGGCGCTGCCGCCCCTGCTCCTGCCGCCCGCCGTGACGCTGGCGTCCGGCCTCCCCGCCGGTCAAAGCGCCCTCGCCGCGACGATCGGCGTCTTCCCCGCCGTGCTCTCCCACTGGCTGACGGGCCGGATCCGCAGCGGGTCCGGCCGACTGCGTCCCGCGGCCCTCGTCGGCGCCCTGTCGACGTCCCTGTTCGCGTGTCTGGTCGTCGGCTCCGCCTACTACGGATTCGTCTTCGCCCCCTTCCTCGTGCTGCTCTTCGGGCTCCTCGGCCTGCTCAGCCTCCGGGGCACCTGGACGCTGGCCCGGGGCGGACGGCGGGGCGCGCTCGCCGTCTGCCTGCCGCTGTGCCTCGTCGCCGCCGTCGCCCTGCGCGTCTCCCCGGGCGGTCCGGCGGCGGCCCTGCTGCACCTGGTGGGGTGGGCGTGCGTGGCCCTGGCCGCGCTGAACTGCGCCCTCACCCTGTGCGCACCCGGCCGGCGGGACGGCTGAGACACCAGCCGCCCCGGCCCGGCGGCCGTCCCTACGGCTCGACCTTCGCGCTGGGCGAGCACTCCAGCTGCTTCTGGCTCGGTATCTCCCCGCACACCGCCACCGAGGCGGCCGGCGCTTCGTCGGTGACCGCGAGCATCCGGGTGTAGGTGTCCCGGTCGGTACGGATGGTGGCCTCCTGTTCCATGCCCGTACGGTCCCTGATCTTGACGACGTCCCCGACGGCGCCGTTCTCGATCCGCCCCCACACCGCGTGGCAGGCCGGGCTGTAGCGCAGCTCGATGTGCATGCCCCGCAGCCAGGTGTCGTGCGCGGTGCTCGCGTCCCACTGGCAGTCCATGGCCTGCGGATCCCGGCGCAGACAGGTGTCCCCGGAACACCGCACGTCGACCTTTCCGGCCGCGTGCACCACCTGGGCACCGCCCACACCCGACGCCTGGCCTCCGCCGTCACTGGCGGACACACCGTGCGCGGCGGACCCGGCGCCGGTGCCCATCGTCAGCACCGTCGCCACCGCGCCCATGGCAGCGCCGGACGCGAGGTAGCCGACGACCCCGAACCGGCGCCGCCACGACGACGCCCGCTCAACGGCCGGGCGCCGGCCGGGCGGCCCCGGTATCCACCGCGCCGCGCGCCGCAGCACACCGGGCGGCCCGGCCACCGGGTCCACCCCGGCCGCCACCGGCGCGGGAGTGGTCGCGGGAGCCGGACCGCCAAAGTGGCCCGGCTCCGGCTCCGGCTCCGGCACCGGCACCGGCACCTGCGCCTCGGCCGTGGCCGCCGTTTCTCCGGCCGGCGGGCGTTCCACCGCCGCCAGCAGGGCCAGCAGGGGGTCCGGGTCAGCCCCGGTGGCGGACGCGAACTGCTCGACGGCCACCTTCGAAGGGAGTTGCTTCCCGTTCAGGAACCGCTCCCAGGAGGAGCGGCTGTAGTGGGTCCGGTCGGCCAGCTGTCCATAGCTGAACCCGGACTCCTGTTTGATGCGGCGCAGTTCCGTGAAGAGCTGCTCCTTGGTACCCATCGCGGCATTGGTCTGGTCGGACACGTGCCTCCCCCGTCATCACTCTCGGCACTCTCGGCGGCGGCAACTCCTGGCCGTCGCGCGGACCACAGACTAACCGGACCACCGTCCGGTTTCCGGGCACCCACGGGGCTCTGCGGAGCGCGGCCCGGTGTGGGGATGACCACACCCGTACGAGCGCTCCGGGACGCGCGCCGCCGCGCGTCCCCCGCATCGGGGGACGTCCCCGGTCTTCCCGGCCCGGCGTCCCACTTCGCAGGTCAGCGCCTCGGGGACGGCCGGGACGGTCCGGGACGGCCACCGCGCCCACACCGGCCGTGCGAATCTCGCCCTACGGCGCCGGGGCGACCCCGTGGACCCGCGCCGCCACCCCACCCGCCATCGAGAATGTGAACTGGTGACCACCATGGCCCTCAACCACACCACCCGCCGGGCCGCGACCCTGGCCGCCGTCCTGGCCGGTCTGGCGGCCTCGGCCGTCCCCGCCCACGCCGCCACGGCCGCTCCCGCGTGCGCGCACCTCTGCGTCCTGGACGCGCGTACCGGAGCGCACCCGGACTACGACCGTCTGGTGCTGGACCTGACCGGCAACGGTGCGCCTCCCACCGTGCACGCGCGAGTCTCGTCCGACGGCGCCTACCACGTCGCCGCCCGCGACGAGGACAAGAAGCTCCAGATCACCGGCAAGTCGTACCTGTTCGTCGACGTCGACCCGGCCGACACCGCGGACAGCGGCCCCGACGCCTTCACCGGCCCGACCGTGCAGTCCGTCGCGCTGCCCTCCCTCAAGGGGTTCCAGATGACGGCGGGCGGAGGGTTCGAGATGGACCACACCACGACGTTCGGTCTGTCCCTCGGCGACTACTCCGGCTACAAGGTCTTCACCCTGACCGCGCCGAACCGGGTCGTCGTCGACCTCTACCACTGACCCCGTCCGCCGGGCCGCGTCCGGCACGATCCACCCGGATCACCCCGGACGCGGCCCGGGGCCGGGCACCGCCGCGGGGAAACCCCGGGCAAAGGGCGCCCCGAACCCTCCCGCACCGAACACCCGTTCAGTACCATGGGCTCGCCTCCCACCATGGCCCCGAGGGGACGAGTGACCGCCGTGATCACCCTGACCACCGCCGACCGACAGCCCACCGACGTCGTGGACGTCGACGTGGACTTCGACCTCGCCCTGGACGGCGACGAACCGTCGGCCCCGGCCGGTCCGCCACCGCAGATCTCCCAGATGGACTTCCGTCTCGACGCGAGCACGGTGGACCCCGCGCCGGTGAGCGAGCAGGGACACGTCCAGCTCGTCGCGCCCATCCTGATCGACCCGCTGCCGCCCCAGGTCACCCAACTGGTCATCGACTACGCCGACACCGCGGAAACCGTCTGAGGCCGAGGCCGGAACCGCCGCATGCGCACCGACCGCACCCCCGCACACCGCTACACACGGCCCTTCGACCGCTTTCCCACCCGGAGCGAGCACGAGGCCCGCTGGACCGCGCTGTCCCGCGCCATCGCCGCCGCGGCTCCGCCCACCGGTGACCCCGCCCACAAGGGCGAGTTGACCGTCCTCGGCTCCGGCATCGAGGCGGCCGGTTTCACCCGCGCCGACGAGCGGCTGATCCGCGAGGCCGACCACGTCTTCCACTGTGTGGCCGACCCCGCCACGGCCGTCCGCATCAACGCCTGGCGCCCGGACGCCTACGACCTCAGCGTGCTCTACGACGACGCCAAGGACCGCTATCTGACGTATGTTCAGATGTCGGAGGCGGTCCTGCACTTCGTCCGCGCCGGGCACCGCGTCGCGGCCGTCTTCTACGGCCACCCGGGCATCTTCGTCCTCTCCAGCCACCGCGCCGTCCGCATCGCCCGGCGCGAGGGGCACACCGCGGTGATGCGCCCCGGCATCAGCGCGCTGGACGTGCTCTGCGCGGACCTCGGGGTGGATCCGAGCAGCCCCGGCATGCAGACCTTCGAGGCGTCCGACCTGCTCATCCGGGACCGGCGCATCGACCCGGGCCTGCACCTGGTGCTGTGGCAGGTCGGCATCGTCGGTGAACTCGACTACCAGCGCGCCGGGTTCACCAACCGCCACATGCCGGTGCTCCTCGACCGCCTGGAGGAGGTGTACGGTCCCGACCACACCGTGGTCAACTACATCGGCGCTCGCTACCGCGGACTCGACCCCGTCACCGCCCACCACACCGTCGCGGCCCTGCGCGACCCTGCCGTACAGCGCACGGTCACCAGCGCCTCCACCTGGTACCTGCCGCCCGCCGTCGCCGCCCCGGCCGACCCCCGGGCGCTCGAACTCCTCGGGCTGCTCCGCCCCGGCCAGAGCGTGGTGCCGCCCGAGGGCCCCCTGCGCGTCATAGACGCGTACGGTCCGCGCGAGCGCGCCGCCCTCGACGGGTTCGCCGCGTTCCGCGTCCCGGCCGGATTCCACTGGCAGGAGGACACTCCGGGTGCCCGCTTCGTCCTCGCCCTGGGCGAGGACAGCGCCCTGCGCGAGCACTACGCGCGCGAGCCGGCGGCGGCCGTGGCCGACTGGGCCCCGCCCGAGCTCGGCACCGCCGAACGCGCCCTGCTGGCCCGGCGCGAGGACCTGGCCGTGCAGGCCGCCGCCAAGGGCGTCCACCAGCCCGCACCCGAGTCGGCCCGCCGCCTGCGCACCCTGCTCACCCGCAAGTCGCGGGCGCGCGAGCTGCTGCGGGACGGGGCCGCGGACTGGCCGACGCTCAGGCGCGACCTGGACGCCGTGCTCGCCGGCGCGCTCCACCCGTGGACCGGCCTGTACGGCACACCGGACGACGGCCTCTCGCTCTACGTCCTGGGCCGCGCGACCACCCCGCCCCGGCACCGGGTGTACGTCGACGGCTGGCGGATCACCGCCCCGCGCTACGAACACGGCGTGCTGCACTGGCGGGCGGCCGACGGCGGCGGCGAGCTGAGAACGGAGTTCGGCCGCGACG
Source organism: Streptomyces sp. cg36 (assembly GCF_041080675.1). Classification (NCBI taxonomy): domain Bacteria; kingdom Bacillati; phylum Actinomycetota; class Actinomycetes; order Kitasatosporales; family Streptomycetaceae; genus Streptomyces; species Streptomyces cyclosori. Next base: position 7,566,344 of record NZ_CP163520.1, on the reverse strand, counting down.
GCCGACGCCGGCTCATCGGCACGGTGGGGCGGCGCGAAGTGCGGCTGGCCGAGTACCTCCTGCCGGAACTGCCGCCCCTGGCCGACCTGGTCGGCGGCTACCGGTCCGGCGGCGTACGGGTGGACGTCGAGCCCGGCGCCCTCGGCTCGGCCCCGCGTGTGCGCGTCACGGTCGACGGCGAACCGGCCACCGCGGCGGTGGTGATCGGGCCGAGCGGATTCGACGTGGACGGCGTGACGGTCCCGTTCGCGCGGGCGGTGGAGGACGTGCCCGCGTGCCTGTACGGGGAGTACCGGCTGCGGCTGCCGTCGCGGCCGGGCGGCGGCGCGGAGCTGCGGGTGGCGAAGGACGGCGTCACCGTCGACGGAAAGCCCGTGGAACACGTCGAGTTGACGGGACGTCATCTCCGCTGGCAGCGCGGCCCGGACCTCCTCGCCCGCGCCGATCTGTCGCTGCTGCTCGACCCGATCACCCTGCACCCCATGCTCCACGGGACCGGGCGGGCGGCGGACGGCTCGGCGTTCCCGCTGCTCGGCATGGTTCCCGTGAGCGACGAGGCGGCCCAACACCTGGCCGAGCGACCCCGGTTCGGCATCCCCGCCGCTCCATGGGCCCAGTTGACCGCACTGGCGGCCGGGGCGAGCCACGACGGCGGCCTGTTCTGGTGGCACGGCTGGGAACAGTCCGCCGACGCCCTGCGCACGGTTCAGCGCGCCCTGTGGGAGGACGGCCGCTAGACCAGGGGCCCGCCGGGTCCTCGCGGTGCAGCGCTCAGGGCGACCGGGGCGTACGGAAGTACGCGCCGGGGGTCGTGCCCGTCTCGCGCCGGAAGGCGGCCACGAAGGCACTGGCCGTCTCGTAACCCACCTCCCGGGCCACGCGGTTGAGCGGCTGCCCCGCCGACAGCGCGGGCAGCGCCACATGGAGGCGGACCAGGGTGCGCCAACGGCCGAACGGCATCCCCGTCTCACTGAGGAACAGCCGGGCCAGGGTGCGGCCCGAGGTGCCGACCCGGCGGCCCCAGGCATCGATCGAGAGGTTGGCGGCCGGATCGGCCCAGAGCGCCTGGGCGACCTCGCGGGCCCGCGGGTCGACCGGCTGCGGCGCGTCGAGCGAGGTGACGGCCACGGGCCGCAGCAGGTCGAGGAGCAGCGCCTCGCCCCGCGCCCGGGGCCCGGCCGCCAGTCGCGGGTCGTCGAGGTAGCCGATGAGCTCGGCGAGCAGCGCGGGCACCTCGACGGGCTGTACGCGCGTCCAGGGATCCGGACCCGCCGGTGGTGCCGCGGGCAGATAGAGCGACGTCATGGTGGAGTTGCTCGCCGAGACCACCTCGTGCGGCACCTCGCGCGGGATCCACAGCGCCCGGGTGGTGGGCAGCACCCACCTCCTGGACTCCGCGTCGACGGTGAGCGTGCCCCGGGACGCCCAGGCGAGCTGGTGGATCTGGTGGGTGTGCCGGGTGAACCGGGTGCCCGCGGGCATCGGGAAGGTTCCGATGAGCACGAACCCCGTGCCGTGTCCGTTTCTCGACATGACGTGGAAGGTTACGCCCTGTGCGACACGGGCGCCGGTCCCTAGCGTTGACGTCATGAACAAGAACCACGCCGCGGTGTGCACGAGCCCGGAATGGGCCGCGCACCTCCACGAAGACGTCCTGCCGATCGCCGTCGCCCGTGCCGACCTGGGGAGGGAGCTGCTGGAGATCGGCCCCGGGCCCGGTGCGGCGACCGAGTGGCTGCGCACCAGGGTCGACCGGCTGGTGGCCGTGGAGATCGAGGCCGAGGCCGCCGCGCTCCTGGCCGAGCGCTATGCCGGGACCAACGTCGAGATCCACCACGGCAACGGCGGTGCGCTGGAGTTCGGCGACGACTCCTTCGACTCCGCCGCGTCGTTCACGATGCTCCACCACGTGCCGACGGCCGCCCTGCAGAACCGGCTGCTGGCGGAGGTCCTGCGGGTGCTGCGGCCGGGTGGTGTGCTGGTGGGCTCCGACAGTCTTGCCAGCCACACGCTGCACGAGTTCCACGAAGGCGACGTCTACAACCCGGTGGAGCCCGCCGCCTTCCTCGTACGGCTGCAGACGCTGGGGTACGTCGACATCACCCTCGGCGTCGGCGACCGCCTCACCTTCTCGGCCCACAAGCCGGTGGCGAGGGAGACGGGCGCGTGAGCGCGGGCCGCCCCGCCCGACCGGGGCACGCCGAGGCGCCACTGCGGGGTGCCTCGGCGCGGCAGAGTGGAGGACCAGCGCGCTCGCGCGGCCCCGTCGGCCCCGCGCGGCAGGACGGTCCCGGGCCCGCCCCTGCCGCCGCCTCACGGCCGGGCGGCACCTCGGCACGTCACCCCGGCCGCGCCCCTCAAGACGGGAGCCCGCGCACGAACTCCACGAGAATCCGGGTGAACTCCCCGGGCCGCTCCATCGTCGTGTAGTGGCCGACGCCGTCCAGCTCGACGACACGGCCATGGGGGACGGCGTCCATCAAGGCGGTGACGGTGTCGAGGCAACCGGGCATGTCCAGCGCGCCGTTGACGGCCAGGACCGGGACCGTGATGCCCTTGGCGCGGGCGGCGAGGTGCTCGACCGGTACGCGGTGGTCCGGCTCGCCCGGGGTGTGCTTCATCAGGGTGGTCAGCGCCATCCGGCGGACGTCCGCCACGATCGCGGGGTCGACCTCGTCGAGCCGACGGGACGGCCCCGCGATCCATTCGAGGAAGCCGTCGAGGTATCCGTCGAAGTCACCTGCGGCCAGCGCCGCCCCCTGGCGCCCGGCGACCGCCGCGGACCAGGGGTCGCTCAGGTCCGGCTCCCCCAGACCCCGGCCGCTGACGACGAGGGCACGCACCAGGTCGGGGTGTTCGACCACCGTCTCGACCCCGATCATCCCGCCCATCGACACGCCCGCGAGGACGACCTGACGCAAATTCAGGTGCCACAGCAGGTCCGCGAGGTCGTCCGCCTGACGGAACGGCCGGCTCGCGTTGGCGGATCGGCCGTGGCCGCGGGCGTCGGGGGCGATCACCCGGTGGCCGAGGGAGGCGAGGCCGGGGATCAGGTTGTCGAACTGGGTGCTGTCGGTGAACACGCTGTGCAGGAGCACGAGCACCTCACCGTCCCGGGGCCCCTCGTCGCGGTAGGAGAGCGGGCCGTCGGCCGAGTGGAACGTTGCGAACGCGGTCTCAGTCATGACAACCAAGGTGTCATGACTGTCGAGATATGGCAACCCAGTTGTCATGTGGTGTGAGAAAGTGGATCCATGACCCCGCCCGCATCCGAGCCCCTGTCCCCCGACGAGCTGCCGGGACGCCTCATGGACGTGTTCGCGCTCGTCGGCCCCCTCTACCGCCGCGTCCAGCGCCGCATCGAACTCGACGCGGACCGGGGGATCTCCGTGGGCGTGCGCGCCGTACTGGACCTGCTGCGCGAGAACGGCCCCATGACCGTGCCGCAGATGGGCCGGGCGCAGTCGCTGAGCCGCCAGTTCGTCCAGCGCATGGTCAACGACGGCGCGGAGCGCGGCCTCGTCGAGAGCATCCCCAACCCGGCGCACCAGCGCTCCTCGCTGATCCGCCTCACCGACGAGGGCCGCGCCGCGATCGGCGCCGTCACGGCCCGCGAACACGCGCTGCTGCGCCGGACCGGCGGCGACCTCACCGACGCGGACGTCGCCGCCTGCGTACGGGTACTGGGCCGGATGCTGGAACTCTTCGACGACGTCGACGTGCAGCACACCGATCCGCCCCGCTGACGACGGCTGCCGCGCGCCGCGCCCGATGGCACGCCCCCACCCGCCTGCCGCCAGGAATTCCGAAAGGACCGCGACACATCATCGCGTACGCGCATTGCCCGCTGTTAGCGTCCGGAACGGCCGAACCGAATACGACGGAGTTCGGCCCGCCCCCATGACACCCCGACGAAAGGGAGTGCAATGCGAAAGTCCGGAAAGATTGCCGCGCTCGTGATGGCGACCGCCGCGGCGGCGGGAGTGCAGGCCGTGTGCGGTCCGATGGCGCAGGCGGCTCCGACCGAGCACTCCGCACAGGTCAGCCGCCTGGGCGGCACGGACTGGTCGGCGACCGTGGGCTTCAGCGGGAAGATCATCTCGGTGACGGACGTGTCCCTCGTCCTGGCCACCGCCGAGGGAAACGTGACGCTGGACCTCTCCCGGCATCCCTATGGATCCGGCGCTCTGAATGCCGGTCGCAGCGCCTACGTTTCGGCTTACGACCAGAACGGCACATGGGTGGCGACCGCGATATTCACCTACCCGTAGACCGTGCGCCTCTTTTCGCGGGACGAGCTCCGCGAAAAGAGGCGTGCACGGCGCGGTTCAATGCCCGGACTTCACCAGCGCGATGAGCGCGACGACCAGCGCGAGGACACCGGCGACCTCCGCGGCCACCGTCAGGGCCGGACGGCGCGGGGGAACGGCCGGACCCGGCGGCGGAACGGGACCGGCGCCCGCGCCGTAGCCCTGGCCGTAGGACGAGTAGGGCGGTGCCTGCGGCCTCTGCGCGGCGCGGCGGCGGCGCGCCACCAGTGCGGCGACCGAGCGGATCAGGGTCAGGAGGAGCACCGCGAGCAATACGACGACCAGCAACGCCACCACGCTCATCGGCCCCCCGAACGTCACGCGCTCCCGCCCCCCGAGGCGGGCCTCCGGCACCGACTATCCCACGCCGGGCCGGTCGTCACGCCCCGATCGGTCTCTCCGCCGCCGAACCTCAACTCCCCTGTGCCACAAGGTCGTTCAGCTCGGCCTCGAAGAACAGCGCGGGGTCGAACCCCATGCCGGTGAAGTGCCCGGCGAGTTCCAGTGACAGGACTCCGTGCACGCGCGCCCAGAAGGCCAGCGCGCGATGGAGGGCCGCCGGCCCGGCGGGGTGGCCGTCCGCCCAGTCCCGGTGGTCGGCGAGGTGGGCGTCGAACGGTACGGGGCGGTCCACGGCGCCCGGGGCGTCGGCGCCGGTGAGCGCCGCGCTGGCGTCGAGCAGGCACGCCATGATCTCGCCCGCGACGACGGTCACGTCGTCGGGCGCATGGTAGCCGGGTACGGGAGTGCCGTAGATGAGGAAGTACCGCTGAGGGTCCGTCAGGGCCCAGCCGCGCACGGCATGCGCCAGGCCCACCAGGTCGGCCCCCTCGGCCGCTGCCGCGCGGACGGTGTCGGCGAGGCCGCGGTAGGCGTCCCTGATGAGGTCGGTGATCAGCTCGTCGCGGCCGGCGAAGTAGCGGTAGAGGGCGGGGCCGCTCATGCTCATCCGCTTGGCGATCGCGTTGAGGGAGAGTCCGGGCGCCCCGGCGGCGGCGATCTGCTCCCACGCGCGCTCCTTGATCTCCGCGCGCACCTGGGCGCGATAGCGCTCGCGCGGGCTCTCCGTACTGTTCTCCGCCATGACTGTCCGCCGTCCCCGTCCGTGGACTAGAGCATCAATCTTTCGTTACAAGCTATCACGCCCCCTGTTGACACCATCGCGAAGCATAGTTAGAACTTGTAACTATCGCTGGAGCCTCAAACCCAGCCGACCGCGCTCGCCGCACGGCGACCGACCGACAAGGGGAACGCCATGCCCGACGTCCACACCACCAGGGCCCGTACCGCGACCCTGCTCGCCGTCCCGCTGCTGCTGGCCGCGTCCGGCACCGTCGCCGCTCCCGCCGGGGCCGCCACCCGCCCCACCGGCGCCGTCACCTGCCAGGGGGCGGGCGTCGACCCCGGCGCCGCCGTCCGATACAGGAGCGAGAGGGTCATCCACGCGCCGCTGAGCACCATCTGGAAGCTGCAGACCGACGTGGAGCGCTACCCGTCCTGGCAGGCCGGGATCGAGACCATCGAGCGGCTCGACCACGGCCCCTTCGCCGCCGGTTCGGCGTTCCGGTGGACGACCCGGGCGCCCGCCACCCCCACGACCCCCGCCACCACCTTGACCATCACCTCGACCGTCCAGCAGCTCAAGCGCCACTCCTGCATCCGCTGGACCGGCCCCGCCACCGGCGGCGGGCTGCTCATCAACGGCACCCACGTCTGGGACTTCACCGCCGTCAAGGGCGGTGTCCGCGTACGCACCGAGGAGACCCACACCGGCCCCCAGGTCGACGCCGACGTTCCCGCCGCCACCAAGATCCTCGGCGAGGGCCTCGAAGCCTGGCTCAGCGCACTCAAGAGCACGGCCGACGCCCGCTCCGCCCGGGCCGGGCACCCCGGGACGAGCCGTATCTGATGGCCCCTCATCCAGCTTCCTGGAACGGGCAGTCGGCGATGCCGGAGCCGCCTCGGGCGCCGACCGTACGACGGTGGCCGAATATGCCAAAGCGACATGTTCGGGAGCCGGTCGGGGCGGGCATGGACACAGGGAGCACCGGCTGCACCGGATCCTCGGCCGACGCTCCCACACCAGCCCGGCACGTCTTCGAAGGTGATCCCCGATGGTCGCCCCTCCGCAGGTCTCCGCCCCGCCCCCGCGCGTCTACCGGACGCTCCGGCACACCGTCGTCGAGCTACGGGGCGAGATCGACATCGCCGTCCTCCCGCAATCGCTGCCGGTGGTGGACGAAGTAACGTCTCCGCAGGCCGCCCAGGTCGTGATCGACCTGACGCCCGTCACCTTCCTCGACTGCTCCGGACTGCGCCTGCTCAACAGGGCGCGCCTGCGCCTGGCGGCCCGGGGCGGGAGCCTCACCGTCGTGTGCCCGCACCCGTTCACCCTGCGGGTCATCGCCCTCTCCGGGCTCGGCCGGACCCTGCACGTGGTGCGCGGTCTGCGGGAGGCCATCGACCTCGACCAGTGCGCGTGAGCCGGAGCGACGGGCGGCGCGGCGCGGACGGCGGCAGGGGCCCGTGGCACGCCTTCGCGTGTCACGGGCCCCTGGGGTCCCGGGGTGGTCCGGCCCGCTCAGATCATGGATTGATCATCGGCAGGGCCGGCGTCTGCAGACCCGGGACCGAGAACCGCTGGGCCGGTGTGCCGTTGCAGTCGAAGAGCTCCGGACGGGCGCCGATCGAGGCGTCGCCCCAGGTGATGTCGAGGCAGCGGCCCGAGACGGGGTTGTAGACGCTGCCGTCGGCGCGGGGCAGCCACTGCTGGTTGCCGCCGTTGTTGCAGTACCACATCCCGACGGCGGTCCCGTTGGCCGTGCCCTGCCCGGAGGCGTCCAGGCAGCGCCCGCCCGCCGTGATGGTGCCGTCGGCGTTGACCGAGAACGCCTGGGCCGGGCTGCGGTTGCAGGTCCACAGCTGGACGCCCGCCGCCGCGTCGCCGTTCGGCAGGTCCAGACAGCGGTCCGCGTTCGTGGCGAAGCGGATCTCGCCCGCCGCGGTGGGGGCCACCGCGCCCTCGTAGATCGCCAGGTTGCTCACCCGGCCGGTCAGGGGAGCCCCGGCCTGGCCCTTGTTCTGGTAGCGGCCGATCACCACCCCTCCCTGGACGGGCGGGGTGCTGGCGGCGACGTGGTGACCGCTGCCCGCCAGCGTGCCGTTGACGTACAGGCTCATCTGGCCGGTGGCCGCGTTGTAGCTGGCGGTCAGCTGGGTCCACACGCCGGGCTGGAAGGTGACGGCCTGCCCCAGGGCGTACGTGTAGTCGTAGGGCCAGGCGTCGTTGTCGGCGTTGGCGATGGCGAACCGCCAGGCGCCGGGCTCGGCGTAGAGCATCCACGCGCTGGTGCGGCCGTTGTCCTGGCTGGCCACGACTCCGCCCTTGCCGGGGTTGGCCCAGACGCTGACGGTGAAGCTGCGGTGGGGGTCGGCCGCCGGCCTGCCCGTGGCGATCGCGCCCGAGCCGTCGAAGACCGCCACCTGGGTGCCCGCGTGCCCGTCGACGGTGTCGGCGGTGTAGCTGACCCCGGCCGCCGTCGCCGTGCCGTTCTGGTCGGCGGGAACGGCCGTGGCGTCGCCCGCGAGCGGCCAGTGGGCCGCGGGCGCCCGGGTGCTGCCGCGGTAGTGGTCCCCGGCGAAACCGTCGACTGCTCCACCGCTCGCCGTGGCGGGCCACACGTGGATCTTGCCGTCGTCGGTGACGGCCCAGAAGTCGGGCACGCCGTCGTCGGTGAGGTCGCCGTCGGCGCCGATGGGCCGGGTGGTGGTGATCCCGTAACCGATCTTCGTGGCGGGGCTCGCGGTCACCGCGCTGACCGTGGTGTACGAGTCGGCGCGTACGGCGGTGGTCAGCCGGTACTGGTAGATGTCTCCGGCCGTCCGGCCACCCGCGGTGGTGCGGGCGCGGATCCACAGGGCGGGCGCGGTGGCACCGGAGGCGCCGATGGCGAGGGTGTTGCCCGGCACCATCAGGTCCACGTCGCTCCAGCCGCCCGCGGCGACCAGGTTGGGCGCCGCCAGGGTGCCGTTGGTCTTGACCGGGTAGTACCAGAGGTTGTCGGACTCGACGGCGAGCACACCGGTGGCGCCGACGACGTCACGGCTGGGGGTGCGGGCGTCGACCGGCGAACCGATCGGGGTGATCTGGGTGGTGTACTGCCAGTTGTCACCGGTGCCCGGGTGGAATCCGGGGCACGCGGTGGCGCCGCCGGCGCAGTTGACGCGGGCCACGTTGGTCTTGGTGCCGAGCGTGAAGCGGCCGGGGTCGGAGAGGGTGTTGGCGTAGTAGTAGAGGGCCTTGCCGCCCTGGGCGCCGGCCTGGCCGTCGCGGTGGACGAACAGGTCGTCGGTGTTGAGGCCGGGGTCGACCGCGCCCCGGTGGCTGACCCGGTAGTCCTTCCAGGTGCGCTGGGTGGCGTCGTACTCGGGTGCCTGTGCGGCGCGGGCGGCCACGCCGCTGGCCGGGACGTTCGGGTTGCCGGGGTCGGTGGCCCGGCCGTGGGTGACGAGGTTGCCCGCGTCGTCCGGGACCAGCAGGTCGGGGCGGGCGTCGCCGGTGGTGTCGCCGAAGGCGACCGGACCGGGCGCCCACGGCACGTAGAACGCGTAGGAGGCGGTCTGCGAGCTGTTCCCGGCTTCGTCGTACGCCTTGGCGTAGAGGATGTTGGTGCCCCAGTGCCGCGGTGTGGTCCTGATCTCGCTCATGGTCAGCGGGGTGCCGCAGGTCTGGTCGTACGTGGCGAACTGGGCGTCGTAGCTCCAGCGCACGCAGGCCAGGCCCGAGGCCAGCTTGCCCGAGGGGTTGGGGTCGGCGGCCACGATCGGGATGCGGCCCTCCTGGCCGAGGCGCAGCTTGGTGGTCTGGCCGTCGCCGGAGGGCGGGAACTGGGTGGCGGGGTCGGTGAAGTCGCCGAACTTCAGGACGGGCGGGGTGAGGTCCACCGCGAAGTGGCACACGTCGCTGCCCGGCCCGCGCAGCAGCCCGTCGTCGCCCTGCGCCTGCCAGCCGTAGTAGTGGCCGTCCTGGAGGGTGCCGTACGGGAGGGTGTAGGAGGCGTCGTTGCCGTTGCCGACGAAGCCGGACCAGTTCTGGTGGACGGTGTTTCCGCCGGTCGCGTTGTCCCAGACGCTGACGAACTCGGTGAGCTGGCCCTGGTTGGGGCTGGTCACCTTGGAGGTGAGGGTGGTGCGGGTGTCGGTCACCCAGCCGTAGGAGCTCAGCGGGGCGTCCCAGCAGGCGTCGGTGTCGGCCGCGCTGACCCGGTGGGGGGCGGGGGTGGCGTGGGGGTTGCCGGGCTTGCCGGGGGTGAAGTCGTACTCGGTGGAGAGGGTGGCGTCGTAGGAGAAGCGCTTGAAGCCCATCTTGTCGCCGGTGCCTTCGGCGCCCACCAGCGCGAAGGCCAGCGGGGTGTTGGTGTCGCCGAGGGCGTTGCGCATGGGTGCGGTGATGTTGAAGTCGATCGGGATGTCCCCGTAGCACTCCTTCTGGGTGCCGTTGCCAGGGACGTACTTCCCGTCGACCCACTCGTAGGTGCGGTGGTTGCCCCAGTTGATGCCGCCGTCGAAGGCACCGGCGTGGTAGAGGTTCACCGGGTACGTGGCGGTGCAGGACCAGTCGGACGAGATGTACTGGGCGACGCGCAGATTGGCGTAGTTGACGGTGGCGCCCGCGTACCCGTTGAGGTTGAACTCGAACAGGGTGCGCTCGATGCCGGTCTTGGTCTCCCAGCCCTGGTAGCCCATGCCGGGGTGGTCGCGGTCGCCGCCGCCGGTGCGGTCGTAGTTGCCGGTGGTCGGCCACGCCTGCATCACCCAGGCGTGGTGGCTCTTGCCGCGCGAGTCGTTGGACCAGGACGGGTCGACGTAGACCGGGTAGACCGTCTTCTTGTCGTCGAGCAGGCCGCGGTCCGGGGTGAGGGTGACCGCGCCGCTCCGCCGTGCGGTGGCACCGCCCGCCGCGAGGGCGCGGGTGACGTCACCGGTGGTGCGTACGGCGATGTCGGCGGCCGGGGCGTTCCCGGCCGGTCCCTCGGTGCTGCTGCGCCCCACGGGGGCCGCCGAGGCGGACTTGGGGCGGGCGGCGGGCGCGGCGGGCGCGCTCGCGGCTGCCTTGCCCGAGGTGAGGGCGGCGCCGGCCGGGGCGCGGCGCTCGCCGGTGAACTGCTTGGCCGCGGCGGGGGCCGCGGCCGACCACATCCGGGGAGCCGGCGCGGCGAACACGGTCTCGCTGCCGTGGGTGGCGCGCAGGGTCCCGGTGCGGTCGGCGCTCAGACGTACGCCCTTGGTGCTGGTCGGGAACGTCAGCCGGCGCACGGCCGGATTGGCCGCCGCTAGGGGCGAGTTCAGGACGACGACGGTGGTGAAGCCGCCCTCCTTGGTGGCGGTCACCTTCAGGTCGGTGTCCTTGGCGACGGAGCGGAACAGCGCGCTGCCGCCTTCGATCACGGGCTTGGGCAGGGCGCCGGGGAACGGCGATCCCAGGGAGAGCTGCTTGCCGTCCTTGGCGGTCATCACCGCCAGGGGGCCGGTGCCGCCGCCGGAGATGACGAGGCTGTCCAGGGCCGCCACGGGGGCGAGGGTGCCGTCCGGGCGCGCGGCCAGCCGGTCGTCCGGGGCGCGCCAGCCGCCGTCGCGCCGTACCCGCTGGACGTCGGTGTGCTGCTCGGTCCGCAGCTTTCCGGCGGGGGTGGCGTACGTGGTGCTGAACTCGTCTGTCAGCGCGGCGACTTGCACGTCGTGGCGGGTGCGGCGGGCCTCGGCGACCGCCTTGGCCGCCGCGCTCCGCGGTCGCTTCGCCTCGTCGCCCGCGGTGCGGGCGGCCTCGGCGTTGCGGGCGTCGTTGGCCCGGATGGCCGCGGCCACGTCGGCCGGGCCGGTGCGGTCGACGGCCGCCGCGCCGGGCGCCGAGCCGAGTCCGGCGGTCAGGGCGAGCAGCGCGACCAGCGCGCCCGTCCGTGCGGTGCCGGTGCGACGCGATCCGGACCTTCGTCTTCCGATTCCGGGCAGCCCGGATGGAACAACAGACAACTGAACACCCCCGTGCGCACACGCCAGTTGGCGTGATGGTCTGTGTGAGAACTGTGGCCGATCTGTGTCGACGGGGGGCACAGTTCCAGCCATCTTCACGATCGGTCAATGCCCGGCACACCGCACCTGTCCGACTGGTCCTCAAAGATCCACACTTACCGGGGCAGTGAGGTGGATCACAGTCGTTCGTTCAGCGTAAAACGAATCGTGGTGTCCGGGCCGGGTGCTACGTTCCGGCGGACTTTCCCATGGCACACGGCAGTTGGCCGGGTGCCCCGCCCGTCTCTGACCCAACGGGGGTTACGTGTCTGTCAGACATGGGCCTGGTTCCGTGCGCCCGCGTGCGCCCAGAATCGGCTCTCTCCTGGTGCTGTCGCTGGCCGCGGCACTGCTGTCACCAGCGATTCCCCAGGCCGCCGCCGCGAGCGGCCCCGACTTCGACCGCGTGTGGTCGCCACCGGGCACCACCCTGCCCAAGACCCCGTCCACCGGCGCCACTTCCCCCACCAGACCCACCGCGCCGCGCCCGCACTACCCGGTTCCGGAACGCTCGGCCGCCCAACCCGCGCCCCGGTTGTCCGCCGCGGCGCTCAAGGCGAGCGCGGGCGGCCGTGCGGTGACCGTCACGCGCGCCGACGACAAGGCCGCCACCGCCGCCGGGGTGCACGGCACGCTGTTCGCCCTGCGCACGGCTCCGGCGCCGCACGGCACGGCGGCCGACGGCTCCACCGGACTGCGCCTCACCCTCGACCAGGCCGCGCTCAACGCCGCGACCGGCGGCGACTTCGCCTCCCGGGGCAGGCTCGTCGCCCTGCCCGGCTGCGCCCTCACCACCCCGCAGGTGGCCGCCTGCCGGGTGCGCACCCCCGTGGCGACCGGCCGTGACAGCGCCACCGGAGCGCTGACCGCGCGGCTCGACACGGCGAGGACCGCCGCCACCGGCGCCGGCCTCGCCGCCTCCGCGCCGGCCACCGTGGCACTGGCCGCCGAGACCACCCCCTCGGGCGGCGGCGGCAGCTACACCGCCACCTCCCTAGCCCCCTCCTCGGCCTGGGCGGCCGGAGGCGCCTCGGGCGCGTTCACCTACGCGTACAACCTCGCGGTGCCGCCCGCGCTCGGCGGGCCCGCGCCGCAGGTGTCCCTCGCCTACGACTCCGCCACCGTGGACGGACGGACCTCGGCGACCAACGCCCAGGCGTCCTGGATCGGGGACGGCTGGGACTTCAACCCCGGCTTCATCGAGCGCTCCTACCAGCCCTGCGACAAGGCGGGCATCAAGAACGCGGGCGACCTGTGCTGGGGCGGCTTCAACGCCGTGCTCTCGCTGGGCTCGCACGGCGGCCAGCTGGTGCGCGCCGACTCCGCCCCGGTCACCTCGGACGACGCCACCGGGGTGTGGCGCCTGAAGAACGACGACGGCACCAGGGTCGAGTTCGCCTCCGGCGCCCGCAACGGCACGGACAGCGGCAGCTACGCCAAGGTCACCGACAGCGGCGGCACCGTCTACTACTTCGGCCTCGGCCATCTGCCCGGCGGCGACCGCACCGACCCGGCCACCAACTCCGCCTCCACCGTGCCGGTCTACGCCCCCCACAGCGGCGCCCCCTGCTACGACGCCGCCAAGGGCAACCGCTCCTGGTGCCGGATGTGGCAGCGGCTCTCGCTCGACTACGTGGTGGACGCGCACGGCAACCTCACCACGTTCACCTGGGCTCCGGAGACCGGCTACTACGCGCGCGGGGCCGTGCAGGACAACGGGGCGGGCACCCCGACCGCGTACACCCGCGCCAACAACGTCGCCCAGATCGCCTACGGGCAGCGCCTGGACGACCAGATCGCCGCCAAGGGCGCCCTCCAGCCCGCCGCGCGGGTGACGTTCACCCCGCTGGAGCGCTGCGAGACACCGGCGACGGGCTGCGACCCGGCCACCCGTACGGTCGCCAACAAGGCGAACTGGCCGGACGTGCCGGTGGACCAGGAGTGCAAGGAGAGCGGCACCTGCACCACGTACTCCCCCACCTACTTCACCACCAAGCGCCTGTCCTCCGTCACCACCCAGGTGCGGGTGGGCAACGTCTGGCAGGACGTGGACGCGTACGCCTTCTCCCACTCCTTCCCCAACCCCTCGGACTCCACCAGCCAAAAGGCCCTGTGGCTGGACTCCGTGAAGCACACCGGGCGGACCGGCGCCGAACTGAGCACCCCCGCCGTCACGTTCACTCCGGTGATGCTGCCCAACCGGGTGGACGGCACCGACCTGGTCCCCGCGCCGCCCAGGATCAACCGGCCGCGCATCCAGCAGATCCGCAACGAGACCGGCGCGGTCGTCAACGTCGACTACAACCTCCCGGGCTGCTCACGGATCAACCACGTGATGCCGGCGGCCGAGGACGACGACGCCATGGCCTGCTATCCGGTCCGCTGGAACGTCCCCGGCCAGGTGGCGGGCGCCGATCCGGTGCTCGACTGGTTCAACCACTACAGCGTCAAGTCGCTCACCGAGAACGACCCGGTCACCGGCGCCCCGCAGAAGACCACCTCGTACGAGTACGGTCCGGCGGCCTGGCACCGCGACGACAGCGAGCTCACCGACGCCAAGGCGCGCACCTGGGGCGAGTTCCGCGGCTTCGCCTCCGTGACCGCCCGGACCGGCAGCGGCTCCGACGGGCCCCGGTCCCAGACCCGCACCACCTACCGGCAGGGCATGCACGGCGACGTCCGGGGAAACGGCACCGCCCGGGACGTGCGCTCCACCGATCCGCTCGGCCACGAGGTCGTGGACGTGGACTGGCTCTCCGGGCAGGTCCTCGCGACCGAGACGTACGACCGGGCGGACGGCACGGTCACCGCACGCACCGTCACCACCCCCAGCGACGACCACCCCACCGCCACCCATGTGCGCGGCGGCTCCCTGCCCGACCTGGTCGCGCGCTACCCGGCGACCACCGTCGTGGTCACCGGCCAGGAGAAGAAGGCCGACGACAGCTGGCGGACCACCTCCACCACCACCGTCACCGACCCGGCGCACAACAACCGGGTCAAGACCGCCCTGAGCCGGGCCGACGGCCTGCCCGACCTGTGCACCCGCTCCGCGTACGCGAGCGGACCGGACGCCCAGCGCACCGATCTGCCCACCGAGAAGCTGGTGGTCTCGGCCACCTCCTCCGACGCCTGCACCGACACCGCGGGCACGGCCAACACGGTGGAGCGCACCCGGACGTTCTACGACGGCAAGCCCTACGGCCAGAGCGGCGCCCCCGGCGACGTCACCCGCACCGAGACCGTCGACGGCTATGCCCCCGACGGCACCGCCGCCTTCGTCCCCACGGCCGTGAGCGGCTACGACGCCTACGGGCGGACCGTCTCGGCGACCGACCCCAACGCCAAGGACGCCCAGCACCCGGACGGCTCCACCACGACCACCGCCTACACCGCGGCGGCCACCGGCGAGCTGCCGAACAAGGTGACCGTCTCCAACCCCGTCCCGGGCGCCGCCGCGAGCGAGCACTGGGACGCCGTCACCGTCACCGACCCGCGCCGGGGCCTGCCGCTGAAGTCCACGGACGTCAACCTCAAGACGACGACCGAGACCTATGACGCGCTCGGCCGGCTCACCGGCGTATGGCTGCCCGGCCGCGCCCCGGACAGCGACCCCACCCCCAACGTCGGCTTCGACTACCAGGTCTCCAACCAGACGGGCGTGCCCTCGACGGTCACCACGTCCCGTCTCACCAAGGACGGCGACACCCCCGTCCTCACCCGCCAGATCCAGCTCCTGGACGGCTTCGGACGGGTCCGCCAGACCCAGGAGTCGCCCAAGAACCCGGCGTACAAGGGCCGTCTGGTCTCCGACACCGTCTACGACTCACAGGGCCGCGTCGCCCTGACCAACCCGCCCTGGTACAACAACACCACCGGCCCCGCGCAGAGCCTGGTCACCGCCGCCGACAGCACCCTGGCGGCCCAGACGCGCACCACCTACGACGGCCGGGGCCGCACCCTCACCACCGCCTCGTGGTCGCTGGGTGTGGAGCAGACCCGCACCACGACCAGCTACCGGGGCGCCGACCGCACCGACGTGGTGCCGCCCACCGGCGGCGCGCCCACCACCACGCTGTCCGACGCGCGCGGCCACACCACCGAGCTGTGGCAGTACACGACGCCGACGGCCACCGGATCGGCGCTGGACGCCACCATCAGCCGCTACACCTACTCCGCCGACGGCAAGCCGCTGACCCGCCAGGACGCGGCCGGCAACACCTGGTCCATCCGCTACGACCTGCACGGCCGCCAGACCGGCTACCAGGAGCCGGACAAGGGCGCCACCAGCCAGACCTGGGACGCGGCGGGCCACCTCGCCAGCGGCACCGACGCCCGGGGCAAGACCCTCAAGTACACCTACGACCTGCTCGGGCGGCGGACCGGGCTGTACGAGGAGAGCGCCGACCCGGCGCACCGGCTGGCGGCCTGGTCCTACGACACCGTCCCCGACGGCCGCGGCAAGCCCGCCGGCTCCACCCGCTACACGGGCGGTGAGGGCGGCAGCGCCTACACCACCACCGTCGACGGCTACGACGACGCCTACCGGCCCACCGGCAGCACCCTGACACTGCCCGGCGGCGACGTCGGCCAGGAGCCCGGCACCACCTTCAGCTACTCCACCACCACCTCCTACGACCCGCTCACCGGCACGGCCTCCGGCATGGTCCTGCCGGCCGTCGGCGGACTGCCGATGGACGACATCGCGTACGCGCTCAACGACTACGGCCAGATGTTCCGCTACATGGGCGCCACCACGTACGACGTGCAGAGCGAGTACGACGCGTTCGGGCGGACCGTCCGCTCGACCGTCAACCCGTGGGGCAAGCAGGTCGTCTCCACCACCGACTACGACCAGGCCACCGGGCGCGTCCGGGCACAGTACGTCGACCAGCAGACCTCGGGGACCGGAGCCCTCCAGCAGACCGGATACACCTACGACCCGTCCGGCCGGATCACCTCGATCACCAACGTGCCCGACAACAAACCGGCGCTGACGGACCGTCAGTGCTTCGCGTACGACGCGTTCAGCCGGCTCACCTCAGCCTGGACGGACACCAAGGGGCTGACCCTGCCCGCCGACAGCGAGCACCGGACGCCGGACCAGGGGCGCTGCACCACCGCCCAGCCCTCGGCGGCCACCGTGGGCGGCCCGGCCGCCTACTGGCAGGAGTACGGCTACGACGTCACCGGCAACCGCACCAAGCTGGTCAAGCACGACCCGGCGGGCGACACCGCCAAGGACGTGACGGTGACCCAGGCGTTCGGCACCCCCGGCACGCGCAACGCGCCCACCGCCGCGCCCGGCACCGGCGGCGGCACCGGCGGCCCGCACGCCCTGCTCTCGGCGGCGGCGAAGACCGGCCCGGCCACCACGACCGACCTCTACCAGTACGACGCGGGCGGCAACACCACCTCCTACCAGGACGGCCGCGCCGGGACCAGCGTCCTGACCTGGAACAGCGAGGGCAAACCGGCCTCGACGACCACCTCCGCCCCCATCCGCAGCGGCCTCGGCAAGTGCCTGGGCACGGACGGCGCGGCCACCGCCGACGACACCGCCCTGACCCTCGCCACGTGCGACGACTCGGCCGCCACCCAGAAGTACAGCGCCACCGGCGACCGGCTCACCACCGCCGGCAAGTGCGTCACCGCGATCGGCACCCTGCCGGGCGCGCCCGTGCGGCTGCGGCCCTGCGACGGGACGGCCGCGCAGACCTGGACGCGCCGCACCGACGGCACGCTCTACAACACGGTCGCCGCGCGCTGTCTGACGGTGCCCGGCGGCGCCACCGCCGACGGGACCAAGCTGGCCCTCGGCGACTGCCTCCTGGCGGTGCCCGCCGGCCAGAAGTGGACCGTCCCGGACACCACCACCACGTATCTCTACGACACGGAGGGCAAACTGCTCCTGCGGCGCGGCCCCGCCACCACCACCCTCAACCTGGGCGCCGACGAGCTCAACGTCGACCGGGCGACGGGTGCCAGGACCGGGGTGCGGTCCTACCCGGTGCCCGGCGGGATGACGGTGGTGCGGACCGGGGCGGGCACGGCGGCCGGCGCGTTCGCCGTGCAGATCGCCGACCACCACGGCAGCGCCAACCTCACCGTCGACCTGGCCGGTGGCGGGGTCACCCGGCAGGCGCTGGACCCGTTCGGCAACCCGCGCGGCGCGGCGCCCGCCTCCTGGCCCGGCGACAAGGGCTTCGTGGGCGGCCAGAAGGACACGGCGACCGGGCTCACGCTGCTCGGCGCCCGCCAGTACCAGCCGTCCACCGGCCGCTTCATCAGCGCCGACCCGCTGCTCGACCCCAACGCCCCGCAGCAGTGGAACGGGTACGCCTACAGCGACAACAACCCCGTCAACGGCAGCGACCCCGACGGCACCTTCTGCGACGGCTGCTCGGTCGACAACCCCGACTCGGTGTGGACGCACAGCGGCCCCGGCTGCACCAACAGCGCCTGCTACAGCGACGACGGCAAGACCGTCCTGTACAGCACGGTCCCGGTGAAGAAGGTGTTCGGGCCGTACAACCCGTGCCCGTACTGCAAGCCGAAGCCCAAACCCGACCCGTGCCCGTTCTGCGTCAAGAAGCCGTCCTCGGGGCCGCACGACCGGGGGCCGGGGCCGTGGGCGCCGGATCCCAGGCCCGCCACGGACGACGACCCGCCGCTGCCCAAGAGCAACAAGATCCTGCCGATCAAGCACGCCTACACCCATGTCGAGGAGGTCGGTTCGAGCAAGTGGGGCAGTCCCGAGAAGCTGATGTCGACCTTCCAGCAGAGTCCGCAGACGTTCTTCCCGTTCCCGGTCGAGGGCTGTTCCAGCTTCACCGAGGGCGCGGTCTGCCGGCTCTTCCCGGGTAAGGACACCCCCGGCGGGGTGGGCATGATCCTGGGCGGCAACGGGCTGGTCCGGGTGCACGTCGACAAGACGTCCACCAGCTTCACCGTCATCTCCGAGAACTACTTCGACGACCCGGGCTCGGTGATCACCTTCACGACGTCCGAGAAGAACGGCAAGCTCTACATGACCCAGCGCGGTGTCTCCGAGGGCTCCAACCTCGGCACGGTGTTCGCCGTGAAGGTGCTGGGACAGGCCGACAACACCTGGTGGCAGATGGGGCAGAACTTCCGCAACTACATCAGTCCGCCCATGACCCAGTCACGCCTGTACTGGCTCAACTTCCACATCCCCGGGCTGTTCTAGCCAACGGCACGAGGACGACCGGAACGCCGATGCCCGCCCCCATACGACTCGGGGGCGGGCATCGCGCGCGTGCGCCGGGCAGCCGCTCAGGAAGTCGGCGGGGTGGCCGGGGCTCCCACGAGCGCGGTGTCGGACTGGCCGGCGCCATCGGCACCGGACGTCCGCTGAGTCGGCAGAACCTTCGGTTCCGGATCCCGCACGGCCGCGGCTTCCGCGTCCCACCGCTTGGTGGTCCGTACGTATGCGTGGATCACCGAACCCATGGCGAGCAGGAGGAGCGGGCCGAACACCCACGGGTGGTCGGCCATTTCCACCGACAGATAGCGGTAGGCCAGCAGGAGCGCCGTGAAAACCGTGGCGCCGTGAAGGACGAGCCGCGTTCCCTGCCGGTTCCAGCCCCGGTCGAAGGAGCGCATGGCCGCCTCGATCGTGAGCACGAACACGACACCGGCGATGAGGTCCGCGCCGTAGTGGTAGCCGAATCCCAGCGTCGCGCTGAGCGTGGCGACCAGCCAGAACGTGCCCGCGTACCGCATGACCCGCGATCCCTTGCGGGAGTGGATGAACAGCGCGGTGGCCCACGCGGTGTGCAGGCTGGGCATGCAGTTGCGCGGGGTGATGTCGTCGTAGAGCATCGCGTGCGGGGTGCCGAGCGAGGGCACCGTGTCCGGCCAGATGTGGGCCAGCGCCCAGTGGCCGCCGCCGGTGCCGAAGGCGCCGTCACCGAAGGTGAAGATCGGGCCGACCACCGGGAAGATCATGTACACGGCGGGGCCGAGGAGGCCGATGACCAGGAAGGTGCGCACCAGGTGGTGGCCGGGGAAGCGCCGCTCGGCCGCCACGTTGCGCAGCTGGTACAGCGCGACGAGGGCCGCCGCCAGCGGCAGCTGACCGTAGACGACGTGCAGGATCTGGGCGCCGACCGGGCCGGTGGCCTCGACGGCCCGGCCCATCAGCCACGAGGGGTTGCCGAGCGCGTGGTCGGCGGTCGCCACGTACTGGTCGAGCACCTCCGGGCGGGTCTTCGAGGTGATCAGCAGCCAGGTGTCACCGGTCTTGTGCCCGGCCACCAGCAGCAGCCCGAGCGCCACGCCCTTCAGCAGCAGGGCGCGCTCCGAGCCGGTACGGCGTGTGACCGCGAGGACCGCGCAGCCAAGGATCACCCACAGGGCGCCGTTGCCGAGGTTCGGCCCGGCCCCGATGATCAGCCGCACCAGCAGGAACACGAGATCGATTCCGACCGCGGCCCCCAGGGCGATGAACCGTTCCCGCCAGGTGAGCACCACCATCATCAACGCCAGGCCGGCATAGAGCAGCGGTCCCGAACGCGGGGTGAGGACGATTTCCTGCGCCTGACTGGTGATCGGCCCCGGCATGTCGTAATGCCGTGCGGTGATTTCCAGAGCGATGAGAAATCCCAGGACGGCGACGCCCGCGGCGGTCCACAACAACGCCCGCGGCTGACGCCACGCGGCGAAAAGATTCCTCCAGCGCATTCGTGAAAATATTCTCGTCGATATGAAAGTCAATTTTGGGCCGATTTGTTAGGATTCAGTTGAATGGCTCACCTTTCACGCGAGTTGGCATGGCTTTCCAGTGAAGAACGGCCGACCACGTCTGCCACGGTGAGTCTGATGATGTTATCGGAGTGGCGCGAAGAGGGCCCTGGTACGGGTGGTACGGGGACCGGCCTGTCATGCACTCGACTCACACTCAAGGACTCCTGTACTCGGCGCCGGTGAGCTCCCGGACGCGCGACGACGGCGCCGCTCCCCGCCCGTTGGCGACGAGTTCCGTGGACGTAACGAATCCCGGCAACGGTAGGCACCCCACTCAGCGGACTGAGTATCCGGACTCAGGCCCCGGCCCGCGGCCCCCGCCCATCATGAGGACGGCCCCGCCCACCGCGGGCCCGCCGCCGAACCGCTCCTCCGAGAGGCCGTCATGCTGAGCCGTACCGCCGCGTCGCTCATCCCCCTGTTCGGACGTCTGACGATCACGACCGAACCCGACGCGGTCCCCGGCGGCAGCATCATCGCCGCCAACCACGACTCCCTGGCCGACCCCGCCGTGGTGCTCGCCGCCCTGCACCGCGTGGGCATCCGGCCCGTCGTGATGGCGACCGCCGGTCTGTGGCGCGTCCCCCTGCTGGCCCGCGCGCTGACGGCGGAGGAGTACATCCCCGTACACCGGGGCACGGCACGCGCGGCCGACGCGCTCACGCGGGCGGCCGAGGCCCTGGGCCGGGGCCGACACGTACTGATCTACGCGGAGGGCGGGCTCCCCCGCCGCAGGGACGCCGCACCGGCCGGCCCGCGCCCCTTCCGTACGGGTCTGGCGCGGCTCGCGGCGGCGGCCGACGCCCCGGTCGTCCCACTGGGCCAGGCCGGTGCCCGCAGGATCACCTCCGGCGGACGCGCCAAGCAGCTCGCCGGACTCATGAGCGCCCCGCTGCGCCGCCCCCGTCTCCATGTCCACATCGGGGCCCCGCTGCGGCTCCCGCTCGACGTTCCCGCCGCCACCGACCGGGCCCACCGGGCCGTCAGCGCCGCGTGGCGGACCGCGGCCCACGCCGTCACGGAACCGGCCCTCCCCCGGGCGGCCTGAACCCCTCGCCCCCGTCGCGGGGCACGCGCTCCGGGCCGGGCACGGCCGGAATCCGGCCCCGGGAGTCACGCCGTGCCGGACTCCGAGGCCAGCGGGACCTCCCCGGCGGTCTTGCGCCGAGATGCTGCGCCGCAGCACCGCCGAGGACGCGGAGCAGTACCGCGCGACCATGGCAGCGGCGGGCACCGATCCGCGCGCCCGGCTGCTCGCGGTGGTCGACCGGCTCGGCCGCACCGCGTCCGAGCCGGAGTTCCACGGCTGCCGCTACCTCGCCGCCGACCTCGCGCTCGCCGACCCGGACCACCCGGGACACGCGGTCACCCGGGACTACCGGCGCGTGGTCCACGGCCTGTTCGCCGACGAGTTCGGCGCGCTCGGGCACGCACGGCCGGAGTTCGCCGCCGATCAGCTGCTGATGGTCGTGGACGGGCTGCTCGCCGCCGGTGCGACCCGTCCCGACAGCCGGGCCGCCGCCGCGTCCCGCGAGCTCGCCGAGCACATCATCGACTCCGGACGCGGCGCCTGAGCGGTGCGGCGCACGGCTGTCCCCCCGACCGGCCGTCGGGCTGGTGGACCGGTGAGCCGTCCGGTCGTCCGGCGAAAAAGCGCATGCGGTCCCGCCCGCCCGCCCGTTAGCCTGGCGAACATGTCAACGCCCCGAATTTCCTAGCCGAGGACCCGCTTCCACGCCAGAAGTGTGTCCTTTTGCTTTTTCGGAGCGTCACCCCATGATCACTGTTCGCGATGTCGAGCTGCGCGCGGGCGCCCGCCTGCTGCTCTCCGGCATTTCCTTCACCGTCTCCCCCGGCGACCGCATCGGCCTGGTCGGCCGCAACGGCGCGGGCAAGACCACCCTGCTGTCCGCCCTCGCCGGACTGGACCGCCCGGCCGCCGGGACCATCACCCGTACCGGACCGGCGCACCTGCTCGCGCAGGACTCGCGCCCGGCCGATCCGGCGACGACCGTCACCGACCGGATCCTGTCGGCCCGCGCCCTCGACCGGGCGCTGCACCGGCTGCGCACCGCCGAAGCCGCCCTGGAGGGGGCCGATACGCCCGCCGCCCTGGAGCGGGCGCTCGACGCGTACGCACGCGCGGAGGCCGCGTTCCAGGCGGGCGGCGGCTATGCGGCCGAGGCCGAGGCGGCCCGGGTGGCGGCCGGGCTCGGCCTGCCCGACCGCGTCCTCGCGCAGCCGGTCGGCGCCCTGTCCGGCGGCCAGCGGCGCCGCGTCGAGCTGGCCCGCATCCTGTTCGCCGGGCACGGCGGAACGCTGCTGCTCGACGAGCCGACCAACCACCTCGACGCCGACTCGGTGACCTGGCTGCGGACCTTCCTCCGCGGCCACCGGGGCGGGCTCGTGCTGATCAGCCATGACACCGGGCTGCTCGCCGACGTGGTCAACCGGGTCTTCCACGTCGATCCGCAGCGCACCGCCCTCGATCAGCACAACACCGGCTGGAGCGCCTATCTGGACCGGCTCGGCTCGGACGAACGGCGCCGGGCCCGGGAGCGTGCCAACGCCGAGCGCAAGGCCGCGTCGCTGCACGCGCAGGCGGACCGGATGAAGTCTCGTTCGGCCACCGCCGTGACGGCCCGGAGCATGGCGCGGCGCGCCGACCGCATGCTCGCCGCGCTGGAACCGGCCCGCCGGGCGGAGAGGACCGCCAAGATCCGGCTGCCCGAGCCCGCCCCCTGCGGCCGGGTGCCGCTCGGCGCGGTCAGCCTGTCCAAGTCGTACGGCGGACGCCAGGTGCTCGCGGGCGTGGACCTGGCGGTGGACCGGGCGAGCCGGCTGGTGGTCCTGGGCCACAACGGCGCGGGCAAGACCACCCTGCTGCGGATGCTGGCGGGGCACGAGCGGCCGGACGGCGGACGGGTGGTGCGCGGACACGGGCTGCGGCTCGGCTACTTCGCCCAGGAGCACGACACCCTGGCCGGGGACCGTACGGTCCGGCAGAACCTGGCGGACGTGGCGCCGCACCTGACGGACGGCGAGGTCCGGCACGTACTCGGCGCCTTCCTGTTCGCCGGTGACGACGCCGACAAGCCGGCGGGGGTGCTCTCCGGCGGGGAGAAGACCCGGCTCGCGCTGGCCGGGCTGGTGCACTCCGGCGCCAACGTGCTGCTGCTCGACGAGCCGACCAACCACCTCGATCCCGCCTCCCGCGGCGAGGTCCTGACGGCGGTCGGCTCCTACCCCGGGGCGATCGTGATGGTCACCCACGACGTGGGGGCCATCGACGCCCTGCGTCCGGATCGCGTCCTGCTCCTGCCGGACGCGGACGAGGACCTGTGGCACGAGGACTACCGGGAGCTGGTCGCCCTCGACTGACGCCGTGGCGTGGGGCGGGCGTGCGGCCACCGGGTTCGGGCAGGTGGCCGCACGGCGGGCCGGGTGTTCAGACCGGGGACGGCAGCCACTGCTGGCTGGGGTCCCCGGTGTCGGTCTGCTCGACGAGCCGCGCGCCGTCGGCGGTGGAGTTGCCGCTCACGCCCAGCACCTTGCCGGTGCTGACGCTGACGAGCTTCACATAACCGGCGCCCGCGGGCACTTGGCGCCACTGCTGGTTGGCGCCGCCGTGGGCGGGCCACTGGATGACGGGGGTGCCGTCGGCGGAGGCGTTGCCCTGGATGTCGATCAGCTGGCCGGAGTTCACATTGGCGAGGATGCGGATCCCGTCCGCGACCGGCGTCGTGCGCCACTGCTGGTTGGCGCCGCCGTTGCGGGTCCACTGGACGAGTTGCGCACCGGCCGTGGTGGACCAGTCGGGCACGTCGGCCGCCTTTCCGCTGCGGCGGTTGAGCAGCAGACGGGCGGGTTCGGTGGGCGCCGCCTCCAACGGGACGGGCTGCGGCCGGAGTTGGTGCAGATCGAGTACGAGGATCTCGTTGCGCCCGACGGTGAGCCAAGGGGCCGGGCAGTACAGGCGCTGCTGCGGGCCGATGGACCAGTACCGGCCGAGGTTGTGGCCGTTGACCCAGACCACGCCCTTGGTCCAGCCGGACATGTCGAGGTAGGTGTCTCCGGTCCCGGCCAGGTCCACCGTCGCCCGGAAGAAGATCCCGGCCCGGCCCGGGTCGCTGATCACCGGGCGCAGCGAGGTGACGTACGCCTCGTCGACGGGCAGGGCGTAGGTCTGCCACTCGGTGAGCACTCCGGTCAGCGGGCCCGCGTCGGCGAGGGACACCTGCCCGGTGAGGCCCTTGCGGTCGACGAGTCCATGGCCGTAGTTGATGCGCCCCATGCCCTCGACCAGGATGTCCAGGGTGGGACGGCCGCCCGCCGCGCCGAGTGGCAGCCGGGTGCCGGTGGTCGCCTTGAGCGGCGTCGCGTAGGGCGCGGGAAGGGCCGGGCGGGACAGGGCGCCCCGGTAGGTCCCGTCGAGGAAGACCGTGGCGTAGTCGTGGACCGGCCCGGTGTCGAGGGTCGCCCCCGTGTATCCCGCGAGGGTCTTGCGGTGGAGCAGGAATCCGGAGTTCTGCCCGTGGTCCTCCATCGGCTGCGGGGTGACGGTCCGCGCGGCCGGGAGCGGGTCGGGCAGGTTGTCCCAGAGCGAGGCGTACGCGACGGGGGTCGGGGCGTCGCCTCCGGTGCGGGTCAGGGTGGGGACCGGATCGGGCACCGGGGGCAGCGTCACCCCCGGGTAGGAGCC
The DNA here is from genome assembly GCF_041080675.1 of Streptomyces sp. cg36. Taxonomy (NCBI): domain Bacteria; kingdom Bacillati; phylum Actinomycetota; class Actinomycetes; order Kitasatosporales; family Streptomycetaceae; genus Streptomyces; species Streptomyces cyclosori. Next base: position 7,541,495 of record NZ_CP163520.1, on the reverse strand, counting down.
GATGAGCGAGCGGTAGGCGGGATAGCGCGGGGCGGGCCGCCCCTGTTCGGTGATGGGCGCGCCGTAGTCGTACGAGGTGATGTGCGGGGTGTAGCCGGTGCCGTCGTCGTTGGCGTTCGCCCCGGCCCAGTAGCCGAAGTTGGTGCCGCCGTGCACCACGTACAGGTTGAACGACTGCCGGGCGTTCATCAACTCCCGCAGAGAGGTGGTGAGATCGGTGCCGAGCCCGGCGAAGGTGGCTTCGCCCCAGTGGGTGAGCCAGCCGGGGTAGAGCTCGCCCGACAGGGCCGGGACGCGCGGGAACGCGGTGCGGCAGCGCTTGATGTCCGCCGAGGTGCCGCCGCTGAGCCCGATGGCGCCGCCGGTGACGTTGGTGTGGTTGGCCGTGACCTGGCCGAGCCCGTCCTGGGTGTAGAACGGCCCCTCGATCCCCGCCGCCAGCCACAGTTGCCGCAGCGCCTCGAGATAGGCGCTGTCGCTCCCGTACGAGCCGTACTCGTTCTCGATCTGCACCATCAGGACGGGGCCGCCGTTGGCTGCCATCAGCGGGCGCACGACCGGCGCGATCGCGGCGATGTAGCGCGAGACGGCCGCCATGTAGTCCGGGTCCTGGGCCGCGTTGACGCGCAGCCTGGCGGACGGCTTGGCCAGCAGGTAGGACGGCAGACCGCCGAGGTCCCACTCGGCGCAGACGTACGGGCCGGGCCGCAGCAGTACGTACATGCCCTCCTGCCCGCACAGCCGGATGAAGGCGGCGAAGTCGCGCCGGTCGGTGGTCAGGTCGAAGGCGCCCGGGCGTTCCTCCAGGTAGTTCCACATGAGATAGAGCGCGATGGTGTTGAGGCCCAGCGCCTTCGCCATGCGGATGCGGTGCGTCCAGTACGGAACGGGGATACGGGCGGGGTGGAGCTCTCCGGCGCGGATCTGGAAGGCGGCGCCGTCGAGGACGAAGTCGGCGCCGTCCGGGCTGAAGCCGAAGGTGTGCCCGGCGGCGAACGCCCGTCCCCCGGAGACGGCGAACGCGGCGAGCGGGCTGAGCGCGGCGGCCCTCAGCAGTGTGCGTCGGTGCATGCGTACTCCCTGGGAAACGGCAGGCGGAGTGTGCGGTCATGCGGCGCTCGGCGGCGCATGAGGCGCACGGCATGTCACGCGTCGCTGCTGCGCAAGGTATTGACGGCTTCGATAAGCGTCAAGAGTCCACGTAATCAAACACAACACACCAGTGCGCGGCGCCGATCACCCGTCGCCCCTCACCCGGACGCCCCAACTCCCTTTTACCGTACGGTGATTGAAGGTGCTCGAAAGAGAGCGCTACAGTGCATCACCCATCATGGCCACCCGGCGCGCACCTTCCCCGGAGGTCATCGCGCACTCCGCTCCGCTCCACCTCGCACGTCCCCTTCTCACCACCGAGGAGACCACCGTGCCCCGCCCCCGACGCACCGCGCTCGCCGCACTCGCCGCCGCGCTGCTCTGTCTGCCGCTCACCGGCGCCGCGACCGCGCACGCCGCCCCCTCCCCCGCCCCGCCACCGGTCCGGCAGTCCGCCGCCACGCCCCCGATGGGCTGGAACGACTGGGCCCACTACCAGTGCGGCGTCACCGAGCAGACCGTCACGGCCAACGCCGACGCCCTCATCTCCAGCGGCCTCGCCGCCAAGGGCTACACCACGCTGACCGTGGACGACTGCTGGATGACCAAGTCCCGTGACAGTGGCGGGAAACTCGCCGCCGACCCCGTGAAGTTCCCGCACGGCATGGCCTGGCTCGGCACCTACCTCCACGACCGAGGACTGCGCTTCGGGATCTACGAGGACGCCGGGTCGACGACCTGCGGCGGCTACCCCGGCAGCGGCCGGCCCCAGGGCGGGGGCGCCGACCACTTCACCCAGGACGCGACCACGTTCGCCGCCTGGGGCGTGGACTACCTCAAACTGGACGGCTGCAACCTCTACACCGCTCCCGGCCAGACCAAGGAACAGGCGTACCGGCAGGCGTACGACGCCCAGGCCGCGGCCCTGCGGGCGAGCGGGCGCGACATCGTCTTCTCCGAATCCGCGCCCGCCTACTTCCAGACCGGCGAATGGGGCAACCCCACCTGGTTCGACGTGCTGTCCTGGGTCGGCCCGGACGGCCAGCTCTGGCGGGAGGGCTGGGACATCGCCACCTACGACCCCGCCCACCCCACCACCAGCCGCTGGGCCAGCGTGCTCTCCAACTACGGCTACAACCGGTGGATCGGCCGCTACGCCAGACCCGGCAACTGGAACGACCCGGACTTCCTCATCGCGGGCGCGGGCGGACTCACCGACGACGAGTCCCGCAGCCAGATGGCCCTGTGGTCGATGATGGCCGCGCCCCTCATCCTCTCCTCCGACGTCGCCCACCTCGCCCCGGCGGCCCGGTCCGCGCTCGGCAACACCGACCTGATCGCCGTCGACCAGGACAGCCTCGGACGGCAGGCGGGCGTGGCGTCGTCCAACAGCACCACCGACGTCCTCGTCCGGCCCCTGGCCGGAGCGGACCGGGCGGTCGCGGTACTCAACCGCGGCTCGGCGGCCCGCACCGTCACCACCGCGCTCGCCGACATCGGCCTGCCGGGCTGCGCGGTGACCGCCAAGGACCTCTGGACCGGCGCCACTTCGACGGTGAACGGCTCGCTCACGGCGACCGTGCCCGCGCACGGCACGGCGGTCTGGCGGCTGACGCCGGGCACCGGCTGCGCTCCCGCCGTACCCACCGGCCAGCTCACGGGCAACGGCGCCAAGTGCGTGGACGTCACCGGCAGTGGCATCGCCGACGGCACCCCCACCATCCTCTACACCTGCACCGGCAACCCCAACCAGCGCTGGACCATGAACGCCGACACCACCGTACGGTCGCTCGGCAAGTGCCTCACGGCGGCCGGGACGACCGCCGGAAGCCCCGCGACCCTGTCCACCTGCACGGGCGCGGCCACCCAGCACTGGACCGCGAAGCCCGACGGCACCCTGGTCAACGGCGCCTCGGCCCTGTGCCTCGACGTGTACGGCGGCGGCACCGCCGACAGCACCAAGCTGGACGTCTGGGCCTGCGGCCACCTCCAGGCCAACCAGGTGTGGGCGCTGCCCGCTTGACGCGGGCGAGCGGCACGAGGGGGCGGGCGGCGGGCGTCAGCAAGGCGTCAGGGTCCCGCCCCCGCGCGTCAGGAGGCCGCCAACACCCGGCGGTGGCGCGCATTTCGGCCCTACGGCCGGGCGAGAGTGGGGGAAACGCTCGGGCGAGGCGAGGAGTGGGGCCGGTATGACGGAGCAGGGTCGTGAGCGGCGCGTCGTGGTGGGGGTCAGCGGCAGCCTCGGCAGCCTGACCGCGCTGCACCGGGCAGCCGCCGAGGCGCGGCGCACCGGGGCGGTCCTGCGGGCCGTGCTCGCCTGGGCGCCGCCCGGCGGTGAACTCGGCCACCGCGCCCGGCCCGAGCCGTCCGTGGTCGAGGAGTGCCGCCGGGTGGCGGGCGAGCGTCTGCTGCAGGCGCTCGACGACGCGTTCGGGCCCGGCGGGCCGGACGTGGCGACCAAGGGGCTCATCATCTGGGGCACCCCGGGAGTGGCGCTGGTACGGGCCGCCGACGGTCCCGACGACCTCCTCGTCGTCGGCGCCGGGGCGCGCGGACGGCTGCACCGGCTGCTGCACCCCTCGGTCGCCCGCTACTGCCTGGCCCACGCCACCTGCCCGGTGCTCGCCGTGCCGCCGTCCCCGCTCCAGGACGAACTGGAGTCGGTGCGCCGCCGGATCACCTGGCGGGTGCCGGTGGACCTCGCGGAACTGGCCGAATAGGGCGGCGCCGCAGGGCTGGGAGGCCGAGTCCCGGGGCAGGTCCGAAGCCACCGGGCCGTACGGGGCACCGCCGCAGGGCGGGAAGGCGGGTCCCGGAGCACGGTCCGAGGCCGCCGCGGCCCGCGCAGAGCGATGCTCAGCGCGTCTTCGTCCGCACCGCTTCCACCAGCCCCGCGATGAGGTTCGCCCGCTCGGTCATGGCGTCGACCACCACGTACTCGTGGTCGGCGTGGGCGCCCGCGCCGACGGCCCCGAGACCGTCGAGGGTCGCCACCCCCAGCGCGGCCGTGAAGTTGCCGTCGCTGCCGCCGCCGACCGCGACGCCCTCCAGGTCCGGCAGCAGCCGCCGGGCCGCCGCGAAGAGTTCGGTCGACGCCGACTCGGGCATCGGCGGGCGGCCGATGCCTCCCCGTACCGCGATCCGCGCACCGTCGAGCCGCGGTGTCAGCGCCGCGAACGCCGCCTCGACCCGGTCCTCCTCCTCGCCCGACTCCACCCGGACGTCGACGGTGACGGTCGCCCGCGCCGGTACGACGTTGTCCAGGGTGCCCGCGGCAGCGACCGTGGGGGTGACCGTGGTGCCGCTGCCCGGCCGGGCGAGCCCGGCGATGGCCAGTACCTGGTGCGCGGCTTCCACCAGCGCGTTGATCCCGGCCTCGGGCTCGAGGCCGGCGTGCGCGGCCCGCCCGGTCACCGTCACCTCGAAAGTGCCGCAGCCCTTGCGGCCGGTCTTGAGGCCCCCGCCGTCGGCCGCGCCCTCGACCACGAGCACGGCGCCGCAGGCCAGGGCCCGCTCTTCGAGCAGGGCCCGGGAGGAGGCGGAGCCGACCTCTTCATCGGCCGTGATCAGGATCTCGACACCCGACCGGTCGTCGAGCGCGGCCACGCCGTGGATGGCCTGCACCACACCGCCCAGCATGTCGAAGACGCCGGGGCCGGTCGCGTGCCCGTCCTTGACCAGGAACGGGCGGCGCTCCAGCGTGCCCAGCGGGAACACGGTGTCGTGGTGGCCGAGGATCAGCACCCGGGGGTCGCCGCCGCCCGACCAGTGGACGTGCGGCAGCTGCTCGCGCTCGACGACGGCGGCCCGCCCGCCCAGGCGGTTCTCGATGACCGCCGCGACGGTTCGGGCCGAGGTCCGCAGGGCGTCCAGGTCGCGCGAGGGGGACTCGACTTCGACGAGCGTGCGGAGGTCGTCGATCATCGCGTCCACGTTCACGGGAACCGCCTGGTGCGTCGTCATGCGGCCAGGTTAGTGGGCGCGGCCCGGCGGCGGACGGCCGCTCCCGGTCACGGAAGGTAGCTGCGTCCAGCGAGATCGGGGTCTATGTCGAGGAACTGGTGCCGCTGCTCGGCCAGCGCGGGAAGGTGCTGCTGGCGGGCGCGCAATTCGTCGATCAGCAGCTCCAGCCTCCGGCCGTCCAGCTTCTCGGCCTGCGCCTGGTCGACGGCGGCCGGTGCGGGACCCCGGCCCCCCGAGTTCTCCGATGTCACGGAAGGACACATCTCGATCTCCGTTCTCCTGGGAGTTCCGTACACCCTCCCCTGCTGAACGTGCGTCTGGGGGAACGTCCCAAGTGAAACTCCCGCTCACCCGGGACGCAATACACCGCCGCCAGGAACTTCCAGGTGTTTCCGTCCCACGAAATACCATCCCGCAGTTCTGACCTGGAGTGATGACGCACATCCGGACCGTTCCGGGTGATTACGCGGACCATGCCGCCGCACACATTCCGTAATCACCGCGCACAGCCGGGCACGTTATGGTGATGGCGAAGTTTCGTTTCGGATGTACGTGCGCGGTGTGCGGGGAAGAAGAAGGTTCTGGCGGTGTCCGATCTGGGGCGGCTCATAGCCGGCCGTTACCGGCTGGTCGAGCGGGTGGGCCGTGGCGGCATGGGCACCGTGTGGCGGGCCGAGGACGTGACGCTGGGGCGCTACGTCGCCCTCAAGAAACTGCACGTCCCGCCGCATCTGCCCGACGACGAGGTCCGGCGCCTCCATGAGCGGACCCGGCGCGAGGCCCGCAGCGCGGCCCGGATCACCCACCCCAATGTGATCGTGGTGCACGACGTCCTCGACGACGAGGGGCTGCCGTGCATCGTCATGGAGTACATCCCTTCCGTCACGCTCGGCGACGTACTGAAGGAGCGGGGCACCCTGCCCGTCGGCGAGGCCGCCCGGATCGGTCTGATCATGGTCGCCGCGCTGCGCGCCGCGCACGCGGCGGGGGTCCTGCACCGGGACGTGAAGCCCGCCAACGTCCTGCTCGGGCACGACGGCCGCATCGTCCTGACCGACTTCGGGATCGCCGTCGAGTCGGGTGACACGTCACTGACGCGGACGGGCGAGCTGGTCGGATCCGTCCACTACCTCGCGCCCGAGCGGCTGCGCAGCGCGGACAGCGAGCCCGGACCCGCGTGCGACCTGTGGTCCCTCGGCGCGACGCTCTACCAGGCGGTCGAGGGACGCCCTCCCTACGACCGGGACACCGCCATCGAGACGGCGTACGCCATCGCCGCCGAGCCGCACCAACCCCCGCGCCAGGCCGGTCCGTTGACCTCCGTGATCGAGGGGCTGCTGGCCAAGGACCCGCAGCTGCGCATGGACGCCCACGAGGCCGAACGGCTCCTCGCCCGTGCGGCCTCGGCCGACACCGCACCGCTGCCCCGTCCCGCCGGTCCGGAGCCGGTGTCGGAGCCCGCCCCGGCACCGGCGCCGCGACGCCGGGGCGTTCGCCGCACCCTGCTGTGGGCGGTCTCGGCGGCGCTGGTCGCGGCGCTCGCCACGGGCGGCGCACTGCTGTGGCCCGAGGGGAGCGGCACCTCCGCCGCCGACCGTGGCGGCGGCGCCAGCTCCTCCCCCGCCCCGCCGCCGGTGCCCGCCGGCTACCGCCTCGAAGCCGCCGGACAGGGCTTCGCCGTGCCCGTACCGAACGGGTGGAAGGCGGCGAAGGTGCCCAGCGGTGAGCTCGCCTTCATCGACCCGACCGGCCTCGCCGGGCTGCGCGTGGACGTGGTCCAGTTCGCGGGCTCCGACCCGCTGCGGCACTGGCGCGACACCGGGGAGAGCCAGACGCGCCGCGACAGTCCCGGTTACGAGCGGGTCCGCATGGCCCCCACCACGTTCCGGGGACGGCCCGCGGGCTACTGGGAGTTCACGTTCCAGGGCAAGGTGCGCGAGTTCCGCGCGGTGGAGGTGGCGTTCACCGGCACGGACGGCACGCAGTACGTGGTCTACCTCTCCGCGCCGAACGCCCAGTGGGACCGGTACCGGCCGGTCTTCGACTCCGCCCTCAAGGGGATCCGCCTTCCCGGGTAGACGGGGAGAACCGCCGGGAAGCGCACGCCACTTGGCGGGCCCGCCGGTCCCGCTCCACAGGGAGATGCGGACAATCCCCTTGCCCCGAGGGCCGATTAATTTCGGAAGGAATGGCCGAATCGGTGCGGCTGATTCACCCGCCGCATACCCATCCGGAACATTTCATTCAGATCTCCCCATGTGAGTGACCGTGAGGTACGCTCGCCCAGAGCCCACCGCCGGGCCGGAGGGGGCTGCCTTGAGCGCGCACGAGAGCGTCGCGAACTTGGCTGGTTCTCCCCTTCGCGCATAGCGGGGATCCAGCGCCCCGCCCGACGGGAAATCAGCACGCAGATTGCCATTGGTGAAGGTCGCGAGCCGGAGAACCCGGCGCGAACCCTCCTTGCATTTCCTCGAATCCACTGTCCGCCGGTTCGGGATCGCATCGCACCGCCTCATGCCGCGAAGAAATGCGCCAGCCCGACGGCCCGCAATACCGATCCCGATCGCCGCATCCCCGATCGACCATCGGCGGACCCGGCACCGGGGCGGGCCGGCACCCGCTGACCTAATTCGATCTTGCGGTCGCATCCGGCGCCCGGCCTCCACAGAGGTCCCGGACGGCCGCACGGGGGAAGAGGACGCCGCTCATGCATCGGATACAGCTGCTGATCGCCGACGACCAGGTGGTGACCCGGTCCGGTCTGGTGGCCATGAGCAGGGAGGCACCGGAACTCGACGTGGTCGGCGTGGCCCAGGACGTGCCCGGTCTCCTCAACGCCATCGCCTGCGCGGGACCCGATGTCGTCCTGCTCAATCTGCGCCGACTGACCGGCGAGAGCCTGCGCCGGCTCGTCCAGCTCATCGGCACGCGCGCCTCGGTCATCGTGCTGTGGTGCCACGACTCCCTGGTCACGCTCCAGGACGCGTTACGGGCCAGGGTCGCCGGGTTCATGGCCCTGGACATCCTCCAGGAGGAGTTCGCCAGCGTGATCGCCCTGGTGGCGCGGGGCTGCGCGGCCTACCTCCTGCCCCGCGAACGCCTCTCCGACATCGACGGCTGCCCCGCACCGTCGGCCCCGGGAGCCATCTCCAGCCTCACCTCCCGCGAGAGCGACGTACTGCGGCTGCTGGCCGACGGCATGACGAACAAGCAGATCGGCTCCGTGCTGCACATCGCCGAGAACACGGTGAAGAAGCACGTCCACCGCGTCATGATCAAACTGTCGGCCTCCAGCCGGGTGGAGGCCGCGCTCCTCGTCTCCCGGCTCGGCTCCATGAAGCCGGCGGCGCCCGACCGGGAGCGGCACGCCCAGGGGCATCACGCCCAGTGGAGGAGCGAGGTGGGCAGCACCTCCTAGGTGCCTCAGCCGCATCTGCCGGGCACCTCGTCCGCATCCCCCGGGTGCCGCATCCGCTCCCAACTCCCCTCCGGGGCGCAGCAGTCGGCGGTCCGAACGGTGCTATGTTCCTGCGATGATGAATGTCGACGCCGCCCAGGCCGTCCTCGACAACAGCCCCTTCGGCCCCTGGTGGGGATTCCGCGTGGAAGCCGTGGGCAAGGGGCACGCCAAGGTCTCGCTGCCCCAGCGGCCCGAGCTCTTCCGTCCCGGTGGCGTCCTCCAGGGCGGGTGCGCCATGACGCTCGCCGACGTCACCTGCTGGATCGCCATCATGTCGCTGTTCGGCGAGGACGACCCCTCCGTCACCCAGCAGATGACGACGAGCTTCCTCGGCCCGGCCCGCACCGACCTGTTCTGCGAGTCCACGATCGTCCGGCCCGGCCGGCTCATCGTCTACGGCACCGCCGAGACGACCGACACCGCGGGCAAGATCGTCTCCCACCACACCCTCACCTACATCCGCCCGCCCGCGCGCACCGACGTCTGAGGGCCCCGGCCGCGGGGCCCTCGAAGTGCCATCGGAGTACTCCCAAAGAGCCATTCGGATACTCCCAAGGTGCCCCGCCCGTATGGGTCCATCGTGGCCTACCGACCCCGCGAACAGCCCGGTTAGTCTCGCCTTCTCGGCTACCCGGAGGAGATTCGTATGGCGGACGTCTTTTCGGAGAGCGTAAACCTGGAGAACGTCAGTGAACTCCCGGAGGAATACCGCGAGGTACTGACCCACCAAATGCTCGCCAACGGCGAGGGCGAGCTCAGCGCGGGCGACACCTATGTCGACTCGTTCTATCCGCTCGCCCCGAATGCCGACGAGCGCTACATGTGCCTCAAGTTCGGCATGGAAGAAGTGGACCACTTCCGGCGGTTCGCCAAATTGCTCACGCCGCTGGGCATCGAGACCGCGCACATGGTGAACCAGGCCGTGGCGGACCGGCGTTACTTCCCGGCCGAGAGCATGACCACCCGGTTCACCCAGTGGGAGGAGCGCGCCGCGTTCAGCTTCCTGTGCGAACTCGAAGGCCACTTCCAGATCAAGGAAATGACCACCAGCACCTATGCGCCACTGCGCGTGGAGGCCGACGCGATCCTCAAGGAAGAGGCCCGGCACTTCGGTTACGGCAAGCGGCTGATGCAGGAGTCGTACGACGCCGGAGGCGAGTCCCGCGACCGGGCGCAGAAGGCGCTGGACCGGTTCTACCCGATGGCGCTGGACATGTTCGGACGGCCCGACTCCCGACGCGGCAGGCTCGCCGTCCAATGGGGTCTGCGCAAGCACGACAACGGCGAGCTGCGCGAACTCTACAAGGAGGCGATCGCCGGCCACATCGAGAAGATCGGCTTCTCCGTGCCCAAGATCGACCCCTCCCAGCTCCAGTTCGCCTGAGCGGCCCGGCCGCTCCCGCCCCGCGCGATCCGCTTCCCCGGCACCATCAACCCCACCCTCACCGGAGTAGGAATCGATGACGACGACCGACACGCTGATCGACCGCATCAAGACGCACCGCGTCTTCGACCACCCGCTCTACGACCACTGGGCCGCGGGGCCCCCGTCCGCGGTGGTCTCGGGCGCACTCTTCCACCAGGTGCAGTCGTTCTGCGCCTCCACCCGTCCCGGCGGTGAGTTCCCGACGGCGCTGCGCCGCATCGGCTGGGACGAGCAGGCGGTCCTCATCGAGGAGATCGTCGACAGCGAGGCCGGGCACGGCCCCGAACTGGCCACGATGGCGGGCCACATCGTCAACCGCACCGGCGAGCAGGTCTTCGACGACGTGTACGACACGGAGCGGGTCGAGGCGTGGCTCAAGGACTGCTCGGACCGGCTGCTGGCCCAACTGCCCGGCTACGACCGCGAGACGGGGCTGACGGCCCAGGCGACGGCGGCCATCGAGGTGTTCCGGCGCCGGTTCTCCACCGACTCCGCGACCACCGTGCGCAACCTCGGCACCGCGCTCGCGCTGGAGATCATCTCCAACCAGTCCCTGATCCCCGCCGAGAAGCGCGCGCTCGTCGACTCCGGCCACTACAAGTCGGACCTCGACGAACCGGAGATGCACTACCTGGCGGAGCACTGGGGTGACGCCGGTGCCGAGCAGCAGCACGAGGCGAACGTGATCAGGGCGGTCTCGACCGTCATGGACTCCTCGAACAGCGACGACATAGCGCGGGGCGTGGAGGACTTCCTCGAATCACTGTGCGCGCTGTGGGACATCCTGGACGCGGCGCTGCTCACGTCCGGACTGCAGCGGGCCTGATCGACTTCTGCCCGATTTCCGCAGAATCGATTTCCGCCGGACGGACCGGCGGTTCGCGCCGCGTGGGCCTGTCTTCGCACCGCCGCTCGGGCGGGGGTCCGGAGGCGGGCTCCGGGGCGGAGCCGCCGGTCCGTCCGGCCCGGACGGGATGTTGAGGTGGGACATGAGTGTGTTCGACGAGATGGACGGGCACGAGCAGGTGCTGTTCAGCTCGGGCCCCGGTGGGCTCAAATGCGTCATCGCCATTCATTCGACCCTGCTGGGCCCGGCGCTCGGCGGCGTCCGCTTCCTTCCGTACCGCAGCGACGACCAGGCCGTCGGCGACGCGCTGCGCCTGTCCCGGGCCATGACGTACAAGGCGGCCTGCGCCGGTCTCGACATCGGCGGCGGCAAGGCCGTCATCTTCGGCGGCCCGGGCGTGGAGAAGTCGGAGACGCTGCTGCGCGCGTTCGGGCAGGCCGTCGAGAGTCTCTCCGGCCGGTTCATCGCCGCCTGCGACATGGGCATCACCACCGCCGACCTGCGGGTCATGCGCAAGGAGTCGCAGTGGATCCGGGGGCTCGACGTCGAGGAGGGCGGATCCGGTGAATCGGGCGCCATGACCGGGTACGGGGTGAGCCTCGGGATCCGGGCGTGTCTGCGCCATCTCGACGGCACCACGGACTTGACGGACCGTCATATCGCGATCGACGGCGTCGGAAAGGTCGGCTCCGGCCTGGCGGCCCTGCTGGCGGAGGGCGGGGCACGGCTGACCGTCGCCGACATCGACCAGGAGAAGGCGGAACGCGTGGCCGACGCCTGCGGGGCGGAGGTCGTGAGCCGCGAGAAGCTGTACCTGCTGGACGTGGACGTCCTGAGCCCCAACGCGATCGGCAACGTCATCGACACCGACCTCGTCGACAAGCTCCGCTGCCGCGTGATCGCGGGCGGGGCCAACAACCAGCTCGCCGCGCCCGCCGTCGCCGAACGGCTCGCCGCCCGCGGCATCCTGTACGCACCGGACTTCGTGATCAACGCGCTCGGCCTGATCCAGGTCGTCGACGAACTCCACCCGGCCGGGCACGACATGGACCGGGTCCGCAAGCGCGCCGAGCTGATCCCCGACCGGCTCGTGGAGATCTTCACCCGGGCCAAGCACCTCAACATCAGCACCGCGGCGGCGGCGACCGGCATGGCCCGCGACCGGCTCGCGGCGGTGCGCGGCGTGCGGTCGTTCTGGCTGCCGCCGCGGTGAGGGGCCACCGCTGATGGAACTGGAAGCCGCCATCCGCACCCGCCGCAGCGAGCACCGGCTGATCGAACCCGCCCCGAGCGACGAGGAGTTCGTCGACCTCCTCGCCTGGGCGGCGACCGCGCCCGACCACGGCCGGCTGCGCCCCTGGCGGTGGATCCTGGTGCGCGGGGACGGCCGTACGGCGCTGGGCGCGGCCTTCGCGTCCGACGCCACCGACGCCGAGTCCGTCCGGCGCGCGGCGCGCAAACCGCTGCGCGCCCCGCTGCTCGCCACCCTGGTCTTCGTCCCGCAGCGCAACCATCGCGTACCGGCCTGGGAACAGCTCGCCGCGAGCAGCACCATGGTCAACTCGCTGACGCTGCTCCTGCACGACCGGGGCTTCGGCAGCATCTGGCGCACCGGCACCGCCGTCGAATCGGCCGCCACCCGGCTGCTCCTCGGGCTGGCCCCGGGCGAGCGGCTCATCGGCTGGCTCTACATCGGCAGCCCGGACCCCACCCGGCGCGCCGTCGTGCGCGCCCCGGCCCCGGTCGGCCACCGGGTCTCGGCGTTCACACCCCCGGCCGCCGCACCCGCTGCCCCGCACACCGGTCCCGTCGCCGGGGCCCTGGCCCCGGCGCACAGCTGACCGGGCGGACCGCGACGGGTTCACGGGGCCAGGAGCCCGGTGAACCCGTCGGTCAGCGGCACAGGACGGCGGTCATGGCCCCCGCCGCCGCCCCGCTCTTGGGGACGGGAGGCTGGTGCTTCAGATCCGCCGCGAGGTCGAACAGGTTGGCCGCGAGCACCAGTTGGCGCCCGCCATCGGCGGTGATGAGGGACATGCTCGTATATCCCGGCCCGCCGCCGTCGGTCTGCCACACCACCGTGGGCGCGCCGCCCGGTGTGCCGCACGGCAGCTCCGCGCGCCGCACCCCGAGCGCGTACCCCGACGCCGCCGGGAGGTCCACCGTCCGCTGGAGTTCGCGCTGCTGCGCGGGGAGCAGCAGACGGCCGGTGAACAGCGCGCGGGCGAAGCGGGCCAGGTCGTCGACGGTGGAGATCATGGCGCCCGCCGTCCAGTCGTAGGAGGGGCTGAACCGCGTCACATCGCGCCGCTCGAAGTCGTATCCGTGCAGGTGCGGGCCGGGTACCCCGCTGTCCGTCACGGGGAACGAGGTGTGCGTCAGACCGAGCGGGGCGATGATGCGGCGGTGGATCTCCTCGGGTGCGCTCCGGTGGGTGACCGCCTCGATGACCAGCCCGGCGAGCAGGTAGTTGGTGTTGGAGTACGCCCACCCCCGGCCGGGCCGGAACAGGGGTGCGTGCCGCACGGCCATCCCGATCACCTGGCGCGGGGTGTACACGTGGTCCCAGTCGTGGTCCTCCAGATAGGGGGCGAAGAAGCCGGGCTCGGTGGTGGGGTCGTAGATCCCGGAGGTGTGGTTGAGCAGTTGGCGTACGGTCACGGCCGTGCCGTCGTTGCCGTGTCCGCGCACCACGCCCGGCAGCCACCGCTCGACGGGGTCGTCGAGCGAGAGCCGTCCCTCTCCCTCCAGCTGGAGCAGCACCGTGGACACGAACGCCTTCGTGTTGCTGGCGATGCGGAACCGCTGGCCGGGCCGGGCCGGCTCACCGGTCGCGAGGTCCGCGGACCCGGCCGCCGCCCTGGACTCCCCGCGCCCGTCGCGCGCGTACGCCACCACGCCCGGGAATCCGTCGGTGACCATCTGCCGGACGGCCGACCGCAGACCGTCGGACGGCGGCACCGGAGCGGCGGCGCCCGCCTCCGCCACGGGAACGGCCACCAGCAGCACGGCGGCGGACAGCAGGGTCCGCACCGCGGCCCTGCCCCCTCGCCTCTTCCTCGGCTCTCGCATCGCACTCATACGGCCATGACACCATCGCCGCACCGGCCCCGTCGCTCCGGCCGTCCCCCCGGTCCTGCGGGGGAAAACCCCAGGTGGCCCCGCTCGTCAGGGCGCGTCCGGCAAGGGCGGCAGTCGCCGCTCGTACAGCCATGAGTGGAAGAAGGCGGTCAGGTCCCGGCCGCCCGCGTGCCGCTGCGCCAGGGCGATGAACTCGGCCGTCCCGGCGCTGGCATGGCGGTAGGTGGTGGCCCACGCCCGCAGCGCCGCGAAGAACCGGTCGTCGCCGATGGTGGTGCGCAGCGCGTGCAGCGTGCACGCTCCCCTGGAGTAGACGCGCTCGTCGAAGAGCTTGGCCGGGCCCGGATCGCCGATCCGCACCCGCCCGGCGTCGTCGTCGAGGTCGGACCAGCTGTCCGCGGCGAGGGCGGCTGCGGTGGGCCCGCCGCCGTGTTCCGACCACAGCCACTCGCAGTAGGTGGCGAACCCCTCGTTCAGCCAGATGTGCCGCCAGTCCGCCAGGCCGACGCTGTTGCCGAACCAGTGGTGTGCCAGCTCGTGGGCGACCAGGTGTTCACTGCCGCGCCGCCCGTCCACGTGGTTGACGCCGAAGAGGGAGAACGTCTGGTTCTCCACCGGCTGGTCCAGCACCGCGTCCACCACGACCGCCCCGTACACCTCGAAGGGATACGGTCCGAAGAGCCGCTCGAACAGGCGCATCATCTGCGGCTGGCGCCCGAAGTCGTGCGCGAACGCCTCGGTCAGCCGGGCCGGATGGGCGTTGCGGATCGCCACCGGCCCGCCGCCCTGGGTGGTGAAGGCGAACCGGCCGATGTTGAGCGTCGCCAGATAGCTGGCCATCGGCCCGCGGTGGTCGTACGTCCAGGTGGTGGCGCCGCCCGGGGCCGGGGAGCGGTCGGCGAGGACCCCGTTGGCGACCACCTGGTGGCTCTCGGGGACCGTGACCGCGATGCGGTGGGCCGCCTTGCTGCCGGGGCGGTCGTTGCAGGGGAACCAGGAGGGCGCCCCCAGCGGCTGGCTCGCCACCAGCACCCCGCCCGGCGAGCCCTGCACGTAGTCCCAGCCGATGTCCCCGAAGGGGGTGCGCAGGGGCCGGGGCCGCCCCGCGTACCGCACCTCGGCGGTGAACGCCCGCCCCGGTGGCAGGCCGCGCGCCGCCTCGATCCACAGTTTGCCGCGCCGGTGCGTGAACCGGGCATCGGCGCCGTCCAGGCGCACGGCGCCGACGTCCAGGTCGGACGAGAGGTCGAGGCCGACGCGGCCGACGGCATCGCGGCCCGTCACCCCGCTCACCCGCGCCCGGGCGTCCAGCGCCTTCGCCTCCGGCCGGTAGGTCAGCCGCAGGTCGTAGGCGGTGGCGCGGAACGCGGGGTCGCCGTGGTCGGGGAAGTAGGGACCGGCCGCCGGGCCGCGGTTGCCGTCAGCCATGTCCCCGCCGTCCCCGTCGCTGTCCTGGTCCTTGTCGTCGGGGTCCGTCCGCGCCGCCCCCGTCGCCGCGCCGTACACGGGAAGTGCCAGCGCACCGGCGACGAACGCCCGCCGAGTCCAGCCACACACGCTCGGGTCTCCTTGTGGGGGTGGGGGTGTGGGGGCCCACGCCGTGCGCGCGGGCCCCCGGTCGCGGCCTCATGCCGGTACGGCCGCGGGTTCGGCGTGCGGTACCGGGTCCGGGGCGGTGCGCGCCGTCCAGGCGGACACCGGGTTGCCCAGCCAGCGCGTGTGCGCGGGCACTTGCTCACCCCGCATGACCAGCGACGACGGGCCGACCACCGAGGTCTCGCCGACGGCCGAGCCGGGCAGCACGATGGAGTGCGGCCCCAGGGTGGCGCCCTTTTCCAGCCGTACGCCGTCCACGCGCATGATCCGGTCGTGGAACAGGTGCGTCTGGAGCACACAGCCCCGGTTGACGCTCACCCCGTCGTCCAGGCGCACCAGATCCGTCTCGGGCAGCCAGTGGCTCTCGCACCACACCCCGCGCCCGATGCGCGCGCCCAGCGTCCGCAGCCAGGCGTTCAGGAACGGCGTGCCGGTCAGGGAGTTGCCGAGCCAGGGCATGGCCAGCTCCTCGACGAAGGTGTCGAACAGCTCGTTGCGCCAGACGAAGGAGCTCCACAGCGGGTGCTCCCCCTGGGCGAACCGGCCCACCAGCAGCCATTTGGCGAGCGTCGTGGTCAGACACGCCACCACTCCGGCCGTCGCGAGGAGCGCGCCCGCCACCGCCCCGGCCAGCGTCCAGCCGTCCAGGTCGACGACTTCCTGGAGGACGACGAACAGCACGTCCGCGAGGACGGCCGTGCACAACAGCGGTACGACACGGCACAGTTCGACGGCCGCCCGGGCGAGCACCACGCGCCGGGGCGGTGCGAACGTACGGCTGACATCGGCCCGTTGAGCCGCGCGGGCCACCGTGAAGCCGGGCCTGCCGAGCCAGGAGGAACCGGGTTCGGCGTGGCCGGGCGCGTCCGACAGCACGCCGACCAGGGCGCCGTCGGGCAGCTCGCGGCCGGGGCCGACGATGCCCGAGTTCCCCACGAACGCCCGGCGTCCGACCGCCGCCGTGCCCAGCCGCACCCAGCCGCCGCGCGTCTCGTACGGCGCCGCGAGGGCGTCGTCCGCGAGGAAGGCGCCCTCCCCGACCGTCAGCAGCGAGGGCAGGGTGAGCACGGTCGACAGTTCGGCGCCGCGTCCCACGCGCGCGCCCAGCAGCCGCAGCCAGACGGGGGTGAACAGGCTGGCGTAGAACGGGAAGAGGGAGCCCCGGGCCTGGTCCATCAGCCGGGCGGTCAGCCAGGCGCACCAAGCGGCCCGGCCGTACGCCGGATGGAAGCCGGGGCGCAGGGCGCGCCCGGCCAGCCGCACCGCCACCACCACGAGCGAGGCGTAGCAGGTGGCCGTCAGCACGGTCAGCGGCGCGGCCATCCACAGCAGATCGGCGAGCAGCACACCGAGGGACCTGTCCTGCCCGGCGAACTCGTACAGCAGGGCGAGGGCCGGGGCGAGCGCCAGCAGGGGCAGCAGGTTGAAGCCCAGCAGGGCGGCGCCGTACGCCCAGCGCCAGGTCCGCGCCCGGTGGTGTTCCGGGGCCGGCCAACCCTCACCGACGGGGGCGGCGTCGCGGCGGGCCGGCACGCCGGTCCAGCGCTCGTACGGCGGAACCGTCCCGTCCAGGGCGGCGCCGGGCGCGAGCTCGGCGCCCTCGCCCACCTCGGCGCCCGGGAACAGCATCGAACGGGCCGCCACCCGGGCACCGGCGCCGACGCGCACCTCACCCAGGTGCAGCACGTCGCCGTCCAGCCACCAGCCGGCGAGATCGGCCTCCGGCTCGATCGCGCACCCGTCACCGAGCCGGGCCAGTCCGGTGACGGGCGGCATGGTGTGCAGCACGACGTCACGGCCCACCCGGCAGCCGAGCGCGCGGGCGTAGAGCGCCGCCCACGGGGTGCCGAGGAGCGCGGGGACGCCGAACGCGGACACGGCCCGCTCGGCCGCCCACAGCCGCAGGTGCACGGCGCCGCCCCGGGGGTGGGTGCCCGGCCGCATGCCCCGGGTCAGCAGCCGGGCCAGTCCCGCGCCGACACCGAGGCGCGCGGGGGCGCTGTACAGCGCGGCCCACCCGGCGAGCACCACCCACCAGGAGGTGTGCGGCGCCCAGGGCAGCGGGCCCAGCAGGTTGTCGAGCGCCGCGAGCGCCACCAGCCAGCGCAGGCCCGTCACGGTGAACAGCGCGGCCAGCACGAGGCCCTGCACGGCGCCGGCCCGGCGGGGCGTCGGCCGCACCACTCGGCGGGTCCCGGCCGACCGGCCGAAGGAGTCCAGCCGTTCGGCGAGCGCGCGCAGCCCTGAGCAGTGGTAGACGTCCGCGACGGAGACCTCGGGGTGGCGCGCGCGCAGCGCGGAGACCAGTCGCGCGGCGGACAGGCTGGTGCCGCCGAGCACGAAGAAGTCCGCCCCGCCCGTCACCGGGACGCCGAGCAGGTCCTGCCAGAGCTCCGCCAGCCAGGCCGCCGTCCCGGTCAGGGGCTCCTCCCGCGCGGCGTCCTCCCCCGTGGGGCGGGCCCGGGGCAGCGGCCAGGGAAGGGCGTCGCGGTCGACCTTGCCGGAGGTGCGGGTGGGCAGGTCTTCGACGACCGCCAGGACCGGCACGAGTGCGGGCGGCAGCCGGTCGAGGAGCCGGGCCCGGGCGGCGTTCGGGTCCAGGCCGCCCCCGGCCGAGGTGTCGTCGGGGACGAGGTAGCCCGCCAGGACCTGGGCGCCGCTGGTGGTGGTGCGCACCGCCGCGGCAGCCGCCCGTACGCCGGGCAGCGCCCGCAGCGCGGCGTCGATCTCGCCGAGTTCGATGCGCCGGCCGCCGATCTTGACCTGTTCGTCGGCGCGGCCGAGGTAGACGAGCCCCTCGGGTTCGGCGCGGACCAGGTCGCCGCTGCGGTAGGCGCGCCGGTACGGCAGGGCGGGGTGGGCCGCGAACCGTTCGGCGTCCTTGGCCGGGTCGAGGTAGCGGGCGGTGCCGACGCCCGCGATGACGAGTTCACCGCTCTCGCCCCAGGACACGGGGTCCCCCTGGGCGTCCACGACGGCGATCCGCCAGCCGTCCAGCGGGGTGCCGATGCGCACCGGTTCGCCGGGCGCGCAGCGCGTCGCACAGGCGACCACGGTCGTCTCGGTCGGGCCGTAGGTGTTCCACATCTCGCGGTCCGCGCCGAGCCGGTCCACCAGCTCGGCCGGGCACGCCTCGCCGCCGACGATCAGCAGCCGCACCCGGTCCAGGGCGGCGGGCGGCCAGAGCGCGACGAGGGTGGGGACGGTCGACACCACGGTGATGCCCCGCTCGACCAGCCACGGGCCGAGGTCGACACCCGCCCTGACCAGCGAACGGGGTGCCGGAACCAGGCAGGCGCCGTGCCGCCACGCCAGCCACATCTCCTCGCAGGAGGCGTCGAAGGCGACGGAGAGTCCGGCGAGCACCCGGTCTCCGGGGCCCAGCGGCTCCTTCTGGAGGAACAGCCGGGCCTCGGCGTCGACGAAGGCGGCGGCGGAGCGGTGGGTGACCGCGACGCCCTTGGGCGTGCCGGTGGTGCCGGAGGTGAAGATGATCCAGGCGTCGTCGTCGAGCGAGGGCCCGCGCCGCTCCGCGCGGGGCGGCACCCCGGGCCGGGCGGCCACCGCGCGTCCGGCGCCGATCACCGCGCACACCTCGGCCTCGGCCCAGATCACCTCGGTGCGTGCGGCGCCGTCGTCGGCGTCGACCGGTACGTACGCCGCTCCGGTGTGCAGCACCGCGAGGATCGCCACGTACAGGTCCGCCGTTCCGGAGGGTACGCATATGCCGACCCGGTCCCCCGCGCCGATCCCCATGGCTCTCAACTCACCTGCCACCGAACGGACTTCGGCCATCAGCGTGCGGTAGTCGAGCACTCCGGTCCCGGCGTCCAGGGCGGGCGCGGTGGGGTGGGTCCGCTCGGTCGCCTCCAGGATGTCGAGGAGCGTTCTGGCGGACGGCGGCGGCACGGGACGCCAGAGCGTCGCGTCGTTCGGCCGACGGGTCGGCGGCTCCTGCGGTGGTGAGGTCATCCGGGGCGCCGAGGGTGCGTATCGCGGTTGCGGACTCAAGAAACTTCCTTCGGACGTGCGCTCCGCGCGTGACTGGGCGCGGATTGAACGTATAGACAGATGCGCGCGGAGTTGCGGCGGTTCGTACCGAAAGGACAAACACCGCACCAAGAGTCGGCCGACTGTTCGCCAAATCCGTTCGAATGCGGGAGCGGGGAACACCGCCTGCGCGCGGGTAGTTGACGGGCCGTCCGGCGCCGGGGAGTCCGGTCGGGCGGCCGGAATCAGGGCCGCGCGCCGACGCGCGTGACCGCGGATCCGGCGCGGCTCAGCCCCGTACGGCCGCGCCGGCCTTGTCCCAGTTGTCGCGCAGCTTTTCGAGGTACGACTGGGCCTGGGGTCCGGGCCTGACGCCCCGGGCGAAGGCCAGCATGTTGCCGCCGCCCGTGTTGTACCCGAGCGCGAGGAGCTCGTCCTTGGTGTAAGCGGCGGACTTCCGCGAGGGCAGCTGCGCCGCCAGGTCGTGCAGGTGCCAGGCCGCCGCCTCGATCGCCAGGTTCCGGTCGTCGGGCAGTTCGTCCCAGCGCCGGTCGGCGAAGTCCCGGCCCTTCTTGGTGTCGTCGAAGGCGGCCCGGTGCATGTTGGCGATGCCGAAGGCCGCGTCGGGCTTGTAGCGCTGCCAGGAGCGTTCGAGAGCGGGGTCGTGCGGCTTGTACGCCTCGTTGTAGAGGATCGCCATGAGCAGCTGCGCGCCGACACCGGCCTTCTTGGCGTACGTGCGGACCGGCGCCGCGTAGTCGGCCGGGTCGTAGGCGCCGCCGCGGCCGGGCTTGGCCGTCGGGCGGCTCGGTGAGGCGGCGGAGGCCGAGGGGTGCTTCTCGGGTCCGGCCGCGTTCCGCGCCTCCGGTCCGTCACCGCCGCGCGTCCAGGCCCAGAAGGCCAGCGCGACGACCGGGAGCACCAGCCACCACTTGCGTCCGCGCCGTACCGCCATCGCCGCCCTCTTCCCCGGAACCGACGGGCTCCAGTCTAGGCACGGCCGGCCGGAGTCCCGCCCCGCCCCATGCGCCCACCGCACGGGACCGGCCGCGTCGACGATTTTGCGTCACCTATTTGACCGGTGATGCGCTCTGTGCCACAGTCGATTCCATCGCGCACCGCCGGTACACGTGGATGGACGAACGAGGGGGCTTCACATGATCAACAGGCGTGGGTTCGGCAAGGCCCTGGGGCTGGGCACCGGGGCGGCGGCCGTGTCCCTGACCGGGCTCCCCACCGCGCGGGCCGCGTCCCCCGCCCCGGTGCGCACGGCCACGGCGCCGGGCATCTCGACGTCAGGTCCGGCACCGTCCAGCGCCGCGGCTGCCACCCCCGGCACCCGCCCGACATTTCCGCGGATCAAGCAGGTCAGGGCCGGTCTGCTGAACGTGGGCTACGCCGAACTCGGCCCCGCCCGCGGCCCGGCCGTCATCTGCCTGCACGGCTGGCCCTACGACATCCACAGCTACATCGACGTGGCGCCACTGCTGGCCGATGCGGGATACCGGGTGATCGTGCCGTACCTGCGCGGCCACGGCACGACGCGCTTCCTCTCCGGCCGGACGTTCCGCAACGGCCAGCAGGCCGCCGTGGCGCTCGACGTGATCGCCCTGATGGACGCCTTGAAGATCGAGAAGGCCGTGCTGGCCGGCTTCGACTGGGGTTCGCGCACCGCCGACATCATCGCGGCGCTCCGGCCCGACCGCTGCAAGGCCCTGGTGTCGGTGAGCGGTTACCTCGTCACCAACGTCGAGGCCAACCAGAAGCCGCTGTCACCGCGGGCCGAGCACACCTGGTGGTACCAGTACTACTTCGCCACCGAGCGCGGTCGCCTCGCCATGGAGGACGCGAAGCTGCGGCACGACCTGACCAGGTTCGTCTGGGAGACCGTCTCACCGACCTGGGACTTCGACGACGCCACCTTCGAGCGCACGGCGGCGGCCTTCGCCAACCCCGACTACGCGGCCGTCGTCATCCACAACTACCGGTGGCGGCTGGGTCTCGCGGACGGGGAGCGCCGCTACGACGCCCTGGAGAAGCGGCTGGCCGCGCGGCCTGTCATCGGGGTCCCCACCATCACCCTCGACCCCGAACGCGACCCGTTCACGGCCCCGGGCAACGGCGCCGCGTACCGCGACCGGTTCACCGGCGCGTACGAGCACCGCACCCTGACGGGGATCGGCCACAACCTGCCGCAGGAGGCGCCCGGCGCCTTCGCCCGGGCGGTCATCGACGTGGACGGTTTCTGACGGCATCGCACCTGCGCCACCCACCCAACAGGTGGTGCACGCACCGCATCACCACCCACCGCCCGAACGGAGTCCAGCCATGGAAAGCACCCACGTCACGGACGGCGCGGCGGCGGTACGCCGAGCACGGTTCGGCAATCTGCCCGCGCGCATCCGCCAGGAGGACATGGTCGAGGAGAAGGCGGCCACCCCGAGCGACCCGGCACGGCACGACTACAACCCCGAGGGCTCCTGGCGGTCCTTCTCGTGCCTGGCCGTCGACCTGGGACTGTGACCCGCGGGACCGTACGGGCGGGCCCGCTCCACCGCCCCGCCCGTCCACCGCTCCAGCCGGTGACGCGCACTTGCCGAGCCCATCGTCACCTGCCAAAATGGTGATGTGAACCTCGACCATGTCTTCGTCTGCGGAAGCCCGGCGCTCGACTTCGCCGCCACGCTCCGCGCGCGCCGCTCCCTGCGCTTCGAGATGTTCGCGACGCCCGACAGGCTGAACGCATGGTACGTGGAGTCCGGCATCGTGGACGCGGTGTCCCCCTGCGAGGAGGCCGACGTCGACCGGGCGGCGACCGTCCGGGAGGCCATGTACCGGCTGATCACCGCACGGCGTCTGGACGAGCCGTACGACGGTACGGACCTGACCGTCCTCAACAACGCGGCGCGCGAGCCCTCGGCCGTACCGCAGCTCACCCCGTCGGGCCGATGGACGCAGGCGACACCGGAGGAGGCCCTCTCGATGGTGGCCCGCCTCGCCATCGAGCTCCTGAGCGGACCGGACGTGCCCCTGCTCAAGGAGTGCGGCAACCCGGAGTGCACCCGCACCTACATCGACCGCTCACGCGGCATGCGCCGCCAGTGGTGCGGCATGGAGTCGTGCGGCAACAAGATCAAGGCAGCGGCATACCGCGCCCGCAAGAAGACGGAACCGACGCCGGCCCACTGACACCGCCGACCGGTTGGCGGCCCCGAGCCGATCCGGCGGGGCGAGGGCGGGGAACGGCAACTCAGGCTCGCCCCCTGCCCCCACCCGCACCCGCTACGCCAGCGTCGCCGGGGTGTCCCGCACCGTCACGTTGGCGTGGCTCTCCTGGAAGCTCTGGTCCGAGACCAGGGTCAGTCGGGCCGTGGACTGGAACTGCGGCAGCGTGGTGGAGCCGCAGGAGACCATCGTGGTCCTCAGTTTCGCCACCGTCAGGGCGAGCCCCTCGTTCAGGTCGCCCGCGTACGGGACGTAGCCGTCCACGCCCTCTTCGAAGAGCAGCCCCTGGCCGCCCTGGCCGTAACGCTGCCAGTTGCGGGCCCGGCTCGAGCCCTCGCCCCAGTACTCCTTCACGAACCCGTCGCGGGTGGGCACCTTCGCGCCCGCCGCCTGGTCGAAGCGGGCGAAGTAGCGGCCCATCATCACGAAGTCCGCGCCCATCGCCAGCGCGAGCGCCACGTGGTAGTCGTGCACCAGCCCGCCGTCGGAGCAGATCGGCACGTACTCACCGGTGCGCTCCAGGAACGCGTCCCGGGCCGCCGCGACGTCCAGCACCGCGCTGGCCTGACCGCGCCCGATGCCCTTCTGGTCCCGGGTGATGCAGATGGAGCCGCCGCCGACCCCGACCTTGACGAAGTCCGCCCCGGCCTCGGCGAGGAAGGTGAACGCCTCACCGTCGACCACGTTGCCGCCACCGACCGGGATCTCCGGGTAGTGCTTCTTCACCCAGGTCAGCGCCTGTGCCTGCCAGTCGCTGTAGCCGTCCGACGAGTCGAAGCACAGCGCGTCCGCGCCCGCCTCCAGCAGGGCCGGCACGCGCTCCTGGTAGTCGTGGGTGTTGATGCCCGCGCCCACGCGCAGCCGCTTGGCGCCGTCGACGAGCTGGTGCGGGAAACGCTTGTTGTCCGCGTAGTCGGACCGGAACACCAGGTGCTGCAACCGCCCCTCGCCGTCCAGCACCGGCAGGCAGTCGAGGCGTTCGTCCCACAGGCGCGCGTTGGCCTCGGAGAGCGTGATGTCGGGCCCGGCGTGCGGCAGATCGGCGATCGCGGTCATCCGGCCACCGACCGGGCCCGCCAGATCGTGCCGCTGGGGGTGGAAGTCCCGGGAGGTGACCAGGCCGAGCAACCGGCCCCCGGCGCTGCCGTCGTGGGTGACGGCGGCGGTGCTGTGCCCGGTGCGGCGCATCACGTCGACGAGGACGCCCAGGCTGTCGTCGGGGCGGACGTTGGTGTCGCTGGTGAC
The DNA here is from genome assembly GCF_041080675.1 of Streptomyces sp. cg36. Taxonomy (NCBI): domain Bacteria; kingdom Bacillati; phylum Actinomycetota; class Actinomycetes; order Kitasatosporales; family Streptomycetaceae; genus Streptomyces; species Streptomyces cyclosori. The sequence continues at coordinate 7,517,570 of NZ_CP163520.1, read as the reverse complement.
GAATCCGGCCTTGAAGTTCTTCACCTGGCGGACCGCGGCGGCCTGGTCCTGGATCGACTGGTTGTGGTGCAGGAAGCTCAGTCCGCCGTTGCGCGCCAGCGCGATCGCGAGCTCCGGCGTGCTGACGGCCTGCATGATCGCGGAGGTGAAGGGCGACCGCAGCTCGATCGCCGCTGCCTCGCCCGCGATGTGCCGCACCAGGGGCGTACGCAGGTCGACGGTCGCGGCCGAGCAGTCGGTCCGGGTCCTGTTCGGCAAGAGCAGGAACTCGTTGAACGTCCGTGAGACCTCGGCGATGATCTGAGCCACTCGTTCCTCCTGACCGGTCGGCCGGGGCCGACTGCCCCGCCGTGCGGAACGCCCCCCGCATCCAGGGCCCGGGCAGGCAGAGTCCGGCACGGCAGCCGTGGAGGTGCCACCGACTGCGGCAGAGCCCTGACCGGCCCGTGATCGAACGGGGGGCGGTCGTGACCAGGCACCTTAGCGGTTGGACGGCCGTTGCACGAATCGTGATCTTGAGCGTGCCGGGAGTGCCGGGACCCGCCACCGACCGGCGGCCACAGGGCACTTGACGCGCTGCGGCGCATTCCGGACAGCGGTCGACCGCTCGACCCCGGACATGTCCGTTTCGGGAAGAGAGCCGGACTGATCTACGCTTGCGCGAAACGTCGCGAGACCAGGCCCGTGTCGTACCGGGAAGCGGTCGGCGCGCGGTACGGACACGGCGGCGTCCACCAGCACTGGCACGGACCGACCGGGAGCCCTCTTGATAGCCATCGCTGCGGTGATCGCCCAGATCGCGGTGATCCTGATCCACCGCAAGCGCGCGGGCGGACCCCTCCGGCTCAGCGGCCGGTGGCGGTACGTCCCCGCGGCCCTGGCCGCCGGCGCGGTGGGATGGCTGATCATCGGCCGGCCGGCCGTTCACAGCGGTGATGTGGGCCTCGCGCTGGTCTACGGAGTGGTTCTCGGCGCCATCGCGGCCACGGCGACGGTCTCGCTCACCCGTCGCGCCTGGTCCGGGTGGGCGGTCGCGGGCGCGGCGGGCGCCGCCGCGTCCACCTGGCTGCTCGACACCCCGGTGCCCTTCAGCTGACGGAGCATCACACCCGACGGGCCGGGGCCCCGGAATATCGCGTGCCGTCCCCCCGGTGAACGTGCAGACTCGCCCCCATGGCAGACATACGGGCGTTCCGGGACGAGGTCGAGCGCTGGGCGGCCGGGGGCGGGGGCGAGGCGGCCCGGGAACTGGCCGGACGGTCGGGCGTGCGTACGGCCCTGCTGCTGGAGGGGCTGAGCGATCTCGCGGCCGTGGAGGCACTGGCCGCCGGACAGGGGCGCGACCTGGCCGCCCAGGGGGTGTGCGCCCTGTCGATGGGCGGGGCGATGAGCGTGGCCCGTTACGCCGCCCTGCTCGGACCCCCCGGCCTCGGCCTGCGCCTCGTGGGCCTGTGCGACGTGGGCGAGGAGGGCTTCTACGCGCGCGGCCTGCGCCGGGCGGGGGTGGCGGACCCCAGCGTCTTCGTGTGCGCGGCCGACCTGGAGGACGAACTCATCCGGGCGCTCGGCACGGAAGGCGTCGAGGAGGCCGTACGGGCCGAGGGCGACCTCCGCGCCTGGCAGACCTTCCTGCACCAGCCCGCGCAGCACGCCCGCCCCCGGCAGCAGCAGCTGCGGCGCTTCCTCGGGACCAAGAAGGGCCGCAAGATCCGCTACGGCCGTCTCCTCACCGAGGCCCTGACGCCCGAGCGGGTACCCGCTCCCCTCAAGGACCTGCTCGCCGCGGTGTGAGCCCGGCGGCGGGGCCCGGCCCAGGACCGTGTGCCGCCGTGCCGGGGCCGCGTGCCGGCGAGCCCGGACCGTGTGCTGCCGAGCGGGGCCCGTGCCTTCCCGGCCCGGGGCCGGGTGTTCCGGCCCGGCTCAGGGCCGGGTGTTCCCGGCCAGGACCGGACCCGTACGCCGGTCCTTCCCGGACCCGTACGCCCACCACCCGCACCCGCCTCAGCGCGGCAGCCGGAGCGTGGCGACGGCGCCCTGCGGGGAGTCGGCGTTCGTCAGGGTGAGGTCGGCGCCGATCACCCCGGCCTGGCCGAGCGCGATGGTCAGACCGAGGCCGTGGCCGTGGCCCCGCTCGGCGGCCCCGGTGCGGAACCGCTGGGGGCCGTGGGCGAGGATCTCCGGCGGGAAGCCGGGCCCGTGGTCGCGTACGACGACGCTCGTGCCCTCGACCGTCACCTCCACCGGACCGGCGCCGTGGCGGTGGGCGTTGAGGACGAGGTTGGTCAGGATGCGGTCCAGGCGGCGCGGGTCGGTCTCGACGACCGGGTCGCCCCGCACCACCAGCTTCGTCGTCAGCCCCGTGCGCCGCACCGAATCCGCCACCAGCTCGCCGAGCGGCACCGGCTGGGTGTCGGCCTCCTCGACGCCCGCGTCGAGCCGGGAGATCTCCAGGAGGTCGTCGACGAGGGCGCGCAGCACCTGTACGCGGTCGCGGACCAGATCGGTCGCCTCGCTCTCCGGCAGGAGGGAGGCGGAGGTGACGAGCCCCGCGAGCGGGGTGCGCAGTTCATGGGCGACGTCGCCGGTGAAGCGCTGCTCGGTGTGGAGCCGGTCCCGCAGGGCGTCCGCCATGAGGTCGACGGCGGCGGAGATCTCGGTGATCTCGTCGTGACCGCCGCTGCGGGTCCGCGCGTCGAGGTCGCCGCGTCGGATGCGGCGGGCGGTGGCGGCGACGCGGCGCAGCCGCCGCAGGAGCAGCTCCGCCGCGAGCACGGTGAGGGGCACCACGACCGCGAGCGTGGCGAGGGCGGCGTAGCGGATGTGCCGGTCCAGGGCCTGGAGGCTGCGCTGTTCGCTGCCCATGTCCGCGGCGGCGGCCAGCGCGGTCCCGTCCACCCGTGCCGCCGCCCACATGCGCGGCCCTTGTGCGGGTCTGCTGGTGTCGTACCAGGTGATCGGCCAGTGGTCGGCGCGGGGTTCGGCGTCGAGGCGGCGCAGCAGGTCGTCGGGGATCTCCGCGTCGACCTTGTAGAAGCGCGGCTGCGAGGGGGCCGGGAGTCCGGCGCGCTCGTCCCTGAACTCCTTCTCGGCGGTGGCCAGTTCGCGGATCGCGTTGCCCCGGCCGATGTTCATGGAGCGCGCCTCGGTGGTGCGGTGGACGAGGACGCCGATGCCCAGGGCCATGGCGCAGGCCGCCGCCGCGACCCCGGCGGCGATCTTCCAGCGCAGGGACCGGGGGTCGGCGAGCCGCCCCAGCGCACGCAGCAGCCGCCCGGGCGAAACGGCGTGGGCGGCGGCGGGTCCGGGCCCGTCGCTCTCCGTCTTCGTCTCCGTCGCCGCCTTCCTCTTCTTCATCCGGTTCGCCTTCGTCTCCGTCATCCCGTACGCCCCTCAGCGCCGGAACTTGTAGCCGAAGCCGCGCACGGTCTCGATGTGGTCGGCGCCGATCTTCTTGCGCAGCCGCTGCACCGCCAGGTCGACGACCCGGATGTCGCCGTCCCAGCCGTAGTCCCACACCTTGCGCAGCAGCGACTGCCGCTGCTGGGCGATGCCGGGCGCGCCCACGAACTCCAGCAGGAGCCGCAGCTCGGTCGGGGTGAGCGCGAGCGGCCGGCCGTCCAGGCGGACCTCCAGTCCCCGGGTGTCCACGCTCAGATCGCGGAAGGTGAGCAGCCCGTCGGTGTCGGCGGGTGCGCCGCCCTCCGCGGTGGGGGCGGTGTAGGTGGCCCGGCGCAGCAGGGTGCGGATCCGCGCCACCAGTACGTTGGTGTCGACGGGCTTGACCACGTAGTCGTCGGCGCCCGCCTCCAGACCGGCCACCACGTCCAGGGCGTCGCCGCGCGCCGACATCATGAGGATGGGCGCCTGGCTCGTCTCGCGGATGCGGCGGCAGAGTCCGATGCCGTCGAGGTGGGGCAGCATCACATCGAGCAGCAGCAGGTCTTGGCGGCCCTCGCGGAACATCTCCAGGCCGGTCAGCCCGTCGGGCGCCGCCGACACCCGGTAGCCGTAGCGGCCCAGGGCCATCCCGACGGACTTGCGGATCGTTTCGTCGTCCTCGACCAGCAGGATGTGCACGTCGGCGGTCGGATCGCCGCCGTGCTGTCCCGCCGAGCCGTTGTCGTGCTGCTGCATCACGTCACCTGAAGGTCGAACTGGCATGTCCACCCATGATCGCGGGTCCGGCCCGTGCCGTGGCACGACACGCGTCCCGCGCGGGCCACCCGGGCGGCGTTCACAGCCGCAGCGCCGCCGCGACCGGCAGATGGTCGCTCCCGGTGCGCGGCAGCGTCCAGGCGGAGACCGGGGCGACCCCCTTGACGAGGATCTGGTCGATGCGGGCCAGCGGGAACGAGGCGGGCCAGCTGAAGCCGAACCCGTCGCCCGCCGCGTCCTGGGCCGAGCGGAGCCCGGAGGTGACCGGCCGCAGCGCGCGGTCGTCGGAGGTCCCGTTGAAGTCGCCCACCACCACGACCCGGGGCAGCTTCTCGGCCCGTACGGCGTCGGCGAGCTTCAGGGCCGCTTCGTTGCGCCCGCGCGTCGCGAAACCCGTGCTGGGGAGCACCCGTACGGAGGCGAGGTGGGCCACGTACACGGCGACGGGCCCCTTGGGGGTGTCGAGGGTGGCGCGCAGGGCGCGGGTCCACGGCATGATGTCGACCGGTGCCGCGTCCCTGAGCGGGTGGGTGCTCCACAGCCCGACGGTGCCCCGCACGAAGTGGTACGGATAGGTGCCGGCCAGCGCGCGCTCGTACACCGGCGCCGTCTTGTCGCTCAGCTCCTCCAGGGCCAGCAACTCCGGCTTGGAGGCGGCCAGTTGGCGGGCGGTGCGGAGCGGGTCCGGGTTGTGGTCGTTGACGTTGTGGCTCACCACGGTGAGATCGCCGCGCCCGGGCGCGCGCTTGTCCAGGAGGGTGCCGCCGAACAGGGAGCACCACACGACGGCCGGGAGCAGCACGGCGACCGCGGCGGTGGCCGACCGGCGCACGGCCGCCAGCACCGCCAGTACGGGCACGCTCAGCCCCAGCCAGGGCAGGAACGTCTCCAGCAGACTGCCCGGATTGCCGGTCACATTGGGCACCGCGCGGTGTGCGGCCATGACCAGCGCGAGGAGCACGGCGGTCGCCGCGACGAGCCGGCCGCGCCGCCATCTGCCCCTGCCGCTTCCGGCGTTCTCGGGCGGGGTCGTGGCGGGGTGGCCGGTGCCGTCGACGAGGGCGGTCATGACGCCGCCCGTCCGCCGACGGCGCCGGTGAGGGCCGCGGGCAGGTCGCGCTGTACGGCCTCGATGAGCCGGCCGCTGCTGTCCAGCGCGGCCCGCATGCCCTCCGTGGGACTGGTGTTGGCCCGCTGCCCCAGCACGACACCGAGCACCAGGTGCCGGGCCGGTCCGGACCCGGCCTCGGCGGCCCACATGAGGTTGCCGCCCGCCGGGGTGCTCGACCCCGTCTTCAGCCCGATCACACCGGGCCGGTCGAGGAGCCGGTTGGTGTTGGTGACGGTCCCCGCCACCCCGGGCACGGTGGTCTCGCGCATCGCGACCACCGCCCGCAGCACCGGCTCGCGCATCGCCCGCCGGGCCAGTTTGAGCTGGTCCTCGGCGGTGCTGCGGGTGGATTCCTCCACGCCGCTGGCACCGGTGTAGGTGGTGCGGCCCATGCCCAGGTCTTGGGCTGCGCGGTTCATCTTCTGGACGAACGCCTCCTGGCTCCCCGCGTCCCAGCGGGCCAGCAGCCGGGCGATGTTGTTGCCGGACGGGAGCAGCAGCAGTTCCAGTGCCTGGCGCTGGGTGAGCCGCCCGCCCTCGCGGACCTGCGCGGTGGACTCGCTCAACGAGTGGGACTCCTGGGCTGCGGTCTCGTCGACGGTTATCTCCGGCCCGGCCTCGCCGTCCTTGAGGGGGTGCTCGCGCAGGATCACGTACGCGGTCATCACCTTGGTGACGCTCGCGATCGGCAGCGGACTGCTCCCGCCCCGGCTGCCGAGGCTCCCGACGCCCTCGACCTCGACGCTCGTCTGGCCCTCCACCGGCCAGGGAAGGTCGACGCGGGCCGCGACGTCCGCCGCCCGCCCGGTGGTGGTCGCCGCCCCGGAGCCCCCGTCACCGGCGGCCAGTCCCAGCCAGCCGCCGCCCCCGACCGCGACGATCACCGCGGCCGAGGCGCACACCGTCCCGCGCCGGGTCCACCGTTCCCCGCGCACGTGCCGAACACCCACCGGCGATCACCCCTCATGACTTGCGTGTACGCGGCGATCGCGTACACCTCGAAGCCTGGGAGACGATCTCGTCCGGACGGTCAGGGCCGTGCGTCCGGCGCCGCGCGGTTCTGTGTCAGCCGTGTATCGGTGTCAGCCGTACATCGGTCCGGGCGGCGGCGCGGGCCGCCCGGGGAGGGCCGGGCCGGAGGGTCAGGCGTTGGCGAGGGCCACCAGCTCGAAGGCGGTCTTGCCGTCCAGGGACTCGCGGACGATGTCCGCGTGCCCGGCGTGGCGGCCGATCTCCTCGATCAGGTGCAGCAGCATCCAGCGCATCGAGACCCGGCCGTCCTTGGGGAACCACGGCGCGTCCGGCAGCGGGAAGGTGTCGTCGAGCGAGGGCACGGAGCGGACGAACCGCTCGGTCTCCTCGGCGACCGAGTCCCAGAACGCCAGTGTGTCCGGCACGGTCTCGTCGCCGACCAGCTTGAAGCTCTCGTGCCAGGTCGACTCGGAGCGCTGCTTCTCGTTGGGCCGCTGCTGGGCCAGGCGCAGCCAGTTCAGCTCGCACTCGGCGACGTGCTTGAGCAGCCCGGACAGGGAGAGCTCGCTGGCGCTGGGGCGGCTGGCGGCCTGCTCCTCGGTGAGGCCGAGCAGGGTGCGCCGCAGCCCGCCGCGCTGGGCCTCGATGAACGCCAGGAGCGCGCCGCGCTCGTCGCCGTGAGCCTCCGCGGGAACGTGAGTGACCATGATGTCCGCCCTTGATCCGGGCCGGGAGACCGTGCGCCTCCCCGCCGTGTGACCACCACGCTACGCGCGATCGAGGTCAGATCCTGTCCTCAATCGCGTGCGGGAGGCGGCGAGTTGCCCTACGGGGGATCCGCGCTCCGGAACCGCACGCGGGATCCGCACTCCGGTTCCGCACGCGCCACCGCGGCCACGCGCTTCTCCCCCGGATCCGCGTCGACCAGATCGTGGAAGTCCCGGGCGCGGCCCCACGTCCGACGCCCGTCCGGCGGGCGGGCGTGAGCGGGCCGGATCGGGGCACACCAACAGCGAGAAAGCCGGGCCAGAAGGAGGCCAGCGTGGAGATTTCGGGGCTTGTCAGCGCGATCTTGATCGGTATCGTCATCGGTGTCCTGGGACGGCTCGTCGTCCCCGGCCGACAGCACATCGGCGTCCTGTGGACCATCCTGGTCGGCATCGTCGCGGCGCTGGTGGGAACGGCGATCGCCGTGGGGCTCGACGTCGCCGACACCAAGGGCGTCGACTGGATCGAACTCGGCCTCCAGGTCGCGCTGGCCGCCGTGGGCGTGGCCGCGCTCGACCGCATGAAGGCGCGCCGCTGACGGTCGGCGGGACCGCCCCGGCCGTCGGCGGCGGCGCGCCGGACGCCGGCCCCTCCCGTACGGGTCACGGGAGGGGCCGGGTGGTCCGGCCCCGTTCGACGGGACCCACGATGTGGCACCGTCAGGGCATTGTGCAGACTTTGCGTGTTGTACTCCCGAACAAGAGGATGCCCACGCATGATCACGCTCACCAAGGAATCCGGCCCGGCAGACCTGGACGGGGTGACCCATCTGTCGATCGGCGTGTCCTGGGACCCCACGGGTGGCAGCAGCGGCGGGGTCGTCGGGCTGCTCCGGCGCAAGGCCGGCACCGACCTCGACCTGATCGCCATCGCCATGCAGGGCGCGGACCCGGTGCGGCTGGCGGGCCTCGACTCGCTGGATCCGATGGGCAACGGCTCCCTGGTGCACAGCGGTGACAACCAGACCGGGCGCGGCGACGGCGACGACGAGACCGTCACGGTCGAGTTCGCGCGCGTCCCCGCCCACATCACGTCCATCGTGTTCGTGGCCGCCGCGTTCAAGAAGAGCAGCTCGTTCCAGAAGGCCCGCAACATCAGCTTCAAGGTGTACGACGCGACCGGCGGAAGCGTCCAGCAGGTCGCCGACATCTGGCCGAGCCTGCTCACCCAGGACAACGGCTGCGCCGTCGCCAAGGCCGTGCGCTCCGGCGACACCTGGAAGCTCGAAGTCATCAACGTGACGGGGAAGATAAAGCAGGGCGACGAGCACGCCCTGATGCGTTTCGCCATGAGCAAGTAGCCCTGGCGCCGGGGCGGGCCCGCGCGGGGCACCCACGCCCGCCCCGGCGCCGCACACGGCGGCGGCCGGGGCACGGGGACGCCGGACGCCCGGCCCGTCGGCGGCTCCCCGGCCCCGGCCGCCCGCTCAGTCGAGCCCGAGCGTGTCCATGGCCTGTTCGGCCATGCGCCGCTCGCCGAGGGCGTTGGGGTGGACGGGGACGATGTTCTGCCCGAACAGGAGCGGTTCGATCCAGCGGGTCCCGGCGGGCGCGCACGCGTCATGGCCTTCGGACGCCCCGGAGAGGTCCACGAAGGTGGCGCCGGTCTCGTCGGCCGCCCGCCGCACGACGGCGTTGAGGTGCGCCTCGATGCCGCGTACGTACGGGATGTCGCCGGAGGCGATGGGCAGTTTCACGAAGCAGGACGGGTCGGCGGCGGCCGGGGTGATCCAGGGGTATCCGAGCACCGCCACACGGGCGTGGGGCGCCTTGGCGCGGACGGCGTTCAGGGCCGTCTTGAGCGCGGGATACGTCTTCGCGTCGATCTGGTCGTCGAAGGCGGTGCCGTTCTGGTCCTTGCAGGGGCTGCCCTGGCCGCCGCTTAGGACGCCGGCCGTGCCGCAGGCGAGGACGGCGCCGATGAAGGTGTTGTTGTCGTTTCCGCCGATGGTCAGCGTCACCAGGTCGGTGTCGGCGGCGACGGCGTCCAGCTGGGGTGCGGTGCCGGGGTACTGGGACTGGGCGAAGTCCTTGGTCTGGGCGCCCCCGCAGGTCACGTCCTTGAGGTCGGCGCCGGTGCGGGCGGCGATGACATGGGGGTAGTTGGCGGTGGACCGCAGACAGAGCGGATTGCCGAGGTCCACGGGCAGGACACCGGAGCCCGCGCTGTAACTGTCGCCGAGGGCCGCGTACTTCACGGCCGCGGCCGGGGCCGCCGCCGTGTCCGGCGACGGGGCGGCCTGCGCGGCGGTGACGCCCGCGAGGCCGAGCATCACCACACTCGCCAATATTGACGTAGACATGACATATCGCGCGGACTTGGGCATGGCGGCTCTCTCTTCCCGGTGAACGGCGCGCGCCGGACCGGCGCGACGGAGACGAAGGGGCGGCTCGGACGACGAAAGGGCGGCGGACGGCGTGCGCGCGCCGACGGCCGGGGTGGCACCGGCGCGGGGACTACCGACCGGTTCTACCCCTAGGTAATGTGGAGCGCCGCCGGAGCCGCGTCAATATCGACGACCGCACTTGTGCGAAAGGCTCACCCACGTGACAGGTCGGCCGGCGAAGCCGCGCTCCCCCGTCCGCCTTCAGGCCCGCAACGGCGTGTCCACGTACGGGAAGCGAGAGAGGGAGCGGGAACGGCTCGCGGCCTGGCGTCAGGACCGGAGACGCCAGACCGCGAGGTCAGGGGCGGACCTAGAAGGCGGTCCAGGTGAACGCGACCTTGTCGCCCGCCTTCAGCGCGAACTGGCAGCCGCCGACCGGGGTGGGGGTGCCGTTGACGGAGATGTTCCAGTACGCCGACGCGCCGCCGCTCACGTTCTTCACGGTGTCCACGGAGTAGTCGTCGAAGGACGCGTACCAAGTACCGTCCCAGGTGAAACCGTGTCGGTGGGCCGCGTCGTCCAGGGCGGCGGTGGGAGTGGGCACGGGGGCCGGGTTCTTGCCGCCGTTGGTGCCGTCGCACTTGTGGGTGCCGCCGGTCGCGGTGGTCACGTCATGCCCCTTGGTTCTCACGGCCCCCTTGAACAGGGTGCCGTCCGGGCCCTGGACCGTCACCGAGACGACGACGGGCGCGTTCGGGCCGGGCGCAGGGCAGGCCAGGGCGGGGGTCGCCGTCAGGGCGAGGCCCACGGCGGTGACGGTCAGGGTGGCGCGGCGCAGGAGTGTCTGGCGCATGGCGGAGCCTTTCTGGAAGGAGACGGGGGCGCGGGCGCGCCCGGCGCCGGATGAGGCGCTGTCGGTCGTCAGTTGTCGGCGGGGACGGCGGACGCGCACCGGACCGGGATCCGCGAGCGGAGCTCGCGCGCGGCGCGCAGGAGCACGGTCAGCACCGGCGGGCCCGGGGGCGTGATGCGGAAAGGGCGCCGGTGAGCGGGCGGGACGCCCTGGTTGCGGCTGTCTTCCGGCCGTGGCCGCACGCGTCCGTGACGGCGGTCGGCCGGGGCGGGCGCGCCCGGACGGACACGGCGAGACCGGGCAGCGCCGGAGGCGATGTGGCTGGTGTGCGCGCGGTGCCGCCGCGGCACGGCAGGCGGCCCGACCGCGTGCGTGGACCCCGGCCCGGTCTGTTCGTCTCCCCCACGGCGACCCCCTGCGTCACCCGAAGCGGAGCACTGCATGACCGGAGGCCCCCGGGACCGGGCCCAGGAGAAACGACCGTCCGAACCACGCCGTAGTCCGCGACGGCGTCTGTCGTTTACCGCTCAGCCCAGGTAATCCGGCTCGCCCGGCGGCACTTGCGGTGCCCACCGGACCTACGGTTGCGGGTCAGCGCCGGATTTCGACCGGCTTCCCCTGGAACTGAACGTAGAATCGGGCGAATTGGAACACGGGCGCGCACGCGCGGTCAAGAGTGCGCGGGCCGACGGGCGTTCGGCGCTGCGGCAGGGGGTGCTGCCCGCGCCGAGCCGACGCACCGCGCAGTGACCCGGCGCCGCCGGCCGGACCCGGGCCCGGTCGGGACCGCTCAGCCGCGTCGCGGCCCCGGGGCCGTGAAGCGGGACGGCGGCATCCCGAACGCCCGGCTGAACGCGGCGGTGAACGCCGCCGGAGAGGCATAGCCGATCCGGGCGCCGACCTCGCTGACCGACGCGGTCCGCAGCAGCGGAACGGCCGCGAGCAGCCGGGCCCGGCCCCGCCAGACGGCGGGACTCTCCCCGGTCTCGGCGCGGAAGCGGCGGGTGAAGGCCCGTTCGCTCATCGCCGTCCGCGCGGCCCACACCGCGTTGCTGACCCCGGCGTCCGGGTCGGCCAGATAGGCGCGGCACAGCGCGGCGAGGTCCTCGGAGGCGGGGAGGGCCACGTGGAACGGGAGCGGGGCGCGCTCGGCGATCTCGTACAGGAGCAGGGCCGCGACGGCCCCCTCACGGCCGGACAGGGCGTAGTCGGCCTCGAAGTCGGCTGCGGCGAGCAGCAGTTCGCGCAGCAGCGGCGGAACGTCCACGACCGTGCAGAGGGCGGGCCACCAGGGGACGGCCCTCGGCTCGATGTACAGGCTCCGGGTGCTGACCTCCAGCATGCGCACCCGGTGGCGGGTGGTGGGCGGGATCAGGACGGCCCGCTCGGGCGGTACGGTCCAGGTGCCCTCGGCTGTGTCGACCACCATGACCCCGGTGGCGCCGTACAGGAACTGCGCGCGCCGGTGCTCGTGCCAGTCCAGTACGTGGCCGGGCGGGTAGTCGGTGCCGATCGGCAGGACGGCCCGGTCGACGTGGTCGACCTCGGCCAGCGGGACGTTCTTCACCCGCTCACTCTAGTGGCCGGGACGCGAAAGCATCGTGCCGACCATCGCATGCGGGAAGGCCGTCGCGGCTGGTGGGGTGGGGGCCATGAACGTTGTCGTGATGTTGACCGGGATCGGGCTCCTCACCGGGGTGACGACCGTGCTGTTCGGCTTCGGCGGCGGTTTCGTCGCGGTCCCGGTCGTGGTGTGGGCGGACGCCGTGCTCGGCCCGGACGCGCTGCGCGTGGCCACCGCCACCTCCGCGCTCGTGATGGTGGTGAACGCGGGGTTCGCCACGGCCGTCACGCCCAGGCGGGTCCTTCTCGCGCTGCGCGGCAGCGGCCCGCTGCTGCTCCTGCTGGCGGCCGGAGCGGGTGCCGGTGCGCTCGCCACCCGTCTCGCCCCCGCAGGTCCCACCCGCTGGGCGTTCGTCGCGTACGTGACCGTGACCCTCGCCGACCTGGTGCTGCGCCCCGGATTCCTGCGTGCGCACCGCCGCGCCGGGGAAGCGGCCGTCGCCCCGCGCCCGCTGCCCGCCGCGCTGGGCGCGCCGGTGGGCGCCGTCGCGGCCTTCCTCGGGGTGGGCGGCAGCGTCATGACCGTGCCCGCGCTGCGCCGGGCCGGGCACCCGATGCGGGTGGCGACCGCCCTGGCCAACCCGCTCACCTTCGCCATCGCGCTCCCCGCCACGGCGGTGTCCCTGCTCGCCGCCGGGCTCCCCGCCGCCCCGCACGCCGGGGCGCACCTCGTGGGGCTCGTCGACGTGCGCGCGGCCTCGGCGCTGCTCCTGGGCGCGCTGCCGGTCATCGCCCTGCTGCGGCGCCGCCCGCCGCGCATACCCGAGCGCGCCCACGCCTGGGCGTATGTGGGGCTGCTCGCGCTGGTGGGCGGCGCGATGGCGCTGTAGTGACCGCCGTCGAGCGGTGGTTGACTACCCCTCATGGATCACGGGCGAGCGGCTGCCGACGGCGGGGACGGGCCGACGGACGCCGACGTCGCCGGGGCGCCCGCTCTCGACCCCGAACTGGCCGCGGCGCTGGCCGCGGCGGGGCCCGCGGCGACCGAGCCGTACACCCCCGGGAACCTGGCGGCCCGGCAGGCGCGGGACGCAGCCGTCCGGCCCAGGCCGAGTCTGCGGGACCTGCGGGCCGACGGCCGCTTCCAGGTGGAGGAGGTGCGGGTACCGGGCGCGGCGGGCGATCCGGACGTCACGGTCGTGAGCGCCCGGCCCGCCGGCGCTGCCGGGCCGCTGCCCCTGCTGTACTACCTGCACGGCGGCGGCATGATTTCGGGCAACGCGCACTCCGTGCTTCCACGGCTGCTGCGCGAGTGGTCCGAGCCCCTGGGCCTGGCGGTCGTCTCCGTCGAGTACCGGCTGGCGCCCGGGACGCGCTACCCCGGTCCGCTGGAGGACTGTTACGCCGCACTGGTGTGGGCGGCCGAGCACGCGCCCGCGCTGGGCGTCGACCCGCGGCGCATCGTCGTCGGCGGAAAGAGCGCGGGCGGCGGGCTCGCCGCCGCGCTCGCCCTGCTCACCCGCGACCGGGGCGGCCCGGAGCCCCTCGCGCAACTCCTGCTGTGCCCGATGCTCGACGACCGGGGCGACACCGTCTCCAGCCGTCAGATGGCGGGCCGGGACACCTGGGACCGCACCTCCAACGCGACGGCCTGGCAGGCGCTGCTGGGCGACCGATACGGCGCCCCGGACCTGCCCGCCCACGCGGCCCCCGCCCGCGCCACCGATCTGGCCGGGCTGCCGCCCGCCTATCTCGACGTCGGTTCCGCCGAGACCTTCCGCGACGAGACCGTCGCCTACGCCCACGCCCTGTGGCGGTCCGGCGGACAGGCCGAACTCCATGTGTGGCCCGGCGCGTTCCACGGCTTCGACACCCTCGCGCCCCGGGCCCGGCTCAGCCGGGAGGCCCGCGAGACCCGGACCCGCTGGCTCCGGCGCGTCCTCGCCGACGGACGGCTCCCGTCCCGGGGGTCGCGCCGGATCTGGGCGGCCGGGAACGGCCGGTGAACGGCGGCGCGGGCGGAGCCGGGCCACGATGGCCGACCCCTTATGGCTCTCACACAGCCTCGTTCGACATACTTCGCGCCGTGGACCAGCGAAAAAATGACGAGCACACTCCCTTGAACACCGCCGCGCTGAACCCGGCGTACATCCCGGGGCTGATGCCCTCTCCGGCGGCGCCCGCGGCCGAGGCCGTTCCGGTCGAGCCGGAACCCGAGGTGGTGGTGGAGGCGGCGGCCGACGAGCCCGGCCCGGCCCCGGCGGACGCCGAGGCCGCCGACGCCGCCGAGCCCGCCGACGAGCGCCCCGCGCCCGAGGGAGGGCCCACCTTCGAGGCGGCCGACCGGCGGGGCTCCATCACCGCCGACCACAAGGGCATCCGGCTCCGGCTGGACGGCGAGGAGGCCGACTTCGCGTGGGAGGAGCTCAGCGCCGTCGAGTACGCGACCTCGCGCTGGGCCAAGCGGTTCACCATCACCGTGCACCTGCCCCGGCCCCGCTGGTTCCGCACCGATGTGCAGGCCCAGGACCGGGCGGGCCTGGACCAGTGGTCCGAGCAGCTCGAAGAGGTGCTCAACGCCTACTTCGAGGAGGAGTAGGCCCGTCGGCCACGGCCGCCGGGGTCGACACGCGCCGCGGGCGCCGTGTCCGCTCCCCCGGCGGCCGTGGGCCCGGCCGCTCACGGGCGGGCGGTCGCCGTGAACTCGGGGAAGTAGCCCTTGCCCTGGCCGGTGGCGTCGGGGTGGTAGGACTCGTCCACCGGGAAGGTGATCGAGCGGATCCACGGCGCGGAGCCGCAGATGCCGTGGCCGGCGAAGCGGTTCCGCACGTCCGCGAACACGAACCCGTGGCGCGCGGCGCGCTCGGCCGTGACCTTGTCCACGGCGTCGACGGCCGCGTTGACCGCTGCCCGCTTGGTGTCGCTCAGGCCCCCCGCGCAGCCGCCCGGCACGGTGAACAGATGGGGGTAGCCCAGCACCACCACCCGGGCGGCGGGCGCGTGCCCGCGGATCGCGTCGTACATCCGGTCCAGGTCCTTCGCCAGCGGGCCCTCGATGTACTTGCGTGCCGTGTCGATGCGCCGCGCGCACCCCTGGTCGCCGCTGAGCACACAGGTCGTCATCACCTCGGCGAATCCGGCGTCGTTGGCCCCGGCGGTGACGCTGACCAGTGCCGTCCGGCCGTCGAGGGGCGCCAGCTGGCCTTCGGCCACGTCCTTGGTGGTCGCGCCCGAGCAGGCGGTGAAGGCGAACGTACGGTCCCGGTGGGCGTCCGCCCACAGCGCCGGGTACGCGCGGGCGCTGCGCCGGCACTCCCCGCTGCCGGAGTCGTAGGAGCGGGCGCCGAGGCCGGAGGAGTAGGAGTCGCCCAGCGCGACGTACCCGCCGGGCCGGACGGGCGCCGCGTGTGCGGCGGTCCCGGCCGTGGTACTCGCGGCGAGGAGGAGGGCGGACAGCAGGAAGGCGGCGCGGCGGCGCGGACGGGTGCTCATGCCCGGGCCAACGGCGGCGCGGCGGCCCGGACACGGGCCGTCACCGGTTCGAAGGACGCCGTCCGGGCAGGCGGGCGGCACCGGGACGCGGCGCGCCCCGCCCCGGCCCGTTCCCCGACCGCGCAGAATGGTCATCACACACCGAGACTCGGAGGTTGTCATGGCAGGATTCCTCGACCGGGCCAAGGAACAGGCCCAGTCCGCCCTCAACCAGGGCAAGCAGAAGGTCGACGAGGTCCAGGCGCAGCGGGCGGGGAACGATCTGCTGAAGAAGCTCGGGGCGGCCTACTACGCGGAGCGGCGCGGAGCCGGCGGCCCGGATGCCACGCAGCAGGCGCTCACCGCCCTCGAAGCGCACATCGCGACGCACGGGGACGGCTTCCTGCGCGCCTAGCGCGGCCGGGACGCGCGCGGGGGTCCGCACGCCGGGCCCCCGCACCCGGCCCGTCCGGGGTCAGGCGGGCGCGTGCCGGACGTGGAGGTGCCCGTCGAGCGGGAACCGCGGCGGCGATGCGGGCAGCACGCGTTCGAAGGCGTAGCCGCTCTTGTGCGCGACGCGGCAGGACGCGTGGTTGTCCTCCTGGTGGAGGAGTTCGAGCCGTTCCAGTCCGCCTGCCCGGAAGGTGGCGAACGCCCAGTCGGTGAGCGCTCCCAGCGCGCGGGGCGCGACCGCCCGTCCACGGGCCGCCGCGTGCGTCCAGTAGCCGACCTCGGCCGCCGCCCGGCCGGGGGCGACTTCCCGGAGCGACACATTGCCGACCAGCCGGAGCGGCCCGCTCGGGTCCGTGCCGTCGCCGGATTCGAGGACGGCGAAGCCGAACCGGTCGCCCGCCGCCCATCCCCGCTCCTGGAACCGCAGCCACCGGCGCACGTCGTCCTCGCTCTCCAGCGGGCCGCTCGCCCCGCGCCGCAGCGCGGGATCCCGGTACGCCTCGATGAGTTCGGGGATGTCGTCGGCGCGCCAGGGGCGCAGTACGAGCGCGGGCGCGGCCACGGTGGCGGGGGCCGCGAGTACGGCGGTGGCGTTCATCGGCCGATCATAGGCAGCGACGATCCACTCCGAAGGGGGCCTCAGTCTGGGCCCCCGTCAGGGCCACAGGTCGACGCGCCCCCTCAGCCGCCACTTCGACAGCTTGGCCAGCAGGAGCACCAGCGCTGCCGTACAGGCCACCGCGCCCCAGGCGGGCAGCAGCAGAGCGGCGGGCAGCAGCATGCCGGGGGTGAGGACCAGACAGGGGACGTACCAGCCCAGCACATTGCGTACGCCGTCGCCGTAGCGCGTGGAGATGGCGGCGTTCGCGCTGTAGAACGCGAGGACACCGCCGCACAGCGCCCAGCGCGCCCCGGCCGGAAGGACGTGGTGGGGCTCGGCGACCGCGGTGCCGAAGGCCGCCGCGACGACGGTGATGCCGCAGACGAGGACGAACGGCAGGTACATCACGGTGTCCCGCATGACCCGGGTCGCCCGGCCGCTCTGGGCGCGGCTCAGACCGCGTTCGGCGCTGCCGGTGCCCCAGGTGAAGAAGATCAGGGCGAGTTCGGCGGCGGCCACGAAGGCGAACAGCGCGGCCACGCCGGAGGCGGCCGTGAAGTGCGCCTCCAGGGTGACGACCACCGTGAAGACGCTCTCACCGAGCACGATGACCACGAACAGGCCGATCCGCTCGACCAGGTGCTCCACCGACATCCGGTCGTAGGGAGCGGTGCCGAGTCCGGCGCGGACGGCCAGCAGCACCACCTCCAGCACGATCGCCACCCCCCACACCACGAACCGCCCGGCCCCCGGCACCGCGGCCGACACCGCCCAGAGCGCCGCGGGCAGCAGGCAGTACAGGAGCGGTCGCCACAGCGGCAGCGGGCTGCCGGGGCGGCGGGCGTGGCGGAACCAGATGAAGAAGAGCATCAGCCGCACCCACCCCGCCCCGAGCGCGTACGCCCAGGCCCGGTCCCCCAGGCCCGCCGGGGAGGCCGCCGCCATCAGCCCGAGCGCGGGCATCGCGGCGAGCAGCATGGCCTGGACGCGGGGCGTGGCCGAGCCGAAGAGGTTGACGGTGACCGTCAGGTTGGCCCACGCCCACCAGGCGGGGAAGAACAGCACGAGGAACTTCCCGAACTCGCCCGGCCCCGGGTCCCCGTGCAGCCCGTGCGCGAGCACGCTGACCGTGACCACGAAGACCAGGTCGAAGAAGAGCTCGAACCAGCCCGCGCGGTGCTCCTCCACCTCGTCGCCCGTGCCCGCACCCGCCGCGCCGCCGTCCGTCATGTCGCTCACCGCTCCACTGTGGAAGCAACCGGGGCGCCGGGGAGCCGGGCGCGCCGGAGCCCTGCGGGTCATTGCGCCCGTGGTGCGGGGCCGGACGCGGTGGAACGTCCGGCGGCGGGCGCGCTCTTCGACCGGCGCTTCAGAGGTGGGGACGGGCGCTCAGCCCCGCCAGATAGTCGTCGAGGAGCCCGGTCTGGTGGGCGGGCGGGAACCGGCCCGGGTCGAACAGGGCCTGCACCACCAGGCCGAGCACGAAGGAGTGGGCGCCCGCGGCGGCGCGTGCCGGGTCTCCGGGCGGCAGTTCGCCCAGCTCCTGGGCCGCGGCGACCAGATCGCGCAGCTTGTCGCGGCCACGCCCGTACTTGACGGCGTACTCGGCGCTGAGCGCGGGTTCGGCGAGGGCGGCGTCCCAGGAGGACACCCAGATCCGGCTGCTGACGGTGGCCTCGGCGGTCAGCGGCAGGACGTTGAGCAGGGCGGTCCGCACGGCGGACAGGCCGGATCCCAAGGCGTGCCGGGGGCGGGCGGCGGTGCGCTCGTCGAGGAGTTCGAGGGCGTGTGCGACGAGGTCGCGCTTGGCCGGGAAGTAGTGGGTGAGCAGGCCGGTGGTCGCGCCCAGTTCGGCGGCGACGGCGCGCAGGGTCAGCCCGCCGAAGCCGTGCGCGGCGAGCACCCGCCAGACCGCCTCGGAGACGTCGCGGCGACGGGCTTCGTGGTCGCCCTTGGTACGTGGCATGCTGCTACCGTACATAACCGTAACGCTTGTTATGTGAATGAGGTCACCATGTTCTCCCTCCCGCTGCGCGACGACGCCCGGCTCCGGCCGCTGGAGATCTGGCACGCCGAGGAGTTCGCCGCCCATCTGGACCGGGCCCGCGAGCACATCCGGCCCTGGGTCGGGCCCGCGTTCGTCACCGACGACGTCGCCGGGGCGCGCGCCACCCTGGGCCGGTACGCCGAGCGCCAGGCCGCCGACGGCGCCCGCCTCTACGGCATATGGCTGGGCGCGACCCTGGTCGGCGGCGTGATGTTCACGGAGTTCAGTACCGCCGCGGGCTCGTGCGAGGTCGGCTGCTGGCTGGAGCCCGCCGCCGAGGGCCACGGCCTGGTCACCGACGCCTGCCGCACCCTGCTGGAGTGGGCGTTCACCACTCGCGGGATCCACCGCGCCGAGTGGCACTGCCGGGCCGACAACGACCGCAGCGCGGCCGTCGCCAAGCGGCTCGGCATGACCCTCGAAGGCGTCCGGCGCGCCTGCTGGCCCTACGAGGGCGTCCGCCACGACGAGCAGACGTGGGCGGTCCTGGCCCCCGAGTGGCACGCCCACCGCCCGTGACGGTGAAGACCGCCGGGCCCGCCACGACGGTCCTCACCCAGGGAGCACCCACGATCGACTCTCTTCGCCGAAACCGGTACCGGACGTCCGCCCGGCTCACCGGACCGCGGCCGGACACCGCCTAAAGGGTGTCGTCGCCGAGGTGCTGGCGGAGCCAGTCGTAGGCGCGGCGGTCGTACGGGTCGCGGAGGTCGATGTAGAGCGTGTGCAGTTCACCGTCGTGGGTGTAGATGTCCAGATGGCCGCTGGAGTAGGCGGGCCTGCGCCCGGTGGCCCACTCGGCGGACTCGATGTCGGTGAGGGCGAACCGGCGCCCGCGCAGGCTGATGGTGGGCGGCGGGACGCTGTGGCCGGGGTCGAGGTCGTAGAGGAGGTCGCGGGCCTGGGCGGCCGTGTCCTCGTCCTCGCCCCTGATGGCCCGCAGATACACCTCGCGGGCGTCGGCGAGCCGGCTGGGATCGACCTCCACCAGCCGCCGGTGCGCCCGCACGGCGGTGTCCCCGAGGAACGGCGGCTCCATGGCCCGCAGGAACAGCGCGGTCGCCTCGCCGAGGCGACCCTGGCGGGCGGCCAGGTTGGCCAGGTTGAGCAGCGCCTTGCGGGCGTGTTCGGGGTGGCCGGTGTCGATGGCCCGCTGGTAGAACTCACGGGCGTGCGTCAGATCGCCGTCGCGCTCATGGAACAGCGCGTAGTTGAAGAGGGACTTGGGCGCGTGCTCGGGGTGCGCGGTGGCGATCGCCCTCTCGAACGCGGCACGGGCCTGCGCCGCCCGGCCCGCCGCCGCCTCCAGCACGGCCAGGTTGGCGAGGGCCATCGGGCCGATGTCGGGGTGGCCCGAGGCGACGGCGCGCAGGAACGACTCACGGGCGGCGTCGGTGTCCCCCGCCTCGCGCTCGGCCGCCGCCCGGTCGAAGTCGGCCCGGGCCGCCGCGTCCGCTTCCGGCGTGAGGGGCTCGCGCGGCTCGCCGGTCGACTCTCGCTCATTCATCCGCATGTTCCCAACTTCGCAGCCGGGCGGCGGCCGTTCAAGGTCGGCCGCGTTCACGTCTGGTCAAGACCGGTCGCCCGAGGGCCGGTTCCGGCCCCGCCGGACGAGACCGGCGGGGCGGAAGCGGACGCGTCCGGTCGTACTCAGCCGGCGAAGCGCGCCAGCCACGCCTCGACCTCGTCGGCCGAACGCGGCAGGCCAGCCGACAGGTTCTCGTGGCCGTCGGCCGTCACGACCAGGTCGTCCTCGATGCGGACGCCGATGCCGCGCCACTCCTCGGGCACGGTCAGGTCGTCCGGCTGGAAGTAGAGGCCGGGCTCGACCGTGAGGACCATGCCCGGCTCCAGCACGCCGTCGACGTACTCCTCGTTCCGGGCGTGCGCGCAGTCGTGGACGTCCAGGCCGAGCATGTGGCCGGTGCCCGCCATGGTGAAGCGGCGCTGCAGGCCCAGCTCGTAGGCGCGCTCGGCAGGGCCCTCGATGAACCCCCACCCGACCAGCCGGGCCGCCAGATGGCGCTGGGACGCCTCGTGGAAGTCCCGGTAGGCGGCGCCCGGCTTCACCGCCGCCATGCCCGCCTCCTGGGCCTCGTACACCGCGTCGTACACCTCGCGCTGCACGGGCGTGAAGGTGCCGTTGATCGGCAGCGTGCGGGTGACGTCGGCGGTGTAGAGGCTGTTGGTCTCCACGCCCGCGTCGAGCAGCAGCAGCTCACCCGGGCGCACCGGGCCGTCGTTGGCCGTCCAGTGCATGATCGTGGCGTGCTCGCCCGCCGCGCAGATCGTGCCGTAGCCGACGGCGTTGCCCTCCAGCCGGGCCCGGCGCCAGAACGTGCCCTCGATCCACCGCTCGGAGGAGGCGACGGCCCGCGACAGCTCGCCGACGACGTCGGTGAAGCCGCGCACCGTGGAGTCCACGGCCTTGCGCACCTCGCCGACCTCCCACTCGTCCTTGACCAGGCGCAGCTCGCTCAGCGCCTCCTCCAGCTCGTCGTCGCGGTCCTCGTCGGTGACGACGGCGGCTTCGAGCGCCGGGTCGACCCCGCGCACGATCCGGGTCGGCGCACCGGACCCGGCGGCGAGGTCGGCGGCGATCGTACGGACGTCACGGCAGGGCAGTCCGAGCACCAGCTCCGACTCGGCGAGGGAGCGGCGGCGCCCCATCCACAGTTCGGCCGTGTACCCGGTCCAGAACTCGTCGCTGTCCCGGCTGTCGCGCGGCAGCTGGTAGCAGTAGGCGTCGTGGCCGCCGTCCGCGCGCGGTTCGAGGACCAGCGCGCCGTCCCGGGCCTGGTCGCCGGTCATGTGCACATAGGCCGAGTGCGGCCGGAACGGGTAGGTGTCGTCGTTCGAGCGGACCTTGAGGTTGCCGGACGGGACCACCAGGCGCTCGCCCGGGAAGCGCGCGGAGAGCGCGGCGCGGCGGGCGGCGGCGTACGGGGCCTGCTCGTCGAGCGCCAGGTCGTGCCGCTCGGTATCCGCCCACCCCGTCCGCATCAGCGCGGACAGTTCCTCGGAGATCCCTGAGTAGAGACCATTCTTTCGGCCTTTCGCCACGGTGTGCGCCTTCCTCTGAGCGGGTTCCTGGGCGACGGGGACGGCGGGCGCCGTCCGGGCGGGCCTTCCCTCCCCGTACGGTTCGCTCGTCCTCGCGGCCACCGGTTTCCCGGCGGCACCCGGACGGTATCCCCGGGCGCGGGCGCGTGGGGCCGAACAGTGCCACTGACACCGATCGGCCATGACAGGCCGTCCGCGCGCGGCGATAATGCGCCCATGACGGGAAGACGCCCATGACGCAAGGGGAGCGGCGCCCATGACGCACGCGAAGCTCGGCGAGGCGCTGCGGCTGCTCGGCATCGCTCCCCCGGCCGCCCGCGCCTATCTCGCGCTGCTCGACCTGGCGCCCGCCCCGCTCAGCGCGATCGCCGACGCGGCCGGGCTGAGCGGCGCGGAGCTCACCGAGGCGTACGGCGTGCTGGTGGACGCCGGTCTGGCCGCCGCGGCGGCCGGCGCCGACGTGGTGGCTCCGGTGCCGCCCGCCGCCGGGCTGGAGATCCTCGCCCGGCACCGGGCGGCCGAGGTCGAGGAGTCGCGCATCGCGGTCGGGGGCGCGTTCGAGTCGTTCCGGCGCCGTCGGCTCGCCGCGTACAACGACGATCTCGTGGAGGTCGTCACCGGCGACGCGGTCGGCCCCCGGATGCGGCACGCCTGGACGAGCGCCCGCGAGCAGATCCGCCAGTTCGAGTCGCCGCCGTACTTCCCGCTGCCCGGCGCCACCCAGGACGCGCTGGCCACGCTGGCGCGCGGGGTGCGGCAGCGGGTCGTCTACTCGCGCGAGTCGCTGGAGTACCCGGGCCATCTGGAGGAGGCCATCGAGCCGTGCGTCAACGCGGGCGAGCAGGCCCGCGTCCTGCCGTCGGTGCCGGTCAAGCTGGTGATCATCGACGAGGCGTACGCCCTGGTGTCGCTGTCGATCAAAGAGGCCGACGTGCACAACGCCATGCTGGTGGTGCAGCCCTGCGGGCTGCTGTCCGCGCTGGTGGCGCTCTTCGAGCAGTCCTGGCAGAACGCGCTCCCCTTCCACGGCACCACCACCCGCCCGGGCGGTCTCGCGCCCGCCGACCGCCGGCTGCTGTGGCTGCTCGCGGGCGGGGCGAGCGACGAGGTCATCGCCCGCGAACTGGGCGTCAGCCGCCGCACCTTCTTCCGCCGCCTCCAGATACTGATGGCCCAGCTCGGCGCCGCGAACCGGTTCCAGATGGCGTTGCAGGCGCAGCGCAACGGATGGCTGTGAGGCGCCGTCGGCCCGAGCCGCGGAAACCAGCCGCACCCGCTGAAAGGGGAAATGCCATGGCCGCGCAGCTGCGCGTCGCCGTCTCCGCCGACTCGGACGACGGGGTGGCCCGTCAACTCGTCGAGGAGCTGGACCGGCGCGGATACGAGGTGGTCCCGCACGGCGTGCTGGCCGCCGGGGAGAAGGCCGACTGGGCGTTCTGCGCGGAGGCCGCCGCGCGGGACGTGGCCGAGGGGCGGGCGGACCAGGCGGTGGTGTGCTGCTGGACGGGCACCGGCGCGAGCATCGCCGCCAACAAGGTGCCGGGCGCGCGCGCGGCGCTGTGCGCGGACGCCGCGACGGCTGCGGGCGCCCGCCGCTGGAACGACGCCAACGTGCTGGCCCTGAGCCTGCGGCTGACCTCGGCCGCCGCCCTCGGGGAGATCCTGGACGCGTGGTTCGCCACCGGCCCGAGCCAGGACCCGGCCGACCAGGAGGGCATCGCGCACGTGAAGCGCCTCGACCGCGGGCGGCGGGGCTGACCGGCCGCCAACTGGCCGCGCCGGGCGCCCACTTCCCGCGTGCGGGGCCGCGCACCGGGGGCGCGCGGGGCAGGATGGGGTCATGACCTCTGCCTCCCGCGCGCGCTCCTTCGACCTCGCCGCCGCCCAGTACGCGGCGAACCGCCCCTCCTACCCGCCCGGTGTCCTCCTCGCCGTCGAGGAGGTGCTCGGGCGGCACCTCAAGGGGGCCCGGGTGGCCGACGTGGGCGCGGGAACGGGCATCGGCACCGCGCTGCTGCGCGAGCGCGGCGCCGACGTCGTCGCCGTGGAGCCCGGAGACGGCATGATCGCCGAGTTCCGGCGGGCCCTGCCCGACGTACCGGTCGTCCGGGGCGACGGCAACGCGCTGCCCCTCGCCGATCTGTCCTGCGACCTGATCACCTACGCGCAGGCGTGGCACTGGACCGACACCAGCCGTTCCGTGCCGGAGGCGCTGCGGGTGCTGCGGCCCGGGGGCGCGCTCGCGCTGTGGTGGAACACCACCGCCGCCGATGTGGCCTGGCTCGACGAGCAGGACGCGCGCGTCGCGCACTGGTGCGGCGTCGGGCCCAAGGACCGCCGGAGGCCCGAGACCGTCCGGGCGGGGCGCCTCGCGGGCCTGGCCGAGCTGCCCTTCACCCGGCGTCTGCTGCGCTGGAGCCGGACGGTCCCGCTCGACACGCATCTGGCGAACCTCACCAGCCACTCGGCGTTTCTGGTCCTTGGCGAGGCCAGGACGCGGGAGTTCCTGGCGGCCGAGCGCGAGCTGCTGAGCGGGCTCTTCCCGGACGGAACGGTCGAAGAGACGTATGTGGTGGACCTGTTGGTGGTGCCGAAGCCCTGATGCGGGGCAGGCAGGGGCGGGTGCGGCCCGGCCCCTGCCGCACGCCCCTCCGGCCGGGTCACTCGGAGTCATATGCCGGTGAAAGAACTATGATGGCCGGATGACCGATCGCGCCATGCAGGAACCCACCCTGCTCCTTCTGACCGCCCTGGCGGACGAACCCCGGCACGGCTACGCCATCGCGCGCGAAGTGGAGAAGATCTCCGACGGGCGGGTCAAGATGCGCACCGGCACGCTCTACGGCGCCCTCGACCGGCTGCTCCAGCAGGGCCTGATCGAGGTGCACCAGGAAGAGATCGTGGACAGCCGGCTGCGCCGCAGCTACACGCTGACCGCCGCCGGACGGCAGAGCCTGGCGGCCGAGGCGCGGCGGATCGCCGCCACCGCGCGCGAGGCCACCCGCCGCCTGGGCGCGCACGGCGGGACGGCCCCCGCGTGACCTCCTGGCTGCTGCGGCTGTATCCGGCGGACTTCCGCCACGAGTTCGGCGCGGAGATGACCGAGGCGTACCGCGAGGCGACCGAGGGCGCGGGCCCGTACACGCGGCTGCGCGAGGCGGCGGACATCGCGGCCCACGCTTCGCGGCTGCGGCTGCGCCTCGGCTCGGCGCACCGGGGCGGGCGCCTGTTCGCGGCCACGGCGCCGTTCGCCCTCGCCGCCACCGCCGCGTACGCGTCGTTCAACGTCGTCGGCACCCTCGCCGACTGGTACGGCAGCCAGAACCCCGACTTCATGGTGCCGCTGAGCTACCTCACCACCGGCTGCTATCTGCTGGCCCTGATGGGGGCGGTGGCCGCGCTCTGCGGGCGGTTCGCCTCCGGGGCGCGGTGTGCGCTGCTGGGCATGGCGGGGGCCACGACCGCCTTCCTCGGGGTGATGCTGTCGGGCCCGCGGCCCCTGCCCGCGATCGCCTGGCCCTATCTGCTGGTCCCGGTCGCGATCGCCGCCCTGCCACTGGCCTGCCCGCCGGACCTGCGCCCGCCGCCCCGCGTCCGCACCGCCACCGGAACCGTGGCGCTGATGCTCTGGGTGCCGCTGTGCGCCGGCATCCTGGCGCTGCTCGACCCGGGCGCGCCGGGCCTGCTGCTGCCCTGGCGCTTCGGCACGCCGCTGCTCACGCTCGCCCTGGTCCACCGCTCGGCGTGGTCGGGCATCCGCACGCCCGGCCGGCTCGTTCTCGCCGCCCTGTCGTTCCTGGGGATGGGCCTGTGCGCCGGGACCGTGGACCAGGACACCCTGCTCCCCCTGACCGCCACCCTCGCCGTCGCCGCCGTGGCGCTGCGGCTGCGCCGCCGCGGCGACTCGGGCACGGCGAGCTCCGCCTGAGCGCCCGCCGCCGCGCACCGGCCGCTCCTCCCCGTACGGAAGTCGTACGGGGAGGAGCGGCCGGTGCGCCGACGCGCGGACCGTGGCGCTCGAAGCGCGGGCCCTTCAGCCCGCGCTGACGCGGATCTTCGACTGGCCGTGGCCGAGCTTCTCCCAGTCGTCCATGAAGCGCGCGGTCAGCCCGTGCCGCGCGGCCAGGGCGATCAGGGTCTCCGTGCGGTAGTAGAAGTCCTCGCGCAGCACCTGGTGTTCGGTGCCGGTGGTGCGGTCGAAGGTGAAGTCGAAGAAGCCTCCGGGGGCGAGCACCCGGCCCACGTGGGCGAGGCACTCGTCGATCACGTGCAGCGGCGAGTGCGAGAAGACGCTGTGGGCGTGCACGACGTCGAAGTGTCCGTCGGGCAGGAAGTCCAGGGTCAGGTTCCGCGTGATGGTCAGGTGCGGCACCTTGCTCTGCAGCCCCTGGGAGGTGAGCGTCTCCTTGGCGGCGATCAGGATGTCGGGCGATATGTCGATGCCGTAGTAGTGGCCCTCGTCGAGGTAGTCGATGAAGCGCCAGCCCGCCCGCAGGTTGCCGCAGCCGATGTCGAGCATGCGGGCGCCGGGCCCCAGGCCGTGGCCGAGCAGGTAGTCGAACTGCATCTGCCCGAGCGCCAGCCAGCGGTCGTGCGTCTGGCTGCCGACGGCGGCCTCCGGGTTGCGGCGGGTGTCGGAGGCCATGACGGCCCGGTAGTAGGCCACGTGGTCGGGGTGCTTGAACGACAGCCAGCGGTCGCGTGCGGCCCGCTTCAGATACGGCGCGATGCGGTGCGGACTGGCCGCCGCGTAACGGACCTTGTGCACGAGGCTCGCGCGGTTGGCTACGAGGTTCTTCTTACTGGCCAAGGCAGACTCCAGCCGCTCGGGTGGCTCCGGTTGCGTGACGGGGCGGCGCCCTCGCGCGCGCGGGGGGACGCGGACGCGGCGGGAGCCGCCCCTCACGGCACCACTATATGACGGTCGCCGACCTATACCGACGAGCGGCCCATCAAAGGGCCCGGTACCAGCGGCTCAGGGCCCCTCGGGGACCGACCGGCTCGCCCCGAAGCCCGCGGCCAGGAGCGGGCCCTGGGAGGTGGGGCGGGCCACGGTGGCCCAGAACGGGCACTGGTGGCCGCTGTCGTAGTCCGTACGGGGTGCGACCGCGTCGGGGGCCAGGGAGAGCGGAACGTACGGGTCCGCCTGCGTGGGCGGCCAGTCGGCGGGGTCCCCGGTCGCCGCGAACCGCGACCACAGGCCGGTCATGGTCTGCGACAGCCGCGTCTGGGCGGGGTCGAGCCGGACCTCGCCCGCGGCCAGGTAGTCGAAGAGGTAGGGGATCTCCGAGCCGTGGTAGGCGCCCAGCGGGAAGCCGCTCGGCGCGGGGTAGAGGACGGGCGCGGAGCGGTCGGCGAACTCGTACGCGAAGACGCGGCCCGGTGTGGCGGCGGCCAGTTGGCGCGCCGCCTCCTGGGTCGGGCAGGAGACGAGGTAGTCGCCGAAGGCGGTGGCGAAGGCCCGGCGGTGGTCGTTGCCGAACCGGGAGGCCGGATACTGCGCGGCGACCCGCAGGCCGTCCCGCTTGAAGAGGGTGGAGAGGAGGATCGGATAGGTGACGGCGTTCAGCCGCACCCCGGCCGACTCGACGATCAGCGTGCCGATCGTGCCCTCGTCCAGCGCGCTGCCGACCAGGACCGGGACCCGGGCGTGCGCCCCCGCCGCGATGGCCTGTCCGGGCGGCACCGGCAGCACCGGCGTACCCGAGACCGGCCACCACGGGGACGCGCCGCTGACCTTGACCTTGAGCAGCTCCGCGGCCGGCTTGCCGCGCAGACACGCCACGACCTCGGCCGCGTCGCCCCGGCAGCCCGCGCCCCGCGCGAAGGACGTGCCGGTGGAGGCGGCCTCCGCGGCCGGCCGGGCGGCCACCCCGCACGGGGCGCTCTGGATGACGGCCCGGGCGAACAGACCGCGCGAGCCGGGCGCGGCCAGATGGCCGCAGACGCTGAGACCGCCCGCGGACTGACCGGCCGCGGTGACGTTCGCGGGGTCGCCGCCGAACGCCGCCGCGTTGGCCCGGATCCAGCGGAGCACGGCCTGCTGGTCCAGCAGGCCGTAGTCCCCCGACCCGGAGCCCGGGGCCTCGGCGGTGAGCCCGGGGTGGGCGAGGAAGCCGAAGGCGCCCAGCCGGTAGTTGGCGGTGATCACGACCAGGCCGCCCGCGCGGGCCAGCCGGGACGCGTCGTAGTGGGCGGCGGTGCCGGAGACGAAGGAGCCGCCGTGGAACCACACCAGGACCGGTTTGCCGGCGCTGTCGCCGGGCGGGGTGAAGACGTTCAGGTAGAGGCAGTCCTCGTTGGTGACCTCGGCCGTGCCGAGCACCGGCCGGGCCTGCTGGGCACACGCGCCGGCGAAGTGCCCGGCGTCGCGCACGGCGGTCCACGGGGTCACCGGGCCGGGTGGCCGCCAGCGCAGCTGCCCCACCGGCGGCGCGGCGAACGGGATCCCGAGGAAGGAGCGTCCGCGGTCGGTGAGCACACCGCGCACCGGCCCCGCGTCCGTGGTGACGACGGCCGGGTCCCCGCTCCCGCGCGCACCCGCCCGGGCCGGGAGGGCGGCGGAGGCGAGCAGGGTGACGAGTGCGAGGAGCACGGGGGCGAGCAGGCGGCGTGTGATGGCCATGAGGAGCATCTACCCGGGCGCCGCGGCCCCGACGGTCCACATCACCCGAACGGGCCAGCGCCCGGCGGCCGTTCGCGCCTCACCCCGGGAACGGGCCCGCCACCGGCGGGAACACCGCCCGCACCACCGTGCCGCCGTCGGGGCCGCACTCCAGGGTGAACCGGCCGCCGAGTTCGGCCGCCCGCTCCCGCATGGAGCGGATGCCCACCCCCTCGCCGGTGGTGTGCTCCGGCGCGCCGAGCCCGTCGTCGCTGATCTCGACCGCCACCTCGTCGGGCGCCACCCGCACGCTCAGCACGGCCGCGCCGGCCCCGGAGTGCCGCACCACGTTGTTCAGCGCCTCGCCGCCGATGAGGTACACCGCCACCTCCACGGCCGCCGGGAGTCCCGGCAGGGGGTCGGGGGCGAAGCGCACGTCGACCGCGAGGCGCTGGCCGAACCGGTCCGCGAGCTGGCGCAGCGCACCGCCGAGGCCGTTGCGGTCGAGGGCGGCCGGGGCGAGTCCGGCGGCGATGCGGCGCAGTTCCGCGATGGCCTCCCCGATGCCCTCGGAGGCGGTCTCCAGCGGCCGGGCGGCCCGGGAGCCGTCCGGTACGGCGTAGCGGGCGGTGTCGATCTGGAGGCGGGCGCCCGACAGCGCGGGGCCCAGGCTGTCGTGCAGGTCGTGGCGGAGCGTGCGGCGGGCCTCCTCCCGGCTCACCACCAGGCGTTCGCGGGCCGCCCGCAGGTCCTCGTAGAGGCGCGCGGAGGCGAGCGCGGGGGACGCCTGGTCGGCGAGGGAGCGCAGCACCTCCTGGTCCTGGCGGTCCAGCGCCCGCTGCCCCGCCCTCGGCGTGACCCGCAGCCGGCCCACCGCATGGCCCTCGTAGGTGAGCGGGAAGGCATAGGCGTCCAAGACCGGCTCCCCGGCGGCGGCCAGGGTGCGCGGGCCGCCGCGGGTGTCGACGACGACCTCGGCCCCGGGCAGGTTCAGGGTGGTCACCACCGTGTCGCACAGCAGCCGGGGGGCCTGGGCGGGCGCGGCGGCCCGGCTGAGCCGTTTCGAGAGCGCGCGCACCACGTGGTACGGGCGGGCGCGGTCGCCGTAGTAGACGCGGTCCACCACGCGTGCGGCCAGCCGGGCGGCGGGGTAGAGCAGCGCCCCGAAGGCGAGGCCCACGGCGCCCGACACCAGGGCCTGGGTGCTCAGCCCGCCGGGCAGGGAGCGCAGGGCCAGCAGCGAGACGAGGGTGTACACGGCGATCAGCGCGGCGGTGAGCAGCAGCGAGGCGAGCAACTTGCGGGTGGCGCGGTCCAGTTGGGCGGAGCGGTCGCGGCTGATGGCGTAGATCGCGCAGAACGGCCACAGGAACGCCACGGCGTACGCGTACGACCACAGGGCGCCCGAGGGCGGGGCGAGCCGGTCGACGTAGAGGAACACCAGCCACAGCACGTACGGCAGCACCGGGATGATCTGCCGCCGGTCGGGGGCCCGCCACCAGCGCACGGCCAGCACCGTGAGCCCGGTCACCAGGAAGGCGGTGGTGAGGGCCACGACGGGGAGGTGGCCGAGCAGGGCCGTCCGCACCCGCTGCCAGGCGCCGCCGCCCAGCGGGTCGGGCAGGGTGTAGGTGCGCGCGGGGTCGGTGTACGCCTGCAGCAGGCTCCAGACGGCGACGAGCACCAGATAGGGCCGCCACACCCGGTGGCGCGGGAGTTCCCCGCCGGGCAGGTACAGCGGCAGTACGTAGAAGGTGAAGGCGCCCAGTGCGTACGAGAGCCTGGCGAGGACGGTCAGGGTGGCGCCCGCGCCGTGCGGCGCGTCGAGGACCACGGCGGCGATGAGGCCCGCCTCCGCCAGCACGTTGACCGCCCCGGTCGCGACCAGGAGGGGGCCCAGCACGCTCCGGGGGCGATGGGCCGTCATGAAGGCGCCCAGCAGGACGACTCCGGTGGCGGCCACGACCGGGACGCCGCGCGGCACGATGAACGGCGTCAGACGGGTGTCGTCCAGATGGGCCAGCGCCAGGACGGCCCAGGTCACGGCGGAGGCGAGGGTCAGCCCGTACGCGGCGAAG
The DNA here is from genome assembly GCF_041080675.1 of Streptomyces sp. cg36. NCBI lineage: Bacteria > Bacillati > Actinomycetota > Actinomycetes > Kitasatosporales > Streptomycetaceae > Streptomyces > Streptomyces cyclosori. The sequence continues at coordinate 7,487,505 of NZ_CP163520.1, read as the reverse complement.
GCCAGGGCGGAGCGCCCGCCCCGTACGGATCCCGCCTCGTCCATCGGAGCGCGCTCCTTCAGTCCTCGTCCCCCAGGCCCGCGTCCCGCGCCCTGGCCACGGCCTCGGCGCGGGTGGTCACCTGGAGCTTGTCGAAGATGTGCGTGACGTGGTTGCGGACCGTCTTCTCGGACAGCACCAGTTGCCGGGCGACGCGCCGGTTGTCCAGCCCGCGCGCGATGAGCTCCAGCACCTCCGCCTCGCGGGAGGTGAGCGCCGGGAACAGCTGCTCGGCGTCGTGGCGGCGCCCCTCGGTCAGCAGGGCGGTGAGCCGCTCCGCGGTCCCGGGGCCGAAGACCGCGCCCCCGGCGGCCACCGTGCGGACCGCGTGCAGCACCTCTCCCGCGCCCGCGCCCTTGACCAGATAGCCGCGGGCACCGGCCTGGAGCGCGGCCAGCAGGCTCCCGTCGTCGTCGGACATGGTCAGCATCAGGACCGGCAGGCCGGGGTGGAGCGAGGCGAGCTGCCGGGTCACGTCGATGCCGGAGGCGTCGGGGAGGGCCAGGTCCATGACGACGACGTCGGGGACGCGGTGGGCCACGGCCTCCAGCGCCTCGGCGGCGGTGGCGGCCTCGGCGACGACGTCGGTCGCGCCGGTGCTCTCCAGCGCGGCCTTGAGACCGCTGCGGAAGAGCGGGTGGTCGTCGACGATCAGGACACGGGGCACGGCGGCGTCCTCGTCTTCTTGGCTCACAGGGCGACGTTAACGGCCGCCCGGGACGATCTCGCGTTTTGTTGCTCGCTCCGGCGCCGTCGGCACGGCGCCGGGGCGGGGCGGCCGTCAGGCCCGGTGGGTGCCGGTCATCAGCGCCGCCATGTCCTCCGGCGCGATCCACGAGGGCGGGGGCGGCTGCCCCCAGCTGAAGAAGCTCTCGTTGACGTCGAAGACCTCCGGGTCCCACAGCTGGTCGTCGACGATGCAGTCCATGTCGGAGTAGTACTCCGTGAAGTTGCCCGCCGGGTCCTTGAGGTACCAGAAGAAGTTCGAGCCGATGAAGTGGCGGCCGAAGCCCCAGATGTGGCGCTCGGGATGGTCCTCCAGCATGGCCATCGCGCCGCGCCCGATGTCGTCCACGTCGTCGACCTGCCAGGACGTGTGGTGCAGGAACGGGACGGGGGCCCGCAGGACCAGGATGTTGTGGTGGTCGGTGGTGCAGCGCAGGAACGAGCCCGCCTCGCCCAGTGAGTCGCTCACCTTGAAGCCGAGGCCGTCGGCGAAGAAGGCCGCGGTCCGGTGCGGGTCGGGGGTGCCGAGGACGGCGTGCCCCAGTTTGCTGGGCCGGACGCGTTCGCCGCGCGTGACTCCGGGCGCCCGGCCGCCGGTGCGCTCGGTGCGGCCGGGTCCGTTGTACGGGGTCGGGGGCGTCGGCGGGGGCGTGGGGCGCGGTTCGAGCTGGAGCACGGCGCGGGCCCCGGTGACGGGGTCGGCCGCGCTCAGGCTCGGACCCGGCCCGGGCAGCGCGGGGATGCCCATGCGGGCCAGGCGCGCGGCGGCGGCGGCCAGGTCGTCGGGGTCGTCGACGCCGACGCGCATCTCGACCAGCCGCCGGGTCGGCGCCCGCACGATGCGGAGCTGGCGGCCCCCGTCGCGGGTGGCGAACCAGCCGTCGCCGTCCGCCCGCAGGCCGAGTTCGCTGTAGTACGGGGCCGTCGCGGCGGGGTCGGGCACGCCGATGGTGACGGAGGACAGGCGGTGCAGTGACATGGTTTCTCTTCCTCGCTGTTTCGTGGGGTCGGCGGGGGTTTCGGGTCAGGGCAGGAGGGCGCCCCGCCGGGCCGTGCGCAGGGCCTGCGCGGCGATGGTGAGGGTCGGGTTGACGGCGGCCGAGGAGGGGAAGAAACCGCCGTCGACGACGAACAGGTTGGCCACCTCGTGGCTGCGGCAGTACGGGTCGAGGACCGAGCGGGCGGGGTCGTGGCCGGCGACGGTCGTCCCGCACTGGTGGCCGGTGTGCTCGACGCCCATGCGGTGGGTCAGGACCAGCGGGTAGCCGGCCCGGCGCATCATGCGGGCCCCTTGCCGCACCAACTGCCGGTGGGCGCGGGCGTTGACCGGGTGCCAGTCGAGGGTGACTCCGCCGCCGGGGCCGAGCAGCACCCGGTTCTCCGGGCGGGGCAGGTCCTCCGAGATGAGCCACCAGTCGACGCTGTGCGCCGCGAGCGCGCCCAGGATCCGGCCCGGCACGCGCGGATGGGCGCCCGCCATGGCCGCCGGGTACACCTTGCCCATCAGCTGGAGGTTGCCCAGCGGGTGGGGGGTGTGCGCGCCCGCCCGGTAGAAGTCGTTGACGGCGAGGGTCTTCTGGAAGACGGCGGGGTTGCGCCGCCTCGGGTCGACGGCCATCAGCACGCTGTTGTGGTGCAGCATCAGGTTGCGTCCCACCTGGCCGCTGCCGTTGGCCAGCCCGTCGGGGTGGCTGCCGCAGGCCGAACGGAGCAGCAGGGCCGCGGAGTTGACGGCCCCGCAGGACACCACGACCGTACCGGCGGTGAGGGTGACGCGGTGGCCGTTGCGGACGGCCTCGACGGCCGTGACGCGGCGCCCGGACCGGTCGGTGCGCAGCCGCGAGACGTAGGTGTGGGTGAGCAGCCGCACCGAGGGGGTGCGCAGGGCGGGGCGCAGGGCGCGGGTCTCCGCGTCGCTCTTGGCGCCGAGGCGGCACGGGAAGCCGTCGCAGGTGCCGCAGCGCACACAGGATCCGTCCTCGGCGAGGTCGACGCCCAGCTCCAGCGGATGGGGGTGGAGCCCCTGGTCGCGCAGGCGCTGGTCGAGTTCGGCGATGCGGGCGGAGTGGGCGACGGGCGGATGGGGGTAGGGGCCCGAGCGGGCTGGCTCGGTCGGGTCGTGCCCGTCCTGGCCGTGCACCCGGTACAGCCGCTCGGCCTCGGCGTAGTACGGCTCCAGTTCGGCGTAGTCGAAGGGCCAGGACGGGGAGGTGCCGTCCAGGTGGTCGACGGCGTCGAAGTCGCTCTCGCGCAGCCGGGGCAGGCTCGCCCCGTACACCTTGGTGGTGCCGCCGACGTAGTAGTGGGCGGCGGGGGTGAAGGGGGTGCCGTCGGTGGTGTGCCAGGTCTCGGCGTTGCGGTAGCGGCCGTCGCCGAAGACGGCCTGCGGCGACCAGTTGGCGCCCTCGCGCGGCAGGAAGCCGCCTCGTTCGACGACCAGGACGCGTGCGCCGGTGTCCGCGAGCGCCCACGCGGTGGTCGCTCCCCCGGCGCCGGAGCCGATCACGAGGACGTCGGCGTCGTAGTGGGCGGCGTCGGCGCGGACGACGGGCGGGGTGCCCGGTCCCCAGATGCCGGTCATCTCCCTCTCCCTTCCCGCGGGTTGGGCGGCTGGTAGAGGCGTACGTCGGTGTGGTCCTGGTAGGGCAGGTGGTCCGGGGCGTGGACGAGTTCGATGTGCAGGCCCCAGGGAGTGGTGAAGTACACCCACCGGGTGCCGCGGATGGGCCCCTCCCCGACCCGCTGCGGCTCACCGAGCATCCGTACGCCGGGGGTCGCGGTGAGATGGCGGACGCTCGCGTCGAAGTCGTCGGTCCACAGGGCGAGGTGGTGTCCGCCCCAGTCGCTGTTGCCGGGCATCCGCCGCCGCCGGCCGGGGCCGGTGTACGCGAAGAGTTCGAGGTTGAGGGTGGGGCCCAGGCGCAGCATGGCGATGTGCGCGGTGGCCCGCGGGTGGACGCCGAGCTGGCGGTGCATCCAGTCGCTGCCGGGGGTGGCGATCGGCCCGGTGCGGTACGCGGTTTCGGCGCCCAGCACCTCGGTGAAGAAGTCGACCGCCTCGTCGAGGTCGGGCACGGTGAAGGCGATGTGGTGCACGGCGCTCACGCCCGGCGGGCGCGGCCGTCCGGTGGCGGGGGTGGCGGCGGGGCTGGTCATGGCCGTTCCTTGGTGGTGTCGGGGGTGCGGGGCGGGAGGTGGCGGGTGACGGCGGGCGGTGTGACGGTGAGACAGAGCAGTTCGGCGCCGTCCGGTCCGGCCCGCAGCAGCACGTCCTGCCCCGTGCGGGCCAGGACCAGGTCGCCGGTGGCCAGCGCGGTGGCCCGCGCACCGGTGCGGTGCAGGGCGAGGGGGCCGCGCAGGACGTACCAGGCCGCTTCGGTGCCTCCGCGGCCGACCAGGTCGTAGTGGGTGTGGGGCGCCAGGCCGACCACGTCGACGGCTTCGCACTCGCTGTGCAGCATGCCGCGCCGGGCCAGCGTGCGGATGCGGATGGACTCCTGGCCGCCGTGGTGCAGCGTGGTGGGACGGCGGCTCGCGTTGACGATCACGGGTGCTCCTCTCCGGGCACGTCCAGGACGGCGTGGAAGTATTCGAGGCCGTCGCCGCCGGCCCGCAGCCGGACGTCGGTGCCCAGGGGCAGGGTCAGCGAGACCCCGGCGCGCAGCGGCACGCTCGTCGTTCCGCTGCGGGCGGTCCCGGCGCCGCCGGTGACGTACACGGTGTGCTCGACGTCGCGGGCGCTGAGCTCCTCGGTCGCGGCGGGGAGCAGCCGGCTCACCCGTACGGTGCGCAGGGGCCCGCCGAGCACGGTGGCGGCGTCCACCGGCCCGTTCTCGTACAGGTCGGGGATGACGGCGTCGGCGCCGCGGGCGGTGCCGGGCGGGGGTCGCATGGCGGTCTCCTTCGTTGGGGTCGACCTGGCCGGAACTTCGACGACCAGCCAGGACAGCGGCTGTGCACCGGTGTTGCGCAGACCGTGGCGGCGGCCCAGCGCGGTGAGGACCGCCGTGCGGGGGCGGACGGGGTACGGGCGGCCGTCGAGGGTGATCTCGCCCTGCCCCTGGAGCACGAAGTACAGCTCCTGGGTGCGGGAGTGCCGGTGCTCCCCGCTGACGCCGCCCGGGGGCAGCCACGCCCACTCGACCGCTTCCCACCGGCCGTGCAGCCCGGTGCGCCGGGCCAGGCACGTCCAGCGGGAGTGGCCGTGGGCGGCGTGCACGCCGTAGACGTCGGCGGGCTCGTCGACGGTGGCGACGACGACTGCCTCACGCATGGCCGCCCTCCTCCGTCTCCGTGTCGTATCCCTTCAACTTCTCGGCCGCGTACACGAGTTCGTCCGGGGTCACGTCGTCGACGAAGACGGCGTCGCCGATGCCGAAGGGCAGCGGCAGCCGCTGGCTTCCGTCGCGGTGGCGGACGGTGTCGGCCAGTGCCTCGCCGAGGACGCCGGGTTCGCACAGGCGGTGCCACAGCGGCAGCGCGAGGCCGCGCATCACGTCGAGGATCCGCCGGCGCTCGACCGGCAGGACCAGGCCGCGCCGTTCGGCGATCACCGTGGTCAGCGCCATGTCCAGGCAGACCGCCTCGCCGTGCAGCAGCTCCGGCAGGGCCCGCATCTCCAGGGTGGGGCTGAACGAGTGGCCGTAGTCGACGACGCGCTCCAGCTCGCTCTCCCACAGGTTGGCGTGCAGTTCCTCCAGCATTCCGTGGACGGCCCGGCCCAGGACCTCCTGCACGAGGAGGCCGAGGCCGCGTCCGCCCTGGAAGCGCCGGTCCACCAGCCGGCCGCCTTCCTTCTCCAGCAGCGCGAACAGTTCGCGGTCCTTGATCAGGGCGATCTTGAGGATCTCGGCCATGCCGTTGCGCAGGTGGCGCGGGCCGAGGGTGGCCAGGAACCTCGGGTCAAGCAGCGTCTGGGCGGCGGGGTGGTAGGTGCCGAGCCGGTTCTTGTGGGGTCCGAAGTTCACCCCGGTCTTGGCGCCGACCCCGGCGTCGACGAGCCCGATCAACGTGGTGGGCACGCGGACGTAGGGGGTGCTGCGGCGGTAGAGGCTGCACGCCAGGCCGACGACGTCCATGAGCACGCCGCCGCCGAGGGCGACGACCGGCTCGCTGCGCCGGGCGATGCCGAACCGGTCCATCGCCTCCGCCACCGAGAAGACCGCGTCCATCGTCTTCAGCTGTTCGTGCGCGGTGAGCACGTGGATCTCGAAGTCCAGTCCGCGCGCGGCGCCGTAGGCGCGCAGCCGGTCGCCGTACAGCCCGTCGACCGTGGTCTCCACGACGAGGAGGCGGCGGGGCGGCGCGGGGCCGTCGTCGGGGACCCCGGCGCCCGCGAGGGCGGGGTTGGCGGGGTCCAGTACGTCGGGGGTGAAGCCCACCTCGTAGCGGACGGGTTTGGCGGTGGTCACGGTCCAGGAGCGGACCGGTTCGCCGGAGGTGGACAGGCGGTGGGCGGAACGGGGGGCCAGGGCGGTCACGGAAGGCTCCTCACGGAAGGTGCGGCCCCGGGCGGGGCCGGTTCGGTGTCTTGGCTCACCACGCTCGGCGTCCCGGCGCCCCGGACGCATGAGGCGCCGGTCCCGACCGGCTCCCGGTCCGGTCCCGGCCGCCCGGGACGGGGCACGGCGGAGCCCGTCGCCCCGCTCGCCGCCAGCCCGGACCGCAGCACGTCCGCGCTGATGGCGGTGAGGGTGCGGCCACCGCGGACGTGGGGGCGGCCCAGGCCGTCCAGGAGCACCATGGCGACGGTGTCCCCGGCCGGGCCGGGGCCGTGCGCGGGGTGCCGCAGGGCCGTCAGGACGTCGTGCGCGGCGACGGGCGGCAGGAGCACGTCGGGAACGCCCCAGCGCCGCACCAGCTCCCGGTGCGCCGCCTCGTCCGCGGCGTCCAGCAGACCCGCGCGGCGCGCGCAGCGGGCGGCTACCAGCAGGCCCTGGGCGACGGCCTCGCCGTAGCGGGGGACGCCGAGCACGCTCAACGCGTCGGCCACCTCGTGCCCGTACCGCAGTGCGCCGCCCGGGCCCTGCTCCAGCGGGTCGTAGTAGGTGAGGGCGGCGCGTACGTCGGCGCACAGCGCGATGAAGGAGGCCAGCGTCTCCGGGGTGTACCGGCCGTCCGGGCGCAGCCGGGCGCACACCTGGTCGTACGCGCCGGGGCACACCGCGAGCACGTTCCCGACCAGCGCGTACAGCCCGGCCCTGACGGCCTCGGGGGTCAGGGTGGCCAGGAGCTCCAGCTGTGCGCGGACCAGGACCGGCCGGCGGCGCGGCCCGGCGGGGCCCACCAGCGACAGGGCGCCGTCCAGGACGGCGGGCAGGGTGGTCGGCAGCAGCAGCGGGCCCCGGCGGGTGTGCGCGGCCGGACCGGCGGCGGCGTCGATCACCCCGGTGCCGCCGAGGGCCACCACCACGTCGTCGGCCGCCGCGACCGCGCCGGGGCCGCACGCCCCCACCACGCGGGTGGGGGCGACCGCGCCGAAGTGGCGCAGCACGCGCTCGACGTGGACCCTCGGGACGCCGCTCCCGCACACGAGCAGGAAGCGGTCGGCCGCGAGGGAGCGCGCGAGACGGGTCAGCTCGGCCCAGGCGCCGGGACCGGCGCGCACCTGGAGCGGGAAGCGGGCGAGACCGGAGCCGATGCTCCGGTCCAGCGCCACGCGGGAACGGGAGGCGTACATGAGGCACCTCGCAGACCGGGCGGGGCCCGGGCGGCGGACGGGCGGGCGCGGGCCCGAGGACGGGCCGACGCCCCTTCACCGTCGGCGCGCCCGGGCCCCGGACGCATGAGGCCCCGGCCCCGTCCCGGCCCCACCACCCGGTCCCGGACCCGCTGCCCGGTCCCGGCCGGGGTGCGCGACGGTGCGCGGGCGGGGATTCACAGACGAGGGTTCGCGGGCGGGGGGGGTACGGACCGGGGCTCGCGGGCGGAGGTTCACGGGCGGGCGCTTGGGCCGTCGTGACCAGCGCCGCGCGGGGCATCCGGACCCGGCCGGGCGTTCCTGGTAGGCAGTCACCGTGAGCAACCACTCCGCCGCGCACCGCGCGGACGACGCCGACCCCCGCGAGCGCCCCGACGGGCGGGCCTGGCCGTACGCCGTGGCCGCCTACGCGTTCGCCGTCGCCATGTGCGGCACGACCCTGCCCACCCCTCTCTACGGCCTGTACCAGCGGGAGTTGGGCTTCTCGTCGCTCACGGTGACCGTGGTCTTCGCCGTGTACGCGGTCGGTGTCATCGTGGCGCTGCTCCTGCTGGGGCAGCTGTCGGACGTCGTGGGCAGGCGCCCGGTGCTGCTGGCCGGGCTGGTGCTGTCGGCGCTCAGCGCGCTGTGCTTCCTCTTCGAGCACGGGCTGCCGTGGCTCTTCGCGGGCCGGGTGCTGTCGGGGCTGTCGGCGGGGCTGTTCACGGGGACGGCGACCGCGGCCGTGGTGGAGCTGGCGCCCCGGCAGCGGGCGGGGTCGGCCACGCTGGTGGCCACCGCCGCCAACATGGGCGGACTCGGCGGCGGCCCGCTGCTCGCCGGACTGATCGCCCGGTTCGCGCCGGACCCCCTCCAGCAGGTGTTCCTGGTGGACCTGGCGCTCGTGGCCCCGGCCGTCGTCGGCGTCCTGCTGATCCCGGAGACGGTGCGGGAGCGCGGCGGCGGCACGCGGCGCCCCCGGCGGCTGCGCGTGCCGCCGTCGGTGAGCCCGGTGTTCGTACCGGCGGCCATGGCGGGCTTCGCCGGGTTCGCGACCCTCGGCCTGTTCACCTCGGTGACGCCGACCTTCCTGCACGAGGTGGTGGGGGTGAGCGACCCGGCGGTGGCGGGCGCCGTGGTCTCCTCGGCCTTCGCCGCGTCGCTCGCCGGTCAGCTGCTGATGAACCGCGTCGGGGTCCACCGGTCCCTGCCGGGCGGGTGCGTGGCGCTGGTGGCGGGCATGGCGCTGATCGCCGCCGCGCTGCTCGCCGCCTCCCTGCCCCTGCTGGTGGCGGGGTCGGTCGCGGCGGGCGGCGGGCAGGGCCTGGCGTTCCGGGCCGGGCTCACCCTGGTGGGCCGGCGCAGCCCGGCCGACCGGCGGGCGGAGATCACCTCGGCGCTCTTCGTGGTGCTGTACGTGGCGATCTCGATCCCCGTGGTCGGCGTGGGCGTCATGGCCGTCACGCTCGGACTGCGCGCGGCGGGGCTGGTCTTCACCGGCTTCGTCGCCCTGCTGGCCGCCGCCACGGCGCTGCTGCTGCGGCTGCGGCCCGTACAGGACGACGGCTGAGCGCCTTCGTACGCCTCACGGCGACTGGAGCGCCACCGTGGGCGGCAGCCGGGCCGCGCGCTGGGCCGGGTAGAGGCCCGCGGCCATCCCGATGACGAGGGTGGCGGCGAGTCCTCCGGCCAGCGACCGGACGGGGACGACGGCGGTCCAGCCCTGGACGGCGGCGAACGCGTGGGTGGCCAGCGCCCCGAGGACCGCCCCGGCCACCCCGCCCAGCGCGGAGAGCAGCAGCGACTCGGTGAGGAACTGCAGCCGCACGGCGTTGCGGGTGGCGCCGATCGCCCGGCGCAGCCCGATCTCCTGACGGCGTTCGAGCACCGAGACGACCATCGTGTTGGCGATGCCGACGCCCCCCACCAGCAGGGCGATGGCCCCGAGCCCCAGCATCAGGGTGGTCAGGCCCTTGTCGGTGGCGGCCTTCGCGGCCAGCGCGTCGGAGGGGCGGGAGACCTTGACCGTGCCCTCGTTGCCGGGGTTGACGGTACGGGCGAGGACGGCGCGCACCTCCTCCACCGAGGCGTCCGTCGAGCGCTCGAAGACGGTGGTGGGGCGCCCGTCGGCGCCGAAGTAGCGCTCCGCCGCCGGGAATCCGACGAGCGCGACCCGGTCGAGGTTGGGCGCGAGTTCGATGGGTGCCAGGATGCCGATGACGACCACGTACCGGTCGTTCATCATGATCTTGGCGCCGGGGGCGGTGATGCCGAGGCGTTCGGCGGCGAGCGCGCCCAGCACGGTGACGGGCAGCCGCTCGCTCGCCGCGTCGAACCATCTGCCCTCCCCCACCCGGGCGTTGAGCGCGCGCAGCAGGTCCGTGCGGACCGCCTGCGCGGTGACGCCCGCGGTGCGCTCCTCGGGGACGACGTCGCTGCGCCGGATGCGGGCGTCGACGTCGGCGGTGGCGGTGGCGTGCCGCACCGGTGCGAGCCGCTCCACCATGGCCACGGTGTTCCTGGGGAACCTGACCTCGTGGCCGAGGCCGTCCTTGCCCGCCTCGGCGGTGAGCAGATTGGTGCCGAGCCGGTCGAGGCGGGCCATCAGGTCGGCCCGGCTGGACGTCGACAGGCCGACGACGGCCACCAGGGTGGCGATGCCGATCGCCACTCCCAGCGAGGAGAGCACCACCCTGGCCCGGCGGGCGCGCAGCCCGACCGCGCCGACGCGGACGACGTCCCCCGCGCGGAGCCGGGCGGGCCGCAGGCGCTCAGCGGGGGCGGGCGGCGGCGGGGCGGCGGTCATGACGCACCCCGCAGGGCCGGGGCGCCGCCGTCGTGGCCTGGGCCGGAGGCGGGCCGGGCGGAGACGTCGGAGACGACCAGGCCGTCGCGGAAGCGGACCCGGCGCGGCAGGGAGGCCGCGATCTCGTTGTCATGGGTGATCACGCAGATGGTCGTGCCGTTCTCGTTGAGCCGGTGGAGCAGTTCCATGACGGTCTGTCCGGAGGCGGTGTCCAGGGCGCCGGTCGGCTCGTCGGCGAGCAGCAGGTCGGGCGCCCCGACCAGGGCGCGGGCGATGGCCACCCGCTGCTTCTCGCCGCCGGACAGCTCGTGCGGACGGTGGTCGAGCCGGTGGCCGAGGCCCACGTCCTCCAGCGCGGTACGGGCCCGGCGCCGCCGCTCCTTGACCGCGACGCCCCCGTACAGCAGGCCGTCGGCGACGCACTCCACGGCGGCGCGTCCGGCGGGCAGGTGGAAGTTCTGGAAGACGAAGCCGATGTGGCGGGCGCGCAGCGCGGAGAGCTGGGCGTCGCCGAGCTCCGCGACGTCGTGCCCGGCGACCCGGACGGTGCCGGAGGTGGGCCGGTCGAGGGTGCCCATGAGGTTGAGCATCGTGGACTTGCCCGATCCGGACGGGCCGACGACGGCGAGCAGTTCGCCCGCCTCCACGGTCAGGTCGACGCCGCGCAGCGCGAACACCCCGCCCGGGTAGGACTTGGTGGCGCCGGTCAGCCGGACGAGGGGGCCGGGGCGGCTCACTGGGCGGCCACCCCGACCTTCATGCCCTGGCGCAGCCCGTCGGCGCTGACCTCGATCCTGCCGTCGGCCGTCATGCCGGTGGTGACCGGCACGACGGTGCTGGTGTCGCCGCTGACGACCTGGAGGCCGTAGCCGCCGTTCGCGCCGCGCAGCGGGACGACCGCCTCGACCGGCACCGCGAGGACGCCCTTGCGGCTCTCGCTGACGAACCTGACGCTCACCGTCGCCCTGCTCTCCTCGTCCCGCACCGCCCGCGCGCCGCTGTCGAGGGTGACCTCGACGGTGATCCCGGCGTTGCCCGGGCCGGAGCCCGCCTCGGAGCCCTGTTCGGCGACGGTCCCGGTGACCTTGCCCGGCTCGGTGCGCCCGTCCGGCAGGGTGATCTCGACCCGGCCGCCCTGGACGGCCAGCGCGGTGTCCCCCTGGTCGAGCCGGGCGCGTACGACGGGCTTGGTGGAGGCGACGGTCAGCACCGGCTTGTCGGGGCCGACCTGGTCGGCGAGGGCCGCGTCGGCGGCGACGACCTTGACCTCGCGGGGCTGGAAGACGACGTCCCCCTTCTCGACCCTGCCGGTCGGTTCGCGCTTGAGGAACTTCTGCCAGCGCTTGACGGCCGCCTCGGTCGCCGAGTCGTAGCGCACGTCCACGTAGAGACCGCCGCCGAAGCCCATGTCCCGCAGATTGCGCTCCAGTTGGAGGACGTCGGTGCCCCGGTCGCCGGGCTTCATCGCGCGGAAGGCGGGCACCTGCCCGTACAGCAGGGTCACGGGCTTGTCGTTGAGTTCGTACAGCGCCTGCCCGCGCCGTACCGTGTGGCCGGGCCGGGCGGCGACGGTGACCGTGCCCTCCACGGCCGCCTTGACGGGACGGCGCTGGGCGAAGTCGAAGCGGCCGTCGACGGTCTTGCTCTGCGCCAGGTCGGTGCGGACGACCTCGGCGGTGGCGGGCGGCTTGGCCATGGGGCCGCGGCCCCCGTCGTCCGCTCCGCCGCCGACGGCCACCGCCGCCGCCCCGGCCGCGCCCGCCGTGACGACGGCCGTGGAGGCCAGCCACCGGGCGCGCCTCACTGCATACCGTCCAGGCCGTCGAGCAGCTCGTCCTTGCACGCCTCCCGGGCCTGCTTGTACAGCGGCGACCTGGTGTCGATGCGGGGCGAGGCGGGGTCGGGCTCGCCGCCGGGCATCACGTTGCCGTCGGAGACGACGGGGTTCTTGAAGGACGAGACGCCCTTCTCGCGCATGCACTTGGCGTGCGCCAGCATCGACTCGTAGTCGCGCTGGACGTCGTGCGGCGGCTCCAGCTTCAAGGCGTCGGTCAGCTCGGAGGCACAGGCCCCGTTCTTGCCGCCCTTCTGCTCCTCGCCCTTGCCGTTGGGGTCCGTGACGGCGTCGATCTTCGCCCAGTCGAGGTAGCCGCTGAGCTTGGGGTCGGGGAAGTCCTTGACCCCGCCCTTGGTCCGCATGCAGCGCACGTACTTCATCTGGGCGTCGTAGAAGGCGCCCTTGCCGGCCGCCGCCGGGGACTCCTGCCCGGCGCCGCCCTTGGTGCCCGCGGCCGGGGTGCCGGGAGCCGCGGGAAGTTCGTCGGCCCGGTCGTCGGAGCCGCCGCAGGCCACGGCGAAGGCCAGCAGCGGCGCGAGGACGGCGGCGCGGCGGCTCGGCCGGGCGGCCCGGGTCGTGCGCCGGGCGGCGCGTTCGGTCGTACGGTTCGTCATGGCGGCCACGCTCGGCGGCCGACATGATGAGCTCTCCATGGCCGCATGATGAGCACGTAACAATGCGCCCCGATCCCGGCCGTGCGGCCCTGACCAGCGTGAACGGCCGTCCGTCTGCACCCATAATCGGGGCGTGGCCCACATACTGCTGATCGAGGACGACGCTTCCGTACGGGACGGGATGGAGCTGGTGCTGCGCCGCCACGGATACGAGGTGTCGGCCGCCGCGACCGGCGAGGCGGCGCTCGCCCTGCTCGACTCCCCCGAGGGGCGGGCCGTCGAACTGGCCGTCCTCGACCTGATGCTCCCCGGGCTCGACGGCTTCCAGGTGTGCCGCCGCGTCCGCGAGCGCTCGGCCACCCTGCCGGTGATCATGCTGACCGCGCGCGGCGACGACAGCGACATCGTGCGCGGTCTGGAGGCGGGCGCCGACGACTACGTGGTCAAACCGGTCACCGCCCCGGTCCTGGAAGCCCGCATCCGGGCCGCCCTGCGCCGGGCCGACCCCCGCCCGCGCGGCACGGCCGAGCAGTACGCGGGGCTGTGCGTCGACCGGGCCGCGCTGACCGTCACCAAGGACGGCTCGCCCGTTGCCCTGCCGCCGACCGAACTGCGGCTGCTGCTGGAGCTGTCCGCCTCCCCGGGGCAGGTCTTCAGCCGCGAGCAACTGCTGCGCAGCGTGTGGGACCACGGCTTCCTGGGGGACTCGCGGATCGTGGACGCGGCCGTGGGACGGCTGCGCGCGAAGATCGAGACCGTCGCCGCCCGCCCCCGCTACATCCAGACGGTACGCGGCTTCGGCTACCGCTTCGGGCCGCTGTGACCGGGGCGGCGCGGGCCGGGGCCGGTACGGAGACCGCGTCCCGCGCGGCGAAGGGCCCGAAGGGCTCCCGGTGGCGCTGGGGCGGGCTGCGCCGACGGCTGGTGGTGACCTGCGTCCTGGTGGCGCTGCTCAGCACCGTCACCGCCACCGCGCTCGCCTACCGCGAGGCCCGCGACGCCGTGCTCCACCGCAGCCAGGCCACTTTCGAGCACGACCTGCGCACCCGCGTCGACGCGCTCGCCCCGGACGTCGACCTGCCGCCCGACCAGCGCGCGCTGACCGCGTTCGCCCGTACGCTCGCCGCCGGGCTCGCCGGCACTCCCCTGGTCGTCGCCCGGTACGAGAACGTGTCCGGCGCCTCCGACCCGGCGGCCGACCAGTCGCGCGTCACGGCGGAGCTGCGCGCCGCCGTGCGCGGGGGCTCCCGCGCCGCCCTGCAACGCGTGACGTTCCACGGCGAGCCGTACCTGGCGGCGGGCCTTCCCGTCACCTACGAGAACGGGGGCGCCTCCCGGCTGGAGGTCTTCGCCGTCACCCCGCTCAGGGACGAGGCCGACGACACCGCCGCGCTGCTCGACGCCGTGCGCGACGGGCTGCTCCCGGTGCTGGCGCTGACCGCGCTGCTCGCCCTGCTCGCCGCCCGGACCGTGCTCAGGCCGGTCCGTGATCTGGGGCGGGCCACCCACCGGCTCGCCGACGGCGATCTGAGCGTGCGGGTCGAGCCGCGCGGCAGCGACGAACTCGCCCAGCTGGCGGCGGACTTCAACACCACGGCCGACGCGCTGCAGGCCAGCGTGGGCGAGCTGCGCGACCAGGAGGCGAAGGCCAAGCGCTTCGTCGCGGACGTCTCGCACGAGCTGCGCACCCCGCTGGCGGCGATGACGATGGTGGCCACGGTCCTGGACGAGGACGCCGACCAGCTGCCGCCGGACGCCGCCCACGCGGCCCGGACCGTCAGCGCCGAGACCGCACGGCTGTCGCGGCTGGTCGACGACCTGATGGAGATGTCCCGCTTCGACTCGGGCGCGGCCCGGCTGCACCGCGCCGACACCGATCTGGGCGACGTCGTACGGTCGGCCCTCGCCCTGCGCGGCTGGACCGGCCGGGTGCGCACCCAACTCGCCCCGGACGTCCGGGCGGCGGCCGACCGGCGCCGCGTGGACGTGGCCGTCGCCAACCTCGTCGGCAACGCGCTCCGGCACGGGGCACCGCCGGTGGAGGTGACGCTGACCGTGGACGCGTCGCCGGAGCCGGGCGACGGCGACGCGCCCGCCGGGACCACCGCATCCACCACGTCCGCCGGGGCCACCCCCGCCACCGGTACCGCCACGATCACCGTCGCGGACCGGGGTCCGGGGCTGCCGCCCGAGGCCCTGGCCCATGTCTTCGACCGGTTCTACAAGGCCGAGGCGGCCCGCACCCGTTCCGAGGGAAGCGGGCTGGGCACCGCCATCGCCCTGGAGAACGTACGGCTGCACGGCGGGACCATCACCGCCGCCAACCGGACCGACGGCCCGGGGGCCGTCTTCACCCTGCGGCTGCCGCTGCACACGGGCGCCGACGACGGCACCGGCGACACGGCGGCCCCGTCACCGCTCCCCTCCCCGTCCTCGGAGGATCCCTCCCCGTGACCCGTACCCGTGCCGCGCTGGCGGCGCTCGTCCTCACCGTGCTGCCCGGTGCCCTGACCTCGGGGTGCGGCATCCCGTCGAGCGGGGTGATGAGCGGCGGTGAGCCCGCCACCGGGCTCACCCAGGCCCTGCGGATCTACTACGTGCGCGACTCCGCCCTCCAGGCCGTCTCCCGTCCCGGCTTCACCATCACCAACCCCGAGGGCTCGCTCAAGCTCCTGGCCTCGGGGCCCACCCGCGACGAACAGGAGCGCGGGCTGACCAACCTGGTGGAACTGCGGAGCTACAGCGTCACCGGCAGCGGCACCCGCATCACCCTCCACGCGCCCGGCACCTACTTCGGAACCGGCCCCGACCATCTCGCCGACGGCCAGCTCATCTGCACGCTCGCCCGCGCCCAGGCGTTCCTCCACAAGGCCGAGAAGGTGCGCCCCGACGACGTCCAGGTCACCCTCGCCAACGACGAGTCCTCCCTGGGCCCGTACCGCTGCGCCCAGTTCCTGGCCCGGTGAGGCCGACTCACGTCTCAGGAAAGGGGGTTGCCCAGGGTTCGGGTTCCAGCAGGAGCCCGTTGGCCAGATAGCCGATGGTCCGGTACCACCCGGCGAGGACGAGGAACTCCAGTACCCGCTCCTCGTCGTAGTGCGCGCGCAGCGCCTCCCACGCCGCGTCCGAGAGGTGGGCGGTGTCGTGCAGTTCGTCGACCGCCCGGAGCAGCGCGGTGTGCGGCGGCGACCAGGTGGCGCGCGAGAAGGGGTCGGCTTCGGTGGTGGCCTCCAACTGCGCCTGAGTGAGGCCGACTTGGCGCGAGAGGGTCGCCGCGTGCACTCCCCACTCGTATCCGCAGCCGGCCCGGGCGGTGACACGGGCGATCACGAGCTCCCGGTCGGCGGCGGGCAGCAGGCCATGCCCGAGCAGCCCCGCGCCGAGCGCGAACATGCGGGACGCCAGCTCAGGGTTGCGGTGCAGCACCCGGAACAGCGTGAGCGGCTCGTGCGCCGCGCCCGGCGGCATCCATCTGCGCAGAGCCCGGCCGATCGGTGCGGGGTAGGGCGGATCGAGCGGATCGATGCGCGGCATGCGGCATCCCTCCAAGCCTGACGGGTGCTTCTTTTTTCGAATCACTATCCCGCTTCGAGAAGAGAAGCGCAAGGAGCGGCACGGAGAACGCCCCTCCCCGGCGAACCCCTCACCCCCACCCCGTACAGGGCCGATCGGGTGGATCGGCGTCAAGTTCACCCCGTCCGCGCCCCCGGCGGGCGTGACGCGGACTCCTCGTCGCGGACGATCTGCTCGGCAGACGAACCGAGACGAGAGGCCCAGAACATGACAAGACGCCCCCTTTCCCACCGCTCGGCGGCGGCCCGCGCCCTGGCCGCCGCCGCACTGGCCGTCGTGGGCCTGCTGCCGCTGGCCGGCGCCCCGGCGCAGGCGGCGCCGCCCGTGTCCGCCACCCCCGCCAGGGGCGACGACGACCACGACTTCCCGCGGCACGAGCTGAGCCCACAGCTGAGCGCCAAGCTCGACAAGGCCGTGCGGGAGGCCATGAAGCAGCTGAACCTCCCCGGTCTGCAGGTCGGTGTCTGGCTGCCCGGCAAGGGCAGCTACGTGCGCGCGTTCGGCGTCGCCGACAAGAAGACCGGCGAGCGCATGACCGACGACATGAAGATCCGCATCGGCAGCGTGACCAAGACGTTCACCGCCACGGCGCTGCTGGAGCTCGTCGACGGCGGCCGGGCACACCTGGACGACCCGGTCGCGAAGTACGTCAAGGGCGTGCCCAACGGCCGGAACATCACGCTGCGCCACCTCCTGGAGATGCGCAGCGGCCTGTTCCCGTACAGCGAGGACGCCGACTTCGTGAAGGCGCTCCTCAGCAACCCCCAGCGCGCCTTCACGCCGCAGGAGCTGCTGGCCTACGGCTACAAGCACTCCAACACGTCCGCCCCGGGCACCAAGTTCCAGTACTCGAACTCCAACTACGTCCTGCTCGGCCTGGTGGTCGAGAAGATGACCGGCAAGAGCCTGCGGGACGTCGTCGAGCACCGGATCCTGCGGCCGAGCCACCTCGACGGCACGCTCTTCCCCAAGGGCGCCGAGTTCCCCCGCCCGCACGCCCACGGCTACACCAACCAGACGCTCAGCGGGAAGGTCGCCGACAGCACCCACTGGAACCCCAGCTGGGCCTGGGCGGCCGGGGCCATGATCTCCGACCTGCACGACCTCAAGCACTGGGCCAAGGACCTCGCCACGGGCACCCTGCTCTCGCCCGCCACCCAGAAGCAGCGCCTCAAGGTCCTGCCCACCGGCATCACCGGCGCGAGCTACGGCCTCGGCATCTTCGATGTGAACGGCTGGATCGGCCACAACGGCTCACTGCCGGGCTACGAGAACCTCACCCTGTACCTGCCGGAGCAGAAGGCGACGGTCATCGCGCTGCTCAACACGGACATCCTCTACAAGGGCGGCGAGCCGAGCACCGTCGTCGGCCGGGCGATCACGAGCGTCGTCACGCCGAAGCACGTCTACACGCTGTCACCGGCCAAGTAGTACGGACACGCCTCGACCACGGCTCCCGGCGGGGCGGCGACCAGCCGCCGCACTCCCGGGAGCCGTCGCGCGACCGGCGCGTCAGTTGTGGCCGAACTTCCGCGGCTGCTTGTGGGAGACCTCCTGCGGGACCGGACGCACCACGTCCTGCACCGGGGGTGCCTGCATCGGCGCCTTCGTCTCGGACGTCGTACTGCGGTCGTGGCCGCCGGTGCGGGCGCCGCGGTTCTGCCGGGTCTGTTTCTTGCCCACGACATGGCCTCCATCGGGGATCTCGGAGGGATGAACGACTTCCAGGCTCGCACTCACGTACGAAGATCGCATGTCGCCGCCCCTCCGCCCCCGCTTGCGGGCCCGTCCGCGCGGGCCGTAGAAGTGGCCCCATGGCACTGCACTGGAAGCTGGTCGTCGACAGCGCGAACGCACCCGTCCTGGCGGACTTCTGGGCCGCGGCCCTGGAGTACGAGGTGGAGGACCCCGCCCCCCTGATCGAACGGCTGCTGGCCGCCGGGCAGCTCGGCGCGGAGGCGGTGGCCGAGCACCGCGGCCGCAAGGTCTTCCGGGGCTATGCCGCGGTGCGCCACCCCGACGACCCGTACGACGAGGCCAGCGGCACCGGCCGCGGCCGTCGGATCCTCTTCCAGGACGTGCCCGAGGCCAAGACCGTCAAGAACCGGCTCCACCTGGACGTCCACGGCGCGCCGGGCGGCCTCGACGAGCTGGTGGCCCGGCTGGAGGAGCTGGGGGCGACCCGGGTGCGCGAGGTGGACCGGGGGCCCGGCGGCCACTGGTGGATCATGCGGGATCCCGAGGGCAACGAGTTCTGCGCCGCGTAGCCGGCCGGGGACGCCCGGCCGGACCCCCCTCACTTGTCGACGAAGGTCAGGCTCGTCGCGTCGTAACGCGTGCCCGCGACCCGCTCCGCCGGGGCGGCGGCCTCGACGGCGGCCAGGTCGTCGGCGGACAGCTCGATCTCCAGGGCCGCCAGGTCCTCCTCCAGCCGGCGCGTGCGCCGGGTGCCGGGGATCGGCACCACGTCGTCGCCCCGGTTCTGCACCCGGGCCAGGGCGAGCCGGCCGGTGGTCACGCCCCCGCCCGAGCGGTCGAGGGACTGCCTGTCGTCCGACTCCCCGTGGCCGTGGCGCATGCCCATGCGTCCGAGCCCCTGCGCGGAGACCGCCAGGCCGCCGAGATTCCGGGTGGGGACGGCGTCCATGCCGCTGCCTCCTCAACGCGAGATCATCTGTTCAGGACGCCAGTTGCTGGAGTGCGCTCCGACGCAAGCCGAGTCGGGGAGCGCCCCGCCGACCGCGCGGTTCCCGCGCCGGAACCTCTTTCCCGCCACCAACTCGCCTTTCGGACAAAGGGCCTTCCGCACCCGTCGCGGCGGCCCCTCCGCGTTCGACTGCGGACGCCCGCCCGCAGACGAACGGGCCCCCGATGCGGTAGATCAGAACTTGAGTGGTTATCAAGCGGAAAGAGAGTGCCTCCATGACCTACATCGTCCAGCCAGGCGAACGACCCGAGGGCCGCCGCGGTTTTGAGATCGTGCTCTCCAGCAAGATGACGGGCCGCGCCGCCTCCTGGGTCGAGACCCGCCAGGGCCCGGCCTGGTCGGGGCCGCCGCTGCACACCCACGCCGAGTCCACCGAGACGTACTTCGTCGTCTCCGGCAGGCTCCTGGTGCAGGTGGACGACGAGGTCGTGGAGCTGCCGCCGCGCGGCCTGGCCCACATCACCAGCGGGACCCGGCACACCTGGGCGACGCCGCCCGGCGAGGGCGCGCACTTCCTCACCCTGCACATGCCCGGCGGCTACGAGGACTACCACCCCACCGCCCTCCAGGCCGAGAAGGACAACGGCGGCCCGCTGACGCAGGAGGACCTCTTCAAGATCGCCGCCCGCTTCGACTGGCGCCCGTGCGGCGACAGCCCGCAGCGCCTCACCCCGGACGGCCGCCTCGTCCCCGCCTCCCAGGCCGACGACGAAGCGGCCCGGCTGCGCGAGGAGTGGCTGGTCGCCCAGGGCGAGACGGTCCACGTGGAGCCCATCCACGACGCCGGCTTCTACGAGAAGAGCAACCAGCCCGC
This sequence comes from Streptomyces sp. cg36, assembly GCF_041080675.1. Classification (NCBI taxonomy): domain Bacteria; kingdom Bacillati; phylum Actinomycetota; class Actinomycetes; order Kitasatosporales; family Streptomycetaceae; genus Streptomyces; species Streptomyces cyclosori. The sequence goes on along the minus strand of NZ_CP163520.1, from coordinate 7,467,710 downwards.
GTAACCGGCGGCGCGCCGAGCTGGACCTCCCCGTCCCGCACGTGACTGACGGGGAGTCAACTTCCTTGCCGTGAGGGCGTACGCGCGAGGCCCGTCAGATGCGGTGGACGGTGTGCAGCTTCGTGGCGTACGTGCCCGTGCCGTCCAGCAGCGAGGCGCCGCCGATGTCGGCCATGGTGGGGCCGTTGTTCGTCTTGCGGCTGGAGAGGAAGCGGCGCTTGCCGGCCGCGTCCTTGCCCAGGTAGATGCCGACGTGGTCGACCGTGACGGTCGGGTTGTCGTCACCGGAGTCCGCGTTGAACAGCAGCAGGTCACCGGGCTGGAGCTGGGCCGCGGCGGGCGGGTTGGTGCCGTCCGTCCGGTCGATGCGCGCGCCGGGCGCGTAGTCGACGATGTGCCGCGACTTGCGCGGCAGCCGGGTGTGCGAGGTGTCCTCGCCCGCGGCCATCGGAACGCCCATGTGGTAGCCGTACACCATGCGCGTGTAGCCGGAGCAGTCGAGGTTGCCCACCTGCTTGCTCGACGGGCCGGTGTAGGTGCCGTCGGGGAAGGTCCAGCCGGTGTTCATGTACTCGTGGAAGTCGGCGCCCTCGTACCGGTAGCCCTGGGGGTCCAGGTAGCCGTAGCCCGCCTCGCCCAGGACCTGCTTGTCCTTGGCCGGTCCGGCGCCGCTGACCACCGCGGGGCCGTCGGCGAGGAACATCGCCGCGTACGCCAGGACGTCCGGCGCCGTGGACCCGGCCCAGCCGCGCACGGTCTGCTCCAGCGCCGGGGTCCAGGTGCCGTCGAAGGGCTCGGGCAGCACCCGCACCCAGTCGCCGTGCGTGACGCTCGGCGGCGCGGCCCACGTCGACTCGTCCAGCTGGTAGCGGCTGACGAGGAGCTTGACCGGCAGGTTGGTGCAGCCGTCGTTGGCCAGCGCGCGCAGGCCGACCCGGCCCTTGCCGAAGGTGGCGTCGCTGGTCTCGACCGTCCACGCCGCCGGTTCGGCCGAGGCGGAACGCCATGCCTTGACCTGGACGCGGGAGCCCTCGCGGCGCACCCGGATCGTCCAGTCGGTGCCCGCGGGCACGCCGGTGGCCAGCGTCAGGGCGGTCGTGCCGGGCAGCGGGTCGACCTTGTCGGCGACCTCCTTCTCCACCCGCAGCTCGACCGCGCCGGTGGTCAGGAAGGAGAGCCGGGCCCGGTAGTTGTTGCTGGTGTCCTGGTAGCCGAAGGACAGGGCGTAGGAGCACGCCTGGCCGGTGGGGACCTTGTCGAAGCGGGCGACCGAGCGCACGTCGAAGTCGGTGATCTCGCCGTCCCGGAGGGTGGCGTGCCGGCTGGCGAAGTCGGTGGTGAGGCTGATGACACCGGTGCCGGGCACGACCGAGTAGTCGGTGTCGGCGGGACCGAGCGTGGACCAGCTGCCGCCGCCCGGGGAGGTGCCCCAGTACGAGCGGTCGGCCACGGGCAGCGAGGTGTCGGGCAGGGTGCGCTTGAAGTCGTCCACGAACGGCTTCTTGTTCTCGGTGAACGTACGCTCCGGGCCTGACAGGACGACGGTGCGGGCCCCGTGCGTCAGCAGGGCGACGCGCCGGCCGCCCGAGGTGACCTCGGTGCGGGTGGGGGCCCCGGCCACCACCGTGGCGGTGAGGGGCGCGTTCAGCGTCAGCTGGCTGAAGTACGCGGCGTTCAGCGGCGGCAGCGTCACCGAGGAGCGGGCCGAGGCCAGGCCGGTCGGGGCCGCGAGGGGCTCGACGGCGGGGGCGGTTCCGGCGGCACGCGCCGGGGCGGCGGCCAGACCGCTGAGGGGGACGGAGGCGGCCGAGGCCGCGAAGGCGGCGAGCAGGCCACGCCGGGAAGTGTTGAACATGGCGCACATCATCATGCAGTCCAGGTGAGGGGTGACAGCGGGGCCCGTCGAAGCGCGTTCGGTGGGGGTTCGGGGGCGACGGCGGCGATCGCCCCGTGTGCGCGGTTGGTCCCGCCGGGCGGCGGCGGGGGCGCGGGAGGCTGTCACGGTTGGGCAAAGACTCCCGCCACCTTGGCGCTGTGACATTGCACATGTCACATGATTCCTCTGACTCTGTTGCGCCCACAGCCGCGCAACCACGAAGGAGGGCACATGCGAAGACCACTGGCACTGCTGGCCATGGCCGTCTCCACCGTCGTCATCGGCGGCGCGATACCGGCCGCCGCCACCTCCGATTCCACGACCGCCGACTCCCCCGGCACCGGCCTGTCCCGGCCGGCCTGGACGCCCTGCGGCGACACCACCACTCCCGCCCTCCAGTGCGCCATGCTCGACGTCCCGCTGGACTACGCCAAGCCGGACGGCCGGAAGATCAAGGTCAAGCTCAACCGGCTCCCCGCCACCGCGCCCAAGTCCCGCCAGCAGGGCCCGATCCTGCTCAACCCGGGCGGCCCCGGCGACAGCGGACTGTGGATGCCCGCGTACGTCTCCGGCCAGATCCCGGCCGACGTCGCCGCCACCTACGACTGGATCGGCTTCGACCCGCGCGGCACCAACGGCAGCGAACCCCATGTCGTGTGCGACGCGCACTACTTCGACGGCGAGCGGCCCGACTACCAGGTCGGACACGGCACCGAGAAGGCGTGGCTGGCCAAGGCGGCGACCTACGCCGCCGACTGCGCGGCGGACTGGAGCTGGATGCTGCCGCACATGACCACGGTGGACAGCGCGCGCGACATGGAGAGCATCCGCCGCGCGCTCGGCGCCGAGAAGATCAGCTTCTACGGCGGCTCGTGGGGCACCTCACTGGGCTCCGCCTACGGCCAGCTCTACCCCTCGCACGTGCGCCGGATGGTCCTGGACAGCATCGTCGGGCCGACCATCTCCTGGTACGACCACAACGTCCTCCAGGACAAGGAGCACCAGCGGCGCTTCCGCGCCTTCGCGGAGTGGACCGCCAAGGCCGACTCGGTCTACCACCTGGGCACCGACGCCGACACCGTCATCAAGAAGTACGACGCGGTGGAGGACGCGCTGCGCACCGACCCGGTCTCCGCCGCGCCCGCCCCGGGCAAGATCGGCCCGGCCGAGTTCGAGGACACCTTCTACGGCGGCGGCTACAACTTCCTGCGCTGGCCCCGGATGGCCACCGTCCTCTCGGGCTACCTCACCCGCCACGACACCCGGCCGCTGAACATCGCCTACAACCGGTACGCCGCACCCGGCGCCGACGACGGCGCCTTCCCCAACTACAACGCCCTCCAGTGCACCGAGAGCGCCTGGCCCCGGGACTGGGACTTCTGGAAGAAGGACCAGGCCAAGGTCAACGCGGTCGCACCCTTCTACACGTACAACAACATGTGGTACAACGCCGCTTGCATGTTCTGGCCCGGCCAGGGCGGCCAGGGACGGCTGAAGATCACCGGCAAGGGCCTCCCGCCGGTGCTGCTCTTCCAGGCCACCGAGGACGCGGCCACCCCGTACGCCGGCGGGGTCGCGATGCACAAGGCGCTGCCGGGCTCCAAGCTCGTCGTCCAGAACGGCGGCAGCTTCCACGAGATCCTCTTCCACGGCAACGCCTGCCTCGACGACACCTTCGTCGACTACCTCCGCGACGGCACCCTGCCCACCGGCAAGGGCCTCGCCGCCAAGACCTGCGCCCCCGAGGACGACCCCGCACCCGCCTACGTCGAACCCGTGCCGAGCGCCAGGGCGGGCATCGCCAAGGTGGCGGCGGGCGACCCGGAGGCCGTGCACGGCAGGCTGTGACCGGAGCCCGCCACCACCACGACAGGGCAGGTCATGACCAACACCCCGGCGCCACCGGCCGGTTGTGACCGGCACACCCACCGGTGACCCGTGCGTGCGCTCCCGGGGAGACCCCCCGGGAGCCACCCGCGTTCCTTGGCCCGTCCCGGCGGCGCCCTCACTTCCCGAAGGACAGGAGCGTACGGTCCTTGTGCTGGGCCGTGGGGCTCTGGACGCTGCCGTTGAGAAGGAAGAAACGGCCGCCGGACCAGAGCGGGCGGGGGCTCAGGAAGAAGGCGCGTTCCGTCGCCGCGGAGGCCGCCGGGCTCTGCAGCACGATCCGCGGCGCGCCTCCGGTGGGGGCGATGGTGGCGACCGCGGCCGAGTCGTCGGGGCCGCGCCCGGGCTGGACGTACACCACCGCCTTGCCGCCCTCGACGGCCAGCGGCCTCATCGCCCGGCCGTCGGCGGCCTTGGTGCGCCACTTCTCCTTGCCGGTGGCCAGGTCGAGGGCGACGACCTCGTTGCTCTCGGGTTGGCCCAGCACCGCTCCGCCCGTGCCCTCGGTGCCGAGGTAGAGGGTGGCGCTGTCGGCCGCCGCGAAGGTGCAGCCCAGGAGGTCGCCACTGCCGTCGCCCGTCCCGTCGCACGCACCGGCGGTCCTGAACTTCGGCTCGACCTGCCAGCGGACCTTCCCGTCCGGTGCGAACGACGTGATGTTCCACGCCTTCGTCTCCTTGTTGCGGGCGGCCACCACCAGCGGCTCGGTGGAGAACACCCGGCCGACGTCCCACCCCTGCGGGTACTTGTAGTTCCACTTGGACCTGCCGGTGGCCGGGTCGAGCTCCTCGACCAGCTGCCGCGTCTTGAAGACGTCACCGGGGACGGGGCACAGGGCCACGTCGATCAGCCGCGTACCACCGCCCACGGTGTACGGGCTGCAGCCGTCGGTCTTCCAGGTGCCGAAGAGCTTCTTGCCGTCGGCGACCGAGAAGCCCGACGCGTAGGCGCTGTGGCCGACGGCGACGGTGTTCCCGGTGACCGCCAGCCGGAACTCGTTGGTGGAGTCGTACGCGGACTCCTGCGGCACCTCGATCTTCCACCCCGCCTTGCCGGTGGCCAGATCGATCTGCTGGAGGTACTTGCAGTGGGCGCGCGCGGTGTTGTTCTCCAGGGTCGCGACGATCACCTTGCCGTCGGCGGTCGGCGCGTGCGCGGCGGCGCACACCGGAGTGTCCAGCGCCACCTTCCACTTCGGCGCCCCGTCCGCCACCGCGTGCCCGGTGACCTCCTTGTACATGGCCCGGGCGACGATCCCGCCGCTCAGCCAGGGGCCGAACTGCCGCCCGCCGCCGGAGGTCAGCGGGGTCTCGTTCTCGCGCACCCACACGCGCGCCTCGCCGGGCCTGATCCCGTCGTTGAACCCGTCGCCGCCGCTCGCCCCGCCGTCACCGCTGCCCGAGCCGTCACCGAGGTCGACGGAAGGGGACGCGGAGGGGGCGGCGGGCGCGCTCGCCCGCGCCGCGGGCTTGCCGGAACCGCCGCCGCCGTCGACGGCGAAGTACACGCCGGCGCCGACGACGAGGAGACCCGCGACGGCGGCGGCCACGATCGCGGGCGGCTTGCGCCGGGACGGCGGTCCGCCGCCGTTCCCCGGCTGCGTGGGCGGAGCCTGCGGATACAGCGCCGGGCCGGCCGGACCGTACCCGCCCGGGTACGGAGCCCGCGCCGGGTAACCCGGAGCCGGCGGGGCGGGATACGCGCCGGGCCCCGGCCCCGCCGGGCCGAAGGCACCTGGCTGGGCGTACGGATTCCCCGGAACCGGCTGGTGCGGCGACTGCTGACCGGACGGCTGCGGCGGCTGCTGTCCGGACAGGTGCTGACCGGGCGGCTGCTGACCGGGGGGTTGCTCACCGGACGGCTGCCGGCTGGGCGGCTGTTGACTGGGCGGTTGGGTCACAGCGAGATCCCCCGAATTCGCTACAGGTCACTATTCCTCGACCACTCAAGGCTCTTTCTATCACTCTGGTGTACAAGTCCCCTGGCCGGTCCGGTCCTTCGCCACCGTCCGCAACGAGGCCGCCCCCACACCCCCACCACGGTCGCGCGAGCGGCCTACCACACACCCGTCGGGCTCGCACGCCGGAACGCGATGCACCACGGCGGACGTGCCCCATCCGGTACGTTGCCGCCGTCAGCGTTCAGCCCCGGACGACCAGGAGACACCGTTGCGAGCCGCCGAGACCTCCCGAGTGCTGGCCGCCCTCCACGAGACGCTCGACGCGGCCGACCAGGCGCAGGGGGGCGCGCTGTGGAGACTGGCCGAAGAAGGCCGACAGCTCGACGCCAACCTGGTCCGGCTGCCCGCCGGTACGGGCGTGCCCGAGCACGTCGAGAACGCCCTGGACGTCCTGCTGATCGTCGTCGAGGGCGAGGGACACCTCGGTGACGGCACGGAACGGCAGCCGCTGGCGCCGGGGTCGGTCGCCTGGCTGCCGAAGGCTGCGCGGCGGGCGCTGCACGCGGGCCCGCACGGACTCGCGTACCTCTCCGTCCACCAGCGCCGCCCCGGCCTGCGGATCGGCCCCGCGCCCGTCGAGGAGGGCGGCGAGGCCCCCTGCGCCCTGGACCGCGTCTGCCCCGACTGCGGACGTCTGGCGACGGAGCGGGACGCCCGCTACTGCTCCCGCTGCGGCGAGGAACTCGCCACCGCATAGGGCCCGTCCAGCGACGCATCCGAAGACGAACGCGCGGTCAGGCGGTCAGGCAGCCAGGCCCACTCCGCGCACACCGTACACACCACGCCCACCTCCGACCGTCTCGCGGTCGTATCAGTGGTGGTCGACCGTGACGACGATCTTCCCGACCTGACCGCCCGCCTCCATGTACCGGTGGGCCTCCACGATCTCGTCCAGGCCGAACACCCGGTCCACGGTGGGCGTGAAGGCCCCGCCGCGCAGCCCGGAGTTGATGAACGCCTCGGCCCGGCGCAGCCGTTCGGGGTCCATGGTGGTCTCCAGGGCGGTGTAGGTACGCATGTTCAGCGCGGGCATCCCGAGCACGAACCCGGGGTACGGGGTCTCCTGCCCGCTGAGCGCCCCGTACTCGATGAGCGTTCCGCCCGGGGCCACCACCTTGGCGAGGTCGAGGACGCCCGGCCCGGCGACGGCGTCGAAGACGAACTCGGCGCCCCGGCCCTCCGTCAGGCCGAGCACCCGCTCGACGACGTCCTCCTCGTCGGTGACGATCACGTCGGCCGCCCCCGCCTTGAGGAGCGCGTCCCTCTTGGCCCGGCTGCGGGTGGTGGCGAGCGGCACCGCGCCCACGCGGTGGGCGGTCTGGATGGCGGCCAGGCCGACGCTGCTGGACGCGGCGGTGAGCACGACCGTGTCCCCCGCCGTCATCCCGCCGACCTCCACCAGCGCCCCGTACGCCGTCAGATACGGCATCCACACCGCCGCGCCGCCGATGGCGTCCAGGAAGGCGGGGCGGTGCACGACCGCGCTCGCGGGGACGACGGCGCGCTCGGCGTAGACCCCGTAGGAGTTCATCGAGAACGCGGGCACGACGCTCACCGCCGCGCCGACCTCGAACCCGGTCACCTCCGGGCCGACCGCCTCGACCACCCCGGCCGCCTCGGCGCCGAGGCGCGCGGGGAACTCCGTCGCCGCCTGGATGTAGTTGCCGCTGCGGAAGAGCGCCTCGGCGCGGTTGACGCCGATCGCGTCGACCCGGATCAGCAGCTCGCCCGGCCCGGGCGCGCCGACCTCGACCTCTTCCAGCCGCAGCACCTCGGGTCCGCCGTACTCGTGGAACCGCACTGTCCTGGCCATCTCGCCGCCCCCTCTTGGCAGTTGACGTCGGCGCGGAGTTCCGTGCCGGCACGCCTCAGCCAAACACGAAGTACGACACACGTCAAACTTCGACGCCTGTCAAACTTCGATGGGTGTCGTACGATGGACGCGGGAGGTACGCGGACGATGACAGCGGCGCGGCAGAACGACCGGGGGCGCGTCCCGCCCCATCCGGAGGTCCGGACGATCGGGATCCAGCAGGCCCTGGAGGCCCTGGTCGATCCCGTGCGCCGTCTGATCGTCAGCGAGCTCCACGCCCGCGGCCAGGACCTCAGCTGCGGCACGATCGACCTGCCGGTGGCCAGGTCCACGGCCACGCACCACTTCCACGTACTGCGCGAGGCCGGGCTGATCCGCCAGTATTACGTCGGCACCTCCCGGATGAACGCCCTGCGCCGCGACGAGTTCGACGCGGTCTTCCCCGGCCTGCTGGACGCGGTCGTCGCCGGGCACACCAGGGGACCCGCCGCCGAGCACTGACACCCACGAGCCCAACGCCCCACGTCCTGCCAGCACTTGGAGTCGTCGATGACCGTTCGCCGCGTGGTACCCAACATCACCTCCGAGGCGATGAGGGAGAGCCGGGAGTTCTACGGCCTGCTGGGTTTCGAGGAGGTCATGGACCACGGCTGGATCATGACGCTCGCCTCCCCCACCGCGCCCGGAGCCCAGGTCAGCATCATGACCGCCGACCAGACCGCACCCGTCGCACCGGACCTGAGCATCGAGGTGGACGACGTGGACGCGGCCTACGCACTGGTGCGGGCCGGCGGCGCGGAAATCGTGCACCCGCTCCAGGACGAGGAGTGGGGAGTACGCCGCTTCTTCGTCCGCGACCCCAACGGCCGGGTGGTCAACGTACTGGGGCATCGCTGACGGCGGCGGAGGCGGGACCGGGGCGTGGGTGTTCTCACGGTTCGCGGACGTCCGGTCCCGTCCTCGGTGGCGTGCGGCGGAAGGCCGCGCGGTAGTCCCTCGGGCGCTGGCCCGTGTGCCGGGCGAAGAGGGCGGCGAACGTTCCCGCGTCGCGGTAGCCGACGGTGGCGGCGATGGCCGCGACCGTGCGGTCCGTGGTCTCCAGGAGGTGGCGGGCCCGGCGCACCCGCGAGGAGTGGAGGTGGTCGAGCGGGCTGCGGCCCGTCTCGCGCGCGAAGCGGCGCAGCAGGGTGCGGGCGCTGACGTGGAAGGCGTCGGAGAGCGCGGCGAGGTCGTACCGCTCGGCCAGCCGCTGGTCGAGCCAGCGCATCACCCGCTGGGAGAAGGCGTTTCCGGGCCGGGGAAGGAGGTCGGTGTCGACGTAGGGCGCCTGGGAGGTGCGGGCGTCGTCGAGGAGCGCCACCCGTGCCGTCGTCCGTGCCACACCGGTGCCGCTGTGCCCGCGTATCAGCTCCAGCGCGAAGTCGTACATGGCGCTGAAGGCGGCCGTCGTCGTCACTCCGCTGTCGGTGACGACGAGGTGTTCCGGCCGCACCCGCGCCGTCGGGCAGCGCCGGGCCAGTTCGTCGGCGTGCAGCCAGGAGGTCGTGGCCCGGCGGCCGTCGAGCAGACCGGCCTCGCCGAGGAGGAAGGCGCCGACGCAGATCGAGACGACCGCGCCGCCCGCCGCCGCGTGGGCGCGGATCGCGGCGGCCTCGGGGGCGAGGGCCGCGAGCGCGGCGTCCACGTCGAGGGCGGGCGCGAGCTCGAAGCCGGGCACGACCAGGACGTCGGTCCCGCGCGGCGGCGTGACCGCCAGCGCCGCGCCGCCCGACGCGGTGACGCGCCGGCGGGGCGAGACGATCGACACCTCGTATCCCGCCCGGTCCGGTCCCGCCACATGCGTGGCCATGGTCAACAGGTCGGGCACACCGAACACTTCGGAGGCGAAGCAGCCCGGATAGGCCAGGACCGCGACCCGTAGTGCGCTCACGCTCATCTCCTCCACCCTGGACCGGCCGGGGCCTTCCCGGCGCACCCACTATGGCGGGATCGCCCCCGGACCTGGCGATCGCGCCCGTCGTCGCCGCCCCCGTCCGCCGACCACTCTGTCACCATGTGCGCTGCCGAAGAACGCCTCGACGATCCGATCACCGACTTCTCCCGCCGCCGCGTGTCCGTGGACGGGGTGGTGAAGACGGTGTACGTGGCGGGCTCCGGGCCGGCCGTGGTGCTGATGCCGGAGATGCCGGGCATCAGCCCCGACGTACTGCGCTTCGCGCGGTGGGTGCGGGACGCGGGGTTCACCGTGCACGTCCCCTCCCTCTTCGGGGCCGACGGCGCGGTGCCCACCGCCGAGGCCGGGGTGGAGGTGGTCCGGCGGGCGTGTGTGAGCGCGGAGTTCCGCGCGTTCGCAGGGGGCGGCACCAGTCCCGTCACCGCCTGGCTGCGCGGTCTCGCACGGCTGGCCCACACCGCGTGCGGCGGCCCGGGCGTCGGTGCGGTGGGGCTCTGCTTCACCGGCAACTTCGCCCTCGCCATGGCGCTGGAACCGGCCGTCGTCGCCCCCGTCGTCAACCACCCGTCGCTGCCCCTGGACGACCCGGGGGGACTCGAACTCGGCGACGAGGACGCGCGGGCCGTACGGGAACGCGTCGAACGCGACGGCCTGAAGGTCCTCGCCTACCGCTTCGACAACGACCGCTGGTGCACGGGAGCGCGGTTCGCCGCCTACCGGGCACTGCTCGGCGACGCCTTCGACGGCCGTGTCCTGCCCGGCGGTTGCGCGCGCACCGACCCGCCCCCGTTCTTCCGCGAGGCGGTCGGAACACCCCACAGCGTGGTCACCGCCCACCTGGTCGACGAGGCCGGACACCCCACCCTGCGGGCGAGGGACGAGATCCTCGCCTTTCTGACCGAGCGCCTGCACGGGCGGTAGTGGTGAAGGACAGCGACGGTCCGCCGTGGCGGTCAGCAGAGGAAACCCTCCGCCAGGTCGTCGTGCGGATCCCGTACGAACCGGTGCTCGCCGGTGCGGTAGGCGGTGCCGGTGATGTCGGTGACCGTGCCCTCGGGCGTGTGCGACACCGTACGGCCGAGGAAGACCGTGCCCACGACCGACTCGTGGCGCAGGGTCCGGCCGGGTGCGATGCGGCCTTCCTCGGCGAGCAGGGCGAGCCGGGCGGAGGTGCCCGAGCCGCACGGGGAGCGGTCGAACTGCCCGTCGGCGAAGACCGTGATGTTGCGCTGCGCCGGGCCGTCGGCGGTGTGCGGCAGCTCCTCGTGGAAGATCACTCCGTATACGCCGGAGAGCAGCGGGTTGTCCGGATGCGCGGTCCCGGGGTGTCCGGCCAGCGCGGAGCGGATCTCCCGTCCGGCCGCGACGAGCTCGGGCAACTCGGCCGGTTCCACGGTGAGTTTGAGCCGGTCGGCCGGGACGGAGGCGTAGCAGGCTCCGGCGTGGACGAGGTCGACCTCGACGGGGCCGAGGACGGTGGCCACGGAGACGGCGCGGGCGGTGACCCGGGCGGGCACGTTGCGGAAGGTCACGGCGGTGGTACGGCCGCCCTCGCGGTGCACCGTGGCGGTGACGCGCCCGGAGGGGACGTCGATCCGCACCTGGGCGGCGCCGTCCGCCGGGGCGGCGACGAGCCCCTGGTCGACGGCCCAGGCGCCAAGGGCCATGGTGCCGTGTCCGCAGGCGGTGGAGTAGCCGTCCTTGTGCCAGAACAGGACGCCGAAGTGGGCGCCGTCGTCGTCGGGCGGAACCACGAAGCCGCCGTACATCCCGGCGTGCCCGCGCGGCTCGCGCACCAGGAGCCGGCGGATGTCGTCGAGCGGGCCGCGCCGGGGCGCGGTGGGGGTGCCGCCCGCGCCGACCACATTGGCAAACCGCTCGGCGACGGTGTCACCGGGGACCGGAGGCAGCCCCTCGTGGACGATCCGGAAGGGCTCTCCGGCGGTGTGGTAGTCGACGGTGCGGACTTCGGCTTCGGTCACAGCAGCTACCTCGTCGGGCGGAGGGCGGGCAGGGGGAGGGCGGGCAACACGTAATATGTCACATGGCAGTTGCTGACCCAAGGGGGTACGACAGGATGGACCGGCTGCGACCGGACGACTTGCGCGTCGGCGGCTCCGCCTTCGCACTGCGGCACGACAGGGCCCACCGCTCGGCCCTACCCTCCACCTCGGGCACCACCCCCTGGACCTGGGAAGCCCGCTTCCCCGGAGCACACACCGCGCTTACTGTGGACGGCGTGCGCCGCCCGGCGCGGACCAAGGTGGTGGACGGTGTGACCTACACATGCATACGCACCCGGGTGGCCCCCGGCCGGACCGTCACCGTGGAGGTGCGGTGAGCGCGCCCACCCCCTTCCCCGGCGGCCCCGAGCTGTTCCGGCTCGGCACGGAGGTGGCCCACCTCAACCACGGGTCGTTCGGCGCCGTACCGGTCCCGGTCGTCGAGGCCCACCGCCGTCTGCTGGCCGAGTCGCACGCCGACCCCGACGCCTTCTTCCTGGGCGTCCCCGACCGGATCGCCGAGGCCCGCCACCGCGTCGCCGCGCACCTGGGCGCGGACCCCGAGGGGATCGCCTTCACGGCCAACGCCACCGAGGGCGCCAACCTCGCGCTTGACGCCCTGCGTCTGGAGCCGGACGACGAGGTCCTGGTCACCGACCACGGCTACGGCACCGTCGTCGCGGCGGCGGCCCGCCGGGCCCGGGTGACCACCGCCGTGCTCGACCCGGCCCTGGCCGACGAGGACGCGGTGCGCAAGGCGGTGCTCGCCGCCGTCACCTCGCGCACGAAGGTGGCCCTGCTCGACCAGATCAGCTCGCCCACCGCCCGGCCGATCGCCGGTCCCCAGCTGCTCGCCGAGCTGGCGGAGCGGGGCGTGACCACGGTGGTCGACGGAGCGCACGCGCCCGGCATGCTCGCCGACCCGCTGGCCGGACGGCCCGACTTCTGGTTCGGCAACCTGCACAAGTGGGGTTACGCGCCGCCGGGCAGCGCCGTCCTCGCGGTGGCCGCACCGCACCGCGACCGGGTGCGCCCGCCCGTACCGTCGTGGGAGGACCACCGGGGTTTCCCACGCGCGGTGGAGTACCGGGCCACCGCCGACTACACGGGCTGGCTCGCCGCGCCCGAGGGCCTCGATCTGCTGGCGGACCTGGGCGCCGAGCGCGTACGGGCCCACAACAGCGCCCTGGCCGCCCACGGCGCCGAGCTCCTCGCCCGCCTCCCGGGTCTGACGCCCCTGCCCGCCGACGAGGCCCTGGCCATGCGGGCCCTGCGCCTGCCGTCCGGCCTGGCCCGCACCCAGGAGGAGGCCGCGGCGCTGCGCGAGGAGATCGCGGCCCGGCTGGGCTGCCGGATCCTGGTCTGGGCGTGGCCGGGCGGGGGCGGGATCCGCGTCTGCGGCCAGATCTACAACCGGCCGGAGGAGTACGAGCGTCTGGTGGCCGGATTGGGCCCCCTGCTGGACGGACGCTGAGCGGCCCGGCGCGCTGTTGGGTGATACGAGGCAGCGCCCCCAACTTCTCTGTGCCATCGGCCAATACGGGGTCCGCGACCGGGCGGAGCAGACTTTCCGCCACGGCCGCGACCCCGGGCACCGCTGATCGAGCGGGCCCGGCGTCCGCGCGCACCGGAGAGCGCACAGAAGGGGGACGCACATGGGTGTGCAGCAGTACGACGAGATCGGTGAGGCTTTCGAGGGGTTCAAGTCCCTGCCGCTGATGCGGTACGGCGAGGTGCCGAGTTTCCTGGGCATGGTCGGGGACGTGCGCGGCAAGTCCGTACTGGACCTGGCGTGCGGCACCGGCTTCTACAGCAGGGAGCTCAAGCGGCGCGGCGCCGCCGACGTCTTCGGCGTCGACATCTCCGTGGAGATGATCGCCGCCGCACGGGACATCGACCGGCGCGACCCGCTCGGGGTGCGCTACGAGGTCGGCGATGTCACCGAACTGCCTTCGCTGGAGCGGCACTTCGACGTCGCGCTGGGGGTGCAGTGCCTCAACTACGCCGAGGACGTGGCGGTGATGGAGCGGATGTGCCGCAACATCCACCGGAACCTGGTGCCGGGCGGGGAGTTCTTCGTCCTCGCCCAGAAGCCCGACTACCGGTTCGACTGTCCGTCCCTGGAGAAGTACGGGTTCCGGTGCGAGCCCACCGGCGAGGAGGCCGGGACCGGGCCGCGGGTGCGCGTCACGGCCCTCCTCGAACCGCAGCCCATCAGCATCGTGGCCACGGCCCCGCGCCGCGAGGTGTACGAGGAGTGTCTGCGCGCCGCCGGGTTCAGCGACGTGGAGTGGGTGCCCGTCCAGGTGTCCGACGCGGGCATCCGTGAGTTCGGCGCGGACTTCTGGGCGGACGCCCTGGCGAAGCCTCCACTGGAGATGCTGCGCTGCCGCGCCTGAGAAACCCTGCTCAAACGCCCGCCGGCCACGCGGCGGGCGGGCGGGGCCCGGCCGGACTCCGGCATGTCGGCCCCGCCCGCCCGCGCCGCTCCCTATGCTCGACCCCAGCCAACCGAGGGAGCCCGAGTCCATGGCCACGGGAACGGACAAACAGTCACCCGCGCCCCACCCCGCCGACAGCCACGGTCTGATCCGTGTGCACGGCGCGCGCGAGAACAACCTCAAGGACGTCAGCATCGAGATCCCCAAGCGCCGTCTGACGGTGTTCACGGGTGTCTCCGGTTCGGGCAAGAGCTCGCTGGTCTTCAACACGATCGCCGCGGAGTCGCAGCGCCTGATCAACGAGACGTACAGCGCCTTCGTCCAGGGTTTCATGCCCACGCTCGCCCGGCCCGAGGTCGACGTGCTGGACGGGCTGACCACCGCGATCGTCGTCGACCAGCAGCGGCTCGGCACCGACCCCCGCTCCACCGTGGGCACCGCCACCGACGCCAACGCCATGCTGCGCATCCTCTTCAGCCGCCTCGGCAAGCCCCACATCGGCCCGCCCAGCGCGTACGCCTTCAACGTCCCCTCGGTACGGGCCAGCGGATCCATCACCGTCGAACGCGGCAGCCAGAAGACGGAGACGGCCACCTACCAGCGCACCGGCGGCATGTGTCCGCACTGCGAGGGCCGCGGCGCGGTCTCCGACATCGACCTCACCCAGCTGTACGACGACTCCAAGTCGCTCGCCGAGGGCGCGTTCACCATCCCCGGCTGGAAGTCCGACAGCTTCTTCACGGTACGGGTGTACGCCGAGTCGGGGATCCTCGATCCGCACAAGCCGATCCGCAAGTACACCAAGAAGGAGATGCAGCACTTCCTCCACAAGGAGCCGACCAAGGTGAAGGTCGACGGGGTCAACCTCACCTACGAGGGGCTGATCCCCAAGATCCAGAAGGCGTTCCTCTCCAAGGACCGCGAGGCGCTGCAGCCGCACGTACGGGCGTTCGTCGACCGGGCGGTCACCTTCACCACCTGCCCCGAGTGCGACGGCACCCGGCTCAGCGAGGGCGCCCGCTCCTCGAAGATCGAGCAGGTGAGCATCGCCGACGCCTGCGCGATGCAGATCAGCGACCTGGCCGAGTGGGTGCGCGGCCTCGCGGAGCCCTCGGTCGCACCGCTGCTGACCGCGCTCGGGCACACCCTCGACTCGTTCGTGGAGATCGGCCTCGGCTACCTCTCGCTCGACCGCGCCTCGGGCACGCTCTCGGGCGGGGAGGCCCAACGGGTCAAGATGATCCGCCACCTCGGCTCCTCGCTCACCGACACCACCTATGTCTTCGACGAGCCCACCACGGGCCTGCACCCCCATGACATCCAGCGGATGAACAACCTGCTGCTGAGGCTGCGGGACAAGGGCAACACCGTGCTCGTCGTGGAGCACAAGCCCGAGGTGATCGCGATCGCCGACCACGTCGTCGACCTCGGGCCGGGCGCGGGCCAGGCGGGCGGCACCGTCTGCTTCGAGGGGTCGGTGGAGGGGCTGCGCTCGGGCGGTACCGTCACCGGCCGCCACTTCGACGACCGGGCCGCCCTGAAGAAGGCGGTGCGCGAGCCCACCGGCGCGCTGGAGATCCGCGGCGCGAGCAAGCACAACCTGCGGGGCGTCGACGTCGATGTCCCGCTCGGGGTGCTCGCGGTGGTCACCGGTGTCGCGGGCTCCGGCAAGAGCTCGCTGATCCACGGCTCGATCCCGGCCTCGGCGGGCGTGGTGTCGGTGGACCAGACGCCCATCCGCGGCTCGCGGCGCAGCAACCCGGCGACGTACACCGGGCTCCTGGACCCGATCCGCAAGGCGTTCGCCAAGGCCAACGACGTGAAGCCCGCACTGTTCAGCGCCAACTCCGAGGGCGCCTGCCCCACGTGCAACGGCGTCGGCGTCGTCTACACCGACCTGGCGATGATGGCCGGAGTCGCCACCGTCTGCGAGGAGTGCGAGGGCAGGCGGTTCCAGGCGTCGGTCCTCGAACTCCGCTTCGGCGGACGGGACATCAGCGAGGTGCTGGCGATGTCGGTGACGGAGGCGAAGGAGTTCTTCGGCGACGGCGAGGCGCGCACCCCGGCGGCGCACCGGATCCTGGAGCGCCTCGCCGACGTCGGGCTCGGCTACCTCAGCCTCGGCCAGCCGCTGACCACGCTCTCCGGCGGCGAGCGCCAGCGGCTCAAGCTGGCCACGCACATGGCCGACAAGGGCGGTGTGTACGTCCTCGACGAGCCGACCACCGGCCTGCACCTGGCCGATGTGGAGCAGTTGCTGGGGCTGCTCGACCGGATCGTGGACTCCGGCAAGTCGGTCATCGTCATCGAGCACCACCAGGCGGTGATGGCCCACGCCGACTGGATCATCGACCTCGGCCCCGGCGCCGGTCACGACGGCGGCCGGCTCGTCTTCGAGGGCACCCCCGCCGACCTGGTCGCCGCCCGTTCCACCCTCACCGGCGAGCATTTGGCCGCGTACGTCGGCGCCTGAGAGCACGGCCCCCGTCCGCTCCCTCGGGCGGACGGGGGCCCGGCGGGTGCGGATCAGGCGCGGCCCGCGGCCAGGTCCATGAGACGGGCGAGGACCCGGTCGCCGGAGGCGGTGAGCCCGTCGTGCTCCCATTCGTTGGTCACCCAGACCCGGGTGGCCCCGACCTCGCGGGCGGTGCGCAGGGAGAGTCCGGCGTCCACGTACATGTCGTCGTGGTAGACGACCGCGGCCAGCGGCACCCGGTTGGCGGCCAGGCGCTCCAGGTCGTACAGCGGCGGCCAGTCGGTGCGCCGGGCGAGCAGGTCGGCTGCCCGGGCGAACGGCCGCAGGCCGCGGATCTCCTCGAACATCCAGGGGTACATCATCTCGCCGGTGAACAGGAACGGACCACCGCCGTCCCCCTTCTCCCCGGCCGCGCTCCCCCGGGTCTCGGCGTTGAACTCGGGGAAGTCGGCCAGCGCGCGGGCGGCGGCCCAGCCGGTGGGGGCGCCGCCCTGGCCGTACAGGCTCTCCTGGAGGACGGCGAAGAGCGGGTTGTCGGTGAACCCGGTCAGGCCGCCCATCTGGTGCAGGAAGGTGTCGGTCAACTCGCCCTCCGCGTCGAGTGCTTCGTCCAGCAGCCAGTGGACGCGTTCGAAGCCGTCGCCCATGCCGAGGGCGAGACCGAGGGTGCGCAGGCGGTGCGGGGTGAGCCGGTCGCCGTCGGGCAGCCGGACGTTGTCGGTGGCGAGCCGGTCGGCGATCGCGCGCAGACGTTCCGCGTCGCCGGGGTAGCGGGCGTGGAAGGCGTGGACGCGGTCGCGCACCCGGGGGTAGGTGCGGGCGTACACGTCGTCGGCGGTGGCCGTGAGTCCGGGCAGGCCACCGGCCACGTAGCAGGCCCGCAGGCCCTCGGGCGCCCGGGACAGATAGGTGAGGGTGAGGAATCCGCCGTAGCTCTGGCCGAGCGTCTCCCAGGGCTCGTCGCCGCACAGGTCGCGGCGGATCAGTTCGGCGTCCGCGACGATGGCGTCCGCGCGGAAGTGGGAGAGGTGTTCGGCGAGGGCGGTGGGCGAGGCGAAGCGTGCGGCGGCCCGCGCCGTCACGGGCGTGGAGCGGCCGGTGCCGCGCTGGTCGAGCAGGAGCACCCGGTGCGTCTTGAGGGCGTGCGACAGCCAGCCCGGTGAACTCGCGGTCGGGCGGGGCGACTTGCCGCCGGGGCCGCCCTGGAGGTAGAGGAGCCAGGGCAGCCGTTCATGGGCGCGGCCGGGGTCGGCCACCTCCCGGGCGAAGACCTGGAGGGTGCGGCCGTCCGGGGCGCGGTGGTCCAAGGGGACGGTGAAGACGTGGTCGACGGTGGCGTGGGCCGGGTTCATGGCTGCCTTCGCTCCGGAGGGGTCGGCGCCGGCGGACGGTCAGGCCGGGCGCGCGGGCGACAGGGTGTAGGTGCGGCTGGAGGTGTAGAACTCCAGGGCCGCCCGGCCCTGTTCGCGCGGGCCGTGGCTGGACGCCTTGGTGCCGCCGAACGGCAGGTGGAAGTCGACGCCGGTGGAGGGCGCGTTGACCCGGATCATCCCGGTGTCGAGGCCGTCGAGCCCGCCGAGGGCGGTGTCCAGGTCGGCGGTGTGGACCGAGGTGACCAGGCCGTACGGCACCGCGTTGGTGATCCGTACCGCCTCGGCGAGGTCGGCGGCGGGCAGCAGGGCGGCGACCGGGCCGAACACCTCCTGGCGCAGCAGCGCGTGGTCCGCGGGGACCTTCTCGACCAGGGTCGGGGCCGCGTACCAGCCCGGCCCCTCGGGGGCGGTGGCCTCGGCCAGCACCGGCAGTCCGCGGGACGCGGCGCGCACCGTCTCGCGGGCGCGTTCGCCGATGAGCGGGCCGCAGACGGTGTGCGCCGCGGCCGGATCGCCCACCGGCACGGCCCGCAGCGCCTCCGCGAGCGCCTCGCGCAGCGGGTCCAGGGCCGCGCCGACGGCGATCACCCGGCTGGTGGCGGTGCACTTCTGGCCCGCGTATCCGGCGACCGCGGCGGCGATGTGGGCCGCGGCCCCGGCGATGTCGGCGTCCGGCAGCACGATCGCGGCGTTGAGGCCGCCCATCTCGGCCTGAACGGGAACGCCCCGCTCGGCGGCGGCCCGTGCGACGGCCCGGCCCACGGCGGTCGACCCGGTGAACGAGACGACGTCGGCGGTGGCCACCAGCGCGTCGCCCTCGACGGCGCCGCCGGGCGTCACGGTGAACACCCCTTCGGGCAGGGCCAGTTGAATGATCTCGGCCAGCCGCTGGGCGCAGGCCGTCGCCTCCGGGGCGGGCTTGAGGACGACGGCGTTGCCCACGGCGAGCGCCGGTGCGGCCTTCCAGCTCGGAATGGCGAAGGGGAAGTTCCAGGGGGTGATGAGCCCGGCCACACCGTGCGGCCTGCGGCGGGTGAGCAGCAGGCCGGTCCCGGCGGCCGGTTCGTGGACGGCGCCCGCGGCCTCGTAGGGGGCCTGGGCGTAGTAGCGCCAGATCGCCGCCGTCCGCGCCACCTCCGCGCGGGCCTCCCCGACCGGTTTGCCCACCTCGCGCACGGCGAGCGCGGCCAGTTCGTCGGCGGCGGCCCCGACGGCGTCCGCGACCGCGCCGAGCGCGGCGGCCCGGGCGGCGGCCCCGCCGCCCAGCCAGCCGGGCTGGGCGGCGCGCGCGTCGGCCACGGTCCGGGCGGTGACGTCGGCCCCGGGGGCCGGAAGGTGGACCAGGACGTCGGCGGGGTCGGCGGGGTTGCGGGAGATGACGGTGGTGGTGTCAGCGGCCATGGCGGGTGCCTCCGGAAGGCGCGTAGGGGTCGAGAGGGGGCGGCCCGGGCGGGACCGCCCCGGCGGTGGGCCGGTGGCTCGGGTGCGGGCGGGAGTCAGCGGTGGCCGTCGGCGGCGGCCTTCTCCGTGGCCAGACGCACCCCCGCCTCGGTCGCGCCCGTCAGCGGCAGGCGCGGCGGACGGACCGGGCCGCCGCGCCTGCCGACGATGTCCATCGACGCCTTGATGGCCTGCACGAACTCGGTCTTGGAGTCCCAGCGCAGCAGCGAGTGCAGGGATTTGTAGAGCGGGCGGGCGGTGGCCAGGTCGCCCGCGACGGCGGCGTGGTAGAGCTCGGCGCACGAGGCGGGGAAGGCGTTGGGGTACCCCGCGACCCACCCGACCGCGCCGGCCAGGGCGAGTTCGAGGAGTACGTCGTCGGCGCCGATCAACAGGTCGAGTTCCGGGGCGAGTTCGGCGATCTCGTAGGCCCGGCGCACATCGCCGCTGAACTCCTTCACCGCGACGACGCCGCTCTCCTGGTGCAGCACGGCGAGCAGGCGCGGGGTGAGGTCCACCTTGGTGTCGATGGGGTTGTTGTACGCGACGACGGGGACACCGGCGCGGGCGACCTCGGCGTAGTGGGCGCGCACGGCCGCCTCGTCGGCGCGGTAGGCGTTGGGCGGCAGCAGCAGGACCGAGCCCGCGCCCGCCTCGGCGGCCTGCTCGGCCCAGCGGCGCGCCTCGCCGCTGCCGTACGCGGCGACGCCGGGCATCACCCGGGCGCCGTCACCGGCGGCCTCGACGGCCACTTGGACGACGCGGGCGCGCTCCTCGTCGCTGAGCGTCTGGTACTCGCCGAGGGAGCCGTTGGGCACGACGCCGTCGCACCCGCTCTCGATCAGCCAGCGGACGTGCTCGGCGTAGCCGTCGTAGTCGACGGACAGGTCGTCGCGCAGGGGGAGCGTGGTGGCGACCATGATGCCGCGCCAGGGCCGGGCGGGATTCCAGGTGGTGGTCATCTCGATGAACCTCTCGTCGTGGTGTGACATCGCATCGGTGGTCGCGGGGCGCCCCGCACCCTTTCCGGCGGCAGTAATATTTCACATTGCACTTACGCCGCCAAGGGTTCCCCGCGGAGATTCGGAGGATCCGGTTCGGACGCGGGGCCCGGGAGGCCGACGGCCGCCGGGCGCGGGCGACTCGGACACGAGTAGGTAAAGGTGCAGCCGATGGGTTGTCAGTGCAATTTCACATTACTATGTTACCGGTCACATTCCAGCCGCATCCGGCTGCCGGACTGCTCTCGCGCTCTCGGAGTGACCACTGATGAACAACCGCACCCTCACCGCCCTCGCCACCGCCCTGGTGACCTCACTCGCCCTCGGGGCGGTCGGCTGCTCCGACACCAAGCACTCCGCCGACGGCCGGGGCGCGGGCGGCAAGAACCCGGCGACCGCCAACGCGGGCACCGTCGTCGGCGGCACGCCCGAGCGGGGCGGCACCCTGACCGTCCTGTCCAACCAGGACTTCACCCACCTCGACCCCGCCCGCAACTGGGTCATGAACGACATGGACTTCGGCACCCGGCTGCTCTACCGCACCCTGGTCACCTACAAGGCGGCCCCCGGCACCGGCGGCAGCACGCTCGTCCCGGACCTCGCCACCGACCTCGGCACCTCCTCCAACGGCGCGAAGACCTGGACCTTCCGCCTCAAGCAGGGCGTCAAATACGAGGACGGCACCCCGGTGACCTCGGGGGACGTCAAGTACAACGTGGAGCGGTCCTTCTCCCCCGACCTGCCCGGCGGCGCCGACTACGCGGCCCGCTACCTGGCGGGCGCCGAGGGCTACCAGGGCCCGGCCCAGGGCAAGCACCTCGACTCGATCAAGACCCCCGACGACCACACGATCGTCTTCGAACTGCGCAAACCCTTCGCGGAGTTCCCCAACGCGACCGTGATGCCGACCTTCGCCCCGGTCCCGCAGAAGCGGGACAACGGGCCGCAGTACGACAACCGGCCGTTCTCCTCCGGCCCGTACAAGATCGACTCGTACCAGCGCGGCAAGAAGCTGGTGCTCGTGCGCAACGCGCACTGGGACGCCGCCACCGACCCGGTGCGCAAGGCGTACCCGGACAGGCTCGTGGTCACCATGGGGCTCAAGGCCAACCAGATCGACGACCGGCTGATCGCCTCCCAGGGCGCCGACGCCTCCGCCGTCTCCTGGGGTGCGCTGCGCCCGGAGAGCGCGGCCAAGGTCCTGCCGAGCGCCGAGATCCGCAAGCGGCTGATCGCCGAGTCCACCAACTGCACGGACATGGTCCAGATGCACACCGGGCGGGCCCCGTTCAACGACGTGAAGGTCCGTCAGGCCGTGGAGTACGCCCTCGACAAGGACTCGGTGCTCACCGCCTCCGGCGGCCCCGCCTTCAACGACCTCTCCACCGCGTACATGCCCGCCACCCTCTTCGACGGCAAGCAGCCCGACACCCTCGAGATCCCGGCCTCCGGCGACCCGGACAAGGCCCGCCAACTCCTCAAGGAGGCCGGCAAGAAGGACGGGTTCAGCACCCGGATGACCGTCTCCACCGGCGACAAGGGCCGCGCCGAGGCGATCCAGCAGGCGCTCGGCAAGGCCGGGATCAAGGTCACCATCGAGACCGTCGACCCGTCCGCGTTCTACGCGACGATCGGCGACACCAAGAACCGCACCGACCTCGTCTACACGGGCTGGTGCCCCGACTACCCCTCCGGCTCCACCTTCCTGCCGTTCGTCTTCGACGGCCGTTACATCAAGGAGAAGGGCAACTCCGGCAACCACTCGCTCTTCCGCGACGACGCGACCATGAAGCGGATGGACGAGATCTCCGCGCTGACCGACGCCAAGCAGGCCAACACCGCCTGGCAGCAGCTGGACGGCGAGATCCTCGCCAAGGCCCCGGCCGTGCCGGTCCTGGTGCGCCGCTGGCCGCTGGTGCTCGGCGACAACATCGCGGGCGCCTACGGCCAGACCTCGTTCGGCGGTCAGCTCGACTACGCGACCGTCGGCCTCAAGGACCCGTCGAAGAGCCAGGGCTGAGGGACCGTCCGACCATGACCACCACCCTCGCCGCCGCCCCGGCCCCGGCGCCCGCCGCGGGCCGCGGCCCCTGGCAGCTGGCCCGCGCGGAGCTGCGCCGCCGCCTCTCCGTCAAGATCTCCCTCGCCGTCGTCGTGCTCTTCGTCGTGATGGCCGCCGGCGCTCCCCTGCTCAGCAGGCTCGGCGGCTGGTCGCCCGACGAGTTCGACAAGACGGCCGTCGACCCCTATCTCGGCGGGAAGCCGCTGGGCGCCCTCGGCGGTGTCTCCGCCGACCACTGGCTGGGCGTCGAACCCGTCACCGGACGCGATCTGTTCGCCCGGACGGTGCACGGCGCCCAGGTCTCGCTCCTGATCGCCTTCACCGCGACCGCGATCGTGGTGGTCGCGGGCACCGCGGCCGGAGTCGCGGCCGGCTACTTCGGCGGGCGCACCGACGCCGTGCTCAGCAGGCTGATGGACCTCACCATGTCCTTCCCCTCCCTCATCTTCATGATCGCGATGATGTCGGTGGCCAAGGACGTCAACCGGATCCTGCTCATGACCGCCGTGATCGGCCTGTTCGGCTGGCCCGGCATCGCCCGGATCGTGCGCGGCCAGACGCTCTCGCTCAAGCACCGCGAATACGTGGACGCGGCCCGCGTCAACGGCGCGGGCCCCTGGCGGATCCTCACCCGGGACATCCTGCCGGGCGTCGCCGGGCCCGTCATCGCGTACACCACCCTGATCGTCCCCGGCATGATCGCCACCGAGGCGGCCCTGAGCTACCTCGGGGTGGGAGTGCGTCCGCCCACGCCGTCCTGGGGCCAGATGATCGCCGAGAGCGTCGCCTTCTACGACACCGACCCCATGTACTTCATCGTCCCGAGCACCTGCCTCTTCCTCACCGTCCTCGCCTTCACCCTGCTCGGCGACGCGCTGCGGGACATCCTCGACCCGAGGGGAAGCCGCTGATGACCCTCTACATCGGGCGCAGACTGCTCGGCGTGACCGGCGTCCTGATCGCGATCGCCGCCGTCACCTTCACCATCTTCTACGTACTGCCCTCCGACCCGGCCGCCGCGGCCTGCGGCAAGTCGTGCAGCGTCGAACGACTGGCGGCGATCCGCGCCCACATGGGCCTGGACCAGCCGGTCTGGAAGCAGTTCTGGGACTTCGTCTGCGGCATCTTCACCGGCCGCACCATGGGCACCGGCCAGTACGCGCTGCACTGCGACTTCCCCTGCCTCGGCTACTCGTACGAGAACAGCGAGTCGGTGTGGGGCCTGCTGATGGACCGCCTCCCCGTCTCCGCCTCGCTCGCGCTCGGCTCGGCGGTGCTGTGGCTGGTGCTCGGGCTGTCCGCCGGGGTCACGGCCGCACTGCGCAAGGACACCCTCACCGACCGGGTCCTGATGGTCGGCGCGGTCGCCGCCGCCTCCCTGCCCGTCTATTTCACCTCGATGATGCTGATCTACGGTCTGATCCGCACGGCCGGGCTGCTGCCCTATCCGCAGTACGTGCCGTTCGGCTCGGACCCGGTCCACTGGGCCTCCAACCTGCTGCTGCCCTGGCTCGCGCTGGCGATCCTGTACGCGGCCATGTACGCCCGCCAGAGCCGCAGTTCGATGATCGAGACCATGGCGGAGCCGTACATCCGCACCGCCCGCGCCAAGGGGCTGCCCCGCCGTACGGTCGTCGTCAAGCACGGGCTGCGGGCGGGCATGACCCCCATCCTGACCCTTTTCGGCATGGACCTCGGCGGGCTGCTCGCGGGCGCCGTGATCACCGAGTCCATCTTCGGACTGCCGGGCATCGGGCGGCTCTTCTACGGGGCGCTGTCCACCGGCGACCAGCCGGTCATCCTCGGCGTCACCCTCCTCGCCGCCACCTTCATCGTCGTCGCCAACCTGGCGGTCGACCTGCTCTACGCCGTCGTCGATCCGCGAGTGAGGTACTGATGGACGCGCCCCACCCCGCCACCCCGGCCCGGCAGCGCCCGGTCGCGGCGACCGGCGTACACGAGGACCCGCTGGTGGAACCCCTGCTCTCGGTGCGGGACCTCAGCGTCACCTTCCCGACCAAGCACGGGCCCGTACGGGCCGTCGACTCGCTCGACTTCGACGTCCACCGGGGCCGCACGCTGGGCATCGTCGGCGAGTCCGGCTCCGGCAAGTCCGTCACCTCGCTCGCCGTCCTGGGTCTGCACACCAGCGCCGAGGTCACCGGCTCGATCGCCCTCGACGGCCACGAGCTGATCGGGCTGGGCGAACGCGAGCTCAACCGGCTGCGCGGGCGCCGGATGGCCATGATCTTCCAGGATCCGCTCTCCAGCCTCCACCCCTACTACACGGTGGGCGAGCAGATCGCCGAACACCACCGGGTCCACTTCCGCTCCCGGCGCTCGGCGGCCCGCCGGCGCGCCGTGGAGATGCTCGCCGAGGTGGGCATCTCGGAGCCGCGGCGGCGGGCGGGCGAATACCCGCACCAGTTCTCCGGCGGCATGCGCCAGCGCGTGATGATCGCGATGGCGCTGGCCTGCGAGCCCGAACTGCTCGTCGCCGACGAGCCGACCACCGCGCTCGACGTCACCGTCCAGGCGCAGATCCTGGACCTCGTCGCCCGGCTGCAACAGGAACGGGGACTGGCGGTCGTCATGATCACCCATGACCTCGGGGTGGTGGCCCGGGTCGCCCACGACGTCCTGGTGATGTACGGCGGCCGGGCCGTCGAACAGGCCCAGGTGGACACCCTGTTCGCGACCCCGGCCCACCCCTACACGCGCGGCCTGCTCGACTCGCTGCCCCGGCTCGACGACGCCGACGACGAGCCGCTGCGGGCCATCCCCGGCAGCCCGCCGTCCCTGCTCACCCCGGCTCCCGGGTGTGCGTTCGCCCCCCGCTGCGCCCGCTCCGGCGCGGCTCCGGCGGGCGACCGCATGCGCTGCGAGACCCAACTGCCCCTGCTCACCGGCCCCGTCGGCCGCGCGGTCGCCTGCCACTTCCCCACCGTCGAAGGCACTCCCTCATGAACCGGACGACCACACCGCCCCAACCACTGCTGTCCGTAAGGCACATGACCAAGGTGTATCCGGCCCGGCGCCGGGGCGCCGCACCCGTCCGCGCGGTCGACGGCGTCAGCTTCGACGTCGCACCCGGTGAGACGCTCGGCCTCGTCGGGGAGTCCGGCTGCGGCAAGTCCACCACGGGCCGCACCATCGTGCGCCTCCTGGAACCCTCCGGCGGAACCGTCTCCTACGACGGCCGGGACATCAGCCACCTCCCGCAGCGCGAACTCAAACCCCTGCGCCGCGAGATACAGATGGTCTTCCAGGACCCGCACTCCTCGCTCAACCCCCGCCAGACCGTCGCCCGGATCATCTCCGACCCCCTGCTGGTGCAGGGCACGTCGGCGGCCGACGCGCGGCGCCGGGCCGCCGAGCTGATGGAGCTGGTCGGGCTCATCCCCGAACACATAGACCGCTACCCGCACGAGTTCTCCGGCGGGCAGGCGCAGCGCATCGGCATCGCCCGCGCCCTGGCCACCGGCCCCCGCCTGGTCATCGCCGACGAACCGGTATCCGCGCTCGACGTCTCCGTCCAGGCCCAGATCGTCAACCTCATGGAACGCCTCCAGCGCGAACTGGGCCTCGCCTACCTCTTCATCGCCCACGACCTGTCGGTGGTCAAACGCGTCTGCGACCGCGTCGCCGTCATGTACCTGGGCCGGATCGTCGAGATCGGCCCGAAGGAACGGGTGTACGCGGCCCCCGCCCACCCCTACACCCGCGCCCTGCTCTCCGCGGTCCCCCTGCCCGACCCGACGGCCGAGCGGGCCCGCGAACGCATCACGCTCCTGGGCGACCCCCCGAGCCCCGCCGCACCCCCACCGGGCTGCACCTTCCACCCCCGCTGCCCCAAGGCCCAGCCGATCTGCCGCACGGAACAACCACTGCTGCGCATCACCACCCCACGCGAACCCCACGAGACGGCCTGCCACTTCCCGGAGGCGGCGTAACTCGTCCGGCGCGTCAACCTGCCCGTGTGCGGGACGGGAGCACCCACGTGCCCCGCCCCGCGCACGGGCACTGGCGGTCCTCCGGCTCCTCGCCGCGGCTCACGCCCGGCCTTCCCCAGTCCCCGGTCCCGCCGTCCCCTCGCCCTCCGCGTCCACGTGCGGCAGCAGGCGGTCCAGCCAGCCCGGGGTCCGCCAGGCCGATGTGCCCAGCAGGGTCATCACCGCGGGGACCAGGAGGAGGCGGACCACGGTGGCGTCGATCAGCACGCTCACAGCCAGGCCCACCGCCAGCATCTTCACCACGATGTTGTCGCTGACGATGAACGCCGCGAAGACGCTGACCATGATGAGCGCGGCGCACGTGATGACGCGTGCGGTGATCTCCAGGGCGTGGGCGACGCTCTGGCGCGCGTCCGAGGTGCGCAGCCACGCCTCGTGGATGCGGGAGAGCAGGAAGATCTCGTAGTCCATGCTCAGGCCGAAGACGATGGCGAACATCATCATCGGCACATAGCTCTCGATGGGCACCTTTCCCGCCACGCCCAGCGCGGGGCCGCCCCAGCCCCACTGGAACACGGCGACGACCACACCGTAGGAAGCGCCGATGGACAGGACGTTGAGGGCCGCCGCCTTCAGGGCCACCACCACGCCCCGGAACACCACCAGGATGATGAGGAAGGCCAGCGCCACCACGGTCGCGATGATCAGCGGCAGGCGTGCGGAGAGGATGTCGACGAAGTCGACCTGCGCGGCGGTCGTGCCGGTGACGTAGCCGTGGGCCGCCGTGCCGGCGACGACGGCGGGCAGGGTGTCGTTCTTGAGTCGGTTGACCAGCGACGTCGTCGAGGCGTCCTGGGGCGCGCCCGCCGGGACGACGGTGGCGACGAGTACGTCGCCGTCGGACGTCGGCCGCAGCGGCGTCGCGCTCGCCGCGCCGGGCGGATCCGACAGGGCCTGCGCGGCCTTCGTGGCGAGCGCGGACCGGTCGGCGGCCGGGACGTGGCTCTGGTCGATGACGACGGTGAGCGGGCCGTTGGCCCCGGCCCCGAAGGCCCGCGCGGTGAGGTCGTAGGCGCGGCGGTCGGTGAAGCTCTCGGGGTCGGCGCCGTCGCCGATGTGGCCGAGGCGGATGAAGAGCAGCGGAACGGCGAGGACGGCCACCGCGACGACACCGGCGGTCAGGAACCACCACGGCCGGTGCTCGACCCGTCGCGCGTACCGGTGCCAGAACCCGGGCTCGCGGCCTCCGCCACGGACCTCCTCGCCCTGCCCGGCCGCCGCCCCGTCGTCCCCTTCCGCCACCGGGGTCCGCACCCGCAGCGCGTCGATCCGCGTACCGATGAGCCCGAGCAGCGCCGGGACGAGCGTGAGCGCGCCCAGCACCGCGGAGACCACCGTGACCGCCGCCGCCACACCCAGCTTGCCGATGAACGACACACCGCACACCCACAGTCCGAGCAGCGCGACGATGACCGTGCAGCCGGACACGACGACCGCCCGGCCGCTGGTGGCCACGGCGCGGGCCGCGCTGTCGGCCGGGTGCATGCCGTCCATGATCTGCTGCCGGTGGCGGGTGATGAGGAACAGGGCGTAGTCGATGCCCACGCCGAGGCCGATCATCGTGGCCAGCGTCGGCGAGACGGTGGCGAAGGTGAACGCGGCGGCCAGCAGCGCCAGCGCGCCGAGGCCGAGGACCACCCCGATCAGCGCCGTCACGAGCGGCAGCAGGGCGCCCAGGAGGCTGCCGAAGCCGATCAGCAGGACCACGACGGCCACCCCGAAGCCGATCAGCTCGCTCGTGCGGTCGTTCGGCGCGGGCCGGGCGAGTTCGCCCAGCGGCCCGCCGTACTCCACCTGCGCCCCGGCCGCCCGCACCGGTGCCACGGCCCGGTCGACGCCGTCGAGGTAGGAGTCGCCGAGGGTGGCGGGCGGGACGTCGAACCGTACGGTGATGTAGGCCGTCCTGCCGTCACTGGAGAGCGGTCCGGTGTTCGGCCCGCTCGACGGG
This sequence comes from Streptomyces sp. cg36, assembly GCF_041080675.1. NCBI lineage: Bacteria > Bacillati > Actinomycetota > Actinomycetes > Kitasatosporales > Streptomycetaceae > Streptomyces > Streptomyces cyclosori. The sequence continues at coordinate 7,439,463 of NZ_CP163520.1, read as the reverse complement.
GGCGGCGGTGTGCCCGGCGCCGGCAGCGGGTTCTGCACGGCCAGGACGTGCGGGAGCGCCTTGAGCGCGCCGACCGCCTGGCCCACCTGGTCGCCCAGTTCCGTCAGGGGCCGGGAGGCGTCGTACAGCACCACTTGGCCGCTGTAGCCGCCCGCCGCCGGGTCATGGGCCCGCAGCACGTCGACGCCGTCCTGGGACTGGCTGGACGGGATGGAGAAGTCGTCGGAGTACTCGCCGCCGAAGGCCCGCTCCAAACCCAGCACACCGCCGAGGCCGAGCAGCCACACCACGATGACCACGACGAAGTGCCGGGCACACCAGTGGCCCAGGCGCCCGAGCCACCCTTTGGGGGGTGGGGCGGAGCGGTGCGGTTCGCCGTTCGACGGCGGGCTGGTCTGCGAGGGAGGCACCCGTCCATCCCAAACCGGGGCTTCGGCGACGGCATCCGCTGTGGGCGGAAAGGGTGAATTCCCCCGGGTGGGGGTTGGGGCGGCGTGCGGCTCTCCACCGCCGTCGGCGCGGCCTGACCCGCGCCGCCGATCGCCTCCTCCCCGCCGTCCGGTTGGTGGCGGGGAGGCTGGGCGGCCTTGCACGGCGGGTCAGGCCGGGACGAGCGGGCGCGGGTGGGCGCTCCTCGCGTGCGGCCGGGCCGCCGTCCGCTGTTCCAGGAGGTCCCGCACCCGGGGCCACTCCTCGTCGAGGATCGAGTAGAACGCGGTCCCCCGGACCATGCCGTCCAGGCCGCGCGAGTGGGCGCGGTGGACGCCGTCGAGGGTGGCGCCGAGACGCTCGATCGCCGCGCGCGAGCGCAGGTTGCGGGCGTCGGCGCGCAGCGACACCCGGCGCACGCCCCAGGTCTCGAAGGCGTGCCGCAGCATCAGCAGTTTCGCCTCGGTGTTGATGCCGGTGCCCTGGGCGCGGGCGGACAGCCAGGTGCCGCCGATCTCCGCCGCGTCGGGAACGGCGGTGAGCACCGGGCCGAGGGGGCCGCGGGGGGCCGGGGGCCAGGGCACCGGCCCCTCCCAGTAGTCCAGTTCGCAGAAGCGGGTGGAGCCGACGACCGTGCCGTCCGCACTCCGCACCGTGGCGAACGGCACCGCGCGTCCGGCCGCGCGGGCCGCCAGCGCGTCGGCGACATACCGCTCGGTCGCCGCGAGCCCGCTGGGAACGGGCGTGAAACCATAGCTGTCGCGGTCCTCGGCGGCAGCCGCGGCCAGGCCCTCGACGTGGTGTTCGCCGAGCGGCTCCAGCCGCAGGGTGCGGCCGCGCAGGGTGACGGGTTCGGGCACGGTGCCTTGCATCCTTGAGCGAAGGGGTGGGGGGTGTGACGGCCCCGGCGGCCCACGATCAGCCTGATCGTCTGCGCGACGGGTGTGCGCCAGTGTGCGCCCCGGAGGTCGGCGCGCGGGCGGCCGGTGTATGAAGGTAAGCCGACGCCGAGGTGAAAGCAAGGGTCCGGAACAACCTTGATCATCCGTGTCCCGGAGCCCCGGAACACCGCTGCGCGCACACCCCGCCCGGCCCCCTCCTACGCGCCGGAGTGCAGGTGGGCCGCCCATACGTCGGGGCGGTCGGGCACCAGGTCGCGCAGCTGCCGGACTGCGTGGTGCAGGGCCCGTGCCGCCCGGTCCGGGTCCGGTCCCGCCGGGCCGTCGAGGGCCGCGTAGAAGAGCTGGGCGAGATCCGCCGCGGAGCGGTCGTAGACGGGCCAGAGCGTCGCGATGACGCTGCGGAACCCGGCGAGGTGGAAGGCCGTCGCCAGGTTGACGAACTCGTCGCCGAGGACGGGTGCTCCGGTGGTCGCCGTGCTGCACGCCGACAGATAGGCCAACCGGGCGCCGTCCAGGTCGAGTTCGGCCAGGCTCGCCACGGTGAGGGGCGCGTCCTCCAGCAGCAGGGCGCTGCGGGAGGGGTCGGCCGGGTCGCTCACGGCGTGGCAGGCGAAGTGCGCCAGGGAGCAGTCGGCGAGCGCGCCAAGCACGGCCTCGCGTACGGCCGCCGCCGGTTCCTCGGCCCGCCCCTCCACCGGTCCCGCCGCCGTGAGGACCCGGGCGCGCGGCAGGTGCGCGCGCACGCTCGACTCCTCCTCCGCGGTGTACGGCAGCGGGCTCGCGCCGGGCGTCAGCGGCATCGCCACGACCAGCCCGCGCCCGGACGGGTCCGGCGGCAGGGGCCGCCGTGCGTGGCGCAGGGCGCGCAGGGTGGGGGTGTACGAGGAGACCACCCGGTCCATGACCGTCCGCCCGGCGCCGGGGCCCGGGTGCCGGTGGTGTCCGGCGGCGTGCAGCGGGAGCAGCCCCAGCAGTCCGCCGGGGCTCCACCACACCCGGGGCGGGGCTTGCCCGGGCGGTGGGGGCGCGGTCAGACCGAGCTCGTTCAGGACCGGTTCGCCAGCCGCGTCCCACAGCCACTCCAAGGTGGCGTTGAGGAAGCCCACCCCGCGTTCGCGCCGGTCGGGCGAGGTGCTGGTCGCGGCCCGGCGGGCCGCCGCGAACCCGGCCGCCCTGCGCCGCACCGCGTCCCGGTCCAGGGCGGGCAGCGGCAGCGCGCCCACGCCGTCGGGGCGGACCAGGAGGGCGTGGCTGCCGTGGCCGCTCACCGCGATCACCACGACCGGGCCGTGTTCCGCCTGGGCGAGGAGCTCGGGCAGGAGCGGCGGCAACAGGAAGCGGCCGAAGCCGGATCGGGCACGGATCCGCTCCAGCACGGCGGTGAACTCGGCGGCCAGGTCGCGCCGCGCCTCGGTGGCGGGCTGCCACGGTTCGGCCGGGGCCCAGCCGCCGGGCGCGTCCCCGGACGCGGAGTTGAGCCGCCGCCGCACGGTGAGGAAGTCGGCCGCCAGGTCGGGGTGTTGGTGGCGCAGTTCGGTGATGTCGCCGCGGGTGTCCAGGGCCTGACCGAGCATCAGGCCACGCCCCGACTCCAGCAGCCGCAGGGCGCGCGCCGCCGCTTGCTCGGGCGGACCGGGCTCCGCTCGCGCGGGACCGACGTCGGGACCGCCCTCGGATACGAGCGCGAGTGCGGCGGCGTCGGCCGCCAGCTCGAAGCACGTCCCCAGCAGGCTCTGCTGATCGCCCCGGGCCAGCATGCGCGGGGTCAGCGCGGGCAGCAGGTCCACGGCGGCGGCGAGAAGCCCTGCGGCCTCGTACGGCCTTTCCCCGGCCAGCAGTTGGGCGGCGGCCCGTGCTGCCGTGATCCGTCGGCGGGGCGGCGCCCCGGTCAGCGCGAACGCCTCGGCGAACGCGTCGGACGCCCCCTGCCGTGACCGCCGTGCCGCCGGGTCCCGCTCCTCCTCACGGGATCCGGCCGCGACTGGGCCCGCCGCCAAGCTCCTGGCGGCCAGGATCTGCCCCAGGTTCATCAGGGGGTAGGTGCGCGCGGCGGCGCCGGGCGGCACCAGCTCCAGGACCTCCTGGAAGACCTGTGCGGCTTCGTCGAGCGCGGCGCCTCCGTCCGCCGCCTCCTCCTCGCCAAAGTCGCGCCCCGCGGCTTCGTCGGCCGGGGCGTCCGGCGCCGACCGCGCCATCAGCGCGTAGCCGAGGTTGTTGAGGTGCTGGGCGCGGGCGGGAGAACCGGCGGCCGTCGCCTCCACCGCGCGACGGCCGACGGCGATCGCCTCGGCGAGATCGGCCGGGTCGGCCCCGAGGGCGAAGCGGGTGCGCAGCGCGAGCGCGAGGTTGGAGAGCGTGCCCGGCAGCCGCACGGCACCGGCCGAGGTGAGGGCCACCGCACGGCGACCGCAGGCGACGGCCTCGTCCAGCTCGTCCGCCGATCGGGTGCGGTAGTGGCGGGTGAGCAGCGCGTACCCCTCGTTGTTGAGCAGATCGGCCAGCCCCGGATGGCCGGGGTCCAGCCGTCGGCTCGCGCCCCGGATGGCCGCGAGGCACGCGTCGATGTCTTCGAGCGCGCCGGTGTGCTCGTACCGGGTGAGGAGGGCCAGGGAATGGTTGGCGAGGAGCGTGACCCAGTCGGGCCGGTCCCGCGGCATTCCGGCGAGGGCCTCACGGCCCAGTTCGACGGCCGCGTCCAGGTCGGCCGGTGATCCCCCGGCGGCGAAGCGCCGGACCAGGCAGAGCGCGAGCTGCTCCTGGGACCGGGCCCGCAGACGCCGGTCCCGCGCGGAGTCCAGCGCCGCCCGGGCCGCCTCGACGGCCTGCGCGATGTCCGCCGCGTCGCCGGTGCGCACGAACCGCGTACGCAGCAGAGTGCTGAGGTTGCACAGGCCCATGGTGGCGGGCCGGGCTCCGGGGGCGCGCGTCAGCTCACGGCCGAGGGCGATCGCCCGGTCGAGGTCCGCGAGGTCGCTGTCGCGCCGGTAGCGCTGGGCGAGCCCGCCGCTGACGGCGTTCAGGGCGGCGTCCCGGTCACGGTGGCCCGGGGGCGCGCAGGCCAGTGCTTCCTCGCCGAGCGCGAGGGCCTCGTCCAGGTCGGCCGGGACGCCGGAGTTCTCGTGGGCGAGGATCAGGGTCAGCGCGTTGTTGCTCAAGTGGCGTGCCCGGTCCGCGTGTTCGGGCGCGAGCGCGCGGGCACTGGACACACCGAGCGCCCGTGAACGGTCCAGGGCCGCGCGGTCGGCGGTTCTGCCGAAGACGGTGTGCCAGATGCCGGCCGCGGCGAGCCGGGCTTCCAGATCGTCGTCGGCCGCCACGGTGACGGTGCGGCGGGCCAGCTCGGCGGCCTCGTCCAACGCGTGTGTGTCACCGGCGAGTTCGGCGTATTCGCTCAGCCGCTCGCCGAGCACGCCCAGGTCCCGGGCGAACGAGGGATCGTACACCTCGGAGGGCGGATCCGGGTCGATGGCGTCGGCCGCGTCAGCCGCGTCGGTCACTTCGGTCACCGGAGCACCTTCAGCCGCGCCCTTCGCCGGAGCTCCTTCAGTCACGTGGTCCGCCCGTGCGGCATCGGACAGGTGGTCCGCCCGTACGGCATCGGTCGCGGCGCTCGCCCGTGCGGCACCAACCACATCAGCCGTCCGAGCAGCATCAGCCAGGTCGCTCGCCCGTGCCGCACCCGTCACGTCGCCCGCGCGCGCCACATCAGTCGTTTCGATCAGCCGTCGTGACCAACTGATCGACTCTTCGAGATCGGAGACAGCGCCCGCACTGCGGAAACGCCGGTACAGGACGGTCGACGCGAGGCGCACCCGGTCCGGGTGCGCGCCGATGCCGGGCCCGCCGGCCCGTGCGCCGTCCACCGCCGCCCGCACCGCTTCGTCCAGGTGCTCGGCCTTGCCCGAGTCCTCGTACCAGGACCACCAGGAGCTCGCCACGATGCCCAGGGCGTCCGGGAGCCGGGGGTCGTCGGCCGCCAGGCGCGTCGCGGCCTCGCGGGACACCACCACGGCCTTCTCCAGATAGTGCGCACCGGCGCCCCGCTCACCCAACAGCCGCATGGCCACGCTGAGATTGGCGAGCGCGCCGATGCCCGCGGCGTCCTGCGGCCCGATGCACGAGACGATCCGCATCCAGGCCCACAGGGCGCGCCCGGCGCTCTCCACCGTCCCGTCCTCGCCCGCCTCACGCAGCATCCTCATCGCCGGAGTGACGGCCACGCCCGCCAGCTCCGGGAGGAGTTCGGCGGGCATCGCCTCGGCCGGTACCGCCCCCTCCCCCACCAGGAACGGCGGAAGCAGGAACCACAGCGCCCTCATCCGGTGGGCGGTGGCCGCCTCGCCGTGCGCGGCGCGCGAGCGATGCAGGGCGACCCACCCGAGGGCGAGCGAACGGTCGAGCGTGAGTCGTTCGCTCAACTCCCTTTCGAGACGCTCGACATCGGCGGCCACCTCGGGCGCGAACAGTCGCGCCGGATCACCGCTCGCGTCGACCGCCGCCAGATGCCGACGCACTACGGCGAGCGCCCGCGACTCACCCCGCTCATGCTCCCCCACGCAGCCGCCCCTCCGCTGCCCGACCCCCGCTCACCCAGCCCTCATTGTCCGTGCGCGGGCGGTCCGCACACGGCGGCGGGCGGGAAATGGTCCTTTGTGCGTAGGCCGGGGGCCGGGCCGTCGGAGCGCGTCCGGTCCGGGCGCGCGCCCGGCGCTCACCCCACGGCCGCGAACCGGTCGAGGGCCGCGAGCAGGTGCCCCTGGGTCTCCGTCCCGCCCAGATGCCCCGCTCCCTCCACGACGATCAGCTCCGCGTCGGGCCAGGCGCGCGCGAGTTCCCAGGCGGTGTCGAGGGGGCCGCTCATGTCGAGCCGCCCGTGGACGAGGACGCCCGGGATGCCCGCGAGCCGGTGGGCGTCGCGCAGCAGCGCGCCTTCCTCCAGCCAGGCCCCGTGGGAGAAGTAGTGGGCGCAGATGCGCACCAGGGCGAGCCGGGCGGCCGGGGGCCGACCGCCGAACGGCCGTGGGGCGACTTCCGTCTCGCCGGACAGCACCGCGTCCTCCCAGGCGCACCAGTCCGCCGTGGCCTGCTCCCGGACGGCGGCGTCGGGGTGCTCCGTCAACCGCGCGTACGCTCCCACGACATCGCCGTCGCGGGGTGTGCCTGGGGCACCGGCGAGGAAGCGTTCCCACTCCCGCGGGAAGAAGCGGCCCACTCCCCGGTAGAGCCAGTCGATCTCCGAGCGCCGGGTGGTAGTGACACTGGCGACGACGATCTCCGTCACCCGCTCCGGGTGCTGTTCGGCGTAGGCCAGCAGCAGTGTGGAGCCCCACGAGCCGCCGTACAGCAGCCACCGCTCGATCCCCAGGTGCTCGCGCAGGCGTTCCATGTCGGCGATCAGATGGCCGGTGGTGTTGTGCCGCATGTCGGTCGCGGGGTCGCTCGCGTGCGGGGTGCTCCGGCCGCAGCCGCGCTGGTCGAAGAGGACCACGCGGTACCGCGTCGGATCGAAGTGCTCCCGCGCCCGGGGGCCGCACCCCGACCCGGGGCCGCCGTGCACGACCAGCGCGGGTTTCCCCCGCGGGTTGCCGCACACCTCCCAGTGCACGAGGTTGCCGTCGCCGACGTCGAGCATGCCGTGGTCGTAGGGCTCGATCGGGGGATGGAGCTCGCTCAAGGCCGAAGTCTCCTCACGGGGATGGCCGGGTCCGGGACCCAGGGAATGAGATCTAACAGCACTGTCACAGTGCTGTTAGATTAATCCATGTGACTCGCAAGCACAGCAACCCCGCCGCCGACTCCCCCACGGGACCCGGTCCCGAGCTGCTCGGGACGCGGCTGCGCCTCCTCCTGGAGCTCCTGGACGGAGACGTCGCCGCCGTCTACCGGGATCTCGGCCTGACCGGCTTCCGCCCCCGCTTCGCGCCGGTCGTACGCGCCCTCGTGGCGGACGGCCCGAGCTCCATCCGCGAGCTGGCCGCCGTCACCGGGGTCACCCACTCGGCGGCGAGCCAGACCGTCGCCCAGATGGCCAAGGAGGGCCTCGTCGCGCTCGGCGGCGGGCAGGACCAACGCCGGCGGATCGTCCGTCTCACGATGAAGGCCGAGGCACTCGTGCCGACGCTGGACGCGGAGTGGGCCGCGACCACGGCCGCGTCCACGGAGTTCGAGGCGGAGCTGTCGTTCCCGCTGAGCCGGCTGCTCGACGAGGCGTTCGCCGCCCTGCGGCAGCGGCCGATGCGGCAGCGGATCGCCGAGGCCGCGCCCGGCCTGGTGGATCCCGACCGCGCCGCCTCCGCCGCGCGCCGGCCCGGCGGACGGACGTGACATCGCCCGCCGTCACGCTTTCACCCCCCTGCGGGCGTGGCACGCCACGGCCGCAGGGGCGATGTGCGACCGTCGTCGCTGTCGATCACCGGACGGTGGACCAGCGAGCTTCGAGGTGACGCGGATGCCGAATCCCCAGGACCGCAGCGACGCGTACGGCGCGTGGTTCTACGAGAGCCAGCAGGACGGCTCGGCGAGGTCCGCCGAGCGGGTGCTTCCACTGGTGTTCGACCTGATCCGGCCGTCGAGCGTGGTCGACCTGGGCTGCGGTACGGGGTCGTGGCTGGCCGCCGCCGGCAGGCTCGGCGCCGAGACGGTCCTCGGGGTCGACGGCGACTGGGTCGCACAGGACGCCCTGCGCATTCCCGCCGAGTGCTTCCACCGGCACGACCTCGGCCGCCCGCTGCGGTTGGACGGCCGCCGCTTCGACCTCGCCATGTCGCTGGAGGCGGCCGAGCACCTGGACCCGGAGCGCGCGGGCTCCCTGGTGGCCGACCTGTGCGCCCTGTCCGACGTGGTGCTCTTCTCGGCCGCGGTCCCCGGCCAGACGGGCAGCGACCACCGCAACGAACAGTGGCCGAACTACTGGCGCGACCACTTCGCCCGCTGGGGGTACGAGCTCGTCGACTGTCTGCGCGCCCGGCTGTGGGACGACCCGGAGATCGAGCCGTGGTACGCGCAGAACGCGTATCTGTACGTCGGCGCCGACCGCCTGGCGGCGGACGAGCGGCTGCGCGCGGCCGCGGCGGAGACGGGCCGCATGCCCTTGTGCGTGGTCCATCCGGGCCTGCTGGCCCTCTTCTCCAAACCCTTCACCCCGGCGTCCCCCGCCCCTCGCGTACAACGCCCGGCGCCCCTGCGCTTCACCGCGCCTCCCCGGTAGGAGGGGCGATCCGGAGCGCGGGGGCGCCGGAGCCGGGGTGCCCGGCCGCTGTCGACCAGGCACCCCGTCCGATCCGGTCCGCGCGGCGGCGTCAGCCGTCGATGCGGTGCTGGGTCCAGAACGACGTCAGGTCCGTGGTCGTGGCCGCCTGGGCCGCGGCCTTGAACTCGGCCGTGGTGGACACCCCGTACCAGTGCGAAGTGGCGTAGTCCTTGAGGACCTTGGCCATCACGGTGTCGCCGAGGACGCGCCGCAGGTCGTGCAGGGCGCACTTGCCGTAGCCGTAGACGACGGTGGAGTAGCGCGAGGAGTGGGCGTCCCAGTAGGCCATGGAGTTGGTGATCTTCTCGGCCGAGGAGGCCCAGGAGACGCTGTTCCAGCAGCCGGTGCCGGTCTTGTTCTGTGCCAGGTCGGTGGCGTAGTCGGTGAACGCCTCGTCCAGCCACGGGCTGTTGTACTCGTCGTCGCCGACGATCCCGTAGAACCACTGGTGGCCGATCTCATGGGTGAGCGCGGTGGTGCTGACCAGGTCGAGGACGAAACCGGGGTACTCCATGCCGCCGAACCAGTAGTTGTTGTCGATCACCGCGTCCAGCTCGCCGTACGGGTAGGCCCCGAAGCGCGCCGCATGGGTGTCGACCGCGCTCTTGGCGGTGGCCAGCATCGACTGGGCGTCGGAGGAGCTGATGCCCGAGACCGAGTAGATGTTGATCGCGGTGCCGGCCGGTGAGGTGCCGGAGATCTTGCTGAACGGCCCGGCCGCCCAGGCGAAGTCGCGGACCTTGGACGCGGTGGCGGTGGTGACGGTACGGCCGCTGGATCCGGGGGTGTCCACCGAGGTGCCGGTGGCGGGCACCAGCAGCGAGGTCGGATGGTCCAGGGTCACCTTGAAGTCGGCGGCCAGGGAGTAGAACGACTCGCCATTGTTGGTGTAAGGGTCGAGGTGCCAGCCGGAACCGTCCTTGACGGCCAGGACGGGCAGGGCGTTGCCGATGTTGTTGAACGCCCCGTCGTGGCCGAAGCGGTCGGCGCCGCTGGGCACGGTGATGCCGAGGTCGAAGCCGATCGTGGCGCTCTGGCCCTGGGCGAGCGGGGCCGGCAGCGAGACCTGCAGCGCGGTGCAGCCCACCGAGAGGGCGCCCGCGGTGCCGCCGGTGACGTTGGTGACGGTGATCGGCATGGCCGAGCAGGTGCCGTGGTAGTTGTCCCACAGCCGCAGGTACACCTCGCTGAGCGGGGTGGCCGAGGCGTTGGTGAAGGTGGCGCTCTCGTGGCCGTTCCAGACCGAACCGCTCGTGTCACTGGTGAGGTTGACGGTGTACGAGGGCGCGGCGGGCGTACGGGTGGAGTCGCCGGGCGGGGTCGTGCCGCCCGAGGTGTTGAGGGCGATGTCGTCCAGCACGAAGCTGGTCTGCAGGCTGGAGTCCTCGGTGCCGGTGAAGGCGAGGTTCACGGTCTGGCCCGCGTACGCGGACACGTCGAGCGACTTCTGGACGTATCCGGTGTTCTTGTCGAGGTTGGAGTACGTGGCCAGCGTGGTGCTGCCGATCTTCGCCGTGAGTTTGTCGTACTGCGTGGACGACGTCGTCTCGGCGGTGTCGATGTGCAGCCAGTAGGTGAGGGTGGCGCTGCTGCATCCGGAGGGGATCGTCACGCTCTGGGAGAGGGTGTCGGTGTGCGTCCGGCCCGTGCCGTCCAGCCAGGCGTACGAGCTGCCGCCGTGGGCGGACTGTCCGGCCCGGCTGGTGATCACGCTCGTCTGGGACTGGCTCCAGGGCGAAGTCCCGCTCTCGAAGTCGCCGTTGGCGACGACCTGGGCCGGGGTGCAGGCGTCGGCCTTCGCCGACGGGTGCGGGGCGGCTGCCGCCGCGGTGCCCGGGAGCGAGAGGGCGGCCACCGCAGCGATGGCGAACACGCCCGCTGCGACGGCCTTGTGAGCCTGGTGGGGGGTGGGTCTCACACGGAACTCCTTTGACGCGGCCGGGATTCCGGCCTCCTCGGTGACCACCCGGACGGCTGGGTGCGCCGGGGGCGGCCGTGGACCAAACGCTCGGTGTGCCGCCGCCGCACCCTTGCGGCCGGGCTGCGGCGGCTGCCGGAAAGCCTGGCAGATTTGACCAGGGCATGCCATCAGGGCCGAGTAAAGTATCCGGACGGCGAAAGGCCCCGGATCCGTCCGTACGGATCCGGGGCCATCGGCGCCTCGCGAGAAGGCGGAGCAACTGGCGGCGGACTAGCGCCAGATGGTCTGGACCGAGTCGAACTGCACCCAGGTGATGGCGTTGCCGGTGTTGGCGCCGTAGATGGTCACCGAGCCGGAGGAATTCACCTCGAAACGGCAGGAGTTGATGCCCTGGCTGTTGTTGCGCGGGGCGGTCGCCCGGACGTACCAGGTCGGCCGGGCCATCGCGGCGGGCAGCGCGGCGATCTTGGTGTCGGCCGTCATGTTGCACGTGATGGCGCCACGGGCCTGGAGGAACGCGGTGCCCGCGATGGTGACCAGACGGACCTGCGGGGTCGCGCCCGCCTGGGCGGTGATCCCGGGTTCGAGGACCAGGTCGGCCCAGTCCCCCGCGTCCACGCCGCCGGGGGCGGCGGCTGCGGGCGCGGCGGCGGCGAGGTTGCCGAGGGCGACGACGGCGGGCAGACCGAGCGCGGCGCCGAGGATGCTGCGGCGGTTGTGGGACATGGTCGTGGATCTCCTTGCTGGAACAGCACGCGCGGTGTGCGCGGTACGGGGTGGGACTGGCGGACGGGCGGCAGCGGCGCGGGGGTCAGCGCCAGACGGCACTGAAGCTGTCGAGCTGCGCCCAGGTGACGGCATTGCCGGTGCGTCCGCCGTACAGCCGCAGCTCGCGGTCGGTGTCGGCCTCGACGCGGGCGACGCAGACCCCGCTGTTGTTGTTCCTGGGGACGTTGGCGCGGGCCACCATCGTGGGGGTGAGTGCGTCGGGCAGCGTCCCGATGACGGTGTCACCGTCGAACGAACCCTTGATACCGCCGCTGAGCTGCAGCGTCGTCGTGCCGCCCAGGCTGATGAGCCGACCCCGGGGGGCGTTCTGGTCGGCCGTGACGCCGGAGGCGAGGCTGATGGGCAGCCAGTCCGTGAGGACCTTGACGCCGTCGGTCTCGGGCGCGCCGGAGAGCGTCATCAAGGTGCAGGTGCGCGGCCCCGGGTCCTCGCAGGCGAAGCCGAAGTGCAGATACGTCACCCCACCGCGCACGTCCACCGTCATGCCCTCGGGTTCGCGGTACTCCAGTCCCGGCGCGGCCGTGATGTGCTGGTGGTCCAGGACCGTGCCGGTGGACCACTGGAGCGCGGTGATGTACGTGTTGCCCGGCGCCGGGTTGGTGGCGCTCAGGTACTCGCCGTTGAGCAGGTACAGCACGCCGTTGTGGGACGCGTACCCCTGGAAGACGCCCAGGCCGGCGGGCTGCTCCACCCGCTGGAGCGGCTCGAAGACACCCGCCGCCGCCTTGGTCAGGTCGTACCGCTCGAAGTGCGTGGCGCCGCCCGAGTAGAAGCGGATCACCAGCTCGTTGGCGCTGCGGTCGATGGTGGGGGTGGCGAACAGCGCGTCCGGGGTGGGCCGGTAGGGCGGGGTGTGCAGCGAGGACCCGTGGTCCAGGACCGTGCCGGAGCGGAACTCGAAGTTGGTGATCGCGGTCCCGAAGCCCTCGTTCTTGGAGTTGGGCTGGGAGGCCGTCTCGGTCCACAGGCGGATGACACCGCCGCGGTTCTCGACGCCGATGTTCACACCGTGGCCGAAGCCGCGCAGATACATGTATCCGGTGACGGCCCCGGACCGGTTGAGCCGGGTGACGCACATGTCGCCGTGGGCGTTGCGGTCGGCGTAGGCGACCGGGCCGGACTCCCCGCTGAGGGTGATGCCCCCCTCCATCAGCTGGAGCACGTAGATGTCGCCGGAGACCGGCTCGATGCCGAACGACTGCATCACGGTGCCGTTCTTGAGCGGACGCCGGTGGAGGAGCTTGCCCACCGGCCCCGCGATGTCTATCTGTCCTTCAATGGTGACGCTCAACGACGCCGCTCCCTCTGCACGATTCGGTGCTTCCACGATCGGAACAGCGCTAGTTTGGCATGACCATTTCTCGTCGAAACCTGTGGTGGTTTGCTGCTGTTTCTTGGTGTTTACGGCACTTCCAACGGCCAATAAACGCCGTCCGCGCCCCGGAGCCGGGCTCGGGGTGAGACGCGGTCGGCGCGGGCAGGGGCCGGGCCGGGACCCGGGCCCGCTGGTGAGCGAACGTTCAGAGTTCGCGCAGGGTGGGCAGCGGTTCCTCCTCGGCCCACGCGAGGAACGGCCACTGCTGCTCTCCGGATCCTCCCGCTGTGAGCAGGTGCGCCCCGGGGCCTGTCGGGAGGCTGCCGCCCACCACCCCCTCACACCCCGCCGAACGGCCCGCCGGATCCGAAGGCCAGCGCCGCGAACCGCCCGCCCATGCGGGCGTGCGTGGCCGCGTCGGGGTGCAGCTCGTCGGGGAGCGGCAGTTCGGCGTAGTCCGCCTCCCCGTACAGTTCGCGGCCGTCGAGGTAGTGCAGGTTCGGGTCGTCGGCGGCGCGCTGCTCGACGATGCGGGAGAGGGCGTCGCGGATCACGGTGAGGGTGAGTTGCCCCTCGGCGGTCCGCGCGGGGTCGCCGGTGGCGGTGAAGCTCAGCCGACCGGTCGCCATCCCGCTCGGGTCCACCGCGGAGGGGCCGGGCGTGTGCTCGTGGATGGCGCAGTAGATCGGGGAGACCACGAGCAGCGGCGCGGTGGGGTGGCCGTCGCGGATGGTGTCCAGGAACCCGTGGACGGCCGGGCCGAACGCGCGCAGCCGCATCAGATCGGTGTTGACGAGGTTGAGCCCGACCTTGACGCTGAGCAGGTCCGCCGGGGTGTCCCGCATCGTCCGCGCGGTGAACGGATCGAGCAGCGCGCTCCCGCCGAACCCGAGGTTGACCAGCTCCACCCCGCCCCGCGCCGAGGCCAGGGCGGGCCAGATGGCCGTCGGGTGGGCCGCGTTGGAGCCGTGGCTGATGGAGCTGCCGTGGTGCAGCCACACCCGCTTGCCGTCCTGCGGCGCGGCGGCCACGGGGGCGTCGGTGCGCAGGGCGACCAGCCGGGTCGTCTCGTTGTGCGGCAGCCAGATCTCGACCCGCTTGTCCTGGCCGGCCAGCCCCGTGAACCGCAGGGTCCGCACCGGACCGGGGTTCATCCGTACGGAACCGGCGGCCATGTCGATGGTCACCACATCGCCGTCGGTCACCCCGGCCCGCGCCGCGAAACGGCCGTCGACCACCAGGTCGTACATGCCGTCCGGCCGCGCCGGCGCACCCTCGTAGACCCGCTTGGTGGCGACGACGTCGAGCTCCACGGCGGTGGCGGCGGTACGGAAGACCAGCCGGACCCCGGAGGGCTGGGACTCCGCCATCGCCAGCTGGCCGTCGGCGCACTGCGCCCGCGCCCACGCGGGCAGCCGGTGCGGCAGCAGACCGCGCTCGGTCCGCTCCAGATCGAGGGCGCCGCGTACGAGCTCCTCGGTGAGGGGGGTGGTGATCCAGTGCTGCTCGGTGCTCATGGCTTCGCGGGGCTTTCGTTCGCTCGGACTTGTGGTGTTCGGGTTTCGACCGGTCGGGCTATGCACATACGCGCATGGGGCCGGGCGGCACGGGGTGCGGGTGCGCTCAGGACGCGCCGGGCCAGCTGCTGAGCAGCGCGTGCAGGCCGTCGAGGATCTCCTCCCAGCTCTCCTGCGAGGGGGGCGCGCTGTGGCTGAACCCACCTGCCTCCTCCAGCACCACGAACCCGCTGAAGACGCTGCCCAGCAGCCGTACCGCATGGGTCTGGTACGGCTCCGCCAGGTCGTACCCGCGCAGGACCGCCCGGGTCATCCCCGCGTGCCGGGCCCCCGCGCCGGCCGCGGCGGCCTCCGGGTCGAGGCGGAAGCGGGACGCGGTGAAACGGCCGGGGTGCGCGTGGGCGTAGTCGCGGTAGACGTTCGCGAAGGCGATCAGCGCGTCCTTGCCTGCCCTGCCCGCCAGCGCCGCGGCGGCCTGGTCGGCCATCTCCTCCAGGGCGAGCAGCGCGATCCTCGTCTTGAGGTCGTGCGAGTTCTTCACGTGCGAGTAGAGGCTCGCGACCTTGACGTCGAAGCGCCTCGCGAGCGCCGACACGGTCACCTGCTCGAAGCCGACCTCGTCGGCCATCTCCGCTCCGGCCCTGGTCAGCCGTTCCGCACTCAGCCCTGCTCGCGCCATGCCCTGCCTCCCTGTTTCCTGAAATCATTATGCATTTGCCTAAAGCTTTTAGGCAACTTACTGTGTGACTCATGAAGCCACTGACTGAGCAAGAGATCCGCGCCGCTTTCGTGAACTGCACCAAGGGTGAGGCCAAGCGCCTCTCCGTCCCGCGCGACCTGGCCGACCGGCCATGGGACGACCTGGACTTCTTCGGCTGGCGAGATCCAGGGGCCCCCGACCGGGCCTACCTGGTGATCGAGCTGGACGGCCGCCCGAAGGGCCTCGCGCTCCGCTCGTCCAGCGGCGGCTCCGGCAGCCTGCGTCGCAGCATGTGCTCGATGTGCCTGACCACGCACACCGGCGGAGTCTCCCTGATGGTCGCCCCGAAGGCGGGCAAGGCGGGGCAGCAGGGGAACTCCGTGGGCGCCTACATCTGCACCGACCTCGCCTGTTCGCTCTACGTACGCGGCAAGCGCGACGCGGGCATGGGCGGGCGGCTCCAGGAGTCGCTGACCCTGGAGGAGAAGGTGGAGCGAACGGTCACGAACGTCGCCGCGTTCTTCTCCAAGGTGACCGAATGACCAAACGCAAGGGTGGTGGCACCGGGGCCGGTGCCACCACCCTTGTCGGTTCGCGCCCGCGACCGATCAGCGGGGCACGTAGTTGACCTTCTCGAAGGGCCACTCCGCGCCGAGCCAGTCACTGACGGCCCGGTAGAGGGGTACGCCGAGGTCGGCGCGGTCGGCACGGACCCAGGAGCTCACATCGGTGACCGCCGTGTCCGTGCGGGACGGGTAGATGTACACGCACCCGATCACCTCGGCGCTCACGGCGTCCAGCACCGAGTAGGGCCATGGGCCGGGGGCCGGGGTGCCTTCGCCGTCAGGGCTCGTCGTACCAGGAGAACGCGGTGATGCGCCAACCTTCCGAGGTGCGGACGAACTGGATGGTCTTGGTCCCACCGCCCTCGAACGGCTCGCCGTCGAGGATCCCCGACTTGCGGTACTCACCGAACCTGGACGCGATGTCACCCACGATCTCGGTCCGTTCGGACGTCTCCCACTCCGAGAACTCCACCAGCCGCCCGTCGGCCAGCCACCGCTCCCGGGGCTCGATGAACTCCTCCACGGTGTAGGCCGCGAAGGACGGACCGGTCGACACGATCACCCCGCCCGGCAGCATCAGCCGACGGATCCGGCCCACGTCGGCGACCTTGCCGCCCCGGTTGTCGAACGCACCGAAGAACTCGGCGGTCACCTTGTCGATCTCGGCCTTGGACATGGCTGGACAGTAACATCGCGGCGCCCCGCGCCGACAGGCTCAGTGGGGCCGGTCCACCGCCACCGCGTCGTACTCCGTGTCCGGGGTCGGCGTGATATCCATGCGGGCGTTGGGCAGGTAGAGCCGGTCGCCCCACACCGCCACGGTGGTCGGGATCCGGAACCGGGGATCGGTGATGCGCCCGGTCGCGGTGCCGCGCGTGCCCGTCGCGTCCAGCCGGATCACCTCGATGGCGTTGTGCTGGTTCTGGACGGCGTAGAGCGTGGTTCCGAGGAGCAACAGGCCGTCACCACTGGGGAGTTCGAGCCCGCCGAGGTCGACCCGGCGGGCGACGCCGGTGCGCGGGTCGACCCGCATCACTCCCCCGCCGTCGATCACGTTGTTGGCGACGAGCAGCGCGCTGCCGTCGGGCGTGCGGACGATGCCGTTGGCCGTCCAGGAGGCGCCCTGCACCCACTCTCCCGTCAGGGGCACCTTCTCCATGCCCAGCGGCTCACCGGTCCGGCCGAGCGGCACCTTGTAGAGCTGGGCGTTGAAGGAGTCGGTGAACCACGCGGCGGTCGGGGTGAGCACGACGTCGTTGACCATGGCGGTCGGCATGTCCACCGGAAACGTGTGGGTGATGGCGCCGGTGCGGATGTCGATCACGCGGATCTCCGTGCCGCCGCTGACGAACAGCCGTCCCCGGCCGTCCGGCTTGAGCCCGCCGCTGCCGTGCTCCGGCCCGAGCCCCTTGCTGATCACCCGCCCCCGCCCCGTGGCCAGGGAGATGCGGAGGATGTCCCCCGTGGCGAGCGAGCCGAGGTACGCGTACGGCTCGTGCCCGATGGCGATCCCTTCGGGGCGAAAGCCGTTCGGGAGCGCGAACCGGGTCGGCCAGGTGCGTCCGGCGGCGTGCGCGACACCGGACGCGCCCCCGGGCAGCGGGGAGACGAACGCGGCGGCGCCCACCGCCGCGCCCGCCGCGAGCAGATTCCTGCGAGTGGGGGATCCGGGCATGGGACAACCTCCGTGGTGCGCTGGTCCGTACGGGTCCGCGGGGCTCGCCCGCGCCTGCCGGGACGCCCTGGACCAGGCTTATCCGGCCGCCCCGGAGCGCCGGTCCACTCGCGCTGGACCGCGGCGGAACGCGGTCGGCCGGGCGTTGTCAGTGGTCGCCAGTAAGTTCGTTGATGTCCCCGCCGCTCTGGCGTGGGTCTCCCTTTTCGTTGCTTAGGAGATGGTGCGTTGTCCGACTGGGAGAGGTCGAGCACGGCGCGGGTGACGACGCCCGCGCGACCGCGCAAGCTGGCCAAGGTCCCCTTCGTGGAACTGGCCGACGGACGCCTCCAGGGCGTGGTGTCCAGCGGCTCCGACATCGAGCGCGTCTACGTCTCGTCGGTCGCGGCCGGCAGCTACGCGTTCACCTGCAGCACCAACAACAACCGTCCCTGCGGCGGTGCTCGGGGCGGTTTCTGCAACCACATCCGCGCACTCATCACCGAGGCCGTCCTCCAGTACGGCGCCGAACGCGTCGCCCGCTATCTGCGCGTCGAGACCGCACCCGAGGCGGCGGACGCCCAGGGCATCGCACAGACGATGGCCGCCGCCTGGCCGGAGCAGGGCGACACCACCGCCGCCGCACCGGTCTTCAGCCGGTTCCTGCGCCATCTCTCGTATCTCGAACTGCCTCCGACCACCTCGCCGTTGCCCGAGATGCACTGGTTCCCGCCGACCAGGGCGGTGACCGCACCGGCGCCTTCGGGCGAACCGGATGCGAGTGAGCCGGGTTCAAGCGACCCGGGTCCGGGTGCGAGCGCCGATGCGTTCCGCGACCCCGTCGACGGACTCACCGAAGCGCTGGCGGCGGTCAACGCCTTCGACCGGGCGCTCGTGTCGGGGCTGCTGCGCCCCCAACCCGCCCAGGCCGCCGACCTGTCGGAGTTCGCCCGGGCCGTCGCGGGCACGCCGCTGGCGTCCCGGGTCGCCGAGGCGGCCGAGAAGGCGGCGGCGGGCGCCGCGGTCGAGGACCACTTCGTGCTGCTCGCCGCCGCCCGCACCGCGCTGCTCGGCTCCATCCACGACGCCGTGGTCGGCCGCCTCGACGAGTTCACCGGCCGCACACGCGGTACGGACACGCCGCCGACGACCGCCGACGACCGGTCCGCCAACCTCCTCGCCGCCGCCCGCGCCTGGCTCTGCGACCTCGCACGGGCGGGCTGGCAGGGCATCGACCACGACGTGGTCTCCGGCGCCGCGCAGATCGTCTCCGCGATGCTCCCGGACCCGGCCCTGCGCCGCCTCTCCACCCTGCTCGACGGGTTCTCCAACGAGCTCGCCGCCTCCTGCCCGGGTGCGGCCCTGGAGCGGGTGCCGGCCCGCCGCTGGGGCGATCTGTGGGCGCGGGCCGTGATCCTGACACTGCCCGGCGCTCTGGGCGCGGGCGCGCACACCACCGCCACCGGGCGCCTCCTCCCGCTCGCCGTCGATCTCCAGGAGCACGCCACCGCCGCGCAGGCCCAGGTGCACGCGGTGTTCGAGCCCGCCGACGGGTCCGCGCCGCGTCTGGTGCGCGCGAGCGTCTCCGTCCCCAAACCCGACACGGCGGTGGGGGCCGGTGTCTGGCAGCTGCTGCGCCCCCACATGTCGCTGCTCTCGGCCGTCGCCGAAGGCCGCTCGATGCACCTCCTCGGCATGCCCCTCACCGACGGGGGCGACCTGCTCTGGAGCGACGAACTGGCCCGCCCCGGCGAGCCCGCCGACGCCTTCGCCACCGCGCGCGTCGCCCTGCCGGCCGCCACGGACGCGGCCACCGCGCCGCTGGACCGGCACCCGGCACGCATCGCGGTACCGGTCTTCCTGGAGGGGTACGCGGTCGAGGTGGCGGAGGGACACACCGACGGTGCCGCCCCGGGCGAGGAGACCCTGCGCTTCACCGTCACCGGCCGTCCCCTCCTGGTCGACACCGACCGGATCCCGACGGCGGGCCCGCTCACGCCGAAGACGGTCGCGGCGTCCGGCGCGTGCATCGGCCTGCTCCGCTGGGACGCGGGCACGTACTGCCTCCAGCCCCTGGCCGTCGAGACGACCGTACGGAAGAAGCCCGTCGCCGTGCACGCGGCGGCCTGGGCCGGGGGCACCACCGACAAGGCGGGAGTCAAGGCCGAGAAGGCGGCCACCGACGCCGTGGCCGTCCTGCGGGAGCGAGCGGGAAGGCTGCTGCGGAAATGACCGACACCACCACCGGACGGACGGCCGTGCCGGAGCCGTCGATCGACGGCGGCCCCAGCGTCCGTGTCCCCGAGGCCGATCCCCACGCCAACCGCCGACAGGCCCTGTACTGGCGGCTGTTGGCCCGCCTCTTCGACCAAGAGGAGCAGCCCGCCCTCGAAGCGGCCGGCCTCGCCGTCGTCGAGGACATGGGCCTGCCCACCGCGCTGCTCGACCCGCAGGCGTCCATCGACTCGATCGTGCAGCGCCATCCGGAGCTGGCCGCCGAGTTCGACGGTCTGATGACACCGGCTTCCCCGGCGGAGGGGGACGGCGAGGAGGGCGGACGCGACCGGGCCGAGGAGGTGCGGCGCGCGGCCCTGGTGTCGAAGGTACTGCTCAATGTCTTCGCCTCCGGCAGCGGCAATGTCAGCGCCGGACAGCTCGCCCGCTGGCAGTCGGACGCGGGCTGGCTGGAGCGCGCGCTGGGCTGCCGGCCCGGCGAGCTGCGCGGCGGCCGGGGAGCGGGTACGGGCGCGGGGGCGAGCGGCGGGGGCGTCAGCCCGACCGGAACCGGCGGGCGCGGCCCGGCGCCGGACCTGAGCCGGCTCATCCCGTCGATCGGCCCGGAGCTGGGCTCCATCGAGGCGGACCTGATCAAGCGGATGCATCTGCGCGAGGTGCTCGCCGACCCCCAGCTCGCCGCCCGGCTCACCCCGAGCATGTCGCTGATCGAGCAGTTGCTGCGGGACAAGAACAACCTCTCGGGCGTGGCCCTGGCCAACGCCAAGGCCCTGATCCGCCGATTCGTGGACGAGGTCGCCGAGGTGCTGCGCACCCAGGTGGAGAAGGCCACCGTAGGCGCGCTGGACCGGTCGGTGCCGCCCAAGCGGGTGTACCGCAACCTCGATCTCGACCGCACGATCTGGAAGAACCTCACCAACTGGAGCCCGGAGGAGGAGCGTCTGTACGTCGACCGCCTCTACTACCGGCACACGGCGCGCAAGACGACGCCCCAGCGGCTGATCGTCGTCGTGGACCAGTCGGGTTCGATGGTCGACTCGATGGTCAACTGCACGATCCTGGCTTCGATCTTCGCGGGACTGCCCAAGGTGGACGTCCATCTGATCGCCTACGACACCCAGGCGCTCGACCTGACACCATGGGTGCACGACCCCTTCGAAACCCTGCTCCGCACCAATCTGGGCGGCGGCACGGACGGCACGGTGGCCATGGCGCTGGCCCAACCGAAGATCGCCGAGCCCCGCAACACCGTCGTGGTGTGGATCTCCGACTTCTACGAGTGGCAGACCGAACCGCTCTTCGCGAGCATGGCCGCCATCCACCGCTCCGGCGCCAAGTTCATACCGGTCGGCTCGGTGACCAGCTCCGGGCGCGGCAGCGTCAACCCGTGGTTCCGCGAGCGCTTCAAGGACCTCGGCACACCGGTCCTCTCCGGGCACATCCGCAAGCTCGTCACCGAGCTCAAGACGTTCCTGGCCTAGCGGGACACAGCGGGCGGGGCATCGCGGCCCCGCGAGCCCGGCCACGTACGCCATCGGAGCGGTGCGCCCGCCCGGCGGCACGTCTGCTCCGGCTCACCGCCAGACCTCATCCGCGCCTCTCGCTCCTCCTTTTTCGCTCCTCGTTCACTCCTCCCTCCCTTTGTCACGCCCAGAAAGGCTTCGCCATGTCCGACCTGCTGCGCGCCCCCGCCGAACTGAAGTACGCCGAAGAGCTGGACTGGCTGGAGTCCATCGACGACGGCCCCAAGCCGTTCTCCTGGCGTCTGTCGCCCAAGATGGTCCGGCTGTTCATCCTCGGCTCCGAGCGGGCCGACGGCCTGGACCGGGAGGTCTCACAGAAGTGGTTCGGCGACCGGAGCTTCGTCGAGCGCTCCATCGTCACCCTGGCCTCCGACCGCGGTCTGCTGCTGATCGGTGACCCCGGCACCGGCAAGAGCTGGCTCGCCGAGCTGCTCTCCGCCGCGATCTCCCGCAACTCCACCCTGGTGGTGCAGGGCACGGCGGGCACCACCGAGGACCACATCAAGTACTCCTGGAACGTGTCCATGGTCATCGCCAAGGGCCAGTCGCGGGAGTCGATGATCCCCTCCCCCATCATGACCGCGATGGAGACCGGCGCCATCGGCCGCTTCGAGGAACTCACCCGTTCCACCAGCGACGTCCAGGACGCGCTGATCTCGATCCTGTCCGAGAAGTACATCTCGGTCCCCGAGCTGAACAGCGACGGCAACGACAACATCGTCTTCGCCCAGCCCGGTTTCTCCATCATCGCGACCGCCAACAGCCGCGACCGGGGCGTCAACGACCTGTCCTCGGCGCTCAAGCGCCGCTTCAACTTCGTCCGCATCCCGGTGGTGACGAACAAGAAGAGCGAGGCCGAGATCGTCCGCTTCCGCACCGAGGAGCTCCTGCGCCGCCACCAGATCGAGCTGGACGTGCCGCCGACGCTCCTCGACGTGCTGCTCCAGAGCTTCGCCGATCTGCGTGCCTCGGCGGCAGCGGCGGGCAGCGACGACGAGAAGCTGGAGTCCGCGCTGTCCACCGCCGAGCAGATCGGCGTACTCGAAGACGCCATCCTGCACAGCAACTTCTTCGGCGAGCGCGCCCTCACCGCCCACACCCTGGCCACCTCGCTCGTCGGCTCGCTGGCCCGCCGCGAGCCCGAGGACCTGGCGATCCTCAACAAGTATCTGCACGGGGTCGTCGAGCCGCGCGGCAAGGAAGAGGGCGGCGCCTGGCCGGAGTTCCTGGAGGCCGGACGCGACGCGATCGCCACCCTGTCATGAGCGGCGCGGACCATCCGGCCGCGCTGCGGGACGGCGGCGGAACACACGAGAGGAGCACCATGCGGGACGAGACCTTCGACGCGCTGCGCGGCCAGTTGCAGCAGGCCGCGACGGCGTTCGCGGACGGGCCCGACGCCCTGGAGGGCATCCTCCTGGGCATCGTCGAGGACGTCGACCGGGCGGTGCGCGAGCCGCTGGAGATCTTCCCCGTCTGCCACCACTCGCCCGCCTCGGCGCTAGCGATGGCGCGCAGGCTGCGCGAGAAGCGGCCCAAGGTGGTCTATCTGGAGCTGTGCGAGGACATGGCGCCGCTCCTGACCGAACTGCGCAACTGCCGACTGCCGGTGGCGGTCCAGGCGTTCGCGACCGAGGTCGACGGCTTCCCGGCCGACTGGTCGCCGCTCTCCGTGGTCGCGCCGATCACCGAGGCGTCGGCGGAGTACCAGGCGATCGCGTACGCCCTGGACACCCCGGGGGTCGAACTGGTCCTGGTCGACCGTTCCTCCGACCACGTCTTCCAGTGGGACGAGCGCGCCGCGCACTCCCCCGAGCCGGCCGGTCCGGACGCGCCGCCCGCCGAGGAGGAGGCCGCGCTGCACGGTGACGCGGTCGGTGTGGAGATCGGCGACCTGCGCCCGCGCTTCGCCGAACTGGAGGAGCACCTGCTGCGGCACGGCAAGGTGCGGCACTGGTCGGAGTGGTGGCACCAGTACGTCGAACTGCCCCTGGGCGACAGCGACCACGACACCTACCGCCAGGTCATGCTCCTGATCGGCAGCCTCTTCCGGCATCTCGCACCCGGCGACAGCCACCGGGTACGGGTGGACGAGGACCGCGAGCGCTACATGTGGACCAGGATGCGCGAGCATCTCGCGGCGAGCGGCGCGGACCCCGCCGACTGCCTCTACGTGTGCGGCGCCTTCCACGCGGCCAGCCGGGTCGCGGAGTTCGGGGTCGGGGGCAGCGACACGTACGAGATCGGCCCGCGCACCGCCACCAAGTGGCAGCACGGTCTGATCCCCTCCAGCCATGCGGCGATCGAGGCCCAGTTCGGACTGGCCGGGGGTTCGGTGTCGATCGCCGCGACGCTCTGGGCGAAGAACCTGCGGCGCACCCGGGTCGAGCCGTACCGGCTGGCGGGGCAGGCGGGCGCGAAGAAGCCGAGCGCCAAGAAGGGCGCGGCCAGGGCGATGCCCCCGGCAGCGCCACCGGCGGCCCCCTCGGACAGGCTGACGGGCTTCCTGCACCGGCCGCCCGTGCTGGACCCGCTCGACGAGGCCGAACTGCTCGGCTGGTCGGTGGAGATCGTGCGGGCCGCACGGCGCAACGGTTATCTGGCCTCCACCGCCGACGCCATCGCCGTGTTCGAGACGTCGATCCTGCTGGCCGGGATGCGCGACCGGGCCAGGCCCACGCCGTACGACTTCCAGGACGCGGCCGTCACCTGCATCGAGAAGGACTCCGTGCCGGGCCGGCGCGATGTGCGCCGCCTGGTGGAGATCATGATGGGCGGCGACCGGATCGGCCAGGTCGGCTACGACGCCCTGCCGCCCCTGGCCCGGGACGTCCACGACCGGCTCGCCCCGCTCGGCCTCAAGCTCCAGCAGCGCGGTGTGCAGCGCGCGCTGCTGGATGTGGCGGGGCGGCCGGAGCTGGGGCGCTGCTCCGACGTCCTGTGGATGCTGCGCCATCTGATGCCGCAGGGCGCCGCGCGCCCGATCATGGGCGAGCGGAAGCTGGGCGAGCAGCCGATCCAGGAGTCCTGGGACCTGGCGCTCGGCACCCATCAACGGGCGCTCATCGAGCTGGGGTACGAGGGGGTGAGCATCGAGCAGGTCCTGGAGCAGCGCCTGCGCCGCACGGCGTACGCACCACAGGCCACGGCGGCGACCGTCCTCGAAGCCGTCGAGGACGCGACCCTGTATCTGCGCAGCCGCCGTCTCTCCGACGAACTCGGCACGCGCGCGCTGGAGGTCCTCTCGGCCGAACGCGGTGTGGACGGCGCCCCCGAGGTGCTGCGCCGGGTGCGCCGACTGCTGGCGTACTACCGCACCAGTGAGCCGTTGCTGCCGCCGTGGATCGAGTCCTTCGTCAAGACCGGTTACGCGCACTACTGCACGCTGCTGCCGACGGCGTTCACCGACGAGGACGCCACGGTCCGCCAGGTGGCGGCGATGCTGGGCTTCCTGTTCAGCATGGAGGGCCTGGCGCTGTCGCTCGGCTGCGACCGCACCCAGCTGGAGCTGGCGGTCGCCCAGTCGCATCCGGACGACCCGTCGAAGACGGCGCTGCTCTGGGCCGCCCAGACCCAGCTCGGCCGGGTCTCCCGCGCCGAGCTGCGCGAGCGGTGCGACGAGCTGCTGGCCAATCCGATGGTGCTGCCCGCCTATCCGCGCTATCTCAGCGGTTTCGTGCAGGCCCTGGAGCCGGTGCCGGGCCTCACGGACTTCGTGGTCGAGGCGGTGTCGAACGCCTTCGGCCGACTGCCGGACCCGGTCCTCCTGCCCTGGCTGCCGACCCTGATCACCACGCTGCGCGCGGGCGGCGCGGAGCTGGCTCCGCTCCTGATCCGGGAGGCCGGGCGGATCTATCCCGGCCGACTGGCGGCACTGGACGCGTGGGTGCCGCCGTGGCGGGCCCAGCCGCTCACGGCGGGCACCTCCACCGCGCGGCCCGCCTCCGACGCCCCGGGGCTCGCACTGCTCGCCGCGCATCCCACGGCGTGCGACGCGCTGGCGGACCTGCTGGGATGCGGGGACGCGTGGGAGGCGCCGGCACCCGGGGGCGTACCGCTGCTCGGCCGTCACCCGGAGACGGCGAACGCGCTGGAGGTGCTGTTGGCGACCGTCTGAGCCCTGGGGTGCGTCTTTCGGATCCTGCCTGGGGCGTGTCCTTCGGATCCTGCCTGGGGCGCGGGATTCGGTCCCACCGCGACGGCGCGGCGGGACGGAAGCCGACAGGATCCGAAGGACGCGCCCCGGCTCGGCTCCGGTTCAGCGCGCGGACCGCTCTTCTTCCTCCCGGCCCGCCGAGGTGAGGGACATGTCCGCGTAACGGTCGCCCGCCACCTGGCCGCCGATCGGCTCCAGGAGCGCCAGCTCCTCGGGGGTGAGCGTGATCCGGGTGGCCGCGGCGTTCTCAAGGAGGCGTGCGCGCTTGCGGGTTCCGGGGATCGGCACGACGGCCAGGCCGTGCTCCTCGGCCCGCCGGTGGACCCAGGCCAGGGCGACCTGGGCCGCGGTGACGCCGTGGTCGGACGCGATCTTGTGCAGGGGGGCGAGGAGAGCCGCGTTCGTCCTGGCGTTGTCGCCGGAGAAGCGCGGCTGGGACTGCCGGAAGTCACCGCCGGAGAGTTCCTTGGCCGCGTCCGTGAAGGAACCTGCCAGGAAGCCCCGTCCGAGCGGCGAGTACGGGACGAACGCGACCCCGAGCTCGGCGGCCGTGCCGACCACGTCGCGCTCCACGTCCCGGCTGAACAGGGACCACTCCGACTGGATGGCCGTGATGGGGTGCACGGCGTGCGCCTCGCGCAGTTCGGCGCCGGTCACCTCGCTGAGGCCGAGGTGCCTGACCTTGCCCTCCCGTACCAGTTCGGCCATGGCGCCGACGGATTCGGCGAGCGGGACGGCGGGGTCGCGGCGGTGCATGTAGTAGAGGTCGATGACCTCGACGCCGAGACGGCGCAGGCTGTCCTCGGCGGCCCGCCTGATGTAGGCCGGGTCGTTGTTGATGGCCCGGTGGGTCGGGTCGTCGGCGCGGAATTCGAAGGCGAACTTGGTGGCCAGGGTGATCTCGTCGCGGTGCGCGGCGACGAACGGGGCGAGGAATTCCTCGTTGGCACCGGCGCCGTACATGTCGGCGGTGTCGATGAGGGTCACGCCCGCCTCGACGGTGGCCGCCAGGGTGTCGCGGGCCGCGGCGTCGTCGGTCCGGCCGTAGGCGGTGCTGATGCCCATGGCCCCGAAGCCCTGCACTCCGACGAGGGGGCCACCGGTGCCGAGCTCGACCTTGCGGATCTCTTGGATGTCGATGGAGTTGCTCATGATGGCGTTCAGCGCCCTTCCGGCGCCCGGTGGGCACCCACGAGAGAGTCGTTCCCGGCGTCCGGCGGTGCGGACGCGCGGGGATCTGCCGACGGATTCCGTACGGGCGAGCCGCCGGTCACCGTCGTGGCGACCACGCTAGAGGGTTCAAGTGCACTCCAGGCAAGCCGACTCGGGGAGCCGACACCCGCACCGAGGGGCGGCGCGACGGCTCCGCGCAGGCGCATCGCGGAGCGGGCGACGCACCCACCGACACGCCCCGTTGCGCCCCTCGCGGGCCGCTGTGCGCCGTTTCCGTGCCGGGGGCACCGAGGAAGGATGGTCGGGAGGCTGTCGCACGCGGGGGCGACGCGTGCGCGACCGATTTCCGCACGACGGCCGGATCGTGGACGAGCCGGCCGGGCAACGCGCAATCACACGAAGTGCCCGGGTGCCGGGAACACACGGCCCGGCACGATTCCCCCGGAGGCAATGACGTCATGACCACGACCCCGTCGCCGCGCACCGCACGTGCCGCAGTGGCCCCCGGCGGGCTGCCGGTCCTCGGTCACGCCTGGCAGCTCCACGCCCGGCCACTGGAGTTCCTCTCCTCGCTCCCGGCCCACGGCGACCTCGTACGGATCGGGATGGGCCCGGCCCAGGCGTATGTCGTCTGCCATCCGGACGCGGCCCACCAGATGCTCACGGACTCGCGGACGTTCGACAAGGGCGGGCCGTTCTTCGACAAGGCGCGTGTTCTGTTCGGCAGCAGTCTGCCGATGGCCGGATGGCGCGAACACCGCTGGCAGCGCCGCCAGATGCAGCCCGCGTTCCAGGCGGACCGGATCCAGGGGTACGCGCGGGTGATGGGCGAGGAGATCGACCGGATGACCGCCCGCTGGCGGCCGGGGACGCGGCTGGACGTCAGCGAGTCGCTGACCAATCTGACCCTGCGGATCGTCACCCGCAGCGTGCTCGCGGCGGAGGCGGAGGACTCGGCGGTGGCCGAGGTGCAGGAGAGCCTGCACCTCGTCATCGACGGCATCTACCAGCGGGTGATGCTGCCGCTCGGACCGCTGTACCGGCTGCCCACCGCCGGCAACCGCCGCTACCGGCGCGCCTGCACCCGGCTGCACCGCGCCATCGACGGCATCATCGCCGAGCGCCGCGCCCGGCCCGAGGGCGACGACCTGGTCTCCATGCTGCTCGCGGCCCACGACGACGACACCGGCGAGCCGATGTCCGACAAGGACGTACGCGATCAGCTCATGGTGATGATCGGCGCCGGATTCGAAACCACCGCCAACACACTGTCGTTCGCGTTCTGGCTGCTCAGCCAGCACCCCGAGGCCGAGAAGCGGGTCCAGGCCGAGGTGGACGGGACCCTGGCGGGCCGCACCGCCACCCCCGCCGATCTCGATCAACTCCCTTACACCCAGCGCGTGATCAGCGAAGTGCTGCGGATGTATCCGCCGGGATGGTTCTTCACCCGGGTCACCACGACCGACACCACGCTCGCCGGTCACCCGCTGCCCGCCGGCACCGCGCTCCTCTACAGCGCCTACCTCCTCCAGCACCGCCCCGACCTGTTCCCCGACCCGGAACGCTTCGACCCCGACCGCTGGCTCCCGCCGTCCGACGACAACGTCCCGCGCGGCGCCCATGTCCCGTTCGGCGGCGGCAACCGCAAGTGCATCGGCGACCAGTTCGCCCTGATCGAGATGGCGATGGCCCTGGCCACGGTCTCGTCCCGCTGGAGCCTGCGCCCCGACCCCGACGCCACCCTCCGCATCCAGGCACGCGGCACCCTGGGCCCGGGCCGACTGATGATGACGTGCCGTCCACGCGCGACGCCACCGAAGTGAGGCAGGGGCCCGCGACCCGAGGGGTTTATCAACCTCCGCACCGGCTACCCGCCCCCTGCGTTCGGCAGGCCTGCGGGGCGAAGGCGTCGGTGAGTTGTCACTCCAGCTGCCGACGCCGCTGCGGCGGCGGGTGCGGGGTGCCGGTGAGGCGGCCCGTGGCGTGGAGGTGTTCCAGGGCGTCCAGGACGACGGTCCGCTCGTGCCAGGTCAGCCAGCGGCCCACCTGCTGACCCGTCGCGCCCAGCGCCTTGAGCTGGGCGGGGTGGAGGTCGGGGGTGGGGCGTTCCAGGTGCGCGGAGACGATGCCCTTGCAGGCGCCCTCTTCGTCCACCAGCGGCACGCTGTGGCAGGCGCGACTGCCCGCCGCGAGGATGGCGTGCCGCGCCGACGGGGTGAACACCGGGTCGGTGGCGACGTCGTGCACGGTCGTCTGCTCCAGGTCTCGCGCCGCTCGGGCACAGGACGTACCGCTCTCCCCCACGAAGGCGAAGAAGCTGACGAAGTCCTCGCTGAGTCCGACGTGCCGCTCGATGCGCAGACCGTGTGCGTCGCGGTCCGCCGTCTGTACGTTGCCCATGCCGGTCCCCGTGATGACGAGGGCCTGCGAGAGCACCGCGGCCAGCACCTCGCTCCGGTTGACGTGGTCGGCGTCCGCCAGCCCGAGCACGTCCAGCGACGGCGGCGCCTGCCGTACGCGCCCCGGGAACCACAGTCCCTTGGGGCTCTCCGGGCGGGGCGCCCGGACGACCGCCTCGGCCAGCACCCGCAGTTTGATGTTGAACCGCTGCGAGGACTGCCGCAGCAGGGTGAACGCGGTCTCCGCGTCGGCCAGCCCGTACCGTTCCTGCAGCAGCCCCTGGGCGTACGAGATGACGGGCTTGCTCCGCAGCTGCGCCCGCAGATGTCCGACTTCCTCGCGCAGCCGCGCCGCATCGGAGCGGACGTCGTCGCTCCGCGGCACCTCGTCGGGTCTGTGGCCCGCCTCGCCCGTCATGCGAAGGCTCCCGCCCGTCTCCCGGGCGCACGGCGGGTTCCCTCCTCGCGCGTCGCCCGGTGGAGGACGCGCGGAGCATCCTCCGCCGGATCACCCATCGCCATGTGTGCGACACCTCCCCTGGTCACGGTCCCGACGCTCTCATCTGTTGCCCAGGACGCCGTGGGGGTACACGTGCGGCCGTGCACCGGGGCCGTGCCGTACCGGGGAGGGGCGCTGGCGGGTGGGCCGCGCGCCGCCGGTCCGGGGCGCGAGCCGCGCGGCTCGGGCCCCGGACCGTGAGGGGTGGAGCGCGCCGTCAGCCGGTCTTGACCAGCTTCCAGCACTGATTGGCGCCGCCGTTGGCCGGCCACTGGATCACCTGGGCGCCCATGGTGGGCGACGCCCCGCTGACGTCCATGAGGTGGCCGTCGAGACGGGATTCCAGGGTGTAGCAGCCGTGGTCGCCGGGGGTGACGCGCCACTGCTGGTTGGTGCCGCCGTCGGCGCTCTTGAGGGCGAGCTGGACGCCGGGGACGACACTGCGGTCGGGCACGTTCACGTTCCGCCCGCTGCCGACGCCGGTGACGGTGTAGTAGCCGTCGCCGGTGGCGGCGAGGCGCCACCGCTGGTTGGCGCCGCCGTTGCCCGGCCACTGGATGAGCGGTGTGCCGTCGGACGTGCCCTGCTGGGAGGCGTCGAGGAGCTGGCCGCTGTGTGCGTTGACCAGCTGGTACGTACCGTCGAGCGGCGCCGTCGGCCCGGGGGTGACGCTCAGGTTGGCGAACTGCGCCCCGTAGTGGCCCGCCGTGCCGAGACCGACCTGGCCCGCGCCGTAGCTGTCGTCGGTGACGGTGGCGAGGGTGGTGCCGTCGAGCGCGGCGGTGATGGTGGCGCCGTCGAAGGCGAGGGCCAGGTTGTGCCAGGTGTTCACCCCGGGCGCGGCCACCGTGCCCCCGGCGAGGGTGGTGTACGACCAGGCGGTGTCGGTGCGCAGCAGTGACCAGGTGCCCGTGTCCGCGACGCGCAGGTGGTAGGCGTTGAGCCCGTTGTTGTTGCGCCCTTGCGTACCGACCCGGCCGAGCAGTTCGACCGCGCCGGACCGCTCCAGCAGGGCGTCCGAACTGACCGTGTAGTTGCCCCAGTTCACGTCTCCCAGCAGGGTGTACGGCTGCGGCGACGACTCGTCGGTCCAGCGGATGGGGATGGTGGGTGCCTGCTGGCGCAGGCAGCGGCCGGTGCGTCCGCCCGCGCACGGCGCGGTTTCGAAGGCGCCGTTCATGGTGGCGGCGTAGCGCGCCTCCCGCCCGGTGCCCGTGCCGGCCAGCGTGTCCCGGTAGGGCAGGGCGAGCGGGGCGCGCTGCGGGGAGGTGACGGTGCCCGCGCCCTGGCCAGTCGTGGTGGTGACGGTGTAGATGCGGCCGGGCCGCAGGGTGAGCTGGTACGTGCCCGAGGTCGCGGTGAGGTCGGGTCCCGGCACCAGGTGGGCGGTGGCGCTGTCGCTGGAGAAGTCGGTGGACCAGACGTGCGGGGTGCCCGCCGGCAGACCGCCCGCGACCTTGAGGGTGACGGTCTGGGCGGCGGTCGCGTCCATGGTCTCGAAGACGGTGGACCAGGCGGCCTTGCCGGGCGCGGCGTAGCTCACGTAACTGCCGTTGGCCCGGTTGCCCGCGAGGTAGCCGGAGGCGGTGTCCAGGTACTTCCAGCCGGGGGCCGTGAACTGGGTGGTCTGCGCGGTCGCCCAGGCGCTGCGGTCCACGCTGTACGCGCCCGACCAGGGCTGGTTGGCCGTCACCAGACCCATGCTGTTGAACGACAGGTTGGGGTAGAGCGCGGCGGCCACGGGCCAGTTGATGTACGCCGTCATCCTGGCGTCGAGGTAGCCGCGGTTGATGGCCCGGGCCATCGGCACGGCGCCGGTGGCCGCGTCCTCGGAGCCGTTCTCGCTCGCCCACAGCTGCTTTCCGGTGGCGAGGGCGTCCGGGGTGGTCGAGCAGCTGGTCATGGCGGACATGTACCCGCACGGGTAGTGCGCGCCGACGATGTCCACGGCCGAGTCGAGCGCGCTGTCGGCGCGCATGGCGGTCGCGATCTGCCAGCCGTCGTCGGCGCCGACGACCTTGGTGGCGTACCCCTTGGCGGCGAGGGTGGCGTGGAGGTTCTTGTACCAGTCCGCGTTGTATCCGCGCTCGTTCCAGCCGCCGAGGTAGTCGATGGTGAGGTGGTGCCGCTGGGCGCAACCCAGCCAGGTCATGAGGTAGTCGATGGTGTCCTGGGACCAGAAGTTGCCGTTGCCGATCCAGCCGGGCGCTCCCCAGGACAGCGCGGCCAGCTTGATGCCGGGGTTGCGGGCCTTGGCCTGCTCCATCAGCCACCACTCGTAGCCGCTGTCGCAGTCGACGGTGCCGCGGGTGTGCTCGATCGAGGACTCCGCGCCGTCCGTGGAGTTGGTGTCGCCGCCGATCTCCACCTTGAGGATCTGGAGGGCCGCGCCGTATCCGGGCGTGAACAGGTAGTCGAGGATCTGGCCGCGCTGTGGCTCGGGGTAGTCCGCCAGCAGCCGGGTGTTGCCGCCGCCTCCGCTGATCGCGCCCACGCCGTCGAAGGTGCGGCCGGGGGACGTGCCGTCCACGGTGATCGCGGTGGTGGCGGCCGGGGCGGCGGACGGTACGGAGGCGGACGCCTGCGGCACGGCGGTCAGCGAGAGGCAGAGGAGCAGAACCGCGAGCAGGGCGCGGGGAATTGATCTCATCGTGGTGCGGCCCTCCCTGGACGGAAATGATGACATGCACGCACATTTTCGATCACAAACAAACTCAACTGAGCAGCAGCAAACACTAGGAAGGCCGTGACGAACCGTCAAGGCCGAGGGCATCGGGTCCCGGCGCGGGGTCACCGCGCCGCCCCGCGCCGCCCCGCGCCGTCAGGCCGGGCTGCCGGACCGTTCGGGGCGGGGCGTGCGTACCGGGGTGAAGAGGGCCACCAGCGCCGTGAGCAGGCAGCAGACTCCGGCGACCAGGCAGACCGCGGCGGTGCCGTACCTCTGCGCGGCCCAGGTGAGGACGGCCGCGCCCACGGGGGCCGCCGAGTAGTGGATGGTCCAGAACACGGAGGTGACCCGGCCGAGGAGATGGTCCGGAGTGACTTCCTGGCGCAGGGACATCGAGCAGGTCCCGGAGACGCTGCCACAGCCGAGGAAGGCGGCCGCCAGCGCGGCGACACCCACCACCGACCCGGCGGAGCCGACGGCCGCCAGGGCGAGGCCGCAGACCGCCACGCCGCCGATCCATGTCGTGCCGAAGCCCAGCCGATGGCGGATGGGGGCCACCAGCAGGGCTCCGGCGACGGTGCCCAGCGCCCCGACGGCGAAGACCGTGCCGACGGCGCCGTCTCCCTGCCCGAGGTCGTGCTTGAGGTGGTAGATGATCAGGTCGTTGAGCCCGAGGGTGAGGAAGCAGAAGACCGACAACAGGGCGGTCAGGCCGCGCAGTACGGGGTGGCGCCACAGGAACGTCGCCCCGGCGCCCATCTCCCGGCGCATGGCCCGCCAGCCGCCGACGGCCGCGGCCGACCCGCCCGCCGGCGCGTCCGGCGCCTGGCCGCGGACCCGGAACCGCACGAAGGCGAGACACACGGCCGAGACGCCGAAACTCACCGCGTCCACGCCCACGGCCGCCGCCGGGCCGAACCAGGCGGCGACCAGCCCCGCCAGCATCGGGCCCACGACTCCGGCGGCCGCGGCCGTCGCGTTCAGCCTGCCGTTGGCCTCGGTGAGGCGGTCCACGGGGACCAGTCCCTTGACGACGGTGACGTAGGCGACCGAGAAGAGCATGCCGACCGCCTCGGCCAGGGGCAGCACGACGTACAGGAGCCAGATCTGCGGGCCGAAGGCCCAGACGAGCGGGATGAGCGCGTACAGACCGAGGCGGGCCAGGTCGCAGCCGATCAGCAGCCGCCGCCGGTCCGTCCGGTCGACCACCACTCCGGCGAACACGCCCGCGCCGACCGCCGCCGCACCGGCCACGGCGGTCAGCAGGCCCATCTGCGCGACGGAGCCGGTCGCGTGCAGCACCAACAGTGGCAGCGCGATCAGGGCGAAGGAGTCGCCGACCACCGAGAGGGTCTGGGCGGTCCAGAAGACACCGAAGTCACGGTCCCTCCAGAGGGATCGGGGGCGTCCGGATATCGGTTCCTCGGTGCGGGGTTCGGCCATGCGGGGAGGGTAGTGGGGAGACAGGTGTACGGGCCCGCGAATTAACCGCGTACGGGGCACGGGCGCGGGCTCAGTCCTCGGGCGCGCCGGGGGCGAACAGGGGAAGCGTGCGGCTGAGTTCGAGGACCCGTGCCACCGCGTCGCTGGCGGCGCACAGCACGATCGCCTTGCCGTCCCCCAGGGCCTGCTGACGGGCACTCAGCAGGACGTTGAGGCCCGAGCAGTCGCAGAACCCGACCTCGCTCAGATCGAGGTCGACGCCGCCGGGGCCGCGTTCGAGCGCGGTCGCCAGGGTGCGCCGCAGCGCCTGTTCCGTGTCCAGGTCGAGGTCACCGAAGACGGTCACGAGGACCCGGTCACCGTCGATCACCGTCCGGGTCCGCAGCCTCGCGGGCGGGAAGAAGGTGACGGTACGAGCCGGTCCGGTCCGCGGGAACCCCGCGCCGGCGCTGTACCGAGCGTGATCGGCACGTTCCGTCATGGCATCCGCTCCCGAGAGGCATGACCCTGTTCCGCCTCCTACAGATTCGAGCGCCTGATGTCACCCGTCAAGAGTTACACGAAATCCTATTCACCCTTTTGAATGCGCGAAAGGCGCGTCATACTCTGTTCCCATGGCTGGAGTTGGAGTACCCGAACCGCACGCCGGATGGACGTTCCTGACCAATTACGCACGCGTGCTCGCCGCCATCGCGGACGACGCCAACGCGCGCATCCGCGATCTCGCGGCGCACTGCCGGCTCACCGAGCGCGCGGTCCAGAAGATCATTTCCGATCTGGAGCAGGGCGGCTACCTCTCCCACACCCGCCAGGGCCGCTCCAACACCTACCGCATCGCACCGGGGACTCCCCTGCGCCATCCGGCCGAGGCCGAGGCCGGACTCACGGTGGCGACGCTCCTCTCCGTCCTCGCCCACCACGACCAGGAGCGCGGCGTCCCGCTCAGCGAGCCCTCCCGTCCGGCGCGGGCGGCGGAGAGGGCGGACGCGGACCAGTAGGCCGTGACGATCCCGAGGGCGTCGCGGGGGCGTCAGACCAGCGCCTCGTGGACGAAGCACCACCGCCACTCCTCGCCCGGCTCGAAGGAGCGGACGACGGGATGGCCGGCGTCGGCCGCGTGCGCGCGGGCGTGCCGCCGCGGAGAAGAGTCGCAGCAGCCGACGTGTCCGCAGGTGAGGCAGAGCCGCAGATGCACCCACGGCGTGCCCTCGCGCAGACAGTCCGCGCAGCCCTGCGGCGTCCCGGGGGTGACGTCGCGGACCAGGGACAGGTGCGGGTCGGACGGCTCGGTCATCGCGGGCCTCCACAAGACGGTCTGGGCCGGAGGACCGCTCCCGGGCCGCCCTCCACGGCGTCCACCAGGATGCCCACATCCGCGCGCACCGCGCCACTTGGCCTCTCGTCGACACCCCGGCAGCCGCTCTGCCAAGGTGTCGCCATGCGCATACCCAGAGCAGCGGCCCGCGTCGCGGTGCTGGACCCGGCGGGTTCGGTCTTCATGTTCCGGTACGACAACGAGGAGGTCGGCGTCCACTGGGCGTTGCCGGGCGGCGGTCTGAACTGCTACGAGACGCCCCGGCGGGGAGCCGAGCGCGAGCTGTGCGAGGAGACCGGCTGGAAGGACGTGGAGGCCGGGCCGACGCTGTGCCTGTGGGTGCACGACTTCACCCGGGCCGGGGTGCGCGTACGCCAGCGCGAGCACGTCTTCCTGGCCTCCGGCCCGCGCCGGGACCCCTTCGGCGACCTCGCCGACGCCCACGCGCGGGACGGGATCCAGCGCGGGCGCTGGTGGTCGCCCGGCGAACTGTCCGGCGCCACCGAGCCGCTGTGGCCGCCGCAGCTGCCGGAACTGCTCGCGGACGTGCGCCGGTCGGGCCCGCCCGCGGAGCCGGTGGATCTCGGGTTCGTCCCGAACACCACGGTCCGCCGGCGCTGAGGCGTCCCGCACGCGTGACGGCGCCCCCTCCCCGGCAGGAGGGGGCGCCGTCGCACATCGGGCGCGCGGGGACGCTACGGCTTCGCGTAGTCGCCGTAGCCCAGCCAGTCGATGATCACGCACGGCTCGTCGCCGACGACCCAGGCGTCGTGGCCGGGGGCGGCGTTCATGTAGTCGCCGGGGCCGAACTCCTCGTCCTGGCCGTCGTCCATGACGACCTTCAGCCGACCGGAGACGACGTACCCGGCGTGCGCGGCCTGGCAGCTGTCGGTCTTGGCGATCGGCTTCACGTGCTCGGACCAGCGCCAGCCCGGTTCGAACGTGGCACGGCCGACCTGCCCCGCGCCCGCGTCCAGCAGTTCCAGGCGCCCCTTGCCGTCCTCGAAGGGGCGGACCTCCTCCGGCGCATCGAAGCTCTTCCGTACGAGACCGGTCATGAGCGCACCTTGGGCGACCCGTGGCGGCGAAATCCACCGGTTCGACGGTAGCCACGAGGACCGGGGGCTGCGAACGGCGCGAGCCGTTCGAGTGACAGCCCGCCCCGGCCCGCCGGACGCGCCCCCGGCACACGGCGCCGACCGGGCGCCGTCCCGCACCCCCTCGCGCACACCGGACGCCCGTGAACGCGTACGGAATTGGTCCAGTGCGGGCCGTGGCCGGTGAACAACGGCATGGCGGCCCGGGCCCTTAAATTGGTCTAGTCCTGCTTTGGTCCAGTCCATTGACATGTCTCTGATCACGGAGATATCCCAGTACCCAACACCGCTGTGCCCCACGGGAATTGCCGGACACTCCCCTCACCACTTGGACGGACATGAGACGCATGCGTTCCCTCCGCGCGGTCCTCACCGCGACCGTCACCGCCGTGACCGCGGCGGGCCTGGCCGTGATCGGCGGCGGCACCGCCCAGGCCGCCACGCCGCTGCCGGCCCACGTCTTCGCCCCCTACTTCGAGGCATGGACCGGCGAGAGCCCCGCCGCCCTGGCCGCCCAGTCCGGCGCGAAGCACCTGACCATGGCCTTCATCCAGACCGCCAGCAAGGGGTCGTGCACGCCGTACTGGAACGGCGACAGCGGCATGCCCATCGCGTCGGGCACCTTCGGCAGCGACATCAAGGCGATCCAGGCCAACGGCGGAGACGTCATCCCGTCGTTCGGCGGATACACCGCGGACACCACCGGCACCGAGATCGCCGACAGCTGCACCGACGTCAGCCAGATCGCCGCCGCGTACGAGAAGGTCATCACGACCTACGACGTCAGCCGGCTGGACATGGACATCGAGGTCGACTCGCTGGACAACAGCGCGGGCATCGACCGGCGCAACAAAGCGATCAAGCAGGTCCAGGACTGGGCCGCCGCCAACGGCCGCAAGGTCGAGATCTCGTACACCCTGCCCACCACGACCTCCGGCCTCGCCTCCAGCGGCCTGGCGGTGCTCCAGAACGCGGTGAGCAACGGCGCGCGCATCGACGTCGCGAACATCATGACGTTCGACTACTACGACAACGCCACCCACAACATGGCCAACGACACCCAGACCGCGGCCCAGGGGCTGTACAACCAGCTGGCGCGGCTCTACCCGGCCAAGACCTCCGCGCAGCTGTGGGGAATGATCGGCGTCACCGAGATGCCGGGCGTCGACGACTTCGGCCCGGCCGAGACGTTCTCGCTGGCCAACGCCACCCAGGTGTACAACTGGGCGGTCTCCAAGGGCATCAACACCCTCTCCTTCTGGGCGCTCCAGCGCGACAACGGCAGCTGCCCCGGCGGCGCCGCGGCCGACAACTGCTCCGGCATCCAGCAGAACACCTGGGACTTCAGCCACATCTTCGAGCCCTTCACCTCGGGCACCACGGCTCCCACCAATGACTTCTCGGTGACGGCCACCCCCGCCTCCGGCTCGGTCACCGCGGGCGGCTCCGCCACCAGCACGGTCAAGACGGCGGTCACCGCCGGCCAGGCGCAGACCGTGAACCTCAGCGTCACCGGGGCACCGGCGGGCGTCACCGCCACGCTCAGCCCGTCCTCGGTCACCGCGGGCGGCTCCGCCACCCTCACCGTGGCCACCACCTCGGCCACCGTGTCGGGCACCTACACCCTGACCATCACCGGTACGGGCAGCTCCGCCAGCCACGCGGCGACCTACGCCCTCACCGTCACCGGTGGCAGCGGCCACCAGTGCACGGCCCCGGCGTGGGCCTCCGGCACCGTCTACACCGGCGGCCAGCAGGTCTCGCACAAGGGTCACACCTGGAAGGCGAAGTGGTGGACGCTGGGCGAGGAGCCCGGCACCACCGGCGAGTGGGGCGTGTGGCAGGACCTCGGCGCCTGCTGAGTCCGCGCACACCCCGCCACCGGGCGACTGGTCCGGTGAGCGACTGAGCGGCCGGCTCACCCCGGTCGAAGGCGCTGCCGGGCACGGCAACTCGTGCCCGGCAGCGGCCGTTTACCTCCCGGACACCTTCTCGTACGGCCCGACGCCCCACCCGGACACCGCGTTCTGGCCGAAAAACGTCTCCCACCAACTGCCGTACAGGCAAGCTTCTTTCGTGATCGTCCGCCCCGGACGATCCGCCCGCACGTGCGTGCCGAATGGAGACCCGAGCATGGCCAACCTGCCCGATGACCTGCAGTACACCCTGTTCCACGAGTGGGTCCGCGACGAGGGCGACGGCGTGATGGCGGTGGGCCTCACCGACTACGCCCGCCAGGCCCTGGGCGACATCGAGATCCTCGACCTGCCCGAGCAGGGGAGAACCGTCGCCGCCAAGGAGGCGGTCGGC
The DNA here is from genome assembly GCF_041080675.1 of Streptomyces sp. cg36. Lineage (NCBI taxonomy): Bacteria > Bacillati > Actinomycetota > Actinomycetes > Kitasatosporales > Streptomycetaceae > Streptomyces > Streptomyces cyclosori. The sequence goes on along the minus strand of NZ_CP163520.1, from coordinate 7,401,603 downwards.
GTCGTGGAGTCGGTGAAGGCCGCCAACGACATCTACTCGCCCTTCAGCGGTGAGATCGTCGCGACCAACGAGGAGGCCGTCGCGGCACCCGGCACGGTCAACACCGACCCGTACGGCACCTGGCTGTTCAAGGTCGCCGCGTCGGCGGGCGGGCCCACCGAGGAGCTGCTCAGCGCCGAGGAGTACCGGGCGGCGACGGGCGCCTGATCCGGCCGCCGCCGAGGACACCCCTCGTCCCGGGGCCCGGCAGGGGCCGGGTCCCGGGACGCGGCGGGGTGTCACATGCGCGGGCTGTCCTGGCCCGGGTCCCCTCCCAGTTGCTCCTTGAGCTTCTCCTGGGCGGTGTCCACCTGGCTGCTGTACTTGCCCTGCGTCTTCTCGTCGACGAAGTCGCCGGCCTTGTCGATGCCCTTGCCCGCCTGCTCTTCATGGCCCTTGAGCATTTGCTTGAGTTTGTCCATAACGGACATGTCGTGTCCTCCTAGAACAGCCCCCGGCCTCCAGGATCACCCCATCCGCGTCCACTCCGCATCCGGGCGGGAGGGGCGGGGCCACCGGCGATAGGGTCGGGAAGATCCCGAAGGAGTCGTCCCATGCCCGTCGTCATCGCCCGTGTCCACCCCAAGCCCGGCCATCTCCAGGAGGTCCTGGAGATCTACGCCGAGGCCGTCCCGCTCGTCCACCAGGAGCCGGGCTGCGAACTCTTCGCCCTGCACACCGACCAGACGTCGATCTTCGTCGTGGAGCGCTGGACCACCGACGAGGACCTCAAGGTCCACTCGGCGACCGAGAACTTCGCGCGCACCCGGGCACGTGTGCAGGGGCTCCTCGGCGCCCCCGCCGACGTGTGGGTGCTCGACGCCGTGCCGGCCGGCGACCCCCTCAAGGGTGTGCTTCCCTAGCTCCGGCTACGCCCGGGCCGCCTCGATGAACGCACGGATCAGCTCGGGTGACTTCACTCCGCGTTCGGCCTCGACACCGCTGGAGACGTCGACGCCCCAGGCGCCGGTGGCGCTGACGGCCCGCTGGACGTTGCCGGGGTGCAGTCCGCCCGCGAGGAGCCAGCGGCCGGTGGGGGCGGTGAAGTCGGGCGAGGCCCAGTTCCACGGCTTGCCCGAGCCGGGGTCGGGCGCGTCGAGCAGCAGCAGGTCCTCGCCGAGCTCGCCGCAGCGGGGCGCCTGCCCGGCTGCGGTGGCGGTGGCGCGGATCAGGGTACGGCCGGGGGCCCGCAGGGTCTCGTAGTACTCCGGTCCCTCGTCCCCGTGCAGCTGTACGGCGCGGATGCCGCTCTCCCCCGTCAGGCGCTCCACCTCCGCCAGGTGCTGGCCTCGGAAGACACCGACGGTCAGGACGTGCTCGGGCACGCGCAGCGCCAGACGCCGGGCGGTGTCGGTGTCGACCGTGCGCGGGCTGACCGCGAAGACGAAGCCCACGGCGTCGGCCCCGGCCGCCACGGCCACGTCGACGTCCCGCTCGGTCCGCAGACCGCAGATCTTGACGAAGAGATCGCTCATGGCGCCAGTCAATCAAACCGCCCCGCGTCTGCGGAATCGCCTGCTCCTGCGGAATCGGCGGACCGCCCGGCCGGACCCTGCGCGAGGTGGGTACGGGCGGTGGGCGCGCGGCGGCCCGTGATGAAGTAGAGGACCAGGGCCGCGCTGACGGTCAGCGAACCGACCGGGCTCACGGCGGCGATGGCCGCGGCCACCGTGTATCCCACCGGGCCGAGCAGGGAGCGCCGCCGGGCCGAGCGGGCCTGGTCGCGCGCCTCGGGGCGCAGCAGCTCGGGGTGGCGGCACAGGTGGTGCCAGAAGAGGGTGAACCACACGGACGCCGCCAGCATCGACAGCGCGTAGAAGACGGCCGCCGGGCCCGCGTCGTCGCCGCGCAGGTGGTTGCCGAGGGTGGCGGTCGGCAGCGGCAGGAACGAGACGGTGGCCAGCATGCCGATGTTGAGGAACAGCAGGCTCCGGTCCACCCGGCGCACCTGGTGGAAGAGGTTGTGGTGGTGGATCCAGGCGATCCCGATGATCAGGAACGTCACCCCGTAGGCCGCCAGGGAGGGCCACTCGTGCCACAGTCCCGACCACACCGCTTCGTCGGCGGCGGGCGGTTTCACTTCGAGGATCAGCAGCGTGGCGGCGATCGCGATGATGCCGTCGCTGAGGGCTTGCAGGCGGGCCGGGCTGATCGGCTCCATCGGCACCTGGCTGGACATGGTGGGTACTCCCGCGGATCGGCTCCGGGCGGGAAGCGTCCCTGCCCGGCGGGTCGGTCCCGCGAGCGGCGCAAACCCCCCGCGGGAACCGGTGACTTGGCCGATCATGACCGCCCGCGCGGTCGAATTCCAGCCGTGCCGACGAGCGGCCCGGTGAGGGGCGAGCGGCCCGCGCCCCGGCCGGGACCGCGGGCCGCCGCCACCCGTGTGTCAGAGCGCGCGGTTGAGCAGGTCCAGGAGCGCGTCCCAGTGGCGGGCGTCCCCGGCCGCGTCGTACGCGGCGGTGTCGGCCTGCGTGTAACCGTGCGGCGCGCCCTCGTAGACCTCGGTGCGGTGGCGCACCCCGGCCTCGGTGAGGGCCTTGTCCAGACGGTCGATCTCGGCCGCGGGCATGTCGTTGTCGGCGTGGCCGAAATACAGCTCCGCCTTGATGTCCCCGGCGAGCAGGTGCGGGCTGTCCGGGGCGTCGGTCGCCAGTCGGCCGCCGTGGAAACCGGCCGCCGCCGCGACCCGGTCGGGGAAGGTGCCCGCGGTGCGCAGGGACAGGCCCGCCCCCATGCAGTAGCCGGTGACGCCGACGGGCCCGTCGGCGACCAGCGGGGACTCGGCGAGCCAGGTGAGGTAGGACTCGGCGTCCCGCACCACGAGCTCGGAGGTGTGGGCGAAGATGAGCGGGCCGAGCGTCTCGAAGATGTCCGGGCGCTGGGACGGGTCGATGAACTCGGGCAGCTCCATGATCGGCGCCCGCCCGGTGCGGTAGAAGACGTTCGGGACGAGGACGGTGTAACCGGCTGCCGCTATCCGATCGGCCATCGCCCGCAGGTGGGGGCGGAGCCCGAAGGCGTCCATGTAGAAGAGGACGCCGGGGTGCGGCCGGTTGTCGTCGGGGTGCACCAGATAGGCGTCGGCGGTGCCGTCCTGCGTGGGGATGTCCAGGGAAGTTCCGAGCACAGTGGTCATGACCGTCTCTCCATGTCGTTCACTTGTGGTGGGGCAACCTCGGCAACCCTGCCACAGTCCCCCGGGATCGAAGATCGCATCGGCTCGTTCCCGCCGCACTTGGTCAGGTGCCGGGTGGGGCGGAGAGGTGGATCGGGACGTCCTGGATCAGGAAGGGGCGATCGGGGGTCGGGTGGCGAGGGGTCAGGAAGCCTTTGGGCGGGCTTCGTTGCCCAGGGCGCGGTCGACCAGCGCCGCCGCCGCGCCGGTGTAGCGCGCCGGATCGCACAGTTCCGCCAGCTCCCCGGCTTCGAAGTGGTCGCGCAGCTCGGCCGAGTCGGCCAGGACCTCGCCCAGGGTGCGGCCGGTGTGCTGGGCCGTGTGGGAGGCGCGGGTGAGGGCCTGCTTGGCCTCGGCCTTGCCGAGCCGGGGCGCGAGGACGGCGGCGATCCGCTCGGAGACGATCTGACCGCCGGTGAGCGCCAGGTTGGCGGTCATGCGCTCGGGCCGCACTTCGAGTCCTTCGGCGAGTTCGACGAGGGTGTGGGTGGCGCCGCCGGTCAGCCGCAGGCACTCGCGCAGCAGCTGCCACTCCGCGTGCCAGGCGCCCGCCGAACGCTCGTCCTCGGTGAGCATGCACTGGGTGACGCCCGCGGCCAGGACCGGGACTTGGAGGGCGGCGCTGCGCAGCAGGGTCGCCAGGACCGGGTTGCGCTTGTGCGGCATGGCCGAGGAGCTGCCGCGTCCGCTCACCGCGGGCTCGGCCACCTCGCCGACCTCCGTACGGGTCAGCGACTGCACGTCCACCGCGATCTTCCCGAGGGCGGCGGCCGTGAAGGCGAGGGCCCCGGCCAGGTCCGCGACGGGGGTGCGCAGGGTGTGCCAGGGCAGGTCGGCGGCGGCGAGCCCGGTCTCCTCGGCGAAGGTCTCGACGAGCCGTACGGTGTAGGCGGCCGGGTCCAGGGGGCCTTCGGCGTCGAGGCGCGCGTACTCCAGGTATCCCGCGAGCGTGCCGGCGGCCCCGCCGAGCGAGACCGGCAGCCCGCCGTCCAGGATCCGCTCCAGGCGCGCGTCGGCGTCGAGGAGGAGCTTGCGCCAGCCCGCCGCCTTCAGCCCGAAGGTGGTGGGTACGGCGTGCAGGGCCAGGGTGCGGCCCGCCATCGCGGTGTCGCGGTGCTGCTCGGCGAGGGTGGCGAGCGCGGCGGCGGCCCGGCCGAGGTCGGCGCGCATCAGCCGCAGGGCGCGCCCGGCGACCAGCATCGCGCCGGTGTCGAAGATGTCCTGGCTGGTGGATCCGCGGTGCACGTAGTGGGCGGCGGCCGGGTCCACCGAGGCCACCCGGCGGCCGAACGCCTGCACGAGACCGACGACCGGATTGGCGGTCTCCCGCGCGGCCAGCGCCAGTTCGCGCAGGTCCAGATGGTCGGCGCGGGCCTCGGCGGTGATGACCTCGGCCGCCGCGCCCGGCAGCGTGCCGAGCCGGGCCTGCGCCCTGGCCAGCGCGGCCTCGGCGTCGAGCATGGCCTGGAGCCAGGCGAGATCGCCCACGGCCTCTTCCACCGGGGTGCCCGCGCGGACCGGGGAGAGGAGCCCGGAGTCGAGCAGGCTGTCGGGGCGGCGGGTCATACGAGCGCTCCTTGCGGTCGGTCCGGGGCGGCGGCCGGGGTGGCGGGCCGGGGCGCGAGCGCCAGTACGGCACGGGCGATGGCGTCCGAGTCGGCCAGCGTCACCGAGTCCACGCCGGGCCGGATGCCGGCCGCGGTGACCCAGTGGACGGCCTCCGTCGGCACACCGTAGGCGAACCGGCGGGGGTGCGCCCGGCCCCGGGCGTCCCGCACCCGGTAGGGGCGCTCGGCGACGGCGAGCCCACCGGTCTCGTACGCGGGTCCGTCCGCGTTGGGCACCCGGTGGTTGACGGCCTGCCCGGTGGCGAGCAGGTGCTGGAGCAGCGGATCGGCGGCGCGCCGCAGGTCCGCCTCCGGCAGCCGGGCCTCGATGAGGATGTGGGCCCGCACCGGCTCGCCCGGTACGGACGTGGACCGGGCGACGAAGGCGTGGCCGACCGTGTCGATGCGGATCTCGGTGTCGGGGCCGGTGAGTTCGAGGACGCCCGCCTCGATCAGCGCGATCATCTCCTCGATGCGGGAGGCGGGCGGGCCGATGGAGAGGAAGGCGTTCAACGGGGTGTACCAGCGGTCGAGTTCGTCGCGGTGGGAGTCGCCGTACAGGCCGCTGTGGTCGACCGCGAGCCGTATCTCGTTGCGCAGGTCGCGCAGCACGTCCAGGGCGGATTTGAGGGGTCCGCTGAGGTTGCCGAGCCGCGCCTCGCGCACATCGGCGCGCAGATGGTCCAGGAGCCAGCCGCGGAACGCGTCCCGGTCGGGGAAGTCGTGTCCGTCGTACGGGCGCTGGAGCCGGCGCCAGCTCCAGCGCTCGGCCTCGGGGACACCGGCGGCGTCCACGAGCGCGTCCCGCTCGGCGGTGTCCGCGCGGGCGAGGAAGCGGTCGACGAAGTCGGCGCGCTCGGCGTCGCGGCCGTGGGCGGTGAGCCAGGTGCCGTAGTAGACGCTCTCCACCTCGCGGGTGATCAGCGGCCACAATTCGTCGCGCAGACCGATCCGTTCGCCGCCGTCGGCCCGCTTGCGCAGGGCGTCGATGTGCTCGGGGGTGAGCAACCGCGGGTAGTAGCGCTCCGAGGCGCCCTTCTCGTTCTCGCCCCGCGCGTGGTACGGGATGCCCCGGCGGGAGGTGGCGTAGAGCTTCGGCTCCTGGCCCGAGGGCCGGTACACCAGGGCGCCGTCGACGCGCTCGAAGGAGCCGCCGCGGCCCTGGGTGAGGAGCGTCATGTGGTCGAAGAAGTTGAGGCCGAGTCCGCGCAGCAGTACCGGCTCCCCGGCCCTGACGACGCTCAGGTCCAGGTCGGCGGGGTTGGCGGGCTGCAGATGGCGTAATCCGTGGACCCGGGCGAGGCTGGCGGTGCGCTCCTCGTGGGCGGTGGGCCGCACCGGCACGTGGCCCTGGGCGAGGACGACGGCGTCGAGACCGCCGATCCAGGTTCCGTCGGAGAGGCCGACGGCCTGCTCGCAGTCGGCCTCGCCGTGGCTGTCGGTGAGGGCGACGGCGCGCGAGCGGTGCACCTCGACGGTGACGTGGGCGGGGGCGTTCCGCACGACGCGCTGGAACATCGCGTTCAGATAGCTGCCGTAGAAGGCGCGGGTGGGATAGGTGTTGGGCCCCAGGTCGCGGGCCTCGGCGAGGGTCTGCTCGCCGTGAGCGGTCAGGTCGCCCGTGGCGATCAGCTCTCTCGCCCACTCCTCCAGGGTGGGGCCGGGTTCGACGGGCCCCTCGATGCACGAGCTGTCGTCGGTGTGCACGGTGATCTGGGACGCGACCGTGTTCATCAGGAGGAGACGGGACTGGTCGGTGCGCCACACGGCGCCGGCGCCCGGCTCGCACGGTTCCACGATGTGCACGGTCACCGCCGAATGGCTGGGCCGCGCACGCTCGTTGGCGCACAGCCGCTCCAGCACGGAGAGTCCGCGCGGTCCGGCGCCGATCACGCAGAGCGTCCTGGTAACGCCACTCCTCATTCCAGCATCTCCTGTCTTCCTGCCCGGGCGCGGCCGTGAAGGACCGCTGGGGCGTCCGTGCGCCGGGCGGGGACCGGCGCGCATGTCGGCGGGGCGGCGGCCGGTCCGATCGCGAGCGCTTGATACGGAGTTCTGGTGGACCGGGTGTTTCCTGTTCGGTCGCCGCTCCTCACAACAGGAAGATAGCCACTGTGAGGTCGATTGCTTCAAGAGCTCCGGTCAACTGCGGCACAGCGCACCGGCGTTGTTCGAGCCGTACGCGACCGGGCCGCCAGGAGGGGGTTGGCGGGAAACGACTGTGTGCCGCCCATCGGGGCGGCACACAGCGAGAGGATCACGGGGTCAGGGGCGGCTGTGCACCGCGGACCCGGCCGGGCGGTGGCCCGGAACGAGCAGGATCACTCGGCGACGCGCAGCACGATCTTGCCCCGGGTGCGGCCGGAGGCGACCTGGCGGTGGGCCTCGGCGACCCGCTCCAGCGGCAGCACCCCGGCCACCTCCACCTTGACCGCGCCGGCGTCGATCAGTCCGGCCAGCGTCGCCAGGGCGGTGCCGTCCGGCTCGACGAGGTAGGGCACGGCCCGCACGCCCGCACCGGCGGCCCGCTCGGCGAGCTCCGGTGACACCCCGGAGGGGACGGCGACCAGCAGCCCGCCCGGGCGCAGCACGGCGAGCGAGCGGGTGCTGGTGTCGTCGATGCCGTCACCGACGAGGTCGACGACGACGTCCACCCCGGACAGCTTCTCCTCGAAGCGGGCGGTGGTGTAGTCGATCACCTCGTCGGCGCCGAGCTCGCGCAGCCAGTCGTGCTTGCCCGCGCTGGCGGTGGCGATGACATGGGCGCCGAGGTGCTTGGCGAACTGCACCGCGAAGTGGCCGACGCCACCGGCCGCGGCGTGGACGAGGACGCGCTGCCCGGGGCGCACGTCGGCGGTGTCCACCAGGATCTGCCAGGCGGTGAGCGCCGCCAGCGGGACGGCCGCGGCGGCGTCGTGGCCCAGCGACCCGGGCTTGCGGGCGAACTGGCGCGCGGGGGCGGTGACGTACTCGGCGTAGCCGCCCGCCTCGCGCGGGAACCACGGCATGCCGTACACCTCGTCACCGACGGACAGGGTGTGGACGCCGAAGCCGACCTCCTCGACCACACCGGACACGTCCCAGCCGAGGACGAACGGCGGCTCACCGAGGACGCCCGCCATCCCGCCGCCCTCGCGGGTCTTCACGTCCACCGGGTTCACTCCGGCGGACACGACCCGCACCAGGACCTCGGTGGGCAGTGGCACGGGGCGCGGCACCTGTGTGAGGTGCAGCACCTCGGGGCCGCCGAAGGCGGTCTGGGTGACGGCGCGCATGGTGGGGGTGGCCTCGGACATGAAGGGCTCCTCGGTTGCGGGGCGGGGTGCGCCCCGCACGGCTGGTCGATGCCGTCACGCTACGGGAAAGGTAGTAGTAACCTGCAAGGACAGCTACTATCTTTTGGATAGCATCGCAGCTGAATCCATGGATGGCGTGCGATTCAGCGATGACACGGAGGGTCCGGGGAATGAGCAGGGACTGCGGCGACGGCCGTCACGACAAGCATGACGTCTACGCGGCCCTGTGCCCCTGCCGCGATGTGCTGGACATGCTCGCCAACAAGTGGAGTGCCCTGGCGATCGGCGCGCTGGAGGACGGCCCGGTGCGCTTCGGGGCGCTCCAGCGCGAACTCCAGGGCATCAGCCCCAAGGTGCTCACCCAGACGCTGCGGCGCCTCCAGGAAGCCGGCCTGGTGTCGCGGACGGTCTACCCGGCCGTGCCGCCGCACGTCGAGTACGCCCTCACCGACCTCGGCCGCAGCGCCGCCGAGCCGCTCGCCCGTATGCGCGAGTGGGCGGAACGGAACATGGACCTGTTGTACGCCGGAGGGTGAACGGGGTCGCGCACGGGGCAGTGGACCGGCCGTCCCGCCAGGTCGGCGGCCCTGTTTTCGGGTGACTCGTGTAAGGATTGCATACCTGTTTCACCCATGACACCGCGTGGTCACTTTTCCGGTCAAAGAGTGATACCAAACCCGTCACCGGCACGCGGAGGAGGACCCTCCGGTGTCACCTCGGTGCGACAGTCCGAGGGCGGTGCCCAATCGGGGCACCGATGGCTGAACTACCTGACCCAAGGAGTTTCCCGTGGGGAAGAGAGTCACCACCCTTGTCGCCACCGCGACCCTCGCCACCATGGCCTTCGTCGGCCAGGCCGCGGCGGCGCCCGTGCACCACACGCCCTCGGCCGCCGCCAAGTCCGCGGCGGCGCGGGTGGATTCCAACCAGACGCGGTACGCGCCGTTCACCCTGAGCCACAACCAGTCGGTGAGCTCCGACACGGCCCGGCTGATCATGCAGTCCGACGGCAACCTGGTCATCTACGACGAGTTCAACCGGGCCCGCTGGGCCTCCAACACCGTCGGCCAGGGCTGGGAGGCCCGGCTGCAGACGGACGGCAACTTCGTCGTCTACACCCGTTCCAACCGCCCGGTGTGGGCCTCCAACACCGCCGGACGCCCCGGCTCGCGGCTGGTCGTGCAGGACGACGGCAACGTGGTCGTCTACGACGGCAGCCGCGCCGTGTGGGCGTCCGGCACCAACCACTGATCACGCATCTCCAGCCACCCGCTCCTGGCGGGGCCGGGCCCGCGCGGGCCCGGCCCCGCCGGTACGACAACCCGCTTGCCGTGAGCGGCCCGGTGGCCCGAGGATCCCGGCATGCAAACGTTTGACGCGCCCGACGGAACCCGACTCGCCTACCACGTACGCGGTGGGGGCGAACCGCTGATCTGCCTGCCCGGCGGCCCCATGCGCGCCTCCGCCTACCTCGGCGACCTCGGCGGGCTGGCCGAGCACCGCCGGCTGATCCTGCTGGACCTGCGCGGCACCGGCGATTCCGCGCTCCCCGCCGACCCGGCCACCTACCGCTGCGACCGGCAGATCGCCGACGTCGAGGCCCTGCGCGAGCACCTCGGCCTGGCGCGCTGCGACATACTCGCGCACTCGGCCGCCGGTGATCTCGCCCTGCTCCACGCGGCCCGGCACCCGCACCGCGTCAACAGCCTCACCCTGGTCACCGCCCGCGCCCGCGCCCTCGGCGTCGACTTCACCGAGGAGCACCGCAGGGAGGCCGCCGCGCTGCGCGCGGGCGAGCCGTGGTTCGCCTCCGCGTACAGCGCCTACGAGCGGATCTGGTCGGGCTCCGACGCCGACGCCGACTGGGACGCAGTCGCCCCGTTCTTCTACGGGCGGTGGGACGCGACGGCCCGGGCCCACGCCGCGGCGGACCTCGACCAGACCAACCTGGAGGCCGCCGACCTGTATCCGTCGCCCGGCGCCTTCGATCCGGCCAGGACCCGCGCCGCCCTGGCCGAACTCGACCTGCCCGTCCTGCTGTTGGCGGGCGAACGGGACAGCGGGCCGCGGCCCCGGGTGGCGGCCGACGTGGTGAAGTACTTCCGGCATGCCCGACTGCACGTCCAGCCGGACGCGGGCCACTTCCCCTGGCTCGACGACCCCGCCGCCTTCAGCGAAACCGTCGCGGCGTTCCTGCGGGGCGCGGCCTGCCGGGCGTCGGAACCGGGGTAGCCGACACCGGGACCCGCGTGCCCGACGCCCGAGCCCGGGCGGCCTTTCCGGAGGCGGGAGTTCACTCCCCGTCCGGCTTCCCCTCCTCCTCCGCCTCCGCGTCCGGCCACTCCACCGCGAAGTACTTCACCCGCTCGTCCTCCCCCACCGGCAGCATGCCCGCGGCGGTCATCACCCGCTGGGAGGCGATGTTCTGGTGGTCCGCGTCCCCATTGACGCGGGTGATGCCCTGGGCGCGGGCGAACCGCAGCAGGGCGCGCAGCGCCTCGGTGGCGTACCCCCGGCCCTGGGCCGCCGGGACCAGGCCGTAGCCGATGGTGACCGCGCCCTCCTGGTCCGGTTCGCCGTGGAAGCCGAGGCCGCCGATGATCCGGCCGTCCTCGCGGCGGCGGATCTCGTACGGTCCGAACGGCTGCGGATCGCCCGCCCGCTCACACGTTTCGAGGTAGCGCCGGGCCACGCCGAGGTCGGCCTCGGCGGGGTAGCCCGCCGCCCAGAGCACGCCCTCGGCCGGAGTGCCCGACGCGAGGGACTTGGCCCCGCGCACGTCCATGGGGTGGAGAACGAGCCGGGGTGTCACCAGAGATTCCATAACCGGTGGAATACCACCGGGCGACACCGACCACAAAATCATTTCTTCGACCGGGATTTCACCGATTGGGCGGACCCGCGTCGACCGGTCCCGCTACCGCCCGGGACGGTCCCGCTCAGGGCAACTCGCCCTGCGACGCCGGGAATCGGATCACGAAGGAGAGGCCCCCGACGGCCTCGCGCGCCAGGGCGACGGCCTCCTCGGCGGTGGCCGCGTGGGCCCGCGCCCAGGCCAGCCGGGCGAACCCGTCCCGCGAGCCCGCCAGATCGGTTCCCGGCACGCCCACGACGCGCAACGTCACCGCGTCCGGGCGCTCCCCTTCGGCGCCCGCCACCTCGACGAGCGTGCCCCGGGCGCGCGCGCCCGCGAACCAGAGGGCCTCGCCGCGCGCGGGACTTCCGGGGGCGTCGAGCACCGCACGGATGCCGGGCAGCACCTTCTCGCCGAGGACCTGGCGGAACTGCGACTCGACGAGGTCCACTCCCGTCGCGCCGGTGACCATCGCCCCGAGTTCGTCCCCGTGGGCGCCCAGCCGCACCGCGAGCACCCGGGGCCCGTCCCCGGTGAGGACGACCTCGGTACGGGTGGGCCCGCACTCGACGCCCAGCGCCTCCAGCGCCGCCACCACCCGCCGCTCCACCGAGGCCCTCGCGGTGGACCCGAGGGGTGCGGGCACGGCATGGCCCAGTTCTCCGCGGCCGACGGGGTCGAGGTACGTCCGTACCACGGCGACCACTTGGTGCTCGCCCTGCTCCGACAAGGCCGCGACGCGATACCGGTCGCCCGCGGGGAGGCCCCCGACGGACTCCGCCTCCCCGGCCGCCGCGTCCTCGACGCCCGCCCGGATCAGCCGCTCCCGCGTCGCGTGCTCGTCCCCGAGCAGTTCGACCAGCTCGGGGGTGCAGGCGTCGAGCCCGAGCACCTGGGCCACCACCGCCGCCTGCGGCCGGCAGTCGTCGTGGAAGGAGCCGATGCCGGTGACCGGATCGACCGTGTGGACGGACCGGGCGAGCGCGATCCACTCCTCGTCCGAGGCGTCGCGGCCCACCACGACGATCCGCTCGTACGCACCGATGTCCACGATCCCGGCGAGGTGCTCCGGCCGGCACATGAGGGACGCGGTGACCCGCTGCCCGGTCCGCTCGCCGAACGCGCGCATCCGGGCCGGTGTGTCGGACCCGACGCCGAACACCAGCACATGCTCAGTCACGGCAACTACCTCCGTCGAGATCCTTTCCGCAGGCATATCAACTGTCAAGGTTTCCCCGCCACTTCCGGCGCGCCCGGGCACGGGGTGGGGCACCGGTGCGAACCGCCGTCCCCGTCCCGGCCGGGCTTCGGGGTCCGCGGCGCGGCGCGGTGTAAGCAGGACCCATGGATCTTCGGGCACTGAGCCTGCCGCACCGCCCGCGCCGACCGAGCCACGCCCTGCTGGCGGCACCGTTCGCGCTGATCACGCTCGTCACGGTGGTGGACGTGCTCGCTCCGCCCGATGTGCACCTCGGCCCGTCCCTGGTCGCGGCGCCCGCCCTCACCGCGTCCTTCGCCGGGCCCCGGACCACGGGGGCGGTGGGCGCGGTGGCCGTGCTGGCCCAAGTGGTGGTGGCGATGATCCGCGGCAGCGTCACCGACCTGAACCACTCCGTGCAGATCGTCTCGCTCATCCTGATCTGCGTCTTCGTCACGTTCTTCGCGCGTCTGCGCGAGGTCCACGAGGCCCAGTTGGTGCAGTTGCGCTCGGTCGCCGAGACCGCCCAGCAGGTGGTGCTGCGGCCCCTGCCCGAGCGTCTGGGCCCGCTGCGGATGGCGTCGGTCTACCTCGCGGCCGAGGCCGAGGCGCGGATCGGCGGCGATCTGTACGCCGCCGCGCGCACCGCCGACAGCACCCGGCTGCTGATCGGCGACGTACGCGGCAAGGGGCTGGAGGCGGTGGGGGACGCGGCCGTCGTCCTGGGCGCCTTCCGGGCTTCGGCCCATCAGGAGGCCGAGCTGTCCGGGCTCGTCGGCTATCTGGAGGGCGCCGTCGCCCCGGACCCGGACGGAACGGCCGGGCCGGAGTCGGCCGAGGCGTTCATCACGGCGGCCGTGCTCGACGTACCCGACCACCGGCAGGCGCTGCACCTGATCAACTGCGGTCACCCGCCGCCGCTCCTGCTGCGCGGTGGCCGGGTGATCGCCCTGGACGTCCTCCGTCCGGCGCCGCCGCTGGGGCTGGCCTCGCTCGTGGAGACCGCGTTCACCGCCGAGTCGTTCGCCTTCGAGCGCGGGGACATCATGCTGCTGTACACGGACGGGGTGATCGAGGCGCGCGACGCGGCGGGCACGTTCTATCCGCTGACGGCCCGGGTGGCCGCCTGGCGGGGCACCGGGCCGCAGGCGCTGCTGCGCCACCTCCGCGACGACCTGCTGGCCCATGCCGAGGGCGGGCGGCTGGGGGACGACGCGGCGATGGTGGCGATCGAGCGGCTGGAGTGACGGGGCGGGGGACGCACGGGACCGGGCGGGGCGACGGCCGGTGGGCGTGCGTCACGCCACGGAGGCGGGCGTCCCTCCGCGGGTGGTCGGCGTCACACCACGGGGGCGGGCACCGATCCCAGCCTGCGGGCCGCGAAGCGCCGGTTGGCCTCGGTCTGGCGCCGGTAGGACTCGGGCAGGTCCGCCATCGCGAGCAGGCGGTCGCACGCCTGGAGCGAGGCGGTGAAGTCACCGGTCCAGTACGTGGTGATGGAGTACTCGAACAGCAGCCCCCACCGGTACACCCAGGGCTGGGTGAAGAGCAGGTCCGCCTCCGGCACCGGACGGTCGAGCCCCGCGCGCACGAACGCGTGTGCCGCGTGGTGGCGCCCCATCGTGCGCAGCCGCGCCGCCAGCTCGTAGCACGCCTCCAGCCGCTCCGGACGCGCCTCCCAGGCTCGTACGAGCGCGTCCATGCCACCGGGCCAGTCGCCGGACTCCGCGCGCAGCACACCCACCTGGAGCAGCGAGTAGTAGACCTCCTCCGCCCACCCGCCCATGTCCGCGCGGCGCTGGTAGAGGGGGACGGCCTCCTCGGTGCGGCCCATGTCGCGCATGGTCTGCGCCAGGTAGAAGACCGTGCGCGCGTTGTCCGGGTCGCGCTCCAGCTCGGCGCCGAGCAGCCGGGCGTCGCGTTCGAACTTGTCGTGGCGCGAGCCGCCGTCGGCGAAGTCCCGGATGGCCAGGGCGTCGAGGTTCTCCTGGCCGGTCGCCCGGTCGCAGGTGAGGTATTCGTGGGTGACGCCTTCGTAGCGCCAGGCGATGTCCCCGCGCACCAGGCGCTTGATGCGGTACGAGGTGGTGCCCTCGTGGCGCAGCATGTACGCGTCCGCGGTGAGCTCGGGCAGCGGGCCGTCGCGGCGGACGACCAGGTCCGCGTCGAGGAGCAGCAGGTAGTCGGCCCTGCCCCGGGCGTGGGCGATGTTCAGGGAGCGGTTGTGGCCGAAGTTCACCCAGGGCTCTTCGCGCAGTTCGCCGGGGATGCCGTCCAGGGCCGCGCGGATCAGCTTCTGCGTCCCGTCGGTGGAGCCCGTGTCGGAGATGACCCAGGTGTCCACCAGATCGCGCACGGAGGCGAGGCACCGCTCGATGACCCGCGACTCGTTCTTGACGATCATGCAGAGACAGAGGGACGGCTTCACGACATCACCCACCCGGTCCAGTGCGCCCGCTCGGACGGCGGCCCACTTCTACATCGGCACCGGACCGATCCGGACCGGCCACGCCGGAGCGGTGCCGCATCGCACTCGTTCGGCGTATCCGCGAGGCCGGTGCGACGGCCGTTCGTTGCGCCGTCCGGGCGGTATGACTAGTCCGATCCGCTGACCACTGGCCGCGTTGTACGGGTCACCGGCGAACGCTTCCCCCACGAGCGGGGATGTTCCTTTGGCATTCACGGAAACGCTCACAACTCGTTGAGGCAGGGAGCGCGTAAATGAGCTCTGAGTACAGGTCCCCGTCACGGTCGCGGCTCGGCCCGCTGCCGCGCCGCGGCACATGGCTCGCCGGCGGCGCCCTCGCGTCGCTGGCTCTCGTACTGACAGGCGCGGCCGGCCAGGCGGCGGCTGCACCACAGGCGGCCGGCACACGTCTCGTCTCGCCCACGGGCGGCGGGGGCGGCGGCGACGGCCACTGCTATCCGCCGCCCAAGCCCTTGAAGAAGGCCGCGAATGCCGCGGATACCGTCGCCGGAGGCGGCGACCACGAGTGCAAACCGGGTCCGCCCGGCCCCACGGGCCCCACCGGCCCCAAGGGACCACCGGGACCGACCGGACCGGCGGGCCACACCGGAGCGACCGGTCCGACCGGCGCGACCGGCCCGACAGGGGCCACGGGCGCGACCGGAGCCACCGGGCCCATCGGCCCGACCGGCGACACCGGACCCGCGGGGATGACCGGTGACACCGGCCCCACGGGCGCCACCGGTCCGACCGGAGACCCGGGCCCCACCGGGCCGACCGGCCCCACCGGGGCTACGGGCGCCACGGGCGCGACAGGCGCCACAGGGGACACCGGAGCCACGGGAGCCACCGGCCCGACCGGGCCCACCGGCCCGACGGGGGCCACTGGAGCAACCGGCGCCACAGGAGCCACTGGTGCTACCGGAGCCACCGGCCCCACGGGTGCGACCGGTGCCACGGGAGCCACAGGCGCCACCGGCCCGACAGGGGCCACGGGCGCGACCGGCCCCACGGGTGCCACCGGCCCGACCGGCCCCTGCTACGACATCAGCGGGCACGCCCCCTCGAACACCGAGGACTTCACCGCCGTCCTCATCAACGGCAAGGCGTACGCGGGCCGGCAGGCCGCCCCCGGCGGACCGATCGTCTGGACCGACCTCACCAACGCCGACAACCCCAACTACCCGGCCAATGTCTGCGGGATCGCGATCTCCTCGCAGGGCAATGACACCTGGATCAAGGTGGTGACCACCGACGGGACGGTCTTCCAGACGCACGGCGACACGAACGGCATGACGTTCGTCTGGGACGAGGGCTGGACCCAGCTGGCGACACCCGTGCCCGGCACCCTGCGGCACGCGGCCCTGATCAAACAGGGCAGGCCGCCGGCCTGACACAGGCGTGCGGTGTGCCCCGCGACCGCTGCTCGACGTCCCCTGGTCGCGGGACACACCGCCGTACCGGACGGTGGCCGGGCCCCGTGCCTCGGGGCCCGGCCACCTCCACCGTCAGTGGTGCGGGTGACCGCCCCGGCGGCCGCCCTGGCGCTCGTGGCCCCACATCGCCGTGTCGAGGACCCGGCCGCGGTCGGTGCGCAGGGTGGCCGTGTCGCGGTGGTTGTCCCACACGTAGTTGTGACGGTCCTGGTAGACGTCGTGCATGCTGTCGCGGCCCATGCCCGAGTGGACCTTGACGGCGGAGTGGCCCTCCAGACGCAGGTGGTGGAAGCGGTAGCGGGTGCCGTCACCGGCCGTGAGGGTGAAGCCGTTCAGGTCGACCGCCTTGCGGCCGTTGTTCCTGACCTCGACCCACTCCGCGTTCAGGCTGCGGTTGGAGCGGTCGTCTCGGCCCGGGCTGTTGTACTGCACCTTGCCGATCACCACGTCGGAGTGGGGCGCGCGCCCGTGGTGGCCGTCCGCAGCGGCGGCGGGCAGGGCCGCGGCCCCGAGGAGGGTGCCGGCGGCGAGGACGGAGGCGAAGATACGGCGGCTGGTGCGCGAAGCAGACATGTGCGTGCTCTCTCAAGGACAAGCCCCGTCACGGGCCCGGTGCGGGCCGCGGAAGGAGCGGGCCAGGTTCCCGGCTGGTGCCGAGGACCCACACTCTGGCCCGCCGGCACCGCACTCGGCCGCGGGACCGGCGCACTTTACGAAGTCCGGACATATCCGTAACCGTTGTCCGCCTCAAAAACCCGGCGCCGACGTCCAGTTCAGCCACTTCCGTGTTGCACACACCGACCCGCGCGAAGGGGAAACAGAAACGGTTTGGCGTCCGCCTCCCGCCACCCGTACGGCCCAGCCCCGCGTCCACCGCGCCGCCCGCGCCCTTTGTAACGGTGCCCGCCACTCGCCTCACCCGCACGGCTCAGCAACACGCTCCCGGTGCGAGTCGGCCCGCTTCACCGCCGTCGTCACCACCAGCGGCGGGCGCGCCCGCTCCGCCGTCCACGCACGGCCGCGCACATGGTCCGGATCTGCGACGCCCGCCGCCTCGTCCGGTGTCGGACGGTGCTGCGCGACCCCGGTGAAGCCCGCCCGCTCCAGCAGCGGCGGCAGCACACCGACCGGCCAGGCGTGGTTCCGCACCGTCTGCCAGGTGCCGTCCGTGCGGCGCAGGCGCACGGACAGCGGGTCGCTCGGGCCGTAGTCGGCACCCGGCTCCCCCACGCGCAGCGAGGCGTACTCGATGCCCGCGCAGGACGGGTCGGTGGTCAGCAGCGCGAACGGCGCCCCGGGCCGCAGCAGCCGGTGGATCTCGGTGAACACCTCCAGGATCGTCCGCTCGTCGGACAGCGACGCCAGGACGTGGTTGCACATCGCCGCGTCCGCGCAGGCGTCCGCCAGCCCGCTCACCCGCCCCTGCGCCACCAGGTGGTACTCCGCGCCCGGTGTGCCGCGCTCCCGCGCCAGTGCCAGCATCTCCGGCGACGCGTCCACCCCGATGATCCGCATCTCCAGGGCCCGGGCCGCATGCTCGGCGACCCGGCCCGGGCCGCAGCCGAAGTCCAGCAGCACACCGCCCGGCCCGCTCCCCCGCCCGCTCCCCCGCGCGATCGCCCGGAACACGAACGGGTAGCCGAGCAGCCAGTCCGTCGCCGCCTCCACCGCCGCGAACGCCTCCGCGCCCGCCTGCCCGGACCAGGCCCGGTCCGCCTCCGGCGACCACCGCTCGTCCGCTGGTTCCTGCGGCATCATCACTGCGTCCCGTCCCTCGTGTACGTACCCGGCACCGGTGTCCCATCATCGGCTCGCCGGTCACCCCGCGCACGCCGTCGCCCGCCGGTCCGCACCGGGGCCCCTGGACCGACGCTCAGCCCACCGGCGCCATCCGCCGCTCCAGCCGGGCCACATGGCCGCGCAGCGCCAGCGAGAACACCCAGGCCGCCGCGAACAGGGCCGTGGCGATGCCCAGGGTCCACCAGCGCAGGTCCTTGGAGACCAGGAACCCGGGGCCGAAGCCGGGGTGCGCGGAGTGCAGCAGGACGTGGAAGAACAGGGTGAGGGCCACCAGATACAGGCCGTACCAGGCCGGTTTGCTCCAGCTCTTCAGCTCGTGCCCGTCCATCCCCGTCAGCGGGAGCATGCCGAACACCACGACCTCGATCCCGCCCACGACTATGAGACCCACCGTGTACGCGGCCACATGGGCGAGGCCGTGCGGATCCGCCGTGCGGCCCGACTCGATCAGGGGCGCGCCCACGGCCCACACCAGCAGCGAGGCGCTGAGGGCGCAGATGCCGCCGATCATCACGGCCTGCCCCTTCGGCATGGAGAACCGGGGATCGCGGCGGCCCGGCGGCTCGGTGCCGAGCACCACGTAGACCGCCACCAGGCCGTACACGTACGGCACCGGGAAGGCCAGGAAGCGGGACAGCGCCGCCATCAGGACCGCCAGGACCAGTCCCGCGGGCACCACCCGCAACTCCGCCCGCGCACCGCCGCGGCCGGGCCGCAGCAGCGAGTCCTTGGTCTTCTCGTACACCACCAGGATCAGCAGGGTGCCGACCGCCGCACCGAGGGCCTTGGTCACCGTCGACGCGGTCCAGCGCGTCGTGGCGTCCGCCCACACCACCAGCGCGCCGCCGAGCAGGGCGAACGCGCCCATCCTGAGCCAGCCCGGCAGCCGCGCGGCGCGGGTGCGGACGCCGCGCTCCCGGCGCCGCCCGCGCCACCAGCGGCCCAGGGCGTTCTCCACGAGCTGGGACGGGAACGCCTTCTCCAGCAGCAGGACGAGCAGCAGGAACCAGGCCGCCATCCCCACCGACCCGGCCAGGTCCTTGAGGGCCCAGGAGACTTCGGCGGGGGTGCGCATGCTGTCGGCCAGGCCCAGCACCCGGCCGTGGTGCCCGCCGCCGTCCGCCTGCCCCGTCACCCGCCCGTCCTCGGACGGGTCGGGGTCCGGCGAAGACGTCGCGCCGCCGGGCCCGCCCGCACCGGAACCACCGCTCGACGAGGCCGTGGGGGTGGCGCCGGGTGAGGCGGGACCGGACGGGGTGGGATCCGGTGGAGGGGGAGACATCGACGGGTCAAGTCCGGGGATCCACGGCCTCGGCAGGACCCCCGCCCTGTCCCCGGGGCCCTCCTCGTGGTCG
This sequence comes from Streptomyces sp. cg36, assembly GCF_041080675.1. Taxonomy (NCBI): domain Bacteria; kingdom Bacillati; phylum Actinomycetota; class Actinomycetes; order Kitasatosporales; family Streptomycetaceae; genus Streptomyces; species Streptomyces cyclosori. Next base: position 7,382,373 of record NZ_CP163520.1, on the reverse strand, counting down.
TCGTGCGGGGTGCCCCGCGGCAGGAAGAACGCGGTGAACGGACCCGCCGGGAGATCGATCGTCCCCGCGCGCTCCACGGCGCGGCCGGGGCAGTCGAGGTCGACCGGCTCGGTGCCCTTCAACTCGGGCGGAATGAAGCCGTGGAGGTCGATGAAGCTCCAACGGCCGGGCGCGGCATCGCCCTTGGCGGAGTCGCCGTCCAACCAGGGGGCGAGCACGGCCTTCCCGCCGACGAGGATCCGGCCCCAGGTGCACTCGGCCGGGTAGTCACTCATGTGGATGGTGATCTCGTACCGGCCGGTGGGGGGCGGTGTGACGGGCGGCCGGGTGACGGTGAACGTCCGCGAGGCCGCGAGGGAGCCGCCCGCCGCCTCCACCGCAGTGGCCCCCGTCCCGTTCACCGAACGGGTGGCCGTGGGTGCTCCTTCGCAGGTCACCGTCACCTTGTACGTCCCCGCTCCGGCGCCGGCGGGCACGGTGAAGGAGCTGTCCAACCCACCGTCGGTGCCCGGGGTGGCCCGGATCCCCGGGAGCTCTCCGCCGTCCCACAGCACACGGGCCGCTCCTCGGCACACGAAGCCCTTGCCGTGCACGTCCACCTTCGTGCCCGGCGCACCCGATGCGGGGTCCAGGGTGAGGGCGGGTGGGGGTGCGGTGACGGGAGGTGAAGTGGCCGCGACCACCTCGTACGTCGTCTCCTGCGTCACGGTGGGCCGGTCGTCGCAGCTCGCGACGACGGTGTAGGTGCCCAGGGGGGTGTTCTTGGCCAAAGTGATCCGGTAGGTGAATCCGCCCTCGGCGTCGGTCCGCAGGTGGCCCGTCGGCACGTCGCCGCTCACCGTGAGCGGGCCCGCCGCTGCCGGTCCCTCGGTCGCGCAGTCGAAGCGGCTGCCCTTCAGGGCGACGAACGCGCCGTCGGCCCGCGCTACTTCGGGCGGGTCCGCCACCAGTACGGGCGGGACCGGTGGCCGCGGCGACACGTGTGGTTCCGATGGTGTGGGACTGGGGTCCGGCCCCGCGACGACGGGACGCGAGGGCGAGAGTGAGGGGGAGGGCCGGGAGCGGGTGGGGCTGGGGTCCGGCGACGGGTCGACGGAACGCGAGGGTGAGGACCGGGAGGTCGTGGGGCCGGGGCCCGGCGCCGGCTTCGAGGGGGTGAGCAGGGCCGAGGGGGTGGGTTCCGCGCGTCCCACCGCCGCCGTCGGTGCCCCGCCGCCGTCCGTCGCCGCGTGCGCCGCCCCCGGGGCGGACACACCGACGAGCACGGCCACCGGCAGCACCGTGAACCGTAATGCGCGCAACCGCCACTTCAGACCCACAGCCGCCCCCTGACACCGTCACGGTCTCCCCCGACCGTCCTCCTTCGGGTGTACTCGTTCTGACGTCCGGGCACGTTGCGTCGTTTCCGTCCCCCACGGCGCACGGAAGCGCGCCCCGACAGTCAACGCGCCCCGCGCGCCCCCCTGACCAGGACGATCTCCGGTCCGACACCGCGTATACGTCGTTCCGTAGGTGTGCCGCCAACTCCCTTCCAGACACCCACCGACCAACCTCGGACCCACTGATTCGCGCCTTCCCGCATCTCCAACGTGTGAATCTTGTGCGCACTCACCTGTGCTGTTGCCACTTTGATGGGTAGCATCCGGCGGCAACATCCAGCACGAGGAAAGTGAACTCTCATGGCGGACGAGCCGGACACCACCACACTCAAGGACCAGTACGCGGCGAAGGTCACCGCGGATCTGGAAGCCAACCAACAGGACCAGGCACGCATCCGCGAGGAACTCGACACACTGCAGACCCAACTGACCGACCTGGAGCGGGACCACGGTCTGCTCCAGAGCATGCGGCACACCCTCGGCGGCAACACCGCCGCACCGGCCGCGCCCGCCACCCGCAAGCGGGCGACCGCGAAGCCCCCGGCCAAGTCGGCACCGGCAGCGGCGGCGGCCCCCGCCCCCGCGGTGCCGAAGCCGCGGGCCGCCAAGGCCCCCGCCAAGGCGGCCAAGGCGGTCAAGAGCGTCAAGAAGACCGCCGCGCAGCCCAAGACGGCCCCCGCCAAGAAGAGCACCCGCGCCACCGCCGACAGCAGTGGTCCCACCCTGCGCGAGCTGGTGCTCGGCCTCTTCGACGGCCACCAGGAGCCGCGTACCGTCGCGGACATCGTGGGTGAGCTCACCACCGCGCACCCGGACCGCAAGACCAGCCCGCAGGTCGTGCGCAACACGCTCGAAGCGCTCGTCGCCAAGGGTGAGTTGGAGCGGGAGCGCAAGCAGGGCTCGGTGTTCTACACCGCCCTGCGCACCAAGGCGGGCGCGGAGACGGCCACGGCGACCGCACCCGCTGCCGAGGCGGTCCCGGCTCCCGCCGAGGGCTGAGGCACGCTGTGGCCACCCTCCCGGGGGTGGCCACGCACCAACGGGCCGTCGGAAACGGTTCCTTGCGGCACGGGCCGCGAGGGGGTTTCCCGGAGACGGCGCAACGCGGCGGGTGGGGCGACCGCTGTCGCTCCACCCGCCGCTCCGGGGCGGTGCGCCGATCAGGGGCGCGCGTTCACCTCCTGTCCCGGACCGCGGCCCTGCCTCTGGCCCTGGTCCTGCCCCTGGTTCCGGCCCGGATCCTGCCCCTGGCCCTGGTCCTCGCCCTGGCTCTGGCCTTGGCCTTGGCCTTGGCCTTGGCCGCCGTCGCCGATCGTGGCGCCCGTGGCCGCCAGCGCCGTGGTGACGGGCTGGAAGAACGTCTCGCCACCGGCCTCGCAGTCACCGCTGCCGCCCGAGGTGAGCCCCACCGCGCCGCCGTCCGGGGTGAACAGCGAGCCGCCGCTGTCGCCGGGTTCGGCGCACACATCGGTCTGGATGAGCCCGCTCACCGTGCCCTCCGGGTAGTTGACGGTGGCGTCGAGGCCGGTGACCGTGCCCTCCTTGAGGCCGGTGGTACTGCCCATGCGCTGGACGCGCAGCCCGACCGACGCGTCGACGGCCCGCGCTATCGGCACCAGCCGCCCCGATCCCGTGTCGACGGCACTGGGCGCCTCGGTGGCGGCGTCGTCGTAGGTGAGCAGCGAGAAGTCGCCGCTGCCGGGGAAGGTCGCCTGCTGGACCGTCGCGGCGGGCCCGCCGCCCGCGCTCAGGGACCACTGCCGGGCCGCCACACCGCAGTGGCCCGCCGTGAGGAAACCCGGGCGCCCGTCCCCGGTGGTGACGTTGAACCCGAGCGAACACCGGGCCCCACCGCCGAAGATGGCGTCACCGCCCGCGCTGAACGGGGTGAAGCGGCCGGCCGACTGGTTGATCCGGGCCATGTCCGCGCCGAGGGAGCCGACGGCCTTCTCCAGTCTGGTGAGATTCGCTCCCCGTACGGTGCGGTCCGCCGAGACCACGATCCGGTTGGTGCGCGGGTCCATGGCCCACGCGGTGCCCGGGATCGTCGCCGTACGGGCCAGGGTGTGCGCGGCGGAGCGCAGTTGGGCCGCGCTGTGGGCGACCGCGCGCGGCACCGCCCCGGCCTCGCGCACCTGCGCGGCGGCGGCGCGGTCACCACCGGCGACGTTGACCACCAACTGCCGCTTGGCCGGGTCGTAGTACGAGCCCGCGAACGCGTCCCCCAGCCTGCCGGGCAGGGCGAGCACCGCCGCCGCTCCGGCCTTGTCCGCGGGGGTCGCTCCGGGTGCGGGGTCCTCCGTCTGCGAGGCGTTCGCGTGGGGGATCAGGACCGCCGCCGCGATGACGCCCGCCGCTCCCGCACCTGCCAGCACGGCCCGCCTCTTGGGTATCCGCCTGTGAGTCAACTCGCCGCCTCCTGCGCTCTGTTGCACGGACGGTTCACCACCGTCCGAGGGTGTGCGCCCCTCAGTACGGATGTGACGGGTGGGGTGTTCACTGGCGTTGCAGATGAATATTCCTGACAGGTGGTCAGCGACTGTGCGGGGGCTCGGGCAGGGCCGCGCGGGACCGCATCAGCCGCTGTCGGCGAACCGTCGGCTGACGTCGGCCAGTACGCGCTGCGCGTCCGCGCCGAGGTGCGGTCCGGCGAGCCAGGCGGCGGGGCGCGAGCCCAGTGAGGTGTTCGAGACCAGGACGAGTCCGCCGTCGGCGCGGCGCACCAGCCAGCCGCCGCCGGACGAACCTTCGGTCATGGTGCAGCCCATCCGGTACATGTTCGGCTGGTCGGCGGCCACGGAGAACGAGCCCGGCCGGCCGGTGCACTCGAACAGCGACGACCCGTCGAAGGGGCGGCCGGCCGGGTACCCCACGATGTCGACCCGGCTCCCGGGCCCGACGCCCGCCGTGCCGCCCGCACCGGTGTCGAACGCGACGTCCACCGCCGCGCCCACCGTCTCCTCCAGCGACCGGGTGGCCCCGGCGGCGCGCCGTACGTGCACGACCGCGAAGTCGAAGGCGGCGCCGGGCCCGGCGCCGGCCGTGCCCCGGTCGATCCACTGCTGGGCGGTCTGCGCCCAGTCCGCCCACCATATGCCGAGCGGTGCCACCCGCCGCGCGGCGCCCGCCGCCTCCCGGCCGCCCTTGTCGAAGCCGGGCACGAAGACGATGTCGCGCAGCCAGCCGCCGTCCTTGCCCGCGTGGACGCAGTGCCCGGCCGTCCACACCAGGTCGGAGCGGCCGGGGTGGGCCGGGTCGCGGACGACCGTGCCGGAGCAGGCGGCGGGCCCCTTGGGCGTGTCGAAGAAGAGCCGTCCGGCGGCCGGTGCGTGCTCGGCGTAGGGACGGCCCACCGGCTGGGCGGCCACCGGGGCCGGCTCCGGATCGGAGACCCCGCGCGGCATGCTGCTGCCGTCGTACGACCGTTCACCGCCGGTGGCTCCGGCCATCCGCGCCGGGCCCCACAGTCCGTCGATCACCGGGTTGACGAAGTCCGCCGCGTCCCGCAGCCACCGGTCCACGCTCCAATCCCGCCGCCCGCCCGGGGCGCCGGACGGGACGTCGCGCCGGGCTCCCACCGGATCGGCGGCGCCGACGGCCCGGGAGTCCTGGCGCTCCAGCGAGTGTCTGGTCGCCGTGAAGGCCGCCAGGCCCGCCACCACGGCGACGAGCAACCATGCGGCCATCCTGCGGACTTGACGGCGAACGAGCATGGGCCCCTCCTCGTACACGACTCCTTGCGTCGCTTGATACGGGGCCGCGCGGCGCCGCGTTCAGCGGCTCCCGGAGTCGCTCAGGCGACTTCGAGCCCGGGGATGCTCCTGCGCAGCCGCCGCAGCTCGTTCTCGCTGAGCCCGCCCCACACCCCGCGCTTCTCGTTGTGCGACAGGGCCCACTGGAGGCAGGCACTGGCCACCGGGCAGCGGCGGCAGACGGCCTTGGCGTCCGCCAGCTGCTGGTCCGCGAACCGCCTGCGGTACGTGGGGAAGAACAGCTCCGGATCCTCCGTGCGGCAGGCCGCGCGCTCTCGCCAGTTCACCAGAAGACTCCCTCTCGTCACGGGCCGACCGCGACCGGCTCGCCCAGGTCTCTCCCGCGTTCTTACGCGGGGAACTGACGAACCGTTCAATGCCGGGGAAGTCGCGCCCCGCGCGACGGCCCCGGCATCGGTGGGAGACGGCGGACACCGGCCTCGACCGCGACCCCCACCACGGCCTCAGCCGCGGGCGAAGATCCCGATGCCGTTGGCCACGGCGCGCTCGAAGCTGCCGGGCGGGCGGTTGCGGACCACAGCGTGGCGGTCGCCGCGCGCCCGGGTCGCCAGGGTGGACGACCCGCCGCCGTCCAGGTTGACGGCGTCGTCCGCGCCCAACACCCGCATCAGGCGCGCGAGTTCGGCCAGCGTGAGGCCGGAGTTCTGCTCTGCGGAGCCGTCCAGCGCCACCAGGTAGAGGCGGTGGCCGTGGCCGCCGATGCCCGCGCCGGTGCGGGTGGCGGCCGTGCGGTCGTCGAGTCCGCCGAGCGGGGCGCGCCCCTTCAGCACCGGCATGCCGCCGACCGCGAACTCCAGTGGGCCGCCGCGTCCGCCGAGCCGGTAGCGCAGGCTCGCCCGGTCCCCCGTGCGCAGCGCGCGCAGGGCGCGGGCCCCTTTCTCGCGGCCCACCAGGACGAACGTCCCGGCCGGCACCGGTCCGTGGCCCAGGGTCGCGGAGGTGGCGACGACCTTGCCGCGCCGCACCGTCACCTCATAGGCGGCCGGGGTGCAGGGCGCGCCGCGCGAGGTGTCCGTGCCGCAGGCGGCGCGCGCCCAGGAGGTGGCTCCCCACCGCGAGGTGAAGGCACCGATCCCGCCCACCGGCAGCGCGTACTGGTTGAGCCCGTTCAGCCGCAGCTCGCCCCGGGAGGTGTCGGCGGTGCCCTGGAGCGTGAGCCGGTCCAGCCGGGCGGTGCGGGAGGAGTTGACGCCGAGCACGTCCCGGTCGGTCGCGCCGGGCGGCAGCGCGGGGCCGAACCGCTGTCCGTCGGGCACCGCGCCCTTCAGCGGGCGCCCGGACTCGATGGCCGGGCCCACCGAGGCACCGGTGGTCTCGACGCCGGGGTGCTGGGTCTCGCTTATGTCGAAGAAGTCACCGTTGACGGCGGCGACCGCGCGCCGCGCGTCGGCCATCGCGGTGACCCTGGCCCGCGCGCCCACCGCGCCGGGGGTGAGCAGGTCCACCTTCACCCGGGGGTTGGCCAGGTCCGCCACCACCAGGTGACCGTGTGTCAGGCCGTGGGAGGCGGTGACGGTGAACGTCCGGTAGGACACCCCGGGGGCGACCGCCACGGCGCGTCCGTACGTCACGGCCGGGGCGCCGCGTGCCGCGCCGGGTGCCAGCGCGCCCTCTCCGACGACCAGTCCGACCGCGGCGACCGCGCACATCGCCACGCGTCCCCAGCACCGGGACCATCCCATCGCGCCTCATCTCGTGGGACCACACCGCATCGGCAGCCGCAGCGTAGCGAGCGGGGCGGCCGTCGACCGGTAGGCGCGGCACATTTGGCCGGGAGCGGTCGCGGCATCCACGGGCGGCCGTCGTCGGCCCTCGCCCCGGCCGCGCCTCCACACGCCCGCGCACCGGTGGATGGAACCACGGTGAACGGGTACGGGACGGGCACACCGAGGGCCCGTCACCTCCGTGAGGTGGCGGGCCCTGGGCCGATGATCCGTCAGGTGCGGTGCGGGGTGCGGGTGGAGTGCTCGCCGGTCGGTGACGGCCGGGTGCGCCAGACCGGATCTCCCGGCCCCCGGTCAGTGCTTGACGAGGCAGAACGGATGTCCGGCGGGGTCCGCGTACACCCGCCAGCCCCGCCCGTCCGAGGCCCCGTCGAGCAGGGTCGCGCCCAGCGCCAGCACCGCCGCTTCCGCGCTGTCCAGATCCGGGACGCCCAGGTCGAGGTGGAACTGCTGGGGCCGCGAGGGGTCGGGCCAGCGCGGCGGCCGGTGGTCCGCGACGCGCTGGAAGGCGAGCACGGCGCCGGACGGGGTGTGCAGGGTCGCCCAGTCGTCGTCGACCGACCAGCGCCGATCCGGCCGGTTCACCTCGCCGCCGAGCAACTCCCCGTAGAACAGGGCGAGTTGGCGGACGTCAGAGCAGTCGAGCACCACGCACTGGAGTTCTCCGATCATGGCCGGATCCTACGCCCGGCCTCCCGGGCACCCGGCCTGCGGAGGCGGGTCAGCCCGCGCGGGTGAACGTGCCGAGCCCGTGCGCGTCCAGGTATTCGACGCGCACGGTGTTGTCCTTGAAGGTCACACCCGTACGGCCGACCGCGTTCTCCCCGGCCGTCTCGAAGCTGAAGACGTCACCGCTGTAGTGGGTGAGCGGGAACCTCAAGGGTTTCGGACCCAGCTCCAGGGTCAGGGCCGAGGAGGTGGCGGTGACGGTGAGACGGCCGTAGTAGGGGTTCTCGTACGAGCCGGTGTACGCGCTGTCGGCGCGGGCGGGGCGGGCGTCGGCCGGTGGGTGGGCGTAGTCGGTGGGCGAGCGGCCCTCGTTGAGCTGCTTGTCCAGGACGCCGGCGATCAGCGGCAGCCAGTCCCGGCCGGGCTTGCCGGACTGCGCGGTCTCGAAGAAGTCCTGCGCCAGGGTCTCCGGCACGCCCACGGGGCTGCCGTTGGTGAGCACCACGATGCCGAGCCGCTCCTGCGGCAGCAGGGTCACGGCGGTGGCGGCGCCGAGCGCGAACGCGCCCGAGTGGCTGAGCCGCAGCCTGCCGCGCTCGTCGTAGCCGACGTTCCAGCCCAGTCCGTAGAACCCGGCGCGGTCGGCGGGCCCGGCGGGCGGCTGCGAGACGATCTCGGGCAGGTGGGTGCGGGCGAGTGCGGCGGAGTCGACGATCTGCCGTCCGTCGAGCCTGCCGTCCGCGAGTTGCAGCCGCAGCCACCGGGTCATGTCCCGCGCGCTGGAGCTCACGCCCCCGGCCGGTGCCTGGGCGTCGGCGTCGCGCACGTACCTGGCGCTCCAGGTGCCGTCGGCGTTCTTGACGTGGGTGGACGCCTTGTCGGTGGCCTTGTCGAAGTCGGCGAAGCGGGAGCTGGTGGAGTCCATGCCCGCGGGCTTGTAGAGGGTGTCCTCGCTGAGCTTCTCCCAGCTGACGCCCCTGGCCCGCGCGACGGCCTCGGCGGCGGCGGTGAGACCGAAGTTGGTGTAGGCGTAACTGGCGCGGAACGCGGAGAGCGGCTCGTACCGCAGGTGGGACAGGACGTACGCCCGGTCGTAGCCGAGGTCCTCCAGGAGGTCCCCGGCGTGGTCGGGCAGACCACTGCGGTGCGAGAACAGGTCCGCGGGTGTCACGTGCGCGCTCACCCACGGATCCTTCAGCGCGAAGTCGGGCAGTTGTCCGGCGACGGGGGTGTCCCAGCCCAGGTCCTTCTCGCCGCCCTGGCCCAGCACCCCCGCGACGACGGTGGAGGCGACCGGCTTGGACAGGGAGGCGATCTGGAAGACGGTGTCGGGGTCGACCTTCGCGCTGTCGCCGACGCGGCGCACCCCGAAGCCCTTCAGGTACACCACCTTGTCCTTGTAGACCACGCCCACCGAGACGCCCGGCACCCCGGTGCGCTTCATCAGGGCGCGTACGTCGTCGTCGAGGGCCGCGACCGCCTTGTCCACCTGGGCCCCGGTCAGCTGCGGCTCGGGCGCGGGCGGCCCGGCGCCCGGCAGGGCCGCCGCGGCCCCCGCTCCCGCCCCGCTCGCCCCGGTCAGCAGGACCGCCAGGAACGGGGCCGCGAAGGCGCGGGCCCGGCCCGCTCGCCTGCCCGGTATGGCACGCATGCTCCCCATTCAACACCCGCGCCGAGGCGCTGTCGCGCGGGGGCCGTACCGGCCAAGGAGCGCCGCACACCGCGCCCGCACGGCCCGCCGTGCGCTTGAATGGCCCCCACGACCTGGGAAGGAACACAACTGCCGTGCGGGTACTACAGGGCATCGCGGGTGCCGTCATCGTCCTCGGGATCTTCTCCTCGGTCCTGCGGACGCTGGTGATCCCCCGGCCGACGCGGTCCGGCTTCACCCAGATCGTGCAGCGGCTGGTGCACCGCCCCTTCCAGCTGGTCGCCGACCGGCTGGAGGCCGCCGAGGCGAAGGACCGGGTGCTCGCCCCGGTGGCGCCGCTGGCGGTCGTGGTGACGCTGGTCAGCTGGCTGGCCTGCTTCATGGTGGGGTACGCCCTGCTGGAGGCGGCGGTGAGCCGGCTGGAGCTCAAGGACGCGCTGGTCGAGTCCGGCTCCTCGCTCTTCACCCTCGGCTTCGCCAGCGGCACCCGCGTCACGCTCAACGTCATCGACTTCTGCGCCGCCGCCACCGGACCGGTCGTCATCGGCCTCCAGATCGGCTATCTGCCCACCCTCTACGGTGCCTACCAGCGGCGCGAGACCGAGGTGACCCTCCTCCAGGCCCGGGCGGGCAGCCCTCCCTGGGGGCCGGAGATCCTCGCCCGGTACGCCCAGGTGGAGCTGTTGCAGAGCCTCAACGAGCTGTTCCGCAACTGGGAGCGGTGGAGCGCCGAGGTGAGCGAGAGCCACACCACCTACCCGGTCCTCATCCACTTCCGCTCCCCCAAGGCCCACCGCAACTGGCTGATCGCCCTGCTGTCCGTGATGGACGCGGCGGCCCTGCGCCTGGCCTTCAACCCGTCCCAGCCGCAGGCGGAGGTGCGGATGGCGCTGCGGGCCGGTTTCGTGTGCCTGCGCGACATCGCCGATCTGCGGGGCATCCCGTACGACCGCGACCCGCACCCCGACGACCCGGTCCAGCTCACCTACGAGGAGTTCCTGGCCGGTGTGGCGCGGATGGCCGACCAGGGCCATCCCATGGAGCGGGATCCGGCGGCGGCCTGGCCGCACTTCAAGGGCTGGCGCGTCAACTACGAGCAGCTGGCCTACCGGATGGCCCGGGACATCGACGCGGTGCCCGCGCCCTGGTCCGGGCCGCGCCGCACCTCGGTGGCCGTCCGCACCCCCGTGACCCCGCTCGACCGACGCCCGGTGAGGTGATCCGCATGACCGTGCAGCACGCCCCGGTGACCGCCCTGCTGCGGCGCGCCGGCGCCCGGCTGTTCCCCGGTGACGGGGAGCGGCACGGGGTGCTGCCGCCGCTGCTCGTCGTCCTCACCGTCGTGACGGGGATGGTGGACGCGGTGAGCTTCCTGGGGCTGCACCACGTGTTCGTGGCCAACATGACCGGCAACGTGGTCTTCCTGGGCTTCGCGCTCGCGGGCGGCACGGGGCTCTCGGCCCTCGCCTCGGCGGCGGCCGGAACCGCCTTCCTGGCGGGCGCGTTCACCGGTGGGCGCATCGCCCTGCGGATCGCCGCGCCGGTGCGGCTGTTCGCCCTGCTGGTGGCGGCGCACGCGGTACTGGTCGCGGTGGCGCTGGCGGTCGGCGCCTTCGACCGGATCACCTACGTACTGATCGTGCTGCTCGCCTTCGGCATGGGGATGCAGAACGCGGTGGTGCGCAAGGTCGCGGTGCCGGACCTGACGACCACCGTGCTCACCCTCACCCTGACCGGCATGGCCGCGGACCCGCCGGGCCCGGCGACCGTACGGCGGCTGCTCTCCGTGCTCGCCATGTTCACCGGGGCCCTGACGGGCGGACTGCTGCAGGTGCGGCACGGCACTTCGGCCGCGCTGGCCCCGGCGCTGGTGCTGCTGGCGGCCGTCGCCCTGGCGGCGGCGGACGCGGCCCGCACCGGACCGGCCACCGCGGCCTGAACGGGCGCGCGCCGGCCGGTGTGCCCGGACGGCGGCGCGCACCGGCGGTCAGGCGCTCTGCTGGTGCCAGGCGTTCTGGAAGTTGCGGCGGGCGCGGTGCAGCCGCGAGCGGACGGTGCCCACGGGCAGGGCGAGGGTGGCGGCCATCTCCTCCTCGTTCATGCCGTACACGGCCCGCAGCACCAGGACCTGGCGGTGCTGGTCGGGCAGCCGCTCCATCGCGTCGGAGATGTGCACGGTGTCCAGGGGGTTGCCGTCCAGCGCCCGGTCGGTCAGGTCGTCGGTCGGGCCCTGGCTCAGCCGCTTGGAGGTGCGCACCGCCTCCCGTACGGTCACCGCGCGCACCCACCCGTAGAACGCCTCGGGTTCGCGCAGCCCCCGGATGCCGCGGAAGATGGCGAGCATCGCCTCCTGCGCGGCGTCCGAGCTGTGGCCCTGGGCGATCGGCAGACAGAGCCGGCCGACGAAGGGCTCTATGTGCAGCAGGATGTCGTTCATGGCCCGGTCGTCGCCGGCCTGCGCCCGCGGCAGCAGGGCCGTGGCGACCGGGGCCTGCGTCTCGTTCGTCGTCGTCACCGCAGAGTGCTCCTGGACTCGAATGCGCTCCCGGAGGCGCGCTGCTGTCTCACGCGGGGACCGCCACCGGGCCCTCGGCGTCGTCGCGGCCGGCGGCGAAGCCGAGCAGGGCGGTGTGCAGGGCGCCGCGGACGGCCTCGACCTGTTCGTCGGTGAAACAGGCGGTGCTGTAGGGCAGTTCGATGCCGAGCCGGTCGCCGAAGGAGACCACGCACACCATCACCGGGCCGCGCCCCGCCTGGGGGAAGTAGTTCTCGCGGGCCGGGGCGAGCCGTACGTCGGTGACCTCCAGGCCGTCGGGGACCACCGGGGTGGCCACCCGCCCCATGTTGGTCACGATGACGCTGGTGGCGAGGATCGCCGGGTGCTGCGGGACCTTGGGCAGCAGGTGCAGCTCATGGAGGTACTCGCCGCTGTCGATGGCCGTGTGCAGGCTCTCGGTGACCTCGCGGGCCAGCGCCAGCGGGTCGGTGCCGGGCGCCACGTCGAACACGTCGAGACAGGTCGTCACGGCGGGCACCATCACCTCGCGCGCCAGCGGCGTGGCGAGCCGCGAGCGCAGGTCCACCGGCGAGAGGCAGCCCAGGGTGCGCGGGTCCGGGTCGTCGCCGAGCAGACCGCGCACGGCGGTCAGGGCGGCGGCGGCCACCAGTCCGTGCACGGGCACCCGCTGGGACTTGGCGTACTGGAGCAGTCCGGACGTCTCGTGCGGCTCCAGCACCAGCCGCCGTACGTCGAGTTCGGGCCTGCCGGGGGTGCGCTCGGCGCCCACGGCCGCGTAGGGGAGGCTGACGACGGGGCGCTCCACCGTGCGCCGCACGCGCCGCGCCAGGTACTCCTCCAGCTCGGGCTCCGACGTTTCGGGCAGCTGGACGGAGACGGGCTCCGGGTACTCCTCGCGGTCCTCCGCGGTGACCGGGCGGCGGCCCGCCACGAGGTCCGTGTAGGTGTCCCACAGCGCGTTCTGCAGGGCGATGCCGCTGTGGCCGTCGGTGATGGTGTGGTCGACGCTGAGGACCAGGCTGTGCTCGTCGGTGCCGCGCAGCAGCACCGCGCGCACCAGCGGGCCGCCCACCGGCAGCGGGGTGTTGAACTCCTCCGTGAAGGCCGTGGGCCCGCCCTCGCGCACCAGCAGCCTCGGCCGGTCCTCCGGCGGCAGCGGCTGGAGCACGGCGGCCCCGTCCTCGACGGCGATCCGGCAGCGCAGCGAGGGATGCTCGGCGACCTTGGCGGCGAACGCCGCGGCGAGCAGCTCCTTGTCGAGCGCGCCGCGCACGGTGCACACGAGCACGGCACGGCTCCGCTGCGCCACGTAGATCGTCTCGACCGGGCATAACATGCGCTGCATTTAACTACCCTTCAGCTTTCTTTCCCGCCGGTGGGCCGGTATGTGTCGAGCCGCGTGGGTGCTGCCCGCAAACCACTGCCCGCGCGGATCTCTTCGTGGGTGCACAAAAGCTCGGGAAACCCTGCGCATTGGCCGCGATCACATGCGCCGATGCCGAATCCCGAATCGGCTTCAGTGAAGCCTCAATTCCGCCGACCCGCAAGTGCGGAGCGGCGGTTCACCGAGTGACCTATCCCTCAGCTCCCCCTCGTGACACGCTCCCGCACCGCAGGTCGGGGAATACCCACGGATCCCCGAACGCTAACCGGGCTCACGCCGTCTGCTCACACGTGCAAGTGATTTTGGCTCAACATCGGCCCTCGCCGACCGCCTTGATCGGCTCGTATACAGCGGTGACGACCGGCGGGCACTTGCCAGGAGCACGATTTTTTAACCTGTCATGGCTGGTTCATTGACGCAAACCAAACATCTCAAGCTGGCCAGATTCGTACGGCCGCGTCCAAGGCGTCCGGCACACTGAACCGCGTAATGGAAGGGGTTTTGACGGTCCGTGGGGTGACACGCCCGGGCGGATCATCCCCTTGACCGCCCGACTTCCCCTCATGCAGGGTTGTTGAGCCGGGGAAGGCAGCACTCCACCGAGCACTGCCGGTTCTCCGAAGCACCGCACCCGCAGCGGTATTTCGGCGACGCCATTCCCCGCCCCTGTTTCCGTGCCGCAATTCCGTTCATCCAGTGAGTGGATCACACGCGCCCGCCCGACGGCCTCCGCCCAGAGGCCCGCGGGCCCTTTCCGTGTGCGGAGAATTTCACAAACGCCTAATGAGGGTTGGTGCCATGTCTGTCCAGGAGGACACCAGTAGCCCGCTGACCGGGGCCCAGCAGGGTCTCTGGTTCGCCCAGCGGCTCGACCCCGCGAACGCCGCCTACAACACCGCCGAGTACGTGGAGATCCACGGGCCCGTGGACCCCGCGCTGTTCGAGACCGCGCTGCGGCGGACCGTGGGCGAGGCGCAGACGTTCGCCCTGCGCTTCGCCGACACCCCCGACGGCCCGCGCAGCGCGCCGGCCGCGGCCGACGACTGGCCGCTGCGGCTGGTGGACGTGAGCGCGGAGGCGGACCCCGGTGCGGCGGCCGAGGCATGGATACGCGCCGACATGGCCCGGGCGGCCGACCTCACCGAGGGCCCGCTGTTCACCCAGGCGTTGTTCACCCTGGCACCCGACCGCCACTTCTGGTTCCTGCGGGCCCACCACATCCTGCTCGACGGCTACAGCTACAAGCTCGTCGCCCGGCGCCTCTCCGAGGTGTACGCGGCGCTCGCCGACGGGCGCGAGGTGCCCGCGAGCCCGTTCCTGCCGGTGGACCGGCTGCTGGAGGAGGAGAACGCCTACCGCGCCTCGGACCGCTTCACCCGCGACCGCGACCACTGGACGGCCCGCCTCGCGGACGCGCCCGGCGCCGTCGGTCTGACCGAGGGCACCGCGGCGCCCTCCCCGTCCTTCCTGCGCCGCACCACCCTCCTCTCCCCCGCCGAGACCGAGCGGCTGACCGCGGCGGCGGCCCGCTTCGGGGCCGCCCGCAACGATCTGATCGTGGCGGCCGTCGCCGCCTATCTGCACCGCGTCACCGGGCAGCAGGACATCGTGCTCGGCCTGCCCACCATGAGCCGGCTCGGCTCGACCGCCCTGCGCACGCCCGGCACCGCCTCCAACATCCTGCCGCTGCGCCTGGCCGTAACCCCCGCCACCACCGCCGGAGAGCTGGTGGCGGCGGTCGCCGCCGCATTACGCGATGTGCGCAAGCACCAGCAGTACCGGGCCGAGGACCTGCGCCGCGACCTCAAACTCCTGGGCGGCGACCGGCGGCTGTACGGGCCGGTGGTCAACCTGGTCCCGTTCGACGAGGAGCCGCCCTTCGGCGGCCACCGCACCACCTCCCACCACCTCTCCGGCGGCGCCGTCGAGGACCTCCAGATCAACGTGCGGCCCGGCGCGGGCGGCGAGGGCGTGTGGATCGCCTTCGACGCCAACCCCGCCCTCTACTCCGAAGAGGCGCTCACCGACCACCAGCAGCGCCTGCTGCGCCTGCTGGACCAGCTCGCCGAGGCGGACGCCGGTCTGCCGCTGGCCCGCACCACCCTGCTGCACCCCGAGGAGCTTCCCGGGTACGCCGCCGCCGAGAGCACGCCCACCGCGCCCGACGCCGTGCTGTCCACCCGGTTCGAGGCCCAGGCCGCCCGCACCCCCGACGCGGTCGCCGTCACCCACGAGGACACCCGGCTCACCTACGCGGAGCTCAACGCCCGCGCCAACCGGCTGGCCCGGCTCCTCGTCGAGCGCGGCGCCGGACCCGGCGGGGTGGTGGCGCTGGCGCTGCCCCGCTCGGCCGAGCTGGTCGTCGCCCTGCTCGCGGTCGTCAAGTCCGGTGCCGCGTACCTGCCGTTGGACCCCGGCTACCCGGCCGAGCGGATCCGCGCGGTCGCCGAGGACGCCTCCCCCGCGCTGGTGGTGACCGACGCGGCCACCGCCGCCACGCTGCCCGCCACCGGCGCCTCCCCCCTCGTCATCGGCGACCCGGACGTGGAGCGCGAGCTGGCCGCCCGCCCCGGCGCGGACCTCACCGACGCCGACCGGCAGGCCCCGCTCACCCCCGCCGACCCGGCGTACATCATCCACACCTCGGGCTCCACCGGGCGCCCCAAGGGCGTGGTGATCCCGCACTCCAACGTGGTGCGGCTCTTCGAGACCTCCGCCGCCCACTTCGACTTCGGCCCGGACGACGTGTGGACGCTCTTCCACTCGTACGCCTTCGACTTCTCCGTCTGGGAGCTGTGGGGACCGCTGCTGCACGGCGGCCGGCTCGTCGTCGTCCCGTACGCCACCAGCCGCTCGCCGCACGACTTCCTGCGGCTGCTGCGCGAGGAGCGCGTCACCGTCCTCAACCAGACGCCCTCCGCCTTCCAGCAGCTCGTCCAGGCCGAGGCGGAGACGGACGACGGCGGTGAACTCGCCCTGCGCTACGTCGTCTTCGGCGGCGAGGCGCTGGAGCCCGCGCAGCTGCGCCCCTGGGTGGACCGGCACGGCGACGCCTCGCCCGTCCTGGTCAACATGTACGGGATCACCGAGACCACCGTGCACGTCACCCACCAGCGGATGACCCGGGAGACGATCGAGGACCCGGCCGCCCGCAGCGTCATCGGCACCGCCCTGCCCGACCTGCGCGTCCACGTCCTCGACCACTGCCTCCAGCCGGTGCCGCCCGGCTGGGTCGGCGAGATGTACGTGGCGGGCCCCGGGCTCGCCCAGGGCTATCTGGACCGCCCGGAGCTGACGGCCGAGCGGTTCGTGGCCGACCCGTTCGGCCCGGCGGGCGAGCGGATGTACCGCACCGGCGACCTGGCCCGGCGCTCGGCCGACGGCACCCTGGAGTACGCGGGCCGCTGCGACCAGCAGGTCAAGATCCGCGGCTTCCGCATCGAGCCCGGTGAGATCGAGGCCGCGCTCCTGGGCCACCCCCGTGTGGCACGGGCCGCCGTGGTGACCCGCGAGAGCGAGGGCTCGGCCGACCGCATCCTGGTCGCCTACGCCGTCCCCGCGCCCGGCGAGCACCCCTCGCCCGCCGAGCTGCGCACCCATCTGGCCGCCCTGCTGCCCGAGCACATGGTGCCCAGCGCCTGCGTCCTGCTGGACGCGCTGCCGCTGACCGCCAACGGGAAACTGGACGCCAAGGCGCTGCCCGCGCCCGACTTCGCCGCCGCGGCCACCGGCCGCGCCCCCGCCACCGAGTCCCAGGCGCTGGTCTGCGGCCTGTACGAGGAGCTGCTGCGGCTGCCCGAGGGCACGGTCGGCCCCGACGACAACTTCTTCGACCTCGGCGGGCACTCCCTGCTCGCCACCCGCCTGATGACCCGGCTGCGCGCCGCCACCGGCGCCGAGGTGTCCATGGCCGTCTTCTTCGCGCTGCCCACCCCGGCGGCCGTCGCCGGCCACCTCACGGCCGCCGCCGGACCCGCCCGCCCGCCGCTGGTCCGAGCCGAGCGGCCCGACCCGGTGCCGCTCTCCTTCACCCAGCAGAGCATGTGGTTCCTCAACCAGCTGGACGGGGCCGCCGCCACCTACAACATCCCGCTGGTCGTACCGCTGGCGCACGAGGTGGACGAGGCAGCGCTGCGCGCGGCGCTGGCGGACGTGGCCGACCGGCACGAGACCCTGCGCACCCTGCTGCCGGAGAGCGGCGGCGTGCCGCGCCAGGACATCCGCCCGCGCGGCGCCCTGCGGCCCGAACTGCACGTGGTCGACTGCCCCGCCTCCGAGGTCGGCGCACATGTCGACGCGGCCCGGCGCCACCGCTTCGACCTGACCCGCGACCAGCCGCTGTGGGCCGGTCTGTACGGGACCGGCGCGGCCCGCACCCTGGTGCTGGTGCTGCACCACAGCGCCGCCGACGGCTGGTCGCTGCGTCCGCTCGCGGAGGACCTCTCCACCGCGTACGCCGCCCGCTGCGAGGGCCGCGACCCGGGCTGGGAGGAACTGCCCGTCCAGTACGCCGACTACGCGCTGTGGCAGCGCGCGCTCCTCGATGACACCGACGCCGAGGACGGCTTGATGCAGCGTCAGCTCGGCTTCTGGAAGGAGCGGCTGGCGGGCCTCCCGGTGGAGCTCGCCCTGCCCGCCGACCGGCCGCGCCCCGAGGCCCCGGGCCGCCGCGGCGGCCACCTCACCCTCGACGTGGACGCCGCCCTGCACCGCGCGCTGCTGCGGCTCGGCGAGGAGAGCGGCGCGAGCCTGTTCATGGTGGTGCAGAGCGCACTCGCCGCCCTGCTCACCCGCTGGGGCGCGGGCACCGACGTCCCCATCGGCACTCCGGTGGCCGGACGCGCCGACGCCGCCCTGGACGATCTCGTCGGTCTGATGGCCAACTCGCTGGTGCTGCGCACCGACACCTCGGGCGACCCGGAGTTCCGTGAACTCCTCGGCCGGGTCAAGGACTTCGACCTGGCCGCCTACGACCACCAGGACCTGCCCTTCGACCGGCTGGTCGAGGAGCTCAACCCGGCCCGCACCCCGGCCCGGCACCCGCTCTTCCAGGTCATGCTGGCCCTGCAGAACAACACCGAGGCCACCGTCCGCCTCGGCGCCGACGAGGCGCCGCTGCGGCCGAGCGCCACCGGCACCGCCAAGTTCGACCTCTTCGTCGACGTGGTGGAGAACCAGGGCCCCGACGGCGCCCCGGCCGGGCTCGTGTGCCACGTCGAGTACGCCGCCGACCTGTTCGACCACACCACCGTGGAGCGCGCGGCGAGCGCCCTGCACGCGCTGCTGGCGGCCGTCGCCGA
Source organism: Streptomyces sp. cg36 (assembly GCF_041080675.1). NCBI lineage: Bacteria > Bacillati > Actinomycetota > Actinomycetes > Kitasatosporales > Streptomycetaceae > Streptomyces > Streptomyces cyclosori. The sequence goes on along the minus strand of NZ_CP163520.1, from coordinate 7,363,975 downwards.
GGAGCCCGCGCTGCGCCTGGGCGAGCTGCCCGCGCCGGAGCCGGGCGACCGTACCGGGACCGGGGCCGTCGCCGGGTCCGACGCGGCCGGGCCGGAGCGCGCGCTGCTGGCCCAGAGCGACGTCCGGGACGCCGTGGCCGTGACGGCGGACGGGCGGACGACGCTGTTCGCGGTGCCCACCCGCGCCGCGGCGGCCGAGCAGGCCGCGCGCGCCGTGCGCCGCGCCGCGGACGACCGGGCCGCCGCGTTCCGCGTAGCCGCCGTCACCGATCTGCCCCGCCACCCCGACGGCGCCCTGGACACCGAGGCGCTCGGCGCGCTGCCGGTGATCGACACCGAGGCCGCCGAGGCGTGGCGGGGGGAGCTGTCCCGGCTCCCCGGCGTCCGCTCGGCGACCGTGTCGCTGGAGGAGGTGTCCGACCCGATCGGGCGGCTCTACATCGGCTCGTCCGGCGGCCGTGCGACCGAGACGGCCCGCACCCTGGACGCCGGCGCCGCCGCGGCCGTACCCGCGCTCAGCGAGGGCGCCCCGCTGCCCGAACCGACCGTGGCCGGCTGGGCCGAGGCGCTGCGCCGGGCCGCCGCCGGCGGACCGCACGCCGAGGTCGTCCACGTCCGCGCCGACGGCAGCGAGACCCGCCGCGACTACGCCTCGCTGATCGAGGAGGCGTCCCGGGTGCTCGGCGGGCTGCGGGCGCTCGGGCTGCGCCCCGGCGACCAGGTGATCCTCCAGTGCGAGGACACCGAGGACTTCCTCGCCACGCTGTGGGGCTGTGTGCTCGGCGGCTTCGTGACGGTGCCGCTGACCGTGCCCCCCACCTACGCGACCGCCTCCGCGCCGGTGGCCAAGCTGGAGGGGGTGTGGCAGATGCTGCACCGCCCGTGGATGATCACCTCCGCCTCCGGCGAGGCCGGGCTGCGCGACCTGGCCGAGCGGCGCGGCTGGGAGGGCCTGCGGCTCACCACCACGGACGAGCTGCGCGCCGGACCGCTCGACGAGGACTGGCACGCCGCCCGGCCCGACGACGTGGTGCTGATGCTGCTGACCTCGGGGAGCACCGGCCTGCCCAAGGCGGTCCGGCTCACCCACCGCAACGTGCTGACCCGCGCGGCGGCCACCGCGTCCCTCAACTCCCTGACCGAGCACGACGTCTCGGTCAACTGGATCCCGCTCGACCACGTCACCGGTGTGGTCATGTTCCATCTGCGGGACGTCTATCTGGGCTGCCGCCAGGTGCACGCGCCGACCTCCTGGATCCTGGAGGACCCGCTGCGCTGGATGGAGCTCGCGCACCGCCACCGCGCCACCGTCACCTGGGCGCCCAACTTCGCCTTCGGCCTGGTCAGCGAGCAGGCGCACCGGATGTCCGGGCGCGCCTGGGACCTGTCCCCGATGCGTCTGGTGATGAACGCGGGCGAGGTCGTCGTCGCGGCCACCGCCCGGCGCTGGCTGGAGGTGATGAAGCCGTTCGGCCTGCCGCAGGACGTCATGCACCCGTGCTGGGGCATGTCGGAGACCTCCTCGGTGGTCACCGACACCATCCTCGCGGCCCAGCCGCAGCCCGGCGAGGACACCTTCGTCAGCTGCGGTCTGCCCTACCCCGGCTTCGCCATGCGGATCGTCGACGACCAGGAGCGGATCGTCGCCGAGGGCACCGCGGGCCGCCTCCAGGTGCGCGGCACCACGGTGACCCACGGCTACCACGACAACGCGAAGGCGAACGCCGAGTCGTTCACGCCCGAGGGCTGGTTCGAGACCGGCGACCTGGCCTTCCTGCGCGCCGGGGAGCTCTACATCACGGGCCGCGCCAAGGACGTCATCATCGTCAACGGCGTCAACCACTACAGCCACGAGATCGAGTCCTGCGTCGAGGAACTGCCCTTCGTCGTAAGGAGCTTCACCGCGGCCTGCGCGGTGCGCACCGACCCGACGGCGGGCACCGACGAACTCGCCCTCTTCTTCCATCTGGAGGAGGGCACCGACGTCACCCGGGCGCTGCGGTCGATCCGCGGCAAGGTCACCCGGGAGATCGGGATCAGCCCGGCGCACCTGATGCCCGTCGAGGCGGCCCTGATCCCCAAGACGGAGATCGGCAAGATCCAGCGCACCCAGCTGCGCAAGCGGTTCGAGGCGGGCGAGTTCGACCGGATCGCCCAGTCCTCCGAGATCCTGCTGGCCAGCACCGCCACGGTGCCGGACTGGTTCCTGCGCCCGGTGTGGCAGCGGGCCGAGCGCGTCCACGCCCCGGCCCAGTCCGGCGGCCACACCCTGGTGCTGGCCGGGCGGCACGCCCCGGGCGCCGCCCTGGCCGAGACCGTCGCGGCGCGGCTGCGCGCCGAGGGCGGCCGGTGCACGGTCGTCACGGACGGCGAGGAGTTCGCCCGGCGGGACGCCGCCGCGTACCGCGTCCGCCCCGACTCGGCGGCCGACCTCGGCACGCTCCTGGACCGTCTGGCGGCCGACGACCGGCCGGTGGACGCCGTGCTGCACCTGGGCACCCTCGACGGGCGGACCGGCGAGCCGGAGACGGCCGCCGAGCTGCTCGCCGCCCAGCGCGACGGCGCCGACTCCCTGCTCTGCCTCGCCCAGGCACTGACGGCTCGTCACACCGCGTCCCAGCAGGTGAGGTTGCTGGTGGTGAGCGCGGCGGCCCAGGCCGTACGGGACGGCGACCTCCCCTCGTACGCGCACGGCGCCGTCGGCGGGCTCCTGAAGAGCCTGCGCGAGGAGCTGCCCTGGCTGCGCACCGCGCAGGTGGACCTGGCGGACGCCGGGGACGACGCCGGGCCGCTGCTCGCGGAGCTCGCCGCGCCGGTGACCGACGCCGAGGTGGCCTTCCGCGACGGCGGGCGCTGGATCCGCCGGCTCGCCCCGCTCCCCGACCCGCTGCCGCGCACCGCGCCGCCCGCCACCGAGGGCTTCCACCTGGTCAGCGGCGGCCTCGGCGGAGTGGCCGGACGGCTGGCCGAGCACCTGCTCAAGACCCCCGGCACCCGGCTGCTGCTGGTGGGCCGCACCCAGCTGCCCGACGAGGACAGCTGGGACAAGCACATCGCCGAGGGCGGCCCGCTGGCCCGCCGCATCGAGACCTACCGCTCCCTGCGCGAGCTGGGCGAGGTGCGGTACGTGGGCGCCGACATCACCGACGCCGAGCGGCTGCGCGCCGCCGTGGCCGAGGCGGCCGACGTCTGGTCCGCCCCGCTCGCCGCGGTGGTGCACCTCGCGGGCCGCTTCGAGCAGCGCGCGGTGGCCGACCTCGGCCTGGAGGAGTGGCGCGCGGCACTGGCCGCCAAGGTCACCGGCGGCTGGGTGCTGCACCGCCTCGCCCAGGAGCACGGGGCCCGCACGTACCTCTCGTTCTCCTCGGTCAACGGCTACTTCGGCGGCTCGATGAGCAGCTCCTACGCCGCCGCCAACGCGTTCCTCGACGCGCTCGCCGCCCATCAGCGCGGCAGCGGCCTGGACGCGCAGAGCCTGGCCTGGAGCATGTGGGACGAGCTGGGCATGAGCGAGGGGTACGGGCTCAAGTCGCTGACCGAGGCGCGCGGTTACCGGGTCCTGGACTCCGCCTCGGCCCTGCGCTCCTTCGACCTGGCCCGCACCCTGGCCGAGCCGCACCTGCTGATCGGCACCGACCGCGCCCTGCCCTGGGTGCGCGGCCACGTCCAGGCGCCGGCCCGGCCGGTGCACCGGCTCGCGGGCAAGGTGGCGCTCGACGAGGGCGCCGACCTCGGGGCCCTGTACACCGCGGCCCGGACCGGGGCGCGGGCGGCCGGGGCCGACGGCCACTGGGTGCTGCGCGCTGCCGGTTCGTCGGCGGCGGACGCGCCCGGCGCCGCCGGGGACGACTCCGCCGAGGGCACGCGCCGGCTGGAGAAGGTCCTCAGCACCATCTGGTGCCGGGTCCTGGGCCGTGACCAGGTCGGTGTCGAGGAGAACTTCTTCGACCTCGGCGGCCACTCGCTGCTCCTGGTCCGCGCCCAGGGCGCGGTCAACGAGGAGCTCGGCTGCGAGCTGAGCGTGGTGGACCTGTTCAGCCACCCGAGCGTGCGGGCCCTGGCCCGCCATCTCACCGAGACCGGCTTCGCCGCCGGCTCCCCCGCGCCCGCCGACGCACCCGACAGCACACCCCCGTCCGGGCTCGACCTCGCCCGGCAGCGGGCCGAACGCCAGCGCGCCGCGCGCGCCGGGCGCCGACCCGCCCCGAACACCCCCCGCACCGAGCACGAAGGACCCCGCAACGATGGATGAGACAGCCCGCCCCGACGAGGGGATGGAGACCGCCGTCGCCGTCGTCGGCATGGCCGCGCGCTTCCCCGGCGCCGACACGGTGGAGGAGTTCTGGCAGAACCTCGCCGCCGGACACGAGTCGATCCGGCCGATCACCGACGAGGAGTTCCTGGCGGCCGGGGGCGACCCGGCGGGCCTGGACGACCCCGACCTGGTGCGGATGGCCTCGGTGATCGAGGGCGCCGACCGCTTCGACTCGGCGTTCTTCGGCTACAACCCGGCCGAGGCCGAGGTCGTCGACCCGCAGCAGCGCCTGCTGCTCGAATGCGCCTACCACGCCCTGGAGGAGGCCGGTTACGCCGACGGCCACGGCGACCTCCAGGTCGGGGTGTACGCGGGAGCGGGCGACAGCCGCTACTACCCCGCGCACGTCTACCCGCGCTTCGCCGGGCAGAGCGCCTCGGTCGCCCTGGTCCACGCGGCCACCAGCAACTCGCTGGGCACCCTGGCCACCCGCATCTCGTACGAGCTGGGCCTGACCGGGCCCAGCCTCTCCCTGCAGACGGCGTGCTCCACCGCGCTCGTCGGCATCCACACCGCCTGCCAGGACCTGATCGACTACCGCTGTGACGTGGCCCTGGCCGGGGCCGCCTCGATCAACCCGTCGGCGCTGCTCGGCTACCGGCACGTGCCGGACGGGCCGTTCTCGCCCGACGGGCGCTGCCGGGCCTTCGCGGCCGACGCGGCGGGCACCTCCTCGGGCGACGGCGTCGGCGTGGTGGCGCTCAAGCGCCTCTCGGACGCGCTGGCCGACGGCGACCGCATCCGGGCCGTGATCCGCGGCTCGGCCATCAACAACGACGGGCGCCGCAAGGTCGGTTTCACCGCGCCCAGCACCGAGGGCCAGACCGAGGCGATCCTGGCCGCGCAGGTGGCGGCGGGCATCGGCGCGGACTCCATCGGATACGTGGAGGCGCACGGCACCGCCACCCGCATCGGCGACCCGATCGAAGTGGCGGCGCTGACCGCGGCGTTCCGCGAGAGCACCGACCGCACCGGCTACTGCGCGCTGGGCTCGGTGAAGACCAACGTCGGGCATCTGGGCGCCGCCGCCGGGATCGCCGGATTCATCAAGGCCGTCCTCGCCCTGGAGCACCGCCAGATACCCCCGACGCTCCACTTCGACCGGCCCAACCCGCTCATCGACTTCGCCGCGAGCCCCTTCCGGGTGCCGACCGCGCTGGAGGAGTGGCGGGCGGGCGAGGGCCCGCGCCGGGCCGCGATCAGCGCGTTCGGGGTCGGCGGGACCAACGCGCACGTCATCGTGGAGGAGGCACCGCCCGCGCCGGACCCGGCCCCCCGGCCGGCCCGGCCCGCCCGCTGGCAGGTGCTGCCGCTGTCCGCCCGCACCTCGGGCGCCCTGCGCGGGCAGGCCGAGAACCTGGGCCGCCACCTCACCGAGCACCCCGCGACCGACCTCGCCGACGTCGCCCACTCCCTGCGCGCCCGCACCCCGATGGCGCACCGGGCGGCCGTCGCCGCGCTCGACACCGGGCAGGCCGCGCGGATCCTGCTGCACCCGCTCCAGTCGAGCGGGCTGGTGCGCGGCGAGGAGGCCCCGCCGGTCGCGTTCCTGCTGCCCGGCGGCGGCACCCAGTACATCGGCATGGGCGCCGAACTCCACCGCGAGCTGCCGGTCTACCGGGACGCCGTCGACCGCTGCACCCGCATCCTGCTCTCCGCCACCGGCCGCGATCTGCGCACGGCGCTCTTCGAGGACACCGAACCCGGCAGCGTCGACGCCTTCCTGGCCCTGGTGGTCACCGAGTACGCCCTGGCGACCGCGCTGATGGAGCACGGCGTGCGGCCCGCCTCGTTCATCGGGCACTCGCTGGGCGAGTACACCGCGGCCACCCTCGCCGGGGTGATGTCCCTGGAGGAGATGCTGCCGCTGGTCGGCGAGCGCATCCGGCTGATCGCCTCGGCGGGCGGCGCCACCACCGGTGTGGCCGTCGGCGAGGAGGTGCTGCGCCGCTATCTCACCGACGACCTGTCGCTGGCGGCGGTCAACGGCCCGGCGGCCTGCACCGTCGCGGGGCGCCAGGAGGCGGTGGCGGCCCTGGAGGCGCGGCTGGCCGCCGACGACATCGCCTTCCGCAGGCTGCGGCTGCCCGCCGCCGCCCACTCGCACGTGCTGGACCCGATCCTGCCCGAGTTCGCGGACGTCCTGCGGGGCGTGACCCTGCGACCGCCGACGATCCCGTACATCACCAACGTCACCGGCGACTGGGTCACCGACGAGCAGGCGACGAGCATCGAGCACTGGCTCGACCACACCCGGCGCACCGTGCGGTTCGCCGACGGCATCGCCGCGCTCTGGCGGGACGGCCGTCCGCTGTTCGTCGAGATCGGCCCCGGTGACGCGCTGGCCAAGCTGGCGGGCGCCCGCCTCGCGGACCAGCCGGTGACCACCGTGCCCACCATGCGGCACGCCAAGGCCGCCACCCCCGACGGGCAGATGTTCGCGGAGGCGCTCGGCCGGCTGTGGAGCGCGGGCGTGCCCGTCGACCTCACCGGCCCGCACGGCGCCGGGGCGGCGGACGAGGCCCGTCCGGTGCCGCTGCCGCCGTACGCCTTCGACCGGCGCCGCCACTGGATCGACGCCCCCGGGGCCCGGCCGCTCGCCGGTCCGCAGGACGGCGACGAGCAGGCGGCCACCGGCCGCTCCCCCCGGCCCTACCTCACCACGGAGTACGCCGCGCCCCGCACCGAGCGGGAGCGGTCCGTGGCCGCGTACTGGGAGGAGGCGCTGGGCATCGAGGGCATCGGGATCCACGACAACTACTTCGACCTCGGCGGCGACTCGATGCGCGCGGTGCTCCTGGCGGGCCGGATGCGCACCGACGCGGTCCTGGACGTACCGGCCGCCGCGTTCCTCTCGGCGCCCACCATCGCCGGGCTCGTCTCGCTGGCGGGACGCGGCGGCGCGGCCGGCCAGGACGCGTTCGCGCCGCTGCTGCCGCTGCGCGCCGACGGCGACCAGCGCCCGCTGTTCTGCGTCCACCCCGGCGCGGGCATCGCCTGGCGCTACACCGGTCTGCTGCCGCACCTCGGCGCCCGCCAGCCGGTGTACGGCATCCAGGCGCACGGCCTGGACGGGACGCGCGAACCGGCCGCCGACGCCAAGGAGATGGTCGACTCCTATGTGGCGCACCTGCGCGAGGTGCAGCCCGAGGGCCCGTACCGGCTGCTGGGCTGGTCCTACGGCGGGTTCGTCGCCCACGCCATGGCCACCACCCTGCAACGCCAGGGCGAGGAGGTCGAGTTGCTGGCCATGCTGGACGCGCCCGTCACCGAGGACGCGCCCGCCGACCCCCGGGCCACCGAGCGCCAGGTGGCGTCGCTGCTGGTCCGCGTCGCGGGCCTGGAGATGCCCGAGGGCGGGGCCACGGACGTCGACGAGGTGATCCGGCGGCTCGGCGAGGAGGAGGGCGCGGAGCGCGGCCCCTCACCGGTGACCCGTGACGAGGCGCTGGCGATCGCCCGTGTGATGCGCAACAACCTCACCATCGCCCGGGAGTTCGCCCCCGAGGTGTTCGGCGGCGACGCGCTGTTCTTCAGCGCCACCACCGACGCCCCCGTACCGGCCGACTCCGGCGACCTGTCGCTGGTGCCCGGCAAGGCCGACAGCTGGCGCCCGTACGTCGGCGGCGTGTTCACCGAGCACGCCGTGGACTGCGGCCACTACGACATGACCGAGCCGGAGCACATCGCCCGCATCGGCGCGGTCCTCGCCGCCGCCCTGCGGCCCGCCCAGGAAGGGGAATGACCGTGCCCGGTCCGTTCGAGTCCCACGGCGAGGGCGTCCCCTCGCACCTGGTGCTCACCAACGCGGCGGGCGAGCGCTCGCTGTGGCCCGCCTTCGCCCCCGTACCCGCCGGCTGGGACGCGCTCGGTCCCGCCGCCGACTTCAGCGCCTGCCGCACCCGGTCGGCCGCTTCCGCACCCGCACCCGCACCGTCAGGAGCCAGAACGTGACCCAGGACCTCTACGAGCTCGGTGACGCGCCCCCGCTGGGCCAGGCGCCCAAGCGCATGTACGCCTCCCTGATCCGGCCCGAGCGGTACGGGCCGCCCATCGGTGCCTTCCGCACCGAGGTCGTGGACGTGCCGCCCGTCGGGCCCGGCCAGGTCCTCATCAAGGTGATGGCCGCGGGCGTCAACTACAACAACGTGTGGGCCTCGCTCGGCGACCCGGTGGACGTCATAGCCGCCCGCCAGAAGCGCGGCGCCGTCGAGGACTTCCACATCGGCGGCTCCGACGCCTCCGGCATCGTGTGGGCGGTCGGCGAGGGCGTGCGGCTCAAGCCCGGCGACGAGATCGTGCTCCTCGCCAGCATCTGGGACGAGAGCGCCGAGGACATCCGGCTCGGCGCCGACCCGTCCACCTCCTCCACCCAGAGCGTGTGGGGGTACGAGGAGAACTACGGCTCCTTCGCCCAGTTCGCGGTGGTCGACGAGTACCAGTGCCACCCCAAGCCGAAGCGGCTGTCCTGGGCCGCGGCGGCCTGCTACATGGCCACCGCGGCCACCGCCTACCGCCAGCTGTTCGGCTGGGAGCCGCACACCGTGCGCCCCGGTGACGCGGTGCTGATCTGGGGCGGTGCGGGCGGTCTGGGCTGCATGGCGATCCAGATGGTCAAGCAGCGCGGCGGCATCCCCATCGCGGTGGTCTCCAGCGACGAGCGCGGCGAGTACTGCGTCGAGCTGGGCGCCAAGGGGTACATCAACCGCCGCGACTTCGACCACTGGGGCCGGCTGCCCGACACCGGCGACGACGAGGCGATGGGCCGCTGGCTCCAGGGCGCCCGCGCCTTCGGCCGCCGGTTCTGGGAGGTGCTCGGCGAGCGCAGGGCACCCCGGATCGTGCTGGAGCACTCCGGCGCCGACACCATCCCGACCTCGATGTACATGTGCGACAACGCGGGCATGGTCGTCATCTGCGGCGGCACCACCGGCTACAACGGCGATGTGGACCTGCGCTTCCTGTGGATGCGGCAGAAGCGTCTGCAGGGCTCGCACGTCTCCAACTCCCGCGAGGCCCGCGAGGTGACCACCATGATCGACCAGGGGCTGCTCGACCCGTGCCTGTCGCTCACCCTCGGCTTCGAGGAGATCGGCAAGGCCCACCAGCTGATCCACGACAACCAGCACCCGGCGGGCAACATGGCCGTGCTGGTCAACGCCAAGGAGTAGCCGGCGCCTTGGCCGCCGCACCCGGTCAGCTCCGCGGTGCGGCGGCCCAGCTGAAGACGCCCGGGCCCGCCGGGCGCACCCGTACCTCCACCTCCGGGCCCGGCGCCGTGCGCGGCCGGGCCCGGAAGCCGCCCGGCACCGGCCGGGCCACGAGGGCGAGCAGGGTCGCGGGCGCCCCCTCGCCGAGCAGCGCGCCGAACGCCTTGTACGCGGCCTCCTTGGCCGAGAAGGCGCACAGCAGGCGGTGTTCGGCCGTCGCCGCGTCGCCTTCCAGGCAGCCCCGTTCGTCGGGGCCGAGCACGATGTGGGCGCTCGCCAGGGGCAGGCCGCGCAGTTCGAGGTCGCAGCCGAGGGCGGCGAAGCGCCCGGCGGGGGCCGCGAGGGCGACGGCCAGGCCGCCGGAGTGGCTGATCGAGCCGGTGAACCCGGCCGGGAACAGTGGGCGCCGGCCCGCGCGCGCGATCTCCTCGACGGGTCCGCCCGCCGCGGCCAGTGCCCGGCGGGCCGCATGGCGTCCGGCGAGGAACTCACGGCTTCGACGGGGTGTCATCGCCCCGGTCAGCGCCCGCTCCACGGGCCCTGGCGCCGGTGCCCCCGGCTCGTCGGCGCGGGCCGTGCCCAGCGCCAGGCCCTGGGCGCGCAGGGCCGCAGCCAGCAGGCGCAGCGCCTCTTCGGCGGCCGTCCGGCCCTCCGCCGCCTCCGGCCGGGGGCCGGGGCGGGCGGGTGTCCGGTCCGCCGCCCGGTCGTGCCCGGGCGGCGGTACCGGATCAGGCACGCAGCAGCTTCTTGATGATCTTCCCGGCCGGGTTGCGGGGCACCTGGTCGATGAACTCGATGCGCCGGGGCCGCTTGTAGGCGGCGAGGCGCTGGGCCAGGTAGGTCTGCAACTCCTGGGTGCCGGTGCCCTCTTCGGCCACCACGTATGCCAGCGGGACCTCGCCGAAGTCCTCGTCCGGGACCCCGACGACGGCCGCGTCGCGGACCGCCGGATGCGCCTGGAGCGCCCGCTCGATCTCCGAGGGGTAGACGTTCTGCCCGGCCCGGATGATCAGGTCCTTGCTGCGGTCGATCAGCCGGATGAGCCCGGCGCGGTCGATGTACCCGAGGTCGCCGGTGCGGATCCAGCCGTCGGCCGTGGTGATCTCGGCGGTGGCGGCCTCGTTCTCCCAGTAGCCGTGCATCAGGCCCGGGCCGCGGACGCAGATCTCCCCGATGGCGCCCGGCTCGACCTCCTCGCCCTGCTCGTCCAGGGCGCGCGCCGACATGCCGGGGATCACCCGGCCCGCCGGGATGACCTCGCCCGCCGCCTCCGGCGCCGGGTGCTCCTCGGGGCCGAGGGTGACGAACGGGCCGCCGACCTCGGTCATCCCGTACACCTGCCGGAACCCGCAGCCGAGCCGCTCCACGGCCTCGGCGTAGATGTCCATGGGCATCGGCGCGGCCCCGTACAGGATCTCGCGCAGGGTCGACAGGTCCGTGCTGTCGGCCGACTTGGCCCGCAGCAGGAACCGCAGCATCTGCGGGACCAGCCAGATGTGGGTGGCGCGGTGGGTCTCGATCGCGGCCAGCGCGGTCTGCGGCTTGAAGCCGGGCATCAGGACCACGGTGGCGCCCGCGGCCATGTACGTCAGCGAGACGACCATGCTGCCGTGGTAGAGCGGGCAGCAGTTGACCAGCACCATCTCGTCGGCGGGGCGGGCCACGGCCAGCCAGCCGAGCGCGATGGCCCGGAACGAGGCGTGGTCGACGGTGACGCCCTTGGCCTGGCCGGTGGTGGCCGAGGTGTGCAGGATCGCGGCCGGCGCATCGTCCGGGATGTCGTCGAGCTCCGGGCCGCCCGCCTCGCCGAGCGCCGCGAACGCGTCGTCGTCGAGCGGGATCCGGGTGCGTACGGCCAGGTCCGGATGGCGCGCGAGCAGCGCGGACTCGCCGATCACCGCGACCGCGCCGGTCCGCTCGACGATCCCGCCCACCTCCTCCGGGGTGAGGCTGTGGTTCAGCGGGACGAACAGCGCCCCGACGCGGGCGAGCGCGAAGTACGTCTCCAGGACCTCGATCCGGTCCAGCGAGAGCACCGCGACCCGGTCGCCGCGCCGGATGCCGAGCCCGGCCAGGCCCCTGGCCAGGCGCACGCCCCGGTCGTGGAACTCGGCCCAGGTGACGGAGCGCCGCTCGTCCACCAGGGCCGTCCGGTCCGGGAAGCACTGGCGGTTGCGCTCCGCCAGCTGGGTCAGCCACATCAGGCTGCGCCCGGCTGCGGGGTGGCGGAGTCGCGCTCGGCGATGAAGCGCTCGTAGTCGGCGATGGTGATCAGGCCCTCCATGTCCTCGGCCGTCACCTCGATGCCGGTGCGCTGCTCGATGAGCAGGATCAGCCGGACCAGGTCCCCGGAGTCGATGCCGCTGGCGCTGAGGTCCTCGTCGTCGCCGATGCCCTCGGCGAACTCCGGCGTCCCGGTCAGCTCGACCAGCATCGTCCTGATGGTGCTCATGGCGTACCCCTTCTCGTTTCACTGACTACCGAAGAGAGAGTCGCGCGCGGGCGCGCACACTCCCCCGCCCCCGCGTGACCTTCGTCACGGCAACTCCCGCCCCCGGCAGGGATTGAACGCCCCAGGTCAGACCTCTTCATCAGTAGAGGGCACTGCCACCGGGGACAGTGCATGACGAAGGGGTGGTCAGGTGCTTCCAGGGCTCCAGGAGAGCGCGGTGTCCGACGGCGCCCCGCCGGACACCCAGGCGCTCACCGAGCACTTCGAGGCGCTGCTGGCGGCCGGGGAGCAGATCGAGCCCCGCGACTGGATGCCCGACGGCTACCGGCGGATGCTGCTGCGGCAGATCTCCCAGCACGCGCACTCCGAGATCATCGGCATGCAGCCGGAGGGTGCCTGGCTGACCCGGGCCCCCTCGCTGCACCGCAAGGCCAGTCTGCTGGCGAAGGTGCAGGACGAGGCGGGCCACGGGCTGTATCTGTACGCGGCGGCGCAGACGCTGGGGGTGGACCGCGCCGAGCTCCTCGACGCCCTGCACAGCGGTACCCAGCGCTATGCGGCCACCTTCAACCACCCGGCGCTGACCTGGGCCGACACCGGCGCCATCGCCTGGCTCACGGACGGCGCCGCGGTCACCAACCAGGCGCCGCTGTGCCACACCTCCTACGGGCCCTACGCCCGGGCCATGCGCCGGGTGTGCCAGGAGGAGGCGTTCCACGTCCGGCAGGGCTACGACGTGCTGTGGTCGCTGTGCCGGGGCACCCCGGAGCAGCGGGAGATGGCCCAGGACGCGGTGAACCGCTGGTGGCTGCCGGCCGTGGCGCTGATGTTCGGCCCGCCCGACACGGTGGAGGGCGGCGCGGACAAGCGCACCGCGGCGATGGGCGCCGCGGTCTCCCAGCGCTCGCTGGCCTGGGGCATCAAGCGGCACACCAACGACGAGCTGCGCCAGCGGTTCGTGGACAACGTGGTCCCGCAGGCCGAGCGGCTGGGGGTGACCCTGCCCGACCCGGCGATCCGCTGGAACGAGGAGCGCGGGCACTACGACTTCAGCCCCATCGACTGGCAGCTGTTCCGGGGCGCGCTCGGCGACGGCTCGCACTGCAGCCGGCAGCGCCTGGCCCACCGGGTGGCGGCGCACGAGGAGGGCGCCTGGGTGCGGGACGCGGTCGACGCGTACGCGGCCCGGGTGGACGACGAGGAAGGGCAGACGTCATGAGCGAGCGGTCCGCGCGGGTGCAGACGCCGTGGGAGGTGTTCATCCGGCCGCGCCGGGGCCTGGCCCATCAGCACGTGGGCTCGGTCCACGGGGCCGACGCCGACATGGCGCTCGCCAACGCCCGGGACCTGTACACCCGTCGGGGCGACACCGTCTCGCTGTGGGTGGTGCGCTCGGACGCGGTCCACGCGGCCTCGCCGAGCGAGAAGGACCCGTTCTTCGCCAACGCCTCCCACAAGCCGTACCGGTACCCCGAGCACTACGTCCCGTTGAACGAGGAAAGCGGCCATGACGGCTAGCACGACCACCCCGGACCACGACCGCGCGGCCTACGCCCTGCGGCTCGGCGACGACGCGCTGGTCCTCTGCCAGCGGCTGTGCGCCCTGGTCACCCGGGCGCCCACCATCGAGGAGGACCTGGCGCTCGCCAACATCGCCCTCGACCTGCTCGGCCACGCCCGCACGCTGCTCACCTACAGCGGCAGCCTGGACGGCACCGGCCGCAGCGACGACGAGCTGGCCTACCACCGCACCGAGCGGGAGTTCCGCAACGCGCTCGTACTGGAGCTGGCGCCCGGCGACTTCGCCGACACCATCGCCCGCCAGCTGGTGTACGCGCACTACAGCAGGCTGCTGTGGAACGCCCTGGAGAAGACCTCCGACGAGACGCTCGCGGCCTTCGGCGCGCGGGCGGCCCGCGAGGTCGAGTACCACCAGATGCACGCCTCCCAGTGGACGGTCCGCCTGGGCCGGGGGACGGCCGAGAGCCGCCGCCGGATGCAGGACGCGCTGGACCGGATCTGGCCGTACGCGGCCGAACTCTTCGAGCCGGACGAGCTGGTGGACCGGCTGGACGCGGCCGGGGTCGCGGTGGCCCCGGCCCGGCTGCTGCCCGAGTGGCGGCGGGAGGTGGCCGCCGTCCTCGACGAGGCCCGCCTCACGCTGCCCAAGGACTCGTGGCGGGCGACCGGTGGCCGGGCCGGGCTGCACACCGAGGCGTTCGGCCCGCTGCTCGCCGAGTTCCGCTCGGTCCGCCTCCAGTATCCGGGGGGCAGCTGGTGAACACCGTACCGAGGCTCCCGGCGGACGAGGTCAGGGCGCGCGTCGACGCGGTGCCCGACCCCGAGCTGCCCATGATCTCGCTGGCCGAGCTGGGGGTGATCCGCTCCCTGGAGCGGGCGGCCGACGGCGCGCTGGAAGTCGTCATCACCCCGACGTTCCTGGGCTGTCCGGCGATGCCCGCGATCGAGGCGGGCATCCGGGAGGCGCTCGCCGACAGCGGCCACCCCGACGGCCGGGTCCGGCAGGTGCTCTCGCCCGCCTGGACCACCGACTGGATCACCGACGAGGGCCGCCGCAAGCTCTCCGAGCACGGCATCGTGCCCCCGGGCCCCGCCCGGGCCCCGCTGTCGGTGCGGGTCGGCCTGGGGGTGCCCTGCCCGCACTGCGGCTCGGTGGCCACCCGGCCGCAGAGCCCGTTCGGCGCGACCCGCTGCCAAGCCGTCCTGGTGTGCACCTCGTGCCAGGAGACCTTCGCGCATCTGAAGGCGATGTGACGCACCATCATGACGACAGCGACTACAGCGCAGACCGCTGACTCCGACGCCACCGCGCCCGCGCGCCGCGCGACCGGCTGGTACCGGCTGCCCGTCACCGGGGTGGAGCGGGTCGGCGAGCAGACCGTGGCCATCAGCCTGGCCGTGCCGGACGAGCACGCCGGTGTCTTCGCCCACCGGGCGGGCCAGCACGTGGTGGTCCGCCACCGCCCCGACGGCCGCGAGCTGCGCCGCAGCTACTCGGTGTGTCTGACCCCCGGGGCCGACGCGGGGCTGCGGATCGTGGTCAAGCGGCTCGGCCCGGACGGCTTCGCCGAGTACGCCACCACCGAACTGGCCGTCGGCGACACCCTCGAACTCGGCCCGCCCACCGGTGACTTCCGGCTGGCCGAGCGGCCCGGCGCACACCACGTCCTGGTGGCGGGGGGCAGCGGGATCACCCCGCTGCTGAGCATGGCGGCGGCGGCGCTGCGGGAGGATCCCGAGTGCCGGGTCTCCCTGGTGTACGCCAACCGCTCGGCGCAGTCGGTGCTGCTCGCGGACGAGCTGACCGACCTCAAGGACGCCCATGTCGGCCGGTTCTTCGTGCTGCACGTGCTCTCCCGCGAGACCCGGGAGAGCGAGCTGCTCTCGGGCCGGATCGACGCGGACCGGCTGCCCCGGCTGCTCGCGCTGCTGGGCGCCGAGCCGGACGAGTCGGCGCACTTCTACCTCTGCGGGCCGTGGGGCCTGGTGGAGACCGTGCGCGAGGCGCTGACCCGGTGGGGCGCGGACCCCGACCGGGTGCGCTTCGAGCTCTTCTCCACCGGCGGCGGCCTGCCGCCCGCCCCGCCCCCGGAGCCGCTCGGCCGCACCGGGCTCATCTCGGCGCACCTGGACGGCCGCACCAGCCAGGCGGTGATGCAGCCGGAGGACCGGGTGGTCCTCGACGCGGTGCTGCGCGCCCGGCCCGAGACGCCCTACTCCTGCCGCGACGGCCTGTGCGGCAGCTGTCGCGCCAAAGTGGTCCGCGGCAGTGCGGTGATGGACCGTCAGTACGCCCTGGGCGCGGCCGAGTTGGCAGCGGGTTACACCCTGCCCTGCCGGGCCCGCCCGGAGTCGGACGAGCTCGCGCTCGACTTCGACGCCTGATCCACCCCCCTCGCGCGCGCCGTACCCGTACGGGCGCCGCCCCCGCGACCGCCGGAGCACCGCGGTCACCCATCCGACACCACAGGAGCGTTGAGAATGACCAGTACGGGCAGGCTGAGCGGGCGCACGGCCCTGGTGACCGGCGGCAGCCGCGGAATCGGCCGGGGGATCTCGCTCCGGCTCGCCGCCGAGGGCGCGCTGGTGGCCGTGCACTACGGCCACCGCACCGAGGCGGCCGAGGAGACCGTCGCCGAGATCGAGGCCGCGGGCGGCCGGGCCTTCGCGATCCGCGCCGAGCTCGGGGTGCCGGGCGACGCGCAGTCGCTGTGGACCGCGTTCGACAAGGGCCTGTCGGAGTACGGCGCCGGGCCGGGCCTGGACATCCTGGTCAACAACGCCGGGGTGACGCTGCCCAAGCGGATCTCGGACGTGACCGAGGAGGAGTACGACCGGCTCTTCGCGATCAACGTCAAGGCCCCCTTCTTCGTGATCAAGGAGGGTCTCGGCCGGCTGCGGGACAACGGCCGCATCATCAACATCTCCTCCGCCGTCACCCGGATCGCCATGCCCAACATCTCGGCGTACTCGATGACCAAGGGCGCCCTGGACAGCCTCACCCTGGCCCTCGCGCCCGAGCTGGGCAAGCGCGGCATCACGGTGAACGCGGTCGCGCCCGGCTTCACCTACACCGAGATCAACCCGACGCTCAAGATGCCCGAGGTGCTGAACGCGTACGCGGCCACCTCCGTCTTCAACCGGATCGGCCGGCCCGACGACATCGCCGACGTGGTCGCGTTCGTGGCGAGCGACGACGCCCGCTGGATGACCGGCCAGTGGCTGGACGCGACCGGGGGCGCGCACATCGGCCTGCCGGTCTGACCACCCGGCCCGAACCACGACCTACGGAGACCCATGACCGAGCCCGTCGGTACCCTCGCCGCGTCCGCCGAACACGACGCGCCCCACAAGCAGTTCGAGGGGACGACTCCGTACGAGGAGTACGTCCACGCCTCGCTGCTCTCCTCCCTCCAGCAGCCGCTCTCCAACGACCCCGGCGAGATGGCCTTCATCGTCACCACCCAGGTGATGGAGCTGTGGTTCACCCTGATCGTCTACGAGTGGCGCACCGCACGGGACGCGTTACTCAAGGACGACCTCGAACAGGCCATGGACGCGCTGCGCCGCAGCCGCCGCTCGCACCAGGCGCTCAACGACTCCTGGGCGCCGCTGGCGGCGCTGACCCCGGCGCAGTTCAACGGCTTCCGCGCGGCCTTCGGCGAGGCGTCCGGCTTCCAGTCCGCGCAGTACCGGCACATGGAGTTCCTGCTCGCCGACAAGTCCCGCTCGATGGTCCAGGCCCACCGGGGCCACCCGGCCGTCTACGCCGAGCTGGAGGCGGCGCTGGCCGAGCCGTCGCTCTACGACGAGGTGCTGCGCTTCCTGCACCGGCGCGGTCTGCCCGTGCCCGAGCACGTGCTGGAGCGCGACCTCACCGAGCCGTACCAGCCGGACTCCTGGGTCGAGGAGGTCTGGCGGCAGATCTACGCCGGGCCGCAGCACGATCCGCTGGTGCGGCTGGGCGAGGAGCTGACCGAGGTCGCCGAGCTGGTGCTGCGGTGGCGCAGCGACCATCTGCTGGCCACCCGCCGCGCCATGGGCTCCAAGGCCGGCAGCGGTGGCTCCCCCGGTGTGGCGTGGCTGGAGAAGCGCGCCCACCGGTCCGTGTTCCCCGAGCTCTGGACGGCCCGCAGTCATGTCTAGGACCCCTTCCGCGTTCGCCGCCGAGGAGGAGCGCCGGGTGCTGAGCATCCGTCCGGTGCTCGCTCCCGTCCACCGCAAGTACGGCTCCCATCCGCACCAGGTGTACGACCTGTGGCCGGCCGAGGACCCGGACGCGCCGGTCGTGATCCTGCTGCACGGCGGCTACTGGCGCTACGACCGCATGCACCTGACCCCGTTCGCGGCCCATCTCGCCCAGCAGGGCTTCACCACGATCCTGCCGGGTTTCCGCAGATCGGGTGGTGCGGGCGGCTATCCGGAGACCTTCGACGACATCGCGCTGGCGGTGGACACCCTGCCGGAGGGGCGGCCCTACGTGCTGGCGGGCCACTGCTCCGGCGGGCACCTGGCGCTGTGGGCCGGGGCGCGCGGGCTGCTGCCCGAGAGCTCGCCCTGGTACACCACCCGGCTGCCCACGGCGATCCTGGGCCTGGCGCCGCTGACGGATCTGGCCGCCACCATCCGCGAGGACCTCAGCGACGGCGCGGGGCTGCAGCTGCTGGGCGGCGCCGACCTGGTGGCCGAGCGGCTGCCGCTGGTCGACCCGGTGACGCTGCTGCGCGGGGCGGGCACCACCGGGGTGCGGACCGTGGTGCTGCACGGGGAGGTGGACGAGGAGGTGCCGCTGGAGCAGTTCGCCGACTACCTCGCCGTCCACACCGACGCGGAGCTGGTGAAGCTGCCGGGCATCGGCCACTACACCCTGATCGAGCCGGGCTCCGAGGGGTCCCGTGCGGTGATCGACACCCTGCGGCGGCTCTCGGTCCCGCAGGAGTAGCACCAGGGGCGGGACACCGGGGTGCACAAGCGTTTACCCTGAAGAGGGGTGAACGCTTGTGCACCCCCGTCCCCACCGCCTCCCGTCCCCTGGAGCAGCATGTCCCCGGCGAGCGCCGCCCCCGCCTCCGCCCCTGTGTCCCGGTCCCGGTTCATCGTCCCGGTCCTGGCGTTCTGCGGCGTGGTCGTCGCCGTCATGCAGACCCTCGTCGTCCCGCTGCTCCCCCATGTGCCGGCGCTCACCGGCAGCAGCCCCGGCGCCGCCGGCTGGCTGGTCACCATCACCCTGCTGACCGGCGCCGTCTTCACCCCCGTCCTCGGCCGGGTCGGCGACATGTACGGCAAGCGGCGCGTCCTGCTCGCCGCGCTCGCGGTGCTCACCGCCGGGTCCGTGCTCTGCGCGGCCAGCTCCGACATCGGCGTACTCATAGCGGGCCGGGCCCTCCAGGGCGCCGCGCTCGCCGTCATCCCGCTCGGGATCAGCATCATCCGCGACGAGCTCCCCGCCGCCCGGGTGCTGCCCTCCATCGCCCTGATGAGCTCCACGCTCGGCATCGGCGCGGCCGTCGGCCTGCCGGTGGCGGCCGTGGTGGTGGAGAACTTCGACTGGCACACCATGTTCTGGGCCTCGGCGGCCCTCGGGCTGCTGGACTTCCTGCTGGTGGTCTGGATCGTGCCGGAGTCGCCGGTGCGCACCCCGGGCCGCTTCGACGTCGTGGGCACCCTCGGGCTGATCGCCGCGCTGGTCGGCCTGCTCCTGGCGATCACCCAGGGCGCCGACTGGGGCTGGACCTCGGCCCGCACCCTGGGTCTGGCCGGCGGCTCGCTGGTGGTGGCGCTGGCCTGGGGCCGCTACGAGCTGCGCGTCCCCTCCCCCATGGTCGACCTGCGCGTCTCGGCGCGGCCCGCCGTCCTGCTCACCAATGTCGCCGCCCTGCTCATCGGCTTCGCCTTCTACGCCAACTCCCTGGTCACCGCGCAGATGGTGCAGGAGCCCAAGGAGACCGGATACGGGCTCGGCGCCTCCATCGTGGTCAGCGGTCTGTGCCTGCTGCCCGGCGGCCTCTCGATGGTCGCGCTGTCGCCGGTGTCGGCCCGGATATCGGCCAAGTACGGCCCGAAGACCGCCCTGGCGCTCGCCTCCTGCGTCATGGCGGTCGGCTACGTCGTACGGTTCTTCACCAGCCACAGCCTCTGGCTGATCGTGGCCGGCGCCACCGTCGTCTCGGCCGGCACCGCCATCGCGTACTCCGCGCTCCCGGCGCTCGTCATGCAGGGCGTCCCGGTCAGCGAGACCGGCGCCGCCAACGGCATCAACACCCTGATGCGCTCGGTGGGCCAGGCGTGCTGCAGCGCGGTGGTCACGGCGGTGCTGGCCAACGTCACCTTCGAGGCGGCGGGCCGTACCGCGCCCACCCTGCACGCGTATCTGCTGATCTTCCTCATCGCGGCGGGCGCCGCGCTCGCGGCCCTGGTGGCGACGGCGTTCCTGCCCACGCGGCGGCCCGAGCGCGCCAAGGCGGCCGGGCCCGGTACGGTCGGAGGGCCGACTTCGGTGCCCGCGGCCCAGGAGGGCAGATGACCACCGCCGAGCAGACCGTCACCCCGGAGCACGGGACGGGGCGCGACGCCATCCTGCGCGCCGCCCGCCGCGCCTTCGCCCTGCGCGCCTACGCCGAGGTGACCCTGCGCGGCATCGCGGCCGACGCCGGGGTCAGCCCGTCCCTCATCGTGAAGCGGTTCGGCAGCAAGGAGCAGCTGTTCCACACCGTCGCCGACTTCCAGCCCGTGGCCGACGAACTGTTCGCCGCGCCGCCCGCCGGTCTCGGCCGGCACCTGGTGCTCACGATGCTGCGGCTGCGCGACGAGTTCCGGGGCGATCCGCTGCTGCGCGTCGTCTTCTCGCTCGGCCGGGACGACGAGCGCACCCTGCTGCGCGACCGTTTCCGCGAGCAGATCACCACGCGGCTCTCCGGTCTGCTGCCCGGGCCCGACGCGGAGTTGCGGGCCGAGCTGATCGCGGGGCAGCTGCTGGGGCTGGGGGCGACGCTGAGCCTGCACCGCCCCGGCGCGGGCAACCGCACGGCACCCGAGCGCCTCGCGGACCTCTACGCGCCGGGCCTGCAGCGGCTGATAGACGGCGGCTAGGGCGCGCCCGGGGCGGCCGACAGCGCGTTCGGCCGCACCCCTCGACGATCACGGGCCGCCGGGGAACATCACCCGTACCGTCAGTCCCCCTCCCTCCCCGTTCGCGTACGCCGCCGTCGTCGCGCCGTGAGCGCGTGCGATCGCCGCGACGATGGACATGCCCAGGCCCGCGCCCTCGCCCGGGGCGTGGCGGTGGCGCTGGGCGAGGCGGCGGAACGGTTCGAAGAGCAGCTGGACCGTGTCCGGCGGGATCTCGGGGCCGGTGTTGGACACCGTGATGCCGTCGGGGCCGGTGCGGACCTCGACGCGGCCGTGCGGCACGTTGTGGCGGATGCCGTTGGCGATCAGGTTGTGCAGCAGGCGGTCCAGCAGGACCGCGTCCCCGGGCACGGTGAGCGGGGCGGCCCGGAGCGCGACCGTGACGCCCCGCTCACCCGCCTCCGGGGCCAGTGCCTCCACCGCCGCCCGGGCGACCTCGTGCACCGCGACCGGCTCCCGGCGCTCCAGCCCCTGTTCGGAGGCCGCGAGCAGCAGCAGCCCCTCGATGATCCGCTCGCTGTCGTCGGCGACCGCGATGAGCTTGGCCCGGATCCGCGCCACCTTGGGCGCGTCCGGCTCCCCGGCCAGCCCGATCTCGGCGGCGGCCCGCTGCACGGCCACCGGGGTGCGCAGCTCGTGGGCGGCGTTGGCGGCGAACCGCTGCTGCGCCGAGACCAGTTGCTCCATCCGCCCCAGCATCCCGTCGAAGGTGTCCGCCAGCTCCTTGAGCTCGCCGGGCGGGGCCTGGAGGGCGATCCGCTCGTGCAGGTTCTCCCCGGACAGCCGCCGCGCGGTCTCGGTGATCACGGCGACCGGGCGCAGCACCCGGCCCGCCATCCACCACGCGAGCGCGATGGAGAGCACCGCGTACGCGCAGAACACGATCACCGAGACCGCCAGCAGCCGGTTGAGCACCGCGTCCTCGGCGGCGCCGCTGACCGTACGGGTGACCGCGAGCCCCGGCACCACGCCCGGCGGGAAGGGGGCCGGGCTGGCGGGTGCGGCGCTCTGCCGGGGCACGGCGGTGGGCAGGTCCTTCAGCTCCTTGGCCGGTACGGCGGTGGTCACGGCGGTACTGATCGAGGAGTAGAGCCCCTGCTGGACCAGCAGGTACACCACGGCCGTGAGCAGGGCGCCCGCGAGGACGAGGAGCCCGCCGTACAGGGCGGTCAGCCGCGCCCGTTCCGACTTCACGCCGGGATCCGGTAGCCCGCGCCCGGCACGGTGTGCACGACGGGCGGCTCGCCGAGCTTGGCGCGCAGCTTGCTGAGGGTGACCCGGACGGCGTTGGTGCGGTAGCTGGTGTGCTCCTCCCACACCTGCTCGATCAGGTCCTCGCTGCTGAGCACCGCCCCCTCGGCCCGCAGCAGCGCTTCGAGCACCGCGAACTCCTTGCGCGACAGCTGGAGGTGGCGGCCGTCGCGGCTGGCCTGGCGGCGGGCGGTGTCCAGGACGATCCCGGCGCGTTCGAGCACGGGCGGCAGCGCGGGCCGGGCCCGGCGGCCGAGCGCCAGCACCCGGGCGAGCAGTTCGTCGTACGCGAACGGTTTGGCGAGGTAGTCGTCGGCGCCCAGGCCCAGGCCCTCGACCCGGTCGCGCACGGTCCCGGCCGCCGTCAGCATCAGCACCCGGGTGAGCAGCCGCTGCTCGACGACCCGGCGGCACACCTCGTCGCCGTGCACCCCGGGCAGATCGCGGTCGAGGACCAGCACGTCGTAGGCGCCGAAGCGGAGCTTGCGCAGCGCCTCGGTGCCGTCCGGCGCCACGTCGACCGCGAGCGCGTCCCGGCGCAGCCCCTCGGCGATCATCTCCGCCAGGAATTCCTCGTCCTCCACCACCAGTACGCGCATGGTCCCTGTGTATACGAAAGGGACCTTTCGGCGTTGTTAACGCATCCGCTGAGGGAAACGAAACACCGGCTCGCGGCAGGCTCCGGGCCCATGACGACTTCGCAGCGACACCTCGGCAGGATCATGGCGGCCACCACCCTGTCCGCCCTCGCCCTCATCGCCACCGCCTGCTCGGGCGGCGAGGGGGCGGACGGCGGCAAGGACGGCACCGGCGACGCCGGGAAGCAGGCGGACCAGGCGCTCGCGCACCGCAAGTGCCTGCGCGAACAGGGCCTGAAGGTGCCCGAGCCCGAGCCCGGGCAGGACGAGCGGGCGCTGAGCGTCTCCGGCGAGGGCATGTCCAAGGAGAAGATGGAGAAGGCGCTCAGGGCGTGCGCGGGCAAGGGCGGCGCGGGCAGCGGCAAGGGGCCGACCCAGGCCGACAAGGACAAGATGCTCAAATACGCGCGGTGCATGCGCGAGAACGGCTTCAACATGCCCGACCCGAAGTTCGACGGCGGGATGACGTCCGCGCAGCGCATACCCGAGGGCACCGAGAAGGCGAAGTTCGACAAGGCGAACAAGGCGTGCGAGAGCGTCGGCCGATGAGCCGCCGCAGGCTGGCCGTGGCACTGGCCACGATCGTGCTGGTCGCGGGCGGCGGTGTCGCCGTGACCGCCCTGAACACCCCGGACCGGCCCGGCGGCGCCGACCGCTCGGCGCTGCCGCCCGCCACCGCCGACGTCACCCGCGGCGACCTGAGCGACAGCTCCCAGCAGGACGGCACGCTCGGCTTCCTCGGTGAGCGCCGGATCAACGCGGGCGCCACCGGCACCCTGAACTGGATAGCCGCGACCGGCTCGACCGTGCGCCGCGACCAGCGGCTGTACGAGGTCGACGGCACCCCGGTGCGGCTGATGTACGGCTCCGAGCCGATGTACCGAACGCTGAAGAGCGGCGACAAGGGCAAGGACGTGCGCCAGCTGGAGGAGAACCTGGCCGCCCTCGGATACACCGGCTTCACGGCCGACGACACGTACACGTCCGCCACCGCGTCCGCCGTCACGCGCTGGCAGAAGTCCCACGGCCTCAAGCAGACCGGGACGGTCGGCCCGGAGCTGGTCGCCTTCGCGGGCAGCGCCGTGCGGATCAAGGAGGCGGGGGCGGCGACCGGCGATCCGGTGGCCCCCGGCAAGCCGGTGCTCACGGTCACCGGCTCGGAGCGGGTCGTACGGTTCAAAGTGCCGGTCGCGGACGCCGGTTCGGCCAAGAGCGGCACCCGGGTCTCGGTACAGCTGCCGGACGGCACCCGGGCGCCGGGCCGGGTGACGGGGGTCGGGCGGACCGCGAAGCCCGGTGACGACGCCCAGGACAAGACGCCGAAGATCGAGATCACGGTCTCCTTCGACCGGCCGGACGCGGTGAACGGCTTCGACCAGGCGCCGGTCACCGTCGAGCTGACCGGCGAGACCCGGCACGACGTCCTGTCCGTGCCGGTCAACGCCCTGCTCGCGCTCTCCGGCGGCGGGTTCGGCGTCCAGGTGGTGGAGAACGGCGCCACCCGCGAGGTCGCCGTCGAGCTCGGCATGTTCGGGAAGGGCCGGGTGGAGGTCGGCGGCGGCGGGCTGCGCGCGGGGATGAAGGTCGGGGTGCCGTCGGTATGAACACGCTCGCGCGGGACGCGGTCGTCCGCCTCACCGGTGTCACCAAGGAGTACGCGGGCGGGGTGCGGGCCCTGGACGGGGTCGATCTCACCGTCGCCCGGGGCGAGTTGCTCGCCATCGCCGGACCGTCCGGCTCCGGGAAGTCCACCCTGCTCCACGTCGTCGGGACCCTCGACCGGCCCACCGCGGGCCGGGTGGAGATCGCGGGCCACGAGGTCGCCTCGCTCACCGACCGCCGGCTGTCGGCGCTGCGCGCCCAGCACATCGGCTTCGTCTTCCAGGCGTTCCACCTGGTGCCCGGGGTCAGCGCCCGCGACAACGTGGCCGAGGGGCTGCTGTACTCGGGGCTGCCGCGGGCCCGGCGCCGGGCGCTGGCCGCCGACGCGCTGGCCCGGGTGGGCCTCGCCGACCGGATGCGGCACCGGCCGCACGAGCTGTCCGGCGGGCAGAAGCAGCGGGTCGCCATCGCGCGGGCCGTGGTCGGCGAGCCCGCCCTGCTGCTGGCCGACGAACCGACCGGCGCGCTGGACTCGGCGTCCGGGGAGGCGGTGATGGCGCTGCTGCACGAGCTGAACCGGGAGGGCGCCACCATCGCCGTCATCACCCACGACACGGAGATCGCGGCCGGGCTCCCCCGCCAGGTGCGCATCCGCGACGGCCGGGTCGTCGCGGACACGGCCCGGGGAAAGGTGGCCGCGTGATGCCGCTCGACTCCTCGCGTACGGACGCCACGGGGCGGGACCCCTCGCCCACGGATTCCACGGGTGCGGGCTCCACGGACGGCCCGGCGGGCGCGTCCGGCACCGCTCCCGCCCGTGCGCTGCGGGCCGCCCGGCTCGGCCCCAGGGACGTGCTGCACGTCGGCTCGGCCGGGCTGCGCAGCCGTCCGGTCAGGGTGGTGCTCTCGGCCCTGGGGATCGCCATCGGCATCGCCACGATGATCGCGGTGGTCGGCATCTCCTCCTCCAGCCAGGCCCAACTGCTGCGGCAGCTGGACGCGCTCGGCACCAACATGCTGGTGGTGAAGCCGGGCGAGGGCGTGTTCAGCGGGCAGGAGGTGAAGCTGCCCAAGGACGCGCCCGGCATGGTGGGCCGCATCGACGGGGTCGAGGAGGTGGGGGCGACGGGCGACGTCAAACGGTCCGTGCGCCGCACCGAGAAGATCCCGAAGGACGAGACCGGCGGGATCGCGGTGAAGGCGAGCAGCGAACGCCTCCTGGAGGTGCTGCGCGGCAAGGTAGCCACCGGGACCTGGCTGAACGCCGCCAACGGGCGCTACCCGTCGGTGGTCCTCGGCCATGTCGCCGCCGAGCGGCTCGGCATCACCGGCCCGGGGCAGCAGGTGTGGCTCGGCGACCGGTACTTCACGGTCGTCGGTGTGCTCGCCCCGATGCCGCTGGCACCGGAGATCGAGCGGTCGGCGCTGGTCGGCTGGGCCGCGGCGCAGCGGCTGCTGGGCTTCGACGGACACCCCACGGCGGTGTACGAGCGGTCCACCGACGCGTCGGTGCGGCAGGTGCAGAAGCTGCTCGCCCCGACGGTCGACCCGCAGAACCCGCAGAACGTGGCGGTCGGTGACCCCTCGGCGGCGCTGAAGGCGAAGGCGGCGACCGAGGGCGCGCTCTCCACGCTGCTGCTGGGTCTGGGCGGGATCGCGCTCCTGGTGGGCGGGGTCGGCGTGGCCAACACCATGATCATCTCGGTGCTCGAACGGCGCCACGAGATCGGGCTGCGCCGCTCGCTCGGGGCGACCCGGGGCCAGATCAGGATCCAGTTCGTCGCCGAGTCCCTGATGCTGTCGGGGCTCGGTGGGGTGGTGGGCGTCGCCCTGGGCGCGGCGGCCACGGGGGCGTACGCCTCCTCGGGCGGACTGCCCTGGGTGGTACCGCCGTGGGCGGTCGGCGGGGGACTCGGCGCGACCCTGGTGATCGGTACGCTCGCGGGCCTGTACCCGGCCGTGCGCGCCGCGCGGCTGTCGCCGACGCTGGCGCTGCACGCGGCGTGAGGGCGGGGGCGGCCGGACCGTGGCGCACCACGGTCCGGCCGCCCCCGTCCGTCATCAGAACGGCTTGGTCGGCAGGTACTTGCCGTCCAGGGTGATCACCGCGCGCTCGCCGCCCTCGGGGTCGGCGACCTTGCGGACGTCGAGCTTGAAGTTGATCGCGCTGATGATGCCGTCCCCGAACTCCTCGTGGACCAGGGCCTTCAGCGTGGTGCCGTACACCTGGAGCATCTCGTAGAAGCGGTAGATGGTCGGGTCGGTCGGGATCCCGCCGGGGATGGAGCCG
The DNA here is from genome assembly GCF_041080675.1 of Streptomyces sp. cg36. Lineage (NCBI taxonomy): Bacteria > Bacillati > Actinomycetota > Actinomycetes > Kitasatosporales > Streptomycetaceae > Streptomyces > Streptomyces cyclosori. Next base: position 7,337,568 of record NZ_CP163520.1, on the reverse strand, counting down.
CGCGTGGGGACGGTGGTGAGCAGCAGGGCGGCGTCCTCGTCCAGGCCGAGCAGCTCGGTGACCGCGCGGGCCGCGTCGGCCGGCAGGGCGTGCTGGCCGAGTACGGCGGCGGTGACGAAGGCGACCGACAGGCCGGTGACGTCGGCGATCTGCTGCCAGCTGAGGTCCTTGCGGGTCTTGGCCTCGACGGCGGTGGCGGCGAGCAGCTGGCGGGCGGTGGGGTCGAACTGGGCGTGCAGCATGGGAAGGTGGGTCCTTTCGGTAGCGGTGTCCGGACTCCGTCGCCGGTTCCGGTGGGTGCGGGGCCGTGCCCGCCTCGTGGCGGGCCGGGTGGTGTCAGGCCGCGGCGGGCGCCGGGTGCCCCGCGTGGCGGAGCTCCTCGACCGTGCCGGAGGGGATGTCGTAGACCCAGCCGTGCAGGGTGAGCGCCTCACGGGCCAGGGCGCGGGCCACCGAGGGGTGGGTGGCGAGGGCGGCCAGCTGGGCGCGGACGTTCTCGCGGACCAGGGCGTCGACGTCCACGGTGCCGGTGGCGGCGGTACGGGCCAGCGAGGCGTCGGCGTGGCGCAGCCAGCCGCGGACGGCCGCGAGGCCGGTCAGGTCGTGGCCGTCGGCCAGGGCGGTCATGGCCCCGCAGGCGGAGTGCCCGCACACCACGACGTCACTGACGCCGAGGACGGCGACCGCGTACTCGATGCTCGCCGCCACCCCGTCGGCGCCGGCGCCGTACGCGGGGACCAGATTGCCCGCGGTGCGGATCACGAACAGATCGCCCGGCTCGCTCTGGGTGATCAGTTCGGGCACCACCCGGGCGTCGGAGCAGCCGATGAACAGCGTGCCGGGGCGGTGGGTGCCCGCCAGGTGGGCGAAGAGCTCCGCCTTCGCGGGGAAGACGTCCCGCCGGAACCGCGCGACACCCTCGGTGAGGTCTTGCATGTCACTCCCTTCGGTGGTTGCCGACCCTGGGGGCCGACGGGTTCCACCATGCATGACCTGTGTCTATAGCGTCCAAGACGCACTATCCATGTCTTCCATTGGTCTCATCTATAGATGCCTCTATAGTCGGTCCCATGGCCCTGGAACTCCGTCATCTGCGCTATCTGCTCGCCGTGGCCGAGCACGGCAGCTTCACCCGCGCCGCCGAGGAGCTGCACATCTCGCAGCCCACGCTCTCCCAGCAGATCAAACAGCTGGAACACACCCTCGGCGCCCAGCTCCTCGACCGCACGGGTCGGGCCGTACGGCTCACCGACGCGGGCGACGTCTACACCGCCCACGCCCGGCGCGCCCTGCGGGACCTGGCCGCCGCGGAGCGGGCCGTGCACGACGTGGCGGACCTCTCGCACGGCGGCCTGCGCCTCGCGGTGACGCCCACCTTCACCGCGTACCTCACCGGCCCGCTGCTCGCCCGCTTCCACACCCGCCACCCGGGCATCACCCTGGAGGTCGGCGAGCTGGCCCAGGACCGCATCGAATCCGCCCTGCTCGCCGACGAGATCGACCTCGGCATCGCCTTCCTCGGACCGCACCTGCCCGGGGTGGCGGGCACCCCGCTGTACACGGAGACGCTGAGCCTGGTCGTGGCCGCGGACGCGGAGCCCGGGGACCGGCCGCTGCCGGTACGGGAGCTCGGGAGCCGTCAACTCGCGCTGCTCAGAACCGACTTCGCCACCCGGGGCCATGTCGACGCCTATCTCGCCGCCCACCGGGTGCGCCCGCGCATCGCGGTGGAGGCCGACTCCGTGCAGGCCCTCACCGAGATCGTCCGGCACACCTCGCTGGCCACGGTGCTGCCCGACGCGGTCACCGACGACCACCCGGCCCTGCGGCCGGTGGCGCTCGATCCCGCGCTGCCCGCCCGTACGGTGACCCTGCTGCGGCGCGAGGGCGCCTACACCAGCGCCGCCGCCCGCGCGTTCGCCCGCCTCGCCCGGGACGTCGTACGCGAACGCGGCTACCAACCCGCCTGACGGACCCTCACAGCCCCGGCGCACCCCACACCGGGAACCAGCGGGCCAGGTCGGGCTCCACGGCCAGGTCGTCCGCCAGCACGGCCTTGACCCGCAGCTCCAGCGCGCTGTCCCGCTTCTCCCCGGGCAGCGGCGCGAAGGGGTAGAACGTGCCGCGCTTGTAGAGGTAGACGAGCGCCAGCGCATGCCCCTCGGCGTCCTCGAAACCGACCAGTGAGCACAGCAGTTGGGGGCCGAAGCCGCTCTCTTGGAGCGAGGTGTTCACGGCGTGCAGATCGCCGACGAGCGCGGGCAGGTCGGTGGGGGTGCGGCGGGAGAGCAGCCAGGTGTAGCCGAACCCGTCGCGGCTGAACTCCACCGGCTCGCCGCCGCGGTCGGCGTCCGCGTCCAACAGCGCCTCGATGTCGTCGCGGATCCGGCCGAAGGCCCCGCCCTCCACCGAGGTGAAGCACACCGAACCCCGGCCGGTCGCGGTGAACCCGGCCGCCGCCTCCAGGGTGAGGGCGGCGGACGGCACCGCGAAGAGCCGGTCCAGGTCGGGGGCGACGGGCTTGGTGCGCCCGAGCAGGATGTCCAGGAAGCCCATGCGATCAGGCGCTCCGTCCCAGCTCGGCGGAGATCCTGGCCAGCCCGGCCAGGCGCTGCTCCAGGCTCGGGTGGGTGGAGAAAAGCCGGGAGAGCGCGGCGCCCGCGCCCAGGGCGGGGGCGAAGTAGAACGCGTTGAACGCGCTCGCCGTGCGCAGGTCCTTGCTGGGGATGCGGGCGATGTCGCCGTCCAGCTTGGTCAGCGCCGAGGCGAGCGCGGAGGGGCGGCCGGTGAGCAGGGCGGCGGCGCGGTCGGCGGCCAGTTCCCGGTAGCGCGACAGGGCCCGGATGAGCAGGAAGCTCACCGCGTACACCACCGCGGAGACGGCCATCACGGCCATCAGGATCGCGAAGGTGTTCTGATCGCCCCGGCGGCGCCCGCCGAACATCTGGGAGTAGAAGGCGAACCGGACGATGAGCCCGGCGATGACGCCGAGGAACGAGGCCACGGTGATCACCGCGACATCGCGGTGCGCCACGTGCGACAGCTCATGGGCCACCACGCCCTCCAGCTCCTCCGGCTCCAGGCGGCGCAGCAGTCCGGTGGTGACGCAGACGACCGCGTGGTCGGCGTTGCGTCCGGTGGCGAAGGCGTTGGGCAGATCGGTGTCGGCGACCGCGATCCGGGGCACCGGCATGTCGGCCGTCGCGCACAACCGGTCGACCAGACCGTGGAGTTGGGGCTGCTCCTCACGGGTGACGACCCGCCCGCGCATCGCGTACAGCGCGATCCGGTCGGAGAACCAGTACTGCCCCAGGAGCAGGGCCGCGGCGATCACCACGACCAGGACCGTCGACTTCAGCAGGACCAGCAGCGCGGCGACGAACGCCACGTACAGCAGGCCCAGCAGGAACACCGTGACCAGCATGCGGACGGTCAACTGCCGGTCGGGCTGGAAGCGGCTGCGCATGATGTCTCCCGGGGGACCGATGCTCTGCTCCTTCACTGTCCACCATGCCACTTACGGAGCCCGTAAAGGGGCGTTGCGGCGGACGCCCCGCGCGTCGAGGATGTGGGCCACCGGCGGAGCGGCCGGGCCGCCGGGCGCGGCACGACGGGAGGGAACTCGATGACCCAGCCATTCGGCTCCTACCAGAACGAGATCTACTTGGCGGGGCTCGGCGGTGTGGTGCCGTCGCTGCCGTTCGCGCACGAGGAGCTGGAGTCCCGGGCCAGGGCCGCGCTGGCGCCCCCGGTGTGGTCGTACGTGGCGGGCGGCGCGGGCGACGAGCGCACCCAGCGCGCCAATGTGGCGGCCTTCGAGCGGTGGGGCCTGTACCCGAGGATGTTCGTGGGGGCCGCCGAGCGCGACCTGTCGACCGAACTGTTCGGCATGACCCTGCCCTCTCCCCTGTTCATGGCGCCGATCGGGGTGATCGGGCTGTGCGCCCAGGACGGACACGGCGATCTGGCCACCGCGCGGGCGGCGGCCCGCACCGGCGTCCCGATGGTGGCCTCGACGCTGAGCGCCGACCCCATGGAGGAGGTCGCCGCCGAGTTCGGCGCGACCCCCGGGTTCTTCCAGCTGTACACCCCCACCGACCGGGAGCTGGCCGAGAGCCTGGTGGGGCGGGCCGAGAAGGCCGGGTTCAAGGCGATCGTGGTCACCCTCGACACCTGGGTCACCGGCTGGCGCCCGCGCGATCTGAGCACCGCCAACTTCCCCCAGCTGCGCGGCCACTGCCTGGCCAACTACACCGGCGACCCGGTCTTCCGGGCGTCCCTGGACCGTACGCCCGAGGAGGACCCCGGGGCGGCGGTGCTGCGCTGGACCCAGGTCTTCGGTGCCCCGCTGACCTGGGACGATCTGCCCTGGCTGCGGTCGCTCACCGCGCTGCCGCTGATCGTGAAGGGGCTCTGCCACCCCGAGGACGTCCGGCGGGCCCGGGACAGGGGCGCGGACGGGATCTACTGCTCCAACCACGGCGGCCGGCAGGCCAACGGCGGGCTGCCCGCGCTGGACGTGCTGCCCGAAGTCGTCGCGGCGGCCCAGGGCCTGCCGGTGCTGTTCGACTCGGGGGTGCGCAGCGGGGCGGACGTGGTCAAGGCGATCGCCCTGGGGGCGACGGCGGTGGGAATCGGCCGCCCGTACGCCTACGGCCTCGCGGTGGGAGGGGCGGACGGCATCGTCCATGTGCTGCGCTCGATGCTGGCGGAGGCGGATCTGCTGATGGCGGTGGACGGCTATCCGCGGCTCGCGGACCTCACTCCGGATGCGCTGCGCCGCGTCGGCTGAGCCGTACGGGTCCGGGCGTCCGCGCGTCCGGTCCCCGGTGCCCCGGGATCGCCGGGGCTCGCCGGGACCGGCGGGCGGGCCGCCGCGTCAGCGTGCCGCGGCCGTCACGCCCACCGCCTCCAGCCGGGCCGGGTCGGCCCGCAGGATGGCTTCCTGGGTGAGCTGGAGCGGGGTGCCGGGTTCGACACCCAGCTCGTCGCGGATGACCCGGCGCGCGCTGCGGTAGACGCCCAGCGCGTCTCCCTGGCGGCCCACCCGGTACAGGGCGGCCATCAGCTGCCGGTAGAACGGTTCGCGCAGGGGGTGCTGCACGACCAGGCCCTTGAGCTCCTCGATGACCGCGTGATGACGGCCGAGGGCCAGGGCGGATTCAATATTCAGCTCGATGCAATTCAGCCGTTTTTCTTCCTCGACCGCGGCGAACGAGCTGATCTCCGAAGATCCCGACATGCCGTCGAGAACCGGCCCCCGCCATATCGCGAGGGCATTTCTCAGACACTCGGCCGCCGCCGGGTAGTCGGCCGCCGCGTAACGGGACCGGCCGCTTTCATAGAGCCGTTCGAACAACCGGACGTCCAGTTGGTTCTGGCTGACGTCGAGAATGTATCCGGGTGACGCGGTCACGATCGGCGACGCCCGGCCGGGTGTGCCCAGCAGCTTGCGCAGCTGCGAGACATAGACCCGCAGGCTCGCCGCCGCACAGCGGGGCGGATGCTGTTCCCACAGCTCCGCCACGAGTTTGTCCCCCGGTACGGTCTCCCCCGCCCGGACGGTCAGCAGGGCGAGCAGTTTGGCGATCTTCGGTGGCGCCGGTGTCAGATCGGCGTCTCCGCAGGTCACCCGGAGCCGTCCGAGCACTTCGTAGCGCAGCGGACGACTGGATTGTGCATAGGACAGGGACACGTGACGCAACCCCCTTGAATGCATACCGGGCATTCAACTAGTACGGATCTCCCCGATCACCCCAGGGCATCGCGTTCCCAGGGCCCACGATTGCCGATAAACATCGTAGTCGAGCAATCGTTACGTAACCATTAAAAGGGTGCTAACACCTGGAACGCAGCACCCGGAGCCCCTTTCGGCCACCAATCAGCGGGAATTCGCTTACTAATTCCGGGAGCCGTATACAGAGCGCCCGGGGCGGCCGGCCGGGAGGGTGGTCCCCTCCGGGCCGGCCGCCCCGGGCGCCGGTGCGGTGGTTCAGCGCGCACCCGCCGGTTCGGGCGCCAGGGTCTCGGCCAGCCAGGAGAAGACCCGGTCGTGGAAGAGCGTCATCGAGCCGGAGTGGCAGTGCGCGCCGCCGCCCTCGTCGGCGGTGAACACATGCAGGGTCTTGGGCCCGTTCAGCCCGGTGTACACCTTCTTCGCGTGCTCCAGCCCGGCGAAGAACATGTCCTCCTCGGCGTCGAGCACCAGGACCGGGCAGCGCACCTGCCCCACCACGTCCGCCAGGCCGAACGCGGGCATCCGGCGCAGCAGTTCGGCGGGGGTGCTCGCGCCGAAGGTCCACAGCGCCTGCCGAAGCAGCCAGCGGGTGAAGGTCTGCTGGACGGCGATCCCGTACATCACGGGGTTGGCGAAGTCGTCGCAGCCCCGCTCGACCCACTCGTGGACGAACGGCGGCAGCGCCACCACGTCACCGAGCTGCCAGACCGCGTCATGGGCGACGCACCCCGCCAGCCGGTGCTCGAAGGCCGCGGCCCGTACCGCCAGGAGCCCGCCCAGGCTGGTGCCCATCAGCACGACGCGCTCGGGGTCCACCCCGGGCCGGGCGAGGGCGAAGTCGACCGCGGGCGTGACCACGTTCTCCCAGTCGGGCCGGAAGGTGAGCCCCTGCTCGCGCAGTACCGAGCCCTGGCCGGGGCCCTCGACGCACAGACAGTGGTAGCCGCGCGCCTGGGCCGCCGCGGCGATGAAGAAGTACCCCTCTTCGAGCGTGGAGTCGATGCCGCCGTGGTGGACGAGGGTGGGCCGGGGCCCCGCCGAGTCGTCGGCCCGGTAGAAGTGGCCGGGCAGGAAGCCGTCCTCGTACGGGACGCGCACGGGCTCGGGCGGGCGCTCCATCAGCCGGGCGGCCTCGGCGAAGGTCTCCTTGGAGAGCCGCATCAGCCGGGCCGCCTCGGGGTCGTGGACCGGGTCGTCGCGCAGGAAGAACTCGGCGGTGCGGTAGTAGGTGTGCGCCCGCAGCAGCGCGGAGCGCGCGTCGAGGGCGCGGTGCTCGGCGAGCGCCCCGGCGGCCAGCCGGTGGACCCGTTCGGCCAGCGCCGTCCACTCGCGCCGCCAGGCGTCGGTGTCACCGTCGGGGACGCGCGAGGCGACTGCGATGACCTCGCCGAGCTGCGCCCCGCCGTGGTCGGCGTAGCCCGCGGCGCGCAGTGCCTGGTAGTCGAAGGCTGGGTCGTCGAAGAGGAACTTCATGGCTGCGGCTCCTGGGTGGAAGGGGACAGCGGATCCCGCCGGTCCGGCGGGTGGGGGGCGCGCTCGCGCGCGTACGGCCGGTGCGGTCGGCGCCTCGGCGCCGAAGCGCTCCGCCACGGCGCGTTCGCGCGCGTGCGGCCGGTGCGTGCCGACGGTGTGCCGGTGGCCGCCCTACCGGGGCGCCGGGCGGGACCGGGTGCCGTCGAGGAAGGTGTCGACGATCGCCTCCGCGAAGGCGGCCGACTCCACCGGACGCTGACGGAGGATCAGCCGGGCCAGCATCGGTCCGGTGAGCAGCTCGATGGCCTGGTCCACGTCCAGGCCGGGACGCAGCTCGCCGCTGTCCAGACCGTCGCGCAGCACCTGCCGCATGGCGTCCCGCCGCGCGGCGACCGCGGTGTCCTCGTACCGCTCCACCAGCTGCGGGCGGTGCACCGCCTCCCCGAGGAGACCGGCCAGGAGGCGGTGCAGATTGGTGTCCTGGCCGCGGTGGCGGATCTGGTCGACCAGGTCGACGAGCCGGTCCCGCAGCGGCAGCCCCTGCGACGGCGTGACGGGCACGTCGAGGCTGCTCAGGGCCGCGAGGACCAGCTCCTCCTTGTTGCGCCAGCGCCGGTAGACGGTGGCGCGGGCGACCCCGGCCCGCTGGGCCACCAGGTCCATCGACAGCGCGCCGTAGCTGCACCCGTCGCCGAGCAGGCCGAGGGCGCTCTCCAGGATCGCGCGATCGGCGGCGGGATCGCGCGGGCGCCCGCCCCGCGCGGTGCGCGGGGCGGGCGGGGCCGGGCCGGTGGACCCGGCGGGCGGGGCGTTCTCGGTCCCCGTGCCGGTCCCGGGCGGGAGGGGTGGGACGGGTGGGGGCATGCTCAGACCTCCGTGGAGTGGTGGACCCGGGCGGCCGGCGCCGGGCCGGCGGACGCGTCCCGGGCGCGGGACGGCAGCAGGAACAGGCTGACGAGGGTGCCCGCGAAGGTGACCGCGGCGGCGACCGGCGCGGTGGTGTGCATGGCGGACACGAACGAGCCGACGGCCCGGTCCGCGAGCGCCGCGCCGCGCGGGACCAGCGCGCCGCCGACGCCGAGCCCGGTGCGGGCGGCGATCAGTTCGCCGGAGCCGCCCGTGTGGGCGAACCAGAGCGAGCAGAGCCCCAAGACGGCGAGACAGGCCACCAGGGTGCGTCTGCGCCCCCCGCGGTCGGCGAGCACGCCGGTGCCGAGGAGCAGGGCGGCGAAGGCCAGGGGGTGGGCGTCCACCGCCCACTGGAGGGCGCCGGAGGAGGCGCCGAGGCCCTGGGGCGCGGGCTCGGCGAGCGTGTTGAGCGCCACGTTCAGGATCGAGGGGTCGAGGACGGCGAGCAGGAGGCTCACCACGAGTACGCCCAGGACCCACCAGCGGTGGGTGGCGGCCGGTTCCTGCCCGGTGTCGCGGGTGTGGAGCTGAGTGGTCACGGGTGCCGCTCCTCGGAAGGAAGAGGGTGCTGCGTGAACTGGCCCGTGCGGCGGTGCGGTTGACGACGCTAGACCCGCCCGGCAACCGAGTCAATGGCGTATCGAAACAGGAGCGACTCGGATCCGGACATGCGGCACTGGGTGCCAACTGGACCTCGGCAAAGGTCAGTTCAACCACCCTCACGTGCGGGTCTGACGTGCACCTCAAGCCTTCCTTTACAGCGCCTTTGCACTTCCCGCCAACGATGGTGCAGCAGCTGGCACTTGGTGCCGCATCGCCCGCACCACCGCCGCGCCACGAGGGAAGGGACGAGATGCACAGGACGTTGACGGAGGCCGTACGCGCCGGAGTGGAGCAGCACCCCGACCGGCTCGCGTTCGTCTACCTGCACGAGGACGGCCGGACCACGCGGCCCGAAGAGCTCACCTACGCCGAACTCGACCGCCGCGCCCGGCTCGTGGCCGCCCGGCTGCGCCAGGAGTCCCGGGGCGACCCGGCCCGCCCGGTGCTGCTGCTCCACCCGCCGACACTGGAGTTCGTAACCGCCTTCCTCGGCTGCTTCTACGCCGGGCGCACCGCCATCCCCGCCCCGCTGCCCGACGAGCCCGGCGAGCGGCTCGCCCGGGTCGGCGGCATCCTCAAGGACGCCCGCGTGGGCGCGGTCCTCACACAGCCCGCCCACCGCCAGGCGCTCGCCGCGTGGCTGGCCGCCGCCGGCGAGCACGACGTGGTGTGCCTGGCGCCCGAGGACGACGGCTCCGACCCCGGCCCCTGGCGCGCCCCGGACACCCGCCCCGACGACATCGCCTTCCTCCAGTACAGCTCGGGCTCCACCAGCGACCCCAAGGGGGTGATGGTCACCCACGCCAACCTGGCCGCCAACGAGGAGGCCATCCACCGCTCCATGCTCACCGGCCCCGGCGTGGTCACCGGCAGCTGGCTGCCGCTCTACCACGACATGGGCCTGATCGGGATGACGCTGCACCCGCTGTGGATGGGCGGCACCAGCGTCCAGATGTCCCCCGTCTCCTTCATCAAGCAGCCGCACCGCTGGCTGCGGATGATCCACGACTACCGGGTGGAGGGCACCGCCTCGCCCGACTTCGGCTACGAGCTGTGCGCCCGGCGCACCACCGAGGAGCAGGCCGAGGGGCTCGACCTGTCGTGCCTGCGGGTGGCGCTCAACGGGGCCGAGCCGGTGCGCGCCACCACCCTGCGCACCTTCGCCGACCGCTTCGCCGCCCACGGACTGCGCCGCGAGGCCCTGTTCCCCTGCTACGGGCTGGCCGAGAACACCCTGCTCGCCTCGGCCGGGGACACCACCTCCGTCCACGTCGAACTGGACGTGGACGTCCACCACTTGGAGCAGCACGAGCTGCGGCCCGCCGTGGCCGGGCGGCCCTCGCGCACCCTGGTCGGCTGCGGCCGGCCCGCCGGGAGCGAGGTGCTGATCGCCGATCCGACGACCCGGGAGGCGCTGGCCGGCGGCCGGGTCGGCGAGATCTGGCTGCGCGGCCCCTCGGTCGCGCGCGGCTACTGGAACCGGCCGCGCGCCACCGACGCGTGCTTCCGCGCCGAGACCGCCGACGGACGCCCCGGCTATCTGCGCACCGGGGACCTGGGCGCGCTGGTCGACGGGGAGCTCTATGTCACCGGCCGCATCAAGGAGATGCTCATCCACCACGGCCGCAACCTGTACCCGCAGGACATCGAACAGGCCGTGCAGGAGTCCGGGCCCGCCCTGCGGCGCGGCGGCGGCGCGGTGTTCACCGTCGGTGACGACCAGCGGGAGCGCTCGTACGTGGTGGTGGTCCAGGAGGTCCGCCCCGGTCCGGGCGGCGACCTCGATCTGCCGGGCCTGGCCGCCTCGGTCCAGTCCGTGCTGAGCCGGCGCTTCCAGCTCCCCGCCGCCGGTGTGGTCCTGGTGCGTCCCGGGGCGGTCCGCAAGACCACCAGCGGCAAGACCCGGCGCACCCTGATGCGCCGGCTGTTCCTGGACGGCGCCCTGCCCGTGCTCCACCAGCGCCTGGAGCAGCCGCTGGCCGCGCTCGTCACCGCCCCCGACGCTCCCGCCCCGCACCCCGCCCCGCTGGCCGCCCCCGGCCGCTGACGCCCGGTCCACCGCGCCCCGGCCCCACAGGAAGAGGTACGCCATGCCCATCGCCCCGGACACCCGCACCGCGCCCCGCCCGTACGCCCCCGCCCGCCGCCCCGCCGCCCGCGCGGGCGCGGAGCTGGAGGAGTGGCTGCTCGACCGGGTGGCCTTCCATCTGCACCGGCCCGCCCGGGAGATCGACCCGGGCACCCCGCTCGCCGACTACGGCATCGACTCGATCGCCGCGATCGGCATCTGCGGCGAGATCGAGGAGCGGCACCGCGTCTTTGTCGCCCCGACCCTCGCCTACGACTTCCCGACCGTACGGGCCATCGCCGCGCACCTGACCGAGCTGCTCGCCGCCGGGGCCGCGTCATGAGCACACCCGAACCGGTGGCGGTCGTCGGGCTCGACTGCCGCTTCCCCGGCGCCCGTGACGCCCAGGAGTTCTGGCAGCTCCTGATGGCGGGCGGGGACGGCACCCGGCGGGTGCCCGAGCAGCGCTGGGAGGCCGAGCGCTACCGTACGGACGAACCGGCCGCCCCCGGCGAGCCGCGCCCGCCGGGCCGCTCCAACACCGTGCGCGGCGGCTTCATCGACGACCCGGACGCCTTCGACCCCGCGTTCTTCGGCATCGCGCCGCGCGAGGCCGCCGCCATGGACCCCCAGCAGCGGCTGCTGCTCCAGTGCGCCTGGCGGGCCGTGGAGGACGCGGCGGTGGCCCCCGAGGACCTGGCGGGCACCGACACCGGTGTGTTCGTCGGGGTGATGGCCAACGAGTGGGCCCACCTCCAGCTCTCCGACTACGACGGGATCACCGCCCGCCACGGTTCCGGCAACGGCTACTTCATGGGCGCCAACCGGGTCTCGTACCACCTCGACCTCAAGGGCCCGAGCCTCGCGGTGGACACCGCCTGCTCCTCGTCGCTGGTCGCCGTGCACCTGGCGGCCGGCGCGCTGCGCGCGGGAGACTGCGGCTACGCGCTGGCCGGGGGCACCAACCTGATCATGACGCCGGTCCTCAACATCTTCTACACCCAGGCGGGCCTCTCCGCGCCCGACGGCCGCTGCAAACCCTTCAGCGCCTCGGCCGACGGCATCGGCCGCGCCGAGGGCGTCGCCGTCCTGGTGCTGCGCAGGCTCGCCGACGCGCTCGCCGACCGCCAGCCCGTCTACGCGGTGCTGCGCGGCACCGGGGTCAACCAGGACGGCCGCAGCAACGGCATCACCGCGCCCAACCGCTGGGCCCAGCAGCAGCTCATCGAGCGGGTCTGGCGGGCCGCCGAGGTGGGCGCCGACGACATCGGGTTCATCGAGGCGCACGGCACCGGCACCCTCCTCGGCGACATGATGGAGGCCCAGGCGCTCGGCGGGCTCACCGCCGACCGCGCCGCCGGGTCCGTCGCGCTCGGCTCGGTCAAGAGCAACTTCGGGCACGCGGAGGGCGCCGCCGGGGTCGCCGGGCTGGTCAAGACGGTCCTCGCGCTGCACCACCGCACCGTGCCGCCCAGCCGGTTCGCCGAGGACGAGAACCCGGGGCTGCGGCTGGCCGAGCGGCGCCTGGCCCTGCTCAGGTCGCCGCTGCGGCTGCCCCGGGGCACCGTGCACGCGGCCGTCAGCAGTTTCGGGATCGGCGGCACCAACGCCCACGCGGTGCTCTCCTCGCCGCCCCGGGCCGTGCACCGCCCGGCCGGACGCGCCCCCGGGGTGTTCACCGTCTCGGCCCGCTCCGCCCACCAGCTGCGCCCCAATCTGCTCGCGCAGGCGGACGCCCTGGCGAGCCAGCCCGAGGACCGGCTGGCGCAGCTGTGCTGGACCAGCAACCGCGTCAAGTCCCGCCTGCCGCACCGCGTGGCGGTCGCGGCCCCCGATCTGCCGGGCCTGGTGGCGCGGCTGCGCGAGAGCGCCGAGCGGATCCCCGACGAGGACGGCGGGGTGCGCCGCACCGCGCCCTCGGTGGCGTTCGCCTTCACCGGCCAGGGCGCCCAGCACCCGCGCATGGCCGCCTCCTGGTACACCACCTCCCCCGGCTACGCCCGGCTCCTGGACGAGATCGACCGCGAGCTCGCCCCGCACCTAGGGCTCTCCGTGCGCGACGCGATCCTCGACGGCGACCCCGCAGTGCACCGCACGGGCCTGGCCCAACCCGCCCTGTTCGCCGTGGAGTACGCGATGGCGGGCGCCCTGCTCGACGCCGGGATCCAGCCGTCGGCGGTGCTCGGGCACAGCATCGGCGAGTTCGCCGCCGCCTGCGTGGCCGGGGTGCTCGACCCCGCCGACGCGGCCCGTCTGGTGGCCCGCCGGGGCGCCCTGATGGAGGCGCTGCCGGACGGCGGCGGCATGCTCTCGCTGCCCCTGCCCGAAACCGAGGCGCAGGCGCTGCTCACCGGCCGTACGGGCGTGTGCGTGGCGGCCGTCAACGGCCCGCGCGCCACCGTGCTCGCCGGTGACATCGACGAACTGACGTCCCTCGGCGCCCTGTTGGCCGACCACGGCGTCAGGGCCCGGCCGCTCACCGTCTCGCACGCCTTCCACTCCCCGCTGATGCGCCCCGCCGCCGAGGCGTTCCGCGCCGAGGGTGCCGGGACGGCGGTGCACGCGCCCTCGGTGCCGGTCTTCTCGACCGTGTACGGCCGCGCCCTGGCGGACGGCGAGCGGATGGACGCGGAGTACTGGGCCGGGCAGATCACCGCGCCGGTGCGGTTCGCCGACGCCGCCGCCGGACTCTTCGCGGCCGGGGTCACCCATGTCGTGGAGATCGGCCCGGGCGCCGTCCTCACCCCGCTGCTGGCCCGGCTGCGGCCCGCCGGCGGGGAGCCGGTGCGCTGCCTCGCCGCCCACCCCGGCGACCGCGCGCCCCGCCATCCGCTGCACCACCTGCTCGGCGAGCTGTGGAGCTCGGGGGTCGACCCCCGGTGGGACGCCCTGTACCCGGACGACGCGGACCGGGTGCCGCGCCGGCTTCCGCCGTACGTCTTCGACGACACCTTCCGCGCCTGGCGTTCCGCGGGCTCGCCCCGCCCGCCCGCGCCCCTCCTGCCCGGTACGGACGCGGCGCCGCCCACGGGGGAGGCCGCGGAACCGTGCCCGCCGTCCCCGGACAGCACCCGCCTGCCCGCGGTCTTCGCGGTGGCGCGCCGTCTGGTGTGCCGGGTCGGCGGGCACGACCCCGCGGCGGTCCGGGACCGCTCCCGGCTCGCCGAGGACCTCGGCTTCGACTCGATCCAGGTCATGGAGCTCAAGACCCGGCTGGAGAACGAGCTCCCGCGCCTGGGCACCCTGCCGGTCGAGGAGCTGCTGGCCAGCCTGGAGACGGTGGGCGACCTCGCCCGCTATCTGGGCGAGCGCCTGCTCGACGCACCCGATCCCGCACCCCGTCCCGGACCCGACGCACCCGATCCCGTACCCGACCCCGTACCGGACGCACCCGCCCTCGCCTCCGTACCCGACGACCCGGCCGTCCCGGAAGGACCGCGCGCATGAGCCCGTCCCCCGCCCCCGTCGCCCATCTGGTCTCGGTCGGCACCTGCCTGCCGGGCGACCCGGTGGACAACGCCGCCCTGGCCAAGCTCGTCGGCGTCGACGAGCAGTGGGCCGAGATGTTCATCGGCAACACCAGCCGCCACTTCGCCGTGGACCTCGCCACCGGCCAGGTCCGCCAGAGCCTCGCCGACATCGCGGCCACCGCGGCCGACCGGGCCCTGGCCGGGGCGGGCCTGGAGGCCGTCGACATCGACTGCGTGGTCATGGGCACCGCCACCCCGGACCAGCTGATGCCCGCCACCGTCAACCTGGTCGCGGACCGCCTCGGCATCGACAACGTCCCCACCTACCAGCTCCAGTCCGGCTGTGCGGGCGCCGTACAGGCCCTGGACGTGGCGCGCGCCCTGCTGCTGGCCGGGCGCTGCTCCACGGTGCTGGTCATCGGCGGCGACGTGTGCGCCAAACACCTGGAGACCGACTTCGACCCCGGTTCGCGCACCCCGGCCGAGCTGGTCAACTACGTCCTGTTCGGCGACGGGGCCGGGGCCGCCGTCCTGAGCGCCGAGGCGTTCGGGCACCGGGTGGAGCTCCGCCAGGTCCTCAACCGTCTGGTGGGTCTGGGCAAGCCGCCCGGCCAGGTCGTCGACTGGTTCGGCCTGGGCGACCGGCACAGCACGCGCACCGCGGTCTCCGAGGACTACAAGGCGATCGAGGCCGCCGTGCCGGTGCTCGCCACCCAGATGTTCTGGGAGCTGACCGGCGACGTCGGCTGGCCGGCCGACACGGTGGACTATCTGCTGCCGCCGCAGCTGTCGGGCCGGATGAGCGACCGCATCGGCGACGCGATGCCCGCCCCCGGCGCCGAGCGCGTCAACGTGGTGCGCACGGTGGGCAACAACGGCAACGCCCTGCCCTTCCTCCAGCTCGCCGCGCTCCTGGACCGCTGGCGGGGCCCCGGCCGTGCCGTCACGGTCGCCGTGGAGTCCAGCAAGTGGATCAAGTCCGGCATCGCCTGGGAGCGCGCATGACCACGACCGGCCCCGCCCCCGCCGACCCGGCCGCGCCGACCGGCGGCGGCTGGCAGGACCCGGGCGCCCTGCGCACCCTGCGCGAGCTGTACGCGGCCGGGCGCCTCGAGGCCGAATACCCTTGCGTGCAGGCCCTGTTGGCGCGGCTGCCGCAGGACCGGCGCACCGCCGCGGGCCAGCTGCTCGCCCGGGTGGACCGCGCCGAGGCCGTCCTGCGCCACCCCGACGTCCCGGTGGTGACCGTCGCGGTGACCGGCCAGTCCACGGTCGCCCCGCTGGTCGCCCCGCTCACCGCCGAACTGGCCCGCCACGGCCTGCTGCTCGACCCGCGGGTCTCGCCGTACGGCTCCTACCTCTCGGACCTGCTCGAACCCGCCGTCGCCCCGGACCCGGACCACCGGCCCCGGCTCACCCTGTGCCTGCTGGACGCGCAGACCGTGTTCGAGGAGGTGCCGCTGCCCTGGCGGGTCGAGGACGTCGAAGGCGCCGCCCGCGACCGGCTCGCCCTGCTCGCCGGAGCGGTCCGCGCCCATCAGGACGCCGGACGCGGCCCGTTGGCGCTCAACACGGTCCCGCTGCTGCACCGGCACGCCCGCCAGCTGGTCGACCTGCGCTCGCGGGCCCGGCTCGGCGCGGTGTGGCGGGAGTTCAACAGCGGGCTGCTCGCCCTGGCCGAGGAGCATCCGGGCGTCTTCGTCGTCGACCTCGACCCGCTGGTGGGGCAGGGCGTGCCCGCGTACGAGCCGCGCACCGGGCTGTACGCCAAGGCCCGGCTCGCCGAACCACTGCTCGCCGGGTACGCCCGCGACATCGGCCACCTCGTGCTCGGGCTGCTCGGCCGGACCCGCAAGTGCCTGGTCCTGGACCTGGACGGCACGCTGTGGGGCGGTGTCCTCGGCGAGGACGGGGTGGACGGCATCGAACTCGGCGGCGGGCTGCGGGGCGAGGCGTTCGTGGAGTTCCAGCGGGTCCTGGCCCAGCTCGGCTCGCAGGGCGTGCTGCTCGCCGTCAGCAGCAAGAACGACGCCGACCGGGTGCGCGAGGTGCTGCGCGAGCACCCCTCGATGGTGCTGCGCGAGGACGCGTTCGTCCGGATCAACGCCAACTGGGAGGCCAAACACGGCAATCTGCTCGACATCGCCGAGCGCGTCGGCATCGGCCCGGACAGCTTCGTCTTCGTCGACGACAGCACCTTCGAGTGCGGTCTGGTGCGCGAGCGGCTGCCCGGGGTCGCCGTGGTCCGGGTCGACGAGGAGCCCGCCCTGCACGTCCCGGCGCTGCTCGCCGACGGCTGGTTCGACCTGCCCGCGCTCACCGACGAGGACCGCGAACGGGCCGGCCGCTACCGCACGGAGGCCAGGCGGCGGGAGTTCCGCGAGGACGCGGGCTCCTACCAGGACTATCTGAACGGGCTCGGCATCGAGGTCACGGTGCGCCCGCCCGGCCCGGCCGAGCTCTCCCGGGTCTCCCAACTGACCCTGCGCACCAACCAGTTCCACCTCGCTCCGCAGCGCCTGCAGGTGCCGCAGGTGCACGCCTGGACGCGGAGCCCGGACCGGCAGGTGCTGGTCGTCGGGGCGGCGGACCGGTTCGGCGACCACGGGCTGGTCGGCGCGGTCTTCCTGCGCCGCTCGGGCGACGAACTGCACATCGACAACTACGTGCTGAGCTGCCGGGTGTTCTCGCGCGGCGTCGAGAGCGCCTGCCTGGCCGCGGTGCTGCGGCACGCCGTCGCCCGCGGCGCCCGCGCGGTGCTCGCCCACCACCGGCCCACCCCGCGCAACGCCGCGTTCGCCTCCTTCTACCTCGACCACGGCTTCCTGCCGACGGGCACCGCCCCCGACGACCCGGCCACCGTGGTCTTCCGGCACTCCCTGCGCGACCTCGCCCCCGCCCCCGCCCATCTGCGGCTGCACACCGCGTTCGAGGAGAACTGACATGAGCACCATCGCCATCGCCGACACCGCCGAGTTCTGCGCACTCCTGGAGGACGAACTCGGGGTGCGTCTGGCGCCCGAGGACCTCGACCGCCCGCTGGACGACGTCGCGGAGTGGGACTCGGTGCACCTGCTGCGCCTGGTCACCGTCGTGGAGAGCGTCACGGGCCGCCGCGTCCCGGTCGCCGAACTGCTGGAAGCGGCCACGTTCCGCGAGATGTACGAGGTGGTGCGCGCATGACCGGGCCCACCACCGGCGCCCGCGCGGGCTGTCTGCTGCGGGCGCCGCGCGAGGACGCCGCACTGCGGCTGCTCTGCTTCCACCACGCGGGCGGCGGGGCGTCGTTCTTCGCCCCCTGGCCCGCCCGGGTGCCGCCCGGGGTCGAGGTCGTCCCGGTGCAGCTGCCCGGCCGCGAGTCCCGCTTCCGAGAGCCGCGCTGCCACGACGCGGGCGCGCTCGCCGAGACGCTCGCGGCCGAACTCGGCCCCCATCTGGACCGTCCGTACGCGGTGTACGGGCACAGCATGGGCGCCCTGGTGGGCTTCGCCACGGTGGCGGCCCTGCTGCGGGCCGGGGGCCCCGCACCGCTCGCGCTGTACGTCGGCGCGTACGCGGCCCCCCACCTCACGCCGCCGCTGCCCCCGGCCGATCTGTGCGGGGACGCGGAGCTCGCCCGGCTCCTGGTGGACATCGGCGGGCTGCACCCGCGCTTCCTCGGCCGGGCGGACTGGCTGCGGGCGCTGCTGCCGGTGCTCCGGGACGACCTGCGGATCTGCGCCGGCCACCGGGACGCGGGGCTGCCGGAGCCGGGGGACGCCGAACGGCGGGCCCCGTTCGGCATCACGGCCTTCGCGGGCGCCGACGACCGGCTGGTGGACCCCGGGGCGGTGGCCGCCTGGCGGCTGTACGCCGACGAGTTCCGGCTGGTCACGGTGGAGGGCGGGCACTTCTTTCCGCGCGAGGCCCCCGAGCCGTTCTTCGCGGAGCTGGGCGCTTCGCTGGCCGCGCTGCTCCCGGCCGCCCGTCCGTGAACCGCCGCCCGGGGCACGGCCGTTCCGGCCCGCCCCGGCCGCTCAGACCGGGCCCACCACCCGGGGAACGCGGGCGACGCGCCGCCGCGACTCGTCCGCGTTCTTCTCGTACAGCGTGCGCTGGTCGGCCACCCCGGGCATCACCCACACCGGCCGCGCGGAGCCGTCGGCGAAGGCCAGGCCCTCGGTGTCCGGCCGCAGTCCGGTGACGGTGAGCGCGAACGGCGCCAGATAGTCGACGGAGTTGTCGGAGGTGAGGCGGAAGGGCCGGTCGTGGCCCGGGTAGATGAGGTCGGACTCGGCCACCACCCGGTCGATGCTGCGGGCGGCCAGCTCGGCGTCCCAGAAGACCAGCGGGTTGCGCCGGGTCTGGGCCACATAGGCGAAGTGCAGGGCGTCCCCGGTGATCGCGGCCACCCCGTCGGCGGTCTCCACCAGCAGCCCGATGCTGCCGGGCGAGTGGCCGGGCAGGGCGATCACCCGGACGCCCGGCACGATCGACTCCCCGTCCACGACCTCGCGGACCGGCAGCTGCTCCAGGAGCAGCCCGGTCCAGGCCGGGGTCGCCCAGTCGTTGGCGTGCGGGGCGTGCGCGTAGCGGCGCTCGTCGGCGTGGACCAGGAGCTCGGCGCCCGGGAACAGGTCGATGTTCTGCACGTGGTCCCAGTGGGCGTGGGTGAGCACCAGGGTGTCGACGTCGGCCGCGGAGAGGCCGTGGGCCGCCAGCGCCGCCCACAGATGGGGGCGGCGGCCGACGTGGGCGGCGTCGACGACGATGGTGCGGCGGCGGCCGGTCGCGTCGGCGCCCCGGACGAGGAACACCCCGCAGAACGCGGGGTAGCCCTGGTCGGTGTCGATGGCGAATCCGGGCAGGAGGATGTCGATCGTCGGCATGGAACTCCCTTGTGTCCGGCCGCCGTTCACGCGGCCGTGATCCGGTGGATCAGCCGCCGTCCGTCCGGCGGACGGCGGTGCGCAGTGCTTCCAGGCAGTCCGGGTTGGCCAGGGCGGACAGGTCGCCGGGCGGGTCGCCGGTGACGCAGTCGCGGATCAGCCGCCGCATCACCTTGCCGGTGCGCGTGCGGGGCAGTTCGGGCAGGGCGAGGACCCGGCTGGGGCGGAAGGCGGGCCCGAGGGCGTCGGCGACGCGCGCGCGGACCCGCTCGGCGTCCGCCGGGGCGAGCGGGCCCCGCGCGGGCACCACGAAGCACCACAGCGCCTCGCCCTTCACGGGATGCGGCACACCCACCGCCGCCGCCTCGGCGACGGCCGGGTCCGCCAGGGCGGCGTCCTCCACCTCGGCCGGTCCCAGCCGTTTGCCCGCCACCTTCATCACGTCGTCCAGGCGCCCGTGGACGAACCACTCCCCGCCGGTGCGCGAGGCGAGGTCGCCGTGGGACCAGCGGCCGGGCCGTCGGCCGAAGTAGGTGTGGGCGAACCGTTCGGGCGAGCGCCACAGCCCCCGGGTCATGCCGGGCCAGGACTGGCGGACGACGAGTTCGCCCATCTCCCCCTCGGCGACCTCGACCCCGTCCGCGTCCTCGATGGCCGCGTCGATGCCGAGGCAGGGGCCCGCGAAAGCGCCCGGGCTCTGCGGCAGGGTGGGCGCCGAGGCCAGCAGCGAGCCGCCGACCTCGGTGCCGCCGCTGATGTTGATGACCGGGCACCGTCCGCCGCCCGCCTCGCCGAAGTACCAGCGCCAGGCGTCCTCGGTCCAGGGCTCCCCGGTGGAGCCGAGGATGCGCAGCCCGGCACCGGCGCCGGGCGGCGGGGTCGTGGTCATCAGGGCCCGGGCGAGACTGGGCGAGCTGCCGAAGACCGTGACCCGGTGCTCGTCGAGCAGCCGCCAGAGCCGGTCGGGGTCGGGGTGGTCGACGGCTCCCTCGTACGCGAGGACGCCCGCGCCCGCGAGCGTGCAGCCGATCACGACCAGCGCGAACATGATCCAGCCGGGGTCGGTGACCCAGAACGCCACGTCCTCCGGCCGTACGTCGAGGTTGTAGCGCACCTCGGAGCCGACCTGCGCGGGGAAGCCGCCGTGGGTGTGGACCGCGCCCTTGGGGCGGCCGGTGGTGCCGGAGGTGTAGAGCAGCAGGAAGGGCGCGTTCGCGGGCAGTGGCACGGTGTCGGCGGGCGGCGCCCCGGCCAGCGCCCGCCAGGAGGAACGGCCGGGCCGGGCAATGGGATCGGGTTCCGCCGACTCATCGTCCACCACCACGAGTTGAGCCACCTCGGACGCCTTCTCCGCCGCTGCCCGGGCGACGGCGAGCATGTCGTAGCCCTTGCCCCGCCGGCTGGTCTGCGCCGCCGTCACCAGCACCCGCGCCCCGGCGTCGGCCAGCCGCACCGCGAGGGCCTCGGCGCCGAAGCCGGAGAACATCGGGACGAACACCGCCCCGATGCGGGCGCAGGCGAAGAGCAGCGCGAACGCCTCGGGACCGGGCGGCAGGTACCCCGCCACCCGGTCCCCCTCCCCCACCCCCAGCCCGCGCAGCCCCCCGGCCACCCGGGCGCTCAGCCGCGCCGCCTCGCGGTAGCCGAGCCGTCCGCGCGTCCCGTCCTCGCGCTCCCACACCAGTGCCGGGGTATCGCCGCGCCCGCGGCGCACCTGGCGCTCCAGGCAGGAGTCGACGAGGTTGGTGCGCCCGCCGGGGAACCAGCGCGTGGCGGCGATCCCGGCGCGCGCGTCGCGGGCGCACAGCGGTGGCTCGTGCCAGACGATGCCGATGTCCTCGACGGCGTGCGTCCAGTACCACTCGGGGTCGGTCACCGACCGGCGCTGCAACTCCCGGTAGCCGTCGAGGCCGTGGGCCCGGCAGAACCGGGCGACGTTGCTGTGCTCGGTCAGCTCCCGGCCGGGGTACCAGGCGTACTCGCCCATCAGTTGCCCTCCGGGTTCTCGATGAGGGCGGCGATGCCCTGGCCGCCGCCGATGCAGAGCGCCACCACGCCGAACCGCCCGCCGGTGCGCCGCAGTTCGTGGGCCGCCTTCAGCAGCAGGACCGTGCCGGTGGCGCCGATGGGATGGCCGAGCGCGATGGCCCCGCCGTTGGGGTTCACCCGCTCGGGGTCGAGCCCCAGGTCGTCCACGACGGCCAGGACCTGTGCGGCGAACGCCTCGTTGAGCTCGACCACCGCGAGGTCGTCGACGGTGAGTCCGGCGCGGCGCAGCAGCCTGGCGACGGCTCCGGCGGGCGCGAACCCCATGATCTCGGGGTCCAGCGCGTGCGCCACCACGTCCCGCAGCAGGCACAGCGGTACGGCCCCGGACGGCAGGTCGGCCCCGCGCATCATCAGTACGGCGGCGGCCCCGTCGTTGAGGCCGGCGGAGTTGCCGGCGGTCACCGTGCCGCCGGGCACGAACGCCGGGTCGAGCCCGGCGAGCCGCTCCACGGTGGTGCGCGGGCGCGGGTGTTCGTCGTGCTCGGCGGTGCCGTCCGGGGTGGCCACGGGGACGATCTGCTCGGTGAACCGCCCGCGCGCCACGGCCTGCGCCGCCCGCTGCTGGCTGCGGGCGGCCCAGTTGTCCTGGCGGGCCCGGGGGATGGCGAACCGCTCGGCCACCCGCTCGCCCGTCAACCCCATGGGGCCGCCCGAGAAGGGGTCGGTGACCAGCGAGAACGTGCCGTCGATACGAGACTGCCCGGCCAGTTCGCCCGGTGCGCGCTCGCTGTAGTCGAGCAGCGGCTGACGGGTCATCGACTCGGCGCCCCCGGCCACCACGGCCCGCGCCTCGCCGAGGGCGAGCATCTGCGCGGCGGACCACACGGCCTGGAGCCCCGAGCCGCAGAGCCGGTTGACGTTGTACGCGGGCACCTCGACCGGCAGCCCGGCGGCCAGCGCGGCCCGCCGCGCGTGGAAGGCGTCCGGCCCGACCTGTCCCACGCACCCCAGCACGACCTCGTCCACCAGGTGCGGGGCGGTCTCCGCGCGGCGCAGCGCCTCCCCGATCACCAGCGCGGCGAGCCGGTGCGCGGGCACCGAGCGCAGGGCGCCCCTGAACCGTCCGATCGGGGTGCGGGCCCCGTCCACCACGGCGATGTCGGGCAGCATCAGATCCCCCGTCCGTCGAGCCGGTCGAAGGAGAACGCCTTGTCGTCGCAGAGGAGTTGCACCGCGGACCTCCCGAGAAGCGGGACCCGACCCTGAAACGGAACGGCACCGTTCCGGCTCGTTCGCGGCGAACGTACACCCGCCGATTCACGGAACGCAACCGTTCCGTTCCGTGTTAATCTCCGATCATGGCCGCCCTTCCCGAGAGTGCCCTGCGGCGCCCGCCCACCGGAGCGGGCGTGCTGCGCGAATCCGTCACCGAGACCATCCG
Source organism: Streptomyces sp. cg36 (assembly GCF_041080675.1). Taxonomy (NCBI): domain Bacteria; kingdom Bacillati; phylum Actinomycetota; class Actinomycetes; order Kitasatosporales; family Streptomycetaceae; genus Streptomyces; species Streptomyces cyclosori. Next base: position 7,315,010 of record NZ_CP163520.1, on the reverse strand, counting down.
GCGGGCGGTCTTCGAGGAGCTGGCCGAGTCGGGGTACGCGCGTACGTCCATGGAGGCGGTCACCCGCCGCGCGGGCGTCGGCAAGGCCGCCCTCTACCGGCGCTGGCCGTCCAAGGAGGCCATGGTCGTCGAGCTGGTGTCCGGGGCCGCCGCCGCACACATCCCCACCACGGCCGACTCCGGCTCGCTCCACGACGACGTGGAGCGGTTCCTGCGGGAGACCCTGGCGGCGCTGCGCCATCCGCTGGTGGGCCGGATCATCCCCGACCTGGTCGCGGAGTCGGCCCGCAGCGCCTCTTTGCGCGCCGCGCTGCACGAGAGCGTCCTCGCCCCGCGCCGCACGGCCGTCGCCACCCTGCTGGAGCGCGCGGCGGCCCGGGGCGAGCTGCCGCCGGACATCGACACCGGCCTGGCCACCGACCTGTTCGGCGCCCCGCTGTACTTCCGCATGCTGGCGGTGGGCGGGCCGACCGACGACGCCTATGTCGCCCGGCTCGCCCGTGCCGTCGTGGCGGCGGTCTCCGCCAGCCGCTGACGGTCCGTCATCAGCCGGGCAGCAGCGCCTCCTCCGCGTCGCAGCAGCCGCCCCGGCGCATCAGCCGTCCCGCCGCCAGCCACTCCTCGTGGTCCGCCCGGCCCGGCTCCGGGTGGCCGAAGGAGGCCACCAGCTCGTCGGTGGCGTACGGCGTCCCGCCCCGCAGCACGGCCACCGTCCGCACCAGCTCGTCGAAGTCCGTGAACGGATCGCCGTCCACCACGGTCAGATCCGCCAGCAGCCCCTCCCGTACGGTCCCCAGGTGCTCCTCGACCCCGAACAGGCGGGCGGGCAGCACCGTCGCGGTGCGCAGGGCCGCCGCCGGGGAGAGCCCGCCGCGGTGCAGCGCGCGCAGCCCCATGTGCAGGGAGAGGCCGACCGGCACGAGCGGCGCGTCGGTGCCGAGGGCGACCAGGCCGCCCGCCTCCAGCACCCGGCGGTAGACGTCGGTCTCGGTGCGCAGGGTGGCCAGTTGGGCCGGGGTGGGCGCCGCCGCGGCCGACTGGCGCACGAGTGCGACGTCCCAGGGCGGCATCACCGCCGTCACCCGCGGATCGTCGGCGAGGTCGGGCTGCGCCCCGATCAGCGGGACCGAGGTGAACGGGGTGGCGATGAGCGCGAAGTTCACCCCGTGCCGGGTGTAGATCTCCACCACGTCCTGGGAGGCGTGGCCGGTGGCGGTGACGGCGTGCCCGAACTCGGCCCGCTGGGTGGCCTGCAGATGGGTCGTCAGATCCTGGCCCAGCTGGACGCCGGGCGAGAGCAGATGGCTGCCGCACCGGGCGCCGAGCCGCTCGTGGGCGAAGCGGGCCGCCTCCTCCATCACCCAGCCCGGCGCCCGCACATAGGTCTTGACGAAGTCCCAGTCGAGCGCGGCGCCCCGCTCCAGCGAGCGCCGCAGCCCCTGCCGGGTGCGGTGGGCGCGGCCCATGCTGTACGCCACCCGGGACCCGTCGAGCAGTTCGCCTGTGGTCAGCAGCCGGGGCCCGGCGAGCTCCCCCGCCGCCACCGCCTCGCGCACCCGCGCCTGTTCGTACGCGAAGCCGCCCAGGGAGACGGCCGTGGTGATCCCGTAGGTCAGCTGGCCGACCGTCTGGCGACCGCCGTAGGTGCTCTGCCAGGGGTGGGTGTGGGTGTCCCACAGGCCGGGCACGACCGTGCGCCGCGAGGCGTCGATCCGCCGCACCGCCCGGCGCGTGCGGTGCGGCTCGACGGCGGCGATCCGCCCGCCGCGCACCACGATGTCCACGTCGTCCCGCACCCGCTCGCCGGTGCCGTCCCAGAGCCGCCCGGCGTGCACCACGGCGTCGGCGGGCTCGGGGCGGTGCGCGTCCAGCGGCACCCGGACGGTGCGGGCCGGGCCGCCCGCGGCCGGGATCAGCCGCAGCCGGCCGCCGGAGAGGTAGAGCAGGGTGCGCGAGTCCCCGGACCAGGAGGGGTGGTCGGCCGGTTCGTCGGTCAGGGTGCGCGGCGGGCCCTGCGGGGTGCCGTCGGGGGCGACGGGCAGCAGGCAGAGCGCCGATTCGACGATCACCGCCAGCTGGCGGCCGTCGGGCGACCAGACGGGCCCCGAGTCGTAGCGGTCGGAGATCGAGACGTGGGGCGCGACGGCGTGCAGCCGGGCGGCGCCGGAGGCCGTGTCGACGACCCGGATGAGGTTGTAGCCCTCCCGGAAGCGGGAGTTGAGGCGGTTGCGGTCGCAGAACGCGAGGTGGCGGCCGTCCGGCGACCAGCTGGGGCGGCCGGGCAGCCCGCCCGCGCCGAGGGCGCTCACCAGGACGCGTTCGGCGCCCGTGCCGAGGTCCCGTACGAGCAGCCGGCCCGTCAGGTCGAGGCAGGCGAGCCGCTTTCCGTCGGGCGAGAGCGCCGGGTGCACCCGCCCGCCCGTGGCCAGCGCGCTCTCGTCTCCGGTGGCGAGGTCGCGCCGGTAGACGCCGAGCAGCCCGTCGCGGTCGTCCGCGTACACCAGCGAGCGCCCGTCGCGCGCCCAGGACGGCCCGAGCAGATAGCGGGTGGGCGCCGACGCACGCAGCCGCTCGGGCGGCCGGGCGCCCGTGGTGTCCGCCAGCCACAGGGTGTTGAGGGCGGCGAAGGCGACGCGGCGCCCGTCCGGCGAGAGCGCGGGCAGATGGACGGACCGCACCGGCTTGGCGCGCCCTTCGCCGAGGTCGTACTCCTTGACGCGGTAGCGCGGGCGCGCGATCGGCAGCGCTCCCTGGAAGGGGATGGTCTCGGTGTGGTCCGGCCGGTCGGGGCGCACGAGGGTGAAGCGGCCGTCGACGGTCAGCAGCACTTCGCCCGCCGCCGTCCAGCGCGGGGGCACCGGCGCGACGTCCCCGGCGACCGGGACCGGGGCGCCGTCGACGACCAGCGCGCAACTGGCGGCGGGGGCCGCGGTGGTGCGCAGGTACGCCAGGCGGCGGCCGTCCGGGGCCAGGGCCGGGGTCATCACCTGCACGGCCCCGGTCTCGGTGCGCACGACGGTGACCGGGCCCGCGCCGTCGGCGGGTACGGCGGCGACGGTGCGGGCGTCCATGACGGAGCCGAGCGGGGTGGTGACGGGCCCGCCCCGGACGAACAGCACCCGCCGCCCGTCCGGCGACCAGGTGGGGTCGAAGTCCTCCCAGGGGCCGTCCTGCGACGGCCCGTCCTGGCCGGGCAGTCCGGTGAGCGCGGTGACGGCACCGGTGCGCAGGTCGAGGACGTGGATGCGGTAGGGGCCGCCGGTCACCGGGTCGCCCGCCCGCTCGGAGGCGAACGCGATCCGGGTGCCGTCCGGCGACCAGGCCGGTCCCCGGTCGTCCCACGGGCCGTCGGTGCGCCGCCGCAGACCGGTGCCGTCCGCGCGCATGGTCCACACGTGGTAGCCGCCGCCCTGGTACGCGCAGAACGCGATCAGCGAGCCGTCCGGGGAGTGGCAGGGCCGGTTGGGTTCGAGCCCGGCCGGGGTGAGCGGCACGGCCGGGCCCCCGCCTCTGGGCAGCGACCACAGCACGTCCTGGACCTCGGCGATCAGCCGGTCGCCGGCGGGGGCGAGGGTGGCCGAGCCGTTGGTGGCCGCGGTGAAGGAGAGCGTGGCACCGGCGCGCCGGCGGGCGAGTGCCGGGACCGGCGCGAGGGTGGTGACGGCCGAGGCGGCGCCCGCGGCGGCCAGGAGCTGGCGGCGGGAGAGGGAAGGGACGGAGAGGGGGGCGGCGGCGCCGCTGGGGTCACGGTCCATGACACCTCACGCTGACGCACCGCGCGCCACGCGGGCAACCGCGCCATTCGCGCCAAATGGGTTGCGTATGCGTGGAGTTGACCCGTGCGGCGGCTTCAGATGCGCCAGGAGCGGATGCGGTCGGCGGCGTCGTAGGCGTCGGTGTGGCCCGCGTCTATGTCCTTGGCCAGGTCGATCAGCGCGCCGTAGGGCGCGTCCAGGCCCTCGCCCGCGGCGTTCATGTACGCCACGACGACGGCGGCCCCGAACAGCGCGTTGCGGGCGGGCAGGGGGCGCAGGCGGATGATCGCGTGCATCAGCGCGCCCGCCCGCCAGGAGTTGTCGACGGTGGCTTCGACGCGCGGGGTGTTGACGCGGTGGCGGCCGACGGCGGCCACCAGGGTGGAGAAGTCGTGCACGCTCGGATGCTTGGGCAGCACTTCCGTCTGGCGCTCCAGGAGCCAGCGGATGTCGATGTGGAACTCCACGGTCAGGCGGCCCGTCCCGAGGCGTCCAGCTGGTCGGGCGCGTCGTCGGGGAACGCCGCGTCGAACGCGTCGCCCTGTTCGGCGATGAAGGAGCGGAAGACCTCGGCGGCCCCTTCGAGGCGCGGGTCGCGCACCGCGTCGTAGGCGGCCTGGGTCACTAGCGCGGTCACCGTCGACCCCTCCGCCTCCGCGCGCTCCTTCAGCAGCGCGTGGAGTTGGTCGTCGACCCGGATCGTCACTGACTTGGACATGTCCCGACCGTACAGCAGGGCGTACAGCGCGGACATGGCTTCGACCGGAACCACCACGTCCGACGCCGGCGTCGGGTACGGCATGCCGGACATGTCGGCCCGGGCTCCGCCGCGCGCGCCCGTTCGTGCGGGCGCGGCCGGAACCGGCGGCGCGGCGCGCGTCCATGGGTGACCATGGCCCCATGGACGCCACCCCCACGGCCACGGCCCGCTCCGCCGACGGAACGCCCATCGCCTACGACCGGCTGGGCGCGGGGCCGCCGCTGGTCCTCGTCGGCGGCGCGTTCAGCACCCGGGAGACGCACACCGCGCTCGCCCGCCTGCTGGCCGCGGACTTCACCGTGTTCACCTACGACCGGCGCGGTCGCGGGGCCAGCGGGGACACCCTCCCCTACGAAGTCGCGCGCGAGGTCGAGGACCTGGCGGCGGTGGCCGCCGAGGCGGGCGGCCCGGTGCGGCTGTACGGGCTCTCCTCCGGCGGTGTGCTGGCGCTGCGGGCGGCGGCGGGCGGGGTGCCGGTGACGGCGGTCGCGGTGTACGAGCCGCCGTTCGCCCTGGAGGCGGAGCGGCGTGCCGGGAACGCGCGCTACGGCACCGAACTCGCCGCGCTCCTCGCGGCCGGGCGGCGCTCGGACGCGGTCGAGCTGTTCGTCTCCCGGCTCGGCATGTCCCCGGAGCAGCTCGACCGGGTCCGGCACTCCCCCATGTGGCCGGGCATGGCGGCGCTGGCGCACACCCTGGCGTACGAGCACGCCGTGCTCGGGGACGCCTCGCTGCCCGTGGACCGGCTCGCGACGCTCGACGTGCCGGTGCTGGCGATCGCGGGCGGGGCGAGTCCCGACTGGCTGCGGGCCCCGGCCGCGGCCATCGCCGAGGCCGTGCCGGACGGGCGCGCGCTGACGCTCCCCGGGCAGGACCACGTCTTCTCGGCGCAGGCGCTCGCACCCGTTCTGAGCGGGTTCTTCGCGGCCTGACGGCGCTCCCCGGACACCGGACCGTACGCCCGCGTTCTCCTTCGCCGCCCGGTCCACCTGCGCAAACGTCTAGGATCAGGGGGTTTTCGCAGGAACGGGGAAGGAACACGGGCTGTGCGGTTCATGGGGAAGGGCCTCGTGCTGAGCGCCGTCGGCGCGGCGCTCGCGGTGGCGCTCGCGGGGTGCGGAAGCGGTGACTCCGCCGCGGATCCGGACGGCGGCCGGGGCACGGCCGACCGGGAGCGGGGCGACGAGGGCGGCGGGGGCGAGGACGCCCCGGGCGCCCGGGCGCGGGCCGCGGTGCTCGCCGCCGCGCGCAAGACCGGCGCGCAGTCCTCGTACCGGACCGTGCAGCGCGGCGCCAAGGGCGAGGGCCACTCCGAGATGCTCTTCCAGAAGTCGCCCTCGGCGAGCGTCGTCAAGTCGTGGAGCAGCCCGTCCCGGGCCAACCCCAGCGGGTTCAGCCACATGGTCTCCAGCGGCGGCGCGGTCTATGTGTACACGGACGAGCTGCCCGGCAAGAGCTGGTACCGGATGGACGGCGGCCCGGCCGACGGCGCCGCGTCCGGCGGGGCGCGGGCCGCGGGGTACGTCCGCGAGTTCGCGGGGGCGCTCGCCGCGTCGCCGTCGACCCGGCGCGTCGGCGAGGAGCAGGTCGGCGGCCGTCCGGCCGACCACTACTACGGCAGGGTCGTCATGGACGAACTCGCCGGGTACCGGGGCCCGGCCCTCGACGACCGCGTCCGCGACGGCTATGTGGCCACCAGCCGCAGGGCGGGCCTGAACACGGTGTTCATCGAGATGTGGGTGGGCAAGGACGGGCTCGTCCTCAAGTCGCAGGAGCGGGGCTACGGCACCAAGGGGCCCGAGCTGGTGGTCGAGGAGTACTCGGACTTCGGCGCCGTCCCCGCGATCGCGCCGCCACCGGCGAACACGGTCGCCACGTGGAAGGAGTTCATCGACTCCCTGGCGCAGCGCTCGTAGCCGCGACGGGCGTTCGGGAGAGCGGTGACGGCAGGGACGTACGGGAGGGGCGCCGCCCCATGCGGCGGCGCCCCTCGGCGGACACGGACGATCAGCGGTTGAACACGCTCGTGCGGCCCCCTTCGACGGCGGCGGTGCCGTCCAGCGCGGCATGGCTGGCGAGCCCGCACAGCTGCGCCGGGGTCAGTCCGGCCAGCGCCTTGAAGTCGCGGTTCAGATGCGCCTGGTCGTAGTAGCCGCAGGCGGCGGCGAGTTCGGCCAGCGAGGCGTGCGAGCCGTGCGGCAGCGTCAGCGCCCGCTGGAACCGCAGGATCCGGGCCACGGACTGGATCGGCAGCCCGATCTGCTCCCGGAAGAGCACCTGGAGCCTGCGCCCGCCCCGGCCGGTGGCACCGGCCAGTTCGCCCAGGCTCATCCCGCCGTGGCGCTCGCTCAGCACCTGCCACGCCTCGGCCACCACGGGCGAGACGTGCGGCCCGTCGAGCAGGCGGCTCGCCAGGGCCTCGTCGACCATCGCCCAGCGGGCCTCCCAGTCGGGCGCCGCCGCCAGCCGTTCGGTCAGCCGCGCCGTCCACCTCTTTCCGAGCAGTTCGTCCGGGTGCACCGTCTCGTTGGCCAGTTCGTGCATCGATATGCCCAGGAACATATAGGCGCCCAGCGGCGTGAAATCGACCTCGACGGCCTGCCCGGAGCCCTGGTAGCCGCCGAGCACGGGCGAGGTGCGCAGCCCTCCGACGAGCGAGTACCAGGTACCGCCCCCCGAGCCGCCCCCGTCCGGGCCGAACAGGTGCAGGGGGTCGCCCCAGCCGACGATGAGCGTCACCGTGGTGGCGGGCAGGGTGAGCCGCGCGGGCATCCCTCCCGGTGTGCGCCTCCCCCGGTACTTCACCACCCGGCCCCGCAGCCAGTCCGGTGCCGGACGTTCCACGCTCTCCCCCCGGTCCTCCTCCCTTCGGTCCGCCTCCTCTCGGTCTTCGGCAATCAAGGATGCTTTGGCCTCCACCTGCAACCCTCTCCTCACCATGCGCGTGTTCCGCCGACCGGAATCCGGCGAGGCAGTGCGCCTTCGTACAAGACCAGCGGTCGGCCTCGGGGCAGTCTGTGTCGGCAGAGGTGGTCAAGGCCAGGACCGGACAGGGCGGCTGGCTGAATATCAGCCATCGAACCTTGCCATGTGCATATGCGTATGGCCCGCGGTCCCGCGCACGGTGACCCGGCCCACCCCTCCGGACCAGCGCGTTCCGGTCCGATTCCCTGTTGCCACCCGCCCACGGGGGTGGCGGGTGGCAACAGGAAACCGGACCGAAACCGCTGTTATGCCTGCCCGGTTCCGGTCCGCTGAGCGGACCGGCGGCGCGGTGCGCAGCCGGTCCGCCGGGGCATCGGCCGGTCTCCCGCACCCGCAAGCGGAACCGCGCGCCCGGCGTCCGCGTCCCTCCGGACACCAGCACGCGCAAGATCGCACCGCGCACCACGGCACATTCCCGGAGGACCGCACCCATGGCCGCGACGGCAACCCGCCACCTCTACCTCGCCCGGCACGGCGAGGCGCTGCCCGACGAGAGCGGACTGTCCGAGAACGGCCGCCGCCAGGCCGTGCTGCTCGGCCGGCGGCTGCGCACCGCCCCGCTGTCGGCGGTGATCCACAGCCCGCTGGCGCGCGCGGCGGAGACCGCGCGGCTCCTCCACGGCGAGCTCGACGGGGTCCCGCTGGAGTCCTCGGAGCTCGCCGGGGACTACATCCCCTACGTACCGCGCAAGGAGGAACTGCCGCCGCAGTGGGCCGACTCGATGCTCGACCGGCTGGCGCGGTTCCCGCCGGAGATGAGCGAGCGCGGCCGTGAGCTGGCACCGGCCGCGCTGGCCCGCTTCGCCCGGCCCGTCGATGGCGACCAGCCCCGTCACGAGCTGGTCGTCACCCACAACTTCCTCATCGGCCATCTGGTGCGGGCCGCGCTCGACGGGCCGCAGTGGCGCTGGCAGGGGCTGAACCACGCCAACGCCGCGCTGACCGTGATCCGTTACGCCCCGGACCGGCCGGCCTCGGTGGTGTTCTTCAACGACATGGGGCACCTGCCCGACGAGCTGCGCTGGACCGGTTTCCCGCCGGAATTCCGCGTCTGAGGGCGCGGATCAGCCGGTGTAGGTCGCGAAGATCTTGGAGAACTCGTAGGGCTGCTGGCTGATGTTGGTGCATTTGTAGAGCGGGCCGGTGCAGGCGTTGGCGTCCCGGGTCTGCTCCCAGAAGGCCAGTTCGCCCAGGTGGTGGCTCTGCGCGAAGGAGACCAGCTGCCGGGCGGCGGCCTGGTTGTAGATCCGGCCGTCGTCGTTCTGCCCGAGCATCGGCGTCACGCCCACCATCGCCCACAGCTGGGCGTCGGTCTTCGCCGGGTAGAGCGTCTTCAGCTGCGCCTGGGTGCTCTGCGCGGCCTGCACGGCGGCGGCGCCGTAGTCCGTGTCGCGGTAGTAGTCCATCGCCATCACATTGACCACGTCGAGGTCGACGCCCGCGTCCCGGGCCGACTTCACCACGTTGAGCCCGTCGGAGGTCAGCCCCTCCGGCAGGACCGGCAGGGTCAGCGAGATCCGCAGGCCCGGGTGGGTCTGCTGGAGCCGGGCGAGCGCCTGGGAGCGGCGGGCGACGGAGGCGGGCTCCGCCACCGCCGAGCCCTCGATGTCGAAGTCCGCGTAGGTGAGGTGGTACGCGTCGACGACCGCCGCGTACTCGGTGTACAGCGCGTTGACGTCCGTGCACGCCTGGGCCAGCTCCACGCCGCTGGCGCCGCCGAACGACACCTTCACGTCGCCGCCCGCCGCCCGCACCGCGTCGATCTGGTCCTTGGCCCAGCCGGTGCGCGGGTCATAGGCGTTGAACCACATCGCCTTGCAGTTGGAGGCGGTGATGAACGCCAGGGTGAAGCTGTTCAGCCCGCTCGCCGAGGAGGCCGCCGCCAGGCTCGGGGTGGGCCAGGCGCCCATGTCGACGTAGGGCGCGGTGCGCACGGCGCCGGGCGCCGGACCGCCGGAGCCGGAGGTGGTGCCGCTGACCGCGTCGCCGTACGCGGAGGTGTTGCCCGCCGCGTCCTTGGCCCGCACCCGGAAGCTGTAGGTGGTGTCGGGCTGGAGACCGGTCGCGGTGTACGAGGTGCCGCTCGCGGCGACCGGGGCCGCGCCGCCCTGCGAGACCTCGTACGACACCGCCCCGGAGCCGCCGGTGGAGGCGGTCCAGCGGACGGTGAGGGAGGAGCCGGTGGGCGAGCCGACGGTGACGCCGGCCGGCACCGAGGGGGCCGGGCCGCCGCTGCCGGAGTCGCAGGAGGCGCCGTTGAGGGTGCAGTTGGCGGGGAGGCCGCCGCCCGAGACCAGGAAGCCGAAGCCCGCGCTGGCGCCCGGGGCCACGGATCCGTTGTAGTCGCGGCTGCTGAAGGAGTAGTGGTCGCCGTCGCGCTTGAGCAGTGCGTCCCAGTAGCTGCCGACGGTGGAACCGGACGGCAGGTCGAAGCCCACGGTCCAGCCGTTGACGCCCGCGCTGGAGTTGTTGGTGACGGTGTACCCCGCCTGATAGCCGGTGCCCCAGTCCGACGTCTTGGCGAACACGGCCAAGACGCCACCCGCCGCGCCCGCCGGGGGTGCGGTGACGAACAGCGCGAGGGTGGCGAACAGGGCGAGGAGGAGCGTGAGGGATCTTCGCATACCGGGCTCCCGAAAAGGTCTGGACCAAAGCGGCTCGGTATGTGAGTAGGCGACTCGCGGCGCCGCGTCAAGACTCCTCGTCACCATCCACAGCAACGGCCGCCACTCGTGGAGCCGTTGCCCGTTGCGGCCTATGATCGAATCGGGGCCCGGTCCGGGGTCCGCACACGGCTTCGGAGGCTGAACGGGTATGGCTGAGCGGCGGGTTGTCATCGTCACCGGTGGCGGTACGGGCATCGGCGCGGCCACCGCGCGGCTGCTGAGCGCCGCCGGTCACGCGGTGGTGGTCTCCGGCCGCCGCCCCGAGCCGCTGGAGCGCGTCGCCGAGGAGACGGGCGCCCTGGCCCACCCGGCCGACATCGGCGACCCGGCCGCGGTCCAGGGGCTGGTGGACGCGGCGGTGACGGCGTACGGACGGATCGACGGCCTGGTGCTCAACGCCGGGACCGGGCGCAGCGGAGCCGTCGGCGACACCTCGCCGGAGGACTGGGAGCTGGTCATGCGGACCAATCTGACCGGTCCGTTCCTGCTGCTGCGCAGTGCGCTGCCGCATCTGCTGAAAGCGCGCGGCGCGGTCGTCGCGGTCGCCTCGGTCTCGGCGTTGCTGAGCGGCGTGGGCAACGCCGCCTACGCCACGTCCAAGGCGGCCCTGCTCCAGCTGTGCCGTTCGCTCGCCGTCGACTACGGGCCGCGCGGGCTGCGCGCCAACACGGTCTGCCCCAGCTGGGTGCGTACGGAAATGGCCGACCGGCGGATGGCCCGCTTCGCTGAGGAGGCGGGACTGGGGGACGGCGGCGTGGACGCGGCCTACGAGACGGCCACCCGGCTGCTGCCCGCGGGCCGGCCGGGCGAGCCGGGCGAGGTCGCGGAGGCCATCGCCTGGCTGCTGTCCCCGGCGGCGTCCTTCGTCAACGGGTCGGTGCTCACGGTCGACGGCGGGGTGACGGCCCTGGATCCCGGGACCGTGCCGTTCGGGTTCCACGTCGAGCGCCGCGCGGCCGACGGCTGAGGGGCCGCAACGGAACGGTAGTCGGGCAGGCCGTGGGCCGGGCCCGGCGGGTCTCGGGCCCGGGAGGACCCGTCAGGCCAGCCCGGTGAGGAGTTCTTCCCTGCTGTTCACACCGGTCTTGCGGTAGATCGCCTTGAGGTGGTCGTTGACCGTGTGCGGGGAGAGCGCGAGGCGGCGGGCGATGTGCTTGGTCGGCAGCCCCTGGAGCACCTCCTGCATCACGGTCCGCTCCCGGCTGGTGATCCCGTACCAGACGGAGACGGCCGGCAGGAGCAGACGGCCCGGGGCCGGCTGGATCGTGACGGCCACCGCGCCCGCCTCGGGGCCTTCGAGCAGCTGGCCGTCGAGCGCGACCCAGCCGTCCCGGGTGGGCACCCGGCTCAGCGCCTGCCCGCCCGAGCGCCGGGCCAGATGGGCGATGTTCCAGACGGCGGCGGTCAGGTCCCGCTCGTCGGCCGAGGTGCCCAGGGGCGCCAGCAGCCGCATCCACTCGTGTGCCGAGGGCGTGGCCGCCGTCACCCTGTCGTCGGCCCCGACGAGGGCGACCCCGGGCGTCGGGCTGTGCCGCGAGGGCCGCAGCGGCGTCCCGGCGACGAACCGTCTCAGCGCGGCGGCGAGCGGCTGCGCCAGGGACTCGGCGTGCGCCGCCTCGGCGGCCGAGAACGGGCCCCGGTCCGGGTCGCGGACCAGGATCAGGCCGCCCCACGAGGTGCGGCCGTCGGTGAGCGCGATCCGCAGCTCGCCGCCGGACCCCTCGGGGACCGTCACGTTGGGCAGCCGTACGCGGTGGCGGTGGCGGGCGGCGCCGAGGCCGACCACGTCGACCTGGGCGGGCCCGGTGCGGCGGCGGCCGAACGGGCGCGGTTCGGCGCCCCGTACGTCCTCGGCCGGTCTCCGGCGCGCGGACGCCTCGCCGTACCCCTGCTCCTTGGTGAACAGACAGCTGGCCCGGCCCAGCGGATCGAGACCGGCCAGCAAGTACCCGTCGTGCGGGACGATCCGGCGCACTTCGTCGGAGAGCGCCCGGCCGAAATCGGGCACGGTCACCGTGTCGGACGCCTCGGCCAGCAGGGTACGGACGATCGTTTCAACTCCCCCGGTCACTCGACGAGCGTAGCCCGTGCCCACCAGGGGGCGACGGGAATTCCCCGCCGCCCCGCACCGCCCGGCCGTTCGCGCACGCCACCCGCCGCACGTCACACGGCGGTTCGGGAGGTTTCGGCCAAGTGCTGGCCGGAGCGCGGTGGTTGACGTGTCGTACGGCGGTGCGCCGGGCTGCGGCCGGGCCCGGGCGCACCGCCGTCCGCCGTCCGCCGTCCGCCTAGGGACCGGAGACCAGGTCCACCACGTTGGTGGCGGGACCCGCGGTGCCGCCGCGGCCGTTGATGACGTGGTTGATCGTGCCCTTGCCGCCCAGCGAGACCGTGACCATGTCGTGGAAGCGCACGCCGGGTGCGGCCGGTGCCTCGAAGGCGTGCTCGGCGACCACCGACGGGTTGGCGCTGAAGTAGCAGTAGCTGCCGAGCCCCCACGCCTCGTGGCGGGTCACCGGGTCCGCGACCTTGTACGCGTCGTAGCCCCGGGTCGGACCGTTCTGCCAGGCGCCCTGGTCCGGCGGGTCGTACGGCATCTCGTTCTGGAAGAAGTAGGTGCGCCCGCCGTCGCCGTTCCAGATCACCTGGTGCTGCTGGTAGTGCTCGACGAACAGCCCGTACACCGTCACGTCGGCGCCGTTGACGACCAGCCCGTTGGCGGCCGTGTTGCTGTTCCAGCCGACTCCGCTGCCGTGGTCGGCGCGCCACAGCCACATGTGGTCGCCGATGACGTCCGAGCTGTTGATCACCAGGCTCTGGGTGGCCCGGCCGACGCCCGCGCCGCCGACGCGGAAGAAGACGTCGTGCAGCGAGATCGGGTCGGCGGTGTGCCGGGCGCCCGCTCCGGGGGCCCCGACCCGCATCAGGAGCGCGGAGTTGACCGGTCCCGCGTCGATGAGCAGCCCGGCGACCTTCACTCCGTCGACGTCGGCGACGTCCAGTGCGGTGATCCCGTTGTCCGGGACCAGCGTGGCCAGGCCCAGGCCGAGCACCACGGTGTCCGGGCGGGTGACCTGGAGGGTCTGGTTCAGGTGGTAGACGCCGGGCGTGAACAGCAGGTCCTTGCCCTGGGCCAGCGCCGCGTTGATGTCGGCCGCCGTGGCGCCGGGCTTGACGACGAAGAAGCGGCCGATCGGCAGCGAGGTTCCGGCGGGCGTCCCGTTCGCCCACGTCGTGCCGGTCCCCGCGGTGCGCAGCGCGGGGACGAACACCTGGTACGCGCCCGCCCCGTCCACGTACAGGAACGGCTTCTCGCGCGTCACCGGGCTCTGCGCGACCGTGGTGTAGGGCGGGTCGGGGAAGGTGTTGGCCGGGGCGTTGGTGTCGCCGACGAAGACCATGTTCCAGTTCGCGCCGCTCCAGCTGCCCCACTGGCTGTCGCGGGAGAGCCACTGCTGCTGGGAGCCGGAGCGCACCTGACCGTCGATCTTGGAGTCGGCCATGAAGCCGCCGCTGGACCAGCCGCCGTCGTCGAGCTGGAGGTCGCCGCGCACGTGCATGCGGCGGTAAGGGGCGGCCTGCGAGACGGCCCAGCGGTCGGCGCCGCCGTTCGGGGTGACGGAGAGGTTCTCAGCGGAACGCCAGAAGTTCTGGGTGGCGTTGCCCTGGAACCAGTCGGCCTCGGCGTGCACGGCGCCGTTGATGGTCACCGCGTCCGGCGACAGACCCAGCCCGGCGACCTGGGTGTAAAAGCCGACGTTGGCGTCGACGCGGTAGCTGCCCGGCTTGAAGAGCAGGGCGTGGCGCTGGGGGCCGAACTGGTTGGTCTCCTGCTGGCCGAAGACCTGGTCGAGCCGGCTCTGGATGGCGGCCGAGGACATCGACGGGTCGAAGACCGACACGTTCGGGCCGAGGTCGGGGGCGTCCCCGCTCGGCGGCGGACCGTCCGCCGGGTCGACGCGGAAGGACTGGGCGGCGCTGCCGTTGCAGGCGTACTGCTGGACGCGCGCCCCGTCGGCGGTGGAGGCGCCGGGCACGTCGAGGCACTTGCCGCTGTTGCGGTTGACGAAGTGATAGGTGCCGCCCGGCTCCTCGACGGGCTTCCACTGCTGGTTGGCGCCGCCGCCGTAGGACCAGAGCTGGACGGGCGCGCCGTCGGCGGCCGAGACGTCGGTGACGTCCCACACCCGGTCGGCGGCGTTGCGGTTGCCGATCTGCGCGTAGCCGTCGGAGGTTGTCTGGAACCGCCACTGCTGGGCGGCGGTCCCGTTGCATCCGTACTGCTGGACGGCGGTGCCGTCGGCGGTGCCCGCGGCTGCCGCGTCCACGCACTTGCCGCTGTGCAGGGCCGTCACGGTGGCCCATCCGGCGGGCAGGGGGGCCGCCTGGGCGCGGGGGGCGGCGCCCAGCAGGGTGGTCAGGGAGGCGGCCAGGGCGCCGACGGCCGCCAGGGAGACGGCTCTTCGGCGGGGGCGGCGGGGGCCGGGCGGGGTGGGGAACGGCGGAATCGTCATGGGCTCACCCTTTCTTCAAGCCGTGAAGCTAGAACTCGTCCATGGACACGTCAAGAGTTCAGACCTCGAACATCCGGTCTGGACCAATCTCTTGACACCGACGCCGCCCGGCCCCTTCGGTCACGTGGTGAATTAAGGGGCGGTACGGGGCGAACCGTTGAGGTATAGGCCACTGGGAAGCAATCGAGCAGCCTTGCGTTCAATAAGTGAACGAATAAATGGGCATTTTGCGATCGCATTGCAAGGTGCCGAGAACAGGCCCGAATCGACCAGACCACATGATCACCAAGAGACACGCCAACCCGTTCTGAGCTGCATAGCCACTGGCCAACCGTCCGTCAAATTGACGAACCATCAGCAAACTTCACAGGGATCGAATCGCAACCCTACGACCGATTCACCCCGAATTGGCAGGCAGATTAAGCCCGTCCGACTCGTATCCGAAAATTCCGTTGTCATCTCGTTAAGGGCTAACTTCTTGACGCAACCTCTGGGGCGCGATTGGCTTCCAGCCACCTCGGCCGGAAAGTGTTCGGCCATGTCAGGGAGGTAGTTTTTCAGTGAGCACGCGTACCGGCCGTGGAGCGATGACCGTGGGTGTCGTCGCGATGGCCGTCACCCTCGCCGCATGCGGCGGTGGGAGCAAGTCCGACAGCGCCGACGCGGCGGGCAAGAAGCGGGACCTCAAGATCGGACTGCTGCTTCCGGAGAAGCAGGCCGCTCGCTACGAGAAGTCGGACAAGCCGCTCATCGAGAAGATGGTCAGCGAGCTGACCAGCGGCAAGGGGCAGGTCGTCTACGCCAACGCGGAGCAGGACGCGGCCCGCCAGAGCCGGCAGATCGACGAGATGATCACCAAGAAGGTCGACTCGCTGATCGTCGACGCGGTGGACTCCAAGGCCATCGGCCCGGCCGTGCAGCGGGCCAAGGACGCGGGCATTCCCGTCGTCGCCTTCGACCGGCTCGCCGAGGGCCCGGTCGACGCCTACGTCTCGTTCGACAACGAGGACGTCGGCCACGTACAGGCCAGGGCGCTGCTCGACGTGCTCGGCGACAAGGCGCAGGACGGCCAGATCGTCATGATGAACGGCGCCCGCACCGACCCGAACGCGGCCCAGTTCAAGAAGGGCGCGCACGCCGAGCTCGACAACAAGGTGCACATCGGCAAGGAGTACGACACCAAGGAGTGGAAGCCCGAGAACGCCGAGGCGAACATGAAGAGCGCGATCGCCGCGCTCGGCAAGAACAAGATCGTCGGCGTCTACTCCGCCAATGACGGCATGGCGGGCGGCATCATCGACGCCCTCAAGGCCGCCGGTGTCACCAAGCTGCCGCCGATCACCGGCCAGGACACCGAACTCGCCGGGGTCCAGCGGATCGTCGCGGGCGAGCAGTACATGAGCGTCTACAAGTCGTACGCGGAGGAGAGCCCGATCGCCGCCCAGATGGCGGTCGCGCTGGCCCGGAAGCAGAGCCTGGTCTCGATCGCCAACTCCAAGACCAACAGCCCGACCACCAGTGACATCCCGACCGCGCTCGTCCCGGTCGTCGCCGTGATCAAGGCGAACATCCGCAACACCGTCATCAGCGACGGCCTCTACACGATCGACGAGATCTGCACGCCGAAGTACAAGGCCGACTGCAAGGCCGCCGGGCTCCAGTAACCGACGCCCGGTCGCCACCCGGCCGAGACGACCGCTGCCCGGCCCCGCAGGACGCGGGGCCGGGCAGCGGTCGTCGGGCGCGGTCAGCCGCCGCCGAACGCCCCCTTGGGCGGGCGGCGCAGCCGGGGCTCGGGGCGGGTCCGCCCCGAGGTGCACGGCGCGAATCCGAACGGGGCGAGCAGCTCCGCCCGGAAGGAGGCGGGGGCCGTCGCGTACGCGGGCAGGCCCGCCGCGTCCACGGTGCTCAGGACCGGGTCGAGCACCGCTTCCAGCGCCCCCGGATGGGCCGTGGGGGCGATGCCGACGGCCGCCAGCAGCCAGTGGTCCTCCTCGCCCGGGATGCGCTCCTCGTGGTCACGGGCGGGCATCAGGGCCGGTCGCAGTCCGTGCAGGCGGAGCAGCGCTCTGTGCTCCTCCTCGTCGATGGCGACGCCGGGCGGAATCCACACGGCCGCCGCCTCGGGGGCTCCGGGGCCCGTCTCGGCCACCCACACCTTGCCCGTTTCCAGACCGAAGTGCGCGAGGATGAGCCGGAGTTGGGCCTGTGAGGCCGAGACGAGGGCGGCGGTCTCGGGCGGCAGCCCGTGATCGCCGGAGAGCAGGCGGACTATCGCGTTCACATCCTGCAGGGACGCGCGTCGAGCGGTGACCCTGTGCGCAAAGGTGAGGGCCATAAGCCGTGCCTTTCGCTGTGGTGCGTGAGGACGACAGTGGCCTCACGCACCTCTTTGGCTTCTCTTTACCGAGGCTACCCGCCCAAGGGTAAGGGCATCGTATGAATCCGGAACCCCTCGGCCTGCCTGGATTTACGTACGGACGGCGCAGGGCGTTCAGAGGCCGTGGGCGACCGGGTGGCGGGGCTGGTAGA
The DNA here is from genome assembly GCF_041080675.1 of Streptomyces sp. cg36. Classification (NCBI taxonomy): domain Bacteria; kingdom Bacillati; phylum Actinomycetota; class Actinomycetes; order Kitasatosporales; family Streptomycetaceae; genus Streptomyces; species Streptomyces cyclosori. The sequence continues at coordinate 7,297,798 of NZ_CP163520.1, read as the reverse complement.
AGGCGAGCTCGGCGCCGCTGGGCAGCCGGACCGCCGCGAGCCGGCCCCACGGCTGGTCACCGACCGGCCGGGTGATCTCGACGCCCTTGGCGGCGAACTCGGCGACCTGGGCCTCGATGTCGTCGCACATCAGATACAGCTCGTGCTTGGGCTCGTCGGTGGTGGGGTGGACGGCCAGCTCGGCGGGCGGCAGGCGGAAGATCAGCCAGCCCTGGCCCGCGTCCACGCCCGGAAAGCCCAGGACGTCCCGGATGAAGGCCCGGTCGGCGTCGGCGTCCGTGCTGTAGAAGATGGCGTGCGCGCCACTGAACATGCTGCCCTCGCTTCGTCGTTCCGCCGCGGTACGGGCCGCGGACCCGTCACCGCCACCCGGGGCCCGGCCCCCCGCGGGGCGGGCCCGCGACCACACCGGCCGCACTTTAGCGGCACCGGGCGCGCGCCGAGTCGAGCCGCGCTGGAGCGGACACGCCGACAGGACGCGGGCGTCACTCAGCGTCACAATGGGGGCGTGGAGTGGTTCGTCTCGCCCGACTACTGGATCGCCCGGCTGGTCTTCCAGCGCGCGCTCGCCGCGGTCTACCTCGTCGCGTTCCTGGGCGCGGCCCGCCAGTTCCGGGCCCTCATCGGCGCGCGCGGGATGCTCCCGGTCCCCGACCACGTCGGGCGGACGCCGTTTCGGCGGGCGCCCAGCGTCTTCCACCTCCACTACTCGGACCGCTTCTTCGCGCTCTGGTCCTGGACGGGGGTGCTGGTGTCGGCGGCGCTGCTGGCGGGGGCCGACGGCCTGGTGCCGCTGTGGGCGGCGATGCTGCTGTGGCTGCTGCCGTGGGTGCTGTACCTGTCCATCGTGAACGTGGGGCAGACCTGGTACGCCTTCGGCTGGGAGTCGCTGCTCCTGGAGACGGGGTTCCTCGCGGTGTTCCTCGGCAACGACGAGGTGGGGCCGCCGGTCGTGGTGCTGTTCCTGCTGCGCTGGGTGCTGTTCCGGGTGGAGTTCGGCGCCGGGCTGATCAAGATGCGCGGCGACGCCTGCTGGCGCGAGCTCACCTGCCTCTACTACCACCACGAGACCCAGCCGATGCCCGGCCCGCTGAGCTGGTTCTTCCACCGTCTGCCCCGGCCGCTGCACCGGGTGGAGGCCGCCGCCAACCACGTCACCCAACTCGTGGTGCCCGTGCTGCTGTTCACCCCGCAGCCGGTCGCCACGGCCGCCGCCTCGCTGATGGCGCTCACCCAGCTGTGGCTGATCCTGTCGGGCAACTTCTCCTGGCTGAACTGGACGACGGTGGCGCTGGCCCTGTCCGCCGTGGACTTCTCCCCGCTCGGCGGCGCCCACGACGTCCCGGCCGCCCCGCTCTGGTACGAGGTGGTGGTGCTCGCCGTCGCCGCGTTCCTGGTGCTCCTGAGCGTGCGCCCGGCGCGCAACATGCTCTCGCGGCGCCAGGTCATGAACTCGTCCTTCGACCCGCTGCACCTGGTCAACAGCTACGGCGCGTTCGGCAGCGTCAGCCGGCTGCGGCTCGAAGTGGTGATCGAGGGCACGGCGGACCCGCTGCCGCGCGCGGACGCCCACTGGCGGGAGTACGAGTTCCGGGGCAAGCCAGGCGACCCGCGGCACTGGCCGCGCCAGTTCGCCCCGTACCATCTGCGGCTCGACTGGCTGATGTGGTTCGCCGGGCTCTCCCCGGGCCATGCGCGGCCCTGGTTCGGGCCGCTGGTGGAACGGCTGCTCGACAACGACCGCGACACCCTGCGGCTGCTGCGGCGCTCGCCGTTCCCGCCGGACTGCCCGCCCCGCTACGTCCGGGCCCGCCTCTTCCGCTACCGCTACACGACATGGCGCGAGCTGCGGGAGACCGGGGCGTGCTGGAAGCGCACCTACGTGCGCGACTTCCTGCCGCCGACCCGTCTGGAGGAGACGGGCCGGCGCCGGGGGTAGGGGGCGGGCCGGTGGGGCGGGCCGGGATCAGCCCTGGCAGACCCCGCGCTCGTAGTCGAACGTGGCGGTCGCCTGCGAGTACTGCCACTGCGGGGCGAGGAGCTTCGCCTTCAGCTGGGCGGCGGCCTCCGGGCTCTCCACCACATAGCCGAAGTCCTGCAGCCACGACGGGTACAGGTTCTTCGAGCCGATGTAGAAGGCCGAGTCGTCGACCGAGACCAGCTTGTGGTGCTGGGCGTAGGGGTGGCCGTCGGCCCAGGTCCGGCCGGCCGAGCTGCGGAAGGTGGCCAGCTGGAGGCCCGAGCACATCTTGGCGCGGGCGGCGCCCTTGTCGCCGGTGAGCAGGGCCAAGCGGTCGCGCAGGGTGTCGCTGATCTCGGAGAGCGACTTGATCTGCGAGTAGCCGCCGCTGCCGACCGCGCCGCGGTTGGCCGGGTCGCTGACGACGATGCGCACCTTCACCCCGGCGTTGAGCTTCGCGGCCAGCGTGTCGTACAGCCGGATGTCGTAGCGCGGCAGCGGCGGGCAGGTCGCGTTGAGGTCCTGCTGGGAGATCTCGACGTGGCTCTTGGCGCTGCCGACGAGCGCGCGCAGGGCGCTCTCCTCCGGGTTGACCGTGTCGTAGTCGCGGTCGGCGTTGGTGTTGTCGTGCAGCCCGACGACGCACTTGGTGTCGGCGGCGGTGGGCAGCGTGGGGCGGAAGGCCGAGGCCGGGTCGCTGCTCCTGATGCCGACGCCGAGGCCGCCGACGGCGATCACGGGCACGTCGCCGGTGGCGGCGGCCGTGGCGGGCGCGTCCTGGGCCAGCGACGGCAGACAGCCGGCGCCGTTGGAGGAGGCGAACCAGACGCTGGCGATGTTCGACTTGTTCTGGCAGGTCCAGGACCACAGCGTGTCCAGGTACTTGCCCGCGGAGGAGGCGGCGGGGCCGCTCAGCGCCAGGTCGACGTCGGACACCGGGTGGGCGGTGTCCAGGTAGTCGTCCTTCCAGCCGTTGATGCCACCGGTGACCACCGTCTTGTTGTCGACGACCAGCAACTTGGAGTGGTTCCAGGAGAACGCGGTCTTGGAGGTGGTCATCGACGCCACGTTGAGCGTGACGTTCCGGGCCGCCGCGCCGAGCCGGCCGACCAGCTCGTCGCGGTACTTCGAGGGCACCACGTTCAGGTGGTAGATCGGCGCGGCGCCGACGAGGACGCGCACCTTGAGCTGGTGACCCGCGGCGGCCGACGCCTTCAGGCCGTCGACGACGGCGTCCTCGAACGCGCCGTTGGGGAACGGCGCCAGGGTCGATATGTCGACGGTGTGCTCGGCCTTGGAGATGTTCTCGGTCATCTTGGCCAGCAGCCGCTTGGTGCCGGGCCGCTCGGCGCACTTGTCGTCGCCCCAGCAGCCGGGGGTCTGGAGCAGCCAGTCCGAGGGGTCCGCGCCGGAGGCGTCGAGCCGGTTGCCCGCGGTGCGCTCCCAGACGCTTCCCTCCAGACCGGGCGAGACCTGGCGCAGGGCCTGCTCGACCGCGTCGAGGTGGTCGGTGGCGGGCGCGGAGCCGGTGGCGGCGAGCGCCGGGGCGGCGGGCAGGACCGCGAGGACGACGGAGCCGGCCACCAGGTGGCCTGCGAGACGGGTGCGGCGGCGAAGCTGACGGTGTGCCAATTCTTTTCGCATTCTGGTCGGGGCGGGTCGAACCGCCCAAGATCAACCCCGTGAGGTTACCAACCAGTAGAGGTCAGGTGGCCACACCATTGCCCCGGGGTGGCCGAGAACCGACGCCACCCCGGACGGCGGCCACCGGGACGGCCACGACGGGGAGTTCCCCCGGACACGGGCGCCGGGCGCCGACGCCCTCCGGAACGCCCGCGCGGTACGGGTCAGGGGCGGCGCGGCCCGTCCCACTCGGGCCGCTGCGGCCCGGCGGGCGGGGCCGGGTGCGGTTCCAGTTCGTGCAGTTGGGCGCGGAGCAGCAGATCGGCGAGGTCCGCACCCGGGCGGCGCGCCTCCGCGCGCAGGTCGTCGCAGCCTGGACAGCCGTCCTGCATCGCACTCCCCTCACGTCCCGGCCCCGCGCCGGACCCGGCAACTCCATCACGCCGCCCCGTCGTGCGTGCGCACCGCAACGGACCGTCACTCCGATGGCCCGGCCCCGCCGCCCGCCCGGTCCGGCGCATGCCCTCGGCACGGGTCTGGCCGGTTCACCGACCCGTCGGTAACTTGTCCCTGCCTCCGCGGGCGGTGAACCCGCCGCGGGGCCGCGCGCCGGGTCACTGCCCGGCGTGCGCCGCCCACGACCAGGCAGGGTGACGTGAAGAGGTACCTCCGCGCGGTGTGCCGCGCGCTCACGGCGGGCCTCGCCCTGACGGCCCTGGCCGTCCCGGCGAACGCGGCGCCCGCGCCCGCACCGGCCGCGCCCGGATCCGTACGGGAGCCGCGACCGGCCCCCGCCGCCGAGCCGTGGACCGCCCCGCTCTCGACCCGGGGCCGCTACATCGTCGACGCCGACGGCGACCGCTTCCGCCTCAAGGCCGCCAACTGGGACGGGGCGCAGGGCTCCTGGAGCGGCTCGGGCGACATCGGCGACCCGGCGACCCACCACGGCGGCCAGGACTCGTACGGCATCCCGCTGGGCCTCGACCGGGTCCCGCTCGCCGCGCTCGTCTCGGACTTCCGCGCGCTCGGCCTCAACAGCGTCCGGCTGCCGTTCTCCAACGAGATGATCCACACCACCGCCCCGGTGCCGGACGCGGCCCTCGCCGCCAACCCCTCGCTGCGGGGCCGCACCCCGCTCCAGGTGTACGACGCGGTGGTGGCGGCGCTGACCGGCGAGGGCCTCGCCGTAATCCTCAACAACCACACCAACACCACTCGTTGGTGCTGCGGCGTGGACGGCAACGAGCGGTGGAACAGCCGCCAGAGCACCCGCCAGTGGGCCGACGACTGGGTCTTCATGGCCCGCCGCTACCGGGACGACGCCCGGGTCGTCGGCGCGGACCTCTACAACGAGGTGCGCCGCGACATCCTGGACGACCCCAACTGGGGCCTGGGCGACGCCCACGACTGGTACGCCGCCGCCCAGGAGGCGGGCGACCGCATCCTCACCGAGGCCAACCCGAACCTCCTGATCGTCGTCGAGGGCATCAACTGGACCGGCATCCCGGCCGACGGACTCCCCCACGGCCGCCCGGTGCTCACCCCCGCCCGTACGCTCTCGCACACCCTGCTCGTCTCCGGGAAGCTCGTCTACTCGGCCCACTTCTACGGCTACACCGGCCCCCACCACAGCGGCGCCACCGGCATCGGCGAGACCCATGACCCGCGCTACCAGGACCTGACCCGCGACCAGCTGTACGCGGCCCTCGACGACGAGGCGTTCTTCGTCTCCGCCGAGAGCGGCCGGCACTTCACCGCGCCGCTGTGGGTCAGCGAGTTCGGCACCGGCGCCGACGAGACCGCCCCGGCCGCCCGCACCTGGTTCACGGACTTCACCGGCCGGCTCGCGGCCACCGACACGGACTTCGCGTACTGGCCGCTGGTCGGCTGGAGCACCGACGCCCACGGCGCGCCCGGCGGCGACAGCTGGGCGCTGCTCCGCTACGACGCCGCCGGGCACCGCACCGGCCTCCTGGACGGCGCCGACTGGCGGGCACCGGCCTGGCGCGCCCTGCTGGCCGCCCCGCAGCGGACCGGCCCGGTGCCGTCGACGCCCGCCTGGCACATGCTCGCCCCCGACCACCAGGACGCGGTCCGCTCGCTGCGGACGCTGGCCTCGGGCGACTGGGACTCCGGGGCGCGCAAGGCGGTCTGCCCGGACGGGGAACGGCTCGTCGGCGTCGGCCACGGACAGGGCCGGGGGCTGTGCACGGACACGTCCACCGGCGGCGATCTGCGCGCACCCGGCGGCGTCCAGACGGTCGTGCGGGACGAGCCTGACGTACCGCCCGGCGGCGACTGGGCCTCCGGGTACACCAAACTCCAGTGCCCGGCGGGCCAGTTCATGATCGGATACAGTCGGCGCGGCGAGACCGTGTCGGCGGCGCTCTGCGTACCCGCCCGGGAGCCGCTGGGCACCGCCGCCCGCACGCTGTGGTTCGACCGCGGCGACAACCGCCCGCCCGGTGGCCCCGGCGGCGACTTCGCCTACGGGCAGTACAAGGGCCAGTGCGCGGACGGCGAGTACGCGGCGGGCCTCGCCTTCACCACCCGGGTCGGCCACCTGGGCCGTCCCGACGCGCTGCTCTGCCGGGCGCTGCGCTGAGAGCCCGGCGAACCCCCGGCCACCGCCGGACGGGCTCAGTCGCGGCGCCCGCGCGGTACCGCGAAGTCGGTGAGCAGGGCGGTGCCGGGGGCGACGTCGGACCAGGAGCCGCGCCGGGTGAGCACGGCGATCGCCGACGTGGGGAACTTGGTCCCGGCCCGCTCCAGGGTGTCGCCGAGCGCCTCGCCGGTGAGCAGCAGGGTCAGGTCCTGGACGCCGGGGTTGTGCCCGACCAGGAGCAGGGTGCCGATGTCGGCGGGCACTTCCCGTACGGCGTCGAGCAGTTCGGGTCCGCCCGCCCCGTACAGCCGGGCCTCGTGGCGCACCGGCGGCGGGCTGCCCAGCTCGGCCGCGGCCAGCTCCCAGGTCTCGCGGGCGCGGCGGGCGGTGGAGCACAGGACGAGGTCGGGCAGGCAGTCGGCGGCGCTGAGCCAGCGCCCTGCGGCCGGGGCGTCGCGCAGCCCGCGCGGCCCCAGCGGCCGGGCGTGGTCGGACACGCCGTCGGGCCAGGCCGACTTGGCGTGCCGCAGGACGACCAGCCGCCGCAGCGGGCTCACGGCCGGGTCCGGGTGGCGGGCGAGCGGCCGATCTCGCGGGTCAGCTCCAGGGCGAGGACCCGGTCGAGCCGGGCGAACGTCTCGAACCTGGCGCCCGCCGGTACGTCGCCGTCGGCCTCCAGCTCCTCCAGGAGGCGCAGCGCCGTACGGGTGTCGAGGCCGTCCTCCAGGGCGGCGCGGGCGGTGTTCACCAGGTCCGCGCGGAGCGGTTTGGAGGGCTCCTCGGCCCAGGCCGCGACGGCGGCCCGCCACCGCGCCAGCGCCGTCCGAGCGCCGTCGAGCGCCTGCCGGGTGAGCTCGGCCGGCTCGTGGTGGGGCCGGTCGAGGAGCAGCAGGCGCAGCGCGAGCGCGTCCTCGTCGTCGCTGTCACCGGCCCCGGCCCCGGTCAGGCGCGCCGGGGCGACCGCTGCGAAGGCGGCGCCCCCGCCGCCGTAGGGGCCGCTGCCCAGAGTCAGGACCGGCGGGCCGCCGAGGGCGTCGGAGATCTCCCGCGCGGTGCCCGCGGCGTCGGCGGGCCGGATGCCCGCGGCGCCCGCGCCCGGGACGTCCGGCCCGGTCCGGCCCGTCAGCACGGCCCGGCCGCGCAGCTCCACCACCCGGGCGAGGACATCGGCCGCCAGCAGCACCCGCAGACCGGTCAGATCGCCCGGACCGTCGGCCTCCGGCACCTGGGCGCAGATCCGCAGGGGTCCCCGGCCGGTCAGATGATCCACGATGCGCAGCACACCCCGAGCCTAGGCGCTGCGCCCGCCGGTGGCACGGGATGGCACCGGCACATCCGGCGTGTGCCCGAAAACGCCCCCCGGTCGGCCGGGGAGCGCCCGGTGCGGCCACCGGCCGCCGCCACGTGGTGACCCGGACGGCCGAGGGGCGCGGTGGCCGCTCCCGTGCGGGAGCGGCCACCGGCCCAGTCGGTCGGTGGCTCGGTCAGTCGTCGCTGCTCACGGTCGGGGGCGGATAGCTCATGCTGGTTCACCTCCTCTGGACGGGACGGCACCGCACTCGAAGCTAGCCGCAGACGTCCGCCCGGGGGCCCGCAATCGCGTACGGGGGTGCGGTTCAGGTCACCGTGAAGCCGTGGCGGGCGCCGAGCCTGGTGAGGGAGTCACGGCCGGGGATGCCGTCGGCGTCCGGGCCCGAGTAGCCGCAGCGCACCTGCCAGGCGGAGTACGCCGTCTTGGTCTTGGTGCCGAACGAGCCGTCCACCCAGGTCCCCGCCAGCAGCCCCTCGGCCTGGAGGGCGCGCTCCACCACCAGCACCTCGGCGCGGTAGGTGGTGCCGCCCTGCGGAAGGCCCGGGTCGCGCTGCGCGGCGGCGACGACATGGGCGAGGGAGACCTTCGGCGCCGGGGGCGCACCGGCGAAGCCGGGCCAGGAGCCGGGGTCCTGATGGGTGTTCTCGGGCACCTGCTGGTGTCCGTACCAGCCGCCGTGCGTCTCCCACACCCGCTCGTCGCGGTGCGAGGTGAAGTCCACGGGCCGTCCCATGGGCCAGGTGTCGGGCACGCCCCAGGACCGCACCCAGGCGTTGAGCGCCGCCCAGCCGGCGCAGGGGGTGTCCACCAGCCGGGCGTAGACCTCGCCGCCGACCCGGCAGTACGGGAAGAAGTGCGACTCGATCTGGATGACCACCTTGCCCGCTCTGTTGGTGCGGGTGCCCCCGGCTAAGTCGACCAGGGACTTCGAGCGCGAGTCCGCCGGGAAGAACTGGGTGAACGCGCCGGTGAACGGCGACCACAGCACGTGCGGGGCGGACCCCTTGCCGTCGGGGTTGCGGCCGAACCAGTCCTGGAGGTTGCCGTAGGGCACCTGGTCCTGGGGGTGGGCGGCGGTGGCGTTCTTGTCCCAGGTGATGTGGGCGATCGCCTTGGCGGGGTAGGCGGCGTCGGTGGGAGCGTGGTCGCCCACGTCGATTCGTTCGGCTCCGGGCAGCCAGAGATCGGGCATCGGCGGTACCTCCAGGGCGGGCCCCGGTGCGACGGGACCCGTGAGGGATCGGTGGGGGGAGCCGGCTGGGGACGGCGAAGCCGAAGGCCCCCGCGGACGCGCCCCGTCCGAGGTCTTCCGTCACTCCCGTCGACCAGCCGGTGAGGTCGAGGCGGGGTTGGCCTGTCATGAACAGTGTTGCGCGCCCCGGCCCCGCCGAAACGGACGATCAGCCGCCTTGGTAAGGGCTTGCCCTTCCCGGCCGTGCGGGCCCCGCCGCCGCCCCCCGGCCACCTGCGCCGTTCGTCACCGGCGCCCGCCCGCGTCCGGCGGGCAGCCGTGGGCCGCCCGGTGTCCGGGCGCCCGGTACGGTTCGCAACACCGCCCCCACCAGCCCCTTCCGTGCCGCTGTGCACAATCCGGCAAGGCCCGCGCACGCATCGTCAAGGACATCTCTAGTCGCGCCTCGTTGAATGAGGCACAAGTCGACCAGGAGGGGGCAGGCAGTTGAACACGCCAGCGCGAGCGGACCACCGATCGGCCCATGCCGACACCTTCGTACGGGACCATCTTCCAGCCGCGCCACTCCAGCCCGACCTGCTCCTCGGCATGCCCTCCCTGCGCTTCCCCGCCCGGCTGAACTGCGCCTGGGAACTCCTTGAGGGATCCGGCACGTTGGACCGTTCACCCCGTACGGCGCTGCTCTCACCGCACGGAGTGCGCTGGACCTATCGCGAGCTGACCGTGAAGGTCGCCCGGATCTTCCACGTCCTGACCGAGGACATGGGCCTGGTGCCGGGAAACCGGGTGCTGCTGCACGGCGCCAACACCCCGATGCTGGCGGCGATCTGGCTCGCGGTGGTCCGGGCGGGCGGGGTCGTGGTGGCGGCGGCGCCCACCGTGCGGGCCGACCGGCTCGGCGAGGTGATCGACAAGGCGCGGGTCACGCACGCCCTGTGCGAGTGGGGGCTGCGCCCGGAGCTGGAGTCGAGCGGGCGCACCCCGCGGACACTGAGCTACGGCGATCCGCACGCGGACGCCAGTCTGGAACGGGCGATGCTGGGCAAGCCCGACTGGTCCCTGCCGGTCGACACCGCCGCCACCGACCCCTGTCTGATCGCCTTCACCGCGGGCACGATGGACACGCCGAAGGCCACGGTGCACTCGCACCGCGATGTGATGGCCGCCTGCCGCTCCTTCCCCGAGCACGTCCTCAAGGCCACCGCCGACGACCGCTTCATCGGCTCCCCGTCGCTGGCCGACACCTACGGCCTGGGCGGCCTGCTGCTCTTCCCGCTGCACCTCGGCGCCTCGACGGTCCTGCTCGACACCTCCTCGCCACGCCAACTCGCGCGGTCCATCGGCGAGTTCGGCGCCACCGTGTGCTTCAGCGGGCCCGCCCGCTACCAGGCGATCTGCGCCGACACCACCCCGTACGACCTGTCCACGCTGCGCGAGTGCGTCTCGTCCGGCGAGCCGCTGGAGCACGAGACGCGGCGCAGATGGAAGCAGCGCACCGGCAACAGCCTGATCGACGGGCTGAGCTCCACCGAACTGCTCCACGTCTTCGTCTCCATGCGCGGCGAGGAAGCCTGGCGCCGCCCCGGGGCGATCGGGCGGCCCGTGCCCGGCTATCTCGTCGCCGTCATCGACGGGTCCGGGCGCCCCCTGCCGCACGGCGAGGTCGGCGCGCTCGCCGTGAAGGGCCCCACGGGCTGCCGCTATCTCGACGACGAGCGCCAGCGCGACGCGGTGCGCAGCGGCTGGACGTTCACCGGGGACGCCTGCTGGGCCGACGAGGAGGGGTATCTCTACCACCACTCCCGCACCGCCGCCCCGCTCAGCGGTCCAGGGCTGCCTCGCGATAGTCACGCGGGCTGATCCCGTACGCCGCCCGGAAGGCCCGGCTGAAGTGGGACGGTTCGACGAATCCCCAGCGGGCGCCTGTCGCGTGGACCGGGCGGCGGCGCAGCCCCGGGTCGGCCAGGTCCCGGCGGCAGCGCTCCAGGCGCCGGGCCCGGATCCAGGCGGCGACCGTGGTGCCGCGCGAGTCGAAGATCTGGTGGAGGTGGCGCACCGAGATCCGGTGCGCGGCGGCCACGGTCGCCGGGGACAGGGAGGGGTCGGCCAGATGCCGGTTGATGTAGTCGCAGACCTCCACCCGGAGCGCCTGTCTGCGCGACTCCGGAGTCATCCGGTCCTGTCCGGCCAGGCGCCGTCCGAGCACGGCGGCGAGCAGGTCGACGGTGACCGCCGCCAGCGCCGGGACGTCCTCGCGGGTGCACTCCTCGGCGCGGACGTCGAGGTCGGCGAGCCAGCGCCCGAAGACCCCGCCGAGGCCCCGGTCGGCGGCGATCGGCACGGCCGCGACGCGCTGGACCGCGTCGGAGGGCAACGGCAGCCGGGTCCGGGGCAGTTGGACCACGGTCATCGACGACAGCTCGCCGGAGAACCGGCCCGTGAACGGCCGGCTGCTGTCCACCAGGACCAGCTCCCCCGGCCGCACGGACCGCTCCCGGCCGCCGTGCGCGACCTGGGCGGCTCCTCGCAGCAGCACGTTGACCTGGTAGACCTCGGGGTCGTCCTGCCGAATCAGCTTGGGGGTGCGGGCTATCTCCACATGCGGATAGGTGAGCGTGGACACCCGCACCTCTCCGAGGTCCAGGACCCTGAGCCGGGCGCGGAAGTCGTCCGGGCACTCGGTGCGCAGCCAGTTGCGCACATGGGACTGCCCGGCCAGTTCCGTCCACAGCGCGAAGCGCTCCCCCGCCGGAACGACCGTGGTGCTGAACTCGCTCCTCAGACCCATCTCACACCCCCGCTGTGCCAGACGTCCGACGCGGCGCGAGCCTGGCACAGGCGTTCGCCCGGCGTCGAGCGGGTGATCAGCCATCAACGGCTGTTTTCCACCCAACTTTTCCCCCACGGCCCCCTGCCGCCCCAGCCAAAATGCGTTGCTCCGGCCCCCGGTCGTCCACGAGGCTTCGGTCCATGTCCGAGACCAGCAGCAGCGCCTCCGGTGTGTCCGCCCTCTTCTCCCACGGCCGTCTCACGGCCATCCCGCGCAAGGCGGCCCGCCGCGAGCAACTGCTAGTCCACCTCAAGGACACCCTGTTCGAGCCCGGCCGGTCCTACAGCGAGCCCGAGGTGAACGAGGCGCTCCGCACCGTCCACGACGACTACCCGGCGCTGCGCCGCTATCTCGTCACGGCGGGTCTGCTGACCCGGACCCGGGACGGAGGCAGCTACCGGCGGGCCGCCTGACCGGCCGTCCGGCGCCCGTGGAGGGCGCCGGACGGCGGGGCGTCACGCCTTCGGGTCCTCGAAGGTCACCTCCGGGTTCCCGGCGGTCGGGCCGTCCAGCACGGGCCGCGCGATCCCCCGCAGGTGCTGGTCGAAGAACGCGGCGACATAGGTGCGGGTGATGTCGAGGGCCCGTGCCTCGGGCAGCGGCGGCTGCGGCAGGCCGAAGTGCGCCTGCGTCAGCGGGGCGTCGGTGAAGGTGTAGTGCTCCGAGCCCGCCACGGTGATCCAGCGCTTCCAGCCGTCGAGCCGCGGCCAGGTCCGGTCCCAGGTGCCGTCCGGGCCGCCGGGGCGGTGGTCCCCGGTGCCGAGCATCATGAAGGGGCGCCCGCCGAGCCCGCGGGGCAGCTCGTCCCAGAACGCGCCGTCCATGTTGACGCCCGCCCGCACACGGGAGTCGCCCGCCATCGTCGACGCCGCACTGGCGCCGCCTATGGAGTGGCCGGCCATGCCGATGCGGCGCTGGTCGATCATGCTCGCGTACCGCCAGAACGAGTGGCGGCCGGTGAGCCGGTCCAGGACGAAGGAGACGTCCCCGGCGCGGGTCGCCGTCACGACGCTGCCCGACACCCCTCCTTCACCGACCGCCGTGCAGGCCAGACAGGTCAGCGTCCGGCCGCCGGGGACGGAGATCCCGTACGACTCGTACGCGTGGTCCACGGAGGCGACCACATAGCCCCGGGAGGCGAGGTCCTCGGCGAGGGCGGTCATCGTGTAGCGGGATCCGCCGAAGCCGGGCGAGAGCACGATCAGCGGATGGCTGCCGCCCGCCGGGCGGGCGTCGGGGCGGCTGTTGGTGCGGGTGGCGCTCAACACCTCCGCCGGGACGGCCTTCTCCATGCCCATCCCCTTGACCAGGAGCGCGGTCTCGGCGGTGGTGGCGTACGGCGCGACGGGGCCGGGGCCGCCGGAGCGGGCCGCCGGGTAGTGCAGGGTGAGCATCAGCTCGCGGGACTTCGCCGCCGGGTTCCAGGGGTCCTTGCGGGAGTGGTCGACGAGGTGGAAGACGGAACTGCCCACCCCGTACTCCCCGGTGGGGCGCGGCAGGGTCATCGGTGCGGCGACGGGGGCGGGTGACGGCGCGGGCGCGGCCGGCTGTCCGGACGAGGCGGTCGCGCCCGGCGCCGCCGACGCGCCGCTCGCGGCTGCGAGCGGCAGCGCGAGGGCGAGCGAGAGCGTGACGGCCGTGGCCGCCCTGGTGACGGTGATCATGAGGTGACTGTAGAGCGGGCACGCCGGTCGGCGCGTCCGCCGCCGGTCGTCATTCGCCGGCCGCCGCGTCCACCCCAGGGTGGTGCGCGCGTCCACCCCGGGTCTGGCGCCGGTGCGCCGACCGGCGCGTTCGCGGCGCCAGTTGCGACCACCGGTGCGCGGGCGGAGGGTGGAGGAGCGAGCGGGCGCCGGGCACGCATGCCCCGGGGCCGCTCCCGCCACCTCGACAAGGCCGGGCTCCAGCGGGCGCTCGGCGGGAAGTGATCGCCACGGCGCCCGACCCGGCGAGCCGATATACTCAGTGTAGCCACGAGGGCACGCACAGCCATGCCGCGCTTGCCGGGATGGATGCGGGGTACCCGGCATTCCGGGAAAATGGTGATGCAGGCAGCCGCCAAGCGCTAGTGATCGGCATCAGCGATGGACAGGACAACCACGGTCCCGGCCTCCAGGGCCTCCTCCAGTGCCTCGGTGTTCGGGGCACCGTGCTGGGTGAGCCTGATGGCCCGGGACCTGGCACCCGCGCTCGACTTCTACGGCGCGGTCTTCGGCTGGACCTTCCGGCACGGACGGCTCGGCGAGCAGTTCCGGGCCGCCCTCGACCACGGCGAGCCGGTGGCCGGGATCGGGGCCCTCGCGCCGGAGCTCCAGGTGGCGGTGGCCTGGACGCCGTACTTCGCGGTCGAGGACGCCGACGTGACCGCCGCGCGGATACGCGAGCGCAGCGCCACCGTGGCGGTGGGGCCCGTCGCGTTCCAGACCGGGCGCGGCGCGCTGGCCGCCGACCGCGACGGCGCCGTCTTCGGCGTCTGGCAGGGCGAGCTCGTCGAGGACTGGGAGTCCTGGCGCGACCGCGAACCGGCCTGGCTGCGCCTGCGCACGCGCAGCGCCTTCGAGTCGGCGATCTTCTACGGCGAGGTCCTGGACTGGGCCAACGAGCGCGAGGGCTGCTGCGACGTCCGGTACGAGGCCGAGGAGGTCGTCCTGCGGCACGGCGGCCACATCGTGGCCCGGCTCAGCTCGGGCGCCCTGGAGGCCGCCCCGGACCCGACCCTGCGCCCGCACTGGGAGGTCCACTTCCGCACCACGGACGTCCCCGCCAAGACCGCGACCGCCCGCGCCCACGGCGGCCTGGTCGTCGCCCAGGGCGCCGCCGAGGGCGGCCCCTGGGCCACCATCCGCGACCCCGACGGCGCCATCTTCACCATCGACACGCGCGCGTAGGCAGCGGCACACGTCCGCCGAACGTCGGCGCCCGAGGGTTCTTTTGCCTGGTCAGGGCGGTGACTAGACTGGAACCGTGCCATGCGTGTGAAGGTCGGACGGCGGATGGGGGGTGAGCGCCTTGCGCATCGGAGAGCTGTCAGAGCGCACCGGCATCCCCCGTCGGCTGCTGCGCTACTACGAGGAGCAGGGCCTGATCTCAGCGGCCCGCACGCCGAACGGCTACCGCGACTACGACGAGTCCTATGTGGACCGGGTGACCCAGATCCGGGGGCTGCTGGACGCGGGGCTGCCCACCCGGATCATCCAGCAGATCCTGCCGTGTCTGGACGGCCCCCGGGCGATCCACGTCCAGGACGCCACCCCGGAGATGATCGCCGCGCTGGAGCTCCAGCGCGACCGGATGACGGCCCGCATCGACTGCCTGGCCCGCAACCGGGACGCGGTGGCCCGCTACCTCGACGAGGTGCGCGGGCTCAGATCGGTGTCCGGCCGCCGTCCAGGGGCAGAAACGTCCCCGTGACCTTGCGCGAGAGGTCGCTGACCAGCACCACGACGGCGTCGGCCACGTCCTCGGCCAGGATCGGCACCGGCAGCGGAGTGCCCGCGGCGACGTGCTGGATCAGGGCCGCCTGGTGCGGGCCCGCGTTGGCGTCGGTGGGGACGAAGCCCGGCGCGACGGTGTTCACCCGGATGTTGTCCGGGGCCAACTCCCGTGCCAGCGCCCGGCCCACGGCGTCCTGGGCGGCCTTCGCCACCGAGATCTCGACCGGCACCGGATAGGGGTTGTGGGTGGTCGAGGCGCCGATGAGGACGATCGAGCCGCCCGCGCCGCGCCGCATCCCGGGGACGACGGCGTGGCAGCACAGGAGGGTGGCGTCCAGCTGGGCGGCGACCGCGTCCCGCACCGAGGCGACCCGCTCCAGCGTGTCGACGAACGAGCCGGACGTGTCGGCGCCCGCCCGCGCGCCGACGCGTTCGCTGCCGATCATGACGTTGCAGACCAGCACGTCGGGCGCGCCGAGTTCGGCCGTGGTGCGCTCCACCATGGCCAGGACCTGCGCCGGGTCGCTCACGTCGGCCTGGACCGCCACCGCACGGCCGCCGCTCTTGTCGATGCGGGCGACCACCTCCGCCGCCGCCCCGGCGCTGCGGAGGTAGTTCACCGCGACCGAGGCGCCGTGCGCGCCCAGCGCGCGGGCGACGGCGGCGCCTATGCCGCGGCTCGCGCCGGTCACCAGAGCGACCCGGCCCGCCAGTAATGACGACGACATCCCCATCTCCTCTTCGTCCGCACGGCGGTCGCGCTCCCGCTCCGGGCACCACCCGGCCGTCCCCGCCTGCCCGGCGGCGTCAGCTGCGCCAGCCGGATGACACTTTTGTGTACTTTCGGATATATCTGGGCGGTATTTCGTTATAGAGCTGGAATGATCTCCTCCGGCCTGTCCGACAGTCCGCCCGTCCCCTCCCACCCGGCCGGCCGGGCTCCGTCTACCTCACCGGGATGTTCCGCCCATGGCCGTCTTGTGCCGACCCGCCGTCGCCGTGCCCGAGCATGTGATCACCTCCGAGCAGACGCTGGACCTGGTCCGCACCGTCCACGCCGACCATCCCCAGCTCGCCCTGGCACTACGCCTGATCGAGAACACCGGAGTGGCCAAGCGCCACCTCGTACAGCCCCTGGAGGACACCCTCAAGCACCCCGGCTTCGAGGCGCGCAACAAGGTGTACGAGGCGGAGGCCAAGGCCCGCGTGCCCCAGGTGGTGCGGCAGGCGCTGGAGAGCGCGGAACTGACGGCGCGGGACATCGATCTGATCGTCTATGTGTCGTGCACGGGGTTCATGATGCCCTCCCTGACGGCCTGGCTGATCAACACCATGGGTTTCCGGCCAGAGACGCGCCAGGTCCCGATCGCCCAGCTCGGCTGCGCCGCGGGCGGCAGCGCGATCAACCGCGCCCATGACTTCTGCACCGCCTACCCCGGCTCCCATGTCCTCATCGTGGCCTGCGAGTTCTGCTCGCTCAGCTACCAGCCCGCCGACCTGGGCGTCGGCACCCTGCTCTCCAACGGGCTCTTCGGCGACGCGGTGGCCGCCGCCGTGGTGCGCGGCTCGGGCGGCCACGGCATCCGGCTGGAGCGCAACGGCTCCTATCTGGTCCCCGACACCGAGGACTGGATCGCCTACGCGGTACGGGAGACGGGTTTCCACTTCCTGCTGGACAAGCGGGTGCCCGGCACCATGGAGGCGCTGGCGCCGGTGCTCGGACGGCTCGCCGACCAGCACGGCTGGAACGCCTCGGACCTGGACTTCTACATCGTGCACGCCGGCGGCCCCCGCATCCTCGACGACCTGTGCCGCTATCTGAAGGTCCCCCAGGAGGCGTTCCGCTTCAGCCGGGCCACCCTCACCGAGTACGGGAACATCGCCAGCGCCGTCGTCCTCGACGCGCTCGGGCGGCTCTTCGACGAGGGCGGCGCCGAGCACCGGGCCAAGGGCCTCATCGCCGGGTTCGGCCCGGGCATCACCGCCGAAGTGGCGCTCGGACACTGGACCGCCGCCCCGGCCCCGGCACCGCGGACGGCGGTCCTCGCCGACGCGGCCGGGGCCCGTCCGCGTACGACCGAGAACCGTCCCCCCGCCGGCGGGACCGG
Source organism: Streptomyces sp. cg36 (assembly GCF_041080675.1). Lineage (NCBI taxonomy): Bacteria > Bacillati > Actinomycetota > Actinomycetes > Kitasatosporales > Streptomycetaceae > Streptomyces > Streptomyces cyclosori. Next base: position 7,280,734 of record NZ_CP163520.1, on the reverse strand, counting down.
AAGCGAAAGGATCGACATGGCAGAGCCGAAGACCCACTTCTGGTCCCCGCCGGACCTGCCCGGCCTGGAATTCGACCCGATGCTCGCCAAGCTGCTGCACGAGGAGCCGGTCGCCAAGGTCAGACTCCCCAACGGGGAGGGCCACGCCTGGCTCGCCACCCGCTACGACGACGTGCGGTTCGTCTCCGTCGACCCGCGCTTCAGCCGCCAGGCCGTGGTCGGACGCCAGGTCACCAGGCTCGCCCCGCACTTCATCCCGATGGACGGGGCCGTCGGCTTCGCCGACCCGCCGGACCACACCCGGATGCGCCGGGTGGTCGCCAGCGCCTTCACCGCCCGCTCGATGCGCCGGCTGCGCGAGCGCGCCCAGCACGTGATGGACGACCTGCTGGACCGCATGGAGCGCCAAGGCGGTCCGCTCGACCTGATGGCCCACCTCAACCGGCCGTTCCCGCTGGCCATGGTGTGCGCGCTGATGGGGGTGCCCGACGAGGACCAGTCCCGGATGGCGCACTGGTCGGACACCATCATCTCGGCCGCGCGCGGCCGGGAGGCGAGCGAGCGGGCCAAGGCCGAGATGGCCGCGTACTTCCACGAGCTGCTCGACCTGCGGCGCACCGAGCCGCGCGAGGACCTCGCGGGTGTGCTGGCCGAGGCGGTGGACGGCGGCGTCCTGGAGCTGGACGAGGCCGTCGGGCTCGCCGTGCTGATCCAGATCGGCGGCGCGCACGCGGTCCGCAACAACAGCGCGAACATGGTGTACGCGCTGCTCACCAAGCCCGGCCACCTGGCCCGGCTGCGCGCCGAGCCGGGGCTGGTGCCGCAGGCCGTCGAGGAGCTGCTGCGCTACATCCCGCACCGCAACGCGGTGGGCCTGTCACGGATCGCCCTGGAGGACGTCGAGGTGGGCGGGGTGCTGATCCCGCGCGGCGACCCGGTGTACGTCTCGTACCTGACCGCCAACCGCGACCCGCGGGTCTTCGCCGACCCGGAGCAGCTCGACTTCGACCGCGGCCACAACCCGCACGTCGCCTTCGGCCACGGACCGCACTACTGCCCCGGCGCCACCCTGGCCCGGATGGAGTCGGAGATCCTGCTGCGCTCGCTGTGGGACCGCTTCCCGGACCTGCGGCTCGCCGTGCCCGAGCGGGAGCTGGTGTGGGAGCGCGGGGCGCTGATCCGCGGCCCCAAGGAACTGCCGGTCACCTGGTGACGGGCGGCGGGCGGCCGGGCGGCACGGCGCCCCGGCCGTCCCTGGCCACTCGTACCGACCCCCCACCCCCGTACCGAGAGGAGACAGCCGTGGACGATCTCGACCCCCGCCCCCGCCCGGCCGACGGTCTGGTGATCCCGCCGGGCGGCGGGCGGACCATCCGGACCGCCGCCCAGCAGGTGACGTTCAAGGTCACCGGCGCGCACTCGACCGTGGCCTCCACCTTCGAGGTGGTGGTGCCGCCCGGCTTCGACGTGGGCGCCCACGCCCACAGCCGCAGCGAGGAGCTCTTCTACCTCCTGGAGGGCGAACTCGACGTGATGGCCTTCGAGCCGAAGGTCCGCACCCTCGACGACTGGCGGGAGTGGGAGTCGCCGTCCGGGCAGCGCCACATCCGGGCGACGGCCGGGACGATGATCCTGGTCCCGCCCGGCTGCCCGCACGCGTTCGCCAACCCGACCGGCAGCCCCGCCCGCATGCTGTTCCAGGCCGCCCCTCCCCCGGACCACGAGCGCTACTTCGAGGAGCTCCTCGACATCCTCAACAGCGGCGGCGCGATCGACCCGGCCGCCATCGCCGAGCTGCGCGTCCGGTACGACATCGAGCAGCTCACCCCCCTGCGCCACGCACCGCCCGCCGAGGCGCCGCTGACGGGGGCGCGGGTGACGTCATGAGCGAGGACGTACGCACCGGTCCCGCGCCGGGCGCCGACGCGGCCGGGGCGCACTTCTGGCCGGTGGAGCACCTGGACGCGCTGGAGTTCGACCCGCTGCTGCACCGGCTGCTGCGCGAGGAGCCGGTGGCCCGGGTGCGGATGCGCTTCGGCGAGGGGACCGCCTGGCTGGTGACCCGCTACCAGGACGTCAAGGAGGTCACCTCGGACGCCCGGTTCAGCCGGGCGCTGACCGTCGACCGGCCGGTGACCGGCATGACCCCGCACACGGTGGCACCGGCCGGCGGCATCGGCCGCACCGATCCGCCCGACCACACCCGGCTGCGGCGGCTGCTCGCCCGGACCTTCAACCGCAAGCGGGTGGCGACCCTGCGGGTGGCGGCCGAGGCGATCGCCGAGGAGCTGGTCGGCGGGATGCTGGCGCAGGGGCCGCCGGCCGATCTCGCGGGCCGGGTGACCGGCCCGATGCCGGAGCGGGTGATCGGCGCGCTCCTCGGGGTGCCCGCCGCCGACCTCGGGCGGCTCCAGGAGTGGCGGGCCGTGATCCTCTCCAGCGACCACACCCTGGAGGAGGGCAACGCGGTCAAGGGCGAGATCGCCGGGTACTTCCGGCAGTTGGCCGGACACCGCCTGGAGCATCCGGGCGACGACCTGTTCAGCGAGCTGGTCGCGGCCCGCGCCGAGGGCGCCCTCAGCGGCCCCGAGCTGATCTCGCTCGCCGTGATGATCGTCCTCAACGCCCTGGACCAGGTCCGCAACCAGTGCTCCACCATGGTGTACGCCCTGCTGACCCACCCCGAGCAGCTGGCCCGGCTGCGGGAGGAACCGGAGCTGCTGCCCACCGCCATCGAGGAGTTGCTGCGGTTCATCCCGCAGCGCAACGGCGTGGGACTGCCCCGGATCGCCACCGAGGACGTGCCGGTGGGCGACGTCGTGGTCCGGGCGGGCGACGCGGTGTACGTGTCGTACCTGGCCGCCAACCGCGACCCGCAGGTGTACAGCGCGCCGGACCGGCTCGACCTCGCCCGCGACGAGTCCCCCAACCTCGCCTTCGGCCACGGCGCCCACTACTGCCTGGGGGCGTCGCTGACCCGGATGCAGTGCGAGGTCATCCTCGCCACGCTGCTGCGCCGGGCGCCCGGACTGCGTCTCGCGGTGGCGCCGGAGGAGGTGCGCTGGCGGCGCGGCTCGATCAACCGGGGCCCGGAGACGCTGCCCCTTGCCTGGTGAGGGCGGGGGCGCGAGGGTGGCCCGATGACCTCTTCCGAGTTCGGCCCTCCGCTGTCCCCGTCCGTCCGGCACGACTTCCTGGTCCTGGCCCGCTCGGTCCCGGCGCTGCTGCGCGACCCGGCGGTCGAGGCGGCCTGGGCCGGGCCGAGCGCGCTGGCGGAGTTCGGCGTCGGCGCGCTGGCGGGCCATCTGGCGTACCAGATCCTGTCCGTCCCCGAGGCGCTGGCCGCGCCCGTGCCCGAGGAGCCGGTGGTGTCGCTGCTGGGGCACTACGAGCGGGTGGAGTGGATCGGGGCGGGGCTCGACGACGAGATCAGCGTACGGATCAGGAGCGGTGGCGAGCAGGACGCCGCCGTCGGCCCGCACGCCCTGGCGGACCGGGTCGACTCGGCGGTGGCCGAGTCGGCGGTCGCCCTGGCGGCGGCCGGGAACCGTCCGGTGCGCATCGGGCTGTGGGGCCCGTGGTCGCTGCGGCTCGACGACTTCCTCACCACCCGCATGATGGAGATCGCCGTGCACAGCGACGACCTGGCGGTCAGCACGGGCATCGCCGCCCCGGTCCTGCCGCCGTCCGCCACGGACACCGTGATCGATCTGCTCGCCCGGCTCGCGGCGCGCCGCCACGGTCCGACGGCGGTGCTGCGCGCGCTCAGCCGCGCGGAGCGCGCCCCCGGGACGATCGCCGCGTTCTGACGAACCGTCACATCTACCGTGCCGTCATATCGCCCATGAATCAGGGCACTTCCCGGTGACCGAGGTATATGCATACCGCAAAGGTTTACCCCCTTTCACCACGGTGGTTTGACGCCCCGGGCGGGGTGCCGGACCCACCATGGGTGCGCGTGGCGACGACCTGCCACGGCCGAAGAAGGGGGAACGACATGTTCGACCTGCGCAGGGGCACGCTCGCGGGCCTGCTGGTGGCGGTGTGCGCGGTGACGGGAACCGGTGTCGTGCAGGCGACCGCGGCCGAACGGCCCGCGGTGCGGGGCACGTACGGCGTCGACGCCAACAGCAATGTGCGCACCACGCCGCACGTGCGCAAGGGCACCGTCGTGTACACCACGACGCGCAGCCGCCCGATGGACGTGGACTGCTGGACGCGCGGCGACGACGTCAACTCCGGCGGACACCACACCAACGTCTGGTACAGCGGGGCGGTGTGGACCGGCAGCCGCTACCTCGACGACGTGTACGTGTGGGGCGGCAACGTCAACACCCCGCACGACCCGCCGCAGGGGCTGCCGCACTGCTGAGCGGACGGGCGGCGGTCGGCCGGATCACGGGGCCGGCCGACCGCCGCCGCAATCCCCCCCCTCAGCCCCCCGGACACCACCGGCCGACGTCGATTGCCGTCGGCCGGTGCGCATTTCACCGCTCCGGTCCGCTGTTCGTCCCGGTTCGGTGACCGCGCCCCACGCTCCCGCTGTGTGGCGGTACGGTCACCGTGCGTACCAGACCTCCGGGGGGACACCATGCGCAAGAGCCTGCTCGCCGCCGCCCTGACCGCCACCGCCTGCCTCGCCCTGGCCGCGTGCCAGAACGACACGGGCGCCAAGTCGCCGTCCGCCACCACGCCCACGACCACCGCCCCGTCGCCCACCGCCCCGCCCGCGGCCGACCCCGGCGGCGGCTCCGGCACCGACCCCTCGCCCGGCACCGTCGCCCAGGCCCTGGGCGAGCCGTCGCGGACGGTGGGAGCCAACACCGTGGGCATCCTGGAGATCACCCCGATGACCGTCGTCTACGTCAAGGAGGGCGGCGGCCGGACGTCGAAGTACGGCACGTTCGCCGTGGTGACGATGGACGAGAAGTCCCTGAGCGCCAACCCGGCCGCCGAGACCACCCTCGCCAAGGGCGGCGGCTGGCACTGGATCGCCCCCGACGGACGGCTCGTCGCCGCGGACGCGGGCAACGCCGCCCGGGTCGCGCTCGGCAAGTACGGCCACTACGGCCCCATCCAGCCGGGCGCCCACGAGGTGCGCGCCAAGGTCTTCGACCTCACGCCCGCACAGGCGGCGGGCGGCAGGATCAGCTACACGGACGGCACTGACTCCGCCGACCGCTGGTCGCTCCCGGCCAAGGACACCGGCCCCCAAGTGGCGGACGTGAAAGCCGAGTTGAATCACTGACCGTCTGACATGCTCCCGCCGCCCGGATACGGTGTTGCCGACGGGGCGGCACGGCGTACGGGGGGCGGGGCGCGATGACGGATTCAAGGGTGGGCGCACGGGCCTGGCTGATCGGCGGCGCGGCAGCGGCGGCGGCCGGCGCGGCCCTGGTGTGGGCGCCGGGCGGGGCGCTGTCCTGGTCCGGCGGGGTGGCCGCCGCGGCTGCCGCCGCCTATCTGAGCCAGGACCTCCCCCGCCGGGTCAGCGACCGGCTGGCGCGGCGCCGCGGCGCGTCCGCCGCCGTGACCCCGCCCCTGGTCTCGCTGCGGATCCGCAACCAGGACTACGTGGTGCTCGCCGACGGCGACCGGGTGGTGGAGGTCCCCGCCAGCGGGCACACCGTCCGCCTGGTCGTCACCGGGACGGGAGAGCTGCCCGTGGTGCTCACCGATCTGCGCGCCGAGGTGATCTCCCGCGCGGACCGCTCCGGGGACCTCTCACGGCACGCGGCCGAGGTTCCGGTACGGCGCTTCGAGGTGCTGCTCGACACGGACCCGCCCCGGGTGCGGGCCCTCGGGTCGAGCGACTTCCCGTACCAGGTGGCGCGCGACGAGGTGGAGGTGCTGGACCTGGAGGTGACCACGGACTCCGGTGACGTGCGGTGGGTGCTGTGGCTGGACTGGTCCTGCGCGGGCCGGGGCGGCAGCCTCCGGGTCGACCTCGGCGGACGCCCGCTGCGGACCGCCGCCCGCCACGCGCGACCGGCGCCGTGATGGCGTCGGCACGCGCCCTGCGCGCCGCGGCCCTGACCGCGACGGTTCCGCTGGTGGTGGGCGCGGCGGTGCTGCTCGCTGCCTCGGTGACGGCCTGGCAGCCATGGGCGGCCGTCGTCGTGGTCGGCGCGGTGTCCGCGGCCGTGGCCCTGCGCCGCGCCGCGTCCCCCGCGCCCCGCCCGGCCCCGGCGCCGAGGCCCGCGCCCGAGCCCGAGCCCGACAGCGGCGGCGGACTGATGTACGCGATGCAGCGGCCCGTGCGCGAGGTGGCGGCGTCCGGGCTGCCCGAGGACGTGCCGTACACCCTGCGGGTCACGACGCTCACCCATGTCGCGCTGCTCGGGCCGCCCGGCAGCGGGGCGGGCTCGGAAGCCGTGCACATTCCGCTGACCGGCCACAACCTGGTGCTCACCCTGACCGCCGAGGGCCCCGACGACGTCACCCTCGTACGGCTGGACGCGCGCGCCACCGAGCAGGTACCGCTCGTCGTGGACGGCATCAGCTTGGCGCACCGGAAGGTGCCCGAGATGGTGCTCAGCCCCGACCTGCTGGAGTCCCTGCAGCGCTCGGTGGCCGCGTACCGGCCGCTCGCCCGGCCCGACTTCGTGGTGCCGCTCGACGAGGGCCCGGTGGCGCCCCGTCCGCTGTCGCCCGCCGCGCCCGCGCTGCCGCTGACCGTGCGCGCGGGCGAGAGCGCCACCCTGGTGCTCGCCCCGGTGACCGCCGCCCCGCAGTGGCTGCGCTGGCGGCTGGAGGCCGAGGTCGTCTGCGCCGGGCGCACCGAGAGGCCGCACTGGCGGCTCGACCTGACCGGGCAGACCGGCACCACCACCTACCACCCCGGCGGCGGGCGCACCCCGGCCCCGGTGCACGAGCTGTTCCCGGACCACTTCGACCCGGCCAGGCCCGACCGGGTGCCGGGTACGGACGACGGGGAGCGCACCTTCGGGAGCGCCGCGCACACCTCGGCGGACGGCACGGCCGTGCTGCGGGGCCCGGCACGCTCCGGCCCCGACCCGGAGCCCCCGGATGCGGCGCGCCACCGCGAGCGGGGCGACCGGGAGCTGGCGGCGGGCCGTCACCGGGAGGCCGCGGCGGCCTACCGGGCCGCCGCCGACGCGGGCAGCGGACCAGCCGCCTTCGCCCTGGGCAAGCTGCTGCACGACCAGCGCGATCTGGCGGGCGCCGAGCGCTGGTACGCCCTCGCGGGCGAGCGCCGGGTGGCCGCCGCCTTCAACAACCTCGGCATGGTGGCGCTCCAGCGCGAGGACACGGCGGCGGCCGAGCGCTGGTACCGGCGCGCGATGGACCAGGGCGACTGGGCGGGCGCGGTCGGGCTCGGCGCCCTGGTGGCCCGGCGGGGCGACCACGCCCAGGCCGAGACGCTGTGGCGGCTCGCCGCCGCCAACGGGTATCCGAACGCGGCACAGAACCTCGCCGTGCTCCTCAACGGGCAGGGCCGCACCGCCGAGGCCGAGGAGCTGTGGACCCGCGCGGCCGGGGACGGCGACACCGAGTCGGCGGTGCACCTGGGGTTCCTGCGGCACGAGGCGGGCGACCCGGCGGGCGCCGAGCGCTGGTGGCGCGGGTCGGCCGAGCGCGGCAACAGCCGCGCCGCGTTCTATCTGGGCGCGCTCCTCGCCCGCGACGGCCGGGCGGAGGAGGCCGAGCGCTGGTGGCGGACGGCCGCCGAACGGCTCGGCGAGCCGGACGGCTTCACCGGCTCGCGCACCCCCCGCGGCTCCGGGTTCGTCCACTCCCTGCGACCGGCCGCCGACTCGGGCGAGGCGCTCTGCGCGGACCGGCTGGCGGAGCTGCTGTACGAGCGCGGTGAGCGGGCCGAGGCCGAGCGCTGGTGGACGGCGGCGGCCTCGGCCGGACACGTCGAGGCGGTGCTGCGGGTCGCCCAGATCGCCATGAACGACCACGACGACGTCGCCGGATGCCTGCGCTGGCTGCGGGTGGCCGTCGCCAGCGAGCGGACCCCGGCGGACCGGCTGGCCACCGCCGCCCAGGCGCTCCACTCCCTGGCGGGCGGGCTGTACGACCCGGTCCTGCCCGACAACTCCGAGGCGGTCGCCGCCTGCGCCCTGGCGGTCGAGGCGTACGAACGGCTGTACGGCCAGGACCCGGGCGCGCACGCGGAGGCGTACCGGAACGTGCTGAGCGACTTCGCCCGCGTCAATCTGGCGGTGGGCGACGCGACGGCGGCCAACGAGGCGTTCCGCAGGCTGGCCGCGGTGGCCGGAGGCACCGCCCCGCCGGCCCCCTGAGCCGGACACGGGGTGCCCGGGGAGCGGGTTCGACGGGCGGGGTGTCAGGATGGGGGCATGACGACCAAGGTCTACTTCGACATCACCATCAATGACGAGCCCGCCGGGCGGATCACGTTCAACCTGTTCGACGACGTGGTTCCCAAGACGGCGGAGAACTTCCGCGCGCTGGCCACGGGCGAGAAGGGCTTCGGCTACGCCGGGTCCTCGTTCCACCGTGTCATCCCCGCCTTCATGCTCCAGGGCGGTGACTTCACCCGGGGCAACGGCACCGGCGGCAAGAGCATCTACGGCGAGAAGTTCGCCGACGAGAACTTCAAGCTGAAGCACGACAAGCCGGGCCTGCTCTCCATGGCCAACGCCGGCCCGAACACCAACGGCTCGCAGTTCTTCGTCACGACCATCGTGACGGACTGGCTGGACGGCAAGCACGTCGTGTTCGGCGAGGTCGCCGACGAGACGAGCATGGCGCTCGTCAAGAAGATCGAGGGCCTCGGCTCCTCCAGCGGCGCCACCAAGGCGAAGATCACCATCTCCGCCTCCGGTCAGCTCTGACCGTTCCCCCTCGCCGGTACGCCGGGGGGCGCCGCGTTCGACGCGCGCCCCTCGGCGCCACCCGGCGGCGCGCCGGGGCACGGGGTTTCACCGCCCGCCCCGGCGGGGAGAGTCCGGCATGACCTCAAGGCCCCGGTCCGGGTCCCGGCTCCCCCGGTGGACGGCCACACTGCCCGTGCTGCCGCTCGCCGCCGCCCTGCTCACCGCGACCGTCGCGCTCTACATGGCGCTGGTCGCGTTCGGGAACATCACCGACTTCTCCACCAACCGCGCCTTCGTGCGGCACGTGCTGGCCATGGACACCACGTTCAAGGACCCGGACCTGATGTGGCGGGCGATCGACTCGACCGCGCTCCAGGACACCGCGTACGTACTGGTCATCGCCTGGGAAACGGTCGCCGCGCTGGTGCTCGTCGCGGCCTGCGTGGCCTGGGCGCGGGCGCTGCGCCGCCGCGAGGGCCTCGCACCGGCCCGGCGGCTGAGCACGGCCGGGCTGCTGATGGTGCTGCTGCTGTTCGGCGCCGGGTTCATCGCCGTCGGCGGCGAGTGGTTCGCCATGTGGCAGTCCAAGTCCTGGAACGGGCTGGACGCCGCGACGCGGGACTTCATGCTGGCGGCCTTCACCCTGCTGGTGGTCCACCTTCCCGGTGTCGAACGCCGCGAGGGCTGAGCGCCCCCGCGGCCCGGTCCGCCCGCTCCGCCGCCCGCGTGATGTTGCGGGCCATGCCGCCGAAGACCACCGCGTGGAACGGCGAGACGCTCCACCAGTAGACGTGCCCGAGGAACCCGCGGGGATGGAACAGCGCGCGCTGGCGGTAGCGGGTCCGGCCGTCGGGCGTCTCCTCCGCGTACATCTCCAGCCAGGCGAGGCCGGGCAGCCGCATCTCGGCGCGCAGCCGCAGCAGGTGCGGCGGGTCCAGCTCCTCCACCCGCCAGAAGTCCAGCGAGTCGCCGGCCCTCAGCCGGGCGGCGTCGCGGCGCCCCCGGCCCAGGCCCACCCCGCCCACGATCCGGTCGAGCCAGCCGCGCACGGCCCAGGCCAGCGGGAACGAGTACCAGCCGTTCTCGCCGCCGATCCCCTCGATGACCTGCCACAGCGCGGCCCGTGAGCTGTCCGTGAGCCGTTCGCGGCGATCGGTGTAGAGGCTGCCGCCCGCCCAGCCGGGGTCCGTGGGCAGCGGGTCGCTGGGGGCGCCGGGCAGGGCGGCCGAGGACCAGCGGGTGGTGACGTTGGCCTCCTTGATCCGGCGCAGTGCGAGCTCGATGGCCGCGTCGAAGCCGATCGGGGTGCCGGGCGGGTCCGGCACGTACTCCGCGATGTCGTGCTCGTGGCAGACCACCTCGTGGCGCAGCGACTCGGCGAGCGGGCGCGCCAGCGACCTGGGCACCGGGGTGATCAGCCCGATCCAGTGGCTGGAGAGCCCCGGCGGCAGCATCGGCAGGCGCAGGATCAGCCGGTGCGGCAGGCCCGCGACGGCCGCGTACCGGTGCATCATCTGCTCGTAGGTGAAGACCTCGGGCCCGCCGATGTCGAAGGTCCGGTTCACCTCGGCGGGCATCCGGGCGCTGCCGACGAGATAGCGCAGCACGTCCCGGACGGCGATGGGCTGGATCCGGTTGCCGAGCCAGCTCGGGGTCGCCATCACCGGCAGCCGCTCGGTGAGGTGGCGCAGCATCTCGAACGACGCCGAGCCGGAGCCGATGATCACTGCGGCGCGCAGTACGGTCGTCGGGACCGGCGAGTCGAGCAGGATCCGGCCGACCTCGGCGCGGGAGCGCAGATGCGGCGACAGCGCCCGCTCGGGCACCCCGGCGGGGGTCAGACCGCCGAGGTAGACGATCCGGCGGACCCCGGCCGCGGCGGCCCGCTCGGCGAAGACGCGGGCGGCGGTGCGGTCGGTCCGCTCGAAGCCCGGGCCGGAGCCGAGCGAGTGCACCAGGTAGTACGCCACGTCCACGCCCCGCAGCGCCGCGCCCACCGCGTCCGCGTCGGTGGCGTCCCCCGCGGCCACCTCCACGTCGCCCGCCCACGGCAGGTCGCGCAGTTTGCCGGGCGTACGGGCCAGACAGCGCACCCGGTGGCCCGCGGCCAGGAGTTCGGGGACCAGCCGGCCGCCGATGTAGCCGGTCGCTCCGGTCACGAGGACGAGCCCCGGGGTGCCGTCGCTCCGCATCTGCCGCCTCCACCGCTCGCCGTGCCCTGTCTCCACGATCCCCCGCCGGGGGTGCCCGGGGACGGCACGACACCCGTCGCGGGCCGCCCCGCTCGCGCGCGGGCGCCGGAAGTCCGCCGCCCGGTTTGCCGTGGACGTCCAGGGGGAGCAGGCTCGAAGCACAGGCCCTTCGCGGCCCACCAGGCGCGGGCCGCGACCTTCCCCAGGAGGTCACCATGGGCATCGCCGCAGACCCCGCCTTCGACACCGAGTCGCTGCGCAGGGGCATCGAGGGAAAGAACCCGAAGACGCTGCTCGCGCTCTACGCCGACGACGCGGAGCTCAAGGTCGTCGACCGCAACACCCAGCCCAGCCATCCGATGGTCATGCACGGCCAGGGCGAGATCTCCAGGATGCTGGAGGACGTCTACGGCCGCGACATGACCCACAAGCTGGAGCACTGCGTGGTCCAGGGCGACCACGTCGCCTTCACCGAGTCCTGCGAGTACCCCGACGGCGTACGCGTCCTGGCCAGCTCGATGGTCTCGCTCAAGGACGGCAAGATCGTCGAACACACCGTCGTGCAGGCTTGGGACGAGTAGCGCCGAGGAGCCGACGGGCGCTCACCCCGGGGCGCCCCGGTCCGCCCCGGGCGGCAGCGCCAGCCGTTCCTGGAGACGGGCGTGGCGGAACTGGTGGACCGCGCCCGCCTGCCTCAGCACGCCCCGGCGGTGCGCCTCGGCCAGGAACGCCATCAGCCGCCAGGGCAGCGCGCCCCGCGGACAGAGCCACAGCCGGGCCACCCCGAGCCGCCCCCACGCGGACAGCGCCACCGTGACCGCACCGGTCGGGATCAGGGCGTACGCGCCGATGCCGACGGCGTCCGGCAGACCGAGCAGCCCGGGAAGCGCGGCGCCCGCCGGTACGGCGGCCAGGCAGATCACCAGGGCGCGGGCGAGCGCGGTGCGCCGGTCGGTGGCCAGGCTCGCCGAGGGGCTGGTGGCGCGGGCGACGTCGAGCGGCGCCGCGGGCCGGCGGTGCAGCCCGGCGGCGACCCCGCCGACCAGGCCGACGCCGAGCCCGCCCGCGAGGCCGAAGACGACCGAGGTGCGCAGCAGCGCGCCGGGGCCCTGCCGGGTGACCCATTCCGTCTGCCGCCGGTCCAGCAGCGGCGACAGGTCGTACGCGTCGATCCACCGCCCGTCGCCGAGCCGGACGGTGAAGACGTCGCCGCCGGTGCGGTACGCGTGCGCGGAGATCGCCGGCCGTTCGTCCACGGCGGTGCAGTGCGCGGGCGGCGCGCACAGGTCCAGGTCGCGCACGTCGGCGGGGAGCGCGAAGGTCCGCGTGCCGGAGCGGTCGGCCACCACGCTGGCGCGGACCGGGTCGCGCGGGACGAGATAGGTCGCGCCGTGCGGGCCCAGTCCGTACGTGGCGCCGTCCGGTCCCACCGCGTAGCGCGACCCGTCGGGCGCCCGCAGCACGGGCCCGGGCACCGGGAACTCCTCGCGCAGTGCCGCCCGTACCGCCGCCGCGCCGCCCTCGGCCGCGGTGAACACGGCCCCCAGCGCGAGGCCCGCGAGCAGCCCGACGGCCAGCCCGTGCGTCATCGCCCGGCCCAGCCGTCGCGCCCGGCCGGCCGGATCGCGCCGTCCTCCGCCCTTGGCCGCCGCACCCCGTCCGCGCCGCTTCGCCAGCGGCATGGCCGAGGGCACCGGGGTGGTCGGGATGCCGATGGCGGCCAGGCCGGTCGCGACGACCAGGCCGTAGAGCCCGCCCACCACCAGCCAGCCCAGCGCCCGCGGCAGGCCCGCGAACGGCACGGCGAGGTACGGGTCCTGGCCGAGCGGCCGGGTCAGTCCGACGGCCAGGCTGAGCGGCACCGCGCACAGCAGCGGGAGCAGCAGGCGCCGCCGTCCGGTGCCGGCCGCGTGGCCCGCGCACGCCCCGGCCACCGCCGCCGCGGCCCCGGCGGGCAGCGCGGGGTCCCGGCCGAGCGCCCACAGCGGCAGGCACACCGCCTCGGCGAGCAGGCCGAGCAGGAGCAGCGGGCCCAGCCGGGGCAGTGGCCGGGGCAGTGCGGTGTGCAGCTCCCACCAGGCCAGGTCGTGGGTGTGGCGGCGCTCCAGGTGGCGGGCGAGGAACCGCAGCCAGCGCTCGGCCCGTTCGGGGTCCCAGCGGGTGGATCCGGCGAAGGCGGCGGGCACGAACGCGTCGAGCAGGTACTCCTCGAGGACCACCGGGTCGGCGAACTCGGGCCGCCGCAGCAGCTCCACGGGGTCGTTGCCGGGCTCGTCGTAGACGGCCCGCGCGAGCGCCACCATCAGCGGGGACGCGAGGACCTGGCGCACCGGGTCGCCGGGGCGCGAGTGCCGCAGCACCGGGTCCCAGGCGGTGACCCGCTCCCCCGCCGGGCCGCGCACCGGCCGTGCGGTGCGCCGCAGGAATCCGGCGGCCTCCTCGAAGGCGAGCGGCTGGAGTTCGACGACGGCGGCGGCCGTGACCACGTCGGCCTGCGCGACGACTTCGGCGTACACCCGGCTGCGGCAGGTCAGCAGGACCGGACTCCCCTCGTCCAGACCCGAGTTGAGCAGCTGGACGGCCGTCGCGCGCAGCGGCGCGGGCAGTTCGTCGAGCCCGTCCAGTACGGGCAGCACCCGCCCCGAGTCCAGCAGTTCGGCCGCCAGCGAGGAGCCGGAGGACTGGACGGAGCCGAGCGCCGGGTGGCCCGCGACGAGCCGGGCCGCCAGCCAGTCGCGCAGGCCGGTGGTGTCGGGCTGCCAGGTGGACAGGGGGAGGATGACCGGCACCGGGCCGCCCGGGGCCCGGCGCTCCAGGAGGTCGAGCACGAAGCCGACCGCGAGGACGGTCTTGCCTGCGCCGGGCGCGCCGAGCACCACCAGGCGCCGGGACGGGATCCGCGCGAACACCGCGGTGATGTCGTCGAACGCGCCGTCGAGCGCGGCCGGACCGCCGGGCACCGCGCCGATGTTCTCGGCCGCGTCCGCGAGCCACGGGTCGGCCGCCGTCCAACGCACCTGGAGCGGCTGGGGGTCCTGGAGGCGGCGCAGCCGCCACTCGGCCTGCCAGTGCAGCCGCACCGCCTCGGCGAGGGCGTCGGCGGCGTGCTCCAGCTGCCCGTCGGGCGGGCGCTCGCCGGGGGCGTCGCGCACGGTGCTGCCGACCAGACCGGCCAGGGCGACCAGGAAGCCGAGGACGGACACCAGCGGTCCGGTGCCGCCCAGTCCGTCGCCCCGCACCCCGACGGCGACCACCGCTCCGGTGGCCGCCACCGCGCCCACCCAGATCCCGCGCCGCCAGTACCGCATCACGCGCGCCCCCCGTCAGGGTGCCCCCGTTGGTACCCGCCATTGTCGCAGCCGACCCGACGCCGGGAACCGGGCCGTCGGCGACGAACCCGGTTCCCGCCAGGGCCTGTTGGCCGGTCAGTGGGAGGTGTACTGGTCCTCGTACTCGTAGGGGCGGGGGGCCGGGGCCGGGCTGTGGTGGCGGCCCTGGGCGCGGCCGGGCCGGACCGGCCACCAGGTGGCGCGGCCGAGCAGCGCGGCGAGCGCGGGCACGAGCACGATGGACAGGACGAAGGCGGAGAGCAGGATGCCGAGCGCCGTGGCGAAGCCGATCTGCTGGGTGGAGGGGTTGGCGTTGACGGCGAGGCTGCCGAAGGAGGCGGCCAGGACGACGCCCGCCGTGGCGATCGCGGGTGCGGTGTGCCGCACCGCGCGGGCGACGGCCGCGCGGGCCGGTCCGGGGCGCTCCATCTCCTCGCGGATGCGGTCGCTGATCAGGATGTTGTAGTCGGTGCCGAGGGCGACGACGAAGAGGAACAGCACCAGCGGCAGGACGAAGTTGACGCCGGGCTTGTCCAGTTGGTGCTGGAAGACCAGCGCGGAGGCGCCGAGGGTGGCGGCGAAGCCGAGGCCGACCGCGACCATGAGGACGACCGGGGCGAGCAGGCTGCGCAGCAGGACGAGCAGGATCAGGGCGATCAGTACGGCGGCGACCGGGAACACGATCTTCAGATCATGGTCGACGGCGGTGGAGATGTCGGCGAAGATCGCGGCGGTGCCGCCGACGTGCGCCTCCATCCCGGCGGGCACGCTGCGCACCACGGTGTCGCGGACGGGTCCGGAGACCAGGTCACGGGCCCGCTGGGTCTGCGGGTCGGCGGTCAGATAGAGGTCGATGCGGGCCGCGGTGCGGTCCCCGTTGAGGGTGGTCGCGCCGACCTTGCCGACGCCGTCGACCTTGGCGAGCGCCCGGGGCAGCGCGGCCACCGAGTCGCTGGTGAGGGTGCGGCCGTCCTTGGCGGTGACGTACACGGTGGTGGGGTCGGAGACGCCGGCGGGCAGGGCCCGGGAGATCTCGACGGCGGTGGCGGCGGCCTTGGTCCCCTCGTCCCGGCCGCCCTGGCCGAAGTCCATCCTGATGCCGACGAGGCCGGCGGCGAGGCTGCCCAGCAGGGCGACGGAGGCGAGGACCAGGGTCAGGGGGCGGCGGGCGATCAGGGCGCCGATGCGGCCCGCGGCGCCCTCGCGCGGCTCCCGCTTGAGGGCGCGGGAGGGCCAGAACATCCTGCGGCCGGTGACCGCGAGCAGCGCGGGCATCAGGGTGAGGCTGGCCAGCAGCATGACCAGGACGGCGACGGCGATGGCCGGGCCGAGCACCCGGAACTGCCCGAAGGTGGCGACGGCCAGGGTGGCGAAGGCGGCCACGATGGTGAGGGCCGCCGAGGTGATGGCGGTGCCGACGCGCGCGCTGACCTCCGCGGCGACCGCCCGTGCGGGCCGCTCGGGGTGGGCGCGCAGCGCTTCGCGGAAGCGGAAGAGCAGGAAGAGGAAGTAGTCCACGCCGATGCCGATGAGGACCACGCTGATCATGCTCGGGGTGGAGGCGTCGAGGTCGATCCCGGTGAGCATGGCGCTGCCGACGACCGCGCCCGCCGCCGCGCCGCTGACGACGACCACCGCGAGCAGCGGGACGAAGGCGGCCAGGACACTGCGGAACACCAGGACGTTGACGAGCACGATCAGGCCGACCATCAGGATGCCGACGAGCTTCTGGGTGCCCTCCTCGGCGTCGGCGTTGTCGACGAGGTCGGCGAGCCCGCCGGTGAACCCGGTCCGCATCCCGGCGTCGGCGAAGTCCTTCTGAGCCCCGTCGCGGAAGGCGCGGTAGACCCGCTGGAGACCGGGGTCGGTGGAGTTGCCGCTCAGCTGGACGGAGAGCAGCTCGAAGCTCTTGTCGGGCGCGGTCATCGCGGGGCTGACCTTCGGCGTCTGCGAGTGGTCCTCGGCCAGGAACGAGGGGGTGTCCTTGTCCTCGGGCATCTCCACGCGGCTGCTGCCCAGCTTCGCGGCCAGCTCGCCGACCCGGCGCTGGTCGGCGGCGGCGAGCGGCTTGCCGTCGGTGCGGGCGACCAGGACGGTCACGGCGTTGGCGTCGGGCTTCACCCCGAACCGGTCCTCGGCGACGCGCAGCGCGGCGGCCGAGTCGTACTCCTTGGGCAGGAAGTCGCCGCTCTGGCTCTGGGTGACGCGGAACACCAGCGCCTGGCTCAGGATGGTCAGGAAGACCCCGACCAACGCCCACAGGGCGATGACCTTCCAGGGGTTCCGGGTGGAGAACCCGGTCAAGGCGCGGATCACTTCGTCCTCCGGCAGTGGGTGGTTCACCGGGGTCTTCCCGGCTGTCTCCACCTCATCAGCGGACCTGGGCCGGTTCGTCCGAGCGCGGAACGAGATGCGGGCTGGGAGCGGGGGCCGGTCCAGCGGTGCGACCAGGACCCTGGTCCTGGTCGGGGATCGGCTCCGGGCCCGGCGGAGGGGCGCGTTCCCGATGTGAGAATGGATCACGATTGACCGTCGACCCCCGGGAGGAACCCCACGATGTCCAGGACGCACGCCGCACCGGCGCCGCCGGGGCCGGCCCCCCCGGCGGCGCCGAACCGGCCGACGCGCTGCCCTGGTCGCGCCATGACGCGCTCGTCGCGGTCGGGGCGACCGTGCTGGACCTCCTCGGGTTCGTCCTGAGCAGCCGGATCGACCACGGGAGCGTCCCGGCCGTCGGGTGCGTGCTGGTGGTGGTGTGCGCGCTGCCCCTGGTGTTCCGGCGGCGCGCCCCGCTCACGGTGTTCGTGGCCGTGCTGCTGGCGGGGCTGGCGCTGAACCTGTCGGTGCCGGTGAACCAGCACATGGGCGCCACGACGGCCGTCGCGCTCTTCACCGTCGTACGGTCGGTGCGCCCGGTGGTGTGGTCGGTCGCCTCGTTGGTGACAGTCGTGGCCGCGCTGGTGGGGCCGGAGCCGGGGCCGAAGGGGCTCGCCCTGGACGCGGCGAGCAGTGTGGCAGCGGTGGCGCTGGTCTCCGGCGCCGCGGTCCTGACGACCCGCTGGCAGCGCAACCTGGAAGCCAACCGCAAGCTGCTGGCCGACCGCGCGGTGGCCGACGAGCGCCGCCGCATCGCCCGCGAGCTGCACGACATCGTCGCCCACCACATCACCACGATGCAGCTGATGGCCGGTGGCGCCCGGGCCAATCTGGCCCGCGACCCGGAGGTGGCCCGGGAGGCGCTGATCACCCTGGAGGGGTCGGGGCGGATGGCGCTGCGCGAGATGCGCCAACTGCTGGACGTGCTGCGGGCGGGCGACGAGACGGAGGAGGCGCCGACCAGCCCCCAGCCGGGCATCGGGGACCTGGAGCGGATCGTCGCCGAGTCGTCCCGGGCCGGTCTGCCGGCCGAGCTCGATGTGCGCGGCGAGGAGCGGGCGCTGCCGCCGAGCGTGGGTCTGACGGTCTTCCGGCTCGTCCAGGAGGCGCTGACCAACGCGCGCAAGTACGCGGGTGAGGCGCGGGCCTCGGTCCGGCTGACCTACGCGGTGGACGGCCTCGCGGTCGAGGTGTCGGACGACGGCTCCGGCGCCTCCCCGGGCCCTGGCGGCGGGCCGGGCCAGGGGTCCGGTTACGGTCTGCTCGGCATGCGGGAGCGGGTGGCGCTGCACGGCGGGACGCTGGAGGCGGGCCCGCGCGACGGCGGCGGGTTCCGGGTGGCAGCCCGGCTCCCCCTCAAGGCGGAGGAAGGGGCACTGCGGTGAGCGGGCCGATGGCGGAGCGGCGGGAGCCGGGGGCGACGCGGGTGATCAAGGTGCTGATCGCGGACGACCAGCCGCTGGTGCGGCGCGGCCTCGCCCTGATCCTGATGCCCGACCCGGCGTTCGAGGTGGTCGGGGAGGCGTGCGACGGCGAGGAGGCGGTGGCCCTGGCGCACCGGCTGCGGCCCGATGTGGTGGTGATGGACATCCGGATGCCGGTGCTGGACGGGGTCGGCGCGACCGAGCGGATCGCGCGGGCGCTGCCGGAGTGCCGGGTGCTGGCGCTGAGCACGTTCGACATGGACGAGTACGTGGTGGCGGCGCTGCGCGCGGGCGCGTACGGCTTCCTGCCCAAGGACATCTCCCCGGAGGAACTGGTCGCGGCGGTACGGGTGGTGCACACCGGGGAGGCGGCGGTCGCGCCCCGGCTGCTGACCCGGCTCATCTCCACCTATGTCCGGGCCCCGCGCCGCCCGGAGCCGCCGGTGGTGCGCGTGGACGACCTCACGCCGCGCGAGCGGGAGGTGTGGCGGCTGATGGCGACGGGCCTGGACAACGCGGAGATCGCGGACGAGATGGAGATCAGCGTCTCCACCGTGAAGAACCACATCACCAGCGTCTTCAACAAGCTCGGCGTCCGGGACCGGGCGCAGGCCGTCATCGCCGCGTACGAGACGGGGCTGGTCGAGGTGGGCGGCGCCTGAAAGGGCCCTCGTCCGATCCCCGTCCGCCCTCGGACACCCCGCACGCGCCCTCGAAGGACGTGGGCAGGATTCCCGTGTGCGCGGGTCCCCTGCCCACGCGTGGATCAGCCGGTTCCGACGATCGTCCAGGCGTCCGGGTCGAAGCTGGGGGTGACCGCGTAGCGGCAGGCGCTGTTGCAGTACGTCCTGGTGGTGGTCCAGCCCGCGGGCGGCCAGGTGGAGGCGCAGACGTTGACCTGGGTGCCCACCGGGTGGCGATGACTACCGGCACGTTCGCCCCTCCGGACCGTTGCGTTTGAGTCCGGAGGGGCGAACGGATCCGGCCATCGCCCGATGTCCCCATCGGAGCGCCGCCGACTACCCCACGGCGGGCACCGCGCCCATGAGGGGCGCCGCGAGGTCGGTCAGCTGGTGGAGCTGGTTGAGGTCGTTCAACCTGTTGAGCTGGGCGAGCTGCGCCTTGGCCGTGGGCATCTCGGCGCGGTGCTCGGCCGGGATGGCGCTCGTCGCGACCGTGTCGAGCACGGACATCGGGGAGAGGTCGACCGGCTTGATACCGGCCGGACCGGCCGCGCTCGCGGCGGACACCCCGAGACCCGAGGCTCCGGCGGCGAGGGCGAGGACAGTGGCGATACGTCGAGTTGAGATCACGCCCTGACAACCGCCCGGCACCGCCGTTGGACACGGCCGCCATCGAGCCTCACCCGACAAGCGCACCCGGCCCCCGCGTCCAGGCCAGCAGCCGCTCCACCGGCCAGGTCGTCACCACGCGCCCGGCCGGCACCCCGCACTCCTCGGCCCTGGCACAGCCGTAGACCTGCCAGTCGAGCTGGCCGGGCGCGTGCGCGTCGGTGTCGACGGAGAACAGCACCTCCGCGGCCACCGCGCGGCGCAGCAGGTCGCGGGGCGGGTCGAGCCGCTCGGGGCGGCTGTTGATCTCGACGGCGGTGCCGGACTCGGCACAGGCCGCGAAGACCGCGTCGGCGTCGAACGCGGACTGGGGCCGCTTGCCCCGGCCGCCCGCGATCAGCCGTCCGGTGCAGTGCCCGAGCACGTCCGCGTGCGGGTTGCGGACGGCGGCCACCATGCGGCGGGTCATCGCGGCGGCGTCCATGCGCAGCTTGGAGTGGACGGAGACGACCACCACGTCCAGCTGGGCGAGGAGCTCCTCCTCCTGGTCGAGGGAGCCGTCGTCGAGGATGTCGCACTCGATGCCGGTGAGCAGCCGGAACGGCGCCCAGCGCCGGTTGAGCCGGGCCACCAGCGCCAGTTGCTCGCGCAGCCGCGCCGGGGAGAGGCCATGGGCGACGGTGAGCCGGGGCGAGTGGTCGGTGAGCACGGCCCACTCGTGGCCGAGCCCGGCGGCCGTCAGGCCCATCTCCTCGATCGGGCTGCCGCCGTCGGACCAGTCGGAGTGCAGATGGCAGTCCCCGCGCAGGGCCGCGCGCAGGCTCTCGCCGCCCGCCACGAGGGGTCCGTCGGCGCCCTCGTCCTCCAGCCGCCGCAGATACGCGGGCCGTTCGCCCGCCAGTGCCTCGCGCACCACCTGCGCGGTCTTGGGCCCGATCCCCTTCACCGACTCCAGCGACCCGGCGCCGGCCCGCCGCTCGGCCTCGCCGTCCGCCATGTCCGCCACCAGCGCGGCGGCCGTGCGGAACGCCTGGACGCGATAGGTGGGTGCCTGGGTGCGCTCCAGCAGGAACGCGATCCGCCGCAGCGCCGTCACGGGATCCATCGCCACCTCCGACCGGCCACCATTGTCCGCCGCCGCCGCCGCGCCCGCATGCCGCGCCCGTGGGCACGGAGGCGGGGCACCCCTTCTCGGGTGCCCCGCCTCCGGGTCGAACGGCCGTGTGCGGGCGGCCGGGTCCGCTCGTCGGTCAGAAGTCGAACACGACGCCCTGGCCCGCCAGCTTCATGCACGGGTTGCCGAAGGTGTAGCGGTACGAGACGCGCTTGCCGTCCCAGACCCCGTCGGCCGTCACGGTCGTCGGCCTCCACTCCTTGGTACAGACCCCCGTCGGCTGGGCGGCGGTGATCGCCGCCAGGTCGCCACCCTTGTGCTTGAGTTCGGCGCACGCCTGGACGGCGGCCGGGTGCGTGCCGGAGGGGGTCGGGGCGCAGTTGAGCGTCACCGCGCGCAGGACGGACTGGCCGTCGTCGCCCGTGCCGGGTGCGACGGTGAGTACGAGCGCGGAGGGCGCGTACAGGCTCATGGCGGCACCCCGGGTGTCGTGCTGATCGGCGCCGGCCGCACCCGGAACGGCGACCGCTGCGCCGACGAGGGCCAGCGCGGCCACCAGAGTCGTACGCCCAAGCGTCTTACGCATATCGAACACTCCTGTCAGTCAGGGACCGAAGAACGAACATGAGTGTTGTCCACGCCCAGGGGTGCCGGGGGCCACTGGAGCCGGATCCGGTCACGCTCCGCCACAGAGCGATCGCTCGAAGTTGCAGGTCAAGCGCGGGCAAAGGGCTGTCCACCAGTTGGACACTCATGAAGAAGAAGGCGCAAAGGTGCCTCTGGTTGGGTTTCTAAAGCCACGAGAACATTGAATCTTTAATATTGAGGTTTAGGCGCGATTTCATCCAGAGGACAGGATCGGTCCCCCCGACCGTGCCTCCGGACGTGCGCACACCGCCGAGCGGCGTCAGAGTGGGGGTGGCCCTGCCACACGAAGGAGCAGCCCACGATGGAACACCACATCGTCGCCGAGATGATCGAGCCGGGGGGCAGCACGCTCAAGGAATGGCACATGGTGCGGGGCGACGCGGCCGTCTCCATGTGCGGCCGCGAGCTGGACCTGAAGGAGAAGAACCTGCCCGCCGACGCCTGGGGCACCGAACAGGCCCGGCCGTTCTGCCACACCTGCGGCGCCCTGTTCCTGCGCGAAGTGCCGTGACACCAGGCGCCGGTCCCGTACGCGCGCCCGGGACCGGCGCCGGACGGACCGTCACACGAAGACGCGGGGCGCCGGCCGCGGCTCCGCCGGAACCAGCACCCGCCGGGACTCCGGGGCGGGCGGGCGCAGCCCCGCGGAGTGCGCCCGCAGCGGCCGGACCCGGACCAGGGCCTGCGGATCGGGCGTCTCCACCCGGAGCGTGAACCACACCACCTTGCCGTCCGCCACGGCGTGCGTCCCCCAGGTGTCACTGATGGACGCCACCATCGTCAGACCCCGGCCGCTGGACGCCAGCGGCCGGTCGCCGCCCAGGACCGGGAGGCGGGGGTCGCGGTCGCGCACGGCCGCGGTCAGGCGCCGTCCCGTCCAGCGCAGTTCGAGGGTGCAGCGCTTGTCGCCCTCGGCGTGGCGGCAGACGTTGGCGAGCAGCTCGCACACGCCGAGTCCGACCGGCTGGATCACGGCTTCGAGGCGCCAGTGGCGCAGATGTGCGGCGACGATCCGGCGAATCTGCGGCACCCGTTCGGGCGCGGCTTCGAGATCCAGCGTGTACTGACGGTTCACATCTGCGACGACACCCACGACCGCGCTCCTCATCAGGGCGGCCGACGGGGCCGCCTCCCTGGACGGCTACCGATCCGGGCAAGCGGAAAGTAGTCGATCGAACACGAAGGGAACACGACCAGCGTGACCCCGTCCGGGTGAACGCGCAACACGGACGGCGGGCAGCGGTGGCGCGGCCGGGTTCGCCGGGGCAAAGAGAAGCCCCGGCTGGACGGGGGAGGCCAGCCGGGGCGGTTCAGGGGCGGGGACGCCTTCGGCGTTACCCGCTTATAGATGAATAGTAAATCATTTCTAGGCGATTACCAGCCATTCCGGCGTCGATGCCCATGACCCCGGTCACACCGTCAGGCTGTCCATGAAGGAGCTCACCGAGAAGACCGCCTTGCCCGGGCCCGCCTCGCCGTATCCGGGCGGGGACGTCAGCCCGTACTCCTCCATCGTCGACCGGTACGCCTCGAGGAGCCGGATGTGGTACTCCAGCGGCGCGCCCTGCGGGTTGGCCTTGCCGAGCGGGGTGGTGGGCTCCGGGCACCAGGTGGTGAAGCGGGGCGTGATGCCGTGCGACATGAAGAAGCGCAGGCCCTCGGTGGTGGAGGCGATGGCCTCGTCGACCGTCTTGAACCCGAAGGGCTCGGCCATCTCCACGCCCGCCACGAAGTTGGGGATGACGTTGCGGGCGCCGAAGATCTCCGCCGAGTCGAGGATCCGCTTGTGCCACTCGTCGCGGCCGACGTAGCGCTCCTTGCCCGGGCAGTACATCTTGAAGAGGTACTCGTCCCACACCTCGTAGTTGGGGTGGTAGATCTGCACCCCGTAGTCCTTGAAGCGCTGGACGTCGTCGCGCGGCAGCGCCTGGGCCACGACCTTGCCGATCCACCGCCCGGGGAAGTGCTCCTCGATGGCCTTGGCGTAGCGGCCGTAGAAGTCGGCCTCGTCGCGCCCGCCGACCGTCTTGGTGATCGCGCCACCGGTCAGCGTGTACGCGGTGGACGCCTTCGCGGTGTCGTACCGGTCGATGATCTCCAGCGCTTCGAGGACCTCGTCGACGTCCTTCACCCCGGTGTACGGACGGCCCGCCGCCTTGTGCTGGCGCCAGTTGTGGTTGATGTCGCAGTACTGGCACTCCTCCTTGGCGCCGAAGTACTGGCAGACCCGGAAGACGGTGAGGTAGATCAGATAGCCCCACTGGATGGTGGGGGCGACCTCCATCACGGACTTCCCGTTGGAGAGCTTGTGCCGGTAGTACTCGGGCATCGGCGGCACACCGACGTCGGAGATCCGCTTGCCGTCGAGGTAGAGGCCGAGCAGACCGTCCTCGTCGGCGGCCACCCGGTAGGGCGAGGACGGGTTGACCCGCACCGAGACGACGGTCCGGCGCAGGTCGTACGGACCGCCGGTGAGGATGATCTCCTCGGGCGGCCGGCGCAGCGCGGCCTCGCCGAGCTCGGGCAGCGTGCCGTGGTCGAACGAGAAGATGAAGTACGACTTCGGCTTGACCTCGCCGGACTCGTTGTCACTGAGGGCCGACGCGTCGAAGGCCATCCCCCCGCGCAGCAGGTCCTCCTTGATCACGGCTTCCCGGGGCACTCCCGGGAACCGCTCCATCAGTCCTTCGACCTCATCGGTACGGGTGCGCATGTGCTGACGTCCTCCGGTCCAGTCGCTTTGTCCGTCCCCACTGAACCTACGCTCTCGCCGGCTTCGCCGATGGACTGGGCATCGACGACGAAGCCGGCGAGCGAGCGCTATGCTAATCGGCTGGCACTTTCCGGCGGATCGGTCCGCGGTCGGGCTTCGCCTCCGACTTAAGACTTAGGCGGCTCAGGACTCGGGCGGCCGGGGCGGGGCCGGCCCGGATCAGTGGGCGATGGAGTCGATCAGCTCCCGGGCGCCCTGGCGCAGCAGGGTGACGGCGACCGAGGTGCCCAGGGTGGCCGGGTCGAGGGGTCCCGCCCACTCGTGGGCGTTGAGGACGGTCTTGCCGTCGGGGGTGAACACACAGGCCCGCAGCGACAGGTCACCGCCCACCGCGGCCCTCGCGTATCCGGCGATCGGGCTGTTGCAGTGGCCCTGCAGGACGTGCAGGAACATCCGCTCGGCGGTCGCCTCGCGATGGGCGTCGGGGTCGCCGAGATCGCTCACCAGGTCGATCAGCTCCCGGTCGCCCTCGCGGCACTGGAGGGCCAGGATCCCGGCGCCGATCGGCGGGCACATCACCTCGGGCGAGAGGATCTCGGTGATCACGTCCGTACGGCCGATGCGTTCCAGGCCGGAGGCGGCGAGGAGCAGGGCGTCGGCCTCGCCCGCGGCCAGCTTCTCCAGTCGGCGGTTGGCGTTGCCGCGCATGGGGACGCAGCGGAGTTCGGGGTGGGAGGCGGCGAGTTGGGCGATGCGGCGGACGGAGGAGGTGCCGATGCGGGTGCCCGGGGGCAGTTGGTCGAGGGTGCTGCCGCCGGGGTGGACGAGGGCGTCGCGGATGTCGTCGCGCTTGAGGAAGGCGGCGAAGACGGTACCGGCGGGCAGCGGCCGGTCGGCGGGGACGTCCTTGACGCAGTGCACTGCCAGATCGGCCTCGCCCGCGAGCAGCGCGGCGTCCACCTCCTTGGTGAACGCGCCCTTCCCCTCGACCAGCGAGAGGTCTCCCATCCACTTGTCGCCGGTCGTCTTGACCGGGACGACCTCGGTGGCCACGCCGGGATGGAGAGCCGCGAGTTCCGCACGTACACGTTCCACTTGCGCGAGCGCCATGGGCGAGTCGCGCGAGACGATCCGGATCAGTTCGATCGGTGACATGCCCCCACGATATGGGGCGCGCCCGATTCCCGCTCACATCGCCCCGTGACCTCAGTGTTCTTGTGCGGCACGGGAGTTGACACCCATACCGTACGACCAACGGCGGGCCTCCGGCCGCGCGGGGGAGGCGCGGGCGGAGGCCCTGGGAAGGACGGCCGAGCGGTCGGCCCGGCCGCCCTGGCTCAGGTCGCCCTCCTGTTCCGGCTCATCAGCATGCCGCCCGCGACGAGTGCGCACAGACACACGACGGCGCCGGTGATGATGTTGCTGAGGGCGGCTCCGGTGCCGGGGTGGCGGGCGACCACCCAGGGAGCGACGATCAGCCAGGCGCCCATCAGGAGCGCCACGAAGTTGAGGTCCTGCGAGCGCTCCGGGGCGATGGACATGCACAGGCCCACGACCGCGAGCGCGATGCCGACGATCAGGTTCGTCAGGGCCAGCGTCGGCAGCGCACCGGAGAAGTGCACGGTCCAGCCCGAGATCGCCGCGTAGATGCCGCCCAGGATGATGAGCTCTTCGACGGCCGCGACCCCTCGGGTCTCCAGCATCGCCGCGTACCGCTCGCGCATCTCCGAAACGTCGGGGTGCCCGGATATGTCACCTGGGCGGTGAGAGACGTCGGCCATGTGACTCGCCTCCTTCTGGTCCATGCAAGTCGGTTGGCCCTGCGACTTCCGGTCGCGGTTCCAGTGTGCTCTTATCCCTCCTTTATATGTAGATTTAACGGTTATCCAATATCTACAAAAGTTATTTCCGGAATGTGTAGATGGGCGATGTTTTCCAGCGGTGTGACGAAGGGGCCGGGACTACGCCGTCGTCGTCGCCACCGCGGCCATCGCACGGCGGTTGCGCAGCCGCTGCCATCTGCGCCGCAGCGCCGCGGGGCGCAGGTCGACCCGGCCGTGCAGCAGCCCGAGGACGACCGCCATGCCGATCGCTATCAAGTGCTCGCGACCGGCCAGATTGGGCCGCACCACCGCCTCGAAGAGCATCGAGCCACCGGTCAGCGCGAAGACGATGGGCGCCCGGCGCACCACCGAGATGTAGGTGAACAGACCCACCACCGCGGCCGAGGGGCCGGTGTCGAGGATCTGCCCGACCTCCGGCGGCAGTCCGAGCCCGCCCCAGGCGCCCGGCCCGAGCGCGATCATCACCCGGGCGCTGAGCGTCCCGGCCAGGGTGGTGGCGTAGGCGATGACCAGCGTGCGGGTGCGGCCCAGGGTGAGCTCGGCCAGCGCGAAGCCCAGGAAGAGCTGGGTGAGCCCGGCCCAGACGGGCAGGTCGAGTGCGGGGACGAAGAGCGAGATGGGGGTGCGCAGCAGCGCCAGCCACAGCGGCAGGTCGGCCTTGACCTCGCCGGTCAGGCGGACCACCACGGCGCCGGCCTGGGTGACGTGGATGGCGTGGAAGACGGTGACCGCGACACAGGCGAGCACCCCGAGGAAGAGCCCCCGCACTCCCCGGTTGACCAGCTGGCGCACCGGGTCGACGACGATGCCGTGGAACTCGCCGCGCAGGGTGCGCGTGATGAACCGGACGAGCCCGGCCAGCGGCTCCGCCCACTGCCGACGGCCCTTGCCGCCGCCCGCGGGCGGCACGGTGCCCGCGCCGTTCCCCGCCGCCCCGTCGGCGCCGCCGCCGCGGACCCCGTCGCGACGGTCGTCGGCAACTCGAAACACTGCTTGATCAACCCCTCACAGCGCCAGGCAGTCATGACAATCGGCGCGAAGCTCCCCACGCACCCCCAGATTGCACCAGGCTGAACACGCGCCGCACATGGGGGTCCCGCCCACGGTAATCGGGGCCCGGCGGGCGTTCAAGGATTCGGTTCGGTCACCGAACCGTTCTGGGCTAGGGTCGCGGCGTGACACTGCCGCGCGACTACACCGGCCAGTCCTGCTCCCTCGCCCGCTCCCTGGAGATCGTCGGCGAGCGGTGGACCCTGCTGATCGTGCGCGACGCCTTCTACGGGGTGCGCCGCTTCGGGGACTTCGCCTCCCACCTGGGAGCGCCGCGCGCCGTCCTCGCCGACCGGCTCGCCACCCTCGTGGCGGCGGACGTCCTGGCCCGGGTGCCCGGCACCGGCAGGCGCGAAGTGTACGAACTCACACCCAAGGGCGTGTCCCTGTGGCCCGTGGTGCGGGCCCTCACCGCCTGGGGCGACGAGCACTGCGCGCCGGGCGGCCCGCGCCGGATCTTCCGGCACGCGGCGGACGACGCGCCGATCGCCCCGGACGGCCGCTGCACCCGCTGCGAGGCGGCCGTGGAGGTGCGGGACATCCTCGTCACCCCCGGCCCGGGGCTGGCGGGCGGCGCGGAGGACGACCCCGTCTCGGTCGCCCTCGGCCGCCCGCACCGCCTGCTGCACCCCCTGCGCGGCTGAGCGCCGGTCCGGGGGGTGGCGGACCCCCGGCTCACTCCTGGGGCAGCGCCTCGCGGAGCCTGCGCAGGGAGGCCGCGTTGTTGCCGAACTGGTTGATCGCGGGCGCTCCCCGGTGGGCCGGGCCGTAGCCGTGCTTGAGGAAGTTGGCGAAGGAACCGCTTGCGCTCAGGTCGACGAAGAAGTGGCGCTCGGGCTCCGGGAACGCCGCCGCCATCAGCGCGTCGAAGCGGATGGGCTCGCGGATCACGTCCCACAGATAGCGCTCCAGGTACCCCGGCGCACCCGGGTCCACGACCGTCGCGTGCGTGGCGGAGTACAGCGGCAGCCGTGCGGCGCGCAGCGGCACCGCGCGGGCCGCGTCCATGACGTCGGGGCGGATGACGTCCAGGTGCGGGGAGTGGAACGCCTGGCGGACCGGGAGGCGCACCGCGATCACGCCCTCCCCGTCGAGTGCGGCGCGCAGCTCCGCGAGCCGGTCGGCCGAGCCGCTGACCAGGAAGTTGCCGTCGTAGTTGACCCCGGCCAGGGTCACCGCGCCGAACAGGTCGGGCCTCGCGGCGAAGAGCGCCGGTGCCGCGAGCACGCTCAGCATGCCGCCGTCACCCCGCTCGGCCAGCAGCCGGGCCTGGCGCATCACCAGCCGCAGCCCGTCCTCGAAGTCCATCGACCCGGCGACGGTGGCCGCGACGTACTCCCCCAGGCTGTGGCCCAGGACCGCGTCCGGCCGCACGCCCTCCTCGCGCAGGACCTCGGTGAGGCTGTGGCCGATGCTGTACAGCGCCGCGTGCGTGGTGAGGACGGAGTCGTACTCCTTGCCCTTGCGCGCGTCGTCGTAGATCGCGTCCACCAGGGAGGCGCCGCCCGCCGCCCGGTGGGCCGCGCTGCACCGGTCGAGGGCGCGGCGGAACGCCGGGTGGGTGTCGTACAGCTCGCGGCCCATCTGGTGGTACTGGGTGCCCTGGCCGCCGTACATGAACACCAGCTCGGTGCGCGGCCGGGCGCTCACCGCGGGTGCCGGGGGCTCCTCGGCGAGCGGCAGCGGGTCCTTGAGGATCTGGTCGCTCAGCTTGGCCAGGACCCGGCCGGGGCCGATCTCGTGGAAGGTGCGGTACCCCTGGCCGATCAGCCAGGACATCGACTCGTACCACTTCACCGGGCTGGATATCTGGCGCGTCAGATACTCGGCGTACCCCTGTTCCGGATAGGGGCGGGCCGTGTAGTTCGCCACGACCGGAATCGTCAGCTTCCGCAGCTCGAAACCGGCCAGATAGCGGGCGAACTCCTCCTCCACCTCCGTCATGCAGCGCGAGTGGAAGGCCGCGCTCACGTTCAGCGGGATGAAGGCCGCCCCCGCGTCGGTGAAGGCGGTGCGCAGCGCGGGGTCGAAGACCTCGTCGTACTCGCCGGAGACGATGCACTGCTCACGGGAGTTGATGTTGGCGATGTCGAGGTTGCGAAATGGCAGCCCCTTGAGGATCCCGTCGACCCGCCGCTGGTCGAGGCGGACGACGGCCGCCATCGCGCCCTTGGGCGCCCGGCTCATCAACTCGCCGCGTCTGCGCACCAGTTGGAGGCCGGTCAGGAAGTCGAAGGCGCCCGCCGCGAACAGCGCGCAGTACTCCCCCAGGCTGTGCCCGGCCACCACGTCGGGCAGTTCGCCGCCCGCCGTACGGTCCAGATACGTCAGGGCGTTGACCACGTACAGCGCGGGCTGGGTGTACTCGGTCCTGGCCAGCACCTTGTCCGGGTCCCGCAGACAGAGCTCCTCGATGGAGTAGCCGAGGCAGGCATCGGCCTGGGCCACCAGGTCGGGGAACTTCTCGAAGAGGCCGGCCCCCATTCCCTTGTGCTGCGAGCCCTGGCCGGGGAAGACGTAGACCGATTTCATGAGTGACTCCCATACGTTCCAAGCCGTTGGCCCAGCAGGGCCGATGTCTCCCGCAGCAGGTGCTCCGCGACGGCGGCCACCCGGCGCTCGCGCCACTTCTCCAACGGGGTGTCCCGCACCCAGGCGT
This sequence comes from Streptomyces sp. cg36, assembly GCF_041080675.1. NCBI lineage: Bacteria > Bacillati > Actinomycetota > Actinomycetes > Kitasatosporales > Streptomycetaceae > Streptomyces > Streptomyces cyclosori. The sequence continues at coordinate 7,251,283 of NZ_CP163520.1, read as the reverse complement.
TGAAGGCGCCCATGGCCGGACCGCAGTGGATCTGGTAGTCGACCCGCTGCTCGGTGCTGCCCGCCATGGCCAGGCGGGTGGAGTGGACGAAGTACCAGCGGAAGACGAGCGCCATCTTCTGCTTGGGGCTGCGCTCGATCTCCGCGAGCCGCTCCGGGAAGCGCCGCGCGACATGGGCCCGGGTCTCCGCCCACACCTCGTCGATCGGGCGCCGGAAGAACTTCCGCTCCAGCGTGTCGCGGGTGCGCGCGTCCAGGTCGTCGAGGGAGTCGTGGCGCAGGTACAGCTCGTACAGCTTCTGGGCGCGCGCCGGGAAGAACAGCCCCTTGCGCACCGCCTGGACCTTCGCGCCGACCTCGAACATGTCCCCGGCGGGCGCGTACTCCGTGTCGTGGACGCCGAGTTCCCCAAGGATGTCCTTGACGGCGTCGCTGGTGCCCGCCTCGACCGTGCACTGGTTGATGGAGCCGGTCATCACGAAGTCGGCGCCCAGGGTGAAGGCGGCGAGCGCCGCCTCCGGGGTGCCGATGCCCCCGGCCGCCCCCAGGCGCACCGGCTCCGCGTACCCCTCCTGTGCGCAGACGCGGTCGCGCAGCGCGCGCACGGCGGGCATCAGCACATAGGCGTTGCCGCCGTCGGTGTGGCCCGCCGAGTCGGCCTCGACGCACAGGTCCTGGGCGAGCGGCAGCCGCGCGCCGAGCTCGGCCTGCTCGGCGGTGACCAGTCCCCGCGCCAGCAGCTCCCGTACAACCTCGGGCGGCGCGGGCCGCAGGAACCGCTCGGCGACCTCGGTGCGGGAGACCTTGGCCAGGACGTGGTGGGCCTGGGTCACGTTTCCGGCCGCGTCGCGCGAGAGCCCGGCGAGCCGGTAGCGCACCAGGGCCGGGGTGGGGGTGATGTAGGCGGACGCCTCCACCGTACGGACGCCGTGGCGCAGATACAGCTCCACGGTGCGCATCTCCTGCTCCGGCTCCTGCGGGCTGCTCAGCAGGTTCACGCCGAACGGCTGCCCCTGGTCGAGCGCCCGGCGGATCCGGGTGAGGGCGTCGTCGATCGCGTCCGTGCCGAGGCCGCCGGTGCCGAAGAAGGAGAGCAGCCCGGCCCGGCCCATCGCGGTGACCAGCTCGACCGAGGCGATGCCCTTGTACATCGAGCCCGCCGCGTAGGCGTACCGGACGCCGTGCGCGGCACGGAAGCGGGCGCTCCCGAGCGCCTCGGGCCCCACGGCGAAGGACGCGGGGGCGCCGGCGGGGCGGGGAGCCGCTTCGGGGCGGGGAGCCGCTTCTTCGTCGGGTCCGGCCGGGGACGCCTCCCACGGGAAGACGCCCTCCCGCGCGTACCGCTGGATGGCCCGGACGTTCTCCGGGTCCTCGAAGACCAGCCGGTTGGTGGCCAGCGCCGCGCTCTTGGCGTGCTCGGTCACCGGCGACAGCTCGCGCAGATACGCCTTGTACCGCCGCACCGCCTTCTTCGACAGCCGCCCCAGCCGCTGGAGGTGGGTGCGCAGCAGCGCCTCGCTGTCCGGCCCGTACGCGTCGACCAACCCCCACTCGCAGGCCCGCGCCGCGTCCGCGGTGCGGGTGGTGGCGGCCAGGTAGTGGGCGTGCTGGAAGCCGGTGCGGCGGATCAGGAACGGGAGCACCACGGCCGGTATCAGCCCGAAGAGCAGCTCCGAGAGGCTGAACACCGCGCTCTCGTCGGCGATCACCACATCGCTCGCGGCGACCAGCCCGACCCCGCCCGCGTTGGCCTTGCCGCGCACGTGCGCGACCGACAGGAAGTCGCCGTACGCGAGGAGGCGGAACAGGTCGAAGAGCGGCTCGGGGTCGGCCGCCGTGCGCCCGCCCTCGCGCGCGGCCTCGCCGATCGCCCCGAAGTCGGCGCCGAAGCAGAACACTTCGGGCAGCCCTTCGAGCACCACGACGGTGGCGGACGAGCGCGAGGCACGGGTCAGGACCTCGGTGAGCTCGCGCACCAGGGTCTCGTTGAGCGCGTTGTCCGCCTCGGGCCGGTGGATCCGCACGTACCAGGTGGTGCCCTGTTCGCGCAGCCGGAGCGTGGTGGGGACCGGTCCGTCCGTCAGCCCACCCATGCGTACTCCCGGTGGTAGTCCTTGATCTCCCGCAGGACGAGCCGGGGCGCGCCGCCGTTGCCGGTGGCCGCGACGAGGTCCTGGCCGACGGTCGTGTCGCGGGTGCCGAAGCGGATGAAGTCGCGGGCGCTCAGCAGCCGGTCGTACTCGTCCAGGGAGAGCCGGTAGCGGCCGTCCAGATGGGCCGCGATGCCCATCTCCTTCAGCCGGGCGGCCCCGTCCGGGGTGACCACGCCGCTGTAGAACTCCGAGCAGCAGCCCGACCCGTAGGAGAAGCAGCCCAGGCGCCGGGGCGCGTCGAAGCCGCCGTTGCAGACGGTGCTGGCCAGCGAGAGGAAGACGGTCGCGCCCATGATGTTGCCGACCCGGCCGCAGTACTCCAGGCCCGGCAGCACCCGGCGCTCGAAGTCCTCGGCGATCTCGGCGCCCTTCGCCCCGGCGACCTTGCGCATCATCGTGCGGTGGGCGCCCTTGACCATGCCGCCGAAGGGGGTGTGGAAGGCGAGGTACTGGAAGGTGTCGCGGTAGTCGGCGCCCGTCACCTTCTTCTCGTACGCCCGGTAGGACTGCTCGCAGCAGTCCAGGTACGACATCAGGGACAGGTCGACGTCACCGGCCTCGCTGTCGGGGGCCGGGCGGCAGGTGTCCATGACCTCGTAGCCGTAGTAGCCGCTGGCTCCCACGTCGAGCTGGAAGACGTGCGGGGTGTCGCTGATCAGCATCGCGACCGCGCCCGCGCCGCCGCTGGGCTCCGCGTACGCCCACTCCTGGGCCGCCGCCTCGTCGCCGTCCTCCAGCAGATAGCGGGAGATGTCGGTGGCGATGACCAGCGCCTTCGCGCCCGGTGACGTCCGGGACAGGATGAAGTTGCAGGCCATCTGGAAGCCGGCGGTACCGGCGTAGCACGCCTGCTTGAGTTCGAACATCCGGCAGTTGCGGCTCAGGCCCAGCTGGTCGTGGAGGTAGGTGCTGGTCGACTTGGAGAAGTCGATGCCCGACTCGGTGCAGGTGATCAGCAGCTCGATGCTGTCCTTCTCCTCGGCGCTCAGCCGGTCGAGGAGCGGCCGGGCGGCGTTGGCGCCGAAGGTCACCGGGTCCTCGAAGGGGAGCGCCACGGTCTTCTCCCTCATCAGGAGGTTCTCCAGGCGCGGGAGGTCGAGCCCCCGGTGCTGCGCCAGTGCCTTGACGTCCAGCACTGCCGAGCCGCCAAACACGTTCATCGCTTCGATACCGACGCGGGACATGACCTTACGCTCTCCGTGATTCGCACTTGCTCATGCAAAGTGCCGTGTTGATGCCGCCGAATCCCATGCTCAGGCTCAGACAGTGCTCGATCTCGGCCTCGACGGCCTCGCCGCGCACCCAGCGCAGCCGGTCCTCGATCGGCTCCACCAGATTGCGGGTGGGGTGCAGCCTGCCGTGCCGCATCTGGAGCAGCACGGCGACCGCCTCCACCGCCCCGGCCGCGGTGAGTCCGTGTCCGGTGATCGACTTGGTGGCGTTGACCCGGGCCCGGGTGAGCCCGGCGGCCAGCAGGGCGTCGGCCTCGGTGCGGTCGCCGACCGGTGAGGCCGTGCCGTGCGGGTTGACGTAGTCGATGTCGTCCGCCGCGAGTCCGGCCCGCTCCAGGGCCTGGCCGATGGCCCGCACCTCGCCCTCCAGCGACGGGTTGGGGTTGCGGTTGCCGTCCAGCTGGACCGACCAGCCGCTCAGCTGCGCGTACGGCCGCACGGGCGCCGGGCGGGCGCCCACGCGCTCGACGACCAGCGCGCCGCACGCCTCCCCGAAGACGAAGCCGCCCCGGCCCGCGTCGAACGGACGGCAGGCCAGCTCCGGCGCGTCCGCGCCGCTCTCCGGCGCCATCGCGCCCATGGCGTGCAGGCCGAGGTGCTCCCAGTACGAGAGGTCCATCAGCGCGCCCACCGCCACACACGCGTCGACCCGGCCGGACGCCACCGCCTCGGCCGCCTCGATCACCGCCAGCTGGCCGCTGGCCGAGGCCCCGCCCACGGTGTGGGCGAGGCCGCGGATGCCGAACGCCGCCGTGGCGAGCCCGCACAGATCGGTGTCCAGGAAGGACATCCCGTAACTGGGCCGCAGGAAGCGGGGCCGGTCGCGGTGGCGGTCCTGGGCGAGGGTGAGTTCGCGCTGCTGGAGGTTGCTGCCGCCGACGACCAGGCCGACGCGCTCGGCGGGGACCTCGTCGAGGCGCGCCTCGGTCCACGCCTCCTCCAGGGTGGCCAGGAGGACCTGGCCGGTGAGGGAGACGGTCCGCAGCTCGCGCGCGGCCAGCCGGCCCGTCGGCGCGAAGGAGGGTATCTCCGCGCCGACGAACCGGGTGCCGGCCTGGCGGCCGGGCCGCTCCATGACGGCGAACCGGTGCGCCCCGGCCAAGAGCGCCTCGGCGAAGGCGGCCTTGCCCTGGCCGACGGCGGTGGTCACCCCCAGCCCGGTGACGGCGATCTCGGGCACGTTACCGGGCCGCCGAGGTCTTGTCGGCGAGGTGGCGGGCGAGCTCGCCCAGGTTCTGCGGGCCGAACGTGTCGACCAGCGGAATCTCCAGGTTCATCGCCTCAAGCACGATCATCACGATCTCGGCGCGGTCCATCGAGTTGGCGCCGAGGCCGTCCAGGGAGTCGGTCTCCCGGAAGTCGTGCCCGTCGAGCTCCGGCAGGACCTCGACGATCGCCTCGTGGATCAGGGGCAGGATTTCTTCGCTCTTCATAGTCACACCATCACTAGGGGGAACAGGGGGAACAGAAGGGGCAGGGGGACAAGGGAAGCAGGAAACGGGCGGGGCCGGTCGGGCGGGAGGGGACGGGAGCCGTCACCCCTCCGCGCCGGCCGTCACAGCTCCGCGTCGGCCGCGGCGGCCCGCAGCTCGGCCGCGCTCGCGCCCGGATTCGCGACGATCTTGAGCAGCAGCCGTTCGTACAGCGCGGCCATCCGCTCGGCCGTGCGCCGCGCGAACAGATCGGTGCTGTACTCCAGATAGCCGCTCAGACCGGCCGCGCTCTCCCGGACCACGAGGTTGAGGTCGAACTTCGCCACCCCCGCGTCCGAGGAGACCGGCAGCGTGGCGAACTCCGGTACCGGGGCCGCCTCGCCCGGCGGGACCGGCGCGGGCGCCGGGATCAGGTTGAACATCGCCTGGAAGAGCGGCGAGTGCCCCGGATCGGGCTCGGCGACCAGCTGCTCGGCGAGCCGCGCGAACGGCACGTCCTTGTGCTCGTGCGCCTCGGCCGTGACCCGCTTGGCCCGCTCCAGGAGCTCGTCGAAGCTCTCGTCGCCGCCCGTGTCGAGCCGCAGCACCAGCACGTTGATGAAGTAGCCGATCAGCTGCTCCAGCGCCGGGTCCGGGCGGTTGGTCACCGGCGAGCCGATGGCCGCCTCCCGGTCCTCGCCGTACGCGCCGAGCAGCACCGCGAACGCCGACAGGAGCGTCATGTAGAGCGTGACGCCCCGCTCCTGGCCGTACCGGCGCAGCTGGACGAGGAGCTCGCCGGGGACGTTCACCGCGACCGTGGAGCCCCGGTGGGACTTGACGGCGGGGCGGCGGTAGTCGGTGCGCAGCGAGAGGCGGGCGGGGAGCCCGGCGAGCTTGCCGCGCCAGTACGCCTCCTGCCGTTCGAGCTCCGCCGCGTCGACCGCGCGGTGCTGCCAGTGGGTGAAGTCGGCGTACTGGAGCGGCAGTTCGGGCAGCTCCGGTTCGGCGCCCCGGCGCAGCGCCGCGTACACCGCGTTCAGCTCGGTCAGGAAGACGCCGGTGGACCAGCCGTCGAAGATCCCCCAGGGGCGGGTGACGACGGCGATGTGCTCGTGCGGCGACAGCGTCAGCAGGTGCACGCGCAGCATGTGGCGGTCCCGCGGCGCGAACGGCCGGGCGCGTTCGGCGCGCAGCCATTCCGCGACCGCCGTCTCCCCCGCCATCTCCTCGAAGGCGACGGCGAAGCCGGTGGCGTCGTTGACCTGCTGTACGTGGACGCCGTCGCTCAGCACATAGCTGGTGCGCAGCACCGCGTGCCGGGCCACCAGCGCCTCGAAGGCACGGGCGTAGGCGGCGCGGTCCAGGGTGCCGACGATCCGGTAGGCCATCTGCACGTTGTCATAAGCGCTGCCCAGGTGCTCGCGGTGGTTCAGGAACCACAGCTCGCTCTGCTGGAGGGAGAGCGGCGCGCTCAGGGCGCTGCGGCCGGGCTCCACCAGCTCCAGCGCCGTCGCCGCGCCCGCCGGGGACTCCAGGGCCGCCGCCATCTCCCGCACGGTGGCGCCGCCCAGGATCACCTGGAGCGGCAGGTCCTTGCCGGTCTCCTGCTTGACCCGGATGGTGAGCCGGGTGGCGAGCAGCGAGTGGCCGCCCAGGTCGAAGAAGCCGTCCTCCAGACCGACGCGGTTCAGTCCCAGCACGTCCTCGACGAGACGGCACAGCGTCCGCTCGGCCCCGGTGCGCGGGGCGACGTACACCTCCTTGTGGAGGTCGCTCTCGTCCGGGGCGGGCAGCGCCTTCTTGTCGACCTTGCCGTTGGTGGTGATCGGCAGCTCTTCGAGCGCCACGAAGACGCTGGGCACCATGTACTCGGGGACCCTGGCCGCCAGGTGCTCGCGCAGGACCCGGGTCATGCTCTGGCCCATCCGGGCCACCTGGGGGGCGTTGGCGAGCCGCGCCCGGCGGTAGGCGCCGCGCGCCCGCACCCGGGGCAACTCCCCCTTGCCGAGGACCAGGTCGAGGCCGTCGGGGCGGTCCTGCGACCAGGTCACGGCGACCCGGTGGCCGAGCTCCTCCGCGTACCGCAGGGCCTCCTCCAGTTCGCGCACCCGCCCGGTGGCGTCGGCCGTCAGGCGGACGCCGCCCGGCAGCGGGTCCACCTGGCGGTTGGCGGGCCAGCGCGTCAGGCCCTCGGCGACCAGGACGTCGTCCTCGACGCGCGGGTTGGTCAGACCGGTGACGCCGAACCGCTCCGGCACCTCGCCCGCCAGGAGCGCGCGCAGCGCCCCCGGCGAGTCGGCCTCCAGCCACGGCAGCGGCTCGGCGGGCTCGCGCGCGCCCTTGGTGAGCACCACGTCGTAGCGGTAGCTGAGCATCTCGTTGTCGCCCAGGCCCCGCTTGACCATCAGGTCGACGGCGCCGAGCTCTTCGAAGCGCTCCTGAAGGCCCGCGAAGAAGGCCGGGCTGACCAGCAGTTCGCCCTCCTGCCTGCGGCGGCGCTGGACCTGGGCGGCGAGCGCCCCGGCCGAGGCGCGCACCTGGGTCCGGCTGCGCTCCATGGCGCCGAGGTGCGCGGAGAACAGGTCGAGGTTGCGCACGTCGCCGATGAGGATCCGGCCGCCGTCCTCGACGAGCGGCAGGATCCGGGCGACGACCTCTTCCAGGTAGACCCGGTTGGGGAAGTACTGGACCACGGAGTTGAGCACGACCGTGTCGAAGGTGGTGCCCTGCGGCACCGTCACCGACAGGGCGTCTCCCTGGCTGAGGGTGAGGTGCGACCAGCCGCGCCGCTCGGCGCCGCGCCGCACCCCGGCGAGGGCCGAGGCGGAGATGTCGACGGCGTGCACCGACTCGCAGGCGCCCGCGTAGCGGTACAGGAGCAGTCCGGTGCCGCAGCCGATCTCCAGGAGGCGGCGGGGCCGCAGCTCCTCGATCCGCGCCACCGTGCCGTCGATCCACTCGCGCATCTCGTGCTCGGGGATGAGCTCACCGGTGTAACTGCTGTTCCAGCCGACCAGGTTGAGCTCGGCCTCGGCGGCGTCGGCGCCCGCGTCGTCGGCCGCCGCGTACTGGTCCTCGAAGAGCTTGCGCCACTGGCCGAGGTGTTCGGCGTTCTGCTCCTCGGCGGCCTCGTCCAGCCAGGCGTCCGTGGGCCGGACGTGGGCGACGAGCTTCTTGGTGTCGCCGCTGTCGCGGGTGGTGACGACGGCGCTGTGCACCGAGGGGTGGGTGTGCAGCGCGCTCTCGATCTCGCCGAGCTCGACGCGGAAGCCGCGCACCTTCACCTGGTCGTCGATCCGGCCGACGAACTCCAGGGCGCCGTCCGGCAGTCGGCGCACCAGGTCGCCGGTGCGGTACAGCCGTGCGCCGGGGACGTCCGAGAACGGGTCCGCGACGAACTTCTCCCCGGTCAGCCCCGGGTTGCCGAGGTAACCGCGCGCCACGCCCTCGCCGCCCACGCACAGTTCACCGACCACACCGCACGGCACCAGCCGCAGCCCGGGGTCCGTGACGTGGGCGGTGGCCCGGCCGATGGGGCGGCCGATCGGGATCGGCGCGTCCTCGGCGAGGTCGCGCGGGATCTCGTGGCAGGTGGAGGCGATGCTGTTCTCGGTGGGGCCGTAGGCGTTGACGACGGTCAGGTCCGGGTGCGCCGCGTACAGCGTGCGCACGTCGCGGGCGGCGAACGCCTCGCCGCCGACGCCGAGATAGGTCAGCGGCAGCGTGCGGTGGCGCGACGCCTCGGCGAAGGCGGGCAGGAACGCTGCCGACAGCGCCATCATGGTGACCCCGGAGCGCTCCGCGCGGTCCAGGAGCTGTCCGACGTCCTTGGAGTCGCCGTCGTGCAGCACCAGCCGGCCGCCGTTGAGCAGCGGGCCGAGCACCTCCTGCGAGCCGACGTCGAACGAGATCGACGAGTGCTGGAGCACCACGGTCCGCTCGTCGGTCGGGAAGTACGTCCGGTTGCGCACCAGCCGCACCACACCGCGCTGCTCGACGAGCACGCCCTTGGGGACGCCGGTGGAGCCCGAGGTGAAGATCACGTACGCCAAGTGGTCCGGGGTGAGGCCGAGTTCGGCGCGCGAGAGGTTGTGCTCGGGGCGGTCCGCGAGGACCTGGACGCCGTCCGCCGCCCGCTCCCCCGTGTCCAGGTGCAGCACCTCGGTGCCGTCGAGCACGGCGCCCGGCAGGTGGGACTGGCTGAGGACCAGGGTGACGCCCGAGCTCTCGACGAGCGTACGGATGCGGGCCTCGGGGTAGCCGGGGTCGATCGGTACGTAGGCGCCGCCCGCCTTGAGGATGCCGAGCAGTCCGGCGACGAGCTCCGGCGAGCGCTCGGCGCACAGGCCCACCAGGGTGTCCGGGCCGACGCCCCGCTCGCGCAGCTCGTGGGCGACGCGGTTGGCGCGGGCGTTGAGCTCGGCGTAGCTGAGCGCGGTGTCGCCGTGTTCGACGGCGATGGCGTCGGGCCGCCGCTCGACCTGCTCCTCGAACAGCTCGAAGAGACAGCTGTCCTGCGGATACGGCTGTGCGGTGGCGTTCCAGTCGGTGAGCAGCTGGCGGCGCTCGGGCGCGGGCAGGATGTCGACGGCGAGCGCCTCGGTGCTCGCGCCGCCGTCGGTGGCCAGCGCGGCCACGATGCCGGTCAGGGCCGCTTCGAGGTAGCCGATCAGCGCGTCGGGCGACAGCGAGGCGTCGACCTGGGCGTTGAGCGACAGCTCGGTGCCGGTGTCGTCGATGGAGAGGCCGACCGGGTAGTTGGTGCGGTCGGCCGAGCCGAGCCAGCGCACGCCCTGGGCGTCGGTGCCGACCGGGCCGTCGTCGTCGCGGCCGGGCTCGAAGTGGCGGAAGTTGATCATCGAGCTGAAGAGCGGTACGTCGCCCTCGACCCCGCTGCACCGCTGGGCGGCGATCAGTGAGCTCTGCTCGTAGGTGATCAGCTCCTTGAGCGCCGAGTCGACCTCGGCGACCAGCTCGCCCACGGTGCGCCCGGCCAGGCGCACCCGCAGCGGCAGGGTGTTGATGAAGTTGCCCAGCATCCGCTCCACGCCCGGCACGCCCTGGAGGCGGCCCGACAGGACGGTGCCGAACACCACGTCGTCGCGCCCGCTGCACGCCGCGACCACCACGGACCAGGCCGCGTGGCACAGCGCGGCCGGGCTGGTGCGCAGCCGCTGGGCCTCCGCGCGCAGATCGCGGGTGAGGCCCGGCGCCAGCGAGCGGCGCAGATCGCGCACCCCGCGCCCGTCGCCGCGCACATCGGCCAGGCCGAACGGCGTGGTCGGCTCGGTGACGTCGCCGAGCCGGTCCCGGAAGAACGCCTCGGCGTCGTCCGAGGCCAGCCGGTGCAGGGTGTGGGCGACGAAGTCGCGGTAGGGCGCGGGCGGCGCGAGCCGGTCCACGCGTCCCGACATGTGGGTGACGAGCTCGTCGAGGATGAGCCGCAGCGAGGTCGCGTCCTCGATGAGGTGGTGTGCGCTCAGCAGCAGGAACCGGCGCGCGGAGTGCGGGTCCTGGGCGACGGCCAGCTTCAGCAGCGGGGCGCGGCCCAGCGTCATCCTTCCGGGCCGCTCCAGCAGGGCGAGCGCCTGCTCCTCGGCGTCCCGGTCGGGGTCCAGCGCGAGGTGCTCGACGGGCAGTCGGGCGGTGCGGTGGACGACCTGGACGGGTTCGGGCAGGCCCGCCGTGAGCACGGCGGTGCGCATCACGTCGTGCCGGTCGATCAGCGACTGGAGGGCCGCGGCGAACGCGTCCCCGGCCGCCGCGTCCTCGGCCGCCAGCAGGATCGGGATGACATAGGGGTCGTTGTCCGGATCCATCAGGTGGTGGAAGAGGATGCCCTCCTGCGAGGGGACCAGCGGGTAGACGTCCTGCACGTTGGCCGCGCCGCCGGGCACGGTCGCCACGACCGCGTCGATCTGCGCCTGGGTGAGCTCCACCAGTGGCAGCAGCTGGGGGGTGATCCGCTCGCAGTGCGCCGGTATGGCGTTCGGCGGGACGGTGAAGTCGGCGCGCGCCTCGGCGCCGTCGATCCCGGCGGCGAGCAGCGCCAGCGTCGGGGCGTTGAAGACCGTCCGCACGGTGACGGCGAGACCGTGTTCCTTGAGGCGGGCGATGAGGACGGTGATGAGCAGCGAGTGGCCGCCCAGCGCGAAGAAGTTGTCCTCGGCGCCGATCTTCTCCCCGTCGAAGCCGAGGAGTTCGGCCCAGAGGTCGGCCAGCAGCCGCTCGGTGCCGGGGCGCGGGGCGACGTAGGCGTGCTGGGCGTAGGCGTCGATCCCGGGGGCGGGCAGGGCCTTGCGGTCGAGCTTGCCGTTGGCGGTGACGGGCAGCGCGTCCAGGACCACGAAGGCGCTGGGCACCATGTAGTCGGGCAGGGCGCGCTCCAGGTGCGCGGCGAACTCGGCGCGCCGGTCGGCCGGTTCGCCCTCCGGGACCGTGTACGCCACCAGCCGCGGGCTGCCGGGCCGGTCCTCGCGGACGACCACGACACAGGCGCGCACGCCCGGGTGCTGGGCCAGGCGGTGCTCGATCTCGCCGAGCTCGATGCGGTGGCCGCGCAGCTTGACCTGGTCGTCGATGCGGCCGAGGAACTCCAGGTTGCCGTCGGCGATCCGCCGTACCAGGTCGCCGGTCTGGTACATCCGGGCGCCCGGGGCGCCGTCGAACGGGTTGGGCACGAACCGCTCGCCGGTCAGCTCCGGGTTGTTGAGGTAGCCGCGCGCGAGTCCGGCGCCCGCGATGTACAGCTGGCCGACGCATCCGATGCCCTGCGGCTCCAGCGCCTCGTTCAGGACGTGCAGCTGGATGTTGTGGATGGGGCTGCCGATGGGGACCGTGCGCAGCGGGCGGTCGGCCGGGCAGGTCCAGTGGCTGACGTCGACGGCCGCCTCGGTGGGCCCGTACAGGTTGTGCAGCGGGGCGGGGTGCAGGGCGTAGTGCCTGGCGCAGAGGTCGCCGGGCAGGGCCTCGCCGCTGCAGAACACCTGGCGCACCGAGGAGCAGTCGGCCCAGCCGGCCTCCTCCACGACCGAGCGCAGCATCGACGGCACGAAGTGCAGGGTGGTGACGCCGGTGCGGCGGATGAGGGAGACGAGGTGGGCGGGGTCCTTGTGGGCCTCGGGCTCGGCGACGACGAGGCGTGCGCCCGCCATCAGCGGCCAGAAGAACTCCCACACCGACACGTCGAAGCTGAACGGCGTCTTCTGCAGGACGACGTCGTCGGCGCCCAGCTCGTAGGTGTGCTGCATCCACTCGATGCGGTTCACCGCCGCCCGGTGCTCGACCATCACGCCCTTGGGGCGGCCGGTGGAGCCGGAGGTGTAGATGACGTACGCCAAGTGGCCTGAGCCCAGGCCCAGTTCGGCCGCGTCGGGGTTGTCCTCGCCGAGGCCGGTGAGCTCCTCCCCCGCGTGCGCGACGCGCCCCTCGGCGTCCACGGTGAGCAGGTGCTCCGCCGCGGCGACCGCCTCGGTGCCCAGGTGCGGCTGGGTGAGGACGACCTGGACGCCGGAGCTGTCGACCACATACGCGGTGCGCTCGGCGGGGTGGCCGGGCTCGATGGGCAGATAGGCGCCGCCCGCCTTCTGGATGCCGAGGATCGCGGCCACCATCTCGGCCGAGCGCTCCATGCGCAGGCCGACCACGGTGTCGGGACCCACGCCGTGGCGCCGCAGGGCGTGCGCGACGCGGTTGGCGCGGGCGTTGAGCTCGGCGTAGCTGAGCTCGGTGGCGCCGAAGACGACGGCGGTGCGCTCGGGGTGGCGCGCCACGGCCGCCTCGAACAGCTGGTGCAGACAGCTCTCGTCGGAGAAGGGGCGGGCGGTGTCGTTCCACCCGGTGAGCACCTGGTGGCGCTCGGCGCCGTCGAGCGCGGAGAGCCGCGATATGGACGCCCCGGGCCGCTCGGTGACGGCGGCGAGCAGCCGGGTGTAGTGGGCGATGAAGCGCCGCACCGTCGCGCTCTCGTACAGGGCGGTGGTGTACTCCACCGCGCCCACCAGCCCGTCCGGTGTCTCGCGCAGATCGAGGGTGAGGTCGAACTTGGTGATGTCGAAGTCGAACTCGATCAGCGAGACGTCCAGGGCGCCGAGCCGGACTTCGCGCTCGGACTGGGCCTCCTGGAGCACGAACATGGTCTGGAAGACCGGTGAGTGGCTGAGGCTGCGCTCCAGGTCGAGCGCGTCCACCACGGCCTCGAACGGCACGTCCTGGTGGTCGTACGCCTGGAGCGCGCTCTCCTTGACCCGGGCCAGCAGCTCGGGGAAGGACGGGTCGCCCGACAGGTCGGTGCGCATGACCAGGGTGTTGGCGAAGAAACCGATCAGGCCCTCGGTCTCCAGCCGGTTGCGGCCCGCCACCGGGGTGCCCACCGCGATGTCGCTCTGCCCGGTGTACTGGTGCAGGGCCAGCGCGTACACCGCGAGCAGCGTCATGTAGAGCGTGACGCCGTGCCGCTCGCTGACCTCGCGCAGCCCGGCCAGCAGCTCGGGCGGGCAGGTGAACCGCTCGTGCCGGCCCTGGTACGTCCTGGCCTCGGGGCGCGGCAGGTCGGCGGGGAGGGTGAGCCGGGCGTCGACCCCGGCGAGCCGCTCCTTCCAGTAGCCGACCTGGCGCTCCTGCACCTCGTCGACCAGCCACTGGCGCTGCCAGTGCGCGTAGTCGGCGTACTGGATCGGCAGCTCCTCCAGCGGCGCCTCGCCGCCCGCGCAGTACGCCTCGTACAGCGCGACCAGCTCGCGGAAGAAGACTCCGAGCGACCAGCCGTCCGAGACGCTGTGGTGCATGGTGACCAGCAGGACGTGCGACCGCTCGGACTCGCGCAACAGCCGGACCCGGATCAGGGACTCCCGCGCCAGGTCGAAGGGGGCGACCGCCTCGCGCTCGCAGACGCCCGCCAGCTCGGCCGGATCGGCGAGCTCCTCGTAGGAGACGGCGAAGTCGGAGCCGTCGACCGTCTCCTGGTACGGGATGCCGTCGCGCTCCACGAACCGGGTGCGCAGCACCTCGTGGCGGCGTACGATCCCGGCCAGCGCCCGCTGGAGCGCGGGGCGGTCGAGCGGACCGCTGAGCCGCAGCGCCATCGGGATGTTGTAGTACGCGCTGGTCCCGTCCAGCTGGGCCAGGAACCACAGCCGCTGCTGGGCGAAGGAGAGCCGCACCGGCTCGGTCGCGGACCGGGGGCGCGGGGGGATGGTGTCGAGCGCGGAGAGGTCCACGCCCTGCTTGCGCAGCAGCGCGATCAGGGCGCGCTGCCGCTTGGCGGGCAGCGACCTGATCTTCTTGATCAGGTCGGCGCTGTCGTGGTTCACAGTGGTCATCGTGCGGCCCCGGGTTCCTGGTTCTGGCTTTCCAGAGCGTCCAGCTCTTCGTCGCTCATGCTCTCGATCAGACCGAGGCTCTCGCGGATCCTCTCCACGTCGACCAGGCCCTCCTGTGCGCCCGCGGGCGCGCGTCGTTCCAGCTCGGCGGCCATGCCGGCGAGCGTCGGGGCGTCGAAGACGGCCTGGATGGGCAGGTCCGCGCCGCTCTGCTGCTTCAGGCGGTTCACCAGCCGGGTGACCAGCAGCGAGTTGCCGCCCAGTGCGAAGAAGTCGCTGTCCACGCCCAGGTGCGCCACCTCGGTGTGCAGCAGCTCGGCCCAGACGTCCGCGACGGCGCGCTCGGTGGCGGTGCGCGGCGCGACCAGGCGCTCGCCCGGGCCGCGGGTGCTCTCGGGGTCGGGCAGGGCCCGGTGGTCCAGCTTGCCGTTCTGGGTGAGCGGCAGGGCTTCGAGCAACACCTGGGCGGCCGGGACCATGTAGTCGGGCAGGGACCCGGCCAGCGAGGCGCGCACGTCGTCGAGGAGGGCGGCGCGCGACGCCCAGCGCGGCGCGGCGGCGCCGTGCTCGTCGGGCCCGGGCGGCCGGGCGCCCTCCTCGCGGACCGCGTACACGTTGTAGAGCGGGGTGCCCTGGAGCAGCCGGTTGTCCTGCTCGCTGACCACCCGGTAGCCGAGGGCCCGCAGCAGCGTCTCCACCTTCTCCAACTGGCCGTCCACGTCGTGGAGTTCCACCACCAGCTGGCGGATCTTCGGCCAGTCGCGCCAGTGGATGCCCTTGAGCACCTCGTACTCGGCGTTCTCCACGTCGATCTTCAGCAGGTCGACGCGGTCCAGGCCGTGCTCGGCGACGATCTGTGAGAAGGTGCGCAGCCGGCAGGTGAACCGCTCGCTGTCCAGCCGGGCGTCGACCAGCTCCGCCACCAGCGCGTCACCGGCGACGGTGCCGTCCTCGGTCAGCTCCTCCTGGTTGCGCAGATAGGAGCGGACCATCTCGTGCGCCTGCTCGGCGGTGGTGACGCTGCTGGAGATGACGGTGTTGTGGCGGTAGAAGGTGAACGTCTCCTCCTTCGCCTCGGCCGCCAGGCCGCACTGGAACACCTGGGCGTTCAGCCCGTGCAGCTCCACGTTGCGGCGCAGGGTGTCGAAGACCGGCGGGATCGGCTCGAAGGCGAGGATGCGCGCACCGGGGGCGCGCACCCCCGCGAAGAGCGTGAACATGCCGATGTTGGCGCCGACGTCGACGATGGTGTCGCCGTCGCGGATGGTGATGCCGTTGCGCAGGTATTCGAGGTTGGTGAAGATCTCCTCGTAGACGAAGTCCGTCTCGCTGCGGTTCTGCTGGAACACCGTCGTGCCGTCCGGCAGTTCGTAGGTGCGCTCCAGCGCCTCGGGCTCGGTGCGCTCGATCCGCAGCAGCTCGCGCACGGCGTGCGCGCGCCCGGCCGACGGCACCACGTAGGACACCAGCCGACGGTCGCCCTCGCCGTACTCGCGCACGACCACGCGCGCGTCCTCGACGCCCGGGTGGGCGAGCAGCTTCGCCTCGATCTCGCCGAGCTCGATGCGGAAGCCGCGCACCTTCACCTGGTCGTCGTTGCGGCCCAGGTACTCCAGCGTGCCGTCGGGCAGCACCCGGGCCAGGTCGCCGGTGCGGTACATCCGCGCGTCCGGCTCGGGGCAGAACGGATCGGCCAGGAAGCGCTCGGCGGTCAGCCCGGGCCGGTTGAGGTAGCCGCGGGCCACCCCGGCGCCGCCGACGTACAGCTCACCGACCGCGCCGACGGGGGCGGGCCGCCCGTGCCGGTCCAGGACGTAGGTGCGCAGGTCGGGGATGCGCTCGCCGATCGGGCTGACGGCGAGGTCCGCGTCGGCCCCGGTGAGCGGGCGGTAGGTGACGTGCACGGTGGTCTCGGTGATCCCGTACATGTTGACCAGCCGGGTGTCCCGGTTGGCCGGGCGGGCCAGCCACGGCTTGAGGGCGGCCACGTCCAGCGCCTCGCCGCCGAAGACGACCGTGCGCAGCCGGTGCGCGGCCGGGCTCTCGCCCTGGGCCGCGATCAGCTGCCGGAAGGCACTGGGCGTCTGGTTGAGGACGGTCACCCCCTCCGCGCACAGCAGGGCGTAGAAGTCCTTGGGGCTGCGGGTGGTGGCCTGCTCCACGATGACCAGCCGGCCGCCGTGCAGCAGCGCGCCCCAGATCTCCCACACGGAGAAGTCGAAGGCGAAGGAGTGGAACAGCGTCCACACGTCGTCGCGGCCGAACCCGAACCACGGCTCGGTGGCGGTGAACAGGCGGGTGGCGTTGCGGTGTTCGACCATCACGCCCTTGGGCGTGCCGGTGGAGCCCGAGGTGTAGATCACGTACGCCAGGTGAGCGGGCGTCAGACCCGTGGTGGCGACCGGCAGATCGGTGTCCGGGCGGTCGGCCCACAGGTGCGCGTCGGCCCGTACGTCCACGACCGGCACCTCGGGGGCGCGCAGGCCCTCGGGCAGCGGGCCGTCCACCAGCAGGGCGCGCGGCGCGCTGTCGGTGAGCAGATGGCCGAGCCGGTCCACCGGGGAGGCGGGGTCCAGCGGCACATAGGCGCCGCCCGCCTTCAGCACGGCGAGCAGGCCGATGACGATGTGCTCGCTGCGCGGCAGGCAGAGCGCGACCAGGACGTCCGGGCCGACGCCCAGTTCGCGCAGATGGCGGGCGAGCCGGTTGGCGCGGGCGTTGAGCTCGCGGTAGGTGAGGCTCCCGGCGCCGTACGAGAGGGCGACGGCGTCGGGGGTGGCGGCGACGGCCTCCTCGAACCGCTCGTGCAGCGCGCGGCCGTCCGCGTACGGGCGCGGGGCGCGGTTGTCGTCGACGAGCAGCCGGTGGCGCATCTCCCCGGGCAGCACCGAGATGTCCAGGGCGGCCACCGGCTCCTCGGTGTCGAGCGCGTCGAGCAGCCCGGTCATGGCGGTCTCCAGGTACGCGATGACCAGGGCGGCGTCCTGCGCCTGGTCGATCTGCGCGTCCAGGGAGAAGGAGTGGCCCAGGTCGTCGACCGAGAGCGCGACCGGGTAGTTGCTGCGCTCGATCACCCCGGCCAGCGACTTGACGCCCGCGCGCGCCAGCTCGTCCTCGTCGATGCGGTCGTCCGACTCCAGATGGCGGAAGTTGAAGATCGCGTTGAAGAGCGGGGTGTCGCGCGGTACGTCGCTGTGGCGGTGGGCGACTGCGAGCGGGGTCTGCTCGTGCCGCACCAGCTCGCGCAGCGCGCGGTCGGTCTCGGCCACCAGCTCGCGCACGTCGCGCCCGGTGAGGTCGAGCCGGACCGGCAGGGTGTTGATGAAGTTGCCGAGCATCCGCTCGATGCCCCGGGGGCCCTGCAGCCGGCCGGACATCACCGTGCCGAACACCACGTCGTCGCGTCCGGCGCAGGCCGCGACGACCAGCGCCCAGCCCGCGTGGAAGAGCGTCGCCGGGCTGACCCGCAGCTCCTTGGCGCGGGTGCGCACCCGCTCGCCGAGCTCCGCGTCCAACGGCTTGCGCAGGTCCGCGACCCGCCGCCCGTCGCCGTGCACGTCGTGCATGCCGAACAGGACGGTGGGCTCGGTGACGTCACCGAGCCGCTCGGCGAAGTGGGCGGCCGGGTCCAGGGTCCTGGCGCGGTGGGCGGCGTGCGCGATGAAGTCGCGGTACGGCTCGGGCGGGGCGAGTTCGGCCGCCCGAGCCGTCAGGTGCGCCACGAGCTCCTTGAAGAGGAGGCCGAGCGAGGTGGCGTCGTCGATGACGTGGTGCAGATTGAGCACCGCCGACCACTGGCCGTCGCGCGGGTCCCGCGCCGCGCGCAGCCGGATCAGCGGGGCCCGGTCCAGGCGCATCGCCTGCGAACCGGCCAGCACCTCCTCGATCGCCCGCGCGGCGGTGCCGCCGGGCGCGACCGCGAGCTCGTCCACGGTGAGTTCGGCGCGGCGCACCACCACCTGCACGGGGTGCGGCAGGCCCTCGGTGAGGATCGCGGTGCGCAGCGCGTCGTGGCGGGCGATCACCGCGCGCAGGGCGTCGGCGAAGCGGTCCAGGTGGTCGCGGCTGTCGAAGGAGAACACCCCGGACAGCACGTACGGGTCGCGACCGCTCTCCTTGAGGTGGTGGAAGAGCATGCCCTCCTGGAGGGCGGCCAGCGGGTACACGTCCTGGAGGTTGGCGGCGCCGCCGGGCACGGCCGCGACGATCGCCGCCAGCTCGTCCTCGGTCAGCTCCACCAGCGGCAGCATGTCGGGCGTGACCTCGGTGCAGCCCTCGGGCACCCGCGCGGCCGGGACCGCGAAGGTGTCCGCCGCGCCGCCGTCCACGGCCGCCGCGAGCTCCGCCAGCGTGGCCGCCGCGAAGACCGCGGGCAGCTCGCAGTGGAGTCCGGCGGCCGTCAGCCGTGCGGTGAGCTTGGGGATGAGCAGCGAATGGCCGCCCAGCGCGAAGAAGTTGTCCTCGACGCCGACGCGGTCCGCCGTGAACCCGAGCAGTTCGGCGCAGATGCCGACCAGGGCCTCCTCGGCCGGGGTGCGCGGGGCGACGTGGGCGCGCGCCGCGTACGCTCCGGCGTCCGGCGCGGGCAGGGCCTTGCGGTCCAGCTTGCCGTTGGCGGTGACGGGCAGCGCGTCCAGGACCACGAGGGCGCCGGGCACCATGTGGTCGGGCAGCGTCTCCTTGAGGTGGGCGAGCAGCTCGGCGTGGTGGTCGCGGCCGGGCTCCGCGCCGAAGGACGGATCGAGCACCGCATAGCCGACCAGGCGGGTGTCGCCGGGGCTGTCCTCGCGGGCCAGCACGGCGCAGGCGCGCACCTCGGGGTGGGCGCCCAGGCGGGCCTCGATCTCGTCGAGCTCGATGCGGAAGCCGCGCACCTTGACCTGGTTGTCGATGCGGCCGAGGAACTCCAGGGTGCCGTCCGCGAGGCGCCGCACCAGGTCGCCGGTGCGGTACATCCGGGCGCCGGGCGCCGTGGCGAACGGGTTCGGCACGAACCGCTCCCGCGTCAGGTCCGGGTTGTTGAGGTAGCCCCGGGCCAGCCCGTCACCGGCGATGTGCAGCTCGCCGGCGCAGCCGACCGCCGCCAACTGGCCGAAGTCGTCGAGCACATGGAGCTGGATGTTCTGGATGGGGCGGCCGATCGGGACCGGGCGCGCCTCCTCGCCCGGCGGGCAGGTCCAGTGGCTCACGTCGATGGCGGCCTCGGTCGGGCCGTACAGGTTGTGCAGCGGCGCGCGGTGCACCGCGTAGTGGCGCGGCGGCAGCTCGGGCGGCAGCGCCTCGCCGCTGCAGAACACCCGGCGCACCGAGTCGCAGCGCGCCCAGCCGTCGTTCTCCACCATCAGGCGCAGCATCGACGGCACGAAGTGCAGGGTGGTCACACCCGTGCGGCGGATCAGCGAGACCAGGTAGTCGGGGTCCTTGTGGCCCTCGGGCTCGGCGACGACCAGCCGGGCCCCGTTGAGGAGCGGCCAGACGAACTCCCACACCGACACGTCGAAGCTGAACGGCGTCTTCTGCAGCACCGCGTCGTCGACGTCCAGGGGGTACGTGTTCTGCATCCACTCGATGCGGTTCACCGCCGCCCGGTGCTCGACCATCACGCCCTTGGGGCGGCCGGTGGAGCCGGAGGTGTAGATGACGTACGCGAGGCTGCGCGCGGTGGCCGCGCAGGCGCCCGCGACGGCCCGCCCCGAGCCGCCGCCCTCGATGCGGCCCGCCCGGTCCAGGTACAGCACCTCATGGGCGCCGGAGAGCCCGGCGCCGGTCAAGTGCCGCTGGCCGAGCACCAGTCGGGCGCCCGAGTCCTCGATCATGTACGCGAGGCGGTCGGCCGGGTAGCCGGGCTCCAGCGGAAGGTAGGCGCCGCCCGCCTTCATGACCGCCCACAGGGCGACGACCATCTCGACGGACCGCTCCATGCACACGCCGACGACGGTGTCCGCGGTGACCCCGCGTCCGCGCAGTTCGGCTGCGAGCTCGTCGGTCCGCGCGCCGAGCTCGGCATAGGTCAGGGAGCGCTCGCCGAACACCACTGCGGTGCGGTCGCCGTGGCGCGCCACGGCGGCGTCGAACAGCTCGGGCAGGGAGCCGGCGTCGGCGTAGGGGCGCCGGGTGTCGTTCCACTCCACCAGGAGCCGGTGGCGCTCCTCGTCCGAGAGGTGCGAGGCGGCGGAGAGGGGCCGCTCGGGCGCGTCGAGCAGGGCGTCCAGGAGGCGTCGGTAGTGGTCGAGGAAGCGTTCGACGTCGGCGGCCCCGAACCGCTGGGCGTCGTACTTCAGATGCAGCGCGTAGTCGTCGGCGTTCTCGAAGACCTCCAGGTGGAGCTTGAACTCCCCCTCCTGCGAGATCCCCTCGACGAACCGCATCGAGCGGGCCGGCTCCAGGCCGAGCACCTCGTCCGCGACGTGCATCATGCGCTGGTTCTGGAAGACGTAGGAGACCTGGAAGACCGGCGAGGAGTCCGGGTCGGACTGGAGGTTGAGGTCCCGCACCATGCGCGGGAAGGGGTATCCGGCGTGGTCGAGCCCGTCGGCCAGGACCAGCGACAGCTCGCGCGCGTAGGCGCGGAACGACACGTCCTCGCGCGGCCCGAACCGCACCGGCACCATGTTCACGAAGTAGCCCACGGAGTCGGCGTACGCGAGGTCCGGGCGGCCCATCGAGGGCACGCCGACGATCAGGTCCCGCTCGCCGCTGTAGCGGTGCAGCAGCAGCTCGTACACCGCGAGGAACAGGACGGCGGGCCGCACTCCGCTCGTCGAGCACC
The DNA here is from genome assembly GCF_041080675.1 of Streptomyces sp. cg36. Taxonomy (NCBI): domain Bacteria; kingdom Bacillati; phylum Actinomycetota; class Actinomycetes; order Kitasatosporales; family Streptomycetaceae; genus Streptomyces; species Streptomyces cyclosori. Next base: position 7,230,395 of record NZ_CP163520.1, on the reverse strand, counting down.
AGGTGCGCACCCGGTCGCCGGACGCACCGGACAGGGCGAGCGAGGCGGTCCGGCCGAGCACCGGGGCGCCCGGGGCGGCGGCGCGCTCGATGCCGAGCCGGAGCACGGGCAGGTCGCCCGCCAGGGTCCGCTCCCAGAAGGCGCGGTGGCGCGCGCCCTCGGGGCCGTCCAGGAACGCCTGCTCGCGGCGGACGAACTCGTCGTACGCGTCCGGCGCGGCCGGGCTCCAGTCGGTGCCGCGCCCCAGCGCGTCGTAGGCGGACACCAGGTCCCGCAGGAAGAGCGGGGTGGAGGCGCCGTCGAAGACGAGGTGGTGGAAGACGAGCAGGACGACCGCGCCGGGCGCGTCCGTCTCGTAGACATGTGCCCGCGCCAACGGGTCCGACGCCAGGTCGAACGGCGCCTTGGCCGCGCGGCGCACCTCGGCGAGGAGCGCGTCCCCGGCGAGGTGCGGCATCCGCTCGTGGACGAAGTGGACGGGCCGGTCGGGGCGGGCGGCGAGGTACGGCACGCCGTCCTCCTCGGTCACCGCGCCCGACAGCTGGGGGTGGGCCGCCACCACCAGGGCGAAGGCCCGCCGCAGCCGGTCGGCGTCGAGGGGCGCGTCCACCCGGAAGCAGACGGGGACGTTGTAGACGTCCGCGTCGGGCCGCAGCCGGTGCAGCAGCCACAGGCCCTTCTGCCCCTCGGAGAGGGGGCGCCGGGCGGTGGGCCGCTGGAGCTCTTCGTAGAAGGCGAGAACGTCGTCGGCGGAGAGGGTGCCCGCCTTGAAGCCCGCCAGTATCTGATCCTCGTTCACGCGCTCGGTGCTTCCTTCATGAGTGCCTTCAGATCTTCGAGGCTGACGTGCCCCTGCCGGAACTGCTCCAGCGCCCGGGCCTTGGCGGCACGGGGGTCTTCGGTGTCCGGCCCCGTCCCGACGAGCGGGTCGGTGGCCGGGTCGGTGGCGGGCGGCGCGGTCTCGGCTCGGAGCCCGGTGAGCCGGGCCGCGATGCGTGCGAGGGTGGCGCCCTCCAGGATGTCGCGGGTGGACAGGCGCAGACCGAGGTCGGCCTCGACCCGGCGCTGGAGCCGCGACCAGAGGATGGAGTCGACGCCGAAGCCGTGCAGGTCCTTGTCGGCGGGCAGCTCGCCCGCGTCCAGGCCCAGGGCGTCGGCGAAGAAGCCCGCGAGGTAGGCGGTCGGATCGTCCGCCGCCCGGTGCCCGGCGTCCGGGGCCGGGCGCTGGGTGTCCGGGGCCTGCGCGGCACCGGGGCGGCGCGGACCCCCCTGGGCCGGGCGGGCCGCGGGCTCGGGCCGCTGCCAGGTGCGGCCGATCCAGTACCGCTCGCGCCGGAACGGCGTGGTCGGCAGGGCGATCCGCCTGCGGGGGCGGCCCTGGTGCAGCGCCGCCCAGTCCACGCCGGCGCCCGCGGTCCAGAGCCCGGCGAGCCGGTCCAGGTCGCCGTCGGCGACCAGCGCGGCGACGAACGCCTCGCCGTGCGCGCCGGAGAGCAGCGCGGTGAGCGGGTGGGCGCCGTCCTCGGTGTTGCCCGTGTGGACCTCGATCCCGAACGCGCCGGTGGCGCCGTCCGCCTCGCCCAGGTGGCGGGCGAGCGCGGCCCGCAGCTCGGCCCGCGAGCCGACGACGGCCGCGAACCGCTCCGGCAGCGCCTCGCGCCCGGTCTGCAGGGTGTACGCGAGGTCCGCGAGGGCGGTGGTGGTGTCGTCCTCGACGAAGTCGAGCAGCTGACGGACTGCGTCACGCAGTCGCCCGGCGTCCTTGGCGGAGACCACGACGAGCTGCGGCCCGCCGTCGTCCGCCACCGCTTCCACGGCCGCCGCCGGGGCCTCCTCGACCACCAGACTGACGTAACTGCCGCCCGCGCCCACCGAGTTGATCAGACCGCGCCGCACGCCCCGCCCCTCGGCGGTGCGCGGCTGCCACGGCGTGAGCCGCTCGGCCAGGGTGAGGGGTCCGCCCTCGAAGTCGAGGTTCGGGTTGGCGGCGCCGCCCTCGACCAGCGGGGCGAGCTCGCGGTGGCGCAGCTGGAGCACCACCTTGGTCAGCTGGGCGATGCCGGAGGCCGCCTCGGGGTGGCCGAGGTTGGACTTCACCGAGCCGAGCGCGACCGGCTCGGACACGGCGCCGAAGACCTCGCGCAGCGCGGCGAACTCGACGGCGTCGCCCAGCGCCGACCCGTTGGCCGCCGCCTCCACGTAGCCGATCGACTCGGGCGAGGCACCCGACCGCTCCAACGCCCTCCGCATCACGGCGACTTGGGTGCGATGGCTGGGCGTCATGAAGCCGTTGGCCCGGCCGCCGTGGAGCGAGGCGCTGCCCTTGATGACCGCGTGCACGGTGTCGCCGTCGCGGAGTGCGGCGGCCAGCGGCTTCAGGAGCACCGCGCCGACGGCCTCGGCGGGCAGGTATCCGTCGCCGTCGCGGAAGCTGCGGCTGCCGGGGTGGCTGCCCAGGAGCTGCGCCTGGGAGAGCGCGAGGTACTTGTCAGGGTGGACGGTGAGGTTGACCCCGCCCGCGATGGCCAGTTCGCTCTCGCCGCGCAGCAGGTCCGCGCAGGCGAGGTGGACGGCCTGGGCGGAGGACGAGCACATGCTGTCCACGGCCAGGCTGGGGCCTTCGAGCCCGAAGAAGTACGAGACCCGGTTGGCGATCATGTTGTACGAGGTCGCCGAGGTCAGCGCCGCGCGGGGCACGTCGGCCTCGTCGGCCCGGTACATCTGGTACATGGAGCCGACGTACACGCCGACCCGGCGGCCGTAGCGCCGCTCGATGGCGTCCTGGGTGACCCCGGCGCCCTCCAGGAGCTCCCACACCGTCTCCAGGAAGAGCCGCTGCTGCGGGTCCATCGCCTCGGCCTCGCGGGGCGAGATGCCGAAGAACAGCGGGTCGAAGCGGTCGATCCCGTCGAGGAAGCCGCCCCAGCGGCAGTAGGTGCGGCCGTGCGCGTCCCGGTCGGCGTCGAACAGCGCGCCGTGGTCCCAGCGCTCGGCCGGCACCTCGGTGACGCTGTCCCGGCCGGAGCGCAGGTTGCCCCAGAACGCGTCCAGGCCGTCGGCCTGCGGGTAGCGTCCGCCGATCCCGATGATCGCGACGTCCTGGTCGACGGGCGCGGGGCGCGGGGCGCGCCCGGCCACGGAGGCGACGGCCGCCGGACGCACCGGCCCGGCGGACGGGGCAGCGGCCGGAGCCGAAGCCGGGGCAAGGGCCGAGGCCGGGGCCGGGGCAAGGGCCGGGGCCGGGGCAAGGGCCGGGGCCGGGGCCGGGCGCGCCGGGGCGGGCCGGCCGAACATCGTCCGCAGCTCGTCCTCGTACTCGGCCACGAAGTGCTCGGCCAGCGCCCGGACCGTCTGGATCTCGAAGAACAGGGTCTTCGACAGCGGCCCGAAGTGCTCCTCCAGGCGGGCGATCAGATCGGTCGCGACGACCGAGTCCATGCCGTACCGCTCCAGCGCCGTGTCGGCGTCCAGCCGCTCGACGCCGAGCTTGAGGGCCCCGGCGAGCAGCTGCCGCAGATGGCGGACGGTCCGGTCCGTCAGCGCGCGGTCGATGACCCGTGCGGACTGCTCCTCCTGCACCACTTCCCCTTCCTCGATTGTCCTGTGACGGTTCGTCAGTCGCGGCAGCAGCGCCGCCCGGTCGCCCGCGACGACCAGCAGGCGGCCCTCGTCGAGACCGTTGTCGCGCCCGGCCGCGCCGACGCGCAGCGCGTGCAGCGCGCTGTCGGTGGCCAGCGGCACGAGGTCCATCCGGCGCAGCCGTTCCTCGGCCGCGGCGTCGACCCGCATGCCGCCGTCCGCCCAGAGCGGCCAGTTCACGCAGAGCGTCGTGCCGTGGCGCAGCCCGGCGCCCGCGAGACGCTCGCGGTGGGCCGCGTAGGCGTCCATGAAGGCGTTGGCCGCCGCGTAGTCGGCCTGCCCGGGGTTGCCGAACGCGCCGCTGGTGGAGGAGAAGCAGCAGAAGAGCTCCAGCGGCTGCCCCTTGCTCGCCTCGTCCAGGTTGACCAGGCCGGACACCTTGGGGGCGAGCACGCGGCCCAGCTCCTCGGGCGTCTTGTTGGCGAGGAAGCCGTCGCTCAGCACACCGGCGCTGTGCACGATGCCGGTGAGCGGCCCGTGGGTGTCGGCCACGTACGCGATCAGCGCCTCCACGTCCGCGCGGTCGGTGACGTCCGCCCGCCGGTGGTCGACGCGCAGCCCGGCCGCCCGCAGGGCGTCGAGCGCCCGCGACCGCTCCGCGTCCAGCGGGGAGCGGCCGGTGAGGACGACCGTGGCGTGCTCGACGCCGTCGGCGATCTCGCGCGCCGCGACGAGGCCGAGGGCCCCGGCGCCGCCGGTGATCAGATAGACGCCGCCGGTGCGCCACGGCGCCGCCGCCGGGCGCGCGGGCGCCACCTCGGCCAGCCGTCGCACCTGGCGCAGCCCGTCCCGGTACCGCACCTCGGGCTCTGCCGTACGGCCCGCGTCGGCGAGGAGCCGGGCGGCGACGGCCGGGGCAGCGGCCCCGTCGAGGCAGTCGAGGTACTGGGTGCGCAGCCGGGGGTTCTCCAGCTGGGCCGTCTTCAGCAGCCCGGTGAGGCCGCCGAAGCACTCCGCGTCGCCGCCGTCACCCACCAGGACCACCTGGAGCAGCGCGGGGCGGCGCGGGGCGCCCGCCAGGAGTTCCCGGGTGCGGTCGAAGACCCGCCGGGTCACGTCCAGGAAGCGGGCGTCCAGCGGCCCCTCGCCCGGGTCCACCACGTCGAAGGAGGCGGCTCCGGCCAGCGCGGAGGCGTACGCGTCCCGCCCGGCGGCGTCCAGCGAGCCGATCAGGAGGACGTGGTGCTCGGCGTGCTCCTCGGCCGCGGCCGGGGCCGCACCGGGGTCCGTCTCCCACACCGGCCGCAGGAGCAGCAGGTCGCCGCGGGACGGCGGGGGCGTCGGCCCGCTCGCGTCCTCGGTGTCGAGCCAGTGGCGCTCGCGGGCGAACGGGTAGCCCGGCAGGCCGATGCGCCGCACGGGTGCGTCCGCACCGCGCAGCCGCGCCCAGTCCACCGCGAGGCCGCGCACCCAGTCGGCCAGGACCTCGTCGTACCGGCCCCGCTCCCACCGGTCGAGGACCGCCTCGGCCGGCTCGCGCGGCACTTCGCCGTCGGGCCGTACGGTGCCGCGCAGCACGGCGGTGGACGCGGTCGGGTCGCTGACGAAGGCGGCCAGCTGCCGCTTCAGGGACTCCATCGAGGTGGCGGTGAGGGCGAGGCGCTCGTCGAGCGCGACGCGGCCGGTCTGGAGCGTGAAGGCGACGGCCGCGAGGTCCGCGTCGGTCAACTCCTCGGCGCGGGCCAGCAGTCGCCGCGCCTGCTGGACGAGCTGCGGCTCGCTCATGGCGGACAGCACCACGGCCTCCGGCCGGGCCGCCTCGCCGGGCGCCCGGTGGTACGCGGCCTCCGGCTCGTACTCGGCGAGGATCACATGGGCGTTGGAGCCGCCCGCGCCGAAGCTCGACACCCCTGCCACGCGCGGCAGTTCACGCTCCTCGCCGTCGGTGACGAGCGTCGGGCGGTGCCACGGCTCCAGGTGCTGCTGGACCCGGAACGGCGTCCGCTCGAAGTCGATGTGCGGGTTGGGCACGGCCGAGTGCAGGCTCGGCACCAGCTCGCGGTGCTTGAGCTGGAGCAGCACCTTGGTGACCGCGGCGATCCCGGCCGCGCTCTCGCAGTGGCCGATGTTGGACTTGACCGAGCCGATCGCCAGGCGCTGCGGCTGGGTGCCGTCACCGGCCGTTCGGAACGCCTTGACCAGGCCCGCGATCTCGATCGGGTCGCCGAGCGCGGTGCCGGTGCCATGGGCTTCGAGGTAGCTCAGCTCGGCCGGGGAGACCGCGGCCTCGGCCAGTGCCGCCGCGATGACCTCGCCCTGCGCCACCGGGCTCGGCACGGAGAAGCCGTGGGTGCGGCCCCCGTGGTTGAGCGCGGTGCCCTTGATGACGGCGTGGATGTGGTCGCCGTCGGCGATCGCCCGGTCCAGCGGCTTCAGCAGGACCGCGCCGACGCCCTCGCCGGGCACATAGCCGTCGCCGCCCTCGCCGAAGCTGCGGCAGCGGCCGTCGCTCGCCGTGAACTTGCCCTGGCTGAGCATCAGATACTTGTTGGGGTGGACGCTGACGTTCACCCCGCCCGCCACCGCCGAGGCGCACTGGCCGCTGCGGATCGCCTCGCAGGCGAGGTGGATCGCGGTCAGCGACGACGAGCACATGGTGTCCACGGCCATGCTCGGCCCGTGGAAGTCGTAGAAGTACGAGACGCGGTTGGCGATGGACGACGGGCTGCCCGAGAGCGCGACCTGGTGCCCGCGCGCCTGCGCCTGGGCGCCGTGCAGCTGGTACTCCTCGTACATCACCCCGACGAACACACCGACCTTCCCGGCCGCGGCCAGGCTCTCGCCGGTGTGCCCGGCGTCCTCCAGGGTGTGGTGGACGCACTCCAGGAACAGGCGCTCCTGCGGGTCGAGGTACTCGGCCTCGCGCGGCGAGATGTGGAAGAACAGCGGGTCGAACCGGTCGACGCCGTCGAGGAAGCCGCCCCACTTGCCGCCCGGGTGCTCCCGGTGGTCCCAGCGGTCCCCGGGCACCTCCCGGACGCAGTCGCGGCCGGAGCGCAGGTTCCGCCAGAAGGCGTCGAGGTCCTCGGCCTCGGGGTAGCGCCCGCCCACGCCGACGACGGCGATGTCGGTGTGCGCCCCCGGGCCGCGCCGCTCGGCGACGGCCGTGCCGGCGGACGCGCCGGCGGGCTCCGCCGCCGCGGCGGCGGGCGCGGTCACCGGCTGGGCGCCGGACGCGCCCAGCGCCGCCCGCACCTGCTCCGGGTACTCGGCCAGGAAGTGCTCGCTCAGCGCCCTGATGGTGCGCACCTCGAAGAACAGCGTCTTGGAGAGCGGCCCGAACGGCCCCTCCAGATGGCGGGTGAGCTCCATCGCCATCATGGAGTCCATGCCGTAGTGCTCCAGCGGGGTGTCCACGTCCAGCCGCTCGGGGGCGACTTCGAGCGCGCCCGCCAGCTGCTCGCGGATGTACTCCAGGGCGCGGTCGCCGTCGGGCAGGGGCGCCGGAGCCGGCTGCGGCGCGGCCACGGGCACGGGCCGCTCGCCGGGGCCGCCCGGCAGCACCCGGGCGCTCAGCCCGGTGAGCTCCACGCACACCCGGCCGCGCTCGTCGAGGACCGTCACGTCGAGCTTGGCGGACGGGGCGTCGGGCCGGCTGCCGTCCTGGTGGCGGATCCAGGCGTACGCCGTCGCCGGGGTCGGGCCCGCCGCGAGGAGCCCCTGCAGGGCGAAGGGCAGCGCGGGCCGCCCGGCCTGCCCGGCGCGCGCGGCGGCGCTCAGGCCGAGGCCGATCGTGGCCTGGAGGGCGCCGTCGACGATGCTCGGGTGCAGCCGGTAGCGGTCCACGGGCTCGGCCGCCGCCGGAAGGCGCAGCTCGGCCAGGACCTGCGGCCGTCCTTCGGCGTCGGCGCCCACGCCGAGCCCCGCGAGGGAGCGGTGGGCCGGGCCGTACTCCATGCCGACGTTCGCGTACAGGCCGTACAGCTCGTCGGCCGTGTACGCCTGCGAGCAGGTGGCGCGCAGTTCGGCCAGGAGCGGCGGGCGGCCCGGGGCGCCGTCCGTCACGTTCGCCCGGCCCTGGCTGCACAGGGTGCGCTCGCCGTCGCGGCCGACGCTGTGGATGGCGTACTCGTACGTTCCCGCGCCCTCGACGGGCTCGCGGACCGTGACGCGCAGGTCGAGGCCGTCCGGCCCGCACAGCGCGGGGCGCAGCCACACGACGTCGCAGAGCCGCAGGCGGTCGGCGCGCTCCGGGCCGGTCACCCGGGCGAGCGCGGCGCGCGCCATCTCCAGGTGCGCGGCGCCGGGCAGCACCCGGCCGCCCTGGACGCGGTGGTCGCGCAGGAACGGCTCGCTGCCGTCGAAGCGCGACTCGTACGAGAGCGCCCCGTCGGCGGCGTCGGACGCGGCCCGGTGCAGCAGCGGGTGGGAGTGGGCCGGTGCGGCCGGGCGGCGGGTGCGGCCCGCCCAGTAGCGCTCGTCGGCGAACGGGTACGCGGGCAGGCCAAGCCGCTCCGGGCGGGCGCCCGGGGCGTACAGCCGCTGCCAGTCGGCCGGGTGCCCGGCGACCCACTCGGCCAGGACGCGCGCGTCGTCCCCGGTGTTCGGCCGGGCGGGCGCGGCGGCCGGGCGGGCGGTGTCGCGCCCGGCGGCCTTCGGGGCGCGGCGGGGCGCGGACCCCCGGTGCCAGCCGTCCGGGTCACCGGCCAGGAGGCGGGCGAGCCGGTCGCGCAGCTCGGCCACCGAGGTGACGGCCACGGCGAGGCGCTCCTCCATGGCGTCGCGGCCGGTCTGCAACGTGTGTGCCAGAGCGGGAAGTTGAGCGTCCGTCACCTGGTGGTGCGTCAGATGGCCGAGCAGGTCCCGGGCCCGGCCGGTGAGCTGCTCGTCCGTACGGGCCGACAGGACGACCAGGGCCGCCCGGTTCCCGGCCGCCTCGGGCCGGGCCTCGCCGCCCCGGTACTCCTCCAGCACGACATGGGCGTTCACCCCGCCGAACCCGAACGAGCTGACACCGGCGCGGCGCGGCACCTCGGCGCCGTCGGCGTCGCGCAGCCGCCGCCAGGGCGTCCGCTCGCGCACCACGTGGAAGGGGCCCTCCGCGAGGTCGAGATAGGGGTTGAGCTCCGCGCAGTGCAGGCTCTCGACCAGCTCGCCGTGCTTCATCTGCAACAGCGTCTTGACCACCCCGGCCACGCCCGCGGCCAGTTCGAGGTGCCCGATGTTGCTCTTGACCGAGCCGATGCCGCACCGGGCGGGCTCGCCCAGCGGGTCCGGCGCCTCCTCGGCGAGCGCGGCGAAGGCGCTCTTGAGGCCGCCGATCTCGACCGGGTCGCCCAGCTCGGTGCCGGTGCCGTGCGCCTCGACGTAGGTCACGGTGCGCGGGTCGATCCCGGCCTGGCGGTAGGCGGACTTGAGGAGTTCGGCCTGCGCCCGCGGGTTGGGGGCGGTCAGCGAGTGCGCCCGGCCGCCGTGGTTCTCGGCGGTGGCGCGGATGACGCCGTGGACGCGGTCGCCGTCGCGCTCGGCCGCGGCCAGCGGCTTCAGGACGAGGACGCCCACGCCCTCGCCGCGCACATAGCCGTCGGCGCCCGCCGCGAACGTCTTGCAGCGGCCGTCCTCGCTGAGCATGCCGGCCCGGCTGTAGCTGATGTGCAGATCGGGGCTGACGATGGTGTTCACCCCGCCCACGAGGGCGAGCCCGCTCGCCCCCGAGCGCAGCAGCTCCACCGCGCGGTGCAGGGCGACCAGCGAGCTGGAGCACGCGGTCTCGACCGGCTCGCTGGGACCGTGCAGATCCAGCAGATAGCTGACCCGGTTGGGGCCGACGGAGCCGGAGACCCCGGTGGCCGCGTACCCGTCCTCGCCCTGCTGCTCCTTCAGGACCAGGCTGCCGTAACCGCTGGGCGCGGTGCCCACGAGCACGGCGGTGTCGCTGCCGGCCAGGCTGGACGGCGCGATCCCGGCGTCCTCCAGGGCGTTCCACACATGGGTGAGCAGCAGCCGCTGCTGCGGGTCCATGGCGGTGGCCTCGCGGGGCGAGATGCCGAAGAAGAGCGGGTCGAAGCGGTCGACGGCGTCGAGGAAACCGCCCCAGCCGACGTGCCGCCGGTTCGCGGGCGTGGCCGGGTCCTCGTGCATGGCCCGCCAGTCCCAGCGGTCCTCGGGGATCTCCGTGACGCAGTCCTTGCCGTCGCGCAGGTTCTCCCAGAAGGCCGCGAGATCGGGCGCCTGGGGGAAGCTGCCGCTCATGCCGACGACGGCGATGGGCTCGGCGGCGCCGACGGGGGCGGTCTCGCGGGAGCCGGTGCGCCCGTCGAGGGCGAGGCCCTCGGAAGGGGCGGGCGCGGGCGTCGGCGCGGAGGCGGTGGGCGTCGGCGCCGGTGCGGAGTCCGTCCGCCCGGCGTGGACGCGCGCCAGCTCCGGCGCGTACGCGTCGACGAGATGCGCGGCGAGGCTGCCGACGGTCCGGTACTCGAAGAAGACGGTCGGGGCCAGCGACAGACCGTGCCGCTCGTTCAACCGGTTCGCCAACTCCGTCAAACTGATCGAATCGAACCCGTACTCCCCCAACTCACCGTCCTCGTCCATCTCCTCGACGGGCACGTGGAGCTGGCCGGAGATCTCGGCGACCAGGATGTCCCGGGCCACGGCGGGGAGCGCGTCGGCGGCCGGAGCGGCGGGCGCGGCCGGAGCCTGGCCCGGGGCCACGCGGCCCTGTCCGGCCAGGTGTTCCGCGAGGCGCCGCGGCGTCGGGTGCTCGAAGAAGACGGTCGGGGCCAGCGACAGACCGTGCCGCTCGTTCAACCGGTTCGCCAACTCCGTCAAACTGATCGAATCGAACCCGTACTCCCCCAACTCACCGTCCTCGTCCATCTCCTCGACGGGGACCTTGAGCTGGGCCGACATCTCTGCGACGAGCAGTTCGCGCCACTCGGCCGACGTCGGGCCGCCCGGCGTCGACGGCTGCGACGGCTCCACCGCCGCTGGCGCCGGTGCCGTGGTGATCAGCGCCGACAGCCGCGCGAGGAGCCGCTCGCGGTCGCCGCAGAGGACCAGCGTGCGCTCCCGGCCCGAGGCGACGGCCGCGGCCAGTACGCCCAGACCGTCACGGGTGGCCAGCGGGGCGACGCCCAGCCGGGCCAGCCGGTCGAGCCCGGCCGCGTCGAGACGCATCCCGCCGTCCGCCCACAGCGGCCAGCCGACGCTGACGGCCCGGCCGGAACGGCGTCCCCGCGCGGCCAGTTCGTTGCGGTGGGCGGTGTAGGCGTCGAGGAAGCCGTTGGCCGCGGCGTAGTCCGCCTGCCCCGCGTTGCCGAGCGCGGCCACCGTGGAGGAGAAGGAGAGCAGCAGGTCGAGCGGCTGGTCCCGGGTGGCCTCGTCGAGGTGGACGAGACCGGAGACCTTGGGCGCGAGGACGGCCCGTACGTCGTCGTCGGTCTTCCCGGCGACGAGCCCGTCCCGCAGCACGCCCGCGCAGTGCAGGACGCCGTGGAGGGCTCCGTGGCGTGCGACGACCGCGGCGACGAGCGCGTCCACCGCGGCGCGGTCCGCGACGTCGGCCCGCTCGTAGGTGACGGTCACGCCCGGCTTGGCCAGGGCGGCGAGGGTGCGGCGGGCCGCCGCGTCCGGCGCGGAGCGGCCGACGAGGACGAGCGTTCCCTCGTCGAGGCTTGCGGCGATCTCACGGGCGAGGACGAGACCGAGACCACCGAGACCGCCGGTGATCAGATACACACCACCGGAACGCCATGACGTGCCCAACACGCCTTCCGCATACGGGAGTTCGGCCAGACGCCGCACCAGCCGCACTCCGCCGGCCTGGCGGACCTCCGGCTCGTGCGCGTCGCCCGCGCACTCGCGCACCAGCCGCGCCAGGGCGTCGGCGGACAGCGCGTCGGCGTACTCCACGCACTGCGTGCGCAGCCGGGGGTGCTCCGAAGCCACCGTGCGCAGCAGCCCCGAGACGCCCGCGAGCACCCGGGACTCCCCCGATCCCACCACGACCACCTGGAGCAGCCCCTGGCGCGCCCCGCCACGGCTGCGCACATCGGCCAGGAGCGAGCGGGTCAGCCGCAGGTAGTCCGCGTCGAGGCGGTCGGCGCCGGTCACGAGCGTCCGTACGGTGGCGCCACCGGGCAGCCGGTCGCGCACCGCGTCCGCGAGCACGCCGTCGACGGCGGCACCGACGAGCCAGACGGTGTGCTCGCCGGGAACGGCGGCCGTGGCGCCGGAGACCGGAGCGGGCTCCCAGCTCGGCTCCAGCCACAGCGGCTCGCCGGTCGCGGGCGCGGTGGCACGGGCCGGTTCGCCGGTCGTGATGGTGCTCCGGACCGGTTCGGCGGCGGGGGCCGCGAGCCAGTACGAGTCGGTGGCGAACGGGTACGTCGGCAGCGAGGTCCGGGCCGGGCGGCCCGCCTCGAAGAGCGCGTCGAACGACGGGGTGCGGCCCTGGACGTACTCCTCGGCCAGCGTCTCCAGGTGGCGCCGGTCCAGCTGGTCGGCGCCGCCCGTGGGCGCGGCCGGCCGGCCGCCGGTCGCGCGCTCCGGCTTGCGGTCGCCGGTGCGGACCGACGGGTCGGCGCCGGTCTCCAGCCAGCCGCGCAGGGCGCGCGCCACGTCGGCGGGCGCGGCGGCGACCAGGGCGAGACGGTGCCGGAAGTGCTTGCGGCCGAGCAGCAGCGTGTGGCTCAGCGCGCGCAGGCTCTGCGCCGGGTCGGCGTCCAGGTGCGCGAGGAGCTGCCGCGCCTGCCGGTCGAGCTGGTCGGCGGTGCGCGCGGACAGCACCACCAGCCGGGCGCCCGGCTCGTCGGCCGGCACGGCGACCGGCGGGGCCTCGGCGACCACGAGATGGGCGTTGGTGCCGCTGTAGCCGAACGAACTCACCGCCGCCATACGGGGGTTGGCCGCCCGCTCCGGCCAGTCGCGCACCTCGGTGTTGACGTAGAACGGGGTGTCGCCCAGGTCGATGTGCTCGTTGAGCCGGTCGTACTGGATCGTCGGCGGCAGGGTCCGGTGCTTGAGGGCGAGCACCGCCTTGAGGGTGCTGGCGACCCCGGCGGCGCAGGCGCTGTGGCCGATGTTGCTCTTGACCGAGCCGATCGCGCAGTAACCGCGCTCCTCGGTGTGCGCGCCGAAGCTGCCGACCAGACCGTCGATCTCCACCGGGTCGCCGAGCGCGGTGCCCGTGCCGTGCGCCTCGACGAGCCGGATGTCCGCCGGGTCGATGCCGAACCGCTCGTACACCCGCCGCTGGAGCTGGGTCTGCGCCTCGGCGTTGGGGGCGGTGATGCCGTTGGACCTGCCGTCCTGGTTGACGCCCCAGCCCTTGATCACGGCGTGGACGCGGTCGCCGTCGGCCTGCGCGTCGGCCAGGCGCTTCAGCAGCAGGACGCCGACGCCCTCGGCCGGGACGAATCCGTTGGCACCCTCGTCGAAGGCGTGGCAGCGGCCGTCCGGGGAGAGCGCGCGCAGCTGGCTCATCGCCACGTGGACGCCCGGGCCGGGGATGACCCATACACCGCCCGCGAGCGCGGTGTCGCTGTCGCCGAGCACCAGGCTGTCGCAGGCGGCGGCGATGGCCACCAGCGACGACGAGCAGGAGGTGTCGATCGAGAGGCAGGGGCCCTTGAGGTTCAGGGTGTACGAGATCCGGCTGGCCAGGATCGCGCTGTTGCTGCCGAGGTTCTGGTGGGCGCTCAGCTCGGTCTCGTCGAGCCGTCCGCCGTAGCCGTTGACCGAGCAGCCGACGAAGACTCCGCACTGGGTGCCGGAGAGGGCCTCCGGGCTGTACCCGGCCTCCTCCACGCACCGCCAGCTCTCCTGGAGCAGGACGCGCTGCTGCGGGTCCATGTACTCCGCCTCGCCGGGCGAGATGCCGAAGAACAGCGGGTCGAAGCGGTCGGCGTGCTCCAGCACGCCCATCCACTTGCTGTACGACTTGCCGGGCGTGCCGGGCCGCTCGTCGTAGAAGGTCTCCACGGACCACCGCGACCCGGGCACCTCGGAGACGCAGTCGCGCCCCTCGACGATGTTCCGCCAGAACTCGTCCAGGTTCTCCGCCTTGGGGAAGGCGCCGGACATCCCGATGACGGCGATGTCGACGAGGTCGACGGCCGGGCGGGGGGTGGGAACGGGAACGGATGTACGTATGGGCTCCGGGTGCGGGTACGGGTCCGCCACCGGCGTGGGGTCCGGCTCCGCGAGCGGCTCCGGCTGGTTGGTTGCCTCGGCCACCGGTGCCTCGGCCGTCGCCCGCTCCTCGGGGAGTACGGCGCTCTGCTCGGCGGCGAGGTACGCGGCCAGCGCGGCGACGGTCGGGTGGCCGTAGACCGTGGTCGCCGAGAGCGACAGCTGGAGGCGGGTGTTGATGGACCGCGTCCAGGTGACGCCGGTGATGGAGTCCAGGCCCAGCTCGACGAACGGCGTGTCGTCGTCGAGTTCGGCCTCGTCCAGCTCCAGCTCCTTGGCGAGGCTCGCGCGCAGCCAGGAGGCGAGCGCGGCACGCTCCTCGGTGCCGGTGCCGGTGCCGCCGTCGTGCGCGGCCCCGGACTCCACGGCGGAGGCGGGAGCGGGCTCCTCGGCCCGCTCCGGCGCGTCCGTACCGGCCAGGCGTTCCGCCAGGTGCGCGGCGAGTTCGGTGATGGACGGGTGGCTGTACACCTGTGTCGCGGAGAGCGACAGCTGGAAGTGCGTGTTCAGCTTGCGGGTCCAGGTGACACCGGTGATGGAGTCCAGGCCCAGCTCGGCGAAGGGCGCGTCGTCGTCGATGTCCGGCTCCGCGAGCTCCAGCTCGTCGGCCAGGCTCCGCCGCAGGTAGGAGGCCACCTGGGCAGCCGAAGACCGAGGGCTCGTGACACTCATCTGATCTCCCATGGCCCCCTGGATGAGGGCGGCCAGCTCGCCGAACGTGGGGTGACCGCATACCTCGGCCACCGTGAGGGAAAGCCCGAAGGTCCGGTTGACCTCGCGCAGCCACACGACGCAGCTGATCGAGTCGAGCCCCAGCTCCACGAGGGCAGCACCGTCGGAGCTGGTGGCCAGATCGGTTCCCAGGACGCCGCTCAGCGTCTCTCGCAAGAACCGTTGCAGGTCACGCTTCATCGGGATCTTAGTACGTGTTCCTGGGTTCATCGCTCAGTGACCTCGCTCACCACGGGACCGTCCAGGAACCCCTTGACCAGCCGTTCCAGCGACGCGTTCAGCACCTCGGGCGCCTCCAGCATCACGAAGTGGCCGACGCCGTCGACGAACTCGACGTCCACGCCGTACTTGGCGGCCGAGGCGGTGTCCGTGGGCATCCACGACGTGGAGTTCACCAGCGTCACGGGCGCCCCGAACCGCTTGGGCAGCCGCTGGAGGTACCTCAGCATCTCGCGGAAGGACGCCGAGACGATCGCCTCGCCGACCTGTGCGCGGGTGCGCTCGACCAGCGCGACCAGGTCCGCGCCGCCCGTGTCCAGGAAGAGCTCCTCGGCCCGTACGGGCGCGTCCGCGAAGCTCCGCACGAACCGGTCCAGCTGCCTGGCGCTGAGCGGCTGCGGGTCGAAGGTGTGCAGCGTGTCCACGCCGACCATGCCCCGCACCCGGCCCCCGAGCAGCGGTTCGGCCGCCAGCATGACCGGCCCGCCGAGGGAGTGGCCGACGAGGACCACGTCCTCGGCGCCGACCCGGGCGACGACGTCGGCCACGTCCCGCGCGTACGCCTCGACGGTCCAGTGCCGCCGCTCGCGCCCGGAGCCGCCGTGGCCCGCGAGGTCGGGGGTGACGACGGTGTAGCGGTCCGCGAAGTACTCGGCCTGCCGCTCCCAGTACGTCATGTCGCAGCCCAGGCCGTGGATGAGGACCAGGGCGGTGGTGCCGGTGCCGCGCACCCGGTACTGGACGTCGCCGACGCGGCCGGTCTCGTCGCGCGGCCCGGCGGCAGCGGCGGGCGCCGGGGCCGCACCCCGCCGCCGGATCCCGGCGCCGGCCGTGTCCCCGCTCCCGGCCGCGCCCGCCGCCTCCGGCTTGCGCGCGATGATGCCGACGTGCTCCATGTCGGGGCCGGGCGCCCCGTACGAGCCCCGGTCGACGCCGACAGCGCCGAAGTACCCGGCCCGCTCGACGACGAACCCGGCCGCCTCGCACTCCCGTCGGAAGACCTCGGGGTCGAGGGCGTTGATCAGGCTCGGTCCGCCGACGACGTGGGCCGCCTCGAAGTGGGCCGCCACGTCCGCGATGTAGCCGGGCCAGGGGTCGCCCGCCAGCCTGCGCGCCTCGTAGTCGGCGGCCTTGGACGCCCAGTAGCCGAAGTACGGCGAGTCGGTGCTCAGGAAGACCTTTCCGCCCGGCTCCAGCCAGCGGAACATCTTGCGCAGGGTCACCCCGACGCCCTCGGGCGTCAGGAAGTGCATGACCCGGCTGGCGTGCACGGCGGTGAACCGCCCGTCCTCGAAGTCGACCTCGGGCAACACGCCTTGACGGAGCGTCAGACGGGTGCGGGCGTCGTCGTTGACGCGCTGCTCCAGGATTTCGAGGTGCTTCTTCTCCATGTCGAGCGCGACCACGCGGGCGCCGCGCTCCAGCGCCGCGATGCTGGCGATGCCGTAGGCGCAGCCGAGGTCGAGGACTTCGCCGCCGCACTCCCCCGCGTACTCGGCGAACTCCGAGGAGTACGGAATGAGGTGCTCGACCATCACACCGGTCCGGTTGAGGGTCGCCACCATGCCGCCGAAGTCGAGGTTGGCCGCCGACTTCAGGTCCTCCAGGATGTCGTGCTCGCGCGTGACGGGACGCGCGGGCGCGGGCAGCGGGGTGAGCGCCACGGTCCGCTCCCGGGTCCGCCCCCGCGCGGGGGCGGGCTCCGCGAGCCGGTGCGGGAAGGCGGCCGGGTCGGCCAGCACGACGGGCTTCACGGGGGCGGCGGATTCGGCGGGTGCCGGGGCGGCGGCGCGGGCGACGGGCGCGGCCGGGGCGCGGCCGGCGGGCCGTACCTCCGCCGCCGGCTTCCCTCCCGCCGCCGACTTCTCCGTCGCGGCCGACTCCTCCGGCGCCACCTGCGTCTGCGCCCGCACCCAGTAACGGTTCCGTGCGAACGGGTACGTGGGCAGCCGCAGACGGGCCGGACGCCGACCCCCCGACTCCGCGTCCGCAGACGTGGACGGGAGGTCATGGCCGCGCACATAGCGCTCGGCGAGGGCGAACAGGGCCCGGCGGCGCCCGGCGGTGTCCAGGTCGGCGCCCGGCGCGGTCATCTCGTCGGTGTCCGCGCCGTCCGCCGACCGCGCCGAGAAGCCGCGCGCGACCGTCCCGGCGAAGCATCCCGTCCCGGCGGAGCCGTCGCGCCAGCCGCGCCAGAGCACGGCCGCCTCGTCGAGGGTGCCGGCCACGACGGCGCAGCGGTGCCGGAAGTGGTGGCGGCCCGCGCCGAGGGTACGGGCCAGGGCGGGCAGGTCGGCGTCGCTGAGCCAGCCGTCCGCGATGCGGTCGAGCAGCTGGTCCACGAGCTGGGCGAGCGCCGCTTCGGTCTTGGCGGAGAGCGGCAGCAGCCAGCCCGCCGCGCCGGACGGGGCGGCGGACGCCCCGGCGGCGGGCACGTACTCGCGCACCACGACGTGCGCGTTGGTCCCGCTCATGCCGAAGGCGCTCACCGCGCCCGTCCTGGGCGCGCCCGTCGGGGTCGTCCATGCCTTCGTCGTCCTGTTGACGTAGAAGGGGCTGTCGTTCCAGTCGATGTACTCGTTGTCCCGCTCGCAGTGCAGGCTCGCCGGGATGACGCCCCGGCGCACCGACTCGGACAGGCTCATCAGACCGACCAGGCCGGACGCCGCGAAGGTGTGGCCGAAGTTGGTCTTGGTGGAGGTCAGCGCGCAGAAGCCGCGCCCGGTGACGCCCGCGTCCGTACGGAAGGCGGTGCGCAGGGCGTTGACCTCGACCGGGTCGCCGAGCTTGGTGCCGGTGCCGTGGGTGACGATGTGGCCGAGGTCGCTCGGGTCGATGCCGCCGCGCTCGTACACCGAGGACAACAGCTCGCGCTGGGACTCTCCGGCGGGCGCGGTGATGCCGTTGGTGCGGCCGTCGTAGTTGAGGCCGCTCGCGGCGATGACGCTGTGCACCGGGTCGCCGTTGGCCTCGGCCGCGGCGAGCGGACGCAGCACCAGGGCGGTGACGGCCTCGCCGGGCACCATCCCGTCGGCGCGCTGGTCGAAGGTGCGGCACCGGCCGGTCTCCGACAGCATGCCCGCCCGGCTCATCGCCTCCAGGGACCGCGGGGTGAGCACGAAGTTGGCGGCGGCCACCACCGCGATGTCGCACTCCCCCTGCCGCAGGCTCAGACACGCCTGGTGCAGGGCCACCAGGCCCGAGGAGCAGGAGGTGTTGACGGCGAGGACCGGGCCCTTGAGGTCGAGGAAGTAGGAGAGCCGGGCGGCCAGTACGCCGTCGTGGTTGGAGGTGACGTTGCCGCCGTCCTGCACCAGGAACTGGTAGTCGCCCTGTTCCACGCCGACGAAGACGCCGACGCGCCTGCCCTTGAGCTCCTCGGCGCCGAGCGCCGCGTCCTCCAGCGCCCGCCAGGACTCCTGGAGGAGGTGGCGCTGGCGCGGGTCGATCGTCCGGGCCTCCTTGGGGGCGATCTCGAAGAAGGCGGCGTCGAACTCGTCCGCCCAGTCGACGCTGCCCATCCACCGGTAGCGCTCGCCGTCCGGCTCGACGGCCGTCGGCTCGCCGAACCGGACGGGCGGGAGCTCGCGGACCATGTCCTTGCCCTCGGCGAGCGCGTCCCAGAACTCGGCGACCGAGCGGCAGCCGGGGAAGATCCCGCTCATGCCGATGATCGCGACGGGCTCGTCCCCGACGGCGGGTTCGGCCACGGCGAGGCGCTCGACGGCAGCGGCGGGTTCGGCCACCACAGCGGATTCGGCGGGCACGGCGGGCTCGGACACCGTTACGGGCACGCCCGTCTCAGCCGCACCGGCGGCGTCGGCCATCCGTACGTCCTCCCCCGCCAGGTGTTCCACCAGCCGTTCGATCGACGGGTGGTCGTAGAGGACGGTCGGCAGCAGCCGGACGCCGACGCGGTCGGAGAGCCGGTGGGCGAGCTGGGTGAGGCGGATGGAGTCGAAGCCGAGGTCGACGAAGTTGCTGCGGTCGTCGATCCGGTGCGCCTCCGCCTTGAGCACGTGCTGGACCACTTCCCGCACCGCGTACGCGAGTTCACCGGTCTTGGGCGCCTTCGCGGGCGCGGCGGGCTCGGGCCGCGCGGCCGGTCGGGCCGGGGCCCCGGGGGTGGCCGTGGCGGCCCGCAGCACCATCGGTGCGGCGGGGCCGGCCGCCAGCAGGCGCTCGAACGCGTCGAGGCCCGCCGCCGTCTCCAGCGCCGGTCGGCCGGCGGCACGCAGATGCGCGTCCATGAACCGGGGGTCGGCGGCGCGCTGCGCGGACGCGCCCATGCCGCCTTCCCGCCACAGCGGCCACTGGACGGCGAGCGTGCGGTGTCCGTGCGGCGGGCGCTCGCCGAGGGCGCGCGCGTAGGCCGCCTGGAAGCGGTTGGCCACCGCGTAGTCGCCGCTGCCGAAGTCACCGAGGACGGCGGCGACGGAGGAGAAGTGGCAGACAAAGTCGAGGTGTTGGGATCCGAGTACGCGTTCCAGGGCGAGCGTGCCGTGCGCCTTCGCGCCGAGGACGGCGTCGATGGAGGCGACGCTCTTGTCGGGCAGGGCGACCGGCTCGGCCGCGCCCGCGAGGTGGAGGACGCCGTCGAGGGCGCGCAGCTCCTCGGGCAGCTCCGAGCGGAGTGCGGCCAGCGCGTGCGGGTCGCTGACATCGGCGCGGCGGCAGACGACCCGGCCGCCGGTGCGCCGCAGGGTGTCGGCCCATGCCTCGTCGGCCGCGCCGATCTCCGAACGGCCGAGCAGGATCAGGTGGGCGCGGTACTCACGGGCCAGGTACTCGGCCAGACGGCGTCCGAGGCCGCCGAAGGCACCGGTCAGCAGATAGCTGCCGCCCTGGCGCAGCACGCTGCGGGCGGGGCGGGCCGGGTCCTCGACACGCTCGACCCGGCAGGTGTGGCGCACGCCGTCCGCCCGGTACAGCGCGCTCGCCCGGTCGTCCTGGCCCTGCTCGACGCGGAGCAGGGCGGCCCACTGGGCGGCACCGATCGGTCCCTCGTGCAGGACCACCCGCAGGGCGGTGCCGGGCAGCACCTGGGTGAGCGAGCGCTCGTACCCGATCAGGGCGTCGAGGGCCGCCCGTTCCACGGCGTCGCGGAAGTGCCCGGCGACCAGCAGGTGCGGCACCTCCAGACGGGCGGCGGCCACGGCCCGGATCAGGAGCGCGACGTCGCGCAGCTCGCGCAGCAGCGGCGGCTGTCCGTCCGGCCCGGCCCCGGGGTGTCCGGTCGGCCACAGGTAGTGGATCGCGTCGAGGCGCCCGTACTCGGCGGCGACCGCACCGAGCGCGCGCTTCCAGCCGCGCTCGTCGTCGCGGTCCACCGGGTACGGGGTCCCGGCGCCGACGAAGACCACCTCGGCGCCGGGCGCGCGCTCGCGCAGGGACCGCTCGTACGCGGCCCGCTCCGCCGACCCGTCGAGGAAGCACAGCACGACCCGCGCCTCGGACGCGGGGGCGTCGGGGACGGGCTGGGCGGCGGTCGCCACCCAGCGCTCCTCGAAGAACTCCAGGTCCGACGGGTCGTCACGACGCGGGTGCGGGGTCTCGGCCCGCACTGCCGCAGCACCTGCGGAACCGGCGGCCTCCTCGCCGCGCAGCCAGAAGTACTCCTCGGTGAACGGGTACGTGGGCAGGCTGATCCGGCGGGCGGGATGCGCCCCGCCGGCGCGCGGCCACTCCACCTCACCGCCCCGCACCCACTGCTCGGCGGTGCGGGCCAGGGCGTCGCCGCCGTCGCCGAACACGCGCCGGTCCGCGCCCGCGGCGAACTCGCGCAGGGCGCCGATGAGTTCGGGCACGTCACGCACGACGAACGCCACCCGCTCGGGCTGCTGGGTGCGGCCCACCTGGAGGGTGAAGGCGACATCCGCGAGCCGGCGGGCGCTGCGGCCGGTCTCCTCCAGTTCGGTGAGCCGGTGGGCGAGGTCGTCGGCGTACCGGCGCAGGTTCCGCGGGGCGCGCGCCGACAGCGGCACCAGGTGCGGACCGGCGAGGACCGCGTCCTCGGCGCCCCGCGCGGGCGGCTCCTCCAGGACGGCGTGGACGTTGGTGCCGCCGATGCCGAACGAGCTCACGGCCGCGCGCATCGGCTCGGCCGAGGGTGCGTGCTCGACGAGCCGGTCCACCACGTAGAACGGTGATCCGGCGAAGTCGATCTGCGGGTTGGGGACGCGGTGGTTGACGGTGGGCGGGATCCGGCGTTCGCCGACGACCAGGGCGGTCTTGACGAGCCCGGCGAGCCCGGCCGCCGCGTCCAGGTGGCCGAGGTTGGACTTCACCGAGCCGATGCCGCAGAAGCCGGTGCGGTCGGTGTGGCGGCGGTACGCCTCCGAGACGGCCATGACCTCGATGGGGTCGCCCAGCCGGGTGCCGGTGCCGTGCGCCTCCAGATAGCCGATGGTCTCGGGGTGCACTCCGGCGCGGTCCAGGACCGTGGAGACCAGCTCGGCCTGGCCGGAGACGCTGGGCGCGTGGTAACCGGCCTTGCGGTCGCCGTCGTTGTTCATCCCGGCGCCGCGCAGCAGCGCGTAGACGTGGTCGCCGTCGCGGACGGCGGACTCGGCGTCCTTGAGCAGGACCACGACGACGCCCTCGCCGCCGATCATTCCGCTGGCCTCGGCGTCGAACGGCTTGCAGTGGCCGTCGGAGGAGAGCGTCATGCCCTCTTCGAAGAGGTGGCCGACGGTGTTCTCGGCGTACATTCCGGCGCCGCCGACCAGCGCGTGGCGGGTCTGGCCGGACTGGATGGCCTGCACGGCCAGGGTCAGACCGGCCAGCGAGGAGGAGCAGTTGCTGTGGACGTACAGGCTCGGGCCGGTCAGGCCCAGCTTGTGCGAGACGGTGGTGGGGATGGTGCCGGGCTGGGCCTGGAGGAAGCTCACCAGCGACTCGGAGTCGCGCCGGGCGTTCGCGGACGCCAGCGGCGCCTGGTACAGGGCGTTGCTGGTCGACACGTAGACCGCGCTGTCGGTGATGTCGCCGGGCAGCCGACCGGCGTCCTCGACGGCCTTCCAGGAGTGCTGGAGCAGCAGCCGCAGCTGAGGGTCCATCAGTTCGGCGTCACGCGGGGAGACGTGGAAGAAGTCGGCGTCGAACAGGCCCTTGCCGCGCATGCTCGCGCGGACCGGAACGTAGTCGGGGTGGCCGATCAGCTGCTCGTCGACGCCCAGCTCGCGCAGTTCGTCGGCGGAGCAGAGCTCGACGCTCTCCTCGCCCGCCAGCAGGTTGCGCCAGAAGGCGTGGTGGTCCTCGGCGCCGGGCAGCCGGCAGGAGATGCCGATGACGGCGACGCTTCCGGTGAGGTCCGCGGCGGCCGGTACGGGCCGCTCGGCCGGTGCCTGCGGCCGGGCGGGGGCGGCGCCCGCCCGCAGGTGGGCGCTCATTCCGCGCGCGTTGACGCACTTGAAGGTCTCGGCCGCCGTGAACGCCACTCCGTACCGCTTGGCGGCCCGGTCGGCGAGCACGGCCGCCAGGACCGAGCTGCCGCCCGCGTCCAGGAACGCGTCGGTCGCGGCGAGGCCGTCGACGCCGAGCACCTCGCGCCACAGGGCGAGCACATCGGCCTCGTCCGGCAGCGGGGCGCCGGTCTCCGGCGCCTCGGCGGGCCGGGGCGTACGGGTGCGGTCGAGCACCACGGGACGCTCCTCCAGGTTCTTGCGGTCGATCTTGCCGTTGGGGGTGCGCGGCAGCGTCTCGACGGGCAGGACGAACGACGGGACCATGTACGCCGGGACCTTCCGGGCCAGGTGCCCGGTCAGCTCCCCGGTCGCCACCGGGTCCGCCGCCGGGACGTAGTACGCCACCAGCTGCCTGTTGTCCGCGTGCGTACGGGCCACCACCACGCACTCGCGCACGCCCGGGTGGGCGGACAGGACGTGCTCGATCTCGCCCAGCTCGACGCGGAAGCCGCGGATCTTCACCTGGGAGTCGATGCGGCCCAGGCACTCGATCCGGCCGTCGCTGAGCCAACGGGCCAGGTCGCCGGTGCGGTAGAGCCGGGTGCCGGGGGTGAACGGGTTCTCGGGGAAGCGCTCGGCCGTCAGCTCCGGCTTGTTCAGATAGCCCTTGGCCAGCCCGGCACCCGCGATGCACAGCTCACCGGGGACGCCGGCGGGCGCGGGGCGGCCGGCGCCGTCCAGGATGTAGACCTGGGTGTTGTCGATGGGCGTGCCGATGGTGATGCGGCCGTCCGCCTCGATCCGTCCGGCCGTGGACCAGATCGTCGTCTCGGTCGGCCCGAACAGGTTCCACGCCTCGCAGCCGAGCGCGGTCAGGCGCTCGCGCAGGGTCTCGGGCAGCGCCTCGCCGCCGCACAGCACGCGGACGCCCTCCGCGTTGGTCCACCCCGCGTGCAGCAGCATCGTCCAGGTGGACGGGGTGGCCTGCATGACGGTGGGGCGCACCGCGCCGAGCAGTTCCTTGAGGCGGCCCGGGTCGCGCGCGGTGTCGGCGTCGCAGAGGTGCACGCACGCGCCGACGACGAGCGGAAGGTAGAGCTCCAGGGCGGCGATGTCGAAGCTGTGGGTGGTCACCGCGAGCAGCCGGTCCGCGGCGCGCAGACCGGGCCGGTCGGCCATCGAGCAGAGGAAGTTGGTGAGCGCGCCGTGCGGCACCATCACCCCCTTGGGGTCGCCGGTGCTGCCCGAGGTGTAGATGACGTACGCGAGGTCGTCGGCGGTGGCGCGGGCGCGCGGCGGAGCACCGCCGGGCCACGGCCGGTCCATCAGGACCGTGCTGGGCACCTGGGCGAGCTCGGGCAGCCGGGCCTGGAGCGTGCTGTGGGTGAGGACCACCTGGGGGCGGGCGTCGCGCAGGATGTGGGCGAGCCGGTCCTGGGGGTAGTCGGGGTCGAGCGGGATGTAGGCGCCGCCGGCCTTCGCCGTGGCGAGCAGGGCTGTCAGCAGTTCGGGCGAGCGTTCCAGATGGACGGCGACCATGCTGCCGGGGCCGACGCCGAGGTCCGCGAGGTGGGCGGCGAGGCGGCCGGAGCGCTCGTCGAGCTCCGCGTAGGTGAGCGTGCGCGGCCCGGCGACGACCGCCGGTGCGTCCGGGGTGCGGGCCGCCCGCTCGGCGAACAGCTCGTGCACGGGCCGGTCGGGGTGGGCTGTGCCGGTGGCGTTCCACTCGACGGTGAGGGTGTGGCGCTCCTCGGGCGAGAGCAGCGAGCACGCGTCGACCAGCTGCTCCGGTTCGGCGGGGACGGTCTCCAGGAGGTGCGCGTACTGGCGCAGCAGCTGCTCGGCCGTCGCGGCGTCGAACAGGGCCGTGTCGTACTTGCAGTTGACCGTCCAGGCGCCGTCGGGCCCGGCGGGCTCGACGACCTCGAGGACGAGCTCGTACTCGCCCTCCTGGTGGATGCCCTCGACGTACGAGAAGGCGGGGGCGTCGGCGGTGACGTCCTCGTACCAGTCCTGGTACATGAACGCGTACCGGAAGACCGGTGCGCCGCCCTCGCCCGCGGACAGGCCGAGCTCGCGCACCAGGGCCGGGAACGGGTGGTGGTGGGCGAGGCCGTCGGCGAGGTTCTTCTGGACGTCCTTGCAGAGGTCGGCGAAGCGCGCCCCGCCGGTGACCCGGGTGCGGACCGGCAGCATGTCGACGAAGTGGCCGACCGTGCGCTCGAAGCCGCGCGCGGGCCGGGTGCTCACCGGCATGCCCACGATCACGTCGTCCTGCTGGGTGTACTGGCGCAGCAGCACCGTGAACGCGGCCAGGTGGACGGCGGAGGCGTAGACCCGCCGGCCGCGCGCGAACTCCGCCAGGCGCGCGCCGAGTTCGGGCGTCAGGCGACGGGTGGCGGTGGCGCCGACGCCGGAGCCGGTGGGGCGCGGCCGGTCGGCGGGCAGCGCCACCGCGGGCAGCGGCCGCGCCAGCCGCTCCCGCCAGTACGCGAGCCGGCCGTCGGCCCCGGTGTCGCCGAGCGCCCGGGCCTCGGCGGCCACGAACTCCCCGTAGGGGGCGCTCGGGCGCGCCGGGTCGGGGTTCCGGCCCCCGGTGAGCGCGGTGTACCGCGCGAGGAGCTCCTTGACCAGCAGTACGGCGGAGGCCCCGTCGAGCACCAGGTGGTGGGCGTTCAGGAGCACCCAGGACGTGCCGTCCGGGCCGTGGAAGACGTCGAGGCGGCAGAGCGGGCCGTGGTCCAGGTCGAACGGCCGCTTGGCGTGCGCGCGGATCAGCGCGACCGCCCCGCTGTCGTCGGCCGCCGAGAGCTGATGCTCCGTCACCAGCTGGCGCGGGGGCTGCCGCTGGGCCAGCAGCAGGCTGCCGCCCGCCACCTCCACGGCCGCGCCGAGCACCTGGTGCCGGGCGCGGACCCCGGCGAACGCGGCCCGCAGGGCGTCGATGTCCAGACCGGTGGTGCGGAAGCAGAGCGGCACGTTGTACGCGGCCGACTCCGGGGCCGCCTTCTGCAGGGTCCACAGCCCCTGCTGGCCCTCGGAGAGCGGATGGCCCGGGGCGTGCCTCTCCGGGGCCGCGCCGAGGTGCGCCGCCAGCTCGTCGACCGTCGCGTACTCGAAGAGCAGCGAGGACTCGAAGGCCGGGTCCAGCTCGCGCTGGATCTCCTTGGCAAGCCGCACCAGCCCCATCGAGGTGAGGCCGAGGGCGAGGAAGTCCGCATCGGTGCGGACGTCGTCGGGGTCCACGGCCAGCTGCGCGGCGACGGCGTCCCGCAGCAGCGCACGCACCCCGCCGCCACCGTTGACGGCGGCGGGTGCCGGGGCGGGGGCGGTCGCCGTGCGGACGGCTTCGGCCGGCGTCCGCCCGTACCAGTGCGTCTTCTTGGCGAACGGGTACGTGGGCAGGCTCATGCGCCGGGGCATCCGCGCACCGCCGTACAGCGCCTCCCACACCAGGGCCGCACCGGTCAGCCACCGCCGGGCCGCCCCGCCGGGGTCGGTGACCGGCTCGGGCGCGGCCCGGCCGGTGTCGCGGCCGGTCAGGTCGGCGTACTCGGCGGCCGGCGCCCGGCCCTCGTCGAGGAACGCGGCGAGCCGCGCGGCGAGCTCCGGCACCGACCGCACCACGAGGGCCAGCCGCACCGGCAGTTCGTCGCGGCCCACCTGGAGGGTGTACGCGAGGTCGCTCAGCGGCACCGGCCGCCCGGCGCGTGCGGCGTCGGCGACGAAGTCCGCCAGCCGTCCGGCCGTCTCGCGCAGCTGCTCCGGGGTCCGTGCGGAGAGCGGCACCAGGCGCGGCTCGTCGGTCAGTCGCGCAGGCTCGGGGGCCACGTCGCCGCCTCCAGGGTGTTCTTCGACGATCAGATGTGCGTTGGAGCCGCCCGCGCCGAAGCAGGAGATCCCGGCGCGCCTGGGCAGCGGTCGCCCGTCGGCGTCCACGGGCGCCCACGGCGCGAGTTCGCGCTGCACCGCGAACGGCGTGCGCTGGAAGACGATCCCGGCGTTCAGCTCCTCGGCGTGGATCGACGGCGCGAGCTGCCGGTGCCTGAGCTGCATCAGGACCTTGGTGAGCCCGGCGACGCCGGAGGCGCTCTCGGCGTGGCCGAGGTTGGACTTGAGCGAGCCGACGGCGCAGTACTGGCCCGCGCGCCCGGTGCCGAACGCGCGGCTGAGCGCGGAGATCTCGATGGAGTCGCCGAGCGCGGTCGCCGTGCCGTGCGCCTCCACGTAGCTGACCGTGGCGGGCTCCACCCCGGACTTCTCCAGGGCGCGGGCGACGACGTCGCGCTGGGCCGTGAGGCTGGGCATGCTGTAACGGCTGGTGCGCCCCCCTGCGTTCACCGCGCTGCCCTTGATGACCGCGTAGACGTGGTCGCCGCTCGCCAGCGCGTCCTCCAGCGGACGCAGCACGACCGCGCCGACGCCCTCGGCGGCGAGGAAGCCGTCCGCGTGCTCGGCGAACGGACGGCAGCGGTCGCCCGCGGAGAGCAGCCCGTGCTCGGCCAGCACCTCGAAGTGGTCGGCGTCCAGGAGCAGGTTGACGCCTCCGGCGACCGCGCAGTCGTTGTCGCCGCTGTACAGGCTCTCCAGGGCGAGGTGGATCGCGGTGAGCGACGACGAGCACGCCGTGTCGAGGGCGATGCTCGGACCCTGGAAGTCGAAGAGGAACGAGGTGCGGTTGGCGATGGAGGAGTGGGCGGTGCGCCCGTTGTACGTGGCGTTCATGGCACCCGCGAACACCCCCACCCTGCCCTGCCGGTTGAGCGCGTCGGCCGTGTACCCGGCGTCCTGGAGGGCGCTGTGCACGGTCTCGACGAACAGCCGCTCCTGCGGGTCCATCGCGGCGGCCTCGGCGTCCGTGATGCCGAAGTACTCGGCGTCGAAGGAGGCGACGTCGGCGAGGAACCCGCCCTTCGGGCGCTCCTTGCCGTCCTCCTCCCACCGCAGCCACCAGCGGTCCTCGGGGTACGCGGTGGTGCAGTCGCGTCCCTGCCGCACGTTCTCCCACAGCGCGGCGGGGTCGGCGGCCCCGGGGTAGCGCCCGGCCAGGCCGACGACGGCGATGTCGCGGAGGCGGGGCGCGGGGGTGCCGACGCCGACCGGGGCGGGTGCATGCAGAGGTGCCTCGGCGGGTGCCTCGGCGGTGTCAGAGCCCGCCGCAGGGACCGCGGTCGGGACCGCCGCCGGGGCCGCGTCGGGGACGGGCACCGGGGCCGCGACCGGCTCGGCCGTGCGCGGCGGCTGCTCGGCGCCCAGCACCTGGGCCAGCCGCGCGGGCTGCGCCGCCGTGAAGTGCCCGGCCACCTCCCGGACCGTCGGACAGTCGAAGAACAGCGTGCTGCTGAGCTCGTCGAAGTCGCGACCGAGCGCGTTGTTGAGCTGGATGACGAGGATCGAGTCGAGCCCGAGGTCGAAGAGGTCGGCGTCGGGGGCGAGGTCCCCGGGCGCCATCCGCAGGGTCGCGGCGACCAGTTCGGTGACGTACGCGACGGCCCGCTCCAGCAGCGCGGTGGGCGCCTCCAGCAGCGGGGAGGGCGCCTCCAGGGGCGGAGTGGGCGCGGCGGCGGCCTCCGTCCCGAAGAGCCGCAGCAGCTCCGGGCGGCGCGTCTCCACGAAGTGGTCGGTCAGCTCGTCGAGGGTGCGCAGCTCGAAGAAGAGCGTGCTGGGGACGTCCTCGAAGTCGCGGGCGACGGTGTTGTTCATGCCGGAGACCAGGATCGAGTCGAGACCGTAGTCGTGCAGGTTCCGGCCCGAATCGAGCTGATCGTCCGTCAGGCGCAGGGCGTCGCGCAGGAGTTGCTCGAAGTACGCGAGGGTGCGCGCCCGCAGATCGGCGTCCGGGACGGTGGCGGTGACGGCCGGCCGGGGCGCCGCGAGGGCGTGCGCACGGGGCGCCGCGGGGGCCTGGGCGCTCGGCCCGTCCGTACGGGCCGCCGGGCCCCCGGCGTTCGCGGCGACGGTCAGCTGCTGGCCCAGGGCGTGCGCCCCGGTGTCCGGCTGGCCGACCTCCGCGAAGCCAGCCGCCCGCAGCACCCGCACCCAGCTCTCGGGCGTGAGCACCGGGCTGCCCGGGATGCGCAGGTCGGCGTCCCGGTACAGCCACCAGCCGTCGACCAGGCCGAACGTCAGATGCGCCAGGAGCGTGTTGCGGCTCATCTCGTTCATGAAGAGCAGCCCGCCCGGCCGCATGGCCGCCCGTACGTTGCGCAGGGTCGCCGCGATGTCCGCGGTGGCGTGCAGCACGTTGGTGGCCACCACGAGGTCGAACCCGCCGGGCTCGATGCCCTGCTCCAGGGGCGGCTTCTCCGCGTTGAAGATACGGGTCGTCAGATACGGGTGGCGCGGCAGCAGTTGCTCCTCGGCGCGGAAGAGGAACGCCTTGGAGAGGTCGGTGTAGCAGTACTCCGCGATCGCGTCGCCGAGCGGCTCCAGCGCCGCCAGCACCTTGGCGCTGGTCGCGCCGGTCCCGGCCCCGACCTCCAGGATCCGGAGCGGGCGGCCGGGTTCGGCGGCGCGGCGCCGGCGCACCGCGTCCACCAGCAGTTCGCCGAGCCGGTCGTTGAAGTAGTCCGCGATGGGGTCGCCCCGGTAGATGCCCTCCACGCGGGACATCGAGGAGCCCGGGAAGAGGATCTCGGTGGCGGGCCGCTCACCGGTCAGGACCTCGCGCAGGGCGAGCAGACAGGACTCGACGAGGTCGACCTGGGCGCGCTGGTTCGCGTTGGGCGTCCAGGCGGCGCGCTCCGCGTGCCACTGGCGCCACAGCTCGGCCGGGTCCAGGCCGTGCGCGGCGGGCAGCGCGCGGCGTCCGCCGCGCACCTCGACGAGACCCGCGGCGGACAGCACGCGGTCGCTCTCGGCGAGCCAGCGGCCGTACTTGGCGGGGATTCGCTCCTCCAGGCCGTCGAGGCCGAGGTCGCGCAGGGTGGTGAAGAGCAGCCGTTCGGCCAGCTCGCACAGGCGCCGGTGGGGCAGGAACCGGCCGAGCCGGGCGACCTCGCCGTGCGGGGCGCGGTGCGCCGCGACGACCTCACCGAGCACGGACACCGCTCCGGCCGCCGCCACGTGCTCGTCGGGCACCAGAGCGCGCAGCGCGGCCTCGTCGAAGGTGCGCATCAGCGCGACCTGGCCGTGTGCGCCGCCGAGGAAGTCACCGAGGGTGCGCAGGGCCTCCTCGGGTTCGAGGGAGTCGATGCCCGCAGCCGCCATGCGGGTGCGGTAGAAGTCGTCGCTGACGACACCCGCCACGCCCCAGTAGCCCCAGTTGACGGACTTCACCACGGGGCGCGCGGCGCCGGGGGCGGTGGGCCAGCGGTCCGCGAGGTCCAGGGCCAGCGCGTCCTTGAAGGTGCATCCGGCCGCGTAGTTGGCCTGGCCCGCGTCCCGCACGAAGCTCTCGACCGAGGAGAAGAAGAGCACGAAGTCCAGCGGCTCGGCGCCGAAGACGCGGGCGAGGTGGACACCGACGTCGACCTTGGCGCTCAGCGCCGCGCGGAACCGGCCCTCGTCCATGTTGGCGAGGGTCTTGTCGGCCAGCACGATCGCGGAGTGGACCACGCCGTCGATCCGGTCGTGGCGCCGCTTGACCGTCCGGTACGCGGCGGCCAGCGCCGCCTCGTCGCTCGCGTCCGCCCGTACGTAGAGGGGCTCCTCGGCGCCGACGGCCCGCGCCCGGGCGGCCAGGTCGGCGAGGGCGGTGGCGACGGCGCCTTCGAGGGGGCGCCGGCCGATCCAGACGATCGCCGCCCGGTGGTGTTCCACCAGGTGGCGGCTCCACAGTGCGCCGATGCCGCCCGCGCCGCCCACGACGACATAGCGACCGCCGTCCCGGTAGGGCGCGGTGGCGGGGGCGAGCGGGGCGACCGGCCGCAGCTCCTGGGCGAGCCAGCGGCCCTCGCGCAGGGCGAGCGTGGTCCCGGCGGGGACCGCGGGCAGCGCGAGTCCGGCCGCGCGCAACGCCTCGCCCGGGGCCGTGGCGGGCAGGTCGAGGAGGCGGACGGTCCAGCGGCCGTGCTCCTTGGCGGCGCTGCCGAGCAGGCCGTGCACGCCGGCGTGGGCCGCCGCGACCGGGTCGCCGGGGACCGCGCGCTGGGTGGCGAAGGTGAGCGCCGTCCAGGTGAGCGGCTTGGTGCCGAGGCCGAGCGACAGCAGCGCCCGCAGCAGGCGGTACACCTCGACGGCGCCCCGCTCCTGGTCCGCGACCGGGTCGGGCCCCTCGTGCGGCGCCACCCACACCAGGTGGGCGGGCGTCCGCCCGGTGGCCCGGATCAGCTCGGCGATCTCGGCCACCGGGGCTCCGGCGGGCAGCTCCACCGTCCGGTGTCCGGGCGCCAGCGACCCGAGTTCGCCGCTCAGCCGCCGGTCGGCGTCGAAGACGAACACCTCGTCGGGCCGTACGCCCGTCAACTCGCCGACGGAGGCGGCGAGTTCGGTGCCCTTGGGCTGCCACACCGGCAGCAGGGTGCGCAGGGCCGAGACCCGGCCGTCGCCCGCCGCGCCGCCGGGCGCCCCGGCCGTCCGGCCGTCGAGCGCACGGTAGGCGAGGCCGCGCAGCGCGGCGCAGACCCGGCCGCGGGCGTCGGTGAGGTCGATGTCGAGCACCTGGCCCGCGCCCTCGGCCCGCTCCCCCGGAGCCGGACGCACCCAGGCGTACATCTCCCGCTCGCACGGGGCGAAGACGTCCAGCCGGTCCAGGGCGAACGGCACCGGTGTGGCCGACGCCTCCCGGGGCCGCGAAGCCGCGCCCGCCTCGGTGTCGAAGCGGGGGTCGAGGCCGAGCGAGGCGTGGATCGCCGCGTCCAGGAACCCCGGGTGCAGCGCGTACGGCTCCAGGGCGGCCCCGCCGGGGAGCCGCAGTTCGGCCAGCGTCTCGCGCCGCCCGTCGGGGGCGCCCCGGTGCAGGGTGCGCACCAGGCGGAAGCCGGGGCCGTAGACGACTCCGGCGCGGGCGATGTACGCGTAGCACTCCTCGCCCGACAGCGGGCGCAGCCGCAGGGCGGCGCGCAGCCGTGCCAGGTCGACCGCGGGCCGCTCGGCGCCGGGGGCGGCCGTCGCGCGGCCCTGGACGTGGAGCTGTCCGCCGTCCTCGGCCGAACCGGTCAGCTCGAAGCGCGGTGCGCCCGGCGCCCCGTCCTCGGTCAGGGTGAACTCGACCGTGCGGCCCCCGTCGCCGACGGCCACCGGCCGCACCCAGCTGACGTTCCTCAGCGTGACGCGCGGCCCGGCGGCGGGCAGCGCGCGGCGCACGGCCGTGTACGCCATCTCCAGGCTCGCCACGGCCGGGAGCAGCCGCTTCCCGTCGACCACGTGGTCGCGCAGCACGAACTCCTCGCCGGTGAAACGGGTGCGGTGGCGGACCGCGCCGAGCCCGGACACGTTCTCGTGGAGCAGGGGGTGGGCCGGGGCGGGTCCGGCGCTCCCGGCGGTACGCGTCGGCCACGGGTGGACGACCGGGCTGAACGGGTAGGTGGGCAGGCTGGTGCGGCGGCCCGCGACGGACTTGGCCAGCCGCCGCCACTCGACGTCGGCGCCGCGCGCCCACGCCTGGGCGAGCTTCTTCAGCTTGGACTTCTCCGCGCCGTTCGCCAGCCAGCGGTCGACCTTGGCCGCGCCGGGCCCGGTGGGGGCGCCGCCGCGGGGCACCTCGCCGCCGAAGCGGCGGGCCGAGTCCCGGCCGTCGAGGAACAGCGTGAGTTCCTGGGCGAGTTCGTCCAGGTCGCGGACGACGAACGCCACCCGGTGGGCCATCGCGACCCGGCCGACCTGGAACGTGTGGGCCACATCGCGCAGCCGCAGCGCGGGCCGCGGGCTTGCCACGGCGGCCCGCAGCTCGCGCGCGTAGGCGGCCAGGTTGTCGCGGGTGCGCGCCGACAGCGGGACCAGCTGCGGGGTGCGGTCGTCGGGGGCGGGCGCGTCGGCCGCGTACTCCTCGAAGACCGCGTGCGCGTTGCTGCCGCCCAGGCCGATGGAGCTCTGCGCGGCCCGGCGCGGCTCCTCGCCCCGGGGCCACGCGCGCAGCCGGTCGACGACGTGGAACGGCGTCCGCTCCAGCTTCAACTGGGGGTTGGGGCGGCTGTAGTTGAGGGTGGGGGCGAGCTCGCCGTGGTAGAGGCTGAGCAGCACCTTGACGGTTCCGGCGAGCCCGGCCGCCGAGTCGAGGTGGCCGAGGTTGGACTTCACCGAGCCGATGCCGCAGTAGCCGGTCGCGTCGGTGTGCTCGCGGTACGCCTCGGTCAGCGCGGCCAGCTCCACGGGGTCGCCGAGCTTGGTGCCGGTGCCGTGGGCCTCCACGTATCCGATGGAGCGCGCGTCCACGCCGGCGCTCTCCAGGGCCCGGCGGACCGCCCGGCTCTGGCCGTCGACGCTCGGGCTGTAGAAGCCGGTGGCCTGGGCGCCGTCGCTGCTGGTCGCCACGGAGCGCAGCAGGCCGTAGATGTGGTCGCCGTCGGCGACGGCGTCCTTGGCGCGCCGGATCAGCAGGGCCGCGACGCCCTCGCCGCCGACCATGCCGTCGGCGTCGGCGTCGAACGCCTTCACGCGGCCGTCGCCGGAGAAGTTCAGACCGGGCTTGTGGACATAGCCGAGTCCGTCCGCACGGGCCGCCGAGGCCGCCGCGACCAGGGCGAAGTCCGTCTCGCCGCCGCGCACCGCGCGGGCCGCGAGGGAGAGGGCGCTGAGCGAGGACGAGCAGTTGGAGTGGACGGCGAGGCTGGGGCCGCCGAAGCCGAGCTGGTACGAGATCATCGAGGCGACCGTGCCGCTCTGGGCCATCACCCACGACAGGTACTGCTGCGGGTCCTCGATCACCGGCGCCGCGCCCGGGTCGGGCGCGCCGTAGAAGTGGTTGCCGCTGGTGACGTAGACGCCGGTGGCGGGGATGTCGCGGTGGTCGTGGCCCGCGTCCTCCACGGCCTTCCAGGCGTGCAGCAGCAGCTGGCGGAACTGCGGGTCCATCAGGGCGACGTGGTTCGGGGAGAGCCGGAAGAACTCGCCGTCGAAGACGTTCTTGCCGGGCAGGGCCGAGCGCAGCGGCACGAAGCCGGGCTCGCGCAGCACCCGCTCGGGCACCCCGGCCGCGCGCAGCTCCTCCTCGGTCCAGAACCGGGTGGTGCCGTCGCCGCGCCGCAGGTCCTCCCAGAACCGCCAGTGGTCCTCGGCGTCCCCGAACCGGCAGGCGATGCCCACGATGGCCACGGCGTCGTCGGGCAGCTCAGCGGCGGCGGCCGGGACGACCGCGGTGCTCCCCTCCCCGGCCGCCGTGCTCTCCTCCCCGGCCGGCGCCGCCGGTGCGGTGTGCTCGCGCACATGGGCGGCGATGGCGCGGGCGGTGGCGTACTTGAACAGGTCGGCCGCCGCGAACGGCACGCCGAAGCGGGCGGCGACGCGCTCGGCGAGCACCACGGCCGCCAGCGAGTTCCCGCCCACCTCGAAGAAGGAGGCGGTGGGGCCGATGTCGCGGACCTGGAGGACGTCCTGCCAGCAGGCGAGGACCTGTGCCTCGATCTCGGCGAGCGCCGGCGGCTGCCCGGGGGCGGCGGGCGCGGCGGCCGGGGCGGGGGCCAGTGAGATCTCGCGCCGCGCCAGCGCGTTGCGGTCCACCTTGCCGCTGCCCGTCAGCGGGATGTCGTCGATCGGCACGTAGAAGTCCGGGACCATGTACGACGGCAGCCTCTCGCGCAGGTACTCCTTGAATCCGGCCGTGCCCGCCGCGCGCCCCGGAACCTGGCGGTAGTAGGCGACGAGCTGCTTGGCCGCGTCCTCGCCGCGCGCCACCACGACGCATTCCGCGACGGCCTCGTGGCGGCCGAAGTGGTATTCGATGTCGCCGAGTTCGACCCGGTTGCCCCGGATCTTGACCTGGAAGTCGAGCCGCCCGAGGTAGTCGATCTCGCCGTCCTCGTTCCAGCGCGCCAGGTCCCCGGTGCGGTAGAGCCGCGCGCCCGCGACCAGCGGATGCGCCACGAACTTCTCGGCGGTGAGCTCGGGGCGGTTGACGTACCCCTTGGCGAGCCCGGCCCCGGCGATGCACAGTTCGCCCGGCTCGCCCTCGGCGACCGGCCGCAACCGCTCGTCCAGGATGAGCACTTCGGTGTTGGCGAGCGGCCTGCCGATGGTGATGGGGGCGTCGGCGCGCACCAGGGTGCCGGTCGAGTAGACGGTGGTCTCGGTCGGCCCGTAGAGGTTCCACGCCTCGGTGCCGGTGCTCAGGAAGTGGTCCTTGAGCGTACGGGACAGGGCCTCGCCGCCGGTGAAGATCCGCAGGCCCTCGGTGTTGCGCCAGCCCGAGTGGAACAGCATGCTCCAGGTCGCCGGGGTGGCCTGCATGACCGTGGGGCGCACCTGGCCGATGCGCTCCTTCAGCCGGCCGACGTCCTTGAGGGTCGCGCTGTCGCACACATAGCAGCGCCCACCGGTGACCAGCGGCAGGAACAGCTCGACCTGCGCCATGTCGAAGCTGACGGTGGTGACCGCGAACAGCGTGTCGGTGCGGCCGAGTCCGGGTTCGGCGGCCATCGAGCGCAACAGGTTGGTGAAGCCCCGGTGCTGGATCATCACCCCCTTGGGCTTGCCGGTGCTGCCGGAGGTGTAGATGACGTACGCGAGTTCCGACTCGCCCACCCGCACCTCGGGCCGCTCGCCGCGCGCCGCCGCGGCGGCGAGTTCGTCGCGCTGCTCGTCGAGGACGACGAGGGCGCCGGGCGCCGCCGCCCGCGCCCCGGCGGGCCGCGCGTCGAGGAGCGCACGGGCCCGCTCCCCCAGCCGGGCCTGGGTGACGATCAGCGAGGTGCCGCTGTCCGCCACGATGTCGGCGAGGCGCGCGGCGGGCAGCTCCGGGTCCAGCGGCACGTAGGCGGCGCCCGCCTTGAGGATGCCGAGCAGGGCGACGACCATCGCGGCCGACCGGTCGAGGAAGACCGTCACCAGGTCGTTGGGGCGCACGCCCCGCGCCACCAGATGGGCGGCCAGCGCGTCGGAGCGGCGGCGCAGTTCGTCGTAGGTGAGGATCTCGTCGGTGCCGGTCACCGCGACCGCGTAGGGGGTGCGGGCCGCCGCCGCGTCGAACAGGTCGTGCACACAGGGCGCGTCGGCGTCGGCCGTGACGAGCGCGCGCAGGGCGTCGAGACGGATCCCGGGATCTGCGGTGACGGCTTCGAGGACGCGCCGGTAGCGCTCGCCCAGGGCCGCCACGAAGTCGGCGCCGAACAGCTCGGGGTGGTACTTCCAGTGCAGCGCGTACCCGTCGCCGTCGCCCCACACCTCCACTGACAGCTCGTACTCGCCCTCCTGGTGCAGCTCCCGCACCAGCTCGTAGGGGCGGTCCGGGCCGGTGAAGCCGTCGAGCACGTCCTGGAAGACGAACGCGGTCTGGAAGAGCGGCGAGCGGCCGGACGGCCCGGTGGGGCCCAGCTCGCGGGCGAGCGCGGCGAACGGGTAGCCGTGCAGCATCCCGTCGGCCACCTCGCGCTGCACCTGGGCCGCCAGCTGCCCGAAGGTCGCGCTCCCGGCGAGGTCCACCCGCACCGGCATCATGTTGATCATGAGCCCCATGGCGTCGGCGAGTGCGTCGCCGTCCCGCTCGTTCACCGGCATCCCGACGACGACCTCGCGCTCGTCGGAGTGACCGGCGAGCAGCACGGCGTACGCGGCGAGCATGACCGTGGAGACGAAGGTGCGCCGGGTGGCCGCCAACTCTCCGACAGTTCGCGCGAGTTCACCGGGGAGCGCGCTGAAGGCGGTCTCTCCCGCGAACCGGTCGACGACCTCGTCGTGCGGCCGGTCGGTGGGCAGGTTCAGCGCGGCGGTCGGGCCCGCCAGCCGCTCCCGCCAGTGGTCGAGCAGCCGCTCGCGCCGCCCCGGCAGCGTCGCCCGCTCCTCGCGCACGAACGCCTCGAAGTCCGCGCCCGCGCGGGCCGGTCGCGGCTCGCCGCCGGCCAGCAGCGTCTCGTAGGTGTCGAAGAGCTCCTGGGCCAGCAGCCGGGCCGAGCTGCCGTCGAAGACGATGTGGTGCACGCTGACCAGCACGAGCGAGGTGTCCGCCGGACGCGCGAAGACACGGATCCGCAGCAGCGGCTCCCCCTCCATCGCGAACGGCCGCTTGTGCTCGGCCTCCACCGCCGCCAGCGCCCCGGCCTCCGGCAGCGCGCCCAGGTCGACGCGGGCGAAGTCGAGCCCGCGCCCCGGGTCGACCGACTGCACGAGCCGGTCGCCGTCGCGGCCCAGGACCGTGGTGAGCACCGGGTGCCGCCGCACCACCGCGCGGCAGGCCCGCTCGAACACCGTCCCGTCGAGCCCCGAGACCCGGAAGCAGAGCGGAACGTTGTACGCGGCCATCCCCGGGTACGCCTTCTGGAGCGCCCACAGACCGCGCTGGCCCTCGGAGAGTTCGTACGTCCGCGCGCCCGCCTTGAGGCGCCGCAGCAGGTCACCGACCTCGCTGTCGGTGACCTTGCCCGCCCGGTAGTCGGCGATGAGGGCGCTGAGCTCGTGCTTCACTTCTGGGTTCTCTCTCCGTCGAGGAGCGCGATGGCGTCGTCGAGGTCCAGGGCGCCGTCACCGAGGCGCTCCAGCACCTCCAGGACCTCGGACTGCGGGGCGGTTTCCGGGGTGGTGCGCGGACGGCCCGAGGGCACCAGGCGGGCGATCCCCGCGGGGTGGGCCGCCGCCAGGTGCGCGGCGAGCTCGCCGACCGTGGGGTGCGCGAAGAGCGCGCTGGGCACGAAGCCGGGGGCGACGCTCCCGGCCAGCTCGCGGGTGAGCCGGACGATCCCGAGCGAGTCGAGGCCGAGCTCCAGGAACCCGGCGCCCGGGGCGATCTCCCGGGCGTCGCGGCCCGACCGCTCGGCGAGCAGCCCGCGCAGGAACCCCAGCGCCCGCTCTTCGAGGCCGCCCGCGGCGCCGTCGTGGTGCGGTACGGGCTCGCCCTCGGCCGGGAACCGCCACTGCGGACCGGCCGGCCGGGGCCGCAGCTCAGGCAGTGCCGGTGCGGCGACCGCGGGCCGCGGTACGGCCACGGGCGCGGTGTGCGCCTCGGCCGACACCCAGTGCCGCTCCTCGGCGAACGGGTAGGTGGGCAGGTGGAGGCGGGCCGGGCGGACCTCGTGGAGCGCGCTCCAGTCGACCGCGTACCCCTCCAGCCACAGCTCGGCGATCTTGCGCCAGTCGCCCCGGGCGGCCCACCGGCCGACCAGCTGCGCGCGCACCTCCTCCTCGTCCAGCAGCCGCGCGCCGGACGGGCGCGGGTCCACCCGGCCGCGCCAGAGGCCCGCGGCCGAGCCGCCGTCACCGGCGAGGAAGCGGGCCAGGCCGTCCCGCACCTCGGCGACGGTGCGCGCCCGCAGCACCAGCCGCTCCTCCAGGGCGACCCGGCCGCTCTGCAGCGTGTGGGCGAGGGCGGCCAGGTCGAGGCCGTCGTGCGCGTCGAGGAAGCCCAGCAGCTTGCGGGCGTACGCGCGCAGCCGGTCCGCGTCCTTGGCGGAGAGCGGGACCAGCACCCCGCCGGGGACCTCGGACGGCCCCGCCGGGTGCGGCGCGGGCGCCTCCTCCAGGACGACGTGCGCGTTGGCGCCGGTCGCGCCGAACGCGCTGACCCCGGCCCGGCGCGGTACGCCCTCCTCGCCCTCCCACCGCGCGAGCTCCGTCTGGAGCCGGAACGGAGAGTCCGCGAGGTCGAGGTAGGGGTTGGCGCGCCCGGCCGCCACCTGGGGGGTGAGCGTGCGGTGGTGGAGCTGGAGCACGGCCTTGGTCAGCGCGCTGATCCCGGCCGCCGACTCGGCGTGCCCGATGGCGGACTTGACCGAGCCGAGGGCGCAGAAGCCCGTGCGGTCGGTGCGCGCCCGGAAGGCCCGCTCCAGGGCCTCCACCTCCATCAGGTCACCGATCTCGGTGCCGGTGCCGTGCGCCTCCACGTAACCGAGCGACCCGGGATCCACCCCGGCCCGCTCCAGGCAGTCGGTGACGACGGCCTGCTGCGCGGCGGCCGACGGCACCCGGAAGCCGGGGGTGCGGCCGGAGTGGCCGACCGCGCTGCCCTTGATCACCGCGTACACCGCGTCGCCGTCCTCGACGGCCCGGCGCAGTGGCTTGAGCAGCACCGCGCCCACGCCCTCGGCCGACACATAGCCGTCTCCCCCGGCCCCGAACGACCGCGCGGGCGCCTCCTGGGCGAGCAGTCCGAGCAGCCCGTAGGTGCGGTACTTGGCGGGGTGCAGCGACAGGTTGACCCCACCGGCCAGCGCCGCGTCGCACTCGCCCCGGCGCAGCGCCTCCACCGCGAGGTGGACGGCGTTGAGCGAGGACGCGCAGACGGTGTCGACGGCGAGTGACGGCCCGTGGAAGTCGCAGAAGTGCGAGACGCGGTGGGCGATGGTGGCCGCGTTCAGGGCCTGCGGCACGCGCTGCCCCTGGCGTGCGGCCTCCTCCTGGA
This sequence comes from Streptomyces sp. cg36, assembly GCF_041080675.1. Classification (NCBI taxonomy): domain Bacteria; kingdom Bacillati; phylum Actinomycetota; class Actinomycetes; order Kitasatosporales; family Streptomycetaceae; genus Streptomyces; species Streptomyces cyclosori. The sequence continues at coordinate 7,191,845 of NZ_CP163520.1, read as the reverse complement.
GCAGGGCGTAGTCCCGGTGCATGACCCCGACGTACACGCCCACCGCGCGCCGCCGCTCCCCGCCCCGGGCCGCGGCCAGCGAGTCCGGGGTGTACCCGGCGTCCTCGACGGCCTCCCAGCACACTTCGAGGAACTGCCGCTCCTGCGGGTCGAGTTGGGCGGCCTCGTCGGCCGGGACGCCGAAGAAGGAGGCGTCGAAGGAGTCGACGCCGTCGATGAACCCGCCCCAGCGGGACAGGTCCTCGTGCCCCTCGCGCGGCCACCGGTCGCCGGGCACCTCACCGACGCAGTCCCGGCCCGCCTTGAGGTTCTCCCAGAACTCACCGACGTCGGCGGCCTTCGGGTAGCGCCCGGCGATGCCGACGACCGCGATGTCCTCGCTGTCGGCGGTGCCTCGTACGGCGTGCGCGGCGCCCGGGTCCCGGGGCCGCTGGACGGCCGCCCGCTCCCGCGGGTCGGGCGCGGGCTCGTCCCGCCGGTCCGCGACGGCCGTGCCGCTCGCGCTCAGATGCTCCACCAGCGCCCCGACGGTCGCGTGCTCGAAGAGCAGCGTCGGCGAGAGCCGCGTGTCCAGGGCCTGCTCCAGACGCCCGGCCGCCTGGAGCAACTTGGCGGAGTCCAGGCCCATTTCGTAGTAGCCGGTGGTCGTGGAGACCTCGTCGGCGGGCACGCCCAGCTGCTCGCCGATGACGGCCGCGACCACGGCGCCGAGGGCGTCGGCGGAGGCGGGCCGGACCGTCTTCGTCCCGGCGGTCTCCGGCCGTACGGCGGGGGCGGCCGGCGCCTCCTCGCGGCGGGCCGGGTCGATCAGCCCGGCGTGCCGCACCAGCTTGCTGCTGAAGTCGGCCAGCTCACCGATCTGGTGGCCGTCCGCGTCGAAGAACTCCAGGGTGAAGCCGAGGAGTTCCCCGCCGTGGCGGACCGAGGACCGCCGCACCCGGGCGCGGCAGGCGTCGCCGAAGGCGGCGGACGCGCGGAACGAGCGGTAGTGGAGCGGCAGGAACAGCTGGGGGTCGCCGCCCTCCGCGTACGCCAGGGCGCCGCTCGCGCCGACGGCGGCGCCGTCGATGAGCGTGGGGTGGAAGAGCTCCTCGCCGGTGCCCCCGGCGACCGCGAGCCGCACCCACACGTCCTGCGCGCCGACGGACACCGTGCCGTCGGCCTTCATGGGCCCGGAGTGGGCCACTTCGCGGGCCCGGTAGGCGCCGTACACCTCGTCGAGGCCGGTGACCCGGGCGCCGGGCGCGGGTTCGGCGGGCACCCGCTCGGTGAAGGCGACCGTGCCGGTGGTGCGGTGCACCTCGGCCGTGACGTACCGCTCGCCGTCGGGGCCGGTGGCCTCGACGCGCCAGCCGCCTTCGGCCTGCGCGACGGCCTCGACGCGGAGGTCGAGCACACCGTCCGCGTCCACGCCCAGCGGGCGGTGGATGGACAGGTCGCGCAGCTCCAGCGTGTCGTACGCGAAGCCGGACTCGGCGAAGCACCGGTACAGCAGATCGATCCAGGCGAGCCCCGGCAGCAGCCGGCGGCCGTAGACGCGGTGGTGGTCCATGACCGGGTCCTGGGCCGTGACGCGCCGCGTCCACACGTGCGTACCGGCGTCGTCGGCGCGCGCGGCCCGCGCCGCCAGTGCCGTCCGCGCACCCGTGCGCACATCGGTCCGGGTCAGCTCGGGCAGCGCGACGGGGCCGCGCCCGGCGGCCGGGGCGGGGCGGTGTCCGAGGACGACGTGCCCGTTGGTGCCGCCGTCCGCGAAGCTGCTCAGCGCCGCGTACGGCAGGTCCGCGTCCGCCGCCCGCCGGGGCAGGACGAGGTTGGCCGCGTCCAGGGAGAAGTGCTCCATGGGCTCCTGGCCCGAGCGGAACGGCACCAGCCGCTGGTGGTGCACCATCAGCGCCACCTTGATGAACGCGGCGATGCCCTCCGCGCACAGCGGATGCCCGATGTTGGGCTTCATGGAGCCCAGGTACAGGGGTGCGGCGGCCGGTTCGTCGCGGTAGACCGCCTGGACGGCCTTGAGTTCCAGGAGGTCGGTCAGCTGCGAGCCCGAGCCGTTCACCTCCAGGTAGCGCACGTCCCCCGGCGCCCGGTCCGCCTGCCGCAGCGCGTCGCGCATGACCTGCTTCTGGGCCTGGAGGTTGGGGGTGGCGGGCCCGGCGGTGCGGCCGTCGTTGTTGACCGCGATGCCCTCGACCACGGCGTACACCGTGTCCCCGTCCCGCTCCGCCTGGTCCAGCGGCTTCAGTACGACGACGCCGCAGCCCTCGCCGAGGACGACACCGGCGGCCCGCCGGTCGAAGACGTGGAACTCGCCCCGGTCCTGCAACAGGCCGCGCCTGCGGAAGAGTTCGTGGTCCCCGGGCCCGTCGAGCAGGCTGACGCCCGCCACCACCGCGAGGTCCACCGACCCGGCCGCCAGCGCGTCGGTGGCGAGCTTCATCGCCACCAGCGAGGAGGAGCAGGCGGTGTCCAGGACCATGGCCGGGCCGCGCCAGTTGAAGAACTGGGAGATGTTGGCGGCCAGGTAGTTCTGCCCGACCGTCATGATCGGATTGCGCGCCCCGGCCACCAGGTCGGCCTCGGCGCGGCCACGCCCTCGGGCGCCGACGTACACGCCGGTGTTGCTCCCGTCGAGCTCGCCGAAGCGGTAGCCCGCGTGGTGGACCGCCTTGAGGGTCTCCTCCAGGAGCACCAGCGCCTGCGGGTCCATCGCCCGCACGTCCTCGGCGTGGAGCATGAAGTACCCGGCGTCGAAGCCGTGGACGTCGTCGACGAGTCCGGCGGTGAAGCCGGTCGCCCGCCCCCAGCGCTCCTCGGGGACGGCGCGGATGGCGGAGCGGCCCTCGCGGAGCAGGTCCCAGTAGCCGTCCAGGTCGGGCGCGCCGGGCAGGCGGCAGGCCATGCCGATGACGGCGACGGGACCGGCGGTGCGGGTGACGGGCTCCGCCGCCGCGGGCCGTACGGCCGGGGCGGCGATCGCGGGCCCGGTCACGACGGGGGCGGCGGGCGCCTCGTGAACGACAGGCGCTGCGGGCGCTGCGGGCGCTGCGGGCCCCGCCGGGGCGAACCCGGCCGCGACCTCGGCCCCGTGCGCGCCGAGCAGCCATGCCGCCAGCTCGTGCAGGGTGGGGTGCTCCAGCAGTGTGGACGGTTCGAGGGGAACGCCGAGGCGCTGCTTGATCCGCTGCAGGATCTGGGCCAGCAGGATCGAGTCGGCGCCGTAGTCCGCGTACGAGGTGCGCTCGTCCAGCACGCCGGGCTTCAGCTTGAGTTCGGCCTCGAAGGTCTCGCGGAGGAACGCCATCAGCGACGGACCGGCGTCGTGGCCGGGCTGCGGCGCGGGGGTCACGAGAGCGGGTGCGGGTGCGGGTGCCGGGGAGCTCAAGGGCGCGGGCGCCGGGGCCGTCGTGGGTCCGGGCCGCGCCGCCGTGCGCCGCTTCGGGCGCAGCAGCTCCGCCGGGTCGAAACGCGCCGCGTCCACGTGGACCGGCATGACCACCGGGGCGTAGCGCGAGGTGAGGACCTGGTCGAGGAGGTCGAGCCCCTCGCGGTCGCTGATGCTGAGCAGTCCGGTGTCGGTGTACGCCTGGTTCTTGACCTCGCCGAAGCCGCTCTCTCGCCAGCTGGGCCACTGGACACTGGTGATCGGCAGGGCGTGGGCGTGGGCCTGGGCGAAGTAGTCCAGGAAGGCGTTGCCCATGGCGTAGTCGCTCTGGCCCGCGCCGAGCGCGGGAAGGGCTGCGGAGACCGAGGAGAAGAGCACCACGAACCGCAGGGCCGCCGCGTCCAGGGCCGCCAGCAGATTGCGGGTGCCCTCGGTCTTCGGCGAGACGACGCGGGCGATGCCCGCGACGGGCTTGCGCACGAACGCCGGGTTCTCCGTGTCGACGAGACCCGCCGCGTGGATGACACCGGCGATCCGGCCCATCGTCGACTCGATCGCCCGGACGGCCGCCGCGACCTCCTCGGCGCGGTCGAGCGGCAGCGCCAGGACGCGCACCTCCACGCCCCGCGCCTCCAGGTCGAGCACGGCGCGGATCTTCGCGCGGACCGCCGGGGCGCACGCCTCGGGGTCGTCCCACAGATGGCGCGGGGGCAGCGGCTCCCGGCCGGTCAGCACCAGTCGGCGCACCCCGCGCCGCTCCACCAGGTGCCGGGCGCAGAGCAGCCCGAGACCCCGGGTGCCGCCGGTCACCAGGAGCACCTCGTCCCCGGCCAGGTCGGCGCGGCCGGTGCCCTCGCGCGGGGCGAGGTCGTCAAGGACGGGCGCGTGGCGGACGCCGTCGCGGTGGCAGATCTCCGACTCGGCGCCGGGACCGTCGAGTTCGCGCCGCACGACGGCGGCGAGGTCGGCGGCCGACCGGGCCGCCGGGTCCAGGTCGAGGTGGCGGGAGGTGAGGCCGCCGTACTCGCTCTGCAGCATCCGGTACAGCCCGGCGCCCGCCGCGCCCGCGAGGTCGGCCCGGGTCCGGGCGCGCCCGAACGCTTCGAGGCCCTGCGTCACGTACAGCAGGTCGACGTCCCGCGACGCCTTGGCCCCGAGGACGCTCTGGAGCAGGGCCAGGGTGTCGCCCGAGGGCTCCGCCCCGGTGATGCCGGTGAGGTCGACGAGGGCGGTGGCCCGCTCGATCCGTCCGGCGAGCCGCTGTGCGGCGTCCGGGCCCGGCTCCACCAGCGTCGCCTCGTCGCAGAGCCCGGCCAGGGCGGAGGCGAGCGGCGCGGTGGCGGCGTCGTGCAGCACGAGGGCGCTGACGCGGCGCGCGGCCACGCCGTCGAGCGGGGCCGGGAGCCACCGCTTGGCGAGGAAGCGCACATCGGCGCGCGCGGCGGCGGCCGGGGTCCGGTCGGCGCCGTCGGCGGGGCTCGCGGCCGACTCCGGCACCCAGTGGCGGTCCCGGGCGAAGGGGTAGGTCGGTGCACTCACCCTGCGCGGCGCGTCCGCGCCGCCGTACAGCTTCTGCCAGTCCAACGAAGCACCCCGTACCCAGAGTTCCGCGAGCCGGGGCAGATCTCCGCGCCCGGCCAGCCGGTCGGTGGTCAGCGCCAGCTCGTCCGCCGGGATCAGCGACAGGGCCTCGCGCCCCGCCCGCACACTGCCGTGGACCAGGCCGCTGACCTCGCCCTCGGCCGCCAGATACCGCTCCAGGCGGTCCGCGAGCGCGGCGAACGAGTCCGCGACGACGGCGAGGCGGGCGTCCATCGCCTCCCGGCCGGTCTGCAGGGTGTACGCCAGGTCGGCGGGCGCGACCGGATCGGGCCCGTGCGCCGACTCCCGGACGAAGCGCAGCAGCCGGGCCGCGTAGGCGCGCAGCCGCTCCTCGTCCTTGGCCGACAGCGGGAACAGCAGCGGCTGCCCCGGGGCGGCGGTGCCGGGCCGGCGCTCCACGTACTCCTCCACCAGCAGATGGGCGTTGGAGCCGCCCGCGCCGAAGGAGGAGATGCCGGCGAGCCGGGGGCGCACCTCTCCGTCCACCACCGGCCGCTCCCACGGGCGCAGTTCCTGGTTGACGACGAACGGCGTGCCGCTGAAGTCGATGTTGGGGTTGAGGGTGCGCGAGTGCAGGGACGGCGCGATCTGGCCGTGCCGCAGCTGGAGCAGCACCTTGGTGAGGCCCGCGATGCCGGCGGCGCTCTCGCAGTGGCCGATGTTCGACTTGGCCGAGCCGAGGTGGCAGTACTGGGTGTCGGCCGAGCCGCCCGCCGCGCGGAACGCCTGGCTGAGACCGGCGATCTCGATGGGGTCGCCGAGCTTGGTGCCGGTGCCGTGCGCCTCGACGTAGCTGATGGCGCGCGGGTCCGCCCCGGCCTCCTCCAGCGCGTCCCCGATCGCGGCTTCCTGCGCCCGGGGGTTGGGCACGGTGTAGCCGTTGGTGCGCCCGCCGTGCGAGACGCCGCTGCCCTTGATGACGCCGTAGATGTGGTCGCCGTCGCGCTCGGCGTCGCGCAGCGGCTTCAGCAGCACGACCCCGACGCCCTCGCCGGGGATGTAGCCGTCGCCCCCGATGCCGAAGCTCTCGCAGTGACCCTTGCTGGAGATGAACTGGCCCGCGCTCAGGCTCAGATACTTGTTGGGGTGGACGGTGACGTTGACGCCGCCCGCGAACGCGAGCTTGGTGCGGCCCTGCCGCAGGTCCCGGCAGGCCAGCTCGATCGCGGTGAGCGAGCTGGAGCACATGGTGTCCACGGTCATGCTCGGCCCGTGCAGGTTCATCACGAACGAGACGCGGTTGGCGACGCTGGCGTAACTGCTGCCAAGGGCGTTCGGATTGCCGCGCGGCCCGTTCCCTCCCGCGAAGAGCAGCTGGTACTGGCCCCACATCACGCCCGCGTACACGCCGACCCGGCCGCCGAGGCGGCGCAGTTGCTCGCGGGTGTGGCCGGCGTCCTCCAGCGCCGTCCAGGCGTGCTCCAGGAACAGCCGCTCCTGCGGGTCGAGGTAGTCGGCCTCGTGCGGGGAGATGTTGAAGAAGAGCGGGTCGAAGCGGTCGACCTCGGCGATGAAGCCGCCCCACTTGCTGTAGTGGCGCCCGGGTGCGGTGCGGTCCTCGCTGTAGTGGTCGCGCCACTCCCAGCGGTCCCGCGGCACCTCCACGACGCAGTCGCGCCCGTCGCGCAGATTGGCCCAGTACTCGTCGAGGTCGCGCGCCTCGGGGTAGCGGCCGGAGAGGCCGATGACGGCGATGTCGAGCGGGGTGGCAAGGGGCGCGGCGGGCCCGGCCGCCTCGGCGCGGGGCGCGGCCGTCACGTCGGCCGCTCCGGCTCGGGCCGTCACGTCGGCGTCCACCGTACGAGGCGCGCCGGACGCCACGGCGGTCTCGACCGCCTCAGCCGCCTCGACGACCCCAGCGGCCTCGGTCACCGCAGTCGCCGCAGTCGCCTCACCGAACAGCGTCTCCAGCGCCTCCCGGTGGCGCGCGGTGAAGTATCCGCCCAGCTCGGCGAGGGTGTGGTATTCGAAGAGAAGCGTCTTGGAGAGCGGGCCGAACGTGGTCTCCAGCCCGGCCGTCAGCTCGGTCGCCAGGATGGAGTCCATCCCGTACGCGCCGAGGAGTTCGTCCTCCTCGATCTCGCCGGCGGCCAGCCCGGTGAGCCGGCCGAGCGCCTCCTTGAGGAAGCCGACGGTTCGCGCGGTGAGCGCGCGGTCGTCGAGAACCGTCGCCCCGGGACGGGCTGCCACGGCGGGGGCGGGCTGCGGGGCGGCGGTGTCCGCCTCCAAGTACGCCTGAAGCCGGGCCCGTTCGCCCGCGCCCACCACGAGGTGCGGCTCCCCCGCCGCGAGCGCGCGGTGGAAGGCGTCGATGCCCGCGGCCGTCGTCATGGGGACCATCCCGGCCCGGGTGCGCAGCGCGTCGCGGGTGGCCGCGTCGGCGCCCATGCCGCCGTCGGCCCACAGCGGCCAGCCGATCGCGACGCTGCGCCCGGCACGCTCGCCCGTGCGCACCAGGCAGTCGCGGTGGCGGGCGAACCCGTCGAGGAAGGCGTTGGCCACCGCGTAGTCGGCCTGGCCGACATTGCCGGTGGCGCCCATGACCGAGGAGAGGAGGACGAAGAAGTCGAGGTCCTCGTCCTTGGTCGCCGCGTCGAGGGCGACCGCGCCCGCGAGCTTGGGGCGCAGCACCCGGGCGAACTCGGCCGCGGACTTCTTCACCAGGAAGTTGTCGTGCAGCACGCCCGCGCCGTGCACCACTCCGTGGAGGGCGCCGTGGCGGCGTACGAGGTCGGTGACGAGTGCGGCGGTGCCGTCCGCGTCCGCCGCGTCGAGCACGTGGTACTCGACGCGCGCGCCGGTCTCGCGCAGCGCGTCGAGCCGGGCCCGCCGCTCCGCGTCCGGCTCGGCGCGGCCGGTCAGGCACAGCACCGCGCCGGGGGCCCGGCGGGCGATCTCCTCGGCGAGGATCAGCCCGAGGCCGCCCGCGCCGCCGGTGATCAGATGGACCCCGCCCTCGCGCCACACCACCGGCCGGGCGCCCGGGAGTTCGCCCACCGGCTCCCAGCCGAGCACCTGGCGGTGTGCGCCGTCGCGACGGATCCGCTGGACCCCGGGGGTGCGCGCGCCTTCGGCGAGCGCCTCGGCGAGATCTTCGGCCGGGGCGCCCGGGGGAACGGCGACGACCTGCCCGAGGAGCGCCGGGTTCTCCAGGTGGGCGCTCTTGAGCAGTCCGGAGAGGGCTTCGTACGCGTACGGCTCACCGTCGGCGGGCACCAGCGCCTGCACCAGTACGGGTGCGGTCGGCCTGCCGAGGAGGATGCCCTTGACGGCGTGCAGCAGCTCCACGGCGTGGGCGGTGACGGCCGCCGGGGCGTCGTCGGTCTCCGCCGTCTCCGGCGGCTCCAGGAAGGTGGTCTGCGGGGCGAGTCGGCGCAATTCCGCGAGCCGCGCGCCGAATCCGCAGGCCAGCACCACCCGGGCGGCGGGGGCGTCACCCGCGGGGACGTCGCCCGCGGGGGCGGGCCGGTCGCGCCAGACCGGCCGGAACAGGGTCACCGGGGCGTCCGCCCGGGCCGTGGCGCTCTCGCGGGTGGAGTAGCCGCGCAGCGCCGCGAAGACCCCGCCGTGCTCGTCGCACAGGTCCAGGTCCCACCGTCGCACCTCGGCGGTGGTGCCGCGGGCCGCGCGGATCCAGGCGTACGCGGTCGCCGGGGTGGGGCCGTGCACCTCCAGCGCGTCGAGCGCGAACGGCAGCGCCGCGCTCCAGGCGGCGCCGGTGCGGGCGTCCTGGATCTGCGGGGCGTAGACGGCCTGGAGGGCGCCGTCGAGGACGGCGGGGTGGAGCACGAAGGCGTGGCGGTCCCCGGCCGGCGCCTCCGGCAGGGCGAGCGCGGCCAGCATCTCGCCGTCGCCCAGGCGGACTTCGCGCAGGGTGCGGTGTGCGTCGCCGTAGTCGAGCCCGGCGGAGCGCAGCGCGTCGTAGCACTCCTCGCGGCCCAGTTTGGCCGTGCCCATCCGGGCCTTGAGCGAGGCCAGGTCGAGCGCGGCGGGCTCGCGGACGCCGCCCAGCGAACCGGTGCCGCGCGAGTGCACGGCGCCGCCCGGCCCGCCGGTGCCGATCTCGTAGCCGAAGCGTCCTTCGCCTTCGTCGGTGAGGGCGGTGTACGCGGTGCGGGGGTGGTCAGCGACGACGAGCGGTCGCTGCCACACCACGTGGTCGAGCCGCACCGGCGCGGCGGCGTCGGCCGCGCGGGCGTGGACCAGCGCCGCGCGGGCCATCTCCAGGTACGCGACGGCGGGCAGCACCTTCTCGCCGCGCACCCGGTGGTCGCGCAGGAAGAAGTCGTCGCCGGACAGGGTCGTGCCGTAGCGGGGGGTGTCGCCCGGCTCCGGGGTGCCGAGCAGCGGGTGGGCGGGCAGGACCGGTTCGGCCGCCGGGGCCGTGCCCGGCTCGTCGTCGAGCCAGTACCGCTTCTTGGCGAAGACATGGGTGGGCAGCGGTACGCGCCGGGGCCGGGGGCCGTTCTCGTACAGCCGCTCCCAGTCGACGTCCGCGCCGCGCACCCAGGCGTCGGCCAGCGGCCCGTGCTCCCGCCCGGCCGCCGGGGCGCCGCTGCCGCGTCCGGCGCGGCCACGGTGAATGCCGTCGCCGCCACCACCAGCGAGGAAACGTTTCAGCAGAGCGCTCAGGGAGGCGGTGTCCGGCGCCACCAGGGCCAGCCGCTCGGTCAGGGCCGCGCGGCCGGTCTGCGAGGTGTACGCGAGATCGGCGAGCCCCGCCGCGTCCGGCCGCTCCCGGCGGACGTGGTCGAGGAGGAGTTCGGCCTGCCGTACGAGCTGCGCGTCGCTCTCGGCCGACAGGACGACCAGGAACGGGGCGTCGGCCACCGGCCGGGCCGCGTCCCCGGCGGGCGCCACGTGCTCGGCCACGACCACGTGCGCGTTGCTGCCGCCCGAGCCGAAGCTGCTGACTCCGGCGAGCCGCGCCCGACCGTCGCCCGGCGTCCAGTCGGTGAGCCGGCCGACCACCGAGAACGGCGAACCCGCCAGGTCGATCTGGGGGTTGAGCTCGCTCTGGTGGAGCGAGGCGGGCAGCGCGCGGTGGCGCATCGACAGCACGGTCTTGAGCAGACCGGTGATGCCCGCGGCGGCTTCCAGATGGCCGAGGTTGGTCTTCACCGAGCCGAGGCCGCACGGGGTGGTGCTCCCGGCGAACGCCCGGGTCAGGCCCTGGACCTCGATGGGGTCGCCGAGCGGGGTCCCGGTGCCGTGCGCCTCCACATAGGTGAGGTCACCGGCCTCGACGCCCGCGTCGGCCAGCGCCGCGCCGATGAGCCCGGCCTGCATGGCCGCGCTGGGCACGGTGAGACCGCCCGACTGGCCGCCGTGGTTGGTTGCGGTCCCCTTGATGACGGCGTGCACGTGGTCGCCGTCCGCGAGCGCCTTCGCCAGCGGCTTGAGCAGGACGACGGCGCCGCCCTCGGAGCGCACATAGCCGTTGGCCGAGGCGTCGAACGTCTTGCACAGGCCGTCCGGCGACAGCATGCCCGCCTGGTGGTAGGCGACGCTGTTGGCCGGGTGGCACAGCACGTTGACCCCGCCGACCAGCGCGGTCTCGCAGTCGCCCGCGCGCAGGGCGCGCACCGCCGAGTGGACGGCGACCAGGGAGCTGGAGCAGGCGGTGTCGACCTGGACGCTGGGGCCGCGCAGGTCGAAGAAGTAGGAGACGCGGTTGGCGATGATGGCCATGGAGGTGGTCAGGCCGCTGTGCGCGCGCACCGGCAGCCCGCGGGTGTCCATGACGCGCTGGTAGTCGGAGCCGCTGGCGCCGATGAAGACGCCCATGGAGGTGCCGCGCACGGCGCTCGCCGGGTATCCGGCGTCTTCCAGGGCCGCCCAGCCCAGCTCCAGCATCCAGCGCTGCTGGGGGTCCATGCGCCGGGCCTCGTTGGGCGAGATCCGGAACAGGCCGGGCTCGAAGCACGCCGCGTCCTGGACGAAGCCGCCCCGGTCGATGCCGGGATGGGTGTCGGGGCCGATCCCGTCGGGCCACTGCCAGCGGCCTTCGGGCAGGGTGGTGACGGCCGAGCGCCCGTCGGCGAGGAGCTCCCAGAGCGCGCCGTAGCCGTCGCCCGAGCCGGGCAGCCGGCAGGCCATGCCGATGATCGCGACGTCGCCGTCGGCGGTCTCGCGCGCGGTCGCCACCGCCCCCTCGGAAAGGGCCGCTGCCACCGGCTCCGGCTCGCTGCCGCCCGCTCCTTCGGGGAACTCGCCGCCGCGCACGCCTTCGAGGAAGGAGACGATCTTTTCACCGGTGTTGCACTCGAAGAAGAAGAGCGGTTCCAGCGAGACGCCGTAACGGCCTTCGATTCGGTCCTGGAGGTCCAGGAGACTGGCCGAGTCGAGGCCGAGTTCGAACAGCGGGCTCACCAGGGAGAGTTGTGCTTCAGCGGCGCCGGAAGCGTCGCCGACGAGCTCTTCCAGGAATGCCAGGATTTCGGCGGTCAATTCAGCGGTCGCCGGTACCGGGGAATTCTCCCGGGAGGGAACGGACGCATCACGTTCCAGTCGCCGCAAACGATCGAGCCGGGTGGTCAGATCGTATTCGACCAGAACACCGTTTCCGCCATTGACGACATCGCCCGGACGGTAGCCGGGCACGAGACAACGTATCTCAGCGCCATGCAGCTGGTGCATGCGCAAAACGGTATCCAGACAACGACCTTGCGAATTCTTTGCCTGGATGTACTCCGCGAGCCCGATCCCGGGGTGCCGCTTGAAGTCCTTGCAGCGGGTGACGCCGACGGCCTTGGCCACGCCCGCGGCCTCGCCGCTCCACTCCAGCAGGTGTTCGAGCAGGGCATCACCATACCCGAAGCTCTGCCTGCTCGGATCGATGTTGAGGGACAGCACATGGGCGACCGGCCCGTCCGCGCGGTGCAGCCGGTCGGCCGTGTCGAACCGCACGGTGCGCAGGGCGGCGGGGTCGGCGATGCGCTGGGAATAGATGACGCCCCAGACCGCGCCGTCGTCCTCGATGACGAATTGGCTCTGCGGGTTGGTCGTCAGACGCCGCCGGACCACCCGTGCGGAAACCCGCAATTCTGGTGCCCAGCACATCTCTTCCAGCTCCATGAGCCGGGTGAGATCGGACAGCCGGGCACGACGAATGGTTCCCTTGTGCTCGCGAAGCATAGATGCGGTGACCCGTCCCCCGAGTGCCGGGCACTTCACAGTGACCGAGCGACCGTATTTTCTTCCCGCGGCCGGTTGCGGAAGCCGCGGAACATCCACTCGATCCGGCGGTCGACAACAAACCGGTTGACCGCTCGGTTCCGTATCTCACATGACACCCCCGGATATCGTCAAGCGCCGCACGTCGAGACGGCGGGCGGGTGGTCGGGGCGCTCGGCGCGGGCCCTAGGCTGAAGGGCGGCTCCACCAAGAAACTTGAATGCTGGACTTTGCCCGAAGCGCGCACGAGGAGAAGGATCGACCGTGGCAGGATCGTCCCTGAGCAGCCCCTGGATCCGGCGGTTCCACCCCGCCCCGCAGGCCGCCACCCGGCTCGTCTGCTTCCCGCACGCGGGCGGCTCGGCCACGTACTACTTCCAGGCGTCCCAGGCGCTCGCGCCCGAGGTCGACGTGCTCGCGATCCAGTACCCCGGCCGCCAGGACCGGCTCGCCGAACCGTGCATCGAGGACATATCCACCCTCGCCGACCGCATCGTCGACGAGCTGCTCCCCTGGACGGACCGCCCGCTCACCCTCTTCGGCCACAGCATGGGCTCCGCCGTCGCCTACGAGGTCGCGGTGCGCCTGGAGCGGCGCGGCACCGTCCCGCTCGGCCTCTTCGCCTCGGGCCGCCGCGCCCCTTCCGTGGTGCGTGACGGATACGTCCACCTCGGCAGCGACGAGGACCTGCTCGCCGAGCTGAAGCGGCTCAGCGGCACCGACGCGCAGGTGCTCGCCGACGAGGCGCTCCTGCGGATGGTCCTGCCGACGATGCGCAGCGACTACCACGCCATCGAGACCTACCGCCCCACCCCGGCCGCGCCGCTGAGCTGCCCGGTCGTCGCCCTGTCCGGCGACGACGACCCGGTGGTCGAGCTCGACGAGGTGGCCCTGTGGGAGCGGCACACCTCGGCCTCGTTCCGGATGCGGGTCTTCGCGGGCGGCCACTTCTTCGTCGACGGCCACCTCCCCGCCATCACCCGCGAGATCCGCGAGCACATCGCGACCGCGAACGCCCGCTGACGGACCTCGGCGCCGGGGCCGCCGCACCCCGGCGCGGGCCGGCTCGTACGGATATGTCACGCTGGCCCGGGCACGCAACCGAGGAGTGGACGACCGCATGGAGCCGCACGCATACGCAGCCTTCGACGCGGTCGGGCTGCGCGAGCTGATCCGTACGCGCGAGGTGAGCGCCGCCGAGGTCGAGGACGCCGCGCGGCGGGCGGTCGAGCAGGTGAACGCGGACCTCAACGCGCTGACCGGGCCGCTGTTCGACCCGGCCCCGGCGCACGAACCGGACGGGCCGCTGGCCGGGGTGCCGTTCGTGGTCAAGGACAGCGGCCCGTTCACGCAGGGCGTGCCGTTCACCGTGGGCAGCCGCAGCATCCGGGGTGCCTACGCCCTGGTCGACCACGATCTGATGGCCCGCTTCCGCGCCGCCGGACTCGTCGCCCTGGGCCAGAGCACCGCCCCCGAGTTCGGCCTCAACTTCGCCACCGAGTCGGTCCGTTACGGCGTCACCCGCAACCCCTGGGACCTCGGACGCGGTGTCGGCGGATCCAGCGGCGGCTCCGCCGCGCTGGTGGCCGCCGGGGCCGTGCCGTTCGCACACGCCAATGACGCGGGCGGCTCGATCCGCGTCCCGGCCTCCTGCTGCGGCCTCGTCGGGCTCAAGCCGAGCCGTGGCCGCACCCCGTCCGGGCCGCTCGCCGGTGAGGCCGCGTTCGGACAGCTGGCCGAGTTCGCCCTCACCCGGACCGTCCGCGACGCGGCCCATCTGCTGGACGCGGTGTCGGCGCCGACGGTCGGCGAGAAGTACCCACTGGCGCCGGTGGCTCGCCCGTACGCCGACGAGATCCGCACCGACCCGGGGCGGCTGCGGATCGCGCTGACCACCTCGGCCTGGTCGGGCGTGCCCGTGGACCGCCAGGTCGCCGGGGCGGCCGTCGCGGTGGGCCAGGTCCTGGAGTGGATCGGCCACGCCGTGACGGAGGCGAGCCCCGACGTCGACGCCGACGACGTGGTGGAGGCGGTCGTGCTCAGCGCCGTCTCGACCGGCGGCGCGGTGCTGCGGGGCGCCCCGCGCCGGCCCGACCCCGCCCTGCTCGAAGGCGTCTCGCGCCGGGTGCTGGCCGAGGCGGAGTCCTTCACCGCGCTGGACGTCCTGGCCGCGATGGAGGCCCAGAACCTGGTGACCCGGCCGGTCGGCCGCTTCTTCCTCGACCACGACCTGCTGGTCACCCCGACGCTGGCCCAGCTCCCCGCGCCGCACGGCACCCTCGACTACGACGACGCCCGCCACAGCGTCCGCTCCTGGCTGCGCCGGATCTTCGAACACGGCCCGTTCACGGCCCTGTTCAACGTCTCCGGCCACCCCGCGATCAGCCTGCCCCTCGGCCAGAGCCGCGAGGGCCTGCCCATCGGGGTCCAGCTGGTCGCCGCCCACGGCCGCGAGGACCTCCTGCTGCGGGTGGCGGCCCAGCTGGAGCAGGCCGTGCCGTGGAAGGACCGCCAGCCCGGGATCCACGTGGACTGAGGGGCGGTGCCGGGCGGAAGACCGGCCCGCCGTACGGGCCGGCCCCGGCAAGGACCCGCCCTAGCGTCCGCCCCGCCCCACCACGACGGCCGTGGCGACCAGCGGCCCGCTCTCCCCCTCGGCCACCCCCCACCGGCCGTGGAACACATCGACCCGCACCCCGTCCACCACCGGCCCCGGCACCTTCAGGGCGCCGGTGAACGTGCCGCGCTCGGGGTCGGGGGTCACCACGCAGTCGCCGAAGTCCAGCCAGCGGCCCGTCAGCGGGTACCACGCCTTGAAGACGCTCTCCTTGGCGCTGAACAGCAGCCGGTCCCAGGCCACTTCGGGGTGGCCGCGCGCCAGTTCGTCCAGGGTGCCGCGCTCCTCGGGGAGGGTGACCATCTCCCGTACGCCGTCGGGGACCGGGGCGTTCGGCTCGGCGTCCACGCCGACGGAGGCGATGGCCGAGGCGGGCGCCACGGCCGCCGCGCGGTAGCCGTCGCAGTGGGTCATGCTGCCCACCACGCCGTCGGGCCAGCGCGGGGCGCGGCGGGCCCAGGCCGGACCCTCCTGCACGGGGACGATGGGGCCGGGCGCGTGGCCCAGACGGCCCAGCGCGGTCCGCGCGCACAGCCGTACGGTGGCGAACTCGCGGCGCCGCTTCTCGACGGCCTGCGCCACGATCTCCGCCTCCTGCGGGAACAGGTCGACGGTGGGCGGGTCGGCGAACAGCTCGGCCACGACGACGTCCGGCGGGAGCAGCCCCGCCAGCAGGGCGGCGCTCACCACCGGGGCACCGAGACCGGCTCGGGCAGCACCCGGCACAGCCCCCTCGGGGGCGCGGCACGGCTGCCCCACTCGCGGGGATAGCCCAGCGACACCTCGATGTGCGGCACTCCGTCGACGTCGATGGTGCGGGGGATGTGCAGATGGCCGTAGACGACGGCGGCGGCCCGGTAGCGCACGTGCCAGTCGGCGGTGGCCTCGGTGCCGCACCACTGGGCGAACTCGGGGTAGCGCAGGATCCGGGTCGGTTGGCGCACCAGCGGGAAGTGGTTGACCAGCACGGTCGGCAGCGCGGGGTCGATCGCGTCGAGGCGCGAGCGGGTGTACGCGAGCCGGGCGCGGCACCAGGCGTCCCGGCTGGGGTACGGGTCGGGGTGCAGCAGGTGCTCGTCCGTGCACACCACTGCGGCCTCGTGCGCGACGGCCAGCGCCTCTTCCTTGGTGTGGGTGCCCTCGGGGCGGAACGTGTAGTCGTACAGCACGAACAGCGGGGCGACGACGACGGGGCCGTCGGGGCCCGGCCACGGGCGGTAGGGGTCCTCCGGGGTGGCCACGCCGAGCTCGCGCAGCCGCTGGACCAGGTACTGGTAGCGGGCCTCGCCGCGCAGCTGGACCGGGTCGCGCGGCGGGGTCCACAGCTCGTGGTTGCCGGGGGTCCACACGACGGTGGCGAACCGGCCGGCGAGGAGTTCCATGGCGCGGAGCACCTCGTCGGCGTTCTCCCCCACGTCCCCGGCGACGATCAGCCAGTCCTCGGGCGACTCGGGCCGCAACTCGTCCACGATCGCGCGGTTTTCCGCATGGCGGACATGCAGGTCACTGATGGCGAAGAGACTCATGATGGAGACAGCCTACGGGGGCCGGTTCGGCCCGGGAACGCCGGTCGCCGCTCCGCTCGGCGCGCGGGAACGGGGCGGGCTCCACGTCGATCTCCCGCATGCGTCGCGCGTACAGCGCGTGGCGGCGGCGGGCCTCGCCGTACCGGCCCGCCGCCGCCAGCAGGCGGACCAGGGCGAGGTGGGTCTCCTCGTCGTAGGGGTCGCGCTCCAGCAGGCGCAGCCGGAAGTGGACCTCGGCGTGGTGGTCGCCGCGCTCGGCGGCGACGGCGGTCAGCCGGGCGAGCAGCTCCGTGTGGACGGCCTGGGCCTCCTCGCGCAGCGCCGCCGCCCACTCCATGTACGGCTCGTCCTCCAGCACGTCGCCCCGGTAGCTCCGCTCGGCGTCCGCGAGCGCCGCGTAGGCGTGGCCGCCGGAGCGTTCGGCGGCGGCGAGGGCGTGGCGGGCGGCCGTCAGGAAGTCCTGGACGTCGACGCGGAGCCGGGCCAGGCCGACGGTGTGCTTGTCCGCCGCGATGAAGTGGTCCTGGGCCAGGCGGCGTTCGGGGTCGAGGACGAGGCGGACGATGGAGAGAGCGACCGAGAGCCGGTTGGCGCACCGGGCGGGCTCCTCCCCCGGCCACAGCGCCTCCACCACGACTTCCCTGGGCGTGGGCAGCCCCCGCCGGGCGACCAGGAGTTTCAGCAGGTCGCGGGCCTTCTTGGACTGCCACTCCTCGGGTCCGACCGGCACTCCGTCGCGCAGCACCTGGAAGCCGCCCAGCACCCGCACCGCCGCCGAGGGCCGCTCGGCGGCGCCGGCCCGGTTGAGCGGTCCGGCCGCGTCGGCGGCGCCGTCCAGGACCCCGAACCGCCGCAGCCCGGCGACCGCCTGGCGCGCCGCGGCGGTGCCCGGTCCGGCCGCCCGGGTCCGGGCCACGGCCACCCGGGCGGCGGCGACCGGGCGGTGCGCGGCGGTCCACATGGCCTCGGCGTCCGCCAGGATCCGCGCGCGGGCGCCGGGCTCGCGGGCGCACATCGCCTCCAGCTCCAGGATCTCCGCGTAGACCGTGCGGCACGCCTGGGCGCCGGGTTCACCGGCCGCCTCGCGCACCGCTTCGGCCGCGTCCTCGGGGCGTTCGTCGGCGAGCGCGACCCACCCGGCGGCCACCAGGGCGCGTATCCGGGGGCGGCCCGCGCACAGGGCGACCGCGCGCCGGGCCAGCGGGGCGGCGGCGCCCGGTTCCTCGGCGCCGCGCGCGAGGGCGAGGCCGGTGAGCGCGGCGGCCAGCACCAGGCGGTCGCCGCTCTGTTCGGCGCGGACGACCGCCTCCTGGTAGGCGGCGCGCGCCGGGCCGAGCGCACCGCGTTCGCGGTGCACGTCGCCGAGGCCGAGGAGCGCGCGGGCGCCGAGCCCGGTGTGTCCGAGGGCGTCCCCGAGCCGCTGGTACCCGGCCAGGGCCCGGCCGAACTCGGCCGCCGCGTAGTCGAGTTCGCCGAGGGCGAGGTGGGCGGCGCCGCGCAGGCACTCGGCCGCGAGGCAGAGGCCGGGCGGCTCGTCGCCGTCGGCGGCGGTGCGGGAGCCGGTGCCGAGCGCGGTGAGCGCGGTGTCGAGCCCGGCGAGGACCGCGCGCGGCGCGCCCTGTTCGGTCCGCTCCTGCGCGGCACCCGCCCGTACGAGCAGGACCAGCGCGGGATCCGCCGAGGCGCAGGCCGCCTCCTCGGCGAGCTCCCGGTGGTGCTCGGCGGCGGCGCCCCGCCCGTCGCAGGCGGCGATCAGCGCGGCCGAGGCGTGGGTGACGGCCTGGGCGTACGGGTCGGCGCGACGGCCGAGGAGCCGCAGCGCGCGCCGTACCGTCGTGCGCGCACGGCCGAGTTCGCCGTGCGCGCGGTACGCGGCGGCGGCCCAGGCCAGGGCGGCGGTCTCGGCCGTGCTCGCGGCGCCGGTCAACTCGGTGCGCCGGTGCGCCTCCAGCGCCCGGGCGGGCTCGCCGAGCAGCTGGTACGTCATGGTCAGCCGCCCGCCCTCGGCCGCGTCCAGCGTGCCGCTGCCCGCGTGCCCGGCCTGCGGCTCCGGCCCGGGGTGTGCGGGCGGCTCCGGGGCCGGGGAGTGCCGCGTCCGCTCGTCGGCCGCCCGGGCGTCCGCTGCCTCGATCCGGGTGGTGCTCATGCGTTCCCCCCTTGCCCCGCCCCGTCGGGCGGGTCTCGTCCCTGCTGCTCTCGGCGGGTCCCGGCCTGCGCTGGTCGGACGCCTGAGCGGGACGGTCCGCCGTCCGCCCCCGCCGGGCTCCACGGGTCCAGTGTGGGCGGGCGGGCGCCGCGCGGGAATCCGGGCCGCCTCGCCGCCGTATGGAGGCTGTCCGCCATACCGGGGTGAGGGAGGCTTTCTGTACAAGGGTGTGCGCGCCCCGGGAAAATGGCGGAATGGCAGAACCTGAGGGACGGCCGTTGCGGGTTCTCGCGGTCGGCGGCGGGCTGGGGTTGCTCTACGGGGTGCCGGTCGGTGTGTGGATCTCGGCGTCGCAGACGCTTCCCTGGAGCCTGGCGTGCATCCTGCCCTGCTATGTGGCCGGGCTGTCGCTGTCGTGGCACGCCCCCCGCCATCCGGTGGCCCGGCGGCTGCTCGCGGCGGGCTCGTTCGCGGCGATCGGGATGGCGGTGCGGTTCACGCTGCTGCTGCCGCCCGCGACCGGCTGGCGGGCGACCGGACCGCGCGTCTCGACGTTCCTCGGGGTCGCCCGCACCTTCGACGTCCTGGCGGCCATCACCCTCTGCCGACTGCTCGCCCTGCTGCCCGACGGCCGGTACCGCCGCGGCTACGAACGGGTCGTGCTGCGCGCGCTGTACCTGCTCGTCCCCTACCCCGTGACGCTGATGGCGCTGCCGCTCTCCGAGCGGGTGCTGCCCTGGCTGCTGGTCCAGCCCGAGGCGTGGGCGCCGGGGCTGGGTGCCGGGCTCCTGCTGCTCCGCTCGCTCCTGGACCGGCGCGGGCAACGGGCCGCCCGGACGCCGGAGCCGGACCGGGTGTGGCCGGTGGCGCTGGCCGCGTTCGTGGTGTTCGGCGCCCGCGGTTCGGCACGGCTGTTCCGGCTGTGGCTCGACGACCAGGGCATCGACTACTTCATCGGCAGCGCGATCGGGGCGGTGCCGTACATCACGGTCTCGGCGGGTCTGGTCTTCGCCGCGTTCCGCCACCGGCTGCCGGGCATGGACTTCGCGATCCGGCGTTCCGTGGTGTACGGCGTGCTGTGGACCATCATCGGCGCCTGGTACCTGGGCCTGACGACGGCGCTGGGTCTCACCGCGGGCCAGTACCTGCCGATCGGGCTCGCCGTCCTGGTGGCGGTCGCCGCGACCATGCTCTTCCAGCCGGTGCACCGCCAGCTCAACCGGCTCGCCGCGCGCCGGGTGTTCGGGGCGCGCCCGTCCAACTTCGAGCTCCTGGTGCAGTGCGGCACCACCCTGGAGCACGCCTACGACCTCGAACGGCTCGCCCCGCAGCTGGCCGTCACCCTGCGCGAGGGCCTCGACCTGCGCTGGGTGCGGGTGCGCCTGGGCCCCGCCGCGCCGGACCGCACGCCGTCCGGCTCGGGGGCGGCGGGGGCGGCGGCGGACGGGGAGGACCCCTGGGGCGAGGTGCGGCTGCGGTACGGGGAGGAGGTGCTGGGGTCCATCGAGTACGGGCCGAAGGCGGAGGGCCGCTTCACCCCCGAGGACCAGGACCTGATCGAGACCCTGGCCCGGCAGGCGGCACTGGCCGTGCACAACGCGCAGCTCACGGCCGAACTGTCCACCCGGGTCGACGAGGTGCAGCGTCAGGCGTGCGAGCTCAACGCCTCGCGCACCCGGATCGTCCAGGCGCAGGACACCGAACGGCGGCGCATCGAACGGCAGTTGCACGACGGGATCCAGCAGGAACTCGTCGCGCTGGTGGCCAAATTGGCACTCGCCCGCAATCAGCTCTGCCGCAATGGTGACACCGTGCACACCACTCTCACCGAGCTCCAGGACGACGCCTGCCGGGTCATCGACGACCTGCGCGAGTTCGCCCACGGCATCCATCCGCCCGTACTGACCGACCAGGGCCTGGCCGCCGCCGTGATCTCCAAGGCCCGGCGGCTGCCCATCCCGGTCGCCGTGGAGGTCGACCCGTCGGTGTCCTCGGCGCGGTTCGCGCCGGAGATCGAGGAGGCCGCGTTCTTCCTGGTCTCCGAGGCGCTCACCAACGTACTCAAGCACGCCCGCGCGGACGGGGTGACCATCCGGCTCGGCCGCGCCGACGGCTCGCTGCTGCTCGACGTCAGCGACGACGGCGTGGGCCTGCCCTCCCCGTCCCGGCTCGGCTCCGGGCTCACCGGGCTGCGCGACCGGATCGAGGCGGTCGGCGGCCGGCTGTCCATCGCCTGCCGGCCGGGCGGCGGCACCACGCTGTGCGCCGAACTCGTCGAGCGGTCGCGGGAGTCCGCCCATGTCTGACATGGGGGACGCCACGAACGCGCCGGACGCCCGCGATGTCCCGCGGGCCCGGGACCGGATGCGGATCGTCATAGCGGAGGACCACTACCTGGTGCGCGAGGGCACCCGGCGGCTCCTGGAGGACACCGGCGAGGTCGACGTCATCGCGGCGGTGGGCACGGCGGAGGAACTCCTGGACGCCGTCGACCGGTTCCGCCCCGACGCGGTGATCGCCGACATCAGGATGCCCCCCGACCACCACACCGAGGGCATCGCCGCCGCGCACACCATCCGGGCCACGCACCCGGGCATCGGCGTGGTGGTGCTGTCCCAGCACGCCAACGAGCAGTACGCGTTCGCCCTCTTCCAGCAGGGCACCAACGGGCTGGCGTATCTGCTCAAGGAGCGGATCGGGGAGCTGGAGGAGCTGCTGCGGGCCCTGCGGGAGGTTTCGGCCGGGCGCTCGGTGATCGATCCGCGGATCGTGGAAGTGCTGGTCGGCAGCCACATCCGTACCGTCGACGCGCCCCTGGCCCAGCTGACCCGCCGGGAGCTGGACGTGCTGCGGCAGATGGCGCAGGGCAAGAACAACCGCAACATCGCCGAGTCGCTGTCCCTGTCGGAGTCGACCATCGAGAAGCACGTCAACTCGACGTTCGCCAAACTCGGCCTGGCCGAGGAGTCCCAGCTGCACCGGCGGGTCACGGCGGTACTGACGTATCTGCGGTACGGGCCCAACATGGCTCCCTGACAGGGTAATTGATGGCCCGTCAGTCCGTGGACGCACGGGGGCCCGGTCACCGTCGGCCCGCCGTGACGGGACGGGCCGACGGTGACCGGGGGTCTCGTCGTCAGAACGTGCTGCAGCACGATCCGGCGGTGGGCGGGGGCCAGGACTCGGATTGGGGCACCTCTTCCTCCTCAAGCATCTGGAGAGCGTTCACATCGGACTCCCTCACGGTGTTCACCCCCTCTGCGCGGTTTCGGTGAGCGAGCGGGGCAGCCACAGCCTGGGGCCGCCGTGAGAGAGCCTCAGCAGGAAGGCGAGCACCCCGGACAGGCCGGTGCCGTAGTCGGCGCACACCTGGGTGCCGGTGTCGTCGGGGACCAGGGTGCGGCCGTCGCGGACCACATTGCGCACGTGGATCGCGGCGGCGAGCTCCGCCGCCCAGACGCGGTACTCGCCGCGCCCGCACACCTCGGCCAGGTCGAGCAGGAAGTCGCCGTCCCCGGCCAGGCCGTGGCACTGGGCGGTACCGGCGTGCCAGCGGGTGCGGCGCACCGCCACGGCCGCCCGGTGCGCGGCGTCGAGGAAGTCGCCCTCGCCGGTCTCCTCCCAGACGCGCGCCAGGAAGGTGCCGACCCCGGAGGAGCCGCTGCACCAGTGCGTCTTGCGCGGGCTGCCCGGCTCACCGGAGCGCCAGTACGCGGCGCCGTCCTCCTCCTCGGCGGCGGCGAGCAGCGTCTCGGCGGCCTCCACGGCCAGTTCGACGGGTTCGGGCGAGCCGGTGGCGCGGCCGAGGGCGAGCAGGAAGGCGCCGATTCCGGCGACTCCGTGGGCGAAGCCGTAGTGGGCGATGTCGCCCTGTACGGGCAGGAGTTCGCGCGGCAGCGGCCACCGCAGCAGTCCGTCCCGGCGCCGGGCGCGGGCCGCCAGTTCGTCGCCCGCCTCCCGCGCCCGGTCCAGATGGCGCCGCTCCCCGGTGGCCTCCCAGAACCGCAGCTGGGTCAGGCCCGCCCCGGCCACCCCGTGGCACACGTCGGGGCCGGGGCCGCGCACCGGGACGCGGGCCGCCAGCTCCATCGCATGGCCCAACAACCGCTCATCACCCAGGAGTCGGGCCGCCTCCAGGAGTGCCCAGGCCGTGCCGGAGCGGCCGTAGTGCAGGCCGGGCAGCAGGCGGGGCTCGCGGCCGACGCGGCCCGCGATCCACTGGGCGGCGCCGCGCACCGCGTCGTACACCGCCGGGTGCTCGCCCGCCTCGTACGCGCGCACGAGCACCCCGAGGACGCCCGCCGCGCCGTGCTGGACGTTGAACGCGTCGGTGGTGGCGCCCACCGGGCTCGGGGGCCACAGCCGGTCGTCGCGCCCGGGGCGGAAGGTGGCGAGCAGGTGGTCGACGCCGTCCCCGATCAGCTCCTTGAGGCCGGTCTCGGCCAGGCCCCGCGCCCCCGCCGCCGGTGCGGCGGGGGCGGCCTCCCCCGTGGGCCGGGCGGCCCGGTCCAGCCGGTCCAGGACCTCGTCGAGGCCGGGGCGCCGGGCCGGGTCGTCGTCGAGCAGGGCCACGATCAGCGGGGCGAGCCGGTGCGCGGCCGGGTTGCCCTGGGCCAGCCGGCCGAGCCAGGCGGAGAGCCGTCCGCAACCGCCGCGCACCCCGGGGTCGTCGGGGGCGAGCAGGGGATCCACCGCGGTGACGAGGTGGAAGAAGGTGGCCCCGAGGCTGTAGAGGTCACAGGTGACGGCGGGGGCGGGCCCGTGGCGCGGCGCGGCCGTCTGCTCGGCCGCCGCGTACCCGGGGGTGTGGATGCGCAGGGCGGGCTCGCCGGGCCGGGCCAGCATCTCCAGGTCGATCAGGCACACTTCGCCGTTGTCGGCGACCATCACGTTGCTGGGGTTGAAGTCCCGCAGGACGTGGCCCTCGGCGTGGACGAGCCGCATCAGACAGGCCAGTGAGCGCGCCCGGCGCAGGGCGACCGCCACGGGGACGCCCCAGGACTCCCCGTCGTCGGGCTCCAGGTGGTCCAGGACCCACTGGCGCAGGGTCACGCCCTCGACGGCCTCCTGGACGAGGAACAGGTCGCCCTGCTGCTCGAAGAGGGCGACCAGGCCGGGGGTGCAGCCGCTCCCGGCGAACTCCTCCAGCATCGCCGCCTCGTGGCAGCGCAGGTCGCGGGCGTCGTGGCCGCTCAGGGTGGCGGCGGTGTGCGGGCGGGCCTGCTTGATGATCACGGACGCGCCGGTGGACTCGTCGACGCCCCGGAAGACCCCGCCCCCGAAGGCGTGCCGGATCACCGAGCGCACCAGGAAGCGCCCGTCGAGCAGGACTTCGGCCGGGGCGGTACGGACGGGGACGGCGGCCTCGCCGTGGGCGAAGGGGTCGCGCGGGGCCCATTCGGGCGGCGAGAACCAGGCGCGGCGGCGGTCGGGGACCAGCCGTCCGCCCGGGTCGACCAGCATCGCGCCGAGCACCCCGTCGTCGCCGAGGGCGGGAACGCCGGAGAACACCCCGTACCGGTAGTGCACCAGACTGCCGGGGAAACAGGGGCGGTCGGAGAGGATCGCCGGGCCGGGCAGACCCGCGGTGGCCCGGTGCAGTGCGGCGGCCAGTTCCCGCAGCGAGGCGTCGTCCCCCTCGGGGTAGGCGGTGAGGAACTTGCCGCCGCCCGCCCGGTCGTACCGGTGCGCGACGAGGTCGGCGGCCCGGCCGACGGTCGCGGCGAACTTGAACCGGCACTCCGCGCGCACCAGCACCTCGGCGGCCCGCGCCAGGACCAGTGGCGCGGCCGTCGGGGTGGCGGAGACGTGCAGTTTCCACCCCTGGAGCCGGGTGGGTTCGTCCGGTGGCGAGACACGGCACCACGATTCCCCCTCCCGTACTCGCCACCGGCCGGTGCCCGGCCCGACCCCCGTGCGGGCCAGCACCGCTTCCACGATCTCCACGAGCAGCCGTTCCCCCGGCTCGCGGTTCCCCGTCGCAGACTCCATGCACCCCATCGTGGCGAGGGCTCTGTCGGTTGCCTTACACCTGCCTTGCGGACGGCCGCGGGCGCACGGCGCCAAAGGGGCGGTGGAGGCCACCGCCCCTTTGGCAGGGGTTCGTTCGCGACTACGGCGTCAGAACTCGCCGTCCGTCTTCAGCGTCAGCCGTACGTTGGTGTCGGCGGTCCCGTTGTTGGTGACACAGGCGGTGTAGTCGCCCGCGCCGGGGAACGTGCCGTTGTCGTCGCGCAGTTCGGCGGCCCAGGCGGTGACCAGACCGGGCGAGCCGGTGCCGGGCACGGTGACGCCCTGGTACTGGACCTTGAACTTGGCGCCCTGGCCGGTGGCCTTGCCGTCCGCGCGCACCTTGTGGTCGGCGTGCTGCTGGACGCAGCGCTGCTCGCCCGGGTGGAGGGTGCCGCCGAAGAACTGGGAGGCGGACGCTGGTCCGGCCGAGAGGAGCAGCGCCAGCGCCGCCGCCCCGGCCGCCGCCGCGCCCACGGCACCGGCCCGCCGCGTCCTCTTGGTTCCGGTCGTCGTCCCCGTGCTGTCGGTCATGGTCTCGTCCTCTCCTGCCGCTGTGCTCCGCGATGGGGTGGCGGCGCAACGTCCGCCCACAGAAGGGACGTTAGGGCCGGGTGCCTACCGCTTCGCAGACCGTTCGCCGTCCGGTTTCCGGCCGGAACGCGTCCATCGCGGCCATACTGGAGCGGTGACCAGCCACCAGCTGCGCGGGCGGCTGACCGACCGGTTCGCCGCCGCGCGCGAGCGCGGATTCGTGGGCCGCCGCCGGGAGACCGCCGTCTTCGAGTCCCTGCTCGCCCGCGGCTCGGGCGCCGTGCTGTACGTGTACGGGCCGGGCGGCATCGGCAAGACGACCCTGCTGCACCACTTCGCGCGGGTCGCCGGGCGGGCGGGCCGCCCGGGCGCGGTCCTGGACGCCCGGGAGGTGCTGCACCCCGGCGGGGGCCCGGCGGCGGAACCCGGGCCGGGCACGGTCCTGCTGCTGGACTCGGCGGACGCGGTGGCCCCGGAGGTGCTGCGCGACGAGCTGCCCGCGCTGCTGCTCCCCGACACGGTGACCGTGCTCGCCGCCCGCACCGCCCCCGAGCCGGCCTGGCGGGTCGACCCGGCCTGGCACGGGCTGCTGCACCCCATGGCGCTGGGGCCCCTGGACGCGGCGGACAGCGGGCGGCTGCTGCGGCTGCGCGGAGTGCGGGAGGCGCACGAGGAGGCCCGCACGCTGGCGTTCGCGCGGGGGCATCCGCTCGCCCTCGCGCTGAGCGCCGACGTACGGGCGCAGGGCGGCACCGCCGGGGACCTGGCGGCGGCCGGCTCGCCCGCCGACTCGCCGCAGATCGTCCAGGCGCTGCTGGACTGCCTGTTGGAGACCGCCCCCTCCCCGCTGCACCGGACGGCCCTGGACGCCTGCGCCCAGGTGCTGGTGACGACCGAGCCGCTGCTGGCCGAGCTGCTCGACATCCCCGACGCGCGGCCGGTCTTCGCGTGGCTGCGCACGCTGTCGGCGATGGAGTACGCCCGGCGCGGGATCCGGCCGCACGATCTGGTGCGCGAGGCGCTCGACGCCGAGCTGCGCTGGCGCCACCCCGATCTGCGCGCGGAGCTGCGCCGCCGGGCCGGGGCGTACTACCACCGCCTCTTCGACGACACGGATCTGACGCGCCAGCGCGCGGTGCTGGCCGACTACGCCTATCTGCACCGCGAGAGCCCCCTGGTGGGTCCGCTGCTGGCGCCCGCGCTCGGTCCGGCCGGGCACGACCGGATGGAGCGCCTGACGGTCGCGCCCACCACCGCCGCCGACCTCGGCGAGCTGTGCGCGCTCGCCGCCCGGCACGAGGGCGCGGACTCGGCGGACCTGCTGCGGATCTGGTGGTCCGCCGACCACCCGGGGGAGGCGGCACCGCCGCCGTTCGCCGCGTACACGGTGTACGAGCACACCCGCGACCACGGCCGCCGGATCGCCGGGTGCTACGCCCTGGTGTGGCTGACCGGCGGGGTCCCGGACGCGGTGCCGGACGATCCGGCGGTGGTGGCGGCCCGGACGTGGCTGGCCGGTCCCGGCGGGCTGCGGGCGGGCGAACAGGCGCTGCTCGTACGGTTCTGGATGGCCGCCGACAGCTATCAGAGCGGCTCGCCGACGCAGACGCTGATCACCCTGCGGCTCACCCACCACTATCTGACCGGCCGCAGGCCCGCGCTGACGCTGCTGCCGTTCGCCGACCCCGGGCCGTGGGTCACCGGCTGCGCGTACGTCGACTTCGCCCGGCTGCCCGCGGCGGACTTCACGGTGGCGGGGGTGCGGTACGGCGTGTTCGCGCACGACTGGCGGCGCACTCCGGGAGCGGCCTGGCTGCGGCTGCTCACGGCGCGGGGCGCCACGGACGACCCGCTGTCGGTGCCCGCCCCGGCGGTGGAACCGACGCGGGCGCCGCCGGACCGGGCCGCGTTCACGGCCGCGGTGCGCGAGGCGCTGCGGGCGCTCGGGCGGGCCGACGGGCTGGCGGGCTCACCGCTGCTGACCAGCCGTCTGGTACGGGCGCGGTGCGCGGCGGACGCGGGGCCGCGCGAGCGGGCGGCGGCGCTGCGGGAGGCGATCGGGGCGGCGGCGGCCGAGCTCGCGGCCTCGGTGGCCGACCGCCGGGCCCATCGCGCCCTGCACCACACCTACCTCCAGCCCGCCGGGACCCAGCAGCGCGCCGCCGATCTGCTCGGCCTGCCGATGACGACCTACCGCAGACATCTGGCGGCGGGCACCGAACGGCTGACGGCACTGCTGTGGCGGGAGGAGCTGGAGGGGGGCACGGGCGGAGGGTCCGACCGTTGGCGGGAGGGGCTGGAGCGAGGCCAGGGGCAGCGGTGACGGCACGGGCGAAGGGGCCGATCGTTCGAGCGCGGGTCCAGCGGACCCTGGTACCGACGGTCCCTGGTTCCGGGCCGTTCCGTCCGCCATGATGACGATCATGACGACCGACCGCCGCCAGCTCGCCGACTTCCTGCGCCGCTGCCGTGACCGCGTCACCCCGCAGGAGGCCGGACTCCCGGCCGGGCCGCGCCGCCGTACGCCGGGACTGCGGCGCGAGGAGGTCGCCCAGCTCGCCGGGATGTCGGCCGACTACTACATCCGGCTGGAGCAGGCTCGGGGGCCGCAGCCGTCGCCGCAGATGCTCGCCGCGCTCTCGCGCGCGCTGCGGCTGAGCGACGACGAACGCGACCACCTGTATCTGCTCTGCGGGCACCGGCCGCCCGCCGCGCACTCCTCCGACACCGAGGTGAGCCCGGGGCTGCTGCACCTGCTCGACCAGCTCGCCACCACTCCCGCCGTGGTCCTGAGCGACCTGGGCGACGTGCTGGTCCAGAACCCGATGGCCCGCGCGCTGCTCGGCGAGGTCTGCACCGAGTCCGAGCACGGCCGCAACGTGGTGTGGCGCTGGTTCACCGAGCCGTCCGCCCGGGCCCCCTACCCTCCGGAGGAGCACAGCTACTACGGCCATCTGCACGTCGCGGATCTGCGCGCGGCGGCGGCCCGCCGCTTCGGCGACGCGGAGTCGGCCCGGCTGATCGCGCGGCTGCACGGCGTCAGCCCCGAGTTCACCGAGCTGTGGGAGCTGCACGAGGTCGCCGTGCGGCGGCGCGACCGGGTCCGGGTGCTCCATCCGGAGCTCGGCCACTTCGACCTGTTCTGCCAGGTGCTGCTCGCCCCCGAGGGCGATCACCGCCTGGTGCTGTTCACTCCGCCGCCGGGCAGTGCGACGGCGGACCGGCTGGCGCGTTTCGGCGCCGCACGGCTCGGATCCGTACCACTGGGGTGAGAAGGGCGCGTCGCCAAGGGGGTCCGCCGGGGAGCGGGGCGGGCCTCACTCGGCGCCGTGGTCGAGGCACGGGTACTCGTGCCCGCACCAGCAGCGCCCCTGCACGGGGGTCGCGGCGAGCAGCAGCCGGATCACCTCGTCCACGTCGAAGTTCTCCAACTCGCTACCCTCCGGGACCAGTTGGTAGGTGCGGGAGAGGAAGTCGGCGACGTCCTCGATCTCCGCCAGGAGGTCGGCGCTGCCCTCGTCGGAGTGCAGCCGGATGCGCAGGCCGCTGTCGCCGTACTGCCAGACCCGCACATCGCCGAGGCCCACCGGGCAGCGGGAGGTCAGCCCCTGCGCCACCAGGTCCCGGCCCATGGTCCATGTCGTATGCATGCCATTGCCGCAGACGAATTCCACGGAAACGGCCAGCGGATCGGCCGGGTCGTAAGCCATCAGCGCCTCCACGGGGGTCATGGCATCACCCTCGTGCAGCAGTTCGACATACAGTGGAACGCAGATCTCTTCCATGTCGCCCCCCTCGTCGGGACAGTCACCGGCGGACGGTCGCCGGGTGTTGTTCGGTATCCGCTTCTATGACGTACTCAACGGCCGTGATAGTGACCGACTTCGCGAACAAATTCGCCCCGGGTTGTGGAAGCGGTGCGAACGGTGTCGCAAATTGGCATGCCGCCGGAGATCGCGTCCCCCTTCCGGCCCGGACCGGTCCCCCCGGTGCCGCGGCCCCGCTCGGGCCGGTCAGGCCCCCGACAGGCATATGACGGGCCCCGGAGCGGGCGACACGCCGTTGTGACGACGGCTTCACAAGTGGCCTCCCCGGGTCCGCGATTCGGCCGGAACATTGCGTTCAGGTCGACGTGACCACGACAGCAGGCCGCCCGCGTCCGTCGTGGGTGACGGGCGCGGGCGGCTCGGGGCGCGACGGAGCCTCAGCAGAACTTGTCCAGTTGTCCCGCTTTCGCCGCACGGACCATCGCCGCGATCTCCGAACGGCTGTACCGGAGCACCGGCGCCTGCTCGTCCTTGGTATGGGTCACGGCGATCCGGTCACCGTCGACGGCGAATCCGACGCAATCCTTGGAGTAGTCGAGATCACTGAATGACGACTTCTCGAATGCGAGGTGGGGGGCATTGCAGTTGACGTATTCAGCGACCGCGACAAGCCGGGAGTGGTCCACGGAAGTGCTCCTTCGTGCAACAGTGGGGTCTGTTCAGCACGCTACGAGCCCAAGTCCGCCTATTTCTAGTGCCCTTGACACATATTGATGCGATGCGCTAGTCGCGCGTGGGGGCGCGGGCGACCGTCCTCCCGGCCGGGCCTTCCCGCGGCTTCCTAGACGAGGCCGAGGTTGGCGGCGGGCGTGCCCTGCAGCGTCGGCGCGAGCAGTCCGGCCTGCGGCTCCTCCACGGCCGGCAATCCGAACAGATTGGCCTGCGGCGGGGTGAGCGGCGCGTCCAGGATCGCCCCCGGGCTCTCGGCGCGGATCGGCGACGACGGGGTGGTCAGCGCCGCCGAGCCGAGCTTCTCGTCGGTGATCGGGTCGGTCAGCGGCGCCTTGAGCAGGGTCGACGGCAGTTCGGTGGTGACCGGCAGGGTCGGCAGGAGCGGCTTCGGCACCAGCGAGCCGACCACGTGGCGCGGCCCCTCCGGGGAGCCGGGCGTCAGGAGGGGCACGCCGGTGCTCACCGTGGGGGATTCGAACGGCAGCACCGTGTTCAGACCGCCCAGCGGTACCTCGACGGGGACGGACGACTCGGCCGCGGCGGGCGCGACCGCCGCCGCCGTCGCCATGCACGTCATCATGGCCGCGAGGCCGGCCCGCTTGGTGAGCTTCATGTGTGCTTCCATCCCTCTGGTCGTGACGGATCTCTGACGGACACTTGCCGCCTGGAAGAACGACCCGGCCAGCCCAACCACTCCAAAATTCGCCTGTTCAGCGGAGCGGAAAGGGCTTGCCCCGCTCTTCCGCGGGGCGCTTTCCGAAGATCCGACGTTCCGATTCGGTGATCGGCACATCGTTGATGCTCGCTTCCCTGCGCGCCATCAATCCGTTCGCGTCGAACTCCCAGAGCTCATTTCCGTAACTGCGCCACCACTGCCCGGACGCGTCCCGGCTCTCGTACTGGAAGCGCACGGCGATCCGGTCGTCCTCGAACGCCCACAGCTCCTTGCGCAGCGCGTAGTCGAGCTCACGGGCCCACTTGGCGGTGAGCAGCTCGACGATGGCGGCGCGGCCGGTGACGAAGGCGTCCCGGTTGCGCCACTGGGAGTCCTCGGTGTACGCGAGCGAGACCTTCTCGGGGTCGCGGGTGTTCCAGGCGTCCTCGGCGGCCTGCACCTTCTGGCGGGCGGTGTCCAGGTCGAACGGGGGCAGTGGCGGGCGGGCGGTCATGACGGTGTCCTCTCGGTCGAACGGCGTCGGCAGCGGCGGCGCACAGCTGCGCCGAACGGGGAGAACGCTCGTTCTCCCCGCGATGGCGCTACTCTAGAGAACGGACGTTCTCTTTTCAAGGAGTGATGGGGTCATGGACACCGCGGTCGCACGCGAGCGGGCGCTGGACGCCGCCGGGGCGCTGTTCTACGCCCGGGGCATCCAGAGCGTCGGCATGGACGAGATCCGCGGCGCCTGCGGCCTCTCCCTCAAGCGCCTCTACGGCCTCTTCCCCGGCAAGGAAGACCTGGTCGACGCCTATCTGGAGCGCCGCGACACGGAGTGGCGCGGGCGGCTGGCCGAGCACGTCGAGGGGTGCGCGGCGCCGCGCGAGCGCCTCCTCGCGGTCTTCGACCATCTGCACGCCTGGTTCGCCGAACCGGACTTCCGCGGTTGCGCGTGGATCAACTCCTACGGCGAACTGGGCACTTCCTGGCCGCGCGTCGCCGAGCGCGCCCGCGCCCACAAGAGCGCGTTCCGGGAGTACCTGGGCGCGCTCGTCGCGGACGCGGGACTGCCGGCGCCCCTCGCCGGCCAGCTCACCCTGCTCGCCGAGGGCGCCATGGTGACCGCCGGGATCTTCGGCACCCCGGAGCCCGCCCGCCAGGCCCGCGAGGCCGCCGCCGTGCTGGTCGAGGCGGCTGGGCGACCTGGTGGCCCTTGTCCTGAAGTGAGCTGATTTTCACCCGGAGTTCAGGCGGCCGTCACCCGTCGGTGGTCGAAATCCGCACCCGTGGATCATCACCATGATCTCCATGTTGTTCTTCCCGTACGTCCCACCGGCACCGCGCACCACTCGCGCACCACGTCACAGACGGCCGTCCTTCCGTGCCGCCGCCCGGCTGCTCGCACCGGTCCTGGCGGTCGTCCCGGTCCTCTTCGCGGGCCCCGTCGCGCACGCGAGCGGGCCGCTGCCCTCCACCCGCGCCCTGGTCGGCGCCGAACAGGTGCTGTTCCGCTCCGGCGTCGGCGGCTACGGCTGCTACCGGATCCCCGCCCTGGTGAAGACGAAGGCCGGGAGCCTGCTGGCGTTCGCCGAGGGCCGCAAGTCCCCCACCTGCGCGGACCGCGGCGACATCGACCTGGTGATGCGCCGCTCCACCAACGACGGCCGCACCTGGGGCCCGGTCCGGGTGGTCCTGGAGGGCGGCCCGTCCGACCCCACCGCCCCCCACACCCGGGGCAACCCGGCGCCCGTGGTGGACCGGGAGACCGGTGCGGTGCTGCTGCTGTCCACCTCCAACGAGGCCGTGCCGACCGGGCCCCGGCTGCCCTGGGTCCAGCGCAGCGACGACGACGGGGTGAGCTGGAGCGCGCCCGCGCCCCTGCCCACGTACACCGGCGCCAACAACGGGTGGTTCGCCACCGGCCCCTCGCACGGCGTCCAGCTGACCGAGGGCCCGCACGCCGGGCGCCTGGTCGTCGGCGCCCACCAGAACCCCGACGCCACCACCCGGTACGCGGGCGTCCTCTACAGCGACGACCACGGCGCCACCTGGCGGGCGAGCGCGACCGCCAACTCCTATGTGCCCGGGGCGGTCAGCCCCGGCGAGGTCTCGGTCACCGAACTGCCCGGCGGCAGCGTCTACCTGGCCGCCCGCAACGAGATCGGCGGCAGCGCCGACCACCGCACCCGCGCGGTGAGCACCGACGGCGGCACCACCGTGCCCGCGGCCACCGTGGTGCCCGGACTCGTCACCCCCGAGGTGCAGGGCTCGGCGCTCACCCTGCGCACCACCTACCAGCGCACGCCCGGCGACACCATGGTCTTCTCCGCGCCGTCCGACCCCTCGGACCGCAAGCTGATGAAGATCCGCTACTCCACCGACCAGGGCGCCACCTGGACCGCCGCGGCGGGCGGCCTGATCAGCAACGACCGCGCCTCCTACTCCGACCTCGCCGAGCTCGACACCGGCGAGCTCGGACTCCTCTACGAGGGCGGGCCCGCCAACTCGGCCGACGAGATCCGCTTCGACCTGACCACGCCCGCCGCGCTCGGCATACCGGGCACCTCCACCGGCAGGGGCTCCCCGCAGAAGAGCCCCACCGCCGGACGCACCAGCCCCGACTCGGGCCCGGAAGCCAACGACGCCTACCTCCAGGCCGACGCGGGGCTCGGCAGCGGCCGGTTCGGCCAGGGCCTGGTCCTGGACGGCGCGGGCGACCACGCCGACGTGCCGTACGCCAGGACCCTCGACCCGGGGGCGGGCGACTTCACGTACTCGCTCTGGTTCAAGTACGCGGCGACGGCCGCCACCAAGCAGCAGGCGCTGTTCTGGGCGTACGGGCAGGGCTCCGCCGAGCCGCAGGTGTGGCTGCGCGCGCAGCCCGCCGACGACCGGCTCTTCGCCTGGGTGCAGGGCGCGGACGGGAGCGCCTGGCTGACGCTGGCGGACTCCTCCGCCGGTGTCGCCTTCGGCGACGACCAGTGGCACCACGCGGCCCTGGTCCGCACGGGCGGGCAGATCCGGCTCACCGTCGACGGCACGGTCACCGGGACCGCTTCGGGTGTGGCCGGTGCGGTGACCGACGCGCCGCAGAACGGCGTCGAGGGGATCCGGCTCGGCGCCAAGCCGGACGCCACGGCGAGCGACGCGTTCGCCGGTTCGCTGGACGAGTTCCGCTTCTACCGCTCCGCCCTGACGGACAGTCAGCTCACCCAGGTGCGGGCCAACGCGGCCACCCTGGACGACGGGGCCGCGACACGGTCCCTGGGCGCGCGGCTGCCTTTCCAGGTGATCGACACGGCCGTGGTGCCCGACCGGCGCCGGGTCACGATCGAGGACGACGTCTCCGGGCACTGCGCGAGCGGCACCCTGCTGGGCGGCGTCCCGGCCCTCACCACCGGCCGGATCGGGGCGCTGGCGGCGACGGTCGACAGCACCCACCAGGGCACCGAGACCGGCTTCTCGCCGACGCTCGACGTGGGCGGCGGGGACTTCACGTACAGCCTCTGGTTCCGCTACTCGGCCACCGCCACCAGCGCCGACCAGGCGCTCCTGTGGGCCTACGGCTCGGGCGCCACCGGCCCGCAGCTGTGGGTGCGGGCCCAGCCCGCGCGGGACCAGCTCTACGCCTGGGTGCAGACCGACGCCGGGACGGTGGCGGTCGCGCTGCCCGACACCTCCTCGGCGACCTCGTTCGGCGACGGCGCCTGGCATCTGATGACGCTCACGCGGACGGGTGACAAGGTCGCGCTCGGCGTCGACACCCGCGCTCCCGCCACCGCCTCCGGTCTGACCGGCTCGCTCACGCCCGCCCAGGGCAAGGGGCAGCAGGGCCTCCGGGTGGGCTCCAAGACCGACGGCACCAGCGTCTTCGGCGGCTCCCTCGACGAGTTCCGCCTCTACCGGCGGGCGCTCACCACCGCCGAGACCACCGCCGTCGTCGCCTCCGCGCCCGGCTCCTCCGGCTCCTACCCGGCCGATCTGCCCGCACTGTGGTGGTCGTTCGAGAACCAGTACACCGGCGCCCACGACGTCGTACGGCCCCCGGCGGGCCCGGCGACGCCGGACTCCACGGCCCACTGCGGCCACGCCCTGGTGCGCGGCGGCGCGGCCACGGCCCCGGGGAAGTTCGGCGACGCGCTGGCCTTCGACGGGGTGAACGACGCCGTGGACCTGCCCTACGGCGCGGCCACCGCGCTCGGCTCGGCCGACTTCACCGTCAGCACCTGGCTCAAGTACTCGGCCACCGGCTCCGGTCCCGACCAGGTGCTGGTGTGGGCGTACGGGACGGGCGCGGCGGAACGCCAGCTCTGGCTGCGGGCCCAGCCCTCCCAGGACCGGCTCTACGCCGCCTTCGAGACGGACACCGCCACCACCGTGGTCGCGGCGGCCGACGCCTCGGCGGCGGCCGGGTTCGGCGACGGGGCCTGGCACCAGGTGGTGCTGGAGCGGGCCGACGGCCGGCTGCTGCTGATCGTGGACGGCACCACCCTGGGCAGCGCGGCCGTGCCCGCGGGCGCGGTGACGGCCGGGGACACCTACGCCGTGGACGGATTCCGGCTGGGCGCCAAGCCCGACGGCACCAACGCGCTGAACGGCTCGCTGGACGAGTTCCGGATCACCCGCCGGGCGCTGTCGGTCGACGAGCTGACGGCGCTGCGCACGCGCAACGACCTGCCGGGGAGCGCCACTTCGACCTGGCTGCCGTTCCAGGTGGTCACCGCAGCGGAGTTCGCCCGGATGTAGCGCGGCCGGCCGCCGGGACCGCGTGGCCGTCCGGCGACCGGTCCCGGCGGTGCGTTCGAGATCAAGGGCCCCGGGAACGGCGTGAGTTGGCGATGGGCTGCGGGGTCAAGTCCGCGCGTGTCCGGACAGCTGATCATTTAGCCTGTCCCGGTGACGAACACCACGATGGGGACGCAGGGGTACGGCGCGGAGGCGGACGCGCTGGTCGCACAGTACGAGAGCGTGAGCTTCGAAGAGGTCCACCGCGGACTGCTCGACCTCTTCCCGGCCGCGCCGGCCCGGGTCCTGGACCTGGGCGCCGGGACCGGCCGGGACGCGGCGGCGCTCGCGCGTCTCGGCCACCGGGTCACCGCGGTCGAACCGACCGCCGAATTCCGCGCCCACGGGCGCCGGCTGCACGCGGACGCGGACGTCGTCTGGCTCGACGACGCCCTCCCCGACCTGCCGGTGGTGAGCGCCTCCGACGCCCGCTACGACCTGGTCCTGGTCACCGCGGTCTGGATGCACCTCGACCCGGCCGAACGGGCCCGCGCCATGCCGAGGGTGGCCGCGCTGCTCGCCCCGGGCGGGGTCCTGGCCATGACGGTCCGCGGCGGCCCGGTGCCCGCCGGCCGCCGGATGTTCGACGTCCCGGAGGTCGAGACCGTCACCCTGGCCCGGACGGCGGGCCTGCGGGTGGTGCACCGGGGCGGCCGGGGGGACCTGCACGGGCGGCCCGGGGTGCGCTGGTCGGAGGTGGCGTTCAGGCGGTGGTAGGCGCCGGGGCGCGGCCGGGGTCCGGCGGCGGGCCGTCAGCCCGTCACGCCCGCCAGCGCGGCGCGCGCCGCCGCCGGGTTGGCCTCGGCCTTCAGATAGCCGTGGTCGAGCAGCCACTTCACACTGAGCTTCCCGCCCGCGCCCGGGTCGACGAACGCCGGGTCCAGCTTGATCTGCCGGCCGCCGCCGCGCTGTTCGAACCAGGGCGCGATCCGGCCCTGCCACACGGTGAAGCTCTTGGTGACCTCGTAGGCGTGGTAGGCGCAGGGGAAGGCGGCCTCCCGGGTGACCAGGCTCTGCGGGGGCAGCGCCCGGCGGCCGTAGGCGGCTCCGGCCGGGGCGAGGAAGGCGCCGTACTCGGAGCCGAAGCGGTCGAGGTCCTCGCCGACGTTCAGCCGCACGGCCCTCTTGTCCGGGGTGCCGTCGGGGCGGTGGGCGAAGCCGTCGTCGGGCGGGTACTTCCAGCTGCCGGCCGTGCTGTCCCAGTACGTGGCGAGGAAGGCGGCCGGGGTGAGGTGCCCGGTGCGGTGGTAGCCGAGGACCAGCGGGCCGACCGGGTCCTGCCAGGGGCGCGGCAGGTTGACCGGGCCGAGCCGCTCGTCGCCCTCGTACGCCCCGGTGCACAGGGGCGCCGGGGCCGGGGTGGCGGGGGCCGCGTCCGCGACCGCGGGGGCCGCCTGCGCGGGAGCAGCGCCGAACAGCAGCGTCGCGACCAGCGCCGCCGCGGAGCCTCCCGCGGATATGAGGACCCGCAGCCTGCCGAACCGATGCATCGAATGTCCTTCCGAAAAATATGATGGTCCCTCAGCAGTAGTGCGAACGGCCCCACTCGGCGCCCACCTCCCGGCAACTGGGCCGAAAGATCACCGCGCACGGCCAGAAGCGCACTGTTGTGCCCCGAAGTGCCATGTGGTGGGCCGACGGCGCGGGCGGAGCACTCCTCGGGGGTACTTGACGCGTGTGCGCCGAGGCGCTTTCATCCAGCCAGTGCGGGGCCGTCGTACGGTCCGGCGCTTCGAGAGGTGCGCCCAGCCGGTGGCGGATCCCGTCCGGGTCCGGAGTCCGGCCCGAGTCGCCAGGACGTGTGTCCCGCGTCCGAGGCGGGGCGCACCCGCTAAGGGATGGAACGACCATGCCCGCCGGTCAGGACCGCACCAGCAAGCCCCGCCCCGCTCCGGGCCCGCCGCGCCGCCGGGTACTGCGCACCGGGGCGGGCGCCGTCGCCGGGGCCGCCGCGCTTCCGCTCCTCGACGCGTGCGCCTCGACCACCTCCGACGGCATCGGCGCCGACGGCCGGGTCAACATCGAGATGTGGCACGGCCAGAGCGAGACCGGCGCCAAGGCGATCGAGTCGCTGGCCGCCGACTTCAACCGCTCGCAGTCCCGCATCCGGGTGAACGCGAACGGCGGGGGCGTGGTGGCCGACGCCATGCTCCAGAAGGTGACGGCGTCGCTGGCGGCGGGCGCCTACCCGGACATCGCGTACATCTTCGGCTCCGACCTCGCCAGCGTCGCCCGCAGCCCCAAGGTGGTCGACCTGACGTCGGCGCTGCGCGGGGACCCGGCGCGCTGGAACGACTTCTGGCCCTCCGTCAGGGAGGCCGTCACCCTGCACGGCAAGGTGCGGGCCGCGCCCTCCCTGCTGGACTCGCTCGCCGTCGCCTGCAACACCGACCTCTTCCGGCGCGCCGGGATCCCGCTGCCCCGGGCCGGGTGGACCTGGGACGAGTTCGTGGTGACGGCCAAGAAGCTCACCGACGCCGGGCACGGCGTCTTCGGCACCGCCTGGCCCGGCGCGGGCGACGAGGACACCACCTGGCGGCTGTGGCCGATGATCTGGGACCTCGGCGGCGATGTGATCGACCCCGGCGGCAAGGGCATCGGCTTCGTCGACAGCGGCAGACGGGCCCTGGAGACGGTGGCCCGGCTCGCCGCCGACAAGAGCGTCTACATCGACCCCAAACCCGGCAGCGAGCAGATGTACCAGGTGTTCCTCTCCGGCCGGATGGGCATGGTGATCACCGGGCCGTGGAAGCTGGCCGACCTCGTGGACGCCAAGCTGCCCTACCAGGTGGTGCCGATGCCCACCTACAGCGGCCGTCCGCTCACCATCTCCGGACCCGACACCTGGACGGTGTTCGACAACGGGAAGGCCCGCGCGCGGGCCGCCGTGGAGTTCGTGCGCTGGCTGATCACCCCCGCCCAGGACGTGCGCTGGGACATGAAGGGCGGCAGTCTGCCGCTGAGCCGCGCCAGCGAGCACCAGGCCGACTGGCAGAGGTACTCGGCCGAGACGGTCGGCCTCCCGGTGTTCACCAAGGCCCTGGAGACGGCCCGGGTGCGGCCCATCCACCCCGCGTACCCGCAGATCTCCCAGGCCACCGGGGAGGCCGTGGTGTCCGTGCTGCTCGGCCGCGCCTCCCCCGCCAAGGCGGTGCGCCGGTGCGCCGACAAGGCCGATGCCGCCCTGCTGATCCCCCGATGAGGAGGGCCGTCGTGTCCCGAGGATCCCGTACGGGCGCACCGCGTCCGCTCACCCTGTCCCCGGCCGAGCGCGAACCCGCCGAGCGGCGCCGGGCCCGGCGCCGGCGCGCGCGGAGCGAGTCGGCCGCCGCCTGGGCGTTCATCACCCCGTCCGTCCTGGTCATCCTGGGGCTGAGCGTGGTGCCGGTGATCTGGTCGCTGCTGCTGTCGTTCCGCGCCGACGACCTGGTCACCCCGGGCCGCTGGGTCGGTCTGGACAACTACCGCGCCCTGTCGAAGGATCCGGGCTTCCGCACGGCGGTGGAGAACACCCTCACCTACGCGGGCGTCTACGTGCCGCTGAGCCTGCTGGGCGGACTGGCACTGGCCCTGGCGCTCAACCGCCGGATCAGGTTCGTCGGGCTGTACCGGACGCTCGTCTTCATACCGTTCGTGGTCTCGGCCGCCGCCCAGGGCGTGCTGTTCTCGTTCATCTTCGACCCGCAGTTCGGCGCGGCCAACGCGGTCCTGCACAAGCTCGGCGTCTCCCCGCAGGGCTTCCTCACCGACCCCAACCAGTCGCTGTACGTGCTGCTGCTGATCTCGCTGTGGAGCGGGGTCGGGTTCTGCGTGGTGGTCTTCCTGGCCGCGCTCCAGGACGTACCCGCCGAACTCGTCGAGTCGGCGCGGCTCGACGGGGCGAACCGCTTCCAGGTGCTGCGGTACGTCACCCTGCCGACGCTGGCGCCGGTCACCGCGTTCCTGGTGCTGTGGCAGCTGATCACCGCCCTGCAGGTGTTCGACCTGGTGTACGTGACGACCAAGGGCGGGCCGCTCGGCTCGACCACGGTCATCGTCTACTTCGTCTGGGAGCAGGCGTTCCGCACCTTCACGGCGGGCTACGGCGCCGCCGCCGCGTATGTGCTGGCGGTCGCCCTGCTGCTCGCCGGGACCGCGGTGACGCTCTACCGCCGCCACCGCGAGCGCACCACCGGCGGCACGACACCCGGGCTCCGGCGCGCGGAAGGAGTGGCCCGATGACCGCTTCCACGATGGTCACCGAGGGGTCCGCGGCGGCGGCCACCCCGGTGCCGCGCACCGCGCGGCGGCGCCGGCTCCCCTTCAGCCCCTGGCACTTGCTGCTCGCCCCGCTCTCGCTGGGCTTCGCGCTGCCGCTGGTGTGGCTGGTGCTCAGCTCGTTCATGACCAACGCGGAGATCAACCGCTTCCCGCCCGCGCTGTGGCCCAGCGGGATCGACCTCGGGGGCTACCGCTATGTGCTGGGCAACGCGATGTTCCCGCGCTGGTTCGCCAACTCGTGCATCGTCTCGACCGTGGCCGTCGGCTCCAACCTGGTGCTCGGCGCGCTGGGCGGCTACGCCTTCGCCCGGATGCGGTTCCGGGGGTCGCGGGCGCTGCTGGCGCTGATGCTGGCGACGATGGTCATCCCGTTCCAGCTGACGATGATCCCGACGTTCCTGGTGATGAAGTGGCTGGGGCTGATCGACACGCTGGGCGCGCTGATCGTGCCGTCGCTGGTCACCCCGTTCGCCGTCTTCCTCTTCCGGCAGTTCTTCCTCGGGCTGCCCCGGGAGATGGAGGAGGCCGCCTGGATCGACGGGTGCTCCCGGCTGCGGGTGCTCTTCTCGATCGTGGCGCCGCTGGCCCGGCCCGCGCTGGCCACGGTCGCGGTGCTGACGTTCCTCGCCACCTGGAACGACCTGTCCTGGCCGCTGATCGCCATCAACCACGACACCCAGTACACCCTCCAGCTGGGCCTGACCACCTTCCAGGGGCAGCACCACACCCAGTGGGCGGCGGTGATGGCGGGCAACGTCATCACGGTGCTGCCGGTGCTGCTCGCCTTCCTCTTCGCCCAGAAGACCTTCATCGAGTCGCTGACGTCGAGCGGGCTCAAGGGCTGAGCCCGCCGCACCCGCCGCGCTCCCCTCCCCCTCCCTTCGGGGCGTCCGGACCCCCGGGCGCCCGCCCCGGACCAGAGAGCCCTTCGTGATGCCTTCACCTCCCTCCCGCCCCTTCGACCTGCTGGTCGTGGGGGACGCCAATCCGGATGTGGTCCTCGGCCCGGTGCCCCGCGACCTCGCGTACGGCCAGCGCGAACAGCTCGTCGAACGGGCCGATCTCGTCCTCGGCGGCTCGGCCGCGATCATGGCGTGCGGGGCGGCCCGGCTGGGGCTGCGGGTCGCCTTCGCGGGCCGTGTCGGCGACGACCCGGCGGGCGCCTTCGTCCGTACGGCGCTGACCGCGCGCGGCGTCGACACCTCCGCCCTGACCACCGACCCCGGCCTCGCCACCCCGCTGACGGCGGTCCTCACCCGCGGCGCCGACCGGGCGATCCTCACCGCGCCGGGGTGTCTGGCCGCGACCGGTCCGCAGGACGTGCCCGAGGCGCTGCTCGCGGGGGCGCGCCATGTGCACGCGGCCTCCTTCTTCCTGATGCCCCGTCTGGCTGCGGCGCTCGCCGGGCTGTTCGGGCGGGCGCGCGAGCTGGGCGCGACCACTTCGCTCGACACCAACGACGACCCGTCCGGCCGCTGGGACCGCGAACTGCTCGACCCGGTCCTGAAGGTGACGGACCAGCTGCTGCCCAACGCCGCCGAGGCGCGCGCACTGACCGGGGTGGCCCGGGGCGCGGCCGAGGCGGCGGCCGAACTGGCCCGGCGCGGCCCGCTGGTGGTGCTCAAGAACGGCGCCGAGGGGGCGC
This sequence comes from Streptomyces sp. cg36, assembly GCF_041080675.1. NCBI lineage: Bacteria > Bacillati > Actinomycetota > Actinomycetes > Kitasatosporales > Streptomycetaceae > Streptomyces > Streptomyces cyclosori. The sequence continues at coordinate 7,151,006 of NZ_CP163520.1, read as the reverse complement.
TGGCGCACGACGGGCACCGGCTGACCACCGCGCCCGCGCTGCCCGTCGAACCCCTGGACACGGTGGGCGCCGGGGACAGTTTCGACGCCGGGTTCGTCACGGCCGTACTGCGCGGCCTGCCCCGCCCGGCCGCGCTCGCGGTGGCGGCCGTCTGCGGCTCGCTGTCCACGCGCGGACGCGGCGGCACCGCGGCCCAGCCCACCTGGGAGGAGGCCGTCGCCCACGTCCCGGGCGCGGCGGCGGCCGGCGTCACCGCGGCCACGGGAGCCACGGGGGTTCGCGCATGACCGAGCCGACGATCGGGACGCCGGCCGAGACCGCCGGCGAGAGCGCGGTCGAAACGACTGCCGAGACGACTGGAGTCACCGAAATGACCGAACCGGCCGAAGTGAAGATCGCCTTCATCGGCGCGGGCAGCGTGGTGTTCACCCAGGGGCTGCTGGCCGATCTGTTCGCCTTCCCCGAGTTCGCCCGGGTGCGGATCGCCCTGCACGACATCGACCCCGAGCGCCTCGCCACGGCCGAGTCGGCGGCCCGGCACATCGCCACCGCGCTGGACGTCGCGCCCGTGGTCACCGCGCACCCCGACCGGCGCGCGGCCCTGGACGGCGCGCACTTCGTCATCAACACCGTGCAGGTCGGCATGAACGCGGCGACCCGCACCGACTTCGCCGTCCCCGCCCGCTACGGGCTGCGCCAGACCATCGGGGACACCCTCGGCGTCGGCGGCGTCTTCCGCGCCCTGCGCACCTTCCCCGTACTGCGCTCACTGGCCGAGGACATGGCCGAACTCTGCCCGGACGCGTGGCTGTTGAACTACACCAACCCGATGGCGATGAACCTGCTCTACCTCCACCGGATCGCGCCCCGGCTGCGGGCGGTGGGCCTGTGCCACTCGGTGTACTGGACCATGCACGACCTGTCGGAGCTGGTCGGCGTCGACTTCTCCGAGGTGTCGTACCTGGCCGCCGGGATGAACCACCAGGCGTGGGTGCTGCGCTTCGAGCGCGACGGCCGCGATCTGCACCCGCTGCTGGACTCCGCGATCGAGAAGGACCGCGAACTGCTGCGCCGCGTCCGCGTGGACATGTACCGCAGGCTCGGCCACTACCCCACCGAGACCAGCGAGCACTCCTCGGAGTACGTGCCCTGGTACCTGCACCACGACAGCGAGGTGGAGCGGCTTCGGCTGCCGATCGGCGCCTATCTGGACATCATCGAGGACAACACCGTCAGCTACGAGCGGACCCGCGCGGCGCTGGCGGCGGGCCGCCCGCTGCCGGTCGAGGGGACCATGGAGTACGCCCCGCAGATCATCCACAGCGTCGTGACGGGCGCGCCCCGCACCATCTACGGCAATGTGCCCAACCACGGCCTCATCACCAATCTGCCGGACGACTGCGTCGTCGAAGTCCCCTGCCTGGTCGACGCGCAGGGCGTGCAGCCGACCCGGATCGGGGCGCTGCCCCCGCAGTGCGCCGCGCTGAACCGCACGTACGCGAGCGTCACCGACCTGGTGGTGCGGGCGGCCACCGAGGGCGAGCCCCGGCACGTGCGGCACGCGGCGATGACCGACGCGGCGACCGCCGCGACCCTCACGGTGGAGCGGATCTGGGACCTGTGCGACGACCTCGTCCAGGCCCACGGCGAGCTGATCCAGCCGGAGCTGCGGGCCCTGCTCGGGCACTGAGGGCCCGCCCTTCGACCCCCGCCGTTCGCCCGTGGGGCGGGCGCGGCGCCGGTCAGTACGCGACGGTGAAGCGGGCGCGGTGGTGGCGCGGCTCCTCGGCCTCGTCGAGCAGCGCCACCGCCAGGTCCTCCATGGAGATCGCGGAGACGCCCTCGCCGTCCACCAGGAGCTCGTCGGCGCCGAGCCGGTACGTGCCGGTGCGCTCGCCGGGCTGCAGCAGGGCGGCGGGGCTGAGGTAGGCCCAGTCCACCCCGGTCTCCGCGCGGCAGACGGCGAGCTGCTCGGTGCAGGCGTCCGCGATCGGCCGCCAGTCGGCCGGGAAGTCCGGGTCGTCCACCACGGTGGCGCCGTCGCCGCCGGGCAGGGTCAGGGTGCCGGCCCCGCCGACGACCAGGGTCCGCACGCCGGTTCCGGCGAGGCCCGCGAGGAGCGCCTCGGTCAGCGTGACGAGGTCGCCCTCGCTGCCCTGCGGCGGCCGGGTCGCGCTGATCACCAGGTCCTGTCCGGCGCTGTGGCGGGCTATGTCGGCGGGGTCGGCCGCGTCGCCGGTACGGGCGAGGGCGCCGGGGTGCAGTGCCGGGAAGCGGGCGGGGTCGCGCACTACGGCCGTGACCTCGTGGCCCCGGGAGAGGGCCTCGGCCACGACCCGGCTGCCGACGCTGCCCGCCGCTCCGAAGACGGTGATGCGCATGGGTGTGCTCCTTCTCGCTGTTCGCCGCTGTTCTCGCCGCGCCAATCTCTTAGCGCTAAGAGAAAGTATCTCATCGCTAAGAGATTGGCTAGCCTGAACCGGTGACCGACCACGTGGACCTCGTACTCGAACAGTGGGGCGCGCGCCGCCCCGACCTCGATGTGTCGCCGATGGCGGTGATCGGCCGCCTCACCCGGCTGACCCGGCTGATCGACGCGGAACTGCGCCGCACCTTCGCCAGGTACGAGCTGGACCCCGCCTCCTTCGACGTGCTGGCCACCCTGCGCCGCAGCGCGCCGCCGCACCTGCTCACCCCGGCTGAGCTCACCCGCACCTCGATGGTCACCTCGGGAGCCGTCTCCCAGCGCCTGGACCGACTGGAGGGGCGCGGGCTGGTGACCCGCACCCCGAGCCCGGACGACGGCCGGGTCGTCCAGGTCGCGCTGACCGAGGCGGGGCGCGCACTGATCGACCGGGCGCTGCCCGCCCATCTCGCCACCGAGGAGCGGCTGCTGGCGGCGCTCGGCCGGGACCGCCGCGACGACCTCGCCGAGGTGCTGCGCGAACTGCTCGTGTCCCTCGGGGACGGGCCGGCCTGAACCGGACCCGGCGGCGGATGGAGTACGGCCGACGGGCGTGGGCACGCGCTGGAGGAGACAGTGGAGACACTGCCGGCCCGGGCGGGCGCACTCCCGCGGCGCGGAGCCGGCGGCGCCTCCCCCGCCCGCAGACCAGGAGGTCCGCGATGTCCGAACCGAACCCCGTCCCCCGGCCGCCCACCCCCGGTCCCCCGCCCGGCCCCACTCCGGGCCCCACACCGGATCCGGCTCCGGGCCCCACGCCGGGTCCGCCCGATCCGGCGCCGCCGACGCCGGTCCCGACACCCGGACCGCCCGCGCCCGGACCGCTGCCGGGTCCGCCGCCCGTGCCGGAGCCCGACCCCGTACCGCATCCGCCGGGCCCCGACCCGGTACCGGAGCCGGCGCCCTCGCCGGGGCCGATCGGCTGAACCCCCGCCCGGGGCGCGGACGGGGTTCACCTGGGCGCGGTGCCCGGTGCGGCGGTCGTCCGGAACCGCCCCCGGGCGCGGGCGGGGGTTCACCGACGGGCGGTGCCGCTCACATGCCGCCCGCGACCCGCATCACGGTGCCGGTCGCGTACGAGGCGTCGGGCGAGAGCAGCCACGCCACCGCCCCGGCGATCTCCTCGGGCCGCCCGGCCCGGCCCAGGGGAATGGTCCCGGCGAGCTTCGCCGGGCGCTCGGGGTCCTCGTGGAAACCGGTCCAGATGATGCCGGGCGCCACGCAGTTGACCCGGATGCCGTCGGCGGCCACCTCCTTGGCCAGCCCGACGGTCATCGCGTCGACGGCCGCCTTGGTCGCCGCGTAGTGGACGTACTGGCCGGGGCTGCCCAGGGTGGCGGCGGCCGAGGAGATGTTGACTATGGAGCCGCCGCGCCCCGCCATCTCGCGCACCGCCCGGCGGGCGCAGAGCAGATAGCCGAGCACGTTGACGTCGATGGCCCGGCGCATCCCCGCCGCGTCGGCGTCGGCGAGCCGGCCGTTGGGGCCGCTCACCCCCGCGTTGTTGACCAGTCCGGTGACCGGCCCGAGTTCCGCGGCGGCGTCGAACAGGGCTTCCACGGACCGCTCGTCGGCGGTGTCGGCCCGCACCGCGAGGGCGCGGCGGCCCGCGCCGCGCACCTGCTCGGCGACGGCCTCGGCGGCCCCGGCGTCGCCCCGGTAGCCCACGACCACGTCATGGCCCTCGGCGGCGAGCCGGGCGCAGACGGCGGCGCCGATGCCCCGGCCACCGCCCGTGACGACGGTGACGTACTGCTGTTCCACGAGTGACCTCCGGCGCCGGACGGGGAGACCGCCTCCGAATGGAAGTGATCTTCCACCATCCTAGGACGCCGGACCTCCGGCCGGTCGAGCCGGTTCCACTCCTCGGTCGACCGGCATCTCCACCCGGTCGAGCCGGTGTCACTCCTCGATCGAAAGGGCCTGCACCGGGCAGGCGCGGGCCGCCTCCCGGGCCATCGGGTCCCCGCCGCCGTCCTCGCGGCCCGGCAGCAGTTCGCTGAACCCGTCGTCGTCCTGGGTGAACACGGACGGCGCGGTCAGGGCGCACTGGCCCGCCCCGATGCAGACGTCCTTGTCGATGCTGATCCTCATGCGCTCACTCCAACTACCAAGTGACGGGGAGTTCCACCATCCCCTGGAGGGTGTCGCCCGGCTTGAAGGGGATGCGGTCGGCGGGGGCCGCCAGCCGCAGACCCGGCAGCCGCTCGAAGAGGGCGCTCAGCGCGATCTCCATCTCCGCCCGCGCCAGGTTCTGCCCCAGGCACTGGTGGATGCCGAAGCCGAAGCCCACATGATGGCGGGCCGGGCGGTGCCAGTCGAGCACATCGGCCCGCGGGTAGACCGAGTCGTCGCGGTTGATCACCGACGTGCCGAGGACGACGCTGTCGCCCGCGCGGATCACCGCCCCGCCCACCTCGATGTCCTCGGTGGCCATCCGGAGGATGCCGTCGGCGATGGAGAGGAAGCGCATCAGCTCCTCCACGGCGGCGGGCATCAGGGACGGGTCGGCGCGCAGCTCGGCCAGCCGCTCCGGGTGTTCGAGCAGGGTGAAGGTGCCCAGCGAGATCATGTTCGCGGTCGTCTCGTGCCCGGCCACGAGCAGCAGCACCGCCATCCTGACCAGCTCGGCCCGGTCCATGCCGCCGGTGCGCAGCTGGTCCTCGACGAGCTCGTCGAGCAGCCCGTCGCCCGGCTCGCGCACCTTGCGGTCGATCAGCTCGCCGAGGTAGTCGTCGAGCCGCTCGCGGGCGTCCTCGGTGTCGGCCGCCGTGGGCCCGCGCAGCAGCCGCCGCGACTGCGCCTCGAAGAAGTCGTGGTCGCCGTAGGGGACGCCGAGCAGCGCGCAGATCACCATGGACGGGACCGGCAGCGCGAACGTGGCGACCAGGTCGGTGGGCGGGCCCTTGGCGACCAGGGTGTCGAGGAGGCCGTCGACGGTCTCCCGGATCAGCGGTCGCAGGGCCGCCGTGCGCTTCAGGGTGAATCCGGCGATCACCTTGCGGCGCTGGGACTTGTGCTCGGGATCGTCCACGCCGAGGAGTTCGATCCGGCGCAGCCGCACCCCGGCGGCCCGTTCGGTGGGCGTCGGGAAGGCCGGGTGCTCCCGGTCGGAGGAGAGCCGGGGGTCGGCGAGCAGCGCCCGCGCCTCGGCGTGGCCGGTCACGAACCAGGCGGTCCGGCCGCCGAAGAGGGTGACCTGGGTGAGGGGGCCGTCCGAGCCCAGCGGCCCGTAGGCGGCGGGCGGGTGGTAGGGGCAGGTGCGGTCCTGGGGGAAGGAGACAGAGTCCGTCATCGGTGAACCTCGCAAGCGAGAAGAGTCCGTCTTGCCGATCTCTACTACATGCCCAAGGCAGCTAAATAGTCTACGCAGACTTCGGCCGAATCACCCGCGCGGGACGATCAGGCCGATTTCCGCCGTATCACCCCATCCCGCCCGCTCCCCCGTGAGACGCTGGGCCACGACCGCCGTCCAAAGCACGGAAGTGGGGTCCCGTATGACAGGCAAGGCCCGGGAACTGGTCGAGGGCATCACGGCGGAACTGGCGCCCGCCGAGGACGCCAACCGGCTGCTCCCCCGCATCACGGCCGGCACCGCCCCGCTGACCACGCTCGCCGCACTGGGCCTCGAAGAGCACCACACCATCGGCTCCGACCTGCGCGCCTTCTCCCTCCTCGCCGACCGCGCGGCGGGCGCGGCCAACTCGGCGTGCGAGGAGTTCTTCGGCGCGCTCGCGGACGGCGAACGGCTCGCCCAGGAACGGCTCGGCGCCTACCTCGACGCCTGCGGGGTGGGCGCCGACGACATCGGGCGGTACGAGCCGCTGCCCGGCTGCCAGACCTATCCGGCCGGTGTGGCATGGCTGGCTCTGAACGGCGAGCCGCCCCTGGTGGCGCTCGCGCTCACCGCCAACTTCGCGGCGTGGGGCGGCTATTGCGCCACCCTGGCCGAGGCGCTGCGCGCCAAGTACGGGTTCTCCGACGAGGCGTGCGGCTTCTTCGACCTCTTCGCGGGCCCCGCCCCGGACCTGGAGCGCCAGGCGCTCGCGGCCGTCGCCTCCGGCGTGCGCACCCCCGCCGACGCCGCCCTGGCGGGCCGCTACGGCCGACTGCTCCAGACGTACGAGTCGTCGTTCTGGAACACGCTCGCCGAGCTCTGAGGGCGGCCCCGCACCGGCGGTGGTGGTACTGGCACCACCTCGGTCCGGGATACCAGCGGGATCGATCCGCGCCCCGCGCCACCGGAGGATCGAGACGACCGATCCACCCCGACGGGGAGCACACATGCGCACGTTCAGGAACTCGACCCGCTGGTCCGTGGCCGCCGCCGCGGGCCTCCTCGCGGTCTCCGCCCTGCCCGCGACCGCCGCCCCGGCCCCCGGCGCCGCGACCGCGCCGGTCCCCGGCCGGTATCTGCACCAGAAGCTCGACTGGCGGCCCTGCGACGGCGGGGCGCTGGAGTGCGCGCCCATGGCCGTCCCGCGCGACTGGCGCCACCCGGACGCGGGCCCGGACCTCACCGTGGAGGTCTCCCGCCACCGCGCGACCGGCCCCGGGCCGCGCCGGGGCGTCCTGATGATGGCGGCGGGCGGCCCCGGCGCCTCCGGCCTCGACCGGCCCGCCGGCTTCGCCGCGCACTCGCCCGATCTGGCCGCCGCGTACGACGTCGTGGGCTTCGACCAGCGCGGGGTGGGCGCCAGCACCCGCGTGGTCTGCTCCGACCAGCCCACCGTCGACGCCTTCTTCGCCACCGATCTGCGCGACCGCTCGGCCCCGGCGGTCCGCGCCACCTTCGAGCGGGCGCGCTCCTTCGTACGGGACTGCCGGCGCGCCTCGGGCGACCTGCTGCCGTACCTCACCACCGACCAGGCCGTGCACGACATGGACCTGTTCCGCGCGCTGCTCGGCGCGGCGCGGATCTCCTACTACGGGCCGTCCTACGCCACCTTCCTGGGCGCCTACTACGCCACCGAGTTCCCCGGCCGCGTCCAGCGGATGGTGCTGGACAGCAACGTCGACTTCAGCGGGAGCTGGGAGGCGTTCATGACGGGGCAGCCGCTCAGCTTCCAGCGCCGCTACACCGAGGACTTCCTGCCGTGGCTGGCCGCCCGCGACGCCGTCTACCACCAGGGCCGCACCCCGGCCGAGGCCGCGGCGGGCTACGAGCGGCTGCGCCGGTCCCTGCGCGACCACCCGCTGGACCTCGACGGCACCCGGGTCGGCCCCGACAACCTCGACGTGTTCGCCACCGACTCCCTCTACAACACCGCGGGGTTCGCGCCCTTGGCCACCGCGCTCGGCGTGCTCGCCCGCCCGGAGGGGGCCGACCCCGCCGTCCGCGCGGCCCTGGCGCGGCGGCTCCAGCACCCCATGGACGCGCGGTTCTTCGCCGACTTCTTCACCGTGACCTGCGGCGACACCCCCTGGAACCGCAGCCCCGACCACTGGGTGCGCCAGAGCGCGCGGGAGACCCGGGAGCACCCGCTCGCGGGCGCCCGCGAGCTGACGTTCGCGGCGATCTGCGCCTCCTGGCCGCGCGCCGGCGCCGTCCCGCACATCGAGGTCACCGGCCGGGGCCTGCCGCCGGTGCTGATGCTCAACTCCGAGCACGACCCCGCCACCTACTACGAGGGCGCGCTGCGCGCCCACCGCGCGCTGCCCACCTCGCGCCTGGTGACGGTCACCGGCGGCGGCGACCACGGCCAGTTCCAGAACGGCAACGCCTGTGTGGACGCCCTGGTGACGGGCTATCTCCTCGACGACCGCGTCCCGGCGGGCGACACCGCCTGCGCGGCGAACCCGCTCCCCGCCGCCGCGGCTGCCCGCCGGTAGTCCCCGGACCGGCGCCGCACGCATCTGTTCATCACCGGCCCCAGGGCCCACCATGCTCCCACCCGCCGTCCGTGGCCCGCCCGGGCCGTCAGGGAGTGAGGAGGACGCCGTGCCGTCCGTCCGCCGTACGGTCCTGCCGTTGCTGACCCTGCTGGCCGCTGCCGCCGGACCCGGGCTCGTCCCCGGTCCGGCCGCGGCGGCCACCGCCCGCACCCCGGTCGTCTTCGTGCACGGCTACAACGCCGACCCCGGGGTGTGGGGCGCGCTCCGCGACGACTTCAAGGCGTCCGGGTACACCGACGCCGACCTGTTCTCCTGGGGCTACGACACCAGCCAGTCGGTCAACGAGGTGCTGTCCGGCCGGTTCGCCGCGTACGTGGACGAGGTCCGCGCGCGTACCGGCGCCGCGAAGGTGGACGTCGTCGCGCACTCCTTCGGCAGCCTGGTGACCCGCTGGTACGTGAAGTTCGGCGGCGGCACCGCCACCGTCGACCACTGGGTCTCGCTCGCGGGCCCCAACCACGGCACCTCCACCGCCTGGGCCTGCGCGCTCTGGTCCCAGGCGTGCCGCGACATGACGCCCGGCTCGTACGTCCAGAAGCACCTGGCCGAGGGCGACGAGACGCCCGGCGCCGTGCGGTACGCGACCTGGTGGTCCGACTGCGACGAGGTCGTCAACCCGGACAGCAGCGTGCCGCTGTCCGGTGCGGACAACCATCCGGCGGGCTGTCTGAAACACAACGACCTGCTCGGCGACGACGGCGTCTCACAGGGCGTGCGCGCGTTCCTGACCGACTGAGACCGCGCGGGCGCCGCCGCCCACCAGCAGGGCGAGCTCCGCCAGCGCCTCGGGGGCGCCCGCCTGGTCCCGCACCCCCGGGAAGGCGTTGACGTCCACGATCAGCGGGCGCGCACCGCCCGCGTCGATGAGGTCCACCCCGTACACGTCGAGCGCGAAGACCTCGCCGACGCGCAGCGCCGACGCGGCCCAGCCGGGCGGCAGCTCGGCCGGGTCGAGCGAGCGGGTCGGGCCACGGCCGCCGGGAGCGAGCTCGGAGCGGCGCAGGGCGGCGAAGACCCGGCCGCCGATCACCCACAGCTTGTGGTCCCAGCCGCTGTTCGCGGTGAAGTCCTGCACCACCACCGGCTCGTCCGCCCACTCCCGCGCCAGCTCGCGCAGCCGGTCGGCGCCGTCGACGCGGGCCACCAGGTCGTGGCGGCGGCTGCGGCGGCTCTTCACCACCAGGGGGAAGGACAGGCCCGGGTCGGCCAGGAGCTGGGAGAGCGCGGTGTACGTGCGGGTCCGCGCGAACGGCAGCCCGGCGCCGTCGGCCAGCTCGGCCATCGCGGTGCGGTCCTGGCACAGGGCGGTCGCGGACGCGGAGTTCAGCACGGCGGCCCCGCGCCGCTCCAGGTCCCGGGCGAGCGCCAGGGCCTCCGGCGTCCGCGCCTTGAGGAGGTACACGTCGGCCAAAGGGTCCGCCACGACGGTGTCCACCGCCGGGTCCACCGTCTCCACCCGGTACTCACGGGCGAGCAGCGCGGTGGCCGCCGCCAGCAGCGGATGGCCCGGCTCGGGGGTGATCAGGGCGATCCTCATACGGCCGCCCCCGGCTGCTCCGGGATGCGGGCCTCGGGGAAGGCGGGGGCGCCCGCCCGGCCGGTCCGGGCCAGTTCCAGCACCGCGCGGGCGACCCGGGCCGTGGCGTCCGGGACCTGACGGAAGCTCGGGAAGTCGTTCACGTCGACCACCACCGGCCCGTCGGGGCCGAGCAGCACGTCCACTCCGTACAGATCGAGGCCGTAGACCGCGCCGACCCGGGCGACCAGCGCCGCCACCTCGCGCGGCAGCACGACCTGGCGCTCGCGCACCGCGTGGTCCGGGTGGAGCGGGGAGCAGCGCTCGGTGGCGAAGAGCTCGCCGCCGACGCAGTACACCTTGAGGTCGACGCCCGAATTGGGCACATAGGGCTGGGCCACCAGCATGCCCTGGTCCGCCAGTTGCGGCAGCATCGCGGCCAGCCGGTCGGGCGAGGGCACCAGGCACACCCCGCGTCCGGCGCTGCCGTCGGCGGGCTTCACCACCAGCGGGAACTCGGCCGCGGGTATCTCCGCCAGGAGCTCCGGCACGGCCGCCGCGTACGTCATCGGCATCGCCAGGCCGCGGCTGCGGCCGATCGCCGCCGCCAGCGCCTTGTCCCGTACCCCGCGTATGGAGCGGGCGTCGTTGACCGTGGTGAGGCCGACCGCGGCGGCGGCCTCCAGGAGCGTCAGGCCCGGGCCGCCGGACACCGTCTTGAGCACCCAGGCGTCATGGCTGCCCGCCGTCACCGCCTCGGACATGCGCAGCAGGGAGCCGCCGGGGCGCAGTACGTCCACCCGATGACCCCAGGCGACGAGTTGGCGGATCACCTCCACCGGCATGCCGTCGTGGCGGTAGTGCTCCTCCACCAGAAAGCAGAGCCTCATCGACCTTCCCCTGTAGCCCCCCGGACGTCCGCCGAACTGTCCCGGCGAGCTGTGACAGCACAGGATGCCATGAACGGCCCGGAACCTCGCCAAAGGCCCCGGACGGCTCCCGTCCCAGGTCAGCTCGGAGAGCCCGGTGAACGCGCTTGCCCTCACACTGGTGTGAACGTTCCACGATGGCCGCATGTCCACCGCACCAGCGGCGCGCGCCACCCGCGCGCCGACGACTCCCCCGCCCCTCGCGCCACCGCTCCCCGGCCTGCTGACGCTCTCCGCCACGGCGTTCACCGCCGTCCTGACCGAACTGCTGCCCGCCGGACTGCTGCCGCGCATGGGCACGGGACTCGGCGTCTCCGAGGGCCGGATCGGCTTCCTGGTCACCCTGTACGCCGGTGCCTCCTTCCTGTCGGCGATACCGCTCACCGCCCTGCTGCGCGGACTGCCCCGGCGCGGGGTCCTGGTCGGCGCGCTCACCGGCCTGGCGCTCGCCGACGCGGTCACCGCCCTCTCGTCCTCGTACGTCCTGACCTGCGCGGCCCGGCTGCTGGCCGGGGCGATGGGCGGCACGCTGTGGGCGATGCTCGCCGGGTACGGGGCCCGGCTGGTCCCGCCGGAGCGCCGGGGACGGGCCATCGCGACCGTCCTCGCGGGCATCACGGCCGCGCTCTCGCTCGGGGTGCCGCTGGGCACGGCGCTGGCGGACGCGGTGGGCTGGCGCCCGGCGTTCGCCGCGCTCGCCGTCCTCGCCCTGCTGCTGACGGGATGCGCGCTGCGGTACGTGCCCGACTTCCCCGGGGAGCCCGGGAGCGGCCGTCTCCCGCTGCGGCGCATCGCCGTGCTGCCGGGCCTGCGCCCGGTCCTGTCCGTCACCCTGCTGCTGCTCCTCGGGCACCAGGCGATGTACACCTTCCTGGTGCCGTTCGCCGCACACCGCGGATTCGGGCGGGCGGGCGCGGCGCTGTTCGTCTTCGGGGCCTCGACGGTCGCCGGTATCTGGCTGGCCGGACTGCTCGCCGACCGACACCCGCGCGCGGCCCTGCTGACCGCGCTGGCGCTGATCGCGGTGGTGCTCGCGGCACTCGGAGCGGCGGGCCGGGCGCCGGTCGTCCTGCTGGCGGCGGTCGCGCTGTGGGGAGTGGCGTTCGGCGGGGCGCCGACGCTGATCCAGACGGCCCTGGTGGACGTCTCGGGTCCGGAGCACGCCGATGTGGCGACCGCGCTCCAGGCGACCGTGTACAACGTGGGCATCTCGGCGGGATCGCTGGTCGGGGGCGTGGTCCTGGAGGGTGCGGGGGCCGGGGCGCTGCCGTGGACGTCGCTGCCGCTCGTGATCGGTGCCGCAGCGGTGGTTTGGACCGGTCGCAAGCGTGCTTTCCCTGTTCGGCGGGGCATGCGCTGATCGCCCAAGGTCGGCCGCAGGCATATGCCACAAGCACCACCGTATCGAGTGTTGCCAAATCCCTTACGGGGCATCGCTCCCTGTGCAACAGTCGTTACCGGTCCATCCTTCCGACTCGCAGTGCCGCGCCTGTATCGGAGTACGTCATGCCGTCCCATCTGTTCGCGGACCGTCCCAGCCCGCAACCGCCGGAGCGGGAAACGGTCGACGCGCTCATCACACAGACCCGACGGCTGCGCGGCGGCCTCGACGCCGTACGGCGGGACGCGCTCGCGGAGGACGACGCACAGGGCCGCTGGCAGCGGGCGCTCTGCGATCTGGCGGTCCATCATCTCGACGACCTCGGCACGCACTTGGACCAGCTCAAGGAGGGACTTCCCGAGCCCGGCCCCCAGGAACCGCAGGAGGAGGAGAGCCTCCCGGTCCATGAGCCCGACCCGCTGCCCGGGTCCCTGCTCAGCCGGGTCGGCAGCGCGGAGTGGAACCTGCTGACGGATGTGGTGGACTGGTCCGACGAGCTCTTCCAGATCTTCGGACGCGCGCCCGAGAGCAGGGCCATGTCACTGGACGAACTGCCCTCCGTGGTCTTCGCCGACGACCAGGCCCTCCTGACCGCCATGGTGACGGACTGCCTGGTCGACGGGAAGCCCATCGACGGCGAGTTCCGCATCGTGCGGACCGACGGCCGGGTGCGCACCCTGCACATGATGGGTGAGCCCGTGCTCGACGCCGACGGCTGCACCGCCTCCATGTGGGCGGTGCTGCGCGACGTCAGCGAACTGCGCCGCAGCCAGCGCGCGGTACGGGAGTCGCGCGACTCGCTCCAGCGCGAGCGCCACATCGCCCAGACCGAGCACCGGCTGGCCGTCGAGCTCCAGGAGGCCGTGCTGCCGCCCTGGCGCGGCTCCCTGCGCATGCCGCAGGGCGACCCGGCGGCGCTCGACGTGGCCGCGCACTATCTGCCGTCGGCCACCAGCGCGCTCATCGGCGGCGACTGGTACGACGCACTGGAGCTGCCCGACGGCCGGTCCTTACTGACGGTCGGCGATCTGACGGGGCACGGGGTCACCGCCACCGGCGCCATGGCGATGCTGCTCGGCGCACTGCGCGGCATGGCGGTCGCCGGGGTGCGGCCGGGCGATCTGATGGGCCACCTCAACGAGCTGCTCGACCACTCGGTGCAGCCGGCGCTCGGCAGCGCGGTCTGCTGCCAGTACGACCCGGCCACCCGCGTCCTGTCCTGGGCCCAAGCGGGACACCCCGCCCCGCTGCTGTTCCGCGGCGGAGCGGGGTGCGCCCTGACGCCGCCGGACGGGGTGCTGCTCGGAGCGACGTCAGGAGCCGGGTACGGCCAGGCGGAGGTACAACTGAACCCCGGCGATCTGCTGGTCCTGCACACCGACGGGCTGACCCGCCGGGGCGCCTCGGACGAACCGGGGTGCCGCAGGCTGCTGGAGCTCGCCGCGCGCCTGGACTCCGTCCACACGGCCCAGGACGGCCTGCGGACGGTGGTCGAGGAGTTCGGCGAGACGGACCGCGAGGACGACGCCTGCGTGCTGGTGGCACGGATCGGGTCGTGAACTCCCCGGCGGAATGGACGGGTTGACGGCGGTACGGCGGATCGTCGGTGATACGGGTCGAATGGGACGGTCTGCTCGAACGGGCTGGGCTGACGGTGCTGCCTGCTGAAGTGGGGACAGTCCGATGAGGTGGGGCAGTGGTGGTGAGGCGGGTCCGGTGGTTCCGGCCCGCCTCTAGAGGTCCATGCTCCGGCCCCGGCGCGTCGGCGCCTTCGGCAGCGCCAACTGGATCTCCTCGCGCAGGTCCTGGATCTTCTGGTAGCCCGCGTACTGCCCGGTCAGCCGGTACATCTCGCGCAGCCGGTCCCAGGTGCGGTGGGAGGAGGTCTCCCCCATCGACACCAGGGCCAACCTGGCGTAGCGGTCCGCCTGTTCGGGGTCGTCGGCGATGAAGCAGGCCGAGGCGAGCGAGATGTAGTCGAAGATCTTGGAGCGCTGGCGTCCGTTGACCCGTAGTTCGAGCGCGGTCTTGGCATGGCCGGCCGCGATGCCGGCCGCGCTCGGGTCGTGCTCGGCGAGGGTGCGGAACGCCAGGGCCTGCATCCCGTGCAGGTCCGCCTCGTCGAACATCTGCATCCAGCTGGGCGGGGGGACGTCGCCCCGGTCCGAGACGAAGAGCTCCTCCGCCTCGCCCAGGGTGCGCCGCATGGCCTGGCCCTGGCCCATCGACGCCTGGGCCCATGCCTCGATGGTGTGCAGCATCGCCCGGGTGCGCGGCAGGGTCTCCTCGCCGGATCCCGACTTGGCGAGCTTCATGAGGTCCAACGCGTCGTCGGGACGGCCCAGATGGACCATCTGCCGGGCGGCTCGGGAGAGCGCTTCGCCCGCGCGCGGGCGGTCGCCGCCCTCGCGGGCCGCGTGCGCGGCGATGACGAAGTACTTCTGGGCGGTCGGTTCGAGGCCGATGTCGTGGGACATCCAGCCGGCCAGGACGGCCAGGTTGGCCGCGACGCCCCACAGGCGCCGCTGGAGATGGTCGGGGTGACGGTAGGCGAGCATGCCGCCCACCTCGTTGAGCTGGCCCACCACCGCCTTGCGCTGGAGGCCGCCGCCCCGGGACGCGTCCCAGGCGCGGAAGACCTCGACCGAGCGCTCCAGCGCGGCGATCTCCTGCGATCCGATGGGTGCGGCCTCATAGCGGTCGTACCCGGCGGGGTCGGCGTGGAGGGGATCGTCGATACGGGGCGCGTCGGCCGCGAGTACGGGGTCGGTGTGCAGCCAGTCGTGCATGGCGCTGCTGAGTGCTGAGCCTGCGGCGAGCGCGGCGCCCGCGCCCACCAGACCGCGTCGGTTGAGCATGAGGTCCATTCCCGTGAATTCGGTGAGGACCGCCGCCGTCCGTTCGGGCGCCCACGGCAGGCCGTCGGGGTTCTGCTTGGGTCCGACGTCCCGCCGCTTTCCGGTGCGCCCTTGCCGGTCGAAACCGAGGTCCTCGATGGTCACGACACGGCCGAGCCGCTCGGTGAACAGCGCCGCCAGCACCCTCGGCACCGGATCGCGCGGGGACTCCCCCATGTCGATCCAACGCCGCACCCGCGAGGTGTCCGTCGCCAACTGGGGGTGGCCCATCGCCGCCGCCTGCCGGTTCACCAGCCTCGCGAGTTCGCCCTTGGACCAGCCGGCGAGGCCGAAGAGGTCGTTCAGGCGGGTGTTGGGTTGTCCGTTCACTTCAAGCCCCCAGGTTCTCGGCTGAGTTGACAGTAACCCCCTGTCAGACGTGGTGGGACTATTCGCCATGGTTCGCCAGGGTGCGCCAGATGGTGTGCCACCCACGCCCGGGTGTCAGGTAAGAAGGCGCCACCCCGCCCCGGCAGGCGGACCCCATTCCCCAGGGTGGAGTCACGGCCACCGGGCCGGGCTGGCACGCGAATCGTCGGCGCACGAAGGGATCTGTTTCGCCCATGTACACAGCATCGTCCTCCGTGTCAGCCCCGCCCCGACCGCACCGGCACCTGGTGGCGGGCGGCGGACCGTACCTCGACCCCTCCCACGCCGGCCCGGCCGCGCTGGGCACCGGACGGGGTGCCCGCCGGCCCGGGACGGGCGGCCAGCCGCTCAGTGGGAGGATCGACCTGTCCGGCCCCCAGGGTGCGCAGCTGCGGATGGCGATCGCCTCGGTGCACCGCATCTGTCCGGAGTTCAACCCCGTGCAGGTGCTCCGGCGCAGCAGCCGGTCCGTCCTCCTCGTCGGATCCACCGGGCGCGCCACGGCGGTGGCCAAGTGCCTCCTGGACCACTCACCCGCCTGGGCCGAACGGTTCAGGCACGAAATAGCGGCATACCGGGCGTTCGTCCGGCACCGCCCACCGGTGCGGGTGCCGCGGCTGATCGCCGCGGACCCCGACAACTGCACCCTGGTGATCGAGCGGATGCCGGGCCGTGCGGCGGCCCTGGCCCGGCACCCGGTCGAGGCTCCGCCCCGTGCCGACGTCCGGGCCGCCCTCGGGGCCGTCGCCCGGGTGAACGCCTGGCGTCCGCCCGCCGAGATGTTCACCCGGCCGCTGGAGTACGCCCAGCGCATCGCCCGCTACCACGAGCTCGGCCTCTTCACCGACCGGGATCTGAGCGACCTCCAGAAGCTGCTGCACGGCCTGGCCCACGCGGGCCGCCCGGTCCAGTGGCAGTTCTCGCACGGCGAGGCCCTGCTCACCAACATCCTGCTGTCGCCCGCGGGTCCGGTGCTCGTCGACTGGGAGCACGCCGGCTGGTACCTGCCGGGGTACGACCTGGCGACGCTGTGGGCGGTGCTCGGGGACGCGCCGGTGGCCCGGCGGCAGATCAGCCAGGCCGCGCAGGCGAGCGGCCCGGCCGCCCGGGACGCCTTCCTGGTGAACCTGATGCTCGTACTGACGCGGGAGATCCGGACGTACGAGACCGCCGTGCAGCGCACCATGCGCGAGTCGGGGCCCTCGGGCGCCGGACACGTGCAGCAGCCGGGTGTGCCGTCGGCCGGAGAGCAGCAGCGGCTGCTGCTGCGCAGGCTGCACGACGACTGCGCCCTGGCGCGTCGGGCCGTGCGTGCGGCGGTCGGGACCCGGTGACCGCCGTGTGAGGGGTCCGTCCGGCCACCTGCTCTGCCGGACGGGCCCCGAAGGAAAGGAGCGCGCTGCGCATCCGGTGCCGACACACCGGACGCGCAGCGCGCTGCCGTGTGCGCGCCGCGCTCAGCGCACCCGTACGACGTCCACGTCGGCGGCCCGCACCACGCCGATCCGATGCCCGATCTGCACCGTCACGTATGCGGCCGAGCCGGCGAAGTAGGTGTGGTCGTACGGGAGGGACGAGTCGATCGTCGGCGCGTAGTAGTACCCGGTGGGCGCCGCACCGCCGCCGGGGTAGGACTGGCCCGCCTTGATGGTGTACGGCAGCGGGGCGCCGATGCGCCCTCCGGTGAAGTCCGCCGGGTAGTCGGCCTTGTCGGGGTAGGCGACGCCGTAGACCGGCACCTCGCTCAGGCCCGCCCGGGGGCGTACGACCGTGCCCGCGGTGGGGGTGGTGGTGCGGGTGTGGGCCGGGGTCTGGAACCACGCCTTCTGCCCGTACCACCAGATCGCCGTCCAGCCGGGCACGCGCTCGGCCACCACGGCCTGCTGGGTGGCGCTGATCTTGCTGCCCCAGTCGGCCGCGCAGTTGGTGCCGGGCTCGCCGGGGGCGTGCAGCCCGGGGTCGGAGAACAGCGGGGCGGTGGTGGCGGGCGCGGTGTACAGGGGGACGGCGCTGCTGCCCTGGCGGGGCAGATCGGTGTTCTTCTCGCAGTCCCGGAACACCTGCTGGTTCTCGGCGAACACCGGGCTGAGGGTGACCAGTTGACTGCCGGGGCGGGCGGTGGGGCGGGTGGGGGCGCCGAGCACGGCCATGAAGCGGTTCCAGTCCCAGTACGGGCCCGGGTCCCAGTGCATGTTCTTGGTTCCGGCGGCCGTGGTGGGCGGCACGTTCTCGTGGCCGATGATGTGCTGGCGGTCCAGCGGGATGTCGTACTTGGCGGCGAGGTAGCGCACCAGGGCGGCCGTGGAGCGGTACATCTGCGGGGTGTACCACTTGGCGCCCTCGACGGCGACGCCCTCCTGTTCGATGCCGATGGACTGGGTGTTGACGTACCAGTTCCCGGCCTGCCAGGCGATGTCCTTGGTCTTCACCATCTGCGCCACATGGCCGTCCGAGGAGCGCACGACGTAGTGGGCGGAGACGGCTCTCTTGGGGTCCTGGAAGATGCGGATGGTGCCGTCGTAGTCCTCTTCGGTGTCGTGCAGGACGATGTACTTGATCTTGGTGGTGGACGGCCGGTCGGCGATGTCGTAGTTCCCGTACGCCTGTTTGTTGGCCGGATCGCCGTTCTGCTGGTACGCGGCGGGGATCCAGTCGCACTTCAGTACGCGCGGGCACTCGGTGGCGCGCTCCTGGGCGCCGGCCGGTGCCGCCGGGGCGAGCAGGGCGAGGCCGCAGGCCCCGGTGGCGGTCAGCGCGAGTGCGAGCCTGGACCTGTGATGGGGTGTCATGACAGCCCTTCCTGCCGGGAGTTCACTCGGTGCGATGCGCGCACACTGTGTGACCCCGGGTGAGGGCGCGTCAAGAGCGCCGCGGGAAGGGCGGGTTGTGTCAGTGGCTCAGACCTGTGGCGGACCGCCGACCTGGTGGTGGCGGGCCGCGGAGCCGCCGGTGGCGGGTCAGCCCTGCTGGAAGAGCTCCGCGGGCAGCGGCTTCAGGAGCGCGTACAGGTCGTCCGTGATCGGCCGGTCCCAGCTGGCGATGGTGACGAGCACCTTGTCGCTGCGGTCGAACTGGACGCAGGAGATCCGGCTCTCCGAGAGCTTGAGGCGCCGCACGATGAGCAGGTTGTCGCCCTGCATCACGGGGATGTCCTCGGAGCCGGTGACCTCGACCGGCTCGTCGTTCTCCAGGGCCACCAGGAGCTGGGCGACCTCGAAGGGGATCTGGCCGTCGACGAGCTCGCGGGCCGGGGAGCCCTCCGGCAGGTTGCCGATGACCATGGCGGGGCCGCGACCGCCGAAGAGGTCGTAGCGCAGGAAGACGCCCTGGCAGCTTCCGTCGGGGGCGGGCAGCAGCCCGGCACCGAGGTTTCCGGGCCAGTCGCCCGGGTCCATGGCCAGGACATCGAAGTCCGGGCCCGCGGGAGTGGCGGAGCTGCGGCGGCGGAGGAACGACATGCCGCCCATGGTACGTGGCCGGGGCACCTCGACGGGCCCCGGCCCACGTCTGTCGGCTCAGCGGGGCGTCGGGCCCGGGAACGGCCGGTTCTCGGCGTGCCGCAGCAGCTCCGGCAGGCCCGCCAGATCCGTGCCGATCTTGCGGAAGACGCCGGAGAGCAGCAGTTCCACGTTCCGCTCGCGCACGCCGAGCTCCTCGGCGATCCGGGCGTTGTCCCAGCCCCGGGCCGCCCGGTCCGCCACCGTCTTCTCCTGGGCGGTCAGCGAGTCCGTGCCCACCGCGCGCAGCCGCAGCGGGCGCAGCCCGGACGCGGCCAGCTCGTCCCTGGCCCGGGCGGCGAGCGCGTCGGCGCCGCACACCACGGCGCTCTCCATGCCCCGCACGAGCAGCTCGCAGGCGTCCTGGGGCAGCCCGGCGCGGCTGAGCGCCGTGCCGTGGTCGACCAGGGCGCAGGCCAGCTCGTACGCCGAGGGCGAGCGCTCCAGATACTGCACGGCCTCCGCGAGCAGCTTGAGGCTGTGGGCGCCGGTGGTGACCCTCGCCGCGGCGTGCAGGGCCCGGCCGATGGCGCCGGCCGTGCCGAACCTGCGGGCCAGCTCCACGCCCTCGTCGGCCACCTTGACGGCCTCGGCGGGGTCCGACTGGGCCAGCGCCTCGGCGAGCAGCGGGCGCCAGGGGCACCACGCCGGGTTGCGCATGCCCCGCCGGTCGAGGCGGCGGCCGACCGCGCGCAGCCGTGCCTCGGCGTCGCCGCGCAGGCCCCGGGCGAGCAGCAGTCCGCTGTAGACCGTCTCGGAGTCGGGGTAGACCACGGCGTTGGGGACGACCTGGCCGTAGTTGTACCGGTCGGAGAGGTCCTGCGCCTCGTCGACGCGGCCCCGGGCCAGCAGGATCTCGATCAGGATGCCGAGCGCGAACCACTGGGCGGGGATGCGCTGGCCCACCCGGTCGGCGATCCGCAGCCCGCCGTGGACCAGGTCCTCGGCCTCGGCGAGACGGCCCCGGCGGAACCGGATGTAGCCGAGCAGGGTGAGCCCGAACGAGAGGTGGGCGCCGCGCCAGCCCCGGCTCTCGCACTCCGCGATGCCCTTGCTGAAGAGCTCGTCGGCGCGGCCGGGCTGGTCGCAGTACATGAAGGTGAGCGCGACCAGGACCGGGACCTCGAAGCCCCAGTCGTCGTCGGTCCAGGACAGTCCTTCGCCGAGCGCCTCCTCCGCGTAGCTCACCGCCGTGGCGGCGGGCTCGCCGCGGACCATGGCGTCCCAGGCGCGCAGCCCCAGGATGTAGCGCTCGGCCATGCCCCGGGTGGTGAGGTGGTCGGCGAGGCGGGCCAGGCGCCGGGAGCGGGCGGCCGAGTCCTCCTCGTCGGCGCGGAACGCGTTCCACATGAACGTCTCCGCCTGCATCCGCAGCCGGGTCCGGGGGTTCGAGGAGTTGCGGGCCTCGGCGGCGACGGTGTCGGCGGCGTCCTTCATCCGGTCGGCGTGCGCCAGCGCCTGGGCGAGCCGGTAGGTGATGGACTCGCGCAGGGCGGGCGCGAGCTCCGGCTCCTCCAGCGCGGCCTGCAAGTGGTTGACCGTGGTGGCGGGCTCGCTGAGCAGCGCCGAGCAGCCGAGTTCGAAGAGCACCTCGGCCCGGTCCTCCAGGGCGGGCGGTTCCCGCAGCGCGCGGGCCAGACAGCGGCGGGCCGCCTCGGGCGCGCCGGCGCGCATGCACTCACGGGCGGCGGCCCGCAGCTGGCGGACGGCCCAGCGGTCGTTGTCGGGATGCATCTCCAGCAGGTGCCGGGCGGCGACCGTGGGGCCCAGGCCCGCCTCGGTGACCGACACGGCGGCCTGGCCGTGCATCGCCACCCGCATCGCGGGCGGGATGGCGCGGTAGACGGAGGTGCCGACCAGCGGGTGGAAGAAGTCGAGCCGGTCCGGGTCGTCGTCGGAGCGGGCCGCGAGGATACGGGCGTCGCGCAGCTTCTGCACGGCGTCCACCGCCTCCTCGACGCCGAGTCCGGCGACGCTGCTCGCCATGTGCGGCTCGACGGCCGTGCCGAGGACGGCGACGGCCCAGGCGAGCCGGACCGCCGAGGGGCCGAGCCGCTCCATGCGTTCGATGAGTCCGCTGCCGCGCGCCGAGGAGGCGAGCTCGCGCAGCTCTCCCGCGTTGGCGTAGTGCGGTTTGATGTTCCGCTCGCGGATCTTGGCCATCAGCTCGACGGCCTCGAACGGGTTGCCGCCGGTGAGCGCCCAGCACTCGCGCGAGAACATGTCGTCGGCGCCGCTCTGGAGCACGTGGTGCACCAGTTTGCCGACGCCGTGCGGCGAGAGCGGGGTGAGGCTCAGCGGCCGGGAGCCGTGCCGCTCGGCGAGCCTGCGGAACTCCGTCGCCTGTACGGGCAGTTCCTCGGGCCGGTAGGCCACCACGATGAGGATCGGCAGCTCGCCCGAGCGCAGGGCGAAGGAGCTCAGCCAGGTGAGCGACTCGTCGTCCGCCCAGTGCGCGTCGTCGACGATGAGCACCACGGGCGGGTGCTCGACGGCGACCCGCGTCACCAGCCAGTCGAGGCCGTCCCGGACGCCCTGCGGGTCCGGGGAGGCGCCCGGTTCGGCCACCAGGCCGACCGCGGGCGCCACGATGTCGTACCAGCTCCCGAGTATCCGGCGGTGCTCCGGTTCGCCCGCCGCGGCGAGCACGGGCTGCACCAGCTGGCGCACGACGTGGAAGGCCACGCCCTGTTCCTGCTCGCCGCCCCGGGCGTACAGCATGGTGCACTCGCGCCCGGCCGCCATCCTGCGCAGCTCGGCGATCAGACTGGTCTTGCCCAGACCGGCGGCGCCGGAGATCGCGAGCAGTCCGCCGATGCGCGAGGCGCTGTCCGGATCCGGTCCCGTACCGCACAGGTCGTCCAACATGCCTTCGAGGAGCGAGAGTTCGCTCTCCCGCTCGAACAGCCTCCGATGCGGACCAATGATCCGCCGGCCTTTCGTGTCCGCCACAACCGTCCCCTTTTGACAGTAGGGCCGAGCCTACGCTTTCGGACACGCACCGTGACACCGATGTGACCGTCTTGCAAAGTCGGCTTGACTAACTGACCGGGATCTGCTCGTTGTTGACCCGATTTTCAGGGGGCGCGAAGTACCGGCGTTCACGCGGCTTGTGCCGTTCGGGCCACCGGCGCACTATGAGCTCTCCGGACAGCAGCTCCGCCCATGGCTGCTCACCCTTCGGCACAGAGGAGGCGGAGCGATGTCGTTCCCAGCCGACACACCGCTGTCCGAGGCGCGCACCGGCCTCGTCGACATCCCGTTCCCCGCCCGCTGCCATCCGCGCCACGATCTGGCGCGTCAGCACACGCTGGACTGGCTTCACCGGTTCGGGATGCTGGCGGGCAAGCGCGCGACGGAGGAGTACGACGCGATGGGCCTCGAACGGCTGATGGCGTACTTCTATCCGGACGCCAGCGACGCCGACCTGGCCCTCGCCACCGACCTCAACGCCTGGTTCTTCGTCTTCGACGACCAGTTCGACGGTCCGATCGGCCGGCAGCCCGACGCGGTGGCCCGGCAGATCGACATCATGCTCCGCACCATGAGCGACCGGGGTCCGGCCCCCGGCGACCCCACCAACCATCTGGCGGGCACCCTCGCCGAGCTGTGGCAGCGGCTCGGCGAGGGCACCCCGATGCTCTGGCGCGAGCGCTTCCGCGACCACTGGCGGGACTATCTGACGGCCTATCACTGGGAGGCGGTGAACCGCACCCGCACCGGTCTGCCCTCGCTGCCCGGGTTCCTGCGCGGGCGCCGCGACTCCATAGGCGTACAGCCCTGTCTCGACCTGGTCGAGCGGTGCGGGCGGTACACACTGCCCCACGAGTTGCACAGCGGCAGCCCGTTGGCCGAAATGCGCTGGATCACCGCCGATGTGGTGATCTTCGTGAACGACATCGTCTCGGCCGACAAGGAGCTGGCCGCCGGGGACGTCAACAACAGCGTGATCATCCTGCACAAGGGGTCCGGGATGTCGGTGGCCCGGGCGGCCCGGGAGGTGGCCCGGATGGCCAACTCCCGGGTGGAGCGCTTCCAGGCGCTGGCGGCCGAGCTCTCCGACGCGCTCGCGGGCGCGGGCGTCTCGGACCAGCTGCGCGCCCGGGTCGACGACTACGTGGCGGGGATGCGGGCACTGATGAGCGGCAACCTGGCGTGGTCGCGCACGACGGCGCGGTACAACGAGACCGGGGTGCAGGCGGTGACGCGCGGGCAGCGGCCCTGGGCGCACCTCTTCGACGAGCCCCGGGCCCTGGAAGCCTGAGCGCCCGCCCCGGGGGCCCGTCGGTGAACCCCTGCCCGCGCGCCCCGGCGCCGGGCGGGGGTGGCTCAGGCGGGGGCGCGGTGGCGCCGCTGGTGGCGGGCGACCCGGGCGCGGTTGCCGCAGGAGGGCCCGCACCACTCCTGGCGCGGGTGCTCCTTGAGGAAGTAGCGCACGCAGCGGGGTGCGTGGCAGGCCCGCAGCCGGGCGCGGTCGGGCCCGGCGAGGAAGGCGACGGCGGCGCGGGCGAGGGCGGCGCACAGGGCCGTGACGGCATCGGCCGACTCCGCCCGGTCGACCGCTCGCGGCTGGTCGCCCTCGGACCACTCCAGGCCCGGTACGCAGGGGACGGCCGCCGCCGCCGAGTTGACCTGGGCCAGCGCGTCGGCGAACGGGAGCAGCCGCTGGGCGTCGGCCGGGCTCGGCGGGTCCGGGCGCACGGCGCGCGCGAACAGGGCGCGCACGGCCGCGCGCAGCTCGCGGACGGTGCGCAGCGCGGCGGCGTCGGCGGTGAAGCCGGCCACGGCCGGGGGCAGGTCCGTACGCTCGCGCACCCATGCCGTGAGCGCCTCGGGCGAGCCGAGGTCGTCGGCGACTCCGCCCCGGCCGTCGTGGCGGAGGGTGAGCGCGAGGTCGAGTACGAGGCGGTGGTCGGCCATGCGCTAATGGTAACCACGCCGGTAGGCGTTAGCCGCGGCTCGGCCCGCCCGGTCCCGTACCGCTCCGACCGGGGGCAGCTCCGGCCCGCAGCGCCGCCGTCCGGTACGCGGCACGGCCCCGCCCCCGGCGGCCGTACCGCCGGGGTGCGGGACGCCGGGCTCAGGTGAGGTCGAACTCGCCGTCGCGCGCGTTGAGCACGAAGGCGCGCCACTCGGCCGGGTTGAAGATCAGCGACGGACTTCCGGGGCGTCCGCCGTTGCGCATGGCGATGAACCCCTCCACGAACGCGATCTGCACGTCTCCCGTCCCCTGGCTGCTCGACCTCCAGTCCGCGTTGCTGAGATCGAGCTCCGGCTTGTCCCAACCCACGAGGGTCTGCTGGGTGGTGCTCTCGCTCACGTCCCTGCTCCTCCCGTTTCCCTGTCGTCCGGGGCCAGACTAGCGATCGCGTCCGGTCCCGGACAGGCCACGGAAGGAGTACCCCGGCCCGCCCGCGGCCCCACCCACCCGGGTACGGGGAACCGGGGCCCCGCCCCGGCTACCGGCTCGGCGGCCGGGCGCCGACCAGCCACATCGCGAAGAACTGCGCCCCGCCGCCGTAGGCGTGCCCCAGTGCCGTGCGCGCCCCGTCGACCTGGTGCTCACCGGCCCGGCCCCGCACCTGCAGCGCGGCCTCGGCGAAGCGGATCATGCCGGAGGCGCCGATGGGGTTGGTGGACAGGACCCCGCCCGAGGGGTTCACCGGGAGATCGCCGTCCAGCTCGGTGACCCCCGACTCGGTGAGCTTCCAGCCCTCGCCCTCGGCCGCGAACCCCAGGTTCTCCAGCCACATCGGCTCGTACCAGGAGAACGGCACGTACATCTCCACCGCGTCGATCTCGCGGCGCGGGTCGGTGATGCCGGCCTGGCGGTAGACGTCGGCGGCGCAGTCCTTCCCGGCCCGGGGCGAGACGAAGTCCTTGCCGGCGAAGAGGGTGGGCTCGCTGCGCATCGCCCCGCCCCGCACCCAGGCGGGCGGATGCGGGGAACGGGCCGCGCCCGTACGGTCGGTGAGGACCATCGCGCACGCCCCGTCCGAGGACGGGCAGGTCTCCGAGTAGCGGATGGGGTCCCAGAGCATCGGCGAGGACCGCACCTTCTCCAGGGTGATGTCCTTCTCGTGCAGATGCGCGTACGGGTTCTTCAGCGCGTTGCGCCGGTCCTTGTAGGCGACCAGCGAGCCGACCCCGGCGGGCGCCCCGGTGCGCCGGATGTACGCGCGCACGTGCGGCGCGAAGAACCCTCCGGCGCCCGCGAGCAGCGGCTGCTGGAAGGGGATCGGCAGGGACAGGCCCCACATGGCGTTGGACTCGGACTGCTTCTCGAAGGCCAGCGTCAGTACGGTGCGGTGGACCCGGGCGGCCACCAGGTTCGCCGCGACCAGTGCGGTGGAGCCGCCGACCGAGCCCGCCGTGTGCACCCGCAGCAGCGGTTTGCCGACCGCGCCGAGCGCGTCCGCCAGATAGAGCTCCGGCATCATCACGCCCTCGAAGAAGTCGGGCGCCTTGCCGATGACCACCGCGTCGATGTCGGCCCAGCCCAACTCGGCGTCCGCCAGCGCGCGTTGGGCGGCCTCGCGGACCAGCCCCGCGATGGAGACGTCGTGGCGGGCGGCCACGTGCTTGGTCTGGCCGACGCCGACGACGGCCACCGGCTCCTTGTTGACGGCCGCGCTCATGACGGCTCCCCCTCCAGGACGGCGACGAGGTTCTGCTGGAGGCACGGCCCGGAGGTGGCGTGGGCCAGCGCCCGGTCGGACTCGCCCCGGTGGATGCGGGCAGCCGCCTCGCCGATGCGGATCAGCCCGGCGGCCATCATGGGGTTGGCGGCCAGCGCGCCCCCGGACGGGTTGACGCGCACCGCCTCCCCGAGCTTCAGGGCCTTGCGCAGGACGACCTCCTGCGAGCTGAAGGGCGCGTGCAACTCGGCCGTGTCCACGGGGCGTTCGAAGGCTCCCGCCCGCTCGGCCGCGAGCCGGGTGGAGGGCGAGTCGGTGAGGTCGCGCACGCCCAGGCCGTGCGGCTCCACGCGGTGGTCGATGCCCCGGATCCAGGCGGGCCGCGCGCACAGCCGCCGGGCCGTGTCCCCGGCGGCCAGGACGACGGCGGCGGCCCCGTCCCCGACCGGCGGGCAGTCGCCGGTGCGCAGCGGGCCCACCACGTACTCGCCCGGGTCCCGGGCGCCGGGCAGCTGGGCGTGCGGGTTGGCGCGGGCGGACTCGCGGCTGCGGGCCGCGATGCGCGCCAGCTCCGGCTCGTCGGTGTCGCCCGCGTCGATCAGCGCCCGCGCCTGGAGGGCGGCCAGCGCCACCGAGTCGGGCCACAGGGGCGCCACGTAGTACGGGTCGAGCTGCCGGGTCAGTACGGAACGCAGGTCGCCGGGCGAGGACTTGCCGTAGGAGTAGACGAGCGCGGTGTCCGCCTCGCCGGTGAGCAGCTTCACCCACGCCTCGTAGAGCGCCCAGGCGCCGTCCGTCTCCACGTGCGACTCGGCGATCGGCGGCCAGGCGCCCACCCCGTCGAGCGCCATGGTGAACGAGAAGGCGCGGCCGGCGAGATAGTCCGAGGAGCCCGAGCAGGTGAAGCCGATGTCACCGGTCCGCAGCCCGGTCCGGTCCAGGACCTCGTGCAGGACCGGCATCAGCAGTTCGACCTCGGAGAGTTCGTCCGTGCGGCGCCGGTGGTCGGTCTGCGCGAAGGCGACGACGGCGACGTCCCTGGCCGGATCCATCAGATCAGCTCCTTGTACGTGTCGTAGTCGGCGTCGGGCTCGCCCGTGGGCCGGTAGTGGTCGGGGTGGCGGCCGTCCTCGCTCCACACCGGTTCGACCCGCAGACCCATCCGCACCTGGTCGTACGGGATGCCGCCGATCCGGCCGTGCAGGGCCAGGTCGGCGCCGTCCAGGGCGATGTGCGCGTAGACGTAGGGCACTTCGATGTCCAGGTTCTTGGCCTTGATGTTGACGATGCAGAAGGTGGTGACCGTGCCGGCCGGGCCCACCTCCACCCGTTCGTCGGTGGCGACCCCGCAGGTGGGGCAGGCGCCGCGCGGCGGGACGTAGACCTTGCGGCACGAGGGGCAGCGCTCGCCGACGGTCCTGCGCTCGGCCAGGGCTTCGAGGTAGCGGGTCTGGGCGCGGCCGGGGCCGTAGGTGTAGTCGAGGCGGGCCGGGGCGAGGATCGAGGTGACCGGATCGGTGAACACGCCCCCGTGCGGGGCGCCGGTCCGCTCGCCGGGCCCGCCCTCGTACGGCTCGAAGCAGGCGATGTCGGTGATGGCGCCGGTCCGTTCGGCGGCCCAGCGCACCCGGACCCGCATCCCGGTGCGCACGGCCTCCGGGTCCGGTGCGTCCAGGGCGTGCAGCAGGGCGGTGTCGGCGCCGTCGAGCCGCACCAGGACCCAGGCGAAGGGGCGGTCGAGGGGCTGGCCCCGGCGGGGCGAGGGGTTCCAGGCCCAGGTGGTGACGGTGCCGGTCGGGTCGACTTGGACGAGGTCGCGCAGTTCGTCGGCGGTGACCGGGTCGTATTCGACGGGCGGCACCAGGGTCCGGCCGTCGGTGGTCCGCACTCCCAGGACGGTCCGTTCGCGCAGGCCGGTCAGGAAGGCGCTCTGCACGGGGCCGAGGGAGCGGGTGAAGGGGAATTCGACCACCAGGGGGGCGCTGAGGATCTCGGGCATCGGGGCTCCTTGTCAGGCGCGCCGGTAGACGGGCGGGCGCTTCTCGGCGAAGGCGCGGGCGCCTTCCTTGGCGTCGGCGGTGTCGAACACCGGCCAGCCGCGCGCGAGTTCGGCGGCGAGGCCGTCGGTCTCGGTCAGCTCCGCCGTCTCGTACACCGACGCCTTGACCGCCTCGACGGCGAGCGGGCCGCAGGCGTTGATCTGCTCGGCGACCGCCAGGGCCCGCTCCAGGGCGGTGCCGTCGGGCACGACGTGCCCGATCAGCCCGATGGAGTGCGCCTCGGCGGCGGTGTAGGGCCGTCCGGTGAGCAGCATCTCCAGGGCGTGGGTGCGCGGGATCTGGCGCTGGAGGCGGACGGTGGAGCCGCCGATGGGGAAGAGTCCGCGCCGCACCTCGAAGAGGCCGAAGGTGGCGCTCTCGCCCGCGACGCGGATATCGGTCCCCTGGAGGATCTCGGTGCCGCCCGCCACACAGACGCCCTCGACGGCCGCGATCACGGGTTTGCGGGGGCGGTGGTGGCGGAGCATCGCCTTCCAGTGCAGGTCCGGGTCGGCCTTGAGCCGGTCCCGGTGCTCCTCGCCCGCCATGCCGCCGCCCGCCAGGGCCTTGAGGTCCATGCCCGCGCAGAACGCGCCGCCCGCGCCGGTCAGGACGATCGAGCGGACGGTGTCGTCGGCGTCCGCCTCCAGCCAGCCGTCGTGGAGGCCGACCAGCATGGACAGCGAGAGCGCGTTCCTGGCCTGCGGCCGGTTCAGGGTGAGGACGAGTGTGGCGCCTTCGCGCCGGAGGTCGAGGTGTTCGGTGCCGCCCATGGGGCCTGCCTTTCCGTCGCCGGACTGGAACAGGTTGCAGGAGCCGGGGGCCCAGTACAAGAGTTTTCTGACAGTCAGTCAGATTCATTGAACCGGCGCCCTTCCCACTTGCGGCCCGCTCTGCTCTGATGACGGCCACATCGATGGCGCCTGGGTCAGGAGGAGCGGTGGAGTACAACCTTGCCGACCTGTTCGAGTCGGTCGTCGACGTGGTCCCCGACCGCGAGGCACTCGTCCATCTCGACCACCCCGGTACGGGCGCCGAGCGGCGGCTCACCTACCGGCAGCTGGACTCGGCCGCCAACCGGATCGCCCACCACCTCCTCGACAGCGGCGTCCGCCCCGGCGAGCACCTCGGGCTGCACCTGTACAACGGCGTGGAGTACCTCCAGACCGTGCTCGGGTGCCTCAAGGCCCGGATCGTCCCGGTCAACGTCAACTACCGCTATGTGGAAGACGAACTGGTCTACCTCTACCGGGACGCCGACCTCGCGGCGCTGGTCTTCGACGCGGAGTTCACCGGGCGGGTGGCCGGGGCCCTGCCGCACACCGGGAAGCTGCGCCACCTCGTCCGGGTCGGCGCCCCGCCCGAGGACGCGCCGGAGCTCGACGCCGTGCCGTTCGCCGAGGCCGAGGCGGCCTCCTCCGGCGCGCGCGGCTTCGGCCCCCGCTCCCCCGACGACCTCTTCATCATCTACACCGGCGGCACCACCGGGATGCCCAAGGGCGTGATGTGGCGCCAGGAGGACCTGTTCTTCTCGGGCCTGGGCGGCGGTGCGCCGACCGGCGAGCCGGTGTCCCGGCCGCAGGAGCTGGCCGAGCGGGTCGCGGCGGGCGGCTCGGGCATCACGTTCTTCCCCACGCCCCCCTTGATGCACGGCACTTCCACGCTCACCGCGTTCATCGGCTTCAACTTCGGCCAGCGCATCGTCATCCACCGCAAGTTCGTCCCCGAGGAGGTCCTGCGCACGGTGGAGAAGGAGCGGGTCACCAGCATGTCGCTGGTGGGGGACGCGATGCTGCGCCCGCTCATCGACGCGCTCAACGGCCCGCTGAGGGGCACCGACTGCTCCTCCCTGTTCAGCGTCTCCTCGTCCGGCGCGATCATGTCGGAGACGGTCCGGGCCCAGTTCAGCGCGCTGGTGCCGAACGCGCTGCTGCTCAACAACTTCGGCTCGTCCGAGTCCGGCTTCAACGGCACCGCCACCGACGACTCCGGCCCGGCCAACGGCTTCCGACTGCGCGTCAACTCCCGTACGGCGGTGGTCGACCCGGCCACCCACGAGCCGGTGAAGCCGGGCGAGCCCGGCCGGATCGCCCAGCGCGGCCATGTGCCGCTCGGCTACTACAACGATCCCGCGAAGACCGCCGAGACGTTCTTCCAGCGGGGCGAGGAGCGCTGGGTGCTGCTCGGGGACATGGCCACCGTCGACGACGACGGCATCGTCACCGTCCTGGGCCGGGGGTCGCAGTGCATCAACACCGGCGGCGAGAAGGTGTATCCGGAGGAGGTCGAGCAGGCGCTGAAGTCCCATCCGGACGTGTACGACGCGCTGGTGGCGGGCGTGCCGGACACCACCTGGGGCGCCCAGGTGGCGGCGGTGGTGCAGCTGCGGGAGGGCGCCGGGCCGCTCTCCCTGGCCGACCTCCAGGCCCACTGCCGCACCAGCCTGGCCGGTTACAAGGTGCCGCGCCGCCTGGTGATCGCCGCCGGCATCCAGCGCTCGCCCAGCGGCAAGGCGGACTACCGCTGGGCGCGGGCGGTCGCGGCGGCGGGCGACTCCCCCGCCGGGTGACCTCCGCTCCCGCACCTCCGCACCCGCACCTCCGCGGCTCCGCCCGGGGCGGGCAACGCGTTGTCCACAGCCCTTGACGGTGTGGCCGGATGGCTGGATTACTGATCCCAGGCGGATCTACCGAATGATCGGTCGTCCGATTTCGCCTGTCGGAGGCCGGACGGAGTGAGGACGGGAGCGGCCCATGGAGCCCTTGCTGGACGCGGCGGAGCGGCTGGACCGTGCGGAGCTGGCGGCGCTCCAGCTGGACCGCCTGCGGGGCTCGCTGCGCCACGCGTACGAGAACGTGGGGTTCTACCGCGAGGCGTTCGACAAGGCGGGGATACGGCCGCAGGACTGCCGCTCGCTCGCGGACCTCGCCCGCTTCCCGTTCACCACCAAGGCGGATCTGCGCGACCACTACCCGTTCGGGATGTTCGCCGTCCCCCAGTCCGCGGTCCGCCGCGTCCACGCCTCCAGCGGCACCACCGGCCGCCCGACCGTGGTGGGATACACCGAGCGCGACCTGGACACCTGGGCGGACGTGGTGGCGCGCTCGATCCGCGCGGCGGGCGGCAGACCGGGCGACAAGGTCCATGTGGCGTACGGATACGGGCTGTTCACCGGCGGACTGGGCGCGCACTACGGGGCGGAGCGACTCGGCTGCACGGTGATCCCCGCCTCCGGCGGCATGACGGCCCGTCAGGTCCAGCTGATCCAGGACTTCCGCCCCGACATCATCATGGTGACCCCGTCGTACATGCTGACCCTGCTCGACGAGTTCGAGCGGCAGGGCATCGACCCCCGGACGACCTCGCTGCGGGTCGGGGTGTTCGGCGCCGAGCCGTGGACGGAGGAGATGCGCCGCGAGATCGAGGAGCGCTTCGCCATCGACGCGGTGGACATCTACGGGCTGTCGGAGGTGATGGGCCCCGGGGTGGCCCAGGAGTGCGTGGAGACCAAGGACGGCCTGCACATCTGGGAGGACCACTTCTACCCGGAGATCGTCGACCCGCTCACCGGTGAGGTGCTGCCCGAGGGCGAGCGCGGCGAGCTCGTCTTCACCTCGCTGACCAAGGAGGCCATGCCGGTCGTCCGCTACCGCACCCGCGATCTGACCCGGCTGCTGCCGGGCACCGCGCGGGTCTTCCGCCGGATGGAGAAGGTCACCGGCCGCAGCGACGACCTGGTGATCCTGCGCGGGGTCAATCTCTTCCCCACCCAGATCGAGGAGATCGTGCTGCGCACGCCCGGCGTCGCACCGCACTTCCAGCTCCGCCTCACCAAGGAGGGCAGGCTGGACGCGCTGACGGTCCGGGTGGAGGCGCGCACCGGCGCCGGGTCCGAGCAGCGCGAGGCGGCGGCGCGGGCGATCGCGGCGGCGGTCAAGGACGGCATCGGCGTCTCGGTGGGGGTGGAGGTGGTCGATCCGGAGACGATCGAGCGCTCGGTGGGCAAGTTCAAGCGGATCGTGGATCTGCGCGGGGGCGGCACGGGGGGCTGAAAGCGGATCGCGGGTCTGTGGGGCAGCGCCAGCGGGTCCTGAACTCCCGCCCGCGCCACGGTTGTTGGGCAACGCCCGCGCGGGCCACGGGACGGCCTCCTCCCGTGCGGGCCGCGCATGCGTACCGCCCGCGCGGGCCGCCCTGTTGACAGGGGTGTGTCACGGCTGAATGAGTTGCCTGCGGCACCACGTGTGCCATGAGCAACCACCCCTGTCAGCAACGCAGTCGGGAGGAACATTGGCTCTCCGTACCCGCGCGGGCCGCGCCAGACGGCTCGCCCTCGCCTCGATAGCCCTGCTCACCGCGTCGGCCTCACTGTCGCCGGTGGCCTCGGCCCAGGACCGCGGCCGGGACCACCACCCTTCGGGCGGCGGTCTGTCGGCCACCATCCGCTACACCGAGTACGGCATTCCCCACATCCTCGCCAAGGACTACGCCGACCTCGGCTTCGGCACCGGCTACGCCCAGGCGGCCGACGAGGTCTGCACGCTGGCCGACGGATTCGTGACCCTGCGCGGGGAGCGGTCACGCTGGTTCGGCCCGGACGCGGCCCCGGACGGCTCCCTCTCCTCGGCCGCCAAGAACCTCTCCAGCGACCTGTACTTCAAGGGGGTCCGGGACACCGGCACGGTGGAGAAGCTGCTCGCCACCCCGGCGCCGGCCGGACCCAGTGGCCGGGCCAAGGAGCTGATGCGCGGCTGGACCGCGGGCTACAACGCCTGGCTGAAGCAGAACCGGATCACCGACCCCACCTGCCAGGGCGCACCCTGGGTGCGCCCGGTCACCGTCACGGACGTGGCCGCGCGCGCGTTCGCGATGTCCGTGCTCGGCGGGCAGGGCCGCGGCGCCGACGGCATCACCTCGGCCCAGCCGCCCACGTCCGCCCCGGCGCCCACCGCCCCGGACCCGGCCGCCGCCGCGCGGGCCGCCGAGCGGCTCTTCGCCGCCGACCAGGCGGACATGGGCTCCAACGCGGTCGCGTTCAGCGGCGCGGCCACCGCCGACGGGCGCGGGCTGCTGCTGGGCAATCCGCACTACCCCTGGCACGGCGGCCGGCGCTTCTGGCAGATGCAGCAGACCATCCCCGGCGAACTGAACGTCTCGGGCGCGGCGCTGCTCGGCACGCCCACCATGAGCATCGGCTTCAACGACAAGGTGGCCTGGAGCCACACCGTGGCCACCGGCGTCACCCTCAATCTGCACCAGCTGGCACTGGATCCGGCCGACCCGACCGCGTACCTGGTGGACGGCCGGGCGGAGCACATGACGCGCCGCACGGTGACCGTGCCGGTCAAGGGCGGTGCGCCGGTGACGCGCACCCAGTGGTGGACGCGGTACGGACCGGTGGTCTCGGGGCTCGGGCCCTCGCTGCCGCTGCCCTGGAGCAGGACCACCGCGTTCGCGCTCAACGACCCCAACGCGCTCAACCTGCGCGCCGCGGACACCTCCCTGGGCTTCTCCCGGGCGCGTGGCACCGCCGACGTGCTCAGCGCCCTGCGCCGGACCCAGGGCCTGCCCTGGGTGAACACGGTGGCCGCCGACGCGGCCGGGCACTCCCTGTTCACCCAGTCCCAGGTCCTCCCGCGCATCACCGACGAGCTGGCCGCGCGCTGCTCGACTCCGCTGGGCAAGGCGGTCTACCCGGCCTCCGGCGTCGCGGTCCTGGACGGCTCGCGCGGCGACTGCGCCCTCGGCTCGGACCCGGACGCCGTGCAGCCGGGCATCTTCGGCCCCGCCAGGATGCCGGTCCTCAAGGACGCGGCGTACGCGGAGAACTCCAACGACAGCGCCTGGCTCGCCAACGCCGACCATCCGCTGACCGGATACGAGCGGATCTTCGGCACCGTGGCCACCGCCCGCTCCCTGCGCACGCGCGGCGCGGTCGAGGACGTCTCGGCGCTCGCGGCCAGGGGCGGCCTCAAGGTCGCCGACCTCCAGCGGCAGGAGTTCACCGACCGGGCGCCCGCCGGTTCGCTGGCCGCGGCGGACACCGCCGCGGCGTGCGCGGCCCTGCCGGGCGGCACGGCGGTCAACAGCGCGGGGACGGCCGTCGACGTCTCCGGCGCCTGCCCGGTGCTGGCCCGCTGGGACCGTACGGTGAACACCGGCAGCCGGGGCGCGCTCCTCTTCGACCGGTACTGGCGGCGGCTGACCGCCACCGCGTCCCCGGCCGACCTGTGGAAGGTGCCGTTCTCGGCCGCCGACCCGGTGCGCACCCCGAGCGGTCTCAACACCGCGTCGCCCCTGGTGGCGCGGGCCCTGGCCGACGCGGTCGGCGAGCTGCGCGCGGCCGGCCTCGCGCTGGACGCGCCGCTGGGCCAGGGCCAGTTCGTGGTGCGCGACGGCAGGCGCCTGCCGCTGGCGGGCGGCACGGAGGCGCTGGGCGTCTGGAACAAGGTGGAGGGGATCTGGGACCCGGCCGCCGGCTACACCGAGGTGTCCACCGGGTCCAGCCACATCCAGGCGGTCGGCTGGGACGGCGGGCACTGCCCGGTGGCCCGCACCCTGCTCACGTACTCCCAGTCGGACAACCCCCGTTCGCCGCACCACAGCGACCAGACGAAGCTGTACTCGCAGGGGCGCTGGGTCACCTCGCGGTTCTGCGAGCGGGACATCCTGTCCTCGCCCGCGCTGCGGGTGGTACGGGTGCGCGAGCACCGCTGACCGGCGTGCGGCCCGCCCGCCGCAAGGGGGCGGGCCGCGCCGCGCGGTCGGTGTCAGACGGGGACGTGGCCGAGCTTCTCCGGGTTGAGCACCGCGTAGATCGCGTGGATCCGGCCGTCGCGGACGTCGAGCGAGGTGATCTGGGTGCGGTCGTCCATCGACGTGTACAGGGCGGGGCCGCCGTTGGCGTCGACGACCCTGACCTCGCCGAGCGCGTAGCGGTTGAGGAGGCCGCTGAGGAAGGCGAGGACCTTGGCCCGGCCGACGACCGGGCGCCGCGCGGCCCGCACCTTGCCGCCGCCGTCGTTCCAGGCGATGACGTCCTCGCTGAGCAGTTCGGTCAGCCCGCTCAGATCGCCGTCCCGGGCCGCCGCCAGGAACCGGGTGAAGAGCTCGACGTGCTCCGTCCCGTCGGGCGCGAAGCGCTCGCGCCCGTCGGTGAGGTGCTGCCCGGCGCGGCGGAACATCTGGCGGCAGTGGGCGGTGGTCGCGCCGACGACGTCGGCGATGTCCTCGTACGGCAGCTCGAACGCCTCGCGGAGCACGAACACCGCCCGCTCCGGCGGGGTCAGCCGCTCCATCAGGTGCACGGTGGCGAAGGCCACGGTGTCGCGCAGCTCGGCCGTGTCCAGCGGCCCCAGCGCGTCGGTGGCCACCGGCTCGGGCAGCCACGGCCCGGTGTACGCCTCCCGCGTCACCCGCGCCGAGCGCAACTGGTCCAGCGCGAGCCGGGAGACCACCTTGATCAGGAACGCCCGGGGCACCCGCACCTGCGCCCGGTCGGTGCCCAGCCACCGCAGGAAGGCGTCCTGCACGACGTCCTCGGCGTCCCACATCGAGCCGAGGAAGCGGTAGGCGAGCCCGAGCAGCGTCGGGCGGTGCCGCTCGAACTCCGCCGCCGCGTCCTCCCGGGCCGCCGGGGCCGCCGGAACCTCCCGCGATGCCGCTGCCATGGTGCCCGCTCTCTCCCGTAGCCGTTCCCGTCGCCGCCGACGGCCGCGTACGTCACTTCGCCGCGGCCCGTGCGCCATTCAACTCGACCTCGAACCCGGTCCGCCACGAGGTGTGACGCGGTCGCCAGTCCAGGCTGAGCCGGGCGCGGGCGTTGTCGGCGCCGCGCAGCCGGGTCAGGTACGCCGTGCCCCAGCCGCCGACGGCGAGCCGGGCCAGGAAGGTGGGCAGCCGCTTGGGCGCGGGGGCGCCGAGCAGCCGGGCGAGCTCGGGCAGCCACACGCTCACCCGGGCCGGGTCGCCGTCGACGATGTTGAGGACTCCGGTGACGTCCTTGTCGAGGGCTGCGGCCACCGCGCTGGCCGCGTCCTGGGAGTGGGTGAAGGAGAAGGTGGCCGGGCCGCCTCCCACCAGCGGCATCCGGCCCGCCTCGATCTGCCGCACGAACTGCCCGTCGGTGTCGAACGCCGAGCCCGGCCCGTACAGGTGCCCGAAGCGCAGCACCAGGCCGCCCGCGTCCCCGGTGCGCGCCTCCAGCTCCCGTACGGCGGCGAGCGCGT
Organism: Streptomyces sp. cg36; assembly: GCF_041080675.1. Taxonomy (NCBI): domain Bacteria; kingdom Bacillati; phylum Actinomycetota; class Actinomycetes; order Kitasatosporales; family Streptomycetaceae; genus Streptomyces; species Streptomyces cyclosori. The sequence continues at coordinate 7,115,153 of NZ_CP163520.1, read as the reverse complement.
GCCGGAACTGCTTGGGCGGGTTGTGCCACAGCGGGGTGTCCTCGTTGGCGAGGCCCTCGCCGTCCGGGTCGTACGCGAAGGCGACGCTCTGGGCGATGATCCGGCTCGCGCCCGCGGCCCGGGCCGCCGCGATCAGATTGCGGGTGCCCTCGGTGCGCAGCCGGTCGGTGAGGGCGAACTGCCTGGGCATGGTGCGGGGGTTGAGCTCGGCGGGGATGGCCGTGAGCAGATGGACCACGGCGTCGGGGGCGGCCTCGCGCACGGCGCGGTCCAGCGCGCCGGGGTCCAGCGCGTCGGCCACCACGGACGTCGCCCCGGCCCGTGCCAGCGCGGCGGCCCGGTCGGCCGAGCGGGAGAGGCCGGTCACCTCGTGGCCCACCGAGGTCAGCAGCGGCACGAGGGCGCGGCCGATGACTCCGGTGGCGCCCGCGACGAGTACGCGCATGGGGTTCCCTCCTGATGCCGGTCCCGGAGCCGTGGGCGGCCGCGGGGAGTTTCGGCATCAGGACGGGCGGGGCCCGCTCCGCGTGACAGTCACCGTATGTGACCTGGGTCACGGGCGCGCGGGCGGCCGGTCACAGCGGGCGCTCGTGGCCCTCCCAGTACGGTTCGCGCAGCCTGCGCTTGTAGAGCTTGCCGTTGGGGTCGCGGGGCAGCTGCGCCACGAAGTCGACGGACCTGGGGCGCTTGTAGCCCGCGAGCCGCTCGGCGCAGTGCGCCAGGATCGCGGTGGCGAGCGCCTCCCCCGGCTCGTGGCCGGGCGCGGCCTCGACGACCGCCTTGACCTCCTCGCCCCACTCCGGGTGGGGGACGCCGAACGCGGCGGCGTCGGCGACGGCCGGATGGGTGAGCAGGGCGGACTCGATCTCGGCCGGGTAGATGTTGACGCCGCCCGAGATGATCATGTCGATCTTGCGGTCGCGCAGGAAGAGGTAGCCGTCCTCGTCGAGGTGGCCGAGGTCGCCCACGGTGAAGAAGTCCCCGATGCGGTTCTTGCGCGTCTTGGTCTCGTCCTTGTGGTAGCTGAAGCCGCCCGTGGACATCTTCATGTAGACGGTGCCGAGCTGCCCCGCAGGCAGCCGTTCGCCGTCGTCACCGAAGACGGCGAGCTCGCTGATGGGCCAGGCCCGGCCGACCGTGCCCGGCTTCTTCAGCCAGTCCTCGGCGGTGGCGAAGGCGCCGCCGCCCTCGCTCGCCGCGTAGTACTCCTCCACACAGCTCCCCCACCACTCGATCATCGCCCGCTTGACGTGGTCGGGGCAGGGGGCGGCGCCGTGGATGGCGTGCCGCATCGAGCTCACGTCGTACCGGCCCCTGATCTCGCCGGGCAGTGCGAGGAGGCGGTGGAACTGGGTCGGGACCATGTGGGTGTGGGTGCAGTCGTACGTCTCGATCAGGCGCAGCATCTCCTGCGGCGTCCACTTGTCCATCAGGACCAGCGGGTGCCCGATGTGCAGCGCCGCGCCCGCGAACTGGAGCACGGCCGTGTGGTAGAGCGGCGAGCACACCAGATGGACGTTCCCGTCGAACGGCTTGATGCCGAAGATGCCCAGGAAGCCGCCGAGGTAGGTCTCCTCCGGGAGGTTGCCGGAGAGCGGGCGGCGGATGCCGCGCGGCCGGCCGGTGGTGCCCGAGGTGTAGTTCATGACCCAGCCCAGGGTGCGCCCGTCCGGCACCGACTCGCCGTACCCGTCCAGGAGTTGGCGGTACGGGCGGAACCCCGCGACCTCCCCGACCGCGTACCGGTGCTCGCCCGCCAGCCCGGCCTCGTCGGCCGCCGCCGTCGCCGCGTCCGCGAACCGCTCGTGCGCGATGAGCACCTTGACGCCCGAGTCCGCCACGATCCAGGCGATCTCCGGCCCGACGAGATGGTGGTTGACGGGGACGAGATAGAACCCCGCCTGGGACGCGGCGAGGTACGCGGTGAGGAACTCGACCCCGTTGGGCAGCACCGCGGCGAACGCGTCGCCCCGCCCGAGACCGGCCGCGCGCAGCCCGTGGACCAGCCGGTTGACCTCGGCGTGCAGCCGCCCGGCCGTCCACTCCTCGCCGTCGGGCGCGGTCAGGACGACACGGCCGGGGTCGGCGGCGGCCTGCGCCCAGAACCCGTTGGGCGGCTGCGCGCCACCGCCGGGCCGCGCTCCGCTGTGGGGCTGGGGGGACGCGTTCATGACCCGCTCCTTCCGGCGATGCGGTCGATCCGGTCGACGGCCCGCTCGAACCCCCGGGTCAGGTCGTCGAAGACCTCTTGGACGGTGCGTTCGGAGTTCATCCGGCCGACGATCTGGCCGACCGGTGTGCCGAGCAGCGGTGCCACCTCGTACTTCTGGATCCGCGACAGCGCCTCGGCGACCAGCAGTCCCTGGAGGGGCATCGGCAGGGTGCCCGGGCCGCTCGGGTCGTCCCAGGCGTCCGTCCACTCGGTGCGCAGCTGCCGGGCGGGCTTGCCGGTGAGGGCGCGGGAGCGGACGGTGTCGCCGGAGCCCGCCGCGAGCAGTTTGCGGGTGAGGGCGCGCGAGTGCAGATCGGCCTCGGTGGTGGTGAGCCAGAGGGAGCCGAGCCAGACGCCCTGGGCGCCGAGGGCGAGCCCGGCGGCGACCTGGGCACCGCAGCCGATGCCCCCGGCGGCCAGCACGGGCAGCGGGCCGACCGCGTCGACGACCTCGGGCACCAGCACCATGGAGGCGATCTCGCCGGTGTGGCCGCCCGCCTCGTACCCCTGGGCGACGACGATGTCGATGCCCGCCCCGGCGTGGTGGCGGGCGTGCTTGGCGCTGCCCGCGAGGGCCGCCACCAGGACGCCGCGCGCGTGGGCGCGGGCGACGACGTCGGCGGGCGGCGAGCCCAGCGCGTTGGCGAGCAGCTTGATCGGGTAGTCGAAGGCGACGTCGAGCTGGTCGCGGGCCACCTGTTCCATCCAGCCGGTGATGCGCCAGCCGGACGGCTCGCCGTCGGCGAGTTCGGGCACGCCGTGCTTGGCGAGGGTCTCGCGCACGAACTGCCGGTGCCCGTCCGGGATCATGGCCTCCACATCGGCCTCGGTGACGCCCTCGACCTTGCGGGCGGGCATCACCACGTCGAGCCCGTACGGCAGCCCGTCGGTGTGGTCCTGCATCCAGTCGAGGTCGCGGGCGAGGTCGTCGGGGGCGGTGTAGCGGACCGCGCCGAGGACACCGAACCCCCCGGCCCGGGTGATCGCCGCGGCCACCGCGGGGAACGGGGTGAAACCGAAGATGGCGTGCTCGGCTCCCAGCCGTCTGCTCAGCTCCGTCTGCATGGGGCGCAGGATGCCGCAGCCGGGACGACGAGGGAAGAGATTTTCTGATGCACAGTCAGATTCTTTGCGGGGAGCGCGAGTCCCCTTCGGCTAGGGTGACGGCCATGACCGGGGACGACGACACGGGGACCACCACCGGGGCGGCAGCCACCGACGCGGGAGCCGGTCACTCGGGCCGCGCCGACGCCGACGCCGGTCATGCGGGCGCCGGTCACACGGACCCCGCCGCAGCGGGCGCCACCGACGCGGGCCCCACCGGCCAGGGGGCGGGTGCCGTGCTGCGGTACGGGAGCGCCGAGGCGGCCGGGCTGCTGCCGGGGCCGCTCGCCGAGCTGGCCGACGTGGCCGCGTCCTTCCTCGGCCCGTCCCCCGTTCACCCCTGGTACGCGGGCGCGGTGGTCCTGGCCGGGCGGGGATCCGTCGTGGCCCTGCACCACGCCGTGGGCACGGCCGTGCGCTACGCGGCGTACGACGAGACGACCGACACCGGCGTCGAACTCCCGCCGGACCGGCGCATCCCCATGACCCGGGACACCGTCTTCGACCTGGCGTCCCTCTCCAAGCTGTTCACCTCGCTGCTCGTCGTGCGCCGGATCGAGCGGGGCGAGGTGGCGCTGGAGGCGGAAGCAGCCGCGTATCTGCCGGAGTTCGGGGCGGCGGGCAAGGAGCCGATCACCGTACGGCAGCTGCTCACCCACACCTCGGGGCTGCGCGCGTGGCTGCCGTTGTACGAGGCGCCCACGCGGGAGGGGAAGTTGGGGCTTCTGTGGCGGGAGCGTCCGGAGCGGGCGCCGGGGACGTCGTACCGCTACTCCGACCTCAACCTCCTCGTGCTTCAGCTGCTCTTGGAACGGATCGCCGCTCGCCCTCTGGATGCCCTGCTCCACGACGAGATCACTGCTCCGCTCGGGATGCACCGCACTCGTTTCAATCCACCGCTCTCCTGGCGGCCCTCGATCGCGGCCACCGAGGACGCCCGCAAGCCGTGGGCGGGCCTGGACCGGGGCCCGGTGTGGGGCGAGGTGCACGACGAGAACGCCTTCGCCCTCGGCGGAGTCGCCGGGCACGCCGGAGTGTTCGCCCCCGCCCGGGACCTGGCGGTCCTCGCCCACGCGCTCCTGAACGGCGGCGGTCACGGCGCCGCCCGCATCCTGCGCCCCGACTCCGTCGACCTGCTCTTCACCGACCACAACACGGCGTTCCCGGGCGATGCGCACGGCCTCGCCTTCGAGCTCGACCAGCCCTGGTACATGGGCGCGCTCTCCTCCCCGCACACGGCGGGCCACACCGGATTCACCGGAACCAGCGTCGTCGTCGACCGCCGCAGCGGCACGTTCCTGGTGGTGCTCGCCAACTCGGTGCATCCGGTGCGGAGCTGGCGTTCGGGCTCGGCGCCGCGCAAGGCCCTGGCCGACGTGCTGGCCCGAGCGATCGTCGGCTGAGCCGTTCGGTCCGGGTCACCGCCCCGGCCGGAGCCGCCGTCCCCGCCGGGAAACCGGCCCGTCAGGGTTACCGGCCCAGTACCGCCATCGCCGCGTTGTGTCCCGGGACGCCGCTGACCCCGCCGCCCCGGACCGCGCCCGCGCCGCACAGCAGGACGTTGGCGTGGGCCGTCTCCACACCCCACCGCCCGGTCCGGCCCGGGTCCCCGGCACCGCCCGCGTCCTCCTCCGCGTACGGGAAGGAGAGCGGCCGGTGGAAGATGTTGCCGCCGGGCAGCCGCAGGTCCCGTTCCAGGTCGAGCGGGGTCTTCGCCTCGATGCAGGGCCGCCCCTCGGCGTCCGTGGCCAGGCAGTCGGCGAGCGGCTCGGCGAGGTGCGCGTCCAGTTGGGCCACCGTGGCCGCCAGCAGTTCCTCGCGCGCCTTGTCGTCGCCGTCCGCGAACAGCCGCGCCGGGGTGTGCAGCCCGAACAGGGTCAGCGTCTGGTAGCCGCGCGCGGCCAGGTCCTGGCCGAGGATGGAGGGGTCCGTCAGCGAGTGGCAGTAGATCTCCGAGGGCGGCGCGGCGGGCAGCGCACCGGACGCGGCCTGCGCGTACGCGGTGGCCAGCGCCTCGTAGCCCTCACCGATGTGGAAGGTCCCGGCGAACGCCTCGCGCGGGTCGACGGCCGTGTCCCGCAGCCGGGGCAGCCGGGTGAGCAGCATGTTGACCTTGAGCTGGGCGCCCTCGGCCCGCTCCGGGGCGGGGTCGCCGAGCAGCGCGGCCAGCGCCTCGGGCGAGGCGTTCACCAGCACGTGCCGGGCCGCGACCGTGCCCCCGGAGGCACCAGGAGCAGGAGCGGAGCCCGCGTCGGCATCCGCGCCCGTCCCCGCGCCCGCCTCGCCCGTCCCGCTCCGGAAGTCGACCTCGGCCGTCCGGCCGTCGGTGCGCAGCGCGGTGACCTCGTGTCCGGTGGCGATCTCCGCGCCCGCCGTCCGCGCGGCGAGGGCCAGGGCGTCCGTGAACGCGCCCATGCCGCCCACCGGCACGTCCCAGTCGCCGGTGCCGCCGCCGATCACGTGGTAGAGGAAGCAGCGGTTCTGGGCGAGCGAGGGGTCGTGGGCGTCGGCGAAGGTGCCGATCAGGGCGTCGGTGAGGACGACTCCGCGCACCAGGTCGTCCCGGAAGCGCTCCTCCACGGCGACACCGATCGGCTCCTCGAAGATCGTCCGCCACGCCGTCTCGTCCGCGACGCGCTCGCGCAGGGCGGCGCGGGCCGGGAGCGGCTCGGTGAGGGTGGGGAAGACCCGTTCGGCGACCCGCCTGGTCATCCCGTAGAACTCCTGCCACGCGGTGTGCTCGGCGTCCGAGCCGGTGAGGCGGCGGAAGGACTCGCGGGTGCGCCGCTCACCGCCGCCGACGAGCAGCCCGGTGGGGCGGCCGTCGCGCACGGCCGGGGTGTACGAGGAGACGGTCCGCTTGCGGACGGCGAACCGCAGTCCCAGGTCGTCCACGATCTTCGGGGGCAGCAGTGAGACCAGGTACGAGTAGCGGGAGAGCCGGGCGTCGACACCGGCGAAGGGGCGCGTGGAGACGGCCGCGCCACCGGTGTGCCGCAGCCGCTCCAGTACCAGTACGGACTTTCCGGCACGGGCGAGATAGGCGGCGGCCACGAGGCCGTTGTGGCCGCCCCCGACGATCACGGCGTCATAGACCTGGTGTGCGGGCATGGCCCTTCCTAGCACGGGGCGATCTCCCGCGACCAGGGTGGCGCGGCCCGCTACCGGCTCCCGCCGCCGCGCTGCCGGAGCGCCGCGACCCGCCGGTAGAGCGCCACCGCCTCGTCGCGCCGGCCCAGCTGTTCCAGACAGTGGGCCTCGTCGTTGCGGCTGGTCAGGGCGTCGGGGTGGTCGGCGCCGAGGAGCCGGGCGCGGGCGTCGGCGACCTGCCGGTAGACGGCCAGGGCCTCAGCCCAGCGTCTGAGCCAGCCGAGCGCGACGGCGATCTCACGACGGCTGACCAGGGTGTCGCGGTGGTCCGGGCCGAGCACGCGCTCGCGCAGGGCGTGCACCTCGCGGGCCTCGGACAGCGCCCGCGCCCAGTGCCCCAGGCGCCCGAGGTTGACGCCGAGGCCGTGCCGGGCGCGCAGGGTCTCGGGGTGGTGGGGTCCGTCCGCCCGGGTGCGGTCGTCGACCAGCACCCGGTAGAGCTCCAGCGCCTCGGCGCTGCGGCCGAGGCGGCCGAGCCCGATGCCGATCTCGTAGCGGGCGGCGAGCGTGTCGGGGTGGTCCGCGCCGAGCACGGCGGCGCGGGCGGCGGCGACCTCGCGGCAGGTCTCCAGCGCCTCGCCCCAGCGCCCCAACTGCCCCAGCGTGTAGGCCACTTCGTACCGCGACACGAGGGTGTCGGGGTGCCCCGCGCCGAGCACCCGCGCCCGGTCCCGGGCGACCTCGACCGCCATGCGGTACGCCTCTCCGGCGCGGCCGAGACGGCTGAGGTTGAAGGCGAGGTTGTGGCGGCAGCGCAGGGTGGCGGGGTGGTACGGGCCCAGGGCGCGCTCCCGGGCGGCCAGCACCGAGGCGTACGCCTCGTGCGCCTCCTGGTGGCGGCCGAGGCTGCCCAGGACGTAGGCGGCCTCCTGCCGGGCGTCGAGCGTGTCCGGGTGGCCGGGGCCGAGGGTGCGCCCGCGCGCCTCGGCCACCTGGGAGAACTCCCGCAGCGCGTCGGCCGCGCGCCCGGTGCGGCTGAGCGCGAAGGCCACCTCGTACTGGCCGGCCAGGGTGTCCGGGTGGTCGGCGCCCAGCACTTGGGCCCGTTCGGCGGCGACCGCCCGGTGCACCTCGACCGCCTCCGCCCAGCGCTCCCGGCGGCCCAGGTCAAGACCGTCCTCGTGGCGGCGGCCGAGCTCGGCGAGGAGTCCCGGGGGCGGTGGGGGCGGCCGGTCCGGCGCGGGCGGGACCGGTGGGAGCGGGGTCGTCCAGGTGCCGGTGAGACCGCCGTCCGGATCGGGCGGCGCCGGGTCGGGCGGGACGGCGCCGACCGCCTTGTGGCCGGTGCTCATCCCGCGCGTCCAGGACGGCAGCGCGGAGGTGCGCGGGGCGGTGTACGCCTGGGTCGACGCGACTGCCCGCCACGGCAGTTGGCCATGCCCTTCGGCCAGTCGCCGCATCAGGACGCGCGCGTCGGCGGGCCGCTCGCCGGGCTCCTTGGCGAGCAGGTCGAGGACGATCCGCTCGAAGTAGCGGGGCAGCCCGGTGCGGGACGCGCTCGGCGGTACGGGCGGGGTGTCGCGGTGGCCGACCAGGATCGCCCAGGCGTCGTCGAGGTCGAACGGCGGTGCTCCGGTGGCCAGTTCGTACAGGACGCACCCCAGCGAGTAGAGGTCGCTGCGATGGTCGACCGGCGAGCCGCCGATCTGCTCGGGCGACATGTAGTGCGGGGTGCCCATGGCGATGCCGGTGCCGGTCAGCCGGGTGGTGAAGCCGATGTCGGCGCCGAGCCGCGCGATCCCGAAGTCCAGGATCTTCACCGTGCCGTCCGCGAGCAGCATGATGTTGGCGGGCTTCAAGTCGCGGTGGACGATGCCCTGTTCATGGGTGTAGGCGAGGGCCGAGGCGAGCTGTTCGGCGATGTCCACGGCCTTGGCGACCGGCGGCGGATGGCCCTTGCCGTCGGCCAGGACCTGGCTCAGATTGCGGCCGTCGAGGAGCTCCATGACGAGGTAGAGCACGCCCTCGTACTCCCCGAAGTCATGGACGACCGTGACGCCCCGGTGCTGGAGCGCCGCCGCGACCCGCGCCTCGCGCCGGAACCGCTCCCGCAGCACCCGGGCGAAGGACGGATCGCGCTGCGGGCCCAGCGGCTTGAGGCACTTCACGGCGACGCGCCGGCCCAGCGACTCGTCGCGGGCCGCCCACACCTCGCCCATGCCGCCGCGCCCGATCAGTTCCAGCAGCCGGTACCGGCTGTGGATCAGCCTGGTGTCCGCCATCGCGCGATGTCGCCCCCGTCACTTCGCTGCGCCCTCCCCGGCTCCGTCCAGTATGGCCGCCCGTCTGCGAAGTTTGTACCGTGAAGGGCGTGTTCCGGGGCCCAGGCGCTCGACCGCGCGCAGGATGTGCCGCGGCGGCAGCCGCCAGCGCAGCGCCGAGGGAAGGCAGCGCAGCAGCAGCCCGGCGAGCAGCAGCGCGCGCGTGACGCGGCGCGGGGCCGGGGCGGGTCTGCCGTACAGCTCGTGGGCGTACGCGGGCAGCGCGTCGTAGGCGAGCCGGGCCACCCGCCGCCACACCAGCGCCCGCAGCGGCACCAGCAGCGGGTGGACGGGGGGCCGCCGCAGGAAGTCGTCCACGTCGCGCGCGTCCGCCCCGGCCGCGAGCCGTGGCCGTACGTCCCGGAAGTACGCGGCGAGTTGTGCGGTCGAGGCCGGGACGAGGGCCGGGTCGAGGCCGATGAGCCGGGCGCTCTCGCGCTGCTCGTCGACGTACCGGTCGGCCTGCGCGTCGCTCAGCCGGAACCCGGAGCGGCGCGTGACGTGCAGATAGCTGTCGACCTCCGCGCAGTGGACCCACAGCAGCAGTTCCGGGTCGTCGATCCGGAACCGCTCGCCGGTCACGGGGTCGTCGGCCTTGAGGAACCCGTGGATCCGCCGGATGCGCGCCCCGGCCCGCTCCGCGTCGGCCTTCGTCCCGTACGACAGGGTCCCCACGAACCGCGCGGTCCGCAGCAGCCGCCCCCAGGTGTCCTTGCGGAAGTCGCTGTTCTGCACCACCCCGCGGACGGCGCGCGGATGCAGCGCCTGGAGGTAGAGCGCCCGCACCCCGGCGATCCACATCATGGGATCCCCGTGCATCTGCCAGGTCACGGACCCGGGCCCGAAGTACCCGGGATCGCCTGCGGCCCCGCCGCGCCCGCCCGCACCGTCCACCATGCGCCGCCACCTCCTGTACGGCCGGGTCTACCCAGGATCGAGGGGGCGCACCCGGCTATCGCCGCACCCGGGGCATCCCCAGCCCGATCCAGGAGATGATCTCGCGCTGGATCTCGTTGTTGCCGCCGCCGAAGGTGAAGATCACCGCGGAGCGGTAGCCGCGTTCCAGTTCGCCGTGGAGCACCGCGCCCGCCGAGCCCTCCTTCAGCGGGCCCGCCGCCCCGGCCACCTCCATCAGCCAGGCGTAGGCGTCGCGGCGCGCCTCCGAGCCGTAGACCTTGACGGCGGAGGCGTCCTGGGGGGTGAGGGTGCCCTGCTGGACGGCGTTCACCATCTGCCAGTTGAGGAGTTTCATGGCGTCGAGGCGGGCGTGGGTGCGGGCCAGCCGGCCGCGCACCCAGCCGAGGTCGATGACGCGGCGGCCGTCGGCGAGCTTGGTGTCCGCGGCCCACCGCTGGACGTCGTGCAGGGCGCGGATCGCCATCGTGCCGTGCGCGGCCAGCGTGACGCGTTCGTGGTTGAGCTGGTTGGTGATCAGGCGCCAGCCCTTGTTCTCCTCGCCGACGCGGCGGGAGGCGGGGACGCGGATGTTCTCGTAGTAGCTGGCGGTGGTGTCGTGCGAGGCGAGGGTGTTGATGACGGTGTACGAGTAGCCGGGGTCGGAGGTCGGCACGAGGAGCATGGTGATGCCCTTGTGCGGCGGGGCGTCCGGATCCGTGCGCACGGCCAGCCACACCCAGTCCGCCGTGTCGCCGTTGGTGGTCCAGATCTTCTGGCCGTTGACGACGTAGTCTCCCCCGCTCTGCCGTACGGCCCGGGTCTTGAGGGCCGCCAGGTCGGTGCCCGCGTCGGGCTCGCTGTAGCCGATGGCGAAGTCGATCTCGCCGGAGAGGATCCGGGGCAGGAAGTACGCCTTCTGCTCGTCGGTGCCGAACTGCATCAGCGTCGGCCCGACGGTGTTGAGGGCCATCAGCGGCAGCGGCACGACGGCCTGCGCCGCCTCGTCGAAGAAGATGAACTGGTCCATGGGCGACATGCCCCGCCCGCCGTACTCCCGCGGCCAGCCGACGCCGAGCCAGCCGTCCGCGCCGAGCCGCCGGATCGTCTCCCGGTAGAAGCGCTTCTGGGCGGCCGGGTCGGCGTAGCGCGCGTAGGCGTGGTCGGGGACCAGTTCGGCGAAGTAGGCGCGCAGCTCGGCGCGCAGCCGCTGCTGCTCGGGCGTGTATTCGAGGTGCACGGGCCCCTCCAGGCGTCTCGCGGTCCACCGCCGCGGCCGGGCCGCCGCCATACGCAGGCAGTCCTCCGTACGCACGCCGTCCCCGCGGCCGGGCACACAGTAGAACGTGTTCCAGGAATCTGGAAGGGGGATGCGGGACGTGGGAAGTCCACACAGGGGATGCCACGCGCGCGGGGCAGGCCGCTGGACACGGAGGCCACGCGCGCGTGGCGGGAGGGCACTGCTCGACCGCTCGGCGCACCCGACGCGTCACGCACGCCACGCGCGCGTGGGCCGTCTCCGGCCCGCGCGGGCGGGCCGTCCCGGGGCAGTGTGCCCGCCCGGTCCGCTCGGCCGGGCGGGCTCCCGCGCGAGGGCCCGTCGTCGGGCCCTCAGAGGTTCGTACGGATGGCTCGGCTCAGGGCAGCAGCTTGTCGATGGCCCGGGGGCCGTCCTCGGCGAGCCGCCGCTGCGCCCACTCCAGGCTCTTGGGCGTGATGTCCCGCCCCGACGCGAGCACCAGGTCCTCGGCGGTGACCTCACCGCCCGCCCCGGTGTGCAGCAGGGCGTCCGGGGTGATGGGCTCGCGGTGGGGTGCGGGATCGGACTGAGCGTTCATGCCGCCTCCTTGTTCGTCCGGCTGGGCTCCATTCTGGTACCCGGTCACTCGGAACGCATCCGCCCCGAATGTGTCACCGGTCCGGACTACCGCCGCTGTCGCCGGATGCGCTCCCCGACAACGCCGCCGTCCGTCTCCCACCAGGGGCGTACGAGCTCGGGGGCGGCGGGATCCCCTGGCCCGGCGGCGGGGCCGGAGCCCGGGTCGGAGGCGGGGCCGCCGTCGGCGGACGAGCCGTCGGCGCCGCGGTCCGCCCGACCCGGATCCGCGCCGGAGCCCCGCGCGGGCACCCCTACGCGCGCGTGGGCGAGCTCCGCGTCCAGACGGCGGTCCAGCGCGGCCGTACCGGCCCGCTCGGCCCGTACCCACTGGACGAAGACCACCATCAGGAAGGGCACCCCGACCAGCTCGGCGAGCGTGATCATGGCACCGCCGCCGAGCTGCTGGTCGGTGTGGACGTCCGGCGCCCACTCCGGCGCGTGCCGGGTGTACCAGCTGCCCGCGATCACGCTGCCGCTGGTCATCACGACGATCCCGGGCACGGCGTCGATCAGCCCGTCCAAGAACACCAGCGCGGCCCGCACCGGGTGCCCGCACCAGCCGGGCAGCAGCTTCTCGTCGGTCAGCAGCGGCAGCACGAAGAGGCTGCCCGCCAGCAGCAGCTGGAGGTACATCAGCTGGTGCAGGGCGCCGTCGCGCAGCGCGGTCTCGAAGTACGGGGTGAAGTACACGCACAGCTCGGACGCCAGCACCAGGACCGAGCTGACCAGCGGAAACGCCAGGATGCGGGCCGCCTTGCCGGTCATCGCGCGGCGCAGTGGACCGGCGGTGCGCTCCGGCAGCGCGCGCAGGGCGAGCGAGAGCGGGTCACCGAGCGCGAGGCCGAGCGGCGCGACCAGGTCCAACAGCACGTTCTGCACGGCGGCGGGCCAGAAGAGAACGGTGTCGTAGACGGCCAGCGCGGACATGGTGGCGAACACGATCGTGCCGAGGCCGAGCAGCGCGAAGACCGCGCAGCGCGCCACGGACCACCGCTCGCCCCGGCGGCGCAGCCGCAGCACGCCCCAGGCGTAGAGACCGGCGAGCACCGCGACCAGCGCGAGCGCGGGCAGGTCGAGCTGCCAGTGCGAGAGGAAACCGCCCCAGGTGAGCCTCGGCGGCCCGGCCGCGGCGACGGTACGCGCGGCGACCGCGCCGGCCGCGGGGTGCGCCACGAGGTCACCCACCTGTTGCACTGCCAACATCCGCCCGGCCTCCTCACCGGCCCGCGGGTCTCGCCGGGCCGGTGACACCGTAGCCCCGGAACCTGAGCGCCCCGGCCCCGGGGCCTCTGGACCGCCCCCGCCCCGGCGCGCAAACTCATCCGTACGACACGCCGGAGGCGGGAACCAGCCGCCGCGCCCCCCGCGTTCTTCCCACAGCACGGCGTGACGGCGGATCGCGGCGGGTTCCGTGGACGGGTGGTGGGGATGAGCGAGTTGGTGCCGGGGGGCAACCGGCCCCTTCCGGACGGAGTGCTGACGATCGGCGTCCCCGGGCCGTTCGACCTGTCCGTGCTGATCACCGACGACTCGGGCAAGGTCGGCGGCGACGCCGACTTCGTCTTCTACAACCAGCCCTCCGCGCCCGGCGCCCGGCTGGGCGACGAGGTCATCACCGTCGACCCGCGCCGGCTGCGCGCCGGGGCGAGCCGGCTGACCGTGGTCGTCAGCCCCGCCGACCCGGCGGTCCCGCTGGGGCGGCTGCCGGCGCCGAGCCTGCGGGTCAGCGGTCCGGGCGGCGAGGTGGTGGCCCGGTTCACCCCGCCCCGCCCGGAGCGCGAGACCGTGCTGCTGCTCGCCGAGATCTACCGGCGGGGCGCGGGCTGGAAGGTCCGCGCGCTGGGACAGGGGTACGCGGACGGGCTGGCCGGAGTCGCCCGCGACTTCGGGGTGGACGTGGCCGACGAGGACCCGTCGGCCGCCGCACCGGGTCCCGCCGCCCCCGCGCCACCGCCGCCCGCCCATGCGCCCACCGTCCAGCTGCCCGCCACCCCCGGCCCGGCCGTCCCGCAGGCGCGCGGGGCCGGGCGGGAGGACGGGCTGGGCGGGCTGGTCAACGCCGAGCGCAGGCGTGCCGGGGCGCCCCCGGTGACGCTGGACGCCCGGCTGACCTCGGCCGCCGAGGCGCACGCCGCGACGATGGCCGCGCAGGGCCGCCTCAGCGTGGAGAGCCCGGACGGGGTGTCGGTCTTCCAGCGGGTGACCACGCGGGGATACCCGTATCTGACGATCGCCGAGCACCTGGTCTCCGGCCCGCGCACCCCGTCGGAGTTCCTGGCGTACTGCCAGGAGGACGCCCACACCCGCCGTCCGCTGCGGGACGCGGGGTTCACGGACGCGGGGATCGGCCGCGCCACCGACGCGCGCTCGGGCGAGGTGTACTGGACGGCGCTGTGGGCCAGGCCGTTCAGCGGCGACGGACTGCGGCGCACCGTGACGGAGGTGGTCACGCTCACCAACGGCCACCGCGCGAGCGCCGGGCTGCGCCCGCTGTCCGACGACGGCCGCCTCGCCACCGCGGCCCAGGCGTACAGCTCGGACATGGCCGCGCGCGGCTTCTACTCGCACACCTCGCCCGAGGGCCTGGAGCCGTGGGACCGGGCGCGGGCGGCAGGTGCCGGGCACCGGGGCATCGGCGAGAACATCGCGTGCGGGCAGCGCACGGCGGCCGAGGTGGTGGAGGGCTGGATGAACAGTCCGGGGCACCGCGCCAACATCCTCAAGCCGGACTTCACCCACATAGGAGTGGGCTTCGAGGGCGGCGGCCGGGCGGGCACGTACTGGACCCAGCTGTTCGGCCTGGCCTGACCCACGACCACCCCGGCCTGACCCCGTGGCTGGGCTGTTCGGCCTGACCCGACCCCGTGGGCCGGCCCGGCCTGCCCCGCGCCCGGCCCGAGCCGACACACTCCCCCTCCAGCGCACCTACGCACCCACGCAAAGCGTCGCCCGGGTCACTCCGGCATGCCCCCGGACACCCGCGACCCCAGGAGCCAAACCGGCCAGGTTTACGGCGTGAGGGCCGCCACACCTCCACCACCTCGGCAACAAAATCTTCACGGAATCCACAACTTCCAGAGAGAATCTCCGCTTTCGCCGACCCCGGAAGCCCCGAACAGCAAGATCATCTTCGTTCAAGATTGCACTTCGAATCTGGACATGTCCGTATTGGGGCCAACCACTTGGGTGGCGCTTTGCCTTCCCGTTGCCGGGCTGTAGGCATTTGTCAGGACGGTCCCGACGGGCGTCCCGGTCATGACCAGACCGGACGAACACCCGTGGACGAACCGTCACATGCGTGGGCCGGGGGGCGTATTCACGCAGACCACAGAAGACGCACCCGTCCTACGCAGGACCACTGACGAGCTTTGCCAGAACCACAGGGGGTTACCCATGTCCCAACTCTCCCGCCGCAGCGCGCTCGGCATCACCGCCACCGCGGTCGCCGGACTCGGCCTGGCCGGTACCGCGTACGCCGCCACGTCGACCGCTCCCGCAGCCGGGGTCCGCCCGGCCGGCGAGGACCACGCCGGCCACACCGGCGGCGGCATGGACCACGGCGGGCACACCGCGCCCGCCCCGTTCGACGAGGTGTACCAGGGCCGCCGCATCCAGGGCGCGCCCGCACAGGGGGGTGCGCACGGCGGCCACCACGGGGGCTACCAGGTGCTGATCGACGGCAAGGAGCTGCACGTCATGCAGAACGGCGACGGCACCTGGATCAGCGTGGTCAACCACTACGAGACGTTCGCGACGCCGCACGCCGTGGCCCGCGCCGCCGTGGTCGAGCTCCAGGGCGCCACGCTCGTCCCGCTCGCCTGACCCTTCCGGACCAGCACCCCGCACCCCGCACGGCACCACCATCTGGAGCACTTCCATGACCGTACGCAAGAACCAGGCGACGCTCACCTCCGACGAGAAGAAGCGTTTCGTCAACGCCGTCCTGACGCTGAAGCGCAACGGCAAGTACGACGCCTTCGTCACCACGCACAACGCCTTCATCATGAGCGACGGCGACGACACCGACCGGGTGGGCCACCGCTCCCCGTCCTTCCTGCCGTGGCACCGCAGATTCCTCATAGAGTTCGAGGAGGCCCTCCAGTCGGTCGACTCGACCGTCGCCCTGCCCTACTGGGACTGGACTGCCGACCGCACGGTCAGCTCCTCCCTCTGGGCCGCGGACTTCCTCGGCGGCACCGGCCGCAGCCGCGACGGCCAGGTGATGGACGGGCCGTTCGCCTCCTCGGGCGGCCAGTGGGCCATCAACGTCCGGGTGGACGGCCGCAACTACCTGCGCCGCGCGCTGGGCGCGGGCGTGCCGCAGCTGCCCACCAAGGCCGAGGTCGACAGCGTGCTCGCCATGACCACGTACGACGAGGCCCCCTGGAACAGCATGTCGACCGGCGGGTTCCGCAACCACCTGGAGGGCTGGCGCGGGGTCAACCTGCACAACCGCGTGCACGTCTGGGTGGGCGGCCAGATGGGCACCGGCGTCTCCCCCAACGACCCGGTCTTCTGGATGCACCACGCGTTCGTCGACAAGCTCTGGGCGCAGTGGCAGGAGCGCCACCCCAACTCGCCCTACCTGCCCGCCGCCGGCACGGCGAACGTGGTGGACCTGCGCGAGACCATGCGCCCGTGGAACAACGTGACCCCCGCCGACATGCTGGACCACAAGAAGTTCTACACGTTCGACGCGTAGTGCGGCGGGTGCGGGTCCGGCGAAACGGTTCGCCGGGCCCGCACCTCCAGGTCCCGTCCGACGGCCCCGGCGGGGGCGCCGGACAGCCTTTAGGCTCACCGGCATGGATGTTCACGAGTCAGTGCTCGAACTCATCGGCGGCACCCCTCTGGTGCGGCTGCGCACCCCCGGCGGCGAGGCGTCGGCCCCGCTCTACGCCAAGCTCGAATACCTCAGCGCGGGCGGCAGCGTGAAGGACCGCGTCGGGCGGCACATGGTCGAGCGGGCGGAGCGGGACGGGGTGCTGCGGCCCGGCGGCACGATCGTCGAGGCGACCTCCGGCAACACCGGGGCGGGCCTGGCGATGGTGGCCGCCGCCAAGGGGTACCGGGCGGTGCTCGTCGTGCCGGACAAGACGAGCGCCGAGAAGATCGCCACGCTGCGCGGATACGGCGCGGAGGTGGTCGTGCGGCCGGGCGGACTGCCCGCCGAGGACCCGCAGAACGTCTTCAACACGGCCGCGCGGATCGCCGAGGAGACCCCGGGCGGCTGGCTCGCCGGGCAGTACGACAACCCGGCCAACCCCGGCGCGCACTACGCCACCACCGGCCCCGAGATCTGGCGCCAGACCGACGGCCGGGTCACCCACCTGGTGGCGTGCGTCGGCACCGGCGGGACGATCAGCGGCACCGGGCGCCATCTGAAGGAAGTCAGCGGCGGCGCGGTCCGGGTGACCGGCGCCGACCCGGCGGCGTCGGTGTATTCGGGCGGCGACGGCCGACCGTACTTCGTGGAGGCCACCGGCCATGTGCGCCACCCGGAGACGGTGGAGGACGTCTGGCCCACCTCCTACGACCAGAACGTGGTCGACGAGGTGATCCCCGTGAGCGATCGCGAAGCGCTGCTGACGGTTCGTCAACTCGCCCGTGAGCAGGGCCTGATGGTCGGCGGTTCGGCAGGTCTGGCGGTGGCCGCGGCGCAGCGGGTGGCGGCCGGGCTCGGGCCCGAGTCGCTGGTGGTGGTGATCCTGCCGGACTCGGGGCGCCAGTATCTCTCGAAGTACTTCAACGACGCGTGGCTGCTGCGGCTCGGCTTCCTGGACGGCGGCGACGGCGCCGAGAGCGGGGCGCGGGTCGGGGACGCGGTGCCGGAGGCGGTACGGACGCGCCCGCTGCCGTATGTGAACCGGCTGGCCACGGTGGCCGAGGCGCTCGACGTGCTGCGGGCGCGGCGGGACCGGGGGCTGCCCGGGGTGCTGCCGGCCGGGCCGTGCCCGGTGGGGCCGGGGCGCCGGCCGACCGTGCCGGAGCTGGCCGGATCCGTGTCGCTGGACGCGCTGGCGGCCGGGCTGGAAGACGGCACGGTCGAGCCGGACGCGCTCGTCCGCGACCACCTCGGCGCACCCCTGCCGCACTTCGGCGCGGGCGAGAGCGCGCGGTCGGCGCTGGCCGAGCTGGCGGAGCGGGGCGCGGAGACCGCGGTGGTGGTGCACGACGGGCACGGCGTGGGGCTGATCGGACGGGCCGAGCTGCACGCGCTGCTCTGACGCGCGGAAACCGGCCACCGGAGGTGTCCGCGGGGCGGGCGGCGCGATGCCGCGAACAGGGCGGTACGGCCGGTTGCGACCACGAACACACCCCCTGTCCGCCCCGGGTGCCGCCCCGGATACGGCACCGCCCTGAAAGGATCAAGAGCGTTCCGGAGAGGGCAAGGTCACAGGCGCTCCCTCTGCTGCACCTTTGCGCCACTGCCCTAGCATCTGAGCATGACGGTCCTGCCTGACGACGGGCTTTCGCTGGCCGCCGAGTTCCCTGATGCAACCCATGAGCAGTGGCAGCGCCTCGTGGAAGGCGTGCTGCGCAAATCGGGTAAAGATGTCTCGGGCACGGCTGCCGAGGAGGCGCTGTCCACCCCCGTGGAGGACGGGCTCACCACCCGGCCCCTGTACACCGCGCGCGACACCGCGCCCGATGCCGGTTACCCCGGCTTCGCCCCCTTTGTCCGAGGCCGCCGGGCCGAGGGCAACGCGGCCGACGGCTGGGGCGTACGACAGCGCCACGCCGGAACGGATCCCGCGCGGGTCAACGAGGCCGTGCTCGCGGACCTGGAGAACGGCGTCACCTCGCTCTGGCTGCCCGTGGGCCGGGGCGGGATCCCCGTCTCCGGACTCGCGCGCGCCCTCGACGGCGTCTACCTCGACCTCGCGCCGGTGGCCCTGGACGCGGGAAGCGACTATGAGCCCGCCGCACGCGAGCTGCTGCGCCTGTACGCCGAGCGCGGTGTCCCGGACGACGCCGCGCGCGGCACCCTCGGCGCCGACCCGCTCGGCCACGAGGCCCGTACCGGCGAGGAGCTGGACCCGGCCGCCGCCCTGGAGCTGGCCCGGCTGTGCGCCGGGCGCCACCCCGGGCTGCGCGCGCTCACCGTGGACGCGCTGCCGTACCACGAGGCGGGCGGCTCGGCCGCCCAGGAGCTCGGCGCGTCACTGGCCACCGGCGTCGCCTATCTGCGCGCGCTGACCGGGGCGGGCCTCTCCGTCGAGGCGGCCTGCGGCCAGCTGGAGTTCCGTTACGCGGCCACCGCCGACCAGTTCCTCACCATCGCCAAACTGCGCGCGGCGCGCCGGCTGTGGGCGCGCGTCGCCGAGGCGAGCGGCGCTCCCGCCGCCGGCGGACAGCGCCAGCACGCGGTGACGTCGCCGGTGATGATGACCCGTCGCGACCCGTGGGTGAACATGCTGCGGACCACGGTGGCCTGCCTGGGCGCCGGGGTCGGCGGCGCGGACGCCGTCACGGTGCTGCCCTTCGACCACTCGCTGGGCCTGCCGGACGCCTTCGCGCGCCGCATCGCCCGCAACACCTCCGCCATCCTGCTGGAGGAGTCGCACCTGGCCAGGGTCATCGACCCGGCGGGCGGCTCCTGGTACGTGGAGCGGCTCACCGCCGAACTCGCCGACGCCGCCTGGGAGTTCTTCCGCACGATCGAGCGCGCGGGCGGCCAGGCCGCGGCGCTGCGCTCCGGCCTGATCGCCGAGCGGCTCGCCGCGACCTGGGCGGAGCGCTCGCGCGAGCTGGCCAAGCGCCGCGAACCGGTCACCGGCGTCAGCGAGTTCCCGCACCTCGCGGAGCGCGCCGTCGCGCGCGAACCCGCCCCGGCCCAGCCCTCGGGAGGACTTCCCCGGGTGCGCCGCGACGAGGCGTTCGAGGAGCTCCGCACCCGCTCGGACGCACGGCTGACGGAGACCGGGGCGCGCCCCAAGGTGTTCCTGGCCGCGCTCGGCCCGGCCGCCGCGCACACCGGCCGCGCCACCTTCGCCGCCAACCTCTTCCAGGCGGGCGGCATCGAGCCGGTCCACGACCCGGTGTCGGTGGACGCGTCGACCGTCGCCGGGGCGTTCGCCGCCAGCGGCGCCGAAGTGGCCTGTCTGTGCTCCTCCGACGCCCTCTACACCGAGCAGGCCGAGGCCGTCGCCGAGGCCCTGCGGTCCGCCGGTGCCCGCCGCGTGTACCTGGCCGGGCGCGGTGACTTCGCCGGTGTCGACGAGTACGTCTTCGCGGGTTGCGACGCCGTGGCCGTGCTCTCCTCCGCCCTCGACCTCATGGGAGTGGCGTCATGACGATCCCCGACTTCTCGGAGCTGCCGCTGACGCCGGAGGCCCCCGGCGACGGTTTTGAGGACCAGTGGCGTACGGCGGTGAAGGAGTCCACCGGGAGAGCCGACGGCGAGATGCTGTGGGAGACCCCGGAGGGCATCGCCGTCAAGCCGCTCTACACCTCGCGCGACCTGGAGGGCCTGGACTTCCTGGAGACGTATCCGGGGGTGGCGCCGTATCTGCGCGGCCCCTACCCGACGATGTACGTCAACCAGCCCTGGACGATCCGGCAGTACGCCGGGTTCTCCACGGCCGAGGAGTCCAACGCCTTCTACCGGCGCAATCTGGCGGCCGGCCAGAAGGGCCTGTCGGTCGCCTTCGACCTGCCGACCCACCGCGGCTACGACAGCGACCACCCGCGCGTCACCGGTGACGTCGGCATGGCGGGCGTGGCGATCGACTCCATCTACGACATGCGCCAGCTGTTCGACGGGATCCCGCTGGACAGGATGACGGTGTCGATGACGATGAACGGCGCGGTGCTGCCCGTTCTCGCGCTCTACATCGTGGCCGCCGAGGAGCAGGGCGTACCGCCCGAGAAGCTGGCCGGGACCATCCAGAACGACATCCTCAAGGAGTTCATGGTCCGCAACACCTACATCTATCCGCCGGGTCCCTCGATGCGGATCATCTCCGACATCTTCGCGTACACCTCGCAGCGGATGCCGCGCTACAACTCGATCTCCATCTCGGGCTACCACATCCAGGAAGCGGGTGCGACCGCCGATCTGGAGCTGGCGTACACGCTGGCGGACGGGGTGGAGTACCTGCGGGCCGGACAGGCGGCGGGGCTGGACGTCGACGCGTTCGCGCCCCGGCTCTCCTTCTTCTGGGCCATCGGCATGAACTTCTTCATGGAGATCGCGAAGATGCGCGCGGCCCGGCTGCTGTGGGCGCGGCTGGTCAAGCAGTTCGACCCGAAGAACACCAAGTCCCTCTCGCTGCGCACCCATTCGCAGACCTCGGGCTGGTCGCTGACCGCCCAGGACGTGTTCAACAACGTCACCCGCACCTGCGTGGAGGCGATGGCCGCCACCCAGGGCCACACCCAGTCGCTGCACACCAACGCGCTCGACGAGGCGCTGGCCCTGCCGACCGACTTCTCGGCGCGCATCGCCCGCAACACCCAGCTGCTCATCCAGCAGGAGTCGGGCACCACGCGGTCCATCGACCCGTGGGGCGGCAGCGCCTACGTGGAGAAGCTCACCTACGACCTGGCGCGCCGGGCCTGGCAGCACATCCAGGAGGTCGAGGCGGCCGGCGGCATGGCCCAGGCCATCGACGCGGGCATCCCGAAGCTGCGCGTCGAGGAGGCCGCCGCCCGCACCCAGGCGCGCATCGACTCCGGGCGCCAGCCGGTGATCGGCGTCAACAAGTACCGGGTGGAGAACGACGAGCAGATCGACGTCCTCAAGGTCGACAACTCCTCGGTGCGCGCCCAGCAGATCGCCAAGCTGCGGCGGCTGCGCGAGGAGCGCGACGAGGCGGCCTGCCAGGACGCGCTGCGCGCGCTGACGGACGCCGCGTCCTCCGGCACCGGCAACCTGCTGGAGCTGGCCGTGAACGCGGCCCGCGCCAAGTCGACGGTCGGCGAGATCTCGGACGCGCTGGAGAAGGTGTACGGGCGCCACGCGGCGCAGACCCGTACGATCTCCGGCGTGTACCGCACCGAAGCAGGGGAGTCGCCTTCCGTGGAGCGCACCCGCGCCCTGGTGGACCGCTTCGACGAGGCGGAGGGCCGCCGTCCGCGCATCCTGGTCGCCAAGATGGGCCAGGACGGCCACGACCGCGGCCAGAAGGTGATCGCCACCGCCTTCGCCGACCTGGGCTTCGACGTCGACGTCGGCCCGCTCTTCCAGACCCCGGCCGAGGTGGCCCGGCAGGCGGTCGAGGCGGACGTGCACATCGTCGGTGTGTCGTCGCTGGCCGCGGGCCACCTCACCCTCGTCCCGGCGCTCCGCGAGGAGCTGGCGGCCGAGGGACGGGAGGACATCATGGTCGTCGTCGGCGGTGTCATCCCGCCGCAGGACGTCCCGACCCTCCTGGAGATGGGCGCGGCGGCGGTCTTCCCGCCCGGCACGGTCATCCCGGACGCGGCGTACGACCTGGTGACGCGGCTCGGCGCGGCGCTGGGCCACGACGAGCTGTAGCCGCCCGTGCGCATCGATCTCGACAGTTACGCCAAGGGCGTGCTCGACGGGAAGCGGGCCTTCGTGGCCCGGGCGATCACCCTCGTCGAGTCCACCCGGCCCGACCACCGCGCGCTCGCCCAGCAGTTGCTCACCGAGCTGCTGCCGCACGCGGGCCGCGCGCGGCGGATCGGCATCAGCGGGGTGCCCGGGGTGGGCAAGTCCACCTTCATCGACGCCTTCGGCACGATGCTGACCGGGCTCGGCCACCGGGTGGCGGTCCTGGCCGTCGACCCGTCCTCCACCCGTACGGGCGGCTCCATCCTCGGCGACAAGACGCGGATGGAGCGGCTGGCGGTGGATCCGGCGGCGTTCGTCCGGCCCTCGCCGAGCGCGGGCACGCTGGGCGGCGTCGCCAAGGCCACCCGTGAGTCCATGGTGGTGATGGAGGCCGCCGGCTACGACGTGGTACTGGTGGAGACGGTCGGCGTCGGCCAGTCCGAGACCACGGTCGCGAACATGGTCGACTCGTTCCTGCTGCTCACCCTGGCCCGCACCGGTGACCAGCTCCAGGGCATCAAGAAGGGCGTCCTGGAACTGGCCGACGTGATCGCCGTGAACAAGGCGGACGGCCCGCACGAGCGCGACGCGAAGTCGGCGGCGCGCGAACTGGCGGGCGCGCTGCGGCTGATGCACCCCGCGGACGCGGCCTGGACTCCCCCGGTGCTGTGCTGCAGCGCCCGTGAGTCCAGCGGCCTCGACACCGTGTGGGAGCGCCTGGACCAGCACCGCACGCTGCTCGACTCCACCGGCAGGCTCGCCGCCAAGCGCCGTGACCAGCAGGTCGACTGGACCTGGACGATGGTCCGCGACGAGCTCCTGGACCGGCTGCGCGCCCATCCGGCGGTGCGCGACCTCGCGCCCGCGCTCGAACGGAGCGTGCGCGCGGGCGAACTCACACCGACGCTGGCCGCCGAACGCATCCTGGGCGCGTTCCAGGGCGGGCCCGAGAGCACCCCGTAGGAGCCGTGCCGCGAAGGCCCGGACCGCAGCGCGCGGTCCGGGCCTTCGCGGTGCTCAGGCGGGGGCGCCGACGAGTTCGCCGCGCTCGGCGTGCCGCAGCCGTTCGATGAGGGCCGCGCGGGCCCGCGCCACCCTGGAACGGACCGTGCCGACCGGGCAGTTGCTCACCTGGGCCGCGTCCGCGTAGGGCAGCCCGAGGAGCTGGGTCAGCACGAACGCCTCCCGGCGCTCGTCCGGCAGCGCGGCCAGCAGATCGGCGAGCACCACCCCGTCGTCGAAGCCGGGCAGCCCGCGCGGCTGGGCGCGCTCGGCGGCCGACTGCCAGTCGTCGGTGTCCGACACCCGGGGGCGCGCGGCGGCGTACCGCAGGTTGTCGATCACCGCCCGGCGGGCGATCGACAGCAGCCAGGTACGGGCGGAGGAGCGGCCCTCGAACCGGTGCAGACTGCCGAGCGCCCGCAGGAACGTGTCCTGGGTGAGGTCGTCGGCGGCCTGCGGATCGGCGCCGAGGTAGGTGACGTAACGGCGTACGTCGCGGTGGAGGGCGCGGACGAAGTGCTCCACGGCCTCGGGGTCTCCGGCGCGGGCGGCCAGCGCCCAGGCGGTTATCGCCTGGTCCGTGGACTCGTCGCGCGAGCTGGGCAGGGCAGGAGTGATCACCTGGTGTCCTTCTCGGGAATCCGGGTTCCGGACCGGCGCGCGGACGGCGGGCCCGGTGAAGGGGTACGGCGGCACGAGGCGTGCGGCCGATGCCCGGGGCGCCGGGGAGGTCATGTCCCGGGGCGCCGCGGGGATCCGGCTGTCGTCAGACGACAGCGGTCCCGGCGGGCGGGCCCCTTGAGGTGATCGCGTGGACGAGGAAGAGCTGCCGGGGCGCCTGGACGGTACGGTCGCGCCGGGTCCGCACGCTCGGGCGGCGCGGTGCGACGGCCCGCGGCAGCACCAGCCGCAGCGGGGCGAAGAGCCATCCGGCGACGGCGCGCAGGATCCGGAAGGCGGCGCGCTCGCCGTACGCGAGCCACAGCCCGCAGAGCAGCGCGGCGAGGAGGTGGGCGGCGAGCATCCCGAAGGAGGAGAGGCCCATCGGCATCCCCGCCATGTCGTGCATGCCCGCCATACCGGACATGCCGTGGCTCATGGAACCCATGGATTCCATATGGCCCATGTGGCTCATGGACCCCATGTGGCTCATGTGCCCGAGGGAACCCACGGACCCCAGCGAACCCAGCGAACCCGTGGAGCCCATGGACGCCATGGACTCCATCGACGCCGGGGAACCCATCGACGCCGGGGAACCCATCGCGCTCATGGCCTGCTCCGGGACCGGCCCGCCCATGGGTGGGCGCGCGGCCGTCTGGGCCATCGAGAACAGTTCGTGCAGCACCACCTGGGCCACCACGGCGACGGCCACCACCTGCGCGAAGCCGCGCTCGCGCCCGGCCAGACACCACGCCGTGGCGCCGGTGCCCACCAGCCCGCACCCGAGTGCCCACCAGGGCACCGGGGAGCCGGACATGAGGGCGTGCCCCAGCGCCGTGAGCAGCACACAGAGGGCCGCGAACATCGCGGCCCGCACAGTGCGGCAACAGTCTCCGGCAGTCATGGCGCGCTCATCCTCGCATCCGCCTCCGGCGTCGCACCGCCGGGTTCGAACAATGATCCGGTGTTTCCGCGCCTCGCACGATGTGATCCAGGCCACTTCAACTCGGGGGAACTGGAACCCAGTTCGCACCGACTTCTCTCGGAGCCCAGGGGGATGCCCCGGGCCCGGACGGAAGCGGGGGCACCGGTGGAGGCGGACCGGAACGGCGGGGCGAGGAAACCGTCGGGGACGGCGGTGACGGGGACCGTGACGGCGCTGCTGACCTGCGCCATGGCGTTCTCGATGCTCCAGCTGTTCCTGCTGGGCGCGCTCGGCCCGCGCATCGTCGCCGCCCTCGACGTCTCCCCCACGGTGCTCGGCCTCACCACCACGATCGGCTTCGGCGCCGCCGCGGCGCTCTCGCCGCTGGGCGGCAAAGTGGTCGACGCGGTCGGCCCGCGCCGCTGCCTGGTCGCCCTGCTGCTCGTGTCGGCGCTGGCGCTCGCACTGATCGGCGCGGCGCCCGGAGCCGGGTTCCTGCTCGCGGCGGTCGCCCTCGGCGGACTGCCGCAGGCCCTCGCCAACCCCGCCACCAACAAGGCGATCCTGGCCGCCGTGGCGCCCGAACGCCGGGGTGCGGTGACCGGGATGAAGCAGTCCGGCGTGCAGCTGGGCGCCTTCGCGGCCGGGCTGCCGCTCGCCGCCCTGGCCGGACCGGCCGGGTGGCGCGGCGCGGTCTGGACGGCGGCGGGCACGGCGCTGGCCGCCGCCGTCTGGGCGGCCCGGGTACTGCCCGCCGACCCGCCGCCCAAGCCCGCCGCGCCCATCCGGCCGCCGCGCGGCGCGATCGCCTGGCTCACCGGCTTCTCGCTCCTGCTGGGCTGCGGCATCGCCTCGGTCAACACCTACCTCGCGCTGTACGGTTCGCGGCGGCTCGGTCTCGGCCCCACCTCGGCCGCCGCGCTCGTCGCGGTGCTGGGCGTTGCCGGGGTCGTCGGGCGGGTCGGCTGGTCGAAGGTCGCCGGACGCCCCGAACGCGCGCTGTGGCTGCCGGGCCTGCTCGCCGCGGGCGCGGTCGGCGCCGCCCTGCTCCTCGCCGCCTCCACGTACGCGCACCCGCTGGCCTGGGTCGCGGCCGTCGCCGTCGGGGTGTTCGCCGTCTCCGCCAACGCCGTGTCGATGGTCCTGGTCATGCAGCGCGCCGAACCGGGCCGCGCCGGACAGGACTCCGCCATGGTCTCGGCCGGCTTCTTCGCAGGGTTCGCCGTCGGCCCCCCGCTGTTCGGCCTGCTCGCCTCGGCCCACCACTACGGCCCCGGCTGGCTGCTGGTCGCGGCCGAGTTCACCGGCGCGGGCGCGGTGGCCTCGGTGTGGGCGGTACGGGAGCGGGCCACGGCGGTACGCGCGCGTGCCCGGGAAACGCGGGACACCCCGGACGCCCGGGAGGTGCGCGGATGAGCGCGCCGGAGTGGGCGGGTCCGGCCCTGGACGCGCTGCTCGGGCGGGTCGCCGCCACCCGGGACCACGTGGGGGCGCGCTTCCCGCTGTTCGCCGAACCCGGCTCCGGAGAGTGGACGACGACCCGGCGCGGCTCGTGGACCGGTGGCTTCTGGGCCGGGCTGCTGTGGCTGCGCGCCCGCCGCACGGGCCGGCCCACCGACCACGCCACCGCCCGCGCCTGCGCGGCCCGCCTCGCGGAGTGGCTGGACGCGGACACCTCCACCCGCGGACTCATCTTCTGGTACGGAACGGTCCCGGCCCACGAAGACCCCGACAGCGGCGCCCTGCGCGCCCGCGCCGCCCTGGCCTGCCGGAACGCCTTCGAACCGGATCACGGCGTGGTGCCCTGGGGCACGGCGTTCGGCGGCCCCCGCCTCGCCGCCCGCACCGACGGCGTACCCGGCACGGTCCCGCTGCTCGCCACCGCGGACCCCGCCGCGGCCGACTCCCATCTGCGCCGCCACCTCACGGTGTTCACCGACTCGCCGCCCACCTGGTCCCGGGGCCGGGCCTGGCTGCTCCTCGGCGTGGCCGAGGGCGTACGCCACCTGGGCGCCCAGGACCTGGCCCCGACCGCCGACCGCCTGACCGGCCCGGCACTCGTCCCCCTCGCCGACGAACGGCACCCCGACGGCCCGCTCGACACCTCCGCCGCGGCCATCACGGCCTACGCCCTGCTCCTGCTGGACCGCGAGGCGGAAGCGACCGCGATCCTCGACCGTCTCGTGCACAGCCATCTGACGACCGACGGGCGTCTGCTGGACGGGTGCTATGAGTGGGGAGAGGGGACTGGGACAGAGGTGGGGGCGGGGACAGGGACTGCCGTGCGGCATGAGCTGATCTGGGGGAGCTTCTTCTTGGCGAGTGCGTTGGAGATGTTGGTGGAGGGGCTGACGGCTGACGGCTGACGGCTGACGGCTGACGGCTGACGGCTGACGGCTGACGGCTGACGGCTGACGGCTGACGGCTGACGGCTGTCAACATCTGTCAGCCGTCGACGGTTATCTGCTATCTGCCAGCCGCCAACCCTCAGCTGTCAGCTGCTAGCTGTCAGCCGCCCCTCGCACGCACCCCACACCCCAGCCCCGCACCCCCCTCACCCCCGCAACACCCTCCGCGCCACCGACGTGATGTGCAGCTCGTCCGGGCCGTCCAGGATGCGGGCCGCGCGGCCCGTTCGGAACAGGGCGGGCAGCGGGGTGTCCGGGCCCAGCCCGGCCGCGCCGTGCACCTGGATCGCCGCGTCCGCCACCTGCTGGAGCATCCGGGCCGCCGCGACCTTGGCGAGCCCCACCTCGACGTGGGCGTCCCGGCCCGCGTCCAGCAGCGCCACCGCCTCGTAGACCAGGGGCCGGGTGGTGCGCAGGGACAGCAGGGCCTCGAAGACGTGGAGTTGGACGAGCTGGAGGTCGCCGAGCCGCCCCCGTGAGCGGGTGCGGGTCGCCGCGCGGTCGCGCAGCAGGTCGAACGCCCGCCCGGCCTGGCCCAGCCAGCGCAGACAGCGCAGGGTGCGGCCGAGCTGGAGGCGTTCGGCGGCGACGGTCAGCGCGGCTCCCCTGGCTCCGACGAGGTGGTCCGGGCCGACCACGACCCCGTCCAGGGCGATCTCCCACTGTCCGCCCGCGCCCAGCACCGGCAGCTCGCGCACCACGCGGAAGCCGGGAAGAGCGGTCGGCACCACGAGCAGGGAGAGGCCGTCGCGGTCGCCGGGGCGGCCGTCCGTGCGGGCCAGCACGGTCACCAGGTCGGCGTCCGCGGCCCCGCTGGTGAACCACTTGCGTCCGGTGATCCGCCAGCCGCCGTCCGGTAGTTGCTCCGCGCGGGTGGCCGTCAGGAAGGGGTCGGTGCCCGGGACGTCCGGTTCGGTCATCGCGTAGCAGGCCCGCAGTTCCCCGGCGGTGAGCCGGCGCGCGTACGCGGGGCCGGTGGCGGCGCTCCCGTGGGCGCTCAGCATCAAGACGTCCAGGAGCGAGGCCGAGCCCAGGGCGGCGGGCCCGTGGTCGCTGGCTCCCTCGGCCTCGGCGACCTGCGCGTACGACCGCAGGGGCAGCCCCTGGCCGCCGAGCGCGATCGGGTGCGCGAGCGCCCACAGGCCCTGTGCGCGCGCCTCGTCCTGAAGGGTGCGCAGCGCCGTGCGCGCGGCCGGGCCGCCCGCGTCGAGCACCGGCTCGTGGGGCTCGACGCGTTCGCGTACGAAGGCGGCCACGCGGTCGCGCAACTCCTTCACGTCGGCCGGGCATTCCGGCCCGCCCCGCAGCTCCGCCGCGTACTCGTCCACCAGTTTCCTCCAGCTCCCGGGAACCCCCTCGAACGGCGGTCCGACTGTTCTTCCGTGCTGTTCGTTCGTGCTGTTGCTACGTGGAACTGGTCGGAGGCGGTGGCCTCCGGGTTCCCGCGGTGGCGGCGCGGCGCCCACGAGGTCGGTGCCAGCGGCCGATCCAGCGACCCGAGAAGACCCAGAGATCCCCGAGATCTCACGGAACTCAGAGATCCCAGAGAAACCAGAGAAAGAGGACAGGCATGGCAGCAGTTTCCGCCGGCCCTGCCGAAGCGGCGAGAACCGTCGCCGGGGGCACCGCCGGGCCGCTCCACGGCCCACTGCACGGGCTGCGCCCCAGCGCGTCCGGACCGGCCGGGCCCGGGTCCGCGCTGGTCGCGGAGCACCTGCGGCTGCTCGGCGCGGAGCCCGCCGAGCGTGCCGAGCCCGCCGAGCGCGCCGGCACCCCCGACGCGGCCGGCACCGCACGCATCGCGCTCTCCGGGGCCGGTTTCGCCGAGTTCACCGCCCACACCTCCTGGGGCGCCTCGCCCACGGTCGTCGACGAGGCGACCGTGCAGGCCGCGACCGGCATCATGGCGGTGCACGGCCGCCGCGACGGCGTGCCGCGCGGGCTGGCCGCCGACTACGCGGCCACCGCCGCCGGGGTGCTCACCGTGCAGGGTCTGCTCGCGGGGCTGCTCGCGCAGGCGCGCGGCGGCGCGGGGAGCGGGGTGCGGGTCAGTGCGGAGCGGGCGGCGCTGCTGACCGTGTCGCAGTATCTGGCCGCCGAGGGCGCCGAGGAGGCGGAGGCGGCCGAACTCGCCCCGGGCGGCCCGCCGTTCACCTCCCGCGACGGGGTGGTCTTCGAGCTGGAGACCCTGGATCCGGGTGCGTGGGCCGCGTTCTGGCGGGGGATCGGCGCGCCCGAGGAGGCGGTCCGCCGGGGGTGGCGGCCGTTCCAGTTCCGGTACGCGACGGCGTGCGCGCCCTTCCCGGAGGCCCTGCACGACACCGTGCGGGCGACCGGGTGGGAGCGGGTGCGCGGCGCGGCCGACGCGTCGGGCGCCGAGGTGTGCCCGCTGTACACGCTGGCCGAGCGGGCCGCCGAGGACGACGGGGCCGCGCCCTGGACGCTGGCCTCTTGCGGCGCGGGTGAGGCGCGCGAAGCCGCCCGCTCCCCCGCTCCCGGCGGTCCGCTGGCGGGGCTGACCGTGCTGGAGGCGGGGCGCCGCATCCAGGCGCCGCTCGCCGCGCATCTGCTCGGGCTGCTCGGGGCCGATGTCGTACGGATCGAGCCGCCGGGCGGTGACCCGCTGCGCGGGATGCCGCCCGCGTGCGGCGGGGTGTCCGCGCGCTGGCTGGCGCTCAACCGGGGCAAGCGGGCGGTGGAGCTGGACATCAAGTCCGCGGGCGGGCGCCGCGAGCTGCTGGGGCTGGCGGCCGGGGCCGATGTGTTCCTGCACAACTGGGCGCCGGGCAACGCGGCCCGGCTCGGTCTCGACCGGGACGACCTGGCGGTGGCGAACCCCGCGCTGGTGTACGCGTACACCAGCGGCTGGGCGGACCGGCTGGTGGACGCGCCGATGGGCACCGACTTCATGGTGCAGGCCCGTACCGGGGTCGGTGAGGCCGTGCGGCCTGCGGGCGAGGCGCCCGCGCCGTCCCTGATGACGCTGCTCGACGTGCTCGGCGGGCTGCTGGGCGCGGAGGCGGTCCTGGGCGGGCTGCTGCTGCGCGAGCGTACGGGCCGGGGCGTGCGGGTGGACTCCTCGCTGCTGGGGGCCGCCGACGTGCTCACCGCGCCCGCCCGCCGCCGTGTCGCGCGGGGGCTCGATCCGCGGCGCCCGGCCGGGTTCCGGCGGCCGGTGGCGACCCGGGACGGCTGGGTGGCACCGGCCGACGCGTGCGCCGATGCGGTGGCCGCGTACGACCTCGGCGGGCTGTCCACCGCCGATGCCCAGGAGCTGCTGGGCGGGCACGGGCTGGCGGCGACCACCGTCACCACCGACCTCGGCGCCCTGGCGCACGATCCGCGTTTCGCCCCTTCGATGGGCCGCGACCCGCACGGCGCCCTCGCCGTGCCCGACCCCTGGAGCTTTCTGTGACCGTCGTCCTGCGCGATCTGCTGCCCGCCCGTCTGCGCCGCTCCTGGGCCGTGGACGGTGTCTGCCCCGACCTCGATCTGTACAGCCTCTACCGGGCGCGCCAGATCGCCGATCCGCATCGCGCGGCCGTGATCGACGCCAAGGGGAAACTCTGTTACACCGCTCTGGACCGGCGGGCACGCTGTATGGCCGCCGGGCTCGAAGGGCTCGGCATACGGTCCGGTGACGTGGTCGGCGTACAGCTGCCGGCCGGGCGGGAGGCGGTGGTCGCCGACATCGCGCTGGCGGCGCTGGGCGCGGTGGCGCTGCCGTTCCCGGTGGGGCGGGGCGGCCGGGAGGCGGTGTCGCTGCTCGGCCGTTCGGAGGCGGTCGCGGTGATCGCGGCCACCGAGCACCGGGGCAGCCGGCACGCCGCCGATCTGCTCGCGCTCCGCGACGAGCTGCCGCTGCTGCGCGCGGTGGTGGCCGCCGGTCCTGGTGTGGTGCCCGAAGGGGCTGTTCCGCTAAGGGAGTTGACGCGTGGTGACGCGCACGACTTCGTGCCGGCGCGTCCGCATCCCGACGCGGCGGCGCGCATCCTGGTGTCGTCCGGCTCCGAGGCGGAGCCGAAGATGGTGGCGTACTCGCACAACGCGCTGGCCGGTGGGCGCGGCAACTTCCTGGGCTCGCTGCTGACCGACGGCGAGCCGCCCCGGTGCCTCTTCCTGGTGCCGCTGGCCTCGGCGTTCGGCAGCAGCGGCACGGCGGTGACGCTGGCCCGGCACGGTGGGACGCTGGTGCTCCTGGACCACTTCTCGCCGGAGGCGGCGGTGCGGGCGCTGGTGGAGCACCGGCCCACGCATGTGCTGGGCGTGCCGACCATGGTCCGGATGATGCTGGACCGGCTGGCGGAGGACGGCGCCGCGCCGTTCACCCCGCCGACCGCGCTGATCGTCGGTGGCTCCCCGCTGGACGCGGCGACGGCGGAGGAGGCCCGCCGGGTGTTCGGCTGTCCGGTGGTGAACCTGTACGGGTCGGCCGACGGCGTCAACTGCCATACGGGGCTGGCCGCTGGGCCCGTGGCGGCCGACGGGCCGGGGGTTCTGGCGGGGCGGCCGGATCCTCGGGTCACGGACATCCGGATCGCGCTGCCGGGTACGGCCGAGCTGGAGGAGGCGCCGCCGGGCGCCGTGGGGGAGATCGTCGCCCGGGGTCCGATGAGCCCGCTGTGCTATGTGGCGGCTCCCGACCTCGATGCCCGTTACCGCACCGCCGACGGCTGGGTGCGCACGGGCGATCTGGGCAGGCTGGAGGAGGACGGCACGCTGCGGGTGGTGGGGCGGCTCAAGGACGTGGTGATCCGGGGCGGCGCCAACATCAGCCCCGCCGAAGTGGAGTTGGCGATCGCGGCGCATCCGCTGGTGCGGGACGTGGTGTGCGTGGGCGTGCCCGATCCGCTGATGGGCGAGCGGCTCGCCGTGTGTCTGGTGGGGCGCGAGGGGGCGGAGCTGTCCCTGGCGGAGCTGTCCGCGCATCTGGACGCGCGCGGCCTGGAGCGCCGCAAGCACCCCGAACGGCTGCTCCACGTGGCGCAGTTGCCGCTGACCCCGGCGGGCAAGCCCGACCGGGCGCGGGTGCGGGAGTGGTGCGGGAAGCAGACGGCGGCGGCCTGAGTGAGCATGTGGAAGGGGGCGGACCGGATCCGGTCCGCCCCCTTCCACATGCCTCGGCCCCGGGCTCAGCCCTTCATCGCCTGCTTCACGTCGGCCGCCGCCTTGCGGTAGACGGCGAGCAGGTCGAGGTCCTTGTCGGGGTAGTTGACGATCTCGATCTGCTTGGCGCCGGAGTCGGGCAGCACCTTGCCGGTCGACATGTGCGCGTTGTCGAGGACGAGTGCGGGCTTCTTCTTCGACAGTGCGGCGAGCTGCTGGGCGGTGACCGCCTCGGGCCCGTAGGTGCCGACGACCTCGGCTCCGGCCAGCTTCGCGGACCAGGTGGAGAAGACCTGGGCGACCACCACCGGGGGCCTGCCGCCGGGCCAGGCGTTCTTCACGTCGGCGCGCAGCCTGCCGTACTCGGTGTCGAAGGACGCCTTCCAGCGGGTCGCCGCCGCCTCGGTGCCGAACAGCTTGCCGAGCCGGGCGACTTCGGCGCCCGCCTTGTCGGCGTCGTTGTCGAGGCCGACCTCCACCAGTTTCGCCTTGGAGCCCGCCGCCTCCTTGATCTTCGCGGCGTACGGTTCGAACGGCGCGTACAGCACGAAGTCGGCGCGGCCGACGGCGGCGAGGTCGGACGGCTTGGGATCGTAGTCGGGGGCGTGGTGCACCGACTGCGGGACGATGACCTTGACGTCGTCGATCCCCGCCGCCTTGGCGAACGCCCCTTCCCAGACGGTGGTGGCGACGACGACCGGCTTGCCGCCGTGCCCGGCGGACGCCTGGTCCGAGGGCGAGTCGTCGTCGCCGCATCCGCTGAGCACGAGCCCGGCGCCGATGCTCAGTGCGAGGAGGGAAGGGACGCGGACGCGGCGGTGCTGCGCCATGAGCTGGTTCTCCGTTCGGGGACGAGATGGACGGCGAGGACCACTGCCCCGGCCGTCAGGACGAGTACGGGGCCGGGCGGCCAGTCGAGCTTGAGCGCCACGAGGAACCCGGTGGTGTTGACGGTGAGTCCGATGCCCACCGCCCAGGCGGTGATCGAGGTGAGCGAGGAGCCGAGCCGCCGGGCGGCGAGCGCGGGCAGCAGGGTGAGCGCGTCGACGAGCAGCGCGCCGGTGAGCTTGATGGCACCGGCGACGGCGACCGCGACGAGCACCAGGAGCAGCAGGGTGAGCCGTTCGACGCGTACGCCGGTGCTGAGGGCGAGTTCACGGTCGTACAGGAGCAGCGCGAGGTCGCGCCGCCGCCACCAGAACAGGGCGGGGACGGCGGCGGCCAGCGCGCCGAGCAGCCACAGGTCGGCGCCGCCCACCGAGAGGATGGAGCCCCACAGCAGGGCGAAGGCGCCGGAGGCGTTGACCCCGGAGACCGAGAGGACGAGCAGTGCCGCCGCGATGGCCAGGCTCATCAGCAGGCCCATCGCCCCCGAGAGGCCGTCGGGCGTGCGGGCCAGCGGGGCCACCGAGGCACCGGCCAGCGCGCAGGCGACCAGGGCGCACAGCATCGGGTCGAGCCCGGTCAGCAGGCCGACGGCGATTCCGAGCAGCGCCACGTGCATCATCGCGAACCGTACGGGCATGATGTCGAGCCCGACGATGACGACGCCGATGACCGGCAGGCCGACGGCGGCCAGGAGCAGGGCGGTGCCCGCCCGTTGGACGGGGACGAGCTGGAGGAGTTCGCCGAGGTCGGCGGAGGCGGTCATCATCGGCGGCCGTCCCGGGAGGCTTCGCGCAGGTGGCCCGCGGCCATTTCGAGGACGCGTTCGCAGCGGTCGGCCAGCGCCCGGTCATGGGTGACGACGATCAGGGTGACGGGCAGGGAGAGCAGCACGTCGGCGGCCTCCTCCTGACCGGCGAAGTCCAGTGCCGCGGTGGGTTCGTCGGCCAGGAGCACGCCCGCTCCGGCGGCGACGCAGCCGACCGCGCGGGCCAGGTACATCCGCTGGAGCTGGCCGCCGGAGAGGGTGTGCAGGGGGCGCCGGGCCATCGCGGCGACCCCGAGCCTGGCCGCCGCGTCCGCCGCTTCGGCGGGGGCGCCGCTGCTGGCCAGCAGCTCGCCCGCGAGGAGCGGGAAGCGGCCGGTGGCGGGCTTCTGCGGGATCCAGGCGCAGGCACGGCGGCGCCAGGCCCAGTCGGCGGCGGTGCGGGTGTTCCGTCCGCCGACCAGGATGTCGCCCGTCGTGCGCCGGTGCAGTCCGAGCACGGCCCGCACCAGGGTGGTCTTGCCGGATCCGTTGGTCCCGGTCAGGGCGACCCGTTCGCCTGCCGGGATGTCCAGATCCACCGCGCGCACGGCCTCGACCCGGCCGTGGCGGCACGCGACGGCGCGCATCCGCACTTCGAGACCGTCCATCCCACCTCCTCGTCTTCCTCGACAGCAGTCGGAAGGCGGGGCCGGTTGGTTCCCGGGTGCGCGCGCTCTTCGCGGAACGCGCCGCGCTACCGGGCGCGGCCGGCGTCGTCGAGGAGCTTGAGGGCGAGTTTGCGCAGTTCGGGGTCGGCCTTCTCGGGCGAGCCGGTGTCGTAGGGCGGCTGGGGGTCGTATTCGATGCCGAGCTGCATGGCCTGCGCGGTCCGGTCGTCGGAGAGGCGGGCGGCCAGGTGGAGTCCCATGTCGATGCCCGCGGAGACCCCGGCCGCCGTGATGATCTTGCCGCTCTCGACGAACCGTCCGGGGGTGTCGATGGCGCCGAAGTCCTTGAGCATGGGGCGGGCCGCCCAGTAGGTGGCGGCGGGCACGCCCCGGAGCAGTCCGGCGGCGCCCAGGATCAGCGCGCCGGTGCACACGGACGTGGTCCACAGGGAGTGCCGGTCGATGCGGCGGATCCAGTCGTGGACGGCGGTGTCCTTCATCATGTCGAGTGCGCCGGGCTGTCCGCCGCCGGGCACCAGGAGCACTTCGGCGCGCGGCACCTCGCTCAGTGCGCGCTCGGCGACCAGGGTCAGTTCGCCGGTGTCGGTGCGGACCGGTCCGGCCGTCTTGGCCACCATGGTGACCCGCACGTCGGGCACCCGGCACAGCACTTCGTACGGGCCGACCGCGTCCAGTGCGGTGACGCCTTCGTACAGCAGGACCGCGACGCGGATCCGGCGGGGCGCGGCGGCGTGGGCGGGGGTTCCCGCGCCGATGGTGGCCGCGAGTCCGGCCCCTACGCCGCCCGCGACGGCGCTGCGCAGGACCCCGCGCCGGGTCTGCCCGTGCTCGGCATTCATCGTTCAACACCCCTTGCTGCTGTGGTGGTTGCCGCGTTGGGCGGCTCACTTCAGCAGTCGGGCGGGGGGCCGGGAAGGTTCCCGGGGGTGGTGGACGCGCGGCCGGTCAGTCCGGCCGGTGGCCGTGCGGGAGGAGCCGGCCCATGGCCCGCCGGGCGGCCGGGACCAGCCCGTGGGCGGCGGGCGGCGCGGCGCCCGCCGGGACCGCGACGGCCGGGGAGGGCACCGCCGAGCCGTACCACTCGCAGGGGGTGCCCGGGTGCCGGCGACGGGTGTCACCGTGGGCCTTGAGCGCCACGCTGACCAGGCTGAGCAGCAGCTCGACATCGGCGTCGCAGTCGAGCAGGACGGTCAGCCAGGCCGATCCGGGGGTGACCCGGATCGCGCTGCTGCGCCGCAGTTCGGGCAGCAGCCGTTCGATCGCGGTGTGGGTGAGGTGCAGATCTGCGGCGTGGTCGGAGTGGAAGTGCACCACCTCGTACTCCGCCGTGCGGAAGGCTTGCCCAACGGCGCACCGGGGCGGGCCACTTACCAGATTCGGCCATGTCTCCAACTGAGCCATGGCGCGATGGGCCGCGGTCATAACCCCATCCTCGCGCACGATTCACCCGCAGGACACCCCTCTCACCCTTCTCGGTGGCGCCTTGACCAATCCGTGCCCATCGGGGGACGCCGAACGCGTCAGTCCAGCTCGACGGTGCCGTCGCCGGGCCTGGCCTGCGGGTCGTTCCCGCTGCCCGGCTCGCGCGCCGCGCCCTCGGTGCGCTGACCGGGGGTGGTGAGGTATCCGCGCAGTTCCAGCGGCCCGCCCGGCCTGTCCGGACCCGCGCCCTTCTCGGTGGACTGGCCGGATCCGCTCAGGTTCTGCCGGACCGAGTCGAGGATCGTGAGGCCCTGGCCGACCAGGCCGGCCGCGATCTCGCCGAGGCCGTCGGCCCCGTTCAGCACGTTGACGTTGGCGCCCGCGAGGCCGCCCGCGGCCTCCTTGACGATCTGGGGCAGCTGGTCGATCAGCATCCGGTCGAGGGCGACCCGGTCGTGCGAGGCCGCCGCCGCGGCCTGGATCCTCATCCGCTCGGCCTCGGCCACGGCGAGGACCCGGATCCGTTCGGCCTCGGCCTCGGCGGGCTTGACGATCTCGGCCACCAGCTGCTGCTGGCGCAGCTTGGCCTGGCGCAGGGCGAGTTCGGTCTGCGCGGCCAGCACCTCCTGCTGGGCGTGGGCCTGGGCGAGCGGTCCGGCCTGGGCGGCCTGGGCCTGGGCGCGGTCGACCTCGGCCGAGTACTCGGCCTGGACGACGGCGGTCTGGCGCGCGTACTCCGCCTGGTTGCGGGCGGCGGCCTGCTCGGCCTCCACGGCGGCCTGGTTGGCCTGGGCCTGGGCGATCTGGGCCTGGCGCTGGATGGCGGCCTTGTGCGGGGCGGACATGGCGGCGATGTAGCCGGTGTCGCCGTCGTCGATCGACTGGATCTGGAGCGAGTCGACGATCAGCCCGATCTTGGCCATCTCCGACTTGGAGGTGTCCAGGACCTCGGCGGCCAGTTTCTGCCGCTCGGTGACGATCTCCTCGACGGTCATGGAGCCGATGATCGCCCGCAGGTGACCGGCGAAGATGCGACCGGTGAGCACCGACATCTGGTCCTGGTCGGAGAGGAAGCGCTGACCGGCGTTGACGATGGACTCGGTGTCGTTGCCGACCTTGAAGGCGATGACGGCGCGGACGGTGAGCGCGATGCCCTGGCGGGTCACACAGGTCTCGGTGACCTCGGACTCGCACATGGCGAGGGTGAGGAACCGGGTCTTGCGGAAGATGGGGAGCACGAACTTGCCGTGGCCGGTCACCACCCGGAACGGCGCTCCCCCGAGGCCCCGTCTGCCGCCCGAGATGAGCATCGCCTCGTCGGGGGCGGGAACGCGGTAACCGAACATCCTGGTCTCCCTGCTTCTGCTGTTCTTGTGCTCCGGCCGTCAGCCGGCGTCGAGGCCCAGCGCCTCCAGTGGGTCGGCCCACTCGATCACATCGACCTGGCGGGTGCCGCGGGATTCCACGACGAGGACCCT
Organism: Streptomyces sp. cg36; assembly: GCF_041080675.1. Classification (NCBI taxonomy): domain Bacteria; kingdom Bacillati; phylum Actinomycetota; class Actinomycetes; order Kitasatosporales; family Streptomycetaceae; genus Streptomyces; species Streptomyces cyclosori. Next base: position 7,077,808 of record NZ_CP163520.1, on the reverse strand, counting down.
GGCCCCGCGCGGCAACGGCTCCTGGGCCCAGGCGAGGAAGGTCTCCGAGCCGCCCCGGACGCGCACCAGGACCTCGCCGGGGCCGTCCGTCCCGCGGATGCCCACCAGCACCTCCCCGACGCAGCCGATCACGGCGTCGTCCCGCTCCATGGCCCGACCCTCCCCCACGATCCGGACACTTGAACGATCCGGACTTCTCACGATAGCTCCCGGCCCTCGCGGGGCCCATCCTCGGGCACCTGACGGAGTCTGACGTTCGGTTGCCAGAGGTCCTGCACAACTGGCAAGTAATTTGCGAAATCTGACACAACCCTGAAACCAGAGTGTCTTGTTCGGCCACTGCGGCGCCGGAAGACTAGAGCCAAGATCTACTGCGCCGCACCGGGCCCCACCCCGGAGGGGTGCCGTTCCAGACGCATCACCCCGAGGCCGGACTTCATGTACCAGGTGGGGCTGTTCCCCGGGACTGCCGGTCAGGCGGCGGCGAGCCGACCCACTCGCCGGACCGCGTGACGGGCCGGCGGCGCCTGCGGGATGCCCGCACGCCGCCCGCACGACCACTGCCAGGGCGCCGCGGGGGCGTCCTCAGCATGTCTCGCTGGGAGAGTTTTTGATGATCACACGCAGGAATGCCATGAAGGCCGGCGTGGCGCTGACCGGTGCCGTGGGGGGCGCGGGGCTGCTGCTTCCCGCGCTGGGCAGCGAGGCACAGGCCCAGACCGCGACGGACATCGACCCGACGACCATCCCCAAGTTCACCCAGGAGATGATCGTCCCCGAGGTCACGCGTCCGGACCGGATATCGGGCACCACCTCGTACTACAGCTTTGAGATGAAGGAGGTGCAGACCGAGATCATCCCCGGTCTGCAGACCACCGTCCGCACCTTCGACGGCCACTGGCCCGGCCCGTGGATCAAGGCGTGCTCCGGCCACCGCGTGGTGGTGACGCAGAAGAACGACCTGCCCACGCCGGCCTCGATCCACCTCCACGGCGGCCACGTCCCGGAGTCCAGCGACGGCACGCCGATGGACCTGATCCAGCCGGGCGGCAACGAGAAGACGTACACGTACCCGAACAGCCAGCCCAACGCGAACCTGTGGTTCCACGACCACGCGCACCACATCGAGTCGGAGAACGTCTTCCGCGGGCTGACCGGGTTCTACACGCTGATGGACCTGCCCGAGAAGGAGCTGGGGCTGCCGTCCGGCGCCTACGACATCCCGATCGCGATCCGCGACGCCCGGTTCGACGCGGACGGCCAGCTCGTCTACCAGATGAACGACTTCCGGGGCCGCAACGTCATCCTCGCCAACGGCAAGGCGTGGCCGTACTTCGAGGTGGCGGCGCGCAAGTACCGCTTCCGGCTGTACAACACGGCCAACATGAAGTTCTTCACCCTGAAGTTCTCCAACGGCGCCACCGTCCAGCAGATCGGCGGGGACGGCGGTCTGCTGGAGGCCCCGCTGACCACCGACACGATCTCGCTGACGACCGGCGAGCGCGCCGACGTCGTCGTCGACTTCTCCAAGTTCCCGGTGGGCACCACCTTCGAGCTCGTCAACACGGAGGGCGTGCCCGCGGGCGTGCCCCCGACGCCGGTCCTGCAGTTCCGGGTGACCCACAAGGCCGCGGACTACAGCCGGGTGCCCGCGCGGCTGCGGACGCTGCCCGCGCTGCCGACGCCGACCGTCAGCCGCAACGTCGTGCTGCGCGTGGACGAGAACAGCGCGGACGGCATGGGGTACATCGACGAGAAGGTCTACGACCCGGACCGCGTCGACAACACCATCAAGTACGGCGACACCGAGGTGTGGACGGTCTCCAACGTCAACCAGCGGGTGCCGCACAACTTCCACATCCACCTGGTGCAGTTCCGGGTGCTGGAGCGCAACGGCGTACCCGTGACGTCCGGGCCCGAGACCGGGCTCAAGGACACGGTCCGGCTGATGCCCGGCGAGAAGGTGAAGGTGCAGGCCACCTTCACCGGCTACCGCGGCAAGTACGTCTACCACTGCCACATGTTCGACCACGCGTCGATGGGCATGATGGCGACGATGCAGGTCGTCTGAGGCCCACGGCCGGACGGCGGGGGCCCGCCGGGAGTCCTCCCGGAGCGTCCCCGCCCCCTGGTACGGCCGTGTCGCGACCCCGCCCCCTGCTGGCTCCTGCGCCCCCGCCAGGCAGCCCGGAGGGTACCCATGGCAGCGGGCCGCGGCGCGGCCAGGACGGCGGGCGGACCGGTTCTCCGGCTCCGCCCGCCGTCCGCCCAGTTCGCCCTCGCGCGCGTGCCGTTACGGCCCTGCGGCTACTGGTACGGGCCGTACTGCGGGCGCCGCCCGTTCTGGGCGTCGGAGTAGAGCTGGAAGAACCGGTCGCCGTGGACCGGGCTGTAGGTGATCTGGTGGTAGCGGGGGTCGGACTCCGGCACGTCCATGCCGCCGCCGTTGTAGCCGCCCACGTTGCCGATGATCTCGCCGGTCCCGGCGTCCCAGTCGACGTCGGAGAACCACGGCCCGCCGGAGACGCCGCCCCACATCCCGGCGCACTCCACCCGCATCTGCCGGAACCCCTGCAGCGGCCCGGAGCGCGCCGCGCACCGCACCGGCAGGTCGCTCGGATTGCGGCCGACCCGGGGGTAGCCCACCATCGTCACGTCCTGGCGGTAACCGGCCGTACGGGCCAGGTGGTTGGCGCCGACCTCCGCCTGGACACCGCCGCCGCCGGGCGCGGGCGCGAGCCGCGCGAAGGCGTAGTCGAGGTCGGAGGCGGCCCCCTTGCCGTTGCGGACGTACCGGTTGTCCACGTACCAGTCCAGGACCCGGTAGAACCCGTGCGGCTGGTCGGCCAGTTCGTCCTCCGCGCGGTACTGCGGCACGAACACGGCCCGTCTGCCCGCGCAGTGACCGGCCGTCAGGATCAGATCGCCTCTCCCGCTCTCCACCACCGCCGCCGAGCACTGGTGGGAGCGCAGCTCACCGGTGGTCGGGTCGGCGCCGGAGGTGGTGAACAGGACGCCGACGGAGGCGAGCCCCGAGATGTGCTCGGCGCTCGGCATGCCGGGCGCGGTCACGGGGAGGCCGGGCGGCCCCGGTGTGCCGGGCGCTCCCCCGGCGCCGGGCCGCGCCGGGCGGGCCGGGTCGGTGGCGGAGTGGATGCGGTCGGGCGTCCAGAACCCGAGGGCGTCCGCGTCGGACCAGCCGGAGCCGTCGGGGGCGGCGGTCCGGTGCGGCGGCGCGGGCGGCGGACCCGCGGCCCGGGCGTCCGCACCGCCCGCCAGCAGGAGCGCCCCGGCAGTCAGCGAAACCAGCCCGAGCCGGGCCCGTACGACCAAGAAGACCATGGCCGTCATCCTGCCCGAGATGATCACGAATGCCGGTAGCGACGCCCGGCGGCCGTGGCGGGCCGTGCCTCTACCGCCGCCGCGCCCGGTGAACCGTTTCCGCCCGGCTCGCCCCGGACGCCGGGAAGCCGGTGGGATGCCGGCGGAAGGGGTATGTCTCGTCCTTGTCGTGGATCTCGCCGGGAGCTGGGAGGCACCCATGAAGATGCTGATCAACGTGGCCGAGACCGTGGTGGCGGACGCCCTGCGGGGAATGGCGGCGGCGCATCCGGAGCTGACGGTCGACGTGGCGGCCCGGGTGGTCCTGCGCCGGGACGCGCCGGTCGCCGGGAAGGTGGCCCTCGTCTCGGGCGGCGGGTCGGGGCACGAGCCGCTGCACGGCGGGTTCGTGGGGCGCGGCATGCTCAGCGCCGCCTGTCCCGGGGAGGTGTTCACCTCGCCGGTGCCCGACCAGATGGTGAAGGCGGCGGCGGCCGTGGACAGCGGGGCCGGGGTCCTGTTCGTGGTGAAGAACTACACCGGCGACGTCCTCAACTTCGACATGGCGGCCGAGCTGGCCGAGGACGAGGGCATCCAGGTCGCCAGGGTGCTGGTCGACGACGACGTGGCCGTCACCGACAGTCTGTACACGGCGGGGCGGCGCGGCACGGGGGCCACCCTGTTCGTGGAGAAGATCGCGGGGGCGGCGGCCGAGGAGGGGTGGCCGCTGGAGCGGGTGGCGGACGTCGGCCGCCGGGTGAACGCGGGTTCGCGCAGCTTCGGGGTGGCGCTGGCCGCCTGCAGCACCCCGGCCAAGGGCAGCCCCACCTTCGAACTGCCGCCGGGTGAGCTGGAGTTGGGCGTCGGCATCCACGGTGAACCCGGCCGGGAGCGGCGGGCGATGATGACCTCGCGGGAGATCGCCGACTTCGCCGTCGACGCGGTCCTGACCGACCTGAACCCGACCGGTCCGGTGCTCCTCCTGGTCAACGGCATGGGGGCGACCCCGCTCCTGGAGCTGTACGGGTTCAACGCCGAGGTGCACCGGGTGCTGGCCGAGCGGGGCGTCCCGGTGGCGCGCACACTGGTGGGCGACTATGTGACCTCGCTCGACATGGCGGGCGCCTCGGTGACGCTGTGCCAGGCCGACGAGGAGCTGCTGCGGCTGTGGGACGCCCCGGTGTGCACGCCCGCACTGCGGTGGGGATGCTGATCCGGTGGCCGCTCCCCCGCCGCCCGTCCGTACGTACCCCCGAGGAGGGCAAGTGCTCGATGCCGCGTTCTTTCGCCGCTGGATGGCCGCCGCGGCGGCGGCCGTCGACCGGGAGGCGGGACGGCTGACCGAACTGGACTCGGCCATCGGCGACGCCGACCACGGCGCCAACCTCCAGCGCGGCTTCGCCGCCGTGACCGCCGTCCTGGACAAGGAGGAGCCCGGCACGCCCGGCGCCGTGCTCGCGCTCGCCGGACGCCAGTTGATCTCGACCGTGGGCGGCGCCTCGGGACCGTTGTACGGGACGCTGCTGCGCGCCACCGGCAAGGCGCTCGGGGAGGCCGCCGAGGTCGACCGGGAGCAGCTCGCCGGGGCGCTGGGCGCGGGCGTGGCGGCGGTGGGGCGGCTCGGCGGGGCCGTGGCCGGGGACAAGACCATGCTGGACGCGCTGCTGCCCTCGGCCGAGGCGCTCCACGAGTCGTTCGCGGCGGCCCGGGAGGCGGCCGAGGCGGGCGCCCTGGCGACCGTGCCCCTGCGGGCGCGCAAGGGCAGGGCCAGCTATCTCGGTGAGCGCTCGATCGGCCACCAGGACCCGGGCGCCACCTCGGCGGCGCTGCTGATGGGCGCGCTGGAAGGGGCGGCCGGGTGAGCGGGGGCGGACCGGTGGGGATCGTGCTGGTCTCCCACAGCGCGGCGGTCGCCGCCGCGGTCGCGGAGCTGGCGGCGGGCCTGGCGGGCGGCGGGCCGACGGCCCCGGTGGCCGCCGCGGGCGGCACCCCGGACGGCGGCCTCGGCACCAGCTCCGAGCTGGTCGCGCGAGCGGCGGCGGAGGTGGACCGGGGCGCGGGCGTGGCGGTCCTGGCCGACCTGGGCAGCGCGGTGCTCACCGTGAAGGCGCTGCTCGCCGAGGGCGACGGGCTGCCGCGGGACACCCTGCTGCTGGACGCGCCGTTCGTCGAGGGCGCGGTGGCCGCGGTGGTGAGCGCCTCGGCGGGGGCGGATCTGGACGCGGTGGCGGCGGCAGCGGCGGAGGCGTACGCCTACCGGAAGGTGTGAGACGAGGTGTGAGACGCGGCACGTGCGGCGGATCCCGTCGCCGGGCGGGGGCGCGGCACGGGGCGGAAGGGGCCTGGCGGAACGATTCCGCCGGGCCCTCGCCGTGTCCCCGCCTCCGGCCGGGCCACCGCCCGACCCTTTATGCAACTTGTTGCACAAGCGCCCTCGGTGCTCTACAACTGGAGCGACCACCCCGCCGCACCCGGAGGCGCCCCCATGAGCGACTACCCCCACCTGCTGAGCCCCCTCGACCTCGGTTTCACCACCCTGCCCAACCGGGTGCTGATGGGGTCGATGCACATCGGCCTCGAAGAGGCCGAGAACGGGTTCGCGCGGATGGCGGCGTTCTACGCCGAGCGGGCGCGCGGCGGCGTCGGCCTCATCGTCACCGGCGGCATCGCCCCCAACGACGCCGGCCGTCCCTACGAGGGCGGCGCCAAGCTGACCACCGAGGCGGAGGCCGAGCAGCACCGGGTGATCACCGACGCGGTGCACGGGGCGGGCGGCCGGATCGCGATGCAGATCCTGCACTTCGGGCGGTACGCCTACCACCAGGACCTGGTCGCCCCCAGCGCGCTCCAGGCCCCGATCAGCCCGTTCGTCCCGCACGCCCTGACCGACGACGAGGTCGAGCGGACCATCGAGGACTTCGTGCGCGCGGCCGGGCTCGCCCGGTCCGCCGGGTACGACGGCGTCGAGATCATGGGCTCCGAGGGCTATCTGATCAACGAGTTCGTGGCGGGCGCGGTCAACCGGCGCACCGACCGCTGGGGCGGCTCGTACGAGAACCGGATGCGCTTCCCGGTCGAGATCGTGCGCCGCACCCGCGAGCGGCTCGGCCCGGACTTCATCATCGTCTACCGGCTGTCGATGCTGGACCTGGTGCCCGGCGGCTCGACGCTGGAGGAGGTCGTCACCCTCGCCCAGGCCATCGAGGCGGCCGGGGCCACCCTCATCAACACCGGCATCGGCTGGCACGAGGCCCGGATCCCCACCATCGCGACCTCGGTGCCGCGCGGCGCGTACACCTGGGTCACCAAGAAGCTCATGGGGTCGGTCACGATCCCGCTGATCACCAGCAACCGCATCAACACCCCCGAGGTGGCCGAGCAGTTGCTGGCCGAGGGCCGTGCGGACATGGTGTCGATGGCCCGGCCGTTCCTCGCCGACCCGGAGTTCGTGGCCAAGGCGCGCGAGGGGCGCTCCGAGACCATCAACACCTGCATCGGCTGCAACCAGGCGTGCCTGGACCACACCTTCAGCGGGAAGATCACCTCCTGCCTGGTGAACCCGCGCGCCTGCCACGAGACCGAGCTGGTCCTCGCCCCCACCCGCCGCCGCAAGAACCTCGCCGTGGTCGGCGCGGGCCCGGCCGGACTGGCCTTCGCGGTGTCGGCGGCCGAGCGCGGCCACGCGGTCACGCTCTTCGACTCGGCGGCCGAGATCGGCGGCCAGCTCAACATCGCCAAGAAGGTCCCGGGCAAGGAGGAGTTCGAGGAGACGCTGCGCTACTACCGCACCCAGCTGGAGCTGCGCGGCGTGGACGTCCGGCTGAACACCACGGCGACCGCCGACGCGCTCACCGCCGCCGGATACGACGAGGTCGTGGTGGCCACCGGGGTCACCCCGCGCACCCCCGAGATCCCCGGCTCCGACCACCCCAGCGTGCTCACCTACCTGGACGTGCTGCGCGACGGCGCGCCGGTCGGCGAGCGGGTGGCGATCATCGGCGCGGGCGGCATCGGCTTCGACGTCGCCGAGTTCCTCACCGACGGCGGGGACGCGGCGAGCCTGGACCCCGAGACGTACTTCCGGCAGTGGGGCGTGGACACCTCGTACGGCGAGCGCGGCGGGCTGCGCGCGCCCGAGCGGCCCAAGCCGCCGCGCTCGGTGCACCTGCTCCAGCGCAAGACCTCCAAGGTCGGCGCGGGCCTCGGCAAGACCACCGGCTGGATCCACCGCACCGAGCTGAAGCACCGGGGCGTGACGATGGTGCCGGGCGTCGGCTACGACCGGATCGACGACGCCGGGCTGCACCTGACCGTGGACGGCACCGCCACGGTCCTGCCGGTGGACTCGGTGGTGCTCTGCGCGGGCCAGGAGCCGCGCCGCGACCTGTACGAGGAGCTGACGGCGGCGGGCGCCACCGTGCATCTGATCGGCGGCGCGGACGTGGCCGCCGAACTGGACGCCAAGCGCGCCATCGACCAGGGCACCCGGCTGGCCGCCGCCCTCTGAGGGGAGGCGGCGGACGGCGAACCTAGGATGCGCTCATGTCACTCCCGCACGCGATCCTGACCGCCCTGCTCGAAAAGCCCTCGTCGGGGCTGGAGCTGACCCGCCGCTTCGACAAGTCGTTCGGCTTCTTCTGGTCCGCGACGCACCAGCAGATCTACCGCGAGCTGGGCAAGCTGGAGCAGTCCGGATTCATCCGCGCGCTGGCGTCGCAGACTCCGGCGCGCGGCCAGAAGAAGGAGTACGAGGTGCTGCCCGCGGGCCGGGAGGAGCTCGCCGCCTGGGCGGCGGCCGGGCAGCAGCCGCGTCCGATGCGGGACCCGCTGCTGCTGCGGATGCGGGCGGCGGCGGTGGTCGGCACCGACGGCCTGGACGCCGAACTGCGCCGCCATCTGGCCCTGCACGAGAGCCAGTTGGCGCTGTACGAGGGGATCGAGCGGCGGGACTTCCCGCCGGAGCGGGACAGCGAGCAGGACCGGCTGCGCCATCTGGTGCTGCGCGGCGGCATCGAGCTGGAGACCTTCTGGATCCGCTGGCTCACCCAGGCCCTGGACACGGTGGCCGAGGAGCGGTAGCGGACCACTGGCGTTGTATTATGCAACTAGCCAGTGAGAGGAACCGCCGTGCCCAGCCGAGACCAGTCGGTCGACACCATCCAGCGCGAGATGACCGCGTTCGCGCGCCGCGCCCGCGCCGCCGCCGCGCGGATGCACCCGGAGCTGTCGCTGGTCTCCTTCACTCTCCTCTCCCACCTGGAGGACCAGCAGGGCTGCCGGGCGACCGACCTCGCCGCGTACTACATGCTCGACAAGTCGACGATCAGCCGGCAGATCGCGTCCCTGGAGCGGCTCGGCTTCATCGAGCGCCGCACCGACCCGGCCGACCACCGCATCCAGCTCCTGCACCTCACCCCCGCGGGCACCGAGAAGCTCGCCGAGGCGGCCGTCCTGCGCCGCCACGCCTTCCACGAGCGGCTGGCGGAGTGGGAGGCGGCGGACCTGAAGCAGTTCGCGGCCTATCTGCTGAAGTACAACAGCACTTCGGCCTGAACGGCCTCCCCCCGCTCCGGGGGCGGTTGCACATGATCCACTGGCCGGGGTGGGATGGCTCCATGACGACGCCTCGTACGCTCTACCTGTTCTGTTCGGCCGCACCGCCGGTCTTCGACGTCGCCCGTGTCATCGAGGAGGCCCAGGCGGACGGCTGGGACGTCTGTCTGGGGCTGACGCCGAGCGCGGCGCGCTGGCTGGCGGAGAGCCTGGACGGGCTCGCCGTGCTCACCGGCCATCCGGTCCGCTACGACTACGCGCGGCCCGGCGAGCCGGAGGTGTGGCCCCCGGCGGACGCGGTCCTCTTCGCGCCGGTCACCTTCCACTCGCTCAACGCCTGGGCGCTCGGCCTCACCGGCAGCTTCGTGGTGGGCGTGGCGGCGGAGGCGATCGGCAGGGCGGTCCCGACGGTGGCGATGCCCTGCCTCAGCGGCGCCTTCGTCCAGCACCCCGCCTTCGAGCGCTCGATCGAGACCCTGCGGGGAGCCGGGGTGAACGTGCTCTACGGCGAGGGCGGATTCGTACCCGGCGAGCCCGGCCAGGAGCACCCCGGGGGCTATCCCTGGCACCTGGCCCTGCACGCCGCCGGGGCGGCCACGGGAGCGGTTGCCTAGAGCCCGTCCGGCGGGCCGGTGGCCCACCGGTCCCGCGCGAGCGGGGCTCAGCAGCCCGCCCGGCGCCCGCCGCCCGGTGTGACCAGCCCGGACTCGTACGCGAGCACCACCGCCTGGGCGCGGCTGGCCAGGTCGAGTTTGCTCATCGCCCGGTTCAGATGCGTCTTGACCGTCGCCTCGCTGATGAAGAGGTGGTCGGAGATCTCCAGGTTCGACAGACCGCGTGCGGTGAGTCTGAGGACCTCGGTCTCGCGGGCCGTCAGCGCCGACAGGTCCGAGGTGAGCCTCGGGGCGTGCTCGGCGGGGCGGGCGAACGCCTCCACCAGCCGACGGGTGACGCTCGGCGCGAAGAGGGTGTCGCCGCCGCCGACCGCCGCCACCGCGTTGAGCAGCCGCTCGGGCCCCGAGTCCTTGAGGAGGAACCCCGAGGCACCGGCCCGCAGCGCCGAGTACACGTACTCGTCGAGGTCGAACGTGGTGAGGATGAGGATGCGCGGCGCCGGGTCCTCGGCGTCGGCGAGGATCCGTTCGGTGGCCGCGATGCCGCTCATGCCCGGCATCCGGATGTCCATCAGGATCACATCGGGGCGGGTCGCCGCCGCCTGGGCCACGGCCTCCTCGCCGTCACCGGCCTCACCGACGACGTCGATGCCCGCCGCTCTGAGCAGCGCGACCAGACCGGCCCGGACGAGGAACTGGTCGTCGACCACGAGTGCCCTGGTCATGGCAGCGCGTCTTCCCCCTGTGTCGTACGGCCCGCGTCAGACGGGCTGCGCCGAGGTCGGCAGGAGCAGCCGGACCTCGAAGCCTCCCCCGCTCCTCGGGCCGGTGGCGATCGTGCCGCCGTAGAGCTTGGCCCGCTCGCGCATTCCGATCAACCCGTGTCCACCACCCGACCGGTTTCTGGCCGGATCCGCTCCCTGGGCCTCGTTGACCACGGAGAGCGCGATGTGGTGCGGCTCGTAACAGACTTCCACGGCCGTCCGGGCTCCGGGCGCGTGTTTCAGGACATTGGTGAGCGCTTCCTGCACCACCCGGTACGCGCACAGGTCGACGCCCGGGGCCAGCGGCCGGGCCGTCCCCGCCACCCTCAGCTCGACCGGCAGCCCCCCGGCGCGCAGCCGCTCCACCATGTCGGCCAGGCGCGCGAGCCCCGGCATCGGGGCCGACGGCTCGCCGTCGAGCTCCTCGGCGCGCAGCACGTGCAGCATCCGCCGCAGCTCCTCCAGCGCCTCCTGGCTGGTGGCCGAGATCGTGCCCAACGCCCCGCGCGCGGTGGGCGGGTCGGACTCGAAGACGAACCGCGCCAGGCCCGACTGGACGGATATCACCGACATGTGATGGGCGATGATGTCGTGCAGTTCGCGGGCGATCCGGCCGCGCTCCTCGGCCACCTCCCGCCTGGCGCGGGCCTCCTGTTCCCGGGCGAGCTGCTCGGCGAGCTTGCTGGAGCGGCGGGCGACCCGGCCGAACCGCCAGATCACCGCCGGGACGGCGATCGCCTGCACCACCACGGACGGCATCGCGTCGCTCTCCATGCGCAGGCCCGCGAAGAGCCAGACGAGGCCGAGCAGGGCGCTGCAGGCGGCCGAGGTCCGGGCGGGGCGGGTGGCGGCGACCGTGTACCCCGCGATCATCGCCCCGTAGGAGCCCACGACCGGCCAGTTGCCCAGTGCGATGTAGAGCGTCCAGGTGGCGGCCACGAAGAGGCAGATGCCGACCGGCGCCTTGGAGCGGAACGCGCACGCCATGTTGATGATCACGGCGAGGGCGTATCCGGCGAGGTCGAGCGGGGGCTGCCCCTGGCTGGACGCCTCCCGTCCCAGCAGCACGGCGACACACGTCTGAGCCAGCGCGATGAGGACATCGGCGGCGACTGGGCGGATCCGCATGACCGCAGCTTAAATGCAGGTCAGACGCACGGCGTCAACCAGTTGCGGTGCACGGACTACCGCAGAAGTTGTACCTGGACCCGCTCCTTCCGGGCCCGCCCAAAATCGTTTGTCACTGCGCGGGGCCGATGTTGAAGTGGGCGCATGGACAACGCGGAAGCAGCGGAAGTACGGGCCCTGTTCGACCGGCAGATGCGCAGGGACGCGCCACCGGACGGCCCCGGCGCACGGATGGAGCGGGTGGGCGCGGTGGTCCGCCACTGCGGACCCGATCCCGCCTGGAACGGTGTGCTCTGGTCGGACCTCGACGCGTCGGACGCCGACCGCGAGATCGCCGAGCAGGTGCGGTACTTCACGGCGGCCGGCCGCCCCTTCGAGTGGAAGCACTACGCGCACGACACCCCGGGCGACCTGGAGGAACGGCTGCGCGCGGCCGGCTTCACGGCAGAGCCCGCCGAGGCGCTGATGGTCGCGCGGGCCGCGGACCAGACGGCCGAGGTGGCGCTGCCGGAGGGCGTCGAGCTGGTGCGGGTGACCGACGAGGCCGGGATCGGCCTGCTGGCGGCCGTCCACACGGCGGCGTTCGGCACGGACTCGTCCCTGCTCGCCCGGCGCCTTGAGCTCCAGCTCGCCGAGGCACCGGAGACGCTGGTGGCGGTCCTGGCGATGGCCGACGGGGTGCCGGTCTCGGCGGCCCGGATCGACTTCGTCCCCGGCACCGACTTCGCCGGGCTCTGGGGCGGCGGCACCGCCGAGGCGTGGCGCGGCAAGGGCATCTACCGGGCGCTGGTCTCCTACCGCGCCCGGGTCGCCGTCGAGCGCGGCTACCGCTTCCTGATGGTCGACGCCATGGACGACAGCCGCCCGATCCTCCAGCGCCTGGGCTTCACCCGGCTGAGCACGACCACGCCCTACGTGTACGAGCCGTAGGGCGCGTCTCTCGGATCCCGCCCGGGGCGCGGGGTGCGCCGGGCGCGTTCACGAGCCGTGGGCGGGCGCGCCCGGAGGCGGGCTCTCAGCGGGCGTAGACGGCGACGAAGTCGCGGGTGGCCTGGTTGTAGTAGCGCTCCGGCGGGTTCTCGAAGTCGAGGATGTTGGTGGGGACCGGGTCGTCCGGAGTGCGGGAGCCGTCGTAGCTCATGAAGGAGGGCCAGGCGCGGTTCATGTCCAGCGGCATGGCCCGCACCGCGCCCGCGCGCTGCATCAGCTCGGCGAGCGTCCGGGCCGACAGCGCCTGGCCGACGACCATGACGACATCGCCCCGGGCGGTGACACCGACGCCGGAGCGGGCCACGTACATCCTGCTCTGGTCGGTGGCGCCCCACTTGGCGTCGTCGTCGATGGCGGGCACCACCCGGCCGCCGTCGACCATGAGTTCCAGGCACTGGCGCACCCCGACCACCTCGGGGGTCATCCGCACGTCGCGGCCCCACACCCCGATCCTGATCGAGCCGTCGCGGTAGAAGACCTCGGAGGCGGCGCCGTCGCGCAGTTCGCCCGCGGATCGGCCGTCGAGGTAGAAGCCGCCCCGCGAGCCGCCGTCGGTGATCTTGAAGCCGCCGTTCCAGGAGGCCACCAGACCGGTGCGCCGCCCCTTGGGGATGCTCGGCGGCACGGAGAACTCGCCGCCCGGCTCGCGCAGCCCCGGGTGCAGCTGGAACCGGGCCCGCTCGGCGCTGATCCAGGCGACGGCCGCCTCGTAGGAGGTGTGGTCGGCGTCGGGCCGTACGTAGGTGCCCTGCACGACGGGGCGGCCGTGGGCCGTGGCCAGCGCCCGCCACACGCCCTCGCCCGGCAGCGCGGGCGTGACCAGGGGCCGCATCGGGGCGCGCAGCGGAAGGTCCGTACGGGCGCCGGTGGGCGCCGCGACGGCGGGCCCGCGCATCCGGGCCAGCGCCTCCTTCGGCAGCGCGCCGCCGACCTTGGGCGGATCCATCGCGTACTGGAGGTTCTCCAGCTTGTCGACGACGGGTCCGAGGTCGTGCTCGCGGGCCCAGCCGGCCAGCCGGGCCGCGGTGCTGTCGTCACCCGGATAGGTGAGCGCCTCCCCCACCGACCAGCCCACCGCGCCGACGCCGAGCACCCCGGCCGCCAGCGCGGAGCGGACGGCGATCCGGCGCCTGCGCCGCTGCGGCGGGGTCAGATCGCGGCGGTGCTTCCACGGCAGCAGACGGCGGGTCATGGGCGCTCCCTCTCGGTGACGGGATTCCGGACGGACGACGGACACATGCCCGAAATAGTGAGATATCGGACTCCTTTCTGCTATAACCCGATCGCCCGTCGGCCAATCACCGGCGACACTGGGGCCATGGTCGCCAAACGCAGCGCGGGCCTCCTGCTCCACCGCCGGGCGGGGGACGGCATCGAGGTCCTGATCGGCCACATGGGCGGCCCGTTCTGGGCCGGACGCGACGCCGCGGCCTGGTCGATCCCCAAGGGCGAGTACGGACCGGACGAGGCGCCCCGCGCAGCCGCGCTGCGCGAGTTCGAGGAGGAGCTCGGGCTGCCCGCCCCCGAGGGCACACCGGTGCCGCTCGGCGAGGCCCGGCAGGCGAACGGCAAGGTGGTGACCGTCTGGGCGGTCGAGGCCGACCTCGACATCACCGCGGCCGTGCCCGGCACCTTCACCATGGAGTGGCCCCGGGGCTCCGGCACGCTCCGGGAGTTCCCCGAACTCGACCGCTTCGCCTGGCTCGCGCCCGAGGAGGCGGCCGAGCGGCTGGTGGCGGGCCAGCGGGTCTTCCTGGACCGGCTCGCCGAGCACCTGCGCGACCGGGCCTGACGCCGGCCCTCGCCCCGCGCTAGAGGACTCGGCCCCTCGCCTCCCTCCGGATTTCCGGACTCCCCGGTTCAACCTCCATACGGACCAACCCTCTTAATTTAAGGCATGAGTTAAGTCTTGAGAGAAGGTCGCGTCAAGGTCTCGTACGGAGGTATGTTGCCTCCAAGGAGGAGCCACATGGCCATGCCGAACAGTCGAACCGTCCGTGACCTGCGCAGGGACAACCGGACCGCGGTGTTGCGACGGTTGTATTTCGGGGGTCCGATGAGTCGTCAGGCCCTGGGCCCGGCAACGGGGTTGAGTTCGGGTTCCGTCAGCAACGTGGTCGCCGAGCTCGCCGCCGACGGCCTGCTGGAGGACGCCGGGGTCGTCGACTCCGACGGGGGCCGCCCGCGCACCCTGGTCCGGATCGCCCCCGGCAGCGGCCACTTGATCGGTGTGGACGTGGGCGAGACCCGGGTCCGCGTCGGGCTCTTCGACCTGATGATGGGCGAACTCACCCGCGTGGAACTCCCGCTGGCGATGGACGGCTGCGAGGCGTCCCGGATCGTCGGCCTCATCCGCGACGGCGTCGCCGCCGTGCTGCGCCGCGCCCACCTCCCGGCCGGACGGCTGCTGGGCATCGGCGTCGGCGTGCCCGGTGTCGTGGACCGCGCCCCGGCCACGGGCGCGGTGGTGCACGGGCAGACGGTCGACTGGGACGCGGTCCCGCTGGAGGCCCTGCTGCGCACCGCCCTCGCCGCCGAACTCCCCTCGCACATACCGCTGTTCGTCGAGAACGGAGCCAAGACGCTCGGCCAGGCCGAGATGTGGTTCGGCGGCGGACGCGGGGCCGGGAACGCGGTGATCGTGCTCTTCGGCTCGGGCATCGGCGCCTGCGTCGTCTCCGGCGGGCAGATCCACGGGGGCGCCCACGGCAGCGCCGCCGAGTGGGGCCACACCACCGTGCAGGTGCGCGGCCGGCGCTGCCGGTGCGGGGCGCGCGGCTGTCTGGAGGCGTACGCGGGCGCCGGGGCGGTGATCGCCCGCTGGCGCCAGGCGGGCGCCGCCCTGCCCGAGGACCTCGCGGAGGAGGACGCGGTGTCGGCGCTGGCGGCGGCGGCACGGCGGGCGGGCGGCGGCGGCACGGGGCCGAAGCGCGGGGAGCCGAAGGGCTCGGGGAGGGACACCGGCCCGAAAGGGACGGCCGGAGAGACGAAGACCGGGGAGCCGAGCGGGGTTTCGGGGGACGGCGCGGTGGAGACCGCCGACGTCATAGCGCGGGCCGTCCTGGACGAGACCGCCGAGTACGTCGGCGCCGGGCTCTCCGACCTGATCAACCTCTACGGCCCCGAACGCATCCTCATCGGCGGCTGGGCCGGGCTCCAACTCGGGCCGCACATGCTGGAGTCGGTGCGCGCGCACGCCCGCGCGTACGCGCTGCGGCATCTCGCCGAGCGGGTCACCATCGAGCTGGGGCGGCTCGGCCCGGACGCGGTGACCGTCGGTGCGGCGACCCTGCCGCTGGCCGACTTCTTCGCCCGGGGCGGCCACCGGGCCCCGGTCAAAGAGCCCGCCGTCCGCTGACCGGCACCGCGCCGGCGCCCTCGCGGGTCACCGGCGCGGCCACCGCGGGGCGGCGTCGGACGCCGGGCCCTCAGTGCCGGGCCGTACGGCGGCGGCGCGCGGCCCAGACGATCCCGGTGCCCGCGACGAGCACCCCGCCGCCCATTCCGGCGACCAGCGGGGTCGAGTTCGACGAGCCGGTCTCCGCCAGGTCGGCGCTCGGCTGCGGCGCGGGCGCGGCGGGCGCGGACGTGCTGGGGGCCGGTGCGGGGCCGCCGGGCCGGGCCGAGGGGGTGGGCTTCGGCTTGGCGGGCGGTGACGGCTTCGGCGACGGCTTGGTGGGCGGCGCGGTGTCGCACACCGGGGCCGTCCTGGTCTCGTCGCGCGAGTACTGGTCGCCGTCGCCCGCCTTCACCACGAGGCGCAGGGTGAGCGCCTTGTCGTGGGCGGGGAGCTTGATCTTCTTGTGGAATTCGCCCTTGAACTGCTCGGCGGGAAGCAGGTCCTTGCCGTCCGCCTTGATGGTCACGGTATTGACGGCCTCGTCGGAATACCTGGTCAGGTCGACAGTGACCTGATCGCAGGTCACTTTCCAGACCGGGTTGTGCGCCTGCGCGGGCGCGGCGGTGAGGCCGACTCCGACGAGCCCCGCCGCGGCTGCCGCTAAGAGCGCCCCACGGCGTCGCCCCGTTCCTCTGATCACGGTCACGGATTTCCTCCACTGTTGCCGCACCGCCGAAATGGCGGTGCGCGCACAGTACCGCTCCCGCCCCATGCCCAAGCGGCGGTCCCGCACATCACATCCGTCACCTGTCCTGTTCCGTGCGGAATACCCCGTGCTATACACGCGCCACCGTGGTCACGCCCATTGCGGGCCCGTCATCGAGGGGGACTTCATGGCACGGACTTCCTTACTGGCCAGAGCCGTCGCGGCGCTCGCGGCGACGGCCGCGCTCACCGTCGGCGCCCCGGCCGCCGGCGCCGCCGCGAGCGCCTGGGCCGCGACCGTACCCGCCGGGGCGCGCACGCCCGGCGCGAGCGCCGCCCTGCCCGCGCTGCCGCACCCCGACTCGCACGGACTGACCCTCGTCAACTGGGCCCCGGTGGCCGGTTCCGCGGGCCGGATGGCCGACGCGACCTTCACCACCGGGGCCGTCTTCGCCCCGCGCGGGGGCACCCCGCTGATCAGCCCGGTACGGGTGCCGGTCACCGTGCGGATCTTCCTGCCCGCCGACTACCGCGCCGACGCGCCGGTCCCGTACCCCGTGCTCTATCTGCTGCACGGCGGCGGCGGTGACTTCCGGCAGTGGTCGCAGGGCGGCTCCGGGAACCTGGCGGCGACGCTGGCCGGGTCGGCGTTCCCGGGGATCGCGGTGATGCCCGAGGGCGGCCGGGCGGGCTGGTACAGCGACTGGGCCGGGCAGACGGACGGCCGCTTCGCCCCGCAGTGGGAGACCTTCCACATCGAGCAGCTGCTGCCGTGGATCGACGACAACTTCCTCACCGTCAAGGACCGTTCCGGCCGGGCGGTGGCCGGGGCCTCGATGGGCGGCTACGGGGCCCTGCGCTACGCCGGGCGCCATCCGGAGCTGTTCTCGGCGGTCGGCGCGTTCTCCGGCGGCACCGGCGTCTACCAGGCGGGCGCCCAGCGGACCATCGCGGACTCCATGTGGCAGGCGGGCGCGGCGATCGGCTGGACCGGGCTGCTCAACCCCTGGTACCGCGTCTCGGGCGACACGCTCCACCGGATGGAGACGGTGTTCGGCCCCCGGGCGGGCTGGCCCTCGGTCAACCCGGTGAGCCTCGCGCTGACGGACGCGTACCGGGAGTACGCCGGGAAGCTGGCGCTGTACGCGGGCGGCGCGGGCGGGGCCGGGGAGACCGACATCCACGGCTGGAACCGATCGCTCCACGAGGACCTCGACAGCCGCTCCACCGCGCACCGCTACTGCACCGGATCCGGGGAACACGACTACCGGTACTGGACCGAAGAACTCAAGGACTTTGTGGCACTCGTCTACGGAGCAACTCCCTCCGAATGCCCCAACGGCTGGGGATCCCCCACTCCGTAATTGGCCACCATAAGAGGCTCTTTCAGGAGCCCATAGCCTCACCATTGGGTCATATCGCGCCTTTTCCGGGCGAGTTGAATTACTTTCAATAAAACCCGGAAAAGACTCCCGGTCGCGCCCGGTCCGGTTTCACCAGGTGGAACGGCGACAGAATGACCACTTCCATTCCAGTCGAATATTGCTTGAATGGATGAGTTCAGGCCGGTCGTCCCATCCCCCCGGCAATTGACGTCTTGTGGGCTCCCCCCGGCCGAGCCGACGATCGGTCCTCGTTCCTGTGCGGCATTCGCTGCGGCGGCTGTCACGCATGTCTTCGAGGAGGTTCCTGTGAACGACCGGATGTCTCTCGGCCCGGATGCGGCACGGCAACTCGCGAACGCCACCAAGACCACCCCGCAGATGCGCGGCATCACCCCGCGCTACCTCCTGCGGGCGCTGCCCTGGGTCGACGTCGAGTCGGGCGTCTACCGGGTCAACCGCCGCCGGACCTTCGTCCTGGGCGACGACCGGATCACCACCTTCGCCGACAACGACGGCACCCACCACGTCGTCCCCGGCGACCTGCGCGAACTGCCCTACCTCCGCGACGCCGACGACGCGCTCCTCACCGAACTGGGCGGTGCCTTCAGCGAAGTGACCTTCGAGGCCGGACAGGTGCTGGTGCAGAGCGGCGACCCGGCCGACCGGCTGTGGGTGATCGTGCGCGGCCGGGCCGAGAAGCGCATGACCGGCCGCTACGGCGAGGAGGCGCTGCTCGAAGTCATCGGCGACGGCCAGTTCTTCGACCTCGCCGCCTGGACCCGCTCCGAGCCGATGCCCTACCGCGTGCAGGCGCTCACGCCCGGCGTCGCGCTGGTCGCCGAGCGCTCGGCGCTGGCCGCCCTGACCGACCGCGACGCGGGCGTGCGGGCGGCGATGGACGACTTCGCGGCCGGGAACCACATGGTGCCGGGTGCCGAGGTGCCGGTGGACCTCGCCTCCGGCCACGTCGGCGAACCGGACCTGCCGGGCACCTTCGTCGACTACGAGGACGCGCCGCGCGAGTACCACATGACGCTCGCGCAGACCGTGCTGCGCGTGCACACCCGGGTGGCCGACCTCTACAACGGCCCCATCGACCAGACCCGGGCCCAGTCCAACCTGACCGTCCAGGCGCTGCGCGAGCGGCAGGAGGCGGCGCTGCTCAACCATCCGGAGTTCGGCCTCTTCAACAACGTCCCGGCGGGCCAGCGCGTCCAGTCGCGCACCGGCTCGCCCACCCCGGACGACCTCGACGAGCTGCTCGCCAAGGTCTGGAAGCAGCCCGCCTACTTCCTGGCCCACCCCCGGGCGATCGCCGCGTTCGGCCGGGAATGTACCCGGCGGGGCGTGCCCCCGGTCACCGACAGCCGGTTCGGCAGCCCGCTGCTCACCTGGCGCGGGGTCCCGCTGCTCCCCTCCGACAAGGTGCGCTTCGCGGGCGGCGTCGGCACCGGGACCACCGAGATCCTGCTGATGCGGACGGGCGAGGCCGAGCAGGGCGTGGTGGGCCTGCGCCCGGCGAAGATCCAGGACGAGGTCGAACCCGGCCTGGCGATGCGGGACATGGGCACGGACCAGAAGGGCATCACCTCGTACCTGATGACCGCGTACTTCAACACGGCTGTCCTGGTCGAGGACGCCGTCGCCGTGCTCCAGAACGTCGAGGTGTCCAACTACCATGACTATTCCTGACCTCACCCGGCTCGGGCTCCAGCCGGACCGGTCGGCGCCGCCGGCTCCCCCGGCCGCCGCGCCCCCGCCCCCGCCCCCGGCGCCGCCGGTCACCGCCACCGCCTCCCCGGCCGCCGCTCCCCCGCCGCCCGGCGTCTCCGTCCCGACCCCCGGCCAGCCCCTCGTGCCGGAGCAGCCCGGACTGCCCGGGCGGCCCGCAGTGCCGGGGGCGTACTCGGCGGAGACGGCCCGCCAGGACTTCCCGATCCTGCACCGGACGGTCAACGGCCGCCCGCTGGTGTGGCTGGACAACGGGGCCACCACCCAGAAGCCGCGCCAGGTCATCGAGGCGCTCGCCGCGTACTACAGCGCCGCCAACTCCAACATCCACCGGGGCGCGCACACCATGGCGCGCGAGGCCACCGAGGCGTACGAGGCGGGGCGCGCGGCGGTCGCCGCGTTCCTGGGGGCGCCCGCCCCCGAGAGCATCGTCTTCACGCGCGGCACCACCGAGGCGGTCAACCTGGTCGCCCAGAGCTGGGGCCGCGACAACCTGGGCCCCGGGGACGACATCCTGGTGCCCGTCCTCGAACACCACTCCAACATCGTCCCCTGGCAGCTGATCGCCAAGGAGACCGGGGCGCGGGTGGTCCCGGTGCCGCTGACGCCGGAGGGGGAGATCGACCAGTTCTCGTACGGGGACCTGCTTTCCTCCCGGACCCAGCTGGTCGCGCTCAGCCACGCCTCCAATGTGCTGGGCACGGTCCCGCCGGTGCGGGAGATGACCGCGCTCGCGCACCGTTACGGGGCGAAGGTGCTGGTGGACGGCGCGCAGTCGGTCGCCCACTTCCCGGTCGACGTGACGGATCTGGACGCGGACTTCTACGCGTTCTCCGGGCACAAGCTGTTCGCCCCCACTGGCATCGGCGCCCTGTACGCCAAGCCGGAGGTCCTGGAGTCGATGCGGCCCTGGCAGGGCGGCGGCAACATGATCGAGTCGGTGGACTTCGGCCGGACGACGTTCGCCCCGGTCCCGCACCGCCTGGAGGCCGGCACCGGCAACATCGGCGGGGTGATCGGGCTGCTCGCGGCGCTCGACTGGCTCGGCTCCTTCGACCGCGACGCCGTCGCCGCCTACGAGGAAGGGCTGCTGCGCTACGCCCAGCAGGCCCTCGCCACGGTCCCCGGGCTGGACCTGATAGGCGCCGCGCCCGACCGGATCGCGGTGCTGACGTTCACCCTGGCGGGGTTCGACCCGGCGACGGTCGCGGACTGGCTGGACCGGGACGGCATCGCCATCCGCGCCGGGCACCACTGCGCCCAGCCGGCGCTCGCCCACTACGGGCTGGAGTCGGCTGCGCGTGCCTCGCTGGCGATGTACAACACCTCGGAGGAGGTCGATCAACTGGTGGCTTCGCTACGGCAGTTGCGGCAGACGGCCGGCTGACATCCATGACGTGACCGTTGAAGTGACAGATGAGAACTGACGGATGAGAACTGACAGAGGAGAGGTGACGGACGAGAGGTGACGGACGAGAGGTGACGGACGACAGATTTCAACGTCTGTCGTCCGTCACCCGTATCGCCCGCACCGGCGGCCGATGGGCCTGCGACGGCACCCTGGACACCGACGGCAGCGGCGCCCCCAGCGCGTCGAGGCGGCGCCGCAGGGTCTGGTTCTCCACATAGAGGTCGGCCAGGGCCCGGATCTTGGAGCGCAGGGCCCAGGGGTCCACCGGCTTCACCAGGAAGTCCGCGACGCCCAGCCGGTAGGCGCGGGCCGCCAGGTCGTCGTCCCGGCCGATGCCGGTGACCAGGACGACCGGCAGACAGCGGGTGTGGTCCAGCCGCCGGAGGTAGTCGACGACCTCCAGGCCGTCCATCTTCGGCATCAGCACGTCGAGCAGGATCACCGCTATGCCGCCGCGCAGCACGGTCTTCAGCGCCTCGTCACCGCTGCGGGCGCAGACGATCGGCCGGCCCACGGGACGCAACAAGCTCTCCATCGCGAAGAGGTTGTCCTCACGGTCGTCCACCACAAGGATCTTCCACGAACCGTCCACGTCCCAACCACACTCCCCGGCAGCCGGACTTTCACAGTAGTGCGGACCGGGGCGGGGCGCAGGAGGCCCCCGGTACCTGCCAACGGCATCTGCACCCGTCTCCGGCCCCCTCCCCGCCGGGCGGGCCGCCGTCTACGGGCGTCCGCCAGCGCAAACGGAAGGCCCCCGAACCGCCCTCCGTACGCCTCGGCCCGCGCGGGAGAAATATTTCGGCCGGTTGTCACTCCCCTTTTTGGCTGTTCTGTATGCATGGCAGAGGGAGCGGAGCGGGTCCGGCGCGCCTAGCGTGAGGGCATGGACAAGACGCGCCGGGCAGCGCGGGCGGCGGGGAGCGCGGATCCGGAGGATCCCGGCTTCCCCGCGCACCGGGCGCCCGCCTGCCGCACCCTCGCCGGACTCGACGCCGAGGTGGTGGAGTGCCGTGCCTGCCCCAGGCTGGTGGCCTGGCGCGAGGAGGTCGCGGCGGTCAAGCGGGCCGCCTTCCGGGACGAGGAGTACTGGGGGCGTCCGGTGCCCGGCTTCGGCCCCTCCGACGCGGCCCTCGCGATCGTGGGCCTGGCCCCGGCCGCGCACGGCGCCAACCGCACCGGCCGGATGTTCACCGGCGACCCTTCCGGCGACGTCCTGTTCGCCGTGCTGCACGAGGTGGGTATCGCCTCCCGCCCGGAGTCGGCGCACGCCGGTGACGGGATGCGGCTGCGGGGCGTACGGATGGCAGCGCCGGTGCGCTGCGCGCCGCCGCAGAACAGGCCGACGCCGCTGGAGCGCGACACCTGCCGCCCGTGGCTGGCGGCCGAACTCGGCCTGCTGGGACCGGGGTTGCGCACGGTCGTGGTGCTCGGCGCGTTCGGCTGGCAGGCGCTGTTCCCGGTGCTGGAGAGCGCGGGCTGGAGCGTGCCGCGCCCCCGGCCGAAGTTCGGGCACGCGGTCCGGGTGACGCTGGCGGGCGCGGCGGACGGGCGCGGCCCGCTGAACGTGCTGGGCTGCTACCACCCGAGTCGGCGCAACACCGCGACCGGACGGCTGACGCGCGCGATGCTGGCCGACGTCTTCCGGGAGGCGGCCCGGCTCTCGGGCCTGTGAGGCCGCTCGACATCGCGTCCGGGGCGGACCGGGTGTGTCATGGAAGGGACGCACAGGGGCGGGAGCGACGAAAGGAGCCGGTATGCGCACCGGACGGATACGTCGAGCGACCGCCGCGGCCCTGCTGTCGTGCGGTCTCGCCGTGGGCGGCTTCGCCGCCACCGCGGCGGCGGCCCCGGCACACGACGACGGCCACGGCAACCGCTGGGACCACTCGGACCACTGGGACCACCACGGCCGCGACGGCGTGTGGGGCACGGTGACCTCCCGGATCGAGCTGAACGTCCGGGACAACCCGAGCCTGAACGCGGGCGTGGTCGTCAGTCTGAGCCCGGGGAGCCAGGACCGGATCGAGTGCAGGACGTGGGGTTCCGACGTCAACGGGACCTCTTGGTGGTACTGGCTGAGCGGCGCCCGCGGCTGGGCCAGCGCCGCCTACCTGCAGGCGGACGGAGACGTCTCCCCGTGCTGAACGCACCTCGCACCGCGCTGACCTGCACGGAAGCCGAGCGTTGCAGCCTCGTGAACAGAGTGCACGCCCGGGAATAGCGTCGCGTGCCCGGACCTTGGAGCTGCTGAGAGAGCGAGGAGACAGCAGATGCCCAAGGCGTACGCGTACACCCGGCACGGCGGGCCCGGGACCGAGGCGTTCATCGAGGTGGACCGGCCCGTGCCGGGCCCCGGTGAGCTGCTGGTCGAGGTCCGGGCCGCCGGTGTCAACCCGGTCGACTGGAAGCTGCGCAATGGTCTTCGCAGGCCGGGGGCGGCCGAGGCGGAGTTCCCGGCCGTCTTCGGCAGCGAGATCGCCGGCGTCGTGGCGGAGCCGGGCCCCGGTGTCACGGGGTTCGCCGCCGGGGAGGCGGTCTTCGGCAATCCGGTGGGTGGCGGTTACGCGCAGTACGCACTGCTGCCGGTGTCCCTGGCCGCCCGCAAGCCGGACGCGCTGGCGTTCACGGACGCGGCGACCCTGCCGGTCGCGGCGGCGACCGCCCATGACGCGGTGCGCCAGCTGGCGCTGCCCGCCGGAGCGACCCTGCTGATCAACGGTGTGGGCGGCGGGGTCGGTGTGGCCGCCGCCCAGATCGCGCGCTCGCTCGGGGTGCGGGTGGTGGGCACCGCGAGCGCGGCCAAGAAGGAGTTCGTGGAGGAGCTGGGCGCGGTCCACGTGCCCTCCGGCGAGGAGGGACTGGCCGAGCGCGTACGGGCCGCGGCGCCCGCGGGTGTCGACGCGGCCCTGGACCTCGTGGGCGGCCCGGCGCTGGAGGCCGTGGCCGCGCTCGTGGATCCCGCGCGCCTGGTCACGGCGGCCGACCCGGCCGCGGCGGCCCGGCTCGGCGCGTCCCCGGTCCGGCGGGCCCGCACCGTCGAGGTGCTGGACGCGGTGGCCCGCCTGGTGGTGGACGGGACGCTGCGCCCGTACGTCACCGCCACGTATCCGCTGGAGCGGGCGGCCGAGGCGCTGCGCGCGGTCGAGGCCGGGCATGTGCGCGGCAAGGTCGTCATCGAGGTGGCGACATGAGCGCACCGCACCCGCTGGACAACCCGGCGCGCACGTCGCTGCTCGGGCCGCACGCCCACTTCGCGGAGCGGTTCGGGCGCATCCTGCGCTATCCGCCCGAGGTGACGCCGTGGCTGGCGCTCCCGGACGAGCCGGGGCCCGAGGACTGGGCGGAGCTGGCGGAACTGGCCGGGCCCGGGGGCGAGGTGCCGCTGCTGGGCATGAGCCATCTGCCGCCGCCCGGCTGGGAGTTGACGTTCGAGGCGGACGGCGTCCAGCTGGTGGACGACGGGGTGGCCGCGGCGCCGTTCGCGGAGGCGGTGCCGCTGGGGGCCGCCGACGTGCCGGAGATGCTGGCGCTGGTGGAGCGGACCCGGCCGGGCCCGTTCCTGCCGCGCACCGTCGAACTGGGCACCTATCTGGGGGTGCGCCGGGACGGGGTGCTGGTGGCGATGGCGGGCGAGCGGCTGCACCCGCCCGGCTGGACCGAGATCAGCGCGGTCTGCACCGACGACGCGTTCCGCGGCCAGGGCCTCGCGACCAGTCTGATCCTGGCGGTCGCGGCGAACATCAAGGACCGCGGCGAGCGCCCCTTCCTGCACACGGGGGCGCGGAACACCAACGCGGTCCGGCTCTACGAGTCGCTGGGTTTCCGGCTGCGCCGGACCACCCGGTTCATGTCGGCCCGGGTCCCGGCGGACGAACTGGCAAGCGCCAGTACATCCGTTCACTCGATCGAGTGATGAAACGGTCGTGTGAATTGTTTCTGCACATCCGGGTCTCCCCCGAGCCTCTACGGTGCTCCTTGGCCGCCCCAGCCCCCGGCCGCCAAGCCGCCACTGCCTCGGGGGGAGAGCCATGCACTCGGAAGAACACATCGACGACTCGCGAAAACTCCTGCCCAGCCCGCGCCACCGCGCCGAGCGGCCCTTCCTCCGGGTCCGTGCCGTCCGGGGCGTGACCGTGGTCGAGCTGCGCGGCGAGATCGACATCCACGCCGTGCAGCTCCTCCAGCCCCGCCTCGACGTGCTGACCGCGCAGGGGCTGCCCGGTCTCGCCGTCGACCTGCGGCGCATCACGTTCCTGGACTGCTCGGGGCTCGCCCTGCTCGTACGTACCCATCGCCGGGTGACCGGGCGGGGCAGCCCGTGGGGGCTGGTCTGCGAGGACCCCTTCACGCTGCGGATCATCCGCATCACGGGCCTCACCGGCCTCCTGGGGCCCGCTCCCACCCTGGAGCGGGCCCTGGACGGGTTCAGCCTCGCGCACCGCTCCGCGACAGCCGCAGAGTGACCAGCTGGAACGGCCGCAGGGTCAACTCGACCGCGCCGTCGACCAGTTCGACCCCGGGGGCCTCCTCACCGAGCAGCTCACGCTCCAGCAGGTCGGTGGCCAGCACCCCGCTCGCCCCGAAGCCCGGCACCACCCGGGCCCGCGCCCGGCCGCCGCGCGACTCGTACAGCCGGACCACCACGTCGCCCCCGGCGTCGTCGGCCAGCTTCACCGCGCTGACCACCACCGCGTCGTTGTCGACCGACACCAGCGGCGCCACCTCGCCCGCGCCCGGCACCCGCCGCTCCGGCAGATTGACGCGGTAGCCCTCGCGGACCGCGTCGCCGATGGCGGCGCCGGGCGCCAGGGCGTGCCGGAAGCGGTGGACGCCCTGGTCGGTCTGCGGGTCGGGGAAGCGCGGGGCGCGCAGCAGCGAGACCCGGACCGTGGTCGTCGTCCCGGCGCCCTCGGCCGCCCCGCGCACCGTACGCGTCACATCGTGTCCATACGTCGAGTCGTTGACCAGGGCGACGCCCCAGCCCGGCTCCTCCAGGTGCACGAACCGGTGGTTGCACGCCTCGAACTTGGCCGCCTCCCAGCTGGTGTTGGTGTGGGTGGGGCGGTGGAAGTGGCCGAACTGGGTCTCCGAGGCGTACCGCTCGGCGTGCACGTCCAGCGGGAACGCGGCCTTGAGGAACTTCTCCGTCTCGTGCCAGTCCACCTCGGTGTCGATGTCGAGCCGCTTGGCGTCCGGCGGGAGGCTCAGGACCTGGACGACCTTGGACGCGCCGAAGCTCCGGGCGATCCGCACGGCCGCGGCGCCGCCGTCCTCCACCGCCACCAGCTCGTCGACCTCCGTCAGATCGGTCACCGTGTTGCGGTAGAACGCGTCCACGTCCCAGGCGTCCCACATGTTCGGGAAGTCGGGGTGGATCTGGAGCAGGTTGGCGGCCCGGCCGGGGGCGACGCTCTCGCGCCCGGCCGCCAGGTCGTACGCGGAAACCACCAGGCCGCGCGCGTCGATCTCCACCCTCAGCAGCCCGTTGTCCAGGACGAAGCCGCCGCCCTCGCGCGGCGCGGCCCGGCTCGCGCCCCGGCGCGCGGGCACACAGGCCCCGCCCGCGGCGACGCCGTCGCGCGCGTGGGGCGCGGAGTTGAAGACGAGGGTGCCCTCGCCCGGCCCGGCCAGCGCACGCTGGGCGGCCTCGACGATCGCGGTCAGCTCCCGGGCCACCTCGGTGTAGGTCCGCTCCGCCTCCCGGTGCACCCAGGCGATGGACGAACCGGGCAGGATGTCGTGGAACTGGTGCAGCAGCACCGTCTTCCAGACGCGGTCCAACTGCTCGTACGGATAGGGGAATCCGGCCCGTACGGCCGCTGTCGCCGCCCACAGTTCGGCCTCGCGCAGCAGGTGCTCGCTGCGCCGGTTGCCCTGCTTGGTCTTCGCCTGGCTGGTGAGGGTCGCGCGGTGCAGCTCCAGATAGAGCTCGCCCACCCACACCGGCGGGTTCGGGTACTCCGCCTGCGCCTTGGTGAAGAACTCGGCCGGGCTCTCCCAGGCCACCGTGGCCGAGCCGTCCAGGTCGCGCAGCCGGGCCGCCTTGGCGACCATCTCCCGGGTGGTGCCGCCGCCCCCGTCGCCCCAGCCGGTCGGGGCCAGCGAGTGCCGGGCCACGCCCTTGTCCTTGAAGTTCCGCGCGGCGTGGGCGATCTCGCTGCCCTTCATCGAGCAGTTGTAGGTGTCGACGGGCGGGAAGTGGGTGAAGATCCGGGTCCCGTCGATGCCCTCCCACTGGAAGGTGTGGTGCGGGAACTTGTTGGTCTGGCTCCAGGAGATCTTCTGGGTGAGCAGCCACTTGGCCCCCGCCGCCTTGATGATCTGCGGCAGACCGGCGGCGAAGCCGAAGGTGTCCGGCAGCCACGCCTCGTCGTTCTCGATGCCGAACTCGTCCAGGAAGAACCGCTTGCCGTGCACGAACTGACGGGCCATCGCCTCCGAGCCCGGCATGTTGGTGTCCGACTCCACCCACATGCCGCCCGCCGGCACGAACCGCCCGTCGGACACGGCCTTCTTCACGCGCGCGTAGACCTCGGGGCGGTGCTCCTTGATCCAGGCGAACTGCTGCGCCTGCGACATGGTGAACACGAAGTCCGGCTCGTCCTCCAGGAGCGCCGTCATGTTCGACGTCGTACGCGCCACCTTGCGCACGGTCTCGCGCAGCGGCCACAGCCACGCCGAGTCGATGTGTGCGTGCCCCACCGCGCTGATCCGGTGGGCGGTCGGCCCGGCGGGCACGGCCAGCACCCCGGCCAGCTCGGCGCGGGCCGCCGCCGCGCTGCCGCCCACGTCCTGGAGGTCCACCGCGTCCAGCGCCCGGCCGACGGCCCGCAGGACGTCCCAGCGCCGCGCGCCCTCCACCGGCAGCTCCTGCATCAGCTCGCCCAGCACCTCCAGGTCGAGCACGAGCTGCCACACCGTCTCGTCGAAGACGGCCAGGTCCATCCGGGCCAGCCGGTACTGCGGCTCGCCCCCGGCGGTGTCCTTGTCGCCGAGAGTGGTGGGCACGAAGGGGTGGTAGTCGAGGATGACCGGGTTGGAGGCGGCCTCGATGTGCAGCCGGACCTCCTCGCCGCCCGCCACGGGCGCGCCGATCCGCACCCACTGGTTGCGCGGGTTGAGGCCCTTCACCGGGGTGCCGTCGGGCCGGTAGACCAGGCCCTCGCACTGGAAGCCCGGCATGTTCTCGTCGAAGCCGAGGTCCAGGAGCGCCTCCACGGTCCTCCCGGCCCACTCGGCCGGCACGGTCCCCGTCACCCGGAACCAGCTGGTGCCCCACGGCGCGCCCCAGGCGTCCCCGACCGCGATCGGCTCGGGGACGCCCGCCAGCCCCTCGGCGACCGGGACGGGCTCGCCCGGCGCATGCCAGACCGCCACTTCCAGCGGGACGGATTCGGGGTACACGGCGGGTCGGATGCGCTCGTCGAGGACGCGCCGAAGGCGGGCTTCGACCAGGCTGCGGTCGTCATGCATGAGGGTCTGCTCCGTGAGGTCGAGGGTCGAGCGGGGTGCGGTACTACCAGGGGTGGAGGACGGTGGCCGGGCGGGAGGCCGTGTAGATCTCGTCCACGGCCCGGATCTCCAACCGGGCCGCCGGTTCCGCTCCTTCCGGCTTCACCGCGGGAACGAAGAAGGCATTCCCGCACGTTCCCCCGAGGAAGCGGCGGCTTTGGTCGGGCAGCACCCGGTGCAGCTCGTAGTGGCGCACCGGGCCGTGCGCCCGCCGCCAGGCCAGGCGCAGCGCGGTGCCCCCCGGCCCGGTCGCGGCGGCGGTGACGCGCGGGGCGGTGGGCGCGGACGGGACCGGTCGGGCGCCGTCGCGCACCGCGAGCGCGCCGAGCCGCCAGCTGGCGCGCCCCTGCGCGGTGAGGCGCACGCCGAGGGCGTGGACGGTGCCGGACAGCTGGTGGGTGCGCAGGGTCGCGGTGGTCCACCCAGCGCCGCCCGCCCGCAGGGTGCCCGCGGGCAGGTAGGTGTACGGGACGGGGTCGCCGGGCCGGGCGGGCTCGCGCAGGGCGACCGCGAGTTCCACGGTCACCGTGCCCGCGTCGGCGCGGTGGGTGAGCTCCACGACCGTGGACCTGGTCAGCGGCAGCCGGGTGGCGTGGAGGCCGACGGTGGCCGGGGCGTCGAAGTCGCCGTCGACCAGCAGGCTGGAGCCGCCGCGCCAGGCGTCCGCGAAGTCCAGGGTCACGGCGGGCCGGCGGCCCTCGGTGCGCACCACCCAGCGGCGGCCGGGCAGCCGGTCCTGGAGGCCGAGGTGGTTCCACTCGTCCGGGGAGGTCACCCGGCCCCCGTCGTACCAGCGCAGCCCGTGCCCGGTGTTGAAGGAGCAGGCGAACGGCAGCCGGTCCACGGTGGAGCGGTCGGCGACGACGGTCGCCGGGGCGCGCCAGCCGTCGGTGTCGGGCTGCGCGGGGTCGAGCGAGCCGCCGGTCCAGAACCGGTCGTCGGCCGCGTGGAACTGGCCCGGGGTGCGCCCGGCGGGCAGCTGGTTGCGGGTCCACTCGGGCCGGTAGAACCCGTAGGAGACGACGTGGTCGCCGTCGCGCGGGACGATGGCGTCCCAGTCCACCGGGCTGTTCCAGCCGCGCGCCTCGACGTCGACGCCCGCCCACAGCTCGTACGGACCGCGGCCGAGGCGGCGCGCCCGCTCGGCGGAGGACGCCAGGCCCGGGCGCGTCCAGCGGAAGTCCACGAACATCGAGTCGGCGCTGCGGAAGAAGTCCTGGTTCTGCTCGTCCAGTTGGCCCTGCCAGCCCACCTGTCCGCCGACGGTCATCGCGTCGTACCAGGTCAGCCGGAGCCCGGCCGCGGCGCTGCGGGCCTTGAGCGCCCTGACGAAGGCGAGCACCTCGGCGCCGAGCGCCGCGTCGCCGCCGTCGGTCTCGCAGTTGAGGAACCATCCGTCGAAGCCGTACGCGGTGGCGACCTCGACGAGTCGGGCGGCGAGCGGGAAGCGGCCGAGCGCGTCGCGCCGCACCAGGTCGCGGGTCCAGCGCAGTTCGCCGCCCCAGGCCGTGGGCGGCAGGAAGACGGTGCCGAGGACCGGCACGCCGTTGCGGTGGGCGGCGTCCACGACGGGGGCGTTGGGCGCCAGGATCAGCCCCTCCCCCGCCGAACCGCCCCAGAAGACCAGCTCGTCGAGGTAGGCCCAGTGGGTGAGGGCGTAGTAGTCGGCGGTGGCCGCGCCCTGGGAGGGGTTGCCCGCGGTGTGGTCGAAGGAGACCAGCGACTGGATGCGGGCCCGGCCCGAACGCGCGGTCGTGTTCACCGGCACGGGTGTGAAGCGGGCGGCCAGCGGCACGGTGGCGGCGTTGAAGGCGAGGTCCTCGTCGTCCTCGGCCCGCCATGCCGCCAGGCTGCGCCAGGTGATCCCCGGCCCGGGTGTTCCGGCGGGTGGGGAGTCGGGATACCAGTAGGAGGCGTACGGCTGGAGGTCACGGGCCCCCGGCCCGCCCCGGGAGGCGGCCCGGGCACCCCCGGCCGCCACCACGACACCGGCACCGGCCGCCGCGCCCGCCAGGACGACGGCGCGCCGGGAGGGACGAGAGGAATGACGAGAGGAATACGGACTCACAGATTCGCTCCGTTTCGGATCGGGGCCCCTCCACCGGGCGGGGCTGAAACGCCCCTGCTGGGGGCTGGACGGGGCGGAAACGTGCCTGCTCATGGCTGGACGGGGCGGAAACGTGCCTGCTCAGGGGCGGGGGCAGGGGCGGGCACCCGGACTCACCGGCCCGCTCGGGCACACCACCTCACCCACCCGTCCGAGCGCCCGAGCTCACCGCACTCGGTTCCACCACTTCGGTGATCCCCCGCAGGGCCAGGTGCTCCTTGTCCGCCGCCCGGCCGGCCAGCACGGTCGTGGGCCGGACCCCGTCCGCGGTGAGGCGTGCGAACGCCTCGAACACGGGTCCCCCGGGCGCGCACACCGACCGCCGGGGCGCCATCTCCTCGTCGCCGACATCGACGACGAGCGCGGTCGTACGGGGCGCGGGCCGGTGCTCGCGCCCCCGCCACGCCTCGGCGAGCCGGGCCACCGCCGCGCCCGCCGGTTTGATCCGCCGGCCGCTGGTCAACAGGCCGAGGCTGTACTCCAGTTCGGGGAAGTCGGCCAGCGAGCGGTCGACGTCGTGGGAGCACCACCACGTCACGCCCCACACGTCCGGGCAGTCCAGCGCCGCCGCCACGGTCGCCTCGGTGAAGGCCGCCGCGTGCTCGGCGGGGATCAGCGGCGCGGGCGCGCCGACCTCCTGGAGCCACACCGGCCGACCGGGGTCGTCGGCCCACGCCTTGGACAGCTCGATGAGGTAGGCGGCGTGGTGCTCGGTGGCCGTGCCCGTGCGTCCGTGCGCCTGGGCCGTGCCGTTGAACACCCAGGAGTGCACGCTGGTCATGGCGCCGCGCCGGGCGGCCTGCGCGGGGGTGAAGGGCTGGTCGTCCTGGTACCAGGCGGCGTCGTACCCGGCGTGCACATGGGGCAGTCCGGGCGCGCCCTCCTCGCACGCGGCGAGCAGCCGCCCCAGCCAGCGGTCGGCCTGGGCGGGGGTGATCCGGTCGGGGTCGGGGTGCGGCCCGGCCGCGAACTGGTTGAACTCGTTGCCGAGCGTCATCCCGAGGAAGTTGGGCCGCTCGGCGAGCGCGGCGGCCAGGGTGCGCAGCAGTTCGGCCTGGCCGTCGACGACCTGGGGGTCGGTGAACAGGCTGCGGCGGTGCCAGGTCTGGGTCCAGGCGGGCAGGAAGTCGAAGCTGGACAGATGGCCCTGGAGCCCGTCGACGCCGACGTCGAGGCCGCGTTCGCCCGCCGCGTCCACGAGCTGGACCAGCTGCTCCACGGCGCGCGGGCGGATCAGGGTGCGGTTGGGCTGGAAGTACGGCCACACCGGGAAGACCCGGATGTGGTCGAGGCCGAGCGCGGCGATGGAGTCGAGGTCGGCGCGCACCTCGTCCAGGTCGAAGTCGAGCCAGTGGTGGAACCAGCCGTGGCTGGGGGTGTAGTTGGCGCCGAAGCGCACGGCAGAAGGCATGCGGTTCCGTTCTGTGGACGTGCCGGGAGCGCGGCGGGGGGGGAGCGGTGGGTCAGCCCTTGACGGCGCCCTCGCCGACGCCGCGGAAGAAGTAACGCTGCAGGCAGGCGAAGAGCACGATGAGCGGGGCCACGGCGATCACCGTTCCGGCGGCGACCAGCCGCTCGTCGTTGGCGAACGTGCCGTGCAGGTAGTTGAGGCCGATGGTGAGGGTGAAGCGGTCCGGGTCGCTGAGGACGATCAGCGGCCACAGGAAGTCGTCCCAGGCGCCCATGAACGCGAAGATCGCGACGACGGCGAGGGTGCCCTTGACGGCGGGCAGGGCGATCCGCAGATAGCGCTGCCAGGCGTTGGCGCCGTCCACGTAGGCGGCTTCCTCGATCTCGTACGGCAGGTTGAGGAAGGCGTTGCGCATCAGCAGGACGTTCATGGCGCCGATGCAGCCCGGCAGCAGGACGGCGATCAGGGTGTTGTTGAGGCCGAGGTCCCGCATGGTGGTGAACTGGGCGATGATGATGCCCTCGACGGGGACCAGCATGGCCAGGATGAACGCGAGGGTGGCCGCGCGCCGGCCCCGGAAGCGGAGCCTGGCCAGCGCGTATCCGGCGAGCGAGGCGCCGACGCAGTTGGTGACCACGTTGGCGGCGGCGACCTTCAGCGAGTTCAGGGCGTAGTCCCAGACCGGGATGGTGTCGGCCACGCGCGTGTAGTTGCCGAAGGTGGGGTGCTCGGGCAGGAACCGGGGCGGGGAGCTGAAGATGTCCTCCTGCGGCCCCTTGAGCGAGGTGGACAGCTGCCAGACGAACGGGCCCACGGTGAGCGCCAGGACCGCGAGGAGCAGGGCGTAGCGCAGGACGAGCTGCCGGCCGGGGACGCGGCGGCCCTCGGCGTCGACGACGCCCTTGCGCACGGCGCGGCGCCCGGCGGCGGGCTTCCCGGTGGTTTCGTCGGTCGCGGTGCTCACGCGTCCTCCTTGCGGTCGGCGCGCAGTACGAGCAGCATCAGCGCGACGGTGACGACGAAGACGACCACGGAGATCGCCGAGGCGTAGCCGACCCGGCCGGTGAGGCCGGTGCCGGTGCGCTGGACGAGCATCACCAAGGTGGTGTCCTCGCCCGCCGGGCCGCCGCTGGGGCCCGCCATCAGATAGACCTCGGAGAACACCTTGAAGGCCGAGACCGAGGAGAGCGCGGCGACCAGGACCATGGTGGAGCGGACGGCGGGGACGGTGACGGTGAAGAAGCGGCGCACCGCCCCGGCCCCGTCCACGGCGGCGGCCTCGTGGAGTTCGCGCGGCACGTTGGCCAGCGCCGCCAAGTAA
This sequence comes from Streptomyces sp. cg36, assembly GCF_041080675.1. Classification (NCBI taxonomy): domain Bacteria; kingdom Bacillati; phylum Actinomycetota; class Actinomycetes; order Kitasatosporales; family Streptomycetaceae; genus Streptomyces; species Streptomyces cyclosori. Next base: position 7,044,512 of record NZ_CP163520.1, on the reverse strand, counting down.
ATGATCATGTAGTAGCCGAGGCCCTTCCAGACCGTGACGGCCATCGCGCTGCCGAGCAGCAGCCACTGGTCGCTGAGGAAGCCGACCTTGCCGACGCCCACCGCCTCCAGTACCGAGTTGATCAGCCCCCGGTCGTCGAGCATCCACACCCAGATCAGCCCGACCACCACGATGGAGGCGACGACCGGGGTGTAGAACGCGGCCCGGAAGAAGGCGATGCCGGGGATGTGCCGCTGCACCAGCAGCGCGAGCAGCAGCGGCAGTACGACCAGGGCGGGGACCACGCCGAGCACGTACAGCGTGCTGTTGCGCAGCCCGGTCCAGAACATGTCGTCGTGCCACAGCTCGCGGAAGTTGGCCAGGCCCACGTAGTGGCCGGGCACCAGGGTGCGGCGGTCGGTGAAGGAGTTCAGCACGGTGCTGACGAAGGGGTAGAGGCTGAACGCACCGACGATCAGCAGTCCGGGTGCCGCGAACAGCCAGGGGCTGGTGGGCAGATGGCGCCGGACGGTACGGGTCCGGCGGCCGGGGCCGCGGTCGGGGGCCGGGGCCGCGGCGCCCGGCGCGGTGGCGCCGGACGCGTCGGCGCGGGAGGCGGTGGGGCTGGTCATGGAGGGCTCAGCTCTGCTTCAGCAGCCGGTCACACGCCTTGACAGCGTTGTCAAGCGCTTCCTTGGGGCCCTCCTTGCCCTGGAGCGCCTTGGCCACCTCGTTGCGCAGCTCGGTCTTCATCTGCTCGCTGAACAGCACCGGAGTGTAATTCACCGCCGTCTTCAGGGACTTGGCGGCGGCGATCCGCACCCGGGTCTCGTCGGTGCCGTCCTCCTTGGTGAAGTACGGGTCGTCGAGCGAGCCCGCGGTGCTGGGGAAGATGGCGACCTTCTTGGCGAACTCCATCTGGTGGGTCGCGTCGGTCACGAAGTGGGCGAAGGCGACGGCCGCGGGCTTCTGCTTGGACTTGGAGTTCACCATGACGCCCATGACGTACATGTTGGCCTTGCCGGTGCTGGAGATCTGGTCGGTGATCCCGATGTTCTTGTAGAGCGTCGGGGCCTGCTTCTTGAAGTTGGCGAGGTCGAGGGCGCTGCCGGGGTTCATGGACACCGACTCGGTGAGGAACTTGTGGCCCGCCGACTCGGGGGTGGCGGTGAGCGCCTGCGGGTCGAGCGCCTTGGCGTCGTACAACTCCTTGTACTTGGTGAGCAGTTCGACCCCCTTGGCGTCGTTGAACGCGAAGCCGTCACCGCTCTTGTTCATCAGCTCGACGCCGTAGCGGCCGAAGTCCTCGACGGTCGGGACGTTGGCGAAGGTGGCGATCTTCCCGTTGCTCTGCCGGGCCATGCTCAGCCCGTCGGCGAAGACCTCCTCGTACGTCTTCGGGGGCTTCTCCGCGTCCAGCCCGGCGTCCTTGAACAGGCGCTTGTTGTAGAACAGCGGCCCGGTGTTGAGGTACCAGGGGAAGGCGTACGTGCCCTGCGTGCCCGGTATCCGGTGGCTGTCCCAGGCGCCCGGCAGGTACTCCTTGCGGTAGTCGGCCGCCGCCTTGTCGAGGTCCAGCGCGAGACCGGCCTTGGCCAGCGGGGCGACCAGGTCGGGCGAGACGTTGACGACGTCGGGCAGGGTGCCGCCGGCCGCGTCGGCGCTGATCTTGTCGGCGTACCCCTCGGCGGGCCGGTCGACCCACTTCACCTCGGTGCCCGGGTACTTCTTCTGGAAGTCGGCGATCAGCCCGTTGAAGTAGTCCTTGAAGTTCGCCTGGAGGTTCCAGGTCTGGAAGGTGATCTTCCCTTCGACCTTGCCGGACGCGTCGGAGGAACCGGAGTCGGAGTCGCTGGAGCAGGCGCTCAGCGGCAGGACGGCGGCGAGGACGGCGGCAGCGGCGAGTGCCCTGCGTGAGGTACGCACGGTGAACGGCTCCTTTGCTCGGACCAGGCGTGCGGATGGCGGCGGCCGGCCTCGCACCGGACCCCGGGACGTGCTCCCGGAAAGACGCGGTGCCGGCTGGTCATGGACGCAGACTTTGGTGTGCGTTTTGGCAAGAAGTCAATAGCCGGGGCGAGTTGAGGAACGTTCTTGCAGGTCAGCGAGGTGAAACAGAAGGGTTGCGGCGATCCACTAATGCGCTTTAGAGTCAAACGACTCAAGCGCATTAGTACACTCGGGCATTCACACGGCAGCAGACCGGATCCACGCGGACCGGATCCACCGGGAAAGGGGCACGGGTGACTCAGGGCCCGCCGTCCGGCAAGGACACGACTCCACCCCGGCGCACCCCCGCGCGCCGCCCGACGATGAAGGACATCGCCCAGCGGGCCGGGGTGTCCGAGAGCGCCGTCTCGTTCGCGCTCAACGACCGGCCCGGGGTCTCGGAGGTCACCCGCGACCGGGTCCGCCGGGTCGCCGAACAGCTGGGCTGGCAGCCGAACCGGGCGGCGCGGGCGCTCTCCGGCGAGGGCGCGGCGACGGTCGGCCTGGTGGTGGCCCGCCCGGCCGCGACCCTGGGCGTCGACTCGTTCTTCCTCCAGCTGATCTCCGGCGTCCAGGAAGTGCTGGCGGACCGTCAGCTCGGTCTGCTCTTCCAGGTGGTGGAGGACGTGCGGGCCGAGTGCGCGGTCTACCGGCGCTGGTGGGCCGAGCACCGGGTGGACGGCGTCCTGGTGGTGGACCCGCGCACCGACGACCCGCGCCCGGAGCTGCTGGACGAGCTGGGGCTGCCCGGCGTCGTCATCGGCGGGCTGCCCGACGCGCATCCGCACCTGTCCCAGGTGCGCGCCGACGACACCGCCGCGATGGCCGCGGTGGTGGGACGGCTGTACGAGCTGGGGCACCGCCGGATCGTGCACATCGCCGGGCTCGCCTCGCTCGCCCACACCGAGCGCCGCATCCGCTCGCTGCGCGCCGAGGCCGGGCGGCGCGGGCTGTCCGGGGTCCGCTCGGTGACCACCGACTACTCGGACACCGAGGGCGCGGCGGTCACCCGCCGGGTGCTCGGCTCCGCCGCCCCGCCCACCGCCCTGGTCTACGACAACGACGTGATGGCCGCCGCGGGCGCCGCCGTGGCGGCGGGGCTCGGGTTCTCGGTGCCGGGCGAGGTGTCGATCGTGTCGTGGGAGGACTCGGTGCTGTGCCGGATGGTCCATCCCTGGCTGACGGCGCTGTCCCGGGACACCGTGGCCTTCGGACGGCTGGCCGCGCGGGAGCTGACCGCGCTGCTCGACGGCGGCACCGCCCGGTCGGTGCCGATGCCGCTGCCCGCGCTGATCGAGCGCGAGAGCACCGCTCCCCCGCCGCTCAGCCGGGCCTGAGCAGCAGCAGCGCCACGTCGTCGGTGCGCCCCTGGGTCTCCTGCACATGGCGTACGAGACGGTCGGCGACCGCCTCCAGCGGGCGGTCGCCGACGGCCGCGAGCCGGTCGGCCACCGCCGCCAGGGACTCGTCGAGATCGACGCCCGCGACCTCGATCAGCCCGTCGGTGTACAGCGCGAGGACGGAGCCGGGCGGCAGCGGGACCTCGGTGGTCGGATAGACCGCGTCCGCCTGGATGCCGAGCAGCGGCCCGCCCGCCAGGTCGAGCGCGCGCACCGCGCCGCCGGGCTCGCGCAGCAGCGGCTGCGGATGCCCGGCGCGGGCCAGCAGGGCCCGGCCGCGCCCGGTGTCCAAGTGCAGGTAGATGCAGCTGGCGAAGCGCTCGGCGGCGAGGTCGACCAGCAGCCGGTTGGTGGACTCCATGACCCGGCCGGGCGTCTGGCCGACCGCGGTGTACGCGCGCACGGCGGTGCGGACCTGGCCCATCAGGCCCGCCGCCGTCACGTTGTGGCCCTGGACGTCCCCGATGACGGCGGCGGCGGCGCTGCCGACCGGGAGCAGGTCGTAGAAGTCGCCGCCGATGTCCATGCCCTGGGTGCCGGGCAGATAGCGGGCGGCGACCTCCAGTCCGGGCAGTGACGGCAGGGTGTGCGGCAGCAGGGCCTCCTGGAGGCCGTGGGCGAGCCGGTGCTTGGCGTCGTAGAGGCGGGCCCGCTCCAGGGCCTGGGCGATCAGCCCGCCCACGCTGGTCAGCACCGCGCGCTCCTCGGCGGTGAAGGCGTGCGGCTCGGCGTAGCCGAGGACGCAGGTCCCCACGGGCCGGCCGGAGGCGATCAGCGGCAGATAGGCCCAGGCGGCCATGCCGTCGGGGGTGGCGTAGCGCGCCGGGTAGACCCGCTCCAGCTGCGGGCGCGACTCGAAGAACGCCGGTACGCCGCCGAGCAGCGCACGGGCGCCCGGGGTCTGGGCGCTCAGCGGCATCCCGTCGAAGCGCTCGATGAGCGAGGGGTCCTCGTAGCCGCGCTGGCCCAGGACGTGCAGCCGCCCGGCGGAGGAGCCCAGCATCACCAGGGTGCGGCTGCCGACGGCGGGCATGATCTCGTCGGCGACCAGGTCGATCACATCGCGCACCCCCACCGCCTCGGTGAGGGCGCTGGCCAGGCTGAGCACGTGCGAGATGGTCACCAGCCGGCCGGGGCCCTCGCCCGGGTCCCGCGGCGGGCGGCCCGGGTGGGACGAGGCCCGGGCCCGGGTGATGCGCACGGTGAGCCCGGTGGTGCTGGGGTAGAGCCGGAAGGAGAGCCAGTCGCCGGGCGGGCGCAGCGCCACGAACGAGGTGATCTGCTGGCTGAGCAGCGCCGCCCGGTAGCGGTCCTCGTACATCGGGTCGTTCAGCCAGGGCAGGGTGGCCCAGGGCGTGGTGCCCACGAGCCGGGCCACCGGGACGCCGAGCAGATCGCCGCAGGCCCCGTTGGCGTAGGTGACGCGCCCGTCCAGGTCCAGGGCGCACAGCCCGTACGGGACGCGCGCGGCCATCCGGCTCGCCTCGGCGGGGTCGCCCGCGAGCGGCTCGGGGGCGCGCGCGGTGGGTTCGGGCCGTACCGGGCGCCCGCGCGCCGCCGCCCACTCCATGTACTCGGCCAGCCGGTCGCAGCCCGCGGTGAGCCTCTCCCGCTCGTGGCGGGAGAGGTCCGGCGGGTGCGAGCCGGGCCAGGTGACGTACACCGCCCCGTGGACGGCGTCCGCGGTCGCCACCGGGAACGCGGCCAGGGCGAACGGATACGGCAGCACCACCGCGATCCGGGGGTAGCGCCCGGCCATCTCCTCCTCGCCGCCGACCCAGACCACCCGGCGCTCGCGGACCGCGTCGGCGACCGGGATCGGGGAGGCCACCGCCACCCGTTCCCAGGGCGCGGCGAAGACCCGGGGCAGCCCGGCCATCGCCGTCATGACCAGCACGTTCTCGCCGCGGTCAAGGATGTAGACGGCGCCGGAGTGGGCCTGGACGTCGTCCAGCATCCCGGTCAGCACCCGGGTGAGCACGGCCTGGTGCGGGGGCGCCCGGTCGGCCGGCGGGCCGGGCGCGGCCCGGTCGGGCATGCGGACACCTCCTGCCCGGTCGCGCACGTGACAGCTCTGCGCTCTCCAGGCTGCCCGGTCGGGGCCGTCCCCGCACGGCGAGCCCGCCGGGCCCCCGGCCGGGGGCCCGGCGGACGACAGCCGACCGGGGGACAGCACGGCGCAGCCGACGGCGATTCGTACGGAAGATCCGTCCGCCTCCGTTATAAATCGGACGAAATAACTGATGGACCGTCGGATCGGAAGCGAGGTCCGGGCGTGGGACGAATACCCCGGTGGCGGGCACAGCGGCCGTCGCGGCCACGGGACTTGACCTTCGATCGGGCCAACTACTTCTGGCCCGCGGCCTCGTTCACCCATCAGTGAGAGTCACTTCACGTGGGCAGCGTGTGACGTATCAGCACAAGTCATGTCCACACCATCTAATTTTCGACGCACCTTCCCACCCCCGAAGGAAGCCACATGCGCCGAACCACCCTCGCCGCCGCGCTGTCAGCCGCCGTCGCCCTGACAGCCGCGGTCGCCATGCCGACCGCCGAGGCCGCCCCCCACGGCGCCCTCCGCCCCGTCCTCAACTCCGCCAAGCCGCTCCCGCCGACCCTGCCGATGACCGCGCCGCCGGTCAACCGGAGCCTGGCTCCGGGGGTCACGCTCTCCACGCTGACCTTCGGCAAGAAGAACGCCGACGACTTCTGGACCGTCCACGTCTATCTGCCCGCGGACCCCTCCGGCCCGCTCGGCAAGGCCGCGCTGGAGCTCGGTCCCCGGGCGACCGCCGACCGGGTCGCGGACGCCCTGCGGCAGCAGGGCTTCGTGCCGCGCGTCGAAGAGGTCCGCTCCCCCGCGTACGCCGACCTCCCGGCCGGCACCCTCGGCTGGACGGTCCGGGTCGGCGGCTACGCGGAGCGGGCCGACGCGACCGCGCAGCTGGCCAAGGTGAAGGCCGCCGGGTTCACCGGCGACACCCGCTACACCGCGCAGGACGGCACCGACCTCAAGGCGCCGCAGAAGGTCTTCGTCCTCAGAGTCGACTTCAGCCGGTTCAAGGGGAACGTGGGCACCGAGTTCGGCCCCACCCTGCACGGGACCGAGCCGGCCACCGAGCTCATCAAGGACGCCAACGCGCTGGCGGGCATCAACGGCCAGTGGTTCTACAACGACGCGCCCGGCGGACTCTTCGTCCGGGACGGCAAGGTGCTCGCCTCGGCGACCCAGGGCCGGGGCGCGATCCTGCTCACCGACGGCGGCCGTGACGTCCGGGTGGACGCCCTGACCGCCCACCTCACCCTGCGCACCCCGCGCGGCGCCATCGAGGAGATCGACGGCGTCAACCGCATCCCCGGCGACGTGTGGAACTGCGGCGGGGTCGGCGGCGACACCCCGACCGAGAAGCCGCAGCACGACTTCGAGTGCACCGACCCGAGCGAGCTCGTCCAGTTCACCCCCGAGTGGGGCGCGCCGCCCACCGGCGCGGGCGCGGAGGTCGTCCTGGACAAGGACCAGGAGGTGGTGGCGCTCAACTCCTCGCGCGGCGCCACGGTGCCGCCCGGCGGCTCCACCCTCCAGGCCATCGGCGACACCGCCGACTGGCTGGTCGACCACGTCCGCGTCGGCGACCGGCTCGGCGTCACCACCCGCGTCAACGACAGCTACGGCCGCCCGGTCCCCCTCACCCCGGACACCACGATCATGCAGGTGGGGCCGACCCTGGTGCGCCACGGCAAGGTCTCGGTGAACGCCATGGCCGACGGCATCATCCGCTCCGGCGCCGACCAGTCGTTCACCTACGACTGGACCAACCGCTCCAACCCGCGCTCCATGATGGGCGTCGACGACCAGGGCCGGCTGATGCTGGTCGTCGTCGACGGCCGCCAGGCGGGCTACAGCGAGGGCCTGAGCATCGCGCACACCGCCGACCTGATGCGCCAGCTCGGCGCGCGCGAGGCGCTCAACCTGGACGGCGGCGGCTCCAGCGTGATGGTCACGGCCGGGGACGGGGTCATCAACCGCCCGTCCGACTCCTCGGGCGAACGCTCGCTGGGCGACGCCTGGGTCATCAAGCCCTGAGACCGCGCCCGTGGTGTCCGGGGGCCGGCCGGTCCCCGGACACCACGGGCAGCGGTTCAAGGACCGGCTCGGTCCCCGGACACCACGGGCCGGGGGCCAAGGACCGGCTGGGTCCTCGGACACCACGGGCCGGGGGCCATCAACGGACTCAGTCCTCGGGCGGCTCCTCCGGCGGCACCACCGGGCGCTCGCCCGACAGGTCCACCGGGCCGCTCGCCCGCGGCACGAACTCGCACCACACCGCCTTGCCGTCGCCGCGCGGCTCCACGCCCCAGCGGGCCGACACCGCCTCGATGAGCATCAGGCCGCGCCCGGAAGTCGCCGCCTCGCCGGGCGTACGGCGGCGGGGGCGGACGCTGGAGCGGTCCTTGACCCACAGCCGCACCCGCCGCACCGGCTCGGGCAGCACCTCCAGGGTGAGCACGGCGCCGCCCTCGGTGTGCAGCAGGACGTTGCCGAGCAGCTCCCCCGCGGCCAGCTCCACGTCGTCCACCAGCTCGGCGAAACCCCAGTCCGCCAGGGCCCGGCGCAGCGCGACCCGGGACTCGGCGAGGCCCTCGGGGTCGGCCTGGTGGATGTACTGGTGGATGCGGGGCGCCTGCGGGGTGCCGGGGTCGGGGGCGCGGCGCAGCACCAGCAGCGCCACGTCGTCGCCGGTGCCCCAGCGCTCCCAGAGGCTGGCGGAGAGGTGGTCGGCCAGCGCGTCGGCGCTGTCGGGGGCCGCCCGCACGGCGGCCTCCAGCGCGTCCATCCCGGCCGCGATGTCCAGCCCCGGCTCCTCCACGAGGCCGTCGGTGCACATCACCATCGTCTCGCCCGGCACCAGGTCGAGACGGGTCTCCGGGAACTCCTCGTCCTCGAACTCGGTGGCCAGGCCGAGCGGCAGCCCGCCGCGCAGATTGGGGCGGCCCACCCGGCCGTCGGTGTGCCGGATCAGCGGCCCCAGATGGCCCGCGCGGACCGCGCGGACCCCGCCGGAGACCAGGTCCACCTGGGCGTAGGTGCAGGTCGCGAAGCGGGTGGTGTCCAGCTCGGCGAGGAAGCGGGAGGCCCGGGCGAGGACGGTGGCGGGCGCGTGGCCCTCGCCCGCGTAGGCCCGGATCGCGATGCGCAGCTGGCCCATGATCGCGGCGGCGTGGGTGTCGTGGCCCTGGACGTCGCCCACGACGACCCCGACCCGGCCCCGGGGCAGCGCGATCACGTCGTACCAGTCCCCGCCGACCTCGCGCCCGCCCCAGGCCGCGTGGTAGCGCACGGCGATCTCCGCGCCCGCGATCTCGGGGACGTGGCGCGGCAGCATCGACGCCTGGAGGCCGGTGGCGAACTCGCGCTCCTGGTCGAAGAGGAGGGCGCGCTGGAGCGACTGGGCGACGATGCCCGCGAGGCCCAGGCAGAGGTTGCGGTCCTCGGCGGAGAAGTCGCTGCGGCCCCGGAAGAACAGGGCCAGGCCGCCGACCGGGCGGGCCTGGGCGATCAGCGGCAGGAACGCCGCCGCGTCCAGGTCCAGGGCCTCGATGTAGGGGGCGAGGCGGGGGAAGCGGTGGCCCAGCTCGGAGAGCGAGGTGACGAACCGGGCCTGCCCGGTCAGCACCGCCTCGGCGAGCGGCAGCGAGTCGTCCAGGCGGTGCAGCTTCAGCTCGTCGAGCGCGTCCATCGAGTCGCCCGCCAGCGCGATCACCTTCAGGGCGCCGCCCTCGACCAGCCCCAGCACCAGCCCGTCGGCGCCGAACCGCCGCATCCCCTCGGTGCCGGTGAGGACGGCGGCGACGTCGTCCACGGTGACCGCCTTGGACAGGGCCTCGGTGGTGCCCTGGACCATCCCGGTGATCCGCCGGCGCCCCGCCTCCAGCGGGCTGATCAGGGTGTACTCGGTGAGCTCGGTGGAGGCGTTGCGGACGATCCCGATGACCCGGTACGCGGCGCCGCGCTCGTCGCGCAGGATCCGTCCGCGCACATGGGTCCACTGCCGGTGGCCGTTGCGCCGCCGCACCTGGAAGTACGCCCCGTACGAGGAGCGGCCGGTCTGCACGGCCTCGTCGATGACGGCGGAGACCCGGGCGGCCTCCTCGGGCGGCACCCGGGCGTCCAGCGAGTCCGGGTCGCCGTCGTACTCGCCGGGCCGCAGGTCGAAGACGGCCAGACCGGCGTCATCGAACGCAAGGGTGTTGTCGACCAGGTCCCAGTCGAAGCTGCCCATGCGGTTGAGGGCCAGCCTCTCGCCCGGCCCGATCTCCCGTCGGTCGCCTCCAGCCACCGCGTCAGCTTAACTTCGCGGGTTTTTCCTCCGCATCACGGAGCGGCACCCGGGGTACGGTTCGCGGCGTGCTCGGCCCGCGCTCACCCGGTCGGGCGCGCCCGGCGGGCGGTCGGCGCGGGATTGTGCCGCAGGACGGCGTCGATGAGGCCCGGTGTCTTGCCCGCGAAGTCGATGGGGACGATGCCGAGCCCGGTGCGTCCGGCGACCGCCGAGCCGTTCAGGAAGTCGCGGACCTGCGGGTTGAGCCGGTCGGCGTTCCACTCGGGGGGCAGCCCGGCCGCGGTGCTCACATAGTTGACGTAGAGCTTGCCGGGCTGGTCGGCGGCCTTGCGGAACTGGGCCTCGATCTTGGGGTACTTGCCGAAGGGCTCGGCGTTGTAGTCGTCCTGGATGTCGAAGAGCGCGGGGTCGCCGTAGCGCACGCCGGGCAGGCCGCCGTTGTCGGCGAGGAGCACCACCTTGCCCCGGGCCTCCCCCAGCGCGGGCAGGGCGGGATCGAGGCGGAAGAGGGGCCGCCAGCCCTTCTGGTCGAGGTAGAGGTCGAAGATCCGCCGGAACTCGGCGTCGCTCTCCGTCGAGTACTCCTGTTTGACGCGCATCAGGACCGTCTCGGACGGATGGGCCGCGAGGAAGTCCCGGCAGGCGATCAGCACGTCGCCGAACATCAGGTTCTGGTAGAAGGCGGCGTGGTGGATGGCGAAGGAGTCGCCGGTGACCCGGCAGCGTACGTCCAGGAAGCGGATGCCGGCGTTCAGTTGGTCGGCGATCACCGCGTTCTGGCACTTCACCCAGGGGCCGCCGAAGCGGGCGCCCGAGTCGTGGGTGCCGGGGACGGAGAGCTGCCGCAGCGGGGTCGCACCGCCGATGGCGGCCATCCAGTCGGTGGTGCCGAGCGCCCGGGCCCGGGCCGGTACCGCGCCCGCCCAGGCCGGCAGCACCGCGGCCGACGCCACGGCCGCGCCCTTGAGGAACCCCCGCCGGTCCATGTCCACGCTCCCCCCTGCCGCCCCGGGCGGCACATCCGGTCGTCGCCGTGGCATGGAAGCACAGTCGGCCGCAGGACAACAGGCGTCGCACGGCCCCGGTCCGCCGCCGAGGGCTCCGATTACCGGTTCGGGCGCGTTTTCGACAGGATGGGCGCATGACCGAGATCCACACCCCCCGTCTCCTGCTGCGCCGCTGGGACGAGGACGACCTGCCCGCCCTCGCCGACATCCACGCGGACCCGGACGTCATGCGCTGGTCCGGCGACGGCTCGGTCCGCGATCTGGAGCGGACGGCCGACGACCTTTGGGCGTGGGAGGAGGAGTGGGACGAGGAGGGCTTCGGGCTCTTCGCCGTGGAGCTCCTCGGCTCGGGCGAACTGGCCGGGGCGGTCGGCCTCACCGTCCCCGCCTATCTGCCCGAGGTGCTGCCCGACGTGGCGGTCCAGTGGCGGCTGGGACGGCAGTTCTGGGGGCAGGGGTACGCGTCTGAGGCCGCGCACGCCTCGCTGGAGTTCGCCCTCCAGGACCGGGGCCTGGAGAGGGTGCTGGGCATCTGCCGGGCCGAGGACGCGGCCTCGCTGAACGTGATGGGCAAGCTCGGGATGGCCCCGGAGCGGGAGACCCGCCACCCCGAGCACGGCCATCCGCTCACCGTGCGGGCCATCGACCTGTCGGAGTACGCGGCCTGAGAGCCGGGCCGGACGGGCCCTAGGGCCGCGGGGCGGTCGGCGCCGGGTGGACGCCCGGCTGGTACTTGGGCAGCCGGACCGTGATCTTCATTCCGGCGCCCGTCGCCGTCTCGATGACCAGGCCGTGGCCGTCCCCGTACACCTGGCGCAGCCGGTCGTCCACGTTGGACAGGCCGATGCCGCCGGACGGGCCGACCTCGCCGCCGAGGATGCGCCGCAGCCGCTCGGGGTCCATGCCGACGCCGTTGTCCTCGATGACGACCAGCGCCTCGGCCCCGGCGTCCTGCGCGGTGATGGTGATGTGGCTGCGGTCGGTCTTGCCCTCCAGGCCGTGTTTGACGGCGTTCTCCACCAGCGGCTGGAGGCAGAGGAACGGCAGCGTCACCGGCAGCACCTCCGGGGCGATCTGGAGGGTCACCGAGAGCCGCTCGCCGAACCGGGCGCGCACCAGCGCCAAGTACTGGTCGATGGCGTGCAGTTCGTCGGCGAGCGTGGTGAAGTCGCCGTGGCGCCGGAACGAGTAGCGGGTGAAGTCGGCGAACTCCAGGAGCAGTTCGCGAGCCCGGTCCGGGTCGGTGCGGACGAACGAGGCGATCACGGCGAGCGAGTTGAAGATGAAGTGCGGGGAGATCTGCGCCCGCAGTGCCCTGATCTCCGCCTCGATCAGCCGGGTGCGGGAGCGGTCCAGGTCGGCGAGTTCCAGCTGGACCGAGACCCAGCGGGCCACCTCGGCCGCCGCCCGCACCAGCACCGCCGACTCGCGCGGCGCGCACGCCACGAGCGCGCCGTGCACCCGGTCGTCGACGGTGAGCGGGGCCACCACGGCCCAGTGCAGGGCGCAGCCGTCGTCGTCGCAGCGGAGGGCGAACGCCTCTCCCCGGCCGGTCTCGCGGATCCGGCCGAGCCGCTCCAGGATCTCCGCGCCGTGGTGCTCCCCGGCCCCGTCCCAGGTCAGCAGCGCGCCCCGGTCGGTCAGGCCCAGCGCGTCGGTGCCGAGCAGGGTGCGCAGCCGCCGGGCGGCCCGGCGGGCGGTGTCGGGGGTGAGTCCGGCGCGCAGCGGGGGCGCGGCCAGGGACGCGGTGTGCAGGGTCTGGAAGGTGGCGTGCTCGACGGGCGTGCCGAGGTCGCCCAGGCGCGGTGGCCGGGCGGTGCGCCGCCCGGCCCAGAAGCCCAGCGCGACCAGCGGCAGGGCCGCCGCGAACATCCCGGCCAGGAACCCGGTCACGCCCCGGCCTCCCGCTGCCCGGCGGGACGGCCGCCGTGGCCCGCGTACAGCGCCTCGGGCAGATGGAAGCGGGCGAGTATGGCGGCGGTCCCGGCCGGCACGCGCCCCGGCGTCGCCAGCGACACCAGGACCATGGTGAGGAAGCCGAGCGGCACCGACCAGAGCGCGGGCCAGGCGAGCAGGGTGCGCACCGGGCCCTCGTCCGGCAGGCCCGCCATGGTGGCGGTGACGGCGAGCAGCGCCGAGCCGCCGCCCGCCACCATTCCGGCGACCGCGCCCGGCGGGGTGAGGCCGCGCCACCAGATGCCGAGCATCAGCAGCGGGCAGAAGGAGGAGGCGGAGACGGCGAACGCGAGGCCCACCGCGTCGGCCACCGGCAGTCCGCCGACCAGGGCGCTGGCGGCCAGCGGCACGGCGATCGCGAGGACGGTGGCGAAGCGGAAGTGCCGTACGCCGCGCGCCGGGAGCACGTCCTGGCTGAGGACGCCCGCGACCGCCATGGTCAGGCCGGAGGCGGTGGACAGGAACGCCGCGAAGGCGCCGCCCGCGAGCAGCGCCCCGAGCAGGTTGCCGCCGGTCCCGCCGATGAGCAGGTGCGGCAGGACGAGCACGGCCGCGTCGGCCTGGCCGGTGAGGGCGAGTTCGGGCGCGTAGAGCCGGCCGAGCGCGCCGTAGACGGGCGGGAGCAGGTAGAACACGCCGAGCAGGCCGAGGACGACGACCGTGGTGCGGCGGGCGGCGACGCCGTGCGGGCTGGTGTAGAAGCGCACCACCACGTGCGGCAGGCCCATGGTGCCGAGGAAGGTCGCCGCGATCAGCCCGTACGTGGCGTACAGCGGCCGGTCGCGGTGGGCCTCGGCCGACGGTCTGGCCGAGGCGCCCGCCGTCGTGCCGTCCGGAACGGGGTCGCCCGCCGCGAACACCAGCCGGGCGCCCCGCTCGACGCGATGGGTGCCGGCGGGCAGTTCGATGCGCTCGGCCCGGTGGCGGGTGCCGTCGAGGGTGCCGGTGGCGGTGACGGCGAGCGGACGGGCGAGCACCAGGTCGAGGGTGTCGTCGACGCGTACGGTGCGCTGCTCGCGGAAGGCGGGCGGCTCGTCGAAGGCGACGCGCGGGGTGCCGTCGTGGTGCCAGGCGAGCACCAGGAAGAGCGCGGGCACGAGCAGGGCGGTGAGTTTCAGCCAGTACTGGAACGCCTGCACGAAGGTGATGCTGCGCATGCCGCCCGCGGCGACGGTGACGACGACCACCACGGCGACCAGCACCCCGCCGAACCAGCGCGGCGCCCCGGTCAGCACCTTCAGGGTGAGTCCGGCGCCCTGGAGCTGCGGCAGCAGATAGAGCCAGCCGACCCCGACGACCAGGGCGGCGGCGAACCGGCGCAGGGAGCGCGAGGCGAGCCGGGCCTCGGCGAAGTCGGGCAGGGTGTACGCGCCGGAGCGCCGCAGCGGGGCGGCGACGAACACCAGCAGGACGAGGTAGCCCGCCGTGTAGCCGACCGGGTACCAGAGCATGTCGGGGCCCTGGACGAGCACGAGTCCCGCGATGCCGAGGAAGGAGGCGGCCGAGAGGTACTCGCCGCTGATCGCGGCGGCGTTCAGCCGGGGGCCCACGGTGCGCGAGGCCACGTAGAAGTCGGAGGTGGTGCGGGATATGCGCAGACCGAGCGCGCCGACGAGGACGGTCGCGACCACCACGAGGGCCACGGCCGGGACGGCGTAGTTCTGGTTCACGGGCTCACGTTCCTGGGCTGCCGCGGGCGGGGTGTCAGCGGTCCTCGACGAGGCGGGCGAAGTCCTGTTCGTTGCGCTCGGCCCGCCGTACGTACCAGCGGCCGAGCAGCACCAGCGGCGGGTAGACGCCGAAGCCGAGCACGCCCCAGACCAGGCCGGGGTCGTCGGGCCGGGCGGCGAAGACCAGCGGCAGCGGGCCGACGAGCAGGACCAGGACGGTGAACACCGCGAGTCCGGTGAGGAGTTGACTGCGCATCAGGGAGCGCACATAGGTGTGCCCGAGGGTGGTCTGCTCGTCGATCTCGGTCCGGGGGCGGTAGCCGGAGAGCGGGCGGGTGTGCCGGGGGACCCCGGTGACGACGACGCGGTGTTCCGCCGGATCCTGCGGCACGGCTGCCTCCCCAAGCTGTGTGTCGTGTCGCCAGAGACTAGCCGCGGCGGCGCGGGAGCAGCACGGCGTCGCGCCGCCGAGGGCCACCGCCAGCCTTCCTGTGTATCCTAGGCCCGAACCTAGGACTCCTAGGAAATGGTGTTCCGGGCCCCGGAGCACCGTCGACACGAGGGCGGACTGATGGCACGCGCGGGACTCACCGCCGACCGGATCACGGCGGCGGCGGCCGATCTGGCGGACGCGATCGGCTTCGACAAGGTCACCCTGTCGGCCGTGGCACGGCACTTCGGGGTGAGGGACGCGAGCCTCTACTCGCACGTCAAGAACGTCCGCGACCTGCAGGTGCGCATGGCGCTGCTGGCGGGCGGCGAGCAGATCGACGAGATCGCGGTCGCCGTGGCGGGCCGCTCCGGACGCGAGGCGCTCACCGCCTTCGCCGACGCCTACCGGGCGTACGCCCTGGCGCACCCCGGGCGGTACGCGGCCACCCAGATCCGGATCGACCCCGCCGACGTCACCGACAGCTCGGCGATGCGCCGCACCGCCGAGATCACCTACGGGATGCTGCGCGGCTACGGCCTGGCCGAGCCGGACCTGACCGACGCCGTGCGTCTGCTGCGCAGCACCTTCCACGGCTTCAGCACCATCGAGGCGCAGGGCGGTTTCGGCCATGCCCGCGAGGTCGAGGCGTCCTGGCGGCAGGCGGTGGCCGCACTGCACACCGCCCTCCTGAACTGGCCCGCCATCGACGGGCCCTCCCCCGACGACGAAGGATCGAACCATGCCTGAACTGCGGGTCCCCGGCGCGACGCTGTACTACGAGACGCGCGGCAGCGGCCCGGTCCTCCTGATGATCCCGGGCGGGGGCGGCGACGCCGGAACCTTCGACGTGGTGGGGCCGCGGCTCGCCGACCGCTTCACGGTGGTCGCCGTCGACCCGCGCGGCAAGTCGCGCAGCGTCGAGGACGAGCCGGGCGCGGACCAGCGGGTCGAGGTGCACGCGGACGACATGCGGCGGCTGCTGGACGAGGTGTCGCCGGACCGGCCCGCCCAGGTGTTCGGCAGCAGTTCGGGCGCGATCATCGCCCTCGAACTGCTGGCCCGGCATCCGGAGCGGGTGCGGCGGGTCGTCGCGCACGAGCCGCCGGTACTGGGACTGCTGCCCGACGCGGACCGGTGGCGGGCGGCCTTCGCGGGCGTCGTGGACGCGTTCCGGCGCGACGGACTCCCGGCGGCGATGGCCGAACTCGGCGCCGCGGCGGGCCAGGAGGACGACGATCCGGACGGCAGGGAGGTGGCGGACGGCGAGCCGGCGCCGGAGACCGTCGAGCGCTACCGGCGGACGGCGGCCAACATGCCGCAGTTCCTGGAGCGCGAACTGCGCGGGTTCAGCGGGCACTTGCCGGACCTCGACGCTCTGGCGGCCCGGGCCGACCGGCTCGTTCCGGCGTACGGGCGCGCCTCGCGCGGGCTGCTGCTCGCCCGCCCGGCCGAGGTCCTCGCCGAGCGGTT
Organism: Streptomyces sp. cg36; assembly: GCF_041080675.1. Lineage (NCBI taxonomy): Bacteria > Bacillati > Actinomycetota > Actinomycetes > Kitasatosporales > Streptomycetaceae > Streptomyces > Streptomyces cyclosori. The sequence goes on along the minus strand of NZ_CP163520.1, from coordinate 7,028,267 downwards.
CGGCACGGCCGCGGTGGAGTTCCCGGGCGGCCACGTGGGACTGAGCACGCATCCGGCGCGGTTCGCCGAGGTGCTCGGGCGGACGCTCGCGGGGACTCGTGCGGCGAGCGCCGGGTAGGGCGCGCCGGGCGGTTCCGGTCACCGCATTCCGGACGGATGACGGGGGAACGACGGCGGAATGACGGCGGTCCGCAACAGGTCTGGACCAGATGGTTGACCGACTGGTCCAGACCTTCTACGGTGCCGAGCGATCCGCCCTGTCCCATCCCCCACGGCACCACAGGGAGGAACGATGTCCTCGCCGTCTCCATTACCCCGGCACCGAAGACTGCTCGCCCTGCTCGGCGCGCTCCTGCTGCCCGCCGCCGTCCTCACCGGGCTCGCCGCCGCACCGGCCCACGCGGCCGGCGGCCTCACCGCCTCCTTCAGCAGCCAGGACAACGGCTCCTGGTGGAAGGGGACCTATGTCATCCGCAACACCACCGCCACCGCCGTCACCGGCTGGACCCTGGAGTTCGACCTCCCGGCCGGGGTGGCCATCAGCGGTCACTACAACGGCGACGCCACCGTCAGCGGACGGCACGTCACGGTGAAGAACGCGTACTACAACGCGACCGTCCCGGCCAACTCCACCACCGAGCCGTACAGTTACTGGTTCGTGGCCAACGGCCCGATCGGCGCCCCCGGCGCCTGCACGGTCAACGGCGACAAGTGCGACGGCACACCCGACGTACCGCCGTCCGCGCCCGGCACCCCGCAGGTCGCCTCGGTCACCGCCCACAGCGTCTCGCTCACCTGGACCGCCGCCACCGCCGGTGACCACCCCGTCGCCTCCTACGAGGTGCTCAGCGGCGCCGCGGTCGTCGCCACCACCACCGGCGCCACCTCCGCCACCGTCGGCGGACTCACCCCGGCCACCGGGTACACGTTCACGGTCCGGGCCAAGGACAGCCGGGGCACCGCCGGGCCGCAGAGCGCGCCGGTGACCACCAGGACCACCGACCCCGCCTCCGACCCCACCCCGCCCACCGCTCCCCCGAACCTGCGCTCCACCGGGCGCACTTCGACCGGCGTCGACCTGGCGTGGGACGCCGCGAGCGACAACGTCGGCGTGGTCGCGTACGACGTGTACCGCGACGGGGCGCTCGCCACGACCGTCCCCGGGTCCGCGCTCAAGGCGAGCGTCACCGGGCTGACCCCGGCCACCGCCTACACCTTCACCGTGAAGGCGCGGGACGCGGCCGACAACTCCTCCCCCGCCTCCGCCGCGCTCACGGTCACCACCGACGACCAGGCCGGGACCGGCAAGTACCTGAAGGTCGGCTACTTCGCGCAGTGGGGCATCTACGGCCGCCAGTACTTCGTGAAGAACCTGGTCACCTCCGGCTCGGCGGCCAAGCTGGACGTCGTCAACTACGCCTTCGAGAACCTCGACCCGGTCAACCTGACCTGTCTGGCCGGGGTCACCAAGGGCGTGGGCACCAACCCGCAGGACCCCGACCAGGGCACCGGCGCGGGCGACGCGGACGCCGACTACGCACGGCCGTTCAGCGCCGACCAGTCGGTCGACGGCGTCGCCGACGACGGCTACGCGAAACTGCGCGGCAACTTCAACCAGATCAAGAAGCTCAAGGCCAAGTACCCGAACCTCAAGGTGGTCGTCTCGCTCGGCGGCTGGACGTACTCGAAGTTCTTCAGCGACGCCGCCGCCACCGACGCCTCACGCAAGAAGTTCGTCTCGTCCTGCGTCGACGTGTGGATCAAGGGCAACCTGCCCGCCTACAACGGCGCGGGCGGCCCGGGCACCGGCGCCGGGGTCTTCGACGGCATCGACCTGGACTGGGAGTGGCCCGGCTCGCCCGACGGCCACGCCGGCAACCACTACTCCACCGCCGACAAGGCCAACCTCGCCCTGCTGCTCGCCGAGTTCCGCAAGCAGCTCGACGCGGTCGGCGGCACCCACAAGCTGCTCACCGCCTTCACCCCGGCCGACCCGGCCAAGATCCAGCAGGGCTGGGACCTCACCAAGGTCTTCGCGTCGCTGGACTTCGCCAACGTGCAGGGGTACGACTTCCACGGCGCGGGCAGCGACAACTCCTGGGAGCCCAACCGCACCGGCGACCAGGCCAACCTCTACACCGACGCGCAGGACCCGTACACCACGCACTTCAGCGTGGACGCGGCCGTCCAGACCTATCTGGACGCCGGGGTCAACCCGCGCAAGATCACCGTGGGCTTCCCGTTCTACGGGCGCGGCTGGCAGAGCGTCGCCGACGGCGGGGCGCACGGCGAATGGCAGTCCGCCCAGGGCGCCGCGCCCGGCCAGTTCGCCGAGGAGGCGGGGGTGCGCGGCTACCAGAACCTGATCACCGGGGTGCCGGGGCTGACCGTCTACCACGACGAGCAGTCGGTCTCCACGTACGCCTACACCGGCGCAGGCGGACAGTGGTGGACCTTCGACGACACCTGGTCGATCGGGAAGAAGACGGCCTACCTCAAGTCCAAGGGCCTGCTCGGCGCGATGGTCTGGGAGATGTCCGGCGACACCCCCTCGGGCACGCTGATGAGCGCGCTCGCGGGCGGACTCGGCTGACCCACCGGGCGGGCTCAGCCGATGCTGCGGAACGCCAGCACCGCGTTGTGCCCGCCGAAGCCGAACGAGTTGCTCAGCGCGATGTCGCCGTCCAGCGGCAGTGAGCGCGGACAGCGGCGGACGACGTCGAGGGCGATCCCGTCCTCGACGTCGTCGCAACCGGCCGTGGGCGGCACCAGCCCGTCCCGCAGCGCCAGCACGGTGGCGATCGCCTCCACACCGCCCGCGCCGCCCTGGAGGTGGCCGAGCGCGCCCTTGTTGGCGGTGACCGGAACGTCGGGGGTGTGGACGCCCAGCACCTGGCGCAGCGCGCGCGCCTCGGCCCGGTCGCCCTCGACCGTGGCCGTGGCGTGCGCATTGACGTGGACGACGTCGGCCACCGTGGCGTCCGCGTCCGCGAGCGCGGCCCGCAGCGCGGCCTCGATGCCCCGCCCGGCCGGCTCGGGCGCCACCATGTGGAAGGCGTCGGCGGACAGGCCCCACCCGGCGGCCTCGCAGTAGATGCGCGCGCCCCGGGCCCTGGCGTGCTCCTCGGCCTCCAGGACCAGCACCCCGGCGCCCTCCCCGAGGACGAATCCGTCGCGCTCGGCGTCGAACGGGCGGGACGCCGACCCCGGGTCGTCGTTGCGCAGCGAGACGGCCCGCATCGCGGCGAAGGACGCCAGGATCGCCGGAGTGATCACGGCCTCCGTGCCGCCCGCCACCACCAGGTCGACATGGCCCTCCCGGATGCGGTCGACGGCGTGCCCGACGGCCTCGGTGCCGGACGCGCAGGCCGAGACGAGGGTGCTGGCCTCGCCCCGGATGTCGAGGTCCAGCGAGATCTGGGCGGCGGCCGAGGACGGCACGATCATGGGCGCGGTGAACGGCGAGACGGCCCTCGGCCCGCGCTCCTCAAGGCGTCGCTGGGCCTCTACCAGCACCGGGGCACCGCCGGTGATGGTCCCCAGCGACACCCCGGTACGGGTGGGCAGCAGCCCGCTCGCGCCGGTGCCCGCCGGGTCGAGGCCCGCGTCCCGCCACGCCTCGCGCGCGGCCAGCAGGGCGAACTGCGCCGACCGGTTCAGCCGCCGGGCCAGCGGCCGGGGCAGCAGGTCCGCCGGGTCCAGGAGGACCTGGGCGGCCAGCCGGACGGGCAGCCCCTCGAACGCCTCTCCGGTCACCAGACCGACCGCCGAGCGCCCCGCGAGCAGCCCCTGCCACAGGCCCGGCACATCGGCGCCGAGCGGGGTGAGCGCACCGAGTCCGGTCACGACCACGCGCCGCCGCACCCCGCCCGGCGCCTCGGAACCGGTCGCCCCGGCCGGATCGACCCGGCCGACCCGTACGACCTGGCGGTCCCGGCGCGCGAGCAGCCGCTCCTGGTCGGGGCCGCCGCGCAGCGGGCGCAGCAGCAGCCGGGTGCGGGCCTCGCTGGCGGGCGCGGTGCGCACCACCACGTACCAGCTGTCCAGGCCGGTGGCGATCACGTCGCCGGGGACGAGTTCTCCGGTCGTCAGGAGACAGCAGTCCCCGCCCATCACCGACTCTTCACTCATCGCCGCTTCCTGGTTCGCGCGTGTGAACGGCTCCTGGGCACCCTTCCTGCCGGGAGAAGTGGACAAATCGATTCATGGACATCTTGCCGTTCCCCGCCGCCACCAGCACCTCGGCGGGGCCGGGGGCACCCGGCCCCCTTCCTGCCGGTCCGACCAGTCGGTACGGTCCGGCCATGTCCTCCATGACTGAGCCCGTACCGCCGGTCCACGGTCACTGCGACGCCCGCTTCGCGGCCGTGCGCACCGCCTTCGAGGAGAACTTCCGCAGCCGCGGCGAGCTGGGCGCGGCCGTCGCCGTCACGCTCGGCGGCGAGAGCGCCGTCGATCTGTGGGCGGGCTGGGCCGACGGCGCCCGCACCCGCCCCTGGGAGCGGGACACGCTCGTCAACGTCTGGTCCACCACCAAGGGCGCGACCGCGCTGTGCGCCCATGTCCTCGCCGACCGGGGGCTGCTCGACCTGGACGCGCCGGTCGCCGGGTACTGGCCCGAGTTCGCCGCGGCGGGCAAGGAGTCGGTGACCGTGCGCCAGTTGCTGGCGCACCGCGCGGGGCTCGCCGGGCTGCGCGAGCCGCACACCCTGGCGCAGCTCTTCGACTGGCGGCTCACCACCGCGCGGCTGGCCGCCACCGAGCCGTGGTGGGAGCCCGGCAGCCGCTCCGGCTATCACGCGCTGACCTTCGGCTTCCTGGTCGGCGAGGTGGTCCGGCGGGTGAGCGGACTGCTGCCCGGCGCCTTCCTGAGCCAGGAGGTGACCGGGCCGCTGGGCATCGACTTCTCCATCGGGCTGCCCGGCAAGGAGGCCGGGCGCGCCGCCGAACTGGTGCAGCCGCCCGCCGCCGGCACCGGGCGGCTGGCCGCGCTCTTCGCGGAGCTGGCACCGGTCGGCGTCGCCGCGCTGACCAACCCGCTGGCGACGGCCGCCGACGCCAACACCCCCGAGTGGCGGGCCGCCGAACTCCCGGCGGCCAACGGCCACGGCACCGCCCGCGCGGTCGCCGAGCTCTACGGCGTCTACGCGGGGCGCGGCCGGTGGCGCGGGCGCCGGGTGCTGTCGCCGGAGACGGTCGAGCGGGTCCGCGAGGGCCAGGGCGCCTGCCGCGACCTGGTCATCGGCCCGGGCGTGCCGCACGAGACGGAGCTGGGCCTGGGCCTGTGGCTGAGCGGTACCGGGCGCTCCTACGGCCCGAATCCGCGCGCCGTCGGGCACGACGGCTTCGGCGGCTCGTGCGGCCTGGCCGACCCGGAGGCGGGCCTCTCCCTCGGCTACGTCATGAACCGCATGGGCTCGCACATCGTCGACGACCCGCGCAAGATGGCGCTGGTCGAGGCGGTGTACGACGCGCTCTGACGGGCAGCGGACCGGGCCCGGCCACGGCCGCCCGCACACGGCGGCCCGGCCCTGGCCGCTCAGCGACGGCCGCTCAGGGCCTGCCCGCCTCCGGTACCGCCTCGCCGCGCCGGACCGGGGGCGGCGGGGTGCCGTCCCCGAACGGCCGGCCGCCCAGCGCCTCGCGGTGATGGGGCGTCAGCCAGACCGCGTCCTCCAGCCCCAGCAGACGCCGTGAGACCGGGGCCCGGCTAGCCCAGGGGCAGGCGCGGCTGACGACCAGCCGGTACCGCCCGTACTCGACGGGCCAGCCGTCGCGGCCGTCGGCGGTGACCCGGTCGGTGAAGTGGCTCCGGCCGCGCTTGAAGGGCTGCTTGCCGTACCCCGCGTTGCCGCAGGTGCCCTCGCGGCACTCGGTGTCGCCGTCCTCCTGGTCGTTCATCCCGCTCTCCCTCGGCTCGGCTCCCCGGCGCGGGCGCCCCACGGACGCGCCCGCTGCCCGCGAGTGTTCCCCGGGAGCGGGCGTCGTCCCGTCCGCTGGGCCGACCGGTCGAGCCCTGTGCCCCCGTCGGGGTCAGGAGAGCGGGTCGAGGGTGAGGTACGCCTGCTGCGGGTTGCCGTCGTTCACCAGCGACTCGTGGTGGCCGACGTCGTCGAAGGCGAACGCATACGCCGTGCCGTCGGCGGTACGGGCGTGGATCTCCTTGGCGTACTGGTTGGTGACCGCGTCCTGGTAGAAGGCGGCCGACCCGGTGTCCGGCTGACTGGCGTTCACCAGCAGCGTCGAGCGGTTGAAGCCCGCGCAGAGCGTGCGTGAGATCGGGCCCCTGACCTGGTCGTTGGGTGCGTCGAGGCGTTTGTAGCAGCCGAAGACGCTGTCGGAGTCGGGCTTTTGGAAGCTGGTGACGACCGCGCCCGCGCCGTTGGTGAAGTTCATGGTGGTGCCGGACACCCGGCCGAAGTACCTGGTGCCCGGCCGGTCGGCGAACGGGGTGACGGTCAGCGTGGCCGAGCCGTACTTGCGCCAGACCCGGTCGATGTAGTCGTCCATGACACTGGCGGGCAGTCCGCCCGTCTCGATGCCGTGGCCGGGGGCGAGGGCCCGCAGGACCGTTCCGTCGGGCCGGGTCTGCACCAGGTTCGCCCAGCCGCCGGGGTGCGTACGGAGCGCGGTGAAGAAGCCCTGGTAGCCGCCCGCCTTGAGGTGGCCGGTGGACGCGGTGGTGCCGTCGGCGCGCTTGACGCCGACCGCGTAGGGCGCCGAGAACATGTCGACCTGGGTGCTGTTGATCCACAGCCCGGAGTCGTTGAGCGTGTACTCGGACCAGTTGAAGAGGATGTCGCGGTTCGGGTCCGAGGGGTTCTGCACGGCGGGCTGCACCAGTCCGCCCGTGGTCAGCCGGAAGACGAGCTTCTGTCCATAGCTGAAGTAGACGCGCCCCGAGAACTTCGGCATCCGGATGGTGGCCGAGCGGCCCGTGGCCGGTCCCGGGATCGAGGCGTCCGGCGCCGGGGTGGGCGGGTTGCCCCCGGCGGGCCAGGGGTGGAAGGTGCCGTTGGCGTCGGCCCAGCCCTGTCGGCCGGTGGAGAGTTCCGTTCCGAGGTTGTAGACGTAGAGCGGCTCGCCCCGGCCGGAGTTGTTGGTGACGGTCAGCGGGATCGTCGACGGCACGGCGGCCGTGGCGGGGGCGGCGGGGCCGGTGGCCGTGAACCCCGCGGCGACGAGCACCGCGGCCCCCAGGGGCGTCATGAGCTTCTTGCGGACGGACACGCTCGACTCCTTCTCGGGTGCGGCGGGTTCGACGGCTCCCGGACCGGGCGGGGAATGGCTCCTTCCGACCGGTGAGAGCGCTCTCAGAATCGTGGCCGGAAGAGAGCGTGTCAATGTGCGTGCCTCAACTTCCTTGACGGACAAGGGGCGTTGGCGGGGTCGGCGCCTTCACTTCCTGGCCATGGCCGACCCCGCCCCCAGCCCCTCAGTGGCCGCTCGCCGAGAAGAACCGGCCCCGGTCCACCCAGCCGCCGTGGCCGTCCCCGCCCGCCCAGGCGCGCACGGAGGCCGCGCCCGTCGCCGGGTCGCCCAGCACGTAGTCCGCGTTGCCGTCCCCGGTGAGGTCGGCCAGGGAGACCCGGGCCGCGTCGGTGGTCGAACCGGTGGTGATGTTGCCCAGGTCGACCCAGCTGCCCCGGCCGTCGCCGCCCCGGTTCAGGAAGCCGCGCACGGCGCCGTTGTCGGTGACCACGCTGTAGTCCGGGCGGCCGTCGTCGTCGAGGTCGGCGAACCGCACCCGGCTCGCGTCGGCCGTCACCCCGGTGGCGACCCGCCCCCAGTCCGTCCAGCCGCCGTGGCCGTCGCCGCCCCGGTTCAGCAGCACCCGCACCTCACCGGTGGCGCCCAGGGTGATGTAGTCGGTCCGGCCGTCGCCGTCGAAGTCCGCGAAGACCACCCGGCCGGCGTCGGCCGTGCTGCCCGCGGTGACCCGGCCGAGCGACTGCCAGCCGCCGCCGGTGTCGCCGCCCCGGTTGAGGTACACCCGTACGCCGCCGTCCGCGTCCAGGACGAGGCAGTCGGCGCGGCCGTCGCCGTCGAAGTCCGCGAACCTGAGCCGCGCCCGGTCGGAACCCAGGTCGCGGACGACGGTGCCGAGCGACTGCCAGCCGCCGTGGCCGTCGCCGCCCCGGTTCAGCCGGACCTCGACCGAGCCGTGCGCGTCCACCGCGAACCGGTCCATGCGGCGGTCGCCGTCGAAGTCGGCCCAGCGCACCGCGCCCGTGCCGCCCGCCTCGTTGCCGGCGCCCAGCGCGGGACCGCCGTGCTCCCAGCCGTCCCGCCACACCGCGTCCAGCGGCTTGAAGAACGCCCAGGCCATCCGCAGGAACCCGGCGTCGTTGGGGTGCAGCTGGTCGACGAACTCGGCCTGGGTGAGCTCGGGCGGCTCGACGTACCGGAACTTCTGCCCGGCCTGCCGCTCGCTCTCCTCAAGTGCCTTGACCCGTACGTTGAACGCCCGCGCGGGCTCCTCCAGGCCGCTGGTGGTCGGGAGCACGCCCATCACCAGGACGGAGACGCCCGGCTTGTCGGCGTAGATCCGGTCGACCAGGGCGGCCAGCCGGTCGGGGGCGTGCGGCAGGTCGATGCCCCGCGCGATGTCGTTGATCCCGACGTGCAGCAGGACCACGTCGGGCCGGGCCCCCGCCATCCAGCCGTCGATCCCGGCGGTCAGCTGGTCGATGACGTAGCCGCTGTGGCCCTCGTTGGAGAAGTCGGCGAAGCTGCCGGACGCCTTGGAGCCGACGAACCGCACGTCATAGCCCTTGTGCAGCCCCATCATCTTCGCCAGGGGCCGCCGGTACGAGGAGAGGGTGGGGCTGCCGCCGCCCCAGGTGATGGAGTCACCGAGCGGCATCACCCGCAGGACCGGGGTCTGGTGGACGGCCGCCGAGGGACTCGCCGGGAGCGCGGCCACCAGGGTCAGCGCACCGGCGAGTGCGAGGAGGCCGCGGGTCAACCGGATTTGTCTCATGATCATCCTCCAGCCCGAAGGCGCTGGTGGCGCCCTCTCTTGACGGGGCATCAGTTGCCACGGCAGTCATGGGATCACTCATCACCACCGTCTCGCGCGTTCTTGTACTGCAGGAGAACCCGGCCGGAGCAGCGAACGGCGCCCGTGTTGACGCGGGCTGGCCAAGTGACGCCCTCTTGCCCGCATGACGCGCCGCGCGCACGGTACTCGCAGGAGAGATACGCGCGCGTTCCGCGCGACCGTCCCGATCCCCCAGGAGGTGGCTTCGTATGACGGAGCCGATCAGCCCCACCGCCGAGAAGCCCGACACCGACGAATACCGCACCGGCACCTCCGGCACCACCCTCCAGACCGCCCGCAGCGGCGCGGGTCAGCCACCCGCCACCCGGGGCCGGACGACCATCGCCGGGGGCGTCGTCGAGAAGATCGCCGGGCTCGCGGCGCGCGAGGTGCCGGGCATCCACGCGCTGGGCGGCGGGTTCGCCCGCACCATCGGCGCGGTGCGCGACCGCGTGCCGCGGGGGCGGGCGGCGGCCGTCAGCCGGGGCGTCAAGGTCGAGGTGGGCGAGCGGCAGACCGCGATCGACCTGGACGTGGTGGTGGAGTACGGCGTGAGCATCACCGCTGTCGCGGCGGAGGTCCGGGAGAACGTGATCGCGGCGGTGGAGCGGATGACCGGGCTGGAGGTCGTCGAGGTCAACATCTCCGTTGACGATGTGCATCTGCCTGATGAGGGTGGGGCTGAGGCGGGGGAGGTTCGCGTGCAGTAGGGGCTTTGCCCCTGGTTGGCGTGGTGGGGTGGCGGGGACGTTCGGGCCGGCCCCGCGGCCCCATGGCGCCCCCGTTCGGGTGCGGGCTGTGGGTGCTTCTCGCGCCGTTCCCCGCGCCCCTCAACCCGCCTTCGGCCGCGGACCGTGGTCGCTACTCGCGCCGTTCCCCGCCCCCCTCAACCCGCCTTCGGCTGCGGACCGTGATCGCTACTCGCGCCGTTCCCCGCGCCCCTCAACCCCCGGTCGACCGCGGACCGTGGATGACCCTCGCGCCGTTCCCCGCGCCCCTGGCGTCGCACCTCCTCCCCCCTCCGGCCCCGTTCGGGGGTGTTGGGGTGGTCTGGTGGGGTGGGGGGTTGCAGGGTGGGTGGGGAGTGGTTTGTTGGTGTCTAGTGACCGGAGTGAACTCCCATGGGGCCGGACCCGTACCGCTACGACGATCTGCGCGCCCTCTTCCTCAACTGCACGCTCAAGCGGTCCCCCGAGGTCAGCAACACCGAGGGGCTGATCGACCGCAGTCGGGCGGTCATGGAGCGGGCCGGGGTCGCCACCGAGGTCGTCCGCGCCGTCGACCACGACATCGCGACCGGGGTGTGGCCCGACATGACGGCGCACGGGTGGGCGAGCGACGCCTGGCCCGAGCTGTACGAGAAGGTGATGGCGGCCGACATCCTGGTGCTCTGCGGCCCCATCTGGCTCGGTGACAACAGCTCGGTCGCCAAGCGGGTGGTCGAGCGGCTCTACGCCTGTTCGAGCCTGCTCAACGAGCAGGGCCAGTACGCCTACTACGGCAGGGTCGGCGGCTGTCTGATCACCGGGAACGAGGACGGCGTCAAGCACTGCGCGATGAACCTCCTCTACAGCCTCCAGCACCTGGGCTACACCGTCCCGCCGCAGGCGGACGCCGGGTGGATCGGTGAGGCCGGGCCCGGCCCCTCGTACCTCGACCCGGGCTCCGGCGGCCCGGACAACGACTTCACCAACCGCAACACCGCCTTCATGAGCTGGAACCTGATGCATCTGGCGGCCCTGCTCAAGCGGGCGGGCGGCGTCCCCGCGCACGGCAACCAGCGCTCGGCCTGGGACGCGGGCTGCCGGGAGGACTTCGACAACCCCGAGCACCGCTGACGGGAGCGCGGCCGGGTCGGGTCAGCCGATCGCCGTCGGCGAACCGGGGCGCTTGACGGCCTGGCCGACGATCACGGTGTCCATCCGGCTCACCCCGAGCCCGCTCAGATCGTCCGAAACGAAGCGGTACAGCGCCGCCAGATCGCGCACCCACACGGCCGCGTGCAGATTGAACTCGCCGGTGGTGGCGAACGCCCCGTGCACCGCCGGGTGGGCGGCCAGCGCCCGTCCCGCCGCGTCCAGCCGGTCCGGCGGCAGCTGGAGCAGCACATTGGCGTCGATGGCCAGCCCCAACCGCCGTGCGTCCACGGCCACTTGGGTCAACAGCAGCCCCTCCTCCCCCAGCCGTGCCAGCCGCCGCCGGACCGTGGACTCCGGCTGCCCGAGCCGCGCGGCCACCGTCGCGGCGGGCACGCGCGCGTCGGCGGCGAGCTCGGCCAGCACCGCGTGGTCCAGCGCGTCGCGGGGCGCGCCGGACGCGGCGGCGGGGGCGAACGGCCGGGTGAGGGCGGCCCGTTCGGCCGGGGTGAGCACGTCGTGGCGCCACTCGTGGGCGAGCCGGAAGGCGTGCAGCACGGTGGACGCCGTGACGGAGGTGACGGCCTGGGTGGCGGGCAGCTGCCGGAACAGCAGCGGGTCGCGGGAGCCCGGCGCGGTCCGGGCTACGGCCGCGATCTCGTCCCCGGACGCCGAGACGTCGATGAACGGCACGTCCTCGCGGGCCGCGAGCGCCGCCGCGATCGTGTCGAGCCTGCCCCGCAGCACCTTGATCCGCAGCAGCAGCGCCCCGAGGGTCTCGGGCACGGCGGGCAGGGCGACGACCCGGACGGCCCCGTCGGCCAGCAGCGCGCGCCAGCGCCGCTGCACGGTGCGCGCGCCGATGCCGAGCACCTCACCGGCCCGCTCGGCCCCGATCCGGCCGTCGCACTGGAGTGCCGCGATCAGCCGCTGATCCTGTGCGTCGAGTACCTCGACCACCGCATTCGTCCCCATGGGAGACATCTTCGCTCATTCGCGGGCCTCGCAGGCATCCGGGCGTCGCGCCGCGCACCAGGATGGCATCACCAGGTCCGGACCGAACGGACCGCCCCCGGAACGGAGTTCCCCATGTCGTACGCAGAGCTGCTCGACCCGATGTCCGCCGCCGTCCACGAGGTGGGCGGGCTGCTGCTGAAGGCTCCGCGCCCGGCCCCGGTCACCTCCGCCGAGGAGGCCCGGTCCGTCTTCGAGGCGCTGGAGGCCCCGCTGCTGGCGGCGCTCCGGCCGCGGCTCGCGGCGCTGCGGCCGGGGGCGGCGTGGGCCGAGGAGATGGGCACCGAGCTGCCCCAAAGCGGCGAGGTGTGGGTGGTGGACGCGGTCGACGGAGCCGTCCAGTTCCTCCAGGGCATGCCCCAGTACTGCGTGAGCGTGGCGCTGGTGCGGGACGGGGAGCCGGTGGCGGCCGTGCTGCACTCGCCCCTGCTCGGCGAGACCTACCGGGCCGCGGCCGGGCACGGGGCCACCCGCGACGGGCAGCCGCTCGCTCCCTCCCCCAAGCGGGACCTGGCGGTGGCGGTCGTGGCGAGCAGCCATCCGCCGTTCGTCGGCGGGCAGCCGGGCGTGGCCGACGCGGCGGGCCGCTCGCTCGCCTCGGTGGCTCCCGCGGTCGCCGCCGTGCGCAACCTGGGCCCCACCTCGTGGCAGATCGCCGACGCGGCGGCCGGACGCCTCGACGCCTTCTGGCAGTTCGGCACGGACGACACCAATCTGCTGCCGGGCGCGCTGGTGGCGCGGGAGGCGGGCGCCCTGGTCACGGACGCCGACGGGCGGCCGTGGCGCGCGGGCGCCGCCTCGTTCCTGGTGGCGCCGCCCGCGCTGCACGCCCGGCTGCTGCCGCTGCTGGCCGCCCGGTGAGCCGGGCGGGGGCGACGCGGTCTGCCCCCGCCCCCGCCCGTGCGCCGTCAGCCGCCGAGGCGGACCGGGATGTCCTGGTAGCCGAAGGCGATGAAGGACGGGACCTGCTCCAGGTCGTCGGCCCGCGCGGCGAGCGCGAGGTCCGGGAAGCGGTCGAAGAGGGCGGGCAGGGCCGTCAGCGCCTCCATCCGGGCCAGCGGGGCGCCGATGCAGCGGTGGACGCCGATGCCGAACGCCAGGTGGTCCTCGGCGGCCCGGCGGGCGTCGAAGTCGCCCGCGTTCTCGCCGTAGTGGGCCGGGTCGTGACCGGCCGCCGCGTAGGTGGTGACGATGGCGTCGCCCGCCGGGATGGTGACCCCGTCGACCGTGATGTCGCTGACCGCGAAGCGCAGCGGCAGGGTGGCGATGGAGGGGTGGACCCGCAGCACCTCGTCGATCACGTTGTCCCAGCCGATCTCGCCCGAGCGGACGGCGGCCAGCTGGTCGGGGTGGCTCAGCAGGTCGACGACCGCGTTGCCGATGAGGTTGACCGTGGTCTCGAAGCCGGCGCCGATGACCAGCAGCAGGGTGTAGACGAGCTCGTCGTTGCTGAGCCGGTCGCCGTCCTCGTCCCGGACCTTGATCAGCTCGGTGGTCATGTCGTCGCCCGGCACCTCGCTCTTGAAGGCGATGAGCGAGGGCAGCACGGTGGCTATCTGCTTCTGGACCGACTCGGCGTGTTCCGGGCTCGGGTCGGAGGTGTCCATGATGGCCGCGATCAGGGCGGCCATGTCCTTCACCAAGTAGCCGGGTACGCCGAAGAGTTCGCAGATCAGCCGCATCGGCAGCGGGTGCGCGTAGGCGGCCTTGAGGTCCACCGGCGCGCCCGTGGCGGCGGTCTCGGCCAGCTCGTCGAGCAGCTCGGCGGTGATCTGCTCGACCCGGGTGCGCATCGCCTCGGTGCGCCGGGCGGTGAAGCTGGGGGCGACCAGCCGGCGCAGCCGGGTGTGGTCGGTCCCGTACGTCGACAGCATGTTGATCACGCCGACCCAGCCGAGGATCCAGCCCCAGTCGGGGTGCTCGCCGAGCTCGGACCACAGCCCCCAGTGCCGGCGCGGGTCCTTGCTGACCCGGGGGTCGAGGATCAGGGACTTGAGGGTGTCGTAACCGGTCGGCGCCCAGGCGGGGATGCCCCCCGGCAGCTCGACGGGCACCACGGGGCCGAGGGCGCGCAGCCGGGCGCTCTCGGCGGGGATGTCGGCGCCGAACGGGTCGAGGGGCACACGCGTGGACGGGGTCATGCTCGATCTCCTGGCTGGTCGGGGGTGCGCGGGGTGAAGCGGACGGGCAGCGCCGTCAGGGAGCGGTGGAACGGTCCGGGGCGCCAGGTCAGCCGCCCGCGCGGGGTGGTCGGGTCGAGGTCGGGCAGCCACTGGGTGAGCCGCTCGATGGCTTCGGTCGCGATCAGCAGGGTGTGCTGCTTGACCGGGCAGCCGTGGTTCCCGGCGGACCACGACAGGTGCGAGGCGTCGTGCGGGTGGTGGCGGCCCGCCGACTGCTCCTCCGCGAAGTGGCCGATCGCGCCGTAGGAGATGACGACGGGCACCGCGGCCTGGATCCACACGCCGTGGAAGCTCAGCGACTCGCGGGCGAAGTGGATGCCGTAGTTGGACAGCGGCGTCTCGTACCGCAGCACCTCGGCGACGGCGTCCGTGACCGGGCGCGAGCCGCTGGTCAGGGTCGAGTAGTAGGCGGGGTTGCCGAGGATCCGCGAGAGGGCGTTGGAGACCAGGTTGGCGGTGGGCTCGTGGCCCGCGCCCAGGGTGAGGAACACCTGCCAGGTGACCTCCTCCGGACTCAGTCCCGCCGGGTGGTCCAAGAGCCGGCTGGTGAGGTCGTCGCCGCGCCGCGCGCTCTTGGCCGCGACGAGTTCGAGGACGTAACGGCCGTACTCGGCCTCGCCGTGCGCGGCCCGGGCGCCGCCCTCCATCATCTGGCCGAGCGCGTCGTTGAGGCGTCCGCTCTCGCTGTCGGGCAGCCCGAAGAGGTTGTTGAAGACCAGCGCCATCAGGGGCCGGGCGAAGTCGGCGACCAGGTCGGCCTGCCCGGCCGGGCCGAACCGGCCGACGAGGATGTCCACCGCCCGGTGCACCCGCTCGCGCAGGTCGTGCGGCTCGACCAGGTCGAAGGCGTCGATCAGGGTGCGGCGGTAGCGCAGGTGCGCGTCGCCGTCGGCGAAGAGCGCGTTGGGCCGCCAGCGCATCATGCCGAGGATCGGCGAGTCCCCGGCGACGGTGGACTCCCACGGCCTGGGGTCGTGCGACCAGGTGGTGGTGTCGTGCAGCAGGTCGAGCGCGGCCCGCCGGTCGGTGACGACGTACGCGGGTACGCCCGGGGCGAGTTCGGCCCAGCCGACCGGGCCCTGGGCCCGCAGCGCCGCGTAGTAGGCGTGCGGGTCGGCGGCGAAGCCGTCCTCCCAGAGCCGGACCGGCGCGGAGAGCGAGAAGGCGGCTGCGGGGGCGGGGTACGCGGGGTGCGGGTTCACCGGTTCTCCGGGCTGCTGTTGCGGGCGATCAGGTGCTGGACGAGCGCGAGCAGCGCGTCGACGGAGGAGTTGGTGTCGCGGGCGTCGCAGACGACCATCGGCGTGCTCGCCTCCAGGTCGAGCGAGCGGCGCAGCTGCTCCTCGGTGTAGGCGCGGGAGTCGGGGAAGGTGTTGAGGGCCACCGCGTAGGGCAGTCCGGTCTCCTCGACCAGGCCGAGGACGTCGAAGGAGTCGTCGATGCGGCGGGTGTCCACCAGGACGAGCGCGCCGAGCGCCCCGTACGCGATGTCCGCCCACAGGGAGCGGAACCGCTCCTGGCCGGGGGTGCCGAAGAGGTAGAGCACCACTCCGCCGCCCAGGCTGATCCGGCCGAAGTCGATGGCGACCGTGGTGGTGGTCTTGTCGCGGACCCCGGCGAGGTCGTCCACGGTGACGGACGCCTCGCTCAGGTGCTCCTCGGTGTGCAGCGGGCGGATCTCGGAGACCGAGTCGATCAGCGTGGTCTTGCCCACCCCGAACGGGCCCGCGACCAGGATCTTCACCAGTTCGCGTGCGGTGTCGGGCAGATGGATCCCGGCGGTGCCGGTCCCGCCGGGGCTACTGCTTGAGGGCGCGGAGGCCATCGGCCACTCTCTTCAACAGGTCGGGTGCGGGCAGTGCGGCGACGGGGACGGGCGGGCGGGCGCTGACCAGCCCCTGGTCGATCAGCTCGGCGGCCAGGACGCGTACGGCCGAGAACGGCAGCTCCAGCAGGGCCGCCGTCTCCACCACTGTCAGCGACCCGCCGTCCAGGACGTCGAGCAGCGCGTGCTGGGCGGCGGGCAGCCCGGCCGGTTCGGGCCCGCCTCCGCCGGTCAGTACGGAGAGCCGCTCCAGGCTGTTGCGGCTGGGGCGGGCGACCCCTCCGGTGGACAGATAGGCGGGGACCAGCGGACGGCCGCCGCGGCGGGCCGTCATGCCTCAGTGGCGCCGTCGGCTCCGCGGGGCGCGGCCGTCATCGCCTTCTCGCCGAGCCGGGCCACCTGGGAGTGGACGCGGTGGGCGAGCAGGTCGAGCCGGACGTCCGGGTCGCCGAACGCGGCCACACAGGTGCCGTGCGCGGTGGGCGCGACCAGGATGTAGCCGTGGTCGGACTCGATGACGACCTGGCGGATCCGGGCGTCCTCCCGGTCGGCGAAGGCCGCGGCGGCCGTGCGGCAGGCGCCCTGCACGGTGCTCATGATGGCGGCGGTGCGCTCGGCGGACGCCTGGGAGAGGGCCTTGGTGTAGCCGGAGACGAGTCCGTCCCGGGTGAGCAGGACGGCGGCCTGGACGTGCGGGATCTCCAGGATCGCGTCGAGCACCCACGCCGTCTCGCCGGTGGTTCCGCTGGTCATCGCGGGTCGTTCCCTTCCATGGGGGCGGCCGAGCGGGCCGCGGCGGTGCCGGACTGCAGTGCGCCGAGCGCGGCGGCCGACTCCTCTGGGCTGCGGGCGGGGGCCGCGGTCGCCTCGGCGGGCAGCGCGGCGCGGGTGCGGCGGCGGCGCTGGGGCAGCGCGTCGCCGTCGGGCGCGGACCCGTGCGGGAGCGCGCCGGTGCCGTACGGGGCCGCCGGATGCGGCGCGGCGGCGGGGAGCGGGCCGGGCGGGGCCGCGGCGTGCTCGGGCGCGGCCGGGCCGTCGGCGGGCCGGGTGGAGCGCGGGGCCGCCGCGGCGGGCGGGCGCGTCTCGGGGTCGATCCGGCTCAGCAGGTGGTTCTTGACCAGCAGCACCGCGCGCACCCCGCCGTACGGCGAGGGCGTGGAGAGGTCCACGGAGAGGTCGAACTGGCGGGTCAGCTGGCCGATGGCGGCCAGGCCCATCCGGGGCGGGTCGCCGAGTTCGGAGAGGAGGATCGGGTCGGTGCCGGCGACCATCCGCTGGGCGTAGGCGCGTTCGTCGGGGTTCATGCCGACCCCGGCGTCGTCGACGGTGACCGAGACCCCGTGGTGGGCGCGGGCGAGGTTCACCACGACCTCGGTGTCGGGGGCGGAGTGGCGCAGCGCGTTGTCGAGGAGCTCGGCCACGATGATCGCGACGGGCTCGACGGCGTGCGAGACGAGGGCGGTGCCCGGCTCCAGGTGGTGGTGGATCCGCACCCGGTGGTAGCCCACCAGCCGGGACTGACCGCCCGTCACCGCGTCGACCAGGTGCGACTCCTCGCGGGCGAGGCCGACCCAGGCGCCGCAGACCACGGCGGTGACCTGGGCGCGCCGCAGCGACTGCTCGTTCTCGTGGTCGAGCGCGAAGAGCGTCTGGGCCAGTTCGGGGTCGTCGTAGCGCTGCTGGAGTCCGCGCAGGTGGTCCTGGAGGCGGTAGAGACCGGCCTGGATCTCGCGGGTGGCGCCGCGCATGCCGGCGCGGGCGGCGGCGTCCACGCGCTTGCGTTCCTGGCCGACCGCGCCGGATACGCCGTCGAGGACCTCGTCCAGGGCCGCGCCGAGTTCGGTGCCCGCCAGGTCCGGGTGGACGGGGCCGGGCACCTGCACGTGCGGATGCGCGGTCCGGGTGGCCTCGGCGGGCAGCCGCCGCTGGGCGAGGTGGACGACCTCGGCCGCGTACGCCCGGGAGACCCGGCCCACTTCGCCGCGCGCGCCCTCGACCTGGGAGCGCAGTTCGGCGATCTCCTCCTCCTGGCGGGCTCCCCGACGACGGGAGCGCAGCAGGCCGCCCGCGAGGACGAGGGCGGACAGGGTCCCGGCCGCCAGGCCCCCGGCGGCCAGGTCCGGTATCTCAATCATCTAATGGACCTTCAGGGGAGATCGGAGGGAGGGCATGCGAACGACCGCCCCGGAAGGCGAACGTGGCCAGTACACACTGTCATTGACCGGTCCCGCACTGTTTTACATGAAGATCCTTTCGAACCTGAACGCGGGAGTCCGAATCTGTCCGAAACGTCAGCTGAAGAAATTACGGACCCAGTAGCGCCGACGGCGGCTCTCACCGCCGTACTCGTCGTCGTCGTTGTCGTCCGGGTGGTGCAGCACCGTCCAGCTCACCGCCGACACCGCGGGCTCCAACGACAGTCTGCTGACCGCCTCTTCGAGCAGGCTGTCGTCACGCCGCTCGGTGGTCAGCTCGGCCGCCACCGTCACATGGCCCGGCGTCTTGGCGTCCTGGCTGTGCACCGAGCGCAGCCGGTAGCCCGGCCGGGTCAGCGCCTGGACGGCCAGAATCCGCACATGGGCCTCCTCGGGCTCGGTGCACACCACCTCGAAGAGGTAGTCGGTGCCGACCTCGACGCCGCCGTGCGGCTCCCGGTCCAGCCGCCGGCCCAGCGGTCGCAGCAGCAGGTTGGCGCCGACCACCCCGGCGGTGCCGAGGGCCGCCACCGCGTACAGCCCGGCCCCCGAGAGCGCCCCGACCGCCGCCGAGCACCACAGCGTGGCGGCCGTGTTGAGCCCGCGCACGCTCAGCCCGTCCCGCATGATCACACCGGCGCCCAGGAAGCCGATGCCGGAGACGATCTGCGCGGCCACCCGTGAACCGTCGTAGCCGCTGGTGCTGGTGGCGTCCACGAAGCCGTAGGTGGAGAGCAGGACGAAGAGCGCGGAACCGGCCGCCACCAGCGCGTTCGTCCGCAGTCCGGCCATCCGGGCCCGCCACTGGCGCTCCAGCCCGATGATCCCGCCATAGCCCAGGCCCGCGCCGATGTTGGCGGCCGTGTGCCACTCGTTGAGCATTGCCTACTCCTCGCCCTCGCTCCGTCCCCCTCCCTATCGGCGGGCCGCGCCCGGCTCGATAGGGTCGGCGGGCAGGAGCGCCCCGCACGGCCGAACCGCGTGCGGGCCCCAGGAGGGACGGAGCGACTTGGACATCCGCACCGCACAGCGGCAGGCGTGGCAGAACAAGCTCGACAAGGGGTTCAACGTCACCGACGTGCCGCTGGAGTTCGGGCTCCTCAACGCCGAGGTGGGCGAGGCGTTCACGGCCTGGCGCAAACGTCTGCCGGACTTCGGCGAGGAGCTCGCCGACGTACTGCTGTACCTGGTGGCGCTCGCCGAGATGAACGGCGTCGACCTCGACGACGAGGTGGCCCGCAAACTGGAGAAGAACCGGCGCCGCGTCTACACCCGCGACGAGCGGGGCGTGCTGCTCCGGGTCTCCGAGGAGTGAGCGGCGCGGTGGAGCGGCGGCGGGCCGGAGCGCGCACGGCGCCCCGGCCCGCCGCCCGCGCGGCTACCGGCGGGTGAAGACCGCGACCGTGCGGGCCGGGACCGTGAACGTGCCCGAGGCGCGCTCGTACGAGGCGGACTTCACCGTCCGGTCGGCGCCGGACGCCTGCACGGGGTGCAGGGCGTACGCCGTGCCCGCCAGCTCCGGGACGCGCTGGGCCGTGCGGGCGGGGGTCGCGTTGAAGACGACCACCAGCCCGCCCAGCCGCATGGTGATGACGCCCGGGGTCTCCCCCGTCCCGGAGAGCGGGAACGCGAGCGCGGACTGCACCTGGTCCGCGGTGGCCAGGCGGAACGCCGGATCCGTGGTGCGGATCCTCAGCAGGTCCTGGTAGGCCCCGGTGGCGGCGGTGATCTCGGGGCAGCCGGGGGCCAGTGCCGGGTCGGCGAGCAGCGGCCGGGCCCAGGCCCACTTGGCCCGGTTGTCGGCGGCCGGCGGCAGCCCGCGCCCGAAGCCGTTGCCGTCCCGGCAGTCCCAGTGGATCGCGTTGAACCAGTCCCCGCTGTCGAACGAGTTGCGGTCCAGGGACTTGGAGCGCAGCAGGTCCGTGCCCGCCTGGGAGAGCGCCGGGCCCTGCGAGAGGGCGGCGGTCGCCAGGGCGAGCACCTGCATCCGGGACCGGTCGGCCGCCGGGGTGGACCGGGGCAGCTTGAACGCGAGGGCGTCGTAGAGCGACTCGTTGTCGTGCGCGTCCGCGTAGGCCAGCGCGTCGCCGGGCGCGGCGGCGTATCCGGCCGGGGCGCCGTTGTAGTCCACGCCGTCGCCCCTGACCCGGTGGCCCGAGGTGTCGGTGAAGGTGTACGCGGCCAGGCTGCCGGAGAGGCCGACCTTGATGAGGTCCTGGTAGTGCAGCAGCCGCGCCCGCTGCTCGGCCGGGGTGCCGTTGGCCGCCGAGGAGTTGGGGTCGGTGTAGAGGCCGGAGGCGAAGCCCTGCACGCCGGGGTCCTCGTCGAAGGGGCCGCCGCCGCGCACCGCGTCGCGGGCCCGGTCCGCGAAGGTGGCGATGCCGGTGCCCGCCATGTTCTTCTGGGTGGCCTGGACGAACCGGGCGTCGTCGGCGACCTCCCCGAAGTTCCAGCCCTCCCCGTACAGGACGACGTTCTTGCCGTCGACGCCGTCCTTGGCGGGCGTCAGCGCGTCGAGCGCCCTGCGGACGGCCAGGATGTTCGCCTTGGGGTGATGGCCCATCAGATCGAACCGGAACCCGTCGACCTTGTACTGCTTGGCCCAGGTCACCACCGAGTCCACCACCAGCTTGCCCATCATCGCGTTCTCGGGCGCGGTGTTGGCGCAGCAGGTGGAGGTGGCCACGGAGCCGTCCGCGAGCAGCCGCTGGTAGTAGCCGGGCACGATCTTGTCGAGGACCGACTTGTCGGCCTGCCCGCTCGCCGCGGTGTGGTTGTAGACGACGTCCATCACCGTGCGCAGCCCGGCGCCGTTCAGCCCCTGGACCATCCGCCGGAACTCGACCGTGCGCCGGGTCCCCTCCGGGTCGCTCGCGTAGGACCCCTCGGGCACGGTGTAGTGCAGCGGGTCGTACCCCCAGTTGTAGGCGTCCTCGGCGGCGCTCCGCGCCACGCACGCCTGCTGCTCCTCGGAGTCCGGTGCGTACACCTTCAGGTCACAGGCCGGGCTCGTGCGGTCGGACGCCTTCTCCGGGACGGTCGCGATGTCGAAGGCGGGCAGCAGGTGCACGTACGAAGTGCCGGACCGGGCCAGCTCCTTGAGGTGCTTCATCCCGTCGGAGCCGGTGTCGGTGAAGGCGAGGTACTGGCCCGGGTGGCGCGAGGTCGGGTCCGCGACCGAGAAGTCGCGGATGTGCAGCTCCTGGATCTGCGCGGCCCGCAGCGGTACGGGCGCGGGTTTGCGCAGCGCCGCCCAGCCGCTCGGGGCGAGCTTCGGATCGGCGAGGTCGACGACGAGGGAGCGCGCGGAGTCGGTGGTGAGCGCGGTGGCGTACGGGTCGGTGACGAGGTTGGTGACCACCTCGCGGACACTGGGCGCCCACACCGTCACGGCGTAGCGGTACGGCTTGCCCGTCCAGCTCGCCGGGCCGCTCACCGACCAGACGCCGGTGGCGTCGTCGCGGCGCATCGCGACCGTGCGCCCGTCCAGTTCCAGGGCGACCCGGCGGGCGGTCGGCGCCCACAGCGAGAGGGTGGGGCGGCCGTGCGCGAAGACCGGGCCGAGCGCGGCCTTCGTCGCGCCCGGGGCGTACAGGTCGTCGAGCACGCCCTGGGTCTGGACGCCGGTGGCGGCGAGCAGCGCGCCGTTCGCGAGCCGCTGGGTGGCGACCAGCTGCCCGGTCAGGGCCGCGCGGACGCGGTCGCGGTCGCGCGGGTCGACGGTGAAGGCCGCGTACTTCGCGAGGTGCGGGAAGCGGGCCTTCTGCGCGGCGCTGAGGCCGCCCGCGACCGGGGTGAGCCGCAGCCAGTGGCCGGTGCCGGTGAGGACGCCGTCCTTGACCGCGAGACCGCCACGCGGTGCGTACACCAGCTGGTAACTGGCGGCGCCGGTGCCGGTGTCCCAGGCGACGGTGGTGCGGTCGATCCACTGCGCCGCGGACTTGCCGAGGTCGAGGTCGGCGGCGGAGCCGGAGCCCGCGGGCAGCAGGTACCTCTCCACGCCGTCGAGCAGCCACGCCTCGTGGGAGTGGGTGGCGAAGTCCAGGGAGCGGTCGGCGCCGAACTCCTTGGTGTCGCCCTTGTGGACGAGGTAGCTCAGGCTGGTCGCCCCGTCCTTGAGGGGCACCTCGAAGACCGCGCCGAAGGCGTCGGTGCGCACCGGCTTCAGCGGGGCGGACCAGTCGGTGGGCGCGGCGGCGCCCGTCCAGGTGTGGAGGCCCCAGCCGGTGTAGTCGCCGTCGGCGCGCCGGTAGTGGATGACGGCCCTGGTGGTGTCCTGCGGCGGGTACGCCCCGGTCGGCGGTGTGGTGAGGACCGCGTCCTTGCCCTGCTCCACCCAGACCTCCCCGGTCCGGCCGACGTCGATGGCGCGGTCCGCGGCGACGTCCTTGGTGCCGTTCTTGTCGATCACCAGGAATCCGACGCCGGAGGCGCCCGGCTTCAGCTTGACGTACGCGAACGCGCCGTAGGCGTCCCGGCCCACGAAGTCGTGGCCCGCGGGCCAGGTGGTGGACTCGCCGTCCGCGAGGTCGCCCCACGCGTACAGCCGCCAGTCGGCGTAGTCGCCCGCGGGGCGCTTGTAGTGGACCACGGCGTAGTCGCGCCGGGCGGCGGTGGGCGCGGGCTCGACGGGCGGGGCGCCGCTGGTGGAGGCGGCGGTGGCGCTCGCGGTGCGTCCGGCCGAGTCGATCACGACGGCCTTGTAGCGCAGGGGTGTTCCGGCGGCCAGGCCGGCGGGCAGGTGCTGGACGACCTTGTACGGGGGGTGGTCGGCGGAGCCGAGGACCTGCCACTTGGCGGTGCCGGTCCGGGCGGCGAAGACCACCCGGTCGAGCCGGCCGCCGTCCACGTCGGCCGCGATCTCGACGTCACCGGCCGCACCGGCCGCCGGGGCCTTCAGGGTCAGCGAGGGCCGGACGGCGGGGGCGGCCGGCGGCCCGGCCGCCTTGTAGACGACTGCGGAGAGGGCGGGCACCCGTACGGTGACGCGCCGGTCGGCGCCGCTGGTGAGCGTGTCGGAGGCGCCGTGGATCCCCGTGAACGCGGTGGCGGCGGAGTCGGTGGCGAACCCGGCGCTCTTCTCCTCGGTCGCGTTGTTCACCGCGACGACGTACTCGGTGCCGGTCTTCGTGTCCGTGCGCGAGAAGGCGTAGATCCCCCGGCCCTGCGCCGCGTACCGCTCGGTCTGCACTCCGTCGGCGAGCGCCGGGTTCTGGCGGCGCAGCGCGGAGAGAGCGGCGATCTCCTTGTAGAGGGGGTGCTCCGGATCGAAAGCACTGCTCGCGTGGGTGCGGGTGGTGCCGATCTGCCGGTCGTCCAGATAGTCGGCGACCTTCGAGGGGAACATGGTCTGGCGCGCGTCCTTGTCGCCGCCCGACCCGGTGAAGCCCTGCTCGTCGCCGTAGTAGACGACGGGGTTGCCCCGGCCGAGGAACATCAGCTGGTGGGCCAGTTTGTCGCGGCGCAGCAGTTCGGCGGCGTCGGCGTGCGGGTTGTCCTGGACCAGGAAGCTTCCGATGCGGCCCATGTCGTGGTTGCCGAGGAAGGTGACCTGCTCGTAGGCGTTGGCCTTGTCGGTGGTGTAGCGGTAGTCCTGGCCGAGCGCGGCGGACAGGTCGCCCGCCGAGCCGCCCTGCGAGACGTAGGAGCGCATCGCCTGCTGGAGCGGGAAGTCGAGGGTCGCGTCGAGTCTGCCCCGGGTGACGTACGGGGCGGTCACCGACGGGTCGGCGGAGTACACCTCGCCGTAGAGGAAGAAGTCCGGGCGCCCCCGCTTGGCGGCGTAGGCGTCCAGGGCGGTCGCCCACTGGGTCCAGAAGTCCATGTCGACGTGTTTGACGGTGTCGACGCGGAAGCCGTCCACGTCGAAGTCCTCCACCCACTTCTCGTAGATCTTCTCCATGCCCCGCACGACCTCGGGCCGTTCGGTCCACAGGTCGTCGAGGCCGGAGAAGTCGCCGTACTCGGCGCTCTCCCCGGCGAAGGTGGAGTCGCCCCGGTTGTGGTACATCGTCGGGTCGTTGAGCCAGGCCGGGACCTTGGTGTCCTTCTCGGCGGCGGGCACGGTCGGCGCGTACGGGAAGGAGCCGGGGCCGACGGCCGGGAAGCCCTTGCCGCCCGCCGCGTAGGCGCTGTCGTCGAACGGCACGCCGTCCCGGGTGAGATAGGGGAACGCGCCCTTGGAGAGGTACTGGCCGCTCCCCCGCTCGCGCCCGATGACATCGGCCGTGTGGTTGGTGATGACGTCGAAGAAGACCTTCATCCCCTTGGCGTGGGCCTTGTCGATCAGCCGGGCCAGCTCCGCGTTGGTGCCGAAGTGCGGGTCGACCTGGGTGAAGTCGGTGATCCAGTAGCCGTGGTACCCGGCGCTCTGGTCGGCGCCCGTGCCCTGCACCGGCTTGTTCTTGAAGATCGGCCCCAGCCAGATCGCGGTGCTGCCGAGCCCCTTGATGTAGTCCAGCTTCCGGGTCAGCCCCTTGAGGTCGCCGCCCTGGTAGAAGCCCTTGTCGGTCGGGTCGTAGCCGGTGACCGAGCGGTCGCCGGTGAGCCCGCCCCGGTTGTTGGCCGGGTCGCCGTCCGCGAACCGGTCCGGGAGGACGAAGTAGGGCTGTTCCCGGGTGAGTTCGTGCCGGGCGGGCTCGGCGGCGAGCCGGGCGTCGGACGGCGGGGCCGGGGGCGTGGCCACCGCCGGGCCCGCGGCGGGCGCGGCGGGCGCGGCCGACGCCAGGAGCGCCAGGGCGACGGCGGCGGTGACGGCGGAGCGGCGCGGGGAGCCGATCACGGACGTACTCCTTCGAAGGGGTTCCACGGTCGTACGGGCGGGGGCGCGGGGCGGGCGGCGGCCGGGTCTCGCCGGGGCGCCGCCCGCCGGGGTCAGTCGCGCCAGGTGTCGCTGAGCGCGACCTTGCCGTCGGCGGGCACGGTGGCGGTCCGGTTGGCACCGCTCTCCCAGGTCACCGCCCCTCCGGCGTCCTTGCGCAGGTACTTGTAGGCGAAGGCGGTACCGGCGGGCAGCGGCACGTCCAGGCTCCACACCGGGTAGGCGGCCGGGTCGAGCTTGAGCGCGGCGCCGGTGTTCCAGCCGCCGAGGGCGCCCTGGTCGCCGACGACGTAGATGTTCTGGCCGGGCACGGTGGTCGCGCCGACGTGGAAGGAGGCACCGGTGGCGGTGGTGCCGGTGCCGCAGGTGCGGGCGCCGGTGTGCAGCGCGAGGGCGGTGTCGGGGGCGAGGGTCGCGGTGAACCGGCCCGAGCCGTCGACCGTGACACCCCGGCCGCTCTGCACGTCGCAGTAGCCGCCCGCGGGCAGCGAGGTCTGGAAGGTGCGGGTCAGCGGGGCGCTCGCGTGGTTGATCGCCACATACGCCCTGGCGCCCCGGCCGAAGGCGATGGCGTTGGCCCCGTCGTCCCACCAGTCGCCGACGGGCGCACTGCCGGCGGTGTTGCGCCACTTCACCATGGCGGCGATCTGCGGCCAGGCGTGCTGGCACTCCCACCCGTCGGTGTAACAGGCGTTGACCTGGCCGTTGTTGGGCGGACCCGCGTCCTTGTCGGTGAAGGCGTAGCCGGAGTGGACGTCCGGTGAGCCGTAGGGCCAGGCCAGCATGAAGACATGGGCCAGGGTGTACTTGGCACCGTCGTTGTAGGTGAGGGTGGGGCCGCCGCGCTCGGTGTCGTGGTTGGTGACGAACACCGACGCCTTCCCGGCGGGCAGATATCCCCAGCCCTCGCCGAAGTTCTTCAGATACGCGAGCTTCTCGCCGGTGAACACCCGCTTGAGGTCCCAGGCGTAGCGGAACTCCTGCGCGTCGCCGGTGCCCAGGTACTCGGTGGGCTGCACGGCCTCGCCGGCGCCGTAGATCGTCTCCTGCTTCCAGTAGGCGTTCGGATCGGTGAGCCGCGCCTTGATGGCGGCGAGGTCGTCGGCGGGGATGTGCTTGGCCGCGTCGACGCGGAAGCCGTCGACGCCGAGCGACAGCAGGTCGTTGAGGTATCCGGCGATCGTCTTGCGGACGTACTCCTCGCCGGTGTCCAGGTCGGCCAGCCGCACCAGTTCGCAGTGCTGGACGTTCCAGCGGTCCTGGTAGTCGGTGACCTCGGAGCGGCAGTCGTCCATGTCGGCCGAGGAGTAGGTGCCGGGGTAGTCGTACTTGGTGTAGGACGATCCGGCCGAGCCGGTGCCGGAGCCGTTCGTCATGTGGTTGATCACCGAGTCGGCGACCACCTTGACGCCCGCCGCGTGGCAGGTCTCCACCATGGACCGGAACGCCGCCCGGTCGCCGAGCCGGCTGCCGATCCGGTAGCTCACCGGCTGGTACCCGGTCCACCAGGGGGAGCCCTGGATGCGCTCCTGGGGCGGCGAGACCTGGACGTAGCCGTAGCCGTCCGGGCCGAGTTCGTCGGTGCACGCCTTGGCGACCGAGGCGAAGTTCCACTCGAAGAGGACGGCGGTGACGTCCTTGGCGCCGGGTGCGGCGGCCCGCGCCTGCGGGGCTCCGAGGACGAGGGTGCCCGCCGCTCCCACCGCCAGGGCCGCCGCCGCGGCGAGCGGTCGGCGCCGTCGGCGCGTACGGGGGATGCTGCCGGCTCGACCGTCCATGGGGGACCTCCGTGCGGGGATGCGGGGGCGGAGCGGCCTCCGGGCGGTGCGGCCGACCTACCGGAATGGCTCTGAATGTTCTTGCTGAAACAACCGGAAACGTGTTGCGGTCGAGACCGTAAAGCGCCCGCGCCCGCTGGTCAACCCTTTGGACACACCCCCGATACGCGGCGGAAATCTCGCCGTTTTCTCACCGCAAGATCTTTCGCAAGTGATTGCGAGGTGTTACGTTCAGGACGCCTCCGGCCCAGCGGCCGGACCGGTCACGCACCGGGAGGACCCGGCGCCCAGTCATGACCCCGCCGCCCCTGACCTGGGGGCGGGGCGCCGGGTTCCCCTGCCGCGGCCGGCCCGGCGCCCGCCCCGCAACGGCGAAAGCCGCCGCACCCCAGGGGGTACGGCGGCTGGAAACCGGCCCGCGGACTCGGCGCCCGCGGGGGTTCTGACGGCTCAGAAGCCGATGGCCTCGCGGACCAGCACCACGGTGCTGCGGTGCGGGATCGTCTCACGGCCGTGGATCAGGACCTTGGCTATGACGCTGCGGCGGCCGTACGCGTGCTGGGCCCGGACGTCCTCCTTGGGCAGCGAGTACGTCTCGATGCGGCGCAGCGCGGTGTCCAGGTCCGCCACCACCTTCTGCCCGCCGACCACCCAGAACGCCTGGGCCGCGCCGAACGCGTAGGCGGGGAGCTGGCTGCCGCTCGCCGACGCCGTGACCAGCTTGCCGTCCTCGGTGACCGCGTGCACGCTGCCGACCACGACGTCCGGCGCGGAGCGGGTGGCGCGGACCTCGTCGCCCCGCGCGCGCAGGTCCCAGTCCGCCTGCTCGGCGCGGACGCTGCGGAACCGGCCCGACTCGTCGATGTCCTCCTGGAGGCCCGACAGGCGCAGGGTCTCGCTGGTCGAAGCGAGGATCGCCTTCCCGGCGGGCAGGGCCTCGGTGACGACCTTGCGGGCCTCGGCGGCGGTGTCGACGACGTGCACGGCGAAACCGTTGGCGCGCAGGGCCTCGGCGGCCCGGTCGATGCTCTCGGCGCTCGCCGCTACCGCGAACGCCTCGTCGGCGGGCAGCACGGTGATGGTCTTCTCGCTCATGGTGGTTCATGCCCTTCGCAAAATGGTCCGGTGCAGCAAACTAGCGCCAGGACCGGCGTCCGGACGGAGCGCCGCCGGATCGTTCAACTGCGGCATCCGGAGGGCCACATGGGCTCGGCCGTGCGAGGAGCCGGCGCGCCGCCGCACTCCCGGGGCCGCACCCCCCGCCCCGCCGCGGACGGGGGGTGCGGGCGCGCCCTACTCCGGGCTCACCGGGTCTCGCCCAGCAGCTCGGCGAGGGCCCCGTCCATGTCGAGGTCCTGGTTCTCCGCCTCGGCGGAGACCGCCGCGTAGGTGAGGAAGAGGAACCGCCGCAGGGCCGAGGTGCCGAATTCGAGGAGCGCCAGACCGTCCGGCGAGCGCAGCTCGACCATGGTCCGGGCGGCCCCGAGCGGCCAGACGTGCACATCGCCGGCGCCGGCCGGGGCGCGCAGCCCCTCGTCGAGGAGATTGCGGGCGAACACCCAGGTCACACCCTCGTCGTGCAGGGAGACCTCGGGCGGGAAGGTCATCGTGACCGCCAGCGGGTCGCGCCCGCTGTAGCCGAGGGCCACCGGGATGGCGACGCCGTGCGGCGCGTCGGTGACGAGGCGGGCCAGAACGGATTCTTCGACGGTGGTGGACATCGACTCGCTCCTTGCTGCCACTCCCGATCTGTGACCGGCATCACACCATCTCAATAGTCACACATTCAACACCTTGGCTGAGATTTCGTGCGAAAGACCCGAATGGGCCGGGCGGCGCGGGGCGCGGGGCCGCGCCCGGAACAGGGGGCCTGGCACCACCCCCGTCGGGTGTCCAGCCCTCCTGACCGGCGCCGGGCCCCCGGAGCAGGATCGTCCACGACAGATCGGCACGGACGACCGGACCAGGGGGCCCACGGATGAACGCTCACTCACGGAGGAACGTACTGCGCGGCGCGGCGGGCGCCGCCGCCGCGGGGTGGCTGGCAGCGCGGGGCGGCGGCACGGCGACGGCGGCGGCACGCGGGGCCGCGGGGACGACGACCGCGACGAACCCGCCCGCCTCCCGGTTCCCCTTCCTCCAGGGGCCGTTCGCCCCCGCCACCGAGGAGCTGACCGCCTTCGACCTGCCGGTCACCGGGCGCATCCCCCGCTCCCTGAACGGCCGTTACCTGCGCACCGGCCCCAATGTGCTCGGCCTGGAGGACCCCCGGGCGCACCACTGGATGCTGGGCGAGGGCATGGTGCACGGGGTGCGGCTGCGCGACGGGCGGGCCGAGTGGTACCGCAACCGGTGGGTGAGGTCGGCCGCCGTGAGCCGCAAGCTCGGCGAGTCCCACCCCGGGCCGGTCCCCGAGGACGACTTCGCCTGCAACACCCACGTCGTCCCGTACAAGGGCCGCATCCTGGCGCTCCAGGAGAGCGGGCCGCGGCCGTACGAACTCGACGGCGAGCTCAACACCCTGCGCCCGTACGACTTCCGCGGCACGCTCGACGGCGCGTTCACCGCGCACACCAAGTACGACGCCCGGGCCGACGAGCTGCACGCGATCACCTACTACCCCACCTGGGACCACGTCCGGCACCTGGTGGTCGACCGCACCGGGCGGGTGGCCCGGACGACCCGCGTCCCGGTCGCGGACGCGCCGATGATGCACGACTTCGCGCTCACCGAGCGCCATGTGGTCGTCTTCGACATCCCGGTCACCTTCGACCCGGCCGCCGCCGAGGCAGGTGCGCCCGTGCCGTACGTGTGGAACGACCGGCATCCGGCACGGGTGGGGGTGCTGCCCCGGGCGGGCGGGAGCGTGCGCTGGTTCGAGGTGGACCCGGTCTTCTACTCGCACACCCTCAACGCCTATGACGAGGGCGACTCGGTGGTCGTCGACCTCACCACCTTCCCGGCGCCGTTCTTCGTCGCGGGCAAGGGGTCCGACGGGCCCACCGCGCTCGGCACCGCCTCCCTGGACCGCTGGACGATCGACCTGGCCCGCGGCCGGGTGCGCACCCGGCGCCTGGACGACCGGCCGCAGGAGTTCCCGCGCCTCAACGAGTCGCTGGTGACCCGGCGCCACCGCTACGGCTACACGGCGTCCACCGCCGCGATGTCCACCGCGTACCTGACGGCCGACGGCGTGCCGCCGGACCGCTCCTTCGGCAACGCCCTGCTCAAGCACGACCTCCTGCGGGGCACCACGCAGGCGCACCGGCTGCCGCGCGGCGCGGCCGTCGGCGAGGCGGTGTTCGTGCCCGCCCACGGCCCGGACCCGGCGCCGGGGGCCGCCGAGGACGACGGCTACACCCTGGCGTACGTGCACGATCCGGAGCGCGGGGCGGCCGATCTGCTGATCCTGGCGGCGCAGGACTTCACCGGCAGGCCGCTGGCCCGCATCCATCTGCCGGGCCGGGTCCCGCTCGGGTTCCACGGCAGCTGGGTGCCGGACGCGTGAGCGGCGGGGGCCGGGCCCCGGGCAACGGCCCGGCGGCTCAGCCCAGCTGCCCGAGCATGCCCATCACGGAGTTGACCGCGCTGTGCAGCGAGGGCGCGGCGGCGGTGTCGGCGAAGTAGAAGCCGAAGCCCGCGCAGATCAGCGCGTGCGAGATCTTGGTCCCGCCCTTGCGGCAGAGGAAGAAGGCGCCCAGCGAGAGGGCGAGCATCAGGGGAAAGTGCACGGAGGGCACGGTGTTCACCTCGTGACCCCGAGTCTGTCGAGCACCGGCCCGCCGCACGGACGGCGGCGGGCCGGTGGAAAGCACCTCCGCCACCGTACGGCCGGTCGTCACCCCTCGCCAACCGTACGGTCACCAGCCGTCATCGTCGCAGCTGAGGGCCCCGGATCAGACGGCGGTGGCGACCACCAGACGGCAGCGGGGGCTGCCGTCCGGCCGCCGGCCGAGCTCGTCCAACGCGTACAGCTCCACCCGGAACCCGGCGTCGGCGAGCTCCCGCACCACGTCCGTGAGCGCGAAGTCCCGGTAGTACATGACGAATCGGGGCCGCCACACCGCGTTGCGCACCCGCATCGCGGTGTCGAAGGCGAGCAGGCTCCAGTAGCCGGACGAGCCGGGGCGGGCGGGCGCCGCGATCGGGAAGGCGAACCGGCCGCCGGGCGCCAGCACCGAGCGGACCTGCGCGAACAGGCCCGGCCGCTCCCCCGGCAGGAAGTGCCCGAAGGCGCCGAAGCTCACCGCGAGGTCGAAGGCGGCCGGGGCGAACGGCAGGGCGCGGGCATCGGCCCGGACCCAGTCGGCGGCGCCGGGCGCGCGGGCGCGGCCCACCGTGAGCATGCCCGTGCTGAAGTCCACGCCGGTGATCCGCTCCCGGCACACGGCCCGCAGCACCGGCAGGCCCGCCCCGGTCCCGCAGCACAGGTCCAGGCCCCGGCCGAACGGGCCGAGCGCGCCGAGGACCCGGGCCACGGCGCCCAGCACCGGCTCGGGCGTGCGGTACGGGGTGTGGTCGAACTTCGGCGCCAGCAGGTCGTAGCCGTGCTCGACCGAAGACAGCGCCTGGACGGCTAGTTCACGGAGCGTAGGGCCCTGGGAAGCGGACATCGGCCTCAGCATATAGCCTCGGAAAAGCCACCAATCGGCCGGAAGGGGAGCCGCCGAGACGGGAGAAATCCATCGTGAATTCCACTCCGACCCGCCGCTGTGCCCGGATGGCCGCGGCCGGTCTCCTCTCCGTCGCCCTGCTCGCGGGCGGCTCCAGCGCCTTCGCGTCCGCGGCGGCTCCCAGCCCGAAGCCGTCGCCGAGCGGCAGCAAGTCCGCCTCCGCGACGGCGGGTTCGCTCACCATCAAGGCGAGCGAGACCCAGGCGAAGGTGGGCGACAAGGTCACCTTCACCGGCCGGTCCAAGGGGCTGTCCATCGG
Organism: Streptomyces sp. cg36; assembly: GCF_041080675.1. NCBI lineage: Bacteria > Bacillati > Actinomycetota > Actinomycetes > Kitasatosporales > Streptomycetaceae > Streptomyces > Streptomyces cyclosori. The sequence continues at coordinate 6,996,621 of NZ_CP163520.1, read as the reverse complement.
CAGCAAGGTCGTGCTCCAGCACAAGAAGGGGAGCAAGTGGACGACCCTGCACGCCGACACCACCGTCAAGCAGGGCAGCAGCTACTCGCTCGACTACAAGGTGAACACCAAGGGCAAGGAGGAGCTGCGGGTGATGAGCGGCAAGACCGTCTCCCCGACGGTGACCGTCACCGTGAAGTGACGGCCACCGCACGGCGCGCGCGGACTCAGCCGATCCGCAGCTCGCCCATGGCGCTCCAGCCCGTCGCACCCTCGATCGTCGTGCTCACGATGTCGGGGGTGCGGCGCAGCAGCGGGCGCATCGTCTCCATGGCGGCCCGGAAGTGGTCGGAGTCGACGTGCGCCGAAGCGGCGTCGTCCTGGAACGCCTCGACGAGGACGTAGGTGTTCGGGTCCTCCAGGCTGCGCGACCAGTCGAACCAGAGGTTGCCCGGCTCCGCGCGGGTCGCTTCGGTGAATTCGGCGACGTGCTGCGGCCACTCTTCGGCGTGCTCGGGCTTTACGGGGAACTTGACGACGATAAAGATCATTGCGTCATTCTATGCACGGTTTATTCACTCGGCCCTCCGGCCCGCCCGGCGGTAGGGTGGCCGCGCCCCCGATCCGAACCGGCCCTGAAACCGCAGGTGAGACCTATTACCACCCCTCCCCCGGACGCCGTGGTCGACCGGCTGCGCGCGGCCGGATGCGTCTTCGCCGAGGACGAGGCCCGGCTGCTGGCCGAGACCGCCCGCACCCCGGCCGAGCTGACGGCGATGGTGCTGCGCCGGGTGGCCGGGCTGCCGCTGGAACACGTGCTGGGCTGGGCGGAGTTCTGCGGGGTCAGGGTGGCGGTGGACCCGGGCGTCTTCGTGCCGAGGCGCCGCACCGAGTTCCTGGTCGAGCAGGCCGCCGCGCTGGCCGGGGCGGGCGCGGTGGTGGTCGACCTGTGCTGCGGCTCGGGGGCGCTGGGCGCGGCGCTGGCGGCCGGGCTCGCCGCGGCCGAGCTGCACGCGGCGGACATCGACCCGGCCGCCGTCGAGTGCGCCCGGCGCAACGTGGGCGCCGCCGGGGGGCGCGTCCACCGCGGCGATCTCTTCGAGGCGCTGCCGGGCGGGCTGCGCGGGCGCGTCGACATCCTGCTCGCCAACGTCCCGTACGTGCCGACCGGGGAGATCGCGCTGCTGCCGTCGGAGGCGCGCGAGCACGAGGCCCGGGTGGCGCTCGACGGCGGGGCCGACGGCCTCGACGTACTGCGCCGGGTGAGCGCCGAGGCGGCCCGCTGGCTGGCGCCGGGCGGGCATCTGCTCTTCGAGACGAGCGAGCGGCAGGTGCCGGCGGCGCTGGCCGCGGTGCGCGGCGGCGGTCTCGTGGCGCGCGTGGCGACCTGCGAGGAGCGGTACGCCACGGTCGTGGTCGCGACCAGGCCGTAGCGGCCCGCCGTCACCTGCGGGTCCGCCCGGCGGCGCCCGGCACGCGCGCTCGGCGCACCGGGCGGAGGCCCGCGCACTCCCCGGACGACGACGGGGCGGTCCCCCTCCACTGGGGGCCGCCCCACACCGTCACGCCGTCGGTCCGCGCGTCACGCCATCCAGAAGAAGACCGCCGTCATCCGGCTGTCCTCCAGGGTGGTGCCCGCGTAGCCGGTGGCGCTGTGGATCATGTTGGCGTTGTAGAGCAGCAGCCGGTTGTAGCGGTGGGCGACGCGGACGTCCTCGGTGAAGGAGTCCCCCGGTACGAACCGGGTGCCGAGCGCCTCGACCAGGTTGTTGTGCGGCGCCGCCACCAGGTTGCCGCCGAGCACCCCGCCGGGCAGGCTCTGCCGGTAGAAGCTGGTGCCGCAGTCCTTGGGCACCGCCGGGTTGAGGTAGAGCACCGCCGCGTAGCGGCACAGCGCCCGGGAGTCGGTGTGCGGGCGCGGCTCGCACTCGTCCTTGCCCACGACCTGGACGCAGTTGTGGTTGAGGGTGGCGCCGCCGGGCGCCTGCTGGAGCCACAGTTCGCGCGCGCCGGTCGCCTTGCGCACATGCCGCTCCACCCGGCCGAGCTCGGCGGGCTCCAGACCCGGCATGGTGCGCAGCCCCGGCCAGGTCTCGGGCTTGCGGGGATACCCCTCGACCCAGTCGTCCCGGCCCAGGCAGCGGGCGCGCACCGCGTCGGGATCGGGCAACACGTCGTCGATGACCCAGTAGTCCCGGCCGAGCGTGGGTTTGCGGTACGGGAGGACCGGGAGTACGGAGGGTTTGGGGGGCATGCGGCCGAACCTACGTCCGCAACCCGCCGTCGCCGTCCGTATGTTGGTCAACCTTGTTCCAAGGTGCGGTGAAGCGACGCTCGGTGCGAATTCGCGCATTGCGGGGACATCCCGGCGGGAGTGCCCCCGCAATGGCAAAGCCAGACCCATGTATGTACCAGGAAGTGCCGGGGCGGTCCCGGCCCCGGTCAGCCCTTGCGGCCGACGCCGCCGAACATGGCCACCTCGTCGGGCAGGCCGCCGTCCTCGGGCCGCCACCGCGAGCACGAGACCACACCGGGCTCCAGCAGTTCCAGGCCGTCGAAGAAGCGGGCGGTCTGCTCGGGGGTGCGCTGGGTGAGCTTGGGCGTGCCGTGCTCGTTCCAGAACGCCACCGCCTCGTCGACGTCCGGCATGTCCGGGTGCGTCACGGTGTGCGAGAGCACCAGGAAGCTGCCGGGGGCCAGCGCGTCCATCAGATCCCGGACCAGGCCGTACGCCTGCTCGTCGTCCCCGATGAAGATCACCACGCCGAGCAGCATCAGCGCGACCGGCCGGCTCAAGTCGAGCGTCTTGGAGGCGTGTTCCAGGATGCTCGCCGCGTCCCGCAGATCCGCGTCCAGATAGTCGGTCCGGCCCTCGGGGGTGCTGGTCAGCAGGGCGCGGGCGTGCGCCAGCACCAGCGGGTCGTTGTCCACGTAGACGATCCGGGACTCGGGGGCGATCCGCTGGGCCACCTCGTGGGTGTTGTCGGCGGTCGGCAGCCCGGTGCCGATGTCGAGGAACTGGCGGATGCCGCGGTCGGCGACCAGGTGGCGCACGGCGCGGCCCAGGAAGAGGCGGTCGGCGCGGGCGTAGTCGCCGATGCCCGGGTGCAGGCCGCGGATCTGGTCGCCCACCTCGCGGTCGACCTCGTAGTTGTCCTTGCCGCCGAGCCAGTAGTTCCAGATCCGGGCGGTGTGCGGCTGGGAGGTGTTGATTCTGCTCCGAACGTGCTCGGGAGCGTCGAGGTGCGCCGGGTTCTCAGTCACGGGATGTGTCTCCTGGGGCCTGGTGAACTGTCAATGATCAGCCTAGATGGCCAAGTTGGACCGTGTCGCCGGGCCCTGTCGGCCCGTGACCCGGCACCGGGTGTACGGATGACCCCACCGGCGCGCCTGCCGCGTTCCACGGCGAAGTCACCCCCAGTCTCATACGATCATGGCTGAACGGTTCCGCTCCTCAGCCACCCCCGTATTTCATGGAGGTCAACCGTGACCAGGACGGCCCACCGTATCCGCAATCTCGCCACCGCGGCAGCCACTGCGGGGCTGCTGCTCGCCTCCGCCGCCTGCTCGTCCAGCGGCGGCGGCTCCGGGGAGGCCGCGGGGGGTGTGCCGGTGGTCAAGAAGGGCAAGCTGACCACCTGCACCCATCTGCCCTATCCACCGTTCCAGTCGGAGCGCGACGGCAAGGTCGTCGGGTTCGACGTCTCGCTCGTCGACCTCGTCGCCAAGAACCTCAAGGTGGAGCAGAAGATCCTCGACACCCCGTTCGAGAACTTCAAGACCGGCGCCTTCCTCAACTCCGGCCAGTGCGACCTGGCCGCCGCCGGCATGACCATCACCGACGAGCGCAAGAAGAACGTCGACTTCTCCGTCCCCTACTTCGACGCCACCCAGGCGCTCCTCGCCACCAAGAAGAGCGGCGTCACCTCGCTCGCCGACCTCAAGGCCAAGGGCAAGAAGCTCGGCGCCCAGGCCGAGACCACCGGCGAGAGCTACGCCCGCGGCAAGGGCTTCAACCCGGTCGCCTTCGAGAGCTCGGACGCGGTGCTCAACGGGCTGCGCACCGGCCAGGTCGACGCCGTGGTGATCGACTACCCCGTCGTCCAGGGCTGGCTCAAGGACAAGGCCAACGCCGACCAGTTCGCCGTGGTGGACAACATCTCCACCGGTGAGCAGTACGGCTTCTCGGTCAAGAAGGGCAACACCAAGCTGCTCGACGCCATCAACAAGGCGATCACGGACGCCAAGGCCGACGGCACGTACAAGAAGATCTACGAGCAGTGGATCGGACCGCTGCCCAAGGTCCAGTCGTGACCTCGCGCCTGACCAGGCGCCAGCGGCGGCGGATCTCGCAGGGGGTCCAGTACGCCGTCTTCGTCGGGGTGCTGGTCACCGTCGGTCTGCTGGCCGACTGGGGGCGGCTGCAGAACCAGTTCGCCCAGACCGACCTGATCAGCCGGCTCTTCCCGGACATCATCACCATCGCCCTGCGCAACACCGTGGTGTACACGCTCTCCGGCTTCGCCTTCGGCCTGGTGCTCGGTCTGGTGGTCGCGCTGATGCGGCTGTCGTCCGTGGCGCCCTACCGGTGGGTCGCGAGCATCTACATCGAGCTGTTCCGGGGCCTGCCCGCGCTGCTGATCTTCATCTTCGTGGGCGTCGCGGTCCCGCTGGCGTTCCCCGGCACGGAGATCCCCGGCGGTACGTACGGGAAGGTCGCGCTCGGGCTCGGGCTGGTCGCCGCGGCCTACATGGCCGAGACGATCCGGGCGGGCATCCAGGCCGTGCCCAGGGGGCAGATGGAGGCGGCCCGCTCGCTGGGGTTCTCGCACGCGCGGGCCATGGTGTCGGTGATCATCCCGCAGGCGTTCCGGATCGTGATCCCGCCGCTCACCAACGAGCTGGTGCTGCTCTTCAAGGACTCCTCGCTGGTGCTGTTCCTCGGGGTGACCCTGGAGGAGCGCGAGCTCACCAAGTACGGCCGGGACCTGGCCAGCGAGAGCGCCAACTCCACCCCGATCCTGGTCGCCGGGCTGTGCTACCTGATAGTGACCGTTCCCCTGAGCTTCGTGGTGCGCCGCCTGGAGGCCCGCGCCGACAGGGCGAGGTGAGGACCCGATGCCACAGAACGAGATCGAGATCCGCGGGCTGCGCAAGTCGTTCGGGGACAACGAGGTGCTGCGCGGCATCGACCTCGACGTCGCCCGGGGCGAGGTGGTCTGCGTCATCGGCCCCTCGGGGTCGGGCAAGTCGACGCTGCTGCGGTGCGTGAACCTGCTGGAGGAGCCGAGCGCGGGCCAGGTGTTCGTGGGCGGCACCGAGGTCACCGACCTGGACGTCGACATCGACGCGGTGCGCCGCCGCATCGGCATGGTCTTCCAGCAGTTCAACCTGTTCCCGCACATCACGGTCACCGAGAACCTGATCCTGCCCCAGCGCCGGGTGCTGCGCCGGGACAGGGCGGGAGCGGCGGCCGTGGCCCGGGAGAACCTGGACCGGGTGGGGCTCGCCGAGAAGGCCGACGCCTACCCCTCCCAGCTCTCGGGCGGCCAGCAGCAGCGCGTCGCCATCGCGCGGGCGCTGGCGATGGGCCCGGAGGTGATGCTCTTCGACGAGCCGACCTCGGCGCTCGACCCCGAGCTGGTGGGGGACGTCCTCGCGGTGATGCGGGTGCTCGCGGGCGAGGGCATGACGATGATGGTGGTCACCCACGAGATGAGCTTCGCCCGGGAGGTCGCCGACCGGGTGGTGTTCATGGACGGCGGCGTCATCGTCGAGCAGGGCCCGGCCGCGCAGGTGGTCGGCGCCCCGCGCGAGGAGCGGACCAGGAACTTCCTCAACCGGATCCTGGACCCGGCCGCGGAGGCCCGGCCCACCTCCGGGCTCCCGCCCGAGGACCGGCCGGGCTGAGGGACCGTCCTCGCACCCCCGCCGCCGCGCCCGGAGGGCGGATGCGGCGGCGGCCGGTGCGTGCGATCGGCCGGCGTGGTGCCCGCCCCCGACCCGTCGGCGGCGGGCGCCGCGGGTGCGGGGCCCGCCCGTACGCTCCCCGCTCGGGCGGCGCCGAACAGGGACCAATAGGTAGAATTCACCCCATGGGAGAGCGGTCTGCCGCGCCGACAGCGCCCGAGCTCGTCCTGGAGACCGACACCGGCTCCACGGTGCTGAGTCCGAGCCGGGACTACCACGTCGGGCGCGACCCCCTGAGCGAGATCGTCATCGACGACGCCCGCGTCTCGTGGCACCACGCGGTGCTGCGCGCCGGGGACGGTCACTGGACGGTCGAGGACGAGGACAGCACCAACGGCACGTACACCGAGGGACGGCGCGTGCACGAGTGGGACATCGGGCCCGGCAGCGTCATCCGGTTCGGCAGCCCCGCCGACGGCCCGCGCGCCGTCCTGGTGGGCCGCGCGCCGCCGCCGGTCCGCGCCCCGGAACGGCTGTCCGCCGTCTCCGTGCCCGCCGCGACGGGTGCCTTCCGCCGGCCCACCTCGGTGCGCCCGCTGCCCGCCCGAACCGTACGGATCGGACGCGCCGCCGACAACGACCTCGTCGTGGACGACCTGGTCGTCTCGCGCCGGCACGCCGAACTGCGCGCCCTGCCCGGCGGCGGCCACGAGATCGTCGACCTCGGCAGCCACAACGGCACCTTCCTCAACGGCCAGCCGGTCGCCCGCGCCGAGGTGGCGCCCGGTGACATCGTCGGCATCGGCCACTCGGCGTTCTGCCTGGTCGGCGACGAGCTCCAGGAGTACGTCGACACCGGCGAGGTCTCGCTGGACGTCCAGGACCTCACCGTCGCCGTCGACCGGGGCCGCAAGACGCTGCTCGACCGGGTGTCGTTCCCGGTCGGCGAGAAGTGCCTGCTCGCCGTGGTCGGCCCCAGCGGCGCCGGGAAGTCCACCCTCCTCAACGCCCTCACCGGGCTGCGCCCCGCCGACCGCGGCACGGTCCTGTACGACGGGCGCGACCTCTACCGGGACTACGCCGAGCTGCGCCAGCGCATCGGGCTGGTCCCGCAGGACGACATCCTGCACGCGCAGCTGACCGTGCGCCGCGCCCTCGGCTACGCCGCCGAGCTGCGCTTCCCGCAGGACACCGCCAAGTCGGAGCGGAGCGCCCGGGTCGAGGAGGTCATCGGCGAACTCGGCCTGGAGCAGCGCGCGGGCCAGCCCATCCACAGCCTCTCCGGCGGCCAGCGCAAGCGGGTGAGCGTCGCCCTCGAACTGCTCACCAAACCTTCGCTGCTCTTCCTCGACGAGCCCACCTCCGGCCTCGACCCGGGCATGGACCGCTCGGTGATGCACATGCTGCGCGGCCTCGCGGACGACGGCCGCACGGTCATCGTGGTCACCCACAGCGTGCTCAGCCTCGACGTCTGCGACCGCCTCCTGGTCCTCGCCCCCGGCGGGCACATCGCGTACTACGGGCCGCCCCGGGACACCCTCGGCTTCTTCGGCTTCGCCGAGTGGCCGGAGGCGTTCGAGGCGTTCGAGCGCGACCGGGACCGGGACTGGGCGGGCGAGTACGGCGGATCGCCGTTCCACCAGCGGTACGTGGTCGGCTCCAGCGCCCAGCCGCACCTCGGCCGGGCCGTGGCCGCCCGGGTCGTGGGCCCGCCGCCCAGGACCCGGAGCTGGGGCGCCCAACTGGGCACCCTGGTGCGGCGGTACGCCGCCGCGCTCGGCGCCGACCGCACCTTCCTCGCCATCATGGTCGCGCTGCCGTTCGTGATGGGCGCGATGGCGCGGGCGCTGGCGGGCGGCAGGCTGACCCAGGAGACGGCGATGAACGCGCTGCTCATCCTCTGCGTCGGCGGCGTCCTGACCGGCGCGGCCAACGCCGTGCGGGAGCTGGTCAAGGAGCGGGTCATCTACCAGCGGGAACGGGCGGTCGGCCTGTCCAGATCCGCGTATCTGATGTCCAAGGTGGTGGTGCTGGGGACGGTCACCGTCCTCCAGGCCGTCGTGCTGACCCTGGTGGCCCTGCTCGGCGTGGACCTGAACGCCCCCGGCGGCAAGGGCGTTCTCGCGCCGCCGCTGGTGGAGATCACGGCGGCGGTGGCGCTGCTGGCGTTCACGGCCATGATGCTCGGCCTGCTGGTCTCGGCGCTGGTGCGCAAGGAGGAGGTGACGATGCCGCTGCTGGTGCTCCTCGCCATCGTCCAGGTCGTCTTCTGCGGCGCCCTGCTGAAGCTGCACGGCGTCCCCGGCATCGAGCAGCTGGCGTGGCTGGTGCCCTCCCGCTGGGCGCTGGGCGCGATGGCGGGCACCATCGGGCTCGCCAGGATCGTGCCGGGCGAGCTGACCGGCGATCCGCTCTTCGAGCACCAGACGGGCGTGTGGCTCGTCGACATGGGCATGCTGGTGGTCCTCTCGGTGCTCTTCGGCTTCCTGGTGGCCCGGCTGCTGCGGCGGCACGAGCCCGCCGTCATGCGGAAGTAGGCGTGATGAGCGCTCCCGCGGACTTCCGCCCCACCCACGTGGTCCCCGCCGACGGCCTGGCCGCCTGGGAGAGCCCCGACCCCGGCCGCCCCACGGTCCCGCTGGACGCGCTGCTGCCGGTGCAGCTCGTGGACCGGCGCGGCGACTGGGCCCGGATCGTGTGCGCCAACGGCTGGTCGGCGTGGGTCGACGGCCGTCTCCTGGTCACCGTCCCGCAGAGGCCGCCGGTCGCGGGCGCGCCACCGGCCCGTACGGCGGATCCGCGCCCGCTGATCGCCCGCGCCCAGGACATGCTCAGCCGCTACCGGGGCGCGGCCGAGGACCTGGCCGCGGGCCGCCTGGACGGCGAGGCGTTCTGGCGGCGCACCCTCGGGCTGCGCGCCGGGATGATCGTGGACGGCGAGGCGGTGTGGCTGTACGACGCGGAGCACGAGCGGTGGGTCCACTGCGACGGGACGCGGCTGAGCACGTACGCCGCCTCCACCGGGCCCTCCGCCGAGCGGCCCGTACCGGCGGCTCCCGTGCCGGAGGAGCCCGGCCCGGCGGGTGCGGCGCCGCCCGACGACGCCACGCGGATCGTGAGCGCCCCCGGGGCCGGGGACGCGGCGGACCGGCCCGGCGGCCCCTGATGGCGCCCGCCGGCGATCCGTACACCGCGAGCACCGCCGAACCGGTCGGGCGCCGGATCGCCGGGTACCTGGTCGAGCAGGAGATCGGGCGAGGCGGCATGGCGGTGGTCTACCGGGCCCGCGACCTGCGCCTGGAGCGGACGGTGGCGCTGAAGCTGCTCGCCCCGGAACTGGCCCGCAACGACACCTTCCGCCGCCGTTTCACCCATGAGTCCCGGGTGGCCGCCGCCATCGACCACCCGCACATCGTCCCGGTCTTCGAGGCCGGGGAGACGGACGGCGTGCTCTACATCGCCATGCGGTACGTGTCCGGGCGCGATCTGCGCGCCCTGCTCGACCAGGAGGGGCCGCTGCCGGTCCCGACGGCGGCCCGGATCGCGGCGCAGGTCGCGTCGGCGCTGGACGCCGCCCACGAGCACGACCTGGTGCACCGCGACGTGAAGCCGGGCAACATCCTGGTGGCGCGCGGCACCGACAGCGACCACCCCGAGCACGTGTACCTCACGGACTTCGGCCTGACGAAGAAGTCGCTGTCGCTGACCGGGTTCACCACGGTCGGCCAGTTCGTCGGCACCCTGGACTACGTGGCCCCCGAGCAGATCTCGGGACGCCCGGTGGACGGCCGCTGCGACGTCTACAGCCTGGCGTGCGTGGTCTACGAGACGATGGCGGGCGGGCCCCCGTTCCAGCGCGACGACGACATGGCGCTGCTGTGGGCGCACCAGTACGACCGGCCGCCCCCGCTCACCGAGCGGCGCCCCGGCATCGCCCCGGCCCTCGACGGCGTACTGGCGAAGGCGCTGGCCAAGAGCCCGGACGACCGCTACGACTCCTGTCTGGCGTTCGTGTCCGCGCTGCGCGCGGCGGCCCGGGGCGCGGAGTCCGGCGGCCATCCGCCGACCCGGGTGGACCTGCGGGCCGTCGCCGCCCCGCCGCCGCCCGGTCCGCCACCGGACCCGCCCGCGTGGGCGCTCCCGGTGCTCCGGCGTCCGTCGCGGCCCCCGGGGAGCTGAACGGGCCCTCGGGCGGGCCGTGTTCAGCCGTTCCGGGGCTCCGGCGGCGGCGCTCCCCCGTCCTCCGCCACGACCTCGCCCCGCCGCCGCACCCGGCGGGCGAGCAGAGCGCCGAGGAAGCCCGCGACCAGGCCCCACAGGGCGCCGAGGCCGAGGCCCGTCCACAGCCGGGGTCTGAGGGAGACCCGGCCGGCGAGGCCGCCGCCCAGGTCGCCGATGCCGAGCAGGGACAGTCCGTAGTGCGCGAAGACCCGGGAGAGCAGCGAGACCGCGAGGACGGTGAGCGCCAGCGCGACCGCCATGTGCACGGCGTGCCGCCACGCCTTCACCCGCGACGGCGAGCGGGCCGCCATCACGAATCCGGCGGCCAGGACGAGCACGGCCGCCACCACCAGGAGCCACCACACCCGGCCGTCGTACTCGCCCATGGTGCGCAGGTTCACCGTGGAGATGTCGGGGGTGCGCAGCACCTGGTCCAGGACGTGCGGCATCGGCAGTCCGAACGGCCCGTCCACCCGGCCCTCCCACGAGGCGCCGAGCCCGACGGTGAGGGCGAGCCAGGCGAGGTTGGGCAGCCCGAGCAGGAGCACGGCGAAGGTCTCCGCCGTGTGCCCCTTGACCACCGCGACCACCAGCCCGGCGGCGAGGCCGAGCACGACGTACGCGAGGAGCAGCACCACCATCGCGAACGCGGCCGGGCGCACCGACTCCTGGAACCGCACCAGCCGGGCGGGCAGCGGGGCCGCGCGCGAGACGAGCAGGGCGAGGAAGAGCAGTCCGGCGAGCCAGAGCAGCCCGAAGAGCAGGGTGAGCGGCACATCGGTCTCGAAGCCGACCCGGGGCGTGGCACCGAGCAGATCGCCGATGTCACCGATCGCGCCCTCCCCGAGCCCGACCGTGAAGCGCTTGCGGGCGAGGAAGGAGAGGCCGAGGAGCGCGAGGAGCCACAGGACGGCCACCCGGGCGGCCCAGGCGGCCAGTTCGCGCGCGCTCGCCACGGCCCGGTGCCGCAGGGGCCGCAGGAATCCGGCGGCCACCGTCAGGGCCCCGACGAGGGTGACGGACAGCGGGAGCACGGTCAGGTCGGCGTCGCTCTGTCCGAGGAAACCGGCGTCGCCCGTGATGTCCACGGATCCGCCGACGGCCATGACGACGACGGCCGCGACGACCTGGGGCACGGCGTTGTCGGGCAGGTCCCCGGCCCCGGCCGCCAGCAGGCCGAGGGCGGCGACGACGGCCATCACGACCAGGCCGGTGAGCACGGCCACGAGCGCCTCCCACCAGCCGTGGCGGGCGCGTCGCTCGGCTGCGGGCGGGTGGGGCGGTGTCTGGCTCACGACTGTCACGCTAAGCAGCCCGGACGCGGTCCGCCCGTCGTGGGGGGCCGACCGCGTCAGCTTGCGGGTGCGACGGGGCCGGAGCACACAATGGCCTGGTCGAAGACGAACCGGAGTCAGCACGTCCGGTTGTCGTGCCGGTCCGCGCAGCCGTCGGCGTGCCGGTCGGCGCACCGGCCCCGCCCCCCTGCCGGTCGCCGCGCCACCCGTCCGCGCCCGCCCGTCCGCACGGGATCCCAACGCCGGGAAGAAGAGCTCGTGAGCGTCGAACCTCCCCCGTCCGGCCGCCCCACCGGCCCCCCGTCCGGCCCGCTGTCCGGCACGCCCCGGCCGGGCCCGCCGGCCGGCCCGCCGAGCGGCTCGGGCGAACGCGGCCACGACGACACCATCGCGGTCGGCCCGGGCGCGGACGCGCCACCACCCCCGGCGCCGCCCCCGGGAGGCGGCGGCTCCGGGCCGGGCGGCGGGGGCTCCTCCGGCGAAGGCCCCGGCAAAGGCGGACCCGGCGGAGGCGGAGGAGTCCCCCCGGACCGGGGCGGCCCCGGCCGCGGGGAACGCCCCGAGCGCCCCTGGTGGCACTCCGCGCCCCGCATCGCCCTGATCACCGGCGCGATCGTGGCCGCGGTGGCCCTGATCATCGTCTTCACCCGGCCGGGCGGATCGTCCGGCGAGAAGAGCGCGGGCAGCGAGGTCCACCTCCAGGCCGCGGACGCGGACGGCCCGGACCCGTTCACCCCCTCGACGGCCCGCTACGCCTCCCCGCCCCCGTCCCCGCCGTCACTGCCCAGCGCGTCCGCCCCGGCCTCCGCCAATGTCACGCGCGGCGTGGACGGCGCCGCGCCGGGCCTCTACGCGGGGACGCGCGCCACGGCGAGCTGCGACGTCGAGCAGCAGATCGCCGCGCTGGGCGGGGCCCCGGCGGCCAACAAGGCGTTCGCGTCGGTGGCGGGCATCGCTGCCGACGCCGTCGCCGGACACCTCCGCGCGCTCACCTCCGTACAGCTGCGCGTCGACACCCGGGTGACCGGCCACGGCTACCGCGACGGCTCGCCCACCGCCTACCAGGCGGTCCTCCAGGCCGGGACCGCCGTGCTGGTGGACGACCGGGGCGTGCCGAGGGTGCGCTGCGCCTGCGGGAACCCGCTGACCCCGCCGGTCGCCCAGGAGGGCACGCCCAGGCCGACCGGCGACGCCTGGGCCGCCTACCGCGCCTCGAACGTCGTCGTCGTGGCGCCGGCCGCGCACCGGCTCGGCGGGTTCGTCCTGGCCGACCCGGGCAGCGGCGGATGGTTCACGCGCCCGGTGGGCGGCACGGGCGCGAGCGACCGGAAGACCGCGCCGCCCGGTGCGGCGACCCCGGCGCCCCACCCGGCGACGACGGCTCCGCCGTCCCCGTCGAGCGCCTACTGAACCGCGTCGCGCCCCCACGGGCAACCGCCTTGCGCGGCTGACCCGTTCAGCGGGCCGAGGGCCCGGCGCCCTCCGCCCCCGGCGCCGGGATGTACGCGAGCCCGTGCGCCCCCGGCTCCCCGGCACGGGGTATCTCCAGCGTCCGCACCACCCGCGCCTCCACCAGGTCCACCACGGTGACGGTGCTGGACAGCACGGCGGAGACGAGGCCGAGCGCGCCGTCCGGGGAGGAGCGGACCGTGAGCGGGAAAGCGCCGACCGGGACCTGGCCCCGGGACCGGCCGTCCGCGTCGAGGAGGTGCAGCAGACCGGGTTCGTTGGCCCCGAGCGCCGAGCCGTCCGGGCGCATCCGCAGCTCGCCCGCGAGCACGAGCCCGCCCGGGGCCACATGGACGGGGAAGACCGGACCCCGGGTGGCGTGGACGCGTACGGTGGCGTGGGTCGCGGTGTCGATCACCCGCACCCCGGCGGGCTCCCCGTCCCCCGCGCGCACCGCCGCGTACAGCAGACGGCCGTCGGCCGAGATGTCGATGCCCTCGCTGCCCGGCACGGGGACGCGGTCGAGGAACTCCCCCGTCTCCAGGTCGACGACCGAGAGGTACGGGGCCTCCTTGTTGGCGCTGTAGGCGCGGCGGCGGTCCGGGGCGACGACGAACCAGTGCGGGCCGGGCGCCCCCACCGGCACCCGGCGCACGATCTCGCGGGTGCCGGGGTCCAGGGCGACGAGGGCCCCCTCCGGATCGCCCTCCACGCTGAGCCACACCAGGTCGCGCACCGGGTCCAGCAGGACTCCGTGCGCCCCCTGTTCGGGCGAGAGGTCGACGATCTCCACGACCCGGCGGGCGTCCGGGTCGATGACCGCGAGCTCGTGGGCGCGGCCGGAGTGGGCGTTGTAGTAGCCGGAGCGGTAGGTGATCGTCGCGTACAGCAGCCGTCGGACCGGGTCGAAGCAGAGCTCGTGCGGTTCGGCGGGGACCTCGACGGCGCCCAGGACGCCATGGGTCACCGCGTCGAGGAAGGTCACGGAAGGGCCGCTCTGGCTGGCGACGGCGAGCAGGTCGCGGGCGGCGCCGCGCGGGTGGGTGTGCAGGTCGTTTCGCGTCATGGGCAGCAGCCTGTGCCCGGCACCCGGTTAACTCCAGTGCAACTTCAGCAAGATGTAATTAGCCTGGACGCAACTCATGAGGCCGGCCGGGGCGCGGACGGCCCCGCCTATGACTGGGGTCACACCATCGAATCCCTCGACCTGAACCTCCTCGTCGCGCTCGACGCCCTCCTGGAGGAGGAGAGCGTCACCGCCGCCGCCGACCGGCTGCACGTGTCGCCGCCCGCCATGAGCCGCACGCTGGGCCGGATCCGCACGGCGCTGGGCGATCCCGTTCTGGTGCGCGCCGGGCGGCGGCTCGTGCCGACCCCGCACGCGCTGGAGCTCAGACCCCGGGTGCGCGCGGTCGTCGAGGAGGCGAGCGGTCTGCTGACCAGCCGCCACCGGGTCGATCTCGCCACCCTGCGCAGGCAGTTCGCCGTCCAGGCGAGCGAGATGGTCGTCGCGGGACTCGCGGCCCGGCTGATCGCGGCCGTGACCGCGGAGGCCCCCGGCGTCACCCTGCGCTTCCTGCCCGAGGCCCTGGAAGGCACTTCCGCGCTGCGCGAGGGACGGCTCGACCTGGAGATCGGCGTCATCGGGCGGCGCGACCCGGAGACCCGTACCGAGCACCTGGGCACCACCCGGCTGCTCGGCGTCGTCCGCCCCGGGCATCCGCTCGCCGCGCGCAAGCGCGTCACCGTCCGCGCGTTCGCCGCCGCCGACCACATCGGGGTCTCCCGGCAGGGACGGGTGCGGGGCCCGGTCGACGAGCGGCTCGCCGAACTGGGGCTCTCCCGGCGGGTCGTCACGGTCGTGCCCAACTGGTCGACCGCGCTGCTCCTGTGCCACGAGACGGACCTGGTCTGCCTCACCCCCGCCGGATTCGCCGACCGCTGCCCGCAGGCGCTCGGCCTGCACACCTTCGAGGTCCCCCTCGAACTGCCGCCCCTGCGACTGGACATGGCCTGGCACCCGCGCAACGACGCCGACCCGGCGCACGGCTGGCTCCGGGAGAAGGTGCGGTCCGCCTACCCCGGCGAGGAGCGGCCGACCGGGCACCCGGCCCGGCCGACCGGCCGGACCACCGGTTAGCGGGCGCGTCGCGTCGCCGCTCACGCGCGGTGGACGACGATGTCGCCGAGGCCGGTACGGACGCGCACCTCGACCGTGTGCTCGGCGTCACCGGGGCCCTCGGACGGGCCGAGCGAGTTGCGGACGGCGCCGAGCCGGGTGCTGACGTCGAGCCAGGCGGCGGTGGTCTCGTGGATGCCGACCTCGACGTCGCCGAGCGCGGTCTGGAGCACCACCTGCCCGCGCACCACCTCGCCGAGCCTGATGGCGCCGTGGGCGGACTTGGCCTCCACCCCGGCGCGGGCGGTGCCGACGGAGATGCGGCCGTTGGAGGCGTTGACCCGGAGCTCGCCGGCGACCTCCTCGATCGCCGTCTCCCCGTTGGTGTTCTTGACCGTCGCCGCTCCGCCGATCCCGCCGATGTCGACCCGGCCGGAGCCGGAGACGTCGGCGTCGCCCGAGGCCCGCCCGAGCCGGATGTCGCCGCGCGCGTTCCTCAGCTGGGCGGCGCCCGCCTCGTCGACCTGGATGTCACCGACCGACGTCTTGACGGCGCAGTCGCCCAGCGGACCCTCGGTGGTGAAGCTGCCGAGCGGCGCGGACGCCCGGAGGTCGGATCCGGCGGGCAGTTCGATGCTGATGTCGAGCGCGCCGCTG
Source organism: Streptomyces sp. cg36 (assembly GCF_041080675.1). Classification (NCBI taxonomy): domain Bacteria; kingdom Bacillati; phylum Actinomycetota; class Actinomycetes; order Kitasatosporales; family Streptomycetaceae; genus Streptomyces; species Streptomyces cyclosori. The sequence goes on along the minus strand of NZ_CP163520.1, from coordinate 6,980,991 downwards.
CGGGTGAACAGGGACCGGTTGCGGGGCCCCTTCACCGTCAGCTTGCCGCCCGCGTACGAGACCTTGGTCTGCCGCGCGGTGCGCACGTCGTGCTCCTCGGCGCCGTCGCGGGGCAGCACCTCGACGACGGTGTCCGCGCGCTTCGAGGCGACGACGCGCGCGGCGCCGATGTCGAATTCGAGGACGACGGAGATCGGTCCGGGGGTGTCGAACGTGGGCATGGCTCATCCGTCCTTGTGGCGGGGTGCGGGTGTGGGTGCGGTACGTGGGAGTGCGTCTGCGGTACGTGGGGTGCGCGGCGGACGGTCCGGGTCAGCGGACCCAGCCGGTGAACCCCTGGCCGCCGCGCGTACGGCTCCGGGCGGGCCCCGCCGAGGCCCGGTCGCCGGGTTCGAGCGCGGTGGCCACGGCCCGTACCAGCCAGGCGTTGACCGAGAGGCCCTCGCGGGCCGCGATGTCCTCGACGCGGTTCTTGAGGTGGGCGGGGAGGCGGAAGTTGATGCGGGCGGTCCCGCCCTCGTCGCCCTCGGGCGGCGCCGCGCGCACGGGCTCGGGCGAGGGCTCCGGCTCCGCCGCCCGCTCGTACGGCTCGGCCGGGGGCGGCGCGCTCACCACGAACTCGGGGTCGCGCCCGCGCAGCCGTACGTCGACCGAGCCGGGCGCGAGGTCGCGGGTGACCTCGCCCATGGCGTCGGAGAGCGCGTTGAGGAGGGTGAGCCGGACGGCGGACTCCAGCGGGGCGGTCAGCCGCTCCGCCAGCGCCCGGGCCTCGGCGCCACCCGCGTCGGCGGCTGCGGCGAGATCGTTCCGGAGGTTCTCGACGTAGGGGGTGAGGTCCATAGCGCCATAGTGGCACCACTATGGCGCCACCACAAGCCTTCATGGCGCAGTACTGGCACATACATGGCGCCGCACGGTGCCATCTGATGCCATGTGGCGCCACGGCCAAGATCCCCCGGACGGCCGCGCACCTCCGTCGACTAGGGTCGTCGGGCACAGCACACCGCGTACCGCACGCACGACACCGAGGGAGCAGCCGTGAGCGAGCCGGCGTCCACCGCACTGCAGCAGGAGATCGCCCGGGAGCTCCTGGTGAGCGAGAGCTTCGACGCGGAGCGCGAGATCGAGCGCCGGGTGGCCTTCCTCACCGAGCGCCTCACCTCGACCGGCCTGCGCTCCCTGGTCCTCGGCATCAGCGGCGGCGTCGACTCCACCACCGCCGGGCGGCTCTGCCAGCTCGCCGTGGAGCGGGCCCGGGCCGCGGGCCACGAGGCCGCCTTCTACGCGATGCGCCTGCCCTACGGCGTCCAGGCCGACGAGCGGGACGCCCAGCTCGCCCTCTCCTTCATCCGCGCCGACCACGTGCTGACCGTCGACGTGAAGCCCGCCAGCGACGCCGCCCTCGCGGCCTCCCTCGCCGCCGGGGTGGCCTTCCGCGACGCGCACCACCAGGACTTCGTCCAGGGCAACATCAAGGCCCGCCAGCGCATGATCGCGCAGTACGCGGTGGCCGGGGCGCACGACGGCCTGGTCGTCGGCACCGACCACGCCGCCGAGGCGGTGTCCGGCTTCTTCACCAAGTTCGGCGACGGCGCCGCCGACCTCGTCCCGCTGACCGGCCTGACCAAGCGGCGGGTGCGCGCCGTCGCGGACGCCCTGGGCGCCCCGGCCGAGCTGGTGTGGAAGGTCCCCACCGCCGACCTGGAGACCCTCGACCCCGGCAAGGCCGACGAGGACGCCCTCGGCGTCACCTACGACGACATCGACGACTTCCTGGAGGGCAAGCCGGTGGACGCGCACGCCTTCGAGACGATCGTGCGCCGCTACCGCCTCACCGAGCACAAGCGCCGGCTGCCGATCGCGCCGTAGAGGCACCCCGAAGCGACCCGCGGCCGAACGCCGGATCACCAGCCCGCCCTGACACAGGGCGGGCTGTTCGTCTTTGTGCGGCGCACACCGACCTGAGAACCAGAGAGTCGATGACCGCAGAGTTGATAACCGCAGAGTTATCGATCGGCCCACGAACTCCGCATTGATCGCGGCGCGGCGCCAGAGGAGAGTTGAGGTGCCGGGGAAACGGCCCCCCACCAGGGACGGCCGACGGGAAGTCCCAGGCCGACGGCCGCTTTCGCGATGCGCGCCGCGCGTTCGGGCACCGCCCCGCGGGCCGCCCGGCTCCCCCGCTCCCGAACACCGCAAGAGATCCGCCGCGGCGCCGCGCCGCCATGCCGTCCTGCCCGGACGCGCCCGGCCGGATCCCCACGCAAGGAGAACGCCAGCCGTGAGCGAGCAGTTGGAGATGGCCGTGGTCGACGCCATGCACGGCGCACTGCGCCGCGAGCTGCGGCACATCGCCGACATCACCGCGCGCAGCGACCCCGACCCCCTGCACGTCCTGCGCGCCGCCACCGGCTGGGAGTTGTTCAAGAAGGCGCTGATCGCCCACAACTCCGCCGAGGACGACGCGCTGTGGCCCGTACTGCGGCACGCCCTGCGCGGCCGTCCCTTCGACCTGACCCGGCTGGAGGCGATAGAGGCCGAGCACGCCAAGCTCGCCTCGCTCATCGCGGCGATGGACGACGCCCTGGCCGACCCAGGCACCGGGCCCGAGCTGCTCGGCACGCTCACCGGCGCCCTGGTCACGGGCCTCGCCGGGCACCTCGGCCATGAGGAGGACGCGGTGTTCCCGCTGGTCCGGGACGTTCTGAGCAAGGAGCAGTGGGAGGACTTCCTGCGCACCCACGCCGAACGCGTCCGCCCGCACGCCGCGCAACTGCTGCCCTGGCTGCTGGACGGCGCGGGCATCCGCACGGCCACCGCCCTCCTGACCCCCCTGTCGGAGTCCGCGCGGCGGGAGTACGCACGCTCCTGGGCGCCCGCCTACGCGGCCCTCGACCGGTGGGGCCCGCGAGCGGCGCACCGGTGACCCCGCGCCACACCTCCACCTACCCGCACCACACCCCCACGCACCCGAGGAGTACGCCATGACCACCGTCGAGCGCCCCGTTCACGACGACGCCGGCCTTCCGCCCCTGCCGGATCCCGGCCACGTGGCCGTGGTGCCGCTGCGAAGATGGCTGGCCCTGGTGGCCGTGGCCGTGGGGACGTTCGCGATGGTGACCGCCGAGCAGCTGCCGATGGGGCTGCTGACGCCGATCGGCGGCGCCTTCGACGTGTCGGAGGGCGCCGCCGGGCTGATGGTGACCGTGCCGGGTCTGGTGGCGTCGGCGACGGCGCCGCTGCTGCCGGTCCTGATCCGGCGCGGCGACCGGCGTACGGTGCTGATCGCGCTGCTGGGCCTGATGGCCGCCGCGAACCTGCTGTCGGTGGCGGCGCCGAACTTCGCCGTCCTGCTGGCCTCGCGCTTCCTCGTCGGCATCAGCATCGGCGGATTCTGGTCGCTGGCCGCGGGAATCGCGGTACGGATGGTGCCCGCGGTGTACGTGGGGCGGGCCACGGCGATCACCTTCGGCGGGGCCACGGCCGCCAATGTGCTCGGTGTGCCCGCGGGCACGCTGATCGGCGAGTTCAGCAGCTGGCGGGCCGCCTTCGCCACGGTCGCGGGCCTCGGGCTGCTGGTGGTCGCCGCGCTCCTGTACCTGCTGCCGTCGCTCCCGGCCGCCGACCCGGTACGGCTGCGCACGCTCGGGGACCAGTTCCGCAACCGTGCCGTACGGGCCGGAGTACTGACGACGTTCCTTCTGGTGAGCGGCCACTTCGCGGCGTTCACCTTCGTCAGCCCGGTGCTCCAGGACGTGGCGGGCGTCAGCGGGCGCATGGTCGGCCCGCTCCTGCTGGTCTTCGGCGTGGCGGGCATCGTCGGCAACTTCCTGGCGGGTGCGGTCGTGGGCCGCGACGTGCGCCGGGTGGTGATGGCCATCGGGCTGCTGCTCGCGGCGATCCTCGCGCTGTTCCCGGTGATCGGTACGAGCCCGGCGGGCGGGATCGTCCTGCTGATCGGATGGGGGCTCGCCTTCGGCGGGGTACCGGTGAGCGTGCAGAGCTGGATCCTGCAGTCGGCGCGCGGCCAGGAAGAGGCCGCGACCGCCCTCAACACCTCGGTGTTCAACCTGGCCATCGCCCTGGGCGCGCTCTTCGGCGGCCTGATCGTCAACGCCGCGAGCCTGAACGCCGCGCTCTGGGCCGGCGCCGCGATCGGCCTCCTGACGACGGTGACGGTGTGGCGCGTACGGGCCGCCTCGTCCGCCTGAGCCCCGAACCCGGCTCGCTCCCCCGCTCCTTCCCACTCCGAGTCTGAGGAAAATTCCATGTGCAAGCGCTTCGATGTCGTCGTCCTCGGGGCCGGCCCCGGTGGCTATGTCGCCGCGATCCGGGCCGCCCAGCTGGGCAAGCGGGTGGCGGTGGTGGAGGAGAGGTACTGGGGCGGCGTCTGCCTCAACGTGGGCTGCATCCCCACGAAGGCCCTGCTGCGCAACGCCGAGCTGGCCCATCTCTTCCGGCACGAGGCCAAGACGTTCGGGATCACGGTGGACGGCACGGTCTCCTTCGACTACGGGCAGGCGTTCCGGCGCAGCCGCGAGGTGGCGGACGGACGGGTCAAGGGCGTCCACTACCTGATGAAGAAGAACGGGATCACCGAGTTCCACGGCCGCGGCACCTTCCTGGACGCGCACACCCTGGAGATCACCGAGGCGGACGGCACGACGAGCACGGTGTCGTTCGACAACTGCGTCATCGCCACCGGCGCCTCCCCCCGGCTGCTCCCGGGAACCGCGCGCGGCGAGCGGGTGGTGACGTACGAGGAGCAGATCCTGGCCGACGAACTGCCGCGCTCGGTGGTGATCGCGGGCGCGGGGGCGATCGGCATCGAGTTCGCCTACGTACTGCACAGCTACGGCGTGCAGGTCACCATGGTGGAGTTCGCGGACCGGGTGGCACCGCTGGAGGACGCGGACGTCTCGGCCGAACTCGCCAAGCGGTACCGCAAGTTGGGCATCGACGTGCTCACCTCGACCCGGGTGGAGTCGATCGACGAGTCCGGGCCGCGGGTCCGCGTCACGGTCACCGGGAAGGACGGGGCCCAGCGGGTCCTGGAGGCCGACAAGGTGCTCCAGGCCATCGGCTTCGCACCGAACGTCACCGGGTACGGTCTGGAGAACACCGGCGTCGCCCTCACCGAACGCGGCGCGATCGACGTCGACGCGCGCTGCCGCACCTCCGTACCGCATCTGTACGCCATCGGTGACGTCACGGCCAAGCTGATGCTGGCGCACACCGCCGAGGCGATGGGGGTCGTGGCGGCCGAAACGCTCGCGGGGGCCGAGACGATGGGGCTCGACTACGCCATGATCCCGCGCGCCACCTACTGCCAGCCGCAGATCGCCAGCTTCGGCTGGACCGAGGCCCAGGCGCGCGAGCGGGGCTTCGACGTCAAGGTCTCCAAGTTCCCGTTCACCGCCAACGGGAAGGCGCACGGCCTGGGCGACCCCGCGGGCTTCGTGAAGCTCGTCGCCGACGCCCGGTACGGCGAACTCCTCGGCGCCCATCTCATCGGCCCCGACGTCACCGAGCTGCTGCCCGAACTCACCCTGGCCCAGCAGTGGGACCTGACCGTCCATGAACTCGCCCGCAACATCCACGCCCACCCCACCCTCGGCGAGGCGGTCAAGGAAGCGGTGCACGGCCTGGCCGGGCACATGATCAATTTCTAGTCCCGGGTCGAGAGCGAAAGGATTCCCATGAACGCCACCACCGCAGAACCCGGTCGTGTGTGGCTGATCGCCGAAGCCGGGCGAGGCCCCGGCCGCGCCTTCGCCGAGGCGGCGCTGGCAGCGGGCGGGCGGGTGGCGGTCGCCACCCGCACCGGCGGCCCGCCGGAGGGACCGGCCGCCGTCGGGGAGGCGGCCGGTGCGGGGGAAGCGGCATGTGCGCGGGCATGGGCCGCCCTTGAGGAACTGGCCGCCGCGCACCCCGGCCGGGTGCTGCCCCTGAGACTGGACATCACCGACCGGGACGCCGTGTTCGCGGCCGTCGCCAAGGCCGTGGCGCACTTCGGGCAGTTGGACGTCGTCGTCAACAACGCGGGCTCGCCCTCGCTGGGCATGGTGGAGGAGTTCACCGAGGCCGAGGCCCGCGCCCAGCTGGACCTCGACTTCTTCGGCGCGCTGTGGATGACGCAGGCGGTGCTGCCCGTGCTGCGCACCCAGGGCACCGGCCACCTCGTACAGGTCTGCGCCGACGCCGCGCTCGGCGGTCTGCCCGGGACCGGCCTGTACAGCGCGGGCAGGTTCGCCCTCGAAGGGCTCAGCGAGTCCCTGGCCGCGGAGGCGGCGGCCTTCGGCGTCAAGGTGAGCATCCTCCGGCCCGGCGGCCACGGGACCGGCAGCCCCGCCCCGAGGCACTGCGCCCGCCCCCTCGACGACTACGCGGCGCTGCGGGCGGAGGCGGCACGGGAGTTCACCGCGGGGCCGGTCCAGGAGGACCCCGCGTTCGCCGCCCGGGCCCTCGTGGGGCTCGTGGAAAGCGACGATCCCCCGCTGCGCCTCGTGCTGGGCAGCGCGGTCCACAACGTCGCCTTCGACATCTCGGGCCGCCGGACCAACACGTGGGTGACGTGGGAGGAGGCTGGACACTGAGACGGGCGGGGACGCCGGGCAGTGAGGCGGGCGGAAGCGCCAGGCCCTGGGACGCCGGGCTCTGAGACAGGCGAGAGCGCCGGGCCCGGGGACGCGCGGAGAACGGCGTCGAATCAGAACCGGAACACGCCGAGCTCACGGACGGTCTCGGCGAGGGCGCGGATCGGCTCGTTCTCGGCGTCGGTCCGCCAGATCAGCGCGTAGGAGAGGGTCGTCAGATCGGGTACGGGGATCCAGCGGATGTTCGGCATCCCCCAGTGCCGGGTGACATGGCTGGGGAAGCCGTGGATGATCTCGCCCATGCCGACCCGGCTGATCAGGTCCTCGGCGTTCGTCACGGGCCGCTCGCGCTCGATGATCCGGCCGCGCGGCGTGTGGAAGGGCATGTAGCCGTCCTCCCAGTAGTCCGGCAGGGACGGGGGCATGGGGTGGAGGAAGTCGGCGAACATCTCCAGGCGTGCCGACGTCCGGTCGGCGAGCTCGTGGTCGGCGGACACGGCGAGGATCCGGCGGTCGGTCATCAGGACCGGACCGACGGTGAAGTCCGGCTCCTCCACGGGCAGCCAGACGACGATGACGTCCAGATCGCCCTCGCGGAGCCGGCCGAACGGATCGATGTACGTCATCTGACGGATCTCCAGCTCCCACTGCGGGTGCCGCGAGCGGAACTCCTTCCAGTAGAAGTGCAGATCGACGACGTTGAACGGCATCATGCCGATGCGCAGCCGCCCGGTGACACCCCGGGCCGCGAGCCGGGCGCGCTCCAGGGAGTCGTGCAGACCGGCGTAGACGGGCTGGAGGTCGTCGCGCAGCTGACGGCCGACGTCGGTGAGGCGCACGGTCCGGCTGGTGCGCTCGAACAGCGCGGCCCCGATGCGCCGTTCCTGCTTGCGGATCGCCTGACTGACCCGGGCCTGGGAGACCCGGAGCCGCTCGGCGGTACGACCGAAGTGCAACTCCTCGGCCAGTACCAGAAAGATCTCGATGTCCCGCAGCTCCATCACGCCCCCCAGCGCCCCACCCGACGCCCACGGCGGTTGTCGAGCCGCAGAAGTATATGTTGATCGCTCGCTGTGGGTGGCGAATTGTCGTGGCGTCAGGGCGCGGCCTCGGGGTGACGTCGGAACGGGTGCGGCGCGGGACGCCGTACCCGCGCCGGAATGCGGCGGGGGCGTCGACACAGGTGCCGGAGGTGTCCACCCCCAGCACCACGAAACCCCCGCGCCGGCCACCCCCATGGTGCCGACGCGCACCCTGCCCCCCAAAACTATGGCGCCCCACCACATACGCCCCTGACCTGCGCATTCCTACGGTATGGCGACACGCAAACCGTCCCCGCCGACCGCAGGAAGTGGTGCTGATGTCCTCCCCCGCGACCTCTCCCCCGGCCCCCTCCCACCTCCCCCGCATCGTCGCCGCCAGCCTCATCGGCACGACCATCGAGTGGTACGACTTCTTCCTCTACGGGTCGGCCGCCGCCCTCGTCTTCAACAAGCTGTTCTTTCCCGGGTCCGATCCGCTCGTCGGGACGCTGCTCTCGTTTCTGACGTATGCCGTCGGTTTCGCCGCCCGGCCGTTGGGAGCCCTCGTCTTCGGGCACTTCGGGGACCGTCTCGGGCGCAAGAAGCTGCTGGTGCTGAGCCTGGTCATGATGGGCGGGGCGACCTTCGCGATCGGGCTGCTGCCGACGCACGCCACCGTCGGCTCGGCCGCGCCCGTGCTGCTCACCGGGCTGCGGCTGGTGCAGGGGTTCGCGCTCGGCGGCGAGTGGGGCGGGGCCGTACTGCTGGTGTCGGAGCACGGGGACGCGCGGCGGCGCGGGTTCTGGGCCTCGTGGCCGCAGACCGGCGCGCCCGCTGGGCAGTTGCTCGCCACCGGGGTGCTCTCGGCGCTGACCGCGCTCCTCTCGGACGACGCGTTCCTGTCGTGGGGCTGGCGGGTGCCGTTCCTCCTCTCCGGTGTGCTGGTGGTCGTCGGGCTGTGGATACGGCTGTCCGTCGATGAATCCCCCCTGTTCAAGGCCGCGTTGCAGCGCGCGCGGGCCCGCGCCGACGACGACCGCGTCGCCGAGAGGCTCCCCCTGGTCGCCGTGTTGCGCGACCACTGGCGCGATGTCCTGGTCGCCATGGGCGCGCGCATGGCGGAGAACATCAGCTATTACGTGATCACCGCCTTCATCCTCGTCTACGCGACGACCTCGGCGGGCATGGCCAAGCAGACCGCCCTCAACGCCGTACTGATCGCCTCCGCCGTGCACTTCGCCGTCATCCCCGCCTGGGGCGCGCTCTCCGACCGGATCGGGCGACGGCCGGTGTATCTGATCGGCGCGGTGGGGGTCGGCGCCTGGATGTTCCCCTTCTTCTCGCTGATCGACACGGCCGACTTCGGGAACCTGGTCCTCGCCGTCACCGTCGGTCTGGTCTTCCACGGTGCGATGTACGCGCCCCAGGCCGCCTTCTTCACCGAGATGTTCGCGACCCGGATGCGGTACTCGGGCGCCTCCATCGGCGCGCAGTTCGCCTCGGTCGCGGCGGGAGCCCCCGCACCCCTGATCGCGACCGCCCTCCTGTCCGACTACGACAGCTCCACCCCCATCGCGCTCTATGTGATCGCGGCAGCCGTGCTCACGGTGATCGCCCTGCTCTTCGCCCAGGAGACCCGGAGCCGCGACCTCGCCGATGTCGACGCCACGGACCGCGCCGAGCACGGGATCAGGGTCTGACCCGGTCAGCGCCTGGCCACCGCCGACGACATCAGATGCAGCCGCAGCGCCAGCTGGACCTCCAGCGCCCGGGCCGGACACTGCCAGTCCGGCCCGAGCAACTTGGCTATTCGCTCCAGGCGTTGGGCCACCGTGTTCACATGGACGTGCAGATCGTCCTTGGTGCGGGCGGGGCTCATGCCGCTCGCGAAGTACGCGTCGAGGGTGCGCACCAGGTCGGTGCCGCGCCGCTCGTCGTAGGCGACCACCTCGCCGATCGTCCGGTCCACGAAGCCGTCGATGTCCCGGGTGTCCGCGAGGAGCAGCCCGAGGAAGCCCAGGTCCTGGGCCGCCGCGCCCTCGCCCGGGCGGCCGAGCAGCCGGAGTGCCTCCAGGCAGCGGCGCGCCTCCCCGTACGCCTCGGCCACCGCGCCCGGCCGGGCCGCGGGCGCCTCGACCGGGGCGGACGCGCCCACGCTGACCTTCTCGTGCAGGGCGCCCCCGAGCTGTTTGGCCAGCTGCCGGGCGACCTCGGCGGGGGTGTCGGCCGGGCCGAGCGGCAGCAGCAGCACCGTCCCGCCGTCGCGGGTGGCCGCCAGGCCGTGGCGGGTCGCCGCGAGATGGGCGGCGGCCGAGCCCACCCGCTGCCGGTCGGCGGTCCGCCGCTCGGTGGTGCCCTCCTCGCCGCCGTCGATGCGGGCGGCGAGGACCACGTGCGGCGCGTCCAGGTCGGCCCGGAGCCGGGCGGCGCGCTCGCGCAGCAGGCGCGGATCGCGGCCGGGGGTGTCGAGCAGATCGTCCAACAGCTCGCCCCTCACGCGCTGTTCGGCCTCGCCCGCGGAGCGGCGGGCGAGCAGCAGGAGCGAGGTGACCATCGCGGCCCGCTCCAGGGTGCGCCGGTCCACGGGGTCGAGCGCGGGCCGGCCGCGCAGCACCAGCGCGCCCAGGACCTCGTCGCCCGCGGCGACCGCCGCCACCCAGTCCCGCCCGTCGCGGACCGCGTGGCCGTTGGTGCCGGTCAGGTCGAGGGCGGCGAAGGGCGCCGAGTCCGCGTCGGCGAACTCGACCGTCCCGCCCAGGACTTCGGAGACCGCGTCGGCCACGTCGTGCACACCGCCGCCGCGCAGCACCAGTTCGGTCAGCCGGTCGTGGACCTCCGAGGCACGTTCGAGGACGGCGCTGTGGTCGCGGATGATCTCGTTGGCCCGCTCCAGCTCGGCCAGTGCGGACCGGGTCTCGGCGAGGAGGTTGGCGGTGTCGATGGCGACGGCGGCGTGCGCGGCGAACGAGCCGAGCAGGGCGATCTCCTCGCGGGCGAAGACCCTGCTGTGCCGGTCGGCGGCGAAGAGCACGCCGATCACCGCGCTGCCGAGCATCAGCGGCACCCCGAGGATCGCGACCAGGCCCTCGTCGCGCACCCCGGTGTCGATGGCCCGGGTGTGCTGGAAGCGCGCGTCGTCGAAGTAGCTGGAGGTGACGTAGGGGCGGGCGGTCTGGGCGACGAGACCGCCGAGCCCCTCCCCCATGCCGAGGCGCAGCTGCTGGAACCGGGCGGCCACCGATCCCTCGGTGACCCGCATATAGGTGTCGCCCGCCACCGGGTCGTTGAGGCTGAGGTAGGCCACCTCGGTGCCGAGGAGCGAGCGGGCGCGCTGCACGATCGCCCGCAGCACCGCGTCAAGGTCCCGCAGGCCCGCCAGGTCGTGGGCCGTCTCGAACAGCGCCGACAGCTCGGCCTCGCGGCGCCGGCGGCCCTCCAGGTCCGCGCGGACCCGCAGCGCGAGCCGCCGGGCGGACTCCAGGGCGGCCAGCGCCTCGGGCCCGGCTCCGTCGGCGCGTGCCAGCAGCGCCGGCCGGTCGTACGCCTCGGCCGCCGCGCCGCGCGCCAGAAGCTCCAGGTAGGGAGCCTCCGCGTGCTCGGTGGACTGCGGGTGATCGTGGGACATGTTCACAGGGATACCTGCCGTACGGGCGACCGCGCCAGCCCTGTGGACAACTGTTGGCAGGCGCCGGTCAACCACGGGGCGTGCGGCGGCGGGGGCGGGGGCGTGCGGTCATGAGGGCGGGCGGTGTCCGGCGGTGCGGGGCCGTCGGGGGGCGTCAGTGGGCGGTCCAGCCGCCGTCCAGGGCGAGGGAGGTGCCGGTGATGAAGGACGCCTGCGGGGTGCAGAGGTAGGCGACGGCCTCGGCCACCTCGTCCGGTTCCACCAGCCGTTTGAGCGCGGAGTCCTTGAGCAGCACTTCGGCCAGCACGCGTTCCTCGGGGATGCCGTGGGCCGCCGCCTGGTCGGCGATCTGCCGCTCGACGAGCGGGGTGCGGACGTAGCCGGGGCTCACGCAGTTCGAGGTGACGCCGTGGGGGGCGCCTTCCAGGGCGGCGGTCTTGGACAGCCCTTCGAGACCGTGTTTGGCGGACACGTACGCCGACTTGTACGCGGAGGCGCGCAGCCCGTGCACCGACGAGATGTTGACGATCCGCCCCCAGCCCTGCACGTACATGTGCGGCAGCGCCCCGCGGATCAGCCGGAACGGCGCCTCCAGCATCACCGTGAGCACGGTGTGGAACACCTCGGGCGGGAACTCCTCGATGGGGCGCACGAGTTGCAGTCCGGCGTTGTTGACCAGGACGTCGGTGCCGGTCGCGGCCCGTTCCGCGGCTTCCAGGTCGTTGAGGTCCAGGACCAGGGGTTCGAGCGATCCGGCGAGGCCCGCGCCCTGTGCGGCCAGTGCGTCGAGGCCCTCGGCGTCCCGGTCGACGGCCCGCACCTCGGCTCCGGCGGCGGCCAGGCGCAGGGCGCAGGCCCGGCCGATGCCGCCGGCGGCTCCGGTGACGAGGGCGGTGCGTCCGCCCAGATCGAGGCTGTGGGACGCGGGGAGGGGACCAGGTGTGGTGGGCGTGGTCATGTTTCCGACCCTAGGCAGGGTCACCGCTCACCACCCATGTGGTCCGCCCCTACACTTCAGCCCTTGGACGTAGGGGCGAACCATGTCGGTTCATCGGTCATGGCCTGTTTGATGCGGAAGAGCGCGAACTCCGCGAGCTCCGGCAGCGCGTCGACCCGGAACCAGCCGACCTCCAGCGACTCGTCGTCGTTGACGCGTGCCTCGCCCCCGACGGCCCGGCACTTGAAGCTGATGTCCATGAACTGGCAGTGGTCGCCGTTGGGATAGGTGACCGGGCTCAGCGCGTCCACCAGGAGGACCTTCTCCACCACGCACCGGACGGCGGTCTCCTCGTACACCTCGCGCACGGCCGTGTCGGCGGGCTGCTCACCCGGCTCGGGAATGCCGCCGATGATCGACCACTCGCCGTTGTCGACACGCCTGCCGAGCAGTACGCGGTCCTCGTCGTCGAAGACGACGACGCTGACTCCCGGCAGCAGGAGGAGCTGGTGGCCGGCCTTGGCCCGGATGTCACGGATGAAGTCGGGTGTCGCCATGCCCCGACCCTAACGAGACCCCGGCGCTAACGAGACTCGGTGGCCCCGGCCTCCTCATCCCCACGCGCACGTACGGCTCCGGTCTCCCCGTCCCCACCCGCGCGTACGGCGCCGGTGCTCTCGCCGCCACGCGCGCGTACCGTGCGGGTCACCGCCCAGCCCAGGCCCGCCGCCGCGAGCGCCACCAGGGCCCATTCGGGCGCGGTGCCGAGCCGGGTGGCCGGGGTCTCGGAGGAGCGCAGCGGCACCTTGGCGACGAGCGAGGCCGGGGTGAACATCGCGGTCTTCTGCACCACTTCGCCGTCCGGCATGATCACGGCGCTGACGCCGCTGGTGACCGGGACGGTGACGGTCCGGCTGTGCTCGACCGCGCGCACCCGCGACATGGCGAGCTGCTGGTAGGTCATCTCGCTGCGGTCGAAGGTGGCGTTGTTGCTCGGTACGGAGATGATCTGCGCGCCGTGCGTGACGGTGTCGCGGACCGCCCAGTCGAAGGCCGCCTCGTAGCAGGTGGCGATGCCCACCCGGGTGCCCGCCATGGTGAACACGCCGGGCTTCGTGCCCCGGTCGAAGTCCTGGCGGACCATCGAGACGTACCCCGGGCTGAACTGCTTGATGAAGCCGCGCAGCGGGATGTACTCGCCGAAGGGCTGGATCTGGCGCTTGTCGTAGGTGTCGCCGGGGCCCGTCTTCGGGTCCCACAGCAGCTGCTCGTTGAAGAGCTTCCCGTCCGGCCGCTCCACGACGGCGCCCACCGAGAGCGGCGCGTCGATGGCCTTCACGGCGCGGTCGATGTCGGCGTACGCCTGGGCGTCGGTGAAGGGGTCGACGTCCGAGGAGTTCTCGGGCCACAGCACGAAGTCGGGCTTGGCGGCCTTGCCCGCCTTGACCTTCTCGGCGAGCCGCAGGGTCTCGCGCACGTGGTAGTCGAGGACCGCGCGGCGCTGCTCGTTGAAGTCGAGCCCCAGGCGCGGCACGTTGCCCTGGATGACCGCGACCGTGGCGGTCCCGTCCTCGGCGGCGTCGCTGACCAGCGGCCGCGAGGCGAACGCGGCGGCGACGGGGAGGAGCAGGGCGACCAGCGCGCCCGCGGCGGCGCTCCTGCGCAAGGTCCCGGTGGCCCGCAGCCGCAGCCCCTGGCGGACGCACTCGTACAGGCCGAAGCCGCACAGGACGACGGCGAAGCCGAGCACCGGTGTGCCGCCGAGCGCGGCGAGCGGCAGGAACACCCCGTCCGCCTGGCCGAAGGCGAGCTTGCCCCAGGGGAAGCCGCCGAACGGCACGCGCGCGCGTACCGCTTCGGAGGCGACCCACATCGCCGCGCCCCACAGCGGCCATCCGGGCAGCCGGGAGATCCTGGCGATGCCGGCACCGGCGGCGGCGACACCGACCGCCTCTACGGCCGCGAGCGCCAGCCACGGGCCCGGGCCGACCTCCACACCGGTCCAGACGAGCAGCGGCAGCAGGAACCCCAGGCCGAAGAGGTAGCCGAGGCCGAATCCGGCCTTGGCGCCGCGCCCGCGCAGACACCAGCCGAGCAGCGCGAACGCGGGCACCGCCAGCCACCACAGCGGCCGGGGCGGGAAGCTCAGGTACAGCAGCACGCCGGACAGCGCGGCCGTGGCGGGCCGGACGAGGCGGTGCAGCAGCCGACGGCCGCGCGAGGCGGTGGAGGGCTGTGGTTCGAGCTGCTCCGGCTCGGCGGTGGGGGTGGTGGTCGTGCTCACCCGGCGGAGTCTACGGCGGTCGGCTGTGCCTGCGGCAGACCGGTTCGTACAGTAACCGTCCATATGCGCACGATCACTACGTCCGCACGCGTACGGGCATCGGACGCGTAGCTGTCCGCCAGGATGACGGAACGTTTCCGCACCGTCTGTACCCAGATGGCATCCGGCGCCGTTACGGTGTGCGCAGTCCGTCGGACGGTCGGGGGCTGGGGGCGGGGATGAGAGCAGGAACGGGGCGGTCGGCCGCGCCCGAACGCGGGGGCGGAGCGGATCTCGTCGGAGTCCTGCTGCTCGGCGCCTGCGCGGGCTGGGCCCTGATCACGGCGGCCGGGCGCGAGGCCCGCCCCGAAGGGGTGCTCCTCGCGGTGCTGGCCGTGGCCGCCGGGTACGCGCTGGGCCGCATCAGCGGCGGCCTCGTGCCCGTGGCCGCCGCGACCGCCGCCGCGCTCGCCGGCCTGGTGCTCGCGTACGTCTCGCGGGACGGGGTCCCGGGCGCCACCGTCGACCCGCTGCCGGGCCACATCGGCGTCTCCGCGGCGCTCCCCGCCCTCGCCGCGGGCGCGGCCTGCTGCGGGGCCTGGGCGGCCCGTACGGCGGCGTCCCGGCTCGCGCTGCGGCTGCTGGCCACGGGGTGCGCGGGAACGGCCCTCGCGCTCGGCTCGGCGGCGGGCTGCGCGGCCTCGCTCGGGGTACTGCTCTGCTCGCTGGCGGCGGCCCGGATGCGGCACCGGGCGCTGGCCCTGGCGGGGCTCGCGGCCGTCGCGGCGCTGGTGGCGGTGGGGTCGGTGGCCGTCGCCGAGGACGTGCTGCCGGACGGCCTGACCGTGGCGCTGGAGGGCCAGCTCACCCCCGAGCGCGTCCTGCTGTGGCGGGACGCGGTGGACCTCACCGAGGACAACCCGCTGCGGGGCACCGGCCCGGACCGGTTCGGCGGTCTGAGCCCCACGGCCCAGCGATCCGCGCCCGCCGCGGGCAAGCCGCACTCCGCGCTGTTCCAGCAGGCGTCCGAGGAGGGCCTGGTCGGCGCCGCGCTGCTCGTCTCCACGTACGGCTGGGTCCTGTACGGGCTGTGGCGCTCGCCCCGGGCCACGGAGGCCGTCCTGACGGCGGGCGCCTCGCTCACCGCTCTGGCGGCCCTGGCCTGCATCGGCAACGCGCTGAGCTTCACGCCGGTGACCATGGGCGCGGGCCTGCTGGCCGGCCTGGCCACGGCCCGCCCGGCCGACGACGGACCGCTGGAGCGGGAGAAGAACCTGGACGTCGTACGTACGGGCGGGTGAAGCGG
Source organism: Streptomyces sp. cg36 (assembly GCF_041080675.1). Taxonomy (NCBI): domain Bacteria; kingdom Bacillati; phylum Actinomycetota; class Actinomycetes; order Kitasatosporales; family Streptomycetaceae; genus Streptomyces; species Streptomyces cyclosori. Next base: position 6,965,242 of record NZ_CP163520.1, on the reverse strand, counting down.
GTGCGGAACAGTGCCCGGAGCGGTCGGCTGCGCGCGCGTGAGCGAAGTGGCACGGACGGCGACCCACAGCGTGGTGCAGCCGGTCGGCCACGCGCGTGCGGGTGGAGCGAAGACCGCGTGCGGGCGGCGGTGGGGTCAGATTTCGGCGGGCTTGATCGTGCCCAGCAGGCGCAGCCGGTCGCGGATCACCCGGACCGCCGCCTCCGCGTCGTCCACGGTCACCGTGAAGACCCGGCCGTCGCCCAGGCGCAGCACCACGCCCTCGCCGCGACGCACCACGACGGCGGTGCCCATCTCGGGGCGCCAGCGGTAGCCCCAGCCGCCCCACTGGCGCGGGGTGACCCTGGGTGCGAATTCCGCGCCGACCACGTCGCCCAGCGCGATCCGGCGGCGCGGGAGACCGATGTGGCCGCAGCGCACTTCGAGGGAGTCGTCGTCGACCTTCACGGCCACATGGACGAACGCGAGGGTGCCGTACATCACCAGCAGACCCGCCGCGACGCAGCCGATCACCGACATCAGCAGCGGAGCGCTGCCGGACGTCCAGGTGGAGTCGACCGCGAGCTCAACGCCGAGCGCCACACAGGCGGCACCGGCAGCCGCCAGCAGCCACTGGACGCGGTTGGTGGCCCGTCCGGTCCAGATCTCCGGGCGCGGGGCGGGCGCCGGGGCACCGCTGTGGTGCGCCGGGGGCCCCGGGGGGTGGTCCCTCATGTCTAGCAGGGTACTCAGATTCCGCGGGCGCGGCAGTGGCTCAACTCTCAGGGCGCGGGGCTGACCGCCTGCAGCAGCAGGCCCTCGGGGTAGCCGAGCGCGGTGGCCGGGAGGGCGTCGGGACGGCCGTTGAGCAGCACGGTCAGTCCGCCGGTGGCCGGGGCCCCGGGGGCCGGATCGGCGCCGATCCGGCGCAGCGCCTGGGCGGCGACGGCCGCCGCGCTGGCGTACATGACGGGCGCGGCGGCGCCCGTCCGGTGGACCGCCGTACGGATGCGCTCGGCGACCAGCTCGTAATGGGTGCAGCCCAGGACGACGTCCCTTACCGCCAGGGGCGTGCGCTCGGCGGCGGCGGCGATGGCCAGCTCGATGGCGGGCTCGTCGCCGTGCTCGATGGCGTCCGCGAGACCGGGGCAGGGGACCTCGGTCACGTCCACGCCGCCGGCGAAGTCACGGATCAGACCGCGCTGGTAGGGGCTGCCGGTGGTGGCCGGGGTGGCCCAGATGGCGACCGGGCCGCCGTTCGCGGCGGCGGGCTTGATCGCGGGCACGGTCCCGATCACCGGGATGCCGGGCTCCAGGTCCGCGCGCAGGGTCGGCAGGGCGTGCACCGAGGCGGTGTTGCAGGCCACGATCAGGGCGTCCGGCCGGTGTGCGGCGGCGGCGCGGGCGACGGCGAGCGCGCGCTCGGTGACGTCCTCGGGGGTGCGCGGGCCCCAGGGCATGCTGTCCGGCGCGGACGACAGGACGAGGTCGGCGTCGGGCCTCAGCCGCCGTACTGCGGCGGCGGCGGCCAGCAGGCCCATCCCGGAGTCCATAAGCGCGATCTTCACCCGGTCACCATAGTCGACCCCTCTCGCTCACCGGCCGCCGTGGTGCAGACTGCGGCGGGTGAGCGCCCTCGCATGGATCGCCGTGGTGTCCCTGGCCTGCTGGCTCTGGCTGCTGCTCGGGCAGGGTTTCTTCTGGCGCACGGATCAGCGGCTGCCCGCCCGGTCCGCGCCGGACGACTGGCCGTATGTCGCCGTCGTCGTACCGGCCCGGGACGAGGCGGAGGTGCTGCCGCACAGCCTGCCGACGCTGCTGGCCCAGGACTATCCGGGCGAGGCCGAGATCTTCCTCGTCGACGACGGGAGCTCGGACGGCACCGCGGAGCTGGCCCGGGCGCTGGCCGCGCGCGAGGAGTGCGCGCTGCCGCTGACCGTGGTGGCGCCGGGCGAGCCCGAGCCGGGCTGGACGGGGAAGCTGTGGGCGCTGCGGCAGGGCATCGCGCTGGCCCGCCGGGGCGGGCCCGAGTATCTGCTGCTCACGGACGCAGACATCGCGCACGAGCCGGACAGCCTGCGGGAGCTGGTGGCCGCGGCCCGGTCCAACGGGCTCGACCTGGTCTCGCAGATGGCGCGGCTGCGGGTGGCGAGCGGCTGGGAGCGGCTGGTGGTCCCGGCGTTCGTGTACTTCTTCGCCCAGCTCTATCCCTTCCGCTGGATCAACACCCCGGGGGCGCGCACGGCCGCCGCGGCGGGCGGGTGCGTGCTGCTGCGCACCGATGCCGCCGAGCGGGCGCGGATTCCCGACTCCGTGCGCCAGGCCGTGATCGACGATGTGTCGGTGGCGCGCGCGGTGCGCCGTTCGGGCGGGCGGATCTGGCTCGGGCTGGCGGAGCGCGTGGACAGCGTGCGGCCGTATCCGCGCCTCGCGGATCTGTGGCGGATGGTCTCGCGCAGCGCCTACGCCCAGTTGCGGCACAGTCCGGCGCTGCTGCTCGGCACGGTCGTCGGGCTCGCGCTCATCTACCTCGCTCCGCCGCTCACGCTGCTGGCGGGGATGGCGCGGGACGACACGGTGGCGGCGTGGGCGGGCGGGCTCGCGTGGCTGGTGATGGCCGGGACGTACGTTCCGATGCTGCGCTACTACCGCCAGCCCCTCGCGCTCGCGCCGCTGCTGCCGTTCACCGCGCTGCTGTATCTGCTGATGACGGTGGACTCGGCGGTCCAGCACTACCGGGGACGCGGCGCGGCGTGGAAGGGGCGCACCTACACGCGCCCCGAAGCCGCGCCGGACCAGTGAGCCGGCCGCCGCGCGGCGCGCCGGACGCCGTCCACGCGCGCGCTACTTGCGGCCGGGGGTCCAGTTCATGCCCCAGCCGTACGCCTGATCGACGGTCCGCTGCGGGCTGACCCCGCGCGCGGGGACCAGATAGCGGGCCTCGCGCTGGACGACGAGGTCACCGCCGTTGTTGGTGATCAGCGCGAGGGCGCACACCGTGGAGGGCACGGTGCACTCGTCCAGGGAGAAGTCGACGGCCGCCCCGTGCTGGGGCTGGAGGGTGACCGTGGCGTGCAGGTCGGCGAAGCTGCGGGCGCCCTCGTAGATCGTGACGAAGATCAGTACGCGGCGCAGCTGGTCCTTGTGGTCCAGGTTGACCGTGAGGTTCTCGCCGGAGGTGACGGCGCCGGTGCGGTCGTCGCCGTCCAGGTGGATGTAGGGCGGGCGGCTGAGCGAGCCGAAGGCGTTGCCGAGCGCCTGGACGACGCCCTTGCGGCCGTCGGCGAGTTCGTAGAGGGCGCACAGGTCGAGGTCGAGGTCGCTGTGGTTGGCGACGGCGCGGCCGAGCTTGGCGCCCCAGCCGCTGAACTGCTTGCGGACCTCCCAGTTGAGGTTGACCCGCAGCGCGCCGGAGCTGCCGCCCTGCTTGGCGAGCGAGACGGTCGGGGCGGACTTGGTCAGCGTGACCTTGGTCAGGCGTACGGGAGCGGGCGCGGGCGGGGCGGCCGGGTACGCGGGCACGGGCGGGGCCGCGGCGGGCGGCGGCGGGACCTGGGCGGGCGGGACCGGAGCCGTCGGCGCGGGCCGCTGCCACGCGGGCGCGGGGGCCGGGGCGGGTGCGGGGGCCGGGGCGGCCGGAGCGGGGGCCGGGGCGGCGGCGGGCTGGTCGACGGTGATGCCGAAGTCCGTTGCCAGCCCTTCGAGTCCGGAGTCGTACCCCTGGCCCACCGCCCGGAACTTCCAGGCGCCCTGGCGCCGGTACAGCTCCCCCAGGATGAACGCCCGCTCCACGGTCGCGTCCGCGCTGTCGAAGCGGGCGATCTCCGTCCCGCTCTCCGCGTCGAGGACCCGTACGCACAGCCCCGGCACGCGGCCAAACGTTCCTCCGTCGGTGGAGGCGGCGAGCACCACCCGCTCCACCTCCGCCTCCACGCGCGCGAGGTCGACGAGGAGCGTGTCCGTCACGCCCTCGGCCGAGGTCCGCTTGCCCTCGTGCCGGACGGCGCCGGAGGCGTGGACCGGCTGGTTGTAGAAGACGAAGTCCGCGTCGGAGCGGACTTTCCCGGTGCCCGCCGCGATCAGCAGCGCGGAGGCGTCGGCGTCCGGCACCCCGGGGCCCGGACGCCAGGCCAATTCGACGCGTACCGTCCGCGCCGCCACCGGCACATTGGACCCTTTAAGCATGGACATGCTCGCCCCCATCGCGAGTCGGGGTGCCGAAGATTTTCCGCACCGTCAACCTAAACCCCGACAGAGGTTCCGGCACCCGCCGGTAACCCCCTCCGAGCTCGCCCTTTACACGATTCGTACGCTCCTGGGCGACCGATTTTCCCATGTTCGCTCACATTGGGGACAGCCAGTCACTCCGAACGCACGAAAGAACCCTCTTATCAGGCTTCCAACGACCACATCGTGGGCTTAACTTATGTGCCATGACCTCCCCCCGCTCCACCTATGGCGGCGGTTACTACTCCGCGCCGTCCTTCCCGGACACCCCCATCTACGACTCCCTCGTCGCAGAGCGGGGCACGCCTCAGATCGCCCCGATCCGAGTGCCTTCCCTCTACGACACCGGGAACAGCTACCTGCCGGCCCTGCCCGCCTCGCTCCCCGCGCTGCCGGCCGGTCCCTCGCAGCAGCAGCCCGCCTACGCCTCCTCGTACGGCTACCAGCAGGCGCCGCAGCCGATGCCGCTGCAGCAGGCGCCCGCGCCCTACATCCCGCAGCAGGTCGGCGCCCCGCGCGCGTACCCCGGCCCGCAGGCCCCGCAGCAGCGTCCGGTGGCCCCGGCCGGCTACGAGGCGATGCGCCCGGCGGCCCCGCGCCCCGCGCCCGCCCCGTCGCCCTACGACGGCTACAACCAGCCGTACCAGAACACCGGGTACTGAGGCCGGGGACGACCGGGCGGGGGTCCGCGCCCGACCGGACGTCCGAGGCGGCTGGCAGGATTGGTTCATGGAGAGCCCAGTTCAGCCGGTCGTCAGCCAGATCAACGTCTACCCAGTCAAGTCGGCCGGGGGGTTCCGACTGGACGAGGCGGAGATCGAGCCATGGGGTCCGGCGGGCGACCGCCGCTGGATGGTCGTCGACGCCACCGGGAAGGCCGTGACCCAACGCGAGCGCGCACGGCTCGCGTTGGCCGCCGCCGGCGCTCTGCCGGGCGGCGGCGTCCGGCTGTCCGCGCCCGGCCGCGCCGACCTGGACGTCCCGGTGCCCGAGCCGATCGGCGCCGTCGGGGTCACGCTCTTCGGCAAGAAGGTCAAGGCGATACCGGCGGCGGAGTCGGCGCACCAGTGGTTCAGCGGCCACCTGGGGGTGGAGGTCCGGCTGGTCCACCTCGACGACCCGGCGACGCGCCGCCCGATCGACCCCGACTTCGCGCTCCCGGGCGAGGCCGTGAGCTTCGCCGACGGCTTCCCCCTCCTGGTCACCGCCGTGGCGTCGCTGGACGCGCTCAACGCGCTGGTGGCACAGGGCGCCCATCCGCACGAGGGCCCGCTTCCCATGAACCGCTTCCGCCCCAACGTCGTCGTCGACGGCACCGAGGCGTGGGCCGAGGACCACTGGTCGCGCATCGCCATCGGCGACCTGACCTTCCGGGTCGCCAAGCCCTGTGGCCGCTGCGTCATCACCACCACCGACCAGGAGACCGCCGGGCGCGGGCGCGAGCCGCTGCGCACGCTGGGCCGTCACCGGCGCTTCGGCACCAAGCTGGTGTTCGGGCAGAACGTCGTCCCCGAGCGCCCCGGTGTCATCCGCACCGGTGATCCCGTGCGCGTTCTCGATTGACCCGGCTCCGGACGGGAACTCGTGGGGGCAGGGGACGCGTTGTGCGGGCAGGGACGAGGGTGATGTTGCTCTCTCTCGGCCCGGTTCGCGCGTAGGGGGCTCCGCGCGAGGCCAGGACGGAAGCGGAAGGGGGTGCGATTCAGTGCGATCCGCGGTGGGGGTGTGGCGCTGGCGGAAGAATCCGTTACGCCGCCGTACGGATGTGGTCGAGGCATGGGTGGCCCTGGTCGCCCTGGTGGTGATGGCGTTCGCCTCGCCGGTGCTGGGCGGGATCTGCGGGGCGGTGACGGACCGGGCGCTGCAGCGCTCGGCGGCCCGCGAGCAGCGCACCCGCCATGCGACGACGGCCGTGGTGGTCCACGAGGCCCACGACCGCGCGAAGCCCGCCCAGGTGGACGGCGTGGGCAGCCGCGAGGGCCGCGTCCGGGTGGTCGCCAACTGGACGGCGTACGACGGAAGTCTGCGCACGGGCACGGTCTCGGCCCCCCGGCGGTCGGCTCCCCCGGGCTCCACCTTCCGCATGTGGACCGACGACCGGGGGCAGCGCACCAGCCGCCCGCTGGACTCCACGACCGCGCACGCGCACGCGGTGTTCGCCGGGATCGGCGCGACCCTGGCCGCCGCCGCTCTGATCGAGGGCATACGCCGCCTGGTCGTATGGCGCATGGTGCGACGTCGGTATGCCCGTCTCGACCGGTCCTGGGCCCGATACGGTCCGGACTGGGGTCGTACGGGAGCAGGTAGCTGACCGGTCAACCCACCGGCCCCCCGCGCGCTACGGTGGACCATCAGTCGCACGTACAGCGTTGGCACGCACGAGGTGGGGGCACAGCAGCGCCATGGCTCAGGGCACGGTCCAGGTAACCCACACGGGAACGTCGAGATGGCGCCGCCGCACCGGCGAGTACGCCTCGCTCGCCGCCGCCCTGGAGGCCGCCGCCGACGGCGACGTCCTCACGGTCGCCCCCGGCACGTACCGGGAGAACCTGGTGCTCCGGCGGGCCGTGACCCTGCGCGGCCCCGAGGGGTCCGCCGGGTCGGTCCGGATCTCCCCCGTCGACGGCGTGCCGCTGACCGTGCGCGCCTCCGCCACGGTCCAGGACCTGCAGCTGGAGGGCCAGGACGCGGCGGCGCCCGCGCTGTTGATCGAGGACGGCGCGCCCGAGCTCTGCGATCTGCGGGTGGTGACCCGTTCGGCGGTCGGCATCGAGGTGCGCGGCGCGGCCCGCCCCACGGTGCGCCGCTGCGTGGTGGACAACCCGGCCGGGATCGGGATCGGGGTGCTCGACGGCGCGGGCGGGCTGTTCGAGGAGTGCGAGGTGGTGGCGGCCGGGCAGTCGGGCGTTTCGGTGCGGGCGGGCGCCCACCCCCGCCTGGAGCGCTGCCGCGTGCACCACGCCTCCGGCGCGGGCCTGTCGGTGACCGGCGAGGGCAGCGGTCTGGAGGCGCTGGGCTGCGAGGTGTACGAGATCAAGGGCGCCGGCGTGCAGATCACCGCGCGCGCCGCCGCACACCTCACCGACTGCACGGTGCACCGCACTTCCGCCGACGGCGTCACGCTGGACACGGACGCGGTCCTCACGCTCTCCGACTGCGACATCCACGACATTCCGGAGAACGCGGTGGACCTGCGCTCGCGTTCGGTCCTGACCCTCACGCGCACGACGGTGCGCGGCTTCGGCCGCAACGGCCTGTCGGTGTGGGACCCGGGCACCCGGGTCGACGCCAACCAGTGCGAGATCCACGACAGTACGGGCGACTACCCGGCGGTGTGGGTCAGCGACGGCGCGACCGCCGTGCTCGAAGGGTGCCGGGTGCACGACGTGCCGGACGCGCTGTTCGTGCTCGACCGGGGCTCGCGCGCCGACGTGGTGGACAGCGACATCTCGCAGGTGCGCAACACGGCGGTGTCGGTGAGCGACGGGGCGACCGCGCAGCTCGACGACTGCCGGATCAGGGAGGCCGCCACGGGCGCGTGGTTCCGCGACCACGGCAGCGGCGGCACCCTGGCCAACTGCACCATCGACGCGGCGCAGACCGGGGTCATCGTCACCAAGGGCGCCGACCCCAGGATCGAGCGCTGCACGGTCACCTCCCCCGCCGAGGCCGGGTTCTACGTGTCGGCCGAGGGCCGGGGCACCTTCCACGGCTGCCGGGTCACCGGCAGCGGCGGCTACGGTTTCCACGTCGTGGACGGCTGCCGCACGACCCTGACCCGCTGCCGTACCGAGCGCTGCGCGCGCGGGGGCTACGAGTTCGGCGAGGACGGGCCGGTCGCCGAGGACTGCACCAGCGACGAGAGCGGTGTGCGGCCGGGGGCGCCCGAGCCGGCCGCCGTGCAGAGCGCCACCCAGACCATGGGCCTGCTCTCCACGGTGCCGGGGCCGCGCCCCACCGCACCGGCGGCGCCCGAGCCGGTCCAGGAGCCCGCCCGCTCCTCGCAGGACGTGCTGGGCGAACTCGACACGCTGGTGGGCCTGGAGAGCGTCAAGCGGGAGGTGCGGGCGCTCACCGACATGATCGAGGTGGGCCGCCGCAGGCAGCAGGCGGGCCTGAAGGCCGCCTCGGTCCGCCGCCATCTGGTGTTCACCGGCTCCCCCGGCACCGGCAAGACCACGGTGGCCCGGCTCTACGGCCAGATCCTCGCCTCCCTCGGGGTGCTGGAGCGCGGGCATCTGGTCGAGGTGTCCCGGGTCGACCTGGTCGGCGAGCACATCGGGTCGACGGCGATCCGCACCCAGGAGGCGTTCGACCGGGCGCGCGGCGGGGTGCTGTTCATCGACGAGGCGTACGCGCTGTCGCCCGAGGACTCCGGCCGGGACTTCGGCCGGGAGGCGATCGACACCCTGGTGAAGCTGATGGAGGACCACCGGGACGCCGTGGTGGTGATCGTCGCGGGGTACACGGCGGAGATGGAGCGCTTCCTGCGGGTCAACCCCGGTGTGGCATCCCGTTTCTCACGGACCATCACGTTCGGTGACTACGCGCCGGACGAGCTGCTGCGGATCGTGGAGCAGCAGGCCGAGGAGCACGAGTACCGGCTGGGCGACGGGACGGCCGAGGCGCTGCTGAAGTACTTCACGGTGCTGCCCAAGGGCCCGGCGTTCGGCAACGGGCGCACCGCGCGCCAGACGTTCGAGTCGATGGTGGAGCGGCACGCGGGCCGGGTCGCCCAGGTGGCCGACGCCAGCACGGACGACCTGACCCTGCTCTACGCGGACGACCTGCCCGAACTGCCCTGATCCGCAGGTAAGGATGACGATCCGTCAGCGCTGCCGGGGCAGGGCCGCCGGAGCCAGTTCGTCGAGCAGTGCGGTGCGCTCCTCGGCGAAGACCGGGTCGGCCTGGTAGTCCGAGTGGCCCAGGATCGGGGCGGGCAGGGGCCGGTTCCGGGTGCGGCCGAAGGCCAGTGGGTCCAGGAGCGGGCCCCGGTCCACGTCGGTGCCGGGCAGCACCGGGCCCCCGATCGGGTCGGTGGCCCGCCACAGATTGCGCCAGCAGTGCACCTCCCGGTGCAGGGCGGTCAGCTCCGGCCCGCCGAAGTAGGCCGGGAACCAGCGTCCGTACAGCCGCTCCAGGGGCGAGCCGTACGTGAGCAGGGCGACCCGGCGGCGGGTGCGGGCGGGCAGCTGCCACACGGCGGCGGCCGAGAGCACGCTGCCCTGGGAGTGGCCGGAGATGACCAGCCGGCCGCCGGTGCGTTCGGTCCAGGTGTTCATCCGCCAGGTCAGGTCGGGGACGGCCCGCTCGGCGTAGCAGGGCGGGGCGAACGGGTGGGCGGCGCGCGGCCAGAACGTGCCGACGTCCCACAGGATGCCGATGGTCCGCCGCGCGGAGGCGTCCTTGTAGGCGCGGCGCCCCCAGGTCACGAAGAGCAGGAAGCCGAGGCCGGTCAGCCAGGAGCCGAGCGCCTGCACGGTGTCGGCGGCTGCCGCGACCGGGTCCGGGGCGCCGTCCGAGGCCCGCCCGGGCACCTTGCCGGTGGCCCAGGCCCCGGCCAGCGCGCCCGCGCCGAGCAGCAGCGTGGCGACGGCGGTGATGCCGAGGAAGACGGGTGCCCGGTCGGTGAGCCCGGCCTTGGCGCGGACCGCCGCGATCCGCCGGGAGCGGGCGGAGTCGGGGCGTTCGCCCGGGTAGTCGGCGAGCAGCCGGGGCTCCTCGGCGCGGGCGGTGCGCCAGGTGCCGAGGGCGAACCAGGCGACCACCGGGATCAGCAGGGCGAGCAGCACCGGGATCACCGATGCCTGCCAGCTGAGCAGCGGCGGCGGGCCGGCGAGGACGTCGTGGGCGGTGCCGGGGGTGCCGGACCCGTCCAGCCAGTCGGCGACCCGCTGGGCGACCCCGCCGGTCATCACGCCGCCGAGCGCGCACGCGAGGAGGGCGACGGCGGGGCCGCCGAGCCCGGCCAGGGCGGTACGGGAGTCGGGGGCGCGGCGGCGCAGGGCGAGGGCGACGCCCGCGAGCAGGACGACGAGTACGCCCTGGGCGAGGGCCAGGAAGCCGAAGGTGCGGTCGCCCGGCAGCGTGCCGTGCGAGACCCAGCCGGGGCGCTCCCACGCCGCGTACAGCAGTGACAGGGCGAGCAGGGCGAGCGCGGCGGCGGGCAGCCGGGTGACGACGGCCCGGTCGAGGTGCTCGTCGAGCTCCGACTCGCTGCGGCCCCGGACGCACACGACGGCCACCACGACGGCCGCCGCCACCGCGAGGGCGGCGGTCAGCAGCAGGCCCGCCGCGTCGAGGAGCGCGTTGTCGCCGGCGCGGTCGTGGCGGGCGGCGGCCCCGGTGACGGCGGCGGCGACGGTGAGGAACCCGGCGGCGGTGTGCGCCGCGCGCAGCCGGGCGACCAGCCGCCGCCCGTACCAGAACCCCGGGCGGCCGAGCGCCGGTCCGCCCGGTCCCTCGGCCACGGCCGCTCCGGTCCCGGGCGGCTGCTGCGACTCATAGGCGCTCCAGGTGCGGTTCGACAGGTACCAGAGCAGTCCGGTCAGGGCGGCGGGGGCCGGTGCGGCGAGCGCCAGGCGGCGGCCGGGCGCGCTCCACCAGCCGTGCCGCCCCGGGGCGAGGAAGCCCAGCCAGGACTTGCCGTCGGCGCAGCCCGCCGTGCCCGCGCACTGCCAGGCGGCCAGGTCGAGGGCGACCTCGCAGGCGGCGGCGACGAGCAGCACGGTCAGGCTGAGGGCCACGAGCCGCACCAGCACGCCGTACAGCCGGACCGCGCGCCCCTCGTCCGGGGCGGGCGGGCGCATCCAGTGCGCCAGGTTGGCCACCATGAACGGCAGCAGCAGGAGCCACAGGGCGCGGGCGCCGTTGCCGGAGGTGAGGTTGGCCCAGCAGTACGCCTCGGGGACCGGCTTGTCGCGGTAGCGCTCGGGGTGGTCCTCGGCGTCGGCGTCCTCGGCGCGCCGGTACATCGCGGCGGTGTCGTCGCCGGTGACGCGGACCGTGCGGGGGTCGTCGAGCATGGAGTGCGGGGTGGCCCCGCCGACGCCGTGGACGAGCAGTTCAAGCGCGGGCCCGCCCTCGTCGTCGGCGGCCGGTGTGGCACGGGACACTTCTGTGACTCGCTCTCGGGGTGGGAGGATCGGCGGCGGGACGCGGAGGCGGTCGCGGGCGGGCGGATCGGGGCCGGGCGGGCCGGGCGGTTCCGCCGGGCTTCAGGATCTCGGACCGGAAGCGGGAGTGCGGTGTCCTCACGGAATCTCCCCGTGACAGGATTCGGCTGTACGAATCGGATGCACGAAGGCGTGCACGGCTACCCGGAAGGACCGGCCCGGCGTTGAGCGACAACCAGAATCTGCTCGCGGAGCAGCGTCGCGCCCTGATCCTCGACGAGGTCAGACGGCGTGGCGGTGTCCGGGTCAACGAGCTCACCCGCAAGCTGAACGTCTCGGACATGACGGTGCGCCGCGATCTCGACGCGCTGGCCCGGCAGGGCGTGATCGAGAAGGTGCACGGCGGGGCGGTGCCGGTGGTCGAGGCGTCGACGCACGAGCCGGGCTTCGAGGCCAAGTCGGGCCTCGAACTGAACGCCAAGGAGGACATCGCGCGGGCCGCCGCCGCGATGGCCGTGCCGGGCAGCGCCATCGCGCTCTCCGGCGGCACCACGACGTACGCGCTGGCGCACCGGCTGCTGGACGTGCCGGATCTGACGGTGGTGACCAACTCGGTGCGGGTCGCCGATGTGTTCCACGCGGCGCAGCGGGCGGCGGGCGGCGCCGGGAACCGGCCGGGGGCCGCGACCGTGGTGCTGACCGGAGGAGTGCGCACGCCGTCGGACTCGCTGGTGGGGCCGGTCGCCGACCAGGCGATCCGCTCGCTCCACTTCGACGTGCTCTTCCTCGGGGTGCACGGCATCTCGGTGGAGGCGGGGCTGTCCACGCCCAATCTGGCCGAGGCGGAGACCAACCGGCGGTTCGTGCGCTCGGCGCGGCGGGTCGTGGTGGTCGCGGACCACACCAAGTGGGGGACGGTGGGGCTGAGTTCCTTCGCCTCGCTCGACGAGGTGCACACGCTGGTGACCGACGCGGGGCTCTCGGACGCGGCGCGCGAGGAGATGGCCGAGCATCTGCCGGGGCTGCTGGTGGCGGGCGAGCACGAGGGCGCCGAGGGCGCGGAAGCCCCCGCCGAAGACATCTGACGGACAGCCAGTTATGGTGTGCGGGCTCAGCGTTGACCGCTCGTGCCCGTCGACCCCGACCCGCTGGAGGTGCGGCCCGATGGTTCGCCGACTCCGTCCCGTGGAGCTCGACTTCGTCGAGACCGCCCCGTTGCGCCTGGTGTTCGCCGCCGAAGTGTCCGCCCCGGCGGACGCGGTGTACCGGGCGCTGGCCGTGGAGACCGATGCCTGGCCGCAGTGGTTCACCGCGGTGACCCGCGCGCGGGCGACCGAGGGCGGCCGGGAGGTACGGCTGCGCGGCGGCACCCGGTTCGAGGAGACGGTGATGGCCGCCGAACCGGACGCGCGCTACGCGTACCGGGTCGACGTCACCAACGCCCCCGGCCCGCACGCCCTCCTGGAGGAGTGGCGGCTGACCCCGACCGCCACGGGCACCCGGGTGCAGTGGACGTTCGCGGCGGCGGGCGGGGCGCCCTTCCGGCTGGCGCTGCGGCTGGGGCGGCCGGGGTTCGGGCGCGCGTTCCGCGACGCGGTGGGCGCGCTCGACCGGAGACTGGCTGTTTCCGGCCGCGCCACCGACCGGTGACCCCGCCGGGTCCGGCCTACTCCGGCCAGGCTCCGGTGGCCAGGAAGGTGTCGATCGCGGCCGTGTACGGCGCGATGTCCAGGCCCTGTTCGGCCAGCCAGGCGTCGGAGTAGTACTTGTCGAGGTAGCGGTCGCCGGGGTCGCAGAGCAGGGTGACGACGCTGCCGGTGCGGCCCGCGGCCACCATCTCGGCGACGATCTTCAGCGAGGACCACAGCCCGGTGCCGGTGGAGCCGCCCGCCTTGCGGCCGATGGCCTGCTCAAGGGCGCGCACGGCGGCCACGCTCGCCGCGTCCGGGACCTTCATCATGCGGTCGATGGCGCCGGGCAGGAAGCTCGGCTCCATCCGGGGGCGGCCGATGCCCTCGATGCGCGAGCCGCAGTCGCTGGAGGCCAGCGCGTCGCCGCGGGTCCAGCCGTCGAAGAAGCAGGAGTTCTCCGGGTCCGGGACGCAGACGCGGGTGTCGTACTGCATGTAGTGCACATAGCGCGCGATGGTGGCCGAGGTGCCGCCGGTTCCGGCGGTGGCGACGATCCACGCGGGCTCGGGGTACCGCTCCAGCTTCAGCTGCTGGTAAATCGATTCCGCGATGTTGTTGTTGCCGCGCCAGTCGGTGGCCCGCTCGGCATACGTGAACTGGTCCATGTAGTGGCCGCCGGTCTCCAGCGCCAGCGCCGCCGCTTCCTCGTACATCTTGCGCGAGTCGTCCACGAAGTGGCACTGGCCGCCGTGGAATTCGATCAGCCGGCACTTCTCGGCGCTGGTGGTGCGGGGCATGACGGCGATGAACGGCACGCCGACCAGACCCGCGAAGTACGCCTCGGACACGGCGGTCGAGCCGCTGGACGCCTCGATGACCGGCTTGCCGGGGCGGATCCAGCCGTTGCACAGCCCGTAGAGGAAGAGCGAGCGGGCCAGCCGGTGCTTCAGGCTGCCGGTGGGGTGGGTGGACTCGTCCTTGAGGTAGAGGTCGATGCCCCACCGCTCGGGCAGCGGGAAGCGCAGCAGGTGCGTGTCGGCGGAGCGGTTGGCGTCGGCCTGGACCTTGCGCACGGCGTCCTTGAGCCACGCCCGGTAGGCCGCGTCGCTGCGGTCCACGTCGATGGTCTCCATTGCCACTCCTCGGTGCCTCGGTCTCCCGCGTCTTCCAAGTCGGCTGGAAAACCACGGCTGGGTCACTTGACAATACCGCCCCGACCTGCACAAACATTCCCTTTGGGGATCCATAGGGGTGGCTTGTGGGACGCCGGTGAACCGGCGGAGGGCGGCGGGTGAAAGCCGATCCTCCGTGCGCCCTGGTGCGTACGGCCGTCGTTGTGCAGACTGCCCAGCAGGAACGGTACGAAGGGGGCACCGCGGCCATGAGCGAGCCCGAGTTCAGCGCCAGGGGCGTACGGATCGACCGGTGGACGCGTTCGCTGACCAGGGCGGGCCAAGTCCTGATCAAGGACGGCCGGCTCGCCCTGCTCACCAGCAACGGGCGGGAGATCGACAGCGCGCCGCTGCGCGCGGTGACCGCCGGCAAGCCCTGGCTGCCGTGGGCCGCCAAGGCCGACCGGACGGTGGCCACGCTCAACGGCCACCGCTACCGGCTGACCATGGGGCAGCCCGGCGGCCGGTCGCGCGGCGCGGAACTGGCGCAGCGCTTCCTGCAAGCGGTGCGGCCGGGACGCGAACCGCGCGGCTGAGCAGCCGCCGGGCGCGAGTTGCGGAGCGTCGCCCCCTGCGCCACCCTGGTCTCACATCACTCAGGGTTCACCGGCGGTCACGCTGCGATCCAGCCCGCCGGACCAGAAAGCTTCTTCCGGACCTCAATCGGGGAGTCGCAGCCGTGATCAGCCAGTCGAGCAGGCATTGCACGGTGGAGCTCCAAGCCCTGCCGTCGCGGATCGGGCAGGTCCGCAGAATCGTTTCAGCACAGTTGCGTTACTGGCATCTCGATCCTCTGATAGAGGAAGCGGCGCTCGGCGTCACCGAGCTGCTGACCAACGTCCACCGGCACGCCCAGCCGGACAAGATCTGCACGGTGGAGATCGAGCTGCTGCGCGACCACCTCACGGTGTCCGTGCACGACCACGACCCGCGGATGCCCACCGTGCGCAGCGCCGACCCCTTCGCCACCAACGGCCGCGGGCTCGCGATGATCGCGGCCGTCAGCGAGAGCTGGGGCGTGCGGCCGGAGGGCGACGCGGGCAAGACCGTCTGGTTCACGCTCCCCGCGAAGCCCTCCTCCGCCGCCGCGCCGGCCCGTCCCGCGTACGGGACGAAGGCCGCCGCGGCCCAGCCGAGCGGGCCCTGTCTGCGCAAACGGCCTGCCCTCGTACGCACCGACGGCCGCGCGGCCCATCCGCGCACCGCCGCCCGGTCGCCCGTGGCAAGCTGACCGGACGGTCGCGTGCGCCTTGCGGCATCGGACACCCGCTGTCTGTCGCCTGACAGCCGGCACCTGCCATCTGACGTCCGGCATCTGACGTCCGGCATCTGTTATCCGACATCTGTCACCTGACATCTGTCACCTGACATCTGTCAGCCGTCAGCTACCACCTGTCAGCTGCCACCTGTCACCCGTCATCTGCCGTCCGCCGTCTGCCGTCTGCCGTCTGTCACCCGTCATCTGCCGTCCGCCGTCTGTCGTCTGTCATCTGCCGTCCGCCGTCAGACCGCTTCGCCCTTGGGACGGCCGCCGAACTCCTCGTCCAGGACGGAGAGTCGGCGCCAGTACTCCTCCTCGTCGATCTCCCCGGCCGCGAAGCGGCGGCCGAGCACGGCGATCGGCGAGCGTTCACCGAGCGCGGGGCGGGCGCCGGCGAAGCGGTCCGCGAGCGGCGGGCCCCAGGGGCCGCGCCGGCCGCGCCACACCGTGCGCCGCAGCAGGGTCACGACCGTGAGGACCACGGCCGCCCAGATCACCGGGACGAACAGGATCCAGGGCCCGGGTCCGTCATAGGCCAGTGTGTTCATGATGTTCAGCTCCTCGGTGGGGACCTCGTCTTGCTTCCGAGGCTCTCGCCGGAGGGCGGTCCGGGGCGTCGTACGGCCAGCGGTACTTGGCGTACCTCCCCGGGAGTAGACGGGGATTCCACGGCTGCTCTGGATTCTGTACCTACTGGTATGTACAGTGGCGTCATGAGCACCTCCGAGCGTCTGATCGAGGCCACCCGCGAGCTGCTGTGGGAGCGGGGTTACGTCGGCACCAGCCCCAAGGCGATCCAGCAGCAGGCGGGCGCGGGCCAGGGCAGCATGTACCACCACTTCACCGGCAAGCCCGATCTGGCGCTCGCCGCGATCCGGCGCACCGCCGAGGAGCTGCGCGCCGCCGCCGAGGCGTCCTTCGGCGGCGGGGGAACCGCGTACGAGCGGCTGCGTGGCTATCTGCTGCGCGAGCGCGACGTACTGCGCGGCTGCCCCGTCGGGCGGCTCACCATGGACCCGGACATCATCGCCAGCGACGAGCTGCGCGCGCCCGTCACCGAGACGATCGACTGGCTGCGCGGGCGGCTGGCGGAGGTCGTCCAAGAGGGGCTGGACGCGGGCGAGTTCACGCCCGGTCTTGTCCCCGAGGAGATCGCGGCGGCCGTGGTGGCGACGGTCCAGGGCGGGTACGTCCTGGCTCGGGCGTCGGGCTCCCCCGCGGCGTTCGAAGCGGGCGCCCACGGGCTGCTCGCACTGCTGGCGCCGCGCGGCACGGACTGACGCACGCGGGCGCGGCCGACAGTGTCACACCGCGCGCCCGGCTCGCACCGCCGCGCACGCGCGGGCGCGCGCTCTCACCCGGAGCCCCAGGCCCCAGAGGCACGGGCCCCGGAGCCCCCAGGCCCAAGCCTCGCCGCCGCCCGCGAGCCCCACCCTCACCTCACACCCGCACCTCAGCCCCCTCCCCACCCAGCAAAGGACCGGCCTTCCCATGCACCTCACCCGTCAGCGCCCCGAGACCGTGCGCGGCCCGGCCGAGCACTTCACCGGGACCGTCTGGCTCGACGAGATCGCCACTCCCCCGGCCCCGTCCCGGCTGCGGATGGTCAACGTCCACTTCACCCCGGGCGCCCACACCGCCTGGCACCGCCACCCGCACGGGCAGGTCCTCCATGTCACCGAGGGCGAGGGCCTGGTGCAGCGGCGGGGCGGCCCGGTCGAGCCGATCCGGGCGGGCGACACCGTCTGGATCGAGCCGGACGAATGGCACTGGCACGGCGCCGGGCCACGCACGTTCATGACGCACCTCGCGGTCGTGGAGGCGGCGGCGGACGGCTGCGCCGTCCACTGGGAGCGCCATGTCGACGCCGACGAGTACCCGTCCGCCACCGTCTGAGGAGTACGCCGTGCACGCCCTCCAGTACGAGATCACCCTGCCCGCCGACTACGACATGGACATCATCCGCACCCGTGTCGCCACCCGGGGCCGGCTGCTCGACGACTTCCCCGGCCTCGGCCTCAAGGCGTATCTGATCCGCGAACGCGGCGCGGACTCACCGGTCAACGCCTACGCCCCGTTCTACCTGTGGAACACCCCCGAGGGCATGAACTCCTTTCTCTGGGGCCCCGGTTTCCAGGGAATCGTGGACGACTTCGGCCGCCCGGAGGTCCAGCACTGGATGGGCCTCGCGTACGAGGAGGGGCCGGCCGGGGGCGCTCCGACCGCGGCGACGCGCGAGCGCGTGCCGGTGCCCGCCGGGGTGCGGCCCGCCGACTTCGTCGCCGAGCGGCTGGAGCGCGCCCCCGCCCCGGGCGCGGTACTGCGCGCCCTGGCGGTCGACCCGCGCCACTGGGAGCTGGTGGACCTCACCCTGTGGGAGCGGCCGGATCCGCGCGCCCCGGGCGACCGGTTCCAGGTGCTCCATCTGTCGGCGCCCGAGCGTGCCGCGCTCACCCGGGGGAGGCACTGGTGAGCGCGTCGCCGGACAACGCCGTCGTGCGTACCGTGAACGGCGACGTCCCCGCCGACCGCCTCGGTGTGGTGGACGCGCACGACCACCTGTTCATCCGGAGCCCGCTGCTGCCCGGCCAGGAGGTCGCCGACGCCGAGGACGCGGGGGCGCGGCTCGCCGCCTTCCACGAGCTGGGCGGCGGGACGGTGGTCCAGTGGACCCCGTACGGGATGGGCCGCCGGGCGGATCTGCTGCCCGGGCTCTCGCGGCGGTCGGGCGTCCAGGTCGTCGCCGCCACCGGGCTGCACCAGGCCGCCCACTACCCGCCCGAACTGCTCGACTCCGTACGGGACTCGCTCGCCGAGCTGTTCGTGCGGGAGATCACCGAGGGCGTGACGGGGACCGAGGGGGCGGTGCGGGCCGGGCTGATCAAGGTGGCGGGCGGTTTCCACGGGCTCGACGCGCACGCCCGGCTCACCCTGCGCGCCGCCGCCGAGGCCCATCACCGCACCGGCGCCGCCATCGCGGTCCACCTGGAGCTCGGGACGGGCGCCCTGGACGTACTCGAACTGCTCTGCGGGGAGGCGGGGGTGGCACCGGACCGTGTGGTGCTGGGCCATCTCAACCGCTCGCCGGACTTCACCGTGCACCACCAACTCGCCTCGGCGGGCGCGTACTTGGCGTTCGACGGGCCGTCCCGCGCCAACCACGCCACGGACTGGCGGATGCCGGACGCGCTCGGGGCGCTGGCCGACGCGGGGTTCGCGGACCAGCTGCTGCTCGGCGGCGACACGGTGACTCCGGACACGCCCGGCATGCCCCATCTGCTGCGCCGGGTGCGGCCGAGGCTGGAACTCGCCCTGGGGCGGGAGCTGGTGGAGCGGATCCTGGTCGCGAACCCGCCGGGCGCGTTCGCCCTGCGGCGGTAGCGCCCGCCGGTCCCGCCCCGGCGGCGCGGGACCGGCCCCGGGCGCTCGCGGCACACCCCCGGGGCGTGTCCCTTTCGGATCTCAGCCGGGCCGCGGCCGACAGGATCCGAAGGGCGCGCCCTAGCCGAGCGCCCCCAACGGGTCGTCGAGCACCGGCTGCCAGGCCAGCTCGGCGGCGCCGACCAGGCTGTTGTGGTCGAGCGAGCAGGCCAGGATGGGTACGCCGCCGCTGCGGCCCCACAGACTGCGGTCGGCGACGACGGCCCGCAGCCGGTCGGGGTCGGCCTCCAGGAGCGCCTTGTGCAGGCCGCCGAGGACGATCCGGTCGGGGTTGAGGATGTTGACGAGTCCGGCGAGCCCGAGGCCGAGGCGGTCGATCAGCTCCTCGGCCGCGGTGCGGACCGCCACGTCGTCGTACTCCGTGCGCAGCAGCTCCCGGGACTGCGCGAGGAGCGACACCTCGGGGCCGGGGTCGCGCCCGGCCGTCGACAGGAAGGCGAGCGGGTCGGTCTCGACGTCGAGGCAGCCCCGGCCGCCGCAGTAGCAGGGGCGGCCCTCCGGGTTCACGGTGAGGTGGCCGACCTCCAGGGCCAGGCCCGAACTCCCGGTGTGCAGACGGCCGTCGAGGACGAGCGCCCCGCCGACGCCCCGGTGTCCGGTGGCCACGCAGAGCAGGTGCTGGGCGCCGCGCCCGGCGCCGTGGCGGTGCTCGGCGAGGGCGGCGAGGTTCACGTCGTTGCCGGTGAAGGCGGGTCCTTCGATGCCGGCCGCCCGTACCCGTTCGGCGAAGATCTCCCGGACCGGGGCGCCCGCGGGCCAGGCCAGGTGGAGCGGGTTGAGGGCGGTGCCGTCGGGCTCGGCGACGGCCGAGGGCACGGCGAGCCCGGCGCCCACGCAGCGCAGCCCGGTCTCCCGCAGCAGCTGGGCGCCCGCGTCCACGACCTCGCCGAGCACCTGCGCCGGGTCGGCCGAGACGGTGACGCAGCCGGGCGCGGTGGCGACGGTCCGGCCGCCGAGGCCGACGAGCGCGGCGCGGAAGCCGTCGGCGTGCACCTGGGCGGCCAGGGCGACGGGGCCGGAGTCGTTGACCGCGAGCCGGTGGGAGGGGCGGCCCTGGGATCCGGCGGCGGCGCCGGGCCGGGAGTCGACCTGGATGAGGCCGAGCGCTTCGAGTTCGGCGGCGACGGCTCCGGCCGTGGCCCGGGTGACGCCCAGTTCGGCGGTGAGGACGGCGCGGGTGGGCGCGCGGCCGGTGTGGACCAGTTCGAGCGCGGGCCCGAGTGCGCCACGGCCCCTGTCCAACCGTGGTTTGGTGTGCGTCGCCTTGCCGTTCATGGGGGCGAGTCTCCCATGATCCAGGACGGAGGCCGCCCCTCCGCCGGTCGCACCGGCAGTCGCCCCGCTCACACCGGGGCCCGCACCGGCCCCGGCGCACGAGTGCGTGCCGGGCGGCCCGCGGCTGCCGGACGGCCGCCCCGGCGGGGCGGGGCGACGGCCACCCCGGCGGGTTGTCGATACGGAACGGATCCCTCTATCCTGACTTTGTGCCGCTACTAAACAAAGTCCGGACGGCCGTCCCGGGGGGACCTGGCGCGCACATCGCCGCACCCTCCTTGCTCCGCCTCCGCACCGCCTTGACCGTGTTCTTCGCCCTCGACGGATTCCTCTTCGCCGGCTGGGTGGTCCGCATCCCGGCCATCAAGCACCAGACCGGCGCCTCGGCCGGCGACCTCGGCCTCGCGCTGCTCGGCGTCTCGGCCGGCGCGGTGGTGACCATGGTGTTCACCGGGCGGCTCTGCGACCGGTTCGGCAGCCATCCGCTGACCGTCGTCTGCGCCGCGCTGATGGCGCTGACGATCGCCCTGCCGCCGCTCACCCACTCGGCGCTCGCGCTCGGCGCGGTCCTGCTGCTGTTCGGCGCCGCGTACGGCGGGATCAACGTGGCGATGAACAGCGCCGCCGTCGATCTGGTGGCCGCCCTGCGGCGTCCCGTGATGCCCGGCTTCCATGCCGCGTTCAGCCTCGGCGGCATGCTCGGCGCGGGCGTCGGCGCCCTGGTCGCGGGCAGCCTGTCCCCCACCGTCCACCTGCTGGCACTGACCGGTTTCGGCCTGCTGGTGACCGCGCTCGCCGGGCCGGTCCTGCTGAGCCGCCCGGCCCCCGCGCACGGCGCCACCCCGCACGCCCGGGGCCGGCGCCCCGACGGCCGGTCCCGCCGTCTGGTGCTGCTGTTCGGCGTGATCGCGCTGTGCACGGCTTACGGGGAGGGCGCGATGGCGGACTGGGGCGCGCTCCACCTGGAGCAGGACCTGGACGCGGCGCCCGGGGTCGCGGCCATCGGCTACTCGCTGTTCGCCCTCGCCATGACGGCCGGGCGGCTCAGCGGCACCGCCCTGCTCGAACGCCTCGGCCAGACCCGCACCCTGGTCGCGGGCGGCACCACGGCCGCCGCCGGAATGCTGCTGGGCGCGCTCGCCCCGACGGTGTGGCTCGCGCTCGCCGGTTTCGCGGTGATGGGTCTGGGGCTCGCCAACATCTTCCCGGTGGCGGTGGCCCGCGCGGGCGCGCTGGCCGGACCGGGCGGGGTGGCCACCGCGTCGACGCTCGGCTACGGCGGCATGCTCCTCGGCCCGCCCGCCATCGGCTTCCTGGCCCAGTGGTCCTCGCTCCCGGTGGCCCTGACCACGGTCGCCGCGCTCTCGACGGCGGCGGCCCTGATCGCGTACGGGTCGAGGCACGCGACCGCCGGGGTGTGAGGGCACGGCACCCGGCGGCGGTGCGGGGGCACGGACGGCGGTGACGCGCGGGCGGCGGCGCGACGCGACCGACGGCGCGGCGGGGCGGAGCGGGACGGCATTCCCGGGCATGGGCCGGGCGGCGTTCCCGGGCATGGGCCGGACGGCATTCCCGGGCATGGGAAGTGCCCGCCGCGCCGCCCCTCCGCACGTCCTGGCAGAATCCCGACATGGACACCGCCGAACTCATCAACACCCTTGACCGCGAGGGCCGGTTGCTCGCCGGGGCAGCCGCCTCGGCGGGTCCCGACGCACCCGTGCCGACCTGCCCCGACTGGCGGGTGCGGGACCTGCTGCGGCACACCGGGACCGTGCACCGCTGGGCCACGGGCTTCGCCGCCGAGAAGCTCACCGGCTTCCGGCCGCCCGCCGAGGAGCCCGGCCTCGACGGCGCCGAGCTGCTCGACTGGTTCCGCGCGGGCCACTCCGCGCTGGTGACCGCGCTGCGCGAGGCGCCCGAGGACCTGGCGTGCTGGCACTTCCTGCCCGCGCCCTCGCCCCTGGCGTTCTGGGCCCGCCGCCAGGCGCACGAGACGACCGTGCACCGGGTGGACGCCGAGTCGGCCCTGGGCGGACCGGTAACCGCGCCCGAGGCCGGGTTCGCCGTGGACGGCGTCGACGAGCTGCTGCGCTCCTTCCACGCCCGGGAGAAGAGCCGGGTGCGCACCCGTACGCCTCGCACCCTGCGGCTGCGGGCGACGGACAGCGGGGCGGTGTGGACCGTGCACCTGTCGGACGGGGTGCCGCGCACCGTACGGGACGACGACGGGCCCGCCGACTGCGAGCTGACCGGGGCCGCGCACGAGCTGTATCTGGCGCTGTGGAACCGTGCGCCGCTCTCGTCCGTTGCCCTTGCGGGCGACGCGTCGCTCGCCGAACTGTGGCGGACGAACTCGGCCATCACCTGGGGCTGATTCCCGCCGTTCCACCAGGGCTTGTCCGACGATTCGCACCGGATCGGGGCGGGGCGCTCCGGCCGTACGGCACGCGAGCGTCCCGGGCACGCCGACCCCGGCGGGACACGTAGGACGGGCCCTGGAGGCCGGTCCGCGGGCCAACCCTAGGGCCGGTCCGCAGACGATCCCCAGGCCCGGTCCGCCAGCATCCGGGCGAGCACCGCGCGTTGCAGCGGTCGCACCTCGGCATGGCGGGCCCGGCCCTTGTCGGTGATCGCCACCCGGACGCCCCGCCGGTCCTCGCTGCACATTCCGCGCACGACCAGGTCCTCCTTCTCCAGCCTGCCGATCAGGCGGGAGAGGGCGCTCTGACTGAGGTGGACGCGCGAGGCGAGGTCCTGGACGCGGAAGCCGGGACCGCCGTCCTCCGCGCGCCCCTCGGCGAGGACGTCGAGCACCTCGAAGTCGCTCGCCCCGATCCCGTACTGGTGCAGCTCGCGATCGAGCTCGCACGTCGTGCGCGCGTGCACCGCGAGGATGCCGCGCCACTCGTCCACGAGCACGCGCTCGGACTTCTTGGCCGCCATGGCCGCACGTTAGCAGAGAAGTCACACTTTGTTGCACCGTAATTAAATGCACTTGCACTGGATGCATGTGCATGTAGTCTGCTCCGCATGACCTCTCCGCTCAACGTCCCCACCAGCCAAGAGCGTTGGAGCCCCAGGCTCTGGGGCACCCTGCTGGTGCTCTGCGCCGCGATGTTCCTCGACGCCCTCGACGTCTCCATGGTCGGCGTCGCCCTGCCCTCGATCGCCACCGATCTGGACCTCACCACCTCGACGCTCCAGTGGATCGTCAGCGGCTACATCCTCGGATACGGCGGTCTGCTGCTGCTCGGCGGACGCGCGGCCGACCTGATGGGCCGCCGCCAGGTGTTCCTGATCGCCCTGGCGGTCTTCGCCCTCGCCTCGCTGCTCGGCGGACTCGTCGACTCCGGCCCGCTGCTCATCGCCAGCCGCTTCATCAAGGGCCTGAGCGCGGCCTTCACCGCGCCCGCCGGACTCTCGATCATCACCACGACGTTCAAGGAGGGCCCGCAGCGCAACCGGGCGCTCTCCATCTACACCACCTGCGCCGCCACCGGCTTCTCCATGGGACTGGTCCTGTCCGGGCTGCTCACCGAGCTCAGCTGGCGCTGGACCATGCTGCTCCCCGCGCCGGTCGCGGTGATCGCGCTGGTCGTGGGCCTCAAGCTGATCCCGAAGAGCCCGCGCGACGAGGGCAGCCGCCACTACGACATCCCCGGCGCCATCACCGGCACCGGCGCGATGCTGCTGCTCGTCTACACCGTCGTCCAGGCCCCCGAGGCCGGCTGGCTCTCGGCCCGTACGCTGCTGTCCTTCCTCGCCGTCGCCGTACTGCTCGTCCTCTTCGTCACCATCGAGCGGCGCACGGCCAGCCCGCTGATCCGGCTCGGGGTGCTCCGCTCCGGCGCCCAGGTGCGCACCCAGCTGGGCGCGGCGGCCTTCTTCGGCTCGTACGTCGGATTCCAGTTCATGGTCACCCAGTACATGCAGTCGGTCCTCCAGTGGACCGCGCTCCAGACCGCGCTGGCCTTCCTGCCCGCCGGTGTGCTCGTGGCGCTCTCCTCCACGAAGATCGGCTCGGTGGTGGACCGCTTCGGCACCCCGCGCGTCATCGCGGTGGGCTTCTCGGCCCTGGTCGCGGCGTACGCCCTCTTCCTGCGGATCGACCTCGACCCGCAGTACGCCGTGGTGATCCTGCCCTCGATGCTGCTGCTCGGCGCGGCCTGCGCGCTGGTCTTCCCCTCGCTCAACATCCAGGCCACCAACGGCGTGGACGACAGCGAGCAGGGCATGGTCTCCGGCCTGCTCAACACCTCCATCCAGGTCGGTGGAGCGATCTTCCTCGCGGTGGTCACGGCCGTGATCACCGCGGGCGACCGGGGCGACTCCCCGCAGGAGCTCCTGGACAGCTACCGGCCGGGCCTGCTGGTGGTGACCGGCATCGCGCTCGCCGGACTGCTGATCACCCTCACCGGGCTGCGCACCCGGCACGAGCGGCCGTCGCTGGTCGTCGCGGGCACGGCCCCGGGGGCGGCCACCGCCCCGGAGCCCGCGACGGCCGCCGCACGCGACTGACACGTCCCCGGCGGACGGCGTGGCCGACGGGCGCTCCTTGCCCGTCGGCCACGCCCGCGCGGAGACTGCTCCCATGGGCAACCGCAGCCAGGCCGAACGCGACGCCGCCACCGTCGAGATCATGTACGCGGTGGTGACCGCCACCCTGGCGGCGGCGCTCGCCTTCGGCGCGCTCGCCGCACCCGTCCTCGTCTTCCGGCCCGACCATCCCGCCCGCGGCCTGCTCCTGCTGGCCGGGGCCGCAGCCGCGGTCCTCGCCTTCGTCGGCCGCGCCTCACAGGTCCTGTGGCGCTTCTCGTACGCGGACGACGGCGACCGGCGTCAGCCGAGCCAGCCGGGCCGCACCAGGCCCGACTCATAGGCCAGGACGACCAGTTGGGCCCGGTCGCGGGCGCCCAGCTTCACCATGGTGCGGCTCACGTGCGTCTTCGCGGTGAGCGGGCTGACCACCAGCCGGTGCGCGATCTCCTCGTTGGAGAGGCCGAGCCCGACCAGTGCCATCACCTCCCGCTCCCGTTCGGTCAGGCCGCCGAGCCCCTCGACGGCCGCCGGTTCGCGCGAGCGCGCCGCGAACTCCGCGATCAGCCGCCGCGTCACCCCCGGCGACAGCAGCGCGTCCCCCTCCACCACCGCCCGTACCGCCCGCAGCAGCTCCTCCGGCTCGGTGTCCTTGACCAGGAATCCGGAGGCCCCGGCGCGGATCGCCTCGAAGACGTACTCGTCGAGCTCGAACGTGGTGAGCATGACCACCCGCACCCCGTCCGGGCCGCTCTCACCGGTGATCAGCCGGGTGGCCGCCAGACCGTCCAGCCGGGGCATGCGGATGTCCATCAGCACCACGTCCGGCCGGAGCTCCCGCACCAGGCGCACCGCCTCCTCCCCGTCGGCGGCCTCCCCCACCACCGCGATGTCCGGCTGGGCGTCGAGCAGCGCCCGGAACCCGGCGCGCACCAGGGACTGGTCGTCGGCGAGGAGGACCCGCACCGGGGACACCGGCGGCCGGTCGGGGGGCGTCACGTCCATGGGCCCAGGCTAGACGGCCCGGACCCGGCGCCGGCCCGCCCGAGCGGCAGCCGCGCCACCACCCGGAACCCGCCGTCCGGGCGCGGGCCCGCCTCGATCGTGCCGCCGAGGGCCGCGGCCCGCTCCCGCATGCCGATCAGGCCGTTGCCGCCGCCGCCCGCCTCGCGGGGCGCGGCCGGGCCGTCGTCGTCGACCCGCAGCTCCAGGGCGCCGGGTGCGTAGCGCAGCTCGACCCGGGCGGTGCGCGAACCGGAGTGGCGGACCACATTGGTCAGCGCCTCCTGGACGATGCGGAAGGCCGCCAGGTCCGCGCCGGGCGGCAGCGCCCGCGGCGCGCCGGACGTCCCCGTCCGCACGGTGAGCCCGGCCGCGCCCGCCTGCTCGACGAGCTCGGGGAGCCGGTCGAGGCCGGGGGCGGGCGAGCGGGGCGCGTCTCCCGGGGCGCGCAGCGTGTCCAGGACCTGGCGCACCTCGCCGAGCGCCTCCTTGCTGGCCGACTTGATGGTGGTCAGCGCGGTGCGCGCCTGCTCCGGGTCGGAGTCGAGCAGCGCCAGGCCCACGCCCGCCTGGACGTTGATGACGGAGATGCTGTGGGCGAGCACGTCGTGCAGCTCGCGGGCGATCCGCAGCCGCTCCTCGTCGGCGCGGCGCCGGTCGGCGGCGGCCCGCTCGGCCCCGGCCCGGGCCCACTGCTCCCGGCGTACGCGGGTGAGCTCGGCGATCGCCACGATCGCCAGCACCCAGGCGGCGACGGCCAGTTCCTGCCCCCAGGGCGCGGGGCGGTCGCCGCCCGGCGGCAGCCAGCGGTAGAGCCAGTGGGCGATCAGGACGTGGCCGAGCCAGAGCATCCCGACCGCGGCCCAGGCGGCCCTGCGGTGCCCGGCGGCGATCGCCGCGAAACAGCCGACGGCCACCGCGGCGAAGACCGGGCCGTAGGGATATCCGGCGCCCAGATAGACCATGACCGCGCCCGCCGAGCCGAACACGGCGAGGACGGGGTGGCGGTGGCGCAGCAGCAGCACCGCGCAGGCGGCGGCCACCAGCACCCGGGCGAACGCGTCGAGCGCGGCGCGGCCGGTCTGGTTGTGCGCGGCGTAGTGGGAACCGGCGAGGACGATCGCGGTCAGCACCGCGGTCGACGGCCACGGCAGCCGCGAACGGCCCCGGGCGTCCGTGCCCACCGCGCCGCCGCTCCCCCACCAGCGCTGCCAGGGCGACCTCGGCCGCGCCGGGCGCGCCCAGGGCGGTGGCCCGCACCGGGCGGGGCGCGGCGGCTGCTGCTCTTCCATACCGGCCACGCTAGCCCCGGGCACGGCCCCCGGCGTCAGCCGGACGGGGTGGTGGCGGCTACTCCCCGGGGAGTACCAGCCCGACGCCCGCCGCCAGCCCGGCCGCCGCGTGCGCGAAGAAGGCGTCCCGGTCCTCGACGACGCGGTGGAACTGGCCGAACACCTCGAAGGACACCAGCCCGAACAGCTGCGCCCAGGCGGCCACCAGCGCGGCGGCGGTCGCCGGGGGCAGCTCGGGCATCAGCTCGGCGGCCATCCGCTCCGCCTCCGGGCGCAGCTCCGGGGCGAGCCGGGGCACGGCAAGGCCGCGCCCCTCGTGGGCCTCGCGGGCGATCCCGATGAGCACGAGGCCGACCCGGGACGCCGGACCGACGGTGGCCTGGGGCGCGGTGTAGCCGGGTACGGGCGAGCCGTAGATCAGCGCGTACTCGTGCGGGTGCGCCAGCGCCCAGGCGCGGACGGCCCGGCACACCGCGACCCAGCGTTCGGCGGGGGCGGCGCCCGGATCGGCCTCGGCGCGGGCGCGGGCGGCGGCCTCGCCCACGGCGTCGTACGCGTCGACGATCAGCGCGGTCAGCAGGTCGTCGCGGCTGGGGAAGTAGCGGTAGAGGGCGGAGGAGACCATGCCGACCTCGCGGGCGACGGCGCGCAGCGACAGCTTCGCCGCGCCCTCGGCGGCGAGCTGCTTCCTGGCCTCGTCCTTGATGGCAGCGGTGATCTCGGTACGCGCGCGGGCTCGGGCGCCCTGAACGGTGCTCATGGGGACATTCTGTCACCTCTGAGAGCGGTGCCCTAAAACGAGATCACTGATCCGGCCAGCGAGCGCCCATAAAATTAGAGAGCACTGCTCTTGCTTTGGAGCACCCGTCCCGTGCACACTGATCTCAAGCGAGAGCAGTGCTCTCAAAGCCGAAGCAAGCCGGGCCGGAACGCCCGGCCGAGCCGGAACAAGAGGGGTCTCCGATGACGACGCAGCCGTACTACCTGAAGGCCAGCAGCTTCACCACGCGGATGAACAGCGCCATCGGCTGGCTCGCCCGGCACGGCCTGAGCCTGGCCGGCACCGCCGAGATGTCCGTGCGGGGCCGCAAGAGCGGCCAGATGCAGCGGATCCCGGTGAACCCGCACGCCTACGAGGGCGCGCAGTACCTCGTCTCGGCGCGCGGCCACTCCCAGTGGGTGCGGAACATGCGGGTCGCGGGCGGCGGCGAGCTGCGGGTCGGCCGCAAGCTGCGCACCTTCACCGCCGTCGAGGTCGGTGACGCCGAGAAGACGGCGGTCCTGCGCACCTATCTGGAGCGCTGGGGCTGGGAGGTCAACCAGTACTTCCAGGGCGTCACCGCGAAGTCCAGCGACGAGGAGCTGATCGCCGCCGCGCCCGACCACCCGGTCTTCCGCATCACGGTCCAGGGGTGAGGACCGCTGACGGCCGTCCAGAGGCGGAGCTCACCGGTGGACGTCCCGGGGTGAGGCCCGCCGGTCGACGTCCAGGGTGGCAGCCCACCGGTCGACGTCCAGGAGCGGGGCCCGCCGACCGACGTCCAGGTGCGGGGCCCGTCGGTCGACGTTCCGGAGCAGGGCCCGCCGGTGGGCGGCCCGGTCGACGTCCCCGGGTACGCCCACGAGGCCGGCCGGGTCGTGACCGGCCGGCGCCGCAGCCGCCCCTCATCGCCGCCGGGGACTACGCCTCGCGCCGGTCCACCATGTCCAGCGCGCGACGGGCCAGCGGGTGCGAGCGCACCAGGCCGGCCAGCGTCGTGGAGCCCCGGGTGATGTCCGCGAACGCCTTCCAGGCCGGGCGGAAGCCGGTGATCGCCGCGTGCAGCATCGTCGGACGCTTCTCGAACAGCGTCAGCATCCGGCGGCCGACGCCCATCTCCACACCGAGGCCCGCCTTGATGGCGAACGCGTAGTTCAGCGCCTGGCGCCGCGCGTCCACCGCGTCCTGCGACTCCGCGATCCGCACCGCCCACTCACCGGCGAGCCGCCCGGAGCGCAGCGCGAACGAGATGCCCTCGCGGGTCCACGGCTCCAGCAGGCCCGCCGCGTCCCCGCACACCAGGACCCGGCCGCGCGAGAGCGGCGAGTCGTCGCTGCGGCAGCGGGTCAGATGCCCGGAGGAGATCGCGGGCTCGAACCCGGCGAGGCCGAGCCGCCCGATGAAGTCCTCCAGGTACCGCTTGGTGCCGGCGCCCTCGCCCCGGGCCGAGATCACGCCCACGGTGAGCGTGTCGCCCTTGGGGAAGACCCAGCCGTAACTCCCCGGCATCGGGCCCCAGTCGATCAGCACCCGGCCCGCCCAGTCCTCCGCGACCGTCGCGGGCACCGGGATCTCGGCCTCCAGACCGAGGTCCACCTGGTCGAGCTTGACCCCGACATGGGCTCCTATGCGGCTGGCGCTGCCGTCCGCGCCCACGACCGCGCGCGCGAGGACGGTCTCGCCACCGACCAGGACGACCGCGACCGTACGCCGGTCGGGCACCGCCGAGCCGTGCTGCTCCACGCGCTGGACGGTCACGCCGGTGCGCAGTTCGGCACCCGCCTTCTGGGCGGCCTCGACCAGTCCGGCGTCGAACTCGGGCCGGTTGATCAGCCCGAACAGCATCTGCTTGGAGCGCCGGGTGCGGGTGAGCCTGCCGTTGAGCGAGAAGGTGACCGCGTGCACCCGCTCCTTCAGGGGCAGTTCGAACCCGGGCGGCAGGGCGTCCCGCGAAGGACCGATGATGCCGCCGCCGCACGTCTTGTAGCGGGGCAGCTCCGCTTTCTCCAGGAGGAGCACCCGCCGGCCCGCGACCGCCGCCGCGTAGGCCGCCGAGGCCCCCGCGGGTCCGGCGCCGACCACGACGACATCCCACACGGACGAGTCCACCGGCTCGTCGTGCTGCGTCCCGGCATCTGCGTTCTCGCTGCTCACGATGTGCTTCTGCTCCTGATCCGACCCATGGTCCAGCTGACGACCGCATCCTACGGCGCGGTAGGTCCGACCCGCCGTGTGGGAGGATCGGCCGTACCTTCGCCGTACGAACGCGTGCACCCGCGTGTCCGTACGTGTACCTCAACGTCGCACCCACGAGGAGCGTGCCCATGACCGCGAATCCGATCGCCGAGACCGTCGCCTCTCTGATGCCCCGCGCCCAGGCGGAGCTCACCGAACTGGTGGCGTTCCATTCGGTGGCGGACGAGGCGGTGGCGCCGAGGAGCGAGTGCGAGGCGGCTGCCGCGTGGGTGGCCGGGGCGCTGCGCGACGAGGGCTTCCAGGACGTGGCCCTGCTGGACACCCCCGACGGCTCGCAGTCGGTCTACGGGTTCCTGCCCGGCCCGGCCGGTGCGCCGACGGTGCTGCTGTACGCGCACTACGACGTACAGCCGATGCTGGACGAGTCGGCGTGGCTGAGCCCGCCGTTCGAGCTGACCGAGCGCGACGGGCGCTGGTACGGACGCGGGGCCGCCGACTGCAAGGGCGGGTTCATCATGCACCTGCTCGCGCTGCGCGCCCTCAAGGCCAACGGCGGCGTCCCGGTCTCCGTGAAGGTGATCGTGGAGGGCTCGGAGGAGCAGGGCACGGGCGGTCTTGAGCGGTACGCCGAGGCCCACCCCGAGCTGCTGACCTCCGACGCCATCGTCATCGGCGACACCGGCAACTTCCGGGTCGGTCTGCCGACGGTCACCGCGACCCTGCGCGGCATGACGATGATCCGGGTGCGCGTGGACACGCTCGAAGGCAACCTGCACTCGGGCCAGTTCGGCGGCGCCGCGCCGGACGCCCTTGCGGCGCTGATCCGCGTACTGGACTCGCTGCGCGACGAGAACGGCCAGACGGTGATCGACGGGCTGGCCGCCGACTCCGCGTGGGAGGGGCTGCAGTACCCGGAGGAGGAGTTCCGCAAGGACGCCAAGGTCCTGGACGGGGTGGCGCTGCCCGGCACCGGTACGGTCGCGGACCGCATCTGGGCGCGTCCGGCCGTGACCGTGATCGGCATCGACTGCCACCCGGTGGCGGGCGCGACCCCGTCGATCCCGGCGAGCGCGCGGGCCCAGATCAGCCTGCGGGTGCCGCCGGGGGTGGACGCCGCCGAGGCGACCAAGCTGCTGTTCGCGCACGTCGAGAAGCACACGCCGTGGAACGCCCGGGTCTCCTTCGAGCAGGTCGGGCAGGGCCAGCCGTTCCGCGCGGACATCACCAGCCCCGCGTACACCTCGATGGCCGAGGCCATGCGGATCGCCTACCCGGGCGAGGAGATGCAGTCGTCGGGCATGGGCGGCTCGATCCCGCTCTGCAACACGCTCGCCGCGCTCTACCCGAAGGCCGAGATCCTGCTGATCGGTCTGAGCGAGCCGGAGGCGCAGATCCACGCGGTGAACGAGAGCGTCTCCCCGCAGGAGCTGGAGCGGCTGTCGGTCGCCGAGGCGCACTTCCTGGTCAACTACGCGCGCTCCAAGCAGGCGTGAGGGCAGGCCGGGCGTGCGCGGCCCCACAAGCGTGAGGGCCGCGCGCGTTCCGGCGGTCGCGCCGCGGGCGGGACCGCCGGGGCGTGGCTCCGGGCGGCGGACCCGGTCCGCCGCCCGACGCGGCGCGGGGGCGCGAAGACCGCGCCCCCGCCCCCGCTCACCCGACCGGCACCCCCGCCTCCAGGTTGAAGACGGTCGACTTCTCGCGTGCCTTCAGCGCCCAGCGCAGGCGTTCGTAGCGGACCGGCGGCAGCAGGCGCGACGCCTCGTCCTCGGCGACGAACCGCCAGCCGCGCAGCTCCGAGCCGGGGAGCAGCACCTGCCCGGCCTCGGCCCGGTCGAGGCGTCCGCCGTCGAAGAGCAGCCGCAGCCCGCCGTACGCGGGCGGTGCGGGCGGTTCCCAGTCGACGACGAGCAGCCTCGGTACCCGGCCGAGCCGGATGCCGATCTCCTCCTCCACCTCGCGCATGCCCGCGCGCGCGGGCGCCTCGCCGCGCTCCACCACGCCGCCGGGGAACTCCCAGCCCGGCTTGTACGTCGGATCCACCAGGAGGACCCGGTCGCTCTCGTCGAAGAGCAGCACTCCGGCGGCGAGCGTCTCGGCGGTCGGCTCCGGCGTCTGGACGATCTCGCAGACGGGCGCGGCCCCGGTGCGCACGGCGTCGGCGATGTGCTCGGCGCTCTGGCGCGGGGTGAGGGCGCCGTTGTCGAGGACGTGGGCGTCCTCGCGCAGCCACCCGAGGGCGGCGCGGTAGGGCTCGATGTGCTCGTACGCCCACTGGCGGCAGCGTTCGCTCGCCTCGGGGTCGTCGGGTACTTCGACGCGGGCCGCTATCCGCGCCCGCAGGATCGTTTCCTCATGCGTCAGGAGCACGTGCCGGACCGGTATGCGGCGGGAGGCGAGCCCGCCGAAGATCTCGTCGCGGTACTCCTGGCGCAGCAGCGTCATCGGCACCACGAGGACGCCGCCCAGCTCCGCCAGCATCGCGGCGGCGCCGTCCACCACCAGTCGCCGCCAGATCGGCAGGTCCTGGTAGTCGCCCACCTCGGCGAGCCGTTTCTGCGGCAGCAGGTACCGCAGTGCGCCGCCGATCACTTCGGGGTCGTACAAGGTGCTGTCCGGGATCAGGTCGACCAGTTCGCGCGCGGTGCTGGTCTTGCCCGCGCCGAACGCACCGTTGATCCAGATGATCACGGTTCCCCCTCTTCCATAGCCCCCAGTGGATTGCCCGCAACAGAGTGCCACGGAAACCCGCGCGCGGAACCGGGGCCCCTGACCATGCGCACAGCTGTGGCGCGCCCGTTGCACACCGGTTGCGACGTTTCGCGGGCGCACGGCGTCCTTGAGTGCGGGGCACCGGCCACGGGGGGCCGTAACGCACGCGATGGGGCTGTCGTTGTGCGTGTGCCGGACGAGAACGAGGGGGTGCGACGGATGCGTCGTACAGTGCTGGAACGCTTTCCCGCCGGGGACCCGCGCGGCAGCTGGCCCGCCGAGGAGTTCGCGCGCGACCGCAGGCACGAGGGCGTCGCGGCGGAGGTCGTGATGGACCTGGAGTCCGACGCGTTCCTGGTGGTCGTGCGCCAGTACGCGCCGGAGGCGGCCCACTGAGCCGCCTCCGGTGAGCGTGTGGGGCGCGGCGAGGACCGTCCCCCCGCCCCGGCCATGATCCGCCGGACGGGCCCTAGCCCTTGCTCGACCCCAGCGTCAGGCCCGCGATGAAGTGGCGCTGGAGCACCAGGAACACCAGCAGGGTCGGCAGGGCCACGATCACGGAGCCCGCCGCCAACAGGTTGTAGTCGGTGAAGAACTGGCCGCGCAGGTTGTTGAGGGCCGAGGTGATCGGGAGCTTGTCGCCGTCGGACATGAAGACCAGCGCCCACAGGAAGTCGTTGTACATCCAGGTGAACTGGAGCGTGGCCAGGGCCGCCAGCGCCGGGCGGCACAGCGGCAGCGTGATGCGCCAGTACTGGGTCCACACGCCCGCGCCGTCCACGATCGCCGCCTCCAGGATCTCTTGCGGCAGCGTCCGCATGAAGTTCGCCAGCACGAAGACGCAGAACCCGATCTGGAAGCCGATCTGCACGGCGATGACGGCCCAGTACGAGTCGAACATCGTCATCGAGTCGGACATCCAGTACGGCAGCGGGATGCGGTTGAACAGCACGTACAGCGGCGTCACGATGACCTGCTGGGGCAGCAGGTTGCCCGCCGTGAACAGCATCAGGAGCACGATGCCGCCGCGCAGCCGCAGCCGGGAGACGGCGAAGGCCACGAACGAGGCGAGGAAGAGCGTCACCAGCACGCCCGGCACCGCGATGATCAGCGTGTTGACGAAGTACTTCGTCATGCCGGAGTCGCTGAACGCCTGCCGGTAGTAGGCGAACGAGAGGTGCTTGGGGAGCGAGAAGTAGCCGTCCTTCGACGTCTCCTCGTACGGCCGCAGCGAGGCGTACACCGCGAGCAGCAGCGGGGCGAGGAAGGCGAGCGAGACGGCCATCAGGAAGGCGTGCACGCCCAGCCGCCCGGGACGGACCCGGCGGCGCCGGGCCGGGGGCGGCGCGGGCGGGGCGGCGGCGGGGGCGATCGGTGCGGTGTCCACGGTCATCGGCTCTTCTCCCCTCGGATCTCCTGGACCAGGTACGTCACGACGAACCCGAGGGAGACGGTCAGCAGCACGACGGCGATGGCGGAGCCGAAGCCGATGCGGCTGGCCTCGCCGATGATGTTGTCGGTGACGAGCACGGAGAGCACTTCGAGGCCGTTGCGGCCGTGGTTGACCGCGTAGACGATGTCGAAGGCGCGCAGTGACTCGATGACGGTGATCACGCCGACGATCACATTGACCGGGCGCAGGGTCGGCAGCACGACCCGGAAGAACGTCTGGGCCTCCCCGGCCCCGTCGATGGCCGCCGCTTCCTTGAGCGTCGGGTCGACGGCCTTGAGCCCGGCGAGGTAGAGGATCATCACATAGCCCGTGTGCCGCCAGGCGGCGGCCAGCAGGA
This sequence comes from Streptomyces sp. cg36, assembly GCF_041080675.1. Lineage (NCBI taxonomy): Bacteria > Bacillati > Actinomycetota > Actinomycetes > Kitasatosporales > Streptomycetaceae > Streptomyces > Streptomyces cyclosori. The sequence goes on along the minus strand of NZ_CP163520.1, from coordinate 6,930,856 downwards.
TCATCCAGATGTTGAGGTGCGGATCGCCCAGCCAGTCGGTCGGGTTCTGCTTGTCGCCGACGAGCGCGTTGAGGGCGCCCTGGTCGCGGGAGAAGACCAGTTGGGCGATGAAGCCGACGACGGCCAGCGAGAGCACGACGGGCATGTAGAGGGTCGACTGGTAGAACCGGCTGAACCGGACGCCCCGGTCGATCAGCACCGCGAGCAGCAGCCCGAACGGGACGGCGACCAGCCCGAGGAAGGCCAGCCACAGCAGGTTGTGGCGGACGGCCGGCCAGAACGGCGGGTAGTTGGTGAAGATGTCGGTGTAGTTCTGCGTACCGACCCACTTGATGTCGCCGATCCCGTCCCAGCTGGTGAAGGAGAGGACGACGGAGGCGAGGGCCGGGCCCCACACGATGGCGAGGTCGAGCAGGACGGGTATGCCCAGCAGCACGCCGAGGACGACGAGGTCGCGGGCGGTGAACCGCCGCGCCCCTCGTCGTCCGGCGCGCCGTGCGGAGATGAGCGCCACGGCTGAGTACTCCAAGTCGGTGCGGGAGAGGGCCGGTGGGTGGCCGGGTGCGCGGCCGGCGGCCGTCAGTCGGCCGCGAAGATGGTCTTCTTCTGCCGCTCGATGTCGTTGACGAGCCCGTCCACGTCGTTCGGGTTGCCGACGAACCGCTGGAGGGCCGGGATCATCACGGTCGAGGAGAAGTCCGGCCGGGTGTCGCGGTCCATGAACTGCGAGATCTGCTTGGCGCCCGAGATCAGCTCCATCGACTTCTTCTGCAGCGCGCTGTACTTGGCGGTGTCGGCCCCGCTGTTGACCGCGACGTTGCTGGGGTCGCCGGCGAGGTAGGTGTTCTCCGCCGTGGCGGTCGCCAGCCAGGTCAGGAGGTCCTTCGCGCTCGCCATGTTCTTGGCGTTCTTCAGGTTCTTGGCGTTCTTGGCGAGCAGGAACCCGTCGATGGGCGCCTCCACCGCGTCCTGCCCGTGCGCGGGGTCGATGACGGGGAACGGGAAGAAGTCGATGTCGTCCTGCTCGGCGGCCGGGAACTGCTGCCCCGCGTGCGGCAGTCCGAACACCGCCATGCCCGTCTCCCGCTTCTGCAGGCTCTGGGCGGCCTCCTGCCAGGTGCGGCCGTTGGCGCCCTTCTGGCAGTACGGAAGGAGCCGGCGCCAGGTGTCGAAGACCTCCTTGACGCGCTTGTCCGTCCACGCCTCCTTGCCCGCCATGAGGTCGCGGTGGAACTCGTATCCGTTGGTCCGCATGTTGAGGTAGTCGAAGGTGCCCATCACGGGCCAGCCGTCCTTGTCGCTGAACGCGATCGGTACGAGCTTGTCCTTCTGCATCTGCCGGGCGAGCGCCACGTACTCGTCGAGGGTCTTCGGCGCCTGGTAGCCGTGCTGCTGGAAGACGCTCCTGCGGTGGAAGACGGCCCACGGGTAGTAGTAGAAGGGGACCAGGTACTGCTTGCCGTCCTCGCCCGTCGACTGCGCCTTCAGCGCCGGGGAGAAGCCCTGGAAGCCCTGCCACAGGTCGCTGATGTCGTGCAGCAGCCCCTTCTTGGCGAAGAACTGCATGCGGTTCCCGGCGAACCACATGAACACGTCGTCCGGCTTGCCCTGGAGATAGCGGTTGATGTTCTCCTGGAAGGTGTTGTGGTCAACGGTGTTGACCTTGACCGTCCGGCCCTCCTTGGACTGCTTCCCGTAGGCCGCGAAGACGTCGGCGAACGCCTTCTTCGGGACCGCGTCGGACGAGTTGGACCCCAGCCTGACCGTCTTGGCGTCGCCGCCGGGGCCGCTGTCGCACGCGGAGAGGAGCGAGGGGAGGGTGACCGCCCCGGCGCCGAAGGCCGCACTCCGCAGCAGAGTGCGCCGGGACATCCGATGTCCTGCCACGCTCCCGGGCACTGCGGGACCTTTGAACGATGACTGAGCCATGTCCCCCTCCTTCGGGGTGCAACCCAACACAACCGAACGCGTGGCTTGGATCACACCCCCAACTCAGGGGGACGTCAAGGGTTTTGACGGGACTCCGGGTAACCGTTACCAGTTCTATTCCAACAGACTCCAACAAGCTCTACCGCAAACGCTCGCCAGCAGATCCGATGTCTTCCCGGCTCATCTGCCCCCAATTCGGCGGAAGGTGGGGAGCGGTCACCGTCCGGCGCGCACCGCCGGACGCGAAGTCGTCGGAGCACTCATGGCGGCTGCCGCGGCTCCCACCAGACCGGCGTCGTTGCCCATCTGGGCCGGGGCGACCCTGAGCCCCTGGACGAAGGAGAGCGTGGCGTACTCGTGCAGCGCCCGGCGCAGCGGCGCGAAGAGCACCTCGCCCGCCCCGGCCACTCCCCCGCCGATCACCGCGACGCCGATCTCCGTCAGGGTCGCGGTCGCCGCGATGCCCGCCGCCAGCGCCTGGGCGGCCCGCTCGAAGGAGGCCACCGCGACCGGGTGCCCGGCCCGGGCCGCCGCCGCCACCGCCGCGGCCGAGGCGTCCCCGTCGCCGCCCGGCGTCCAGCCGCCCGCCAGGGCGCGGCGCGCGATGTTGGGGCCGCTGGCGATCCGCTCCACACAGCCGCGCGCCCCGCACGGGCAGGGGTCGCCGTCCAGGTCGACGCTGATGTGCCCGATGTGGCCCGCGTTGCCCGTGGGGCCCGCGTGCAGCCGGCCGCCGAGGATCAGGCCGCCGCCGACGCCGGTGGAGACCACCATGCACAGCGCGTTGTCGTAGCCGCGCGCGGCGCCCAGCCAGTGCTCGGCGGCGGTCATCGCCACGCCGTCGCCCACCAGCTCGACCGGCAGCCCGCCGGTCGCCGCCCGCACCCGCTCGACCAGCGCGAAGTCGCGCCAGCCCGGGATGTTCACCGGGCTGACCGTCCCCCGGGAGGCGTCCACCGGGCCCGCGCTGCCGATGCCGACCGCCGTGACCCGCGGCCACAGGGCGGATCCGGCCAGGTCGGCCAGGACCTCGTCGACGGCCCGCGCCACCGTCTCGCCGCTCTCGCGCGCCGGGGTCGACCGCCGCGTCCGTACGAGCAGTGCGCCACCGGCGTCCACCAGCGCTCCGGCGATCTTGGTGCCGCCGATGTCGAGCGCGGCTACGAGGTCGGTCTGCATCGGCGTCGGATCTCCTGGTGGGCGTGGGTGCCTGGGCGGTCGGAGGAACAGTCTCCATTCACCTGACAACGTTGTCCAGGGCCTATGCTCGACGCCACACCCCGATCCCCCTCGCACACCCGACGACGACAGGACACCGCACGTGGCCGAGACCGCCCGCCACCACGAGCCCCGCTACGGGATCCGGCCCACGATGAAGGACGTCGCGGCCCGCGCCGGAGTGGGACTGAAAACGGTCTCCCGGGTCGTCAACGGCGAGGCCGGGGTCACCCCCGACACCGAACGCCGCGTCCAGGAGGCCATCGAGGCGCTGGGCTTCCGCCGCAACGACAGCGCGCGCGTGCTGCGCAAGGGCCGCACCGCCTCCATCGGCCTGGTCCTGGAGGATCTGGCCGACCCGTTCTACGGGCCGCTCAGCCGGGCCGTGGAGGAGGTGGCCCGGGCGCACGGGGCGCTGCTCATCAACGGTTCCAGCGCCGAGGACGCCGACCGCGAGCAGGAGCTGGTGCTGGCGTTCTGCGCGCGCCGGGTCGACGGGCTGATCGTCATTCCGGCGGGCGGCGACCACCGCTATCTGGAGCCCGAGATCAGGGCCGGGGTCGCGACGGTGTTCGTGGACCGCCCGGCCGGGCGGATAGACGCCGACGCGGTGCTCTCCGACAGCTTCGGCGGCGCCCGCGAGGGCGTCGCCCACCTGGTGGCGCACGGCCACCGCAGGATCGGCTTCATCGGCGACCAGCCGCGCATCCACACCGCCACCGAGCGGCTGCGCGGCTACCGGGCGGCGATGGCCGGGGCCGGGCTCGCCGTCGACGACTCCTGGGTGGCGCTCGGCTCCACCGAACCCGAGCGCGTGCGGGCGGCGGCCGAGGCCATGCTGAGCGGACCCGAGCCGGTCACCGCGATCTTCGCGGGCAACAACCGGGTGACGGTGACGGCGGTACGGGTGCTGGCGGGCCGGGAGCACCCGGTGGCCCTGGTCGGCTTCGACGACATCGAACTGGCCGATCTGCTCGGCATCACCGTCATCTCGCAGGACTCGGCGACGCTGGGCCGCACGGCGGCGGAGCGGCTGTTCCGCCGGCTGGACGGCGTGGACGACGCCCCCGCGCGCGTGGTCGTCCCCACGACGCTCATCGCGCGCGGCTCGGGCGAGATACCGCCGCCCGCCGCGCGCTAGGAGGGCGGGCCGGGGGCCGCCGACGGGCCCCGGGCGCGCGCCGGGACCCCGGGCGGTTCAGCAGACCGGGAGTCCGGGCACCGGCTGGTTGTTGGAGCCGCCCTTGAGGTAGACCACGCTGACGTAGACGTTGGTGTTGCCGCTGTCGTCGTCGGTGCGCGCCCAGTAGGTGTTGGTCCACTTCCCGTACGTCTCGCGGCGCCCCAGGTCGACCTGGCAGTAGAAGTAGTTGGTGCCCGCCTTGAGGACGCCCATCTCGCCGCCGTCGTGGCGGTAGCTCTTCGCCGTGCGCCACACCTGGCAGTCGAACCTGCCCGCGCCCGCCGCGTGGCAGGAGGGCGCGGGCGTGGCGTCGGTGCCGCCGCCCGTCGTGCCTCCGGCGCCGCCCGGACCGGCGGTGGCGTGGCCGCCCGTCGGCGCCTTGCCCGGTGCGGTGGCGCCGCCCTTTCCGCCGGACGCCTTGTCGCCCTTGCCGTCCTCGTCGCCCTTGGCGGGGTGCGTGGCGCCCGGCGAGGCGGAGGGGCGGTCCTTCGCGCCGCTCGGGCCGGGGCTCGCGGTGGTGGAGCCGCCACCGTCCCAGGCTCCGCCCGTGCCGTCCTGCGGCACGCTCGCGCGCGGGCTCGCGCCGCTCGCCGCGCCCGCTGCCCGGCGCCGGTCGCCGTCGTCCGCGCCGGTGCCGACCACCGCGTACGTGACTCCGGCCCCCGCCAGCACCACGGCCACCACGCCCGCCGCGACCAGGGCCCGCGTCCTGCCCCGGCCCGGGGCGGCGGGCGGGAACGGGTTCACGGCGCTCCTGGGCTGCTGGATGACGACCGGGCCGAAGCCCTCCGGCCGGTGCGGCAGCACGTCCCGTACCGTCTCGGCGCGCGGCGGTGCGGCGGGCTGCGGTGCGGGCGTCGGGGCCGCCGCGAGGCCCGGGGCGCGGCCCTCGGCGACCGCCGCCAGCAGCCGCGCGGCGCTCTCCGCGTCGGGACGGCGGGCCGGGTCCTTGTGCATCAGCTCGCGCAGTACGGGCGCCAGCGGGCCCGCGCGGACCGGCTCGGGCAGCGGTTCGGCGACGATCGCGGAGAGCGTCGACCAGGTGGAGGTGCGGCGGAACGGGGAGGCGCCCTCCACCGCCGCGTACAGCGTGGCGCCCAGCGCCCAGACGTCGGAGGCGGGGCCGGGGTCCTGGCCCTGGGCGCGCTCGGGGGCCAGGTAGTCCAGCGAGCCGACCAGTTCGCCGCTGCGGGTCAGATGGGTGGCCGAGCCGTCGCCCGGGTCGTCCATGGCGGCGATGCCGAAGTCGGTGAGCACCACCCGGCCGCCCGCTTCGAGCAGGATGTTGCCGGGCTTCACGTCCCGGTGCAGCACGCCCGCGCGGTGGGCCGCGGCCAGCGCCTCCAGGACCCGGGCGCCGATGGCGGCGGCCTCGCGCGGGTCGAGCGCGCCGCGCTCGCCGAGGACGCCGTCGAGGGAGGGGCCGGGGACGAGCTCCATCACGATGACCGGGCGGCCCTCGTGCTCGGTCACGTCGTGGACGGCGACGACTCCGGGGTGGCGCACCCGCGCGGCTGCGCGGGCCTCGCGCTGCATGCGCAGCCGCAGATCGCCCAGTTCGGGCGCGGACATGTCCGAGTACGTCCGCAGTTCCTTGACGGCGACCTCACGGCCGAGCACTTCGTCGACGGCGCGCCAGACGACGCCCATGCCGCCCCGGCCGAGCTGCTCGATCAGCCGGTACCGGCCCGCGAGCCGGTCGTTCTCCCCCGAAGACACCGCTGCCCCGTTCGCTGTGGTGATGATGGTCGCGTCCAGGGTAAGGGGCGGCGGTGACAGCTCCCGGGCTACGGGGTGGTGACGGTGAGCGCGGCCCGGCGCGGCGAGGCGAAGCCGTCGAGGTCGGCGCGGGTCAGTCCGGTGAGCCGGGTGACCTCCTCGGTGTCCAGGGCGCCGCAGTCCAGGCCGCGCAGCAGGAAGCCGCTGAGCGCCTTGGCGGTGGCGGGCTCGTCCATGACGTCGCCGCCGGCCTTGGCCACATAGGCGGCGAGGCGGGCCGCGGCCTGCTCCAGGCCCTCGCGGTAGAACGCGTAAACCGCCGCGTACCGGGTCGGCAGGTGGCCCGGGTGCATGTCCCAGCCCTGGTAGTAGGCGCGGGCCAGGGCCCGCCGGGTCAGCCCGTAGTGCAGCCGCCACGCCTCGTGGACGTGCTCGGTGGAGCCGATCGGCAGCACGTTGGTGGAGCCGTCGGAGACCCGTACGCCGGTGCCCGCCGCCGCGACCTGCATCACGGCCTTGGCGTGGTCGGCGGCGGGGTGGTCGCTGGCCTGGTAGGCGGCGGAGACGCCGACGCACGCGCTGTAGTCGAAGGTCCCGTAGTGCAGTCCGGTCGCGCGGCCCTCGGCGGCGTCGATCATGCGGGCGACGGCGGCGGTGCCGTCGGCCGCCAGGATCGACTGGCTGGTCTCGATCTGGATCTCGAAGCCGAGCCGCCCGGCGGGCAGGCCGTGGGCCTTCTCGAAGGCTGCCAGGAGCCGTACGAAGGCGGCGACCTGCTCGGGGTAGGTGACCTTGGGCAGGGTCAGGACGAGCCCGTCGGGCAGGCCGCCGTGCTCCATCAGCCCGGTGAGGAAGACGTCGGTGGTGCGGATGCCGCGGTCGCGTACGGCCGCCTCCATGCACTTCATGCGGATGCCCATGTACGGGGCGGCGGTCCCGCCCGCGTACGCCTCGGCGACCAGCCGGGCCGCGCGGGCCGCGGCGGCGTCCTCCTCGGCGTCCGGGCGCGGGCCGTAGCCGTCCTCGAAGTCGACCCGCAGGTCCTCCACCGGCTCGCGCTCCAGCTTGGCGCGGACCCGCTCGTACACGGGCCCGGCGAGGTCGTCGGCGATGCCGAGGACACGGGCGAGGGAGGCGGCGTCGGGGGCGTGCTCGTCGAGGGCGGCGAGCGCCTGGTCGCCCCAGCCGCGCAGGGTGTCGGCGTCGAAGAGGTCACCGGGCACGTAGACGGTGTGCACGGGCTGGCGGGTGCCGGGGTCGCCCGGGTAGCGGCGGGCGAGCTCCTCGTCCACGGCCGTCAGCGAGGCGCTGATCTCGTCGCTGACCGCGCCGGCGAGGCTCGTCGCCACCTTCTCCTGCTGACCCATCCTGCACCCTCCGCGTTCAATTTCCACTGGGCGGAATCATCGATCCGCATAGCAGAATTTAGTTATGGGCCCTCTTCGCGTCAATGGTTGCCCGAAACGGCCGGGGGCCGCGCGGTGAAGATCACCACGCGGCCCCCGGGGCAGAACGAACGGGCAGGTCAGCCCTTGCGCGACTGAACCTCTTCGGTCAGCTGCGGAACGACGTCGAAGAGGTCGCCCACCACGCCGTAGTCGACGAGGTCGAAGATCGGGGCCTCGGCGTCCTTGTTGATGGCGACGATGGTCTTCGAGGTCTGCATGCCGGCGCGGTGCTGGATGGCACCGGAGATGCCGGACGCGATGTACAGCTGCGGCGAGACCGACTTGCCGGTCTGGCCGACCTGGTTGGAGTGCGGGTACCAGCCGGCGTCGACGGCGGCGCGGGAGGCGCCGACGGCGGCACCGAGCGAGTCGGCCAGCGCCTCGATGATCGCGAAGTTCTCGGCGCCGTTGACGCCGCGACCGCCGGAGACCACGATCGCGGCCTCGGTCAGCTCGGGGCGGCCGGTCGACTCGCGCGGGGTGCGGGAGACGACCTTGGTGCCGGTGGCCTGCGCCGAGAACGAGACCGTCAGGGCCTCGACGGCGCCCGCGGCCGGGGCGGCCTCCACGGCGGCCGAGTTCGGCTTGACCGTGATGACCGGGGTGCCCTTGGAGACGCGGGACTTGGTGGAGTACGAGGCGGCGAACGCCGACTGGGTGGCGACCGGACCCTCGTCGCCGGCCTCCAGGTCGACGGCGTCGGTGATGATGCCGGAGCCGATGCGCAGCGCCAGGCGGGCCGCGATCTCCTTGCCCTCGGCGGAGGACGGGACGAGCACGGCGGCCGGGGAGACGGCCTCGTACGCGGCCTGGAGCGCGTCCACCTTCGGCACCACGAGGTAGTCGGCGAACTCGGCGGCCTCGGCGGTGAGCACGCGGGTGGCGCCGTGCTCGGCGAGCGCGGCGGCGGTGTCCGCGGCGCCGTTGCCCAGCGCGACGGCGACGGGCTCGCCGATGCGGCGGGCCAGCGTCAGCAGTTCGAGGGTGGGCTTGCGGACGGCGCCGTCGACGTGGTCGACGTAGACGAGAACTTCAGCCATGGGAATGATCTCCTGCTGCGAATGCGAAGAATCGGGGGGCGGTTGAGCGGCTCGACGAGCCTGGGAAGCTGTGCCGACCCGGGGGACGGACCCCCGGGACCCCCAGCTAGATGAACTTCTGGCTCGCGAGGAACTCGGCGAGCTGCTTGCCGCCCTCGCCCTCGTCCTTGACGATCGTGCCGGCGGTGCGGGCCGGGCGCTCGGCGGCGGCGTCGACCGCGGTCCAGGCGCCGTCGAGGCCGACCTCGTCCGCGTCGAGGTCCAGGTCGTCCAGGTCCAGCGACTCCACCGGCTTCTTCTTGGCGGCCATGATGCCCTTGAAGGACGGGTAGCGGGCCTCGCCCGACTGGTCCGTCACGGACACGACGGCCGGCAGGGACGCCTCCAGCTGCTCCGACGCGGTGTCGCCGTCGCGGCGGCCCTTGACGACGCCGCCCTCGACCGAGACCTCGGAGAGCAGGGTGACCTGCGGAACGTTCAGCCGCTCGGCGAGCAGCGCGGGCAGCACGCCCATGGTGCCGTCGGTCGACGCCATGCCGGAGACGACCAGGTCGAAGCCGGTCTTCTCGATGGCCTTGGCGAGCACCAGGGAGGTGCCGATGGCGTCGGTGCCGTGCAGGTCGTCGTCCTCGACGTGGACGGCCTTGTCGGCGCCCATGGAGAGCGCCTTGCGCAGCGCGTCCTTGGCGTCCTCGGGACCGACGGTGAGGACCGTGATCTCGGCGTCGTCGTCCGCCGCTTCCTTGATCTGAAGCGCCTGCTCCACCGCGTACTCGTCCAGCTCCGAAAGGAGGCCGTCGACGTCGTCGCGATCGACGGTCAGGTCATCGGAGAAGTGCCGGTCGCCGGTGGCGTCGGGCACGTACTTCACACAGACAACGATCCTCAAGCTCACGCCGGCTCTCCTACTGCATCGTCATTTCTGGGCTGCCTTGTTGCACGCAGCATAGGCGCCTGTTGGGGCGGTTTCCGGTCGGGGCGACCGACGCTCCGAACCGAATATTACTCGCCAGTACACCCACTGTGTTCCCCGTAAGCAAGCGCTTTGAACTGTGACGTTGCCAACGCTGAGTAACCGGCGGGTACGGAGACTTTTCAGTCCCTCAGCGCGTTGAAGCGACCCTGGTGGTAGAGGAGCGGACGGCCCGCGCCCACGGGGTCGCCGACGACCGCCTCGCCGACCACTATGCGGTGGTCCCCGGCCGGGATGCGCGCCACCACCCGGCACACCAGCCACGCCAGCACCCCGTCGAGCACGGGGACGCCCTCGGGGCCGGTCCGCCAGCCGGTGGCGGGGCCGAACCGGTCGGCGCCGCTGCGCGCGAAGGTGGCGGCCAGCTCCTGCTGGTGCTCGCCGAGTATGTGGACGCCGACGTGCTCGGCCTCGGAGAGGACCGGCCAGCTGGAGGAGCCGGTGCCGATGCCGAACGAGAGCAACGGGGGCTCGGCGGCGACGGAGTTGAGGGAAGTGGCGGTGAAGCCGACGGGGCGGCCGTCACGCTGTGCGGTGATCACCGCCACACCGGCGGCATGCTGGCGGAAGACCGCGCGGAACAGCTGCGGGGAGGCGAGCCGTGCGGCGCCGAGCTCGGGCGAAGCCGTCATGGAGTTGTCCTTCTGCGGTGGGTGCGAGGGGGCTGCGGGGTGTTCAGCGGCCCGGACAGCGCGCACTGGCGTTGCGGGCGAGGTCCACATGGACGCGCCCGAAGAGAAGGATTTCGGTCGGCACATCGTCAGACTGACGATTGCGGGCGGGCGCAGTCAAGTGCCTTCTGCGATGTGGGAGATCCATCACGGGCCGCTCCACGCAGCTCACACCGCCTTTCCGAGTGCGGCGATGACATCGGCGCGGCGCGGCTGCCCGGCGGCGCGGCGCACGATCCGGCCATCCCGGTCGAGGACCAGGACCGTCGGGGTGGCCCTGATGTCCAGCTCGCGCACCAGGGCCAAGTGCTCCTCCGCGTCGATCTCGACGTGGGCCACGCCCTCGACCATGGCGGCAACCTCCGCCAGCACCCGCCGGGTTGCCCGGCAGGGCTGGCAGAACGCGCTGGAGAACTGCACGAGCGTGGCCCGCTCGCCCCGCTCCGCACCCAGCTCCTGCGCCCCGAGCCTGCGCCCGTCCACCCGCACCGCGTCCCCCTGCTTTCGTCTTCTGCCGCTTCCGGCCAGTCCCGCCACTTCAGCGCGCGGGACCCGTCCAACCATTCCCGTACCGTTCCCACCTGGGCACACGTGATGAGAATCTCCCTCCCGGAAGGCCCCAGGACTGGCCACCACGGCGCACATCGGGCACGATCTGCCCAATGCCGAAAACCTACGGCTGCGTAACTTCCACCGGGAGAACCCTCCCCGGATTCAGAAGGGTCCCCTCCAGATGGCAGAACTCGTCTATCGGCCGGTCGTCGGCGCCGCCCTCACGATGTTCAAGGCGCTCGACCTGAAGATCGACACCCAGGGTTCGGAGAACATCCCCCGTTCCGGCGGGGCGGTGCTCGTCAGCAACCACATCAGCTATCTGGACTTCATCTTCACCGGACTCGCCGCCCTGCCGCAGAAGCGCCTGGTGCGCTTCATGGCCAAGGAGTCGGTGTTCCGGCACCGGATCTCGGGTCCGCTCATGCGCGGCATGAAGCACATCCCGGTCGACCGCAAGCAGGGCGAGGCCGCCTACGCGCACGCCCTGGCCTCGCTGCGCTCCGGTGAGATCGTCGGGGTCTTCCCCGAGGCGACCATCTCGCAGTCGTTCACGCTCAAGAGCTTCAAGTCGGGGGCCGCCCGGCTCGCCCAGGAGGCCGGGGTGCCGCTGATCCCGATGGCGCTGTGGGGCACCCAGCGCGTCTGGACCAAGGGCCGCCCGCGCAACTTCAAGCGCAGCCACATCCCGGTCACCATCCGGGTCGGCGAGCCCGTGGAGGCCCCCGCCGACCAGTACGCGGGCGCCATCACCCGGCGGCTGCGCGAGCGCTGCCAGGAGCTCCTGGAGGCCGCCCAGCGCGCCTATCCGGTCCGCCCCAAGGACGCCGCGGACACCTGGTGGATCCCGGCCCACCTCGGCGGCACCGCGCCCACGCCCGAAGAGGTGCGCGAGCGCGAGGCCAGCCACTGAGCCACCGGCGGACCCGCGCCGTCACGCCCCGGCCAAGACCGGGGCGCCCAAGGTGATCCGCACGCCCGGGCTCACCTTCTCCAGGAGCTCGGCGAGCTCCGCCGCCGCCTCCTCCAGTCCGGCGTGCTCCCCCATGCCCTCCAGCAGGAAGAGCGCGTTCACGGACTCCTCGGTGAGCCGGGTGCGCACCCCCTGGCGCCAGTTCCAGCGGCGGCAGGTCACGCCCTCGTCGTCGCGCCACACCACTTCGCCGGGCTCCGGGTGCTCGACGGCCGCCTCGCCGCCCGCGACGGTGGGGAACGGCTCGTCGCCGGCGGCCCGCACCAGCCGCATCGGCCCCGCGATGTGATCGGGGTCCTCGCCGCCCACCGGAACGAGACGCGCGACGCTGATCGCGTTGTAGACGTCGACGAGCCGGTTGACGCGCGGCAGCCCGCCGTCCGCGAGCGCGCGCCTGGCGAGCGCCTCGGCGGAGTTGCGGGTGCGCGAGGGCTTGGCGCCGAAGGCGGTGTACGCCGCGCGCCAGGCGGCCATGTGCGGGTCCTCGTGCGGGGCGAGGGTGCCCAGGCGGGCGCGCAGCCGCCCGGCCGCCTCGTCGAGCAGCGCCGAACTCGCCGCGTCGCTGGGCCCGTTGACGAGTCCGCGGGCCTCGACGGCGACATGGGTGAAGCCGGGCGCGAGGGCGTACACCTCGTCGGACACGGTGAGCGTGGGCGTCATGATCGGTCGTGCCTCACAGTTCGGTCGGGGCGTCCGCCGCGGGGACGGACGGTCGGATGCGGCCTTCGGAGCGACCGGCACCACCGGGTGCAGTACATCCTAGAGTACTGGACAGTCCATCCTACTGAACTTCGGCCGGGAGGTCCGCCGGGACCGGCCGCACGGCACGCGCGCGTAACGCGAAACGGCCGACCACCAAGTCGATGACTTGGCGGTCGGCCGACCGCGCACGAAGGGCGGGACCGCGGGCTAGCGGGCCATCTCTTCCTTGAGCGCCACGAGGAAGCCGTCCACGTCGTCCTCGGTGGTGTCGTACGAGCACATCCAGCGGACGTCGCCCGCCGCCTCGTCCCAGAAGTAGAAGCGGTAGCGCTTCTGGAGCCGCTCGCTCACGTCGTGCGGCAGCCGCGCGAAGACCGCGTTGGCCTGGACCGGGTAGAGGATCTCCACCCCGTCGACCGCCCGGACGCCCTCGGCGAGGCGCTGGGCCATCGCGTTGGCGTGGCGCGCGTTGCGCAGCCACAGGTCCTTGGCGAGGAGCGCCTCCAACTGCACCGAGACGAACCGCATCTTGGAGGCCAGCTGCATCGACATCTTGCGGATGTGCTTCATCCGGCGCACCGCGTCCGGGTTGAGCACCACCACGGCCTCGCCGAAGAGCATGCCGTTCTTGGTGCCGCCGTACGAGATGACGTCGACGCCCACGGCGTTGGTGAACGCGCGCATCGGCACGTTCAGCGACGCCGCCGCGTTGGATATCCGGGCACCGTCGAGGTGCACCTTCATGCCGTGCTGGTGGGCGTGGTCGCAGATCGCCCGGATCTCGTCCGGCGTGTAGACCGTGCCGAGCTCGGTGTTCTGGGTGATCGAGACCACCTGGGGCATCGCCCGGTGCTCGTCCTCCCAGCCCCACGCCTGCCGGTCGATGAGCTCGGGGGTGAGCTTGCCGTCCGGGGTCGGCACGGTGAGCAGCTTCAGCCCGGCCATGCGCTCGGGGGCGCCGCCCTCGTCCACGTTGATGTGCGCGGACTCGGCGCAGATCACCGCACCCCAGCGGTCGGTCAGCGCCTGGAGGGAGACGACGTTGGCCCCCGTCCCGTTGAAGACCGGGAACGCCTCGGCGCTCGCGCCGAAGTGGCTGTGGATGATCCGCTGGAGGTGGTCGGTGTAGTCGTCCTCCCCGTAGGCGATCTGGTGACCGCCGTTGGCGAGGGCGATGGCCGCCAGCACCTCGGGGTGGACTCCGGCGTAGTTGTCGCTGGCGAAACCGCGGACCTCGGGGTCGTGGTGCCGACGGGCGTCGGTGCTCACGGCTTGGGGGTCAGCCACAGGCGCTGTCCATTCACTTCCTCGGCGGGCCGCTCCCAGACTCCGGCGATGGCCTCGGCCAGCTCCGTGACGTCGGTGAAGCCCGCGAACTTCGCATTCGGGCGCTCGGCGCGCATCGCGTCGTGCACCAGTGCCTTGATCACCAGGATGGCAGCAGCGGAACGCGGCCCGTCCTCGCCCCCCGCCTTGCGGAACGAGTCGGCCATCGCCAGCGTCCACGCCTCGGCCGCCGCCTTGCCCGCGTTGTAGGCGGCGTTGTTGGCGGTGGGCTTGTGCGCGCCCGACTGGCTGACCAGGACGTAACGCCCCCGGTCGCTGCGGAGCAGCCCGTCGTGGAAGGCCAGCGAGGTGTGCTGGACGGTCTTGATGAGCAGCTTCTCCAGCAGCTCCCAGTCCGCCGGGTCGGACTCGGTGAACGAGGAGGCGCCGCGCCAGCCGCCCACCAGGTGCACCAGGCCGTCGATCCGGCCGAACTCCTTCTCGGTGCGGGCGGCCCACTCCCGGGTCGCCTCGAGGTCGAGCAGGTCGACCGTGTCGCCCACGACCGTCGCACCGCCGTGCGCGTAGCGCGCCGCGTCCACGGCCTCCGCCAGCCTGGCCGCGTCGGCGTCGGACGCCACCACGGTCGCGCCCGCCTCCGCGAGCGTCAGCAGGGCCGCGCGGCCGGCCGGACCGGCCGCTCCGGCCACCGCGATGACGGCGCCGCTGAGCGGTCCGTTGCCATTCCCGTTGCCGTTCATGATCGTCTCCTCGGCGCTAGAGCTCACGCGGCGACTCGCTCGGCGTGCGTCGCGGTGATCCCCTTGGTGGAGGCGATGACGCCCTTGAGCTTCTTGGAGAGTGCCTCAAAGAACATGCTCAGGGGAAATTCGTCGGGAAGCACGTCGTCGACGAGCTTGCGCGGCGGCAGGGTCAGGTCCAGGGCGTCCGGACCCTTGGCCCAGCGCGAGCCGGGGTGCGGGGCGAGGTAGGTGGAGACCAGCTCGTACGCGGCGAACCAGTGCACCAGCTTGGGGCGGTCGATGCCGTCCCGGTAGAGCTTCTCGATCTCGGCGCAGAGCTGGTTGGTGACCCGGGGGGCCTGCTCCCAGTCGATGTGGAGCTTGTTGTCGGTCCAGCGCACCACGTCGTGCTTGTGCAGGTACGCGAAGAGCAGCTGGCCGCCGAGACCGTCGTAGTTGCGGTTGCGGTCGCCGGAGACGGGGAAGCGGAACATCCGGTCGAAGAGCACCGCGTACTGCACGTCGCGGCCGTGCTCGTTGCCCTCGGCCTCCAGCTTCACGGCCTCCTTGAAGGCGGTGAGGTCGCAGCGCAGCTCCTCCAGGCCGTACATCCAGAACGGCTGGCGCTGCTTGATCATGAAGGGGTCGAACGGCAGGTCGCCGTGGCTGTGGGTGCGGTCGTGGACCATGTCCCAGAGCACGAACGCGTTCTCGCAGCGCTCCTGGTCGGCGACCATGGCGCGGATGTCCTCGGGCAGGTCCACACCGAGGATGTCGACGGCCGCCTCGGTCACCTTGCGGAAGCGCGCGGCCTCGCGGTCGCAGAAGATGCCGCCCCAGGTGAAGCGCTCGGGCGCCTCGCGCACGGCGATGGTCTCCGGGAAGAGGACGGCCGAGTGCGTGTCGTACCCGGCGGTGAAGTCCTCGAAGGCGATGCCGCAGAAGAGCGGGTTGTCGTAGCGCGCGGCCTCCAGCTCGGCCAGCCACTCGGGCCACACCATGCGCAGCACGACCGCCTCGAAGTTGCGGTCCGGGTTGCCGTTCTGCGTGTACATGGGGAAGAGCACCAGGCGCTGCAGCCCGTCGGCGCGGTCGGCGGCCGGGTGGAAGGCGAGCAGCGAGTCCAGGAAGTCCGGCACGCCGAACGCCTCGTCGGCCCACTTGCGCAGGTCGGCGACGAGCGCGCGGTGGTACGCCGCGTCGTGCGGCACCAGCGGCGACAGCTCCTCGACGGCGCCCGCTATCCGCTCGACGGCGGCCTCGGCGGCGGCGCGGGTGGGCGCGCCCTCCGCGTCGAAGTCGATGGACCCGTCCTTGGACTGCCAGGGGCGGATCTCCTCGACGGAACTCTTGAGCACGGTCCAGGCAGGGTGCTCGACCACGGGCCGGTCGGAGATCTGGCCGCCGGCGACCATGTCCTGCACAAGAATTTCCGTCATGTCACTTCCTCCACGGGAGAACCTCGCGTTAAGACACCGTATCCGTGTTCGGTTCAACCTCTCAAGGGGGGTCTCGGGAAATTATCCTGTGCGCCCTCACACAGGCCGCTTTTCTTCCTGTGATCGTGCGGGGCAACGCACGGTTCTGCGATCGCGAGGACAATAGTTCCGCTCATGTCAAGAGACTCCGGGAACACGCCCACCCACGGGTGACGCGATTGGCCCGCGGACACCCCGTACGGGTAGGACGGAACCGCCCCCACGTCCCCCGAGCGGAAGGCGTACGCCCCATGAGTACCCGCGCGGTCCTTGTCGCAGCCCTCATCACCGGTTTCGTCCTGGGCGTCGCCGCCATCCAGGCGGATGACTCCGCCCGCCCCCGCGAGGCGGGGTCCATCGCGCGGGCGGGCCGTTAGGCTGCGGCACTGCCGCGCGGGCACGGGATGCCCCCGCGCGCCAACCGCCGTCGACGGAAGCGAGGCTGTCTTGACGTTCCTCACCATCGGTCATCGCGGGGTCATGGGTGTCGAGCCGGAGAACACCCTGCGTTCGTTCGTGCGCGCCGAGCGCTCGGGCATGGACGCCATCGAACTGGATCTGCACCTCAGCAAGGACGGCGTGCTCGTCGTCCTGCACGACGCCGAGGTGGACCGCACCACGGACGGGAAGGGACCGGTGGCCGAGAAGACGGTCGCCGAACTGCGCGAGCTCGACGCCGGTCAGGGCGAGCGCGTCCCCCTGTTCGACGAGGTCCTGGAGGCGGTCGCCGCACCGCTCCAGGTCGAGATCAAGGACGTGGCGGCCACCGCCGAGCTCGCGCGCGTGATCGAGGCGCACGACCTGGTGGGCCGGATCACCGTGTCCTCGTTCCACGACGAGGCGCTGACGCGGATGCGCGCGCTGGTGCCGGGGCTGCGGACCGTCCTGGTCGCCGCCGAGTGGGGCCCGGACATCACCGACCGCGCCCTGGCCGCGGGCGCGCACGCGCTCTCGCTCGACATCCGCCACCTCACCCTGGCCGGGGTCGAGCGGGCGCACGCGGCGAACCTCCAGGTCATCGGCTGGGTGGTGAACACCCAGGACCATCTGCGCCTGGTGCGCGCGCTCGGCCTGGACGGCGCGACGACCGACTATCCGGAGATCCGCCGCACCGGTCGCTTCACCGCGTGAGACCCGCCACGCGCGCGTGGGGCGGTCGGCCGTCCCGCACGCGGTCGGCGCCGTGTCCGTGCGGACCCGCCACGCGCGCGTGGCGCGCGGTCAGGCCAACTCCTTGACCAGCAGCTCGAATTCGAGGCCCGCGCGCTGCGGAACGCCGAAGCGCTCGTCGCCGTACGGGAAGGGCGTCATCCGTCCCGTACGGCGGTAGCCGCGCCGCTCGTACCAGGCGATCAGCTCGTCCCGCACCGAGATCACCGTCATGTGCATCTCGGTGACGCCCCAGCCCTCGCGCGCGGTGCGCTCCGCCGCCGCGATGATCTCCTTGCCGAGACCGGCGCCCTGGAGCTCGGGGCGGACCGCGAACATGCCGAAGTAGGCCGCTTCACCGCGGTGTTCGAGCTGGCAGCAGGCGACGATCCGGCCCCCGCGCTCCACGGCGAGCAGCCGGCTGGCGGGCTTGGTGATCACCTGGCGCACCCCTTCCGGGTCGGTGCGCTGCCCCTGGAGGAGGTCCGCCTCGGTGGTCCAGCCGACCCGGCTGGCGTCGCCGCGGTAGGCCGACTCGATGAGCGGCACCAGCTCCTCCACATCGGCCTCGGTGGCGTCCCGGTAGCTCAGCTCTCCGGCGCGGGTGGTCTCCATGGCGAACCCTCTCCCAACTGCATCGTCACGTAGCGGCGGCCCCCCGACCTTAACCCCGCCCCCGCGAGCCCCCGCTCCCCCGCGCGCTCCCCCTGTGTGCCCTTGCGCCCGCGTGCGCGGCGGCCGGTGCGGGAATCGACTTCTCGGCAGGGCCACATGTCGAGCGGGGAGGCGTGCCATGCACGGATCCGCACTGTCCGGCTGGCTGCTCGTGGCGGTGTGCGCGGCCACCGGCGCGTACTGCGTGCTGCGGCTGCGCAGCCGCTGCGAACGGGCGCGCAGCGCGGCCGGCGGCGAGGCGGTGATGGGCTTCGGCATGGCCGCGATGGCCGTCCCGGCCGCCTTCGCCACCCCGCCGCCCTGGCTGCCGGGGGTCTACGCCGCGGTGTTCGCGGCCGTGGCGCTGCGCGCGGGCTGGCTGGTGCGGGCGCACGGCCGGGGCGCGGGCGGCCACCACCATCTGCACCACGCGGTCGGCGCGCTCGCGATGGTCTACATGGCGCTGGCGATGACCGGCTCCGGCGGCCACGCCCACGAGGGCCACACCGGCCCGGCGGGCGGGATCCCCCTGCTCACGGGGGTGCTGGTGGTGTACTACGTCGGCTACGTCCTCACCACGGGCGTCCGGCTGGTGCCGGCGGCCGGCCCGGCGCGCGACGGCGCCGCCGCGGGCGCGCCCGGCTGGGGCGCGCGGCCCGAACTCGCCCTGGCCTGCCGCCTTTCGATGGGAATGGCGATGCTGGCGATGCTGCTCGCGCTGTGATCAAAACGTGGCGTGCGTCACTTGGCGCGCGAGGTCATACCTATCGGCGGGGCCCCGCTCATAGGCTGAGACCATGATGGTCTCCCTCGCGCTGCTGGCGCTCGGCGCCGTGGCCGCCGTGCTGGCCCCGCGGCTGTTCGCTCGCGCCCACTGGGCCGAGCGCGAGCCGGTGGTGGCGCTGTGGGTCTGGCAGTGCGTGGTGGCCGCGGTGCTGCTGTGCTTCGCGCTGGCGATGGTCTTCAGCGCGGCGGCGGCCTGGCGGACCGTCCGGGGCCAGGTGTTCGCCCCCGCCCCGCGCGCGGTGATCGACGCGTACGCGCTGGGCCCGTACGGACCCTGGTCCGCGGCCCTCGCGGTGCTGCTCTTCTGCGGCGGCGCCTGGACGGCCGCGATGCTGACCCGGGAGATCCGCGGGGCGCGCGCCCGGCGCCGGGCGCGGCGCTCGGAGCTGCTGGTGCGCGCGCCGCTGCTGCCCGGCGAGGAGCCCGGCGGGGCGCCGCTGGTCGTCCTGGAGGCGCAGCGGCCCGACGCCTGGTGGCTGCCCGGCCCCAGCCCCCAGCTGGTCATCACCACGGCCGCGCTCCACCGCCTCAAGGGCCGCCAGCTGGACGCGGTGCTCGCCCACGAGCAGGGCCACGCGCGCGCCCGCCACGACTGGCTGCTGCACTGCTCGGCGGCGCTGGCCAACGGGTTCCCGAAGATCCCGGTGTTCGCGGCGTTCCGGGACGAGATGCACCGGCTGGTGGAGCTGGCCGCCGACGACGTCGCCTCGCGGCGCTACGGGCGGCTCACGATCGCCCTCGCCCTGGTCGAACTCAACGAGAACCGGGGCGTGTTCGGGCCCTGCCCGGCGCCGGAGGGCGAGGTCCCCAAGCGGGTCGAGCGCCTGCTGGCCGCCTCCCCCCGGCTCACCGCGGGCCACCGCCTGCGGCTGACGGCGGCGGCGGCCCTGGTGCCGGTGGTCCCGCTCCTGGTCGCCTTCGTCCCGGCCCTGCGCGCCCTCGGCTAGGCCCCGTACGCACCGGGCGCGCCCGGCCCCACCCGAAACCAGCGAGACCAGCACCCCAGCGAGGACCGTGCCATGACCGTCGCACCACCGGCCACGCGCGCGAGGACGCCCGGAGCGGCCCGCGCGGGTGCGGCCCTGGTGGCCCTCTCCGGCCTGCTGACGGCCCTCGTGGCGGCCGGGTGGGGCCTGCTGGTCTCCCTGGACCACCGGGTCGCCGACGGGCTGCACAGGCGGGCCGTGGCCCATCACGGCCTGACCCGCGCCAACCGGATCCTGACCGACTGGCTCTGGGACACCTGGACGATGCGCGCCCTGCTGGCCGTGGTGGTGCTCGCGCTGTTCGTCCGGGGCGCCCGGGCGCTCGCGCTGTGGGCGGCGGCCACCAGCGCCCTCGGCACCTTCGTGCAGCAGAGCCTCAAGGCGGCGCTGGGACGGGAGCGGCCGAGCTGGCCGGATCCCGTCGACTCGGCCTCGTACGCCGCCTTCCCGTCGGGCCACGCGCTCACGGTGACGGTGACATTCGGCCTGCTGCTGTGGCTGGCCGTCGTTCGGGGCGCGCGGCCCCGGGTGCGGCGGGCGGTGGCCGTGGCGGGCGCGGTCTCGGCGCTCGGGGTGGGCTTCACCCGCGTCTATCTCGGCGTCCACTGGCTCTCGGACGTCGTGGGCGGCTGGCTGATCGGGGCGGCGCTGGTCGCCCTGTCGGCGGCGGCGTACGGGGCATGGGTCACGAACCGGCCGCGGGCGGCCGAAGGAGCTTGAATCCGGCGGCGCCCGGCGGGAAGGATCCCCGCCATGATGATCAAGGGTGTGCTCTTCGACTTCTCCGGGACCCTGTTCCGCATCGAGTCGGCCCGCGCCTGGCTGCGCGCCGCGCTCGACGCCTCGGGGACCGTGCTCCCGGAGGACCAATTCGCCCGGTACGCGGATGAGTTGACGGACGCCGGGGCGCTGCCGGGCGGGGCCGCGCCGCGGTCCGTACCGCCCGAGCTGGCGGAGCTGTGGGCCTCCCGCGACCGGAGCCAGGAGCTCCACCGGGCCGCGTACACGGGGCTGGCGAGGCGGGTGACATTGCCGGATCCGCAGTTGTACACCTGCCTGTACGACCGGCACATGACACCGGCCGCCTGGCACCCCTATCCCGACGCGCACACCGTCCTGAGCGCCCTGCGCGAGCGCGGGGTTCCGGTGGCGGTGGTCAGCAACATCGGGTGGGACCTGCGGCCGGTGTTCCGCGCCCACGGCCTGGACGGGCTGGTGGGCGCCCATGTGCTCTCGTACGAGCACGGGGTCCAGAAGCCGGACCCCCGGCTGTTCCGGACGGGCTGCGAGGCGATCGGGCGCGAGCCGGGCGACGTGCTGATGGTGGGCGACGACCGCCGGGCGGACGGCGGGGCCTCGGCACTCGGCTGCGCGGTCCACTTCGTGGACCATCTGACGGTCGACGAGCGCCCGGCCGGGCTGCTGCCCGTGCTGGACCTGGTGGACGGCGGGCAGCATGGAGCCGCCCTTTCTGGGTGATCCCCCGCGTCACCCAGAAAGGGGCGGCAAATCCGCAGGCCAGAACCCCCGGAAGGGGTTCCCGCGCACGGTAGCCTGAGTATATTGGCTCAGAGCCAGTCAACGCAGGAGTTACAGCATGTCCCCGCGCAGCGCATCGGTCAACGAAGAGTTGCGCCGACGTTCCCGTGAACGGCTGCTCCAGGCGACCGTGGAGCTGGTGGCCGAGCACGGCTACGAGGCGACGACCCTCGGCGACATCGCCGACCGGGCCGGTTCGGCACGCGGCCTGGTCTCGTACTACTTCCCCGGCAAGCGGCACCTGCTCCAGTCGGCCGTCCACCGGGTCATGCACCTGACCCTGCACGCGGGCCTGGAGCGGGAGCCGCGGACCGAGGACGGCCGGGAGCGGCTGGCGCGGGCCATCGACGCCATACTGAGCCTCACCGAGGACCACCCCGTCCTGATGCGCGCCCACATGGCGGGGATCCTCCAGGCCGAGGGGTTCGTCCAGTGCCCCGAGCAGCAGCGGCTGGCCTGGCTGCTGCGCGACACCATGGAGCGGTACGGCTCGCAGGACGTCGAGGCCGACTACCCGATGCTGCGCGCGCTCCTGATGGGCGCGGTCTTCGCGGCGCTGCTGCCCGGCGCCGCGATGGACGTGGCCAAACTGCGGGCCGAACTGTTCCAGCGGTTCGACCTGGAGTGGGAGCTGGGCGCCCCGCCGCCGCAGGGGAAACCGCGCTCCCTCCCCTGACGCCGCGCGCGCACCGGTGCGATGCTGGAGTCCCCTGGCGGGATCCCCCCTCGGGAAGGGAGCGCCCTCCGTGCTGCGCATCGCCGTCGCCGGTTCCGGCCCCAGCGGGGTCTACACCGCCCAGTCCCTCCTCGCCCAGAGCACCGTCCCGGGACTGCGGATCGACGTCCTGGACCGGCTGCCCTGCCCCTACGGGCTGGTGCGGTACGGGGTGGCGCCGGACCACGAGAAGATCAAATCCCTCCAGAACAACCTGCGCACCGTCCTGGAGGACGAACGGATCAGCTTCTACGGGAACGTCCAGATCGGCCCCGGCGGCGTCTCCACCGACCGGCTGCTCGGGCTCTATCACGCGGTGGTCTACTGCGTGGGCGCGGCGGCCGACCGACGACTGGGCATCCCGGGCGAGGACCTGCCGGGCAGCTGCTCGGCGACCGCCTTCGTCTCCTGGTACAGCGCCCACCCCGACGCGGCGGCGGACGGCTTCCGCCTCGACTGGCTCACCGCCCGCTCGGCGGTGGTGATCGGCGCGGGGAACGTGGCCGTCGACGTGGCCCGCATCCTGTCGCGCGGCGCCGACGAACTGCGCCCCACCGACGTGCCGCACGCGGCGCTGGACGCACTGGCCTCCAGTGCGGTGCGCGAGGTGCACATGACCGCCCGGCGCGGCCCCTCGCAGGCCAAGTTCACCACCAAGGAGCTGCGGGAGCTGGGTGCGCTGCCGGGCGCCGAGGTCACGGTCGACGGCGCCGAACTGGCCCTGGACCCCGCCTACTTGGACCCCGCCACCCTGCCCGCCCCCGTACGCCGCAACGTCGAGGTGCTGCGCGGCTGGGCCACCGCACCGGCGCCCGCTTCGCGGCGCGAGCCGCCACGGGTCCTGCGGCTGAGGTTCTTCCTGCGCCCGGTGGAGATCCTGGAGCGGGACGGACGGGTGGGCGGCGTCCGCTTCGAGCACACGGCGCCGGACGGGTCCGGGGGCGTGCGCGGCACCGGGACGTACGAGGACGTCGAGGCCCAGCTGGTCCTGCGGGCCGTCGGATATCTGGGCGTCCCCCTGACCGGCCTCCCCTTCGACCCGGCGACCGGAACCGTGCCCCACGCCGCCGGGCGGGTACTGCGCGTCGGCGCGCCCTCGCCCGGCGAGTACGTGGCCGGCTGGATCAAACGCGGCCCGACCGGCGTGATCGGCACGAACCGCCCGTGCGCCAAGGAGACGGTGACGTCCCTGCTGGCGGACGCCCCGACCCTCGCCCTCCGCCCCCTCACGGACGAGCCCCTGCCCGCCCTCCGACAAGCGGGCCTGCGCCCGGTGGAGTGGCGCGGCTGGCTGGACATCGAACGCGCGGAGGCAGCGCTGGGCCGCTCGCTGGGCCGCGGCTCGGTCAAGATCCCGGACTGGGAGGGGCTGCTGGCGGCTTCGCGGGGCGGGGGGTGAGTGGGGGGGCGGGGGGTGGCAGATGCGGGGTGACAGATGCGGGGTGGCAGATGACGGAAGTTGACTGACGGCTGACGGCGGTCAGATGACAGCTGACCAACCTCCAGCAGCGGAGCCAGGATGCCGCATGTCGGGTGGCAGATGACGGAAGTTGCCTGACGGCTGTCAGATGACAGATGACAGCTGACAGCCATCAGATTTCAGCCGGTGACCAGTGACCGACAACAGTCACCTCACCCCCTCCTCACCTCTCCCCGCCACCATCCCGCCCCTCCTGCAGCGCAGCCGCCTCCAGGATGCGGTCGAGCAGGCCGGGGAAGAGCGCTTCGAGGTCGTCGCGGCGCAGGCCGTTCATCTTGGCGGTGCCCCGGTACGTCTGCTGGACCACGCCGCTTTCGCGCAGCACCCGGAAGTGGTGCGTCGTCGTCGACTTGGTGACCGGCAGGTCGAAGTGCGAGCAGGAGAGTTCGCCGGGCGCGGGCGCTGCCGCGAGGTCGCTGACCACGGACAGCCGGATCGGGTCGGAGAGGGCGTGCAGGACCCCCTCAAGACGGATCTCGTCGCGCATCGGGTGGTCGAGTTCGCGCTTGCTCGTTGCTGTGGACACGCGCTCATTGTACGAGGCTCATCGTAGTTTGACATTTACCGTACTACGACGAGTATCGTACGAAGCGAAGCGGCGCCGCCCCTCCTGGCGCCGCGGCCGTCCTGAATGGAGTCTGCCGTGTCTGCTGCAAGCGCCCTGTTCGAGCCGTTCACCCTGCGGTCCGTGACCTTCGCCAACCGGGTCTGGATGGCGCCGATGTGCCAGTACAGCGCCGAGGTGTTCGGCCCCGGCGCGGGCGTGGCGAACGACTGGCACTTCGCCCACTACGGCGCCCGCGCGACGGGCGGCACCGGCCTCATCCTGGTCGAGGCGACCGCGGTCTCCCCCGAGGGCCGCATCTCCCCCGCCGACCTCGGCATCTGGAACGACACGCAGGTGGAGGCGTTCCGGCGGATCACCGCGTTCCTGGAGTCGCAGGGCACCGTTCCCGGCATCCAGATAGCGCACGCGGGGCGCAAGGCGTCCACCGACCGCCCCTGGCTCGGCGGCGCGCCGATCGCCCCCGGGGACGAGGAGGGCTGGCAGCCGCTCGGCCCGAGCCCGGTCCCGTTCGACACGAAGCACACCACGCCGACCGAGCTGACCGTCGATCAGATCCAGGAGATCGTGGGCCAGTTCGCCGATGCCGCGCGCCGCGCCCTGGACGCCGGGTTCAAGGTCGTCGAGATCCACGGCGCCCACGGCTATCTGATCGGCGAGTTCCTCTCGCCGCACTCCAACAAGCGTACGGACGCGTACGGCGGCTCGTTCGAGAACCGTGCCCGGTTCGCGCTCGAAGTCACCGACGCCGTACGGGCGGTGTGGCCCGAGGAGCTGCCGCTGTTCTTCCGGATCTCGGCCACCGACTGGCTGGACGAGGGCGGCTGGGAGGCCGGCGACACCGTACGGCTGGCCGCCCTGCTCAAGGAGCACGGCGTGGACCTCCTCGACGTGTCGACCGGCGGGAACGCGTCGGGCGTGCGCATCCCGGTCGGCCCCGGCTACCAGGTGCCGTTCGCGGCCCGGGTCAAGAACGAGAGCCCGCTTCCCGTCGCCGCCGTCGGTCTGATCACCGAGCCCGCCCAGGCCGAGAAGATCCTGGCCAACGGCGAGGCGGACGCGGTCCTGCTGGGCCGTGAACTGCTGCGCAACCCGTCCTGGGCCCGGCAGGCGGCGCGTGAACTGGGCGGCGAGGTGCACGTGCCGGACCAGTACCACCGCTCGGTCTGACGGACCGAACCGGACCCCACCGGACCGAACCGGACCCGCCGGACCCGAGAGGCGGACCGGATCGGCCCGCCGCACCAGGCCGAACCGTCCCGGCCCCCGCCCCGTCTCAATCCGGCCCCGGCCGGACCCGGTTGATCTCGAAGGGCTCGCTCACCCCCGTGAACGGGCCCTTCGCCGTGTCCCCGTGGTACGCGAGGCGGTAGCGGCCCGCGGGTGTGTCCGCGGGGGCGTGCCAGGTGACCGTGGCGACCGAGGTCGCTCCGCCCGAGCGCGACCAGCGCAAGCGCGTGGACCAGTCGCCGTCGTCCGCGATCCGCGACCACCCCTCGCCGGTCCACCGTTCGACCGAGAGGTAACTGCCGCCCCGGCGCAGGTCGTTGCCGGGGTGGGCGGCCACGAAGGAGGCCGTGGCGCGGCGGCCGATCAGGGCGAACGAGAGCAGATCCCCGAAGGCCCGGCCCGGGTGCGGGGCGTCCGGGCGCCGCTGGCGACGTCTGGGGCGTACCGGCACCGGGGGCTCGGGGAGGCCCCGCCGTACGGGGGTGCCGTCGCGCAGGGCGGTGGCGAGCTCCGCCACGGTCTGGCAGAGGGCGGGCAGTTCCCAGCGCCCGAAGAGCGTGCTGCCGCCCTCGTACTCCTGGGCGTCGTACTCCTCGGGGGTGGTCACGTAGTGGATGTATCCGTTGCTGTAACCGGCGACCAGTACGTGCGCCAGGTCGGTGCCGAGGATCTCCGCGGCCGTCCGGCGCAGCCGCAGTCCGGCCACGATGGTGACCTCGCCGGGGACGCCGATGAGGTACAGCGGCCCGATCCGCAGGAGCTGGAGCGGGGCGCGTTCCTGGACCATCGGGCGGATCCGGTTGACGGGCCCGGCCGGGAGGACCGGCGCCTTGGGGTACTGGGCGTCGCGCAGCGCGGGTGCCAGCGGGTAGACGAGCCGCCGGGCCACCGTGTCCCACAGCGGGTTGGCGCCGGGCCGGAACCCCTTGAAGCCGCGCCCGTCCACCCAGGCCCCGGCGAACGCGGCGGCGCCGCCGACGGGCGGTGAGGTGCGGTGGGTGCGGCCGTCCCCGGTGTGCTCGGGGCGGACCTCGACCGACGACAGGTTCACGTACGTAGTACGTGTGTCGATGCCGCCGTCGATCCGCTGTCCGCGCAGGGCGGCGGCGGCCTCGTACTGGCGGGTGCCGATGATGCGGGTGTTCTCGAACTGGTCGTCGGTGGGGCCGTGGCCCGGGGCCAGGCCCAGGTTCGGGGACATGTCTGCGGCATTGGTCTGGGCGAAGGCCGTGACGAGGCCGGGCGGGGAGTCGGCCAGGTAGTCGGCGCCCGCCACCAGCCGCTCCCAGTGGTAGGCTGCGTACCCCTTGTTGTCGGCGCTGATCAGGCGGTTGCGGTTGGTCATGCTGGTGTTGTGGGTGGCGAACCAGTTGACCGCGCCGACGAGCGTGCCGTCCCGCTCCAGGGTCAGCAGGGTGGTGAGCGGGTCGACGGCGTCCGGGAAGTGCGCCCGGTCGGCGGCCGGATTGCGGTCGAAGGCCCGGCGGGAGCGGTTGGCGCTGGCGTCGTGCAGTTCGCCCCGCGCCAGCCGCAGGACGGTCGGGGCCAGGTCGTCGATCGCGGCGCGGGCGGCCTCGGTGATCCCGTCGGTGATCGCCCGGAAGGTCGCCTCGCGGAAGCCGCCGGTGGTGCCGTTGTAGAGCCCGTGGTGGAAGTAGCCGCCGGGGCCGCAGTGGGTGTGGGTGGCGGTGAGCATCACATTGGCCGCGTCGTAGCCCTCGGGCAGCCGTCGCAGTACCTCGCGCACGACGCTGTCCGCCATCAGGGGCAGCTCGCACACCACCAGGAGCGCCCGGCGGCCCGCCGGGTCCGCGAAGGCGAAGGCGCGGGCGCGCTGACGGGTGTGGATGCCCTCGGTGCGCTGGTCGGCCTTGCCGTAGCCGAGCATCCCGCACTCGGCGGCCTCCCCGGTGATGTCGGCGATGCCCCGCCCGGCGAGGAAGGCGGTGCCCGGCCCGGCGGGCGGCACCGCGCCGCCGCGCGCCCCTGCCCGCGTCATCGGCGCGCACCTCCCGTACGGGTGAAGCGGTCGCGGCCGGCCGCTGTGCGGGCGCGGGTCCACCGGGAGGTCCTCGGCCTGCTGCGAATGGCCGCTGACCTGGGCGGATGCCGTCTGCGGGGGCCGCTGTCAGTGGTCGGGTGCAGACTGGCCACTATCCGGGACAACGGCGTTTTGGAGGGGTCGCAATGACCGACGTACTGCTGACCGTGGGGACGCGCAAGGGACTGTTCATCGGCCGGGGGCATGGGGGCGCCTGGCGGTTCGACGGGCCGCACTTCAACGCCCAGGCGGTCTATTCGATCGCGATCGACACCCGGCGGACGGTGCCCAGACTGCTCGTCGGCGGCGACAGCGCGCACTGGGGACCCTCCGTCTTCCACTCGGACGACCTGGGCGAGACCTGGACCGAGCCGCCCCAACCGGCGGTGAAGTTCCCGGAGTTCACGGGCCGCTCGCTGGAGCGAGTATGGCAGCTGCACCCGGCGGGCCCGGAGGCGCCCGACGTGGTGTACGCGGGCACCGAGCCGGCCGCGCTGTTCCGCTCGGAGGACGGCGGGGTCTCCTTCGACCTGGTGCGCCCGCTGTGGGAGCACCCGACGCGGTCGCGGTGGGTGCCGGGCGGCGGGGGCGAGGGGCTGCACACGATCGTCACCGATCCCCGGGACGCCCGGGCGGTGACGGTGGCGGTGTCCACGGCGGGGGTGTTCCGCACCCGGGACGGCGGGGAGAGCTGGGCGCCCGCCAACCGGGGCGTGTCCGCGGTCTTCCTGCCCGACCAGCAGCCCGAGTTCGGCCAGTGCGTCCACAAGATCGCCCAGGACCCGGCCGACCCGGACCGGCTGTATCTGCAGAACCACTGGGGGGTCTACCGCAGCGACGACGGCGGGGGCCAGTGGCAGGACATCGGCGACGGCCTGCCCTCCACCTTCGGCTTCGCCGCGGCCACCCATCCCAGCCGCCCGGACACGGCGTACGTCTTCCCGATCACGGCCGACTCCGACCGGGTGCCCGCGGAGAACCGGTGCCGGGTCTTCCGTACCGAGGACGCGGGCCGCAGCTGGGACGCGCTGTCGGCGGGCCTGCCCGAGGGGGCGCACTACGGGACGGTGCTGCGCGACGCCCTGTGCACCGACGACGCGGACCCGGCGGGCGTGTACTTCGGCAACCGCAACGGGGAGGTGTACGCGAGCGCGGACGACGGCGACAGCTGGCGGTTGCTCGCTTCCCATCTGCCGGACGTCCTGTGCGTACGGGCGGCGGTGATCCGCCAGTAGAGTGACGGCCGTGGCAGCACGACCGTTGAAAGAGATCGTCGAGCCCGGGTGGGCGGACGCTCTGGAGCCCGTGGCCGGACGGATCGCCTCGATGGGCGACTTCCTCCGCCAGGAGATCGCCGAGGGGCGCACCTACCTCCCGGCAGGACAGCACGTACTGAGGGCCTTCCAGCAGCCGTTCCAGGACGTACGGGTCCTGATCGTGGGCCAGGACCCGTATCCGACGCCGGGACACGCGGTGGGGCTGTCGTTCTCGGTCGCGCCCGAGGTGCGGCCGTTGCCGGGCAGTCTGGAGAACATCTTCCGCGAGATGAACAACGACCTGGGACTGCCCCGGCCGTCGAACGGGGACCTGACGCCGTGGACGCGGCAGGGCGTCCTCCTCCTGAACAGGGCGCTGACCACGGCGCCCCGCAAGCCCGCCGCGCACCGCGGCAAGGGCTGGGAAGAGGTGACCGAACAGGCCATCCGCGCGCTGGTGGCGCGCGGGACGCCGCTGGTGTCGGTGCTGTGGGGGCGCGACGCCCGTAATCTGCGGCCCCTGCTCGGCGAGCTTCCGGCGATCGAGTCGGCGCATCCGTCGCCGATGTCGGCGGACCGGGGGTTCTTCGGGTCGCGGCCCTTCAGCCGGGCCAATGACCTGCTGGCCCGGCAGGGCGCCCAGCCGGTCGACTGGCGTCTGCCGTGACCTCGCCGGCCTCCGGATCCGGTGCCGGTTCGGGGCCGGGTTCCGGCCGGGGCCCGGGTCCGGCCGCCTGGGTGCTGGGGGTCGACTCGGGCGGCTCCGGGGTGCGCTTCGCGCTCGGCCGGGCCGACTCCGGCTCCGGTGTGCGGGCGGGCACGGCGGCCCCGACGGTGGTGTCGAAGGAGCCGGTGCCGACCGGCCCCGCCGGGATCGACGCGGGGCGACTGCTGGAGCAACTGCTGCCCGCCGTAGAGGAGTTGCGGGCCCGGACCGGGGCTGAGGCGGTGGCGGCGGTGGCCGTGGGCGCGGCCGGGATGGCCTCGCTCGGCGACGACCTGCGGGCCCGGCTGCCCGGGGCGCTGGCCGGGGCGCTCGGGGTGCGCCGTCTCGCGCTGGCCGCCGACGGTGTGACGGCGTACGCGGGTGCGCTGGGGCAGCGGCCCGGCGCGGTGGTCGCCGCGGGCACCGGGATGATCGCGCTCGGCACGGATCTGACGCGGTGGCAGCGGGCCGACGGCTGGGGGCATCTGCTCGGCGACTGCGGTGGGGGCGCCTGGATCGGCCGGGCGGGCCTGGAGGCGGCGCTGCGCGACCACGACGGCAGGCGCGGCGGTTCGGCTCTGCTGCGCGAGCGGGCCGAGGCGCTGTTCGGTCCGCTGCCCGCGCTGCCGTCGGTGCTCTATCCACGAGCGGACCGGCCGGCCGTACTGGCGTCGTTCGCGCCCGAAGTGGCGCGCTGCGCACCGGTGGACCCGGTGGCGGCGGGCATCCTGCGCGCGGCTGCCCGGCACATCGCCGAGTCGGCTGCGGCGGTGTGCCCGGACGGGGGCGCGGACGCCCGGGCGCCCCTGTCCCCGGCGGGCCGGAGCGCGGACGCGAGTGTGAGCGAATGCGAAGTCGCGCTCACCGGCGGGCTGTTCGGGATGGGGGATCCGCTGCTCGTTCCGGTACGGGAGGAGCTGGCGGCGCTGCGGCCGGGTGCGCGGACGGTGTCCGCGGCGGGAGATCCGCTCGCCGGAGCCGTGCTGATCGCCGCCGCGCTGGCCCGGGGCGAGCTGCGACTGCCGCACGATCCGGCCATGTTGCGGGTCACGACAGAGCAGGACACTTGAGGGCAATGTCACTCGCGGGATAAATCCGGACAGATACCGCTCAGCTGCACCCTCCCCGAACAGCCGCGCCCGCAAAGCCAGTAGCATGCGGCGCCATGAGCTCCCCCACTGGGCCCGCATCCGGCCTGCCTGTACGAATGCCGCGACCCCGCCAGCCCGGGCGGCACCGCCGCCCGGAACCGGTGGTCGCTCCCGAGGGCGCGCCCGCGCTCGTCCTCGCCGTTCCCGGTACTCCTTCCTCCGCCGTGCGCGCCCTGGCGGAGGAAGTCATCAGCATCGCGCGCTCCGAGCTGCCCGGCCTCGACGCCCGGATCGGCTACCTGGACAGCGCCGACGCCGAGTACCCCACGCTCGACGCCGTGCTCGCGCACACCGCCGCCGAGCGCACCGCCCGCTACGAGCTGGCCCTGGCCGCCGGTCAGGACGTGACCGCGCCCGACGGCCCCGTCGCCGTCGTCGTGCCGCTGCTCGCGGGCCCCGACAGCGCCCTGATCCGCCGGGTGCGCCAGGCCGTCATGGACAGCCGCGCCGCCGCCGAGCTGACCGATGTGCTCGGCCCGCACCCGCTGCTCGCCGAGGCCCTGCACGTGCGCCTCTCGGAGGCCGGGCTGGCCCGCGCCGACCGCGCCCGGCTGTTCACGGTCGCGACGGCCGCCGACGGCATCATCCTGGCCACCGTGGGCGGCGAGGAGGCCGTGCAGGCCGCCGGGATCACCGGCATGCTGCTGGCCGCCCGGCTGGCCGTGCCCGTGATGGCCGCCGCGCTCGACCAGGAGGGCTCCATCGCCGCCATGGCCGAGCAGCTGCGCGGCTCGGGCTCGGTGCAGCTCGCGGTCGCCCCGTACCTGATCGGCCCCGAGGTCGCGGACGGGCTGCTCGACGCCGCCGCGAAGGAGGCCGACTGCCAGGCCGCCGACCCGCTGGGCGCCTACCCGGCGATCGGCAAGCTGGTGCTCTCGCAGTACGCGGCCGCGCTGGGCATCACCCCGCAGCCGCAGGGTTCACCGGTGCACTGACGCACCCGCACGACGGAGGCCGGTGCACTGACGCACCCGTACGGCAGAGGAAGGGCCCGCACCCCGAGGAAGGGTGCGGGCCCTCGCGCGTGCGGGCCGGGTGGCTACGTCCGCTTTATCGGCAGCGCCGATGCGTGCGGGCCCTCGCGCGTGCGGGCCGGGTGGCGCGCGGGTCAGCCGAAGAGCACGCAGGAGGCCGCGGGCGCCTCCAGGGACCCGGCACGGCGCGGGATGCCGCTCTCCTCGTACACGTCGAACCAGGTCACGTCGCCGGAGCGCTCGTTGGCCGCGTACAGGCGCCGGCCGGTGGGGTCGAGGGTGAGGTGGCGGGGCCAGTGGCCGCCGCAGTCCACGGCGGCGACCAGCGCCGCGCGCCCGCCGTCCGGGTCGAGGGCGAGCGTGGCGATGGTGTCGGGTCCCCGGTTGGCGACCCACAGGAAGCGCCCGTCGGGGGCCACGACGACCTCGGAGGGGTAGCAGGGCTCCGGCCCGCCCTCGTGGGCCACCGGGGTCTCCCCGAGCGGTTCGAGGGTCCCGGAGGCCGCGTCCCAGCGGCAGACGACGAGGGTCGGCGCGAGCTCGTTGAGGACGTAGGCGTGCCGCCCGTCGGGGTGGAAGGCCAGGTGGCGGGGGCCGGTGCCGGGGCGCAGGGCCGTCTCCCGGTGGAGGCGCAGGGCGCCGGTGGCGGGGTCGAGCGCGCAGACGCGTACGGAGTCGGTGCCGAGGTCGACACTGACCAGCCACCGTCCGCTGGGGTCGGGCAGCACCTGGTGGGCGTGCGGGCCGCGCTGGCGGTCGGGGTGGGGGCCCGAGCCGTGGTGCTGGAGCAGGTGCGCGGCCGGGCCCAGGGCGCCGTCGGGGCGCACCGGCAGGGCGGTCAGGCTGCCCGAGGTGTAGTTGGCGGTGACCAGGTGGCCCCCGGCGAGGGCGAGATGGGTCGGGGCGGCGCCGTCGACCGGTACGGGCTTGGCGAGGAGGGCCGGGACCGGCCCGCGCACGTCGAAGGCGGCGGCGGTGCCGTGTGCGCTCTCGCCGACCGCGTACAGCACGGCCCCGTCGGCCGACAGCGCCAGGAACGAGGGGTTGTCGAGGGCGTCGGTGGCGCCGAGCGGGGTCAGTGCGCCCGTCTCCGCGTCCACGGCGACGGCGGTGACGCCGTGTCCCCCCGCTGTGGTGTACGACCCGATGAATGCCCGCCCGGTGCTGGTCTCGGTCACCGTGCAACCCCTCTCGCGCGACTGGGCGCGCCGGGGTCGGCCCCCGGCGCTGACTGCCGCGACCGTAGCAGGGGGTCTAGACCAGTCGGCGAGGTGGCGGGCGCACGGGGCCGCGGCGGCCGGTCAGGCCGTCAGGGCGGGGGCCCGCGTGGAGGTGCGCAGCGGCGCGGCGAGCTCGGCCAGCGCCCGTTCCAGCCCGTGCAGATGCGTCAGCGCGAGCTCGGCGGTGTGGTGGTGCGCCTTGGCCGCGCCGGGTGCGGCGACGGGCTCGGGGACGGTCGCCAGCGGTACGGCCCGGGGCGCGGACGCCGCCGCCGAGCACGCCTGCGCCGCGGGGGCCACCAGGGCCTCGACCGCCGCCTCGACCCGGCGGCACGCGGCCGTCAGCCGGGCGTCGTGGGAGGCGGCCGGGTCGGCGGCCACGGCGGCCAGACCGCGCACCTGGCGGGCGCAGTCGTCGAGCAGCGCGATCACCTGCCGGGCGCGCGACCTGCGGCCCTTGAGCGGGCTCAGCGGGTGGACCAGCGGGGCCAGCGAGAGGCGGACCCGGCCGAGCAGCAGCTCCAGCTCGGCCGCGTGCGGGGCCGGGTCGGCGCCGTCGTCCCCGGCCAGGCGGAGGGTCGCGGCGCTGGTGCAGCCGCGCACGCAGTGCAGGGCGCGCTGGATCCACGCCTCGGTCGCCGCGTGCGTGGTGACCGGCAGGACGAGCGCCACGGCCGTCGCCGCGCCGATCGCGCCGACCGCGGTCTCCTCGAAGCGCAGCAGGAGCAGCCCGGGGTGCAGGACGCCGAGCAGGCCGTAGAGCAGGCCCGCCATGACGGTGACGAAGAACATCATCCAGCTGTACGACGGCCCGGCCGTGTAGAAGATGCCGAAGACGCAGACGGCGACCAGCGCGGCGGTCGGTGCCGGGGCACCGTGCAGGGGGAGGGCGACGACCAGGCCCGCCGCGATGCCCGCGACCGTGCCCAGGACCCGGCGGAAGCCCCGGACCAGGGTCTCGCCGCGCGACGCGGTGTTCACGAAGATCCACCAGGCGGCGCCGACGGCCCAGTACCAGCGCTCGTGGGACAGGACCTGGCCCGCCGCGAGGGCGATGGCGCAGGCCACGGTGGCCTGGAACGCCTGGCGGGTGGTGGGGCGCGCGAGTCCCTGGCCGGTGAGCGGTGCGGGGGCCGCGGGCGGCGGGGTGCGGCGCTCGATGCACCAGAGGCCGAACCGGACCAGCGCCGAGGCGGCGACGGCCAGTCCGATCGCCCCGTACAGCTCGGGCAGCTGGGCCGGGACGGCGTGCAGGAACTGGGTGGTGAAGAACATCATGAACCCGAAGATCCCCAGCGCGTGGCCGCGCGGTCCCCAGCGCCGGGCGTAGACGCCCGCGAAGACCACCGCGAGCCAGGCCGCGTCGCGCAGCAGCGGGGTGCCGTGC
The DNA here is from genome assembly GCF_041080675.1 of Streptomyces sp. cg36. Taxonomy (NCBI): domain Bacteria; kingdom Bacillati; phylum Actinomycetota; class Actinomycetes; order Kitasatosporales; family Streptomycetaceae; genus Streptomyces; species Streptomyces cyclosori. The sequence continues at coordinate 6,897,122 of NZ_CP163520.1, read as the reverse complement.
AGGGAGGTCGCCAGGGCGAGTACCGGGAATCCGGCGGCGGGCAGCAGCGCGGTGGTGAGCGCCTGGCGCCGCACGGTGGCGTCACCGACGGTGAAGAGCGCGAGGAGCGCCGCGAGGCCGGCCGTGATGGAGGCGGGCAGGGACAGTCCGCACAGCTCGGCGGAGGTGACGGCCAGGGCGATGCCCAGTACGGCCCGCAGGGAGACCCTCAGTCGCAACAGCCCCGGATCCGGAGCCACAAACATCCTCTTCACGGCGGTCGCCGCGCCCCCTTCGCTGGAGAAACACCCTCTTCTGCGCGCCGGTGCCCGCCGGGTGCGCGCGCACCCGGCTCCGGACATGGCAAAGGCGCCGCGGTCCGGGACCGGCGTCGTCGCCGCCCGGCGCTGCACAGCGCCTTTTACTCGCTACGAACACATCGCTACGTGCACGAGGAAAGCATCCTCAGTGACACTGGCTCAACTGCTCTCGAATCGACTGGGCCATTGGTACAGTCGAATTGTCGATAACAGGACCAGGAAGGGGCCAACGGACCATGGCGGTGGACGCGCTCGACACCCGGATCCTGCGGTTGCTGATCGAACGGCCGCGCACCAGCGTGCGGGAGTACGCGCGGCTGCTCGGCGTCGCGCGCGGCACCCTCCAGGCGCGCCTGGACCGGCTGGAGCGCGACGGAGTGATCACCGGGACCGGGCCCGTCCTCTCCCCCGCGGCCCTGGGCCACCCCGTCCTCGCCTTCGTGCACGTCGAGGTGACCCAGGGGCATCTGGACGAGGTGGGGGACGCGCTGGCGGCCGTGCCGGAGATCGTCGAGGCGTTCTCCATCACCGGCGGCGGCGATCTGCTGACCCGGGTGGTGGCCCGCGACGCCGGTCATCTTGAGGACGTCATCCAGCGCCTGATCCAGCTGCCGGGCGTGGTGCGCACCCGCACCGAGGTGGCGCTGCGCGAGCGGGTGGCGCACCGGCTGCTGCCGCTGGTCGAGTCGGTGGGGCGGGCCGCCGGGAACGGCTAGGGCGGGCCGGCCCCGGCGGCGCCGGACAGGTCCCGGGGGGCGCGTCCGCGCGCGGGTCGGCGACGCCGCCGCCGTGTGGCCGAGTTGCGTCCCGGCGCGAAGGCGCAAGGCTGGAGGGCGGTGCCCGTACGTACGGGCACGGAGCCGGGCCGGTCCGGCGGCAGAGCGGTTCGGCGGCCGGCGGCGCGACCGCTCGGCGCCCCGGGACTCGGCGGCTCGACGGCAGAGCGGCTCGACGACAAGACGACATGAGGACGGACCCATGCAGGACCTCGCAGCACTCGCGGAGGAGCACCTGGCCAGGGCGCGCATCGCCACGCACGGCCGCAGCGCCCATCTCATCGTCCACGACGGCGCGCTGCGGCAGAGCGTGATCGCGCTGACCTCGGGTTCGGCGCTGGACGAGCACACCACTCCCCCGGCGGCCAGCCTTCAGGTGCTGCACGGCCATGTGCGCCTGACGTCGAACAGCGGCAACAAGGAGCTGAAGGCCGGGCAGCTCTGCGAGATCCCCAAGGAGCGCCACGGGCTGCTCGCCCTGGAGGACTCGGCGGTGCTGCTCACCGCCGTGACGGCGGTGAGCCAGGACCCGCCGGGCTAGGACCTCCCGCCCCGGCCCCACCCGCGCCCCCCGGTCCAACCGCGCGCCCCCGTCGCCCCCGCCTCACTCGCGCGCCGCGTGCCCCCTCCCCCGTACGCGGGCGAAGAGCAGCGCGCCCAGGGTCAGCGCCCAGGCGGCCACCGCGATCCACTGCAGTACCTCGCCCAGCGTGCGCAGGCCCCGTACGTGGGTGGCGGCGGCCGTGGAGAGCGTCGCCACCGCCGCCATGCCCAGCGGGAACACGGTCGCCCAGCGCCGCAGGTCGTAGCCGGGCCGGGGGCGGGCCACCTCCGCCATCAGCAGGATGGCGTACCAGGCCAGGTCGAGACCGAGCAGCACGAGGGTGATCTTGCGCAGCACGGTGTGGGTGTCGCCGGTCCACAGCGGGGACGCGGTGAGTTTGGCGGCGGCGAGCGCCGAGATGGCCAGCGCGCCGCCCGCGATCCACTGGTCGCCCGCGCCCGTCCACACCTGCCGGAAGTCGAACCGGACGAGCGCTTCCAGATAGAGCAGCACCCCCAGGAAGCAGAGGACCAGGGCGGCCCGGGCGAGCCAGTCGCCGCGGCCCGCGGCGGCCAGGGTCGCGGCGAGCACCGCGAGGGCCTGGGTGGCGACGCAGACGAGGAAGACCCCGCCGGGCATCCGCCGCTTCCAGTGCCGTACCACCGCGTAGAGCAGGAGCGGCCAGAGCAGGGCGGCGAGGGCGAGCAGGGCGGTGGCGAGGTTCTGCCGGCCGAGGAGCGAGAAGCGGGTGCCGAGGACACAGGTCGCGGCCACGGCGGTGAGGGCGGGCGGGGTGTCGGCCTCCGCCTCCCAGCGGGCGTGGTCGCCGACCAGGCGGGTCGCGAAGTCCACGGCCAGTACCAGCCAGAGCAGGACGGCCGCCGCCAGCAGGACCCGGGAGAAGGTCTCGTGGCCGATGAGGTGCACACCGATGGAGACGATGCCGGTCGCCATCACCGCGGCGCCCGCCGCCGGGGGGAGTTCGGCCCACCAGTGGCCGGAAGCACGGTTCACCGTGCCATCCGTACGCGGGATGCGCCGGGGCCGCCAGCGGGGTGAGCCGGACGGGTGGCCGGACCCCGACTCCGGTTTGGTCCAGACCTATTGACGGTTGGTCTGGACCACCTTACGGTGTGCGGCAACCGGACCCGTACGTCTCCAAGGTTCCCCACAGCCCAGGAGGTACCGCCATGCTCGGTCGGATGCTACGTCTGCTGGGGGCCGGCGTGACGCTGGCCCTCGCCGCCCAGTTACCGGCGGCCGCCGCGCCCGCCGCACCGCTCGCCGACACCTGCCCGGTCAAGTCCCGGCCCGCGGGCAAGGTGCTCCAGGGGTACTGGGAGAACTGGGACGGCTCCTCCAACGGCGTGCACCCGCCGTTCGGCTGGACCCCGATCACCGACTCCCGTATCGCCGCCCACGGCTACAACGTGCTCAACGCCGCCTTCCCGGTGATCCTCTCCGACGGCACCGCGCTCTGGGAGGACGGGATGGACGCGACCGTGAAGGTCCCCACCCCGGCCGAGATGTGCGCCGCCAAGGACTCCGGGCAGACGCTCCTGCTGTCGATCGGGGGCGCGGCGGCCGGGATCGACCTCAGCTCCAGCGCGGTGGCCGACCGGTTCGTCGCGACCATCGTGCCGATCCTGCAGAAGTACAACTTCGACGGGATCGACATCGACATCGAGACCGGCCTCGTGGGCAGCGGCAGCATCGGAACGCTGTCGGCCTCGCAGGCCAACCTGATCCGCATCATCGACGGCGTGCTCGCCCGGATGCCCGCCAACTTCGGGCTGACGATGGCGCCGGAGACCGCGTACGTGACGGGCGGCAGCGTGGCGTACGGGTCGATCTGGGGCGCGTACCTGCCGATCGTGAAGAAGTACGCGGACAACGGCCGGCTGTGGTGGCTCAACATGCAGTACTACAACGGCAGCATGTACGGCTGCTCCGGCGACTCCTACTCCGCGGGCACCGTCGCGGGCTTCACCGCGCAGACCGACTGCCTCAACAAGGGGCTGGTCGTCCAGGGCACCACGATCAAGGTCCCCTACGACAAGCAGGTCCCGGGGCTGCCCGCCCAGCCGGGCGCGGGCGGCGGCTACCTGGCGCCCGGATCGGTGAGCCAGGCGTGGCAGCACTACGGCGGCGCGCTGAAGGGCCTGATGACCTGGTCGGTCAACTGGGACGGTTCGAAGAACTGGACCTTCGGCAACAACGTGAAGGCGCTGCAAGGGCGCTGATTTCGTTACTCCCCCGCGGAACCTCGTCTTCCGCAAACCTGCACACGGCATGCCCCGCGCGGTCACGTCCGGCCCGCACCGGGCCGGATCCACGGCCCGGTGCGGGCCGCCGGGCGGCCGGAGTGCCCCTGCGGGGAGGGTCCGCGGTCGGCGAAGGGAACCCCTGCGGTGCATTCCGTGAAGAAGCTGCCACCAATTCGGCAACGGACCTGCACGGGGAGGTAGTTCGGCACCGGGAAAAGCCCTGATCAGGGCCGGTGGGATTGGCTGCGCTCGGCGTCGGCGTGCTTTGATCCTGGCCCATGCGGAGCCCCCTGACAGGCTCTCCGCAGGGAAATCCCCCCACGCCGTTCCCCCCAACACGAAGGGCAGTTTCCTCATGAACAACACCCCCCAGGTCGAGACCCGCGAGATCTCCGACGCCGACCTGGACCACGTGTCCGGCGGCCTCGTGGGCACCGCCCTCGGCAACGTCACGGGCACCGCCGACTCCCTCCTGCCGGTCTCCGGCCTGGTGGGCTCGGTGACGGGTCTGGTCGAGTCGACCACCGGTGTGAACACCGGCGCCGTCACCGGTCTGGCCTCCGGCCTCGTCGCCGGTCTCTGAGACGGCGCGCGAGCCCCGGAACCCGCTCGGTTCCGGGGCTCCCCCACCGCCGTACAGCTGAGGGAAGAGTCCCGTGGAATTCCGTCAACAGGCCCTTTCCAAGCTCCAGTCGCCCGAAGAGCTCGACCTTCCGGTGCGCCTCGCCCGCCCGCGCGGCCGACTCGTCCTCGCCGTCACCGCGCTGGTGACGGCCGCCGCCGCGTACTGGGCGGTGACCGGCACCGTCTCCGCCACCCTGAGCGCACCCGCCGTCCTCACCCACGCGCGGGGCGGATACGTCCTGCAGAGCCCGTACGCGGGCCAGATCACCGAGGTGCTCGCCAAGGAGGGCCAGGTACTGGCCGCCGGAGCCCCGCTGCTGAAGGTCCGCACCGAACGCGGCGACCGGGTCGTGCGCGTCCTCGCCGCGGGCCGGCTCACCGCCCTGCGCGCCGCCATCGGCACGGTCGTCGCCACCGGCGCCGACGTGGCCGGTGTCGAGCGGACCGGCGGCGCCGGAGACCCGCTGGTGGCGATGGTCTACGTGCCCGGCGACGGCGCGGCCTCCCTGCCGGTCGGCGCGCGCGTCGACCTCACCGTCCAGTCCGTGCCCAGTCGGCGCTACGGAGTGCTGCGCGGCCGGGTCGCCGCCGTCGGCCGCGCCGCCCAGACCCCTGAGCAGGTCAGCGCGTTCCTCGGCGACTCCGGGCTGGGCGGGGAGCTGACCCGCCACGGCAGGCCGGTCGCGGTCCTGGTGCGGCTCGACCGCGCGGCCACGGCGTCGGGCCTGCGCTGGTCCTCCGCGCAGGGCCCGCCCCGCCCGGTCGACTCCATGACCCCGGCCTCCGCCACCGTCCACCTGGCCGACCGGCGCCCCCTCGATTGGCTCCTCCCGTGACCGCACCCGCAGACTCCCCCGCGCCCCCGCGGCTCCCGCCGCCCGGCCGCGCCGCCCGCCGCCCCGGACAGCCGCGCGGCGGCGGGCGGCGGGCCCGCCGCGCACCCCGCGCCGAGCGCGCCCGCGCCGTCCGTACGCCCACCGTCCTCCAGATGGAGGCGCTGGAGTGCGGCGCGGCCTCGCTGGCGATGGTCCTGGCGCACCACGGCCGCCATGTGCCGCTGGAGGAGCTGCGCATCGCGTGCGGTGTCTCCCGCGACGGCTCGCGGGCCGGCACCATCCTCAAGGCCGCGCGCGGCTACGGCATGACCGCCAAGGGCATGCAGATGGAACCGGCCGCGCTCGCCGGGGTGCGGCCACCGGCCATCCTGTTCTGGGAGTTCAACCACTACGTCGTCTACGACGGCACGGGCCGCCGGTTCGGACGGCGCGGGGTGCACGTCAACGACCCGGACAAGGGACGCCGGTTCGTGACCGCCGAGGACTTCGACACCAGCTTCACCGGGGTCGTCCTGGTCCTCGAACCGGGTGCGGCGTTCCGGCGCGGCGGGCGGCGGCCCTCGGTACTGGCCGCGCTGCCCGCCCGGCTGCGCGGCACCGCGGGCACCCTGCTGGTGTCGCTGCTGGCCAGTCTGCTGCTGGTGGTCGTGGGCGCGGCTCTGCCCGCGCTCAGCCGTACCTATGTCGACATGTTCCTGATCGGCGACCAGACGTCGCCGCTCGGGGTGCTCTTCACGGCGATGGGCACCGCCGTCGGGCTGACGGCCGCGCTCACCTGGCTCCAGCAGGCCAACCTGCTGCGCGGGCGCGTCATTTCGGCCACCCTGGGAGGGGCCCGCTTCTTCCGGCACCTGCTCAGACTGCCGGTGACGTTCTTCGCCCAGCGCAGCCCCGCCGACCTGGTCCAGCGGCTCCAGTCCAACGACGCGGTCGCCGAGACCCTGGCCCGCGACCTCACGGCCGCCGCGGTCGACGGCGTCGTGGTGCTGCTCTACGCGCTGCTGCTGTGGACCTACGACCCCCAGCTCACCGTCGTCGGCGTCGGCATCGCCCTGCTGAACGTGGTGGCGATGCGCGTGGTCGTACGGCTGCGGGCGACCCGTACGCAGCAGCTGCGGGCCGACGGCGCGCGGCTGACCAACACCTCTTACACCGGGCTGCAGTTGATCGAGACGATGAAGGCCACCGGCGGCGAGGACGGCTACTTCCGCCGCTGGGCGGGCCAGCACGCCACCACGCTGGAGCACCAGCAGCGCCTCGGCGTGCCGAGCGCGTGGCTGGGAATCGTCGCCCCGCTGCTGGCGGCGCTCAACAGCGCGCTGATCCTGTGGATCGGCGGGCTGCGGGCCGTCGAGGGGCACCTCTCGATCGGCCTGCTGGTCGCCTTCCAGGCGCTGGTCACCCGCTTCACCGCGCCGGTCACCCGGCTCAACGCGGTGGCGGGCCGGATCCAGGACTTCGCCGCCGACGTGGCGCGGCTCAAGGACGTCGAGGACTTCCCCGTGGACGCGCTGTACACCCGCCCGGAGCCCGCCGCCGGGACGCGCAGGCTGACCGGCCATCTGAGCCTGGAGGGGATCACCTTCGGCCACAGCCCGCTGGACGCGCCCCTGCTGGCCGACTTCTCGCTGACGGTGGGCCCGGGGCAGCAGGTGGCGCTGGTGGGCGCCTCCGGGAGCGGCAAGTCGACGGTGTCCCGGCTGATCTCCGGTCTCTGCACCCCGTGGGAGGGCAGCGTCCGCATCGACGGGCGGCGCCTGGCCGAGATCCCCCGGGGCGCGCTGTCCGCCTCCGTCGCCTTCGTCGACCAGGACGTCTTCCTCTTCGAGGGCAGCGTGCGGGACAACGTGGCGCTGTGGGACCCCTCGGTCCCCGACGAGGCGGTGGTCGCGGCCCTCAAGGACGCGGCGCTGTACGAGACGGTGGCCCGGCGGCCGGGCGGCATCCACAGCCGGGTCGAGCAGGACGGCCGCAACTTCTCCGGCGGCCAGCGCCAGCGTCTGGAGATCGCCCGCGCCCTGGTGCGGGAGCCGAGCGTGCTGGTGCTCGACGAGGTCACCAGCGCCCTGGACGCGCGGACCGAACAGGTCGTCATGGACAACCTGCGGCGGCGCGGCTGCGCCTGTGTGGTGATCGCGCACCGGCTGAGCACGGTCCGCGACAGCGACGAGATCGTGGTCCTGGACCACGGAAGCGTGGTCGAGCGCGGGCGCCACGAGGAGCTCGTCGCGGCGGGCGGCGCCTACGCCGAGCTGGTCAGGGAGCACTGAGGTGACCTCGGCGGACGACTTCGCCGGTGCGTCCGCGCCCGGCCACGACCCGGTCCTCGCGGCCCTGGGCGCGCTCGGCGCACCCGTCGCCGCCACCGGCCCGGGCGGCTTCACGCTGGCCGGGCCCGAGGTGCTGTGGCTGGTGGAGGGCGGCGCCCTGGACCTGTTCGCGGTGGACGTGGCGGCCCGGGGGCACTGGCACTTCCTGGGCCGTCTGGAGCCGGGAACGCTGCTGCTCGGCCCGGTGGAGGGCCCCCGGCACACCCTGGTCGGCCGTCCGCTGCGCGGCTGCGCGCTGCGCCGCGTCCAGCTGCGCGAGCTGTACCGGCCCGGTTACGCGGAGGCGGTCGCGTACGAGGACGCGTACGGCTCCGCCCACCGCAGCCACTACGACACCGCTGACGCGGCCCTGAGCCTGCTGGAGCACGCCTTCTCGCTCGGGGTGGGGCGCGGGCTGCGGGTCCTGTTCGAGGCGCCGTTCGACGGGCGCGCGGACGGCGGTGAGCCGGGCGCCGACGAGGATGTGCTGTGGCTGCCGGTGGCGCCGGGCAGTGTGCGGTACGGCGCCGCGTTCAGCGCCGAGGCGGCCGGGGACCTGCTGGTCGACGGCGAACTGTGGCAGGGCATGGTCAACCGCCAGCGGCGGCTCCTGGCGGCCCTGGACCGCTGGATCGAAGAGCGGGAGCGGTCCCACGAGGACCGGACGGCGGCGGGCATCAAGGCGGGCGAGGCCGTCCGCGACGAGGCGGACCGGGCGCTGCTCTCCTCCCTCACCCGTCCGGGCCGGGCGACTTGGGCCCGGGGCGGGCGGGCGGCGACGGGCGACGACATTACGTACGCGGTCTGCGAGCTCGTCGCGCGGGCCGCCGGCATCACGCTCACCGCGCCCGCCGCGAGCGGCCCGCAGGACGGGAGCGCCGATCCGGTCGAGCGCGTCGCCGTCGCCTCCCGGGTGCGCAGCCGCCCGGTCCGGCTGACCGGCGCGTGGTGGCGCGAGGAGGCGGGGCCGCTGGTCGGCCACCGGGCGGCGAGCGGGGCACCGGTCGCCCTGCTGTGGCGGCGCGGCGGCTACGAGGCGGTGACCGCGTCGGGGCGGCGGACCCGGATCGGGCGGGCCAACTCCGGGGAGTTCGCCCCGCGCGCGGTGATGTTCTACCGCCCGCTGCCGGACACGCCGACGGGCAAGTGGCGGCTGGTGCGGTTCGCGCTGCGCGGCAGCCGGGCCGATCTGCGCAACCTGGCCCTGACCGGGCTGGTGACGGTGGCGCTCGGCGCGCTCGTCCCGCTGGCGACCGGGCAGGTGCTCGGCGGGTACGTGCCCCGGGCCGAGACCGGGCTGATCGCCCAGGTGTCGCTGGCGGTCGTGGTGAGCAGCGTCGTGGCGGCGGCCTTCGGGCTGCTCCAGAACCTGACGCTGCTGCGGCTGGAGGGGCGCGTCGAGAGCACCCTGCAACCGGCCGTCTGGGACCGGCTGCTGAGGCTGCCCACGAAGTTCTTCACCGCGCGCTCCACCGGCGAGCTGGCGAGCGCGGCCATGGGGGTGAGCGCGATCCGGCGGGTGGTCTCCGGCATCACCCCGGTCGTGGTGCAGGCGGGCACGGTCGGGGCGGTGAACCTGGCGCTGCTGTTCTGGTTCAGCGTGCCGCTGGCGCTGGCCGCGATCGGGATGCTGGTGGTGATCGCGGCGGTCTTCCTGGTGCTGGGCCTCGCGGAACTGCGCTGGCAGCGGCGGCTGGTGGAGCTGGGCAACCGGCTCAACAACCAGGCGTTCCAGACCCTGCGGGGGCTGCCCAAACTGCGGGTGGCCGCCGCCGAGAGCTTCGCGTACGCGGCGTGGGCGCGGGAGTTCGCCCGCGGCCGGGAGCTCCAGCGGCGGGCGGACGGGATCAAGAACCTGACGACGGTGCTGGGCGCCGTCCATCTGCCGCTGTGCTCGCTCGGCATGTTCGTGCTGCTGGCGGGCCCGGCGCGGGGCTCGCTCTCGGCCGCCGCGTTCCTGACGTTCCACACCGCCGTGACGATGGTCCTCACCTCCGTCACCCAGCTGACCGGGGCGTTCCTGTCGGCCGCGGCCGTCCTGCCCATGTTCGAGCAGATCCGGCCGGTGCTCGACGCGGCGCCCGAGGTGGCCTCGGGCGCCGTGCGGCCCGGGGTGCTGTCCGGGGAGATCGAGGCGCGCGGCCTCTCGTTCCGCTACGCCGACGACGGTCCGCCGGTCCTGGACGGCGTGTCCCTGTCGGTGCGCGCCGGTGAGTTCGTGGCGGTCGTGGGTCCCAGCGGCTGCGGCAAGTCGACGCTGCTGCGGCTGCTCATCGGCTTCGACCGGCCGCTCACCGGCACCGTCCGCTACGACGGCCAGGACCTGGCGGCGCTCGACCGGGCGGCCGTGCGCCGCCAGTGCGGCGTGGTCCTCCAGCACGCCCGGCCGCTGACCGGGTCGATCCTGGAGTGCGTGAGCGGGGCCGGGTCCCACACCCAGGACGAGGTGTGGGCGGCCGTGGCGATGGCGGGGCTGGCCGAGGACGTGCGGCGGATGCCGATGGGCCTGCACACGATGATCACGGACGGCGGGGCCGTGTCGGGCGGTCAGCGCCAGCGGCTGATGATCGCCCAGGCGCTGGTGCGGCGGCCCCGGATCCTCTTCTTCGACGAGGCCACCAGCGCGCTCGACAACGAGACCCAGCGCACGGTCATCGAGAGCACCCGCGCGCTGAACGCCACCCGGGTCGTGATCGCCCACCGGCTCTCCACCGTGCTGGACGCCGACCGCGTGCTCGTGATGGCGGACGGCCGGATCGTCCAGGAGGGCCCGCCCGCCGAGCTCCTCGCGGACACCGGCGGGCCCCTCCACGCCCTGGTGCGGCGCCAGCTGCGGTAGGCGGCGGGGTCAGAAGCTGACCTGCGCCCGCACGTCGGCGCGGCCCACCGACTCCAGCTGGTACTTGTCGCAGTACACCCGGCGTATGTACTCGATGTCCCGGTCCCGGGCCCGCGCCTCCCGTACGGGGTAGAGCACCGTCAGCTCGTACGAGCGCTCCCGGTTGATGTCGCCGTCCTTGTCCCGCCACTGGCCCCGGCCCTCCTGGAGGGTGAGTCCGGACGGGAAGCGCGGGGTGATCACGTCGGCGACGAACTTCATGAACTCCTCGTCGGTGATGGGGGGTTCGCCGCCGTGGCGGCCGGTGCCGAAGTAGAGGTGCGTCGCCAGGTACGGGCTGCCCGTCCCCCGGGCGTCCCCCGCCCCGGTGGAACCGGTGGCCGCCGGGGGCGCCGAGGTGCCGTAGGCGACCTCGGACACCGGTCCCCCGGCGGTGAAGAGCAGGGCGACCGCCACGAGAGCGGCGGCCACGGGCGTGGAGATCCGTAGCTGGAGCATGCGGGTTCCTGTCTGTCGGTCCGGTGGGGATGGTGCTCTTGGGGCGTGGTGGCGAGGAGCGGGCGTGGTGCTCAGGAGCGGGCGCGGCGGTCCGGCGCCGGGCGGGCGGGCAGGGACTCCCGCAGGAAGGCGGCGGCGGCCCGCGCGTTGGGCGGGGCGTCGGCGCGGCCGAGGAGGTGGGCCGCGGCCCGGCCGAGCGTCTCGGTGGTCCGCGCCGAGCCGATGGCGGCGGCGCGCGGCGCCAGGTCCGCGATGAGGTCCTCCGCCTCGCGCCAGGCCCCGGCCCCGGCCAGCGCCGCGAGGAGCTCGGCCGTGAACAGGTGCCGGTAGGAGGGCCCGGGGGCGGTGGCCGCCTCGTGCAGCAGGGGCACGGCCGCGCCGAACTCGCCGAGCCGGGCGAGCACCCAGCCGTGGTGGCCGAGGAGTTCGGTCCGGTCGATCCACCAGGCCCACGGCGGATCGGCGGGCGAGGCGCCGTCCAGGAAGCGGCTGCGGGCCCGCCGGATCAGCCGGGCCGCCCGCGCGCCACCGCCGAGCAGGGCCGCGGCGTGCGCCCGGCGGACCAGGACGAGGCTGTCGACCAGGGCGGGCAGGGCGCGCGGCCCGGCGACCCGCGCCACGCTCGCCAGCGCCGCGCGCGGGCGGTCGAGCTGCGTCTGCAGCATGCTGTGGTTGAGCAGCACGAGCCGGGCCGTGGCGCGGTCGCCGCAGCGCTCGGCGAGGGCCAGGGCGCGCAGGTTCGCGTGGTGCGCGGCCCGGTAGCGGCCCGCGTCGAAGAGGATCCAGCCGATGACCTCGCACAGTTCGGCGAGGGCGGCCAGTTCGTCGCTGTCGTGGCCGGGCGGCCCGGCCGGGTCGGCGGACAGCTCCGGGAAGCGGCGCAGCGCCTCGCGCACGCCGGGCAGTGCGGCCCGCGCGCCGTGCCCGGCGTCCAGGGCGAGCAGGCGCCGTACGGTGTCCAGGGCGAGCGGGACGAGCGGCCCGTGCTCCTCCTCGCGCGCCCGGGCCCGATGGGTTTCACCGGTCATGATCTCGCTCGCGCCTCGGTGCGCGGGAGGCGGCCCTGGCCGAGCGCGGTGAACGAGGAGGCCACCTCGGTGAGCCACTCCACCTCGTCGCGGAAGTCGTCGTACGGGGGCCGTTCGGGGATGTCGGAGGCGTCGGCCCGCTCGGCCCGCTCCTCCACCGGGCGGCTGAGGACGGCCCGCACCTGGAGCGCCTCGCCCAGCGGCGAGGTGGGGTCCTCGGGCAGGTCCAGGGAGCGGGCCTCGCGGGCGAAGTCGGCCAGCGAGAGCGAGGTGCGCAGGGTGAGCTGGCCGTCGCGGATCTCGATGACGCGGCGGTAGAGGCTGTAGTGCAGGTCGCGCGGCGGGATGAGGTCGCGCGGCCAGGAGCGCGGCGGGTCCAGGGCGATGTCCGGCGACGCCTGGTAGAGCGCCCACCACAGGGGGCGCAGCCGCAGGTACGAGCGGTAGCTGCGGAGCCAGCCGAGGGCCCGGGTGAGGTGGATGCCCCAGGACGGGATGGTCCAGCCGGTGATCTGCAGGAGCGCGCCGATGCTGCCGCACGACCACTGGACGGGGTCGAGGGCGGAGCCGTCGAAGTGCAGCCGGGTGCCGGCGATCTGGATGCTGCGGGTGACGCAGTAGACCAGGATCAGTGCGGCGCCGAGGGTGACGGTGCGCATGCCGACCTTGAGCCACTGCCGGTTGGCCATCTTGGTGAAGCGCAGCGAGAGCCGGACGGTCTCGAACTGCCCGATGGCGCAGATCACCAGGTAGAACGACATGTACAGGGCGTATTCGCCGTGCTGGATGCTGAGCAGGATCGTCGAGGTCGCCGTCTTGGACCGGGTGACCGGGGAGATGGCGAGGGAGGCGACGACCAGGACGGCGAGGGCGGCGCCGAAGAACAGCACCCGCCGCCGGGCCAGCCGCGCGGCCTGCTCGGGCGGCGACGACCAGTACACCAGCACCACCTGCTGGGCGGCGGTGAGCACCACCACCGCCACCTGCACGATCAGCGAGGTGACGTTGGGGCGGCCGAAGACCGCCGAGATGTGCGTCCGCAGGAGGTCCAGGTCGACCAGGAAGCTGATGCCGGAGAAGAGGAAGTAGGTGCACAGCGCCCACAGGGCGATGTCGTGGCGTCTGCGCAGCAGGTCCGGGAGCCGGTACGCGAAGGCGGCGAGGCCGCCGATCGCGCAGGTCCACGAGAGGACCCCGTACACCGTGTTCATCCGTCGTTCGGTCTTCCGTCGTCCGGGTCGGCCGGGTCCGGTGCCGAGGGGGCCGGGGCGTCGCCCTGGGTGTCGGGGTTGCCGACGCCGCTCTCGATGCGGGCGACGATCTCCGCCGCGTCGTCCGGGACGCCCCAGGCGGGTTCCAGCCAGCGCTTGGTGGCGCGGGCCAGGATCAGCGAGGCCATCGTCTCGGCCTCCTGCTCCTCGTCGTCGCTGTAGCGCGAGCGCATCAGCATGCTGTGGACGACGCCGGGTTCGACGTCGGTGAACAACTGGCCCGAATCCCCTCGGTCGAAATTCACGGAGCCCCGGTGCTGGAAGGCGATATGCGACAGCTCATGGGCAATGATGTGTTCTTTGTGTGACTGCGAGGCGGCCTTCTCGTAAGCGATGATGTCGAAGTCGTCCATTTTCAGCCACAGCCCGAAGAGATGGCGCTCGGGGAACGGCATCGGAATCAGATGGATCGGCCGCCGGTTCTGCACGCTGAGGTATCGGTGCAGCTCCTGGATGCCGCAGCCGTGTTCCATGCCCCACTCCGCGAGCAGTGCCTCACACGTCCGGCGAACCCTTTTGAGACGGCGCCTGACCCGACGGTCCTCCGGTGACGGTAACGCTGAGTGAGACGGCACGGAATTGACCTCACTGATTCAACACGCGCACGATTCAGGGCTCCTGATCCCCGAGCAGACAATGCGGCCATGATGCCATACGGTCAACTCGCAAAAGATTGGCGTGAGTTCCGACCGGTCGTTCGGGAGAGGTGCGCATTACTGTCCCGTTCGTCCGGCTGATGGTGAATAGGGGTGACCCGGCCGGTCAGCGGCGCGCCGGTGCCGCCGTGCCGGGCCGCGACGATCTCCGCCGCGATCGACAGGGCGGTCTCCTCCGGCGTACGGGCCCCCAGGTCCAGGCCGATCGGCGAGTGCAGCCGGGCCAGCTCGCGCTCGGTGAGACCGCTCGCGCGCAGTCTGCGGTCGCGGTCCTCGTGGGTGCGGCGCGACCCCATCGCCCCGACGAAGGCGACCGGCAGCCGCAGCGCCACCTCCAGCAGCGGCACGTCGAACTTGGCGTCATGGGTGAGCACGCACAGCACCGTGCGCTCGTCCGTGTACGTGCCCCGCAGATAGCGGTGCGGCCAGTCGACCACGACCTCGTCGGCCCCGGGGAAGCGGTCCGGGGTGGCGAAGACGGGCCGGGCGTCGCAGACGGTCACGCGGTAGCCGAGGAACGCGCCCGTACGGACCAGGGCCGCCGCGAAGTCGACCGCGCCGAAGACGATCATCCGGGGCGGCGGCAGGCTCGACTCGACGAACACCGTCAGCTCGGCCCCGTCGCAGCGCGAGCCGGACTCCGCCGCCTCGAAGGCGGCCGTGCGGCCCGCCGCCAGCAGCTCCCCGGCTTCCGCCGCCACCGCGCGGCCGAACTCCTCGTGCCCGCCCGCCGTCCCCTCGCGTGCGCCGTCCGGGCGGACCAGGAGCGCCCGGCCGAGCAGCGCGTCCGGGCCGCGCACCACCCGCGCCAGGGCCACCGCCTCGCCCCGCGCGGCGGCGGCGAGCGCGTGGACGATCACCGGCCGGTCCGGGCTGTCGGCCCGGACCGGGACCACCAGCACGTCCACCACCCCGCCGCAGGTCAGCCCGACCGCGAAGGCGTCCTCGTCGCTGTAGCCGAAGCGCCGGCGGACCGGGGTGCCGTCCTGGAGCGCCTGGACGCACAGCTCGTAGACGGCCCCCTCCACACAGCCGCCGGAGACCGAGCCGACGGCCGCGCCCGCGCCGTCCACGGCGAGCGCGGCACCGGGGCCGCGCGGCGCGCTGCCGCCGACCTCGACGACGCTGGCCACCGCGAACTCCCGGCCCTCGGCGGCCCACCGGTCCAGCTCGGCGGCGAGGTCAAGCATCGCGGCGCCCTTCCGTCAGGATCCGGTCGGGCCGGATCGGCAGATCGCGGTGGCGCACACCGGTGGCGTGCCACACCGCGTTGGCGATCGCCGCCGCCGCGCCCACGATGCCGATCTCGCCGATGCCCTTGATCCCGACCGGGTCGTCGGGGTCGGGGTCGGCCACCCAGTCCACCTCGATCGGCGGGACGTCGGCGTGCGCGGCGAAGTGGTAGCCCGCGAGGTCGGGGCCGACCACGGCGCCCGAGGTCCGGTCGCGGACCGCCTCCTCGTGCAGGGCCATGGAGAGCCCCCAGATCATTCCGCCCGCGAGCTGGTTGCGGGCGGTGAGCGGGTTGACGATCCGGCCCGCGGCGAAGACGCCCAGCATCCGCCGGACCCGCACCTCGCCGGTGGCGGTGTCCACGGCGGCCTCGGCGAACTGGGCGCCGAAGGAGTGCCGTTCCCTGGGCGGCAGTTCACCGATGGCGGCGGCGGTGTCGGAACGGGCCGTGATGCCCTCGGGCGGCAGATCGCCGCCGAGGGCCAGCTTCTCGCGCAGCGAGGCCGCCGCGGCCATGATCGCCCAGGCCCAGGAGCGGGTACCCGCCGAGCCGCCGGCCACCATCGCCGGGCCGAAGTCGCTGTCCCCGATGCGCACCCGGATCCGGTCGGGGCCGGTCTCCAGCGCGTCGGCGGCGATCAGCGTGAGCGCGGTGCGCGCCCCGGTGCCGATGTCGGCGGCGGCGATCCGCACGGTGAACGTCCCGTCCGCCTCCGCCGTCACGGCCGCGGTGGAGGGCATGGAGCCCGACGGGAAGGTGGCCGTCGCCGTGCCCGTGCCGAGCAGCCAGCGGCCTTCGCGGCGCACGCCGGGGCGCGGATCGCGCCCCGCCCAGCCGAACCGGCGGGCCCCCTCGCGGAAGCAGGCCACCAGATTGCGGCTGCCGAACGGCAGCCCGGAGACGGGGCCCGTCTCCGGGTCGTTGCGCAGCCGCAGCTCGACCGGGTCGATCCCGCACTTCTCGGCGAGCTCGTCCATCGCGCACTCCACCGCGAACGACCCGGGCGCCTCGCCGGGCGCGCGCATCCAGGTCGGGGTGGGCACGTCCAGCGCCACCACCCGGTCGACGGTGTGGTGGGCGTCGGCGTCGTACACGACCCGGCCGAACCCGGTGCTGCGCTCGATGAACTCCCGCACCGTCGAAGTGAGGTTCTGGCCCTGGTGGTCGAAGGCCCGCAGCCGTCCCGCTGCGTCCGCGCCGAGCCTGACCCGGTGGGCGGTGGGGCTGCGGTAGCCGATCAGCGAGAAGAGCTGACGCCTCGTCAACACCACGCGTACGGGCCGCTGGAGCAGGGTCGCGGCCATCACCGCGGCCACCTGGTGGGAGCGCAGCCCCTTGGAGCCGAAGCCGCCGCCGATGTGCTCGGAGAGGACCCGGACGGCGCCGGGGTCGAGCGAGAACAGCTTGGCGAGGTCGTCCGCCACCCACTTGCTGCCCTGGTTGGAGTCCACCACCTCCAGCCGGCCGCCGTCCCAGCGGGCGACCGCCGCGTGCGGCTCCATCGGGTTGTGGTGCTCCTCGGGGGTGCTGTAGCTCTCGTCCACGACGAAGGCGGACGCGGCCAGTTCGCGCTCCAGATCGCCCTTGGCCGTCTCGGAGACCGCGCCCGGTGTGTTCGGCGGGGTGTACGTGCCGGGGCGCCCGGCGGCGAACGCGATGTCGTGCGGCTCCTGTTCGTACCGTACGGCCAGCGTCTCGGCGGCCTCCCTGGCCTGCTCGGAGGTCTCGGCGACGACCAGCGCCACCGGCCAGCCCGCGTACGGCACCCGGTCGTCCTGGAAGAGCAGGACGGCCGGGTCGGGCTTGCCCAGCTGGCCAGTGAAAGCGCCGTCCACGCGCGGCGCGTTGCCGTGGTGCAGCACGGCCAGCACCCCGGGCATGGCGAGGACGGGCGCGTCCTCCACCGCGCTCACCCGCCCCCGGGCGACGGTGGAGAGGACCAGCCAGCCGTGCGCCAGGTCGGCGAAGGGGACCTCCCCGGCGTAACGGGCCGCCCCGGTGACCTTCTCCCGGCCCTCGACGCGGGTGCGCGCGGTGCCGACGGCCCCGGTGAGCGCGGTGGTGCCCGTCGTGGTGGTCATCGCCCGGCCTCCTCGGCGAGTTCGCTCAGCACGGCCACGACGAGATTGCGCATCAGCGTCACCTTGTATCCGTTGTGGGGCAGGGGTGCGGCGGCGGCCAGTTCGGCGTCGGCGGCGGCCCCGAAGGCGGCGGCGTCCGCCGGGCCCCCGGTCAGGGCGCGCTCGGCCGCGCGGGCCCGCCACGGCCGGGAGGCGACCGCCCCGAGGGCGAGCCGCACCTCGCGCACGGTCCCGTCGCGCACGTCCAGGGCGGCGGCGACCGAGCCGATCGCGAAGGCGTACGAGGCGCGCTCGCGCACCTTGCGGTAGCGGGAGACGGCGGCGAGCGGGGCGGGCGGCAGCGTGACGCCGGTGATCAGCGCGCCGGGCGGCAGCGCCGTCTCTTGGTGCGGGGTGTCGCCGACGGGCAGATAGAAGTCCGCGAAGGGCAGTTCGCCCGGTCCGTCGGCGCTCTCGTACGAGACGACCGCGTCGAACGCGGCGAGCGCCACGCCCAGGTCGGAGGGGTGGACGGCGACGCAGTGCGCGGAGGCGCCCAGGACCGCGTGGTTGTGGTGCTCGCCCTCGACGGCGGCGCAGCCGCTGCCGGGGACGCGCTTGTTGCAGGGGCGGGCGAGGTCGGTGAAGTAGCCGCAGCGGGTGCGCTGGAGCAGATTGCCGCCGACGGTGGCCATGTTGCGCAACTGGCCCGAGGCTCCGGCGAGTACGGCCTGCGCCAGCGCCGGGTAGCGGCGGCGCACCTCGGGGTGGGCGGCCAGGTCGCTGTTGGTGACGGTCGCGCCGATGCGCAGTGCGCCGTCCGCCGCCTCCTCGATCCGGTCGAGGGGCAGCCGGGTCACGTCGACGAGGAGCGCGGGCCGCTCCACCCCGGCCTTCATCAGGTCGACCAGGTTGGTGCCGCCGCCCAGGAAGCGGGCGTCGGCCTCGGCGCCGAGCAGGGCGAGGGCGCCCGGCACGTCGAAGGCCCGCTCGTAGGAGAACTCCCTCATGCCACGGCCTCCGCTCCGGTCGCGCGGAGCCCGGCGGCCCGTGCCACCGCCGCGACGATGGAGGCGTAGGCGCCGCAGCGGCACAGGTTGCCGCTCATGCGCTCGCGGATCTCCTCCGCGGTCAGCTCCGGCGCTCCGGCCCCGGGGCGCACATCGGCGGTGACCGCGCTGGGCCAGCCCGCCGCGTGCTCCTCGATCACCGCGAGGGCCGAACAGATCTGGCCGGGCGTGCAGTAGCCGCACTGGTACCCGTCCAGGTCGAGGAACGCCTGCTGGACCGGGTGGAGCCGGTCCCCGTCGGCCACGCCCTCGATGGTGGTGATCTCCCGGTCCTCGGCGGCCACGGCGAGCTGGAGGCAGGAGAGCGCCCGGCGCCCGTCCAGCAGCACCGTGCAGGCACCGCACTGCCCCTGGTCGCACCCCTTCTTCGTACCGGTGAGATCGAGGCGCTCGCGGAGGGCGTCGAGCAGGGTGGTGCGGTGGTCGACGGGCAGCGTGTACTTCTCGCCGTTGATGTTGAGGGTGATGGCGCTGGACGTCGATGGGGTCATGAGCAGCCTTCTCTCGCGGGTCGTTGCGAAGCGCCGTCCATCGGAGTCCACTGCGGTGTCGCTGCCGCTATGGTGGACCTAAACGGACAACTGTCCGTTACCTGCGAACTTAACGGACAGCTGTCCGCTTATCAAGAACGCACCACGAACGGTTCGGTCCGGGAAGTTCGGTCCGGGAGCGGGCAGGAGGACGCGTGCGACACGCGAAGAAGGACGCGCCGCTGCGCTCGGACGCGCAGCGCAATCGCGAGCGCATTCTGGAAGTGGCACTGACGGAGCTGACCTGCTCGGCGGACGCGCCGCTCAGCGCGATCGCGAAGAAGGCGGGCGTCGGCCAGGGCACGTTCTACCGCCACTTCCCCAACCGCGAGGCCCTGGTACTGGAAGTCTACCGATACGAGATGCAGCAGGTCGCCGAGACGGCGGCCCAGCTGCTCGCCACCCGACCGCCGGACCGGGCGCTGCGGGAGTGGATGGACCGGCTGGCCCAGTACGCGCTGGCCAAGGCGGGTCTCGCCGACGCGATGCGCAAGGCCACCGCGCGCGGCACCCTGGCCGACCTCGGCCACGCCCCGGTGACCTCGGCCGTCAGCCTGCTGCTCCGGGCCAACGAGGAGGCGGGCACGATCCGGCCCGGCGTCACCCCGGACGACTTCGTGCTCGCGATCGCCGGACTGTGGCAGATCGCCCCGGACGAGGACTGGCGGGGCCGCGCGGGCCGCCTCCTGGACCTGGTGATGGACGGACTGCGGGCCGGGGCGCCGGGGCGGGCCGCCGACTAGGGCTCGTCCGGGGCGTGACTGGGGGTACGGGACGGTCGGATCCCTGGCCGCGCCTGGCGGGTACGGGGGGCCGGGCCGATCGGGCGGGTACGGGGCCGCGCCCGGGCGGGTACGGGGCCGGGCCTCGGCGGCCGGACCGCCTCGGTCGGGAGGGCTCAGCCGAGGAAGCTCAGCCGCACCTGACGGTCCGGGTTGTCCTTGTTGGTGTCCACCAGGCACACCGACTGCCAGGTCCCCAGCGCCAGCCGTCCGCCGACCACCGGAAGCGTCGCGTGCGGCGGGACGAACGCGGGCAGCACGTGGTCACGGCCGTGCCCGGGGCTGCCGTGGCGGTGCTGCCAGCGGTCGTCGGCGGGCAGCAGCGCGTGCAGGGCGGCGAGCAGGTCGTCGTCGCTGCCCGCGCCCGTCTCGATGACCGCGATCCCGGCGGTGGCGTGCGGGACGAAGACGTTCAGCAGGCCGTCCCCGCCCCCGGCCACCTCCTGGAGGAAGCGCGCGCAGTCATGGGTCAGATCGGTGACGGTCTCGGAGCTGCCGGTAGTGAGCTGGAGGACACGCGTGGTGAAGTCGGCCATGGCCCCATCCTCCCGCCCGGCGCACCGGAGCGCGCGGGCCGGGAAGATCCGCGCGCGCCCCGTGGTTGGTGGAACCGTGAACGACTTCCGGGTACACGAAGTGGACGCAGTGGTCATCGGCGCCGGGCAGGCGGGGCTGTCGAGCGCCTACCACCTGCGGCGTGCGGGGCTGGTCCCCGACCGCGACTTCGTGGTGCTCGACCACGCGCCACGGCCCGGCGGCGCCTGGCAGTTCCGCTGGCCCTCGCTCACCTACGGCAAGGTGCACGGCATGCACGCCCTGCCGGGGATGGAGCTGACCGGCGCCGACCCCGCCCGGCCCTCCTCGGAGGTGATCGGCGCCTACTTCGCCGACTACGAGACCACCTTCGACCTGCGGGTCCACCGGCCGGTCGAGGTGAGCGCCGTGCGCGAGGGCGAGGGCGGGCGGCTGCGCGTGGAGACCTCGGAGGGCGGCTGGTCCACCCGCGCGCTGATCAACGCGACCGGCACCTGGGACCGCCCGTTCTGGCCCCGCTACCCGGGCCAGGAGACCTTCCGGGGACGCCAGCTGCACACCGCGAACTACCCCGGCCCCGAGGAGTTCGCGGGCCTGCGCGTGGTGGTGGTCGGCGGTGGCGCCTCGGGGACCCAGCATCTGATGGAGATCGCGGACCAGGGGGCGGTGACCACCTGGGTCACCCGGCGCCCGCCGGTGTTCCGGGAGGGCCCGTTCACCGAGGAGTGGGGGCGGGCCGCCGTCGCCATGGTCGAGGAGCGCGTACGCCAGGGGCTGCCGCCGCGCAGTGTGGTCTCGGTGACCGGACTGCCGGTGAACGAGGCGATCCTGGCGGCCCGCGCCAAGGGCGTCCTGGACCGGCTGCCCATGTTCGACCGGATCACCCCGACCGGCGTGGCCTGGGACGACGGCCGGACCGTGGAGGCCGATGTGATCCTCTGGGCGACCGGCTTCCGCCCGGTGATCGACCATCTGGCGCCGCTGAAGCTGCGCGCCTCCGGCGGCGGGATCCAGCTCGACGGCACCCGGGCCGTCCGGGACGCGCGCGTCCATCTGGTGGGATACGGCCCTTCGGCGTCGACCATCGGCGCCAACCGGGCCGGACGGGCGGCCGTCCGGGAGATCAAGCAGCTGCTCGGCGCCCCACTGGGCGCGCGCTGACCCGGCGGCGGATCAGCCGGCGCTCCCGCTCTGGTTGCGGTTGAACTCCCGTACGTTCCGCTGCTGTTCGGCGTAGTCGGCGGTGAAGCGGGTGTCGCCGGGGGCGACCGTGACGAAGTACAGCCAGTCGCCGCGGGGCGGGCTGATCGCCGCGTCCAGCGCCTGCTGGCCCGGGTTCCCGATCGGCGTCGGCGGCAGCCCGCCGCGCTGATAGGTGTTGTACGGGCTGTCGGTCCGGGTGTCGGCGTGGGTGGTCGTCAGGGTGGAGCGGTTCAGCGCGTAGTTGAGCGTGGAGTCCATCTGCAGCGGCATGCCCTTGGCCAGCCGGTTGTAGACGACCCGGGAGACCTTGCCCATGTCGGCCACGGTGTCGGCCTCGGCCTGCACGATGCTGGCCACCACCACGGTCTGATAGACCGTCATCCCGTTGCGCCGGGCCCCCGCCTCGATGTGGTCCTTGCCGAAGCGGGTGTTGGCGGTGTCCACCATGTAGGCGAGGAGCCCGCCGGGGGTGGTCTTCGAGCCCACCGGATAGGTGGCCGGGAAGAGATAGCCCTCGGGGTTGCCGCCTGCGGCGGCCGGCAGGGCGAGCCCCGTGTCGGCGGCGGCCCGGCGGGTGGTGCCCGCCGCCACGCCGAGGCTCTTGTCGACCGCCGCGTACACCTGGCCGGAGCGCCAGCCCTCCGGGATCAGCAGGGACCTGACCTTGCCCCCGGTCTCCCGCAGCACCAGGAACAGCACCACCGCCCCGCCCACCAGCAGCAGGGCGAGCACGCCCAGGAGCAGTCGGCCGCGCCGGGTGAGCCGGGTCCCGGACCCGGCGCCACGCGTGGACTCCGTCATACGGGCACGCTATCCCGGCGGTCGCCGTCAGGACGCGACCGGCGCCAGGTCGGCGTCGCGGCGCACCAGTGCGGCGTAGCGCCCGTCCCGGTCGAGCAGTTGCTCGTGGGTGCCGCGCTCGGCTATGCGGCCGGAGTCGAGGACCACGATCTGGTCGGCGTCCCGGACGGTGGAGAGCCGGTGGGCGATGGTGATGGTGGTGCGGCCCGCCGAGAGCGCGTCGATGGCCTGCTGCACCGCGTGTTCGGTACGGGTGTCCAGCGCGCTGGTCGCCTCGTCCAGGATCAGCACCGGCGGGTCGCGCAGGATGGTGCGGGCGATGGCCAGGCGCTGCTTCTCGCCGCCGGAGAACCGGTAGCCGCGCTCGCCGACCAGGGTGTCGTAGCCGTCGGGCAGCGACGCTATGTGGTCGTGGATCTGGGCGGCGCGGGTGGCGGCCTCCAGCTCCTCGTCGGTGGCGTCGGGCTTGGCGAAGCGCAGGTTGTCGGCGACCGAGGCGTGGAAGAGGTAGGTCTCCTGGGAGACCACTCCCACCGCGCGGGCCAGGGTGTCGAAGTCGAGGTCGCGCACGTCGACCCCGTCCAGCATGACCCGGCCGCCCGTCACGTCGTAGAGCCGGGGCACCAGATAGCTGAGGGTGGACTTGCCGGAGCCGGTGGGGCCGACGACGGCGAGGCTGCCGCCCGCGGGCACGGCCAGGTCGATCCCGTGCAGGGCCGGGCCGCTCTTCTCGTCGTAGGCGAAGTCGACCGATTCGAAGCGGACTTCACCGCGCACCTCGTCGAGGTGGACCGGCCGCTCGGGCTCGGTGATGTCGACGGGCAGGTCCAGGTATTCGAAGATGCGCTGGAAGAGGGCGAGCGAGGTCTGCACCTGGACGCCGGTGGAGAGCAGGCTCACGGCGGGCCGGAACAGGCCCTGCTGGAGCGAGACGAAGGCCACCAGGGTGCCGATGGAGATGTCGGGTCCGCCGGTCTGCTTGGCCATGCCCGCGGCCCAGTAGATCAGGGCGGGCATGGCGGCCATGACGATGCCGATGGTCGACATCCGCCACCGCCCGGCCATGCTGGAGCGCACTTCCAGGTCGACCAGCCGCTCGGACTCGGCGGCGAAGGACTTGGTCAGCGAGTCGGCGCGGCCCATGGTGCGGCCCAGCAGGATGCCGCTGACCGACAGCGACTCGGTGACCTCGGCGGCCATCGCGGCCATCTGCTTCTGCCGCTGGGTGGTGATCTTCTTGCGCTCGCGGCCGACCTTGCGGCTGATCCAGACGAAGACGGGCAGCAGGAGGAGCGAGACCCCGGTCAGCCGCCAGTCGAGGGCGAGCATGGCGACGACGGTGGCGACGACGGCCGTGAGGTTGGAGACCAGCGACGTCGCGGTGGAGGTCACGGTGGCCTGCATGCCGCCGATGT
The DNA here is from genome assembly GCF_041080675.1 of Streptomyces sp. cg36. Classification (NCBI taxonomy): domain Bacteria; kingdom Bacillati; phylum Actinomycetota; class Actinomycetes; order Kitasatosporales; family Streptomycetaceae; genus Streptomyces; species Streptomyces cyclosori. The sequence continues at coordinate 6,873,546 of NZ_CP163520.1, read as the reverse complement.
CGTTGGCGATGCGGGACTGGACCTCGCCGGTGCGGGTCCGGGTGAAGAAGGCCAGCGGCATCCGCTGGAGCTGGGCGTAGACCCCCGTGCGCAGGTCGTGCATGACGCGCTGGCCGACGGTGGTGGAGATCAGCGTCTGGAGGACGCCGAAGACACCGCTCACCACGGCCGTGGCGATCATGCCGAGCGCGAGCAGGCTGAGCAGCCCGGTGCGCCCCTGCGGCACGGCGACGTCGAGGATCTCGCGGAGCAGGAACGGCGAGGCGACCGAGACGAGGGAGGACGCGGCGACGAGCAGGCCGACCACGGCGAGCCGCCCCCGGTAGGGCCGGAACAGGCGCAGGATGCGCCGGGTCTGGCCGGGCTGCTCTTCTCCGGGGTCCCGGGGCGGCGGGGTCCAGGTGGATTCTTCGGGGCGCATGGGCTCCTTCGGGAGGGATGAGGCGACAGGACACGGCGCCGGGCGGCGGGGCCGGGGGCGCCCTTGGCAAGACTTTGTGGAGCATAGCTCATTGTTACCTATACTCACAATGAACAAGGTCCTGATATTGTTCCCGCATGAGCACTACCGACGCCGACGGCGTGCTGGCCGAGCAGTTGCTGCGGCTGACGCGCAGACTCCACCGCATCCAGAAGCAGCATCTGGAGCCGGTCGGCATCACCCCCGCCCAGTCCCGGCTGCTGCGGACGGTGGCGCACTACGAGGCACCGCCCCGCATGGCCGATCTCGCCACCCGTCTGGAGGTGGTCCCGCGCGCCGTGACCACGCTGGTGGACGGCCTGGAGGAGAGTGGGAACGTGCGCCGGGTCCCCGACCCGACCAACCGCAGGGTGGTGCGCGTCGAGCTCACCGACACCGGCCGGGCGACGCTGCGCGCGCTGCGCGGCGCCCGCCGGGGTGCCGCGGAGGAGATCCTGGCGCCCCTGACCGCCGGCGAGCGCGAGGTCCTCGGCGGTCTGCTGTCCGCTCTGGTCGACGGAGTACCGGAGCGCCGCTGCTGAGGGGACCCGCCGCATGCCGCTCCTGGAGCCGAAGCCGGAAGCACTGCGCCCGGACGGACGGCGCACGCCGTCCCCCGACCGGGTCCCGGACCGGCTCGCGGACGGCACCCCGGAGCCCCTGCGCGGCGAACTGACCGCGCTGCTCGGCGCGGACAAGGTGCTGTGGAAGGTCTCCGACCTGGTGCGCTACGCCTCGGACGCCAGCCCGTACCGGTTCGTGCCGCAGGTCGTGGTGGTCCCCGAGGACCTCGACGACGTCTCGGCGGTGCTCTCGTACGCGCACGGCAAGGGCCGGGCGGTGGTCTTCCGCGCGGCCGGGACCAGCCTCAACGGGCAGGCGCAGGGCGAGGACATCCTGGTGGACGTGCGCCGCCACTGGGCGGGCGTCGAGGTGCTGGACGGCGGCGCCCGGGTCCGGGTGCGGCCCGGCACCACCGTGGCGCGGGTCAACGCGGCGCTCGCCCGGCACGGCCGGGTCCTCGGCCCGGACCCGGCCAGCGCGCTCGCCTGCACGGTCGGCGGAGTGGTCGCCAACAACGCCTCGGGCATGACGGCCGGGACGACCCGCAACGCGTACCGCACGGTCGCCTCGCTCACCGCCGTGCTGCCGAGCGGCACGGTCGTCGACACCGGCGACCCGCGCGCCGACGAGGACCTGGCCCACGCCGAACCCCGGCTCTGCGCCGAGCTGCTCGCGCTGAAGGCGGAGATCGAGGCGGACCCGGAGCTCACGGCCCGGATCCGCGCCAAGCACACGATCAAGAACACCAACGGCTACCGGCTGGACGCGTTCCTCGACGGCGCGACGCCCGTGCAGATCCTGCGGGGGCTGATGGTCGGCTCGCAGGGCACCTTCGGCTTCCTCTCCGAGATCGTCTTCGACACCCTGCCGCTGGACCGGCTGGCCAGCGCGGCGCTGCTCTTCTTCCCGACGCTCCCGGCCGCCGCCGCGGCGGTGCCACTGTTCAACGACGCCGGGGCGCTCGCCGTCGAGCTGATGGACGGCAACACCCTGCGCGCCTCGGTGAGCGTCCGGGGCGTCCCGGCGGACTGGGCCGAACTGCCCCGGGAGACGGCGGCGCTGCTGGTGGAGTTCCGGGCGCCCGACGAGGCGGCCCGCGAGCGCTGCGAGCGGGCCGGCGCCGAGCTCCTGGCCGGGCTCGGCCTGGTGGCGCCGGTGGCCTCGGTGACCAACGCCTTCACCCGGGACCCGGCGGTGATCGCGGGGTACTGGAAGGCCCGCAAGGCGTTCGTCACGGCGGTGGGCGGGGCCCGCCCGTCGGGGACGACGCTGATCACCGAGGACTTCGCGGTGCCGCCCGCCCGGCTGGCCGAGGCGTGCGGGGCGCTGCTGGCCCTCCAGGAGGCGCACGGCTTCGACGCGGCGGTGGCCGGGCACGCGGCGCACGGCAATCTGCACTTCCTGCTGGCGTTCGACGCGGGCGCCCCGGCCGACGTGGAGCGGTACGCCGCGTTCATGGACGCGTTCTGCCGGCTCACCGTGGAGCGCTTCGACGGCTCGCTGAAGGCCGAGCACGCCACCGGCCGCAACATCGCGCCCTTCCTGGAGCTGGAGTGGGGGCCGCGCGCGACCGAGCTGATGTGGCGCACCAAGCGGGCCCTCGACCCGGACGGGGTACTGGCGCCCCGGGTGGTGCTCGACCGTGACCCGCGCGCCCATCTGCGCGGTCTGAAGACCATCCCGAAGGTGGAGCGGACCGCCGATCCGTGCATCGAGTGCGGCTTCTGCGAGCCCACCTGCCCCAGCCGCGACCTGACCACCACACCCCGCCAACGGATCGTGCTGCGGCGGGAGATGCTGCGCCAGCCGGACGGCTCCCCGGTGCAGGACGCGCTGCTCGACGCGTACGGGTACGACGCGGTGGACACCTGCGCGGGCGACTCGACGTGCGCGCTCGACTGCCCGGTGGGCATCGACACGGGCGCGCTGATGAAGGGCTTCCGCCATCTGCGGCACAGCCCGCGCGAGGAGCGTGCCGCGGCGCTCGCCGCCCGCCGCTTCCGGGCCGTCGAGGAGGCGGCGCGGCTCGCGGTGGCGGCGGCCGACCGGATCGGGGACCGGCTGGGCGAGGGCGTGCTGCGGCGGGCGACGGGCTTGGCGCGCCGGGCCGTGCGGCCCGATCTGGTGCCGGAGTGGCTGCCGGAGGTCCCGGGCGCCGCCGCCCGCGCCCTGCCGCGCACCCGGCGGGTGGGCGCGGCGGCCGTCTACTACCCGGCGTGCGTGAACCGGATCTTCGGGGAGCCCGCGGGCCATCGGGGCCCTTCGCTGCCGCAGGCCGTGGTGGCGCTCGCCGCCCGGGCGGGGCGGCCGGTGTGGATCCCCGACGACGTACGGGGCACGTGCTGCGCCACCATCTGGCACTCCAAGGGGTACGAGCTGGGCAACGCCGTGATGGCCGACCGGATCGTGGCGGCGGCCTGGGGCTGGACGGCGGGCGGCACGCTGCCGCTGGTCGTGGACGCGTCCTCGTGCGCGCTGGGGCTGGGGCGCGAGGTGGTGCCGTATCTGAGCGCGGACAACCGGGAGTTGCACGCGGCGCTGCGGATCGTGGACTCGGTCGTCTGGGCGGCACAGGAGCTGCTGCCCCGGCTGACGGTGCTGCGCAGGGCGCGCTCGGCGGTGCTCCATCCGTCCTGCTCCATGCGGCATTTGGGCGACGGGGAGCGGCTGCGGGAGGTGGCGGAAGCCTGTGCCGAGGAGGTCGTGGTGCCGGACGACGCTGGGTGCTGCGCCTTCGCGGGTGACCGCGGCATGCTCCACCAGGAGCTGACCGCTTCGGCGACGGCCCGGGAGGCGGCCGAGGTGACGGGCCGTCACTTCGACGCGTACCTCGGCGCCAGCCGGATGTGCGAGCTCGGCATGGAGCGCGCCACCGGCCGCCCCTACGTCTCCGTCCTGCTGGAGCTGGAGCGGGCGACCCGGCCCGGCCCGGAGTACCTGCGGCGCAGCTGACCGGCGGCGGGTCCGTCGCCACGACCCGCCCGCGCCGTTCTTCCGCGCCTCCCACGACCCGGGCGCGTCCGGACGTACCGTGACGTGGTGCAGCGGTGTATCTCCCCCGGGCTGCCCCTGGCGTCGACAGGCCCCCTTGCGCGGCAGCAGCCTCAACAACCATGGTCCTTACCGAGGTTCGTGTAACGCCGCGCAGAAATCAGCTCCCTCTCATTCCAGGAGACTCGATGAACGACGCAGCTCCGCAGAACCACGACATCAGCCGACGTTCCGTCCTGTGGACCGCCGGGGCCGCGGGCGCCGGGATCGGCATCGGCGGCCTGGGGACGGGCAACGCCGCCGCGGCCGAGCAGGCCGGGGCGGAGCGGGCCGCCCCGCAGGGGCCACCGCCGCAGCGCAAGGGCCGGACCATGATCGGGGTGCCGTTCCAGCGGCGCTCCGCGGTCCGGGTGGGTCTGATCGGCCTCGGCAACCGCGGCGGCAGCATGATCGACCTGTATCTGGCCGTGCCGGGCGTGCGGGTGGTGGCGCTCTGCGACCCGGTGAAGGCCAAGACGGAGGCGGCGGCGGCCAAGGTGAAGGCGGCGGGCCAGGACGCGCCCGCGGTGTACGTGAACGGCGACCACGACTACGAACACCTGCTGCGCCGCGGCGACATCGACTTCGTGCACATCGCCACGCCCTGGGACACCCACTTCGAGATCACGAAGGCGGCGCTGCTGAACGGGGTGCACGCGGGCGTGGAGTGCCCGGCCTCGATGCGGCTGGACCAGCTGTGGGAGCTGGTCGACCTCTCGGAGCGCACCAGACGCCACTGCATGCAGCTGGAGAACTGCTGTTACGGGCGCAACGAGATGCGCGTACTGCGGATGGCGCACGCCGGGAAGTTCGGCGAACTGCTGCACGGCGCGGGCGCGTACATCCACGACCTGCGCGGCCTGATGTTCGACCCGACGTACTACGAGGGGCCCTGGCGGCGGCTGTGGCACACCCGGCTGCTCGGCGACCTCTACCCCACGCACGGCTTCGGACCGGTCGCCAACTACATGGACGTCAACCGCGGGGACCGCGTGGTGTCCATCGTCAGTGTGGGGTCCCCGGCGCACGGTCTGGCCGAGTACCGCGCCGCGCACATGCCCGCGGGCGACCCCAGCTACAAGGAGTCGTACGTCGAGAGCGACCGCACGATCAGTCTGCTGCAGACCGCCAAGGGCCGGGTCATCCGGCTGGAGCACGACGTCTCGACGCCCCATCCGTACAGCCGGATCAACAGCCTCGGCGGCACCAAGGGCCTCTTCGAGGACTATCCGGAACGGATCTACCTGGAGCCGGACCAGCACGACGACAACTGGGGCGACTTCGGCAAGTACGCCGACTGGGACCACTGGCTGTGGAAGGAGCACGCCAACCCGCCCGGCGGCCACGGCGGCATGGACTACATGCTGGTCTACCGGCTGATGCAGTGCATGCGGCTCGGTCTGGTGCCGGACTTCGACGTGTACGACGCCGCCGTCTGGTCGGCGCCGGTGCCGCTCAGCCACCAGTCGATGAAGGCGCACGGCGCGCCCCAGCCGATCCCCGACTTCACCCGGGGCGAGTGGCACAGGGCGCGCTCCGGCGTGGACTCCGAGAAGCCCGCCGAGGCGTGAGGCGCGCGGGGCCCGGCCCGGGCGAGCCGGGCCCCGCCCCCGGTCAGCAGCGCCGCAGGTCCTCGACGAGGGCGCCCTGGGCGGTCTTCAGGCTGCGGTCGTAGCAGCCGTCGGGGCCGGTCAGCCGGTAGCGCTCGGCGGAGGTGCCGGTCGCGTGCCGCTGCTCGCGCGGGACGTTCAGGGTCCAGGAGGCGTCCCCCCGGTAGGTGTCGTCGAGATGCGACCATCCGGTGGTCCGGCCGCCGCGCGCGGTGGTCGCCGCGGCGCGGTCCCCGAGGGTGATCACGGTCCGCAGCCGGTCGTCCGCGCCGATGGTGGTGGTGCCGTCCATGGTGTAGGTGCGGTGGACGCGGGAGGTGACGGCCGGGCCGCGCCCGTCCGTGGTGACCGCGCTGTCGTCGGTCCAACTCCCCTTCAGCGCGTCGGTGTTCTCGCCCTCGGTCCAGCGGTGGACCGACTCGGCGGTGACGGTCCGGGCGACGGTGGTGACGACCCGGCCGTGCGAGGTGTTCAGATAGCCGGCGGTGGTGAGCCGGTGCGCCGCCGTGGCGTCGAGGCGGAGTTCGCCGCCCGGGGCGCCCGGGGTGTAGCGGGTGGAGGCGGCGGGCGCGCCCTCCTCGTGCCGGGTGAGCGCGCCGGTGACGACCCGGCTGCCCTTGTCCTGCCACAGGAGCACGTTGACCGGCGCGGACCAGCCGGACTGCCCCTCGGGAACGCCCGCCACCGACACCTCGACGCGGTGCGGGCGGCCGTCGTTGAGGAGCGCCGCGTACGGGGTGAGGTCGTACTCGACGGGCCGTACGTCGAAGGCGTGGGGCGCCGGGACGACGTACCAGAGGAACGGGTTGGACCAGCCGCCGGTCCACACGTTCGGGAACGGCGAGGCGATTCCGGCGAGTTGGCCGTCCACCCGCAGCTGGATCTCCCGGTTGGGGCCGGCCGCCGCCTTGCAGGAGTAGGGCGCCGGGTCCGGCACCGCCAGGTACCAGAACTCCTCGCAGCCGCCGCCCGATCCGGTGGCGTACACCTCGGCGACGACGCGCTCGGAGTTGCGCGGCGCGGTCAGCGCGGTGCCGTCGAGCGGCAGCACCTTGTCCGGGGCGGCGGCGGGCTTCACCCGGCCCTCGGCCGCGTAGAAGGTGAGGGTGACCTTGACGTCGATCACGCCGGTGTAGGTGTCGTCGACAACGTTGCCGATGAGCATCTCGACGGGCTGCGCGGAGCGGAAGGTGTCGCTGTAGCGGGTGACGTCCTTCTCGACGTTCCAGGCGATGCCGTCGGGGGACGGCTCGGGTGTGGAGGTGCGCAGCACCTCGACGCCGCCGACGTGCAGATAGCCGAGCCGGTCGTACTGGCGCCCCTTGACCTTGCCGTCGAGCCGCAGCACCACCTTGTTCCAGCGGTCGCCGCAGCCCTTGGGCGGCGCGTAACTCCCCTTGTAGGGGGTGAAGTCGCGGAACTGCGCCTGGGCGAGGGTGACTTGGCAGCTGCGGGTGTGCGGGACGGCGACCGGCGGCGCGGCGGTGACCGGGTCGTGCCAGTCGGTCCCGAACTCGGCGGGCGGCTCGGGCGGCCGTGCCGCCGCCGTCGCCGGACCCGCGCCGAACAGGGTCACGGCCGCGAGCACCGCCCCACCGATCATGGACATGATCTTCTGTTGTCTCATGCGTCAGGAGTGAAGCGCGCGGCGGCCCCGCGCGCCAGGGGTGAACCGCTGGTCTTGGCGCGTTCTAGGCGTTCCGGCGGAAAAATCAATTGCCCGGACCGGCCCCGCAGGGCCAACCTTGCACGGCTTGAGGCACTTCATTCGATCCTTTGGGACGTCATGCAGATTCGCGATCTTCCTTATTCGGATCCAGGCGAACCGGACGTCCGCTCGGGTCCCCGGTTCCTGCTCTGGCTCGGCCGCAACCAGCTCGGCGGGCAGCTCAAGGCCATGGCCTGGGGGCTGCTCCAGCAGTGCGGCATCGCCGGGCTCCCGCTGGGCGTGGGCGTGGCCGTACAGGCCGTCGTCGACCGCTCGGGCTCCCGGCTCGCGCTCGCGGGCGGCCTGGTCGCCCTGCTGGGCGCCGCCATCGCCATCGGCGAGACCATGCTCCACCGCACCGCCGTGACCAACTGGATCACGGCCGCCGCACGCGTACAGCAGCTGCTCGCGCGCAAGACGGCCGAGCTGGGTTCGGTGCTGACGCGCCGGGTCGCGGCGGGCGAGGTCGTCGCCGTGTCCACCGGTGACGTGGAGAAGATCGGCTGGTTCGTGGAGGCCCTGTCGCGGTTCGCGGCAGCCGCCGCCACCTTGGTGATCGTCTGCGTCGGTCTGGTCGTCTACCAGCCCGCGCTGGGCGTCGTGGTCGCCATCGGCATGCCGTTCCTGGCCCTCGGCGCGCTGCCGCTGCTGCCGCGCGCCACCCGGCGGGCGGACGTCCAGCGCGAAAAGGCGGGCCGGGCCACCGAGTTGGCGTCCGACACCGTGGCGGGGCTGCGGGTGCTGCGCGGCATCGGCGGCGAGGACCTCTTCCTCGGCCGCTACCGCGAGGCGTCCCAGGAGGTCCGCCGGGCCGCCGTGCGCAGCGCCCGCATGTGGTCGCTGATCTCGGCCGTCCAGGTGCTGCTGCCAGGCATCCTGCTGGTCACGGTGATCTGGTACGGGGCGGCGCTGGCCCGCGACGGCCGGATCCAGGTCGGCGAACTGGTCACCGTCTACAGCGCGGTGACCCTGCTGCTCTTCCCGCTGCGCCACTTCGAGGAGATCGCCATGGCGTACTCCTTCTCCCGCCCCTCGGCCCGGCGCGCGGCCCGCGTGCTGGCGCTCCAGCGGGTCGTCGAGCCGTCCGGGACGGACACGGGGGTGTCGTCCCGGGCGGCCGTCGAAGCCCGCGCCGGCGATCTGTACGACCCGGCGACCGGGCTGCTCGCGCCCGAGGGCCGGTTCACGGCCGTCGTGTGCGGCGACCCGGACGCGGCGGGACGGCTGGCCGAGCGGCTCGGCGGGCACGGCGCCGACGCCGACGCCGAGGGGCAGCCGTCGGCCCTGCTCGGCGGGGTCGCCCTCGACGGGCTGCCGCTGGACGCGGCACGGGCCGCCGTTCTGGTGCAGGACAAGGACCCGGTGCTGCTCTCGGGCACGCTCCGCGAGCTCCTGGACGTGCCCTCGTCGGGCCGGGTCACGGCCGACGCGGCGCTGGCGGCGGCGCAGTGCGGCGATGTGCTCGACGCGCTGGCCCAGGCGTCCGCGGACAGCGACGGCGACCCGATGCGGACCAGGATCACCGAGCGCGGCCGGTCGCTCTCCGGCGGCCAGCGCCAGCGGCTCGCGCTGGCCCGGTCGCTGGTGACCGACCCGGCGGTGCTCGTCCTGGACGAGCCGACCTCGGCGGTCGACTCGCACACCGAGTCACGGGTGGCGGACGGCGTCAGACGGCTGCGCGCGGGCCGGACCACGGTGGTCTTCTCGTCGTCGCCGCTCCTGCTCGACCTGGCCGACCGGGTCGTCCTGGTCCACGACGGCGAGGTCGTCTCGGTCGGGGTCCACCGCGACCTGCTGCGCACCGACGCGCGCTACCGGGCGGTCGTCACCCGCGAGACGGACGACGAGCAGGACGGCGGCGAGGAGCCGAAGGCACTGGAGACACTGGAGGAGACGGCATGATCGGCGTGGCGGCACCGGAGTACGACCCGGCGGCCCCGGAGTCGGCCACCACCCTGCCCGTCGGCACCCCGGCGACGGTCCGGGCGTACGTGCGGGAGCTGCTGCGGCGCCACCGCAAGGCGTTCGCGCTGCTCGTCGGGGTCAACGCGGTCGCGGTGATCGCCTCCATGGTCGGCCCGTACCTGCTGGGCGGCATCGTGGAGGACCTCTCCAACGACGTCCAGGACCTCCATCTGGGGCGCACGGCCGCGCTGTTCGCCGCCGCGCTGCTGGTGCAGACCGTCTTCGTCCGGCTGGTACGGCTGCGCGGCGGCATGCTCGGCGAGGAGATGCTGGCGGATCTGCGCGAGGACTTCCTGGTGCGCTCGGTGGGACTGCCGCCGGGCGTCCTGGAGCGCGCGGGCACCGGCGACCTGCTCTCCCGGATCACCACCGACATCGACCGGCTGGCGAACGCCATGCGGGAGGCGGTGCCCCAGCTGGCCATCGGCGTGGTGTGGACGCTGCTGCTGGTCGGCGCGCTCGGGGTCACCGCGCCGCCGCTGGCCCTGGCGGTCCTGGTGGCGCTGCCGCTGCTGGTGGCGGGCTGCCGCTGGTACTTCCGGCGGGCGCCCGCGGCCTACCGCTCGGAGGCGGCGGGGTACGCGGCGGTCGCCGCCGTGCTCGCCGAGACCGTCGACGCGGGCCGCACCGTGGAGGCGCACCGGCTCGGCGAGCGCCGCATCGAGCTCTCCGAGCGGCGGATCACCCAGTGGACGGCGTGGGAGCGGTACACGCTGTGGCTGCGCTCGGTGCTGTTCCCGGTCGTCGACCTCGCCCACACCACGGTGCTGCTGGCCGTGCTGATGATCGGCGGAACGTTCGTCCTGCACGACTGGCTGAGCGTCGGCCAGCTGACGACGGGCGCGATGCTCGCGATGATGATGGTCGAGCCCGTCGGGCTGATCCTGCGCTGGTACGACGAGCTCCAGGTCGCCCAGGTCTCGCTCGCCCGCCTCGTCGGGGTGCGCGACATCGAGCCGGACGCGGGCGACCCCGGGGTGCGCCCGGACGGCCGGGACGTCGAGGCGGACCGGGTGCGGTTCGGCTACCGCGCGGGCCTGGACGTCCTGCACGAGGTGTCGCTCTCGGTGGCCCCGGGCAGCCGGGTCGCCCTGGTCGGCCCGTCCGGCGCGGGCAAGTCCACGCTGGGCCGCCTGCTGGCCGGGATCTACGCCCCGCGCGAGGGGCGGATCACGCTCGGCGAGGCCGAACTGTCCCGGATGCCCGCCGAGCGGGTGCGCGAGCACGTGGCCCTGGTCAACCAGGAGCACCACGTCTTCGTGGGCTCGCTCCGCGACAACCTGCTGCTGGCCCGGCCGGACGCGGCGGACGCCGAGCTGTGGGCGGCGCTCGGCGCGGTCGACGCGGACACCTGGGCCCGGGCCCTCGCGGAGGGGCTGGCCACCGAGGTCGGCTCGGGCGGGCTCGCGCTCACCCCGGCCCAGGCCCAGCAGATCGCGCTGGCCCGGCTCGTCCTGGCCGACCCGCACACCCTGGTCCTGGACGAGGCGACCTCGCTCCTGGATCCGCGCGCGGCGCGCCACTTGGAGCGTTCGCTGGCCCGGGTGCTGGAGGGCCGCACGGTCGTGGCGATCGCCCACCGCCTGCACACCGCGCACGACGCGGACGTGATCGCGGTGGTCGAGGACGGCCGCATCAGCGAGCTCGGCAGCCATGACGCCCTGGTCGCGGCGGACGGGGCGTACGCGGCGCTGTGGCGGTCCTGGCACGGGTGAGGCCAGGGCGTGGCCCAGGGGTGAGCCCGAGGCGGCGGCCGGGGCCGCCGCCTCGGGCTACGGCCGGTCCGGCACGGGCCGGTGCGACGCGGGCGTTCGGTCCGCCCGCACCGGCCGGTGCGACGACAGCGTTCGGCCCGGAGTGGAGGCCCCGTCCGGAGGTAGCGGCTGGGCCGAGGAGACCCGTCCGGGGACGACGGCCCGGCCGAGGAGGACCGCCGGTCCGGAGGGGACGCCCCGCCCGGGGACGACGACCGGTCCGGGGACGACGACCGGTCCGAGGACCACGACCGGTCCGGAGGCGACGGCCCGTCCGGAGGCGACGGCCCGTCCGGAGATGGCGACCCGTCCAGAGACGAGTGCCCGTCCAGAGACGAGTGCCCGTCCAGAGATGGGTGCCGGTGCGGAGATGGGTGCCGGTCCGGAATGGCTAGCGGTCCGCGGCCTCCGCCGTCTCCCGGCCGGGCGACCGGCCCGGCAGCCACTGGTCGACGGTGATCAGCAGGGCGTCGGGGTCGACCGGCTTGGTCAGGAACGCCGAGGCACCCGCCTCTACGCTGCGTTCGCGGTCGGCCGCCATCGCCTTGGCGGTGAGCGCGACGATCGGCAGCTCCGCGCGGCCCGGCAGCCGCCGGATCAGCTCCATCGCCTCGTTGCCGTCCATCTCCGGCATCATCACGTCCATCAGGACGAGGGCGATGTCCCCACGGCGTCTGACCAGCTCGATCCCCTCCCGGCCGCTCTCCGCGTACAGGACCTTCAGCCCGTGCCCCTCCAGGAGCGAGGTGAGGGCGAAGACGTTGCGGACGTCGTCGTCGACGACCAGGACGTACTCGCCCTCGAACTCCCCGGTGAACGACGGGAGCAGGACGGGCCGCTCCTCAAGGTCCGGATCCGGTTCGTCGGTGTCCACCGGCCCCTTCGGCACCTCCAGGGTGAACGTGGAGCCCCGGCCGACCTCGCTCTCGCAGTGGATCCCGCCGTGGAGCAGCTGGGCGATCTCGCGGCTGATGGACAGGCCGAGGCCCGTACCGCCGTACTTGCGGCTGGTCGTGCCGTCGGCCTGGCGGAACGCCTCGAAGATCACGTCGAGCTTGTCGGCGGGGACGCCGATCCCGGAGTCCGAGACCGAGAACGCCAGCCGTCCGCCCGCCTGGCCGACCCGCAGCTCCACCGCCCCGCCCGTGTCGGTGAACTTCAGCGCGTTGGAGAGCAGGTTGCGCAGCACCTGGAGCAGCCGCTGCTCGTCGGTGTGGAGCTCGGCGGGCAGCCCGGGCGCCAGGCTCACGGAGAAGTGCAGGCCCTTCTCCCCCATCAGCGGGCGGAACATCGCGTCCACGTGGTCCAGCAGCGGGGCCAGCGGGAGCCAGGCGGGCGCGGTGTCCATCCGGCCCGCCTCGACCCGGGCGAGGTCGAGGACGTCGTTGATCAGCTGCAGCAGATCGGTGCCCGAGCGGTGGATCGTCTCGGCGAACTCGACCTGCTGGCGCGAGAGGGTGCCCTGGACGTTGTCGGCCAGCATCCTGGCGAGGATCAGCATGGAGTTGAGCGGGGTGCGCAGTTCGTGGGACATGTTGGCGAGGAACTCGGTGCGGTAGCGCTGGGAAGCGGCCAGCAGCTCCGCCCGTTCCTCCAGGATCCGGCGGGCCTCCTCGATCTCGTGGTTCTTCAGCTCGATGTCCCGGTTGGCGAGCGCGAGGAGCTCGGCCTTCTCCGCCAGCTCCGCGTTGGACGCCTGCAGCGCCTTCATCTGCCGCTCGGTGCGCTCCTGTTCGAGCAGGACCGCGAGGCTGCGCCGCATCAGCGCTCCCACCTCCGGCGGGATGTCGTCGGGCCGTTCCTCCAGCCACCGCTGTGCCTCGGCGACCCGGGGCGCCGAGAGCACGTCGCCGTCGGCCGCGCGCTCCTCGGCCAGCGCCAGCCACTGCTGGAAGTCGGCGTCCTCGTCGACCCAGCCGGCGAGCCGCTGCCAGCCCCGGATCAGGGCCTCGTGGGCGATCTCGGCCGTGTCGGGCCCCTCCGGCCCCACCACGACCAGGCGCCGCTCGGGGTCGGCCATCAGCTGGGCCACGTACCAGTCGGCGCCCAGGTGGGCGCTGCGGGCCGGGACCCGTACCGCGCTGGCCGCGCCGCCCCGGGCCCGGATCATGGAGAGGAGTACGCGCCGGATCCGGGCCTCGTCCAGGGTCTGCGCCAGGAAGCGGTAGACCTGTTCGGCGTGGCGGTTGAGGGCGCCCGAGACACCGCCCAGGCCGTGGTAGCTGTCGAAGCTGATCCGGCGCTCGCGCTGCATCGGCCAGAGTTCGGTGAGGGCGAACTCCAGGAGCGGCAGTCCGCCCGGCCCCTTGCTCGCCTCCGCCGCCACGGCCTCGGCGAGCCCCTCGGTGAAGGTGACCCCGGCGAGCGCGGCGGGCTCCACGATCACCCGGGTCAGCGCGGCCTCGTCGAGCGGGGACACGTTCAGCTGGCGGTCCTGCAGCCGCGGCCCGATGTCCGCCAGCTCCAGCAGGTCGGGCAGGAAGTCGGAGCGCAGGGTGCAGATCAGGCGTACGTCGGGGCTCTGCAGCGTCTCGGGCGGCGGGAAGGTCTGGCGCAGGAAGCGGACCGGGTCCACTCCTTCGGCGCCCGCGCTCAGCACCTCCTCGAACTGGTCCCCGATGAGCGCGAGGCGGCGCCCGGAGAGCACCGCCACCCGGCTGGCGACCGGCCAGAACCCCTCCTCGCGCAGGGCTCGGCAGCGGTTCTCCAGCTGTTCGAGCGAGTGGTCGCCGCCGGGGCACTCCAGGTCGAGCAGCGCGCGGGCCAGCGCGTCGTACGGCATGGCGCCCGGCCGGAAGGAGGCGACCGACCAGCCGTCCGCGAGCAGCCCGGGTTCGAGGCCGGCCGCCACCAGGGAGGACTTGCCGACCCCGGAGGGGCCGGTGACCACGACCAGCGGGCGGTCGCGGACCATCGCGCGCAGCCCGGCGACCTCGCGCTCGCGGCCGACGAAGAGCCCGGCGCGGGCGTCGGCTGCGGTGAAGGACCGCAGGCCCCGGTAGGGGCAGGGCGGGAGCATGCTGTCGCCGAGGACCTCGGGCCAGGCGGCCGACACCTCGGTCATGGGCACCGCGTACGCGTCACCGGTGGTGCCCTTGCGTCCGGCGACGGCGAGCAGGCCGACGACCGCGTCGCCCCATGCGTCGCCCACGATGACCGGGGCGCCGCTGAAGCCGGGCTGGACGCGCAGCGCCGACTCGCTGGCGGAGTCGAGCTGGACCAGCCCGCCGCCGACCGCGCCCCGCAGCCGGCAGGAGGACCAGGCGCCGTTGCCGGTGCGGGAGGGGCTGCCCGGGTAGCCGAAGACACCGGCCGCCAGGTCCTCGGCCCGGCCGCCCCGCACCGCGACCAGCCGGGCGGGTCCGGCGCCGACCGGCAGGGTGTCGCCGACCACGACGAGTCCGGCGGTGTCGCGCCCGCCGAGTCCGGAGGCCGGGGGCGGGTCCCAGGCGACGATGCGGCACTCGCGCAGCGGCGCGCCCTCGGCGTCGCCCAGGAGCGGGAAGTCGACGCGGATCCGGGCGCTGTCGGGTGGCCGCTCGCGCGCCGACTTGTCCCGCCCGAGTGCCACGTTGATCACATGTGCGCAGGTCACGATGTGTTTCTCGGCCACGACACAGCCGACGCCGGCCGCCGTGGGCGGTTCGGCCGTGGCATGCCGGATCCGGACGACGAACCCTTCTCGCCGGGTCATGGTCAGGCGCGGTTCCAGACGAGCCGGACGGCGAAGTTCACCTCGGCCGTCCCCTTGGCGATGATCACGCCGGTGTCGCCGCCCGCCTTGAGGCCGAACTCGATCTCCACCTCGTCGGGCCCGAGCCCGCGCACCGTCTCGACGACGCGGGAGAGCACGGGCCGCACCTGGTCCATGGCCTCGGTGAGCGAGGTCCTGGCCCGGGCCACCATGGTGGTGCCGCCCGCGGCCAGCTCCAGATCGGCGCCCGTCTCGTCCTCGCCGATCTCGAAGACGGCCAGCACGTCGCTGCCCCGCTCCAGCGGCATCGTCAGAATCTGCCCCATGCGGTTCGTCCGCCGCCCTCACTCCCGTACGAGCGCGGCGCGTCCGTCCGGAGTACGGGAGCCACCGCGATGACGGGTCCCATCGTCGGCCACCGGGGCGCCGGGCGCAGGCGGTTCGGGAAACCGGGCCGGAGCCGGGGCCGGGACGAAGGTGCCGGGGTCAGATGAAGTTGAGCGCTCCCGCCGCCCCTATCCCGCCGAGCACCATGAACGCGGGCATCAGGACCTTCAGCTCCACCCAGCTGCCCGCCCGGAAGCGCATCGCCTTGGGCGGGCCCACCGGGTACCAGCGCTTGCGGCCCACCGGGATGGGCCACAGGACCGGGCAGCCGGAGACGGTCAGGGCGTCGCCGATGTCGTGGACGAGCGCGCCCAGCACGATCGGCAGCCCCAGCCACAGGTACTCCTGGCCGGGGCCGTCGAAGAGCCACTCCGAGCCGTTGCCGGGCTTGTCGAGGACCCCGGCCATGATCCAGGCCCCGGCGGCGCCGAGCAGCCACACCAGGACGTCGCTGGACATCCGGGCGGCCCGCCACAGCAGGCCCTCCACGGCGAGGACGACATGGACGAAGAGGATGCCGAGGACCGCCCAGCGCCCGCCGAACACGGCCGCGGCCGAGGCGCCCGCCCCGATGAGCACGGCCCACAGCCACGTGTGGGTGAGGGTGCGGTGGCCGCCGTTGCGGCGCGGGTCGCCGGGGCCCCGGGTCGCCTTGTAGACGGCGTGCGAGAGTTCGTCGACGATGCCGCACAGGGCCCGGGAGACGGGTCCGAAGGCGCGCGAGATGGTCGCGGACTTGTGGTCGAGGTCGGGCGCGAGCGCCGCACCGGCGCTGATCAGGGCGCCGACGACCAGGACGGGCCAGGGCATGGCGTGTCCCGCCGCGGCGGTCGCCGCCCCCACCCCCAGCCAGGCCGCCGCTCCCGACAGCGAGTGCGCTGGTCCCATCATGGCCGTGCCCGCCCCTTTTCCCGTTGTGCGTGATCCGCCGTGCGTGTTCCGCCGCCGTACGCGTTCTGCCGCCGTGCGCGGCCCCGTTGACGCCGCAGCCTATCGTTCATGATCTTGAGGCTCGTCCTCCGGTTCCCTCTTGGGAGGTGAAGGCAGGCAAGATGGGGGCGTGACCCTTATCGATCAGCTGCCGCCGAGTGCCGACCCCGATGCCCTTTTCGAAGCCTTCTCCACCTGGGCCGAGGAGCGGGGCATCTCCCTGTACCCGGCGCAGGAGGAGGCGCTGATCGAGGTGGTGTCGGGGAACAACGTGATCCTTTCCACCCCGACCGGCTCCGGGAAGAGCCTGGTGGCGGCGGGCGCGCACTTCGCGGCGCTGGCCCGGGACGAGGTCACGTTCTACACCGCGCCGATCAAGGCCCTGGTCTCGGAGAAGTTCTTCGACCTGTGCAAGCTGTTCGGCACCGAGAACGTGGGCATGCTGACCGGTGACGCGTCGGTCAACGCGGACGCCCCCGTCATCTGCTGCACCGCCGAGGTGCTCGCCTCCATCGCGCTGCGCGACGGCAAGCACGCCGACATCGGCCAGGTGGTGATGGACGAGTTCCACTTCTACGCGGAGGCGGACCGCGGCTGGGCCTGGCAGATCCCGATCCTGGAGCTGCCGCAGGCGCAGTTCGTCCTGATGTCGGCGACCCTCGGCGACGTCTCGATGTTCGAGAAGGACCTGACCCGGCGCACCGGCCGGGAGACCGCGGTGGTCCGCTCGGCGACGCGCCCGGTCCCGCTCTCGTACGAGTACGTGACCACGCCGATCACCGAGACGCTGACCGAGCTCCTGGAGACCCGGCAGTCGCCGGTCTACATCGTGCACTTCACCCAGGCGCAGGCGGTCGAGCGGGCGCAGTCGCTGATGTCGATCAACATGTGCTCGCGCGAGGAGAAGGACAAGATCGCCGACCTGATCGGCAACTTCCGCTTCACCACCAAGTTCGGCCAGAACCTCTCGCGTTACGTCCGCCACGGCATCGGTGTGCACCACGCCGGCATGCTGCCCAAGTACCGGCGGCTGGTGGAGAAGCTGGCGCAGGCGGGCCTGCTGAAGGTGATCTGCGGCACCGACACCCTGGGCGTCGGCGTCAACGTGCCGATCCGCACGGTGCTGTTCACCGCGCTCACCAAGTACGACGGCAACCGGGTGCGCACCCTGCGCGCCCGTGAGTTCCACCAGATCGCCGGGCGGGCCGGACGGGCCGGGTTCGACACCGCCGGGTTCGTGGTGGCCCAGGCGCCCGAGCACGTCATCGAGAACGAGAAGGCGCTGGCCAAGGCGGGCGACGACCCCAAGAAGCGCCGCAAGGTGGTCCGCAAGAAGGCCCCCGAGGGCTTCGTGGCCTGGTCGGACACCACCTTCGAGAAGCTGATCGGCTCCGAGCCCGAGCCGCTGACCTCGCGCTTCCGGGTCACCAACATCATGCTGCTCTCGGTGATCGCCCGGCCGGGCAACGCCTTCGAGGCGATGCGCCACCTCCTGGAGGACAACCACGAGCCGCGCAAGGCGCAGCTGCGGCACATCCGCCGGGCCATCGCGATCTACCGCTCGCTGCTGGACGGCGGCGTGGTGGAGCAGCTGGACACCCCCGACGCCGAGGGCCGCACCATCCGGCTCACCGTCGACCTCCAGCAGGACTTCGCGCTCAACCAGCCGCTGTCGACGTTCGCGCTGGCCGCCTTCGACCTGCTGGACCCCGAGTCCCCCTCGTACGCGCTGGACATGGTCTCGGTGGTCGAGTCGACCCTCGACGACCCGCGCCAGATCCTCGCCGCCATGCAGAACAAGGCGCGCGGCGAGGCCGTCGGGCAGATGAAGGCGGACGGCGTCGAGTACGAGGAGCGCATGGAGCGGCTCCAGGACATCTCGTACCCGAAGCCGCTGGAAGAGCTGCTGTGGCACGCGTACAACGTCTACAAGAAGTCGCACCCGTGGGTGGGCGACCACCCGGTCTCGCCGAAGTCCGTCATCCGTGACATGTACGAACGGGCGCTCACCTTCACGGAGTTCACCTCCTGGTACGAGCTGGCCCGCACCGAGGGCATCGTGCTGCGCTATCTGGCGAGCGCGTACAAGGCGCTCGACCACACCATCCCGGACGACCTGAAGACCGAGGACCTCGAAGACCTGATCGCCTGGCTGGGCGAGATGGTGCGCCAGGTCGACTCCTCGCTCCTGGACGAGTGGGAGCAGCTGGCCAACCCGGAGGTCCAGACGGCCGAGGAGGCCCAGGAGAAGGCCGACGAGGTCAAGCCGGTCACCGCGAACGCCCGCGCCTTCCGCGTCCTGGTGCGCAACGCGATGTTCCGCCGGGTGGAGCTGGCCGCGCTCGACAACGCGGACGCGCTGGGCGAGCTGGACGCCGAGTCCGGCTGGGACGCGGACGCCTGGGGCGAGGCGCTGGACAAGTACTGGGACGAGTACGAGGAGCTCGGCACCGGTCCGGACGCCCGCGGTCCCAAGCTGCTCGCGATCGAGGAGGACCGGGCGCACGGCCTGTGGCGCGTCCGGCAGACCTTCGCCGACCCCAACGGCGACCACGACTGGGGCATCAGCGCGGAGGTCGACCTGGCGGCGTCCGACGAGGAGGGCCGCGCGGTGGTCCGCGTCACCGACGTGGGCCAGCTCTGACACCCTTGGCACCCGAGAGGACCGCGACGACATGACGAACCCCGCCGAGAGACTCGTCGATCTGCTCGACCTGGAGCAGATCGAGGTGAACATCTTCCGCGGTCGCAGCCCCGAGGAGTCCCTCCAGCGGGTCTTCGGCGGGCAGGTGGCGGGCCAGGCGCTGGTGGCGGCCGGGCGCACCACCGACGGCGAGCGCCCGGTGCACTCGCTGCACGCCTACTTCCTGCGCCCGGGCCACCCCGGCGTCCCGATCGTCTACCAGGTCGAGCGGGTCCGGGACGGCCGCTCCTTCACCACCCGCCGGGTCACCGCGGTCCAGGACGGCCGCACGATCTTCAATCTGACGGCGTCCTTCCACCTCCCCGAGCCGGGCGGCATCGAGCACCAGCTGCCGCCGAGGCTGGACTTCCCCGCGCCGGAGTCGCTGCCGACGGTCGCGGAGGAGATCCGCGAGCACCTGGGCGCGCTGCCGGAGGCGCTGGAGCGGATGGCGCGCCGCCAGCCGTTCGACATCCGCTATGTGGACCGGCTGCGCTGGACCGCCCGGGAGGTCAAGGACGCGGACCCGCGCAGCGCGGTGTGGATGCGCGCGGTCGGCCCGCTGGGCGACGACCCGCTGGTGCACACCTGCGCGCTCACCTACGCGTCCGACATGACGCTGCTGGACGCCGTCCGCATCCCGGTCGAGCCCCTGTGGGGCCCGCGCGGCTTCGACCTGGCCTCGCTGGACCACGCGATGTGGTTCCACCGGCCGTTCCGGGCCGACGAGTGGTTCCTGTACGACCAGGAGTCGCCCATCGCGACCGGCGGCCGGGGCCTGGCCCGGGGCCGCATCTACGACCGTGCGGGCCGGCTGCTGGTGTCGGTGGTGCAGGAGGGCCTGTTCCGCCCGCTGCCGCCGCGCGGCTGACCGCCGGGCTCCCTTCCGGCCCGTTCCGAACCCCTTCCCATCCCTTCCGTTTTTCGACGAGGAGCTGTTGATGAGCCTGTACGACATCCCGCTGCGCACCCTGTCCGGCGAGGCCGCCTCGCTGGCCGACTACAAGGGCAAGGCGGTGCTGGTCGTGAACGTGGCGTCCCAGTGCGGCCTCACCCCGCAGTACGCCGGTCTGGAGCGGCTCCAGGCGCAGTACGGCGAGCGCGGCTTCACCGTGCTCGGCGTGCCCTGCAACCAGTTCGGCGGCCAGGAGCCGGGCACCGCCGAGGAGATCGGCACGTTCTGCTCGGCCACGTACGGAGTGACGTTCCCGCTGCTGGAGAAGACCGACGTCAACGGCGCCGGGCAGCACCCGCTGTACGCCCGGCTGACCGAGGTCGCCGACGCGGAGGGCGCGGCCGGCGACGTCCAGTGGAACTTCGAGAAGTTCCTGATCTCCCCGGCCGGCGAGGTGGTCGCCCGGATCCGTCCGCGCACCGAGCCGGAGGCCCCGGAGGTCATCGCCGCGATCGAGGCGCAGCTGGCCGTCTGAGCCTGCGCCGTCCGGGCCGACGCGGCCCAGGGCGGGGAAACGGTTCGGCTCCGTTCCCGCCACACGGGAACGGAGCCGGTGCCGCAACGGCAGCAAGTTAGCGGATCGGCAGGCCCGACAGGGTGCGGGCGATCACGAGTCGCTGGATCTCGCTGGTGCCTTCGAAGATCGTGTAGATGGCGGCGTCCCGGTGCATGCGCTCCACCGGGTACTCCCGGGTGTAGCCGTTGCCGCCGAGGATCTGGATGGCCTGGGCGGTGACCTTCTTGGCGGTCTCGCTGGCGAAGAGCTTGGACATGGAGCCCTCGGCGGACTCGAACTTCTTGCCCGTGGTCGCCATCCAGGAGGCCCGCCACACCAGCAGCCGGGCCGCGTCGATCTGGGTGCGCATGTCCGCGAGCTGGAACGCGACGCCCTGGTTGTCGATGATCGGGCGCCCGAACTGCTCCCGCTCCTTGGCGTATTCGAGGGCGTAGTCGTAGGCGGCGCGCGCGGTGCCGACCGCCATGGCGCCGACCGCCGGGCGGGACGCCTCGAAGGTGGCCATCGCCGCGTTCTTCACGCGCTCGCCGCCGCCCGCCCGCGCCTTCTCGCGGGCCCGGGCGAGGCGCTCGTCGAGCTTCTCCTTGCCGCCGAGCAGGCAGTGGCCGGGGACGCGCACGTCCTCCAGGACGACCTCGGCGGTGTGCGAGGCGCGGATGCCGTGCTTCTTGAACTTCTGGCCCTGGGAGAGGCCGGGGGTGTTCGGCGGCACGATGAACGAGGCGTGGCCCTTGGAGCCGAGCTCGGCGTCGACGACGGCCACGACGACGTGCACGTTGGCGATGCCGCCGTTGGTGGCCCAGGTCTTGGTGCCGTTGAGCACCCACTCGTCCGTGGCCCGGTCGTAGACGGCACGGGTGCGCATGGAGGCGACGTCGGAGCCCGCGTCCGGCTCGGAGGAGCAGAAGGCGGCGACCTTCACGTCGTCCACGTCGCCGTACATCTGCGGTATCCAGGTGCCGATCTGCTCCTCGGTGCCGTTGGCGAGGACGCCGACGGCGGCCAGGCCCGTACCGACGATCGACAGGGCGATGCCCGCGTCGCCCCAGAACAGCTCCTCCATGGCGACCGGGATGCCGAGACCGCTCGGGTCGAAGAACTGTTGGGCGTAGAAGTCCAAGGAGTAGATTCCGACCTTGGCGGCTTCCTGGATCACCGGCCAGGGGGTCTCCTCGCGCTCGTCCCACTCGGCGGCGGCGGGGCGGATCACGTCCTTGGCGAACCCGTGCAACCAGTCCTTGACCTGCTTCTGGTCATCGTTGAGTTCCATCGTGAACTCGGCCATGTCCCCTCCACCACTTCCCATGCCACCCACGAGCGTTACTTGCGGTAACGGCAGTATGTTACCGGCCGGTAGAGCCTGTCAACCGGCACGTTCACGACCAGCGCCCGACCAGGTCGGGGTGTTACGTTGCGCAGGCGTTCCGCAAGGCGGAAAAGCAGAAACACGTAAGAACGCGGTACCGGTACGGGCGGGGAGACACAGCCATGGAGACCACACACCAGGCCGAACAGCAGCGGACGTCGGCCGAGAGCCGTCGGCGCGAACTGCTGGAGGCGGCGGACCGGGTGGTGCTCCGGGACGGCCCCAAGGCGTCGATGAACGCGATCGCGGCCGAGGCCGGCATCACCAAGCCGATCCTCTACCGGCACTTCGGCGACAAGGGCGGCCTCTACCGCGCCCTCGCCCAGCGGCACACCGACGGTCTGCTGTCGGCGCTGCGGGCCGCGCTCGACGCCCCGGCGGGCCGGCGCGAGCGCGTCGAGGCGACCCTGGACACCTATCTCGCCGCGATCGAGGCGCGCCCGCAGGTCTACCGCTTCCTGATGCACCCGGCCGAGGAGTCCGGCGGCGGCGAGCACCCCGGCTTCGACGTCGGCCGCCACTCCGCCCCGCTGCTGCGGCGGATGGGCGAGGAGCTCGGCGTGGTGATCGCCGAGCGCATCGACCTGGGCCCGGGCAGCGAGGCGTTGGCGCGGGTGTGGGGCCACGGGATCGTCGGCATGATGCACGCGGCCGGCGACTGGTGGCTGGGCGAACGCCCCTGCTCGCGCGCCGAGTTGGTACGGGGCCTCGCGGACCTGCTGTGGGGCCGCCTGGCCGCGGCGGCGGACCGGGTGGGAGGGCCGGGCTTCTAGGTCGCCGCGGGCGGGACGGGGGAATACCGCTCGGGCCCCCAGGGCGCGCGCCGGATCTCCCGCAGTGCCCTCCCCCGCCGCCACCCCGTCAAACGGTCCGCGTACACCACCCCGTCCAGGTGGTCCATCTCGTGCTGGAGGCAGCGGGCGAAGAAGCCGGTGCCGCAGATCCGGACCGGGTCGCCGGTCACCGTCACCCCCTCCACCACCGCCTCGTCGTGGCGCGGGGTGCCCGCCTCGATGCCCGGCAGCGACAGACAGCCCTCGGGGCCGCGCACCACGACGCCGTCGGCCGACACCAGGCGCGGGTTGACCACGTGCCCGAGGTGGCGGACCTCGTCGTCGTCGGGGCAGTCGTAGACGAACACCCGCAGCCCGACCCCGATCTGGTTGGCCGCCAGACCGACGCCCTGGGCGGCGTACATCGTCGCGAAAAGGTCCTCGACCAGCCTCTCCAGGGACCGGCCGAAGTCGCTGACGGGCTCACAGGGGGCGTGCAGGACCTGGTCACCGAGGAGAGACATCTCTCGTACGGTGCCGGAACTGCCGGGAATCGGGCGGTGGCGCATGGCCGTAAGCGTACGTTCCGACGGCTCGGCGACCGCCTCGGTGGTGGCGCGGTTCGGGCCGCTGTCCGGATCTCGATAGGCTGAGGTCCGACCCAGGCGCAAGGAGGATCAAGGACGATGGCAGGCAACGCGGAGCCGCTGTCACCGCGGGCCAAGCTCGCCGTGACGGCGGGCAAGGCCGCTGCGGCGGTGTCGCGCGCGGCGGGGCGGGGCAGTGGATCGGTGATCGGCGGCCGGGTGGCGCTCAAGCTGGACCCCGATCTGCTCGGGCGACTGGCGAACCACCTGGACGTGGTCCTGGTCTCGGCGACGAACGGCAAGACGACGACGACCCGGCTCATCGCCGAGGCGCTGCGGGCCAGCGGCCCGGTGGTGTCCAACGCGCTGGGCGCCAACATGCCCGCGGGCATCACCTCGGCGCTGGCGGGCGGCTCGGAATCCCGCTTCGGCGTGATCGAGGTGGACGAGAAGTACCTCGCGGGCGTGGCCCGGGACGTGACCCCGAAGGCGATCGCGCTGCTCAACCTGAGCCGCGACCAGCTGGACCGGGCCGCCGAGACCCGGATGCTCGCCGAGAAGTGGCGCGAGGGGCTCCAGGGCACCAAGGCCGTGGTGATCGCCAACGCCGACGACCCGCTGGTCGTCTGGGCGGCGTCCTCCTCCCCCAACGTGGTGTGGGTGGCGGCCGGTCAGGAGTGGAAGGACGACGCCTGGTCGTGCCCCGCCTGCGGCGGTGTGATGCAGCGGCCCGGCGACGACTGGTTCTGCGGCGAGTGCGGTTTCCGCCGCCCGCAGGCGAGCTGGGTGCTCAGCGGCGACTACGTGCTGGACCCGCACGGCTCGGCCTGGCCGATCCACCTCCAGCTGCCCGGCCGCGCCAACAAGGCCAACGCCGCCACCTCCGCCGCGGTCGCCGCGGTCTTCGGGGTGCCGCCGCAGGTCGCGCTGGAGCGGATGTACCAGGTGCAGGCGGTCGCGGGACGCTATGACGTCGTCTCGTTCCAGGGCCGTGAGCTGCGGCTGCTGCTGGCGAAGAACCCGGCGGGCTGGCTCGAAACGTTTTCCCTGATCGACCCGCCGCCGACGCCGGTGATCCTCTCCGTCAACGCCCGGGGCGCCGACGGCACGGACACCTCGTGGCTGTGGGACGTCGACTACACCCGGCTGGCCGGTCACCCGATCTTCGTGATCGGCGACCGCAAGCTGGACCTGGCGGTCCGCCTGGAGGTCGCCGACCTGGACTTCCGGGTCTGCGAGAGCCTCTCGGAGTGCGTCCAGCTCGCGCCCCCCGGCCAGATCGAGCTGATCGCCAACTACACCGCCTTCCAGGACGTGCGCCGCACGGTCGGCAACTGAGACCCCCCGAAGGAGAAGCGAGCATGAGCGACAACAGCCTGCGTCTCGTGTGGGTCTACCCCGACCTGCTGAGCACCTACGGCGACCAGGGCAACGCGCTGGTCGTGGAGCGCCGGGCCCGTCAGCGCGGCCTGGACGTGGCGCGCGTGGACGTGCGCAGCGACCAGCCGGTGCCGTCGTCCGGCGACATCTATCTGATCGGCGGCGGCGAGGACCGGCCGCAGCGGCTGGCCGCCGAGCGGCTGCGCCGTGACGGCGGGCTCCAGCGCGCCGCGTCCAACGGCGCGATCATCTTCTCGGTCTGCGCCGGGTACCAGATCCTGGGCCACGAGTTCATCAACGACCTCGGTGAGCGCGAGCCGGGCCTCGGCCTGCTCGACGTCGTCTCGACCCGGGGCGAGGGCGAGCGGTGCGTCGGCGACGTGCTGGGCGACGTCGACGAGCGCCTCGGCCTTCCGCAGTTGACCGGTTTCGAGAACCACCAGGGCATCACGCACCTCGGTCCGACGGCCCGTCCGTTCGCCCGGGTGCGCCTGGGCCGGGGCAACGGCACCGGGGACGGCACCGAGGGCGCGTACAACGAGACGGTCTTCGGCACGTACATGCACGGCCCCGTGCTGGCGCGGAACCCGCAGATCGCGGACCTGCTGCTGAAGCTGGCCCTCGATGTGAACGCGCTGCCGCCGACCGACGACCGCTGGTACGAGGCGCTGCGCGCCGAGCGGATCGCCTCCGCCACCCAGCCCGCCTGACCCGGAACCGGGCACCCGGAAGGCCGTTCGTAGCTTCGTACGACGTCCATCTGTCGGACCGCTGATTCGGCCCCGTCACCCTGCGCCGGTAGGGTGGCGGGGATCCAACCGGACGACGGGGTCCGGTCGTCGGCCCACGTTGCAAAGGTTTTCCGGGCAATGCGAATTGGTGTGCTCACCTCCGGCGGCGACTGCCCCGGCCTGAACGCCGTCATCCGTTCCGTCGTGCACCGCGCGGTGGTCGACCACGGCGACGAGGTCATCGGCTTCCACGACGGCTGGAAGGGTCTCCTGGAGGCCGACTACCGCAAGCTGGACCTGGACGCGGTGGGCGGCATCCTCGCCCTCGGCGGCACGATCCTCGGCTCCTCCCGCGTCCAGCCCGCGCATCTGCGCGACGGCGTCGAGCGCGCCAAGGGCCATGTGGCCGAGCTGGGTCTGGACGCGATCATCCCGATCGGCGGCGAGGGCACCCTGAAGGCCGCCCATCTGCTCTCCGAGGCGGGGCTGCCCATCGTCGGCGTGCCCAAGACCATCGACAACGACATCGCCTCCACCGACGTCACCTTCGGCTTCGACACCGCCGTGGGCGTGGCCACCGAGGCGCTGGACCGCCTCAAGACGACCGCCGAGTCGCACCAGCGCGTGCTGATCGTCGAGGTCATGGGCCGCCACACGGGCTGGATCGCCCTGCACTCGGGCATGGCCGCCGGCGCCCACGCGATCGTCGTGCCGGAGCGCCCCTTCGACATCGACGAGCTGACCGAGCTGGTCGGCCGCCGGTTCTCGGCGGGCAAGAAGTTCGCGATCGTGGTGGTCGCCGAGGGCGCCAAGCCGCGCGAGGGCTCGATGCGCTTCGACGAGGGCGGCACCGACATCTACGGCCACGAGCGCTTCGCGGGCGTGGCCAGCCAGCTCTCCGTGGAGCTGGAGCGGCGCCTGGGCAAGGAGGCCCGCGCGGTCATCCTCGGCCACGTCCAGCGCGGCGGCACCCCGACCGCCTACGACCGCGTGCTCGCCACCCGGTTCGGCTGGCACGCGGTGGAGGCGGTGCACCGGGGCGAGTTCGGGATGCTGACCGCGCTGCGCGGCACCGACATCACCATGGTGCCGCTGGGCGAGGCCACCGCGACGCTGAAGACCGTCCCGGCCGAGCGGTACGCCGAAGCGGAGTGCGTGCTCTAGGCACGAATGGTTGTGGACTCAACGAGCCGCCCCCGGTCGCGATCGCGGCCGGGGGCGGCTCTACTCTGGGTGCGGACAACCGGTACGAAATCAGGAGTCAGCGGATGGATCACAGCGGGCACGGCATGAACATGGATCTGCCGCCGTTCACGCTGGAGCGCGGTCTCGCATGGTCCATGGACCCGTTCTTCCTGATCGGCTGTGTCGCGGCGCTCGGCCTGTACGGCTGGGCGGTGCTGCGGCTGCGCAGGCGCGGCGACGGCTGGCCGGTGAGCCGGATGGTCTTCTGGACGCTGGGCGTGCTGAGCATCGCGCTGGTGATGTGCACCAAGCTCAACGACTACGGCATGGTCATGTTTAGCGTGCACATGGTCCAGCACATGGTCATCAGCATGCTCTCGCCGATCCTGCTGCTGCTCGGCGCGCCGGTGACGCTGACGCTGCGCGCGCTGCCGGTGGCCGGGCGCGGGCGCAAGGGCCCGCGCGAACTGCTGCTGGCGCTGCTGCACAGCCGCTATCTGAAGGTGATCACGCATCCCGCGTTCACCATCCCGATGTTCATCGCGAGCCTGTACGCGCTCTACTTCACCCCGCTCTTCGACTTCCTGATGGGCTCGAAGACCGGCCACATCGCGATGATGGTGCACTTCCTGGCGGTCGGTCTGATCTTCTTCTGGCCGATCATGGGCGTCGACCCGGGCCCGCACCGCCCCGGCTACATCATGCGGATGCTGGAGCTCTTCGCCGGCATGCCGTTCCACGCCTTCTTCGGCATCGCGCTGATGATGGCGACCCAGCCGATGATCAGCACGTACAAGAACCCGCCCTCCTCGCTCGGCATCGACGCGCTCGCCGACCAGGAGGCGGCCGGCGGCATCGCCTGGGCGTTCAGCGAGATCCCCTCGGTGGTGGTCCTGATCGCCCTGGTCTTCCAGTGGTACGCGACCGAGAAGCGCGAGGCCAAGCGCCAGGACCGGGCCGCCGACCGCGACGGCGACAAGGAGCTCGCCGCCTACAACGCCTATCTGGCCTCGCTCAACGCACGCGGGCAGTAACCCGCGGTGCGCCCCTCTGGCGCGGCGGGCCCCCACGGGGCGACCATGGACTCCACGGCAGCGGCCGGGAGGAAGGGGACCCCATGCCCGGCACGACGAAGGCGATGGTGGTGCTCACCGTCGTGGCGCTGGTGATGACCACTGCGTACACGGTGGCGCTCGGCAGCAGCGGCTGGCTCTGGTTCGGCTGGGTCGTCCTGGGCCTGGCCACGGTGGGCATGGCGGCCTCCCGCAGCGCCTGAGCCACGGCCCGGCGGGCGGGCCGAGTGGGGAGCTGGTGCGTTGCTGTACTACGTGCTGAAGTACGCCGTCCTGGGGCCGCTGCTGCGGCTGCTCTTCCGGCCCCGCATCGAGGGGCTCGAACACGTCCCGGAGGAAGGCGCGGCGATCGTCGCGGGGAACCACCTGTCGTTCTCCGACCACTTCCTGATGCCGGTGATGCTGAAGCGCCGGATCACCTTCCTCGCCAAGCAGGAGTACTTCACCGGCCCCGGCCTCAAGGGCCGGCTGACCGCCGCCTTCTTCCGCGCGGTCGGGCAGATCCCGGTGGACCGCTCCGGCCAGGAGGCCGGGCGGGCGGCGATCCGCGAGGGGCTGGGCGTGCTGAGCCGCGGCGAACTGCTCGGCATCTACCCGGAGGGCACCCGCTCGCACGACGGCAGGCTCTACAAGGGCAAGGTCGGGGTCGCCGTGATGGCGCTGCGGGCCGGGGTGCCCGTCATTCCGTGCGCGATGGTCGGCACCTTCGAGATCCAGCCGCCCGGCCAGGTCGTACCGAAGATCAAGCGGGTCACCATCCGGTTCGGCGAGCCGCTGGACTTCTCGCGCTACGCCGGGATGGAGAGCGAGAAGGCCGTGCTGCGGGCCGCCACCGACGAGCTGATGTACAAGATCCTGGAGCTGTCCGGACAGGAGTACGTCGACCGGTACGCGGCCGATGTGAAGGCCGAGGAGGCCGGAAGGTTCCCCAGGATCCTCGGCTGAGAGCGGATCCGCCCAGGGCGCAACGGCCTGTTCCCGGTGATCGGCGCGTCCTAGCGTCGCCGGTATGAGCAGAGGAACCGCGTTCGTCGTGGGAGCCATGGGACAGATCGGGCGGGCCGCCGTGCGCGCGCTCGCCGAGGACGGCTGGGAGGTGCGGGCCGCCTCGCGCGGCGGCGGAAGCGATCCGGGCTGGCCGCAGGGGGTGCGCCCGCTGGCGCTCGACCGGGACGAGGACGGGGCGCTGGCCGCGGCGCTCGGGGACGGCTGCGACGTCCTGGTGGACATGGTCGCGTACGACGGCGGCCACGCCCGCCAGCTGGCCGCCCTCGCGGACCGGATCGGCTCGGCGGTGGTGATCTCCAGCGGGGCGGTCTACCAGGACGAGCGGGGCCGCAGCTTCGACACCCAGTCCGAGCCGGACGGCTCGCCCCGCTACCCGCTGCCCATCCCCGAGTCGCTGGCCACGGTGGCGCCGGGCGAGGAGACGTACGGCACCCGCAAGATCGCGCTGGAGCAGGGGCTGCTCGGCTCCGCGCTGCCCTCGACGCTGCTGCGGGCGGGCGCGGTCCACGGCCCGTACTGCCGCAGCCCGCGCGAAGTGTTCTTCGTGAAGCGGGCGCTGGACCGGCGGCCGGTGCGGGTGCTGGCGTACGGCGGGGCGAGCCGCTTCCATCCGGTGCACGCCGCCAATGTCGCCGAGCTCATCAGGCTGGCGGCGCTGCGGCCCGGCTCGCGGGTGCTCAACGCGGGCGATCCGCAGGCGCCGACCGTCGCCGAGATCGGCGCCGCGATCGACGAGGTGCTCGGGGTGCGCGCCGAGACGGTGGTCTTCGACGGCGCGCCCGCCGAGGGCACGCTGGGCCTCACCCCGTGGAGCGCGCCGCACTCGATCGTGTACGACATGTCGGCGGCCGGGCGCGAGCTGGGCTACCGGCCGGTGACGGGGTACGCGGAGTCGCTGCCCGCGACCGTCGGGTGGATCGCTCAGCGGCTGCGGGACACCACCGGCTGGCGCGAGGCGT
The DNA here is from genome assembly GCF_041080675.1 of Streptomyces sp. cg36. Classification (NCBI taxonomy): domain Bacteria; kingdom Bacillati; phylum Actinomycetota; class Actinomycetes; order Kitasatosporales; family Streptomycetaceae; genus Streptomyces; species Streptomyces cyclosori. The sequence continues at coordinate 6,844,227 of NZ_CP163520.1, read as the reverse complement.
TCCCGGCGATGTCCAAGTACCCGGACCTGTTCGACTACGCGGCCGAGGACGCCTGGCTCGCCGCCCGCTGACGGCGCGTCGCCGACGGCGGCCGGTTGCCGGCGGGCCGGGGCGGCACGAAGGGGCGGCCGGAGTACCGGCCGCCCCTCCTGTGTGCGGGATCGTTACGGCTTCGGCGTGGCGTGCGGGGTGCAGGTCACGTCGGCGCTGTCGACCTTGCCGGAGAGGAAGTAGGCGTCCACCCGGCTGTTGATGCACGGGTTGACCAGACCGGTCACGCCGTGCGAACCCGCGTCCTTCTCGGTGATCAGGCGCGAGCCCTTGAAGCGCTTGTGCAGCGAGACGGCGCCCTGGTACGGCGTGGCCGCGTCCCGGGTGCTCTGGACGATCAGGACGGGGGGCAGGCCCTTGCCCGTCTTGACCTCGACCGGGGTCTGCTGCTTGGTCTGCCAGGTGGCACACGGCAGGTTCATCCAGGCGTTGGCCCAGGTCATGAACGGGTAGTCCTTGTTGAGCCGGGTGTTGTCCCGGTCCCACTTCTTCCAGCTGGTGGGCCACTTGGCGTCGGCGCACTCGACGGCGGTGTAGACCGCGTTGCCGTTCTCGGAGGCGATGTTGCCCTTGATGTCCGACATGTCGGGCGAGGCCGCGTCGATGAGCGCCTTGGTGTCACCGGCCACGTACTTGCTCCAGTTCTGGGCGGTGGGCGCCCAGGAGGAGTCGTAGTACGGGGCGTTCTGGAAGTAGGCGATGAGCTCGGCCGGGCCGACCACGCCGCCGAGCGGGCTCTTCTTCGCCTGGGCGCGCAGCTTGAGCCACTGCGCCTCGACCTTGGCCCGGGTGTCGCCGAGGTGGAAGGTGGCGTCGTTCTTGGCGACCCAGTCCTCCCAGTCGTTCCAGCGGCCCTGGAAGGCGACGTCCTGGTTGAGGTTGGCCTCGTACCAGATGTTCTCGCGCGAGGGGTCCACGACGCTGTCCACCAGCATGCGGCGCACGTGCGACGGGAAGAGCGTGCCGTAGACGGCGCCCAGGTAGGTGCCGTAGGAGACGCCCAGGTAGTTGAGCTTCTTCTCGCCCAGCCCGGCGCGGATGACGTCCAGGTCGCGCGCGGTGTTCGGGGTGGTCATGAAGGGCAGCATCCAGCCGCTGCGCTCGGCGCACCCGTCCGCGTACTCGGCGGCGAGCTTGCGCTGGGCGCGCTTGTCGGCCTCGCTGCCCGGGACCGGGTCGGCCTTCGGCGCCTTGACGAACTCCTGCGGGTCGACACAGGAGATCGGCGTCGAGTGGCCCACGCCGCGCGGGTCGAAGCCCACGAAGTCGTACGCCTTGGCGGTGTTGACCCACAGCGGGTTCTTGTTGGTCACCCGGGTGGGGAAGCGCATGCCGGACGCGCCGGGGCCGCCCGGGTTGTAGACGAGGGCGCCCTGGCGCTCGGCGGGGGTGCCGGTCGAGGCCACCCGGTTCACGGCGAGCTTGATCTGCTGGCCGTAGGGGTGGGCGTAGTCGAGCGGAACGCTGACGTAACCGCACTGGATCGGCTTGGCGAAGCCCCAGTCGGCCGGACAGTCGGTCCAGTCGATGCCCTTCTTGGCGGCCCGCTCGGCCGCGAGCTGCACGCCGCGCGCCTCGGACGTCGAGCGGTGACGGCTCTCGGCGTTGGCCACCGGTGCCGCGACCGCGCCGACTATGAGCGTGCCCGCGATCAGAGTGCCGGCCGAGCCGAGCACTGCGGTGCGTCTCAAGTGCTTCCTCCCCCTGCTGAAGTGCGCCGCTCGTGGTGGCGCGAATTCATTGGTCTCGGGGGATCCTCGCGCCTGTGAGGTTCCGGATACCAGGTCGTACTGGTGTTTCTTTACCGAACCGATAGCCGGGACGAGCGGTCCCGCTCAGCGGTCAGGGCCTCATCCAGCACCCGCCGCAGCAGCCGGGCGTCCGGCGCGACGGCCGTGACCAGGTACGCCGGTCCGGCGAGCGGGGTGCGGACCGCGCCCTCGCCGAGCGGGCGCGCCGCCACCGGCTCGTCCGCCAACTCCGGGTCGACCACCAGGAGTTGCCCCACCGCCCGGTGTCCGCCCAGCACCGCGCAGCCGTCCCAGCCGCCGGGCGCCCCGGGCCCGTACGCCAGCTCCTGGTCCAGCAGGGGGCGTCCGGCGTGGTGCACGGTGAGCCGGGTGACCAGCGTGCCGGGCTCCTCGCCGTGCCGTCCGAGGATCTGCTCCTCGCGCAGCACCAGCCGCGCCCCGGCCGCGAGCTCCACCCGGGTCCGCATCCGCAGGTCGCTGCCGTGCGCCGAGATCAGCTGCTCGGGCAGCCAGTGCAGCTCGGCGTCCTGATCCACCCTCAGCCGTACGTCGTAGTGCGCCCGCTCGCCGCCGCGGCCGGGCAGGGCGATGGTGGCGGCGGCCGAGTCCACGGTCAGCCGGGTGCCCGCGCGGACGTCGGCCTCCAGCGCGATGCGGTCGCCGCCGAGCGGGGCGCTCATCGCCCCGACGACGGTGACCCGGTGCCGGTCCCCGGTGGCCCGGGTGCGGCGCAGCGCGAGCGGGCCCGCGCCCGCGAGCACGGGCAGCCCTTCGGGGGTGGCGACGATCTGGGCGGTGGCGCGGACCCCGGCGCCCCGGGTCATCGCGTCCACGCGGCGAGCTTCTCGCGCACCCACTCCGCCACCGCGTCCACTCCGCCCTCGGCGCGCAGCGACTGGAAGACGACGGGGAGCGCGCCGCGCTGCTCCTCGGCGTCGCGGGCCATCCGCTCCAGGTCGGAGCCCACGTACGGGGCGAGGTCGGTCTTGTTGACCACCAGCAGGTCGGCCGTGGTGACGCCGGGCCCGCCCTTGCGCGGGATGTCGTCGCCGCCCGCCACGTCGATGACGAAGATCTGGGCGTCGACCAGGCCCTTGGAGAAGGTCGCGGTGAGGTTGTCGCCGCCGGACTCGACCAGGATCAGATCGAGCGGCCCGACCGCGTCCTCCAGGTCCTCGACGGCCTCCAGGTTGGCGGAGATGTCGTCCCGGATCGCGGTGTGCGGGCAGGCGCCGGTCTCCACGGCCTGGATGCGCTCGGGCGGGAGCACGGCGCTGCGCAGCAGGAACTCGGCGTCCTCGCGCGTGTAGATGTCGTTGGTGACGACGGCGAGGGAGTACCGCTCGCGCAGGACCCCGCAGAGCGCGGCCACGGTGGCGGTCTTGCCGGAGCCCACGGGCCCGCCGAGGCCGATGCGCAGGGCCCGGCGGGTGCCGTCGGGCCGGTGGGCGTCGGCGCTGACCGCGGCGGGGGCGTCGTGGGAGTGGTCGAGGTGCATGGGGCGGCTCCACTTGTCGGGCCGGGGGGCGGGTCAGCCCGTCCGGCGTGTGAGGACGAGCCCGTTTTCCGGGCGATGGGGCCCGGGGCGGGGCCCCGGCGGGGTTCGGGAAGGAGTGGTCGGATGGGGGCGGGCCGGGGCCTTCAGGGCGTCGCCGGCGACGGGCCGGGGCCCGCCGGGCCTCGTCGGGCGGGCGCGCGTCCGGCGACCGGCCCTAGGACGCGAACAGCCGTACCGGCCAGGCCGCATGGGCCTCGGCCAGGACGTCCAGCAGCGGCGCCGAGGCGGCGGGCAGCGCGTCCACCCCCTCCACCGCGGCCGAGGCCGCGGCCCGCGAGGCCCGCGCGGCCACCGCGTCCAGTTCGGGCGCCAGCCGGGCGAGCACGCCCGTGGCGTCGAACGGGTCGAGGCTCAGCAGCCGCACGACCGCGGTCGCCGGGCCGCTGACGCACTCGTACGCCGCGCAGTGCGCAGCGTCCTCGGGCCCGAGCCCCGCCGCGCGCGCGGCGAGCCCGAGCACGACCGGCTGATGGGCCCCGCGCGGGCGGGCCGCCGCGAGCGCGGCCAGCTCCTCGGTGGGCCAGGTGGCCCGCGCCGCCCGCATCATCTGGCGGCCGAGCCGGCGCGCGGTGGCCCGCAGCGCGGGCGACGGGGTGCGCGCGTCGGCGGCCCCGTCGAGGGCGAGCGGGTCGAGGCCGAGGGCCGCCGCCGCGGCGAGCGCGGCGGCGACCAGGCCCGTGGTGTGCAGCCGCCCCCGGCAGAACTCCGCCAGACCGTCCGCGTCCCGGACGCGCCCGGCCCGTACGGCGGCTTCGGCACCTCCCGAGTGGGCGTGGCCGCCGGCCGGGAAGCGGCCGTCGGCGAGGACGAGCAGGGCTGCGCGAGTCATGTGCCGACCGATCTCAAAGGGGTGCTCAGAAGAGGAAGTACCGCTGGGCCATGGGCAGTTCGGCGGCGGGCGCGGGCTCCACCACCTCGCCGTCGATGGTCACGGTGAAGGTGTCCGGGTCGACCCGGACGTCGGGCCGGGCGTCGTTCTCGCGCATGTCGGCCTTGCCCACCCGCCGGGTGCTCCTGATGGCGACGAACTCCTTGTCCAGGCCCAGCCGTTCGGGCAGCGAGTCCTCCAGCGCGGCCTGCGAGACGAAGTTGACCGAGTTGCCCGCCGGGGCCTTGCCGTACGCGCCGAACATCGGGCGCGGCAGGACCGGCTGCGGGGTGGGGATGGACGCGTTGGCGTCACCCATCTGCGCGTACGCGATCTGGCCGCCCTTGAGGACGAGCTGCGGCTTGACCCCGAAGAACGCGGGCTCCCACAGCACCAGGTCGGCGAGCTTGCCCGGCTCGACCGAGCCGATCTCGCCGTCCAGGCCCTGGGCGACCGCCGGGTTGATCGTGTACTTGGCGACATAGCGGCGGGCCCGGTGGTTGTCGGCGCGCCCGTCGCCCGCGAGGGCGCCCCGGCGGACCTTCATCACGTGCGCGGTCTGCCAGGTGCGCAGGATCACCTCGCCGATGCGGCCCATCGCCTGGGAGTCGGAGGAGAGGATCGAGATGGCGCCGAGGTCGTGCAGGACGTCCTCGGCGGCGATGGTCGAGGGCCGGATGCGGGACTCGGCGAACGCCAGGTCCTCGGGCACGGCCGGGTTGAGGTGGTGACAGACCATCAGCATGTCGAGGTGCTCCTCGACGGTGTTGACGGTGTGCGGCCGGGTCGGATTGGTGGAGCTGGGCAGGACGTACGGCTCGGAGACCACGGTGATGATGTCCGGCGCGTGACCGCCGCCCGCGCCCTCGGTGTGGTACGCGTGGATGGAGCGGCCCGCGATCGCGGCGAGGGTGTCGCCGACGAAGCCGGCCTCGTTCAACGTGTCGGTGTGGATGGCGAGTTGGGCGCCGGTCTCGTCGCAGACGCTCAGACAGGCGTCGATGACGGCCGGGGTCGCGCCCCAGTCCTCGTGGATCTTGAAGCCGAGGGCGCCGCCGCGCAGCTGGGAGTGCATGGCCTCGCGCGACATGGTGTTGCCCTTGCCGAGCAGACCGATGTTGACGGGCGCGTTCTCCAGGGCCGCGAACATCCGGGCCAGGTGCCAGGGGCCGGGGGTGACGGTGGTGGCCTTGGTGCCCTCGGCGGGGCCGGTGCCGCCGCCGACCAGGGTGGTGATGCCCGAGGAGAGGGCCTGGTCGATCAGGGTCGGCGAGATGAAGTGGACGTGGGTGTCCACCGCGCCGGCCGTGAGGATCTTGCCGTTGCCCGCGATGATCTCGGTCTCGGGGCCGATGACCAGGTCCGGGTGGACCCCGTCCATGGTGTCGGGGTTGCCCGCCTTGCCCAGCGCGGTGATCCGGCCGTCGCGGATGCCGACGTCGGCCTTGACGACGCCCCAGTGGTCCAGGACCACCACACCGGTGATCACGGTGTCGGGGGCGCCCTCGGCGCGGGTGGTGCGGGCCTGTCCCATGGACTCGCGGATCACCTTGCCGCCGCCGAACACCGCCTCGTCGCCCGCGAGTCCGGGTCCGCCGCTGCGGTCCTCCTCGATCTCGATCAGGAGGGCGGTGTCGGCGAGCCGGACGCGGTCGCCGGTGGTGGGGCCGAACAGGTCGGCGTACACGGCACGGTCGAGGTCAGTCATCGAGGGGTCCTCCGGTCTCGCCGCGCAGCCCCGGAACGACCCGCAGCCCGCCGATCGGGACGAGTTCGACGTCGACGGGGATGCCGGGCTCGAAGCGCACGGCGGTGCCCGCTGCGATGTTCAGCCGCTGCCCGCGGGCGGCGGTGCGGTCGAAGTCCAGGCCGGGGTTGGCCTCGGCGAAGTGGTAGTGCGAGCCGACCTGGACGGGCCGGTCGGCGGCGTTGAGGACGGTGATCCGGGTGACCTCGCGGCCCTCGTTGAGGGCCACGGGCTCGTCCGCGAACAGGATCTCTCCGGGAATCATCGGGCCGCTCCCGCGTCAGACGATGGGTTCGTGGACGGTGACGAGCTTGGTGCCGTCCGGGAAGGTCGCCTCGACCTGGACGTCGTGGATCATCTCCGGGATGCCGGGCATGACGTCGTCCCGGGTGAGCAACTTGCGGCCGGAGTCCATCAGTTCGGCCACGGTCCGGCCGTCGCGCGCGCCTTCGAGCACGTGCGAGGTGATCAGTGCGACGGCTTCGGGGTGGTTGAGCCTCACCCCGCGCGCCCGGCGCTTCTCCGCCACGTCCGCGGCCACATGGATGAGCAGTCTCTCCTGCTCGTGCGGCGTCAGTTGCACGCTTCCCACCTCACAGTCGTGCCCGGAACGGGAGAATCCCGTCTCGACGCTGCGGGACCCTATCCGAGTTCAACACTCTGTTGACCTGCGGTTCAGGGGTCCGCAGCGAGGCATTGCACGTTACGGCGGAAGTTTTTCCGGCTCGTTAACTGACGCTTTGCATATCCATGGCCAATGCATCGATCGCGCGCGGACGCCACGGCCGCCGATCGCGGGCGAGCGCGACAGCGGGGCGCGGGGGCGGATCAGCCCCCCATCGGCGGCTGCCGGTGCTCGGCGGCGATGCCGAACCGGCTCCGTTCGCCGGGAGCGGACACGGCCGGGCGCACCGAGGTCACCGTACTGATCACCTGCTCCTCGGCCGCCTGCGCCGCTCCTTCGAGTCGCTCCAGGTCAGCGGCGGACACCAGGGCGACGAGCGGCTTGCCGTGCCGGGTCAGCACGACCCGCTCGCCGCCGTACACCACGCGGTTGATCAGCTCGGCGAGCTCAGCTCGGGCTTGCGTCACCGGAATCTCATGGGCCATGCTCCCCATCATAACGGCCTGTACGTCCTGTACATTTTTTACAGAGGCAGTCGACCGATGCGCCCAGCAGGGCCATCCGTACGAGAAGGGGTCCGCCATGCACGGCCCGTCCGCCCGCCACGTCCTGCCCGAGTTCTCCGAACGCACCTCCACCGGGGTCCGCACCCTCGACCCCTACGGCAAGCTGCTCGAAGAGCGGATCGTCATCCTCGGTACTCCCGTCGACGACACCTCCGCCAACGATCTGATGGCCCAGTTCATGCACCTGGAGCACGCCGACCCGGACCGGGACATCTCGCTCTACATCAACTCCCCCGGCGGCTCGCTCACCGCGATGACGGCCATCTACGACACGATCCGGTTCGTCGCCTGCGACGTGGAGACGGTGTGCATCGGGCAGGCCGCCTCGGCCGCCGCGGTACTGCTGGCCGCGGGCACGCCGGGCAAGCGGCTCGCACTCCCCGGCGCGCGGGTGCTCGTCCACCAGCCCTCGATCGAGGAGCCGCTGCGCGGCCAGCCCTCCGATCTGGAGATCCAGGCGAGGGAACTCCAGCGCGGCCGGGCACTGCTGACGGAGCTGCTGGCACGGCACACCGGGCAGTCCACCGAGCGGATCGGCGCCGACATCGAGCGGGACACCATCCTGGACGCCCCGGCGGCGCTCGCCTACGGCCTGGTCGACCACGTCGTGACCAGCCGCAAGACCCCGCTGTCCGGGCCGAGGAGGCAGTACCGGTGATCCCCGAACTGCCACCGCTGCCCGCGCTGACCCGCGCCGAGGGCGAGCTGATCGACGCGTATCTGGACGCGCTGGACAAGCTGGGCCGCGTCAACCCCGCCCGGCACCGGGACACCTACGGCGCGCTGCGGGCGGCACAGGCCCTGGTCGGGCGGGCGGTGGCGCTGCGGGACGCGCTGACGACCATGCATCTGCGCGGCGAGTCGGAGCTGCACTCCGAGACGCTGGCGCGGGCGCTGCGCGTCCTCGACGGGGAGCGCAGGGCGGGCCGTCTGACGATGCCGCCGCCCGGCCCAGGGTGAGCGCGCGGACGCCCGGGCGCCCCCCGCGTTGGTACGAGTCGGTGTCCCACGTTCGGACGATCCGATCGTCCGAACGACGTACCGCCCGTACTGCTCCGCACGCGTACGAGCCAGCGGAATGAATCGTTCCACCGCTGGTCAAAGGCCCTGTCAGAAGTGCCGAAACTTCCCTGTCCACCCGAACGGGTCAGTCGTGAGGAGCCTCACAAAACACTGTTTCGGCTCGGAAATCCGACACCTTTTGGGTCAAGATCCCTTCCGACGACAAGCCCCCGCCACCGCGGCGGGGCGGTCCGGGCGGACGCCGAGTCCTGCCGCCGCACCCGGATGACTGGTCGACTGAGTGGATCGGCAGGAGTGGAGGACCCAAGCACGGCGGGCCCACCGGGAGACCGGGAGGCCCTTGGGGTGAAGCCGCGAGAGCGGCCGGGCATCTTCGCCAGTCCGAACCCGACAGGTCATCCTTCGCAGGCGGTTTGACGAAGGGTTGCGCATGACTGCGCAGAATCATGTCCCGTCCCTGCTGACCCGTGTCGGCGCGGTCTCCGCCCTCACCCTCGCCGCCGTCGGCGGCACCCTGCTGGCGCCGGGCGCCAGCAGCGAGGCGAGCGCCGCGACACTCGCGACGAAGGCGCTCAATGTCGCCGCGTCCAAGAAGGGATCGCCTTACAAGTACGGCGCCACCGGCCCGTACCGGTTCGACTGCTCGGGGCTCACCCTCTACTCGTTCCAGAAGGCGGGCAAGAAGCTGCCGCGCACCACGCAGCAGCAGTACAACAGCACCCGCCACGTCTCGTCGTCCGCCCGCCAGCGCGGCGACCTCGTGTTCTTCCACTCCGGCTCGAACGTGTACCACGTCGGGATCTACGCCGGCGAGAACAAGATCTGGCACTCCCCCAAGACCGGTTCCGTGGTCAAGCTGGAGAAGATCTGGTCCAAGAGCGTCTGGTACGGGCGCGTGCGCTGACCCGCGCGACCGGCACAGGGGGTCCTCCCGGGCGCGGGCGCCCGCGCGCGGGAGGACCCGGCTCAGCTCTGGACCGGCGCCGTCCAGGGCAGCTCGATCCAGACGGTCTTGCCCCCGTCGGGGGTGGGCGTCACCGAGAGCCGGCCGCCGCACTCGGCGGCCAGCCAGCGAATGATCACCATGCCCCGCCCGTTGTCCTGCTGGACCGCGGCGGGAAGCCGTTTCGGCCAGCGCGGATGGCTGTCCGTGACCCCGATGTGGAGCTGCTCGTCGCGCTCCAGACGCAGCTCCACCGTGAACGTCGGCGACTGGCCCAGGGTGTGCTGCACGGCGTTGGTCGCGAGCTCCGAGACGATCAGGCGGATCGTATCGGCGGTTTCGCCACCTGCCGGCAGACCCCACTCGACGAGCACTCCGGCGACGTGTCTGCGGGCGGCGGAGACCGAGGCGGGATCGCTCGGCAGAGTGACGGTTGATTCGTGGTGGTCTGCCATGGCGACGCTGTCCCTTTCCCACCCGGGCCGGCCCGCCCGTCGCGCGGCGAGCGGGACGAACGCGAGGACGACCCGGACTTGTGCTTCGCGCCAGAGTGCCACTCATCGTGCCGCTCGATGCGCGGATCCACCGAGATATGCATATATCTGTCGCTCAAAGCGGTGAACTCTGCGACGAAGGACCGTATTTGGGAGCCACACTTGCCCATCACCCGAATCCCGGCCGGGTGGGAGGAGAGACTCATGTGGCACGGCCCCGCGGTACGCCGCCGCAAACTCGGCGAGGAACTGCGGAGGCTGCGCTGCGCCGCCGCCCTCACCAGCGGCGAGGTGGCCCGGCAACTGGGCTGGCACCAGTCCAAGGTGAGCCGGATCGAGACCGGCCGCAGCGGGGTGCGGCCCGCCGACGTGACCCGGCTGCTCGCGGTGTACGGGGTCGCCGACCCGGCGCTGCGGGCGCTCCTGGAGGCGCTCGCGGGCTCGGCCGACGGCCGGGGCGGCCAGTGGTGGCACGCCTACCGCGGGCTGCTGCCGCCGCAGTACCGGGACTTCATCAGCCTGGAGTCCCAGGCGTCGGCCGCGCGCACCCTGGAGACGTCGGTGGTGCCCGGGCTGCTCCAGACGCCCGAGTACGCGCGCGCGGTCACCCGGGCGGCTCTCGGCCATCTCGACGCGGCGCGGGTGGACTCACTGGTGGAGGTTCGGCTGGCGCGCCAGGAGGTGCTGCGGGCGGATCCGCCGCTGGAGCTGAGCGCGGTGGTGGACGAGGCGGCGCTGCACCGCGCGGTGGGCGGGGCGGCCGTGATGCGGCGGCAGTTGCGCCATCTCGCCGAAGTGGCCCGGCTGCCGCAGGTGCGGCTGCGGGTGCTGCCTTTCAGCAGCGGTGGCCATATCGGGCTCACCGGCCCTTTCATTATCTTCTCTTTTCCGCACATTTCTGATCTGGACGTTGTGGTTATCGACCACTTGACGAGTAGCCTCTATCTCGAACGGAGAGAAGACCTTGAGGCGTACAGCGCCGCGTTCCATACGGTCGAGGCGCAGGCCCTTTCGTTCCAGCACTCATTGAATCTCATCGCCGGGATGGCTGACGGCGTGTAAGGGAGGCATGATGCCCGCACCCCCCGCGCATGTACCTTCCAGCACTTCTCTGGAAGGCGCGCAATGGCGGCGCAGCAGCCGTAGTACAGGAATGAACAATTGCGTCGAGGCCGCATTCCTCGACGCCGCACTGCTGGCCGTCCGCGACTCCAAGCGGACCGCCGGCCCCGCGCTGCTCTTCGGAGCGCGGGCCTGGCACAGCTTCCTTTCCGGCCTGTCCGTCGAGCTCAACGAGGCGCCCGACAGCAGGAGTTGAGTACGCCCAACGGGGGACTACACGGTGGGCGCGGTCCGCAGGACCGTGTCCACCGCCCAGTCGATCTGACTGCCCGTCAAGTCCGCCCGGGCGGTCAGCCGCAGCCGGGAGATCCCGTCCGGCACCGACGGCGGACGGAAGCACCCCACCGCGAGCCCCGCCCCGCGGCACCGCGCCGCCCACTGCACCGCCTGCTCCGGCGAGGGCGCCCGCACCGAGACCACGGCGGCGTCCGGGCGCGCCGCCGTCAGCCCCGCCGCCGTCAGCCGCGCGTACAGCTCGGCCGCCACCGCGCGGGCCCGGCCCGCCCGCTGCGGCTCCGCCTCGATCAGCCGCAGCGCCGCCAGCGCCCCGCCCACCGACGCGGGCGCGAGCCCCGTGTCGAAGATGAACGTACGGGCCGCGTTGACCAGGTGCCGGATCACCCGCTCCGGGCCCAGCACCGCCCCGCCCTGGCTGCCCAGCGACTTCGACAGGGTCACGGTGGCGACCACGTCGCCGTCGCCCGCGAGCCCGGCCGCGTGCGGCGCGCCCCGCCCGCCCTCGCCCAGCACCCCGAGCCCGTGCGCGTCGTCCACCACCAGGGCCGCGCCGAACTCCCGGCAGGCGGCGGCGAGCGCGCCCAGCGGGGCCGCGTCCCCGTCCACCGAGAACACCGAGTCGCTCACCACCAGCGCCGCCCCGTCGTGGGCGTCCAGCGCCTTGCGCACCGCCTCCGGGTCCGCGTGCGGGACCACCGCCGTGGCCGCGCGCGAGAGCCGGCAGCCGTCGACGATGGAGGCGTGGTTGCCCGCGTCGGACACGATCAGCGAGTCCCGCTCGCCGAGCGCGGTCAGCGCCGCCAGGTTCGCCGCGTACCCCGAGGAGAAGACCAGCGCCGCCTCGAAGCCGCAGAACCGGGCGAGGGACTCCTCCAGCTCGGTGTGGAGCGCCGTGGTGCCGGTGACCAGACGGGAGCCGGTGGCGCCCGCGCCCCAGCGGCGGGCCGCCCCGGCCGCGCCTTCGGTGACCGCCGGGTGGCGGGTCAGCCCGAGGTAGTCGTTGCCGGCCAGGTCGAGCAGGTCCTGGTCGGCCGCGCGCGGCCGGAGCACCCGTACGAGACCGGCGCGCTCGCGCCGCTCGGTCGCTCCGTCGATCCAGTCGAATGGCGCTCGGGGCATGGTGGAGATCCCTTTTGTAGGCAGCGCACAGACCCTATTCCGGCGCGGGCGAGGTCAGGGTGTGGCAATACACACACCTTCGAGGAGCGCAGTTGTACGATCCCTCCTTGGCTGGAAGCGGGGTCTTGGGCAAGGATCGGCGCCATGGACCTGCTGAACACGCTGGTGGACAAGGGGCTGCGGCGCGAGCTGCCGAGCCGTGAAGAGGCGCTCGCCGTACTGGCGACCTCCGACGAGGAACTGCTCGACGTGGTGGCCGCGGCCGGCAAGGTGCGCCGTCAGTGGTTCGGGCGCCGGGTGAAGCTGAACTACCTGGTGAACCTGAAGTCGGGGCTGTGCCCGGAGGACTGCTCGTACTGCTCGCAGCGCCTCGGCTCCAAGGCCGAGATCCTCAAGTACACCTGGCTGAAGCCGGACGAGGCGTCCAAGGCCGCCGCCGCCGGTGTCGCGGGCGGCGCCAAGCGGGTCTGCCTGGTGGCGAGCGGCCGGGGGCCGACCGACCGCGACGTGGACCGGGTCTCGCAGACCATCGAGGCCATCAAGGAGCAGAACGAGGGCGTCGAGGTGTGCGCCTGCCTCGGTCTGCTCTCGGACGGCCAGGCCGAGCGGCTGCGCGCGGCCGGCGCCGACGCGTACAACCACAACCTCAACACGTCCGAGGGGACGTACGGGGACATCACGACCACCCACACCTACGCCGACCGCGTGGACACCGTGCAGAAGGCGCACGGCGCCGGGCTCTCCGCCTGCTCCGGTCTGATCGCGGGCATGGGCGAGAGCGACGAGGACCTGGTCGACGTGGTCTTCGCGCTGCGCGAGCTGGACCCGGACTCGGTCCCGGTCAACTTCCTCATCCCGTTCGAGGGCACCCCGCTCGCCAAGGAGTGGAACCTCACCCCGCAGCGCTGTCTGCGCATCCTCGCGATGGTCCGGTTCGTCTGCCCGGACGTCGAGGTGCGGCTCGCGGGCGGGCGCGAGGTGCATCTGCGCACGATGCAGCCGCTGGCCCTGAACCTGGTCAACTCGATCTTCCTCGGCGACTACCTCACCAGTGAGGGCCAGGAGGGCAAGGCCGACCTGGAGATGATCGCGGACGCCGGGTTCGAGGTGGAGGGCGCGGGCACGACCACGCTCCCCGAGCACCGCGCCGACGCCCTGGCCGGCGCGGGCTGCGGCTCGCACGCGGCCGGCGGCTGCGGCTCCCACGAGGGCGGCGCCTGCGGTGCGCACGCCGAGGGCGCGGGCTGCGGCCCGTGCGGCCAGTCCGCCCCGGCCCCGGCCGCCGCCACCGAGGTCCCCGAGGCCCGCACGGACCTGGTCGCCGTGCGCCGCCGGGGCGCCGGAACGGACCTCGCCCCCAATGCCTGACCCCGGTTACGGCGTCACCGAGCTGCGCGCCCTGGACCGGCAGCACGTCTGGCACCCCTACGGCCCGATGCCGGGCCGCCAGGAACCGCTGGTCGTGGAGTCCGCGTCCGGGGTCCGGCTGCGGCTCGCCGAGGAGGCGCACGGGCAGCGCGAGCTCGTCGACGGCATGGCGTCGTGGTGGTCGGCGCTGCACGGCTACAACCACCCGGTCCTCAACGCCGCCGCACACGGCCAGCTGGACCGGATGAGCCATGTGATGTTCGGCGGGCTCACCCACGAGCCCGCCGTGCGGCTCTGCGTCAAGCTCGTCGAGATCACCCCCGAGCCGCTCCAGCACGTCTTCCTCAGCGACTCCGGCTCGGTCTCGGTCGAGGTCGCCATCAAGATGTGCCTGCAGTACTGGAAGTCGGTCGGGCGGCCCGCCAAGCAGCGGCTGCTGACCTGGCGCGGCGGCTACCACGGCGACACCTGGCAGCCGATGTCGGTCTGCGACCCGGACGGCGGCATGCACGCGCTGTGGTCCGGCAGGCTGCCGGAGCAGGTCTTCGTGGACGCGCCCCCGACCGGGTACGACGCGGAGCCGGACGAGGCGTACGTACGCCGGCTGCGCGAGACCCTCGCCCGGCACGCCCACGAGGTGGCGGCGGTGATCGTCGAGCCGGTGGTGCAGAACGCGGGCGGGATGCGGTTCCACTCCCCCGGCTATCTGCGGGTGCTGCGCGAGCTGTGCGACGAGCACGACGTGCTGCTGGTCTTCGACGAGATCGCCACCGGCTTCGGCCGCACCGGCACCCTCTTCGCCTCCGAACACGCCGCCGTCTCGCCGGACGTGCTGTGCGTGGGCAAGGCGATGACCGGCGGCTATCTGTCGATGGCCGCGACGCTGTGCACGACCCGGGTCGCCGAGGGCATCTCCTCTGGCGAGGTCCCGGTCCTCGCGCACGGCCCGACGTACATGGCCAACCCGCTGGCCGCCGCCGTCGCCTGCGCTTCGATCGAACTGCTGCTGTCCCAGGACTGGCAGGGTGAGGTCAAGCGCCTGGAGACGGGTATGCGCCAAGGGCTCGGCGAGTACTCCGGAGCCCCGGGCGTGCGGGACGTACGCGTACTCGGCGGCATCGGCGTCGTCCAGCTCGACCACGAGGTGGACATGGCGGCCGCGACCCGGGCGGCGGTGCGCGAGGGCGTGTGGCTGCGCCCGTTCCGCGACCTCGTCTACACGATGCCGCCGTACGTGACCGACGACGAGGATCTGGCGCGCATCTGCCGAGCGGTGGGCGCGGCGGCACGGGAGGGCTGAGATGACGGTACTGGTCGTGAGCGGTACGGGAACGGAGATCGGCAAGACGGTCGTCACGGCGGCCGTCGCCGCGGTGGCACGCGCCGCCGGACGCTCGGTGGCCGTCCTCAAGCCCGCCCAGACGGGCGTCGCCCCCGGCGAGCCCGGCGACGTCGCGGAGGTGCGGCGCCTGGCGGGCGACGACGTCACCGGCCTCGAACTCGCCCGCTTCCCCGAGCCGTTGGCCCCCGACACGGCGGCCCGGCGGGCCGGGATGACCCCGGTGCACCCCGAGGACGTGGCCAAGGCCGCCGCGAAGCTCGCCACCGAGCACGACCTGGTGCTGGTGGAGGGCGCGGGCGGCCTCCTGGTCCGCCTCGACGCCGCGGGCGGCACGCTCGCCGACGCGGCGCGGCTGCTCGGCGCACCCGTCCTGGTCGTGACCCCGGCCGGACTCGGCACGCTCAACATGGCGGCCCTCACCGGCGAGGCACTGCGCGCCCGGGGCCTTGAGTGCGCGGGCCTGGTCGTCGGCAGCTGGCCCGCCGAGCCGGACCTGGCCTCGCTCTGCAACCTCGCGGACCTGCCGGAATCGGCCGGATCGCCGCTGGTCGGCGTGGTGCCGGAGGGCGCGGGCCGGCTTCCGGCCGCCGACTTCCGCGCGGCGGCGCCGAGTTGGCTCGGGCCGGAGCTCGGCGGCGGCTGGAGCCGGTGATGGCGGTCGTACGGGCACGGCTGCGCCAGCTCGTGGTCGACTGCGCCGCCCCGGACCGCCTCGCGCGGTTCTGGGCGGCGCTGCTGGGCGGTACGCCGGTGGTGCGGGACGCGGGCTGGGCCCATCTCGACCCGCCCGGCACGGCCCGGCTGGCCTTCCAGCGGGTGCCGGAGGGCAAGGCGGGCAAGAACCGGCTGCACCTCGACCTCACCGTGGAGGACGTGACCCGCGCCCGCGCCGCAGCGGTCCGCCTCGGAGCGACGGCCGTGGGCACGCCGGTACAGGACCCCCAGGGCACCTTCCAGGTCATGCGCGACCCGGAGGGGAACGAGTTCTGTTTCGTGGTGGGGTGAAGGGTGAGGGGTGCGGGGTGTCAGCTGATGGCTGACCGTTGACGGGTGTGGGGCGGCGGCTGACAGCTGACGGCTGTGGGCGGGCAGCTGGCAGCTGACAGTTGTGCGCGGGCAGCTGACGGCTGACGGCTGACAGTTGTGCGCGGGCAGCTGACGGCTGACGGCTGACAGTTGTGCGCGGGCAGCTGACGGTTATCAGCTATCAGATATCAGCTGACAACAAGTGATCACCCCCAGCCGGGCAACACCATGGGGACGGGTGACAGCGCGTCGGGGCGGGGACAATCCCGTTGTCCGTTCGCCCGTTCTCCGCCCGGCCTTGGAGGGTCCCCCATGGAGCAGCGTGCCAAGATCGCCCCGGACGCCGTTCACCATCCGCTGTTCGCCCGCTTCTACGGCCGCTTCAGCGAGAAGGTCGACCACCGGGCAGGCGTGTACGCCCTCCGCAGCGAGCTGCTGAGCGGCCTTTCGGGCCGCGTCATCGAGATCGGCGCGGGCAACGGCCTCAACTTCCCGCACTATCCGGGCGGGGTCAGCGAGGTCGTGGCGATCGAGCCCGAGCGCGGGCTGCGCAGGCTCGCCGTCCGCGCCGCGCTGCGTACCGACGTGCCGGTGGACGTGGTGCCGGGGGCGGCCGAGGCGCTGCCGGTGAAGAGCGAGGCGTTCGACGCGGCGGTGGTCTCGCTGGTGCTGTGTTCCGTACGCGAGGTGTCGCGCTCCCTCGCGGAGATCCACCGCGTGCTGCGCCCCGG
Source organism: Streptomyces sp. cg36 (assembly GCF_041080675.1). Lineage (NCBI taxonomy): Bacteria > Bacillati > Actinomycetota > Actinomycetes > Kitasatosporales > Streptomycetaceae > Streptomyces > Streptomyces cyclosori. Next base: position 6,827,656 of record NZ_CP163520.1, on the reverse strand, counting down.
CGGTGAGCTGCGGTTCTTCGAGCACGGCCGGGCCGAGGGACGGGTGCTGTCGGCGGTCCAGCGCGGGGCGGACCGCACATTGTGGCCGGTGCTGTTCGGCGGGTGCCACACCTGGCGCGATCCCTTGGCGGCGATCGAGGCGGCGGGCTTCGACCTGGTGGAGTTCCGGCGGCTGCGCGTTCCCGAGAAGGGCGTGCGGTTCCCGTCCTCGCCCTGTGTCCTGGGCACGGCGCGACGGCCGGACCTCGGCTGAACTCCCCCGTCGGCCGGATGGCCGCGGGCCGCCGCCGCCTCTACTCTCGTATGCCGTACGGGAGTCGGTACAGCCAGAACGCCACGACCCGGGAGGCGGCCTTGTCCACAGCTGCAGCGGCCACAGCGGCAACGGAAGGGGTCGCCGCGCGGGCCCGGGCGCTGACCAAGGCGTACGGGACGGGCGAGACGGCGGTCCTGGCGCTCGACTCCGTCGACGTGGACATCGCGCGCGGCCGGTTCACCGCCGTCATGGGCCCGTCGGGTTCGGGCAAGTCGACGCTGATGCACTGCCTCGCCGGGCTCGACACGGTGTCGGCGGGCCAGGTGTGGCTGGGCGACACCGAGATCACCGGGCTGAAGGAGCGCGAGCTGACCCGGCTGCGGCGGGACCGGATCGGCTTTATGTTCCAGGCGTTCAATCTGCTGCCGACGCTGACCGCCGCCGAGAACATCACGCTGCCGATGGACATCGCGGGCCGGGCGCCCGACCGGGAGTGGCTGGACCGGGTCATCGACACGCTCGGGCTGCGCGACCGGCTGAAGCACCGGCCGGCCCAGCTCTCCGGCGGGCAGCAGCAGCGGGTGGCGTGCGCCCGCGCGCTGGCCTCCCGCCCCGAGTTGATCTTCGCTGACGAGCCGACCGGCAATCTGGACTCCCGGGCGGGCGCCGAAGTGCTCACCTTCCTGCGGGAGGCCGTGGACGGCCTCGGCCAGACGGTGGTCATGGTCACCCACGACCCGGTCGCGGCGAGCCGGGCCGATCTGGTGCTGTTCCTGGCCGACGGGCGGATCGTCGACGAGATGCGCGGCCCGACGGCGGAGGCGGTCCTCGACCGGCTGAGGCTGTTCTCCGGCGGAGGCGGCGAAGCGGGTGCCCCCGGCGTCGACTCCCTGCGCAAGGGCTGAGCCGCCGTGCTGAAGGCGACGTTGCGCAGCTTCCTCGCCCACAAGGGCCGGCTGCTGCTGTCCGCGCTCGCGGTGGTCCTCTCGGTGGCGTTCGTCGCCGGTTCGCTGATCTTCTCGGACACGGTGGCCCGTACGTTCGACCGGCTCTTCGCCTCGACGTCGGCGGATCTGACGGTCGAGCCGCCCAAGGGCCTCGACGAGCGGGTGCCCTCGGGCGTGACGCGTACGGTTCCGGCGTCGCTCGCCTCGCGCATCGCCTCCGTCGACGGGGTGGCCGCCACCCACATCGACGCGGCCGTGCGGAACATCGCGGTCGTCGACCGCGCCAACAAGACGGTCGGGCCGACCAGCGGCGCGCCGACGATCGCCACCAACTGGTACGTCACCGAGCGCAGTCCGCTGAAGCTGACGAGCGGCCACGCCCCGCACGGTCCGGGCGAGGCCCTGATCGACAAGGACACCGCCGACGAGAAGCACGTCCGCCTGGGCGACCCGCTGACCGTGCTGGCGCAGCCCGGCTCCTTCCGGGTCCAGGTGGTCGGCATCGCCGCCTTCACCACCACCAACCCCGGTGCGGCGCTGGTGTTCCTGGACACGCCGACCGCGCAGACCCGGCTGCTGGGCAGCGCGGACGCGGCCACCACGATCTCGGTGGACGCGGCGCGCGGGGTGTCCGACGAGACGCTGAAGCAGCGCGTGGCGGCGGCGCTCGACGGCTCGTACGAGCTGAAGACCTCCGCCGAGCAGGCCAAGTCCGCCGCCGACGAGCTCGGCGGGTTCCTCGACGTGACCAAGTACGTGATGCTCGGATTCGCCGGGGTGGCGACGCTCGTCGGGATCTTCCTCATCGTCAACACCTTCTCGATGCTGATCGCCCAACGCACCCGGGAGCTCGGCCTGTTGCGGGCGCTGGGCGCCGACCGGCGGCAGGTGCGGCGCTCGGTCCTGCTCGAAGCGCTCCTGCTCGGCCTGGTCGGCTCCACGCTGGGGCTGGCGGCGGGCATCGGCCTGGCGGCCGGGCTGATGGCGCTGATGGGCGTGTTCGGGATGCGGCTGGACGCCACCGAGATGGTGGTCGCGTGGGGCACGCCGGTGGCGGCGTACGCCGTGGGCGTGGGCGTGACCTTCGTCTCCGCCTATCTGCCCGCGCGCCGGGCGGCCCGGGTGTCCCCGATGGCCGCGCTCGCGGACGCCGAAGTGAGCGGAGTGGGGCGGCCGTTGCGGATCCGCGCGGTCGTCGGCACGGTGCTGACGGTGGCCGGGGCGGCGGCGCTCACCGGCTGTGTGACCGCGACGAGGACGGCAACCGCGTCGTCCCTGCTCGGGCTGGGCGTGCTGCTGACACTGGCCGCGACGGTGGTGGCGGGTCCGATCCTGGTGCGCCCGGTGATCCGGGTGCTCGGCGCGGCCTTCCCCCGGCTGTACGGTCCGGTGGGCAGGCTGAGCCAGCGCAACGCGCTGCGCAACCCGCGCCGCACCGGCGCCACCGCGTCCGCCCTGATGGTCGGGATCGCCCTGGTCGCGGGGCTCTCGGTGGCCAGCGCCTCCATGACCAAGTCGTTCGACCAGCAGATCGACAAGACGCTGGGCGCCGACTTCGTCGTGCAGAACAGCAACTTCCAGCCGTTCCCGCGGGAGATCACCGACCGGGTGCGCGCGGTGAAGGGCACCGAGACCGTGGTGCGCCAGCGGTTCGCGGCCGTCCGCCTGGCCCTGCCCGACGGCAAACGGCCCGAGACCACGGTGTCCGGATACGATCCCCAGCTCGACGACGTCGCCCACCTCACGTACAAGGCGGGCGGTTCGGCGGAGGCGCTGGCCCCCGGCAATCTGGCGATGGACCGCACCTACGCGCACGATCACCGGGTGCGCCTCGGCGACTCGCTGCCGGTCACTTTCGGGACCGGACGCCAGGCCCGGCTGCGGGTGGCTGCGCTGACCGACATGGACCAGTCGGGCGGTTTCGGCATCGAGGGCGGCATCTTCATGGGCCTGGCGACCGTCGAGCGGTACATGCCGGGCGGCCAGGACGCGGCCGTGTACGTCGACGCGGGCGGCGGAACCGGCCCGGACCAGCTGCGGGCCGCCCTGAAGAAGGCTCTGGACGCCTATCCGCAGGTGCAGGTGCGCGACCAGGCGGACTACAAGAAGCTGATCCGCGACCAGATCGCCGTAATGCTGTACCTGGTGTACGCGCTGCTCGGGCTCGCCGTCGTCATCGCGGTGCTCGGCGTGGTGAACACGCTGGCCCTGTCGGTGGTGGAGCGCACCCGGGAGATCGGGCTGCTGCGGGCGGTCGGGCTGTCCCGCGTTCAACTGCGGCGCATGATCCGGCTGGAGTCGGTGGTGATCGCGGTGTTCGGCGCGCTGCTGGGGCTGGTGCTGGGCATGGTGTGGGGGGTGGGCATCCAGCAGGTGCTGGCGCTGCAGGGGCTCAAGGCGTTCGCCGTGCCGTGGTCCACGGTGATCGCGGTCGCGGTCGGAGCAGTGGCGGTGGGCCTGCTGGCGGCACTGCTGCCCGCACTGCGCGCCTCACGGATGAACGTCCTGACGGCGATCGCGCACGAGTAGGCGCGTGCGGGGCACGGGTGGGCGTGCACAGGTAGGCGCGTACGGGTCGCGAGTGGGCGCGTACGAGTGGGGCGGGGTGGGCCGCCGAGAGCCGGTCACCCGCCGACCCCGGCCCCGGCCCCGGCCCGCATGCTCCATCCCGTATCCCGTATCCCGTATCCCGCCTGCTCCGTCCCGCATCCTGGAAACCGGTCGCCGGGGCCGGGTGCCGGTGATGGGATGCCGTCATGAACGATCTTCGGATACGGGCGGCGGACCCGGACGACCTCGACGCGGTCCTCGCCTTCTGGAAGGGCGCGGCCGAGGGCGCCAGCATCAGCGACGACCGCGACGGCGTCGAGCGGCTGGTCGCCCGCGACCCCGAGGCGCTGCTCCTCGCCGAGCGGGGCGGCGAGCTGGCGGGCACGGTGATCGCGGGGTTCGACGGCTGGCGCTGTCACCTCTACCGGCTCGCGGTCCATCCGGCCCACCGCAGACAGGGCGTCGGCGCGGCCCTCCTCGACGCGGCGGAGGAACGTTTCATACGGCTGGGCGGCCGACGTGGCGACGCCATGGTCCTGGACCGCAACGAGAGCGCGCACCACGCCTGGCGCGCCGCCGGATACGCCCCCGAGCCCCAGTGGTCCCGCTGGGTCAAACCGCTCGTCTGAGCCCGTGGCACCCGGCCCGCCCCCGGCCCGCGCGATCCACACCCACGCCACTTTGCCAATGCTTTACCATGGGGGCAACTGTCCTCGACTGAAAGGTGTGAGCGTCCGCCCATGGGCGAGCCTCCCAGTACCCGTCCCCGTACCGGTACCCGACATCGCGCGATCCTCCTGCCCCTGCCCGATCATGGGACGGAGGTGAACCGATGACCGAAGTGCTTCTGCTCGTGGTGGCCGTGCTGCTCTCGTTGGCCTGCGGGGCCTTCGTCGCGGCCGAGTTCTCGCTCACCACGATCGAACGCGGCGAGCTGGAGCGGGCCGTCGAGCGCGGCGAGCGCGGCGCGGGCAGCGCCCTCAAGGCCGTCCGCAGCCTCACCTTCCAGCTCTCCGGCGCCCAGCTCGGCATCACCGTCACCAACCTGGTCATCGGCATGCTCGCCGAGCCCTCGATCGCCAAGCTGATCAGCGGCCCGCTCGGCTCACTCGGACTGTCCGACTCCGTGTCCCACTCGGCGGCGCTCGTCCTGGGCACCGCCCTGTCGACCGTCTTCCTGATGGTCGTCGGCGAGCTGGTCCCCAAGAACTGGGCCATCTCCTCGCCGCTGGCCGTGGCGAAGGTCGTCGCGACACCGCAGCGCGCCTTCAGCGCGGCCTTCCGCCCGTTCATCAGCCACCTCAACAACACCGCCAACCACATGCTGCGACGGCTCGGCCTGGAGCCCGCCGAGGAGCTGGCCTCCGCCCGCACCCCGCAGGAGCTGGTCGCCCTGGCCCGCCACTCCGCCAAGGAGGGCGCCCTGGAGGCCGACACCGCCGAGCTCTTCGTCCGTACGCTCAATCTGGCCGAGCTGGACGCCGAGAACGTGATGACGCCCCGCGTCCAGGTCACCGCGCTGGAGGTGCACGCGACCGCCGAGGACGTCGCCAACGCCACCCGCGCCACGGGCCTGTCCCGCTTTCCCGTCTACCGGGGCAGCCTGGACACCGTGGTGGGCATAGCCCACATCAAGGACGTCCTCGCCATCCCCGCCGAGCAGCGGCCCCGCCACCCGGTCACCGAGCTGCTGCGCGAACCGCTGCTCGTCCCCGAGACCCTGACCGTGGACCGGCTGCTGGACCAGCTGTACGGCAAGCGGACCATGGCCGTGGTCATCGACGAGTACGGCGGCACGGCCGGTGTCGTCACCCTGGAGGACATCGTCGAGGAGGTCGTCGGCGAGGTGCGGGACGAGCACGACCCGCACGAGCGCGCCGACCTGGCCGGCGCCGGTGAGGACGCGGACGGCCGCGCCCTCTACTCCGCCGACGGCGCCGCCCGCACCGACCAGCTGGAAACCATCGGGCTGCGCGTGCCGGAGGGCCCGTACGAGACGCTGGCGGGCCTGCTCGCCACCGAACTCGGCCGGATCCCGGCCCTCGGCGACAGCGTGGAGCTGGCCGGCTGGCGGCTGGACGTGGTCGACGCCTCGGGCCGCCGGGCCGCGCGGGTACTGCTGCACGCGCCGCTGCCGGGCGACGAGGAGGACGAGGACGACGGCGTCCGCCGCCGCCGGGACGGACGCGGCCACCGCCACCACTTCCGCCACCGCCGTGGCGAGGCCGCCGGACGGCCGGACGCGGGTGGGCCGCCGTCGCCGGGAGGTGCCGGGTCGGCCGAGGAGACAGGGGCTGGCGACGAGTCCGGGGCCGGGGCCGGCAATGGGTCCGGGGCCGCTGGCGGGGCCGGGACCGGGACCGGCGATGGGTCCGGGACCGCTGGCGGGGCCGGGACTGCTGACAGGTCTGGGAACGGCGACGGGTCCGGGTCCGGCGACGGGTCTGGGACCGGTGACGGGTCCGGGCCCCGGTCCGCTGGCCGGTCCAGGACCGGCAATGGATCCGGGACCACTGACGGGTCCGAGTCCGGGACCGGGATCGCTGACGGCTCCGGTTCCGGTCGGGGAGCCGCCCCCGATGCCGGGCGCAACGACGAGGGGGCCGGACGATGACCGTCATCCAGTTGCTGATCGGCCTGGCGACGCTGGTCGTCAACGCCTTCTTCGTGGGCGCCGAGTTCGCGCTGATCTCGGTGCGCCGCAGCCAGATCGAACCCCTCGCCGAACAGGGCAACCGCCGCGCGCGCAGCGTCATCTGGGGCCTGGAGCACGTATCGGCCCTGATGGCGGCGGCCCAGCTGGGCATCACGCTGTGCACCCTGGTGCTCGGTGTGGTCGCCGAGCCCGCCATCGAGCACCTGCTGGAGCCGCTGTTCCACCTGGTCGGCGTCCCGGACGGCGCCGCCCGCCCGGTCTCCTTCTTCATCGCGCTGGCCCTGGCCACGTATCTGCACATGCTGCTCGGCGAAATGGTGCCGAAGAACATCGCCCTGGCCGAACCGGCCAGGACCGCGCTGCTGCTCGGCCCGCCGCTGGTCACGCTGGCCCGGGCGCTGCGCCCGGTGATCTTCACGATCAACGCCTTCGCCAACACGCTGCTCAGGCTGCTGCGGGTGGAGACGAAGGACGAGGTGGCGGCCACGTTCTCGGACGACGAGCTGGCCCGCATGGTGCGGGACGCCGGGGACGCCGGCCTGCTCGACGACCGTGCGGCCGAGCGGCTGCACGACGCCCTGGAGCTGGGCCGACGCCCGGTCCAGGACGTGGTCGTACCGCTGGAGAAGGTCGTCCAGACACCGGTCGGCACCACCCCGGAGCAGTTGGAGCGGCTGGCCTCGCTGTCCGGCTTCTCCCGCTTCCCGGTGGTGGACTCGGGCGCCCGCATCCTGGGCTATCTGCACGTCAAGGACGCGCTCGACGCGGCGCCGCGCGATGTCGCCTTCCCGGTGACGGCCCTGCGGCCGATCGCCCGCGTACGGGCGTCGACGCCACTGGACGACGTCCTGACCGCCATGCGCCGCAGCCGTACGCACCTGGCGGCCGTACTCGGCGAGGACGGCCGGCTGGCCGGCCTCGTCACCATGGAGGACGTCCTGCGCGAACTGGTCGGCAGACCGGACACGGCGGCGTAGCCGGTCGGGCCGGGTCGCTGAGGGGGCTGCCGGGCTATCGGGCGGGCTCCCTGGGGGCGGGCCTGTCCGCTGGGTGGGCCCCTGGGGGGCGCGGCCTGGCTTTCACGTGGGGCCCCTGGCGGCAGGCTCACCGGTCGGGCTGGACCCTTGGGGTGGCCCCGACCGGTGAGGCCGAACCCCCATGGGGCGGCCTCACCGGTCGAGCGGGGGCCCCGGGGGACCAGCCCGACAGTCACGCAGGCCCGGGCGATCCGGCTAGACCGTCACGCGGGCCGCCGGGGTCCGGCTTAGCCGTCACACGGACCGCCCGGGGGCGGTCCAGCGGTCAGGGCCTCCGGCCCAGCGATCACCTGGGCCGGGGCACCGGGGCGGCTTAGCGGTCACTCGGCCCCCGGGGTCCGGCCCAGAGATCACGCGGCCTCGGGGGCCGGCCCATTGGCCCCGCGGGCCCGGGGCGGCCCCCAGCCATCAGGCCCCAGGGGCGGCCGGGGTGCCGCTCAGACGGCCGGGTCGGCGGGGCTTCCGGTTCCCGCCGCCGGGGCCGACGCGGGCGCCGGAACCGTGGCCGGCTTGGCGGGAGCACCCTCCGGGGCCGTGGTCTCGGTGAGACCCGGGCCCGGCCGCCCCAGGCCGGACGACCCGATCGCCATCAGCACGGAGAGCAACGTCGCCATGCCCGCCGTCGCCAGCGCCGCCTTCCAGTCCACGTCCAGCAGACTGGTCGCCCCGGCCGCCAGCACCGCGGCCAGTGACTGGGCGAACGTCCGGATGGCTCGCTCGGCAGTGGCCTTCCAGAAGGCTTTGGTGAACATGGAACGCTCGCTCTCTCGTACGTCGTGAACTGATGCATGACCAAGTGGTCGATGGAGCCGGGTAGTTGGCGTGCTCCCGGCATACCGCTAAACACCCCGCGCCAACAGCTCCCCGGGGTCACGGTTCGGACCAGGGGCGTACGCCGTGGTGCGACGGCGGCTCGTACGGCGGTGCGGGGGAAGTTCGTACGGCGCTGCAGGCGAGGGCCTACGGGGCGGGGCCCCGCCGGATCCAGCCCCGCCCCGGCCCTTCGCAAGGCGCCCCTCGGCACGGTCCTGGCGGCGCGCCCGGTACCGCACCAGACACCGCTCGGCAAGGTCGTGGCGGCACGTCCGGTACGGCAACACCGCTCGGCACGTCCTGGCACCGCGCCCGCTGCGGCCCCGATGCGGCCCGCCCCTCCCCGACTTCGCCGCCAACCCCTACGCGCGCGACCGCCGAAGCCGCCCGCAGTGGCTGGTCAGAGCACCGTCGCCGCCAGCCAGGCGTCCAGCACCACACGGTCGCCCCGGACCGTGAACTCAGCGCCCCCCGCCTCCCGCCGCCCGTAGACCAGGAGCAGCAACTCCCCCGCCGGGCCCGCCACGGTCACAGCGGCGTCGCCGCGCCCCGCCTCGCCGGACCCCGCCTCCACCGGGGCGCGCCCGGCCGCGTCGCGCGCGGTGTTCTCCCAGCGGAAGCCGCCCTCACCGCCCAGGACGACCGTCCAGGCTGCGCCCGTGTCGGTGGCGCACAACCGCAGGGAAGCGCCTTGCTGGCCAAACCCCCCGTCCCGGCCGAGCTCCGCGACCCGATCGGCGACGGGCACGAAGAACGGCAGGTTCTCCAGGAACTCCTCGATCCCGTCCGCCGCCGCGCACGCCTCCACCCTGGGTGCGCGTCCCAGCGCGAGCTCGGCGTCGGCCAGGTGCACCACGGCCTCGAAGAGCAGCCGCCGGGCGTAGAAGCGCACGTGCTGGTCGGCCCCGGGCGACCACATCGGCGTCTCGGGGTCGGCCGAACGCAGTGCCCTCAGCGACTCCTCGGCCGCCGCCGCCAACCAGTCCGGATACTCCCCGACGTCGTCCGGCACATCGAGCCGTACTTCCCTCGGCCACACCCGCTCGCTCACCCGGTGCTCCACCAGATGTGTGATCCAGCGGTGCGTGGTGCCGTGGTGCCGGGTCAGATCGGCGAAGGTCCAGCCGGGGCAGCTGGGCACCGGGGCGGCGGGGTCCGCCGTCCGCACGGCCTCGACGAACCGCCGGACAGCGCTCTCCACCGCGTCGCAGTACAGCTCGTGCTGGTCCTCGTCGAGCCCGAACCCGTCCCCGACCTTGAGGAGGTCGTCCCGCCAGGGCCCGGCCGGTTCGCGCAGCGCCGCAGCCCGGAAGAGCCCGGCGAGGCGCCGTCGGTCGGCCGGGGCGAGACGGTCCAGGATGTAGGCGCTGCCCTCCAGCCACTTCACCGCGGTGTCCGGGTCGAGCACGTCCTCCTCGCAGGTGTCCACCGCGGCCACCAGGCTCGCCAGCGCCTCCGCCAGAGCCTGCTCCAGCGCCTCGCTCATCCGCTTCTCCCCCTCGCCGTCGCCACCCGGACCGCGTGACACTACCGCGCGGTACGATCGCACCGCCATGGAGATGAATGCCAGCTACACAAGCTTTGTCGCAGTCGGCGATTCCTTTACCGAGGGCATGTCCGACCTGCTGCCCGACGGCTCCTACCGCGGCTGGGCGGATCTGCTCGCGGCCCGCCTCGCCGCCCGGACGCCGGACTTCCGGTACGCCAATCTCGCCGTGCGCGGCAAGCTCATCGGCCAGATCGTCGAGGAGCAGGTCGGCCCCGCCGCCGCGATGCGCGCCGATGTGGTGACCCTGGTCGGCGGCCTCAACGACGCCCTGCGCCCCAAGTACGACATGGACCGGGTCCGCGCGCTGCTCACCGAGGCCGTCGAGAAGCTGGCCCCGTCCTGCGGGCAGCTCGTCCTGATGCGCAGCCCCGGCCGCAACGGCCCGGTGATGGAACGCTTCCGCCCGCGCATGGAAGAGCTCTTCGCCCACATCGAGGACCTCGCCGCCCGCCACGGCGCCCTGGTGGTGGACCTGTACGGGTCCGCCGCGCTCGGCGATCCCCGGATGTGGGACGTGGACCGGCTGCACCTCACCGCCGAGGGGCATCGCCGGGTGGCGGAGGCGGTCTGGCAGACCCTCGGCCTGCCGCCCGAGGACGACTGGCTCGCCCCGCTGCCGTTCTCCCCGCGCCCGCGCTGGGCCACCCGCCGCGTGGCCGACGCCCGGTTCGCCCGCGAGCATCTGGCCCCCTGGATCGGCCGCCGTCTCACCGGCCGCTCCTCCGGCGACGGCCGCCCGGCAAAGCGCCCTGACCTCCTCCCGTACCCGACGCCCCGACCGACGGACGAGACACCACAGCCCTGACACCACGGTCCCGGAGCTACGGCGCAACGCCCACGGCCCCAGGACGGCAGCTCGGCAGTCACGGCCCCGGGGCGTCGGCTCGACATCCGCAGCCCGGGCCCGGGGATCAAGGGCCGGGACCGGGGCCTGGGCAGGGGCTGGGTCCGAGGCCGGGACCGGCACCGGCCAAAGGCCCTGCTTCAGGGAGCCGGGCGCCGGTCCGAGAGCCGCCGAGCCACCGCCACCCGGACGCGCCCTCGACGTGACCCCGCTCTCGTAGCAAGCCACAAACCGGACCGGGGCGCTGGCCTGCATAAATGGCCAGTAGAATCTGGACACGTGACTGCTGTGTCTGCGAAGCCTCGCATCCCCAATGTCCTGGCCGGCCGCTACGCCTCCACCGAGCTGGCCGTCCTCTGGTCCCCCGAGCAGAAGGTGAAGCTGGAGCGCCAGCTCTGGCTCGCGGTGCTGCGCGCGCAGAAGGACCTCGGGATCGAGGTACCGGACGCCGCCCTCGCCGACTACGAGCGCGTCCTCGACCAAGTCGACCTCGCCTCCATCGCCGAGCGCGAAAAGGTCACCCGCCACGACGTGAAGGCCCGCATCGAGGAGTTCAACGCCCTCGCCGGGCACGAGCAGGTCCACAAGGGCATGACCTCCCGCGACCTGACCGAGAACGTCGAGCAGCTCCAGATCCGGCTCTCGCTGGAGCTGATGCGCGACCGCACCGTCGCCGTCTTGGCCCGCCTCGGCAAGCTCTCCGCCGAATACGCGGAGCTGGTCATGGCCGGCCGCTCGCACAACGTCGCCGCCCAGGCCACCACCCTCGGCAAGCGCTTCGCCACGGCCGCCGACGAGCTGCTGGTGGCCTACGGCCGCCTCGAAGACCTCCTCGGCCGCTACCCGCTGCGCGGCATCAAGGGCCCGGTCGGCACCGCCCAGGACATGCTCGACCTGCTGGGTGGCGACGCCGCCAAGCTCGCCGAGCTCGAACAGCGCATCGCCGGTCACCTCGGCTTCGCCCACGCCTTCACCTCCGTCGGCCAGGTCTACCCCCGCTCGCTCGACTACGACGTCGTGACCGCCCTGGTGCAGCTCGCCGCCGCGCCCTCCTCGGTCGCCAAGACGATCCGCCTCATGGCCGGCCACGAGCTGGTCACCGAGGGCTTCAAGCCCGGCCAGGTCGGCTCGTCCGCGATGCCGCACAAGATGAACACCCGCTCGTGCGAGCGCGTGAACGGCCTCATGGTCATCCTGCGCGGCTACGCCTCGATGACCGGCGAGCTCGCCGGTGACCAGTGGAACGAGGGCGACGTCTCCTGCTCGGTGGTACGCCGGGTCGCCCTGCCCGACGCGTTCTTCGCGTTCGACGGCCTGCTGGAGACCTTCCTCACCGTGCTCGACGAGTTCGGCGCCTTCCCCGCCGTCGTGGCCCGCGAGCTGGACCGCTACCTGCCGTTCCTCGCCACCACCAAGGTGCTGATGGCGGCCGTGCGCGCCGGGGTCGGCCGCGAGGCCGCCCACGAGGTCATCAAGGAGCACGCCGTCGCCTCCGCGCTCGCCATGCGCGAGCAGGGTGCCGAGCGCAACGAGCTCCTCGACAAGCTGGCCGCCGATGACCGCATGCCGCTCGACCGCACCCAGCTCGACGCCCTCATGGCCGACAAGCTGTCCTTCACCGGCGCGGCGGGCGACCAGGTCGGCGCCGTCGTCTCCCGTATCGAGGAGATCGTCAAGCAGCACCCGGCCGCCGCCGGCTACACGCCCGGGTCGATCCTCTGACCCGGCCCACCACCCCGGGGTCCGCCCGATGACCCCCGAGGAACTCCAGGCCGCCCGCGACAGCGTCATCCCCGACGTCGCCGCGGGCGGTCTCTCGGTGCTCTTCTGCGGCATCAACCCGAGCCTGATGTCCGGCGCCACGGGCCACCACTTCGCCCGCCCCGGCAACCGCTTCTGGCCCGTCCTCCACCTCTCGGGCTTCACCCCGCGCCTCCTCAAACCGTGGGAACAGAGCGAGTTGCTGACCTACGGCCTCGGCATCACCAACGTCGTCGCCCGAGCCACCGCCCGCGCCGACGAACTGAGCGCCGAGGAGTTCCGCGAAGGCGGCGCCCTGCTGACCGCCAAGGTCGAACGGCTCCGTCCCCGCTACCTCGCCGTCGTCGGCGTCACGGCCTACCGCACCGCCTTCGACGACCGCAAGGCTCAGATAGGCCCGCAGACCCGCACCATCGGTGCCACCCGTATCTGGGCCCTCCCCAACCCCAGCGGCCTCAACGCCCACTGGACCGCCCAGACCATGGCCCAGGAGTACGGCAGGCTCCGCGAAGCAGCGGAAGCAACGGCGGACCAGGGCTGAGACGCGGCCCCGGGCAGCACCCCAACAGCACTGCCCGGCCGAGCCCCTCAGCGACCCCGGAGTCGACCGCGCCACCCGCTCGGCGGCCCCCGATCTCCTGACACCGGCCCCCGGCAACCGCTCGAACGGGCCCGAACCGTCACCCCGCCGAGCCAACCCCGAGTCCTACCCCGCAGCCACAGGCCCCCGCCTGCGCAGCCGGATCACCGCGTCCACGGCATAGCTCTGCGTCCAGATCCGACCCGCGTCCGACTTCCATGTGATGTGCGCCGTCGAGATCGCCTCATCCACCTTGACCCCGTCCACCGTCATCGACTGGTCGGCGTCACGCACGTCCCCGCGCCGCAGCTCCCGCGCCTGCACCGACACCGGCTCCGACAGCATCGGGCTCTCCGCTTCGTCCGCCGCCCGCACCAGCGCCGCCGCCAGCTCTCTGGCCTGCGCCGGGCCGAACTCGGCCACCGACGGCTCCGCGCCGCCCACACGGCTCGACAGCCGCACCACACCCTCCGCCACGACGGTCACCTCCGCCGTACCGCCGCCCAGCTCTGCCACTGCGTACGCCATCACGATCTCCTCATTCGCCGGCGAGAGACGGCGACCCACCAGGACGTTACGCCACCCCGGCCCACCGGCCCGCTCGCGCCACCGCAGGTCAACCGCCTGCCCGCTCCTTCACGGCGGGTCGATCTCGGTGACCACCGCGATCAGCTGGAACTCCAACTCCCTGTCCCACTGCGAGACACCGATGGCGATCCAGCGGCCGTCCACCCGCCAGAGGTGGAGGTAGGAGACGCTGCTGCTCAGCTCCACCCACGGCTCGGCTATCTCCTCCCCTTCCATGCTCCGGGTCAGCACGCTCCAGAGGTGGAACATCTGGGCCGCGCCCCACCGGTCGTTGAGCCGCTCCGCCAGGGCCTCGCACTCTGCCTCGTACTGCGCCTCCACTTCGAGGCGTCTGCTGCCGTCGTCGTCCCAGAAGTCCTCGCTCCTGCTGAGCTCCGCCAGGTGGTAGCCGGGGCCGCTGGTGGTCGCCCCCGATCTGCCGCACTCCGCGGGGAAGTCGCGGGCGCGCAGCAGATCGATGACTTCGAGATGCCGTGCGGTGGTCATGGGGTCAGTAAACCCGCCGCCACTGACAATTGGCCTCCAGTCAGGCATCCCGGCGCCGCAGCGCCCACCAGCCGGCCATCACGGCCAACCCGGTCCACGCGGCCAGCACCGCCATACCGCTCCAGGCGCCCAACGGCCCGTCCGGGTGGAGCAGCAGGATCTGGCGGCCTGATCGGTCCGGCATGAAGTCCGCCGCACCACCGCCCTTCGACACGTCCCTCACCACGAACGGCACGATCAGGAACAGCGGCACGAGCACGCTCATGGCGCCGGTGACACTGCGCAGCAGGGCCGCGAGGCCCGCGGCGAGCAGGCTGAGCAGGGCCAGATAGACGGAGCAGCCGACCACCGCGGCGAGTGCCCCCGGATCGCGTATGCCTATGCCGAACCCCTTGTCCATGAGCGCCTGGCCGGACAGGAACGAGGTCAGACTGGTCACGAGACCGACGGCCAGGGTGAGGCCACCGATCACGGACAGCTTCGCCCGGTAGAACAGCCCCCGGTCGGGCACGGCACCGAGTGAGATCCGTATGGCCCCGTTCCTGTACTCGGCGGCCATCGCTGTCGCCCCGAAGGTGAGGGCGGCCATCTGGCCGAAGTTCAAGCCGTAGTACGAGAAGAGGACCGGGTCGAAGTCAGTACTGCCGGGCTCCGGGCGGCCGAGCGTGGCGCAGGCGAGCACGGTCAGTCCCGCCGTGGCCAGGAAGACGGTTATCAGCGAGCCGACGAGGGAACGGAGCGAGCGGACCTTGATCCACTCGGCGTGGAGAACTGCGGGGAACGACACGGCTCATACCTCCTGGTCGGGCGTCGCACGAACGGAACGGGTGTGGGTGTGGGTGTGGTGGTCGGTTCGGTCAGTGGGTGCGGACGCGAACTGCGCCTCGTCCGCGGTCAGGTCGAGGTACGCCTGCTCCAGCGTCGCCTTCTCCGTCGCCAGTTCGAGGATCGGGATGCCTTCCGCCGCGGCGATCGGGCCCACGTCCTCGACCTGTGCGCCCTCGACGGTCCAGCGGCCGTCGTCGTCCTGGACCGGTGCGAAGCCCCGGGAGGTGAGGACGGCGTGCAGACGGCGGCCTTCGGTGGTCCGCAGGCGCACCCGTGGCTGGATGCGCGAGTCGATGAATTCCCGCATGGGGGTGTCGGCGAGCAGCCGGCCACGGCCGAGGACGACCAGGTGATCCGCGAACGAGGCGGTCTCGTTCATCAGATGGCTGGAGACCAGGACCGCCCGGCCCTGCCGTGCCAGACCTCGCATCAACTCCCGGATCCAGATGATCCCTTCCGGATCCAGGCCGTTGGAGGGCTCGTCAAGGATCAGCACCGAAGGGTCACCGAGCAGCGCCGCGGCGATTCCGAGCCGCTGGCGCATACCGAGGGAGAAGGTCTTGACGCGACGCCCCGAGACACTGGCGATGCCCACCTCTTCCAACACCTCATCGACGCGACGTGCCGGTATTCGGTTGCTGGCGGCCAGCGCCCGCAGATGGTTCCGCGCTGTGCGCGAGCCGTGCGCGGCCTGGGCGTCCAGGAGCGCGCCGACGTGGCGCAGCGGCTCCGCATACCCCGCGTACGGGCGACCGCCGATCGTGGCGGTGCCCGATGTCGGGCGGTCCAGGCCGAGCACCAGGCGCATGGTCGTGGACTTGCCGGCGCCGTTGGGGCCGAGGAAGCCGGTGACCTGGCCGGGCCGCACGCCGAATGTCAGGCGGTCGACGGCGCGGGTGGTTCCGTACTCCTTGGTGAGGTCTTGGACGTCGATGCTGGTCATGCCTCAACATTCGCCGTCGTGCCAGGTCCTGGGCCTCCCCCGAGCGAGGGGATCATCTCCCCCGTGCGGGGGAGCCGCCCAGATCTGGGCGCTGGCACGATGACGACATGCCGCGATTTCTCCGCCCGCTGGGCCGCTCCGTGACGTACACGCGATGGCTGCACATGTGCATCCCCTCCGCCGTGTACGGCATTTGGCTGTTCATCGCCCCGGAAAAACCGTACGTCCCGTTCATGGCGCTGCTGGCGATAGGTCTGGTGCCGGCGGTGCGGCTGGCCGAGGGCGTGCAGGCGCAGTTGCTGGTGGTGCCCGCGGAGCGCGGAAGGCACGACGTGACCGTATCGGCGGCGTCCTCCGCCAGTTGGGGAGATCGCTGGCGCACGGTGGTGTGGCTGGAGATCCGGCTGGCGCTGTCGCTGGTCGCCATCAGCGCGGCGGTGTGGCCGTCCATGGCCGTGTACGACTTGATAGCCGGGCCTTTGGGTCGGGCGTCGGACGAGATACCGGTTCTGCGCGATGCGGCGCCGCACTGGTGGTGGTGGCTGCTCGTCCCGATACCGGTGCTCACCTCACTGGGGTGCGTGGCGGCTCTCGGGGCTCTGGACGCCGTTCTCGCGCGCAAGCTGCTCGGCCCGTCCAGGGAAGAGCGGCTGACGGCGCTGGAGGCGCGGACCGAGCAACTGCTGGAGCGCAATCGGATCGCCCGCGAGATCCACGATTCGATCGGGCACGCGCTGACCGTGGCCGTGGTCCAGGCGGGCGCGGCCCGGGCCGCGGGTGACCCGGCGTTCACCGAGCGGGCGCTGGCGGCGATCGAGGAGACGGGCCGGGCTGCGCTGGACGACCTGGAGCGGGTGCTGCTGGTTCTGCGCGAGAGCGGCGAGCAGGTGGGTCAGCGGCCGACACTGGCCGAGGCGGACCGGCTGCTGGAGTCCGCGCGGGCCTCCGGCGCCCAGGTGAACGCGGAGCTGAACGGGCCGCTGGAGCTGGTGCCCGGGCCGGTCTCGCGCGAGGGGTATCGAATCCTTCAGGAGGCACTGACGAATGTGTTGCGGCACTCGGGACCGGTTCCGGTGCGGGTGCGGCTGGCCGTGCTGGGTGAGCGACTGGAGCTCGATGTGACGAATCCGCTGGCGGACTCCATACCCGAGGTGCGGGGCGGCAGTGGGCTGCGCGGCATACGGGAGCGGGCGGCGCTGCTGGGCGGCGAAGCACGGTCGGGGCCGGACAAGGGGGAATGGAGGGTGCGCGTCCGGCTGCCGCTGGACGGCCTACGCTGACCGGGTGCCGGTTACCGTTCTTCTCGTCGACGACGAACCCCTGGTCCGTGCGGGTCTGCGTGCTGTGCTGGAGGCCCAGCCCGACATCGAGGTGGTGGGTGAGGCCGCGGATGGCGCGGCCGTGATCCCGCTGGTCCGCCAGTTGCGCCCCGATGTGGTGGCGATGGATGTGCGGATGCCGTTGCTCGACGGGATAGAGGCGACCCGGGCGGTGCTGCGGACGGTGCCGGAGCCACCGAAGATCTTGGTGGTGACGACGTTCGAGAACGACGAGTACGTCTATGAGGCGCTGCGGGCGGGGGCCGACGGGTTTCTGCTGAAGCGGGCCCGGCCCGCGGAGATCGTGCACGCGGTGCGGCTCGTCGCGGAGGGCGAGTCGCTGCTGTTCCCGGCGGCGGTGCGTTCGCTGGCCGCCGAGTACGGCAACAAGGACGCGCGGGCGGCGCTCGACCGGGCGGCGCTCACCGAGCGTGAAGCCGCGGTGCTGCGGCTGATGGCGCGCGGCCTCTCGAACGCGGAGATCGCCGCCCGGCTGATCGTCGGGACGGAGACGGTGAAGACCCATGTCAGCGCCGTGCTGGCCAAGTTGGGGGCGCGGGACCGGACCCAGGCGGTGATCGCCGCGTACGAGTCCGGATTCGTGACTCCGAGCTGATGCGTCTCCGTGACCATTCGCCACTCGCCGTATATCTGACCAGCGAGTACGATCCGGCAGACACGCGTACGAGCTGGGAGGACACACGTTGGGGCGGCTGACCGGCGGGGATCCCTCTCTGCTGCGGCGGATCAATTCCGCAGTGGTTCTCCATGCACTGCGTGGGGCGGAATCTCCCACTCTGACCGATCTGACCCGGATCACCGGCCTGTCCAGGCCGACGGTCGAGGGCGTGGTCGAGGGGCTCATGGAGGGCGGACTCGTCGTCGAGTCGGCTCCGGAAGAGGGCGAGGCGCGCCGTCAGGGCCGTCCCGCGCGCCGTTTCCGGTTCCGGGCGGAGGCGGGGCATCTGCTGGGCATCGAGATCGGCCCGCACCGGGTGGCCGCGCTGCTGTCCGGGCTGGACGGGCGGATCGTGGGTGCCGGGTCGCGCGAGGTGTCGGAGACGGCGTCGGCGGACGAGCGGCTGGAGCGGGTGCGTTCGACGGTCGCGGATCTGCTGCGGCGGGCCGGGGTGGCGCGGAGCTCGCTGCGCGCGGTCGGTGTGGGCAGTCCGGGCATAGTGGAGGCCGACGGGACCGTACGGCTGGGTACCGCGCTGCCGGAGTGGACGGGGCTGGCGCTCGGTGAGCGGCTGCGGCGTTCGTTCCGCTGCCCCGTGCTCGTCGAGAACGACGCGAACGCGGCGGCCGTCGCCGAGCACTGGAAGGGTGCGGCGACGGACTCGGACGACATCGTGTTCGTGCTGGCGGGGCTGAGTCCCGGGGCGGGGTCGCTGATAGGCGGCCGGCTGCACCGCGGCTTCGGTGGCGCGGCCGGGGAGATCGGCGCGTTGCATCTGCTGGGCCGGGACGTGACGCCCGAGAAGCTGCTGTCGACGACCGAGGAGCCGTTGCACCCGCTGGACGAGCAGGCGGTCGCGGATGTGTTCGCGCTGGCCAAGCAGGGCGACATCGGGGCTCAGGAGGCCGTCGAGCGCTTCATCCAGCGGCTGGTGCACGACGTGGCGGCGCTGGTGCTGGCACTCGACCCGGAGCTGGTCGTGGTGGGTGGCTGGGCGGCCGGGATCGACGGGGTGCTCGAACCCCTGCGCCAGGAGCTGGCGCGCTACTGTCTGCGCCCGCCGCGCGTGGCCCTGTCCCTGCTGGGCGAGGCGGCGGTGGCGACCGGCGCGCTGCGGCTGGCGCTGGACCATGTGGAGGAGCAGTTGTTCGCGGTCGAGGGCTCGGTGACCGCGCGCCGCTGAGGGCATCGCCCCTGGCCACCGCCCGCTGCCCGCTGCCACCGTCCCCGGCCGGGGCGACGGAGACGCCTCGCCCCGGCGGGGCCCAGATCCGTACGGGCCGACGGGCCTGTATCCGTACCGGCTCGCGGGGCCCGCATCCGTACCGGTCCGGTGCAGGCCAGTCCAAGATGATGGGCTCCCGCCGCCGGACACGATCGGCTGTGGCCGCCGACAGGGGCGGCCCGCTGCTCAGGGAGCGGCGGGCCGTGTCCGTAGGGCGCGGGGTGGGGCGTCAGGACGCCTGGCGCTCGGCGGCGTGGGTGATCCGGAGGTCGCCCGTGTCGCCGAAGGTGAGGCGGCAGGTGTCGGCGCGATAGGTCGCCACCGAGACCGCGACGGTGCGGCCGAGGGCGAAGTAGCGCGTGGTCACCACGAGGACGGGCGCGCCGGGCAGCCGGTCGAGCTCCTTGGCGTCGTCGGCGCGGGCGGAACCGAGCTCGACCGCGCGGTCCTGGCCCTCCAGCTCCAGGCGCTGGAGCTCGCGCAGCACACCGCGCGCGCGGGCCGGTCCCGAGGGCGCGTCGATGGCGCTGAGGTCCGGCACGGAGGCGACCGGGATGTAGAGCAGCTCGGCGGCGACGGGCTGGCCGTGGGTGGTGCGGATCCGGCGGACGGTGTGCACCTCTTCGAGCGACTCGGCGTCGAAGAGCCGGGCCACCGCGACGGGCGGGGCGGCCACACCGCAGTCGGTGGTCTGCCACGCGTCACCGGCCGTGCCGGGCCAGTCGTGCTGTTCCGCGCCGACGGAGACGCCCATGCGCGGCGGGGCGACGGTGGTGCCGACACCCCGGCGGCGCTGCAGCCTGCCTTCGAGTTCCAGCTGCTCCAGAGCCTGGCGGAGCGTGGCCCGGGCGACGCCGAAGCGGGCCGCGAGCTCGCGCTCGTTGGGCAGGATCTCCCCGACCGCGAAGTCCGAGTCGAGCGCCTCGCTCAGCACGGTCTTGAGGTGCCAGTACTTCGGCTCCGGCACCGTTTCCAGCTGCGTGGTCCCCACCCTGTCCTCCGCAATCGCCGTGCCCCGGCGGCTTTTCTGCGCCCTTGTTTATTAAAGGTTCCTGCACTAACTCTGCGACCATAGGGCGGCACACCCCCTTGGTCAAGACCAATCCTCGTTCCGTTACGGAACGAATCCGACCCCTGGCCCAGAGCGTTCACGAGACGTTCGCGGTCCCGTGAGCGGGGCGCGGCAAAGTCCCCGCGCCGGCCGCCCGGCGCGGGGCGGGAGCCCTGGGACCAGGGGGAACACAGGGACGGGCCGGGGCGGAGTGCGGCCCGGACGGGACCCGCCGGGAACGGCCCCCGTCGGGTCGGGCCGAGTCAGTCGATGGCGTCCTCAAAGGCGAGGGTGAGAAGTTTGTCCGGGTTGCGTACGACATAGACGCATTGGATCAGTCCGTCCTTGACGTCCAGCTGCAGCACGCTGTCCGGCCTGCCGTCGTAGAGGACGAGTACGGCCGGGCCGCCGTTGATCTCGGTCACCCTGTAGTGGCTGCCGGGCGGGCCCTCGCCCGACACCGCGGACAGGAAGCGCCCGACCTTGTCGGCGGACTCGATGATCCGGGTGGGCGCCTTGGACTTGCCGCCGCTGTCGCCGATGAACCGTACGTCCGGCGCGAGCAGGGCGAGCATCGAGTCCAGGTCGCCGCCGCCCGCCGCGGCCATGAACCGCTCGGTGAGGTCGCGGCGCTGGACGGGGTCGACGTCGTAGCGGGACTTGCGCTCCTCGACATGGCGGCGGGCCCGCCCGGCCAGCTGGCGCACGGCGGGCTCGGTGCGGTCGAGCGTGGCGGCGATCTCGGCGAACGGGAAGCCGAACGCCTCGCGCAACACGAACACCGCGCGTTCCAGCGGTGACAACGACTCCAGGACGACCAGCACGGCGAGGGAGACCGAGTCGGCCAGCATGGCCTGTTCGACCGTGTCGGGCACGACCGGGCCGAAGTCGGTCGCGACGAGCTCGGGCAGCCAGGGCCCCACATACGCCTCGCGGCGCGCCTGTATCTGTCTGAGCCGGTCGAGAGCGAGCCGCGTGGTGATCCGCACCAGGAACGCGCGGGGGTCGCGGACCCCCTCGCGGTCCCGTGCCGACCAGCGCAGCCAGGACTCCTGGACCACGTCCTCGGCGTCGGCCACGCGGCCCAGCATGCGGTAGGCCACGCCCGTGAGGACTGACCTGTGATCTTCGAAGACGTCGGCGGCGGTCGAGGCGGTCACCGCTCCATCCCATCCGACGGGCCACTCGCTGTCCAGGCGACAAACCCCCGTTGTTCGAATCTTCGAGGCCCGGACGGTGTCCGGTACCCGCCTCTTGAACTCCAAGCTACCGAAGGGTAATTGTTGCTGACAGGGTGTCTACCGCGGTTCGCGCGGCGCCGTCCGTCCACGACCGGGAGCAGCAGCATGACCGAAGAGGTCTCCTTCACGATCGGCTCCCCCGGGGGCAGCCGAACCGTCACCGTCGCCTACCGGCGGGCGGGCGCGGGCGAACCGCTCCTGCTGCTGCACGGGATCGGCCACCATCTCCAGGCGTGGGACCCGGTGTTCGAGATCCTGGCCACCGAACGCGACGTGATAGCCGTCGACCTGCCCGGATTCGGCGCATCGCCCGCGCTGCCGGACGGCTTCGCCTACGACCTCGCGACGGTCGTGCCGGTCCTGCACGCGCTGTGCGAGGCGCTGGGGATCGAACGGCCGCACGTGGCGGGCAACTCGCTGGGCGGGCTGCTGGCGCTGGAGCTGGGGCGGGAGAAGCTCGTCCGGTCGGTGACGGCCCTCTCCCCCGCCGGGTTCTGGACCCAGGGCGAGCGCCGGTACGCCTTCGCCACGCTGAGCGCCATGCGGCTGGGGGCGAAGCTGCTGCCGCTGCCCGCCATCGAGCGGCTGTCCCGGACCGCCGCCGGGCGCACGGCGCTCACCAGCACCATCTACGCGCGCCCCGGGCGCCGTTCACCGGAGGCCGTCGTCGCCGAGACGCTCGCGCTGCGCGACGCCCCCGGCTTCGACCAGACCCTCGCCGCCGGGGCCGACGTGCGCTTCACCGACGACGTGGCCGCCCTCCCGGTGACCGTGGCCTGGGGCGCCAAGGACCGGCTGCTCCTGCGCCGCCAGGGCATCCGCGCCAAGCGGATCATTCCCGGGGCGCGACTGGTGCGGCTGCCCGGCTGCGGCCATGTCCCCATGAACGACGACCCCGCCCTCGTCGCGCGCGTGATCCTCGACACCAGCCGCTGAACCACCGTCCGCCGCACCATCGAGCACCGCACCACAGGCCGCCGGGGTGGCGCTGGACGCCGGGGCGTCCGCCGCCGTACCGCCCCGTGCCGGACGGCGGCCGAGCACCCCGGCGCCCAGCGCCACCCCGGCGCCGACCAGCGCGCTCCCGGCCGCCTGTGCCGCGCCGTAACCGCCGGTGCCCACGAGCGGCGCGGTCATCGCCGCCGAGACGGGGATGAGTCCGGAGAAGAGAGTGGCGCGCTCGGCGCCGATCCGCTGGACCCCCATGTACCAGCAGACGAATCCGACCACGGTCACGACGGCGGCCTGCCAGATCAGGGCCGTCGCCTCGGTCGCGTCGGGCAACCGCACGGCCGCCGTGCCGTCCAGTACGAGACCGGTGACGGCGGATTCGACCGCCGCGACCCCGCACACGGTCGCGGACAGGAGCTTGGGGCCCAGGGGCCGCAGCACCGGCACCGCCAGTACCGCGAATCCGGCCTCGCCGACGAGCGCGCCCGCCGACCAGGCGATCCCCGCCGCGTCGGTGCGGCCCCACCCCTGCACGGTGAACGCCCCGGCGGCCACCAGCAGCGCCCCGTACAGCACCGGCCGGGCCGGGCGGCGGCCGTCGAGCAGCGGCACCAGGACCGCCACCACGATCGGCGCGCACCCGACGAACACCCCCGGCACGGCGGGCTCGGCCGTGCGCTCGGCGGCCAGCACCGCCAGGTTGAAGCCGACCATGCCGATGGCGGCGAGCAGCGCGAGCCCGGCCCACTGGGCACGGCCCAGACGGCGCAAGGGGGCGGCGCCGCCCCGGCCGAGCAGCGGGAGCAGCAGCAGACAGGCGAGGCCGTAGCGCACCGCCTGGCCGCCCGCGTACGGGTAGTCGCCGAGGACGCTGTTGGCCGTGAAGGAGCCGCCGACCAGGATGCAGGCGAGGGCGGCGAGAGCCGCGCCGCGCAGTGGTGTCGCGTTCATGGGGCCGACGTTAGGGAGCGCGGTGGTCTTGTTTAAGGTCCACATCCATGACGTCATCGGGGACCACTTCGGGGTCCGGAGCAGCGAGCGCGGGCGGCCCGGGGCCGTCGTGGAACGCGGCCTGGGAGCTGCTGCTGCCCGCTGCCGCCGCCCCGGCCCGCCGACGCGGCAGGATGCTCCAGTCCGCCCTGCGCGAAGCCGTCCGCTCGGGGCGGCTCACCCCCGGCACCCGGCTGCCCTCAAGCCGTGAACTCGCCGCCGACCTGGGGGTTTCCCGCGGCCTTGTGACCGAGTCGTACGAGCAGCTCACCGCCGAGGGCTATCTGCGCAGCGACCGGGGGGCGGGGACCTGGGTGGGCGGGGCCGCGCGCCCCGCGGACGCCCCGCGCGCCCGGGATCTGGCTCCGCGCGACCCCGGGGCGGTCGTCGACTTCCTGCCCGGCACCCCGGACCTGTCCCTGTTCCCCCGGGCCGCCTGGGCCGCCGCGCACCGGGGCGTACTGGAGCGGCTGCCGCACCGGGCGCTCGGCTATCCGGATCCGCGCGGGCTGCCCGAACTGCGCACCGCACTGGCCGAGTTGCTGGTGCGCAGGCGCGGGGTCGTCGCGGATCCCGAGCGGATCGTGGTGTGCTCGGGGGTGGCGCAGGCGACGACCCTGCTGGGGTTCGCGCTGCGGGAGCGGGGCGAGCACACGGTGGGCGTGGAGGATCCGGGCAGCCCCGAGCACACCGCCCTGTTCGCGGCGGCGGGCGTGCGCACCCGGCCGCTCCCGCTGGACGAGGAGGGCCTGGCCGTCGGGCCGTTGCGGCGCAGCGGGGTGCGGGTGGCGGTGACGACCCCGGCGCACCAGTTCCCGTCCGGCATCGCCTACTCCGCCGCGCGGCGGGCCGAACTCCTGGACTGGGCGCGGGAGGTGGACGGGCTGGTCGTCGAGGACGACTACGACGGCGACTTCCGGTACGACCGGGCCCCCGTGGGCGCCCTGCAAGGACTCGATCCGGAGCACGTGGCGTACACCGGGTCGGTGAGCAAGTCGCTCGCGCCGGGGCTGCGCCTGGGCTGGCTGCTCGCGCCCGACCGGCTCACCGGTCCCGTCGTCGCCCGCAAGCGCACCATGGACCTCGGCAACCCCGCCCTCGACCAGGCGCTCCTCGCGGACTTCATCTCCGGCGGGGCCTACGACCGCCAGCTGCGCCGCTGCCAGCGCGCCTATCGCGAACGGCGGGACGCCCTGGTCACCGCGGTGCGCGAGCACTTTCCCGACGCCGAGGCGAGCGGCATCGCGGCCGGGCTGCACATCATCGCCCGGCTGCCCGCGCGGTACGGCCCCGAGGCGCGGCTGCTCGCCCGCGCGGCCCACGCGCGCGTGGCCGTACGCCCGCTGTCGTACTACGGCTCGACCGGGGACGCACGCGACGGGGTGGCACTGGTCTTCGGGTACGCCCATCTCACCCCGTCCGACATCGCGCGCGGGGTGCGCCTCCTCGCCGAAGCCGTGGGCCCGCAAGACCCGCAAGACCCATAAGGCTCGCCAGGCCCCCCAATGCCTCTGGGAACGCGTCCGCGAACGCTAGGAGTTGGACCAGCCGCGTATGCAGAGCACCAGCCGGTAGCCGTCGGGGTCCTCGATGGTGGTGCCCCACTCGTTCCAGTAAGGGTTGGGCGACAGGACCCGTTTGCCGCCGTGGGCTTCGAGCCGGGCGAGCAGTTCCGACGGGACCTCCTCGTCCGCGTAGATGACGAGGAGGTCCTCCTCGGTGGGCCGCGGTTCCACGGGGGCGGCCGGCTCGTGGACCAGCTCCAGGTGCCAGTCGGCGTCGGGCCAGCCGACCATCAGCAGGGCGTGCTCACCGGGCGCGGTGTCCGCCGCGTCGTGCCGCCACACCACGTCCAGCCCCAGGCCGTCCACCCAGAAGCGCTCCGCGGCGGCGAGATCGCGCGAGGGCCGGGCGATACGGATGTGTGAACGTCCTGCGACCGGCATGAGGTCACCTCTGTGCTTCCCGCGCGTCTGTCTGTCCGGTGCTCCCGGCCGCCGCGCGCGGCGGCCGGTACCCGCAACGTACTCAACGACGGCCACCGGGTCGATCGTTCCCTGGTCCTCGTCCGAAGGTCGCGCACCCCGGGACCGAAGGGCGCGGGACCTGCCAGGAACAGGACCTGCCGCAAAGAGGGCGCGCGGGCCGAAGCTCACGTTGTTCACCTGGGGTTCGTGCCCGCGCCGCAGCCGGGCAGTAGGCATGCACCGAACAGCGAAGGCACCGGCCCCGCGCCCGGCCGACCGCACCCGACCGTCCCTGGAGACGCCTCGATGTCGTACCGCTCACGGAGCTCCGCGCCCAACCGCCGTACCGTACTGAAGGGTTCGCTGGCCGCGTCCGCGGGCCTCGCCCTGCCCGCCGGGCTCGTCACGGCCGCGCCCGCGCTGGCGCTCGCCGGACGCCCGAACGCCGGGTGGGGCGTACAGGCCGGTGACATCACGGCGTCGTCGGGCCTCATCTGGGCCCGGTCGGACCGACCCGCCCGGATGACGGTGGAGACCTCGGCCACCGAATCGTTCCGCCGCGCCCGCACCTGGCGGGGGCCGCTCCTGGGGCCCGGCACCGACTTCACCGGTACGACCCAGCTGCGCGGGCTCCCGCCGGGCGAGCAGATCCACTACCGGGTCACCCTCGCCGACCCCGACGACCCGCGCCGCACCGGCAGGCCGGTGTACGGCACCTTCCGCACCGCGCCCGCCTCGCGCCACCGGGACGTACGCTTCCTGTGGTCCGGGGACATCGCCGGGCAGGGCTGGGGCATCAACCCGGACCTCGGCGGTTTCACGGTCTACGACGAGATGCGCCGCCTCGACCCGGACTTCTTCCTCTCCAGCGGCGACAACATCTACGCCGACGGCGTGATCCTGCCCAGCGTGACGCTGCCGGACGGCCGGATCTGGCGGAACGTGACGACGGTGGAGAAGTCGAAGGTCGCCGAGACGCTCGACGAGTACCGGGGCAACTTCCGCTACAACCTGCTCGACGACAACGTACGGCGGTTCAACGCGCAGGTGCCGTCGATCGTCCAGTGGGACGACCACGAGGTCCGAAATAATTGGTATCCCGGGCAGATCCTCGACGACGCCCGCTACACGGAGAAGAACATCGACGTGCTGGCGGCGCGGTCGATGCGCGCGTTCAGCGAGTACTTCCCGATCTCCACGCTGCGGCCCGGCGGCCGGGAGGGGCGGGTGCAGCGGGTGGTACGGCACGGTCCGCTGCTCGATGTGTTCGTGCTCGACATGCGTACGTACCGCGACGCCAACTCCCCCGGCCGGCAGGCCGACGACACCGTGGGCATCCTGGGGGCGGAGCAGCTGGAGTGGCTGAAGCGGGAGCTGGCGCGCTCGCGCGCGGTGTGGAAGGTGATCGCCGCCGACATGCCGCTCGGCCTCGTCGTCACGGACGGGCCGACGAACTTCGAGGCCGTGGCGCAGGGCGACCCGGGCGCGCCGCTCGGCCGCGAGCTCCAGATCGCCGAGCTGCTGCGGTTCATCAAGCACCGGCGGATCACCGGCACGCTCTGGCTGACCGCCGATGTGCACTACACGGCGGCCCAGCACTACGACCCGGCGCGGGCGGCGTTCAAGGACTTCGCCCCGTTCTGGGAGTTCGTGTCGGGGCCGCTGGCGGCGGGCGGGTTCCCGGCGAACAAGCTGGACGGCACGTTCGGGCCCGACCAGGTCTTCGTCCACGCTCCGGCGCAGGCCAACGCCTCGCCGATGGAGACCCCGCCGAACTTCGGTGAGATCGAGATCGACGGCGGCAGCGGCGAGCTGACGGTACGGCTGCGCGCCGAGGGCGGCTCGGTCCTGTTCACCAAGGTGCTGCGGCCGGGCCTCGTGGGTCAGTGAGGCGGACCGCGGGCGGCGGGGCGGCCGGGGACAGCGACCGGAACGACACCCCGGAGGCGCACATTCCGCGCCACAACCAGTAGAAAACGGCCAGAAAAGTAACAGATCCCCGCTTAACTCATCAGTCACAAAGCGTTCGCGATCACGCAACACCGTTCGGCCACAGTGAGGGCATGACCGAGATGCCTGAACCGACCGCACGCAAGAGCGCCCGCCGCCACCACTGGCGGCGGGACCTGATCGAGCTCGCCGCGCTCTTCACGGCCGTGGCGGTGGCCGACATGGTCGCGAACACGGTCGCGCACGGCCCCGGCGGCCCCTTCCTGCTGATCGTCTCGGCGGTCGCGCTGGTGGCCACCGCCGCGTTCCACACCTGGTGGGCGCGGCGGCACAGCCATGCGCCCCCGGCACCCGACCCCGCCGGAAGCGGCGCGGTCACCGGGGCCGCGACCGCCGACGAGCCGGCCGGTACCGCCCCGGCCGGCGCCGCCGGGCCGGGCGCCGCACCCCGGGAGACCGCGCTGTGGCGGATGCGGACCACGGTGCGCGACGAGCCGGGCAGCCTGGCGGCGCTGTGCACGGCGCTCGCCCACGACCGGGTCGACATACTGACACTCCAGACGCACCCGCTGGCCGAGGGCACCGTCGACGAGTTCCTGCTGCGGGCGCCCGCCGAACTCCCCGCCGCCCGGCTGACCCGGGGAATCGCGGCGGCCGGCGGCGGCGACACCTGGCTGGAGCGCGCCGACGCCCACGACCTGGTGGACGCCCCCACCCGGGTCCTGGGCCTGGCGACCCGCACCGCGCTCGACGCCGCGGAACTGCCGCTCGCACTGCGCCAGTTGCTGGGCCGCTGCACCATCCACTCACTGCCCGCGGTCTCCGTCACCGGACGCCCGACCGGTGAGAGCGCCCCGGTGGAGGGCGTACTCGAATCGACCACCATGCGGCTGCGCGATCCCCACGGCGGTGTCATCGCGGTGGAGCGGCCCCATCTGCCGTTCACCCCGACCGAGTTCGCCCGGGCCCGCGCCCTGGTCGAACTGGACGCGCGGCTCGGCCCCCGCATCCCGCGCAGCCAGGACGTCCTCACCTTGCCCGAGGGCAACGAGATCACCGTACGGCGGGCCGGTCAGGACGACGTCGAGGCGGCCAAGGCCATGCACGACCGCTGCTCGGACCGCACCCTGTCGCTGCGCTACCACGGCCCGCTGGGCGACGCCGACCGCTACCTCAACCACCTGCTCAGCCCCCGCTTCGGCCGCACCCTCGCGGTCCAGACCGCCTCGGGGCGGCTCGTCGGCCTCGGCCATCTGCTGTGGGACGGCGACGAGACCGAGGTGGCCCTGCTCGTCGAGGACGAGTGGCAGCGCCGGGGCATCGGCTCCGAGCTGCTCCAGCGGCTGGTGGCGCTGGCGGTGGAGGCGGGGTGCGACAGCGTGTACGCGGTGACGCAGTCCTCCAACACCGGGATGGTGGCCGCGATGCGCGGCCTCGGCCTGCCGCTCGACTACCAGATCGAGGAGGGCACGCTGGTGGTGACCGCCCGGCTGCCCAAGACCCGCACCGCGGCGCGCGAGCGGCGTTCGGCAGCCGAGCGGACCACCACGTCCGAACCGGGCGCTACACCCGGACCGCGTCCGGCGTTCGAGCGGCCGTCGTTCGAGCAGGCGGAGCACTGAGCGCGCGGTCCAGATCGCGCCACAGGTCCTCGACGTCCTCAAGCCCCACCGACAAGCGCAGCAACCGGTCGCTCACCCCGGCGGACCGGCGGTCCCCCTCGGCCACGATGCGGTGGCTGATGGAGGCCGGGTGCTGGATGAGGCTGTCGACGCTGCCGAGGCTGACGGCCGGGGTGACGAGCCGGACGCCGGAGATCACGGCGTGCGGGTCGCCGTACACCTCGAAGGCGACCATCGCCCCGCCGACCGAGGGGTAGTGCACGCGCTCCACGCGCGGGTCCGCGGCCAGTCTGCGCACCAGCTCGGCGGCGCTCGCGGAGGCGGCACGCACGCGTACCGGCAGGGTCGACAGGCCGCGCAGCAGCAGATAGCCCGCGAGCGGATGCAGCACCCCGCCGGTGGCGAACCGCACCTGGCGCAGCTGCCGGGCGAAGACTTCGTCGCAGGCCACGACCCCGCCCATCACGTCGCCGTGGCCGCCGAGGTACTTGGTGGCGCTGTGCAGCACGATCCGGGCGCCCTCGGCGAGGGGCCGCTGGAGCACGGGCGTGGCGAAGGTGTTGTCGACCAGCAGCGGCACCGAACCGCAGGCGTGGGCGACGGCCCGGACGTCGACCTCGGCCAGCGTCGGGTTGGCCGGGGTCTCCACGATCACCAGTCCGGTGTCGGGCCGCAGGGCGTCGGCGATGCCCGCCGGATCCACCCAGGTCACCTCCGTACCGAGCAGTCCGGCGTCCAGGAGGTGGTCGCTGCACCCGTACAGGGGGCGGACCGCGACGACGTGCCGCAGGCCGGTGGAGGCGCGGGCGAGCAGGACCGCCGAGAGGGCGGCCATGCCGCTGGCGAAGGCGACGGCGCTCTCGGCGCCTTCCAGCCGTGCGAGGGCTGTCTCAAAACGGCCTACGGTGGGGTTGTCGAGGCGTGCGTACACCGGGGGTCCGTCGGGCAGTGCCCCGGTGGCCGCGAAGGCGTCGATGCGGGCCGCCTCGGCCGCGCTGTCGTGGGAGGGGTAGGTCGTCGACAAATCGATGGGCGGCGCGTGGAGGCCGAGGCCGGCGAGGTCTTCGCGGCCGGCGTGGACGGCTTCGGTGGCCAGGGCGAGGGGTACGGCCCGGGCGCGGTCCTGCGTGTCGGAGTCCATGGCGGCACTGTGAGCGCATGACCGGAAACGAGCGCCCAGGTCCGTGCTACGTTCGGCCAATGGCCGATTCTGTCGCACTGGACCCGGTGGATCTGGACATTCTGCGCCTTCTGCAGAACGACGCCCGGACCACCTACCGCGATCTCGCGGCACAGGTGGGGGTGGCACCCTCCACCTGCCTGGACCGGGTGACCCGGCTGCGCCGATCGGGTGTCATCCTGGGCCACCAGCTGCGCCTCGACCCGGCCAGAATGGGCCGTGGCCTGGAAGCGCTCCTCTCCGTCCAGGTGCGCCCACATCGGCGCGAACTGATCGGTCCGTTCGTCGAGCGGGTCCGGGCGCTGCCGGAGTCCCGGGCCCTGTTCCACCTCACCGGTCCGGACGACTACCTGGTCCACGTGGCCGTGACCGGCACGTCCGACCTCCAGCGGCTGGTCATCGACGAGTTCACCTCACGGCGCGAAGTCGCCCGGGTGGAGACCCGGTTGATCTTCCAGCAGTGGGACTGCGGGCCACTGCTGCCCCCGCCGTCGACACCGGCGTCAACTTCCGCTTCGTCCCCTCCCTCCCCTTCCGTCTCCGGTGGCTGAAGGTCGACTCTGGGTGACGCGGAGGCTCCGCCCGTACGAATATGTGGTCCATGCCAGACACTTCCAGCAGCGTGCTGCCTCGTCAGGTCGCCGACGACTATGTCGACGCACTCATCGAACTCGACCCCATCACCGGTACGTATCTGGGCGTCCGCAAGAGCGCCCGACTGCTTCCGGACTTCTCGCCGGCCGGGCAGGAGGCGCAGGCCGAGCTGGCCCGCGCGACCCTCGCGCGGCTCGACGAGGCGGAGCGGCAGCCCGGCGCGGACGACGACTCCGAGCGGCGCTGCGCCAGACTGCTGCGGGAGCGCCTCTCCTCGGAACTCGCCGTCCACGAGGCCCAGGAGGGCCTGCGCTGCATCAGCAACCTGCGTTCCCCCGCGCATTCCGTGCGACAGGTGTTCACCATGATGCCGGTGGCCGACGAGGAGGACTGGGCGGCGGTCGCGGCCCGGCTCACCGCCGTCCCGGCCGCGCTCGAAAGCTACCGCGCCGCCCTTGAACTGGGGCTCGACCGCGGCCTGTACGCGGGGCCGCGCGCCACGGCCACCTTCGTCGGCCAGCTCACCGAGTGGATCGGCACGGACCGCAACTGGTTCGAGGACTTCGTGGTGCCCGGGCCGGACGGCCTGCGCGCCGAGCTGGACGCCGCGGCGGGCGTCGCGGGCGAGGCGCTGGTGGCGCTGCGCACCTGGCTGGACGAGGTGTACGCGCCGGGCATCGCGGGCGCGCCCGACACCGTGGGCCGCGAGCGGTACGCGCGCTGGGTGCGGTACTTCAACGGCACGACGCTCGACCTGGACGAGGCGTACGCGTACGGCTGGTCCGAGTACCACCGCATCCTCGGCGAGATGCGCGGCGAGGCCGAGAAGATCCTGCCCGGCGCCGGGCCCTGGGAGGCGCTGGCCCATCTGGACGAGCACGGGGCGCACATCGAGGGCGTGGACGAGGTCCGCGACTGGCTCCAGGCGCTGATGGACGAGGCGATCGACGCCCTGGACGGCACCCACTTCGAACTCGCCGAGCGGGTACGGAAGGTGGAGTCGCACATCGCGCCGCCCGGCAGCGCCGCCGCCCCCTACTACACCGGCCCCTCGGAGGACTTCTCGCGCCCCGGCCGCACCTGGCTGCCGACGATGGGCGAGACCCGCTTCCCGGTGTACGACCTGGTGTCCACCTGGTACCACGAGGGCGTTCCCGGCCACCATCTGCAGATCGCGCAGTGGCGCCACGTCGCCGACCGGCTCTCCCGCTACCAGGCGACGATCGGCACGGTCAGCGCCAACGCCGAGGGCTGGGCGCTCTACGCCGAGCGGCTGATGGACGAGCTGGGCTTCCTGCCGGACGCCGAGCGGCGGCTGGGCTATCTGGACGCGCAGATGATGCGGGCCTGCCGGGTCATCGTCGACATCGGCATGCATCTGGAGCTCGCGATCCCCGACCACTCGCCGTTCCACCCCGGCGAGCGGTGGACGCCCGAGCTGGCGCAGGAGTTCTTCGGCGACCACAGCGGACGGCCGGCGGACTTCGTGGAGAGCGAACTCACCCGGTACCTCTCCGTGCCCGCCCAGGCGATCGGCTACAAGCTGGGCGAGCGTGCCTGGCTGCTGGGCCGGGAGAACGCCAAGAAGCACCACGGCGACGCGTTCGACGCCCGCGCCTGGCACATGGCCGCCCTCTCCCAGGGGCCGCTGGGCCTGGACGACCTGGTGGACGAGCTGTCCAAGCTCTGAGGCGCCGGGTGCACGGGGCGTACCGGGCACACCGCGTGCGCGGGGCGCACGGGGCGCACCGGGGTGGTGGGCAGCCCGTCCCACCACCCCGGGGG
Source organism: Streptomyces sp. cg36 (assembly GCF_041080675.1). Classification (NCBI taxonomy): domain Bacteria; kingdom Bacillati; phylum Actinomycetota; class Actinomycetes; order Kitasatosporales; family Streptomycetaceae; genus Streptomyces; species Streptomyces cyclosori. The sequence continues at coordinate 6,795,264 of NZ_CP163520.1, read as the reverse complement.
CATCAGCAGCCGCAGTGCTCCGCGCCGACCGGGGCAGTCAGCGGGTCGGCCTCGCGCTTGTCGCGGCCCTCCCAGGTCTCGAACTCGAAGCCCTCGCGCACCCAGTACTCGAAGCCGCCGAGCATCTCCTTGACCTGGTAGCCGAGTTCGGCCAGGGCGAGGGCGGCGCGGGTGCCACCGTTGCAGCCGGGGCCCCAGCAGTAGGTGACGACCGGAACGGAACGGTCGAGCAACTGCTCGGCCTGCTCGGCGATGAGCGCGGTCGGCAGGTGCACCGCGCCCGGCACGTGGCCCTGGTCCCACGCCTCGGTGGAGCGCGAGTCCAGGACGACGAAGCCCGGGTCGCCCCCGGCGGCCAGGGCGCCCGCCACGTCGGAGACATCGGCGTGGAAGACCAGGCTGGCGCGGAAGTAGGCGGCGGCGTCGGCGGGAGCGGCGGGAGCCACGCGCAGGACGGGGTTGGCGGCGGGGGCGAGCTGCGTTGTTGTCATGGCCAGAAATCTACGGTTCTGGATCATCGGCGAGAAGGTCCGATCCCCGGAAGATCTCTTGATTCGCCGGGGAATCCACTGTTGTCTGGCACCCATGACCGAGTATTCCCCGGACGCCACCGACTGGCGCATCCTGGACGCCCTCCAGCAGGACGGCCGCGCCACCTTCGCCGAACTGGCCCGCGCCGTCGCGATGTCCCCGAGCGCCGTCACCGAGCGGGTGCGGCGCCTGGAGGAGGCGGGGGTGATCTCGGGCTACACGGCGGTCGTCAACCAGGAGCGGCTGGGCCGCGGCATCCTCGCCTTCGTACGGCTGCGGTACCCCAACGGCAACTACAAGCCGTTCCACGACCTGCTGGAGGCGACCTCCGAGATCATGGAGGCACACCACGTCACGGGCGACGACTGCTTCGTGATCAAGGTGGCGGCGCGGTCGATGAGCCACCTGGAGGAGATCTCCGGAAAGATCGGCGCCCTGGGGTCGGTGACGACCAGCGTGGTCTACTCGTCGCCGCTGCCGCGGCGGTCGACAAGCCGCTGAATCCCCCGCCGAATCCCCCGAGGTCGAGGGGCGGCAGCCCGGCAAGCCTGCCGGAACCTCACCGCCCGGCCAGATTCCGCACGACGGTCCACACGACCGCGCTCGCGACGACAAGGACGACGCCCCGCCGCCGAAGAGCCACCCGGTACCGCTCCCCACGCAGCCCGGCCACCATCCAGCGCCCGTGGGCGAGCCCCGCGAAGGGGAGTGCGGCAAGCAGCACGGGATTGGCCTCGAAAGCCCCCGCCATATCACCGTGCAGCAGGGCGTATGTCATCCGAGTGCCGCCGCAGGCCGGGCAGTTCCACCCAGTCACCAGGTGGAACACACATTTCGGCAGCAACTGCGCCGGGTCGCGGGGATCGTGCCCGTACAGATACGCAAGACCGACGGCTCCGGCGAGCGTGACCCATACGGGAAACAGGGCGACGGGCAAGCCGCTCCTGCCGCCGCGCCCCCGGGCCTCAGTCACGCAGGACGCGACCCTCGGAGTCCGTCTTGTCGGTCACGAGCAGCAGAATTCCGTCGATGAGCGCCCAGATACCGAGACCACCACAGGTGAACAGCTGAGCCAGCGCCATCCCGGTGTGTCCGGTGTAGAACCGTCCGATACCGAACGTACCGAGGAACAGCTGGAGTACACCGGCGACGATCTTCGACTTCTCGGAGTACGGGCGCCCGTACCGGTCGTAACCGTACGGAGTGGGGGCGGGCGGCATACCTCCCTGCGGGGCGCCGTAGCCATGGGGCTGACCGGGCATGGCGGGCTGCTGGGGGTACTGGTCCGTCATGGAGGAACGTTTCGCTTTCAGGGACTGAAGCAGAACTTCAGGAGGGTCGTCGATCGTTCCACCGGTTCGGACGAGAGCGGTCGGGGCCGGTGATGATCGACAAGATGGTCAGGAACACATTCTCTGAGCCCACCCCTGCCCCACCGTCCGCCAAAGGTCCTGCCGGACAGGGACTTTGGGCCCTACATGAAAGGACTTTTGGGCCCGCCGTCGGGCTCGGACGGGAATGCACCAATGGCCGCGTCGCCCATCGGACAGGTTCGCGGTTCGGGGACTGGTGGAGCCTGCCTGATCCGGGGCAGTGACTCGGGCCTGCCCGGCGTCTCCGTTGGACGCCAGGCGCCTGTGACGGGAGAAGACGTGGGGGCTACTGGGCGCATCCCGGCCTTCAAGACTCAGCCGGGAGCCGACGCCGTGCGGTGCCGCACCCGGGACCCGTTCCGCTCCTTCACGACCTCCAGCTGGGCCGGTATGCGGCGGCGCAGGTCCCCTACATGGCTGACGATGCCGACGCTGCGGTCCCGCTCGCGCAGTGAGTCCAGTACGTCCAGGACCTCGTCCAGGGCCTGGTCGTCGAGGCTGCCGAAGCCCTCGTCGATGAAGAGGGTGTCCAGCCGGACTCCCCCGGCCTCGTCGGTGACCACGTCGGCCAGTCCGAGGGCGAGCGCCAGCGAGGCGAAGAAGGTCTCGCCGCCGGAGAGCGTCGCGGTGTCCCGTTCGCGGCCCGTCCAGGCGTCCACGACGTGCAGCCCGAGGCCCGAACGGCCCCGGCCGCCCCGGGCGTCGGAGTGCACCAGGGTGTAGCGCCCGCCGGACATCCGGCTCAGCCGGGCCGTCGCCGCGGCGGCCACCTGCTCAAGCCGCGCCGCCAGCACGTACGACTCCAGACGCATCTTGCGTTCGTTGTCGGCGGAGGTGCCCGCGGTGAGCGCGGCCAGGCGGGCCACCCGGTCGTACTCCTCGCGCAGCGGGCCGATGCGGCGGGTCTCCTCGGCCGCAGCCCGCCCCAGCCGGCCCAGCTCGTCGCAGCGGGCGCGCGCGCCGTTGCGCTGCGACGCGGCCTCGCGCAACGCGCGCTCCACGCGCGCGTGGACGGCCTCGGCCTCCTCGGTGCGGGCCGCCGGGCGCTGCGACGCCTCGGCAGCGGCGGACTCGGCGAGCCGGTCGGCGACCGCCGCCTCCTCGCGCTGCCAGTCGTCCAGCCGGTGCTGGAGCTCGCGCCGGGCGCGCTCCTCCAGGAATGCGGCGCTCGCGGCGCCGGGCGTCTCGAATCCGGCCCGGAAGGCCGCTTCGGAGAGCCGTCCGTCGGCGTCCTTGAGGCGCTGGGCGCTGGCCTCGACCTCGCGCACGGCCGCGGCGGCCCCGGCCAGCAGACCGGCCCGGTGCTCCAGGAGCGCGGCCTGCTCGGCGACCGTGCCCGCCCCGCCCCGGGCCACCGCCAACTCCCGCTCCAAGGCGCCCTGTTCGCGGTCGATCTCCTCGCGCCGGGCGTCCCGGGCCGAGACGCGGTTCTCCGCTTCCCGCTGCTCGGCCACCCGGCGCGCGTGCTCGCGCTCGGCGCGCGCGAACGCCTCGCGCGCGCCGTGCAGCCCGGCGGCCAGCGCCCGCGCCTCGCCGTACTCGGCGTCCAACGCGCGGACCTGGGCGTCGAGTTCCACCACGGTCTCCGCGCCCGCCTCCGCGCGCGTGGCCGCGAACCGCTCGCGTACCGAGGCCAGCGCGCGCTCGGCGCCGGAGCGGTCCGTCTCGGCCCGCCGGTACACCTCGTGGGCGGCGTCCTCGGTCGCGCGGTCCACGTGTCCGTCCGCCGCGCGCGCGGGGGCGGGGTGCTCGGCGGAGCCGCACACCGCGCACGCCTCGCCGTCGCGCAGCCCGGCGGCCAGCTCCGCCGCGATGCCGCGCAACCGCTCCTCGCGCAGGGCGAGCCAGTCCTCATGGGCCTGGTTGGCCCGCTCGCGCGCGGAGCCCTGCCGTGCCTCGGCGGCGGCCACCCGTGCCAGCAGGTCGTCGCGCTCGCGGGCCGCCGTGAGCCTGCGCCGGGCCGGGTCGAGCCGTCCCGCCAGCTGCTCCGCGCGCGTGGCCGCGAGATGGGCCTGCTCGATCCGCTCCTCGTGGCGCGGCCGGTCGGTGTCCCAGGAGGCGAGCCATCCGGCCGCGTCCAGGAGCAGCTGCTCGTCGGCCCTGGCCTCGCGGTCCAGGGCCGCGCGCTCGGCGGTGATCGCGGCACTGCGGGCCTCGGCCCGGCGGGCGGCGTCGAGCGCGCCCAGGTCCTGGCGCATCTGCCGCTCCAGGGCGGCGAGTTGCTCGGCACCGGCCTCCGCGAGGTCCGGGGGCAGCTGGGCGGCGGTGCGCTGGCGGGCCGCGGTGGCCGCGCGGTGCTCCCGCTCGGTCTCGGCGTGCAGGGCGAGGCTGGGGGCCACCAGATCGGCCTTGCGGGCGCGGTCGAGGCGCTCCTGGGCCTCGGCGCGGCGGGGCGCGGCGGCGGCCAGCTCGTCGGCGCGGCGGCGGGCCTCGGCGTACCGGCGCTGGAGCTCGGCCAGCCGGCGCTCGTCGTCCAGGGCGATACGGGCCGCGGCCTGGCGGCTCTCGGCCGCGGCCAGCGCGCATCCGGCGATGTCGAGCCCTTCGCGGGCCCCGGCGCGGGCGACGGCCGCCCAAGCCAGGACGGCTTCGGCGAGGCCGGGCTCGCCGGGGCGGGCGTCGGGCAGCGGCAGGGCGCGCGCGTCGGCGCCGTCCCCGGCGGCCTGCGCGATGCGCTGGGCGAGGGCGAGGAGGCGCTCGTCCCCGGCCCGCACCTGCTGTTCGGCCGCGCGGCGCAGCTCGGCGAGGCGGTCCTCGACGGCGGCGAAGCGGCCGGTGTCGAAGAGGCGCCCCAGCAGCCGGCCGCGCGCCTCGGCGTCGGAGCGCAGGAACTTCGCGAAGTCCCCCTGCGGCAGCAGGACGACCTGGCAGAACTGCTCCCGGCTCATGCCGAGGAGCTGCCCGATCTCCTCCCCCGCCTCCTGGTGGGAGCGGCTCAGCCCCTGCCAGGAGGCGCTGTCCGGGTCGTACTCGCGCAGCCAGGTCTGCGCCTTGTCCGTGGTGAAGCCGCTGCCGCGCTTCTTGGGGCGGTGCTGCTGGGGCCGCCGGGTGATCTCCAGGCGCCGCCCGCCGACAGTGAGGTCCAGCAGGACCTCGGTGACCGTGTCGGGGGCCGCGTGGTCGCTGCGCAGGGGGGCGCCGGGGCTCTGCCGGGCGCCGGGCACCGCTCCGTACAGCGCGTAGCAGACGGCGTCGAGGACGGAGGTCTTGCCCGCGCCGGTGGCGCCGTGGAGCAGGAACAGCCCGGCGCCGCTCAGTTCGTCGAAGTCGACTTCCTGGGTGGTGCCGAACGGGCCGAAGGCGGTGACGCGCAGCCGGTGCAGCCTCATCGGGCCGCCCCCGGTCCGGCGCCCGCGCGCGCGTGGTCGTCGGTGAGCGCGGTCTCCACCCGTACGTCGTCGAAGGCGGCGCGCAGCACCGTGCGCTCCCGCTCGTCGGGGCCGGTGCCGCCGCGCACGTGGGCCACGAAGTCCTCCGCGATCTCCTGGTCGGTGCGGCCCTGGAGGCGTCGCGCGTACGAGGCGAGGGGGTCCTCGGGGGCGCGGTCCGGCTCGAAGACCAGGCTGAGGGTGTGCGGGAAGCGGACGGCCAGGCGGGCCATCGCGTCGTCGGGGCGCACCGGGTCGGTGAGGGTGGCCTCGACCCAGGCGTCCTCGTGGCGCTCCAGGGCCGGGTCGTCGAGCAGGGTGGCGAGGGGGCCGCGGATGCGGGCGAGCGGGCGCGGGACGGGGCAGTCGAGCCGCTCGGCGTCGATCCCGCCGTCGGCGGCCAGGTCGATCAGCCACATGGACTTGCGGTGGGCCGTCTCGGAGAACGAGTACGCCAGCGGGGAGCCGGAGTAGCGGACGCGTCCGGTGAGGGCCTGGCTGCCGTGCAGATGGCCCAGCGCCACGTAGTCGACGCCGTCGAAGACTCCGGCGGGCACGGCGGCCACTCCGCCGATGGTGATGTCGCGCTCGCTGTCGCTGGGCTCGCCGCCCGCCACGAAGGCGTGGGCGAGGACGACGGAGCGGGTGCCCGGCGCGCGTGCGGCGAGGTCCGCCCGGACGCGGTCCATGGCAGCGCCCAGCACCTGCTCGTGTCCGGCCTTGGCGGTCTTGAACTCGTCGCGGACCAGGGCCGGTTCGAGGTAGGGAAGTCCGTAGAAGGCCACCTCTCCGTGGGCGTCGGAGAGCAGCACGGGCGTGGCGCAGCCCGCCGGGTCGGTGCGCAGGTGGATGCCCGCGCGCTCGATGAGGCCGGCGCCGACGCCGAGCCGTCGGGCCGAGTCGTGGTTCCCGGAGATCATCACGGTCGGCACGTCCGCCTCGGCGAGGCGGTGGATGGCGCGGTCGAAGAGCTCCACGGCCGCGAGCGGCGGCACGGCCCGGTCGTAGACGTCACCGGCCACCAGGACCGCGTCCACGTCGCGCTCGCGCACCGTCGCCACCAGGTGGTCGAGGAACGCGGCCTGGGCGTCGAGCAGGCTCACCCGGTGGAACGACCGTCCCAGGTGCCAGTCCGACGTGTGCAGGAGCCTCATGATCCCCGAGGGTATCGGTGGGGTCGGACATCCCGGGCGGCAACTGCCTCACCGGTACGGTTCACAGGGCTCACGCGGTGCCGTACGCCTCTCCGCCGAGCTCCAGCGTCGCGGTGCCCGCGGTGACGTCCGCGAGCCAGGCGCGCAGCGCGGCGACGTCCGCCTCGGGGACGCCGATCTCGATCGTGACGGCTTCGGCGTAGCGCACCTCGCGCACGGCGCGGCCGGTGGCCCGCAGGTCGTTCTCCAGCTTGCCGGCGCGCTGGTGGTCGACGGTGACGGTGGCCAGCCGGTAGCGGCGGCGCACCACGGTGCCGAGGGCGTCGAGGGCTTCGCCGACCACGCCTCCGTAGGCGCGGATCAGACCGCCCGCGCCGAGCTTGACCCCGCCGTAGTAGCGGGTGACGACGGCGACGGCGTAGCGCACCTCGCGGCGGGTGAGCATCTGGAGCATCGGGACGCCCGCGGTGCCGCCGGGCTCGCCGTCGTCGCTGGCCTTCTGCACGGCGGCGTCGGCGCCGATCACGTACGCGAAGCAGTTGTGGGTCGCCGTCGGGTGCTCCTTGCGCACGCGCGCGATGAAGTCCTGTGCCTCCTGTTCGGTGGCGGCGGGGGCGAGCGCGCAGAGGAACCGGGATCGGTTGATCTCGGTCTCGTGCACGCCCTCGCGGGCGATCGTCCGGTACTGCTCCTGCATACGACCACCCTATGCGGTGGTCCGGGTATGCCTGTCCGATGGACGGAGGGTGGACCTCCGCACGTACTCCCCCTTGATCCTCAACTCTCCCTATAGCCGCCGCATGCACGCTCCCTCTGAGGAGTCGTGCCACAGCAGAGAGTGCGCCGATCCATAAGGAGCTGCCCCGATATGTCATCGATTGTTCCATTATTTTCTGTCCTTCTCGGGGGCGATTACGCGGGAAAGTCATCGGCGATCACCCGGCTCGCGAACGATCCGGAGCCACTGCCGGTCGTCTCGGTCGACGACCGCTTCCTGGCCGCCCGGCACTCGCTGATCGGCAGGCTGCGGCGCGACGTGGTCAAGGACGTGGCCCTGCCGGACGGGGCCTACTCGCCGGACTTCATGGCCAGCATGTTCCAGACGGCCGTGGTCCACCTGCGCGACCAGCTCCTGACCGCCGCGGACACCGCCGGGGAGCGGCCCGTACTGGTCGACTCGTACTACTACAAGATCCTCGCGAAGTGCCGGCTGGCCGGAGTGCGCGACAACCCCATGTACGACTGGTGGCGCTCGTTCCCCCAGCCGCGCCACGTCGTCTACCTGAAGGTCTCGCCGCACGAGGCGTGGCGCCGCAGCCGCCACGGGACCCGGCTGAACCGTCTGGAGCACTACGGCGAACAGCCCGACCGCGCCTCCTTCGAGCGCTACCAGAGCGACCTGGAGAAGCTGATGCGGGACGAGGTCCGCCACCTCCCGGTGACCGTCGTCGAGCAGCAGGACTCCCCCGAGCGCACCGCCGAGGCCGTACGGGAGGTGGTGCGTCATGACTACGTCTGAGCAGCGCGAGGGCGTCGGCTCCTGGGCCGACCCGGAGCGGCTCGCCCGCTACCGCGAGCGCGTCTTCCACGAGCGCGCGGTGCTGCGGGACGCCTGCGCGGACGCGGCGGGTGCGCAGCGGCGGGTCCTGGAGGCGCTGCTGTCGTTCAACGCCGGCACCGCCTTCGGGCGCGAGCACGGGTTCGGCCGGATCAGGACCCTGGAGGAGTTCCGCGCGGCGGTGCCGATCCGGGACTACGGCGCGCTCGCGCCGTGGATCGAGCGGGCGGCGGCCGGGGAGGCGAACGTGCTGAGCGCCGACCGGCCCGAGGTCTTCTTCACCAGCAGCGGGACCACCGGCGCCCACAAGAAGATCCCGGTCACGCCGGGGTTCATGCGGACCACGTTCTTCCCCTTCTACTTCGCCGCCTGGGCGCCGCTGATCGAGCACTTCCCCGACGTGCTGGCGAGTCCGGACGCGGTGCTCAACCTCAAGCACGACCCGATCGCCGCTCCCCCGGTCACCGCCTCCGGCCACCCGCACGTCGGCGCCAGCCAGGCCGACCTCGGGACCACCTTCGGCGAACCGCTCTCGGCCGAGCCCGGCACCGGCGCGCCCTGGGCCGTGCTGCCCGTCCCGGTCGACCCGGGCGACCACCTGGAGAAGATGTACCTGCGGCTGCGGATGGCCGTCGAGAGCGACGTGCGCTGCGTCATCGGCATCAACCCCGCCATGGTCGCCGCCCTGCCGTACCAGCTGAACCAGTGGTGGCCCCGGATCGTCCAGGACGTCCGCGACGGCACCCTGGCGGGCCATCCGCACACCGCGCCCAACCCGCGGCGCGCGGTGGAGCTCGCCGAGCTGGCCCGCCGCCACGGCACCGTGCGTCCGGCCCACGTCTGGCCCCGCATGCGCGCCCTGTTCTGCTGGACCACCGGTCTCGCCTCGCTCTACCTGCCCCGGCTGCGCGAGGAGTTCGGGGCGGGCGTCACCCTGCTGCCCGCCCCCGTGGCGGCCTCCGAAGGCCCCCTGGCCGTCCCGCTGGACCGCCACCCGACGGCGGGCAGCCTGGTGGCCACCGCGGCCCTCTACGAGTTCGTCGACGCCGACGCGGAACTCACCGCGCACAGCGCTACCCTGCGGCCCGACGAGCTCGAACCGGGGCGCGACTACCACGTGGTCTTCAGCCACATCGGCGGCCTCTACCGCTACGCCGGGGGCGACGTGGCCCGCGTACTGGACCACCGCGACGGAGTGCCCCGCCTCCAGTACGCGGGGCGCGGCTCGCTCAGCGACGCCGTCGGGGAGCGGCTGCGCGACGCCCAGACCGTCCGCGCCCTCACGGCCGCGCTGGCCGCGAGCGGTCTCGAACTGCGCAACGTGGCCTGCCGGGTGCGCCCGGACGCGACGGGCACCCCCGCGTACGAGTTCGCCCTCGCCTCCCCCACCCCCTGGAGCTACGACGAGGACCGCCGGTTCCTGGCCGACCTCGACCGGGCCCTGGGCGAGGAGTCGCCCGGCTACCTCCACGCGCGCGTGGAGCGACGCCTCGGCTCTCCCGCCCTGCGCCATCTGCACCCCGACGCCTTCCTGCGCGACTGGCAGACGACCGTCGCCACCGGGGTCCGCCCCACCCAGGTGAAGGACCGCCTCTTCCGCCAGGACGCCCGTCAGTGGCAGCAGCTGACCGAAGGGGCCGACGCCTGACCGGCGCGCCCCCGGGGCAGCCCGCGCCGCGACCATCCCTACCCGGCCGCGGGCGCCCCCGTCCCCACCCGTACACATCCGACCGAAGGAGACACGAACGCCGTGACCGCACCGCTCGACGCAGTCGAACGCACCGCTCTGCTCACCGCCGCCCTGCGGGCGGCCGAGACGCGTCGGCCCGACCGCATCTACCAGGATCCCCACGCGGACGCGCTCTGCGGCGACATCGGCCCCGACCTGCTGGCGGAGATCCGGTCGGCGACGTTCCCCGCGGACTCGGCCCGTACGCTCCCCAGCACCCCGGACTACAACGCCATCCGCACCCGGTACTTCGACGACTACCTCCAGGAGGCCGCGCGCGAGCCCGGGATGCACCAGATCGTGCTGGCACCGGCCGGCATGGACTCGCGCGCGTACCGGCTCGACTGGCCCGAGGGGCTGCGCTACTACGAGGTCGACCGCCCGGCCGTGCTCGCCCACAAGGCGGAGCGGCTGGGGGGCGTCGAGCCCCGTACCGACCACCGCACGGTCGCCGTCGACCTCACCTCCCCCGACTGGGAGAACGACCTCATCGCGGCCGGGTACGACCCCTCACTGCCCTCCACCTGGCTGCTGGAGGGGCTGCTCTACTACATCCCCGAGCAGGACACCCACCGCATCCTGGAACGCGTCGCCGCGATCTCCGCGCCCGGCAGCCGCATCGCCGCCGACCTCGTCAACAGCGCCGCCCTGACACTCCCCGAGATGCGGGGGCTGCTGGACGTCTTCGCGGGCTGGGGCTGCCCGTGGCTCTTCGGGACCGACGAGCCCGAGGCGCTCTTCGACGCGCTGGGCTTCTCCGTCGAGGCCGTCCAGCCCGGGGAGCCGGGCGCCGACTTCGGCCGCTGGCCCGACCCCGTGCCGCCGCGCCACGTGGCGAACGTCCGCCGGGTGTTCTTCATCCACGGTCGGCGGCGCTGAGATGCCCGCAGCGCTGGTCGTGGGAGGCAGCGTCGCGGGTCTGGCCGCCGCGCTCGCCCTCGCCGGGACCGGACGGCAGGTGGTGGTCCTGGAGCGCTCCGCGCCGCCGCCCCGCGGCGCGATGTGCGACCTCCACAACCGCTGGCAGCGGCCGACCGTGCCGCAGGCCCAGCACTCGCACACCCTGACCTCGCTCGGCGTGCGCACCCTGCGCAAGCGCGCGCCCGAGGTCCTGGAGCGGCTGGTCGCCTCCGGCGCCCCGCTGTTCGACCTCACGCGCGCGTTGCCGCAGGGTGCGACCGACCGCGCGCGCGAGGTGGGTGATGACGACCTGGTGGCGCTCGGCTGCCGCCGCACCACGCTCGAAATGGTGCTGTACCGCGCGGTCGCGGCCCTGCCCCAGGTGGACATCCGGCACGGCACCACGGTGCGCGGGCTGCGGCTCGGCCCGGACGGGCGGGCCGTGCGCGGCGTCGTGACGACCGACGGCGCCCATCTGGCCGCCGATGTGGTCGTGGACGCCACCGGCCGCCGCGCGGCGGCCCGGGGCTGGCTGACCGAGGCCGGGATCCCGGTCGAGGCCGACGAGACGAGCCCGTCGGGGCTGCGCGGCTTCAGCCGGTTCTACCGGCTGCGGAGCGGCTCGCTGCCCGGCCCGCTCAACCGCGGCCATGCGGCCGGGGACATCTGGGACCACTACGCGGGCGTGCTGCACCCGGCCGACGCCGGCACCTTCTCGATCGCCCTGGGCACGCTGCCGGGCGATCCCGCGCTCGCCGGGCTGCGCGACCCGGACGCCTTCACGGCGGCGGCCCGTGCCACTCCGGGCCTCACCGAGTGGCTGGACGAGTCCGTGAGCGCGCCGCACTCCGCCGTCCACGTCATCACCAGCCCGGCCAACTCGCTGCGCGCCACGGCCCTGCGCCCCCCGGTGGCGGGCCTGTTCCCGGTGGGGGACGCGGCCTGCGTCACCGATCCGCTCTTCGGCCGCGGGATGTCCCTGGCGCTGGCCCAGGCGTTCGGGCTGGCCGACGTGCTGGCCGCCCGGCCCGCCGAGCAGTGGCGCGACGCGGCGGCCGACTTCGCCGAAACGCTTCTGCGCCCCTGGTACGAGCACGCGGCGGACGCCGACCGCGAGCGGATCGCCCGGTGGAACGCCATGGTGTACCGGCGCCCGCTGTCGCCCGCCGCCCCCGGCCAGGCCGTGCGTGCCACCGCCGCGCACGACGGCACGGTGTGGCGCGGCCTCACCCGGGTCCTCATGGGGCTGGCCACGCCGGACGAGGTGTTCGGGGACGAGAAGTTCCGGCACCGGGTCGCCCAGGCCCCGCAGGGCGCCGTCGCCACCGGCGCCGCGCCGCCGCCGCGCGACGAACTCGTGCGTGCCGTGGCGGCGGCGGAAGGGGAGCGCCCGTGACGACCTACCCCGCCCTGGCGGCCTCCGCCGCCGCACCGGCCCCGTCGGCCGCCGGAGCACGCCGCCGGGTGCTGCTGGCCCCGATCACCATCACCCCGTCGAAACCGCTCACCCCGAGCCACCTCAAGGGGCTGTTCTGGACGGACGTGATGTACCGGGCCACCGGCTGTCTCGCCGACGTCGACTACCGCTTCAGCCACACCACGTACCACCTCACCGAACAGACCCTCGCCTTCTGGGAGTTCCTGGACCGCACGCACGGCGACGCGGACTACTCGCAGCTGTCCGAGGACGACATCGGGGCGCTGTACGTACGCCACCGGGCGGCACCCGAGCGGGCCCCGGCCGAGGCGCTGCGGCCGTACGCCGAAGCCGTGGAGCGGCACGGCTGGGTGCATCCGGCGGCCACCCGCGTCCTCGGGCTGTGGCGCGGGCACTACCGGCGGCTGGGGCTGCACGACCCCGGGCTGCTCGCCCACCAGCCGCCGGGGCTCGGCCTGGAGGAGGCACTGGAACGGCTGCGCGCGCGTGGGCTGTGTCTGGACCACCGCGAGCTCGGCGGACCGGTCTACCTGGACCTCACCCGCCACGGGCTGCCGCTGCGCCAGATCGTCACGGCCGACGGCCGCCCCAACTACCTGGCCTGCGCCCTGCGCGAACTCCTGCCCCTGGCACCGGACTTCGACGAAGTCGTCTTCCTCTACGACCGCGAGCTCGACCCCGACTACCAGCTCCTCGCCCGCGTGCTCGCCCCGCTCGGCCCCTCGGTGCACCGGGTCCCGGTCGGGCGCGTCCCCGTCGACGGCAAGATCCGCTCCGCGCGCGAGGGCGGGTGGCGGGGCCTGGACGCGGGCGCGCTGCTGGACGCGGCCCACGCCGACCACGACCCGGCGGCGGTACGGCTCGGCATGCGGCTCTACTTCATCGCCACGCTCGGTCCCGGGCAGGGGCAGTCCCACCGGCCCGAGCTGCTGCACCAGTGTCTGCGGCGCGCCGAACGCCTGCTGGCCGGGGCGCCGCCCGAGGCCGGTCCGGCGCTCGCCGAGCGGCTCGCGGTCCACCGGCGCGACCACGTGTACGTGGACCCCTACCGGCTCACCACGGGTCTGCTCGCCCGGCACCGCGCCGCGCCGGCGCGGGATCTGCTCGCGGAGGTGTTCCTGTGCCCCTGACCCAGCGGCGGCTGCACGCCGAGGCGGTCCGCCGGCTGCGCGAGGCCCGGCCCGAACTGGTTCGCCCCGCGGGCGAACCGGACCTCGCCGCGCTGCTCGCGGTGCGCGAGGCGGTCGCCGCGGAGCCGGGCGCCGACGCGGCGCAGGCGGTGGCGGTCGTGCACCACCTGGACCCCGTGGCCTGGGTGCGGGAGGCGGCCGTCCTCGCCCTCGGCCTGCCGCCCGGGACCGCCGCGGCCTGGCGCCGCTCATTCACCCGAACGGTGTACCTGGCCGGGAACCCGCGGAACCTGCTGGGCCGTTACTCATTCGACCACCTGGCCGAGGACGGGTCGGTCGGCTGGTGCGCCCCCGCACCGGCCGGGAGCACGGCGGGGCTGCGCCGGCTGCTCAAACTGTTCACGTCCACGGCCCCGTTCCCGGTCCGCCCGCCGGGGACGGTCACCGTGCCGTCCGTTCCCGCGCGGCACGACGGGCCCACCCGGGCCCCGGTCCACCGCGACGTGTACGTGGCGGTGTCCGGCGTGCCCCTGCCCCTGGGGCTCGTCCACCTCAACCACCTGGTGGTCGAGGCGGTTCTGGACGGTCTCGTCGCCCCCGGAGACCGGCTGACCCTGCGGTCCGTCCCCAGCCTGGCCGGGGCGGACATCCCGTTCGCGGCGCTCCGCGTCGACGTCGACCGGGCCCACCCCCATCAACTGCGCGCCTATGCCGCACTGACCGAGGAGACACCCCATGAGTGACCCGTCCACCGCCTCCGCGCCCGCCGTGCGGCTGGGCATCCACGGCTCGCCCGACCTCGCCGCCGCCGTGGTGCGCTCGGCGGGCCGCGCGGAGTCCGACGTCGCCATGATCGGTTACGACGTGGCCGATCCGTTCCGGGGGCTGCGCGCCAAGGAGCTGGACCTGGTGATCGTCAAGTACGAGGTGCGGGAGCCGGATCTGGCCGTGAGCCGCCCGGTGGCGTACGACCCGCGCGCGGCGCTCGTCGGCGCCCACCACCCGCTCGCCACGCACGACTCCGTCTCGGTGGAGGAGCTCGCCGCGTACGAGGGCTTCCGCCGTCCCGGCGCGTTCCCCGAGTCCGTGTGGGACGAGGTCGTCCCGCCCCGCACCCCCAGGGGCCGCCGCATCCGCCGGGCCTACGAACTGGGCACGGTGAAGGGGCTGATGGGCACGCTCTCCGGCACGGACGCGGTCCATCTCTCGTTCCAGTCCCTGGAGACGATCACGCCGCCGAACATCCGCGTGATCCCGATCTCCGACCTGCCGCCCGCCCCGGTGGCGCTGGCCTGGCTGCGCGAGCCCGAACCGGCCGCGCACATAGCCCGGTTCGTGGCGGACGCCGAGAACGGGAGCGGTGCGCGATGACCGGAGCCGGCACGGCCGACCGGCCGCCCGTGGTCCTGCTGCACGCCCTCTCCCTCGACTCCTCGATGTGGCGGGCGCAGCGGGCCGAGCTGGAGCGGCGCGGGCACCAGGTCGTCGTCCCCGACCAGCGGGGCTTCGGGGCCGCCCCGCTCGGCGACGCACCGCCGTCGCTGGACGTCGTGGCGGACGACGTGGCACGCGAGCTGGACCGGCGCGGCATCGGGCGCGCGGTGCTGGCCGGGGTGTCGATGGGCGGCTATGTGGCGATGGAGTTCCTGCGCCGCCACCCGGGCCGCGCCCTGGCGCTGGCCCTGATCTCGACCCGGGCGGAGGCCGACGACGAGGCCGCGCGGGCGGCCCGGGAGGGTTTCGTCGCCGTCATGGCGGACCCGGTGAAGGGCCCGGCGGTCATCGACGCGACGGCGGCCCGGCTGGTGGGCGCCACCACCCGGGCCGAGCGCCCGGAGGTCCTGGCCGGGGTGCGCGCCGTCGTCGCCGGGGCCGCGCCCGCCTCCCTGATATGGGCCCAGCGGGCGATCGGGGCGCGCGGGGACGCCCTGGACGTGCTGCGGGACGCCGACATACCGGCGGTGGTGGTCGTGGGCGAGGAGGACGAGCTGGTGTCGGTGGCCGACGCCCGCACCATGGCCGGGGCCCTGCCCCGGGGCCGGGTGGCCGTCCTGCCGCGCACGGGACATCTGCCGCCGCTGGAGACACCGAAGGCGACCCAGGCCGAACTGGACGCCCTGCTGGCCGAGCTCGCGGCCGGACCCGAGCGGACGGGGGGCGCGCTGATGCTCACCGACGACCACCGGGCCTGGGGCTTCACCACCTCCACCGGGCTCGGCTTCACCCACCACACCATCGTCGACGCCCACTTCGACGCCTGCCGGGACGCCTATCTGGAACTGCTGGGCCAGGCCGGCATCGGGCCGGGCGCGCACGTCCTGGACGCCGGATGCGGCGGCGGGGACTTCCTGCCGTGGCTGGCCGAGCTGGTCGGCCCGGGCGGGCGGGTCACAGCGGTGGACCTGGCCGAGGAGAACGCGGCGCTGGCAACCGGACGGCTGGCCCGCTGGGCGCCCGGCTGCCCGGTGGAGGTGCGCCGGGCCGATCTGCTCGAACTGCCCTACCCGGACGACACGTTCGACGCGGTGTGGTGCGCCAACACCGTCCAGTACCTCGACGACGACGAGTTGGCCCGCGCGCTGCGGGAGCTGCGGCGGGTCGTCAGGCCGGGCGGCACGGTCGCGGTGAAGGACCTGGACGCGCATCTGATCACGGCCCGCCCCACCGACCCGTATCTGTTCGCGGACTTCTTCCGGGCGGCCGGGCGGACGCCCGGCTATGCCGCGCAGTTGCTGCGCACCCGCGATCTGTACCGCCATCTCAAGGCGGCGGGGCTGACCGAGGTGCGTCAGCGCACGGTGCTCATCGAGCACTTCGCGCCGCTGTCCGAGCGGGCGCGGTCGTTCTACGCGCCGACCTGCGCCCAGCTCGCCGCCCAGGCCCTGGAGCTGGGCCTGAGCCAGGAGTGGCGGCGCTACGCGGACCCGGACGGGCCGGACCACCCGCTCGACGGCCCCGACGGATACATCAGCGAGGGCAACGTACTGGCCGTGGCCACCGTGCCCGACGAACGGGAATTCCCGCAGGGGCCCGCTCGTTCGCAGGGAAAGGAGATCGACTGACGGACCGGTGGTCCGTGGGAGGCACGGAGTGAACAGCGAGCAGGAGACGGTCCGCAGGATCCTGACGGAGACCGGGGACACCTGGGCCGTCGTGGGTCTGTCGTCCAACGAGCGGCGCGCGGCGTACGGAGTGGCACGGGTGCTCCAGCGGTTCGGGAAGCGGATCGTGCCCGTGCACCCCAAGGCGGAGACGGTCCACGGGGAGCAGGGGTACGCGTCGCTGGACGCGATCCCGTTCAAGGTCGACGTGGTCGATGTGTTCGTCAACAGCGACCTGGCCGGGGACGTGGCCGACCAGGCCGTCGCGGCGGGCGCCAAGGCGGTCTGGTTCCAGCTCGGGGTGATCGACGACGCGGCGTTCGAGCGGACGCGGGCGGCGGGGCTCGACATGGTGATGGACCGCTGCCCGGCGATCGAGATCCCCCGGCTCGGCTGACCCCCGGGCCGTTCACGGGTCTGTACCGGATGTCCGGCGCGCGCCCATACTGACCCCGTCACGGCCGCGGACGGACGTACGGGAGGCGCCTCTTGCACAAGGTGATCCGCACCCCGGACGGCCGCCGGCTCGCCGTGGAGAGCCGGGGGCACCCGCTGGGCAGACCCGTGTTCCTGCTGCACGGTACGCCCGGAAGCCGCCGTGGCCCGGCGCCCCGCAGCACCGTGCTGTACCGGATGAGGATCCGGCTGATCACCTTCGACCGGCCGGGGTACGGCGACTCGGAGCGGCGTCCGGGGCGGCGGGTGGCGCACGCGGCGCAGGACGTGGCGGCGATCGCGGACGCGCTGGGCATCGACACGTTCGCCGTGGTGGGCCGCTCGGGCGGCGCTCCGCACGCGCTGTCCTGCGCCGCGCTGCTGCCGGAGCGTACGGCACGGGCGGTCGCGCTCGTCCCGCTGGCGCCGCGCGACGCGGCCGGGCTCGACTGGTTCGCGGGCATGACCGAGGACAATGTGCGGGCGTACACGATCGCGGCGGGCGGGCCGGGGGCCGTGACGGCGGTGTTCGAGGAGCGGGCGCGGGAGATCCGGGCCGATCCGACGGCCACCGTCACCGCGATGCACGGCATGGTGCCGGACCCGGACCGCTCGGTGCTCACCGACGCGGCCATCCGGGCGCTGCTGGTGCGCAACTTCGCGGACGGGCTGCGCGATTCGGCCGACGGATGGGTGGACGACATCCTGGCGCTGGGCTCGCCGTGGGAGTTCAGCCCGGCGGACATCCGGCGTCCGGTGCTGCTGTGGCACGGCGCGCAGGACGTCTTCGCGCCCGTCCAGCACACCCACTGGCTGGCCGAGCGGATACCGGGATCGCACCTCGAAGTACCCCCCGACGCGGCGCATTTCGGAGCCCTGGAGGTGTTCACCCGGGCGCTCAGCTGGGCGACGCAGTAGCCGCTCAGCCGCTCCGGGCGGGGCGGCGGCGCCCGCCCGCCGCCCGGCGCCCGTGGTCACACCGGATGGATCTCGATGTCCCGGTCCGTGCGCCGCCAGGAGCGGGCCGCCTCGGCGATGGGGTGGTCCACGCCGAGCCGTTCGGCCGCCGGTTCCAGGACCGCCGCGCGGATCCCGGCCGCCTCCTCGCCCCGGCCCGCCTCCCGCAGGGTGATCGCCAGGTTGGACCGGCACACCAGCACGTCCGGGTGCCAGTCGCCGAGCCGGTTGAGCAGGCCCTCCAGCGCGGTCTGCTCCCAGCGCTCGGCCAGATCGGCCCGGCCCAGGTCCCCGTACACATTGGCCAGGTTGACCGCCGCCGAGAGCGTGAAGGGGTGCTGCGGACCGAGGACGTCCTGGAGCTGGGCGCGGACCTCCTCGGCGTCGGCCACCGCGTCCCGGGCCGCCCCGGTGGCCCGCCGGTAGACGACCACATTGGCGCGGCAGGCCAAGGTGTAGGGGTGGCGGTCGCCGAGGTTGGCGCGGTAGCCCCGCAGTATCTCGGTGGCCAGCTCCAGGGCGCGGGCCGGGTCGTCCACCGCCGCGAAGTCGGCGGCCAGATTGAGGCCGCAGGCCAGGGTGTCGGGCGACTTCGCCCCGTAGCGGTCCCGGATGCGCTCGAAGGTCTCGGTGCTCAGCCGCATCGCCTCGTGCGGGTGTCCGGCCTTGCGCAGCGAGACCGCCAGGCTCTTGGCGCTCCGCAGCACCTCGGGCGAGTGCGGGTCCAGGACCCGCCGCAGTTCGTCCACGACCTCGCGCAGGACCTGCACGGACGTCCCGTACTCGCCGATCTCGCGCAGATCGCCCGCCAGTTGGGCCTTGGTGACCAGGGTGAAGGGGTGCTCGGAGCCGAGCAGCACCGAGCGCCGGTCCACGGTCCCCTCGTCCAGGCGGCGGGCGGCCTCGCTGTCGCCGGTCAGCCGGTAGTCGATGGCCAGGTTGTGCGCGGCGATCAGGGTGCGCCGGTGGTTGTCGCCGAAGAGCCGGCGCATGCCCTGGTAGACCCACAGGTCGCGCTCCAGCGCCTCGGTGAACCTGCCGACGGCCCGCAGGTCGGCGGCGAGACTGCCGGTGACGATCAGGACGCTGGGGTGGTCGTCGCCGGCATGGTCGGCGTGGAGCAGGCGCTGCTGGCGGGCGAGGGTGTCCTCGTCCAGCTCCAGCGCCTCCTGGTACTTGCCCTGGGCCCGCAGGGTGTTGGCGAGTTCGAAGCGGACGTTCAGGGTGTGCGACGCGTCCTCGCCGAGCTGTTTGGTCCAGGCGTGGTCCAGCTGGGCACCCAGTGCCCGGGCGTTCTCCAGGTCGCCGCGCTTGTGCAGATAGCGGATGCGGTCGACCATCAGCTCGCGCGCCTTCTCGTCGCCGCTGTCGGCGATGCCGGAGGCGGCCAGATGGGGCCAGATGAGCTCGAAGGCGGGCCAGCTCCTGGGGTCGCTCACCGGGTCCTCCCGGTCGCCGCCCTCGGCGGGCCGGGCCTGCGCCAGGATGCGGTGCACCACGTGCCGGGCCTCCACCTGCTGCTCGGCGGTGAGTCCGGCGCGCACGGCGGCCTGGACGAGCCGGTGCACCTGGATGCTGCTGTCGGCCGGGTCGACCTTGGCCAGGGCGAACCGGTTGAGCGTCTGGACGACCCGCCCCAGCATGTACCGCTCGCTCAGGCCCGCGTCGTACGGCAGCAGCGCCTCCAGCATCGCGTCGCTGCCGATCAGCCGCATGGAGACGGGTTCGGCGGAGAAGAAGGAGCACAGCTCCAGCAGCCGTACGGCCGCGCGGGACTCCTGGCGCAGCCTGCTGATGGAGATGTTCCAGGTGGCGCCGACCCGCTGGCCGTAGCCCTCCGGGGTGCCGAGCGAGAGGACCTGGGTGCTCTGCTCCCTGAGCTGGTCCAGGTAGGCGTCGACGGGGGTGGCGGTCTCGGCGAGCCAGGCGGCGGCGACCTCGACGGCCAGCGGAAGGTCGCCGACCGCGTCGGCGACCCGGGCCGCGTCCGCGGGCGGCAGCCCCGCCACCCGCCAGGTCAGGTGCTCCACGCTCTCCGACCGGGTGAAGACGTCGACCTGGGTGGTCTCCAGTTCGGCCGTGGCGGGCTTGCCGCGGCAGGTGGCGAGGAGGTGTCCGTACACTCCGGGCGGCAGCGGCCCGATCTGCTGGGGCAGCCGGCGCAGGGCCCCGTCCAGGTCCTCCACGTTGTCGAAGATCAGCAGCCAGCGCGGATAGCGTTCGCCGCGGAACAGTTCGGCCAGCGCGGCCTGCGCCGCCTCGGCCACCACGTCGCCCGCCCGCAGGTCCATCTCCACGGCGAGCTGGGCCAGCGACGCCACCACCCGGTCGGGCCGCTCGGCCTCGATCCACCACACCGCGTCGTAGTCGGCCCGGAAGCGGTGGGCGTACTCCAGCGCGACCTGCGTCTTGCCCACCCCGCCCAGTCCGTACAGCACCTGGGGCGCGCGCTCACCGGAGCGGCTGTCGCCGCGCAGCTGGTCGCGGACCCGGTCGAGCAGCGGGGTGCGGCCGGTGAACCAGGTGTTGCGCGGCCGTACGTTCCAGATGCGGGGCACCCGTCCCGGGAAGCGGGGCCGGTCGGCGCCGACCGGCGGCGCGGCGACGGCCTCCGCCCGGTCCAGGGCGGCGAGCAGGGCGGCGGTCGCCTCGGCCTCGTCGACCCGTACCAGGTCGACGGGGCGGCGGGCGCCGGGCGGCGGGGTGAGCCGGACGTCCGCGACCCGCACCGGCAGCGGTGGGCGGCGTCCCGCGCGGTCGGGGCCGGTGTCCCACAGGCCACGCCCGCCGCGCGACTTGAGGTAGGGCGGGGAGGCGACGTGCAGCACCCGGTGGGCGGCGTCCTGGCCGAACTCCCGCTCCAACGCGCCCGGTTCGGGGGCGCGCACGTCGACCGGGAGGGTGCGGAAGCCCGCCGCGCCGAGCACGAAGGACAGCCAGTCGACCCACATCCGGTCCTCGGAGACGTGGTGCAGCACGATGTTCGCCGGGGACTTGGGGCGGCGGCGGGTGAAGGCTGCGACATGGGTGGCGCGCAGCGCCTCGTCGATCGGCGGCAGCACGGTGACCCGTCCCTCGGTGAGCACCGCGGTGAGCCGTTCGAAGGCGGTGAGCAGGGAGCTGCTGACGCCGGGCGGGTCCCCGAAGGTGGCCAGCACCTCCTCGTACGCGTAGAACGGCTGGTAGGGGATCTCGATCGAGCCCCAGTAGGCGTCGGCGTCCTCGCCGGTCAGACCGGTCGGGAAGCCCTCGAAGCACTCCCGGGCCAGGGCCCGTCCGGCGTCGGCCTTGCCCTTCTCGCCGAGGTCGATGCGGGTCGCCACCGGCAGGATGCGGATGCCGCGGTGGCGGTAGCGCTCGTCGATGTCCCGGACGACGGCGGAGGCGCCGTCGATGCTCTGGTCGCTGAGGGTGAAGCAGACGACGAGGACCTCGGGCATCTGGACGGTGCAGATGTCGGCGATGTCGCTCAGTCCGGTGCGGCTGTCGATGAGGGTGTAGTCGTAGTGGCGGCGCATGTCGTCCTTCATCGCGTCGAAGAACTGGCCGCCGCCGGAGTGCTCGTAGAAGTGGTCCCAGTCCATCCGGCCGACGACCGAGGAGTAGTCGCGGTTGCGGCGGCCCGCGGAGAGGAAGTCCAGGCTGCCGCCCGCCGGGAACTCCCAGTTCAGGGAGACCGCGTGGCGGCGCACCCGGGCGTAGTCGCGGTGCCAGTCGGGCGTGTGCTCGCCGGTCCGCTCGGCCTCCACCTGGTACTCGGTGATCAGGTTGATCAGCCCGGGGGTGGCCTCCATGTCGCGCAGGTCGAGGAAGGGGTGGAAGAAGCGGTGCAGGCCGGGCGCTTCGAGGTCCCAGTCCACGGCGAGCACCCGGTGGCCGTTGGCCGCCAGGATCCAGGCGCAGTTGGCGAGCGCCATCGTGCGTCCGGTCCCGCCCTTGTACGAGTAGAACGTGATCACGGTCCCGTCACGGTGCTCGGCCATCTGGAGGGTCCTCCATCCGCTCGGCCCTGGTGTTCCCGGCGGTGCGCTGGTCCCGCTCGTCCCATGTGCGGTCCCGCCCGGAGCGGCCGAGCCCCACCCCGCCCGGCAGTACGCGGGGCAGTGGGCTGCCGGGTCCGGCGGGACCGGCCGGGGCGGCGGCCCGCTCGTAGTGCCGCACCGCCGACCGTACCGCCCTCGGGAGCTCCTGGCTGAAGGCTTCCAGAGTAGGCAGTCCGCCCCCCTGCGTCAGGTGTCCCGGGCTCTCCCGCAGCCGCGCCCCCAGCACTTCGTCGGCCACGTGCCGCAACTCCGCCTCGTGCGGCGGGGATTCGGGGTCCTGGCGGTTCCACGGGACCATCACGCTGATCCACGGCCGGGGCTCGGCGCACAGGGTGCGCACCAGGTCGCGGTGGCGCGCGGAGGCCAGTGCCCAGCGGTCCAGGAGCAGCAGGCCGGGCGCGTCGGGCGGGCCGGGGCGCAGCAGCCGCTCCGCGCTGTCGTCGAACTCGCGCAGGTCCACGGTGTAGTTGAGGTTGACGACGAGCTCGGCGGTGTGGCGGGCGAGGGGGCGGGCGGAGAGCGGGTGGTAGGGGTTCCAGTCGCTGGGCCGGGGGCCGTAGCAGTCGGGGCCGCGTCCGCGCGGCAGGCCGTCGCGGGAGCAGGCCAGGACGGTGACCTCCAGCTTGCGGCCGGGCCCGGCGGCGGGGCCGAACGCGGAGGTGAGGGTGGCGTAGTCCTGGTGGGGGTCCCCGTCGGCCACCCTGGTCCGCTCGGCGACGCCGACGATCCGTTTGGCGAGCTGGTAGACGGCGTGCTCGTAGTGGTCCTGGAGATAGCGGAGTTTGATCATCCCGTAGAAGCCCTCGTCGGCGTAGTCGCCGCCGAAGTCGGCGTGGTCGAAGCGCAGCCTGCGGGCGGCTTCGGGCAGTTGGTGGGGCAGGACGGGGATCCAGAGCGCGGGCACGATCGCCGGGCTGCCGCGCTGCTCGCTGCGCGACTGGTGCAGGGTCTCGCGCCCGGCGAACGCGAACCACTCGCGCCCGCACTGCTCGCTCAGGAAGTAGCGCGGCGAGTACAGCGGCACGAAGACCCGGCAGTACGCCAGCGCCTCGGTGATCTGCTCCTGCCAGTCCTCGCCGGGGCGCACGTGCTGGTCCATGAAGCCGGCGGGCACCCCGGCCGGGAGCGCGGTCAGCTGCATCACGTGCGCGGACAGGTCGTGGAAGAACCGCTGCACCCACAGGTCGGGGTCGCGGTCCCGCGGGTCGTTCCTCGGCGTGTGGGCGTAACTCAGGAAGAAGTACGGCCTCGGCTCGTGCCCCCCGCGCCGCGCGGCTCCGTGCACCGCTCCCTCCCGGTCCGAGTGGGTGGGTCCTCAGTGTAGGAACGAGCGATCCGTCGGCGGAACGCCCGTGCGCGCCGAATCGGCGGCGCCGGTCATGCGCGCGGCGCGTTGCGGGCGCGCCAGGCGTCGCGGTGGCTCCGTACGGAACTGCGGGCTCCGGCGAGCGCCTCGGGGGCCACCCGCTCGTCCCGCCAGGCCGCGGCGCTCTCCCCCATCCCGGCGACGAACCGTTTGCCGAGCGCGGAGAGCGAACCGCAGCGGGCCAGCGTGTCGACGGCGTCCGTGGTCTGCTGACGCCGGCGGGCGAACTCCGCCTCGGCCCGGCCGCGTTCGGCGGGTCCGTCGGCCAGGGTGCGCCGCACCCGCCAGAAGTCGGTCACCGCGAGATGGGCGTAGGTGCCCTGGAACAGCCCGCCCAGGGGCCTGGGGTCCTCGCGCCAGGGGGCGTAGTACCGCCCGGTGTCCTCCGGGTCGTACAGATCGCAGCAGTCGAGCACCGCGCCCAGCTTCACGTGCTGGAACTCGTGGACGAGCAGGAGCGCGAGCGGGGCGGGGTCGGCGGGGCGGGCCGCGCCGACGGCGCCGAAGGCGTCCCGGCAGGTGGCGCTGGTGTCGCTGCCGGGGCGCGGGGTCAGCGGGGTGATGGCGCGCAGCCCGGCGGCCATCCCCGGGGCGTAGCGCGGGAGTTGACGACGGATCAGGGACCAGGCGGCGGCGAGGCCGGTCGCCCAGGCGCGGGCGCCGGTGGCGGGCAGCCGGTCCTCGACCGGCCACTGGTAGCGGTCGCGCAGCGGGTCGGTGTCCTCCAGGGCCACGGTCCACCCGTCGGCCTCGAAGAGGCGGACGGGCTCCCAGTGCGGGGTGCGGCCGTCGAGCCCCTCGCTCCAGCCCATCCGCAGCCGCTGTCCGCCGCAGCGGACCGTGAACCCGTAGGACTCGGCGGTCATTTCGGCCTCCTCGGCGCCCCCCGGCAGCAGCGCCCGGCCGATCCCCGGCAGCCGCAGGGTGCCCCGGCGCAGCGGGACGACCACGGTGTCGGCGCGCCGGGCGCGCAGGGCCGCCGCGGCGGCCAGCTCCGCGAGCCCCCCGGCGAGGGTGTCGGGGCCCCGGCCGCCGAGCACGCCGAGCGCCCACGGCCGGAAGTAGGGATGGGTGAGGGCGGTCTCCAGGGCGTGCGGCGCGGCGGCGTCCAGGTCGAGGAGCAGCTCCCAGGCGGCGCCGGCGCGCGGGTCCCCCGGGTCCACCCGGCCGCCGACCGCGGCGAGCAGTTCCCGGTTGAGGTCGAGCTGGGCGAGCGCGAGGCGGTCGACCGCGGCGGCGCCGCCGAATCCGGCTGCCAGCTCTTCGAAGTCGGCCGGTTCCAGTGGCTGTCCGGAGCCGCCGTCGAGTGCGTCGGGGCCGGCCCCGGGGGCCGCCGCCGGTGCGCGGAGTGATTCGTGGCCACGGATGTTCATGATCAGCGCCATCAGGTCGGGACAGTAGACGGACGGGTTGTCGAAGCCGGATCCGGTCCTGTAGCGGTGGGCGTAGAGGCCGCCGCCGCAGTGCTGTACCACCGGACAGGCGGTGCAGCGCGCGCAGAGCGCCTCGATCCCCTTCTGGCGGGCCAGCACCCCGGGGTGGCCGAGCACGTCGTCGAGACCGTGGTCGAAGACGTTGAGCCCGGTGGCGGGGGCGCCGTCGTACGCCGTCTTGAGGCTGTCGGCCTGCTCGAAGGTGCCGTCGGTCTCGACGACCACCAGGTCGGCGGGGGCGAGCCCCAGGGACTCGGTGACGCTGCTCGCACCGCGCAGGGTGCGGTGCACGGACTCGAAGAGGCGTACGGGGAAGGCGCGGCCCCCGGCCTCCCAGCGCCGGTAGACCGTGTCGAGCCAGTCCGCGTACGGGGTGGGCGAGCCGGGCGGGCGCGGCGGCGGGGTGTCCCAGGTGGCGTGCGGCAGCAGGAAGTCCACGCGCGGCGGGCGCAGGGCGGCCAGCGCGTCGTGGACGGCGACCGGGTCGTTGTCGATGTCGATGGTGCAGAGCAGCCCGGCGAACAGCTCCCGGTAGCGGGGGCGGGTGAGCAGGGCCACGGCGGCGAGGACCCGGGCATGGCTGCTGCGGCCGTCGGCGTAGCGGCGGTGGCGGTCGTTGGAGGCCCGGTCGCCGTCGAGCGAGACGCCGACGCGGATGCCGAGCTCCCGGAAGAGCTCGCAGAACTCCTCGTCGAGCAGCACCCCGTTGGTGTGGATGCGCAGGTCCAGGGCGCAGACTCCGCGCAGCGCGCGGTACAGCTCCTCGCCCGCGCGGCGCAGCAGGGCGGGCCCGGCGAGCAGCGGTTCGCCGCCGTGCAGGACGACGCGGACGCGGGGCAGCCGGTGGGCCCGCGCGTGCTCGGCGATCCTGGCCGCGGTCGCGGCCAGGATCTCCTGCGACACCGCTCTGGGCCGGCCGCGCCAGCTGGAGTCGGCGTGCTCGTAGACGTAGCAGTGGTCGCACGCCAGGTCGCAGCGGCTGTGCATCTTCAGCACGACCTGGGACAACGCCGGTGGCGGCTGCTCCACGGCGCGACCCGGCCGCTAGAGCGACGACTGGAACGCGGCGACCGGCACCGTCGAGGCGCTCTCGGCGGCCATCAGCCTCCGGACCCCGGCGGGGAGTTCACCGCCGCGGGCCCTGACGGCCTGGGCGTGCAGTGGTGGCCGTTCTCGGCCCTGGCGGTCGGGCGCCGGACAGGGCCGTTCGGCTGCCGTGACGAGATGTTCCATGAAGACCCCCTCGGACGGGCGTGCCGTTGCGTGAGGACACATACCCTCTGCGCACATGCATTCCCCGCTCCCGGCAATATCGCACAAGTCCCGGCGGGTGAGTCCGACTCCCGCGCGGGGATGGCCGGTTCACGCCACCGGGGGCGCCGCCCCACGGGTACCGCCGCCCCCGCGTGTCCCGCGCGGCCCGGTGGTTCAGCGCTCGAAGGGGACCGAGATCGCCATCGTCATCTCCACCGGCTCGGTGCCGTCGTTGCGGTAGGTATGGGCGGCGCCGGCCTCGAAGGAGGCGGAGTGGCCCGCCGGGACGGGATGTTCGGCGCCGTCCACGACCAGGGTGAGGGTGCCCTCGGTGACGTGGATGAGCTCGACGGTGCCGGCGGGGTGCGGGTCGGAGGAGCTGCCGTCGCCGGGCATCAGGTGCCAGTGCCACAGCTCCAGCGGCCCGGGCGCCTCCCGGCCCGCGAGCAGGGTGCTGTAGCTGCCGCTCTCGCTGGACCAGAGCCGGACGGCCTGGTCGGGCGGAACGACGCGGACGCTGGGCCCGCTCTCGTAGTCGAGCAGCGTGGTGATGCTGACGCCGAGGGCGTCGCCGATCTTCACCACGGTCCCGACGCTGGGGTTGGTCCGGGCCTGCTCGATCTGGATGAGCATGCCGCGGCTGACGCCCGCGCGGGCCGCGAGCGCGTCCAGGGTGAAGCCGCGCTCGGTGCGCCAGCGCTTGACGTTGCGGGCCAGGGACTGGGTCAGCAGATCGAGGTCCGACACGTTCCGTCCTGATCGGGGTGCGGGCAAGAAGAGTAGGTCAATATTTTTGATGACAAGTTCAGTATATTGCACTACGGTCCGGTGCACGGAACCGTTCACCGCACTGTACTGCGAGGCACCACCATGACAGCACTGTTCGCCCTGGCCACCAGCCTCCTGTGGGGGCTGGCCGACTTCGGCGGCGGGCTGCTCACCCGGCGTACGCCCGCGCTGACCGTGGTCGTCGTCTCGCAGACCCTCGCGGTCCTCGTCCTCGGCGCGGTCGTGCTGGCCACCGGCGGATGGAGCGAGGCCGGCCCGCAGCTCTGGTTCGCGGTCGCCGCGGGCGCCGTCGGTCCGGTCGCGATGCTCAGCTTCTACAAGGCGCTCGCCCTCGGCCCGATGGGTGTGGTCTCCCCGCTCGGCTCGCTCGGCGTGGCCGTGCCGGTCGGCGTCGGCCTGGTCCTCGGCGAGCGGCCCGGCGTCCTGCAGTTCGCCGGGATCGCCGTCGCGGTGGCGGGGATCCTGATGGCGGGCGGCCCGGAGTTCCGGGGCGCGCCGGTCCAGCGGCAGGCGATCGCGCTGACCCTGCTGGCCGCGTTCGGGTTCGGCGCGGTGATGGCGCTGATCGCTGAGGCGTCGACCACGGTCACCGGTCTGTTCCTGGCGCTCTTCGTGCAGCGCGTCACCAATGTCGCCGTCGGCGGGACCGCGCTGTACGTCTCGGTCCGGCGCGGCGCGGACGCGCTGCCGCAGGGCGGACGCGGTGTCGTGGTGGCCGCCCTGCCCGCGCTCGCCTTCGTGGGCCTGGCCGACGTGGCGGCCAACGGCACCTACGCGATCGCCGCCCAGCGGGGCCCGGTCACCGTGGCGGCGGTGCTCGCCTCGCTCTACCCGGTGGTGACCGCGCTGGCGGCCCGGGGCGTCCTGAAGGAACGGCTGCGCGGGGTGCAGGCGGCGGGCGCGGGCATCGCCCTGGTCGGCACGCTGCTGCTGGCGACGGGCTGACCCGGCCGCCGCGGCCCTACACCTCGTCCGGGGCCAACTCCGCGACCGCGAGCAGCTGTTCCGGAGTGACGCCCTCCGGGATCGGCACCGGCGCCGGGGTGCGCAGCGGCGGCTGCCAGCCGTTCTCCCGGTCCCAGGTGCGCACCACCCGCGCGGGCGCCCCCGCGACCACGGCGTGGTCGGGCACCTCGCCCCGGACGACCGCGCCCGCCGCGACCACCACGTTGCGGCCGAGCCGGGCGCCGGGCAGCACGACCGCGCCGGTGCCGAGCCAGCAGCCCGGACCGATCTCCACCGGCTCCATCCGCGGCCACTGGGTGCCGACCGGCTGGTGCGGGTCGTCGTAGCTGTGGTTGGTCGAGGTGATGTAGACGTACGGGCCGCAGTACGTGTTGGAGCCGATGGTCACCGTGGTGTCGGCGATGACGTGGCTGCCGCGGCCCAGCACCACGCCGTCGCCCAGCGTCAGTATCGGCTCGGAGCCGAGGTCGAGGCCCGGCATCAGCCCGGCCGTCAGCGTGACCTGCTCGGCGATGATGCAGTGCTCGCCCAGTTCGATCCAGGGCTCGCCGAAGACCGTGCCCTGCGGGAAGGCCAGCCGGGTGCCGGAGCCGATGCGGCGGAACCGCAGCCGTCCGGGATGCGCGGCGGTGACCGCCCCCGTCTCCTTGACCCACTCCCAGCCGCGCTGGACCGCCGCCGCGGCGATCCCGCGCCGCCAGGCGGTCAGCGAGGAGAACGTGTTTCTGTTCTTCGGCACCCGCACACGGTACTCACCGGCGAGTGCGCCGGTCAGCGCGCGGCCCTGTGATCTTCCGCTCAGCCCCGGTGCGCCGCGCGGTGGTCCTCGGCCAGCCCCAGGTACATCAGCGCGTTGACCTTGATGCCCTCGCGCTCCTCCGCGGTCAGCTCCCGGCGCACCTTGGCGGGCACGCCCGCGACCAGCGAGCCGGGCGGCACGACCATCCCCTGCGGCACCAGGGCCTGCGCGGCGATCAGCGAACCGGCCCCGATCACCGCCCCGTTGAGCACGGTCGCGCCCATGCCGATCAGGACGTCGTCCTCCACGGTGCAGCCGTGCAGCACCGCGTTGTGGCCGACCGTGACGCGCTCGCCGACCGTGACGGGGAAGCCGGGGTCCACGTGGACCGTGCAGTTGTCCTGGACGTTGCTGTCGGCGCCGAGCACGATCGGGCCGCAGTCGGCCCGCAGCACCGCGTGGTACCAGACGCTCGCCCCGGCGCCCAGCGTCACCTCGCCGATCACCACGGAGGTGGGTGCGGTGAACGCCGTGGGGTCGATCCGCGGCTCCTTGCCGCCCACACCCGTCACCAACGCCTGCTCTGCCATGCGCCACTCCTTCGTACGGAAATCCGTCGCACCCAGGGGCACGGTAGGCGACGCGGCGGGGGCCGGTGCGCGCGGGGCGCCCGTACGATCGCCGGATGGCACTCTTCCGGATCGAGCGGCACATCGCGTCGGGGCCCGACGAGGTCTGGCGGCGGGTCACCGACTGGCCGCGGCACTCGGGGAGCGTTCCGCTGACCCGGATCACCGTGACCACCCCGGCGCCCACCGGCCCCGGCACGGTGTTCGTGGCGCGCACCGGGCTCGGGCGGCTGGCGTTCGAGGATCCGATGGAGGTCGTGGCCTGGCGCCCGCCCGCGCCCGGACGCCCCGGCCACTGCCGGCTGGAGAAGCGCGGGCGGCTGGTGACCGGCTGGGCCGAGATCGAGGTGCGCCCCGGGCCCGAGGGGGCCGGGGCGCTGCTGGTGTGGCGCGAGGACCTGCGGGTGCGGGGGCTGCCGCGCGCGCTGGACCGGCTCACCGCGCGGGCGGGCCGGCTGGTGTTCGGCCGCGCGCTCACGTTCCTGCTGCGGCCGTGAGCGGCGGCGGACGCGCGGGTCAGTCGGCGGCCGGGACGTTCTCCGCCGCGGCCGTCTCGACCTCGGCCGACGCCTTCTTGGCGCGGTTCTTGACCACCAGCATGGAGACGACGCCGAAGACCGCGGCGAGGCCGAGGCCGACGTAGGAGAAGTTCTTGAGGTACGACTCGGCGACCGTGCCGATGTAGTAGATCGCGGCCGTGGTGCCGCCCGCCCAGACGATGCCGCCGAGCACGTTGGCGATGAGGAACTTCCAGTACGGCATGTGCAGCACGCCCGCCAGCGGTCCGGCGAAGATGCGCAGCAGCGCGATGAAGCGGCCGACGAAGACCGCCCACATGCCCCACTTCTGGAAGGACTTCTCGGCCATGGCGACATGGCCCTCGCTGAAGTGCCGCGGGAACTTGGCGCCCAGCCAGGCGAGCAGCGGTCTGCCGCCCTTGCGGCCGATGGCGTACCCGATGGAGTCGCCGACGACCGCGCCGACCACGGCGGCGGCGCCCAGGATCACCGGGTTGATGTGGCCCTGCTGGGACGCCAGCAGGGCGGAGCTGACGAGGACGATCTCGCCCGGCAGCGGAATGCCGAGGCTCTCCAGGCCGATGACCAGCCCCACCAGGAGGTAGACACTGACGGCGGGGATGTTCTCCAGCCACTCCTGGATGTGCAACGCCCGAATCCTCCCGATCGCGACGGGCCTGCGCCCGGCGTGCACCCCCCTTGGCGCACGCCGGGAAGCCTACCTGCTCGCGACCCCGGACCTCGGGTGTCAGCTGTTCGGACGCAGCGTCCAGACCACGGTCATCTCACCGGTGACGGCGCCGTCCTCGCGGGTGATGGCGATGCTCACCGGGAACTCCGGGCGCTCGCCCGCGTCCAGTTCGGCCACCACGTCGGCGATCGGGCGGCCCAGCGTCGCGGTGGCGGTGACCACGCCCATGGCCAGCTTCTTGTAGCCGATCTCCGCCTTGACGGCGAGCGGCACGGCACGGCCCATCTGGTCGCCGAAGGCGGCGATCACGATCGCGCCGCTGGCGGACTCGGCCAGCGTGAACATGGCGCCCGCGTGCGGTCCGCCCACGTGGTTGTGGTACTCGGCCTGGTCGGGCAGCCGGACCACGGCCTTCTCGGGGGTGGTCTCCAGGAACTCCAGCTTGAGGGTCCTGGCCATCGGAACGGTCGCGGCGAGCATCTCGCCCACGGACATCTGATCAGCGCTCATGGCCCCGGATGTTACCCGTGAGTAGTAGACCTTGACCATCCCCTCACAGGGGCGGACGTTGGAGGAGTCACCCGTCCCCTCTATGGTTACTCGCCATGTGGCAAGGACAGCAGCCGCCCGGGGGCGAGCAGAATCCGCAGGACCCGGGGCAGAACCCGTACCAGCAGCCGGGATATCAGCAGCCGAATCCGTACGCTCAGCCGACGCAGCCGGGCCAGCCCGCGCCCGGCGGCTACCAGCAGCCGGGATACGGCTACCCGCAGCAGCCCAACCCGTACCAGCAGCCCACGGTGCCGCAGTACCCGGTGGCCGCCCCGCCCGGACCGCCCGTGCCGCCGCAGAACGACGGCGGCAAGAAGAAGACGACCCTGATCGCCATCGTCGCCGCCACCGCGGTCGTCGTGGCCGCGGTCGTCACGGGCGTCGTGGTGATGAAGGACGACGGCAAGGACTCCAAGGACACCAAGGCGGACGGCAAGGCGTCCGGCAGCCCCGTGGCCCCGCAGCAGTCCACCGCTCCCAGCGCGCCCGCCAACCCGCGCGGCGGCTCCACCGAGGAGCAGAAGCCGACCATCGAGGGCTGGAAGGTCATCACCAACCCCAAGTGGGGCACCGCCTTCGACGTCCCCTCGGACTGGGAGTTCAAGGGCCCCACCTGGGCGGGCGGCTTCGAGGACCACAACGACCCGACCGGCAAGCCGCTGATCATGCAGTCGGCCCCGGCGTACTACAAGCCCAAGTGGTGCACGACCGACTCCAACCACGACGGCAACACCGAGGACACCGAGCTCGCGGGCACCGGCACCAAGGGCGCCGACGGCGCGAAGAACACCGACGAGGTCGCCGGGAACCAGGTGCCGTGGTGGGTGTACGGCGCGTACACCCAGCCGGACAAGAAGATCATCAAGACCGTCAAGCCGGTCCCGTACACCACCAAGTCGGGCATCACCGGCAGCGTCGCCCGCGCCTCGGCGACCGGGGTGAAGAAGACCAGCAAGTGCTCCACCGACGGCCAGGCGATCACCTTCGGCTTCAAGAACGCCAAGGGCGACTTCGTGGCCTGGAGCCTCTACTCGGCGACCGGCGTCAACGGCGCGGTCAGCGAGGAGACCATCCAGAAGATCCTCAGCACCGTCCGGCTCGCCGGACAGCCCACCGGCTGACACCCGGAGTCCGTACGCGGTGACACCCCCGGCACCGCGCACGGACACCCGCCGGTTTGGCACATCGGGACGGCGGCGGCGATAGTCCACAGGTGACATCTGCCGCCGCCGTCTCCCGTTTCCGCCGCCCCGACTGGGCGGGCCGCAACTACACCCTGCTGACCGCCGCCGCGATCGTGACCAACCTCGGCAGCCAAGGAGCCCTGATCGCCTCGGCGTTCGCGGTGCTCCAGGCGGGCGGCGACGGCGGCGACGTGGGCCTGGTCGCGGCGGCCCGCACCGTGCCGCTCGTCCTGTTCCTGCTCGTCGGCGGCGCGCTCGCGGACCGCATACCCCGGCACCGGGTGATGGTCGCCGCCAACGGCCTCAACTTCCTCTCCCAGGGCGCCTTCGCCCTGCTGGTCCTGGCCGGCACCCCGCACCTGTGGCAGATGATCGCGCTCAGCGCGCTCGGCGGCGTGGGGCAGGCGTTCTTCAGCCCCGCCTCCGAGGGCATGCTGCTCTCCAGCGTGGAGGGCGAACAGGCGGGCCGCGCCTTCGCGCTGTACCGGATGGCGATGCAGGGCGCCGGGATCGGCGGTGCCGCGCTGGGCGGCGCGCTGATCGCGGCCGTGGGGCCCGGCTGGGTGCTCGCCGTGGACGCCGTCGCCTTCGCGGGCGCGGGCGCGCTGCGGGCCTTCATCGACGTCGCCCACGTCCCCGCCCGGGAGCCCGGCGGCGGCATCCTGGCCGATCTGCGCGACGGCTGGCGGGAGTTCATCGGCCGCCCCTGGCTGTGGGCGATCGTGGCGCAGTTCTCCGTGGTCAACGCCGTGGTGGTGGCCGCCGACGCGGTGTACGGGCCGCTGGTCGCCCGGGACCACCTCGGCGGGCCGGGGCCGTGGGGCCTGGCGCTCGCCGCGTTCGGCGCGGGCACCGTCGGCGGCGCGCTGGTGATGATGCGCTGGAAGCCGCGCCGGCTGCTGTTCGTCGGCACCCTCTGCGTCTTCCCGCTCGCCCTGCCCTCCGCCGCGCTCGCGGTGCCGACGCCGATCGGGGTGCTGGTCGCGGTGATGTTCCTGACCGGTGTGTCCATCGAGGTGTTCGGCGTCTCCTGGATGACCGCGATGCACCAGGAGATACCCGAGGAGAAGCTCTCCCGGGTCTCCGCCTACGACTGGCTGGGCTCGCTCGCCATGGTGCCACTCGCCACCGCCCTCGCGGGCCCGGCCGAGTCCTCCTTCGGGCGCACCCCGGCGCTGTGGGGCTGCGCGGTGGTGATCGTGGTCCTGACGGCGGCGGTGCTCCTGGTGCCGGACGTGCGCGACCTCACCCGCCGCACCGCCGAGGTCAACGGGGCGCTCGGCACCCCGGCCACCACCGGCCCGGCCGCCCTCGCGCCGGGCACCCCGGGCGGGATCGCCCCCGACGCCCCGTCAGCCGATGCCGAACGCCCCGTCGGGGGGCTCGGGTGACGGCCGGGCGGCGGCGTCCGGGACGGGCTCCGCGCCCGCGGTGAAGCGGCGCAGCGCGTCCCCGTGCTCGACCCGGGCCGGGAAGGCGTCGCCCGCCGTCAGCCGGGCCAGCTCGGCGACCGGCAGCGGGGCGTGCGAGGCGAGCAGCACCGCGTTGCCGAACCGCCGCCCGCGCAGCACCGACGGCTCGGCGATCAGCGCGACCTGCGGGAACACCGCGCGGAAGTTGGCCAGTTGCGCGCGCAGGAAGTCGAAGGGCGCGCCGTCGGCCAGATTGGCGGTGTAGAGCCCGCCGGGCCGCAGCACCCGTTCGGCCACGCGCGCGTAGTCGACCGAGGTGAAGTGCGCGGGCACCCGGGAGCCGCCGAAGACATCGGCGACGAGCAGGTCCGCCGAATCGGCCGGGGCGTCCTCGGCCCAGGCCCGGGCGTCCGCCGCGTGCACCCGGATCCCGCTC
Source organism: Streptomyces sp. cg36 (assembly GCF_041080675.1). Classification (NCBI taxonomy): domain Bacteria; kingdom Bacillati; phylum Actinomycetota; class Actinomycetes; order Kitasatosporales; family Streptomycetaceae; genus Streptomyces; species Streptomyces cyclosori. The sequence continues at coordinate 6,761,578 of NZ_CP163520.1, read as the reverse complement.
CGCGCGGGCAGCGGCAGGTGCTCGGCGACCAGGGCGAGCAGCGCCGCGTCGGCGTCCACCACGTCCTGGCGCGAGCCGGGCCGGGTCGCCGCCGTGTAGCGCGGCAGGGTGAGCGCGCCGCCGCCGAGGTGCAGCACGTCGAGCGGGGCGCCGGGCTCGCCCGCGCAGTCCACGACGTGGGCGAGCCTGCGGACGTACTCGAACTCCAGGTACGTCGGGTCGTCCAGGTCCACGTACGACTGGGGCGCCCCGTCGACCGTGAGCAGCCAGGCCCGCTCGCGGTCCACGTCGGGCATCAGCTTGGCGGTGCCCCCGTCCACTGTCCGGCTGACCGGTATCGGCTCGTTCACCGTCCCATTGTGCGCGACGCGGGGTGCGGGGAGCGGGTTTGACCGAGGGCGGCCGTCGGGCCGGACGCGCGCCGCCCGGGCCGTTCGTCAGGTACCCGCCGCCGCCCGGACCGGCCCGCGGCGAGGGGCCCTACGCCCAGAGCTCCTTGACCGCCGCCGCGTGGGCCGCCGCCTGGGCACGGCCCGCCCGGGCCGCCGGGGCCCTGCGGGCGGGCTCCAGGGAGTTGCGGCCGAAGGCGCGCCGGGCGGCCGGGTCGGGTGTGATCAGTTCGACGCGCGCCCCGGCCGCGGTCAGCTTGGCCACCTGGGTGCGGGGCGAGTCGAGGGGCCCGCCGCCGAACGACAGCGGGGCGAGGACCAGCACCCGGTCGTACCCGGCGGCCAGCTGGGCGTTGGCCGGGGAGTGCACTCCCCCGTCGATCCACTGGACGCCCTCGGCGGTGACGGCGGGCCACACCCCCGGCACCGCGCAGCTGGCGGCGACGGCGTCCACCAGACCGACGCCGCCGTCCCGGTCGAAGATCCGCAGTTCGCCGCTGTCCGCCGCGACCGCCGTGATCCGCAGCCGCCGCGCGGGCCACTCGTGCGACACGAGCCGTCCGGCGATCACCTCGCGCCGGGCCGCCCCCTCCGCCGTCCCGGCGGCCGCCGCCACCCGGCCGAGCTTGCGGCCGTACTCCTCGGGCGTACGGGAGGTCAGCGCCGCGCGGGCGAACCGCAGCACCGTCGCCGGGCCGAGCCGGGCCGGGATCTCGCCGTCGGCGCGGGCCAGCTGACGCTCGTACAGCTCGGGCAGGCCGATGGCGCCCGAGGTGATCTGCGCGCCGACCACCGAACCGGCCGAGCTGCCGACGACCAGTTCGGCGCCGGTCACGTCGACGCCCGCCTCCGCCAGGCCGTACAGCATGCCGATCTCCCAGCCCACGCCGGTGATCCCGCCCGCCCCCAGCACCAGTGCCGTGTCTCCCATGCCCGCAGTGTGACGGAACGGCCGCGGCCCGTCCGCGCCGGGGGTGCCGGCGCGGACGGGCCGCGGGAGCGGTGGGTCAGAGCAGTCCGGTGACCGTGCCCGCGCCGACCGTGCGCCCGCCCTCGCGGATGGCGAAGCCGAGGCCGACCTCCAGCGGCAGGTCGCGGCCGAGCTCCACGGTCATGGTGACCGTCTCGCCCGGACGGGCCACCGCCGCCCCGCCGAGGTCGACGTCGCCGACCACGTCCGCGGTGCGGAGGTAGAACTGCGGCCGGTAGCCGGTGGCGACCGGGGTGGTCCGGCCGCCCTCGCGCGCCGACAGGACGTACACCCGGGCGGTGAACCGGCGGCTCGGCGCGACGCTGCCGGGCGCCGCGACCACATGGCCGCGCCGCACCGCGTCCCGGGGCACGCCCCGCAGCAGCAGCGCCACGTTGTCCCCGGCCTCGGCGGACTCCATCGGCTTGCCGAAGGTCTCCAGACCGGTGACGACCGTCTCCACGTCCGCGCCGGGCACCACGACCCGGTCGCCGACGCGGACCGTGCCGCGCTCCACGGCGCCGGTGACGACCGTGCCGCGGCCGGTGATGGTCAGCACGTTCTCCACGGGCAGCAGGAACGGCGCGTCGGTGTAGCGCACCGGCATCGGCACATAGGTGTCGACCGCGTCGAGCAGCGCCTCGATCGCCGCCGTCCAGCGCGGGTCGCCCTCCAGCGCCCGGAGCCCGGAGACCCGGACGACCGGGACCGAGTCGCCGCCGTAACCGTGCGCCGAGAGCAGGTCGCGGACCTCCAGCTCGACCAGGTCGGTGAGCTCCTCGTCGCCCGCGTCGGCCTTGTTGAGCGCGACCACGATGTGGTCGACGCCCACCTGGCGGGCGAGCAGCACGTGCTCGGCGGTCTGCGGCATGATCCCGTCGAGCGCGGACACGACGAGGATCGCGCCGTCCAGCTGGGCCGCGCCGGTGACCATGTTCTTGACGTAGTCGGCGTGGCCGGGCATGTCGACATGGGCGTAGTGGCGGGTGTCGGTCTCGTACTCGACGTGGGTGATGTTGATGGTGATGCCCCGCGCGGCCTCCTCCGGCGCCCGGTCGATCCGGTCGAACGGAACGTAGGCGGAGGTGCCGCGGTCGGCGAGGACCTTGGTGATGGCGGCGGTCAGTGTGGTCTTGCCGTGGTCGACATGGCCCATGGTGCCGATGTTGAGGTGGGGCTTGGTGCGTACGTATGCCGTCTTGGGCATGGCCGGGTTCCTCTTGTGTCCCTGGACGAGCCGGTGGCTCGTGACTGCGACGGGACCCCTGGGCCGGACCGACCCTCCCCCTGCGGGGTCCGCCGGTCTCTCCGGGAAGGGTCAGCTTCGCGCGCCGCCGAGGGGCGCCGCGACGATGGCGATCGCCGCGAGTGCGGCATCCTTGAATGCGGCGGCGGCAGCCTTCGGCGCGTCCGCGACTGCGGACGGCGCTGCGGGGAAGGCGTGCCGGAACATGGGGCCGATCATGCCCCCGGGGAGCGGTGGCGTCGAATGGTTTTCCGGCGGGCGGGAGTTGGCCGCGGGCGCCGGGCCGCCGGTCGCCCGCACCGGGCCGTCGCCGGACGCCCGCACCGGGCGTTCGCCGGTCGTACGGCCGAGGTGCGACGGCCGTTACGGCGATCACATGCCCGGGTCGGTTACTCTCCCCGGATGCTCGACGACCCCGTCGCCCGCCCGTCCGCCGGGCTCGCCGTGCGCTGCACCAGGGCCCTGCTCTCGCCCTGGTCGCGGCTGACGCTGCTGGTCCTGGTGCTGGCCGCGGCGGCCACGACCGTACTGCTCCTCGAACCCCAGCGCCTGCTGGCCGACGGCTGGCCGCCACAGGTCGGCGGCGGCGCGGCGGTGGTGCTGTTCGGGGTGGCGTACGGGCTGTGCACCGCGGCGTTCGTGCCGCGGCCCCTGCTGAACCTTGCGGCGGGCGCGGTCTTCGGCTCGCAGGCCGGGCTCGCCTCGGCCCTCGCCGGGACGGTGCTGGGCGCCGGGATCTCCTTCGGCCTGGGCCGGGTGCTCGGCCAGGACGCGCTGCGGCCACTGCTGCGCGGCCGCTGGCTGCGGGCGGCCGACGGCCAGCTCAGCCGGCACGGGTTCCGGTCGATGCTGGCGATCCGGCTCTTCCCCGGGGTGCCGTTCGCGGCGGCCAACTACTGCGCGGCGGTCTCCCGGATGGGCTGGCTGCCGTTCCTGGTCGCGACCGGGCTCGGCTCGGTCCCGAACACGGCCGCGTACGTGGTCGCGGGCAGCCGTGCCGCCTCCCCCACCTCGCCGGTGTTCCTGGTGTCGATGGGCTTCATCGCGGTGACAGGGCTGGGCGCCGCGGTGGTCGCCTGGCGCAAGCGCCACCGGCTCGCCGCCCGCGCGCGCACCGACGGGGCGGCGCCGGAACCCGCGGGCCCGCCCGACAGGACCGCATAACTCCCGCTTCATCTACGGCCTGTACGCTGCCCCCCGACCGACCGTGATCAGACCATCGCACCGGCGGTCCGTTCGTCGTGCCCGCAACCGTCTTCAGCTCCCGGGATGGCCCTCTCCCCATGTCTTGGTTCGAATCGTTCATACTCGGGCTCGTCCAGGGGCTGACGGAGTTCCTGCCGATCTCCTCCAGCGCCCATCTGCGGCTGACAGCCGCGTTCGCGGACTGGCAGGACCCGGGGCCGGCGTTCACCGCGATCACCCAGATCGGCACCGAGACGGCCGTCCTCATCTACTTCCGCAAGGACATCGCCCGGATCGTCGGCGCCTGGTTCCGTTCGCTGACCGACCGCTCGATGCGCGCCGACCCGGACGCCCGGATGGGCTGGCTGGTGATCGTCGGCTCCATCCCGATCGGTGTCCTCGGCATCGTCCTCAAGGACCAGATCGACACCTCCTTCCGCGATCTGCGGGTCATCGCCACCACCCTGGTCGTGATGGGCGTCGTGCTCGGCGTCGCGGACCGGCTGGCGGCCCGCGACGAGTCCGGCGGGCGCCACCGGGCGGTCCAGCAGCGCAAGGGCCTGGCCGATCTCAGCGTCAAGGACGGTCTGGTGTACGGCCTGTGCCAGGCCATGGCGCTGATCCCGGGCGTCTCCCGCTCCGGCGCCACGATCAGCGGCGGTCTGCTGATGGGCTACACCCGCGAGTCGGCCGCCCGCTACTCCTTCCTGCTGGCCGTCCCGGCCGTCCTCGCCTCCGGCGTCTTCGAGCTGAAGGACGCGGGCGGCGAGGGCCAGGCCCCGATGGCCGAGACGCTCTTCGCCACGGTCGTCGCCTTCGGCGTCGGCTATGTGGTGATCGCCTGGTTCATGAAGTTCATCTCCACCAAGAGCTTCATGCCGTTCGTCGTCTACCGCATCCTGCTCGGCCTGATCCTTTTCGCCCTGGTCGCCGCCGGAACCCTCAGCCCGCACGCGGGCGAGGTCATGAGCGGCTGACGCCCCCCTGGCCGGGGTCCGCGAAGGAACCGTGCCGTCCCTGGCCCGCCGTGAAGCGGGCCGCGCCCTCGGCGGCCCGGGCCAGCGAGCGGACGCCGTGGGCGAGTTCGTTGCGCAGCGCCGCCGGCTCGTCCAGGCCCTCCTGTTCGAGCAGGGACAGCCGGTCCTCGCGCAGACACAGCTGCGGGAACGCGGCGATCTCGGCGGCCAGCCGCTCGGCCGCCGCGCGGGCCGTGCCGCTCGGCACCACCCGGTCCGCCAGGCCGATCGCCAACGCCTCGGCGGCGTCCACCGGGCGGCCGGTCAGGACCAGGTCCATCGCCCGGCCCGCGCCGATCAGCCGGGGCAGCCGTACCGTACCGCCGTCGATCAGCGGAACTCCCCAGCGGCGGCAGAAGACGCCGAACACCGCGTCCTCCTCCGCGACGCGCAGATCGCACCAGAGCGCCAGTTCCAGGCCGCCCGCCACGGCGTGGCCGCAGACGGCCGCGACGACCGGCTTGGACAGCCGCATCCGGGTCGGCCCCATCGGGCCGTCGCCCGTCTCGTCCACCTCGTTGCCGCGTTCCGTGCCGATCGCCTTCAGATCGGCGCCCGCGCAGAAGGTGCCGCCCTCGCCCCAGAGCACGGCGACGGCCGCCCGCCCGTCCGCCTCGAACTCCCGGAAGGCGTCGGCCAGGGCGCGCGCGGTGGGTCCGTCGACGGCGTTGCGCGCGTGCGGGCGGGAGAGGATCACGGTGGTGACGGGGCCGTGGCGCTCACTGCGTACCGGTGGGTTGCCTGGTGTCATGGCGCCCACGGGTAGCACGGCCGCCGGGCGCCCACAAGGGCGCGGCCGTCCAGGTTGCCGTCCGTCGGAGCCCTTTTCCGCTCGCGTCCGCTGCCCGAGACTGAGGCGATGACCCAGCGTGTGGAACTCGCCACTGTGATGGACCGGCTCGCCATCGACGAGCTCGTCACCGGCTACGCGGCAGCCGTCGACGACGCCGACTGGTCCGCGTACGGGCAGCTGTTCACCCCCGACGGGCGCGCCGACTACCGGGCGGCGGGCGGTGTGGAGGGACCGGCGGCCGAGGTCGCGGCCTGGCTCGCGGAGACCATGCGGCTCTTCCCGGTCCGCCAGCACCTGATCGTCAACCGGCTGCTCACCCTCCAGGACCTGGGCGGCTATCCGGGCGACCGGGCGCGGGTGCGGGCCGACTACCTCAACCCGATGCGGTTCGGCGCGGGCGGCAACGGCGACGGCGGACCCGTCGAGCCCAACTTCGTCTCCGGCGGCCGGTACCTCTTCTCGGCGCGGCGCACGGAGGAGGGCTGGCGGCTCGACGGGGTGACCGTCCAGGAGAAGTGGCGGCACTTGTCGGGGGCGCTTGCCACCTGAAGCGGCGTCCCGAGGCGCACACTGGGACGGACATGGGGACCGAAGACCTGCTGGAAGGCGGGGCGAGGAGGCGCGGTATGCGGGTTCCGGTCGGGTTGCGGCACCGTCTCGCGGGGGTGCGCCACAAGCTGCTGGTCTCGCGCTGGTGGCGGGGCGGCGCGGCGCTGCTCGCGGGAGCGCTCCCGGCCCTGGCGTTCCCCGCGCCGGGCCTGTGGTGGTTCGCGTACGTGGCGCTGGTGCCCTGGCTGCTGCTGATCCGGTCGGCCCCGAGCGGACGGCGGGCGGCGCTCGACGGCTGGCTCGGCGGCACCGGGTTCATGATCGCGGTGCACCACTGGCTGATGCCGAGCCTGAACGTCTTCATCGTGGTGCTGGCCGGTCTGCTCGGGCTGCTGTGGGCGCCGTGGGGCGCGCTGGTGCGTTCGGTGCTGGCGGGGGCCGACCGGGGACCCGCCGCGCTGCGCGCCCCGGTCGCGCTCGTGGTGCTGCCCGCCGGGTGGCTGATGATCGAGCTGGTCCGCTCCTGGCAGGGCCTCGGCGGCCCCTGGGGGCTGCTCGGCTCCAGCCAGTGGCAGGTGACGCCCGCGCTGCGGCTCGCCTCGGTCGGCGGGGTGTGGCTGGTCAGCCTGTTCGTGGTGGCGGTCAACGTGGCCGTGGTGATCGTGCTGGTGGCCCCGCCGGCCCGGACCCCGGTGGTGGCCACCGCGCTGGCCGGGGCGGTCGCCGCCGGGTCGGTGTGGGTGTGGGCGCCGCACCCCGAGCGGACCGGCCGGGTGCGGGTCGCCGTCGTGCAGCCCGGGGTGTACGAGAGCGGTGAGGCGCGCTTCGCCCGCAGCGAGGCCCTGACCAGGTCGCTGGCCGGGCGGGGCGTGGACCTGGTGGTGTGGGGCGAGAGCAGCGTCGGCTCGGACCTGACGGCCCGGCCGGACCTGGCGGCGCGGATCGCCGCGCTGTCCCGGGCGGTGGGCGCGGACGTCCTGGTGAACGTGGACGCCCGCCGCGCCGACCGGCCCGGGATCTTCAAGAGTTCGGTCCTGGTCGGCCCGGACGGTCCGACCGGCGACCGGTACGACAAGATGCGGCTGGTGCCGTTCGGCGAGTACATCCCGGCCCGCTCGCTGCTCGGCTGGGCCACCTCGGTGGGCAAGGCGGCGGGCGAGGACCGGCGCCGGGGCACCACCCCGGTGGTGATGACGCTTCCGGACGGGCTGCGCTTCGGGCCGGTGATCTGCTTCGAGTCGGCGTTCCCCGACATGAGCCGGCATCTGGTGCGCGAGGGCGCCCGGCTGCTGGTCGCCCAGTCCTCGACGTCGTCGTTCCAGCACAGCTGGGCGCCCGCGCAGCACGCGTCGCTGGCCGCGCTGCGCGCCGCCGAGACGGGCCGCCCGGCGGTGCACGCCACGCTCACCGGGATCAGCGCGGTGTACGGGCCGGACGGCGAGCCGATCGGCCACCGGCTCGGCACCGGCGCCAGTGCCGCCGCCGTCTACGACGTCCCGCTGGCCGACGGCACCACCCTCTACGTCCGCTTCGGCGACTGGGCGGTGTACACGGCGCTCGCGGTGCTGGCCCTCTACTTCGCCCTGGAGGGGCGGCGCTCGCTCAGGAAGCCTGCGCCAGAGCCTCCCGTACCACTCGCTCGCACAGCTCGTGCGTCGCAAGGGCGTCCCGTGCGCTGAGCACCTTCTGCGCCCGCACGGCGTCGAGGAAGGCGAACACCGCCTGCTCGATGCCGCGCTGGCGCGCCACCGGCACCCAGTCGCCGCGCCGCCGCAGGGTGGGCTGGCCCTTGTGGTCGACGACGTCGGCGAGGTTGAGGACCTGCCGCTTGGTGTCCTGGCCGGAGACCTCCAGGATCTCCTCGGTGGAGCCGTTCATCCGGTTCATGGTGCCGATGGCGCTGAAGCCGTCGCCGGAGAGGTGGAGGACGACGTGCTCCATCAGCCCTTCGCGGACGCGGGCCCGCACCACGGTCTGCTCGACGGGTCCGGGGGCCAGGAAGCGCAGGGTGTCGACGACGTGGATGAAGTCGTCCAGGACGAGGGTGCGCGCGTCCTCGGGCAGGCCGACGCGGTTCTTCTGCATCAGGATCAGCTCGCGCGGGTGCTCGGCGCACTGCGCGTACGCGGGTGCGAGCCGCCGGTTGAAGCCGACGGCCAGGCTCACCCCGCGCTCCTCGGCGAGCTCCACCAGGCGGGTGGAGTCGGCGAGTTCGTACGCCAGCGGCTTGTCCACATAGGTCGGCACGCCCGCTTCGAGCAGCCGGGCCACGATCGTGGGGTGCACTGCGGTGGGCGCGTGCACGAAGGCCGCGTCGAGGCCCTGGGCGAGCAGCGCGTCGAGTTCGGTGTGCCGGCGCCCGGCCGGAACGTGGTGGGCGTCGCCGACGCGCGCGAGGGTCGCGGGGGTGCGGGTCTGCAGATGCAGTTCCGTCCCCGGCAGGTTGGTCAGGACCGGCAGATACGCCTTCTGCGCGATGTCCCCGAGTCCGATGCAGCCGACCTTCACGAAGTCTCCTGTCGCCGTCCGGCTTCCCGCTTCCTTGCCTGGTCAGCATACGTGTGCCGGGAGAGGGGGCCGCGCGCGATATCCCCTGGCGGCCGGGCCCGCGATCCGTGAGGATGGCCGCCATGACGACGACCGACATGCCCGAACGCCAGGAGCCCGCCCTCGACGCCGATGAGGCGACGATGCTCTCCGGCTGGCTGGAGTACCACCGCGAGACACTGGCCGCGAAGTGTTCCGGCCTCACCGACGAACAGCTGAGGACGGCCTCGGTGCCGCCCTCCACCCTCTGCCTGATGGGCCTGATGCGGCACATGTCGGAGGTCGAGCAGCACTGGTTCGCCAATGTCTTCGGCGGCAACTCCGACGGGCCGTACTACTTCACGGACGAGGACCCGGACGGCGACTTCCACCCCGGCCCGGAGGCCACCCAGGCCGAGGCGCTCGCCACCTGGCGCGGTGAGGTGGCGAACTCGCGCGCCCACGCGGCCGGGCACGGCCTCGACGAGATGAGCAAGGGCACCAGCCGCAACGGCAGCCACTTCAGCCTGCGCTGGATCTACACCCACATGATCGAGGAGTACGCGCGCCACAACGGCCACGCCGACCTCCTGCGCCAGGCCGTCGACGGCTCCACCGGCGACTGACCCGCGTCACCCGGGCCCGCGCCCGTCACCCGGCCGCCGTCACTCGTGCGGGCCAATCCCGGCCCGCACGGGACACAACGGGCCCTGCGGGCAGCAGAGTTGAGCGGGTGCAGCGAACACGAACCGCAGTGGGGCTCCTGGCCGGGGTGGCCGTCCTGGCCGCGTCCGGGTGTGTCACCGTCGAGCGGGGGCCCGCCCACGGGCCGCCCCCGCCACCGCCCGAGCGCGCCGGGGAGCGGCCGGCCCTCGACGTACGGCCGCAGATCGTCCAGGCGCCGGTCCGCGAGGCCCTGGACGCCGTGCTCCCGCCGGATCCGGCGCCCCGGGCGGCGGCTCCCGCTCCCGTCGCGCCGCCGCGTCCGCGCCCCAGGGCCGCCGCGCCCCGCCCGCGCCCGGCGCCCCGCCCGGCCCGGCCTGCGCCCGTCCCGGTGCCGGTGCCGGTGCCCTCGCCGCTGATCGGGGACGACGTCTGCGACCTGGGGAGATCGCTGGGCGGCTGGCGCCCGGGCAGCCCCGAGGCGCGCATCTGCGAGGAGAGCTACGGCAGGTAGCGCGGGCCCGCCGACCCGTCCGGCCGACAGGCCCGGGGCCCGCCCCCGAGCCTGAGCCCGATTGTCGGTGCGGCCGGTTAGCGTCGGGGCGACCGGATGCGTACGACAGTCCCGCGGAGGACGCAGTGATGGAGCAGCAGGAGGCGTCGGAGGACGTCGTCATGACCCGGATCGGGCAGGCGCTGATGCTCCTGCACGGCGGCGACCGCGAGGAGGCGCGCAACCGGTTCGGCGTCATCTGGGCGGAGATCGGCGAGCACGGCGAACCCCTGCACCGCTGCACGCTGGCGCACTACATGGCCGACGCGCAGGACGACGCGGGCGACGAACTCGCCTGGGACCTGCGGGCGTTGTCCGCCGCCGACGCGCTGGGCCGGGAGCGGCGGCAGACGTCGCTCGCGGTCCGGGCCTTCTACCCCTCGCTCCATCTCAACCTGGCGGCGGACTACCTCAAGCTGCACCGCCCGGACGCCGCCCGGATCCATCTGGAGCGCGCCCACACCGCGCTGGACGCCCTCGACGACGACGCGTACGGCAACGGGATCCGGACCGCGCTGCTGCGGCTGGAGCGGCAGCTGGAAGGCGCCTGAGCGGGCCCGGCCGCGGCGCCGCGGCGGCCGGGGAGGGACCCGGCCGCCGCGGGCGGCGCTCAGCCCAGGTCCGGGATGCGCCAGTCGATCGGGTCGTGGCCCTGCGCCGCGACCGCCTCGTTGATCTGGGTGAAGGGCCGCGAGCCGAAGAACTTCTTGGCCGACAGCGGCGAGGGGTGCGCGCCCTTGACCACGATGTGCCGCTCCTCGTCGATCAGGGGGAGCTTCTTCTGCGCGTAGTTCCCCCAGAGCACGAAGACCGCCGGGTCGGGGCGGTCGGCCACCGCGCGGATGACCGCGTCGGTGAACTTCTCCCAGCCCTTGCCCTTGTGCGAGTTGGCCTCGCCCGCGCGGACCGTCAGCACCGCGTTGAGCAGCAGGACGCCCTGCTCGGCCCACGGCTGGAGGTAGCCGTTGTCCGGCACCGGGTGGCCGAGCTCCTCCTTCATCTCCTTGTAGATGTTGCGCAGCGAGGGCGGGGTCTTCACGCCCGGCCGCACCGAGAAGCACAGCCCGTGCCCCTGGCCCTCGCCGTGGTACGGGTCCTGGCCGAGGACGAGGACCTTGACCCGGTCGAACGCGGTCGCCTCCAGCGCGGCGAAGACCTCCTCGCGCGGCGGGTAGACGGGACCCTGCGCCCGCTCCTCCTCGACGAACTCGGCGAGTTCCTTGAAGTAGGGCTTCTGGAGCTCCTCGCCGAGGACGCCGCGCCAGGACTCGGGCAGCATGGCGATGTCGGTCACGTCAACAACCTCCGTGGGACGTACGGTTCCCCGCACTCTTCGGTGCGGATTCCCGAACCTACCCGCCCCCACTGACAACGCGCCCCGCGCCCGCCCCCGGGGACCCCGCGCGGGCCCGCTACCAGCTGGTCTTGCGGTGCAGCTCCCACATGCACATGACCGTCTGGGGGTCGATGGCGCGCTCGCCGCCGGCGATCTCCTCGCTGGCCGCGACATAGAGCTTGCCCTGCCACAGCGGCAGCAGCCGGACGTCGTCGGAGAGCACGTCCTGGGCCCGCTCGAACTTCTTGCTGACCGCGCCCCGGTCGGACACCTCGCGGGTCTGCGGGATCAGCTGGTTGACGATCTCCTGCGGCTCGTACGGGGTGCCGACCGCGTTCTCCTTGCCCACGAAGGGCGCGATGAAGTTGTCCGGGTCGGGGAAGTCGGGGAACCAGCCGCGCCCGAAGACCGGGTACTCACCGGCCTGCATGCCCTCCGTGTACGTCTTCCACGGGCGGCTCTGCAGGGTGACCTGGAACAGCCCGGACGCCTCCAGCTGCCGCTTGATCTCGGCGAACTCCAGCGCGGTCGAGGAGCCGTACCGGTCGGTGGTGTACCAGAGGGTGAGCGGGACCGGGTCGGTGATCCCGGCCTTGCGCAGGATCGATCTGGCCTTGGGGACGCTGGGTGCGCCGAAGGCGTCGAAGAAGCTCACCGTGTGCCCGGCGACGCCCTTGGGGACCATCGAGTACAGCGGCTCGGCCGTGCCCTTGTAGACCTTGGCGACCAGCGCGTCGCGGTCGACGAGCTGGGCGACGGCCCGGCGCACGGCCGGGTTGGCGGCCATCGGGTCCTTGGGGTTGAAGACCAGGAAGCGGATCTCGGTGCCGACGGTCTCGACGAGCTGGAGCGGCTTGCCGGCCGCCTTCTCGTTCTGGACGTCCACCACCTCGTCGGCGGTCAGTCCCCGGTAGATGACGTCGATCTGCTTCTTCTTGAGCGACTCCACCATGCGGGAGGAGTCCTTGTAGTAGCGGATGGAGACGGAGTCGTTCTTGAGCTGGGCGAAACCGGCGTAGTTGGTGTTCTTCTTCAGCTCGGCCCGGTCGCCCGCGTGGAAGGACTCCAGCGTGTACGGGCCGGAGCCGGTGAGCCCGCCGTCGTCGCGCAGCTTGCCCGCCGGGTACTCCTTGGGGTCGACGAGGGACATGGCGGGCGCGCCGAGCACGAAGGGGAAGGTCGCGTCGGGTCTGTTCAGATGGAAGGTGACGGTCCGCTCGTCGTCGGCGGTGACCCGGGCGAGGCTGGTGAGCAGGCCCTTGGGGCCGGCCTTCACATTGATCTTGACGATGCGGTCGATGGAGTACTTGACCGCCGCGGCGTCGAGCTTGTCGCCGTTGGAGAACCGCAGTCCGTCGCGGAGCGTGCACCGGTACGTACGGCTGTCGGGCTCGGTGAAGCGGCACGACTCGGCGGCGTCCGGCTGGGGCGTGCTGCTGCCGGTGGGGAAGGACAGGAGCGTCTGGAAGACGTTGCGGAAGAGCTCCCAGGAACCGTCCCAGGAGGCGGCCGGATCGAGGGTGCTCGGCTCGCTCACGGTGCCGACCCTGATCGGCTGATCGGAGTCGGAACCACCGCCGGAAATCAGTCCGCAGCCACTCAGCAGGGACAACGTCGATATGGACGCAAGGGCCGCGGTGGTGCGCAGGCATATGGTCCGGTTGAACACGTGCACGCTCCTCGTTCCGCCATGAGTCGGCAGACCATACCGCAGCGCCCCGCCGGGTCAACTGGGTGACCAGACGGGGCACTTGGGGTTATTGAGGGGCAAACCGGGCCGCTACTCACCGGTACCAAGATCACCCTACGCGATGGGCACGCGTACGTGCGCGCGCGTGCGGCGCCGCACCCGGGCGGGCGGCCGGACGGGCGCGCACGAGCGGGTGGCCGGGCGCGCGCGGACGCGTCAGTGCACGCCCGCGCCGAGGAACAGTCCGCCGTCGACCACCAGGGTCTGCCCGGTCACCCACGCCGACTGCTCGGAGGTGAGGAAGGCGACCGCTCCCCCGATGTCGGAGGGCACCCCGAGCCGCTTGAGGGGGTAGGCCGCCGCGGCCTCCTCCTCGCGGCCCTCGTAGAGCGCCTGGGCGAACTTGGTCTTGACCACCGCCGGGGCGATGGCGTTGACCCGCACCCCGGGCGCGAACTCGTGCGCCAGCTGGAGGGTCAGATTGACCATGGCCGCCTTGCTCATGCCGTACGCGCCGATGAAGGGCGACGGGGCGAGACCGGCGACGGAGGCGATGTTCACGATCGCGCCGCCGTTCTCCTTCTGCCACGCCTTCCAGGTCTGCTGGGCGAAGCCGAGCGCGGAGATCACATTGGTCTCGTACACCTTGCGCGCCACGTTCAGGTCGAGCTCGGCCATCGGTGAGTAGACCGGGTTGGTCCCGGCGTTGTTGACCAGGTAGTCGACCCGGCCGAACGCCTCCATGGCGCGCTCCACCGCGATCGCCTGGTGGGCCTCGTCGTGGGCCTTGCCGGCGACCGCGATCGCCCGGTCGGGGCCGAGCCGGTCGACGGCCTCCTTGAGGGCGTCCTCGCCCCGGCCGGTGATGCAGACGCGGTCGCCGCGGGCGACCAGCGCCTCGGCGACGCCGTAGCCGATGCCCCGGCTCGCGCCGGTGACGAGGGCGACCCTGCCGGAGGGCTCCGGGAGCTGATGGTCCGTCATGTCGATTCCTCCGGGCTTCAGTTGAGGGGTCCGCCGGCCACGTACAGCACCTGGCCGGAGACGAAGCCCGCGTCGTCGCCGCTGAAGAAGGCGATGGCGTTGGCGATGTCCTCCGGCTTACCGACCCGCTGCACCGGGATCTGGGTGGCCGCCGCGGCCTGGAAGTCCTCGAAGCCCATGCCGATGCGCTCGGCGGTCTGCGCGGTCATCTCGGTGACGATGAAGCCGGGGGCGACGGCGTTGGCCGTGATGCCGAACTTGCCCAGCTCCTTGGCGAGGGTCTTGGTGAAGCCCTGGAGACCGGCCTTGACGGCGGCGTAGTTGGCCTGGCCCCGGTTGCCGAGCGCGGAGGACGAGGAGAGCGAGACGATCCGGCCCCAGCCCGCGTCGACCATGTGCTTCTGAACGGCCTTGGCCATCAGGAACGCGCCCTTGAGGTGCACGTTCATCACCGTGTCCCAGTCGGACTCGGACATCTTGAAGAGCAGGTTGTCGCGGAGCACGCCCGCGTTGTTGACGAGGATCGTCGGCGCGCCGAGCTCGGCGGCGACCCGCGCCACGGCGGCCTCCACCTGGGCGCTGTCGGAGACGTCGCAGCCGACGGCGATCGCCCGGCCGCCCGCCGAGGTGATCTTCTCGACGGTGTCCTTGCAGGCCGCCTCGTCGAGGTCGAGTACGGCGACCGCGCGGCCCTCGGCCGCGAGCCGGACGGCGGTGGCGGCGCCAATGCCGCGCGCCGCCCCGGTCACGATGGCGACGCGCTGCTCGGTGGTGGACATGCTGTTCTCCTCGCCCTGGGGATCCGCGGCTCCTCGTCCCTGAGCAACCGCTTAGTAGCTTCAGCAGTCGAGACGCTAGAAGCCCTGGCACCCGGTGTCAACGGGCCACGGATCCCCCGGCGAACCTCACACCCGCGCGGCCCGCCCCGCGGGCGGCCGGCGCGGGCGCGCGCATGGGCCCTCAGCGCACCAGCACGTCGAGCAGCCGCTCGGCCTCGGCGGCCGGGTCCCGGGTGAGCCCGGTGTGCACCGGCCCCGGCTGGACGACCGTCGAGCGCGGCGCGATCAGCCAGCGGAAGCGCCGCCCGGCGTCGTCCCCGGCCGCCTGGCCCGCCGCCGGGCCGCCCGAGCAGACGCCCTCGACGGCCCGCAGCGCCGCCCGGACCCCGACCACGTCCGCGCGCGGGTCGAGCGCCGCCAGCTTGGTCTCGTCCAGATGGGTCCGGGCCACCACGAAGGACTCGGCGCGGCAGTAGAGCACCACCCCGGCGTTGAAGAACTCGCCGCGCTCCACGCGCGGCACCACGCGCAGCAGCGCGTACTCGAAGACGTTGCGGTCGTTCACTGGCCGGGGTTCTCGCTGTTCTGGGTGGCGTGCGGACGGGGTGCGAGGCGCTCGGCGAGCCAGCCCGGCGCCTGCGAGGGCCGGTCCTCGGTGCGCGCGCCGACCGTGATCCGCTCGTGGATCCCGGCGGCGCGGGCCAGCAGCGGCGCCACGTACGCGCGGCGCAGCTCGTCCGTCGAGCCGAAGCCGGGCTCGTCCACCAGCCACTCGTCCGGCACCAGCGCGGTCACCTCGGTCAGCAGCTCCTCGGTGACCAGCGGCGCCAACTCGGCGGCGGCCGAGGCCACATCGGGGCCGTACGGCGCGAGCGCGTGGTCCGAGGCGTCGTACGGCTTGGCCGCGGAGGCCGCCGCGCCCGGCCAGTTGTGGTGCCAGATCATGGTGGCGCCGTGGTCGATGAGCCACAGATCGCCGTGCCAGACCAGCATGTTAGGGTTCCGCCACGAACGGTCGACGTTGTTGATCAGCGCGTCGAACCAGACGACCTTGCCCGCCTCGGCGGGGCTCACCTCGTAGGCGAGCGGGTCGAATCCGAGCGAGCCCGGCAAGTAGTCCATTCCCAGGTTCAGCCCGCCGCTCGCCTTCAGCAGCTCCTGCACCTCCTGGTCCGGCTCCGAGAGCCCGATCACCGGGTCGAGCTGAATGGTGACCAGTTCGGGGACGCGCAGACCCAGGCGCCTCGCGAGTTCACCGCAGATCACCTCCGCGACGAGGGTCTTGCGGCCCTGTCCTGCGCCGGTGAACTTCATGACGTACGTGCCGAGGTCGTCGGCCTCGACGATCCCGGGGAGTGAGCCGCCCTCACGCAGCGGCGTCACATAGCGGGTCGCTGTGACTTCATTGAGCATCGGT
This sequence comes from Streptomyces sp. cg36, assembly GCF_041080675.1. Classification (NCBI taxonomy): domain Bacteria; kingdom Bacillati; phylum Actinomycetota; class Actinomycetes; order Kitasatosporales; family Streptomycetaceae; genus Streptomyces; species Streptomyces cyclosori. The sequence goes on along the minus strand of NZ_CP163520.1, from coordinate 6,745,482 downwards.
CCAGGCTACGTGGACGGGTGCGACCGTTCGATCACTTATTCACGAAGGGACGTTTCCGCATGCCGTACGACCGCGCCACCGAAGGACCGAGCACCGAAGCACAGCACGCCGCAGGACGGACCACGGACACACGGGCCACCGAAGGAACGAGCGCCGAGGGGCCGCTCACCGGCGCGCTCCCCGCCGAGGACTTCCCCCTCCAGTTCGCCCGCACCGCGCGCTTCACGCTGGGTGCGCCCCGGCAGTTCACCGTCTCCCCCGACGGCGAGCGGATCCTGTTCCTCCGCACCGCCGGGGGACGCTCCACCACGAGCTCGCTGTGGCTGTTCGAGGACGGCGGCGAGCGGGTGCTGGTCGATCCCCGCGCGCTCGGCGACGACGGCCAGGAGGTACCGGAGGCCGAGCGGATCCGCCGCGAACGGGCCCGCGAGACCGGGCGGGGCGTCGTCGGCTACGCCACGGACGCGGCCGTGCGCACGGCGGTGTTCGCCCTCGCCGGGGAGCTCTGGCTGGTCGGCACCGACGGCGGCGCCCCGCGCCCGCTGCCCACGGCGGGCCCGGCCGTCGACCCCCGGCTCTCCCCCGACGGGACGCTGGTCTCGTACGTGACGGACGGCGCGCTGCACGTCGTGCGCGCCGACGGCACCGGTGACCGCCCGCTCGCGGTGCCGGAGGGGCCGGAGGTCACCTACGGTCTGGCCGACCACGTCTCGGCCGAGTCGATCGGCCGCGAGCGCAGCTCCTGGTGGGCGCCGGACGGCTCGGCGCTGCTGGCCGTGCGGGCGGACACCTCGCCCGTGGGGCACTGGCACCTGGCCGACGCGTCCCGCCCCGAGCGGGCGCCGCGCACCCTGCGGTACCCGGCCGCGGGCACCCCCAACGCGGAGCTGTCCCTGCACCTCCTGCGCCTGGACGGCGGCCGGACCCGGGTCCGGCTGCCCGCCGCGGCGGACCCGGCGACCCACCCGGCGGGCGCGTGGACCGACCCGGCCTTCGAGTACGTGGTGGAGGGCGGCTGGGACGCGGCGGGGCCGTACGCCACGGTCCAGACCCGCGACCAGCGCACCGCCCACCGCCTGGACATCGACCCGGTGAGCGGCGGGACGACGGTGACGGACCGTCAGCATGCCGGCACCTGGATGGAGTTCCTGCCCGGCGCCACCGCGCTCGCCCGCTCCGGCGCCGCGCTCGGCGCCGACGTACCGGCGGAGCTGGACGTACGGGCGGTGCTCGGCCGGGCCGGTGACACGGTCTACTTCACGGCGAGCGACGAGCCGACCGAGACCCACGTCTGGGCCCGCACCCCGGGTGCCGGATGCCGCCGGGTCACCGACGAGCCCGGTGTGCACACCGCCGCCGTGGGCGGCGACACCCTCGTCGTGGACAGCCGCACCCCGCACGGGCACACCGTCACCGTCTTGCGCGGGGGACGGCCCGGCGGGCGCGTCGCGGTGCTGACCGAGCAGCCGCTGGTCTCCCCGGTGCCGGTGTTCCTGGCGCTGGGCGAGCGCGAGCTGCGCACCGCCCTGTACCTGCCGTCCGGGCACCGCGAGGGCGCGGCCCGGCTGCCCGTGCTCGTCCACTCGTACGCGGGCCCGGGCGTGCAGACGGTGGTCCGGTCCAGCGTCTGGTTCCACGCGGTGAACCAGTGGTTCGCCGAGCAGGGGTTCGCGGTGCTGTCCATCGACGGGCGCGGCACCCCCGGGCGCGGCGCGGCATGGCGCAGGACCGTCCACGGCGACCAGCTGACGCCCGTGCTCGACGACCAGGTGGACGCCGTACGGGCGGCGCTCGCCCGCTACCCGGACGACCTGGACCCGGAGCGGGTCGGCATCCGGGGCTGGTCGTTCGGCGGCTATCTGGCGGCGGCGGCCGTGCTGCACCGGCCGGACGTCTTCCACGCGGCGGTGGCGGGCGCGGCGCCGACCGACCTCGCGCTGTACGACACGCACTGGAAGGAGCGCTACCTCGGCCACCCCGGCGTCCAGCCGGAGAACTACGCGCGCTGCTCGCTGGTCGCGCACGCCCACCGGCTGACCCGGCCGCTGCTGCTGGTGCAGGGGATGCTGGACGACAACGTGGTGCCCGCGCATCTGCTGCGGTTCTCCCGGGCGCTGCTCGCGGCCGGCCGCCCGCACAGCGTGCTGCCGCTGCCGGACTCCACCCATCTGGTCACCGAGGAGGGCGTGGCCGACACCCTGCTGCGGCTCGAAGTCGACTTCCTGAAGAAATCCCTCGGCGTCTGAACGACCGGGCGCGAGGGTGCGTATCCCTTCACGCAACCCCCGAGCAGCAAGGTGAAGGGAAAGCCAGGATGAGCACCCAGACGCTTCCGTCCGATCAGGGCCCGGCCCGCCGTACCGTCGTCGCGGCGGTGGGCGGGGCCGGGCTCGCCGCCGCACTCACCGCGTGCGGCGGCTCGGACGACTCCGGCAAGGCACCCGCCTCCTCCGGTGACGGGGGTACGGGAGGGACGGGCGGCACGGCCGGGGGCGGCGCGGCTGCCGCCGGGGGCGCGGTGCTGGCGAAGACCGCCGACATCCCGCAGGGCGGCGGCAAGGTCTTCGCCGACCAGGGCGTGGTGGTGACCCAGCCGACGGCGGGCACCTTCAAGGCGTTCTCCGCCGTCTGCACCCACCAGGGCTGCACGGTCAAGGACGTGGCCGGCGGCACGATCAACTGCCCCTGCCACGGCAGCAAGTACGACCCGGCGACCGGCGGCGTCAAGGCCGGTCCGGCGCCGCGCCCGCTCCCCGCCAAGAAGATCGCGGTGGAGGGGGGCACGATCAGGCTGGCCTGAGCCCGGCCACGGGCTCAGGCCGGACCGGCGGGCCGCGCCCCGGGGGAACCGGCCGCCGTACGGGCGGCCGGGCGCGGCCCCCTCAGACAGGCCACGACGTCGTCGGTCGTGGTGACCGTGGCGACCAGGGCCAGGGTGTTGCGGACCATCGCGGGCACGTACGCGACCGGCACGCCCGCGATCGCGTCCGCCGGGACGACGGCGGTGTAGCCGAGGTTGACCGCGTCGAAGACCGCGTTGGGGACGGCCACGTTGGCCGAGACGCCGGTGACGACGAGGGTCGCGCAGCCGAGGTTGCGCAGCAGCGCGTCCACGCCGGTCCCGGCGAGCGGCGAGAGCCCGTGCAGCCTGCGCACCACCAGGTCCTCGTCGGCGACCTCGATCCCGTCGGCGATCCGCACCGCCGTGGTGCCCGCGTACTGCTGTACGGGGAGGCGTTCGGCGGCGCGGAAGAGCCGGGCGTTGCGGGAGGCGCCGCGCCCGTCCGGTCGCCGTTCGGCCACCGCGTGCACCACTTGGACGCCCGTCTCGTGGGCGGCGGCGACCAGCCGCGCCACGTTGTGCAGGGCTCCGGACGAGCGGGCCGCCTCGGCGAGTTCGGGCAGGGCGCTGTCGGGTCCGACCACGCCCCGCTGGCACTCGACGGTCAGCAGCACGGTGGAGTCCGGGTGCAGCTGTCGGGCCAGCCGTTCGTTCACCGCCATGGCGCGGGAGGCTAACGGCCATTGCGCGACGAGGGAAGGGCACGCCATGATTTCTGACACCTAGTCAGAAAGCTGGCAGGCGCACCGCTGTCGACGCGAAGGAGCCGCAGATGGCCACCACCCAGCGCCGGGGCCGCCGGATCATGATGACGGACGGCGAGCGCGACGCGTTCCTCGCCGAACAGCGCACCTGCCGGGTCGCCACGGTCGCCTCCGACGGCCGCCCGCACGTCGGCGCCCTCTGGTACGTGTGGGACGGAAGCTCGCTGTGGCTCTACTCGGTCACCCGCAGCCTGCGCTGGTCGCAGCTGGCCAAGGACCCCCGGATCGCGGTGGTGGTGGACGCGGGCGAGTCGTACGGGGAGCTGCGCGGGGTCGAGCTGCGGGGCACGGCGGTACCGGTCGGCGAGGCGCCCCGCACCGGCGAGCCCTGCGCCGAACTGGACGGCGTGGAGGCCGAGTTCGCCGCCAAGAACTTCGGCCTGCCCGAGATGGTCCACGACGGCGGGCACGCCTGGCTCCGGCTGACCCCGGACGCGATCGTGTCGTGGGACTTCCGGAAACTGGGCGGGGCGTTCGAGCGGTAAAACGGCCCGGTGGCCGCGCTTTCGGGCCCGGCGCCCCGCATTCAGGCGCGGCGCCCGCGCCTCGGGCCCGGGGCCCGCACTTCAGGCCCGGCGTCCCTGCCTCGGGCCCGGCTCCCCCGCACTTTCTGGCGCGGCGCCCGTGCCTCGGGCCCGGGGCCCGCGCCTGAGCCCGGCGCCCGCACCTCAGTGGGTGAGCCGCGCGCCCGCCCGCGCCAGCGCCTCGACCGCCGCCCGGACCGAGGGGCGACCGTCCGCGTCCGCGCGCCACACCGCGTACACATGGCGGTGCATCGCGCCCCTCACGGGCACCACCCGCACCCCGTCCGGCACCGGACCGCGCCCCAGGCGCGGCGCCACGCTCACCCCCAACCCGGCCTCCACCAGGGCCAGTTGGGTGGTGTGCTCGCGCGCCACATGGCCGATCCTCGGCTCGACGCCCTTGCCGCGCAGCGTGAACATCAGCCAGTCGTGGCAGAACTCGCCCTCCGGCCAGGTGATCCACTCGTCCTCGGCGAACTGCTCCAGCTCCACCGCCTCCTCGCCCGCGAGGGGGTGCCCGGCCGGCATCGCCACATCCGCGAGGTCGTCCAGCAGCGAGCGCTTGGCCAGCCCGTCGGGCAGCGGCAGCGGCCTGTTGTACCAGTCGAGCACCACCGCCAGATCGAGGTCGCCGAGCTGCACGCCGCGCACCGACTCGTCCGCCTCCAGCTCGTCGGAGCGCACCGACAGCTGGGGGTGGTCGGCGCGCAGCGCGGTGAGCGCGGCCGGGAAGAGGCCGCGCGCGGCGGTGGCGAAGCCCGCGATCCGCAGCTCGCCCACCACCCGGCCGCGCTGGGCCTCCAGATCGGCCTGGGCGACCTGGACCTGGGAGAGGATCCGCGCGGCGTGCTCGGCGAGCAGCCGCCCGGCGTCGGTGAGCCGCACGCCCCGCCCGCTCTTGGCGAGCAGCGGCTGGCCCGCCTCCCGCTCCAGCTTGGCCAGTTGCTGGGAGACGGCCGAGGTCGTCACGTGCAGATTGTCGGCGGCGCCGCCGACCGAGCCGTGGCGGGCCACCGCGTCGAGGGTCCGCAGGCGCTCCAGATTCAACATATAAGCGATGCTAACCGAACCGGTCCACGTTTTCTCGCTTGTGCTACGAGGTTGAACACCCCAAGCTGACGGTCATGAGCACCGTCGCCTCCTCCCGGCCCCAGTCGCCCCCCGCCTCCCCCACCACCGCACCGGCGCACCGCCGTCCGGCGCTGGACTGGCGCCTGCGGTTCGCGGCGCTCTCGCTGATATGGGGCTTCAGCTTCCTGCTGATCAAGGTCGGCACCGACGGCTACGCCCCCTTCCAGGTCACCTTCGGGCGGCTGTTCTTCGGTACGGCGGTGCTCGCCGCGGCCATGGCCGTCAAGCGGGAGCGGCTGCCGCGCGGCCGGCGCACCTGGCTGCACCTGACGGTCGCGGCGCTGCTCCTGAACGCGCTGCCGTTCTCCCTCTTCGCCTACTCGGAGCTGACGATCCCCTCCACCCTGGCCGGGATCTGCAACGCGACCTCACCGCTGTGGGGCATGGCCCTGTCGCTGGTGGCGCTCTCCGAGGACCGGCCCACCCGGCGCCGGGTGGCGGGCCTGGGCCTCGGCTTCCTCGGGGTGCTCACGGTCCTGGGCGCCTGGCAGGGCTTCGACGGCCTGGACCTGACGGGCACGGCCCTGGCCCTGCTGGCCTCGCTCTGCTACCCGGTCGGCTGGATCTACGTCCGCCGGACGCTGGCGGGCTCGGGCCACTCCAACCTGTCGCTGATCGGCTCCCAGCTCGGTCTGGCGACCCTGCAACTCGCGCTGGTCACCCCGCTGTTCGCGGGTTTCCCGACCTCGTTCCCGGCCGTGCCGCTGCTGGCCGTCGCGGCGCTCGGCGCCTTCGGCACCGGCCTCGCGGTGCTGGTCCAGTACGGCCTGGTCAACGAGGTCGGCCCGACCACCGCCCAGATGGTCACCTACTTCATCCCGGTCATCGCCACCGCCGCCGGGGTTGGTCTGCTCGGCGAGGGCCTGAGCTGGAACACCCCGGTCGGCGCGGTGATCGTCCTCGCGGGCGCGGCCCTGACGCAGAGCCGCCCCACGCCCCGGACCGGCCCCGAGGACCCCTCGGCCGCCGCCCGGGAACCCGCCCCCGAGCAGGCCGCCCGGCCCCAGCCGTAGGCGCTGGTCGTCGCCCTAGTCGTATCTGCGCCCCGGCGCCGACCCGGTGGCCGCCGCCACCGCGTCGGCGGCGGGGCCGATGTCGTCCGGGGCGAGCGTGGAGACGGTCAGCCGGATGCCCGGCGGCGACGCCATCCGGAAGCGCGCGCCCGGCGCCACCGCCCACCCGGCGTGCAGCAGCCGCGCCACCGCCGCCGTCTCGTCGGGCACCGGCACCCACACGCTGAACCCGCTGCGCCCGTGCGCCTCGACGCCCCGCCGCCGCAGCGCCCGCACCAGGGTGTCCCGGCGCTCCCCGTACGAGCGGGCCACCCGGGAGGCGTCGAGCGCCTGCGAGGTCCACAGGTGGACGACGGTCCGCTGGAGGATCCGGCTGACCCAGCCGGGGCCGAGCCGCTGCCGGCCGCGCACCCGGTCCAGGGTGACCGCGTCACCGGTGACCAGGGCGAGCCGCAGGTCCGGCCCGTACGCCTTGGCCACCGACCGGACGAAGGCCCAGTGCCCGGTGACCGGCGACAGCGGGCTGAGCGGCACGTCCACCATCCCGTGCCCGTGGTCGTCCTCGATGAGCAGCACCCCGGGGTGCGCGGCGAGGACTCCACGCAGCGCGCGGGCACGGGCCGGGCCGACGGCCGCGCCGGTCGGGTTCTGCGCCCGGCAGGTGACGACCAGCGCCCGGGCGCCCGCCGCGAGAGCGGCGTCCACGGCTTCGGGCAGCGGCCCCTCGTCGTCCAGCGCGACCGGCACCGGGCGCAGTCCGAGCGCCGGGACCAGATCGAGCAGCGCGCCCCAGCCCGGGTCCTCGATGGCGACCGCGTCGCCGGGCCGCAGATGCGCGGCGAGCACCCGCTCGATGGCGTCGAGCGAGCCGGAGAAGACCCCGACCGGCCCCTCGGGCACCCCGTCGGCGTCGAAGGCCGCGCGGGCCAGCCGGGCGAGCTCCGGGTCCACCGGCTCCCGCCCGTACAGCGTGGGCCGTTCGGCGTGGTCGCGGGCGGCGGCGGCCAGCGCCCCGCCCAGCGGCGGCAGCAGGGCGGGGTCCGGGTTGCCGTCCGCCACGTTGCGCACGCCGGTGGGCACCTCGATGCGCTGGGCGTCGCGCGCGGTGCTGGCGGGGCGCGGGCGCACCCGGCTGCCGCGCCGCCCGGCGGTCTCGATGACGCCCCGGTCGCGCAGCAGCCGGTAGGCGGCGGCGACCGTATTGGGATTGACCCCGAGGTCGGCCGCCAACTCCCGCATCGGCGGCAGCAGTTGACCCGGCTCCAGCTCTCCCGCGCCCACCGCGCGCTCCACGTCGGCGGCAATCTCCGCGGCACGGCGGCCCGCGATCCGATATTCTCCTAGCACAAAGCAGATTATGCACTAGTGCAATGGAGAGCGCAATGCCGGACACCGCCGCCTACGAGCCCACCGCGCGCACCGTGCCCACCCGCTCGCGCGAGCGGGCCGCCTACGACCACGAGACGGTGCACGCGATACTCGACGACGGATACCTCTGCCACCTCGGCTTCGTGCGCGACGGCGCGCCCGTCGTCCTGCCCACGCTGTACGGACGGGTCGGCCGGCGGCTGTACGTGCACGGCTCGACCGGCTCGCGCCCGCTGCGGACGGCGGGCGGGACCGCCGCGGGGCTCCCGGTCTGTCTGACCGTCACCCACGTCGACGGGCTGGTCCTGGCCCGCTCCGCCTTCCACCACTCGGTCAACTACCGCTCGGTCGTGGTCCTGGGCACCGCGTACGAGGTCACCGACCCCGAGGAGCGGCGGACCGCGCTGGACGCGATCGTCGACCAGGTGGTGCCGGGCCGGTCCGCCGACTCCCGCCCGGCCAACGCCAAGGAGCTCGCCGCGACCGCCGTCGTCCGCCTCGACCTCGACGAGGTCTCGGCGAAGATCCGCACCGGCGGCCCCAAGGACGAGCCCGAGGACAGCGCGCTCCCCCACTGGACGGGCGTGCTCCCGCTGGCGCGCGGCTACGGCGAGCCGCTCCCGGCCGCCGACCTCGACCCGTCGGTGGCACTGCCGGAGTACCTGGCCGCGCTGTGACGGTCAGACCCCGGCCACCGGCCGCCGGGCCCGCGCCGCCAGCCGGGCCTCGGCGCCCGCCAGCCCCACCACCGCGACCAGCAGCAGCGCGGTGCCCCCGACGGTGGCGGCGCTCAGGTGCTCCCCGAGGACCGCGACCGCCAGCAGCGCCGCGCTCACCGGCTCCAGGAGCATGATCACGGAGACGGTGGCGGAGCGGACGACGGCCGCGCCCGCGAAGTAGAGCGCGTAGGCGAGCGCGGTGGGCACCGCGGCCACGTACAGCAGCAGCGCGGCCACCCGTACCGGCTCGGCCGTGTGCGGCACCAGCCCCTCCGCGCCCGCGAGCGGGAGCAGCAGGACCGAGGCGACCGCGAACGCCCGGGCGGTCGTGGCGGACGGGTCGGCGGGTGCCCCGTCGCGGCCGAGCCACCGGGTGAGCAGGGTGATCCCCGCGTAACCGGCGGCCGAGAGCAGGGCGAGCAGCACCCCGGCGGGCCGCACCGCGCCGCCGCCGTTGCCGAGGACCAGCACCGCCAGTCCGGCGAGCGCCCCGGCGGCGGCGGTCAGCCCGGCGCCGCCGATCCGCTCGCCGAGGGCGAGCCGCGCCCCGAGCGCGATCAGTACGGGCCCGGCACCGAGGCAGACGACGGTCGCCACGGCGAGCCCGGTCGAGGCGACGGCCGCGAAGTAGGCGCTCTGGAAGACGGCCAGGCCGACGCCGTTCCCGAGGATCCGCAGCAGCGCGCGGCGCCGGGGTCCGGCCGGGGCGAGCGGCTCCCGGCGCCGCCGCAGCGCGCGGGCGGCGAGCAGCAGCGCGAGACCGCCGACGCAGCGCCAGAAGGAGAGGGCGAGCGGGCCGAGGTCACTGGCGCCGAAGACCAGCGCGGCGGCGCCGCCCGCGGTGCCCCAGGCGACACCGGCGAAGACGAGGTAGAGGAGTCCGCGCCCGACGGGCAGGGCGGAGGAGGGGTTCGACACGTACGTACTCCGGAGAGGAAGACGGGAAGGGGTCGCATGCCTGGAGTACGCGGGCAGCGACGAGCCGCTCGGGGACTGCCCGAGCCCGGTCCTCGTCTGGGCGAGCCTGGCCGCGCACCGCCGCCGCGCCCGCTCTCCGGGCGAACGACGGGGTCACCGACAGGCTCTGGGATGCGCCGCCCGCGTTACGCGGCGGGAGGCGGCAGTACGGTCGAATGCATGGGCGTCACCTTAGAGCGCGGTCCCGCTGGCGGACAAACGGTCTTCGGGGGCGCCGGGCGCGGGCAGCGGATGCGCGTCCCCGCCGGCCACCGGCCCGCTCGCTTCCCTGGGGGCGGCGGACTGCGCGATGAAGGCGCCGACCAGGACCACCGCGCCGCCCGCGATCTGCGGCGCGGCCAGGTGCTCGCCCAGCAGCACCCAGGCCAGCACGGTCGCGATGACGGCCTCCAGACAGGCGACCACCCCGGCGACCTGCGGCGAGAGGCGGCGCACCGAGATCACCCCGGTGACGTACGCGATCACGGTGGCGATCAGCACGATCCAGCCGAGCAGCAGCGCGGCGGGCACCCGGGAGCCGTTCATGTCGACGCCGGAGCCGAGCACCGACCAGTCCATGCCCCAGGGGCGGGCGACCAGGGTGAGCAGCAGGGAGCCGATGAGCAGGCCGTACGCGATGACGCCCAGCGGGTCGGGGGCGTCATCGGTGTCGCCGCCCTGGTCGGACAGGACGAAGTAGCCGACCTGGCAGCAGGCCGCGCCGAGCGCGAGCAGCAGTCCGAGGACGTCGAAGCTCAGCCCGGACCAGATCTCCACGACGGAGGCCAGCCCGCCGACCGCGAGCACCACGCCGACGGCGGCGGCCCGGCTCACCGGCCTGCGCTGGACGAACCGGACCCAGCCGAGGACGAGGGCGGGCGCCAGGTACTCCACGAGCAGGGCGACGCCGACGGGGATGCGGGATATCGCGGCGAAGTAGCACGCCTGGACGCCCGCGACGGCGAGCAGCCCGAACCCCGTGAGCAGCGCGGGGCGGCGCAGCAGCAGGCCGCGGTGGCGCCAGGCCACGGGCAGCATGACGAGCGCGGCGCCGGTCACCCGCAGCCACACCACGTGCAGCGGGTCGAGCCCCGCCTCGATCAGCGGCTTGGCCGCGACGCCCGATCCACCGAACGCGAACGCCGAGCCCAGGGCGAAGCCCAGGCCGGCGTTTCTCCCCTGAGTCGCCTGCATCGGCACATCATGACAGGCGAAGTCAGCACCGTCACCCCTGTGACACCTGTCGAGACGGCGGGGCTCAGGCGAGCCGTGCCGCGACCTCCCGCGCGTCCGCCCCGGCGTGCTCCAGGACCTCCACGGCGCGGCATTCGGGGTCGGCCAGCAGCCCGGCGAGGAGGTCGGTGCCGTGCACCCGCGCGTCGCGCCGGGCCGCCGCCCGGGACAGCGCGGTCTCCATCGCGGTGACGGCGGCGGGCGACCAGCCGGGCTGGGTGAGCGCCGGGATCGCCCCCGAGTCCTCCACCGAGCCCTGCCAGCGCAGCCCGTATCCGATGGAGCGCTGCACCAGGTAGCCGAGCACCCGGGCCAGCTGCGGGCCGCCGTCGAAGGCGTCCCGCGCCGACGGGTCCGCCTCCAGCAGCGAGTGGAGCAGATGGGCCGTGTCGATCTGCCGGTCGCCGTCGCGCAGCGCCCGTCTGCGGGCGCCCGCCACCACCGAGGCCATCTCGTCGGTGAGCCTGGCTTCGAGGTCGGGCGCGGCGGGGGCCGGGGCGGGGACGGCTGGGATCGGGAGGTGCACCCTCTCACCCCATCAGGCGGAACCGCCGTCGGGCATCCCCGCAGGGAAGCATTGCGCGTCCGACGTTGGGTGGGTACGGATGACCGGGTTCTCCTCCTTATGGATGAGATTCCGGTTTTTACCTTTCAGGGGCGCGCAGGGCGGGCGCGCGCCTCGTAGGCAACCGCGAGGCCGTCGCACACGTCCCCTCCCGTACGACACAGCGGCCCCGGCTGCCGCGGAAGGGGGCCCCGATGTGCTGGATGGTCGCCCTGCTCGCCGTCGACGGACGGCAGTACGTGTACCGCGTCTACGCACCCGGCGACGCCCTGCGCGGCGATCTGTTCTGGGCCGCCTTCCACTGCCACGACGAGTCCGCGCACCCGCGCGCCTCCGACCTCTTCGACTCGGCGCAGATCTGGGCGTTACCGGTGAGCCGGGCGGCGAGCTGAGGCGGCGGACGGCGGCGGGCCACGGAACCGGCGGGCCGGACCGGCCGAGATCTGACGGTTCATCAGTATTGAAAGTTCACCGCACCCCGGCTACGTTCCGCGACACGTTCCCGACGCGAAGGGGTGGTCGCATGGCCGAGGTCAGCGCACAGGCGCGGCTGGAGGCGCCGGTGGAGAAGGTCTGGGCCCGGCTGACGGACTTCACCTCGTACGGCGAGTGGAACGCCACCCACACCGGATTCCCCCGGGGCGGCCCGGCGAAGCTCGAAGCCGGGGCCACCTACACCGAGAACATGAAGCTCATGGGCTTCCCCGCCGAAGTCACCTGGACCGTCGAGGAGTTCGAGGCCGGGCGGCTGCTGGGGATCAGGGGCAAGGGCCCGATGGGCGTGCTCGTCGGCAACCGCTACCTCCTCACCCCGGAGGGGAACGCCACGCTCGTCCGGATCGAGGGCGAGTTCACCGGCGCCGCCGTCTCGCTGATGGCGGGCAAGCTCAAGGACTCGGCGACGGCCGCGCTCGACGAGTCGCTGCGCAGGCTCGGCGCCCTGGTGGTCTGAGCACCCGGGGCGCCGGACGCACGAGGGCCCCGCGACCGGTCCGGTCGCGGGGCCCTCGCCCACCGGCCGCGGCGGACCTCACGCGGTCACGCCTCGTCGGCCAGGATCAGATACAGCTTCTTGCGGGCGTCGGTGATGACGCCGAGCGCCTTCTGGCGCTGCTCGGGGGTGCCGGTCTTCCAGACCTGGCCGAACGCCTCCATCAGCCCGAACCCGGCCTGGCGGATCTCGTTCATGCCCTCCCAGTCGACCCCGCGCCCGGCCTCTTCCCACGGGGCCTCGGACCCCGATTCGGCCTCCGCGCGCCCGGAGTCGGCGAGCGTGAACAGCTTCTTGCCGCCCTCGCTCTCACTGGTGATCAGCCCCTCGTCCTCCATCATCTGGAGGGTCGGGTAGACCGAGCCGGGGCTGGGCTTCCAGGCCCCGCCGCTGCGCTCGCCGATCTCCTGGATCATCTCGTAGCCGTGCATCGGCCGGTCCTTGAGGAGAGCCAGGATCGACGCGCGGACGTCCCCGCGCCGGGCCCGTCCCCGGGGACCGCCCCGGCCGCCGCGGCCGGGCCCGAACGGCCCCCCGCCGAAGCCGGGCCCGAACGGCCCGAAGGCGGCCCGACGCCCTTCCGAGTCACCCCGGCCGCGATGGCCGGGTCCGTGCTGTCCGTACCCATGTCCATGTGAACGCATCGCTCTTTCCTTCCATCGTTGATCTGTCGCGATGCTTCGACGATATATCGGAACTGTTCGGATGGCAATGCCCTTCCGAGGGGGCGTGTCGGCAGTGGGGGGGCGGCGGCTCGGTGCGGCGGAGGCACTCGCGGGGGGCGTTCGCGCGGCCGGGCGCGCGCCCAGAAGGGGCCAACCATCGCGGATTGGCCTTGGTACGCGAGCCCGTGGCCCCCGTACCGTCCAGGGCATGCGGATCCGAATCGTCGACGCCTTCACCGACCGACCCTTCGCCGGGAACCCGGCCGGGGTGCTGCTCCTCGACTCCCCCTCCTTCCCGGACGACACCTGGCTGGGCGACGTCGCGCGGGAGGTGAACCTCTCCGAGACCGCGTTCGCGCACCCCCTGCCGCCCGGCGCCGGGGCGGACTGGGCGCTGCGCTGGTTCACCCCGACGACCGAGGTCGACATGTGCGGACACGCCACTTTGGCCACCGCCCATGTGCTGCGCACCACGGGCGCCGCCACCGGCACCGTCCGCTTCGCCGCGCGGTGCGGGATCCTCACCGCGACCGCCCACGACGACGGCTCCCTCACCCTCGACTTCCCGACCTCGCCGCTGACCCCGGTGGACGTCCCGGACGGCGTGGCGCGGGCACTGGGGGCGCGGGTCCTCTCGGCCCACGACACCTCCGAGCACATCGGCGACCTGGTGGTGGAGCTGGCCGACGAGCCGACCGTGCGCGCTCTGACGCCCGACTTCAAGGCGCTGGTCGCGCACTCGAAGCGCGGCATCATCGCCACCGCCCCGGCACAGGACCCGGCGCGGGGCTACGACTTCGTCTCGCGCGGCTTCTTCCCGGGCGTCGGCATCGACGAGGACCCGGTGACGGGCAGCGCCCACACGGCGCTGGCGCCGTTCTGGGCCGCGCGCCTGGGCCGCACCGAACTGACGGGCCTCCAGGCGTCCGCCCGCACCGGGCTGGTCCGCGTCTCGCTGCGGGGCGAGCGCACCCTGCTGACCGGCACGGCGGTCACGGTCCTCGACGGAGAGCTGCTGGCCGCGCCCTGACGGGGGGCGGGCCTCACACCGTGGGCAGCCAGCCGACCTTCCCCGCGAGCAGCGCATACCCCACGAACGCCCCGATGTCGAGCAGGGAATGGGCCACGACCAGCGGGCCGACGCGCTGCCAGCGGCGGTAGAGCAGGACGAACACCACGCCCATCACCATGTTGCCGAGGAAGCCGCCGATGCCCTGGTAGAGGTGGTAGGAGCCGCGCAGCACCGAGCTCGCCGCGAGCGCGGCGAGCGGGCCCCAGCCCAACTGGCCCAGCCGGCGCAGCAGGTACCCGACGACGATCACCTCCTCCAGCACGGCGTTCTGCACGGCCGACAGGACGAGCACCGGGTACTTCCACCACACGTCCGGCAGCGACTCGGGCACGACCGTCAGATTGCCGCCGACCGCCCGCGCCACGAGGTAGAACCCGAGCCCCGCGCTGCCGATCCCGGCGGCGATCAGCGCCCCCCGGCCGAGGTCGGTCCCCGGTCTGCGGCGGTCGAAGCCGAGCACCCGCAGCCCGCCGGTCCCCTCCCGCAGCAGCAGGTGCGCGACGAGCGCCACCGGCACCAGCGCGGTCGCGATGCCGAAGAGCTGCCAGGCCAGATCCAGCCAGGGGCGACCGGGCGCGTACGAGGTGTTGAGTTTCGCCGCCTGGTCCTTGAGGCCGCCCGGCTTCGTCACCGATCCGACAAAGCTGATCAGCGCCGACACTCCGCTCGCCCCGAGCGAGAGGGCCAGCACGAGCACCGTCTCGGACCGCAGAATCCGCGGCGAACCCCCCTCCGCGGAAAGAGAATCAGCCACACGCCCCGCCTCCACCTGCACACCTGCCTCCAGTTGACCGAACCCGTCCCGCGCCCCCGACCGCCCCGCTAGGGTCTCGAAAGAAAGTACGAAGATCGTGCGCGACAGGCCGGGGGGCAGGCGCCATTTCCTTGGCGCGGTCCCCCTTTTTCCTTGTTCGGGATTCAAGGAGGGCACCACCGCCATGGGACGTCACAGCTTGCCCGACGACGGCACCGCCCGGGGAACCAGGTCCCGTCCGGCCGCCGCCCGCCGCCGTACCGTCGTGGTCGCCACCCTCCTCGTACTCGCGGTGGCGGGCGGCGCGGCCGTCGCGGCGAGCGGCGGGCTGCTCTCCTTCGGCGACTCGTGCCAGGACTCGGCGGTGCGGCTGGATCTCGTCGCCTCCCCCGATCTCGCTCCCGCCGTCCGGTCCGTCGCCGAGCGCGCCCGCCGGGACAAGGTGACCTCCGACGGCTCCTGCATCGACGTCCGGGTCACCGCCCGCGAGTCGTACCGCGTCGCCGACGCGCTCGCGGCGGGCCAGGACCCCGGCTTCGCGGTCTGGATACCGGACTCGGCGCTCTGGGTGGACCGCGCCAAGGAGGGCGGCGACGGCGTGCCCGTCGCGACGGCGGGGCACGTCGCCCTCTCGCCGGTCGCGCTCGCCCTGGTGGCACCGGCGGCGAAAACGCTGGGCTGGCCCGCCCGTACGTACACCTGGGCGCAGCTCACCACGGCCGTCACCCGCCCGGACGGCCCGCGGCTCGGCGCCGCCGACCCGGCGCGCTCGGCCACGGCGCTCCTCGCGCTGAGCAGCGTCGCCCGCTCCACGGCCGAGCAGGGCTCCGACGGCGCCACCCGCGCCGCGGCCCTCACCCGGCTGCTCGCCCGGCGCACCTCCGCCGGCGACGCCCAGGTGACCGGGACGCTCACCCGGGACGGTTCGGGCCCCACCCACACCGATCCGCACCGCAACCAGGCCGTCGTCCTGTCCGAACAGGCGGCCTTCGCCTACAACGCGGGGCGCGGCCCGGCGCTCGGGCTCGACCTCTTCTATCCCGAGGACGGGGCGCCGCAGCTGGACTACCCGTACACGATCGTGCGGCAGAACCGGCTCAGCACCGACCGCAGCCGGGCCGCGCTGCGGTTCCTGACCCTGCTCGGCGAGCCGGAGTCGCGGCGGGCGCTGGCCCGGGGCGGCTTCCGGGCGCCGGGCGAGCCGGTCGCCGAGGAGCTGGTGCGCACGGCGGGCGGCGGATCACCGCAGCCCTACGCCACCTCCAGCGCCCCGGCCCCGTCGGCCAAGGAGATCGAGGACGCCCTGGGGATGTGGACGGTGACCGTGCAGAGCGCCCGGCTCACCACGGTCGTGGGCGCCTCCGGGTCGATGGCCGCGCCGGTTCCGGGCAGCGGTGGCCGCTCGCGGATGGACGTCACCAAGGAGTCGCTGCTGCGCGCGCTCGCCCAGTTCACCCCGGACGACGAGATCGGGCTGTGGGAGTTCGCCACCCGGCTCGACGGCGCGCGCGACTACCGCGAGCTGGTGCCGACCGCCCGGCTCGGCGACCCGGTGGCGGGCGGTCGCACCCAGCGCGACCGCCTCACCGCCGCCTTCGGCGCGCTGCGCCCGGTGCCGGCCGGGGCGACCGGGCTGTACGACACGGTGCTCGCCGCGTACGAGAAGGCCACCGCGGGATACCGGCCGGGCAGGTTCAACGCCCTGGTGGTGCTGACGGACGGCGCCAACGAGGACCCGGGCAGCGTCTCGCGCGGCGAACTCCTCACCCGGCTGCGCGCGCTGGCCGACCCGGCCAGACCGCTGCCGATGATCGCGATAGCGGTCGGGCCGGACGCCGACGAGGCCGCCGTCAAGGAGATCGCGCTGGCCACCGGCGGCGCGGGCTACCAGGTCAGCGACCCGGCCGAGATCCAGGCGGTGATGCTCAAGGCCATCCTGACGGCGGGCCGGGCGACCGCGACGGGCTGACCGACCGTCCGCTCATCCCGGCCCCCCGCACCGGCCGGCGAACCCCGTGGGCCAGGTGTGCACCGGCTCGCCGCCGTGCATCAGCTCGCTGTAGCGGCGGGTGGTGGCCGCCAGCGCCGCCTCCCGATCGAGGCCCGCGTCGAGGGCGCGGTGGTAGGTGTCGACCTGCCAGGAGGCGCCGTTGACGCGCCGTCGGCAGCGCTCCTCGATGACACCGAGGTAGCGGTCCCGGTCGGCGGGCTCCACCCCCCAGGCGTCCAGCCCGGCGTGGGCGAGCGGCAGCAGTTCGTCCCGTACGAGCTTGACGGCCGGTACGCGCGCGACGCCGCCGCCCCTGCGCGGCACCGGCCACAGCAGTTCGGCGTCGATGCCCTGGCGGCAGGCGGTCTCGAAGTTGGCGGCGGCGACCGCGAACGGCAGCCGGGTCCACACCGGCCTGCTGTCCTCGGCGAGCGCCCGCACCAGGCCGTAGTAGAAGGCGGCGTTGGCGATGACGTCGGTGATGGTGGGCCCGGCGGGCAGCACCCGGTTCTCCACCCGCAGGTGCGGCACGCCGTCGGCGATGCCGTAGACGGGCCGGTTCCAGCGGTAGATCGTGCCGTTGTGCAGGGTGAGTTCCGCCAGCGCGGGCACCCCGCCCGCGTCCAGCACCCGCAGCGGTTCCTCCTCCTCGCAGATGGGCAGCAGCGGCGGGAAGTAGCGCACGTTCTCCTCGAAGAGCTCGTACGCGGAGCTCACCCAGCGCTCGCCGAACCAGGTCCGCGGGCGCACCCCCTGGGCCCGCAGCTCGGGCGGGCGGGTGTCGGTGGCCTGCTCGAACAGCGGTGGCCGCGACTCGCGCCACAGCTCCCGGCCGAACAGGAACGGCGCGTTGGCGCCCACCGCGATCTGTACGGCGGCGATGGCCTGCGCCGCGTTCCACACCGCGGCGAACCGGGCGGGGGTGACCTGGAGGTGCAGTTGCACAGAGGTGCAGGCGGCCTCGGGGGTGATGGAGCCGGAGGTGCAGACGAGGCGTTCCACACCTTCGATGTCGAGGGTGAAATCCTCGCCGCGGGCTGCCACGATCTGATCGTTGAGCAGCATATAGCGGTCGACATGGGAAAGGTTCGCCGAGACCAGGTCCTGCTGGGTGATCGTCGGAAGAATTCCGATCATCACTATCCCGGCGCCGACCTCGCCCGCTTTGCGCTCGGCATACCCGAGACCGGTGCGCAGTTCCTCGGAGAGTTGATCGAAAACCCGGCCGCCGAGGCGGTGCGGGGCGATATTCACTTCGAGGTTGAACATCCCGAGTTCCGTCTGGAAGTCCTTGCTCGCTATCCTCTCCAGAACCTCGGCGTTCATCATCCTTGGCATCCCGTCGGGACCCGTGAGATTCAATTCGATCTCCAGGCCCATGAGATTCCGCGGGCGGTCGAACCTCCGTTCGATGAAGAGCCGCCCCAGCCCCTCCAGACACTGCTGGAGCTTCTGGCGGTACGCGTGCCGATCGGACAGGTCGAACTCGCCCGCCACGACCTTCTCACCCATCGAAGCGTCCCTCCTCGAATGGGCAGCCGGCCCGGCCGGCCGCGTGCGTCACGGTCGATAATGCCCAGGCTGACTGATCTGTAACGCACCATGGAAGGCCGTCCGGTAGTAAGCTGGTCCGAACCGGCCTCCGGCACATGCATTCGGCATACAGCAACATGCGGTTACCCCGGCTTCGGAAATCGTGAAAAACGCCGACGCGTTTCGGCCGACCGCCGCTGCCGCACCTTTCCAGGCCAGCGATGTGCCGCACTCCGTGAATCGGGATGAATGCCGCATCACTAAGACGCGATCCGCCCTTGCCGGAAATACTGGCGACAGCTAGACGAAACACGCCCTGAACACGTGTCGTATAAACTTTGCGAACGAGGCGGAGAGTTGGCGCCCCGGCCACGGTCCCCCGGCCCCCCTCTGACCTCGTACAGCCCCGTACAGAGCAGACAGCGCCGTCCGCACTGCCCCCGCACCACCGTGTCTCCGAAGTGAGAGGCGACCCACCATGCCGCTGCATGTCCCTCCGGCCCCCGCGCCCGCCCTGCGCAGCGTCCTCGCGGCACTCGGTTCCCCCACCGCCGTCCGCGCGGCGCGCACACCGGCCCTGCGCACAGCCCAGGGCCCGCTCAACCCCGAACTCCCGCTCCCCGTCCACGTACTGGACCGCATCACCCCGAGCGCGCGCGCCCCACGCTGCCGGCTCTCCGGCTGGCGCTTCCTCATCAGCGACGGCGCGAGCGCGGTCGCGGCGGCGGACACCATGCTCACCCCGGACGGCTGGGCCTTCTCCCACTTCTTCGAAGGCCCCTACATCGCCTCCACCCAGCACGCGCTGCGCCAGGCCGAGGCCCTGACCCAGGAGTACGAGCCGAGGCTGCTCTCCGTGCCCGAGCTGTACATGCTCACCCTGTGGCTGCGCCACGACACCTCGGCCGCCACCGCCACCGCCTGCGAACTGGACCCGGCCGACCTGCTGGTGCCGCTGGCGCCCGCCCCGCCCGGCATCTGCGCCCACCGGCCGCACCGGGTCTCCGAGCTGCTGCCGGTGATGACCCTGCGGCTCACCCCCGCCGCGCCCCTGCTGAGCCAGCCGGTCTGACCTGCCAGGAAGCCCGCCGACACGCCACCACCAGCAGCGCGCCGACGCCCCGGAGCCACCCCCCTGGCCCGGGGCGCCGCGCTGTGCGCCCGCGCACGTCCTCCGTACGGGCTAGCCCGTATAGGCCACGCCGAACCACCCGAAGGGACAGGCCAGTTGAGTTGAACCGGCCGCACGAGTGATGCGTCAATAAGCAGTAGGAAGCGGTGCCGCGAAATCCCTGCGGATTGACGCCCGTGGGGCAACACTGGGAGCGGACCGACCGACTTACCAACGGGGGGCGGCCATGAACACCGCATCGAGCCGCAGGACACTCACCACTACGACGCAGCGAAAGAACGCATCCATGTGCCAGCACCAGCCAGCCTGCCCTACAGCCGACTCCGCCGACCGGGAGGCCGCGCAGCTCGTGGCGCACCACCCGGAGCAGGGCTGGAGCCTGTTGTGCAACGGCGTCCTGATCTTCGAGGACACCGGTGAGCTGCTGCCGGACGGGCGGATCATCGCCCCGCACCGGGCGCTGACCGCGGGACAGGTGGCGAAGGCCGCGTAGCGCGCCATCCGCTGCGACACGACACGCACCGCGCGGCGACGCGCACCGCACGACAAGGGGCCGGCCCGGGGAAGAACCCCGGACCGGCCCCGACGCGTACCGCCCTCGGACGGCGCCCCGTCAGTTGTCGTACTCGTCCAGCGGCGGGCAGGAGCAGACCAGGTTGCGGTCGCCGAAGGCACCGTCGATCCGGCGGACCGGCGGCCAGTACTTGTCGGCGGCCGACACACCGGCCGGGAAGACCGCCTCCTCGCGGCTGTACGCGTGGTTCCACTCGCCGCCCAGCGCCGCCGCCGTGTGCGGGGCGTTGGCCAGCGGGTTGTCGTCGGCGGGCCACTCGCCGGAGGCGACCTTCTCGATCTCGGCACGGATCGCGATCATCGTCTCGCAGAACCGGTCGATCTCGATCAGGTCCTCGGACTCGGTCGGCTCGATCATCAGCGTGCCGGCCACCGGGAACGACATGGTCGGCGCGTGGAAGCCGTAGTCGATCAGGCGCTTGGCGATGTCGTCGACGCTGACGCCGGTCGCCTTCGACAGCGGGCGCAGGTCCACGATGCACTCGTGCGCCACCAGGCCGTTGGGGCCCGTGTAGAGCACCGGGTAGTGCGGCTCCAGGCGCTTGGCGATGTAGTTGGCCGCCAGCACCGCGACCTGGGTCGCGCGCTTGAGGCCCTCGCCGCCCATCAGCCGGACGTACGCCCACGAGATCGGCAGGATGCCGGCCGAGCCCCACGGGGCGGCCGAGATCGGGCCGACGCCCGTCTGCGGACCGGCGGTCGGCTGGAGCGGGTGGTTGGGCAGGTACGGCGCGAGGTGCGCGCGCACACCGACCGGGCCGACACCGGGGCCGCCGCCGCCGTGCGGGATGCAGAACGTCTTGTGCAGGTTGAGGTGCGAGACGTCGCCGCCGAACTTGCCCGGCCTGGCGAGGCCCACCAGCGCGTTGAGGTTGGCGCCGTCGACGTAGACCTGGCCGCCCGCGTCGTGCACCTCGCCGCAGATGTCGGCGACGTGCTCCTCGAACACCCCGTGGGTGGACGGGTAGGTGATCATCAGGACCGAGAGCTCGTCGCGGTACTGCTCGATCTTGGCGCGCAGGTCGGCGATGTCGACCTCGCCGTCGTCGGCGGTCTTGACCACGACGACCTTCATCCCGGCCATCACGGCGCTGGCGGCGTTGGTGCCGTGCGCGGACGACGGGATGAGACAGACCGTGCGCTGCTCGTCGCCGTTGGCGCGGTGGTAGGCGCGGACCGCGAGCAGACCCGCGAGCTCGCCCTGCGAACCGGCGTTGGGCTGGATGGACACCGCGTCGTACCCGGTGACCTCGGCGAGGCGCTCCTCCAGCTCGTGGATGAGCGTGAGGTAGCCACCGGCCTGCTCGACCGGCGCGAACGGGTGCATCTGCCCGAACTCGGGCCAGGTGACCGGCTCCATCTCGGTGGTCGCGTTCAGCTTCATGGTGCAGGAGCCGAGCGGGATCATGCCCCGGTCCAGCGCGTAGTCGCGGTCGGCGAGCTTGCGCAGGTAGCGCAGCATCGCGGTCTCGGAGCGGTGCTGGTGGAAGACCGGGTGGGTGAGGAACTCGTCGGAGCGCAGCAGCGCCGACGGCAGGGTGTCGGCGGCCGTGGCGTCCAGCGCCGCGATGTCGCCCTCGGCGCCGAAGGCGGCCCAGACGGCGGCGACGCGGTCGCGGTCGGTGGTCTCGTCACAGGCGATCGAGACGGTGTCGGCGTCGACCAGGTGCAGGTTGACCCCGCCGTCGCGGGCGGCGGCGACGGCCTCGGCGGCCTTGCCGGGCACGCGCACGGTCAGCGTGTCGAAGTACGAGCCGTGCACGACCTCCACACCGGCGGCGCGCAGGCCCTCGGCGAGGATCACCGCGTAGCGGTGGGTGCGGCGGGCGATCTGCCGCAGGCCGTCCGGGCCGTGGTAGACCGCGTACATGCCGGCCATCACGGCGAGCAGGACCTGCGCGGTGCAGATGTTGCTGGTGGCCTTCTCGCGGCGGATGTGCTGCTCGCGGGTCTGCAGGGCCAGGCGGTACGCCTTGTTGCCGTCCGCGTCCACGGAGACGCCGACCAGCCGGCCGGGCAGGCTGCGGGCGAACTTCTCCTGCACCGCCATGTAACCGGCGTGCGGGCCGCCGAAGCCCATCGGGACGCCGAAGCGCTGGGTGGTGCCCACCGCGATGTCCGCGCCGAGCTCGCCGGGCGAGGTCAGCAGGGTCAGGGCGAGCAGGTCGGCGGCGACCGTGACGACCGCGCCCAGCTCATGGGCCTCGTCGATGACCGGCTTGAGGTCACGGACCTCGCCGGAGGCGCCCGGGTACTGGAGCAGCACGCCGAAGACACCGCGCTCGGCGACCTCGGCGGGGATGCCGTGGCTCAGGTCGGCGACGACGACCTCGACACCGGTCGGCTCGGCACGCGTCTCTATGACGGCGACGGTCTGCGGCAGGGTGTCCGCGTCGACCACGAAGACGCCGCCCTTGACCTTGCCGACGCGGCGCGACAGCGCCAGCGCCTCGGCGGCGGCGGTGCCCTCGTCGAGCAGCGAGGCGCCGGAGGTGGGCAGCCCGGTGAGGTCGGCGACGACGGTCTGGAAGTTCAGCAGCGCCTCCAGGCGGCCCTGCGAGATCTCCGGCTGGTACGGCGTGTACGCGGTGTACCAGGCCGGGTTCTCCATGACGTTGCGCAGGATCACCGGCGGCGTGAACGTGCCGTAGTAGCCCAGGCCGATCATCGGGGCCAGGACCTTGTTGCGGTCGGCGAGGGTGCGCAGCTCGGCCAGGACCTCGGCCTCGGTGCGGGCGCCGGGCAGCCCCAGCGCCTCGGCGCTCTTGATCACGTCCGGTACGGCGGCGGCGGTGAGCTCGTCGAGCGAGCCGTAACCGACCTGCGCGAGCATCTTCGCCTGGGCCTCGGCGTCGGGCCCGATGTGACGCTGCTCGAAGGGGATGCCACGTTCCAGCTCGGTGAGCGGCATGCGGTTGGCGGTCATGACGGGAGGCCTCCTGGTCTGCACGACCTGCGAGGGGCACCACGGCGCGGGTACCCGGACGGCCTCCCCCTCTGTCATCTCAACCTGAGAGCTTCACCGGGGCGCGTGGGGCGTCCCGGCTTTCACCGTCGGTGAGGAAAGGCGCGCACAGGCGTATGCCCGCACGTCCCCCGTCCTGCTTTCCAGAGTGACCTCGTCCGCGCGGTACGTGGGCCTGAGAGATTCCGGGGAGGATTTGCTCCTTCGGCGCCTCCGGACATCTTTCCGAAGGACTCTCCCGCACGGGGTCAGCAGCCATCGCCAGCCTACCAGCGAGTCCCGGCGCCGATCCTTCGAGTGGCCGACGCCCCCGATGTGCACTTTCGTAGTCTTACGGAGCAGTTGCGACCAGTTGGAGGGACCGTGCAGACCGATATCGATCCGCGCAGCCTGATCGGCCGCAAGGCGTTCGACCGCAATGGCAACAAGATCGGCACGGTGGACGAGGTGTACCTCGACGACGCCACCGGAGTGCCGGAGTGGGCCGCCGTGCGCACCGGCCTGTTCAGCCGGGACGCCTTCGTCCCGCTGGAGCCCAGCGACCTCGTCGACGAGGCGCTGCACATCCCCTACGACCGGGCGCTGATCAAGGACGCTCCCGACTTCGGCGTCGGCCGCCACCTCTCCCCGGAGCAGGAGCTGCAGCTGTACCACCACTACGGACTGGACATCTCGGCCCCCGATCCGCCCGCCGCGCCCGACCGCGACTTCGGCAGGCTCGCGGGCGACGACGGGACCGGACCCGCCTGATCCGCCGCGCCCCCCGCGCCCGCACCGGCCGTCCCCGTCGGCCCCTCCCCGGCCGGGCCCGTCCCGCCTGGCGCCGCCCCGTCCCCCGTCACCAGCGGCAGCGGATCGGAAGGCACCAGCTCCGGGTCGTCGACCCGGAACGTCCGCACCCGCCCGGGCACCGCCGACCCGGGCGTCTCGAACCGTACGGTGACGCGGCCCACCCCACTGCCCTGCACCCACCCCGGACCGAACTCGGCGTGGTGCACGTCGTGCCCGGCCGACCAGCGGCGCTCGGCCGGGGCGGCCCCCTCCCCCGGCTCCTCCGGCACCACCGGGTCCACCCGCTCCGCCGCCTCCCCGCCGGGCGGCTGCTGCCCGGCCGCCGCCCCCTCGCCCGCGGCCTGCGCGAACAGGTCCTCCTGCGTGAAGTCGGCCAGGCCGCTCACCCCGACCCCGAGCAGCCGCACCCCGCCCGTGGTGTCGACCGAGTCGAGCAGCCGCCCGGCCGCCTCGCGGACCACGGCCGGGTCGTCGGTGGGCCCCCGGAGCGTCTCGGAGCGGGTCAGCGTCGAGAAGTCGTACCTGCGGACCTTCAGCACGATCGTGCGGCCCGACAGGCCCGAGGCGCGCAGCCGCTGCACACACCGGTCGGCGAGCCGCCCCACCTCGGTCACCACCCGCACCCGGTCGTGCAGGTCCACGTCGAAGGTGTCCTCGACCGACACCGACTTGGTGTCCCGCTCGGCCACCACCGGCCGGTCGTCCAGCCCCAGCGCCATCCGGTGCAGCGACGCCCCGTGCGCCTTGCCGAGCAGCCGGACCAGCTCGTCCTCGCCCGCCTCGGCCAGATCCGCGACCGTGGTCATACCGGCCCGGCGCAGGTGCTCCCCGGTCGCGGGCCCCACCCCGGGCAGGGTGCGCACCGACATCGGGGCCAGCCTCCCCCGCTCGGTGCCCGGCTCGATCAGCACCAGACCGTCGGGCTTGGCCTCCTCAGAGGCGATCTTGGCGAGCATCTTGGACCCGGCCAGCCCCACCGACCCCGTCAGCCCCGTCACCGCCCGGATGTCCGCACGCAGCCTCTGACCGGCCTCACGGGCCGACTGAGCGTCCCACGCGACTCCCCCGGCCTCCAGGTCCACGAACGCCTCGTCGAGGCTCAGAGGCTCCACCAGGGGCGACAGCCGCCCCAGCAGCTCCATCACCTGCTCGCTGATGGTCCGGTAGAAGCCGAAGCGCGGGACGAGATAGGCGCCATTGGGGCAGAGCCGTCTCGCCTGGGCCATCGGCATCGCCGACCGCGCCCCGAAGCGGCGCGCCTCGTACGAGGCGGTGGCGACCACCCCGCGCGGCCCCAGTCCCCCGACGATCACCGGCTTGCCGCGCAGGCTGGGCTTGGACGCCTGCTCCGCGGCGGCGAAGAAGGCGTCCATGTCCAGATGCAGGATGGTCGGCACGGCTCTCACACCACCGATGCTGCCTCACACCACTGACAACGGGCCCCCGGCGGGCCCGGCGCCCCTCAGACGGCGCGGTTGCGGCGCCGGGCGAGCTCGTCGGCGGGGTTGTTCCCGACCAGGGTCTCGCCGGTGTCGACCCGCTCGCCGTGCAGCTGCGAGAGCGCCGCCTCGACGTCGCGCCACACCACGCCGACCGCGATGCCGAAGACGCCCTGGCCGCCCTGGAGCAGGTCGACGACCTCGTCGGGCGAGGAGCACTCGTACACCGTGGCGCCGTCGCTCATCAGCGTCATGCGCTCCAGGTCGCGGAAACCGCGCTCGCGCAGGTGCCGTACGGCGGTGCGGATGTTCTGGAGCGCCACCCCGGTGTCCAGGAAACGCTTGACGATCTTGAGGACGACCACGTCCTTGAAGCTGTAGAGCCGCTGGGTGCCCGACCCGTAGGCCGGCTGCACACTGGGCTCGACCAGGCCGGTACGGGCCCAGTAGTCGAGCTGGCGGTAGGTGATCCCCGCAGCCGCGCACGCGGTGGGCCCCCGGTATCCGACGACATCGGTGTCGGAGTCGGCCGCATCGCCCTGCTCGGGCAGCGCCCCACTCAGGCTCGGCCGGGAGCTTGGTTGCGAGCTTGGATGGGGGTACCCCTTGCTCGAACTTCGTTGCGAGCTTGGGGGCGGGTACCCCCTGCTCGAACTTTGTTGTGAGCTTGGATGGGGGTACCCCCTGCTCGAACTTCGTTGAGAGCTTGGGGGCGGGTACGGCCCGTCGTCTCCCGGAACTCGTCCGGGAGCCTCCCCCGCCGTGCTGTCGCCGCTGCTTCTCACGCCGACCCTCCGTCCTAGAACTGCCTTCACGACGGTAGGCAGTCACTCGGGGTGCGTCAACGATCGCCACACTCGGCACGCCGAGTGATAATCACCCTGAGAGTGGTTTCGCGTACCCCTCTTGCGGGAAAGGCTACTCGAATGCGCCGGAGCCGCCCGGCACGACGGCCTCCGGCACAGGCGGCTCAACGGCCTCTCGGACCACTCATTGACTGTTGGTGCCGAAGTCCTCCGGCGAGATCTGATCGAGGAACTCGCGGAACTTCTCCACCTCGTCCTCCTGCTCGTCCGGGATCGCGATCCCCGCGTCGTCGAGCACCCCGTCACTGCCGTAGATCGGCGTTCCGGTGCGCAGGGCGAGCGCTATGGCGTCGGACGGACGCGCGCTCACCTCGACACCACTGGCGAAGACCAGCTCCGCGTAGAAGACACCTTCGCGCAGGTCCGTGATGCGGACCTCGGTCAGCTCCTGGCCCACGGCCTCCAGCACGTCCTTGAAAAGGTCGTGCGTCAGTGGCCGCGCCGGAGCCATCCCCTGCTGGGCGAAGGCGATCGCGGTCGCCTCCCCTGGACCGATCCAGATGGGGAGGTACCGATCGCCTCCCACTTCACGCAGGAGCACGATCGGTTGGTTGGAGGGCATTTCCACCCGGACACCCACGACGTCGAGCTCGTTCACACAGCAACCCTAGGACGTGCCCGGCCGGTTTGGGTAGTCGGGCACCCCCCGGGTCAGTGCAGCCGGACCCCGAGAGCGGTCTGGACGAGCGCCGCGTGCAGCCGCACGGACAGCGCCGCGAGCTCCCGCACGGTGGCCTCCGCATGGGCCCTGGTCTGCGGGTTGCGGTGCAGCCGGAGGGGTGCGACCACCTGTTCGACCAGTCCCGCCTCCCGGTCCGCGGCGGCCTTCATGGCGCGAAGATGCCGTGGTTCAAGACCGAAACGGCCCAGATCCGCCACCAGCCGCGCCACGTTCACGGACTCCGCGTCGTAGCCGCCGCCGGGGCCCGCCGTGATCAACCCGTAGGACTCCCACTCGGTGAGCTCCTCCTCGGTCACCTCGGCGGCCACCAGGAGCTCGGCACGGCCCACCCGGGCGGCCGTGGGGCGGTCCGGGTCGCCCTCGACACCGTCCACGCCGTCGCGCGGGCCGCCCGGGGCGGGCAGCACGGGCTGCTCACCCCGGTCCAGTGCGTCCAGATGCTCCCGGATGACCTTCAGCGGCAGATAGTGGTCCCGCTGCATGCGCAGCACCTGGGCCAGCCGCTCGACGTCCTCGGGACCGAACTTGCGGTACCCCGACGGAGTGCGCCGGGGATCCACCAGGCCCTCGGACTCCAGAAACCTGATCTTGGAGATGGTGACTTCGGGAAATTCCTCGCGCAGCTGATTGAGCACGGTACCGATGCTCATCAGCCGGTCGCCCGCGGTGGCGGTGCCGTGACCGGCACCGCCCGTCGGTGTGTGCAGCATGGGCCTTCCCTGGATGGGCGTCCCCGGGGGTCTCCCCCGCAGGGTCTGGGGGAGGGTCAGATGCCGCGCTGGCTCGCGTAGAACACCAGCCGGTACTTCCCGATCTGCACCTCGTCGCCGTTGGACAGGATGATCGAGTCGATCCGCTCCCGGTTCACATACGTTCCGTTGAGGCTGCCGACGTCCGAGACCGTGAAACGGCCGTCCGCGCCCCGGCGGAACTCGACGTGCCGCCGCGACACGGTGACGTCGTCGAGGAAGATGTCGCTCTGCGGGTGCCGGCCCGCCGTCGTCAGCTCACCGTCCAGCAGGAAGCGGCTGCCCGAGTTGGGGCCGCGGCGCACCACGAGCAGCGCCGAACCCAACGGCAGGGCGTCCACCGCGGCCTGCGCCTCCGGCGACAGCGACGGCAGCGCCGTCTGGCCCGTCACCTCGGCGTCGTACGCCTCAAGGCCGGAGATGGAAATGGTCGACGTGGTCTCCGCCGCCCGCTCGGGAACCGCGCCCGCCCGCAGCGGGGCACCGCAGTTCGAACAGAAGCGGCTCGCCGCGGCGTTGCTGTGCCCGCACCTCGTACACACCGGCATGGACGGATCCTCCTGACCCGGCTGGACCGCGTGGGAGCTGGTCGCATACGGGTCCGGAGCAAACCCTCCACCCGTACTCGATGGTTCCCCGAAACCTATGCGGCCGGGACCGGCAGGGTCAACAGACGACGCGCCCGAGCCGCCCGGAATGTCACCACCGGGGTGACCCACCTCGTCGCGGAACAGCGGGCGGTCGCCGCCCTGCTCCTCCGCACCTCCGCGACCGCGGGCACGGTGCCGGGCGGAGCCGCTGCCACCGTCCTCACGTGCGCTCTTGCCGAACAACTTCGCAAACAACTTCACGGGCGATTCCCCTTGACCGAAACAGACCCGCCCGTGGGGCAGGACGAACCCAGAATCAACACACCGGCCGACCCGGACATCCTCACAACGTCCGTATCCGCCAAACAGTTTCCACCACGCACCACGAGTTGGGTGCGCCGACCCCCCGCAAGCTCATGCCCTTGTGCGGTCGCTCGCATGCGGCCCCGCGTCACCGCGAGGACGACCGAGCGTAGTCAGGCCGCTTCGCCGGTCGCAAGGCATCCACGACGATCTTCTCGGAACGGACCACAGTGGCCGTGGCCTGCTCCTTCTCCAGAGTCTGCACCACACCGCCCGGAATGTTGAGCGCGGGTTCGAGATCCTGTGGCTTGCCGATCACCTTGAAGCGGTAGGGCGCCGTCACCTTCTGGCCATCGACCTCGATGCCGCCGTCCGCATCCGAGAAGTACGTGTTGGCGACCACCCGGACGTCATTGATCTGGATCGCCTCGGCCCCGGCGGCCCGCAGCTCCTGGATCGTGTCGAGCAGCTTGTCCGCCTCCACCGCCTTCTTGGAGTCGGTGATCGTCAGCGTGATGCCCGGACCCTGGGCCGCGACCGTACCGGCCAGGATGCCCAGCTGGCGCTCCTTCTCCAGCGTCTGCTTGCGCGCCTCGGCCGCCTGGTTGGAGCTGGTCTCCAGCTCCGTGCGCTGCCCTTCGAGCCGCTGCTTCTCGTCCTCCAGACGCTTGGTGCGGGAGTCGAGCTCGTCCAGGATCCGCACCAGGTCCTCCTGGCGGGCCCCGCGCAGGGCGCTGTTGTCGCTGTTGGAGCGGACCTGGATGGCGAGCCCCAGACCGAGCACGAACAGCAGCAGGGCGACGATCAGCTGGGCCCGGGTCACCCTCGGCGGCCACAGCCCCGCGACCAGCCGCTGGCGCCCCGTCAGCTGCGGCCTCGACGGTCCCGGCGGCTCCGGGGCGACGGCCCCGGCGGCGGGCTCCGGCCGCTCCGGCTCGGGCACCGGGGGCGCCCCGGACGACTTCGGCGCCTCGGCCCGCGCGGGCTCCGGGGCCCGCGACGCGGAAGCCGCACTTCCGGGGCCGCCCGCAGACGTACTCGGGGAGGGCGTGTCGCCGGACGGCGCGTCCCCGTAAGGAGAGCCGCCCGAGGGCGTACTCCCGGAAGGAGTGCTGCCGGAAGGAGTGCTGCCGAATGCCGGACCGGGCGTCCGCGGCCCCTGCTCGGGGGTGTCCTCGCTGCTCATCGGCCTCACGCCCGGAAGACGTGCCGGCGGATGGCCGCGGCGTTGGAGAAGATGCGGATGCCGAGGACGACGACCACACCGGTGGACAGCTGCGCGCCCACGCCCAGCTTGTCACCGAGGAACACGATCAGCGCCGCCACCACGACGTTCGACAGGAAGGACACCACGAAGACCTTGTCGACGAAGATGCCGTCGAGCATGGCCCGCAGACCGCCGAAGACCGCGTCCAGCGCGGCCACGACGGCGATGGGCAGATACGGCTCGACCACCGCAGGCACCTCGGGCCGGACCAAAAGTCCGACCACGACTCCCACGACGAGGCCAAGTACGGCGATCACGATGTGCCTTTCCTAGTGGCGGCGGCGCCCCTGCCGGCGCCGGTGGCCTGTGGCTGTGCGGTACGTACGATCAGGCTCGGCGCGGCCGGCAGGCGCACCTCGTCCTGGTCCGAAATGCTGGCGCGGATCCCGTAGTTCTCTTCGAGAACATGGAGGTACTGCCCGTCGGCACTGTCCTGGAAGGTGGTGCTGAGCTTCTTCCCGTCCCCCACCGCGAGCACGGTGTACGGCGGCACCAGCGGCCTGTTGTCGACCAGTATGGCGTCGCCCGCCGCCCGGATCGCCGAAAGCGCGGTGAGCCGCTGCCCGTTGATGGCGACGGCCTCGGCGCCCGACTGCCACAGGCCGTTGACGATCCGCTGCATGTCCCGGTCGCGCACCCGTCCCGTGTCCGAGAAGCTGCTGTTCTCGCGCGGCCCGCCCCCGCCGCCCGTCTCCGTGTTCTTGGCGTCGTCGACGACCAGCTTCATCCCGGGGCCGTGCACCTCGGTGGCACCGGACAGCAGCGCGACCAGTTCGCCCTGGTCGCCGCCGTGCTTCTCCAATGCCTTGCGCTGCCGCTCACCGACCTCGTCGCGCAACCCGTCGACCTGCTTCTGCAGCTCGTCGGCGGCCTTGGTCTCGGCCTCCACGCGCCCGATCAACTCCTGGCGCTCCTTGGCGACGACCGGTGCCGCTATCCGCGCCTGCGCCGCCCCGATGGTGACCACCACGGCCGCCAGCACCAGACCGGCCGCGAGCCCGAGCTTCGCGCGCAGGGTGCGGGGCACGCCCTCCTTGCCCTCCGCCTTGCGCCGGGCGGTCGCCTCCGCGTACCCGTCGTCCAGGGCGTGGTCCATCACATTGGTCAGCAGCGACATGGAGGCGTCGGGGCGGGACGGCGGAGTGGACGTGCTCCGAACGGGGGGCTGCTGCGACATGCCGCACATCGTCGCACGTCGGCGCCCCTGCCGCCGAATGGCCCCACCGGTGCGCCGGACAGCGTCCCACGACCCTGTCCGGCGCCCGGAAGACCGTCAGTGACCTGCGCTGTCCACGATGGCGGACCACTCGTCGAGCAGCGCCTGCGCGGAGGCGTCGTCGGGCCCCTCCGCCCACAGATGGGTGACCGCCTCGGCCGGGTCGGGCAGCACCATCACCCAGCGGCCGTCCGCCTCCACCACCCGTACGCCGTCGGTCGTGTCGACGGACCGGTCCCCCGCCGCCTCCACCACCCGCCGCATGACCATGCCCTTGACCGCCCACGGCGTGGCCAGGTCCCGCTTCAGCACATGGGCGCGCGGAATCCGCGCATCGATCTGACTCAGCGTCAGCTGTGTACGGGCCACCAGCCCGATCAGCCGCACGAACGCCGCGGCGCCGTCGAAGACGCTGCTGAACTCCGGCACGATGAACCCGCCGCGCCCGTCGCCGCCGAAGATGGTCGACTCCTCGCGGCCGACCCGGGTCAGATCGTCGGGCGAGGTCGTCGTCCACTCCACCTGCGTACCGTGGTACGCCGCGACCTGCTCGGCGATCCGCGTGGTCGTCACCGGCAGCGCCACCCGCCCGCTGCGCCGCTCGGCCGCCACGAGATCGAGCATCACCAGGAGCGCCCGGTCGTCCTCCACGATCCGGCCGCGCTCGTCGACCAGCGAGAGCTTCTCCCCGACCGGGTCGAACCGCACCCCGAAATCGGCACGGGCCGAGGCCACGATCTCGCCGAGCCGCACCAGACCGGCCCGCCGTCCGTCGGCCGTCTCCGTCGGCCGCGACTCGTCGAGCCCCGGATTGATGGTCAGCGAGTCGACCTGGAGCCGGCCCAGCAGACTCGGCAGCACGAGCCCGGCACTGCCGTTGGACGCGTCGACCACGACCTTCAGCCCGGCCTCGGCGACCCCCGTCGTATCGACCTTGCGCAGCAGGGACCCGGTGTACGAGTCGAAGACGCTGGACTGGAACTGCAGGTCCCCGATCTCCCCGGGGAACGCCCGCCGGTACTCCTGACGTGCGTAGACACGGTCCAGCTTGCGCTGCCCCGCCTGCGAGAGGTCCGCGCCCCGCTCGTCGAAGAACATGATGTCCACCGAGTCCGGCACACCGGGCGAGGTACGGATCATGATCCCGCCGGCGCCGCCGCGCGCGGTCTGCTGCCGCGCCACCGGCAGCGGCACGTTCTCCAGGTCCCGTACGTCGATGGCGCTGGCCTGCAGCGCCGAGATCACGGCCCGCTTCAGCGCACGCGCACCACGCGAGTGGTCACGGGCGGTGGTGACGGTCGACCCCTTCTTCAAGGTCGTCGCGTACGCCCCCGCCAGCCGCACCGCCAGCTCCGGAGTGATCTCCACGTTGAGGATGCCGGTCACCCCGCGCGCGCCGAACAGATGCGCCTGGCCGCGCGACTCCCAGATCACCGACGTGTTGACGAACGCGCCCGCCTCGATCGTCTTGAACGGATAGACCCGCACATTGCCCTGAACGATCGATTCCTCACCGACCAGGCACTCGTCCCCGATGACCGCGCCGTCCTCGATCCGGGCCGCACGCATGATGTCGGTGTTCTTGCCGATCACACAGCCGCGCAGATTGCTGTGCTGCCCGATGTAGACGTTGTCGTGGACGACCGCCTTGTGCAGGAAGGCACCGGTCTTCACCACGACGTTCGACCCGATGACCGTGTGCTCGCGGATCTCCACATCGGCTTCGACCTTCGCGTAGTCGCCGATGTAGAGCGGCCCCCTCAGCACCGCGTCGGGGTGCACCTCGGCGCCCTCGGCCACCCAGACGCCGGGCGAGATCTCGAAGCCGTCGATGTCGACGTCGACCTTGCCCTCCAGGACGTCGGCCTGAGCCTTCACATAGCTCTCGTGCGTCCCCACGTCCTCCCAATAGCCCTCGGCGACATAGCCGTAGATGGGCTTGCCCTCCTTCATCAGCTGCGGGAAGACATCACCGGACCAGTCGACGGGCACATCGGCTTCGACGTAGTCGAATACTTCCGGCTCCATCACGTAGATGCCGGTGTTCACGGTGTCCGAGAAGACCTGACCCCAGGTCGGCTTCTCCAGGAACCGCTCGACCTTTCCCTCTTCGTCGACGATGGTGATGCCGAATTCCAACGGGTTGGGCACCCGGGTCAGACACACCGTGACCAGTGCGCCCTTCTCCTTGTGGAAGTTGATGAGGTCCGTCAGGTCGAAGTCGGTGAGGGCATCGCCCGAGATGACCAGAAAGGCGTCGTCCTTGAGGGCTTCCTCGGCGTTCTTGACGCTGCCCGCGGTGCCGAGAGGCTTCTCCTCATTGGCATAGGTGAGCTCCATGCCGAGCTCTTCACCGTCACCGAAATAGTTCCGCACGAGCGACGCGAGGAACTGCACGGTGACGACGGTCTCACTGAGCCCATGCCGCTTCAGCAGCCGCAGCACATGCTCCATGATCGGCCTGTTGGCGACCGGCAGGAGCGGCTTGGGCATGCTGGAGGTCATGGGGCGAAGGCGTGTTCCTTCGCCGCCAGCCATCACGACGGCCTTCATGTCGGAAACGTCCTCCTTGACGAGATGACGGTCTAGCCGACTGCACCCGTCCGGGTGAAACCCCCGCTCCCGCCCGTGGGCCACCTGCTCCGGCGGCGCCGCCTCGACGAGCTCAATCGGCCGCTGCGTCCGCCTTCACGAGTCGGCGGACCTGAACCACGTACAAGATTCCTGCCCACCAATACAGAGTTGTACCCCATCCGGCGAACGCCCATCCGAAAACGGCCGCCAGATCAGCGAGCCACCCACTGCCGTCGCTCAGCAGAAGCAACGGGAAGGCATACATCAGGTTGAACGTGGCCGCCTTACCCAGGAAGTTCACCTGCGGCGGCGGATAGCCGTGCCGACGAAGGATTCCCACCATCACCAGAAGCATCAGCTCCCGGGCCAAAAGGGCAGCAGTCAACCAAATCGGCAGGATCTCTCGCCAGGTGAGACCGACGAGCGTGGAAAGGATGTACAGCCGGTCGGCCGCCGGATCGAGGAGCCGGCCGAGGCTGCTGATCTGGTTCCAGCGCCGGGCGAGCTTCCCGTCCAAGTAGTCACTGACACCGCTCAACGCCAGTACGAGCAATGCCCAGCCATCGCTCTTCGGCCCGCCGAACTCGGGACGAAGGATCAGCCACAGGAACACGGGTACGCCGACGAGGCGCGCCATGCTGAGGATGTTGGGGATGGTGAGCACCCGGTCCGTCTGAACCCGAGTCTCCTGGACCTCCACCCGGGGGCCTCCTGTGAACGTGCCAACGATGCCCCCTGACCTTACCGGCAGCGGAGAGCCCCGGGTGCACAGGGGTGTACGCGGAGCTGCACACAAGCGGCATTCTGGCCCTGAACGCAAAAATGCCTCAGTCCCCGAACCATACGGTTCGGGGACTGAGGCTAAAATTTGTTCGGCGGCGTCCTACTCTCCCACAGGGTCCCCCCTGCAGTACCATCGGCGCTGAAAGGCTTAGCTTCCGGGTTCGGAATGTAACCGGGCGTTTCCCTAACGCTATGACCACCGAAACACTATGAAATTAACGAAACCGGGCAACAACACGGCCGTTCGTTATTTCAGAACTAACACAGTGGACGCGAGCAACTGAGGACAAGCCCTCGGCCTATTAGTACCGGTCAGCTCCACACCTTACGGTGCTTCCACATCCGGCCTATCAACCCAGTCGTCTACTGGGAGCCTTACCCACTCGAAGGTGGTGGGAGTCCTCATCTCGAAGCAGGCTTCCCGCTTAGATGCTTTCAGCGGTTATCCTTTCCGAACGTAGCCAACCAGCCATGCCCTTGGCAGGACAACTGGCACACCAGAGGTTCGTCCGTCCCGGTCCTCTCGTACTAGGGACAGCCCTTCTCAAGACTCCTACGCGCACAGCGGATAGGGACCGAACTGTCTCACGACGTTCTAAACCCAGCTCGCGTACCGCTTTAATGGGCGAACAGCCCAACCCTTGGGACCGACTCCAGCCCCAGGATGCGACGAGCCGACATCGAGGTGCCAAACCATCCCGTCGATATGGACTCTTGGGGAAGATCAGCCTGTTATCCCCGGGGTACCTTTTATCCGTTGAGCGACGGCGCTTCCACAAGCCACCGCCGGATCACTAGTCCCGACTTTCGTCCCTGCTCGACCCGTCGGTCTCACAGTCAAGCTCCCTTGTGCACTTACACTCAACACCTGATTGCCAACCAGGCTGAGGGAACCTTTGGGCGCCTCCGTTACTCTTTAGGAGGCAACCGCCCCAGTTAAACTACCCATCAGACACTGTCCCTGATCCGGATCACGGACCGAGGTTAGACATCCAGCACGACCAGAGTGGTATTTCAACGGCGACTCCACAACCACTGGCGTGGCTGCTTCACAGTCTCCCACCTATCCTACACAAGCCGAACCGAACACCAATATCAAACTGTAGTAAAGGTCCCGGGGTCTTTCCGTCCTGCTGCGCGAAACGAGCATCTTTACTCGTAGTGCAATTTCACCGGGCCTATGGTTGAGACAGTCGAGAAGTCGTTACGCCATTCGTGCAGGTCGGAACTTACCCGACAAGGAATTTCGCTACCTTAGGATGGTTATAGTTACCACCGCCGTTTACTGGCGCTTAAGTTCTCAGCTTCGCCTGGACGAATCCAAGCTAACCGGTCCCCTTAACGTTCCAGCACCGGGCAGGCGTCAGTCCGTATACATCGCCTTACGGCTTCGCACGGACCTGTGTTTTTAGTAAACAGTCGCTTCTCGCTGGTCTCTGCGGCCACCCCCAGCTCACCGAGTAAATCGGATCACCAGTGATGGCCCCCTTCTCCCGAAGTTACGGGGGCATTTTGCCGAGTTCCTTAACCATAGTTCACCCGAACGCCTCGGTATTCTCTACCTGACCACCTGAGTCGGTTTAGGGTACGGGCCGCCATGAAACTCGCTAGAGGCTTTTCTCGACAGCATAGGATCATCCACTTCACCACAATCGGCTCGGCATCAGGTCTCAGCCTTAACGTGTGACGGATTTGCCTACCACACGGCCTACACCCTTACCCCGGGACAACCACCGCCCGGGCTGGACTACCTTCCTGCGTCACCCCATCGCTTACCTACTACAAGTCTGGTTCGTCGGCTCCACCACTCCCCTTTGCCCGAAGGCTCCAGGGCGGCTTCACGGACTTAGCATCGCCTGATTCGATATTGGGCGTTTCAAAGCGGGTACCGGAATATCAACCGGTTGTCCATCGACTACGCCTGTCGGCCTCGCCTTAGGTCCCGACTTACCCTGGGCAGATCAGCTTGACCCAGGAACCCTTAGTCAATCGGCGCACACGTTTCTCACGTGTGTATCGCTACTCATGCCTGCATTCTCACTCGTGAACCGTCCACAACTCGCTTCCGCGGCTGCTTCACCCGGCACACGACGCTCCCCTACCCATCACGATCCCCGTTGGGGGTACATATCGCAATGACACGACTTCGGCGGTACGCTTGAGCCCCGCTACATTGTCGGCGCGGAATCACTTGACCAGTGAGCTATTACGCACTCTTTCAAGGGTGGCTGCTTCTAAGCCAACCTCCTGGTTGTCTCTGCGACTCCACATCCTTTCCCACTTAGCGTACGCTTAGGGGCCTTAGTCGATGCTCTGGGCTGTTTCCCTCTCGACCATGGAGCTTATCCCCCACAGTCTCACTGCCGCGCTCTCACTTACCGGCATTCGGAGTTTGGCTAAGGTCAGTAACCCGGTAGGGCCCATCGCCTATCCAGTGCTCTACCTCCGGCAAGAAACACACGACGCTGCACCTAAATGCATTTCGGGGAGAACCAGCTATCACGGAGTTTGATTGGCCTTTCACCCCTAACCACAGGTCATCCCCCAGGTTTTCAACCCTGGTGGGTTCGGTCCTCCACGAAGTCTTACCTCCGCTTCAACCTGCCCATGGCTAGATCACTCCGCTTCGGGTCTAGAGCGTGCAACTCAAACGCCCTGTTCGGACTCGCTTTCGCTACGGCTTCCCCACACGGGTTAACCTCGCTACACACCGCTAACTCGCAGGCTCATTCTTCAAAAGGCACGCAGTCACGACGCACTGAGTAAACTCAATGCGCGACGCTCCCACGGCTTGTAGGCACACGGTTTCAGGTACTATTTCACTCCGCTCCCGCGGTACTTTTCACCATTCCCTCACGGTACTATCCGCTATCGGTCACCAGGGAATATTTAGGCTTAGCGGGTGGTCCCGCCAGATTCACACGGGATTTCTCGGGCCCCGTGCTACTTGGGTGTCTCTCAAACGAGCCGTCAATGTTTCAGCTACGGGGGTCTTACCCTCTACGCCGGACCTTTCGCATGTCCTTCGCCTACATCAACGGTTTCTGACTCGTCTCACAGCCGGCAGACTGTGAAAGAGAGATCCCACAACCCCCACGACGCAACCCCTGCCGGGTCTCACACGCCGTAGGTTTGGCCTCATCCGGTTTCGCTCGCCACTACTCCCGGAATCACGGTTGTTTTCTCTTCCTGAGGGTACTGAGATGTTTCACTTCCCCTCGTTCCCTCCACATGCCCTATGTGTTCAGGCATGGGTGACAGCCCATGACGACTGCCGGGTTTCCCCATTCGGAAACCCCCGGATCAAAGCCTGGTTGACGGCTCCCCGGGGACTATCGTGGCCTCCCACGTCCTTCATCGGTTCCTGGTGCCAAGGCATCCACCGTGCGCCCTTAAAAACTTGGCCACAGATGCTCGCGTCCACTGTGCAGTTCTCAAACAACGACCAGCCACCCATCACCCCACCACAACGTGGTGAGTGCACTGGGGCCGGCGACTGAAGTACAACGGGCCAGGCCCGTGCCTTCAGACACCCAACAGCGTGCCCGGTAAAGCCAGTCCCTTCACTGTGTTCCACGCCGAAGCAGTACTAACAGGAAGCAACCAGACCTTGCCGAATAGTCAACGTTCCACCCATGAGCTGACCGTGCAGAACATTTGCCTGCAATCGGTGCTGTGCTCCTTAGAAAGGAGGTGATCCAGCCGCACCTTCCGGTACGGCTACCTTGTTACGACTTCGTCCCAATCGCCAGTCCCACCTTCGACAGCTCCCTCCCACAAGGGGTTGGGCCACCGGCTTCGGGTGTTACCGACTTTCGTGACGTGACGGGCGGTGTGTACAAGGCCCGGGAACGTATTCACCGCAGCAATGCTGATCTGCGATTACTAGCAACTCCGACTTCATGGGGTCGAGTTGCAGACCCCAATCCGAACTGAGACCGGCTTTTTGAGATTCGCTCCGCCTCGCGGCATCGCAGCTCATTGTACCGGCCATTGTAGCACGTGTGCAGCCCAAGACATAAGGGGCATGATGACTTGACGTCGTCCCCACCTTCCTCCGAGTTGACCCCGGCAGTCTCCTGTGAGTCCCCATCACCCCGAAGGGCATGCTGGCAACACAGAACAAGGGTTGCGCTCGTTGCGGGACTTAACCCAACATCTCACGACACGAGCTGACGACAGCCATGCACCACCTGTATACCGACCACAAGGGGGCGACCATCTCTGGCCGTTTCCGGTATATGTCAAGCCTTGGTAAGGTTCTTCGCGTTGCGTCGAATTAAGCCACATGCTCCGCTGCTTGTGCGGGCCCCCGTCAATTCCTTTGAGTTTTAGCCTTGCGGCCGTACTCCCCAGGCGGGGAACTTAATGCGTTAGCTGCGGCACCGACGACGTGGAATGTCGCCAACACCTAGTTCCCAACGTTTACGGCGTGGACTACCAGGGTATCTAATCCTGTTCGCTCCCCACGCTTTCGCTCCTCAGCGTCAGTAATGGCCCAGAGATCCGCCTTCGCCACCGGTGTTCCTCCTGATATCTGCGCATTTCACCGCTACACCAGGAATTCCGATCTCCCCTACCACACTCTAGCTAGCCCGTATCGAATGCAGACCCGGGGTTAAGCCCCGGGCTTTCACATCCGACGTGACAAGCCGCCTACGAGCTCTTTACGCCCAATAATTCCGGACAACGCTTGCGCCCTACGTATTACCGCGGCTGCTGGCACGTAGTTAGCTAAGCGCTTCTTCTGCAGGTACCGTCACTTGCGCTTCTTCCCTGCTGAAAGAGGTTTACAACCCGAAGGCCGTCATCCCTCACGCGGCGTCGCTGCATCAGGCTTTCGCCCATTGTGCAATATTCCCCACTGCTGCCTCCCGTAGGAGTCTGGGCCGTGTCTCAGTCCCAGTGTGGCCGGTCGCCCTCTCAGGCCGGCTACCTCGTCGTCCTTGGTAGGCCATTACCCCACCAACAAGCTGATAGGCCGCGGGCTCATCCTTCACCGCCGGAGCTTTCCACCCGCCAAGATGCCTCGGCAGGTCGTATCCGGTATTAGACCCCGTTTCCAGGGCTTGTCCCAGAGTGAAGGGCAGATTGCCCACGTGTTACTCACCCGTTCGCCACTAATCCCCACCGAAGTGGTTCATCGTTCGACTTGCATGTGTTAAGCACGCCGCCAGCGTTCGTCCTGAGCCAGGATCAAACTCTCCATGAATGTTTACCGGTAATCCGGTGCACACACACGTAAGAGCGGAACGACCAGGCCGGAATAAGACCAGTCGTCCTCAGCGTCCTCGCTGTGTTGTTGCCTGCCCGTCACATGGACCGGCAGGACTTTTCAAAGGAACCTCCAACCCAACCGACGAGCGGTGGGCCGGGGTTGTCAATCTGGCGTTGACTTTTGGCACGCTGTTGAGTTCTCAAGGTACGGACGCTTCCTTTGTTCCCGTTTCCGGGCCCTCCGGGCGCTTCCTTCGTTTCCGACTCTATCAGATCGTTTTCCGATCCGATTTCCTCGATGCTTTCCAGGTCTTCGCTTTCGCGCTTCCCTTTCCGGCGGCTCCGACTCTATCAGTGCTTTCCCTTCGCTCTGACCACTTCGTTTTGCGGCGTACTGAAAATCAGCAACACGGCACACGAAAGATCAGGTTCAAGATCAGCAAGTGAGAGGAGCCTGCCCGCTGGCGCACGTTCACGTGAAGTTCACGTGTGGCGGCCGAGCGGGACTTAGGACAGTACAGGGACCGGAGCGGTCGGGGCAAATCGACCGAGGGTCTATGGTCTAGTCCACTAGTACACCGGTCTAGTCCAGTACTCTCCGTCCGAGTGAAGCCCGGGTTGGCGTCATACCAGGCGAACCCGGACTTCTTATGACTTACCCTTCTGAACAGTACGTCGTCCGCTGCAGACAGTGACGGCGGCACGAAGAAGCCCCACCCCCTGGGAGGCCATCCATGACCACCGTGACGTCCCCGCTCGCCGGGCGTGCCATCGGACTCGCGGCAGTGCCCGATCCGGTGTTCTCCGGCGCAATGGTGGGCCCCGGTACCGCCATCGACCCCGTGCGCGAGCCCTCGGAGGCGGTTTCCCCCGTCGACGGCGTCATCGTCTCCCTGCACCCGCACGCCTTCGTCGTCGTCGACGACGAGGGCCACGGCGTGCTCACGCACCTCGGCATCGACACCGTGCAGCTGAACGGCGAGGGCTTCGAGCTGCTCGTCAACAAGGGCGACACAGTCACGCGCGGCCAGGCCGTGGTGCGCTGGAACCCCGCCGCCGTGGAAGAGGCCGGCAAGTCCCCCGTGTGCCCGATCGTGGCTCTTGAGGCCACGGCTGACTCCCTCTCCGACGTCCGCGAGGACGGCGACGTGAAGGCCGGCGACGTCCTTTTCGCCTGGAAGTAGTTCAGCCAGCAGTCGTGACGCCGCCGTCGTGAGACGGCGGGTCGGACATCCACCGCGGCGGCCTGGACCGCCGCACCAATCGGAGACGGGTGAAATGGAGACAACGCTGCGAGGCGTCGGCGTGAGCCACGGTGTGGCGATCGGCCAGGTCCGGCACATGGGCACTGCGGTCCTGGAACCGCCGGCCAAGCAGATCCCGGCCGAGGAGGCGGAGCGCGAACAGGGGCGTGCCCGCAAGGCCGTCGAGGCTGTGGCCGCCGACCTGAACGCGCGGGGCAACCTGGCGGGCGGTGAGGCGCAGGCGGTGCTGGAGGCCCAGGCGCTCATCGCCCAGGACCCCGAGCTGGCGGCCGACGTCGACCGTCGTATCGCCGTCGGCAGCACGGCCGAGCGCGCCGTCTACGACGCGTTCTCGCACTACCGGGAGCTGCTCGCCGGTGCCGGCGAGTACATGGCCGGGCGTGTGGCGGACCTTGATGACGTGCGCAACCGGATCGTGGCGCGGCTGCTGGGCGTGCCGATGCCGGGCGTGCCGGACAGCGACGAGCCGTACGTGCTGATCGCGCGCGACCTCGCGCCCGCGGACACCGCGCTGCTCGACCCGGCGCTGGTGCTCGGTTTCGTGACCGAGGAGGGCGGGCCGACCAGCCACAGCGCGATCCTGGCGCGTGCCCTGGGTGTGCCCGCGATCGTGGCGCTGCCGGGCGCGGGTGAGCTGGCCGAGGGCACGATGGTCGCCGTCGACGGCAGCACCGGCGAGATCTTCGTCGACCCCAGCGAGGAGAAGCGCACCGAGCTGGAGCGGGCCGCGGCCGAGCGCAAGGCGGCGCTGGCCGCCTCGTCCGGTCCGGGCGCGACGTCCGACGGGCACAAGGTGCCGCTGCTCGCCAACGTCGGCGGTCCCGCCGACGTGCCCGCGGCGGTGGAGGCCGGTGCCGAGGGCGTCGGGCTGTTCCGTACCGAGTTCCTCTTCCTCGACGACTCCGCGAAGGCGCCGTCGGAGGAGAAGCAGGTGGAGGCGTACCGCAAGGTGCTTGAGGCGTTCCCCGAGGGCCGTGTGGTCGTGCGGGTGCTGGACGCCGGCGCGGACAAGCCGCTCGACTTCCTGACGCCCGCCGACGAGCCGAACCCGGCGCTGGGCGTGCGTGGTCTGCGGTCGCTCCTCGATCACCCCGAGGTGCTCCGTACTCAGCTGACCGCGCTGGCCAAGGCCGTTGAGGGGCTTCCGGTGTATCTGGAGGTCATGGCGCCGATGGTGGCCGACCGTACGGACGCCAAGGCGTTCGCGGACGCGTGCCGGGCGGCCGGGCTGCAGGCGAAGTTCGGGGCGATGGTGGAGATCCCGTCCGCCGCGCTGCGGGCCCGCTCGATCCTCCAGGAGGTCGAGTTCCTGTCGTTGGGCACCAATGACCTGGCCCAGTACACCTTCGCGGCCGACCGTCAGGTCGGTGCGGTGTCGCGGCTGCAGGACCCGTGGCAGCCGGCGCTGCTGGATCTGGTCGCGCTGTCCGCCGAGGCCGCCAAGGCCGAGGGCAAGAGCTGTGGTGTGTGTGGTGAGGCCGCCTCCGATCCGCTGCTCGCTTGTGTGCTGACGGGTCTGGGTGTCACCAGCCTGTCGATGGGTGCCGCGTCGATTCCTTACGTGCGCGCGACGCTGGCGAAGTACACGCTGGCCCAGTGCGAGCGTGCCGCCGCCGCGGCCCGTGCGGCCGACACGGCGGAAGAGGCCCGGGTGGCCGCGCAGGCGGTGCTGTCCGGGGAGTGATCCGGACGGCCGGTCCCGTCCGGTCCCGGTGTGCTGCCGGAGTGTGAGGGGCTTCCCGTCGCGGGTGCGGCGGGGAGCCCCTCTTCCGTGTCGGGGCCGGGGTGCGTGGCCGTGGTCTGCGGCCAGGATCTGTGGTCGGGCCCGGTGGTGGCGGTCCGTCAGTGGTGGGTGTCCGGTTGGTCGACGGGGAAGCCCGCCTCGTACTCCACTCCTGGTTCGGGCGAGACGGGGTCGCCGGTGTCGGCGTCCGTGCAGTACGCGCTGAAGACCTCGCCCGCGGTGAGCGGGTGCAGGCGGCCTTCGTGGAGCCGCCAGCCGCGCACGCGGTCGGGGGCGTCGGCGGTGGTGCTCCGCAGGACGAGGCCGCCCGGGCTGCGCTGGGCGATGCCCGCCGCGAGGACGGTCACGAACTCCGCGGCGTCGCTCTCGTCGAGCGGGGCCGGGTCATCGGTGCTGCCCTCCGCGTGGAGCACCGCGATCAGTTGCTCCTGGCGGGCCTGGACGCTGCACACCAGGTGGTGCAGGCCGGGTCCGGCAGCGGCCAGCAGCCCGGTGAGGGCGGTCGAGGCACGGGCGAAGGCCGATCTGCCGATGTCCTGGCCGCATTCGGCGCACTCCCCCAGGTCGGCCAGGAGCAGGGTCGCGTAGTCCCAGGTCGCCTGGCGGACGGCCTTGTTGATGAGCTCGGGCACCAGGGTGCCGATGGGCTGGCCCGTGTAGGTGAGGCGGGCTCCGGCCGCGGCGAGCTCCGCGGTGAAGCGGGTGCGGGCGGCGGGGGTGTCCGGGTCGATGCCGGTGGCGGTGCAGAAATCGGTGTACTCCTCGGGGTCGAAGAGCGCGACCGTGGTGTGCAGCCCCTGGGCGGCGAGGGATCTGAGCAGGCCGTCGACATGGCGGAGGTAGCCGGGGTGGTCGTCGAAGGTGAAGGTCCGGTAGCGGGTCATCGCCTCGAAGTCGTACGCGTCGGCCAGCAGGCCGACGGTGCTCGGGGCCTCCTTGCGCAGGGTGCGCCGCACGGCTTTCGCGGTGTGGGCGGGCCTGGGGCGGCGGGGCGACCCGGATTCGGCGGCCCGACGGCTCCTGGGCTTCTTCGCGGTGGTGGTGTGCTTCTTCGATCGGTGGATGTGTCCCACGGTTTCCCCCTGAGCGCGCTGTCGATCAATGCTCACTTACCGTAACCGGGGCCACTGACAACGCCGGTCGGGGCAGCCGGTCGCGGACGAGTCGGTGCTGAACGCAGCAGGTCACGGCGATGATCGCGCCGAAGGCCGTCCAGCCGACGGGGCCGGTGGCGATGGCGGCGGTGACGGCGAGCGGGCCCGCGCTGCGCTGTACGGACTGGGCGAGGCCGTGCACGCCGAGGTAGGAGCCCTGGGCCCGCGAGGGGGCGAGGGCGATCGAGAGTTCCCACGAGACGGTGGCGTGGAGCATCTCGGCGAGGGTGAAGAC
Organism: Streptomyces sp. cg36; assembly: GCF_041080675.1. Taxonomy (NCBI): domain Bacteria; kingdom Bacillati; phylum Actinomycetota; class Actinomycetes; order Kitasatosporales; family Streptomycetaceae; genus Streptomyces; species Streptomyces cyclosori. Next base: position 6,701,815 of record NZ_CP163520.1, on the reverse strand, counting down.
GGCGGCCGAGACGGTGAGGAAGACCGTGGCGGGCACGGCGCCGTCGATGGCCGAGGCCGCCATGGCCAGGCCCGCCGCGGCGAAGATGACGCCGAGCGGCAGGAGCATGCGGTGGGCGGCCGGGGTGGTCGCTCCGAAGCGGGCCAGCGGGACCTGGAGGCCGACCACCATCAGGTTGTTGAGGACCATGAGGAGCGGGACGAGTCCGTGGGGCGCGTCCGTGGCGTGCACTGCCCAGAGCGGGATGCCGATCTTGAAGACGGCGTCGTCCATGAAGAGCACGGCCTCGGTGGCCACGTAGGCCAGGTAGGTGCGGTCCTTCCAGGGGCTGCGGGCCCGTTCCGCGGGGGCGGGGTCGTCGGAGGTGGCGACGGTGCGGGACGGCGAGGGCGGTTCGGCGCAGCGCGAGGTGATGAGCGCGGCACCGACGAAGGAGAGGGCGTCCCCGGCGAGCAGCCACTGGTAGGCGGCGGTGGTGCCGAGGGCGAGCGCGGCAGCGGCGGCGAGGCCGCCGACGGCCCATCCGGCGTTGGCGAGGGTGCGGCTGACGGCCTGGTAGCGGACTCGGTCGGGGCCGGCGACGCGGGCCGCGTACAGCTTGGTGAGGACGTTGGCGGAGCGGTCGCCGAAGCTTCCGACGGCCGAGTAGAGCAGCAGGAGCGCGTAGTTGTCGGTGGTCAGCAGTGCCGCGGAGGCGAGCGCGCGCAGGATCTGGAAGACGACGAGCACGCGGGTGAGCGGCAGCCGGTCGGCGATCTTGCCCCCTACGGGGGCTCCGGCGATCCCGACGGCGCCGGCGGTGGCGACCAGGGTGCCGACCTGGGTGACCGAGAGTCCGGCCACGTAGGTGAAGTAGAGGACCGAGACGGCGGCCCACAGGCCGCTTCCGATCCGGTCGACGAAGGCGACCCACAGCATCAGTCGGCCGTCGCGGCCTCCCGGTACTCGTTCCCACAGGGCGGCACGTCGGCTGCGCGGAATCACTGTTTCCCCCTTGACCAGACTTATGTACTGATACATACTTCGGTACGTGGCAGAACAATATGCGATCACGGGTGCGTCAGCCAAGGGAATTGCTTCTTCCGTCGAGCGGGCCGTCGCCGAGGGCGCCTTGGCTCCGGGGGACGCGCTCCCTCCGGTTCGACGCCTCGCCGAGGACCTCGGCGTCAGTCCGGGCACGGTCGCGACGGCCTACAAGGACCTGCGCCAGCGCGGTGTGGTGGTCACGCACGGGCGCGGGGGCACGGTGGTCGCCGCCGCGCCGTCCGTGGCCTCGCGGCGGCCGCCGAGGGTGCCGGAAGGGCTGCGCGACCTGGCGGGCGGCCACCCCGACCCGGCGTTCCTGCCCGAACTGCCCGCGCCGGTACGGATGAAGGCGGGGGCGCGCTCGCACCGGTCGATGCCCCGGCTGGTACCGCTCGAACGGCGCGTCCAGGACTGGCTGGCGGAGGACGGCGTGCCGGCCGGGTCCGTGACCTTCGCGCACGGCGCGCTCGACTGCGTCGCGCGGCTGCTCACCACCGAGCTGCGCCCCGGCGACGCGGTGGCGATGGAGGACCCCGGCTACCACCATCTCCTCGACCTGGTGCAGGTGATGGGGCTGCGTACGGTGCCGGTGGCCGTCGACGACCGGGGGATGCGGCCCGAGTCCCTGCGGGAGGCCCTGCGCGCGGGGGCGCGCGCGGTGGTGTCGAGTCCCCGGGCGCAGAATCCTTACGGCGGGTGCTTCTCGCCCGAGCGCCGGGACGAGCTGGTGGACGTGCTGGGCCGGGCTCCGGAGGTGCTCGTGATCGAGAACGACCACGCCGCGGAGATCGCGGGGGCGCCGCTGCACTCGCTGACGGCGGGCGGGCGGATCCCGCGCTGGGCGCATGTGCGCACGGTCTCCAAGTACCTGGGCACCGACCTGCGGTGGGCGGCCGCCGCGTGCGATCCGGTGACGCTGGCGCGGCACGACGGGCGGCTGCTGCTGACCTCCGGCTGGATCAGCCATCTGCTGCAGAACACGGTGCTCGGCCTGCTCACCGACGACGCCGCGCGGGAACTCGTCCTACGCGCGCGTAGTGCCTACGCCGAGCGGCGGACCGCCCTCGCGGACGAGCTGGAGCGGCACGGCATCGCCTCGCACGCGGCCAGCGGGATGAACGTGTGGGTGCCGGTCCGGGACGAGTCGGCGGTGGTGAACGGGCTGCGCTCGCGCGGCTGGTGGGTGGCGGCCGGGGCACGGTTCCGGATCGCCTCCGGGCCGGGAGTGCGGATCACCGCGGCGGGCCTGGTCCCGGCGGAGGCGGCCCGCCTGGCCGCGGACTTCCGCGAGGTGCTGGGCGAGTCCGAGGCCACGTACGGAGGGTGAGGGCGGGCGGGGCGGGGCCGCCGCGATCCGCCGCCTGTGACCGCCGCCCGGCCGGCCCGTGCGTGCAGGCAGCCCGTGCGTACAGGCGACGGCACGCGGCCCGGCGGCGGCGCACGGCCCGGCGCCGGAACCGTTGCCGGCGAGTGCGCGGCCCTTCCCCTCACCCGGCGTGTCAGCCGCGCCCTCGTGCCACCGCCTCGTAGAAGCGGAGGAGGTCGAGGTTGTCGACCGAGCCGGGGTTGACCGCCTTCTCCAGCGGCGTGCCCTGGAGCAGTCGCTTGACCGGGACCTCGATGCGCTTGCCCGTGAGGGTGTGCGGGACGCCCGGGGCCTCGATGATCTCGTCCGGCACATGGCGCGGCGAGAGCTGTTCGCGGATCGCCCGCTTGACCTTCGTCCGCAGGTCCTCGTCCAGGACCGCGCCCTCCGCGAGGTGCACGAACAGCGGCATCCAGTAGCCGCCGTCCGGCAGTTCGAGGCCGATGACCAGGGACTCGCGGATCTCCGGCAGCCGCTCCACCACCTCGTAGATGTCCGCGGAACCCATCCGGACGCCCTGGCGGTTGAGGGTGGAGTCGGAGCGGCCGTGGATGACCACCGAGCCGTGGTCGGTGATGGTGATCCAGTCGCCGTGCCGCCAGGCGCCGGGGAACATCTCGAAGTAGCTGTCGCGGTAGCGACTGCCGTCCGGGTCGTTCCAGAAGCGGATCGGCATGGACGGCATCGGGTTGACGACGACCAGTTCGCCGACCTCGCCCACGACCGGTTTGCCCTGCGGGTCCCATGCCTGGAGGTCGGTGCCCAGGCAGGCGGCCTGGAGCTCTCCGATGTGCACCGGGAGGGTGGGCACCGCCCCCGCGAAACAGGAGCACACGTCGGTGCCGCCGCTGACCGAGGCGATCCACAGGTCCTCGCGGACCTCGTCGTGGAGCCAGCGGAAGCCGTCGGGCGGCAGTGGTGAGCCGGTGGTGGCGACGCACTTCACCCGGGAGAGGTCGTGGTCGCGGGCCGGGTGGACCTCCGCCTTGCGGCAGGCCATGACGTACGCCGCCGACGTCCCGAAGAGCGTGGCGCCGGTCCGCTCGGCGACGCCCCACTGGGCCCCGGTCTCGGGGAAGCCGGGGCTGCCGTCGTAGAGGACGACGGTGGTGCCGGTCAGCAGGCCGGAGACGAGGAAGTTCCACATCATCCAGCCGGTCGAGGTGTACCAGAAGAAACGGTCCTCGGGGCCGAGGTCGCAGTGCAGGCCGAGTTGCTTGAAGTGTTCGAGGAGGATGCCGCCCTGGGACTGGACGATCGCCTTGGGCAGGCCGGTGGTGCCCGACGAATAGAGGACCCACAACGGGTGGTCGAAGGGAACTTGCTCGAAGACCGGCTCGTTGTCACTCTCAGTAAGGGCAGACCATTCGAGAGTTCCTTGGGGGGCAGCGGTGCCGAGCAGCGGGATGTGGACGACGGCGCGCAGGGTGGGCAGTTCGCGGCGGAGTTCCGCGACGACGTCGGTGCGGTCGTGCTCCTTGCCGCCGTAGCGATAGCCGTCGACGGTGAACAGGACGACGGGCTCCACCTGCTGGAACCGGTCGAGGACGCTGCGCGCGCCGAAGTCGGGGGCGCAGGAGGTCCATACGGCGCCGACCGCGGCGGTGGCCAGGAGGGCGGTGACGGCCTGCGGGACGTTGGGGAGGTAGCCGCTGACGCGGTCGCCGGGGCGGACCCCGAGGGCGCGCAGCTCGGCGGCGAGCGAGCCGACCTGGCGGCGCAGCTCGGCCCAGCTGGTGGCGACCGGCTCGTGCGTCTCGTCGACGTGGAGGAGCGCCGCGTCGTCGGCGCGGGCAGGGTCCTCCGCGGTGCGCAGGGCGTGCTCGGCGTAGTTGAGGGTGGCTCCGGGGAACCACTGGGCGCCAGGCATCGACCGGTCGCCGAGGACCGCCTCGTACGGCGTGGCGAAGCGCACGTCGAACCAGTCGGCGACGGCCTTCCAGAAGGTGTCGAGCTCGGCGACCGACCAGCGGTGCAGCGCCGCGTAACCGCCGTCGGCCGGTGCGCCGTACCGCTCGGCGGCCCACGCCTGGAACGCGGTGATCCGCGCTCCGGCGATGCGGTCGGGGCCCGGCTCCCACAGGGGCGCGGGCTGCGGCGCGGCGTTCGCTGCTGAGGTCATGGGTCGGCTCCCGGGCTGGTACGCGTCGTGTGCGTCTGCCGAGCGCACACGCGTGGGGTGTGCGCATGCGGCGGCTCACAGGGACCATGCCATGTGATCGTCTTCCGCACCAGGGTGTGCTCCCCATAGTCCGTCGGCTGACGGTGTGCTGCCACCACGGGTGAACGGGAGTTGAACAAAGCCCACAGGTCAGCGGGCGGATGGCAGGGTGAGCCGCATGGACGGCAATGACCTGGTGCGCTCGGTGAAGGCGGTCGGCACGGTGCGGGGGCTACGGGCGGTGCGCTCGGCCCTGCGGCGGCGCCGGACGGACGCGCGGGGGCTGCCCGCGCGCGGCCCGGAGCGGGCCCGGGTTCCCGGCCAGGTGCGGGCGGCGGAGCCGCGGCCGGGCGGCGGATTGGTGCGGTTCGCACGGGCGGAACTGGAGGTGCGGGTTACGGTGGGAGGTGCGGTGTTCCTGGGCTGGGACGGGGCCGGTCCCGAGCCGTCGTACGCCCTGGCGGGCCCCGCTCCCGAGCCGGACGCGCGCGCGGTGCTGGAGCCCGACACGGACGACGGCTGGCGGGTGGTCTCCGAGCGGGTCACGGTGGCGGTGTCCCGGCACGGGGCGGTGGAGGTGCGCACGCCCGGCGGGGTGGTGCTGCGCCGGGAGCTGCCGCCGCGCTGGTGGGAGCCGGTCGAGGGCGGTCCCGGGCGCTGGGCGCTGCGTTCGGAGCTGGCGGCGGACGCGCGCGTGTTCGGGCTGGGCGGGCGTGCGGCCGGTCCCCGGCTGCGCGACGGGGTGTACCGGCTGTGGAACACCGACCCGGGCGGCGCCTTCGCGCCCGGCGACGACCCGCTGTACATCACCATGCCGGTGCAGCTGGTCGTGGCGGACGGGGGCACCCATCTGGCGTTCTACGACAACACGTGGGACGGCCGGGTCCGGCTGCGCGAGGGCGTCGAGGGCGCGGGGTCGGGCCATGACCGGCCCGGCCACAGCGAGCTGCGGATGGAGGGCGGGCCGGTGCGCTGCTGGGTGGTCACCGGCACCCCCGCGCGCGTGCTGCGCGGGTGGGCGGCGCTGACCGGCGCTCCCGCGGTGCCGCCGTCCTGGGCGCTGGGGCCGCAGCACGCGCGCTGGGGGTTCGGCAGCGAGAGCGAGGTGCGGCGGGTGGTCGCCGGGTACCGGGAGCACGGGCTGCCGCTGTCGGCGCTCCACCTCGACATCGACCACTACGACGCCCACCAGGTGTTCACGGTCGACCGGGAGAGCTTCCCGGATCTGCCCCGGCTCGCCAAGGACCTCGCCGAGGACGGGGTGCGGCTGGTGTCGATCGTGGACCCGGCGGTGAAGGCGCGCCGTGGCAACGCGGTGTACGAGGGCGGGCTGGCGGCCGGGGCGTTCGTCCGGGACGCGCGCGGGGAGGAGGTGCGGGGCGTGGTGTGGCCGGGCGAGTGCGTCTACCCGGACTTCACCGACGCCGGTGCGCGCGAGTGGTGGGGCGGGCTCTACCAGGAGCGGCTGGACCAGGGCTTCGCCGGGGTGTGGCACGACATGAACGAGCCCGTGTCGTTCGCGGCCTTCGGTGATCCCACCCTGCCGCGTTCGGCACGGCACGCGCTGGAGGGCCGCGGCGGGGACCACCGCGAGGCGCACAACGTGTACGGCCTGGCGATGGCGCGCGCCGGGTACGAGGGGCTGCGCAGACTGCGTCCGGACGACCGGCCGTTCCTGTTCAGCCGTTCGGGCTGGGCGGGCATGCAGCGGTACGGGGGCACCTGGTCGGGCGATGTGGCCACGGGCTGGCCGGGGCTGCGGGCGTCGCTCGCGCTGGTCCTGGGGCTCGGGCTGTGCGGAGTGCCCTACTCGGGGCCGGACGTGGGCGGGTTCACCGGGAGCCCGTCGCCCGAGCTGTATCTGCGCTGGTTCCAGCTGGCGTCGCGGCTGCCGTTCTTCCGTACGCACTCGGCGCTGCGGGCCGGGCGCCGGGAGCCGTGGGAGTTCGGGCCGGACGTGCTGGAGCACGCGCGCGGGGCGCTGGTGGAGCGGGAGCGGCTGCGCCCGTACTTCATGACGCTGGCGCAGCTGGCCCGGCTGACCGGTGCTCCGTATGTGCGGCCGGTGTGGTGGGGCGGGCCGGGCGACCGGGCGCTGCGGGACTGCGAGGACGCGTTCTTGCTGGGGGACGCGCTGCTGGTGGCGCCGGTCTTCGAGCCGGGCGCCGTGCGGCGGGCGGTGCGGCTGCCGCGCGGTCGCTGGTACGACGCGGCGACCGGGGAGCCGCACGAGGGCCCCGGGCAGGTGGTGCTCGACGCGCCGCTGTCCCGTATCCCGGTGCTGGCCAGGGCCGGTTCGGTGATACCGGTGCGCGGCGAGCGCGGGGAGGTGGAGCTGGAGGTGTGGGCGCCCGTGGCCGGGCGCACCGGCGGCGGCATCGTCGTGCGGGACGCGGGCGACGGCTGGGGCACGCCGAAGGTGGAACGGTTCACCACCCGGTTGGCGCGCGGCCGGGTGGTGGTGGAGCGCGTCACGGCCGAGGGCACGACCCGGGAGCTGGGGTACCCGGTGCGGGTGCGGGGCGGGGTGCAGTAGGGCGCGCGGGCGCGCACTGACGCCGGCGGAGGGGCGGCCGGGCGCGATCGGCTGCGCGTCGAACGGTCGGCGCGCCCGCGCGTCCGGCGGAGAAGCGCGGCCCGGTGGCCGTCCCCCTACCGCGTGCGGGCGGGCGCGGTGGCCGAGGGCTGCCGCCTCACCGGCCCGCGAACCACTCCCGTACCACCTGGGTGTGCAGGGGGAACGCCAGCTCCTCGGGATGGTGGAGGAGCTGCCAGCCCGCCGTCTCGTCGGTGGGGGCCGGGGGCGGGAGGGAGGCCGTCGGGCGGGGCGGCAGGAGGCCGAAGAGGAGGACGTGCTGCGGGGAGCTGAGCGCGTCCGCGAGGCGTACCTCGGCGGCGGACGCCTCGATCCCGGTCTCCTCGTAGAGTTCGCGCACCACCGCCTCCTGCCACAGTTCGCCGTCGTCGACGAAGCCGCCGGGGAGCGCGAGGCGGCCGATGCGGGGTTCGACGGCGCGGGTGATGACGACGAGTCCGGTGCCGCGCGCGTCCGTCACGGGCAGGAGGGCGACGGCGACCGGCAGCGGGTTGCGGTAGCTGACGGTGCCGCAGGCGGCGCAGGCGCGCGGCCAGCGGTCCGAGGGCGAGGGATACGGCGATCCGCACGCGGAACAGTGCGAATCCCTGACAGGCTGCTTCGTTGTCCCGGTCACGCGCGGGACTTTAACCGACGATGTTCGGCCATCGGGCCACATTGCCCCAACTACGCCTTTTCCATGGTCACTTGAACTGATAAATCGTGTGCACATGACACTTCGTTCCCGCGTGCGCGGCCTGGTCGCCGCTGCTGCCGCCCTGCTCACCACCACCGTCACGGCTCCGCTCGCCCAGGCGACTCCCGAGCCCAAGGCGCCCGCCGAGTTCGTGGCGCTGAGCACGGTGGACCCGACGATCATCCAGGAGATCCGCTACATCCAGCCGCACAACTTCGTGGGTGTGCCGATCGACGGCTACCGGCAGCCGGTGTGCATCCTGACCAAGCCCGCCGCCCAGGCGCTGCACCGCGTCCAGCTCAAGGTGCTGCGCCAGGGGTACTCGCTCAAGATGTACGACTGCTTCCGGCCGCAGCGGGCGGTCGACCAGTTCGTCCGCTGGGCGGAGGACCTCGGGGACCAGAGGATGAAGGCCGAGTTCTATCCGATCGTCGACAAGTCGAGACTGTTCGAGGACGTGTACATCGCGGCCAAGTCCGGGCACAGCCGGGGCAGCTCGATCGACATCACACTGGTGAAGCTGCCCGCGCGGCCGACCCCGCCGTACCGCCCCGGCCAGCCGCTCAAGCCCTGCTACGGCCCGAAGGGCGAGCGCTTCCCGGACAACTCGATCGACATGGGCACCGGCTTCGACTGCTTCGACACCCTCGCCCACACGGACGACCCCCGCATCACCGGGGTGCAGCGCGACAACAGACAGCTCCTGAAGAGCGTCCTCCAGGCCGAGGGCTTCGTCGGGATACCGCAGGAGTGGTGGCACTACACGTACCAGCCGGAGCCGTTCCCGGACACCTACTTCGACTTCCCGGTCTCCTGGCGCTCGGTGGCCGGTCACCACTGAGCACAGGGCCGCCCCCTGCCGGAGCGCGGCCCTCCGTGGCACACTTCTGACGTTCCGTCAGGTACGAGTGCCGGGAGGGGCCTTGACGCGCACGCGCACACCGGTGGTGGCCGGCTGGTTCACCGAGGCGGCGGACGAGGAGGGGTTCCGGCTGCTCGGCACCCGGTGCTCCTCCTGCGCCTCGGTGTTCTTCCCCCGCGAGGACGACTACTGCCGCAACCCGGCCTGCGACGGCCGGGAGCTGACCGAGGTGGCGCTGTCGCGGCGCGGTCGCGTGTGGTCCTACACCGACGGGCGCTACCGGCCGCCCGCGCCCTACGTCAGCGACCCGGAGGCCGCCTGGCAGCCGTACACGCTGGTCGCGGTGGAGCTGGCGGCCGAGCGGATGGTCGTGCTCGGCCAGGCCGTCCCCGGGGTGAGCACGGCGGACCTCGCGGTCGGCATGGAGGTCGAAGTGGTGCCCGGCGTGCTCAGCGAGGACGCCGGAACGATCTGGACGACCTGGCACTGGCGGCCGGTGGGGGCGGGGGCATGAGCGGCACGGGCGACGTCGCGGTCCTGGGCGCCGGGATGCACCCCTGGGGCAAGTGGGGGCGCTCGTTCGTCACCTACGGCACGGCGGCGGCGCGCGCCGCGCTCGCCGACGCGGGTCTCGACTGGCCGGACGTGCGGTCCGTGGTCGGCGCCGACACCGTGCGCGGCGGCTACCCCGGCTATGTGTCCGGGGCGACCTTCGCGCGGGCGCTCGGCTGGCAGGGCGCGCGCGTGACCAGCGTGTACGCGGCCTGCGCCTCCGGGGCTCAGGCGATCGACACGGCCCGCGCGCAGATCCTCGCGGGCATGGCGGACGTGGTGCTCGTGGTGGGCGCCGACGCCGCGCCCAAGGGGTTCTTCGCCCCGGCGGGCGGAGAGCGGCCCGAGGATCCGGACTGGCTGCGGTTCCGGGTCCTCGGTGCCACCAACCCGGCGTACTTCGGGCTCTACGCGCGCCGCCGCATGGCCCTGCACGGCGACACCGTCGAGGACTTCGCGCAGGTCAAGGTGAAGAACGCGGCGGCGGGCGCGCTCAATCCGTACGCCCGCTACCGCAAGGCGGTGACCGCCGAGGAGGTGGCCGCCTCGGCGGTGGTCGCCGATCCGCTGCGGCTGCTCGACATCTGCGCGACCTCCGACGGGGCGGCGGCGCTGGTGCTGTGCAGCATGGCGTACGCGCGGCGGCGCGGGGTGGCCGATCCGGTCCGCGTCCGCGCCGTCTCCACCGTCACGCCCACCTACCCCAACACCGTCCTCGACCTCCCCGACATCGCCACCGACTCGGCGCTCGCCGCCGCCCCCTCCCCGTACACCTTCCGCGCCTCGCTCGCGCGGGCCGCCTACGAGGAGGCGGGGATCGGGCCCGGGGACCTGTCGCTGGCGGAGGTGTACGACCTGTCGACGGCCCTGGAGCTCGACTGGTACGAGGACTTGGGGCTGTGCGGCGCCGGGGAGGGCGCGAAGCTCGTACGGGAGGGCGTGACGGCGCTCGGCGGTCGTGTTCCGGTCAACACGAGCGGGGGGCTCGCATCGTTCGGCGAAGCGGTGCCGGCCCAGGCCATCGCGCAGGTCTGCGAGCTCACCTGGCAGCTACGCGGCACGGCGGGCGAACGGCAGGTCGACCGGGCCCGGACCGGGATCACCGCCAACCAGGGCCTGTTCGGGCACGGTTCGTCCGTGATCCTGGTGCGCTGACTCACGGGCGCCGCACCCGCCCCCGGTCCGGCGGCGGGTGCTGTCGGCGTCCTTGACGCTCCATCACGGCCGGTGAACACTTCCCGTTGTCTCTCGGCATCGCCGTGCTCCGGCTCCCGGCCGCGCGCGCCCGCGCGGTCGCGCGGTCGCACGGGCCGCTCCCCCACGGGCGGTTCCGCCGGGACGCGCGCGCTCGTCGCGCACGCCGGGCCCGGGCACCCCGCCCCGCCACCGGCTCCGCAGCCGCGGGAAGGCGCGCACCCCGCACAGAGGACCGGGGCGGGTGCCCCGGACAAGGGCCTAGGAGAAGCCATGACGGACCAGTTCGTCGCAGCCATCGACCAGGGCACCACCTCCAGCCGCTGCATCATCTTCGACCGGGGCGGCGCCGCCGTCGCCGTCGACCAGCGCGAGCACCGCCAGATCTTCCCCAAGCCGGGCTGGGTGGAGCACGACGCCACCGAGATCTGGTCCAAGGTGCAGGCCGTGGTGGCGGGCGCGCTCGCCAAGGCGGGGCTCCGCGCCGACCAACTGAGCGCGCTCGGCATCACCAACCAGCGCGAGACGACGGTGCTCTGGGACCGGGCGACCGGCAAACCCGTCCACAACGCGATCGTCTGGCAGGACACCCGCACCTCCGCGCTCTGCGCCCGGCTCGGCGGCGCGGACGGCCAGGACCGCTTCCGCGAGGCCACCGGGCTGCCGCTGGCCAGCTACTTCTCCGGCCCCAAGGCGGCCTGGCTGCTGGACAACGTACCGGGGCTGCGGGCGCGGGCCGAGCGCGGCGAGATCGCCTTCGGGACCGTGGACTCCTGGCTGATCTGGAACCTGACCGGCGGCACCGACGGCGGGGTCCACGTCACCGACGTCACCAACGCCTCGCGGACCCTGCTGATGAACCTGGAGTCGCTGAGCTGGGACCCGGCGATCCTGGCCGCGATGAACCTGCCGGAGGCCATGCTTCCGCGGATCCGTTCGTCGGCGGAGGTGTACGGCACGGCGGTCGGCCAGCTGGCGGGCGTGCCGGTGGCCTCCGCGCTCGGCGACCAGCAGGCCGCCCTGTTCGGGCAGGCGTGCTTCGACACCGGCACCGCCAAGAACACCTACGGCACCGGGAGCTTCCTGCTGCTCAACACCGGTGACCGGCCGGTGCCGTCCAAGCACGGGCTGATCACCACCGTCGGGTACCGGATCGGCGACCGGGCGCCGGTCTACTGCCTGGAGGGCTCCATAGCGATCACCGGGGCCCTGGTGCAGTGGTTCCGCGACCAGCTCGGCATCATCCGCAGCGCCGACGAGATCGAGACGCTGGCGGCGAGCGTCACCGACAACGGCGGGGCCTACGTCGTGCCCGCCTTCTCCGGTCTGTACGCCCCGTACTGGCGCTCCGACGCCCGCGGCGTGATCACCGGGCTCACCCGCTACGTCACCAGGGCGCATCTGGCCCGCGCCGTCCTGGAGGCCACCAGCTGGCAGACCCGCGAGGTGGTGGACGCGATGTACCAGGACTCCGGGGTGCGGATCACCTCGCTCAAGGTCGACGGCGGCATGACCGTCAACAAGCTCCTGATGCAGCACCAGGCGGACGTCCTGGGAGTGCCGGTGATCCGGCCGAAGGTCTCCGAGACGACCTGTCTGGGCGCGGCGTACGCGGCGGGCCTGGCGACCGGGGTGTGGTCGGGCCCGGACGAACTGAAGGCGCACTGGCGGCCGGACGCGGAGTGGACGCCCGCCATGGACCCGCAGGTGCGCGAGCGCGAGCACGCCAACTGGCGCAAGGCGGTGGAACGCAGCCTCGGCTGGCACGAGGAGGCGGACGGGCAGTAGGCAGCCCCGAAAGCGCACGGCCCGTACCCCAGTCGGTGGGGGTACGGGCCGTGCTCCGTGCGCGGGCGGGTCCTCAGACGGTGGCGGGGCTGCGGCGGCGCTCCGAGAGGACCATCGCGTGCTCCACGACCGCGATCAGGACGTCCTTGACGGCCTCGCGGTCGCGCGCGTCCGTCATCATCAGCGGCACCTCGGGGTCGAGGTCGAGCGCGGAGCGCACCACGTCGTCGGGGTAGCGGGCCGCGTCGTCGAAGCAGTTGACGGCCACGGTGAAGGGCAGTCCGCGGCGTTCGAAGTAGTCGATCGCGGCGAAGGAGTCCTCCAGGCGGCGGGTGTCCGCGAGGACCACGGCGCCCAGCGCCCCCTGCGCCAGCTCGTCCCAGAGGAACCAGAAGCGGTCCTGCCCCGGTGTGCCGAACAGATAGAGCACCAGGTCCTCGCGGAGCGTGATGCGCCCGAAGTCCATGGCGACCGTGGTGGTGCTCTTGGCCTCCACGCCCGCCACGTCGTCGACGGGCCGCCCGGCCTCGCTGAGCCGCTCCTCGGTGCGCAGCGGGCGGATCTCGCTGACCGCGCCCACCAGAGTGGTCTTGCCGACTCCGAAGCCGCCCGCCACCAGGATCTTGAGCGTCACCGGTTCGACGGGCCGCTTCCTGCGGCTAGAGCGCCCGAAGGCCATTGATCACCTCGCGGAGAAGGGACTCGTCCGGCAGCTCGGCCGGCGGAACGGGTCGGGAGACGTGCACCAGCTGGTCCTGGACGAGATCGCCGACCAGGACGCGGACCACGCCCACGGGCAGGTCGAGTCCGGCGGCGAGCTCGGCGATGGACTGCGGGGTGCCGACGCAGCGTTCGACGATCTCGACGTGCTCGGGCGACAGCGAGTGGTCCCGGCCGGGGTCGTCGGCCTCCGGTTCCGGCACCACCACCGCGATCAGGTCGAGCCGGTGCTGGCCCGCGCTGCTGGTGCGACCGCGGGTCATCGCGTACGGCCGCACCACCGGTCCCGCGTCGTCGTCGAACCAGTGGTGCTGGCGGGGCGCCGACTGCTCGGCCACCCCGTCCGGCTGCTGCGGGCCGTTCGCCGGCGCCCGCTGGTCTGCCTCACTCATGCCGTCGCGCTCACCCTGCGGTGGGCAGGCCGGTCCGTGGTGCCGTGGTGAGGTGGGCCCCGACCCGCTTGACCATCAGGGTCATCTCGTACGCCACCTGTCCGACGTCGGAGTCGGCGTCGGACAGGACGGCCAGACAGCTGCCGTCGCCGGCGGCCGTCACGAACAGGAAGGCGTCGTCGAGCTCCACGACGGTCTGGCGGACCCCGCCGACGTCGAAGTGGCGGCCGACCCCCTTGGCGAGGCTGTGGAACCCGGAGGCGACGGCCGCCAAGTGCTCGCCGTCCTCGCGGGTCAGGTCGCCCGAGGTGCCGGTGGGCAGGCCGTCGCTGGACAGCACGAGCGCCTTGCGGATGGCTCCGACCCGGTCGACCAGCTCGTCCAGCAACCAGTTGAGTTCTCCGGCGCCCTTCCCGATGACGTCGTGTGCTGCGGACTTCGGTGCGGTCATCGACCGTCCCCCTCCGGTGTGTTGCGTCGTACTGTCGCGCCGGGGGCCGTGTCATGCCCGTCGGCAGTGGTCTGTGCGCCGTTCTGCGCGTTGTGGCGGCGCCCGCGCTGCCAGCCGCGCTGCATCGACGCCATACGGTTGCGCACTTCCTCCGCGTCGCGCTCGGGCTGCGGTCGACCGTCCTGCCCGGGGCGGGCCGCGGTCTCGGTGGTGGAGCCGTCCTTGAGCTGCGGGGCGATGCTGGCCTGCCGCACCCGGCGCGGCAGGGCGCCCAGGAGTCCGCCGGTCCCGGCGTCCGCCGGGGTGGCCGGGCCCGGCCGCCGCAGCGGTTCGGGGGCGGGCGCGGGGACGAGGCCGCTGGCCCGCAGCGCGTCGGCGCGGCGCCGCTCCTCGGCCGCCGGGGCCGGACGCACCGGTTCGGGCGGGCCGGCCGGGTGGCCCCGCCCCGGCACGTCGTCGACCCGGCGGCCGTGGTCGCTGACCAGCGTCGGCGCGGTCGGGCGGCGGCGCGGCAGCGGGACCGGGCCGTTCGGGTGGACCGGGGTCAGCGCCTCCCCGCCCTCGTCCGCCGCCTGCTGGTGCTGCGGGCGTTCGGCGCCGGGGGTGCGGCGGGGCGGGCCGAGCAGGCCGCCGCGCGGGACGCGGTCGTCGTCGAACGGCCCGGGGGCGGCCAGGCGACCGCGCGCGTCGAGTTCCATCGGGTCCACGGGCCCCTCCAGTTCCACGGGCCCGTCGAGCGGGTGGCGGTCCGGGACGCCGACCGGCAGCGGCGACAGGGCGCGCGGCCCCGCCTCCCGGTCGCGGCGCGCGGCCGGGTCGCCGTGCGCCGCCTTGCGGTCGAGGCGGAAGCCGGTGCCGTTGGTGTCGGGCGCGTCGGTGAGCAGGACGGCCGGGATGAACACGACCGCCGTGGTGCCGCCGTACGGGGAGGGCTGGAGAGAGACCCGCACGTTCTGGCGCTGGGCGAGCCGGCTGACCACGAACAGGCCGAGCCGGTCGGTGTCGGAGAGCTCGAACTCGGGGGTCTCGGCGAGCCGGAGGTTGGCGTCGAGGAGCGCCTCGGGCGTCATGCCGAGGCCCCGGTCGTGGATCTCCAGGGTGAAGCCGTTGGCGACCCGCTCGCCGTGCACCTGGACGGCGGTGTGCGGGGGCGAGAACACCGTGGCGTTCTCCAGGAGTTCGGCGACCAGGTGCGTGAGGTCGGCGACGGCCGGGCCGATCACGCCGAGCCGGGGCAGCCTGCGGACCTCGATGCGCTCGTAGTCCTCGACCTCGGCCACGGCCGCCCGCACCACGTCCATCAGCTGGACGGGCTTGCGCCACTGGCGGGAGGGGGCGGCGCCGGAGAGGATCACCAGGCCCTCGGCGTGGCGGCGCATGCGGGTGGTGAGGTGGTCGAGCCGGAAGAGGTCGGCGAGCTCGTCGGTGTCCTCGGTGCGCCGCTCCATGGTGTCCAGGAGCGTGAGCTGGCGGTGGAGCAGGACCTGGTTGCGGCGGGCGAGGTTGACGAAGACCTCGGCGACGCCGCGCCGCATGTCGGCCTGTTTGACGGCGGCCTCGACGGCGGCGCGCTGCAGGGTGTTGAGGGCCTGGCCGACCTGGCCGACCTCGTCCTTCTCGTACTCCAGGCGGGGCGCCTCGGTCTCCACGTCGACCTGTTCGCCGGAGGCGAGGCGGCGCATCACGCTGGGCAGGCGCACGCCGGACACCTCGTGCGCCTCCTTGCGGAGCCGGGTGAGGTCGCGGATCAGCTCGCGGCCGATGCGCACCGAGAGGAAGAGCGAGAAGACCAGGGCGAGGAAGCCGGCGACGCCCGCGACACCGGCCTTGACCAGCACGTTGAAGGCGACGGGGTGGACGCGGTCGCGGTAGCGGTCGTCGGCCTCGTCGACGGCCTTCGACAGCCGCGCGAGGACCGCGTTGGCGGGCTGTTCCCAGCGGGCCTTGCTGATCCGGGGGTTCTTGGTCGGGCCCGCCGTGATGATGCTCTGCTCGTTGGCGGTGAGCGCCTCGGTCTCGGGGGTGCTCCAGAGCCGTTCCAGGATCTCGCGTTCGCTCGCGGGCAGGTTCTCCAGGCTGGTCTCGTAGAGGAGCTGGCGGTTGGCCGTGAGGTTGACCAGCTCGCGCAGCTCGTTCCAGGTGAACTGCGGCGGGGCGACCAGCGAGGAGGCGACCAGCGCGTCCTCGCGGGCGATCATCTCGCGGGCCCGGGCGAGACCGACGACCGCGCGGCCCTGCTTGTCCATGTCGACGTCCTCCAGCGCGTGGAGGTTGGTCAGGAACGTGTAGCAGGGGTCGATGACGTCGTTGTACGCCTCCAGGGCCTGGGTGCGGCTGACGGTGCGCCGGTCGACGGACTGGCGCAGGGTGCCGATGCCGTCGAACTCTTCGAGGACGGTCTTCAGCCGGGCCTTGGCCGCCGCGTGCAGATCGCCGCGCACCTGGGAGTCGTTGGCGGCGGAACGGATCTTGGCCACGGCCCGGTCGGTGACCTGGCGGCGGGTCTGGAGCGCGGCGAGGGCGTCGGCGGCGCGCTGGTCGGCCAGGTACACCAGCGTCTGGCGGCGCTCCTGCTGGATGACCTGGACCGTGTCCTCCATCGGAGAGCCGACCTTGTCCACGATGTACGTGACATTGAGCAGCTCGTTGGCCTCGCGGCCGGTGATGTAGGTCGTGAATCCCCAGAGGGCGGTGAGGGAGACGAGCGGCACCAGCAGCAACGCCACGATCTTCCTGCGGATGGACTTCCCGCGAAAGCGCATGGCCTCCCCCAGATCAACCGTCAACAAACGGCGTGAGCCTACTACTGCCACACAGACAACTCGAAGGAACGTCCGGACGATTTTCGGCCGCTGTCACGGGAGTTGATCATGGGTTGTCCTGGTATTACGCGAGATGGCATCCCGCATGTGGCCGAGGACACCCGCATATGTCCCGCACTCGGCCCATCGGCCCGGATGGCTGGAACTCTGCGTTCCAGGCAAATCCGGGGAATCTTCCGGGAGTTCCGTTCGTCCTTGTGTACGGGGTTGTTACGGGGATGTACGGACCCGTGCGCAGAGGTACGCATCGATGCGCCGGGGGTGGGGAGTGAGTACGCATGGGCACTGAAGGCAAAAGTGCGGACCACGTGGCGGCACGGTCGCCGCGACCGGAGGACGGGCATGCGGCGCGGACCGGCGACGAACCGCCGCCGCTGTGGGTGGAGGAGCCGGCGGTCAGGCCGCGGCTGCCCGACCCGATCAGGACGGCCGCCGTGCGCGCGGTGCTCATCGTCGCGTTCACGCTGATCCAGGCCGTCATCGCGTTCCTGTGCACGATGGCCGACTCCTGGCTGGCCTTCCCGATGGTCCTCAGCAGTGTGGCGAGCACCGTCGTGGCGACCTGGGCCGTGCTCGACGTCTGGGTCACCCGCCAGGTGTGGAACCAGCGCAACGGCGTGGTGTCGGTGCCCAGCAGCACCGCCCGGCGGCTGCGCCGCGAGCGTCGCCGGGTGCGCCGCACCGCACGCACCGCCGAGCCCTCGGGCACGGGGCGAATACGGCGGGGCGACCAGGGCGGCCTCTCCCGGGCGTAGCGGCGGCCCGCCCGGCCGAAAACGCCCTGTGGTCAGGCGAGTCGGCCTGATCGGACGCGGTCGAGCGGCGACCGGCCGGACCCTCTTGACGCTCTCCTGGGCCGTCCCCAGGATGTCTCCCATCGCGCAACCGGCGGTTCATTTGCGCAACAGGAGGCGAGGCCGTGTCCCATGAGGTCCGCACCACCCGAGGAGTCGACCCGGCCCGCGCGCGCCTGGTCGTCATCGGCGCCGGAATCGTGGGCTGCGCGCTGGCCGACGAGCTCACCGCACGCGGCTGGGCGCACGTCACCGTCCTGGAGCAGGGCCCGCTGCCCGCGCCGGGCGGCTCGACCTCGCACGCGCCGGGCCTGGTCTTCCAGACCAACACCTCCCGGACGATGACGGCGCTGGCGGCCCACACCGTCGCCACGCTCCGCGACCTCTCGTTCGAGGGCGAGCCGTGCTACCGGGCGGTCGGCGGACTGGAGGTCGCCACCACCCGGGAGCGCTGGGCCGATCTGCACCGCAAGGCCGGGCTCGCGGCGTCCTGGGGCGTGCGGGGCGAGCTGCTCACCTCGCACCGGTGCGCGGCGCTGTGGCCGATGCTCGACGAGGAGCGGATCCTCGGCGGCTTCCACACCCCGGACGACGGGCTGGCCGACGCGCTGCGGGCCTCCCGCGCCCTCCAGGCCCGGGCCGCCGCCCGGGGTGCCCGGTTCCTGGCCCGGCACACGGTCACCGGCATCGAGCGGAAGGAGGGCCGGGTCACCGGTGTGGTGACCGACCGGGGCTCCTTCCCGGCCGATCTGGTGGTCTCGGCGGCCGGGTTCTGGGGCCCGGTGATCGGACGCCTGGCCGGGGTGCGCGTGCCCCTGCTCCCGCTGGCGCACCAGTACGTGCGGACCGCCCCGCTGGCCGGGCTGGGCGCCCGCGCGGCGGCCGGGCTGCCCATCCTGCGCCACCAGGACCGCGATCTGTACCTGCGGACCCATGTGGGGGCGGACGGGGTACGGCTGGGCATCGGGTCGTACGCCCACCGGCCCCTGCCGGTGGACCCGTTCACGGTCCCGGCGTACGACGACGCCCCGGTGATGCCCTCGTCGCTGCCGTTCACCCCGGAGGACTTCGCGCCCAGCTGGGCGGAGGCCACCGCGCTGCTGCCGGAGCTCGCCGACAGCGCGGTGGGGGACGGCTTCAACGGGGTCTTCTCGTTCACCCCGGACGGGATGCCGCTGCTCGGCGAGGCGCGGGAGCTGCGCGGGTTCTGGCTGGCGGAAGCGGTGTGGGTGACGCACTCGGCGGGGGCGGCGCGGGCGGTCGCCGAGTGGCTGACGCACGGGCAGCCGTCGGTGGACGTCCACGACTGCGACGTCCGCCGCTTCGAGGACGTCCAGCTCACCCCGGGCCAGGTGGCGCGGCGGGCGGCCCGCGCCTTCGTCGAGGTGTACGACGTGGTCCATCCGCTGCAACCCGCCCAGCGCCCGCGGCCGTTGCGGACCAGCCCCTTCCACGGGCGCCAACAGGAGCTCGGGGCCTACTTCCTGGAGGCCGGGGGCTGGGAGCGCCCGCACTGGTACGAGACGAACGCGCCGCTGGTGGACGGGTTGCAGATCCCGGTGCGGGACGCCTGGTCGGCGCGGTACTGGTCGCCGATCGCGGCGGCGGAGGCGAAGGCCACGCGCGAGCGGGTAGCGCTGTACGACATGACGCCGCTGCGGCGCCTGGAGGTGACGGGCGCGGGAGCGCCGGCCTTCCTCCAGCGGATGACGACCAATCAGCTGGAGCGCGGGCCCGGTTCGGTCACGTACACCCTGCTGCTCGACCGGGCGGGCGGCATCCGGTCGGACCTCACGGTGGCGCGGCTGGCCCCGGACCGCTTCCGGATCGGCGCCAACTCCCCCGCCGACCTGGACTGGCTGCGCGACCACGCACCGGCCGGGGTCACGGTCCGGGACGTCACCTCCGGGACCTGCGGCATCGGCGTCTGGGGACCGCTCGCCCGCGAGCTGGTCCAGCCGCTGACCGGCGACGACTTCTCGCACGAGGCGTTCGGCTACTTCCGGGCCAGGGAGACGGTCGTCGCGGACGTGCCGGTGACCGCGCTGCGGCTGAGCTATGTGGGCGAGCTCGGCTGGGAGCTGTACACCACGGCCGACCTGGGCCTCGGTCTGTGGGACGCGCTGTGGGAGGCGGGGCGGCGGCTGGACGTGGTCGCGGCGGGCCGCAGCGCGTTCGACTCGCTGCGGCTGGAGAAGGGGTACCGCGCCTGGGGCCGGGACATGACGGCCGAGGACACCCCGTACGAGGCGGGGCTGGGGTTCGCGGTGCGGCCCGGCAAGGGCGACTTCGTCGGCCGCGCGGCGCTCGGCGACCCGGGCTCGGTGCGGCGCCGGCTCACCTGTCTGACCCTGGACTCGCGTGCGGCGGTGGTCCTCGGCAGCGAGCCGGTGCTGGTCGACGGGGTGCCCGCGGGCCATGTGACCAGCGCGGCCTACGGCTACACCATCGGCCGGTGCGTGGCGTACGCCTGGCTCCCGGTGCTCGCGCCGGGCACCCCGGTCCACGTCGAGTACTTCGGCGAGAAGGTCCCGGCGACGGTCGCCGCGGAACCGCTGTTCGACCCGCGGATGGCCCGTCTGCTGCGCTGATCCGGCGCCGCGCGGGCGACCCGGCCGGGCACCGACCCCTTCGGGAGGAAGCATGGCTCCTACGTACGACGTGATCGTCCTCGGTCTGGGCGGCATGGGCTCGGCCGCCGCCTGCCGACTGGCCGAACGCGGGGTCCGGGTCCTCGGCCTGGAGCGGTTCGGCCCGGCCCACGACCAGGGCTCCAGCCACGGCGGTTCACGGATCACCCGGCAGTCCTACTTCGAGGACCCGGCGTACGTGCCGCTGCTGCTGCGGGCGTACGAGCTGTACGACCAGGTCGAGCGGGACAGCGGGCGGGAGATCGCGCTGCTGTGCGGCGGGATGATGGTGGGCCGCCCCCCCCCCCCCCCCCCCCCCCCCCCCCCCCCCCCCCCCCCCCCCCCCCCCCCCCCCCCCCCCCCCCCCCCCCCCCCCCCCGAGTGCCGCACGGTCGCGGGCGCGGTGCGCTCGGCGCGGCGCTGGGACCTGCCGCACGAGATGCTGGACGCCGCCGAGATCCGGCGCCGCTTCCCGGCCATGACCCCGCGGGACGACGAGGTGGCGCTCTACGAGGCGCGGGCCGGGCTGCTGCGCCCGGAGGCCATGGTGTCGGCGCATCTCCAACTGGCCGCCAAGGCGGGCGCCGAGCTCCGCTTCCACGAGCCCGCCCTGCACTGGGAGGAGCTGCCGGGCGGACGCGGCGTGCGGGTCCGCACCGGCCAGAACACCTACACCGCGGGCCAGTTGGTGGTCTGCCCCGGGGCCTGGGCGCCGGAGCTGCTGGCCGATCTGGAGGTGCCGATCGAGGTGCAGCGCCAGGTCACGTACTGGTTCCGGCCCCGGGGCGGCATCGACGCCCATCTGCCGGAGCGCCAGCCGGTCTATGTGTGGGAGCAGACGGGCGGCGTCCAGGTGTACGGGTTCCCGGCGATCGACGGGCCGGACGGCGGCGTCAAGGTCGCGTTCTTCCGCGAGGGCGGCGCCCCCTGCACCCCCGGGGACATCGAACGGACCGTGCGCCCGGCCGAGGCCGAGGCGATGGCGACGGCGATGCGCCGGATCGCGCCGGACCTGCCGGACACCTTCCTGCGAGCGGTGACCTGTATGTACTCGACCACTCCGGACGAGCACTTCGTGATCGCGCGGCACCCCGCGCACCCCGGGACGGTCAGTGTGGCCTGCGGTTTCTCCGGGCACGGATTCAAGTTCACCCCGGTGGTCGGGGAGATCCTCGCGGAACTCGCGCTGGACGGCACCACGGCGCATCCCCTCGGGCTGTTCGACCCGCGCCGCTTCACCGCTCCCGGCGCCCCCGGGGCGGCGCGATGACCGCCGAGGCCGTCCAGCGGCCCCCGAGCCTGCTGCGGACGCTTCCCGGCCGCTACTACAGCGAACCGGCGGTCTTCCTGCGCGAACAGGAGCGGATCTTCGAGACGCACTGGTTCTGTGTGCTGCGCGGCGCCGATCTGGATCGCCCCGGCGCCTTCCGCACCGCCCAGGTCGGGCGCGAGAGCGTCCTGGTGGTGCGGACGGGCGGGGGCGCGCTGCGCGCCTTCCTCAATGTGTGCCGTCACCGGGGAGCCCGGGTGTGCACCGAGGAGAGCGGCACGGTCCGGCGCAACCTCCAGTGCCCGTACCACGCGTGGACGTACGACCTGGAGGGGCGGCTGGTCGCCGCGCCCAATCTGGTGCGGATGCCGGACGTCGACCGCGAGGAGCGCGGGCTGCTGCGGGTCGCGCTGCGCGAGTGGCTGGGCTACGTCTGGGTGTGCCTGGCCGAGGAGCCGCCGTCGTTCGAGGAGACCGTGGTCGGCGCGGCGGCCGAGCGGCTGGGCGACCCCGGCGCGGTGGACCGCTACGGCGCCGCCGGCCTGGCGCTGGGCCGCCGCATCTCGTACGACGTGCGCGCCAACTGGAAGCTGATCGTCGAGAACTTCATGGAGTGCTACCACTGCGCGACGATCCACCCCGAACTCACCCATGTGCTGCCGGAGTTCGCGAAGGGGTTCGCGGCGCAGTACTACGTGGGCCACGGCGCCGAGTTCGCGCCGGACGCCGAGGGGTTCACGGTGGACGGCGGCGCGGGTTTCGCGCGGCTGGCCGGTCTGGCGCGGGAACAGGACCGGCGCTACTACGCGATCACCGTGAAACCGCAGGTCTTCGTGAACCTGGTGCCCGACCACGTGATCGTCCACCGGATGTTCCCGCTGGCCGTGGACCGCACGGTGGTCGAGTGCGACTGGCTGTACGCACCGGAGGTGGTGGCGTCCGACGCCGACGTGTCGCGGTCCGTGGAGCTGTTCCACCGCGTCAACGTCCAGGACTTCGACGCCTGCGAGCGCACCCAGCCCGCCATGGACTCGCGGGCCTACCGGCACGGCGGCGTGCTGGTGCCCAGCGAGCACCACATCCGCGGCTTCCACGAGTGGGTCCTGGCCCGGCTCGGGCCCGGCTTCGCTCCTGAGTCCTGACCCGCCTCCGGCGGCGCCCGGACAGCACGCCTGCTGAGCTGCACGCCTGTTGAAACTGTCTGAATCGTCACATGTCTGAAGTGTGAATACCTGGGTAGCGGCGCCACTGTTCGTGATCAGAAGTCGAGGAGCGTCATGCCTGATTTGTTCATCGGTGGCCGGTGGAGCGCCGCCGTCGACGGCGAGACCCGCGAGATCCGCTGCCCGGCGGACGGTTCGCTGGTCGCCGTGGTCGACGAGGGGGGTCCCAAGGACGCGGCGGCGGCCGTAGCCGCCGCCCGCGACGCCTTCGACCGCGGGCCCTGGCCCCGGTCGACGGTCGCCGAGCGGTCCGCGCTGCTGCTGCGCGTCGCCGACCTCATCGAGCGTGACGCGGCCCGGCTGGCCCGCGCGGAGTCGCTGGACACCGGCAAGCGGCTGGTCGAGTCGGAGTACGACATGGCCGACATCGCCAACTGCTTCCGCCACTTCGGCCACTTGGTGGGCAACCAGGACCCGGGCCGGGTCGTGGACACCGGCAACCCGGAGACCGACAGCCGGACCGTGGTCGAGCCGGTGGGCGTCTGCGCGCTGATCACCCCGTGGAACTACCCGCTGCTGCAGACCGCGTGGAAGGTCGCGCCCGCCCTCGGCGCGGGCAACTCCTTCGTCCTCAAGCCCAGCGAGCTCACCCCGCACACCGCGATCATGCTGATGCGGCTGCTCACCGAGGCCGGGCTGCCGGACGGCGTCGCCAACCTGGTGCTCGGCACCGGCCCCGCCGTCGGCGCGCCGCTGACCGAGGACGAGCGCGTGGACCTGGTGTCGTTCACCGGCGGGCTGGCCACCGGGCGGCGCGTGATGGCCTCCGCGGCGGCCACCGTCAAGCGCACCGCGCTCGAACTGGGCGGCAAGAACCCCAACATCGTCTTCGCCGACGCCGACTTCGACACCGCCGTGGACTACGCCCTGACCGCGGTGTTCCTCCACTCCGGCCAGGTCTGCTCGGCGGGCGCCCGGCTGCTGGTGGAGGACTCGCTGCACGACCGCTTCGTCGACGAAGTGGTGCGCCGCGCCCAGCTGATCCGGCTCGGCGGCCCCTTCGACCAGCGGGCCCGCACCGGCCCGCTGATCTCGGCGGGCCACCTCGCCAAGGTCGAGGCGTACGTCGCGGCCGGGCTCGCCGAGGGCGCGGTGCTGCGCTGCGGCGGCGCCCGCCCGGACGCGCCGGCGCTCGCCGGCGGCCACTACTACCTGCCGACCGTCCTGGACGAGTGCACGGCCGGGATGTCCGTGGTCCGGGACGAGTCGTTCGGGCCGGTGCTGACCGTGGAGCGGTTCCGTGACGAGGAGCACGCCCTGGCGCTGGCCAACGACACCGTCTACGGCCTGGCCGGTGCGGTGTGGACCCGTGACGAGGCCCGCGCGCGGCGCGTCTCGGCCGCACTGCGGGCCGGCACGGTGTGGATCAACGACTTCCACCCGTACGTCCCGCAGGCCGAGTGGGGCGGGATGAAGCAGTCGGGGACGGGCCGGGAACTCGGGCTCGCCGGACTCGCCGAGTACCAGGAGATCAAGCACATCTGGCGCAACACCGATCCGCGCCCGCAGCGCTGGTTCGACTGAGCGAGCGCTCCCGTGAAGCCGGTCCGCCGCGCGCCCGCCCCACCGGGCGCCCGGCCGGCCCGGGCCTTCGCCGTTCCCTGCCCTCCCCTCTGCACGATCTGTACGAGGAGTGATCCCCCATGACCGCCACCACACCCCCGCCCCCCACGCCCTCCCCAGCCCCGGCGGGCGCCGACGCCGATGACGCGGCGCTCGCCGAACTCGGGTACAAGCCGGGCCTCAAGCGCACCCTCGGCAACTTCCACACCTTCGCCGCCGGGATCAGCTACATCTCGATCCTGACCGGCACGTTCCAGATGTTCTACTTCGGCGTCAGCCTCGGCGGCCCCGCCTACTGGTGGTCCTGGCCGCTGGTCTTCGTCGGCCAGCTGATGGTGGCGCTCTGCTTCTGCGAGCTGGCCGCCCGCTACCCGGTGGCCGGATCCGTCTACAACTGGGCCAAGAACCTGGGCGGTCCGCACGTCGGCTGGCTCGCGGGCTGGATGATGACGCTGGCGAGCATGGTCTCGCTGGCCGCCGTCGCCCTGGCCCTCCAGCTGACGCTCCCTCAGATCTCCTCGTGGTTCCAGTTCGTGGGCGACGGCAGCGGGAAGTACGACGCGGCGGCCAACGCCGTCGTCCTCGCCTGCGGGCTGATCCTCTTCACCACCCTGGTCAACGCGTTCGGCGTCAAGCTGATGGCCCGGATCAACACCGCGGGCGTCTTCATCGAGCTGGTCGCCGCGGTGATCCTGATCATCCTGCTGGCCGCGCACATCACCCGCGGCCCCAGCGCCATCGTGGAGACCCACGGCATCGGCTCCGGCCAGGACCTGGGCTACTTCGGCGCGTTCCTCACCGCCTCGCTCGCGTCCGCGTACGTCATGTACGGCTTCGACACCGCGTCCTCGCTCGGCGAGGAGACCGTCGACCCCAGCCGCAACGCGCCGCGCGCGATCCTGCGGGCGCTGATCGCCTCGTTCGTCATCGGCGGCCTCATCCTGCTGTGCGCGCTGCTCGCCACCCCGGACCTGAGCGCGCCCGAACTCTCCGTGGACGGGCTCCAGTACGTGGTGCTGAGCACGCTCGGCCACACCATGGGCCAGGCCCTGCTGTGGTGCGTGGTGATCGCGGTCGTCGTCTGCGAACTCGCCGTGCACACCGCCGGCATCCGGCTGATGTTCGCGATGGCCCGGGACAACAACCTGCCCGGCGGCAGCCGCCTCGCCAGGATCAGCCCGCGCTTCCAGACCCCGATCGCGCCCGCCGTGGTCTGCGGGCTCGTCGCCATCGGCATCCTGCTGGTCAACATCAAGCAGCCGCAGATCTTCTCGGTCGTCACCAGCATCGCGATCATCATGATCTATCTGGCGTATCTGCTGGTCACGATGCCCATGCTGGTCAGCAGGCTGCGCGGCACCTGGCAGCCCGCGCCCGGCCGCTTCTCGCTGGGCCGCTTCGGACTGCCCGTCAACATCCTCGCGGTGCTGTGGGGCGCGGGCATGACCGTCAACCTCCTGTGGCCGCGCGCCGCCGTCTACAACGCGGCGGCCCCCTACCACTGGTACCTGCGCTGGGGCGGGGTGCTGTTCGTCGGCGCCGTCACCGTCGGCGGGTTCGCCTACTACTGGTTCGTCCAGCGCCACCGCACCGGCGTCCTCGCCGACCACGCCGCCGAGAAGCAGGACACCGACCCCACCGCCGCCCCCGGCAGCACCGCCGCCGCCACCGGCTGAAGCAAGGAGCGAAGCAATCATGAACGAGGCCAACACCACCGCGGCCACCGATGAGTTCGACTACGTCGTGGTCGGCGGCGGCACCGCGGGAAACGTTGTCGCGGCCCGCCTCAGCGAGGACCCCTCGGTCACCGTGTGCGTCCTGGAGGCCGGTCCCTCGGACGTCGGCGACGACAACGTGCTCCGGCTGGAGCGCTGGATGGGCCTGCTGGAGTCCGGCTACGACTGGGACTACCCGGTCGAGCCGCAGGAGCGCGGCAACAGCATGATGCGCCACGCCCGCGCCAAGGTGCTCGGCGGCTGCTCCTCGCACAACTCCTGCATAGCCTTCTGGGCGCCCGCCGAGGACCTGGACGGGTGGGCCGCCGGGGGCTGTACGGGCTGGGGCGCCGAGGACGTCTTCCCGCTCTACCAGCGGCTGGAGAACAACGACGCGCCGGGCGAGCACCACGGCCGCAGCGGCCCGGTGAAGCTGCGCACCATCAAGGGCGAGGACCCCTGCGGCAGCGCGCTGCTGGACGCGTGCGCCCAGACCGGCATCCCCACCACGCCCTTCAACACCGGCCGCACGGTGATCAGAGGCGCCAACTGGTTCCAGATCAACTCCGACGAGAACAACATCCGCCAGTCCTCGTCGGTCGCGTATCTGCATCCGATCATCGGCAAGCGGCCCAATCTGACCGTACGGACCGGGATCCGCGCCAAGCGGCTGGTGATCGGCGAGGACCGGCGCTGCACCGGCGTCGAGTACCTGGACCCGGACCTGATCCACAGCCGCACCGTCTCCGCGCGGCGCGAGGTCGTCGTCAGCTGCGGCTCGATCGACACGCCGAAGCTGCTGATGCTCTCCGGGATCGGCCCCGCCGACCATCTGCGCGAGGTCGGCGTGGAGCCGCTGGTGCACTCCCCCGGGGTCGGCGAGAACCTCCAGGACCACCCCGAGGGCGTCATCATGTGGGACGCCAAGCGACCCATGCCGACCCGCTCCAACCAGTGGTGGGAGATCGGGATCTTCGCGGACACCGAGCCCGGCCTGGACCGGCCGGACCTGATGTTCCACTACGGCTCGGTGCCGTTCGACATGAACACCGCCCGGCACGGCTACCCGACCAGCGAGAACGCCTTCTGCCTCACGCCCAACGTGACCCGCGCCAAGTCGCGCGGCACCGTGCGGCTGCGCACCCGCGACTACCGCGACAAGCCGATGGTCGACCCGCGCTACTTCACCCATGAGCACGACGTGCGGGTGATGACGTACGGGCTGAAGCTGGCCCGCGAGATCGCGGCGCAGCCCGCGCTGGCGGACTGGGCGGGCGCGGAGCTGGCGCCGGGGCCGGACGTGCGCACCGACGACGAGCTGTTCGAGTACATCCGCACCACCCACAACACCGTCTACCACCCGGCGTGCACGGTGAAGATGGGCGCCGACGACGACGCGACGGCGCCGCTGGACGCCCGGCTGCGCGTCAAGGGCATCGGCGGACTGCGCGTCGCCGACGGCTCGGTGATGCCGGAGCTGGTCACCGTCAACCCGTGCATCACGACGATGATGATCGGCGAGAAGTGCGCGGACATGATCAAGGCGGACGCGCGCTGACGGGGGGGGGCGCGGGTCGCGCGCCCCCACCCGCTCACGCCGGCTTCTTGAACATCCGGGTCGCGGTGATCTCGCCGTGCACCGTCTCCCCGGCCGGGTCCTGCTGCGGCAGACCCGGCCGCAGGTGTTCCTCCACGCTGATGTACTTCAGGCCCGCCCGCAGGTCCGCGTCATTGCGCAACCTGATGACCAGCGGGAACTCTGCGAGCGCCGTGGTGTCGAACAGGCCCGTGGTGTACAGCAGCTGGACGCCGAGCGCGTCCGACACGGCCCGCTGGAGCTCCAGCAGATACGTGGCGTTGGCGCGGCCGATCGGGTTGTCCAGGAAGAGCGTGCCCGCGTGGCGGTGCTTGTCACGGCCCCGGTCGTTGCTGCGCAGCGCCGCCATCGTGCAGTACAGCGCGATCGCGGCGGTCAGCAGCTGGCCGCCGGAGAACACGTCGCCCATCTGCCCCACCGGGACGCGCTCGGCGCGCAGCACCGCGTCCGGCTTGAGGATCTCCACCGCGATCCCGCGTGGTTCGAGTGCGGCCTGAACTCCCCGCAGCAGCAGGGACATTCCGTCCCGGCGCAGGTCGGAGTTCTTGCGGACGGCCGCGCGCGTGGCCTCGTCGATGACCTCGCCCAGCCGCTCGGTGAGCGTGGCCTGGTCCGGCTCCTCGAAGCGGATCCGCAGGAACTCCTGCCCCGACCACTCGCCGAGGCCCTCGGGCAGCTGCGAGAGCCGCTGGGCCGAGCGCAGGGTGGTCAGCGCCGACTCCACCAGACCGCGCAGCCGGTCCACGATCGAGTCCCGGTTGCGCTCCAGCTGCTCCAGCTCGTCGGTGAGGACCCGCAGGCGGGGCGCGAACGCCGCCGCCCAGGCCGCCGCGTGCTCGGGCAGCGCGGCGGCGGGCAGCTCGCGGATCTGCTGCCGGGCCGGGGTGCGCACCTGCTCGTAACGGGTGGCGTTGGCGTGCCGCACCAGCACGTCCGACGCCTCGCGCACGGCGGTCTCGGCGGCCGACAGGTCGCCCGCGCAGCCGCGCAGCGACCGCCGGGCCTCGGCGGCGGACTGCCGGGCCTGCGCCAGGTCGTCCGGGAACGCCTCGGGCGCCTGCTCCTCCTCGTCCTGCTGGTGGTCGCGGAGCAGGTCGCGCAGGAGCGCGGCCGTCTCGTCGAAGCCCCCGGCCGCGTCCTCGGCGGCCCGATGGGCCTGGAGGAGCTCGGCGTGGGCGGCCCGCGAGGTCTCCAACTCGTCGGTGCGGGCGGTCAGTTCGCCCGTCGCCGTGCGCAGCAGCGCCTGCGCCTGCTCGGCGTCGCCGGGCACCCGGTCCGCGGGCAGCTCGGTGTGTGCCGCGCCGTCCTCGGGGGCCAGCCGCTCAGCCTCGCCGCGCAGCCGGCCGAGCTGCTCGCTCGCGGTGGACGCCCTGGTCTCCAGGAGCTGTACGAGCGACTCGGCGCGGGCCGCGGCGGCCTGCCGGGACGGGCCGTCGGCGCCGTCGGTGCCCTCCAGGAGCTGGGCGGCGCGGGTGCGGACCTTGTTGGTGAGCCGGTCGAGCTCGGCGAGCGCCGCGCTCTCGTCGCTCTCCGCGCGCGCCTGCTCGGCGCGCAGATCGGCGCCGACGCCGACCTTCTCGTACAGCTGGGAGGCGGCCCGGTACGCCTCGCGCAGGGCGGGCAGCGCCGCCTTGGGCGCCTTCCCGTCCGGCTCCGGCAGCGCCTCCGGGGCGCCCGCGATCTCGGCGCGCTCGGCGCGCAGGGCGCGGGCGGTGCGGTGGGCGTCGTCGGCGGCGCGCTGGGCGGCGCGGCGGTCCTCGTCGGCGGCGCGGGCGCGCTCCAGGAGCGTCTGGGCGCGGGCCTCGGACTCGGCGGCCTCGTCCACCAGCTCGCGCAGGGTGGCCTGCCAGCCCGCGCGCTCGCGCAGCCGGAAGGCGAGCCCGGCGAGCGCGTCGGCGGCGCGGCGGGCGCGCTGGGCGGCCTCCTGGCGCTCGTCGCGCACCCGGGCGGCCTCGGCGGCGGCCTCGTCCGCCTCGGCCCGCTCGGTGCGGGCCCCGGCCAGCTCCTCGGCCGCGGTCACGGCGGCCTCGCGCGCGGTGCGGGCCGCGGTGGCGAGCTCGGCGAGCATCCCGGGCGGGCAGTCGGCGCGCCAGGAGCCCAGCCGGGCGGCCAGGCCGCGGTCACCGGCGAGCCGGGCGGCCAGGGCGCGGATCTCCTCGTCGCGCGCGGTGGCGCGGGTGCGCAGCGCCTGCCGCTCCTCGTCGGCGGCGTGCTCGTCGTGCATCGCCGGGTTCGGGGGGACGAGGAACACCTCGCCGTCGCCGTCCGCGTCCTGGCGGGGCACCGGGGCCAGCAGCGCGGCGGCGGTGCCGACGGCCACGGCGGAGCGGGGCAGCAGCGCCGCCCCGGCGAGCGCCTGGCGGGCCCGTGCGTGCGAGGCGGGGTCGGTGATCACCACGCCGTCGACGAGCTCGGGGCGGGCCGCGAGCACCGCGGCGTGGTCGGCCGGGTCGACGGCCTGCGCGAGATAGCGCCAGCCCGGCAGGGCCGGAATGCCCTGCTCGCCCAGGTACTCCACGGTCGCCAGCACGTCGGGGCCGGGCGGCAGGAGGCCGCCGTCGCCGAGCGCGCCCAGGATGCGGGCGTCGTCCGCGGCGGCGGTCCGCAGTTCGAACAGGTTCCGCTCGGCGGCGGCGATGCCCTGGTCGAGGAGGCGGCGCAGGTCGTCGGCCTGCCGGTCCAGCTCCTCGGCGCTCAGCGGGGCGTCGGCCGCGCCCGAGCCGAAGGCGGCGGGGGTGCCGCGCACCGCCGCGTGGACGGCCTCCGCCGCGTACATCGCGCCCTTGCGGGGCAGCGGAACGCCGGGCGCGGGGGCCGACGGCAGGCCGAGCAGCTCGGCGAGGCGCTCGTCGGCGGCGATGGACTCGGCGGCGCGGCGCTCGGCCTCGTACGCGTTCTCGGCGGCGTCCGCCGCGTCCTGTGCGCGGGCCCCGGCCAGTTCGGCGCGCGCGTGGACGGCGGCGGCCTCCCGGGCCCGGTCGGCGGTGGCGCGGGCGCTCTCGCGGGCCGTGTCCCAGGCGGCGACGGCGGTCTTCTCGGCGTCGCTGGCGGCCAGCGCGGCCCTGGCCGGGTCGGCGTCGGGGGCGCTGTCGTCGAGCCAGCCCGCCCGCACCGCCTCGGCGGTCTCCTGCTCGACCTCGGCGAGGCGCTGGCGCAGGTGCCCGGCCTCGCTGCGGGCGCGCTGGGCCTCGGTGGCGGCGGCCGTGGCGTCGCGGTGGGCGGCCTCACCGGCCTCCTGGAGCGCGGCGGAGCGCTCCTCCTCCTCGGCGGCGAGCCGCTCGCCGTCCTCGGCGGCGGTGTGCAGCGCCCGTACGAGATCGGCGGCGGCGGTGGCGCGGGCGGCCAGCGCCGGGGCCGCGTCCCGCTCGGCCTCGCGGATCGCGGCGGCCACGCGCGCGGAGCGGTCGGCGGCGGCCTTGTGCCGCAGCACGGCCTCGGCGGCCTGCCAGGCGGCGTGCAGCGTACGGGCGTCGGCCAGCTCCCGGCGCTGTGCGGTGGCGGCCTTCTCGGCCACGGCGAGCGCCAGCGAGGCGTGCCGGTAGGCGAGTTCGGAGGCGATCAGGGCGCTGCGTCCGCGCGCCTGCTCGGCCTCGGTGACGGTGTGGGCGGCGGCGGTGACCCGCCCCGCCAGCTCGGTGGCGCGACCGCGCTCCTGTCCCGCGCGCGCGGAGAGCCGGCGCGCCAGCGTCCGCGTACGGCGCTCGGCGCCCGCGTGGATGTCGCGCGCCCGGGAGCGGGTCTCGGCGGCCTCCACGATCCGGTTGAGCAGGTCCACCGAACCGGCGGTGAAGTCGCGCTCGGCCGTCAGCTCGGCGCGGCGGCCCAGCTTGTTGCCGAAGCCGCTGACCAGGTCGGCGAGGCCGTCGGTGTCGCGGGTGTCGGTGACGGCGCGCAGCAGCAGGTCGGTGAAGTCGGAGTCCTTCTTGACCGCGAAGAGTCCGGCGGCCTCGCCCTCGTCCGCGTTCATCTCGCGCTGGTAGCGGAAGAGTTCGGGGTCGAGGCCCAGGTCGCCCAGGTGCTCGTTCCAGCGGTCGTGGATCTCCTCCCAGACCACGTCGAGGTGCGGATACGCCTTGCCCGCCTCGGTGACCGCGTCGCGGAAGCCCTTCATGGTGCGGCGCCTGCCCTGGGCGCCGGACGCGCCCTCGGCGGCCGGGCGCATCGCGCTGGACTCGGCGACCGGCAGCGAGTCCAGGCTGAGGCCCGGGCCGGGGCGGAACGAGTACCACGCCTCGGCGAACTTGCGCGGGTCGTTGGAGACCTGGCGCCCGCGCCACTCGCTGACCTTGCCGACCACGACCAGCTCGCCGGTGAGGGTGTGCTGCCACTCCAGGGCGACGTGGCCGCAGTCGTCGGCGAGCAGGAACTTGCGCAGCACGCCGGAGCTGGCGCCGCCCAGGGTGTTGCGGTGGCCCGGCAGCATCACCGAGAAGATCAGCTTCAGCAGGACGGACTTGCCGCCGCCGTTCTCCAGGAACAGCACGCCCGCGGGGGCGGGGCGGCGCGGCGGGCCGACCGGCTCGTCCTCGAAGAACTCCGCCTGGGCGGGCGCCGGTTGGGGCACGGGCGCGCCGACCCCGCGCAGGTCCAGCACGGTGTCGGCGTAACGCGCACCGGCGGGACCGATGGAGTAGAGGCGGACCCGGGACAGCTCGTACATGGCGGACTCTCGTAGGTGGGGCGGTCGAATGGGCGGGGCGTGCGGAGGGCGTCAGGCGTGGAAGGGGAGCCCGGCGTCGGCGGCCAGGTCGAGGTCGTCGGCGTCGGGGGGCGGCAGGAGGGTCGCGCTGCCGTCGCTGACCGCGACGACGCCGAGCTCCAGGAGCTCGGCGAGGGCGGCGCTGCCCGCCATGTCGCGGACCTGGAGCTGGTAGCGCGCGGTGGTGCGGTAGGCGCCGCCCGCGTCGTCGCCGGTGCGCTGCAGGAAGCCGGACTCGGTGAGGAACGCGACGGCCTTGGCCACGATGCCGGTGGTGGATCCGGCCAGGCGGCGGGCGTCCTTGGTGGCGCCGGTGGCACTGCGCCGGGCGTAGATCCGCCAGGCGGTCTCCAGGCCGGGGGCGCCGGTCTCGGGGTCGGTGTTCTCGCCCTGCTCGGCGGCGCGCTCCTCCAGCCGGCGGCACGCCTGGCGGACGAAGGCGTCCACGCCGTTGACCGTGATCCGCCCGATGTAGCCGTCGTCGGCCAGGTCCTCGGGCCGGGGGAACGCCATCGCGGCGACGGCCAGATGGGCCAGGCCGTGCAGGAAGCGGTCCGCCGCGTCGGTGGCGGCGCGCCGGGCGTAGTCGCCCATGCGGACCGCGAAGACCGAGTCCTCGGCGGCCGTCACGGCCATGCCCGCGCGGGGCGAGACCTCCAGTACGACGAGGCCGAGGCCCGCCGCGACGGCGTCCGCGAGACGGGCGAAGGCGGGGTCCTCGCGGTGGCGGCGGAGCAGTTCCGCGTACTCCGCGTCGCGGGCGGGGAGCAGCTTGGGCTGGAGGCCGAAGGCGACGAGGCGGGCGGCGTCGGCGGCGTCGGCGGGGGTGATCCGCCGCTCGCCCCCGTCCCGGGGCGTCTCGACGGGACCGTCGCCGGCCTCGGGCTCGCGCTCGGGGTGGTGGTCGGTCACGGGGGTCTCCTTGGGGGGTGGGTCTGTGGGGGGAGGTGGGTGCGGGGAGGTGGGGCGGGCGCTTGCGGTGGGGGGCTGGTTCCCCGCCACTTCCCGGCTGTGGCGGGTGCGGCTCCGCCGCGTGGCCGCCGGCGGGGCGGCCGGGGGCTTGCTCTCGTCTGCTGCGGGTCGTCCGTGGCCGGTCGGGCGGTGCCCCGCGCCCCAGGTGCCTAGGCGCGCGTCATCACGCCGCCTCCCGGTCCGCCGCCATCCCCGCCGCGTCCAGCCGCGCCGTCCCCACGATGAGGTCCGCCCCGCCGAACTCCGGGTCCTCCAGCTGGGTCCCGTCGTCGACGGCGAAGAGCAGCCGCTCCTCGCCCTGGCGGTACGCCGTGCCGACCGGCGGGCTCGCCGCGTGGACGGCGAGGAGGGCGACGAGGTACGGCAGGTCGGGGTCGATCCCGCGCGCCTCGGCGAGCAGGCCGGAGAGGCGGCGCGGCGCGTCGTGCTCCAGGTCGAGCAGCTCCATCGCGGCGGCCAGCTGCTCCTCGCTGAAGCGGCTGTCGTCCGGGGTGGCGATCAGATCGGGCTCGGGCATCTCCGCGCCCAGGTGCTCCCGCTCCATCGGCGGCGTCAGGAGTATGTCGACGAGGTCGGCCACCCGCACCGAGACCGGTGTGCGCAGTCCGGTCCCGCGCGCGAAGAACGCGTCCGTCACCCGTGTCGCGTCCTCGACCGGCAGCGGCAGCAGCGGCGCGACCAGCTGTCCGTACAGATCGAGGCCGGAGCGGGCGGCGGGGCGGGCGAACGCCTGGCGGTCCTGTTCGGCGCGGAACAGCGGCCCCGCCTCCAGCAGCCGGGACTGGAGCTGGGTGTGGCGGCGGATGCAGTCCTTGACGATGTCGACGAGCTCGGCGGCGCGCCGCTTGTTCTCCGGCTCCTCCGCCTCGTCGCGCGCCTTGCGGATGTTGGTGAGGATCGCGTTCTCGTGGCGGTAGCGGTCGGCGACGTGGTCGAGCGCCTCCGCGATCATGTCCGGGACCGCGTTGAGCCAGTCGACCGCCCGGACGTTGCGCCGGGTCGCCTCCAGGGTGCGGCGCAGGGTCTCCGCGTACTGCACGGTCCGGTAGCGGGCCTGCTCGGCGGCGAGCTGGGCGTCGGCGAGGCGGCCCCGGCTGACCAGCACCTCCAGCTTCACCTCGGCGGCGATCTGGGCGCTGGTGACGTCCGTGTCGAGGGCGCCCACCAGCACGTTCACCGCTTCGTCGGTGGTGCGCAGATAGACGCTGCCGCCGTATCCCGGGACCTCTTCGACGAGCTTGAAGTCGTAGTCCCGGCGGACGTAGGAGCCGTCCGTCGCGAACGTCCCGTACACCGCGCGGAAGCCGCGGTCCACGCTGCCGACGTTGATCAGGTTCTCCAGGACCCAGCGGGCCACCCGCTCATGCTCGGCGGCCGGGCGCTCGGGGGCCTGGGCCGCGACCCGCGGGATCAGCCGGGCCACGATCTGCTCGTGGTCCGCGCCCGTGTCGAAGTCCATGTTCAGCGTGACGAGGTCGATCGAGGCGAGGGCGACCTCCGCCATCGCGTACACCGAGTACTCGCCCGCCAGGTTCGCCTTGCGCACGTCCAGGTCGTGCAGCGGGGCGGTGCAGGCGAGCGCGCGCAGCCTGCGGGCCAGCCCCTCGTCGGCGGCCGGGCCCGGTGCGGGGCGCGGCCCCGCGCTGAGCTGGGGCGGAACGGGTTCCGTCGAGGCAGGCGAAGTCACGCTGCACAGATTAGGTCCTCGCACTGACAACGGTCGAAACGGCGCAGATGGCACCGTCGGCACGGCCGGGGCCGACCTGCCCCGACCCCACCGGGACGCCCGGGCCACGGGCGGCGAGCGAGCCTAGTCCGCGGCGACGACCAACTCCGTGTACGCCTGGACCAACTGCCGCCGGGAGTCGTCGAGGTAGTCGGCGAGCAGCGCCAGGGCCGCCGTGCGCTCGCCCGCCTCCAGCGCCGCCAGAATCTCCCGGTTCCGTACGAGGTAGGGCTGGTGGAGCCGTTTCGGGTCGTCCACGACGTGGAAGGCGAGCCGCAGTTCGGCCAGGACCCCGCGCATCAGCTCGTCCGTGCGCGCGCTGCCCGCCAGGGCGACGAGCTCGCGGTGGAAGTGGATGTTGGCGGTGGAGACGCCCTTCCAGTCGTGCGCGCGGGCCGACCGCTCGCCGTGCGCCACCGCCTCGGCCAGCGCCCGGAGTGCGTACGGCGGTCTGCCGAGGCCCTGTACGACGGCGCACTCGACCAGGCGCCGGGTGCGGTAGATGTCCTCGACGTCGTCGACCGCGAGCATCCGCACGAAGACCCCGCGGTTGAGTTCGTGGACCAGCAGCCGCTCATGGGTGAGCAGTCGGAACGCCTCGCGCAGGGTGTTGCGCGAGACCCCCAGGGCACGCCCGATCCCGTCCTCGGCCAGCCGTTCGCCCGGCGGGAAGAACCCGTCGGCGATCCGGCCGCGCAGGATGTCCGCGACGCGCTCGGCCGTGCTGGTGCGGCCGAGCAGCGGGCGGTCCTCCGCCAGCCCGCCGACCTCGGACTCCGTCGTCCCCACGGCATCCTCACTCCCCCGTCGGCCGCTGCCGCCGACGCGCGGCTCCCATCGTAGGACGCGGACCCGGAAGACAGGACGTCCCTACACGACTCTTGTCGGATTGTTCAACGATCCTCTAGCTTGGGCGTCACCCGGCACCAGACGCGGACCCGCACCCCCGCGCCGCACCCGCTCCGCACCGTCCCCTCTTCCTGCCAGACCTCCTGCGAGGTGCAGATGAGTACGACCCAGACCGAGCAGCAGCACAGTGGACTCCCCGTCGGCACCGGCCCGTTCGCCTGGCTGTCGGCCCTGGGACCGCGTGGCCGCCGCGCCTTCGGCGGCGCGTTCGGCGGCTACGCCCTCGACTCCTACGACTACTTCACCCTGCCGCTGAGCATGGTCGCGATCGGCGCGTACTTCGGCCTCGACCACGGCCAGACCGGACTGCTCACCACGGTGACGCTGGTGGTCTCGGCGGTCGGCGGCGCGCTGGCGGGCATCCTCGCCGACCGGATCGGCCGGGTGAAGGCACTGATGATCACGGTGATCACCTATGCGGTGTTCACCGTCGCCTGCGGCTTCGCGCCGACCTACGAGACGCTGATGGTCTGCCGCGCCCTCCAGGGCTTCGGCTTCGGCGGCGAGTGGGCGGTCGGCGCGATCCTGGTCGCCGAGTACGCCTCCAGCCGGCACCGGGGCCGCACCCTGGGCGCGGTGCAGAGCGCGTGGGCGGCGGGCTGGGCACTGGCCGTGATCGTCTACACGCTGGTCTTCCACTACGTGGACGCGGACACCGCCTGGCGCGTGATGTTCTGGACCGGCGCGCTGCCCGCCCTGCTGGTGATCTACATCCGGCGCAACGTCAGCGACGCCCCGCAGGCCGCCGCGGAGCGCGCGGCGCACCCGGGGCGCGGCTCGTTCGCCGCGATCTTCCAAAAGGACCTGCTGCGCGTCACGTTCTTCGCGACCCTGCTGTCCACCGGCGTCCAGGGCGGCTACTACACGCTCGCCACCTGGGTACCGACGTACCTCAAGACCGACCGGGGGCTGACGGTCGTCGGCACCGGCGGCTATCTGGCGTTCCTGATCTCCGGTGCGTTCCTCGGCTACCTCACCGGAGGCGTGCTCACCGACCGGATCGGCCGCAAGCGCAACATCCGGCTCTTCGCGGTGCTGTCGGCGCTGTGCATCCTCGCGTACACGCACATCCCGTCCGGCGCCAACACCCTGCTGCTGGTCCTCGGCTTCCCGCTCGGCTTCTGCATGTCCGCGATCTTCAGCGGCTTCGGTTCGTTCCTGAGCGAGCTCTACCCCACGGCGGTGCGCGGCACCGGCCAGGGCTTCACGTACAACAGCGGCCGGGCCGTCGGCGCCTTCCTGCCCACCTTCGTGGGCTACCTCTCCGACAGCTGGGGCGTGGGCGGGGCCCTGGCCCTGGGCGCGGTCGGCTACGCGCTGGCGGTCGTGGCCCTGGTGGGACTTCCCGAGACGCGCGGACAGGAGCTGACATGAGTACCGTGGACCCCACGATGTCCGTACCCGGCGCCCACGCACGCGTAGCGGCCGAGAAGCAGCGGACGGACCCGTCCGCCTCGGCCCCCGACGGCCACGCGCGCGTGGCGGGCGCGGACGGGCCGGTGCCCGCCGCCGTCACCCCGCGCGAGGCGCGCGCCCACTTCCGTACCGGCCGGGGCGGTCCCACCGCGGGCTGGGCACCGGGGTACGCCCAGGCGAACCTGATCGCGGTCCCGGCCGACTGGGCGGACGACGTACGGGAGTTCTGCGCCCGCAACCCGCAGCCCTGCCCGGTCCTCGACGTCACCGGCCCCGGAGCGTGGACCACCGCGCTCGCCCCGGACGCCGACCTGCGCACCGACCTGCCGCGCTACCGCGTCTGGGAGAACGGCGAGCCGATCGCGGAACCCACCGACGTCCGGGCGTTCTGGCACGAGGACCTGGTCTCCTTCCTGATCGGATGCAGCTTCACCTTCGAGTCCCAACTGGCCGCCGAGGGCGTGCCGCTACGCCACGTCGAGCAGGGGAGCAACGTGTCGATGTACGTCACCAACCGCCCCTGCCGTCCCGCCGGGCGGCTCAGCGGACCGCTCGTCGTCTCGATGCGGCCGGTACCCGCCCGGCTGGTGGAGACGGCCCGCCGGGTCAGCCGGGCGATGCCCGCGGTGCACGGCGCGCCCGTGCACACCGGGGACCCGGCGGCGCTGGGCATCGCGGACCTGTCCCGGCCCGACTTCGGTGATCCGGTGCGCGCGGAGCCGGGGGACGTGCCGGTGTTCTGGGCGTGCGGAGTCACCCCGCAGGCCGCCCTCGCCGCCTCCCGGCCGCCCTTCGCGATCACCCACGCGCCGGGCCGGATGCTGATCACCGACGTCCCCGACAGCCACTACCGCACGGCCTGAACCACCGCGCCGACGCACCGCCCGGACAGGAGAGCGCACGACCATGACACCCGCCCCCATCGACCTCAACGCCGACCTCGGCGAGGGCTTCGGCCGCTGGCGGCTGACCGACGACGAGGCCCTGTTGTCCATCGTGACCAGCGCCAACGTGGCCTGCGGCTTCCACGCGGGCGACGCGGTCACCATGCGCCGGGTCTGCGCGCTGGCGGCCGAGCGCGGGGTGCGGATCGGCGCCCAGGTCTCCTACCGCGACCTGGCCGGGTTCGGGCGGCGGGCCATGGACGTCCCGCCGGACGAGCTCGCGGCCGAGATCGCCTACCAGATCGGCGCGTTGGAGGTGTTCGCCCGGGCCGCCGGCAGCCGGGTCTCGTACGTGAAGCCGCACGGCGCGCTCTACAACCGGGTCGTGCACGACGAGGAGCAGGCGGCGGCCGTGGTGGCGGGCGTCGGGCTCGCGGGCGGGACGCTCCCGGTCCTCGGCCTGCCCGGCTCCCGGCTCCTCGAACGGGCCGCCGGGGCCGGACTGCCGGTCGTCACCGAGGCGTTCGCGGACCGCGCCTACACCCCCCGGGGCACGCTGGTGCCACGCGGGCGCGCGGGCGCGGTCGTGAGCGACCCGGAGGCGGTCGTTGAACGCTCCCTCGGCCTGGCCCGGAGCGGCTCGGTGGTCGCGGAGAACGGGGCGACGGTCGCGGTACGCGCGCGTTCCCTCTGTCTGCACGGCGACACCCCGGGCGCCGCCGAACTCGCCCGCCGGGTGCGCGCGCGGCTGGAGGGCGCCGGGGTGCGGGTGGAGGCGTTCGCATGAGCCCCGCCGAACCGGCGCCCGCGCCGCGCCCTGTGGCACTGCGCACCCTGCCCGTCGGCGACCACGCGCTCCTGATCGAGCTGGCGGACGGCGCGCAGGCCGAGGCGCTCCACGCCGAGCTGCTGCGCCGCCGTGCCGAGGGCACCCTGCCCGCCGTGCGCGAGATCGTCCCGGCGGCCCGGACCGTCCTGCTCGACGGCCTCGAAGACCCCGCGCGCCTGGCGGTCCAGCTGCCCGGCTGGCGGATCCCGCCGCCGCCCGCCGACCGGGGCGCCTCGGTGGAGATCCCGGTCCGCTACGACGGCCCGGACCTGGCCGAGGTCGCGGCCGGGTGGGGCATGTCGCCGGAGGCGGCGGTACGCCTGCACAGCGCGGCCGAGTTCCGGGTGGCCTTCTGCGGCTTCGCGCCCGGCTTCGGCTATCTGACGGGGCTGCCCGAGCGCTACTCCGTGCCCCGCCGGGCCACCCCGAGGACCGCCGTCCCGGCGGGTTCGGTGGCCCTCGCGGGGCCGTACACCGGTGTCTACCCGCGCTCCTCCCCCGGCGGCTGGCAGCTGGTGGGCCGCACCGACGCCGTGCTGTGGGATCCGGCGAGGGAGCCCGCCGCGCTCCTCGCACCGGGGACCCGGGTGCGGTTCGTCGAGGAGCGCGCATGACGGACGGGGCCCTGTGGGTCGTACGGGCCGGGGCGCTCACCACCGTGCAGGACGCGGGCCGGCCCGGATACGCGCACCTCGGGGTGGGCCGGTCCGGCGCGCTCGATCCGCCCGCGAGCCGCCTGGCCAACCGGCTGACCGGCAACGCACCGGACGCGGCCGTCCTGGAGACCACGCTGACCGGCTGCGCGGTGCGCCCGCGCCGGGACGTCACCGCGGCCGTGACCGGGGCCCCCTGCCCGGTGGCGGTCGACGGCCGCCCGGTGGCGTGGGGCGCGCTGGTACGGGTGCCCGGGGGCGCCGTCCTCGACATCGGCGCGGCGGTGCGGGGGGTGCGTTCGTACGTGGCGTTCGCCGGGGGGATCACGGTCGACCCGGTCCTCGGCAGCCGCGCCACCGATCTGCTCTCGGGGCTGGGCCCGGCGCCGCTGCGCGACGGCGCGGTCCTGCCGCTGGGGCGCCCCAGCGGCGTCCACGCGCGCGTGGACGCGGCGCCCGCGCCCGGCCCGCCCGAGGAGCTGATCCTGCGCCTCCTGCCGGGGCCCCGCCGGGACTGGTTCGGTCCGGACGCGCTGCGCACGCTCGCCACCGGCCGCTACCGGGTCTCCCCCGCCAGCAACCGGATCGGGCTGCGCACCGAGGGCCCGGCCCTGGAGCGGGCCGTGCCGGGCGAACTGCCCAGCGAGGGCATGGTCCTGGGCGCGGTCCAGGTGCCGCCGGACGGGCGCCCGGTGGTGTTCCTGGCCGACCACCCCACGACCGGCGGCTATCCGGTGGTGGGGGTGGTCGACGAGCGCGACCTGCCCGCCGCCGCACAGGCCGCACCCGGCACTCCGGTCCGGTTCGTGCCGGTGCGCGGGCGCGTTGTGGTGCGCCCGGGGCCCACAACGGCCCCGTAGCCTCCGCGCGTCGGCGGGCCCGGCCGCGCCGCTCCAGGGGGCGCGCGGCACAGCGACGAGCGCTTCCCCGAGCGCCTCGACGGCGCACGGGGTCGGGTGCGTGGTGGTGTCGCACGCGGTGGCGGGCGCAGACGTCTGCGCCGGGGACGCGTCCACGGCCGGGGTACGTCTGTGCCCAGGCTCATCTCCGGCCGGGGCACGTATGCGCTCGGGGCACGTCTGCCACCGAAACGCGTCCGTGGCTGGGGCGCGCCTCCGGGCGAGGCACGCCTGCACTCGGGGCGCATCTACGACCGGGGCACGCCCACGCTCCGGGCCCTTCTACGACCGGGGCACGCCCGCGCTCGGGGCGCGTCCGCGACCAGCGCGGGGCCCCGCGGCAGCGGGCGGGCGGAGGGGCGCGCCGCCCCCTCCCGTCAGCCGTGCCGGGTCATATCGCCGGTGCGTCCGGGCCCATCCGGTTGTGGATCGCGCTCTGGACCTCGGCCTCCTCGGCCGGGTCGTCGGCGAGCCGGCGCAGCCGCTCGGCCACGCGCGCGTCGACCAGCTCCGCGTACTGGGCGGCCACTTCCCGGGTGGTCTCCTCGCAGTCCCACAGGCACTCGACGGCGAAGCCGGTGGCGAAGGAGGGGTCGGTGGCCGCGAGGGCGCGGGCGGTACGGCCGCGCAGTTCGGAGGAGGCGGTCTCGCGGTAGAGGTGGCGCAGTACGGGTGCGGCGCAGCCGATGCCGAGCCGTGCGCTCCCGTCGACCAGGGGGCGCAGCAGGGGCGCGTCGGGCCCTTCGGAGCGCACGCACTCGCGCAGTGCGCCGAGCACCAGCTGGGCGTCCTCGGCCTCGCCCCGGCAGGCGAGCACGCCCGCGGCGGCGGCGCCCAGCGCGTCCGGCCGGTGCACCCAGCCGCGCGCCCGGTCGACGGCCTCGGGCCCGCACATCCGCTCGAAGGCGAGGACGGCGGCCTCGGCGACGGTACGCGAGCCGCCCGCCATGGCCGCCTCGACGAGGTCGAGCACGCGCGGGTCGCGTGACTCGGCGAGGTAGTGCAGGGCGGCGCACCGGGCGCCGTCCGCGCCGGCGCGTGCGGCCTCCACGATCAGCTCGCGGTCGTCGGGCCCCGCCACCGCGCCCAGGCAGCGGGCGGCGGGCAGCGCCAGATCGGCGCCGCGCTCCAGGCCCTCCTGGGCCCAGTCGAAGACGGCCGTGACGCTCCAGCCCGGCCGGGGTCCGGACGGACTCAGCTGGCGCTGCCAGCGGTCGAAGGACCCGGTTTCCTGGGCGGCGCGCACCCGGGCGCCCACCGCGTCGCGGGTGTCCTCGGCCCACAGCCGCCAGGGCCGGGGCTCGAACGCGTCCCGGACGGTGGCCGCGAGCTCGGCGTCGCCCTCGGGCGTACCGGGGAAGCGGGCCAGGACGGGCTCGGCGAGGGCGCGCAGGCCCGCGTCGTCGTCCCGCAGGGCCAGCTCGTCCAGGGCCCAGGCCCAGTTGGCGCCGTGCGCGGCGTACCGCCGCAGGAGCAGCAGGGCGTCGTCCCTGCCGTACGAGGCGAGGTGGCCCAGGACGGCCAGCGCGAGACCCGTGCGGTGCTCGTCGGCGTCCAGGACGTCCCCGGCGCCGAAGAGATGGGCCTCGATGTCGCCGAGTCCGCCGTCGAGATCCAGATACAGGCGCGCGTAGTACAGGGACCGGTTCTCCACCTGCCAGTCGTGGCGGGGGTCGCTCAGTACACAGTGGTTCAGGGCCGCCAGGGCCTCGGGGCGGGGGGCCGCCAGCGCGTGCAGGGTGCCGTCGCCGCGGCCCCTTTGCAGCAGGCCGAGCAAGGTGCCGCTCGGCGCTATGACTGGATCAAACATGAAAATAGCCTCACATCAAGCTGTCGACGCAACCGGGATCCGTGCCGTGCCCTAGTAGGCCGCGCGCCAACATGTTCGGCCGTCCGCCGTCTTCCGCTTGTTGTGAGCCATCTTCCTGCCTCTCGTCGTGTGGCCCCCGATTAAGGGCCCTGCCCCTGGTGAAGGGGGCTCGTCGTCATGATGACCCAGGCATTTCGCCACCGCGACCACATTTCCGAGCC
The DNA here is from genome assembly GCF_041080675.1 of Streptomyces sp. cg36. Taxonomy (NCBI): domain Bacteria; kingdom Bacillati; phylum Actinomycetota; class Actinomycetes; order Kitasatosporales; family Streptomycetaceae; genus Streptomyces; species Streptomyces cyclosori. Next base: position 6,659,399 of record NZ_CP163520.1, on the reverse strand, counting down.
CCTCTCACCAGGTACGCAGGGCGTGCCCGGCGCAAACCTCAGTGGTCGCCGAAGAGTGCGAGCAGTTCGGTCTTCCCGAACATGCGTGCGGTGTCGACCGCAGACGGCGTCCCGGCGGAAGGATCGGCTCCGCCGGCCAGCAGCGCCTTGATCACCGCGTCCTCGCCCTTGAACACCGCCCCGGCGAGCGGCGTCTGCCCCCGGTCGTTGGCGCGGTCCGCCGCCGCCCCGCGCGCGAGGAGCGCGGAGACCGCCTCCGCGTGCCCGTGGTACGCGGCCAGCATGACGAGGGTGTCGCCCTTGTCGTTGGTGAGGTCCGGGGAGACGCCCGCGTCCACGTACGCGACGAGCGCCTCGGTCTCACCCCGGCGCGCCAGATCGAAGATCTTGGCCGCCAGCTCGACCACCTCGGGATCGAGGGCATCGCTCATCGGACGGACCGCCTTTCACACCGCGTACGGCGCCCGCGAGAACGCCTCTGACCTGGCACGTACGACTAAAGCGCCGTACGAGTGAATCGACAGGGTACTGCCCGTGGCACCGACATGACTCGACCCTCCCGGGGCAAAGCTCACCGCGGGTGACGACAACCGGCCCGGCGGGCGCACAGTGTGCCGCCCGGAAGCCGGTTTCGTATCCGCCACTCCAGTGAAAATCAGAGAATTTCACCCGATTGCAGCTTTTATCACATAGATACTTCCTGTGATCCTGGAAGAACTCATGGTGACTGTCCCCCTCTACCAGGAGAACTCCTCATGATCCTGTCCATCTCAGGTGTGGTCCTGCTCGGCATCATCGTCTTCCTGTTCTTCAGGAAGGACGGCCTCAAGGCGTCGCACGCCATGGTCTGCGCCCTCTTCGGCTTCTATCTGGCGGGCACCGCGATCGCCCCGAGCATCAAGGCCGGAGGCCAGAGCCTCGCAAGCCTGCTGGGCGGGATCAAGTTCTGACCTCCCGCAGTCCCCACCACCCCCACAGGAGACCGACGTGGCCCGGCGACCGCTTCCCCGCATTCTGAGCAGCACCAGCGTTCCGATCGCCCGCAGTCGCGAGATCGCGCGCACGGCCGCCGACAGTGCCACCGACGTCCTCCATCCGCTCATCACCGTCAGCCGCGGACTGCGGCTGATCGCCGCCGCCCTGCGCGGCCGGTGGGCCGCCACGCCCAAGGAACGGCGTGGTCCCGCGCTGTTCCTGGTGGCGGCCGTGGTCCTGGTGGTCGCGCTCATCCCGTACGGGCCGCTGCTCGCCCTGATCACGGTGATGGCCGCGGCCGCCTGGCAGGGCCGCGAACGCACCCCCGTCAAGACCGGCCCGGACGAGGCGGAGCTGGGCCGCCTCCAGGCCCTCTACGAGGCCCTCGTGCCGTACTTCTCGGTGCCGGAGGATCCCAGCCCCCTGTTCGCCCACGGCGGGGAGTGGGCGGCGGCGCTCGGCGAGTACGAGTTCGACGACGACGGCCGGGTCACCCGCCTCCTGATCCGCTACCCCGCGTACTTCCCGGACGGCGAGCCCGAGGCGCGCGCCCGGATCGAGCAGTTGCTGCACGCCAAGTCCGGGCGCGGCCGGGAGTACCGGTTCGAGTGGGACGAGGCCGGCAACCAGCTCGTCATGCGCGTCCTCGACGCGCTCCCCACCACGATCGCCGCCCAGCGCTTCGTCGCCGGGCCCGGTGAGACCGTCCTCGGCTTCACCGACCCCGACGCGGTGCAGCGGACCGTGCCGGTCGCCGACGGCGACGACGTACGGGACGCGCCGCCGGCGGTCTGGCGCACCGGCCCGCGCTCCACCGAGCCGCATCTGCTGGTCGTCGGCGAACCCGGCAGCGGCACCACCAACCTGCTCCGCTCCATCGCCCTCCAAGTGCTCCAGCACGGCGACCTGCTGGTGGTCGAGGGCAGCGGCACCGGCGAGTACGCCTGTCTGACCGGGCGCCGGGGCGTCCTGGCCGTCGAGTGCGGCCTCGCCGGGGCGCTGGCCACCCTGGAGTGGGCGGCGCACGAGACCGAACGCCGTCTCATCGCCGCCAACCGCGCCCGCCAGACCGGTCAGCCCGCCCCGGACGACATCAAGCGTCCGCTGTGGATCCTGCTCGACCGGCCGAGCGTCTTCGGGCACCTCGCCGCCGCCGACGGCCGCCCCGACCCCCAGCAACTGCTCCAGACACCGCTGCGGCACGGCCGGGCGGCGGGGGTCACGGTGGTGGTGGCGGAACAGTTCGACAGCCTGGACGCGCTGACCGAGCCGGTCCGTACGCACACCCGCGCACGCGTGGTGCTCGGCCCGACCACCCCGGGCCAGGCCGAAGCCGTCCTGGGCGCCCCGCCGCACACCACCCCGACCGCCACCGTCCCGCCCGGCCGCGGCTACGCCCGGCTCGGCGGCGGACCCGTACTGCGCCTCCAGGTCCCGGCGACGCCGGACCCGTACGACGACGCCACCAGCGAGGCCCACCGCCAGGCGGTCCTCGACCTCCTCCCCGAGCGCGAACTCCCGGTGGAGGCGACACCCTGCCAGGAGGCGGTACCGGCGGAGGGGTGAGGCGCGGCTGCGGGCGGGACGGCTGTCAGATGACGTCTATTGCTATCTGACAGCCGTCATCTGACGGCTGTCATCGCCCAGTCGTCACCCGACACCTGACATCCGGCATCAGACATCGCTCACCTGACACCTGACGACTGTCATCGCACAGCTGCCATCGCGGAGCTGCCATCGCGGAGCTGCCATCGCACAGCTGCCATCGCACAGCTGTCATCTGACACCCGTCATCTGACACTCGTCATCTGACACCCGTCATCCCCGACCCGTCCCCCACCTCACGCCACGAACGTCCGCGGCGACTCTCCCCCGCCGCTCGCGCCCCGTTCCACCAGGCGGGCCGCCGCCGCCAGTCGGGACGCGGCCTCCTGTGCGACAGGGCCGCTGACCGTGAAGGGGAGCCGGACGTACCCCTCGAAGGCGCCGTCCACGCCGAAGCGGGGCCCGGACGGCACCCGTACTCCGACCCGCTCCCCCACCTCCGCGAGCCGCGAGCCGGAGACTCCGCCGGTGCGCACCCAGAGCGTGAGTCCGCCCACCGGTACGTCGAACTCCCACTCCGGCAGCTCCCGGCGGACCGCCGCCACCAGTGCGTCGCGGTTCTCCCGGGCCTGGTCGCGGCGCAGGCCGACAGCCTGTTCCCAACCGCCGGTGGCCATCAGCCAGTTGACGGCGAGCTGTTCGAGGACGGGGGTGCCGAGGTCGGCGTAGGCGCGGGCGGCGACCAGCGAGCGGATGACATCGGGGGCCGCCCGCACCCAGCCGATGCGCATGCCCGCCCAGAACGCCTTGCTCGCGGAGCCGACGGTCAGCACGGTCGCGCCCGCCGGGTCGAACGCGCAGACCGGACGCGGCATCTCCACGTCGTCGAGCCACAGCTCGGACATGGTCTCGTCCACGACCAGCACGGTCCCGGCCGAGCGGGCCGCGTCGACGAGTGCGCGCCGCTGGTCCTCGTCGGCGAGCGCGCCGGTCGGGTTGTGGAAGTCGGCGACCACATAGGCGAGCCGGGGCGCGGAGTCGCGCAGGACCTGGCGCCAGCGGGGCAGGTCCCAGCCGCCGAGGCTGTCGGCCATGGCGACCGGCACCAGCCGGGCGCCTGCCTCGCGCATCAGCTGGAGGATGTTGGCGTACGAGGGCGACTCGACGGCGATGCGTTCGCCGCGACCGGCGAACAGATGACAGATGGCGTCGATCGCCCCCATGGCACCGGTGGTGACCATGATCTGTTCGGGCATGGTCGGGATGCCGCGCGCGGTGTAGCGCTCGGCGAGCATCTGGCGCAGGGCGGGCAGCCCGGCCGGGTAGTCGCCGTGGGTGTGCGCGTACGGCGGCAGCTCCTCCAGGGCGCCCTGGACCGCGCGGGTCAGCCACGGCTCGGGCGCGGGCAGGGCCGCGCACCCCAGGTCGATCATCGAGCCGAGCGACTCGGGCGGCAGTGGTTCGAGGCCGCGCGCGGGCAGCGGGTTGCCCGCCGGGACGGCCGTCCAGCTGCCCGCGCCCCGGCGGGACTCCAGGAAGCCCTCGCCGCGCAGCGCCTCGTAGGCGGCGGCGACGGTGGTGCGGCTGACCGAGAGCGCCAGGGCCAGTTCCCGCTCGGCGGGCAGCCGGGCGGCGACCGGAACCCGCCCTTCCAGGACCAGGAGCCGGATCCCGTCGGCGAGCGCCCGGTAGGCGGGCGGCTTGCGCGCGCCGGGGCCCGCCGGGCGGGGCTGCTGTGCGTTGAGCTGACGGGCGAGCTGTGCCGGCCCGACCGCCGAGGTCCACTGCGCCATGGAAGTCAGTCCACCTTCCCCGAATTGGCCATGGTTGGGATTGCTTTCCCAGCCACAGAGTGTCATGCGCCGGTCCACTACCACCAGACAGGGGGGCAGTCACTTGTCCACGCACCTCACCCGCAGGCTGATCCAGCTCTACGTCGGCCTGACGCTGTACGGGGTGAGCTCGGCGCTGCTCGTGCGCAGCGGGCTCGGGCTCGAACCGTGGGGCGTGCTGCACCAGGGGATCGCCGAGCGGACGGGGCTGAGCATCGGTGTCGTCTCTATCGTCGTGGGGGCGCTGGTGCTGCTGCTGTGGATACCGCTGCGGCAGCGGCCGGGCCTGGGCACGGTCTCCAACGTCTTCGCCATCGGCCTGTCGATGGACGCCACCTTGGCGCTGGTGCCGGACGCGCCGGGGCTGGCGGCGGGGATCCCGGCGCTGCTCGCGGGCATCGTGCTGAACGGGGTGGCGACCGGCCTGTACATCTCGGCCCGCTTCGGGCCGGGCCCGCGCGACGGTCTGATGACCGGGCTGCACCGGCTGACCGGCCGTTCCATCCGGCTGGTGCGCACCTCGATCGAGGTGGCGGTGGTGGGGACGGGATTCCTGCTCGGCGGTTCGCTGGGCGTGGGCACGGTCGCGTACGCGCTGGCGATCGGACCGCTGGCGCAGTTCTTCCTGCGGCTGTTCGCCGTCCCCGCGCCGCCGTCGTCGGCAGCGGTCGTCGCCGAGGGGGCGGTCGTCGCCGAGGAGGCGCCGGAGCAGGCCATACTGCCCGGGTGACTCGCGTACGCCACCCCTACCTCGATCATCCGACGCCGATCGCCTTCGCCCACCGGGGAGGTTCGGCCGACGGCATCGAGAACACCGAGGCCGCCTTCGCCCGCGCCGAGGCGGCCGGTTTCCGCTACTTCGAGACGGATGTGCACACCACCGTGGACGGGCGGCTCGTCGCCTTCCACGACGCGACCCTGGACCGGGTCACCGACGCGGTCGGCCGGATCGCGGACCTGCCGTGGGCCGAGGTCCGCCAGGCCCGGGTCGCGGGCCGGGAGCCGCTGCCGCTCTTCGAGGACCTGCTGGAGGCGTTCCCGCGGGCGCGCTGGAACGTGGACGTCAAGGCGGCGTCCGCGCTGGTCCCCCTGGTGGAGCTGATCCGCCGGACCGGCGCCTGGGACCGGGTGTGCGTGGGTTCGTTCTCGGAGGCCCGGGTGGCCCGGGCCCAGCGGCTGGCGGGCCCGCGGCTGGCGACCTCGTACGGGGTGCGGGGCGTGGCCGCGCTGCGGCTGCGCTCACTGGGGATCCCGGCGCCGCTGCGCCGGGGCGCGGTGTGTGCGCAGGTGCCCGAGGCGCAGGGCCCGATCCCGGTGGTCGACCGCCGCTTCGTGCGGACCGCGCACGCCCTGGGCCTGCAGGTACACGTATGGACCATCAATGATCCCGATCGGATGACGAAGCTCCTGGACCTCGGCGTCGATGGCATCATGACCGATCATCTGGAGACGCTGCGCACGGTCCTGACCGACCGGGGAGCCGGGTTCTGACCCACCCCGCGCGCGCCCACGAGCACGACCGAGAGGGCGCCGGGTTTGACCACCGACACCACGGTCCGGGCCGCCGAGGCGGTCCCGGACGCCGAACGCCGCCGTGAGCAGCGCGGCTGGTACTTCTACGACTTCGCCTGCTCGGTCTATTCGACGACCGTCCTGACGGTCTTCCTCGGCCCGTACCTGACGGCGATCGCCGAGGACGCCGCCGACGCGGACGGCTTCGTGCACCCGCTGGGGGTGCCGGTGCGGGCGGGGTCGCTGTTCGCGTACGCGGTGTCCGCCTCGGTGGTGCTCGCGGTGGTCCTGATGCCGGTGGTGGGTGCCGCGGCGGACCGCACGGGCCGCAAGAAGCCGCTGCTCGCGGCAGCCGCGTACATCGGGGCGGCGGCCACCACCGGGATGTTCTTCCTGGACGGCCACCGCTATCTGCTGGGCGCGGTGCTGCTGATCGTCGCCAATGCCGCGCTGTCGGTCTCGATGGTGCTCTACAACGCCTTTCTGCCGCAGATCGCGGGCCCCGAGGAGCGCGACCGGGTCTCCTCGCGCGGCTGGGCGTTCGGCTATACGGCGGGCGCGTTCGTCCTGGTCCTCAATCTGGTCCTCTACTCGGGCCACGACGGCTTCGGGCTGTCCGAGGGCACGGCGGTGCGGATCTGTCTGGCCTCGGCCGGAGTGTGGTGGGGCGCGTTCACGCTCGTACCGCTGCGGCGGCTGCGGGACCGGCGGGCGCCCGCCGGGCACGTACCGGCCGACGGCAGGGTGGGCGCGGGCTGGCGGCAGCTGATGGCGACGCTGCGGGACATGCGCGCCCGGCCGCTGACCCTGGCGTTCCTGTTCGCCTACCTGATCTACAACGACGGTGTGCAGACGGTGATCTCGCAGGCGTCGCTCTACGGTTCGCAGGAGCTGGGGCTCGACCAGAACACCCTGATCGTGGCCGTGCTCCTGGTGCAGGTGCTGGCGGTGGCGGGTGCGCTGGGGATGGGGCGGCTGGCGCGGTCGTACGGCGCCAAGCGGACCGTCCTGGGCTCGCTGGCGGTGTGGGCGCTGATCCTGGGCACCGGGTACTTCCTGCCCGCGCACTCGCCGGTGCTCTTCTTCCTGCTGGCCGCCGCGATCGGCACGGTCCTGGGCGGCAGCCAGGCGCTGTCGAGGTCGCTCTTCTCACACCTGGTGCCCAGCGGCAAGGAGGCCGAATACTTCTCGGCCTACGAGATGAGCGACCGGGGGCTCAGCTGGCTGGGGCCACTGGTGTTCGGGCTCGCGTACCAGCTGACCGGGAGCTATCGGGATGCCATCATCTCTCTGGTGATCTTCTTCGTGGTGGGGTTCGCCCTGCTCGCGAGGGTGCCGGTGCGGGCCGCGGTGGCCGCCGCGGGGAACCCCGTTCCGGCGCGGATTTAGACGTTGAAGTGAAAGGCCGGTAGTGTACGCCTTTGGCCTGCCAGGCGGACCGTTACTGCGTGCTCAAGTAGTGAAGACGCTGGGTGACATCTGCTGCCAGATGTGACAAACCGGGCACTGGTGGGTACAACAAGGGGCGGCACGACGGCGACACATGACCCACAACGGGAATCTTTACCGCCGACCGGACGTTGACCGGATGACGACGACAGCGACACCTGTCCTGTGGGCGACAAGCCCGGGAGGCACGATTCATGAGTGAGCGAGCTCTTCGCGGCACGCGCCTCGTGGTGACCAGCTACGAGACCGACCGCGGCATCGATCTGGCCCCGCGCCAGGCGGTGGAGTACGCATGCGAGAACGGACATCGATTCGAGATGCCGTTCTCGGTGGAGGCGGACATCCCGCCGGAGTGGGAGTGCAAGGCGTGTGGCGCCATGGCACTCCTGGTGGACGGCGAGGGTCCCGAGGAGAAGAAGGGCAAGCCCGCGCGTACGCACTGGGACATGCTCATGGAGCGGCGCACCCGTGAGGAGCTGGAGGAGGTTCTGGCCGAGAGGCTGGAGGTCCTGCGTTCCGGCGCCATGAACATTGCCGTGCATCCGCGCGACAGCCGCAAGTCCGCCTAGGCGCGAGAGCGCTCGGACGGTTCAGAGAGTTGAGGGCCGGTCACACCGTTTCGGTGTGACCGGCCCTCTTCTTTTCGTCCGGGATCGCGACCGGACGGCTCTGCCCGGGATCGCGGCCGGTCGGGGGCGGGCCCGCACCGGCTTTCCGGCCGGGGACGGGGCCCGCCGCCCGCTCAGTGCGTCAGCGGCGGCCGGGGCCCGCGCTCCTCGCCGTACGGGGAGGAGCCCGCGGCGTCCTCGCGGATCACCTCGCCCTGGACGACCTTGCCGTCCGGCTGGTGGATGCGCGCCTGCTGGAAGGCGTCGCCGAAGCTGCCGGGGGCGGCCGTGCGCATCCGCTTCTCCAGCGAGCGCTCGGTGAACCGCGTGAGCGCCTTGCGCACCGGCGGGACCAGGCAGAGCAGCCCCAGGACGTCCGAGAGCAGGCCCGGGACTATCAGGAGCAGTCCGCCCAGCATGGTGAGGGCGTTGCCCTCGCCGCCGCCCGGGCGGGGGCCCGCGCCCGGGGCCGCCCCGGACTGCTGCTGGAGCGTCTCGGCGAGGCCGCGGAAGGCCCGGCGCCCGGCCCGCTTGATCACATAGGAGCCGAGCACCACGCCGCCGACCAGCAGGGCCAGCACGGTGAACCCGCCGGCGGCGCTCGCCACCGTCATCAGGATCCAGATCTCCAGGATGAGCCAGGCGGCGATCCCCAGCGGAACCAGGGTGCGCGCACGGGAGCGCTTGGGCGGGGCGGAAGGCTGTGTGCCGGTCGTCATGCCCCCAGTGTGCCTGGGAGCGCGGCAGGACGGCGTAAGGGATGTGTCAGCGGGCCGGGGGCGGCCCGCCGCGCCGGCCGGTCAGGAGGGCTTGCGGCCCATGATCTTGTTGGCCCGCGAGCCCACGCCCCAGGCGGTGACCCGCCAGAGCGCCTCGACGATGATGTCGTTGCTCATCTTGGAGTCGCCGCGTTCGCGCTCGACGAACGTGATCGGCACCTCCACCACGTGGTACCCGGCGGCCACCGCGCGGCGGGCCAGGTCGACCTGGAAGCAGTAGCCCTGCGAGGCCACCTCGTCCAGGCCGAGGCCCTCCAGCGTCTCGCGGCGGAAGGCCCGGAAGCCGCCGGTGACGTCGCGGATGTCGACGCCGAGCAGCAGCCGCGAGTAGGTGGAGCCGCCGCGGGAGATGAACTCGCGGTGCTTGGGCCAGTTCACCACGCGCCCGCCGGGCACCCAGCGCGAGCCGAGGACGAGGTCGGCGCCCTTGAGCGCGGTGAGCAGCCGGGGCAGCTCCTCGGGCTGGTGGGAGCCGTCGGCGTCCATCTCGACCAGCACGCCGTAGTCGTGTTCCACGCCCCAGCGGAAGCCCGCGAGGTAGGCGGCGCCGAGCCCCTCCTTGCCCTTGCGGTGCAGGACGTGGATCTGCTCGTCGTCGGCGGCGAGCTCGTCGGCGATCTTCCCGGTGCCGTCGGGGCTGTTGTCGTCGGCGATCAGGAGGTGGGCCTCCGGGACCGCCGCCCTGACGCGGGAGACGATCGGCTTGATGTTCTCCGCCTCGTTGTAGGTCGGGATGATCACCAAGGCTCTGCCGAGCGGGCCGTACCGCCTCTGACCGCCGTCGTTCACTGCTGCCCCTTATTGTCCGTACGCAGAGCACCACCATAGCGAGCGGTCGGGGTGGTGCCGCACCGCGAGGTCCCGGGGTGTCGGAATGGGGGCCCGGCGTCCTTCGGGCCGGCCCGGGACCCGCTGGCTGCGGGTCTGCCTGGAGCCGTTGTCTACTGAACGTCCGGGCCCCGTCCGGGTCGCAACCTCTCCGCCGCTCCGCCGGAGCAGCGGGGACCCCCGGGCCGCAGAAACCTTCTGTCGCCCGGGCGTCCTGTGGTGGACCCGGCCGAACCTACCGGCCGGTGGCCGCTCCCTGTCAACACCCGTTCGACCTGCGAAGACAACGGAAAGCAGCAGGTCAGTGAGGAAGCCCCGCAGGTGGCGGCGGCGCCCCGGGAGCAGCCTGTCGGCGGTACGGAACGCCCTTACGTCACTCGTTCGGCCGGACGAAGACCGTCCGCCCGGACACCACCGTGCGCAGACAGACCGGCAGCTCCGCGCCGGGTGTCAGGTCGGGCAGGCCGGGGGTGCCCGAGCGCGGGTCGGTCGACCAGCGGGCCACCCGGTCGTCCGGTGCCTGCACCACCAGTTCGTCGGTCCGCCACACCGCGTAGTCCGCGGGGGCGCCCGGCACCAGGGTGCCCGCGTCGTCGCGGCCGATCGCGCGCCAGCCGCCGCGGGTGTGGGCGGTGAAGGCGGCCCGGACCGAGACGCGGTGCTCGGGGGTGCGGTGGAAGGCCGCCGCGCGGACCGTGCCCCACGGGTCGAGCGGGGTGACCGGCGAGTCGGAGCCGAAGGCGAGGGGCACCCCGGCCCGCAGCAGCGCCGCGTACGGGTTGAGGGTGCGGGCCCGCTCCACGCCCAGGCGCTGGGCGTACATGCCGTCCTCGCCGCCCCACAGCGCGTCGAACGCGGGCTGCACGGAGGCGGTCAGGCCCAGCTCGGCGAAGGCGGCGACGGTCTCGGGGGTGAGCATCTCGGCGTGCTCGACGCGGTGGCGGGCGGCCCGGACGCGGGCGAGGCCCACCTTGGCCGCGGCGGCCCGCACGCCCTCGACGACGGCGGTGACGGCCGCGTCCCCGATGGCGTGGAACCCGGCCTGGAGCCCGGCCTCGGTGCAGACGGCCACATGAGCGGCGACGTCGGCCGCGTCCAGGTGGGCGGTGCCGGTGTGGGCGGCGTCGGCGTACGGCTCGTGGAGGCAGGCCGTGTGCGAGCCGAGGGCGCCGTCGACGAAGAGGTCACCGGCCGCGCCGATCGCGCCGAGTTCGCGGATGCGATCGGCGTCCTTGGCGCCGGCGATCTGCTCCGCCCAGTAGCCGAAGACGCGCGGGCCCGCCTCCTGGCCGGCCAGCTCCAGGAGCGAGGTGAAGTCGTCCTCGTCGGAGATCTCGGGGCCGCCGCACTCGTGCAGGGTGCCGATGCCGAGCGAGGCCGCCCGGTGCAGCGCGGCCCGCTGGGCCTCCTCGCGCTGGCCCGGGGTGATCGCGCCGTGCGCGGCGGCGCGGACCGCGTGGTGGGCGGCGCCGGTCAGCGGCGCGTCCGGGTGGTAGCCGTCGAGGCCGGTCACGCCGGGGACGCGGTCGAGGAGCGCGGTGGTGGCGACGGCCGAGTGGACGTCGATGCGGGTCAGATAGAGCGGTCGGCCGCCGGTGGCCTCGTCCAGCTCGGCGCGGCTCGGCGGGGTCCGCTCGGGCCAGCGCGCCGAGTCCCAGCCGTGGCCGAGCAGCACGTCGTCCCCGGGACGGGCCGCGGCGTGCGCCCGGACCGCCGCGAGCGCCTCGGCGCGGGTGCGGGCCGAGGAGAGGTCGAGGCCGGTGAGCGCCAGGCCGGTGGCGGTGGTGTGCACATGCGCATCGGTGAACGCCGGGGTGACGAGCGCCCCTTCGAGGTCGACGACCTCGTCGACCCCGGAGGCGAAGGCGTCGGCCGCGCCTTCGCTGCCCACCCAGGCGACATGGCCGCGTTCGACGACCATCGCCGTGGCGAAGGGGTCGGCGGGGCTGTGGACGTCGCCGCCGCGCAACAGCACGGTGCGGTGTTCGGGCTCTCCGGCGGTCAGCGGGGCGACGGTTCGGGCCGGCAGGGCGGCGGCGCTCTCGGAACTCATGGGAACAGCCTAGATACGCGGTGGCCGTGCCTCGTACGGGGTCGACAGTACGACGGTGGTCCGGGTGGAGACACCGGCCAGCGAGCGGATGCGGGTGAGCAGGTGCTCCAGCTCCAGGGGCGTGGCGACGCGCACCTTGAGGATGTAGTTCTCGTCGCCCGCGACGCTGTGGCACGCCTCGATCTCGGGGACGTCCGCGAGCCGCTCCGCGATGTCGTCGGGGGCGCTGGGGTCGAACGGTTTGACCGAGATGAACGCGGTCAGCGGCAGTCCCACCGCCTCGGGGTCCACGACGGCGACATAGCCGCGCACGACTCCGCGCTGCTCCAGACGGCGCACGCGCTGGTGCACCGCCGAAGTGGACAGGCCCGTGGCCTTGCCCAGGTCGGTGTAGCTCATCCGCCCGTCCTTGACGAGCAGATCGACGATCTGACGGTCCAGCTCCTCCATACGGATCAACCTATTCCCCCAGGTCCCTTCCGGCACAGTCGGCGGCGACCGGAAGGGGCACCTGCGGCGGGCATGTGACGAACGCCACAAGGCTGTGACGCCGCTCGCCGGGGCGTCGCGGTTACGGCGGGGTCTTGGCGGGAATTGCTTGCTGTGGTCGCGGCGACGGCGCCTTGCCGGCCCACCCGAGGGGGAGAATCCCAATGCAGAACATCAAGCGTGGCGGACGTGTGTCGATCGAACGCACTGATCCGGAGCCCGTCGATCCCGCCGTCGAGGAGGACCTCGACGACGATCTCGCGGCGGACGCCTACGACACCTTCGAGATGTACCGGGTGATCTGCCCGGACTGCGCGCGGCCGATCGCGCTCCTCGCGGAGGAGACCGTCCTGCCGGAGCACGCGCTGTGCCCGAGCCCCTGGAACCCGTTCGTGCTCACGGTCTGCGCCGGAACCGGCCGTCCGGCCGCGCAGAGCCGGCCCGCCGACTCCGGGCGCGACGTCCAGGAGCAGGGCACCGCCCTGCTCCTGACGCTCCCCCAGGGCCTGGACTGGCGCACCCAGCCCTTCTCCCACGTCGGCGGCCCGGGCTCGCGCCCGATGCGCGTCCCGCAGATGCGGCGCGCCGCCTAGGCCCGCCCGCACCCTTGTGGCCGCGTACGTTCAGGACTTCCAGTACGTGCCCCGGACCATCGCCTCCAGGCTGGCCCGGTGCAGGATGAGCGCGTCCGGGTCCTCGGGGGCCCGGGCCTCGCCGAAGTGCACCTGGCGGTAGGCGATCCTGAGCATCACCACGGCGTGCCGCAGCGCGGCGTAGAGGGTGTGGAACTCCATGTCGCGGGGCGCGTGGCCGGTCAACTCGGCGTAGCGCTCCTCGATGTGGTCCCGTCTCAGGAAGCCGGGGAGCCCGGGTTGGCCGAAACTCACCGTCAGGTCCTGGAAGAAGCGGTGGAGGTAGACGGTCCAGCCGAGGTCGAGTTCGCGCGGTCCGTAGGCCGCCATCTCCCAGTCGAGCACGGCGGCGGGTTCGAAGCCGTCGTAGACGATGTTGCCGATGCGGGCGTCGCCCCAGCAGAGCACGGGCGGGCCCTCGTCGGCGGGCCGGTGCGCGTCGAGCCAGGCGAACGCGGACTCGATCAGCGGGGAGCGCGGCAGCCCGTCCACCACCCACTCGTAGTACGCCCGCTGGGCCGCCACATGGCGCCACAGCGGTGAACCGGTGCCGTCGCCCAGCAGGAAGTCGGCGGCCCCGGCCGGGACCTGGTCGTGCAGCCGGGCCAGCACCGAGACCGTCGCGTCCTGCAGCCGGGCCCGCTCGGCGTCGCTCGCGGAGTGCAGCCAGTTCCCCTCGTACGTGTAGGGCATGACGTCGGGCGGTACGCGGCCCTCGACGCGCTCCATCACGAAGAACGGGGCGCCCAGCGCCACCGGGTCCTCCTCCAGCCACAGCACCCGGGGCACCGGTACGTCGGTGTGCTCGGCGACCAGCCGCATCACCCGGTACTGGCGGGCCATGTCGTAGACCGGGAAGACGCTGTACGCGGCCGGGTCGGCGGCCAGGCGCAGGGCGCAGGCGGCCGGGAGGTCCGCCGGGCCGGGCGGCGGCGGGTCCGGCAGGCCGAGGCGGAAGAGGAGGGTCTCGCTGGACATGCCGTTGGTGGACGGGACCTCGATGCCGGTGGCACGGGCGCCGGGCAGCCGGGCGCCGAGCCAGCCGTCGAGCCGGCGGCCGAGCTCCTCGGGGTCGCGCGTGGTGGTGCGGGGGCGGGGGGCGGTGGCCATGGGCGGTTCCCTTCTCGGGGCGCGGCGGGGTCAGGGGGCGACGGAGGTGTGGCCGGCGAAGCCGCTGGGGTCGTGGCGGCCGAAGCTGCCGTGCTCGAAGATCCCGTAGCCGGTCCGGCCGTCGAGGGTGAAGCGGGCGGCGTGGTCGGTGACGCCGTAGGCGGCCAGGGGGTGCGCGGCGGGGTCCGAGAGGTCGTAGACGCGGCGGTCGCTCCAGGCCCGGCCCTGCCAGGTGCCGTGCTGCCAGTCGTCGGCGGGCGGATAGCCCGCTCCCACGGCGAGCGGGGAGGAGGCGAGGACCTGGACGCCGAGCTCCAGCGGTTTGCGGGCGGCGTCGGTGAGGTGGATCACCGCGTGTTCGGGGTGGCGGGTGCCGGGCCGGTAGGCGATGTCGGCCCGGGGCCAGCCGAGTTGGGCGTCGGGGTGGCCGTCGCGGACCAGTACGGCCTCGTTGAGGGTGCGGTAGCCGTCGGCGTCCTCCTGGGCGATGACCATCAGGAACCGGTCGTCGAAGCGGACCGGCACCCACAGCCAGTGGAAGCCCTCGGGCCGCTGCTCCTGGGCGCGCCCGTCGCTCTCGCCGGGGATGGGGCGCACGCCCCAGCTGCGGTCCCGGGTGCCGGTCCACTCGTCGGCCGTGACGGAGATCTCCTCGCCCGCGGCCCGGACGGTGCCGGTGCAGCGGCCCGCCTGGACGAACCGGCGGCCCTCCAGGGTGAGCCGGTCGCCGCGGCGCTGGACGTGGTGCGGCTCCCAGACGGCGGGGAAGTCGGCCTGCCAGGAGATCTCGTACGCGAGGGAGGCGGGGTCGGCGGGGTCGGGGTCGCAGCGCAGGGTGAGGCGGCGCAGCGGCTCGTCGACGGTGATGCGCAGCGGGCCGACCGAGAGGTTCATGCGGTCGTCGGTGAGCTCGTCGCTGGCGCGGACCGCGTACAGCCGGTCGCCCAGGCGCAGGGTCGCGTAGGCGTCGATGACCCCGGTGTTGGGGTAGACGCCGAGTCCGGCGATGAGCAGGGCGCGGCCGTGGTGGTCGAAGACGTGGAAGATGCAGCGGTCGTAGGCGTTGCGGTCGCCGGTGGCGACGTGTTTGAGGGAGAGCGGGACCTGGTGGATCGGGTATTCGTCGAGTGCGATCGGACGGTCCTGGGACACGGCAACCTCCTGGACGACAGGGAAGTTGACGGTACGTCAGAAACCTTGAAAAACAAGCCCCCCGGGCCGGGAGGGCGCGGGCGGACCCGCGCCCCCGGCCACCGCGGCCTCAGCGGGTCTCGGGGCCCGCGAGGTGGCGGGCGATCACCATCCGCTGGATCTGGTTGGTGCCCTCGACGATCTGGAGCACCTTCGCCTCGCGCATCAGGCGCTCGACGGGGAAGTCGGCCGTGTAGCCGTAGCCGCCGAGGACCTGGACCGCGTCGGTGGTGACGGCCATCGCCGCGTCCGTGCAGAAGAGCTTGGCCATCGCCGCCTCCTTGGAGAACGGCCGTCCCGCGTCCCGCAGCCGCGCGGCCGACAGGTAGAGCGCCCGGCCCGCCTCGATCCGGGTGGCCATGTCGGCGAGCATGAAGCGCAGGCCCTGGAAGTCGGCGATCGGGCGGCCGAACTGCTCGCGCCCGGTCGCGTACGCCGTCGCCTCGTCCAGGGCGGCCTGGGCAACGCCGATGGCGCAGGCGGCGATGCCGAGACGGCCCGAGTCGAGCGCGGACAGGGCGATCGCGAAGCCCTGGCCCTCCTCGCCGAGGCGGCGGGCGTCGGGGACCCGGACGCCGTCGAAGTGCAGCTGGGCGGTGGGCGAGCCCTTCATGCCCATCTTCTTCTCGGGGGCCGCCGCGTTCAGTCCCTCGGCGTCGCCGGGGACCAGGAACGCGGTGATGCCTCTGGCGCCCTCGGCGCCCGTGCGGGCCAGGACCGTGTAGAAGTCCGCGATGCCGCCGTGGGTGATCCACGCCTTGGTGCCGGTGATCACCCAGTCGTCGCCGTCCCGGACCGCCTTGGTGCGCAGGGACGCCGCGTCCGAGCCCGCGGCGGGCTCGGAGAGGCAGTAGGCGCCGAGGAGGCCGCCGCCGAGCATGGCGGGCAGGTGGTCGGCCTGCTGCTGCTTGGTGCCGTAGCCCGCGAGCGCGTGGCAGGCCAGCGAGTGGACGCTGACGCCGAGGCCGACGGTGAGGCGGGCGGCGGCGAGCTCTTCGAGGACCTGGAGGTACACCTCGTACGGCTGGTCGCCGCCGCCGAAGGCGGAGTCGTACGGGAGGCCGAGCAGCCCGGACTCGGAGAGCAGGGTGAAGACCTCGCGCGGGAAGCGTCCGGCGTCCTCCTGCTCGGCGGCATGGGGGGCGATCTCCCGCTGGACGATGTCGCGTACCAGTGCGACGAGGTCCCGGGCCTCCTCGGTGGGCAGCTGTCGGTCCACCGGCTGCGGGGCGCGGTCGGGCATGGCGGCGCTCTCCTCCCTGTCGGGCGCTTCGGCGGACACGCGCGCAGGGTGTGGCGGCGCCGCCGGTGACTCTGCTGGACAGCCGATGCCTACCCTCCCGGATCACGGAAGCTGCAGGCTGGTGGCTGTGGCGCTGTGAGTATGCCCGATCGGGCGCCCCGCGTCACGGGGTCCAAGATCACGAATCGGCCATCGCGTTGGCGCCGGAACCACCCGCTCCGATGTTGGTCCAAACCATTGACCGACTGGTCTAGTCCTTCTAGCGTTCCCCTGACCGCTTCATCGCGTTCATGCCAAGCACCCGTGAACGGCTCCCCTCCCCCACGAGGAGATCACGATGCTCGAACCGCACCGCCCCCGCACCTCCTTCGTCCGGGCCCTGACGGCCGCCGCGTGCGCGGGGGCCCTCGGCGTCACCCTGCTCGCCGCGACCGGCAGCGCCACCGCCTCCCCCGAACCGGCCGGCGCCCCTGCGCGGCCCGCCGCCGCCGGCTCCAAGGTCGTCGGCTACTTCACCGACTGGGGCGTCTACCAGCGCAATTACCACGTGAAGAACATCGAGACCTCGGGCTCGGCGGCCAGACTGACCCACATCAACTACGCGTTCGGCAACGTCACCGGCGGCAAGTGCGCCATCGGCGACGCCTACGCGGACTACCAGAAGACGTACGACGCGGCCTCCAGCGTCGACGGCACCGCCGACAAGTGGGACCAGCCGGTGGCGGGCAGCTTCAACCAGCTGCGCGAGCTGAAGAAGAAGCACCCCGGGCTCAAGGTGCTCTGGTCGTTCGGCGGCTGGACCTGGTCCGGCGGGTTCGCCGAGGCCGCCAAGAACCCCGCCGCGTTCGCGAACTCCTGCTACTCGCTGGTCGAGGACCCGCGCTGGGCCGACGTCTTCGACGGGATCGACATCGACTGGGAGTACCCCAACGCCTGCGGGCTCTCCTGCGACACCAGCGGGCGGGCCGCCTTCAAGAACCTGATGGCCGCGCTGCGCGCCAAGTTCGGCTCGGCCGACCTCGTCACCGCCGCGATCACCGCCGACGCCTCGGCGGGCGGCAAGATCGAGCAGGCCGACTACGCGGGCGCGGCCCAGTACGTCGACTGGTACAACCCGATGACGTACGACTTCTTCGGCGCCTGGGCGGCGCAGGGCCCCACGGCCCCGCACTCCCCGCTCACCTCCTACAGCGGCATCCCCACCCAGGGCTTCCACACCGACGCGGCCGTCCAGAAGCTCAAGGGGCTCGGCATCCCGGCGAGCAAGCTGCTGCTCGGCATCGGCTTCTACGGGCGCGGCTGGACCGGCGTGACCCAGAAGGCGCCCGGCGGCACGGCGACGGGCCCGGCGGCCGGGACCTACGAGCAGGGCATCGACGACTACAAGGTGCTCAAGACCAAGTGCCCGGCCAACGGCACGGTCGCGGGCACCGCGTACGCGTACTGCGGCAACAACTGGTGGAGCTACGACACCCCGGCCACCATCGCCGGGAAGATGGCCTACAAGAACAGCCAGGGCCTCGGCGGCACCTTCTTCTGGGAGCTGAGCGGCGACACCGCGGGCGGTGAGCTGATCAAGTCCATCAAGTAGCCCCGGAGCGGGGGCGATCGGGGGCGGCCGGCCGTGTGGCCCGGCCGCCCCCTCCCCGTCAGCGGCCCGGTTCGGGCGAGGGGCAGGACGGTTCGAGCTCGCCGATCGTGTCCAGCGTCTGGCGCAGCATCCGCACCAGCAGCTCGCGCACGGTGGCGCGGCCGGGCTCCGCGGCGCCGAGCCATTCGAGCGTGACGCTCTCCACGCAGCCCATCCAGCCGAGCAGGGCGAGCCGGGCGAGGACGGGCACCTCCCGGGTGCCGTAGGCGCCCTCGGCGATGGTGGCCATGAGCTCCTCGCGCACGCCGTCGCGTATCGCCTGCACCTGGGTGTCGAAGCCGACGCCGCCGGTGACGATGGTGCGGTACGCCGCCTGGTGGTGCTGGGCGTACAGCAGGTACCCCTCCATCGTGCGGTGCACCCGGTCCGCGTGCGGCAGTTCGGTGTCGCCGCCGGCGCGGGCGACCAGGTCGGCCACCGAGTCCTCGACGATCGCCAGGTAGTAGCCGCGCTTGCTCTTGAAGTAGTAGTAGATGAGGCCCTTGGCCACCCCCGCGTGCTTGGCGATGTCGTCCATCGACAGGGCGTCGTACGACGTGTCGGCGAACAACTTCCGGCCCGTTGCGATGAGTTCGGAGCGCCGGACCTGGGATCTCTCGGTCGCGCCGCGCTGTTGACTATTATTCAAATTCGGCCCTAGTCTCCAACTGCCACAGGATCTCCGCAGTATGGCAGACCGGCACGCGCACTCCCCCTGCACCGCTTGGACGACGGGACGTAAGGGAGGAACAAGTGAGCACGCAACGGCGGCCACTGGCCGAGGGAAGAACAGCCTGGAAGAAGACGGCACTGGTCGCGATGCCCGCGGTCCTCGCCGTCGGGATCATGGCCAACGTGATGGCCGAGGGCGCTCTGGCCGCCTCCTTCGCGGTCTCGGGCACCAGCTTCCAGGTGTCCTCGGGGAAGCTGACCAGTCAGGGCCTGGCCTCCTACGTACAGACCGACAGATCCGTCGACGGCAAGGGCCACCCCGTGGCGCTGCTCGGCATCGGCGACGCCCGGCTCAGCGACATCTGCCAGTCCGCCGAGGTCAAGACGCCCCTCGGCACGGTGGTGTTCAAACTGACGGCGGGCGGCGACGCGGGCGAGGTGACCGCCACCGATCTGGTCATCGACGGCGAGGACCTGGTCGGCGACGCCCGCTTCGGCACCGCCGAGATCGGCCGGGACGCCTCCACCCTGGACCGGGTGCCCGGAGTGCGGGGCGAGGCCGGGAAGTTCGGCCTCCAGGCCGGGGACATCGAGGTCGCCGGGGTGCGCTCGCACGCCTGGTCGGCGACCGGCGGCAACTTCCGACTGAAGGGCATGCGGGTCGACGTGAGCATCGGCGGCAAGCGGTGCTTCTGACCACGGGATGGCTGGACGCGCGCCTGCCGCTGCCCGACGCCCGCCGGACGGTCCGCCACTGGCGCCGCACCCGGCCGTTCTGGGCCGGACTGCTGCTGGTGCTGGGCGGCACGGAACTGCTGGTCGTGCCGCTGTCGCCGCTGACGATCCTGGTCAGC
Source organism: Streptomyces sp. cg36 (assembly GCF_041080675.1). Lineage (NCBI taxonomy): Bacteria > Bacillati > Actinomycetota > Actinomycetes > Kitasatosporales > Streptomycetaceae > Streptomyces > Streptomyces cyclosori. The sequence goes on along the minus strand of NZ_CP163520.1, from coordinate 6,639,997 downwards.
CTGGGGCTCGGCGGGATCGCGGCCATCGGGATCGGGCTCGCGCTGGTCGTGGCGGGGCTCTTCCTCTGGTTCCTGCCGCACACCCGCCACTACGTCTGCGTCAACGCCCTGCTGCTGTCGGTCCTCTCCTTCGTGGCGACCAATCTGGGCGGCTTCCTGGTCGGCATGGGGCTGGGCATCGCGGGGAGCGCCATGGGGTTCGGCTGGACCCCGGCGCCCGAGCCGGGGCCGGAGCCCGCGCACCCGCCGGGCACCCGCTCGCTCGCCGCCGCCCTGCCCGTCGCCCTGCTGGTGACGCTCGGCGGGCCCGGCGCCGCCCACCGGCCCGCGCTCGGCGCGGCCGGGGTGCCGCGCGTCGCGCCCACGGTCACCACCACGCTCTTCGCGCCCGACGGCTTCCTGCTCGCCGGGGTGCGGACGGTGCCGAGCGCGGGCGGCCCGGTGAAGGTCATGGTGCTCAGGATGGCCTCGGCCTCGCTGACCGACTACCGGCTGCGCACCCACGACGGCGGCGGCGAACTCACCCTGGGCGCCGACTCGTTGGACCTCAGCGGCGATGTGACCCTCTATCTGACCCGGTTCAGCGGCTGTCTGGAGGGGCTGCTGTGCCTCACCTTCACCCCGGACCGGCTGCCGGTGCCGCCGGTGGTGCCTCCGTTCGTCTTCATGACGGACGTCAGCGCCGAGCAGGCCCTGGTCACCTCGGACTCGATCGTGGCGAACGGGCTGCGGCTGGAGGCGTCGTGATCCAGCTCCAGGCCGCCCTGTTCTGGGCGTACGCGACCGGGGCGGCCTTCGCCGTCGCGGCCGGGCGCCAGCTCCAGTGGTGGGAGCGCTCGGTGTCCGGGGAGGGGGTGCGCACCCGCAGCCGCGCCGCCAACCCCTATCTGGCGCTCACCGTGCTCTACGCGGCGGTACTGCTCGTTCCGTCGGGCATGTTCATGCTCTGGCGCGATCCGTCCTGGGCGACCATGCAGGTCGCGGACGGCCACGACGGCGTCTGGCCCGGCTTCGTCCTCTTCTACGCGGGCGGCGTGGTGACCGCCGCGCTGCTCGGCTTCCTCGCGGCCCGGGCACTGGTGCTGGTGGGCGCCGGGTACTGGGCCTACCTGCAGAGCGTCGGCGGGCACTTCCTGCTGTTCGGGACGCTGATCCACGGCTGGGACGGCAACGGGTGGCGCCGCACGCTGACCACCAGCGCGCGCGAGTACCGGCAGTGGCCGCGGGACAGCGTGGTCAACCACGTCCTGCACTTCCTGACCTCGGGCACCTTCCTCGCCCTGCTCGTCCTCGGCTCGGCGGTGCTCGGCACGCTCTTCCTCACCGAGATCGGCTGGCTGGTGGAGGGGTGGCGGCTGCCCGGCGCCGACGAGGACCGCAAGGTGGCGGTGCCGCTCGCGGTGGCGATCGCCGCGGCCGGGGTCTACGGGCTGCCGTTCGCCGGGGCGCTGGGGGCGAGCCTGCTGGTGCGGCTCGCGGGGTGGCCGCTGGGTCTGGCGGCGTTCGCCGTCGTGGCGGGCGCGGCACTGCTCGCCCGGCGCTCCCCGGTGCGCAGGCTCTACGGCCTGGTGGGCGTCCCGGCCCGGCACTGGCGGGCCGGGCTCGACGTCACAGCAGACCGGTCTGGGTGACCAGCATCGCCAGCACCACCACGAGGGTCCAGCCCAGGAAGTGTTCGAGGATCTTGGGGCCGGAGTCCTGGGGGCCGCCGGTGCGGGCGCGCAGTTCGGCCAGGGCGCGCGGGTCGTCGGCGGTGGTGGCGTACGGCGTCATGGGAGCTCACTCGGTCGTCTGGCGGTGGACGGTCCCCCCGGGTGCCCTCGCGGGTGCCCTCTCAGAGTGCCAGGGGATGGGGCCCCGGAGGGAGAGACGTTGGTCACTGCCGCCGGGACCGCGGGTCCTCACACCCGTACGCCGACCGAGGCCAGCGCCCGGCGCTGGTGCTCGCTGGGGTGCGCGGGCCAGTAGAGGTAGCAGACGCCGCCGGTGCCGGAGACGACCTTGCCGTTCGCGTTGTAGCGCTTGGTGCGGAGCCAGATGTTCTCCCATTCCCGGCGCAGGTAGACCCGGCGCACCTCCGGGTCGCTCGGTGAGGCCGGGTCGTTGGCGATCACGTCTCCGGCCCCGGTGAAGCCGATCACCGTCATCAGATGGCCGGAGGTGCCGTAGCCCGCGCCGGTGAGCTCGGTCTTGAGGAAGGACTGGGACGTTATGGCCGGGATGCCCGCCCGGATCAGGGTCTCCAGGTCACCCAGGGAGCGCAGCCGGGTCACCACCGCGCCCATGTCCCGGTAGGTGGTGGCGTACGCGGCGTTGAACGGCCAGTTGCCGCAGCCGTTGTACTGGTAGTCGAAGGTGTTCCGGGCCGCGTGGCAGACCTGTGGGTCGGCGTAGGAGGGGTCCACCCAGGCGAGGTCGGCCGCGCTCGGCCGCCGCCCCCAGTACTCGATGATCATCTGCGAGGAGGTGGGGCTGCACCACGCCTCGCCGCCGTTGTCGTACTGGGGGTACTGGCCCTTGTGGATCTCCTGCGAGTAGCGCGGCACCGCCAGCTCGCCCGCGTACCCCGGGGTGGAGGCGGGCACGGTGAAGCGGTCCGGGACGTCGGAGGCCATCGCGCCGAGCCGCCACACCGTGGGGGTGAGCCGGGTGCCGGGGGTGCGGTAGAGGGTGAGCCGCAGCCGGTAGGAGGCCAGGCGCAGCCCGCTCGCCGCGTCGTCGACGGCGAAGGTGTCGGTGTAGATGGTGCTGCGCCCGTCGCTCTGCCCGTCCAGCGAGGTGCGCCGGATGTCGGCGTCGCCGTCGCCCGAGGTCCAGCGGCCCATCACGTACGCGGGGGTGGCCGTGCCGTCGGAGTAGGTGCCGAGCAGCTCGACCTGGAGCCAGGTCCCGGCCGGGGTGTGCGCGTTCCAGTGGGTGATGACCTCGGTGGCCGGGACGGTCGAGCGGTGGACCGGGGAGGTCCAGCTCGCGTACTCCCAGGTGGCGGTCTTGCGGGTGTGCGGGTCGGTGTAGTCGGTGCGGCCCGCCGGGCGGGCCAGCACCAGGCCGGGGCGGCGGCCCGGCACGGCCCGCGCCCCGGCGGCGCTGCCGGAGCGCCAGTCGGCGTACGAGGTCCAGGCGCGGTTGTCCACCAGTGCGGGAACGCCTTTCGGTGGCCTGGCCCCGGCGGGGCGCGCGGGGCGCGGGGCCGCGGCGGCGGGCACGGCGGTGCCGGCGGCGACGGCGAGGGCCGCGGCCAGCACGGTTCTGCGGGGAGTGGGACTGTTCATGATCGGGACCCCCGGTCGGACGAGGATGGGGCGGCGGGCGCACGACAGTGGGCCAACTATCGCGGTTCCCGGGCGACTTCTGCCAGCTCCGCGCGCCGTGCCGCGCCAGGAATATTGGTCTGGACCACTGGCGTGACCTGCGGGGCGAGCGTTCTTCGGGGGATCTAGGGTGGAGGCATGGCAGAACTCGACCGGATCGCGGCGGCCGTGCGCGCACTGGAGCCCTCCTGCGGGCCGGTGCGGCTGGTCGCCGTCGACGGACACGCGGGCTCCGGGAAGTCGACCTTCACCGGGCGCCTCGCGGCGGCGCTCGGCGGGGCGCCGGTGGTGCACCTCGACGACCTGGCCACCCACGAGGAGTTCTTCGCCTGGACCGCGCGGCTGCGCGCCCAGGTGCTCGAACCGTTCGCGCGCGGGGAGGCGGGGCGCCTGACGGCGTACGACTGGCACCTGCGCCGGTTCGGCCCGGGCGCCCGGGCCGTCGGGCCCGCGCCGGTGGTGCTGATCGAGGGCGTGGGGGCGGGCCGGCGCGAGGTGCGGCCGTGGCTGGCGCTGCTGCTGTGGATGGATATGGACGCCGCGGGGTCCTGGGCCCGGGGGCGCCGAAGGGACGGAACGGCCCTTTCCGGCTTCTGGGACGAGTGGACGGCGGCGGAGACCCGCCATTTCACCGAGGATCCGTCCCGTCCGTACGCCGATGCGCTGGTGCGGCAGTGCCACGAGGGGTACGAGTGGCTCCCGAGGCGCGATTCCCCACCCCTCGCACACCATTTGGTCACGGAGGGTGACCATATCCCCCCGGTGGGCTGAACCGTCGGAAAACCGCCCCCCAGAGTGTCCCAACTCCGCTTGACCCGGGGGCCGTACAGGTCTTACGTTCTGAATGTGCGGCTTTCCGGAGCCGCCGCAGACGCGAAGCCCCCGGTTGTTCCCCCGTGATCGGGGGCTTCGTTCTGCCTTTTCAGGGCCTTTCACCCCACCTCCGCAGCACATTTCGCTCACCCTCGGTCACCGGCCGTGTTGCGCTGCCACTCCCCTCGCGCCGCCCTTCGGTCCGGGGCCCTCCCGCAGGTACGATGCAACTGGTGCGGTCAATTCCCGTCAATTCCCTTGTGTGAATTGGCGGTTCAGCACGGGGGCACGGTGGTGGGGGACGTGATGGACTTCGGCACGCAGGGCGCGCACGCCCCGGCCGATCTCGCCTGGCTGCGGGGCATCGACGCGTACACCATGGGCGCGTATCCGCAGGCCGAGGAGGAGTTCCGGGCCGCGGTGCGGATGGATCCGGGCATGGTGGACGGCTGGCTGGGACTGCATGCGCTGCGGGTGGACACCACCACCGCGCTGCTGCGCATGTACCGCCATCGAGAACGCTTCGGCGAACAGCGGGCCCGCCACCGCCGCACCCTCAACTCCTGGTACTGGCTGGGCTGGTGGGTCCAGCCGGTCCTGGAGAGCCCGCGCGACCTGCTGCTCGCGCACGCCTCGCACTGGCTCGACGGACGCCATGTGCCCGAGCTGGACCGGGCGCTGGCGGGGCTGCCGCCGGTCGACGCCGATCCGCAGGTCCGCTTCCTGCACGCCTGCCGCGCCTATCTGGTCAAGGACTGGGACCAACTGGTGCGCCACACCGAGCCGTTGCTCGGCGATCCGCTGCTCGGCATCGAGGCCGGGCTGTTCGGCGGGATGGCCCGGGTCCGCCTGGAGATGTTCGGCCAGGCCGAACCGCTGCTCTCGGCGGCCCTGATGCGCTGCCGCAGCGAGCAGCCGCAGCGCAAGGAACTGCGCTACTGGCTGGCCCGCGCCCACGAGGGCACCGGCCGCTCGGCCGCGGCCCTCCCCCTGTACCGGGCGGTGCACCGGGTCGACCCCGCCTTCATGGACACCTCGGCCCGGCTGGCCGCGATCACCGAGTCGGACGGGCTCGACGGCGCGTACGGCCCGGACGGGCCCGCCGATCTGGCGGCCGTCTCGCTGACCGGGTTCGGGCAGGACGGCACGGCGGACGGCGCCGAGGCCGAGGCACCGGTCGGCCTGGACCCGCCGGAGGGCCGCGAGGCGCGGATGCCGCTGGGCGGGCCGCCCGTGGTGGTGCCGCCCCCGCCCGACGGCGTACGGGAGAAGGCGGCGGTGCCCGCCCAGCCCGTGCCGCCGCCGGTGCCCACGGGCCCCACCGATGCGGCGCTGCTCGCCCAGGCGCTGGCCGAGCTGGAGCGGATGGTGGGCCTTGAGCCGGTCAAACGCCAGGTGAAGGCGCTCTCCGCCCAGCTCAACATGGCGCGGCTGCGGGTCGGCCAGGGGCTGCCCGTCCAGCCGCCGAAACGTCACTTTGTCTTCTCCGGCCCCAGCGGCACCGGCAAGACCACCGTCGCCCGCATCCTGGGCCGGGTCTTCTACGCCCTCGGGCTGCTCGGCGGCGACCATCTGGTGGAGGCCCAACGGGCCGATCTGGTGGGTGAGTTCCTCGGCCAGACCGCCGTGAAGGCCAATGAGCTCATCGACTCGGCGCTGGGCGGGGTGCTCTTCGTGGACGAGGCGTACAGCCTCTCCAACTCCGGCTACAGCAAGGGCGACGCGTACGGCGACGAGGCGCTCCAGGTCCTGCTGAAGCGGGCCGAGGACAACCGGGACCACCTGGTGGTCATCCTCGCCGGCTACCCGGAGGGCATGGACCGCCTCCTGGCCACCAACCCCGGCCTCTCCTCCCGTTTCACGACCCGGGTCGACTTCCCCTCGTACCGCCCGCTGGAGCTCACCGCGATCGGCGAGGTGCTGGCGGGGGACAACGGGGACGTCTGGGACGAGGAGGCGCTGGACGAGCTGCGCTCGATCAGCGGGCACGTGGTGGACCAGGGCTGGATCGACGAGCTCGGCAACGGCCGCTTCCTGCGGACGCTGTACGAGAAGAGCTGCGCGTACCGGGACCTGCGGCTGTCCACCTACCCCGGAACACCGGGGCGCGAGGACCTCTCGACGCTGCGGCTGCCGGACCTGATGCAGGCGTACGGCGAGGTGCTGTCGGGGCGCGGCGGGCCGGTGGACCCGCTGTAGGGCGCCCCGCGTTCCCGGCCGGCCGGGAACGCGGGGCGCGGCCTCAGCCCGCCAGGGCCTGCTCCGGGCGCGGCTGGGTCGGGAAGGGGCGGTGGGACGGGTCGCGGACCTCGCCCACCAGCATCTCCAGCACGTCCTCCAGCGCCACCAGACCCAGCACCCGGCCCGACGCGTCCGCCACCTGGGCGAGGTGCGCCGCAGCCCGCCGCATCACGGTGAGCGCGTCGTCCAGCGGCAGCTCGGCCCGCAGGGTGGCCAGCGGGCGCCACACCTGCTGCGGCACCGCCCGCTCCCGCTCCTCCAGGTCGAGTACGTCCTTGACGTGCAGGAAGCCCATGAAGGCGCCCCCTTCGGCGCACACCGGGAAGCGCGAGTAGCCGGTGCGGACGGTCAGCTCCTCCAGCTGCCGGGGCGTGACCGAGGGGCCGACCGTGACCAGCGAGGAGCGGTCGAGCAGGACGTCCGTCACCGGGCGGCTGCCCAGCTCCAGCGCGTCCTCCAGGCGCTCCATCTCGCGCGGGTCCAGCAGTCCGGCCTGCCCGGAGTCCTCCACGAGCCGGTTGAGCTGCTCGCTGGTGAAGACGGCCTCCACCTCGTCCTTGGGCTCCACCCGGAACACCCGCAGCACCAGGCGCGCGCACGCGCCCAGCGCCGCCGTCACCGGACGGCAGGCCCGGGCGAAGGCGACCAGGCCCGGGCTGAACCAGAGCGCGGTCTTCTCGGGCGCCGCCATCGCCAGGTTCTTCGGGACCATCTCGCCGATGACGAGGTGGAGGAAGACGACGAGGGCGAGCGCGATGGCGTAGCCGAGGGGGTGGACCAGACCCGCGGGGACGCGGGCCGCCTCGAAGACGGGCTCCAGGAGGTGGGCGACGGTCGGTTCGGCCACCGCGCCCAGCGTCAGCGAGCAGACGGTGATGCCGAACTGCGCGGCGGCCATCATCTGCGGCAGGTTCTCCAGGCCGTGCAGCACCTGCCGGGCCCGCGCCGACTGCGCGGCCAGCGGTTCGATCTGGCTGCGGCGCACGGAGACCAGGGCGAACTCGGCGCCCACGAAGAAGCCGTTCGCCAGCACCAGCAGCAGGGCGAAGAGGAGTTGCAGCACGCTCATCGCACGGCCTCCACCACACTCGGCGCGTCGGCGGTCCGGTCGGCGGTGCGCACGAAGCGCACCCGCTCGGCCCGGTACCGCTCGACCCGGCGGACCTGGATGCGCCAGCCGGGCAGTTCGGCCCGGTCGCCGGGGACCGGGATGCGGCCCAGGAGGTCGGCGACCAGCCCGGCCACCGTCTCGTACGGCCCGTCCGGCGCGTCGAGCCCGATCCGCCGCAGGGACAGCACCCGGCAGCTGCCGTCGGCCTCCCACGCGGGGCGGCCGTCGTCGCTCGCCACGGCGGCGAGCTCGGGCGCGCCGTCGCCCTCGGCGTCGTGCTCGTCGCGCACCTCGCCGACGAGTTCCTCCACGATGTCCTCCAGGGTGACGACCCCGGCGGTGCCGCCGTACTCGTCGACGACCACGGCTATCGGCTGCTCGCTGCGCAGCCGCTCCAGCAGCTGCTGCACGGGCAGGGTCTCGGGGACCAGCAGCGGCGCCACCGCGATCAGCGCGGCGGGGGTGCGCTGCCGGTCCTGCGGCGGCACCGCGAGCGCGTCCTTGAGGTGGACCATGCCGACGACCTCGTCGATCCGCTCCCGGTAGACGGGGAAGCGGGAGAGGCCGGTGGCGCGGGTCAGGTTGAGGACGTCGGCGGCGGTCGCGGAGGTCTGGAGCGCACTGACCTTGACGCGCGGGGTCATCACGTTCTCCGCGGTGAGCCGGCCGAGCGCGAGGGTGCGCACGAAGAGGTCGGCGGTGTCCTGCTCGATGGCGCCGGCCCGCGCCGAGTGCCGGGCCAGCGAGACCAGTTCGCCCGGGGTGCGGGCGGAGGCCAGCTCGTCGGCGGGCTCCACGCCGAAGACCCGGACCAGCCGGTTGGCGACGGTGTTGAGCAGGGAGATCACCGGGCGGAAGAGCCGCGAGAAGCGGTTCTGCGGTCCGGCGACGAAGCGGGCGACCTGGAGCGGCCGGGAGACCGCCCAGTTCTTCGGGACGAGTTCACCGATCACCATCTGCACGGCGGAGGCCAGCAGCATGCCGACGACGACGCTGACGCCGGGGGCCACGCCGTCGGGCAGGCCCGCCGAGGTGAGCGGCCCGTCGAGCAGTCCGGCGAGCGCGGGCTCGGCGAGCATGCCGACGACCAGCGAGGTGATGGTGATGCCGAGCTGGGTGCCGGAGAGCTGGAAGGAGAGCTCGCGCAGGGCTTCGACGACACCGGCGGCCCGGCGGTCGCCGTCGGCCGCGGCCCGTTCGGCGTCCGGCCGTTCCACGGTGACCAGGCCGAATTCGGCGGCCACGAAGAACCCGTTGGCGAGGATCAGAAGGAATGCCGCGGCGAGCAGCAGAAGGGGGATGGTCATGCCGCCGCCTCCTGCGAGGGGGCGGCGCAGGTACTACCGGACGATCCGTCCATTGCTGGAGGGAGTCACTCCTCGGGTCGCTGGTGCCCCGCCGGCCGGTGGTGCGTGCCTCTTCTGCGGGGCGGGGCGTGTAGGAACGCCACCGTCCACCAGGGTAGCCATTGAGATCGTCGCCGCAATGCTTGGCCCGGTGGGGAACGGTCGGGTTCGGGGGCGGGGCGGGGCCTCAGCCGTCCTGGCGGGTGCCGTGCGACTCGGCGAGGGCGCGCAGCGCCCGGGCGTCGCGGATGGCCCGCTGCTTGGCGATGCCGGGCTGGATGCCGAGCGCGGGCAGGCTGGTGCCGTCGCTGAGGTCCAGGAAGACCCAGGGGTCGCCCGGGCGGAGGTTGACGCGCAGGATCTCCGCCCAGGCCAGGCGCCGGGTGCGGGTGAGGTTGACGACCGTGACCCCGGCGTCGTCGGCGACGACCTTGGGGCGGCTCAGCAGGGCGAGGACCGCGAGGAACATCGCCGCGGTGAACACGAAGCTGGCCCGCTCGCCCCCGCTCATGTTCTCCAGGAGCAGTGCGACGCCGCTGATCACGACGAACATCACGGCACCGACGCTCAGCAGCACGGCCCGGGTGAGGGTCGGCCGGAACGTGACCGGGAGAGCGGGGAGTTGGGGCGCGGGGGCGGACACGGGGTACGTCACTTCCGTACGGGGGTGAAAGGGGTGGGTCAGAGACGGCAGGCGTGGATGGCCGTGGTGAGGATGGCGCGGGCGCCCAGCTCGTACAGGTCGTCCATGATCCGCTGGGCCTCCTTGGCGGGGACCATGGCGCGCACGGCGACCCAGCCCTCGTTGTGGAGCGGGGAGACGGTCGGCGACTCCAGGCCCGGGGTGAGGGCGACGGCCTGCTCCAGGTGCTCGGCGCGGCAGTCGTAGTCCATCATCACGTAGCTGCGGGCGACCAGGACGCCCTGGAGGCGGCGCAGGAACTGCTGCACCTTGGGCTCCTCGACGTCCGCGCCGGTGCGGCGGATGACGACGGCCTCGGACTTCATGATCGGCTCGCTGATCACTTCGAGGCCCGCGTTGCGCAGCGAGGTGCCGGTCTCCACGACGTCCGCGATGATCTGGGCGACGCCCAGCTCGATCGCGGTCTCCACGGCGCCGTCCAGGTGCACGACGGAGGCGTCGACGCCGCTGTCCTTGAGGTGCTGGGCGACGATCCCCTCGTACGAGGTGGCGATCGTCATGCCGCCGAAGTCGCCGACGTCCTTGGCGGTGCCGGGCTTGGTGGCGTAGCGGAAGGTGGAGCGGGCGAAGCCGAGGGGCAGGATCTCCTCGGCGTCGGCGCCGGAGTCGAGCAGCAGGTCGCGGCCGGTGATGCCGATGTCCAGGCGGCCGGAGCTGACGTAGATCGCGATGTCGCGGGGGCGCAGGTAGAAGAACTCGACCTCGTTCTCGGGGTCGACCAGGACGAGTTCCTTGGACTCCTTGCGCATCTGGTAGCCGGCCTCATGGAGCATCGCCGACGCAGGTCCGGACAGTGAACCCTTGTTGGGAACGGCGATGCGCAGCATGAGGTCGGCTTCCTTACGTGAAGACGTACAGGGGGGTGAACGGGGTGGGGCGGGGTGCGCTCAGAGGTGCGCGTAGACGTCGTCGAGGGAGATCCCGCGCGCGACCATCATCACCTGGACGTGGTACAGCAGCTGCGAGATCTCCTCGGCGGCGGCGTCCTTGCTCTCGTACTCGGCGGCCATCCAGACTTCGGCGGCCTCCTCGACGACCTTCTTGCCGATGGCATGCACGCCCTTGTCCACCAGCTCGGCGGTGCGAGAGGTGGACGGGTCGCCGCCGGCGGCCTTGAGCTGGAGCTCGGCGAAGAGCTCTTCGAAACTCTTGAGGGGTTTGTTCGCCATGATGCTTCTCAGGGTAAGGGGTGGCTTCCTGCCACTCAGCGCCAGGGTTCGCTGACGGTACGCAGCGTGGCGGCGGTGGCGACGGCGGCGGTGACCGCTTCGTGGCCCTTGTCCTCGTTGGACCCTTCGAGGCCGGCCCGGTCCAGGGCCTGCTCCTCGGTGTCGCAGGTCAGCACCCCGAAGCCGATGGGTACACCGGTCTCGACGCTGACCTGGGTGAGGCCGTTGGTGACACCCTGGCACACGTAATCGAAGTGCGGCGTACCGCCCCTGATGACGACGCCGAGGGCGACGACCGCATCGTACCCGCGTCCGGCCAGGACCTTGGCGACGACCGGGAGCTCGAAGCTGCCCGGGACGCGCAGCAGGGTCGGCTCGTCGATGCCGAGCTCGTGCAGGGCGCGCAGGGCGCCGTCGACGAGTCCGTCCATGACCTTCTCGTGCCACTGCGCCGCGATCACGGCGACCCGGAGGTCTGCGCAGTTGCGTACGGACAGTTCGGGTGCGCCCTTGCCACTCACGTGCTACTCCTCGGTGATCTGTTGCTGTTGCGGGTGTCGCTGGGTGTCGTTGCCGGTCGGGTACTACTGGTTGCCGCAGGCCGACGCGGTCGCGTCCAGCCACGGCAGGTCGTGGCCCATCCGGTCGCGCTTGGTGCGCAGGTACCGCAGATTGTGCTCGCCCGCCTTGACCGGCATCGGCTCCCGGCCGGTGACCTTGAGGCCGTGGCGGACCAGGGCGTCGGTCTTCTCGGGGTTGTTGGTCATCAGCCGCAGGCTGCGGACGCCCAGGTCGTCCAGGATCTGCGCGCCCGCCGCGTAGTCGCGGGCGTCGGCGGGCAGCCCTAGCTCCAGGTTGGCGTCGAGCGTGTCGCGGCCCTGCTCCTGGAGCTCGTAGGCGCGCAGCTTGGAGAGCAGTCCGATGCCGCGGCCCTCGTGGCCGCGCAGATAGACGACGACGCCGCGGCCCGCCTCGGTGATGCGCTCCATGGACGCCTGCAGCTGGGGGCCGCAGTCGCAGCGCAGCGAGTGGAAGATGTCGCCGGTCAGGCACTCGGAGTGGACCCGCACCAGGACGTCCTCACCGTCGCCGAGCTCGCCGTGGACCAGGGCGACGTGCTCGACGCCGTCGACGGTGGAGCGGTAGCCGTAGGCGGTGAACTCGCCGAAGGAGGTGGGCAGATGGACCTCGGCCTCGCGGCGCACGGTGGGTTCGGCGGAGCGGCGGTAGGCGATCAGGTCCTCGATGGAGATGATCGTCAGGCCGTGCTTGCGGGCGAACGGGATCAGCTCGGGCAGCCGCAGCATCACGCCGTCCTCGCCCGCGATCTCCACGATGGCGCCGGCCGGGGCGAGCCCGGCGAGCCGGGCGAGGTCGACGGCGGCCTCGGTGTGGCCGTTGCGGGCCAGCACGCCGCCGGGCCTGGCGCGCAGCGGGAAGACGTGGCCGGGGCGGACGAAGTCGCCCGCCTTGGCCTGTCCGTCGGCGAGCAGGCGCAGGGTGGTGGCGCGGTCGGCGGCGGAGATGCCGGTGGAGACGCCGAACGCGGCGGTGGCGTCGACCGAGACGGTGAACGCGGTCTTCATCGACTCGGTGTTCTGGTCGACCATCTGCGGCAGCCGGAGCCGGTCGAGCGCCTCGCCCTCCATGGGGGCGCAGATCAGCCCGCGGCACTCGCTCATCATGAAGGCGACGATCTCGGGGGTGGCCTTCTCGGCGGCGACGACGAGGTCGCCCTCGTTCTCGCGGTCCTCGTCGTCGACGACCACGACCGGGCGGCCGGCCGCGATGTCGCGGATGGCCTGCTCGACGGGGTCGAGGGAGAGGTCCTCGCGGTTGTCGGTGGAGTACCAGGTGGGTGTGGTGGCGCTCATGCCGCCGCTCCTTCCAGGACGGGCTGCGCGCTCGTACGGGAGCGCAGCCACCAGTCGCGCAGGCCCCACAGGACGATTGCGCCGTAGATGACGTAGACGAAGCCGGAGAAGGCGTATCCGTTGGCGAAGTTGAGCGGCACGCCCACCGCGTCGACCAGGAGCCAGGCGAACCAGAACTCGACCATGCCGCGCGCCTGGGCGTACATGGCGACGACGGTGCCGACGAAGACGTAGGCGTCCGGCCAGGGGTCCCAGGAGAGCGTCGGGTACGCGGTGAACAGGCTCGCCACGGCCACCGTGCCGAGCGCCGCGCCGCCCGCGAGGGCCGCGCGCTCGCGCCAGGTGGCGAAGCGGATGGCGAGGGTGCCGTCCTGCGCCTGGCGCCGGCCGCCGCTCCACTGCCACCAGCCCCACGCGGCCACGGCCATCACGACGACCTGCTTGCCGGCGCTGCCGGAGAGGTGGCCGGAGGCGAAGGCCGCGAAGAGGATGACGCCGGAGAGGAACTGGGCGGGCCAGGTCCAGATGGAGCGCCGCCAGCCGAGGGCGAGGGCGAGCAGACCGGTGGTGTTGCCGACCATGTCGGACCACTTGATGTGCTGTCCGAAGGCGGTGAACGCCTCGGAGTTGAGCCAGTTCACTTGGGGTCCTCCCCGGTCCGCGCGCCGAGCAGCCGCTCGACGTACTTGGCGATCACGTCGACCTCCAGGTTGACCGGGTCGCCGGGCTGCTTGTGGCCGAGCGTGGTCAGCGCGAGGGTGGTCGGGATGAGGCTGACGGTGAAGTGGCCGCTGCCCGCCTCCACGACGGTGAGGCTGATGCCGTCGACGGTGATCGAGCCCTTCTCCACCACATAGCGGCTGAGCTCGGCGGGCAGCGAGATCTCGACGATCTCCCAGTTCTCCGAGGGCGTGCGCGCCACGACGGCGCCCGTGCCGTCCACGTGTCCCTGGACGATGTGCCCGCCCAGGCGCCCGCCCACGGCCATCGGCCGCTCCAGGTTGACCCGGGAGCCGACGCCGAGCGCGCCGAGGCTGGAGCGCCGGAGCGTCTCCTCCATGACGTCGGCGGTGAACTCGCCGTCGCCGGTCTCCACGACGGTCAGACAGACGCCGTTGACGGCGATCGAGTCGCCGTGCCGGGCGCCCTCGGTCACCACGGGGCCGCGCAGGCGGAAGCGGGAGGAGTCGCCGAGCTTCTCGACGGCGGTGACCTCACCCAGCTCTTCGACGATTCCGGTGAACACGCTCATCGCTCCTTGACGGTGGCAGGGGCGCAGACAGCGGTGAGGGCGTGTCCGAGGAGCGGGGCGGGGCTGCTGGAGCCGGATCCGCGCGGGGCGGAGCGGACGGCACGGCGCGTGGCGAGCCGGACGGCTCGGCGCACGGCGGCTGCGTCGGCTGTGGTGGCCACCGGGTCCTCCTGCCTCTTCGGGCACGGACTCCGGGGCTGTCGAGGAACGACAGAGAGCGGGAAACGGGACCGCGAGGACAGCTCACGCCAATGGCCGAAAGACACCGGTCGCCGTGGACGGCGACCAGGACAACGGCCGGCATGCCCCGCCAAGGGCCCGCCCGCCGCGCACTGCCTCCCATCCGGACTTTCACCGTCGGTCCAGGAATTCCACCTGGTCAACCGGCCACTGGATGCGGCCGGGTCGCGGACTATTACCGCCGGTTCGGAATTACACCGACCCCGGAGTGCGCTGCTGCTGGTACAGGGCCAGTGTGCCACGACTGATCGTCGGCCATACGGGCGAACGCCTGTGGCCTGAGTCACAGCCCGGACACCGCCAGTGATCACTTCCTGTTATTGGTCCATACCTATTGACGCACTGGTCTAGTCCTTTTAATCTCTGCGTCACCTCCGAGGTGAGGCCCGCCGGTGTGCGCACGCCGCGGCCACAGCACGACCGCCCGCAGTCCGTTGTGTCACACCGACCTCCCCCAGGAGGAACAGATCGTGCAGTCCCCCACTCGTACGAGAGCCACGCTGCTCGCGACCGGTGCCGCGGTCGCCGGGCTGCTGCTCTCGACCCTGTCCACCGGCGTCTCCCAGGCCGCCGACAACGAGTCCTGCCGTCCCGACGGGCTGTACAAGACGCCCGGCGTCGACGTGCCGTACTGCTCGGTGTACGACTCCGAGGGCCGCGAGAAGATGGGCCCCGACCACCAGCGCCGGGTCATCGGCTACTTCACCGGCTGGCGCACCGGCCAGGACGGGACCCCGGCCTATCTCGCCTCCGACATCCCGTGGGACAAGGTCACCCACATCAATTACGCCTTCGCGCACATCGGCTCCGACAACAAGATCTCGGTCGGCTCCGACAGCGAGAAGAACGCGGCGACCGGCATGACCTGGCCGGGCGTCGCGGGCGCCGAGATGGACCCGGCGCTCCCCTACAAGGGCCATTTCAACCTGCTGAACAAATTCAAGAAGCAGCACCCGAACGTCAAGACCCTCATTTCGGTGGGCGGCTGGGCCGAGACCGGCGGATTCTTCGGTGACGACGGCAAGCGCGTCGGCTCGGGCGGCTTCTACTCCATGGCCACCAACGCCGACGGCTCGGTGAACCAGCCGGGCATCGACACCTTCGCCGACTCGGCCGTGGCCTTCATCAAGAAGTACGGGTTCAACGGCGTCGACATCGACTACGAGTACCCCACCACGATGAAGGACGCGGGCAATCCGCTCGACTGGACCCTCTCCAACGCCCGCCGGGCGGGCCTGGTCAAGGGCTATGCCGCGCTGATGAAGTCGCTCCGGGAGAAGCTCGACCGCGCGGGGGCGGCCGACGGCAAGCACTATCTGCTCTCCGTCGCGGCGCCGTCCTCCGGCTATCTGCTGCGCGGCATGGAGACCTTCCAGGTCCAGAAGTACCTGGACTACGTCAACATCATGTCGTACGACCTGCACGGCGCGTGGAACGAGTACGTGGGCCCGAACGCCTCGCTCTTCGACGACGGCAAGGACGCGGAACTCGCCGCCGCGGGCGTCTACTCCACTTCCCAGTACGGCGGGATCGGCTATCTGAACGCGGACTGGGCGTACCACTACTTCCGCGGTTCGATGCCCGCCGGACGCATCAACATGGGCCTGCCGTACTACACGCGCGGCTTCAAGAACGTGACCGGCGGGACGGACGGGCTGTGGGGCAAGGCCGCCACGACCACCTGTCCGGCCGGGTCGGGGCTGACCAAGTGCGGTGACGGCGCGACCGGCATCGACAACCTCTGGCACGACCTCGACGACAACGGCAAGGAGGCCCCGGCGGGCTCCAACCCGATGTGGCACGCCAAGAACCTGGAGAAGGGCGTCGTCGGCGACTACGTCACCAAGTACGGCTTCCCCGCCGACACCAAGCTGACCGGCACCTACGCGCGCAAGTACAGCTCGACGCTGGTCGCGCCCTGGCTGTGGAACGACCAGAAGAAGGTGTTCCTCTCCACCGAGGACGAGCAGTCGGTGAACGCCAAGGCCGACTACGTGGTCAACAACGGCATCGGCGGCACGATGGTGTGGGAGCTCGCGGGCGACTACGGCTACAACGCCGCCAAGGGGCAGTACGAGCCCGGCTCGACGCTGACGTCCGCGATGTACGACAAGTTCAAGTCGGCCTCCCCGTACGGCGCCAAGCGCTCCACCGTCACGCTGCCGACGCAGGCGCTGGACATCGGTGTGGACTTCGGGCAGTTCCCGCTCGGCGACTCCAACTACCCGATCAGCCCCAAGGTGACGATCACCAACAACACCAAGGCGACGCTGCCGGGCGGCACGGAGTTCCAGTTCGACTACGGGACCTCGGCCCCGGCCAACGCCAAGGACCAGTCCGGCTTCGGCACCACGATCGTGCGCAGCGACCACAGCGGCAGCAACGCGGGCGGTCTGAAGGGCGACTACAACCGGGTCTCGCTGAAGCTCCCGGCCTGGCAGACGCTGGCGCCCGGTGCCTCGGTGACGCTGGACTTCGTCTACTACCTGCCGGTGTCGACGCCGTCCAACTGGACGGTGACGTTCGGCGGCCAGACGTACGCGCTGGCCGGTGACCTCACCCGCGGCGCGACCGTGGTCGAGCCCGGCACGGGCACCAGCACCGGCGGAACCACGGGCGGCGGCACTGGTGGGACCACCGGTGGCTCGACCGGCGGCAGCACCGGCGGGACGACGGGCGGCACCACGGGCGGGTCGACCGGTGGCACCACCGGCGGCACCTGCTCCGCGCCCGCCTGGTCGGCCACGGCCGAGTACGGCGGCGGCACCACCGTCTCCAACAAGGCGCACAACTGGAAGTCCAAGTGGTGGACGAAGGGCGAGGAGCCCGGCTCCACCGGCGAGTGGGGGGTGTGGCAGGACCTCGGCGCCTGCTGACCCCCGGCCCCGACCCCCGGCGGCGCGACCGGCCCTTGCCGCCGCCGGGTCCCGCCGCATCGGGCCCGCACCCCGGCCGGAACTCCCGGCCGGGGTGCGGTGGTCGGGGCACGCGGCGCCCCAGGACGTGGGGCGGGTGCCCAGGGCGCGGGGGCAGGTACTCAGGGCGCGGGCGGGCCGAAGAGGTCGTCCTGGGCCGCGTCCCGCGCCGCCAGCAGGGCGCCGCGCAGCACCGCCCGGTCGCCCAGCCCGGTCGCCCGCACCTCGGTGCCGAGGGGGCTCAGCGCGGCGAGCCGCCGCCGCACCCGCTCGGCCAGCACCTCTCCGCCCGCGTGGCCGAGTTCGCCGCCGAGCACGACCAGGCCCGGGTCGAGGACCGAGACCACGGCCGCCGCGCCAATCGCGAGCCGCTCGGCCAGCTCCTCCAGGAACGGCCCCTCCGCGTCCCGGACCAGGGCCTCGGCGCCGCCCGTCAGACCGTGCCGGGCCGCCAGCCGGACGATCGCCCCGGCGCCCGCGAGGGAGTGGAACCCGCCGTCGCAGCCGGTCGCCGAGGGCAGCCCGGACGTGCCGGGGACCGGCAGGAAGCCGATCTCGCCGGCGCCCCCGGAGACCCCCCGGCGCAGCCTGCCGTCCAGGAAGACGGCCGCGCCCACGCCCCGGCCCAGCCAGAACAGCACGAAGTCGTCCCGGCCGCGCGCGGCCCCGAGCCGGTGTTCCGCCATCGCGGCCAGATTGACCTCGTTCTCGACGAGGACCCCGGCCGAGAGCCGCCCGCTGAGGGCCGCGACCAGCTCCCGGTGCCAGGCGGGCAGGCCCGTGGTCTCGCGCAGTTCGCCGGAGACCGGGTCGATCAGGCCGGGCGCGCCCACGCCGACGCTGTGCAGCCGGGCGGCGCCCGCCTCCCGCGCGGCGCGCTCGACCAGCGCCACCGCCCGCTCCACGGCGGGCCCGGTACCCGCCTCCGCCCCGATGGGGAGCGCCGCCTCGGCCAGCGGATTGCCGAGGAGATCGGCGACCAGGACGGCGACGCTGTCGGTGCGCACGTCCAGGGCGGCGAGATGGGCCCGGTCCGCGACGATCCCGTACAGCCGGGCGTTGGGGCCGCGCCGCTCGGCGCCGGACTCCCCCACCACCTCGACCAGGCCCGAGCCCTGGAGCCGTTCGACCAGGTCGGCGACGGTGGGCCGGGACAGGCCGGTGAGCTTCTTGAGCTGACCCGCCGTCAGCGGCCCCTCGTCCTGCAGCAGGCGCAGGGCCAGCCGGTCGTTGATGGCCCGGGCGGTGCTGGGTGAGGCGGGGGCGGCGGAGGTCGGTGCGGGCATGGCGGGAATCCTTCCAGATCCCGGGAATCCCCTTGCCGCCGGGATCATTTATCAGGCAGGCTTCCTGATAGTTTCACACCGGGGACGGCAAGGGGAGGACTCGCCACATGGGTCGGGACAGGGCTGCGGACAGGGCTGGGGACGAGGACGGCACCCGGGAGGCGGCACCGTGCGCGGCCCGGCTGCGCCGCGCACGGATCGCGATAGCCGCCGTGTTCTGCGTGCACGGCGCGGTCACCGGCAACTTCGCCACCCGGGTCCCCTGGATCCAGGAGCACGCCGGGGTCTCCACCGGCCAGCTCGGCCTGGCGCTCGCGTTCCCCGCGATCGGCTCGTCGCTGCTGATGCCGCTCTCCGGCGCCGTCACCCACCGGTTCGGGGCGCGCCGGGCGCTGCGCGGCATGCTCGCCCTGTGGACCCTGGGCCTCGCGCTCCCGGCGCTGGCGCCCAACATGTACACGCTGTGCGCGGCGCTGTTCCTGTACGGGGCGACCTCGGGCCTGTCGGACGTGGCGATGAACGCGCTGGGCGTGGAGACCGAGAACCGGCTGGGCCGCTCCATCATGTCGGGGCTGCACGGCATGTGGAGCGCGGGCGCGGTGGCCGGTTCGGCGGCCGGGACCCTGGCCGCGCACCTGGGGGCCGACGCGCGCCTGCACCACCTGCTGGCGGCGGCCGTGCTGACCGCGCTCGGCGCGTACGTCTGCGGCGGCGTCCTGGACCTGCGCAGCGCGCCCGGCGAGGCCGCCCCGCCGCGCTTCGCGCTGCCGCCCAGGAGCGCGCTGGTGATCGGACTGGTCGCGTTCTGCGCGGTGTTCGCCGAGGGCGCGAGCCTGGACTGGTCGGCGGTCTACCTGCGGGACTCCCTGGACACCTCGGCGGGCCTCGCCGCCGCCACGACCACCGCCTTCACCCTCACCATGGCGGTGACCCGGATCGCGGGCGACAAGGTGGTGGACCGGTTCGGCGCGGTACGGACGGTGCGCTGGGGCGGCGCGCTGGCCGCGACGGGCGGCACCCTGGTCGTCCTGGCGCCCCGGCCGGCCGTCGCGATGGCCGGGTTCGCCCTCATCGGCCTCGGGGTGGCGGTCGTGGTGCCGCTGGCCTTCGCGGCGGCGGCGCGCAGCGGGCCGCGCCCGAGCCAGGCCATCGCGGGCGTCGCCACCATCACGTACACCTCGGGCCTGATCGCGCCCTCGGCCATCGGCGGGATCGCCGGTCTGACCTCGCTGGTGGTGTCGTTCGGCCTGGTCACGCTGCTGACGCTGGGGCTGGTGGCGGGCGCGGGCGTGCTGCGCCCGGGCGGCGCGGCGCGGGCCGGGGCCACGGGGGCGGCGCCGGCCGAGTCCTCCGGCGCCACCCGGTGACCCCCATGGCGGCACCTCCCCCGATCCGTAAATCAGGTATCTGAACCATGTTCACCAACAGGTCCGTCGGGCCGTAGAGCCAGCAGCTCCGGGTGACAATGTCCCGCGCGGGATTCACGGATGAGACCTCGGATCGTGAGCCCCACTACCATTGCGCTGATTCTTCTCAGCACGGAACTCCTTCTCAGCACGGAACGAACTGGAGCGAACTCATGGGCCTCGGCGTGCGCTGGACCCTGCACGGCGACGGGCGGACCCCCGCACCCGGCGCCGTCGTACGTCCGGACGAGCGGCTCTCCTGGCCCCGGACGATCGGCCTCGGCGCCCAGCACGTGGTGGCCATGTTCGGCGCCTCGTTCGTGGCGCCGGTCCTCATGGGCCTCGACCCCAACCTCGCGATCATGATGTCCGGCGTGGCCACGGCCATCTTCCTGCTGGCCACCAAGGGCCGGGTGCCCAGCTACCTCGGCTGCTCGCTCTCCTTCGTCGGAGTCGCCGCCACGATCCGGGCCACCGGCGGCAGCAGCGCCACCGTCACCGGCGCGGTCCTGGTCGTCGGGGCCGTGCTCTTCGCGGCCGGTCTCGCGGTGCGCCGGTTCGGCGCCCGGATCATCCACGCGGCGATGCCGCCCGTCGTGACCGGCGCCGTGGTGATGCTGATCGGCTTCAACCTGGCCCCGGTCACCGCCTCCACCTACTGGCCCCAGGACCAGTGGACCGCCCTGCTGGTGATGCTCTTCACCGGGCTCGCCGTGGTCTGTCTGCGCGGCTTCTGGTCCCGGGTGGCGATCTTCCTCGGCCTGCTCTTCGGCTACGGCGTCTCCTGGCTCTTCGACCGCGTCTTCGGCAAGATCAACTCCGTCGCGGGCGCGGGCGAGGCCACCGACCACTGGCGACTGGACCTCTCCGGCGTCGGCAGGGCCGACTGGATCGGGCTGCCCTCCTTCCACGCCCCGCACTTCGAGTGGTCCGCCATCCTGGTCGCGCTCCCCGTGGTGATCGCCCTGATCGCCGAGAACGCCGGACACGTCAAGGCCGTCGGCGAGATGACCGGAGACGACCTCGACGACCAGCTCGGCACGGCGATCGCCGCCGACGGCGCCGCCTCCGTGCTGTCCACCGCCGTCGGCGGCCCGCCCAACACCACGTACTCCGAGAACATCGGCGTCATGGCGGCCACCCGCGTCTACTCGACCGCCGCCTACTGGGCCGCCGCCGGATTCGCGCTGCTCTTCGGCGTCTGCCCCAAGTTCGGCGCGGTCGTCGCGGCGATCCCCGGCGGCGTCCTCGGCGGCATCACCGTCATCCTGTACGGCATGATCGGTCTGCTGGGCGCCCAGATCTGGATCAACGCCAAGGTGGACCTGCGCAATCCGCTGAACCTGGTCCCCGCCGCCGCGGGCATCATCATCGGCATCGGCGGCGTCTCGCTGAAGTTCACCGACGACTTCCGGCTCAGCGGGATCGCGCTCGGCACCATCGTCGTCATCACCGGCTACCACGTGCTGCGCGCCCTGGCCCCGGCCCACCTCAAGGAGCAGGAGCCCCTCCTGGACGAGGGCACCTCCTCGTACGGCACGGAGGGCGCCGCGCGGGCGGCCGACGGCGGCGAGCCGGGCGGCCGTTCCCCCTCCTCCCGCTGAACCCACCCGCCCCGGTTCACCCGTTCCGGGGAAGCCCCGGCCCGGCGCCGCCCCGCGCGGCGCCGGGCTGGGACGCTGCCCCCATGGCGCGGACCGAGCAGTGGGCAGGGGGGACACGGGCCGCCGGGGCGGCCGTGGACACCGTGGTGGCGCGGATGCGGGGGCTGCGCGCGAGCCTGCCGCCCGGCGACGGCGTGGCCGTCTTCAACGGGGTCTACCTCGCGGTCACCGAGGAGATCGGCCGGTCGCTGGGCCGGGGCGCGTTCACCGACGTACGGGCGGCGGCCACCCTGGACGTGCTGTTCGCCCGGCGCTATCTGCGGGCGGTCGACGAGGCCGCGGCCGGGGGACGCCCGCCCGCGTGCTGGCGTCCGCTGTTCCAGTACCGCCGCCACCCGGGGGTGCGCCCGCTCCAGTTCGCGCTGTGCGGGGTGAACGCCCACATCGGGCACGACCTGCCGCTCGCCGTGGTCGACAGCTGCGGGGCGCTGGGCTGTGAACCGGCCGATCTGGAGGACGACTTCGACGTCGTCGGGGACACGCTGGTGGCCCTGGAGGAGCGGGTGCGCGAGGAGCTGATGCCGGGTCCGGACCTGCTGGAGGTCGCGGACCCGCTCACGCATCTGCTGGCGTCCTGGAGCCTGGAGCGGGCGCGCGAGGCCGCCTGGTCCTCCGCGCGACTCCTGTGGCGGCTGCGGGAACTTCCGGAGCTGTCCCGGGAGTTCAGTGAACGGATGGACGCGGGGGTCGGCCTGGTCGGCCGGTGCCTGCTGACGCCGTACGCGCTTCCCCCGGCACCCTCGGCCCTAGGAGTTCCCTCATGGCGATCCGGCTCGGACTCGGTCTCCCGCAGATGAAGCAGTACGACATCGGCCGGGACATCCCGGCGGTGGCCCGCGCGGCGGAGGAGACGGGCTACGAGAGCCTGTGGGTCTTCGAGCGGGTGATCTTCCCGACCCCGGCGACCCAGGGGCTGTACGGGATACCGGGCCTGCCCTGGCCCGACGGCTACCGTTCGGTGGCCGACCCGCTGGTGTCGCTCACCCTCGCGGCGGGCGCCACCGAGCGGGCCCGGCTGGGCACCAGCGTGCTGGTGGCGCCGCTGCACGTGCCGTTCCAGCTGGCCCGCTCGCTCGCCACGCTGGACGCGGCCAGCGGCGGCCGGGTGCTGGCGGGCATCGGCACGGGCTGGTCCCACGACGAGTACGCGGCGGCGGCCGTGGCCCCCTTCGAGCGGCGCGGCAAGGTGCTCGACGAGACGCTCGACGTGTTCGCCGCGGTCTGGGGCCCGGATCCGGTGGCGTACGAGGGCGAGTTCACCACGATCGCCCCCAGCGAGGTCGGGCCGAAGCCCGCGCGGCCGATCCCGGTCTACCTGGCGGCCTCCGGCCCGCGGGCGACCCGCCGGGTGGTGGACCGGGCCGACGGCTGGATGCCGGTCGCGCAGGGCGCGGACCAGCTCGCCCAGGCGTGGAGCGGGCTTCGGGAGCTGGCCGCCGAGCGCGGCCGGGAGCGCCCCCTGGAGGTGTGCGTCCGGATCAACGCCCGCCGTACGCCGAAGCCCTACGAGGGCGACGACCGGCAGCCGTTCACCGGCAGCTCGGCGCAGATCGTGGCCGACCTGGCGGCCCACGCGCACGAGGGCATCGGCGAGTTCCTCCTCGACCTCCAGGGCTCGGCCCGGGACGCGGAGGAGCTCAAGGACATCGCGGCCGAGGTGTACCAACTGGCGCGCGCGGCCGGGCTGTAGACGCGGACGGGGGGCCGGGGCGGCTGCCTCCGGCCCCCGGGCCCCGCGTTCGCTTCCGGCCGGGACCTCAGTCCTCCGGCAGCTCGACCGGCTTGATCTCCTCGTACAGATCGCCCGGACCGGGGTTGGTGGCGTCGGTGGCGCCGCCGAGGTGGTGCATGACGCCCCACACCGCGTTCAGCGCGGTCTGCACGGCGCCCTCGGCCCAGCCCGCCGTCCAGGAGATGTCGTCGCCCGCGAGGAAGATGCCCCGCTTGTCCTCGGGCAGCGTGTCCTGCATGAAGTGGGTGAACAGGCGTCGCTGGTAGCGGTAGTGGCCCGGCAGGTTCGCCTTGAACGCGCCCATGAAGTAGGGCTCGTTCTCCCACGACACGGTCACCGGGTTGCCGATGATGTGCTTGCGGATGTCGACCTTCGGATAGATCTCGCCGAGCGACTTGAGCATGACCTCCAGGCGCTCGGTCGCCGACAGCGGGAGCCACTTCAGGCTGTCGTCGCACCACGTGTAGGAGAGGCAGATGACGGCGGGCCGGTCCGGCCCGTTGTCCAGGAGGTAGGTGCCGCGCGTCATGCGGTCGGTGAGCGTCATCGACATGACGTCCCGGCCGGTGTCCTCGTCCTTGTCCAGCCAGAACGGCCGGTCCACCGGCACGAACAGCTTCGAGGACTCCATGTAGTGGGTGCGCTCGATCGCCGTCCAGTGGTCGATCGGGAAGAGCGAGTCGTCGCAGGCGATCTTGGAGAGCAGCATCCAGGACTGCGCGGTGAAGATCGCCGCGCGGAAGGTGCGGATGTCGCCGGAGGCGTCGGTCACGGTGATCCGGTTGCCCGCGGTGCGGGTCAGCCGGGTCACGGCCGGGCGCGGCGCGCCCTCGTGGAGCGAGGAGAGCGAGGTGCCCTGCGCCCAGTGGACGATCTTCTCGGGCTCGCGCTCCCACAGGCGCAGCGGCAGCTGCTGGGAGCCGCCGACGATGCCGCGGTGGTGGTCGTCGGCCTCGGTGTAGACGACCCGCAGGATCTCCAGGATCGAGTTGGGGAAGTCGGTGTCCCAGCCGCCGGTGCCGAAGCCGACCTGGCCGAAGATCTCGCGGTGCCGGAAGGACTTGAACGCCTGCGAGTCGCAGAGGAAGCCGTAGAAGGTCTGGTTGTCGAGCTTCTCGACGAGCTTGGCCCAGATCTCGCGGATGCGCGGGACGTCGCGCTCGCGCATGGCCTGGTTCATGTCGGAGAAGTCCGCGCCCTCGTCGAGGCAGGCGTTCCAGGCGGCGGCCACGTCGCGGTAGACCTGCGGCAGGTCGGCGATGGTCTCCGCGTAGTGCGTCTCGCCCTTGAGGTCGACGACGGTGGAGGGGGTCGCCTCGGCCAGCGGGTTCGGGAACGGCTCGGTGACCAGGCCGACGAGGTCGATGTAGTGCTGGAGGGCGGTGGAGGACGGCGGGAAGCGCATGGCGCCCATCTCCGCGGTCAGCCCCTCGGTCCCGGCGCCCTCGAAGCCGACGGTGCGCAGCCGTCCGCCGATCTGGTCGGCCTCGTACACGACGGGCTTGAGGCCCATCTTCATCAGCTCGTACGCGGAGATGATCCCGGACAGCCCGCCGCCGATGACGGCGACCTCGGTGCCGTGCTCGGTCGCGGGTATCTGGCCGAGCCCGGCCGGGTGGGCCAGGAAGTCGTCGTACGCGTAGGGGAAGTCCGGACCGAACATGGTGATCGGCGGCTGGCCGTCGGTGTGCGGGACGGCGGTGGGCACCGTGGACGTCATGGGGTACGGACTCCTTGCGCTGTGACGAGGGGGGTTGGGGGCGGCCGGAAGGGTCCGGGTCAGACGAGGGAGGTGTAGAGGCCGGGGCGGCGGTCGCGCAGATACGGGTTGGCCTCGCGGGAGGCGGCCAGCAGCTCGGGGTCGGCGTCGCCGACCACCAGCTCGGGCTCCCGCCCGGCGCGGGCGCGGGCGGTGCCGTCGGGCCCCGCCAGACAGCTGAGGCCGACGAACTCGAACTCGCCCTCGGGCCCGGTCCGGTTGACGTACGCGATGTACATCTGGTTCTCGAAGGCGCGCACCGGCACCACGGACTGGGCGACGAACTCAGCGGGGTGCATCAGCGCCGTCGGCACCAGGAGGAGGTCGGTGCCGGCCAGCGCGTGCGCCCGGACGTTCTCGGGGAACTCCACGTCGTAGCAGATCACGATCCCGAGCCGGAGCCCGTTCAGCTCCGCCTGGACGACCGGCTGGTCGCCGGGGGTGAACCACTGCTGCTCGAAGCAGCCGAAGAGGTGGGTCTTGCGGTGGTTCGCCAGGGCGGCGCCGTCGGGGCCGATGAGCTGGGCGGAGTTGTGCACCGACGCGCCGTCGCGCTCCGGGTAGCCGTAGAGGACGGCGAGCCCGTGGCGTACGGCGATCTCGGCGACGGACCGCGCGGCGGGGCCGTCGGCGGCCTCGGCGAGGCGCGGCACCTCGTCGCCGATGGCGTAGCCGGTGAGGAACATCTCGGAGGTGACCAGCAGGTCCGCCCCGGTCGCCGCGGCGCGGCCGGCCGCCTCGTCCAGCACCTTCAGGTTCGCGGCCACGTCGCCGGGAGAGCCGGAGCTCTGGAGCAGGGCGGTGCGCAGCGGCGGCATGGCAGACCTCGGGGGCGAAAGTGGTTGAAGGGGTCACCTAGACGGTACGTTCCGCCGTTCGGCCCCGACAAGGCGCGACTGTTGCGCGCCGGAGGATGATTCGTTGCGCGTGGGGCGCCCTCGGCGGCGATTCGTTGCGTGATCTTGATGCGACCCGTACGCCTCTTGCGCCACAGCCGCGAGGCGTCAGGCGGGCGAGCCCGAGGAGAAGCGCCTGAGCAGGGGCGAGAGCACCAGGACGGACTTGGTGCGCTCCACGTAGGGCTCCCCCGCGATCCGCTCCAGGACGCGCTCGAAGTGGCGCATGTCGGAGGCGAAGACCTGGACGATCGCGTCCGCCTCACCGGTGACGGTGGAGGCGGACGCGACCTCGGGGTACCGCTCCAGGCCGCGCTTGATGGCGTCGGGCGAGGTGTTGCGGCGGCAGTAGATCTCGATGAAGCCCTCGGTCTCCCAGCCGAGCGCCGCGGGGTCCACCCGGACGGTGAATCCGGTGATGGCCCCCTCGGCGCGCAGCCGGTCCACGCGCCGCTTCACGGCGGGCGCGGACAGGCCGATCAGCGAGCCGATGTCGGCGTAGGAGCGGCGGGCGTCTTCAGCGAGCGCGTGGACGATGCGCTCGTCGAGGTCATTGAGTCGCACTGCGGGTGGATCACTTCTCTGCGGATACGGTGTCCGAGGCCGTGGCCAGTCGGGAGCGGCGGATGCCGTATCCGAAGTAGATCACGAGACCGGCGGCCATCCAGTATCCGAAGTACTCCCATGTGATGCCGGAGAGGTTCCACATGAGGTAGGCGCAGGTGAGGAAGCCGAGGATCGGGATGATCCACCCGAACGGCACCCGGAAGGTGCGCGGCATGTCGGGGCGCGTCCTGCGCAGGACCACGACGGCGACGTTGACCAGCGCGAAGGCGAAGAGCGTGCCGATGCTGGTGGCGTCCGCGAGGTTGCCGAGGGGCACGGCCGCGGCGAGCACGCCGCAGAACAGCGAGACGACGAGCGTGTTGGCGACCGGGGTGCCGCTGCGCGGGCTGACCTTGGCGAACACCTTGGGGACCAGACCGTCGCGGGACATCGCGAAGAGGATGCGGGTCTGCCCGTACAGCACGGTCAGGACGACGCTGGCGATGGCGATCACGGCGCAGGCCGCGAGCAGCGTGGCCCAGAACGAGTGGCCGGTGACGTCCTTCATGATTCCGGCGAGCGCCGCCTCGGAACCCTCGAACTCCTTCCAGGGCCGGGCGCCGACCGCGACGAAGGCGACCAGGACGTACAGCGCGGTGACGATGACCAGCGAGAGCATGATCGCGCGCGGCAGGTCCTTCTTGGGGTTCTTCGCCTCTTCACCGGCCGTGGAGGCCGCGTCGAAGCCGATGTAGGAGAAGAACAGCGTGGAGGCGGCGCCGCTGATGCCGGCCCGGCCGAGCGGCATGAAGTCGGAGTAGTTGCCCGACTTGAAGCCCATGAAGCCGATCACGCAGAAGAGCACCAGGGCGGCGATCTTCACACCGACCATGATCGTGTTGGCGCGCGCCGACTCACGGGCGCCGCCGAGCAGCAGGCCCATCGCGAGGACGACGACGATCAGGGCCGGCAGGTTGAATATCCCGCCGTCGCCGGGGGGCGCGGAGAGCGCGTCGGGGATGGTGACGCCGATCGTGCCGTCCAGGAACTCGTTGAGGTACTGCCCCCAGCCGACGGCCACCGCCGCCACCGAGACGCCGTACTCCAGGATCAGGCACCAGCCGCAGATCCAGGCGACGAGTTCGCCGAGCGTTGCGTAAGCGTACGAGTACGAGGAGCCCGCGACGGGGATGGAGCCCGCGAGCTCGGCGTAGGACAGGGCGGAGAAGAGCGCCGTGAGTCCGGCGAGCACGAAGGAGATCGTGACGGCGGGCCCGGCCTTGGGGACGGCCTCCCCCAGAACGACGAAGATGCCGGTGCCGAGCGTCGCGCCGATGCTGATCATCGTGAGCTGCCACATGCCGAGGGTGCGGCGCAGAGTGCCGCCCTCGCCCTTGCCACCCTCGGCGACCAGGAGTTCTACCGGCTTGCGCCGCAACAGCGGATTGCTGGGCCGCCGCGCCCCCGTGGCCGGTTCCGCTGCGGTGGGGGGCGCTGTGCCGTGGTCCAACACTTCAGTGGGCTCCTTGTCGCTGCCTTCGGACGTCGGCGACCGCGACGGTCCGGCCCTTCCCGCACGAAGGGGCAATCCGGGCATGACGGAGCACACCGTGGCCGGTACCGCCGAGCAGGCGGTCGCCGCCACTCCACGTATGGCGAGAAGAGTAAAGGCTTCCGCTTCCCGCTCGTAATGCAGCAACCTTGCGCATCCCCGATCGATCATTGCGCACAAGGCCGACGGATGGGTGTTTGTTGCGCATCAGCGTTCGATCCGTGCGTCAACGGTGTGATCGGGCCGTCCGCCGCGGGGTAGGAGTGAGCTCCCCGACACCCCTGCCCCGAGGTGCGCGGACCCTTCCCGATCGGAGGCGTCGATGACGTGGCTGGACCCGGAGCCGTTCCTGCGCGGAGTGGCGTGGCGCGACGCGAAGGGGCGGCCCCTGCGCGCCGACCCGGACGATCTCGCGCGGCTGCCCTGGGACACGGCTCAGCGGGCCGCGCTGCCGATCGGGGTGCGGCTGGAGTTCACCGCTGACGGGGCGTCGGCCGTGGAGATCCGCTACCGGGCCGAGCTGCCCGCGCCCACCGGAGACCTGCGCGCGCTGGCCCACACCTTCGCGCTCTGGGCGGACGGCCGCCGCGTCCGCGAGACGGCGGTGACCCCGGCCGACGAGGCGGTCGCGGTGCTCGAACTCCCGCCGGGCGGCGGCCCGTTCACGGTCCATCCGCCGCAGGAGTGCGCACCGGTGGTCCTCGGGCTGCGCGCGCGGGGCGGCACGCTCGCACCCGCCCCGCGCGGGCCGCGCTGGCTGGTCCACGGCGACTCGATCACCGAGGGCTGGTGGTCGACCCGCCCCGCCCACGCCTGGCCCGCGGTGGCCGGGCGGGCGCTCGGCCTGGAGACCGTCAACCTCGGCTACGCGGGGGCCGCGCGCGGCGAACTCGCCACCGCCCAGCAGCTGGCGTCGCTGCCCGCCGACGTGCTGACCCTGGCCTTCGGCACCAACTGCTGGTCGGGCGTGCCGAGTTCGCCCGAGCTGCTGTACGAGACGACGCGCGCGTTCCTGGCCCTGGTGCGCCGGGGCCATCCGCGCACCCCGCTGCTCCTGCTCTCCCCGCTGCGCCACCCGGCCGCCGAGCACACCCCGAACGCCCTGGGCGCCACGCTGGGCGCCCTGCGCGCCGCCATGGAGTCGGCGGCCCGGGACCGCGCCGCGGACGGCGACAGCCGCCTCCACGTGCTTCCTGGACGCGACCTCCTGACGGCGGCCGACCTGGCGGACGGTCTGCATCCGAACGACGACGGCCACCGGAAGATCGCCGGGGCGGTGGCGCGGGCACTGCGGGCCCAGCTGTGACGACGGGCCCCCGCGCTGTGCGCGGGGGCCCGTCGTTCAGGGGTGCGGACAACCGCGCGACCGGCACCCGCCGGCCCGCGGAACCCGCCGAAGGGGAACCACCCCCTCGCCGGCTAGCTCCAGCTGGCGTGCAGCGGCTTGCCCTCCGCGTAACCGGCGGCGGACTGGATGCCCACGACGGCCTTCTCCTCGAACTCCGCCAGCGAGCTCGCGCCCGCGTAGGTGCAGGAGGAGCGGACGCCCGCGATGATCGAGTCGATCAGGTCCTCGACGCCCGGCCGGGCCGGGTCGAGGAACATGCGCGAGGTGGAGATGCCCTCCTCGAACAGCGCCTTGCGGGCGCGGTCGTAGGCCGACTCGTCGCTCGTGCGGTTCTTGACCGCGCGGGCGGAGGCCATGCCGAAGGACTCCTTGTACAGCCGCCCGTCGGCGGACTGCTGGAGGTCGCCCGGGGACTCGTACGTACCGGCGAACCAGGAGCCGATCATGACGTTGGAGGCACCGGCGGCGAGCGCCATGGCGACGTCGCGCGGGTGGCGGACACCGCCGTCGGCCCACACGTGCTTGCCGAACTTCTTCGCCTCGGCGGCGCACTCCAGGACGGCGGAGAACTGCGGGCGGCCCACGCCCGTCATCATCCGGGTGGTGCACATGGCGCCGGGGCCCACACCGACCTTGATGATGTCGGCACCGGCCTCGATGAGGTCGCGCACGCCCTCGGCGGCGACGATGTTGCCCGCGACGATCGGGACCTGCGGGTCCAGGCCGCGCACGGCCTTGATCGCGGCGATCATCGACTCCTGGTGGCCGTGCGCGGTGTCCACCACGATGGTGTCCGCACCGGCGTCCAGGAGCTGCTTGGCCTTGCCCGCCACGTCGCCGTTGATGCCGACGGCGGCGGCGATGCGCAGCTTGCCGCGCGCGTCGGTGGCCGGGGTGTAGAGGGTCGCGCGCAGGGCGCCCTTGCGGGTGAGGATGCCGGCCAGGCGGCCGTCCTTGTCCACGGCCGGGGCGTAGCGGCGGTTGGCGTTGTCGAGCTTGTTGAACGCCTCGCGCGGGTCGATGTCCGCGTCGAGCAGCAGCAGGTCCTTGGACATGACCTCGGAGAGCTGCGTGAAGCGGTCGACGCCGGTCAGGTCCTGGTCGGTGACGACACCGACCGGGCGCTGCTCGTCGTCCACGACGACACCGGCGTTGTGGGCGCGCTTGGGCAGCAGGGCCAGCGCGTCGGCCACGGTCTGCGTGGGGGCGAGGACGATCGGGGTGTCGAGCACGTGGTGACGCGTCTTGACCCAGGTGATGACGTCGGTGACGACCTCGATCGGAATGTCCTGCGGGATGACGACGATGCCGCCGCGGCGGGCCACCGTCTCGGCCATCCGCCGTCCGGCGATCGCCGTCATGTTGGCCACGACCAGCGGGATCGTGGTGCCCGTGCCGTCGGGCGAGGCCAGGTCGACGCCCTGGCGGGAGCCCACCGCGGAGCGGCTCGGCACCATGAACACATCGTCGTACGTCAGGTCGTACGGCGGCTTGATGTCGTTGAGGAAACGCACGTGCAGAACATCCCAGTCGATCGGAGTGACCCCAGGCATTTCAGCCGGGGCTAAACGCACGTACTTCATTGTCCCATGTTCGTATGATTGCGCCGCCCGGACCGATCATCCAGGGGTCGGGCGGCGCTCTGGTGCGATCATACGAAGTCGCCGAGCGCGAGGACCACGGAGAGCGTGCCGTCCGGGCCGCTGCCCGCCGCCTCGTCCAGCACCTCGTTCGCGGTCCGCCACTCCTCGGGCCGGGCCGCCGCGTACCCCTGCCAGCGCCGCACCACCAGGAGCCGGCCCGGGTCGGCCGGGCCCCAGTCGGGGTCGCCCAGGCAGTCGGCCAGCGCGTCCCAGTTGCGCCCGAACCACTCGGGCAGCCGCAGGGCCCGCGCGCAGCGGTCCATGAAGCCCGCCCGGTCGGTGACCCCGGCGAGGTCGAGGACGTCGACGTGCCAGCCGGCGGCCCGTACGGCGTCGAACGGATCGGCCGTCATCGCAGCACCGCCTTGAAGGTCTTGTAGTGGTCCCCGGTGTAGTAGATCTCGCCGCTCCCCCCGGTGACCAGGCGCCGGGCGCCCCGGTCGCGCGACTTCGGGGTGTTGACGGTGTACTCGTGGTAGTAGCCGCGCTGCTGCTTGGGCAGCGCCTTCTCGAAGTTCCCGAAGACCGTGCCGTCCTTGGCGTACGGGAACGGGCCGCCCTGGTCGATCAGCTTCAGCGTCTGCTGGGCCTCGGGCGGCAGCGCGCCCGCGCGGACCGTGGCCATGCCCTTGGCCCAGCCGGGGGTGGCGGCGGCGCCGGACGCGGTGGCTCCGGAGGGACGTACATCCTGTTTCTTGCTGCCCCCGCACCCCGTGAGCAGCAGCGCCAGGCACGCGAGCAGCACGGAGACGGTGATTCGGGCGGACCTGGTGAACATGGGGCGATGCTGCCATTCCCGGCCTGCGGACGCGAACCAGCAGGGTGACGATGGGGCCATGCTCCTCGCCGACCTGGCCCGCGCCTCCCGGGAGATCGCCGCGACGTCCTCCCGTACGGAGAAGTCGGCACTGCTGGCCGCGCTCTTCCGGCGCACCTCCCCCGACGAGGCGCCGCTGGTCGTGACCTATCTCGCCGGACGCCTCCCGCAGCGCCGCACCGGGCTCGGCTGGGCGGCCCTGAAGAGCCCGCCGCCGCCCGCCGGGAGCCCCGCGCTCACGGTCGCGGAGGTCGACGCGGCACTGGAAGCCGTCGCGGCGCTCTCCGGCAAGGGCGCGGGCGCCGCCCGGACGCGGCTGGCCGGGGAGCTGCTGGGCGCCGCGACCGCCGAGGAGCAGCGCTTCCTGACCGGCCTGATCACCGGCGAGGTCCGGCAGGGCGCGCTGGACGCGGCGGCCGTGGAGGGGCTGGCCGAGGCCACGGGGGCGGACGCGGCGGACGTCCGGCGCGCGGTGATGCTCGGCGGCTCGCTCGGCGCGGTGGCCCGCGCGCTGCTCACCGACGGGCCCGCCGCGCTGGCCGCCTTCCGGCTGGACGTGGGCCGCCCGGTGCTGCCGATGCTGGCGCAGACCGCGAAGGACGTGGACGAGGCGCTCGACCGGCTCGGCCCGTGCGCGGTGGAGGAGAAGCTGGACGGCATCCGGGTGCAGGTGCACCGGGACGGCGACGAGGTGCGGGTGTTCACCCGCACGCTGGACGAGATCACCGCACGGCTGCCCGAGGTGGTGGCGGCGGCCCGGGAGCTGACGGCCCGGCGCGCGGTGCTGGACGGGGAGGTGATCGCGCTGGACCCGGCGGGGCGGCCCCGGCGGTTCCAGGACATCGCGGGCCGGGTCGGCTCCCGGCTGGACGTGGCGGGCGCCCGGGACCGGTTGCCACTGTTTCCGGTCTTTTTCGATCTGCTGTCGGTGGACGGGCGCGATCTGCTGGACCTGAGCGTACGGGAGCGCGGCGCGGAGCTCGCCCGGGTCGCGGCCGGGCCCCACCGGGTGCGCCGGGCGGTGGTCGAGGATCCGGACGACCCCCAACAGCGGGCGGCGGCCAGGGAGTTCGCGGCCCTGACCCTGGAGCGGGGGCACGAGGGCGTGGTGGTCAAGGCGCTGGACTCGGCGTACGGGGCGGGCCGCCGGGGCGCCTCCTGGCTCAAGGTGAAGCCGGTGCACACCCTCGACCTGGTGGTGCTGGCGGCCGAGTGGGGCCACGGCAGGCGCACCGGCAGGCTCTCCAACCTGCACCTGGGCGCGCGCCGCCCGGACGGCACCTTCGCCATGCTGGGCAAGACCTTCAAGGGTCTCACCGACGCGCTGCTGGCCTGGCAGACCGAGCGGCTGCGGGCGCTCGCGGTGGCCGAGGAGCCGTGGGGCGTGCGGGTACGGCCGGAACTCGTCGTCGAGATCGCCTTCGACGGGGTGCAGAGATCGTCCCGGTACCCGGAGGGGGTGACACTGAGGTTCGCGCGGGTAGTGCGCTACCGCGAGGACAAACGCGCCTCGGAGGCGGACACGGTCGCCACAGTGCGCGCACTGGGCGGTGGGAGGGACTAGCGAGTGCGGTCGGAGCAGGTGGAGGAGCGGGCGCGGCGGGCCCGGCAGGAGGCGGCCAGGCTGGTCGCCGAGGGGGTCCGCGCGGTGGCGCTGACCTCCGTGGACAACGCGGGGATCACCCGGGTGAAGGCGGTGCCCGCGGCCCGGCTGCCCGCGGTGGCGGTGCGGGGGGTCGGGATGTCCCCGTCCTTCGACGCGTTCCTGGTGGACGACTCGGCCACCGCGAGCCGGTTCAGCGGCGGCCCCGACGGCGATCTGCGGATCTTCCCGGACCTGGACCGGCTCACCGTCCTGGCCGCCCAGCCCGGCTGGGCCTGGGCGCCCGCCGACCGGTACGCCAAGGACGGCGCCGAACACCCCGTCTGCCAGCGGCTGTTCGCGCGCCGGATGACCGAGCGGGCCGCCGAGCGGGGCCTGTCCCTGCGGATGGGCTTCGAGACGGAGTGGATGCTGGCGCCGTCGCTGGGCGGTCCGGCGTACGGGATGGCCCGGCTGGTGGAGCGCTCCGACTACGTCGGCGATGTGCTCGGCGCACTGCTGGAGCAGGGCGTGGATGTGCTCCAGATCCACCCCGAGTACAGCGAGGGCCAGTTCGAGGTGTCGGTGGCGCCCAGCGATCCGGTGGGCGCCGCGGATCTGGCGGTACTGGTGCGCGAGACGGTCCGCGCGGTCTCCGTCCAGCACGGGCTCACCCCCTACTTCGGCCCGGTGGTCGCCCCCGGCGGCGTCGGCAACGGCGGCCATCTGCACCTCAGCCTCTGGCAGGACGGGCGCAACCTGTGCGACGGCGGTGACGGCCCGTTCGCCATGACGGCCACCGCCGAGTCGTTCCTGGCGGGCGTCCTTGCGGCCCTGCCCGCGCTCTGCGCGGTGGGCGCCCCCTCCCCCGCCAGCTACCTCCGCCTGGAACCCTCCCGCTGGGCCGGCGCGTTCCAGTGCTGGGGGCCGGAGAACCGGGAGGCCGCCCTCCGCTTCATCCCCGGTGTCCCCGGCGACCCGGCCGCCGCCAACGCCGAGGTCAAGTGCTTCGACGCCGCGGCCAATCCGTACCTCGCGGTGGGCGCGGTGCTCGCGGCGGGCCTGGCGGGCCTGGACGCGAAGGCGTCGCTGCCCGGGCCGGTCTCGGGCGACCCCGCCGTGGTCGGCGGCCGGCCGCGGCTGCCCGCCTCGCTGCCCGCGGCCCTCGAACACTTCACCGCCTCCGCCGTGCTGCGCGAGGCGATGGGCGATCCGCTCTTCGAGGCGTTCGCGGCGGTCCGCCACGCGGAGGCCGCCCTCTTCGACGGCAAGTCCCCGCAGGAGGTCGCGGAAGCGACCCGGGGGCGGTACTGAGATGGCGTACGGCACGGTCCCGCTCGTGGACCACCACTGCCACGGCGTGCTGCGCGGCGACCCGGACCTCGCCGCCTTCGAGTCGTTCCTGACCGAGGCACCCGGGCCCGCCGCGGCCGGGACCAGCTTCCTCGACACCCAGCTCGGGTTCGCGGTGCGCCGCTGGTGCCCGCCGCTGCTCGGGCTCGATCCGCACTGCCCGCCGGAGCGCTATCTGGCGCGCCGCCGCGAGCTCGGCGCCCGCGAGGCGACCCGGCTGCTGCTGCGGGGCAGCGGTATCGGCGCGTACCTGATGGACACCGGGATACCGGGCGAGCTCACGGGACCGGCCGAGCTGGCCGGGCTGAGCGGCGCCCCGGTCCACGAGGTCGTGCGCCTGGAGCGGCTGGCCGAGCTGACCGCCGACCGGACGCGGGACGCGGACACCTTCCTGGCGGAGCTGGCGGCGGGCGTGCGGGCGGCGGCGGCCACGGCCGTGGGCTTCAAGTCGGTCGCCGCCTACCGCTACGGCCTGGACCTTCCGCCGGAGCCGCCGGAGCTCGCCGACGTCCGCGAGGCCGCCGCGAAATGGCTGAAAAAACGTCCGGTGGACGACCGTGTGAAGGATCCGGTGCTGCTGCGCCATCTGCTGTGGTCGGCGGTGGCCACCCGGCTGCCGCTCCAGATCCACACCGGTTTCGGCGACCCGGACCTACGGCTGCACCGCTGCGATCCGCTGCTGCTGACCGACTTCATCCGGGCCACCCGCCGCCCCGGCTCCCCGCTGATCCTGCTGCACGGCTACCCGTACCACCGCAACGCGGCCTATCTCGCCCATGTGTATCCGCACGTGTACGCGGACATGGGCCTCACCCTGAGCCACACCGGCGCGCGGGCCGCCGCGGTGCTGGCGGAGATGCTGGAGCTCACCCCGTTCGGCAAGCTCCTGTTCTCCACCGACGCCTACGGCCTGCCCGAGCTGTACGTGGTGGGCGCGCGGCTGTTCACCGAGGGGCTCGACGAGCTGCTCGGGCAGTGGACCGCCTCCGGCGCCTGGTCACCCGCGGACGCCGACCGGGTCGCCGCCCTGCTCGCGGGGGGCAACGCCCGGCGCGTCTACGGCCTCGAGTGACCCGGCCGGCCGTACCGGCCGGGGCCGCTACTCGCCGTCCGGGTCCGCGCGGTCCAGCGCGGGCCTGGGCTGCGGGCCCGTCTCGTTGAGCAGGAAGTCGGCGGCCGAGGTGTCCGTGACGAGGCTGGTCACCAGGCCCGAGCGGAGCACCGCGTCGATCGCGGACGCCTTGCGCTGGCCGCCCGCGATGGCCACCACCTCGGGGATGCGGCGCAGCCGGTCGGCCTCGACGGTGATGCAGCGCTCGCCCAGGTCGCGCCCGACCCGGCGGCCGTCGGCGTCGAAGAGGTGCGCGGACATCTCGGCGGCGACCCCGAGCGAGGCGTAGTGCGCCCGCTCCTCGTCGGTGAGCATGTCGTGCACGGTGGAGATGCCCGGCTCCCACGAGCCGATGGAGACGGCCGCGACGGTCACCTTGTCGAAGTACTCGAAGGCGCGGGCGATACCGGTCTGGTTGCGCAGGGCCGCGGCGGTGGCGGCGTCCGGCAGCAGCATCGGCGCGTAGATGGGGTGGGCGTCGCCGCCGGAGACCTGGGCGGCCCGCCGGACCGCCTCGACCGAGCCGCGCTCGGCGGTGCCCGCGTCGTACACACCGGTCAGCTGGACCACCGTGCAGGGCGGCAGCCGGTCCAGGGCGGCGGCCATGTGGATGGTGGACCGGCCCCAGGCCAGACCCAGCACGTCGCCCTCGCTGACCAGCTCGCCGAGCAGGTCGGCGGCGACCTCGCCGAGGTTCTCCGGGTCGGGCGACGACTCGTCCTCGCCCGCCTCCGGGGACTCGACCACGACCGCGTGCCGCAGGCCGTACCGGGCGCGCAGCGCGTCGGAGCGCTCCGCGTCCAGCTCCGCCGGTACGCGGATCTCGATCCGCACCAGGTCGCGCTCCAGGGCGGTCTCCAGGACCCGGGCCACCTTGAAGCGGCTCACGCCGAACTCCTCGGCGATCTGGATCTTGGACTTGCCCTCCAGATAGAAGCGGCGGGCCATCGCCGCCGCCTGCACCAGCTCCGCGGGTCCCATCCGCAGGGCTGACCGACCCGCCGACATTGCAGACACCGCGATCTCCTCACTGCTGTTCACACTCTGGACTCGCTGTTCATCCTGTCAGATCCAGCGGTCCTTGATCAGCCCCGGAGGGCCGCGTTCACCGAGCCGTGGCTCAGTGGCCGCATGCCCATGGGGCGGTGGCCGTCGTCCGTTCCGCCATGGAGCGCAGGGTACGCACCGCGTCGGCCGGGTCGTTCGCCCCGTACACGGCGGAACCGGCCACGAACACGTCCGCGCCCGCCTCCGCGCAGCGCTCGATGGTCGTCGCCGAGACTCCGCCGTCGACCTGGAGCCACAGTTCGAGGCCGTGCTTGGAGATCAGCTCCCGGGTGCGGCGGATCTTGGGGAGCATCACGTCCAGGAACGCCTGGCCGCCGAATCCGGGCTCCACCGTCATGATCAGCAGCATGTCCAGCTCGGGCAGCAGGTCCTCGAAGGGCTCGATCGGGGTGGCGGGCTTCAGCGCCATCGACGCCCGCGCCCCCTTGGCCCGGATCTCCCGCGCGAGCCGCACGGGCGCGGCGGCGGCCTCCGCGTGGAAGGTGACCGATCCCGCGCCCGCCTCGACGTACTGCGGGGCCCAGCGGTCCGGGTCCTCGATCATGAGATGGCAGTCCAGCGGCGTCCCGGTCGCCCGGCGCAGGGACTCCACGATCGGCACGCCGAGCGTCAGATTGGGCACGAAGTGGTTGTCCATGACGTCCACGTGCAGCCAGTCGGCGCCCTCGACGGCCTTGGCCTCGTCGGCGAGCCGCGCGAAGTCGGCGGAGAGGATGCTGGGGTTGATCTGAGCCATGCCCCAAGCCTGCCATGCCTCGCACCACTTGCCTGCCACGGTACGGACTCGAAGCCCCCGGGAGGCGAGACCTACGTCTCTCCTACGGCTCGCCGGACCGGGACGCTCCGTGCAATCCTGATGTTTCAGGCCATTTTCGGGAGCGGCACCCCGCACCGGCGGGGCCCTGGGGGACGTCATGTCCGACGCACGCACGCGCCAGCCCGGCACCGCGGGGCACCCGGGCGGCCCCGCGCCGGTTCCGGGCCGGCGCGGGGCGGCTTGGCTGGTCTGCGGTCGCCGCACCAAATGGGTCGTCCTGGCGCTCTGGCTGATCGTCGTGGTGGTCGCCTTCCCGCTCGCCCAGAAGCTCACCGACGCCCAGGACAACGACGCGAGCTCCTGGCTGCCCGGCAGCGCCGAGTCCACCCAAGTCGTCGAATCGGCCAAGGCGTTCAGACCCGAGGAGGTCCCCGCGATCGTCGTCTACGCGCGCGAGGGCGGCCTCACCGCGGCCGACCGGCAGAAGATCGGCGCGGACGCGGCGGCGATGCGGGCGCTGACCGCGGACGGCATCCAGGGCGCCCGCGTCCAGGGCCCGCGGTTCGACCCCGGCGCCTCGGCCGCGCAGATCCTCGTACCGGTCAAGATGGACAAGAACGGCTGGAACCACATCGCCGACGCCGTCGACCGGCTCCGCGACCGGTCCGGCACCGGCGCCGACGGCCTCCAGGTGCACATCACCGGGCCCGGCGGCACCTCGGCGGACTTCGCCAAGGCGTTCTCCGGCATCGACTCCACCCTGCTCCTGTCGGCCCTGGCCGTGGTGGTCGTGATGCTGCTGATCACCTATCGCAGTCCGACGCTGCTGCTGGTGCCGGTGGTCTCCGTGGTGTGGGCGCTCTCCGCCGCGCAGGCGGTGATCTATCTGCTGGCCCGGCACGCGGGCCTGACCGTCAACGGCCAGAGCGCGGGCATCCTCACCGTCCTGGTCTTCGGCGCGGGCACCGACTACGCGCTCCTGCTGGTCTCGCGCTACCGCGAGGAGCTGCGCCGCCATGAGGACCGGCACGAGGCGATGGCCCGCGCCCTGCACCGGGCCGGACCCGCCGTGCTCGCCAGCGGCGCCACCGTGATCCTCGGCATGCTGGTGCTGCTGGTGGCCGAGATGAACTCCACCAAGGGCCTGGGCCCGGTCGCCGCGATCGGGGTGGGGGTGGCGCTGCTCGCCATGCTCACGCTCTTCCCGGCCCTGCTGGTGGTCTTCGGCCGCTGGATCTTCTGGCCCGCCAGGCCCGTGTACGGCTCCCCCGACCCGACGGCGCACGGGGTGTGGGCGCGGGTGGGCGCCAGGATCGCGGCCCGGCCCCGTACGGTCTGGGTGACGACGGCCGTGGTGCTCGCCGCCTGCTCGCTCGGCCTGCTCCAACTCAAGGCGGACGGGCTGAGCAACGCGGACTCCTTCACCGGGCGCCCGGACTCGATCGTGGGCCAGGAGGTGCAGGCCCGGTACTTCCCGGCGGGCACCGGCGATCCGCTGGTCGTGGTGGCCTCGGCGGGCCGGGCCGCCGAGGTGGGCCGGGCCGTCGCGGGCACCCCCGGCGTCGTGCCCGCTTCCGTCGGCGTACCGCCGGGCACCGCCGCCGAGCACGACGGCAAGGTGCTCCTGGAAGCCACCATGACGGCCCGGCCGGACAGCGCCGCCGCGCACCGGACCGTCGAGCGGGTACGGGAGGCGGTCCACGCGGTGCCGGACGCGGACGCCAAGGTGGGCGGCGGCACGGCGGCGGTCCTCGACATGGAGCGCGCCACCACGCACGACAACAAGCTGGTCATCCCGCTCGTCCTGCTGGTGGTGCTGTGCGTCCTCGGGATCCTGCTGCGGGCGCTGGTCGCACCGCTGCTGCTGATCGCGACGGTGGTGCTGTCGTTCGCGGCGGCGCTCGGCATCAGCGCCCTCGCCTTCCGGCACCTCTTCGACTACGCGGGCGAGTCCACCGACTTCCCGCTGTTCGTCTTCGTCTTCCTGGTCGCGCTGGGCATCGACTACAACATCTTCCTGTCCACCCGCATCCGCGAGGAGGCCGCCCGGCGGGGCACCCGGCGCGGTGTGGTCACCGCTCTGGCCGCCACCGGCGCCGTGATCACCTCGGCGGGCCTGGTGCTCGCGGGCACCTTCGCGGTCCTGGGCACCCTGCCGATGACGGCGTTCGCCGAGATCGGCTTCGCGGTGGCGCTCGGCGTGCTGCTGGACACCTTCGTGGTCCGCTCGGTCCTGGTCACGTCCCTGTTCCTGGACGTGGGCCACCGGGTGTGGTGGCCGCACCGGCCGGGGCGCCGCCCGGAGGAGGAACCGGCACCGGCGGCCGAAGAGGCCCCCGGATGAACCGGGCGGCTCCGCGGTGAACGGACGGGCCCG
The DNA here is from genome assembly GCF_041080675.1 of Streptomyces sp. cg36. NCBI lineage: Bacteria > Bacillati > Actinomycetota > Actinomycetes > Kitasatosporales > Streptomycetaceae > Streptomyces > Streptomyces cyclosori. The sequence continues at coordinate 6,600,125 of NZ_CP163520.1, read as the reverse complement.
GGGCGCGGCGCCCCGGGCCCGCCGTCTCAGGCCGTGCGCCGCAGCAGCGCCAGGTACATGGCGTCCGTGCCGTGCAGATGCGGCCACAGCTGTACGTCGGGGCCCTCGCCCAGGCCCGCCACGCCCGGCATCAGCGGGCGCGCGTCGATCCACTCGGCCTCGACGGGGGCGCCGCCGCGGCCCTTGAGCACGTCGTCCACCACGATCCGGGTCTCGGCGAGGTGCGGCGAGCAGGTCGCGTACCCCACCACACCGCCCACGCGGACCGCCGCCAAAGCCTCGCGCAGCAGCGCCCGCTGGAGCGGCGCGAAGCCCTCCAGGTCCTCGGGGCGGCGGCGCCAGCGGGCCTCGGGGCGGCGGCGCAGCGCGCCGAGGCCCGAGCACGGCACGTCCATCAGGACCCGGTCGAAGGAGCCGGGCCCCCACGGCGGCCGGGTGCCGTCGGCGGCGATCACCTGGTACGGGCCGGGGTTGCCGGCGAGGGCGCGTTCGACCAGGCGGGCGCGGTGGGGCTGCTTCTCGGAGGCGAGCAGCGCCGCCCCGCGCCCGGCGGCCAGCGCGGCGAGCAGCGCCGCCTTGCCGCCGGGACCGGCGCAGCCGTCCAGCCAGCGCTCGTCCCGGCCCTCGATCGGGGCGTTCGCGAGTGCGACGGCGACCAGCTGGCTGCCCTCGTCCTGGACTCCGGCCCGGCCGTCCTGGACGGCCTCCAGCGCGCCCGGCTCGCCGCCCTCGGCCATCCGCACCGCGTACGGCGACCAGCGGCCGGGCAGCCCGCCGTCCTCGCCGAGCGCGGCCATCAGCTCATCGGTGGTGGACCGTCCGGGGCGGGCCACCAGGGTCACCTCGGGCCGCTCGTTGTCGGCCTCCAGCAGGTCCTCGATACCGGCGCGGCCCCCGCCCAGCGCGTCCCAGAGCGCCGAGATGACCCATCGCGGATGCGAATGCACCACGGCGAGATGCTCCTCGGCGTCCTCCTCGTACGAGGGCGCGACCTTCTCCAGCCAGCCGTCCAGGTCGTCCGCCGCGATCTTGCGCAGCACGGCGTTGACGAACTTGGCCCGCCCGTCGCCGAGCACCACCCGGGCCAGCTCCACGCTGGCGGAGACCGCCGCGTGGCTGGGGATGCGGGTGCCGAGCAGTTGGTGGGCGCCGAGCGACAGCACGTCGAGCACCGGCGGGTCCACCTCGCGCAGCGGGCGGTCGATGCACGCCGCGATGACCGCGTCGTAGGTGCCCTGGCGGCGCAGCGTGCCGTAGACGAGCTCGGTGGCGAGCGCCGCGTCGCGCGCGTCGAAGCCGCCGCCCTCGCGGGCCTTGCGCAGCAGCGGGGGCAGGACGAGGTTGGCGTACGCGTCCCGGTCGTCGACGGCGCGCAGCGCCTCGAAGGCCAGGATGCGGACCGGGTCCTTCTTGGGGCGGCGGTAGGGCTTGCCGCCGCCCTTGCCCGCGCCGCCCTGGGGACGGCCGCCGTTCTGGGGACGGGTACGTGGCTGGTCGTTCACGTGGAAGGTGCTCCGCTGGTCAGATGGTGCGAACCCGACCAGCCTACGACCGTTCAGGCCACGTGTTCACCCGGGGCGATGCGCACCCCGCGCGCCCAGTCGGCGCCCTTCATCGGCTTCTTGCCCTGCGGCTGCACCCAGAGCAGCTCCACGGCGTGCGAGCCGGTGCCCACGTACACGTTGTTCTTGCCCGCCGACAGCTCGCCCGGCGCCAGGTCGGTGCGGTCCGGGACCGGCGCCGCCTGGACGAGCTTGAGCCGCTCGCCGCGGAAGACCGTCCAGGCGCCGGGCGCCGGGGTGCAGCCGCGCACCACGCGGTCGACCCGCAGCGCCGGGGCGGACCAGTCGATCTGCGCGTCCTCGACGGTGATCTTCGGGGCGAGGGTGATCCCGTCGGCGGGCTGCGGCACGGCCTTGAGGGTGCCGTCCTCGATCCCGTCCATGGTCGCCGCGAGCAGACCGGAACCGGCGAAGGCGAGCCGGGTCAGCAGGTCGCCGCTGGTGTCGGTGGAGCGGACGACCTCGGTCACCGTCCCGTACAGCGGACCGGAGTCCAGGCCCCGCTCGATCTGGAAGGTCGAGGCGCCGGTGATCTCGTCGCCCGCCATCAGCGCGTGCTGGACGGGGGCCGCGCCGCGCCAGGCGGGGAGCAGCGAGAAGTGCAGATTGACCCAGCCGTGCGTCGGGATGTCGAGTGCCACCTGCGGCAGCAGCGCCCCGTAGGCGACGACCGGGCAGCAGTCGGGGGCGATCTCGCGCAGCCGGGCCAGGAAGTCCTCGTCGCGCGGCTTCACCGGCTTCAGCACCTCGATGCCGGCCTCCTCGGCGCGCTGGGCGACGGGGCTGGCCACCAGCCGACGGCCGCGCCCGGCGGGCGCGTCGGGCCGGGTCACCACGGCGGCGACCTCGTGCCGGCCGGAGGCGATCAGGGCGTCCAGGGCGGGAACGGCGACCTCGGGGGTGCCTGCGAAGACGAGCTTCACTGGGGGATACCTCGCTTTGTAGAGAGCGACGCCCAGTCTATTCGGTGCCCCGGCCCGTCGGTTGGGCGTCCCGGCCGTACGCCGGGCCGTGCCGCCCGGGTGCGCCCCGCGGTCCGGGTGTGCGGTCCGGGTGTGCGGTCCGGGTGTGCGGTCCGGGTGTGCCGTCCGCGTGGTTGGCCTGGCACGGCGGGGGCAGGGGCGTACGCGGCCCCGCGCGCCCTGTGCATATGCCCATACGCCCCCGCAGCGTGACCACAAGAGCAGGTAGCGCGTTGGTCAAGAGAGATTGACCGTAGGGGCCGCGCGTGCGGCCCGATCCCCTTTTCAACAACGCCGGTCCGAGAGGCTTGTTCATGGCCGACCACGCAACCCACGACGCCCAGGCACGGGCCAGTCTGCACCTGCTGGTGCGGGACATCGAGCGGGTCCGCCGGCAGGTGGACGCGCTGCGCACCCTCACCGCACAGCTCGGCAACGTCTACCGCCCGCGCCGCTCCGGCCCGTCCACGGGCTTCGTCGTCTACGGCAGGGCCCCCGCCCCGACCGTCCGGCTCGCCCAGGAGCTGCGGGACAGCGTCGAGACCCTGGTGACCGCCGCCGTGGACTTCGACCGCTCCCTGGGCTTCTCGTGGGACGCGGTGGGGTCCGCGCTCGGCGTCACCAAGCAGGCGGTGCACCGGCGTTACGGGGCGCGCCGCGCCGCGGCCCAGACCGCCGAGGCCGAGCGCCCGGCCGAGCCGGCCGTGACGCGCACACTGCCGGTCCCCGCCGGGATCCCGGCGGTGCCCGCGGCCCGCTCGATGCCGCCGCAGCCGACGGCGTCCAGCCAGTCCCTGCGCGAGGAGGCCCGCACCACGGCCTTCCCGGGCCCGCGCAACGGCTGACCCCACGCCCGCCCGCCGGGCCGCCCCGCACACCCCGGCCCCGCCCGCCCTTCCGTGCCCTCGACGCCCTCGTGCGCGCCGGGGGCACCCGTCTGCGGGGCGGCCCTCCGGGCGGGGCGGGCGGCACGGGGTGGGCTGGGGGGGCGGCGCAGCCCTCCGCGCGTACGGGCGCAGGGGCTGCCGGGGGCGGACAAGTGCGCCGCACGGCGCAGCCCTCCGCGCGTACGGGCCGACGACGGCTCGAACCGTACGGGCCGAGGGCGGCTCGCCCGGCGCGCGGTGCCCCGGTCAGCCGATGTCCGGCGGGTCCACCCTGATCCGTACGGGGTCGCCGCCGCCCCGGGCGAGGCGGCCCGCCTGCGCGGTCTTCAGGGCGGCGGCCAGCGCCGAGCCACTGCCCGGCGGGACCCGCACCAGGGCCCGCTCCCACACCTCGCCGACGGGGGGCGCGCCGGGGCGCCGGGCCCGGCCCGGCTCGGTGACCGGCACCGGGACCGGCCCCAACACCTGCGAATCGGGGGGCAGTTGGGCGCCCGCGAGGAACGCCTCCACCGCCTCCGGACGACCGAGGACCTCCGCCATCCGGGACACCGGCGGAAAGCCCAGCTCGGCCCGCTCGGCCAGTTCGCGCAGGGCGTGGCCGACCGGGTCCCAGCGGACCAGGGCCTGGACGGGCCGCAGCGTCGGTTCGGCGACGATCACCACTGTGCCGCCCTCGTCCTGGCCGCGCACCAGCGAGGCCGCCGTGATCCAGCGCCGCAGCGCCTCCTCCCCCGCCCGCAGGTCGGGTCGCCCGAGCATCGCCCAGCCATCGAGGAGCAGCGCCGCCGCGTAACCGCCCTCGGCGACCGGCTCGGCACCCGGGGTGGAGACGACGAGGGCGGGCCGGCCGGGCACCGCGTCCAGCACGTGGTCGCGCCCCGACGTGCGCACCGGCACCGCCGGGAACGCTCGGCCGAGCTCCTCCGCCGTCCGCCGCGCCCCCACCACGTTCGCCCTCAGCCGGACCGCGCCGCACTCCGTGCAGTGCCAGTCGGGCTCGCCCCGTCCGCACCACCCGCACCGCAGCTCCCGCTGGTCCGGGGCCTCCAGGGGGCCGGAGCAGTGGCGGCAGCGGGCGGGCGTACGGCAGCGCTCGCAGGAGAGGCGGGGTACGTACCCGCGCCGGGGCACCTGGACCAGCACCGGGCCGCTCTTGAGCCCTTCGCGCACGGCCTGCCAGGCGAGGCTGGGCAGCCGGGCGGCGCGGGCCGCCTCGTCGCGGGCCAGCTCGCCGTCCCCGACCGTGCGCACCAGCGGGGCCGCGGCCCGGACCGTGGCGCGGTCGGCGACCAGCGGCGCCGCCCAGCCGCTCTCGACCAGCTGGGCGGCCTCGACCGTACAGCTCGTGCTGCCCAGCAGGAACGCGCACTTGTCGTGGGCGGCGCGCAGTTCGAGGACCTCGCGCACGTGCGGGAACGGCGCGTGGTCGTCGCTGTGGCTGGAGTCGCCGTCCTCCCAGATCACCACCAGGCCGAGGTCCTCGACCGGGGCGAACATCGCGGCGCGGGTGCCGACCACGGCCCGCACCGAGCCGCGCCGCACGGCGAGCCACTGCCGGTAGCGCTTCTCGGGGCCGGACTCGGCGGTCAGCAGGGCGTGCCGCCCCTCGCCCAGGAGCGCGGTCAGGGAGGCGTCGACCCGGCCCGCGGTGCGCCCGTCGGGCACCACGACCAGTGCGCCGCGCCCGCCGGAGAGGGTGGCCGCGACGGCCCGCGCGATCTCGTCGGCCCAGGACGGTCCGGGCAGCGCGGTCCAGACGGCGCGCGGCGCCCCGCCCGCGGCCAGCGCCTCCAGGAACGCCGGTCCGTTCCCGTACCGCCCCCAGGTCGCCGGGTCGGGGGCGGGCGGTGTCGGGGGCGGCGGGGGCGAGGGCTTGGACTCCGCCCGTGCGTTCCTCGGCGGGATCGCCAGTTGGAGCACGTCGGCGAGACCGCCCGCGTACCGGTCGGCGACCGCACGGGTGAGGGCCAGCATGCCGGGGCCGAGCACGCGCTCCGGCGAGACGACGCCGGCCAGGGCGGCGAGGGGGCCCGAGTAGTCGGACGCGGCGATCCGCTCGACGAGGAAGCCGTCGATCAGGCCGCCGCCCTCGCGGCGCCCGTCGCGCACCTGGCGCGCCCCGGCGCCGAACCGCACCCGCACCCGCACCCCCGGCTGCGCGTCGGCGTCCAGCTCCTTGGGCACGGCGTAGTCGAAGAGCCGGTCGAGGTGGACGCCCCCCTTGTCGACCACCACCCGCGCCACCGGCAGCGCCTCGGCCAGCGCCGCACCCCGCCAGGTGCGCGGCTTGGCCTTGGGCACCTTGGCCTGCCGCACGGTCTCCCGAATGAGCGCGAGCTGCTCCGCCCCACCCTCGCCGGCGCCCCCGCCCGCCTTCTCGTTGTCGCTGCTCACAGCCAAATTCCTACCAGACCCCACTGACACAGGCGCCGCCCCGACGGTCCGGACGGCACGGCCGGGGACCCTCTCGACAGCCCGGGCGGCTTGCTGTTCGCTCCCGGAGAGGAAACGGGAAACGTCCCGATTCGCCTTGTTCCGACGTGCCGGTTGCCGCACGCTGATGCGCGTTGCCTCCGGCCGCCCGGACGGAGAGCGACGGAGGTCGCAGTGCAGGAGCACCCGCAGGACTTCGGGCAGGAACTTCGCCGCAGGCGCCTGGAGGCGCAGTTCTCCCTCGAACAGCTGGGCAGGCGCGTGCACTACAGCAAGGCCCAGCTGAGCAAGGTCGAACGCGGTCTCAAACGCCCCAGCCCCGAGCTGGCACGGCTGTGCGACACCGAGCTGAAGGCCGGGGGCCAGCTGGCCCGGCTCCTTGAACCGGTGGTCTCCGGCAGGCCGCTGCCCGTGCCCGGTCCCGACGAAGAGGTGTGGTTGATGTACCTGGACAAGGACGGCACCAGCTCCTTCCAGCCCGTCAAACGCCGCAGTGTCATGGCCGCGGGGGCCGCCTCCGTCCTCTCGCTCCGGGTGGGCGAGGAGCAATTGGCGGTCGAGACCGGGGCCGCCACGCTCGTGGAGGCGTCCCGGGTGCTGTTCGACCAGTTCCGCCGGATCGGCCAGGCGGCCGGCCCGGGCAGTGTCCTGCCCTCGCTGATCGCCCAGGCGCACTCGCTGGAGCAGCTGGCGGCCCGTGCGGGCACCCGTACCCGGCGGGATCTGCTCGTTCTGGCGTCCCGGTACGCCGAGTACACCGGATGGATGGCGCAGGAGGCGGGCGACGACTGCGCGGCGCTGTGGTGGACGGACCGCGCCGTCCAGCTGGCGCGGGGCGGAGACGACACCACCCTGGCGTCGTACGCCTTGGTGCGGCGTTCACTGATCTGCCTGTACGGCGGCGACACGGCGCAGGCCCTGGAGCTGGCGGCACGGGCGCTGGACAGTGGGGCGCCGCCCCGGGTTCGCGGCCTCGCCGCTCAGCATCTGGCCCAGTGCCTCGCCGCCCACGGCGACCACGGCGCGACCCTGCGCAGCCTGGACCGCGCCCGGGAGCTGCTGGCCCTGGACGCGCGCAACTCCGAGGCGCCAGTGCTGGGCGCGTCACACGTACCGGACGTGGTGGAGATGTTCACCGGGTGGTGCCTGTACGACCTGGGCAGGCCGCAGCGGGCGGCCGAGCTGCTCGACCGGGAGACCGCCCGGATTCCCGCGCACGCGTTGCGCACCCGCTCGCGGTACGGGGTACGGCGCGCGCTCGCCCACGCGGCGGCGGGCGAAATCGACCACGCCTGCGACATCACGGCCGAGGCGCTTCCGAGCGCGGGGGCCGTGGGTTCGGCGACCATCGCGGCCGATCTGCGCCGCCTGGCCAGGGTGCTCGGGCGGCACTCCCGCAATGCCCGGGTGCGCGCCCTGACCCCTCGGCTCAGCGCGGCGCTGCACCCCGCGCCGTGAAGCACCCGTGAGCCCACGAACGGCAAGGACAGCTCGGACAATCCGTCGAAGGGACAGTCCCGTGCACGAGCTCTTCCTCAACTACCGCACCCACGGCGGCGGCAAGGAGGCCGCCTACATCTGCGACACCCAGCTGTCGGCCCGGTTCGGCACGGAGAGCATCTTCCGCGCCCAGAAGTCGATCGACCTGGGCGCCGACGCCAACGACGCCCTGATCGACGGCGTCCGCCGCTGCCGCGTGCTGATCGCGCTCATCGGCCCGGGGTGGATGGACTGCCCGGACCGCAAGCGGCCGGCCCGAAGGGCGCTGCAGAATCCGCGGGACTGGGTTCGGCGCGAGATCGAGGAGGCATTCACCTCGGGCGTGCTGGTCGTTCCGGTCCTGATGGGGCGGCACATGGAGCAGCTCGACCGGCGCCGCCTGCCGAAGTCCCTGGCGGGGCTCGCCGACTGCCAGTACGAGCGGATGGTCTCCACCCGTACCGCCGACACGGACCTCGCCCGGATCGGCGACCGGCTGGCCCGGCAGGTGCCGGAGCTGGCCGCGCTCGACCGGCGCCGGACAGCCGACCGACGGCCGGAGCCCCGAACGGCACGTCCGGAGGTGCGCACCAAGGGGCAGCGGGGCGGAATCGGCAACGTCAACGGTGATGTCGGCACCTTCGTCAACGAGTCGCACGGCCCGATGCACACCGGCTCCGGCGATCAGATCAACGGCTCCGACACGGCCGGGACCGGCTGGTGAGCGAGTACCTGGGCGCGTACATCAACGAGGCCAGTGGAGGCGTCCACACCGGCGAAGGAGCCCAGCTCAACTTCTTCCTGGCGGCAGCCGCGGAGCGGGTCCGGTCCCGAACAGGGCCCGACCGCCGGAGCATCGCCGAGGACGCCCGCACACGGCTGTACGAGCGGTTCGTGGCCCCGCCGCGCATGCGTGAGGCCCGCGACCTGCTCGACCAGGGCTCGATGGTACTGATCGCGGGGCCGACGGGGGCCGGGAGACGGGCCACCGCGCTGACCCTGCTGCACGAACTCCCGGCGGGAAAGGGCGGCTTCTACGAGTTGCCCGACACCGAGGACGACGAGGGGTCCACGCTGGAGGCGGTCACCGTGTCCGCGGGCGACCGGCTGCTCCTGGACCTGTCGGTGGCCGACGAGACGCGCTACCTCTCCGTCCAGGACCGACTGCACGCCTTCCACGCCAAACTGGCCGAACACGGTGCCCATCTGGCCATGGTGCTCCCGTACCACCTCGCCTACCTGCAGCGAAGCGATCTGCTGCCCTACACGGTGGAGATAGGACGGCCGTCGGCCGGTGAGGTGCTCGCCCGCCACCTCCAGCGCGCCGACATCCGCCCGGCGGCGGCCGACCTGAACTCCCCCGGACTCACCACCTACCTGACGCAGGCGCCGCTGCGCGACGTCGCCGACCTGGCCGACCGCATCCGGCGGCTGCGGGACGACGGGACGGCGGGGGGCTTCGCGGGCTGGCGCGATGCGGCTCTCGAACGGCTCGCGGACCACAGCGCCCGGGTCGCGGCCGACATCGCCGCCCATGGCGCGGGCCGGGAGCGGGCGCTTCTGCTCGCGCTGGCCATGTTCCACGGGTCCACACCCGCCACGGTCTTCCATGCCGCTTCGACGCTGCTGCGCACACTGGCGCATCCCCCCGACGAACGGCCGCGGCTGGAGCACACCGACCTGAACGCGGAGCTGACCGCGCTGGGTGCGGAGACCGGGGACGACGGCTGTGTGCGGTTCCGGACCCAGCAGTACGACCACGCCGTCCGTGTGCACTTCCGTACGTACTTTCCCGACCTGAGCGAGCAGCTCAGCCGATGGGTCGGTGAGTGCGTGGCCTGGCCCCAGCTCGACCAGGAGGCACACAGCCCGGTGATAGCCCGGTTCGCGGAGCACTGCCAGGCGTCCGGGCGGCCCCAGGACCTGCTCCGGCTCGCCGAGTCGTGGACCCGCGACAGCGGCGAGGCCCGGCTCATCCCCGACGCGGCGCAGGCCCTGGTGCACGGCCTCGCGCACGAGCGGTTCGGCCAGGTGTTCCGCCGCCAGATCTACGAGTGGTCGACCAACCGCCACCTGCCGCAGAACCTCAAGCAGGTACTCGTCCTGGTCTGCTCGGAGGCCATGCGGCGCACCCACCCGCATCAGGCACTGGTGCGTCTGCACCATCTCGACCGGCGGGCCTCCGGCCAGGCCGCCGCCACCGCCCGCACCGCGCTGCTCGGCTTCACCCGCACCGACCACCTCATGTACCGCCTGCTCCTCCAGCGCATCGGACGCGATCTGGCCGACGGGCGCTGGGAGAGGGATCTCACCCTTTTCCTCGAACTCACCTCCCCCGTCGGCTCGTTGGGCGCGCGCGATGTGCGGGACGGGCTCACGTATGGCTGGGCGGTGGTGTTCCGGCGGGTCTCCGTCGACGACTGGCGCCCTTACGCGGAGCGCTGGTTCGCCGGCGGTACGGCCGCCCCGGACCGAGACCGGCTGCTGAACGTGCTGGTCACGGCGTGCGGACACGCTCCTGCGGCGCTCGGCACCCTCTACCGGGTCGCGCGCGAGTGGGAACGGTCGGGCCGGAACGCCTCCGCGAGCCGTGGCGGTGTGGGCGCCAGTCTGCTTCAGAAGATCAATTCGGCTCAGGGGCTCGATGACCTGGGCTCCGCCGTGTGACACCACTCTCCGGGGGAGGAAACGTGATGAGCTCGGGTCGCAAGACCATGACCGTCTTCGTCACTCTGTTGTCCGGGCTGATCCTCGTCATCGCGGGAATCGCCTTGCACTGGCCCCGCTGGGCCTGGCCCGCACTGGGTGCCTTGCTGGTCGCCGTAGCCGTGCTGGTCCACCGGGTGATCGGGCGGGACAGCGAGGAGTTCCCGCGCGAACTCATGCTGGAGCCGGATCTTCCCATTCCGACGGCCCCACGCCAGGAGGAGCGCGTGAGCGACGTGGTCCTGCCCAGCTGCGTGGCCGACTACGACTTCGTGTTCTCCGCCACGGTCCGCTGGGCGCTGCTGGACCCGCCGGACGGCGCCCCGCTGATCAACCCGGCCGGACTCGCCGTCGACGCCGTCCTCAAGCGGGCGCGCGAGATCACCGCCGTGCAGCCCCCGACGCGGAGCGCGCTGGCGCAGCACGCTCTGGACGGCGCGCTGGGGGTGATGCGGCCGGACCGGACGGGACGGGTGCTCGCCATGGCGCAGGACGTGTCGCTGAGCCTGCCCGGCACGGATCTGGAGCGGCTGGCCAAGCTCTCCGCCGTGCGCAAGGACGAGGACGTCTGGGAGCACGAGCGCAATCACGAGCGCAACAAGCGCGCCTATCTGGGCAATGACGTCCTGAAGGACACCGGCAGTGCGGTCGTGTGGTGGCTGGCCAGGAACGAGGAGAAGGTCGAGGCGGCGGTCGACCGGATCGGCGTGCTGGCCCGGCTGACCGCCGCGGCCAACAACGAGGAGGTCGCTCCCGAGTTCCAGCACCTGCTCCCCCCGCCCCCGGGAGCGCTTCATGGCACGGCGGAGCAGACGTCGACGGCCCCGGGCCCGGCTCCGGAAGAACCGTTCTCTCCGGAGGCGGCCGACGCGGAGGCCGACGTGCCGGTGGCGGATCTGCTGGGCTGGTTCGGGTTCGGGCCGGACGATCCGGACCTGTTGCTCTTCGCGGAACGTCTCGCCGACATCGCCGACAAGCACGGCCGTCCCCAGGCCGCAGAAGCGATCAAACGCCATGTCGACCAACCGCCCGCGCCCGGCCACGCCCCGGACGAGCCGCCCGGTGAGCCCCCGGCGGCGGACCACCGGCCGCTCTGAGCGGTACGGCCCGCCCCGGGCCGCGAAACGCGCACCGGCCCCGGACCGAGAAGGTCCGGGGCCGGTGCGGGGCCTTGGGGCGCGGGGCTACAGCCCGGCCGCCGCCTTGAGCGCGTCCACGCGGTCCGTGCGCTCCCAGGTGAAGTCGGGGAGCTCGCGGCCGAAGTGGCCGTAGGCGGCCGTCTGGGCGTAGATCGGGCGGAGCAGGTCGAGGTCGCGGATGATCGCGGCCGGGCGGAGGTCGAAGACCTCGGCGATGGCGGACTCGATCTTGTCCGTGTCGATCGTGTTGGTGCCGAAGGTCTCGACGAACAGACCGACCGGCTCGGCCTTGCCGATCGCGTACGCGACCTGGACCTCGCAGCGGGCGGCGAGGCCGGCGGCGACGACGTTCTTCGCCACCCAGCGCATCGCGTACGCGGCGGAGCGGTCGACCTTGGACGGGTCCTTGCCGGAGAAGGCGCCGCCGCCGTGGCGGGCCATGCCGCCGTAGGTGTCGATGATGATCTTGCGGCCGGTGAGGCCGGCGTCGCCCATCGGGCCGCCGATCTCGAAGCGGCCGGTCGGGTTCACCAGCAGGCGGTAGCCGTCGGTGTCCAGCTTGATGCCGTCCTCGACGAGTTGCCCCAGGACGTGCTCAACGACGAACTCGCGGATGTCGGGCGCGAGCAGCGAGTCCAGGTCGATGTCGCTGGCGTGCTGCGAGGAGACGACGACGGTGTCCAGGCGGACGGCCTTGTCGCCGTCGTACTCGATGGTGACCTGGGTCTTGCCGTCGGGGCGCAGGTAGGGGATGGTCCCGTTCTTGCGCACCTCGGAGAGCCGGCGGGAGAGCCGGTGCGCCAGGTGGATCGGGAGCGGCATCAGCTCGGGCGTCTCGTCGCAGGCGTAGCCGAACATCAGGCCCTGGTCGCCGGCGCCCTGCTTGTCGAGCTCGTCCTCGTCGCCCTCGACGCGCTTCTCGTACGCCGTGTCGACGCCCTGCGCGATGTCGGGGGACTGGGCGCCGATCGAGACCGAGACGCCGCAGGACGCGCCGTCGAAGCCCTTCTTCGACGAGTCGTACCCGATCTCCAGGATCTTCTCGCGGACCAGCTGGGCGATCGGCGCGTACGCCTTGGTCGTGACCTCGCCCGCCACGTGCACCAGGCCCGTGGTGATCAACGTCTCCACGGCGACACGGGACGTGGGGTCCTCGCGCAGAAGCGCGTCGAGGATCGTGTCGCTGATCTGGTCAGCGATCTTGTCGGGGTGACCCTCGGTCACGGACTCCGAGGTGAACAGACGACGGGACACAACGCTCCCTGGGGTTGCAGCGGCTGCTGGCTGATCATGGGTGGGACGGGCCGGGGGCTGCGCCCGGCGTCGTTCCACGACCAGTTTATCGGTCGGTACCGGTCACCGGACCACTTGTCTCGCACATTGAAAGCTCTGTGACCTGGGACACCGCATTCTGCAATACGGCGAACGGCCCTCACCAGAGCCTGCCGCCATGGAATTTGGCGGGTTCGGAGCGGCCGGTGCGGTGAACGTGAATTTATGCGAAACGCGGAACGACAAGATCCCAGACCATGTCGGCGAGCCCCTCCTTGGGGCCGTACGGGACCGGGGTCTCGGTGCCGTCGGCGGCCAGGACCACCGCCTCGTTCTCCTCCGAGCCGAAGGTCTTGCGCTCCCCCACCTCATTGACGACCAGCAGGTCACAGCCCTTGCGGGCGAGCTTGTGGCGGCCGTTGGCGAGGACGTCGTCGGTCTCGGCGGCGAATCCGACGACCACCTGGCCGGGCCGCGGCCGGTCGGCGGAGAGCTCGGCGAGGACGTCCGGGTTGCGGACGAGGGCGAGCGGCGCGGGCTCCTGTCCGTCCTTCTTCTTGATCTTCCCGGCCGCGTACGACTCGGGCCGGAAATCGGCGACGGCCGCGGCCATGACCACCGCGTCCGCGTCGGCGGCGGCCTTCAGGACCGCCTCCCGCAGTTGCACAGCGGTGCCGACCCGCACCACGTCCACGCCCGCCGGATCGGGCAGCCCGGTGTTGGCCTCGACCAGGGTGACGCGGGCGCCCCGGGCCACGGCGGTCCGGGCCAGGGCGTACCCCTGCTTCCCGGAGGAACGGTTCCCCAGATAGCGGACCGGGTCCAGCGGCTCGCGCGTGCCGCCCGCGCTGACCACCACGTGGCGGCCCTCCAGGTCCCGTCCGCCGGCGCCCCGGGCGAGCACCCGGCGGCAGACCTCGAAGATCTCGGCGGGGTCGGGCAGCCGCCCCTTGCCGGTGTCCACGCCGGTGAGGCGGCCCACCGCGGGCTCGATGACGACCGCGCCCCGGCGGCGCAGCGTCGCCACGTTCTCCTGGGTGGCGGGGTGCTCCCACATCTCGGTGTGCATGGCGGGCGCGAAGACGACCGGACAGCGGGCGGTGAGCAGGGTGTTGGTGAGCAGGTCGTCGGCGAGGCCGTGGGCCGCCTTGGCCAGCATGTCGGCGGTGGCGGGCGCGACCACCACGAGGTCGGCCTCCTGGCCGATGCGCACGTGCGGCACCTGGTGCACGTCGTCCCACACCTCGGTGGAGACGGGGTGCCCGCTGAGCGCGGACCAGGTGGCCGCGCCCACGAAGTGCAGCGCGGACGCGGTCGGCACCACGCGCGTGTCGTGCCCGGACTCGGTCAGTCTGCGCAGCAGCTCGCACGCCTTGTAGGCGGCGATCCCGCCGCTGACCCCCAGAACGACCTTCGGCTTGTCCACCGCGTCTCCCCGCATTCGGATACGTACTCCCCTATGACACACCACAGGCCCGGCAGTCGCTCTGCCGGGCCTGTGGTCACACGTACGGGGCCTTACTGGGCCGGGCCCTCGATGGCCTCGGAGGTCAGCAGACCCGCGTTGATCTCGCGAAGCGCGATGGAGAGCGGCTTCTCGTGGACGTGGGTGTCCACCAGCGGGCCGACGTACTCCAGCAGGCCCTCACCGAGCTGCGAGTAGTACGCGTTGATCTGACGGGCGCGCTTGGCCGCGTAGATCACGAGGCTGTACTTCGAGTCGGTTGCTTCGAGCAGCTCATCAATCGGCGGGTTGATGATGCCCTCGGGCGCGGTGATGGAAGAGGACACGTCTGCCTTCCGAAGGGGATTAAAGATCAAACAACTTTCATCAAGGCTAGCAGCTCGCGCGCTACATCCTCGACGGAGGTGTTGACCAGGGTGATGTCGAACTCGGACTCCGCGGCGAGCTCCACCTTGGCGGCGGCGAGGCGGCGTTCGATGACGTCCGGCGCCTCGGTGCCGCGGCCGGTGAGCCGGCGGACCAGCTCGTCCCAGCTCGGCGGCGCCAGGAAGACCAGCTGGGCCTCCGGCATCGACTCGCGGACCAGCCGGGCGCCCTGGAGGTCGATCTCCAGGAGGACCGGCTCACCGGCCTCCAGGCGGTCCAGGACGGCGCGGCGGGGCGTGCCGTAGCGGTTGCCCGCGAATTCGGCCCACTCCAGCAGATCGCCGTTGGCGACCAGCTTGTCGAATTCCTCGTCGTCCACGAAGAAGTAGTGGACGCCGTTGCGTTCGCCGGGGCGCGGCTTGCGGGTCGTCGCCGACACCGAGAGCCATACCTCGGGGTGAACCTTGCGCATATGGGCGACGACCGTGCTCTTGCCGACCCCGGAGGGGCCGGAGAGCACGGTCAGCCGCGGACGTGCGTCCGGGGGTACGGGGGATGACCCCCGGGGTGTTGCTGCCATGCAGCGATTATTCCAGCTTCCCGGGGGTGCCCGGGACGTCAGGCCCCGGCGCCGCCGAACTCGCGCTCAAGGGATGCGATCTGGTTGGAGCCGAGACCCCGCACACGGCGGCTCTCGGAGATCCCCAGGCGCTCCATGATCTGCTTGGCGCGGACCTTGCCCACGCCGGGCAGGGACTCGAGGAGGGCGGAGACCTTCATCTTGCCGATGACGTCGTTCTTCTGACCCTGCTGGATCACGTCGTGGAGGGAGGCACCGGAGTGCTTGAGTCGATTCTTGACCTCGGCCCGCTCCCGGCGAGCCGCGGCGGCCTTTTCGAGCGCGGCTGCGCGCTGTTCAGGGGTAAGGGGCGGAAGAGCCACGCCTACGTCACCTCGGATGTCGAACTGTCGGATACGGACCGGTGAGGAACCTAGTCGCCCCACACCAGGCGAGCAACGAGCGACGCACGAAGCACGTGCGCTCACCCCTGCTCTCGTCGGAGACTAGCGGCCACAACCGCTCCCGTCAGCGAGAACAGACGAAAAGTCCTGGTCAGCCTGTGCCGACCAGGACATTCGCGACATAACACCCGGGTTTTGGGTAAGGAATGCGTCAACGTTTGCCGCGCGTGGCCGCAACCCGCACCCCGGCGGCGTCAGACCGACGCCACCGCCGCGCGGATCTCGTCCGCGAACCGGGCCGCCGAACCCCGCAGGCCCGCGAGGTCGGGACCGTGACGCAGAACACCCCGGCTGACGTTCGGCACCACGTTGGCGACGGCCGCGCCGAAGACCGCGGGCAGGTCCGCGGCGGTCGCGCCCTGCGCCCCGATGCCGGGGGCCAGCAGCGGCCCGTTGATGTCCAGGTCGAACGTCGACAGATCGCCCAGGGTGGCCCCCACGACGGCGCCGAAGGAGCCCATCGGGGCCGCGTCCGCGTTCTCGTCCGCCAGGTGGGCCAGCATGGTCGCGCCGATGCTGCGGCCGTCCTCGCGCACCGCCCGCTGCACCTCCGCGCCCTCCGGGTTGGAGGTCAGGGCCAGCACGAACAGCCCGGCCCCGGTCTCCCGGGCCAGCTCCACGGCGGGCCCCAGCGAGCCGTAGCCGAGGTAGGGCGAGACGGTGAGCGCGTCCGAGAGGAGCGGCGAGCCGGGGCGCAGGAACGCCTCGGCGTAGGCGGCCATGGTGGAGCCGATGTCACCGCGCTTGGCGTCCATCAGGACCAGCGTGCCGGCCTCCCGGGCGTCCGCCACGGTCCGCTCCAGGACCGCGACGCCGCGCGAGCCGAACCGCTCGAAGAAGGCCACCTGCGGCTTGAAGACGGCCACCTGGTCGGCCAGGGCCTCCACGACCGTGCGGGAGAACCGCTCCAGGCCGTCGATGTCGTCGGAGAGCCCCCAGTCCGCCAGGAGCGAGGCGTGCGGGTCGATGCCGACGCAGAGCGGGCCGCGCTCGTCCATGGCCCGGCGCAGCCGGGCGCCGAAGGGCTCCGGGGTGCTGGTGCTCATGCGTTCGCCTTTCGGGTCTCGGCGCCGACGGCCTCGGCGAGGGTGGCGTACGGGGAGGCGGCGAGCCGGGCCGCGAGGCCCTTGTGGATCGCCCGGCCCCAGAAGGGGCCCTGGTAGATGAAGGCGCTGTAGCCCTGGACCAGGGTGGCGCCCGCGAGGATGCGCTGCCAGGCGTCCTCGGCCGTCTCGATGCCGCCGACGCCGATCAGGGTGATCTCGTCGCCCACGCGCGCGTAGAGGCGGCCCAGGACCTCCAGGGAGCGCTCCTTGAGGGGCGCGCCGGAGAGTCCGCCGGTCTCCTTCACCAGGGCCGGGTCGGACTTCAGGCCGAGGCCCTCGCGGGCGATGGTGGTGTTGGTGGCGATGATGCCGTCCAGGCCGAGCTCGACGGCCAGGTCGGCGACCGCGTCCACGTCCTCGTCGGCGAGGTCCGGGGCGATCTTGACGAGCA
This sequence comes from Streptomyces sp. cg36, assembly GCF_041080675.1. Lineage (NCBI taxonomy): Bacteria > Bacillati > Actinomycetota > Actinomycetes > Kitasatosporales > Streptomycetaceae > Streptomyces > Streptomyces cyclosori. The sequence goes on along the minus strand of NZ_CP163520.1, from coordinate 6,583,334 downwards.
GCGGGACCCGGCGATCGGTGACCGTGCGGTCGGCGGCCTCGCGCACCGCGGTGAGCAGCGGGCGCAGCGACTCGGTCGCCTGGAGGTTGCGCAGTCCGGGCGTGTTGGGCGAGGAGACGTTGACGACCAGGTAGTCGGCGTGCGCGGCGAGCCGCTCGGTCGACTTCACGTAGTCGGCGGCGGCGTCCTCCTCGGGGACGACCTTGGTCTTGCCGATGTTGACGCCGACCGTCGTGCGGAAGACCGCCTCGCGGGCCGCCAGGCGCTCGGCCACGGCCGCCGAGCCCTCGTTGTTGAAGCCCATGCGGTTGATCAGCGCGCGGTCCTGGACCAGCCGGAACAGCCGCTTCTTGGGGTTGCCGGGCTGGGGCTCGCCGGTGACGGTGCCGATCTCGACGTGGTCGAAGCCCAGCATCGCCATGCCGTCGACGGCCACGGCGTTCTTGTCGAAGCCGGCCGCCAGGCCGAACGGGCCGTGCATGCGCAGGCCGAGCGCCTCGGTGCGCAGCTCGCGGTACCGGGGCGCGAGCGCCGCCGCGACGAAGGTGCGCAGGACGGGGATCCGGGCCGCCAGACGGATCCAGCGGAAGGCCAGGTGGTGGGCCTGCTCCGGGTCCATCCGCTTGAAGACCAGGTGGAAGAAGAGCTTGTACATGTCGTAGTCCTCATGCGGAGGGGGACACCGTTTCCGGTGTCCCCCTCGGGCGTCTGCTAGTCGCGGGCCGCGGTCAGGTGCTCCGCGTGTTCCTGGAGCGAACGCACTCCCACGTCACCGCGGTTGAGCGCGTCGATGCCCTGGACGGCGGCGGCGAGCGCCTGGACCGTGGTGAGGCAGGGGACGCTGCGGGCCACCGCCGCGGTACGGATCTCGTAGCCGTCGAGCCGGCCGCCGGTGCCGTACGGGGTGTTGACGATCAGGTCGACCTGGCCGTCGTGGATCAGCTGGACGATCGTCTTCTCGCCCTGCGGGCCCTCGCCCTCGCTGAGCTTGCGCACCACGGTGGCGTTGATGCCGTTGCGGCGCAGCACCTCGGCGGTGCCGGAGGTGGCCAGGAGCTCGAAGCCGTGGGCGACCAGCTCGCGCGCCGGGAAGATCATCGTGCGCTTGTCGCGGTTGGCGACCGAGATGAACGCGCGGCCCTTGGTGGGCAGCGGGCCGTACGCCCCGGCCTGCGACTTGGCGTAGGCGGTGCCGAAGACGGAGTCGATGCCCATGACCTCGCCGGTGGAGCGCATCTCCGGGCCCAGGACGGTGTCCACGCCGCGGCCGTGGACGTCGCGGAAGCGGCTCCACGGCATCACGGCCTCCTTGACGGAGATCGGCGCGTCCAGCGGCAGGGTGCCGCCGTCGCCGTTCTTCGGCAGCAGGCCCTCCTCGCGCAGCTGGGCGACGGTGGCGCCCAGCGAGATGCGGGCGGCGGCCTTGGCCAGCGGCACCGCGGTCGCCTTCGAGGTGAAGGGGACGGTCCGCGAGGCGCGCGGGTTGGCCTCCAGGACGTAGAGGATGTCCCCCGCCATCGCGAACTGGATGTTGATCAGACCGCGCACGCCGACGCCCTTGGCGATGGCCTCGGTGGAGGCGCGCAGCCGCTTGATGTCGAAGCCGCCGAGCGTGATCGGGGGCAGCGCGCACGCCGAGTCGCCGGAGTGGATGCCGGCCTCCTCGATGTGCTCCATGACGCCGCCGAGGTAGAGCTCGGTGCCGTCGTAGAGGGCGTCCACGTCGATCTCGATCGCGTCGTCCAGGAACCGGTCGACCAGGACCGGCCGGGTCGGGCTGATCTCGGTGGACTCGGCGATGTAGGACTCCAGGCGGGTCTCGTCGTAGACGATCTCCATGCCCCGTCCGCCCAGCACGTACGAGGGGCGCACCAGCACCGGGTAGCCGATCTCGTCCGCGATCGCCTTCGCACCCGCGAAGGTGGTGGCGGTGCCGTGCTTCGGGGCGGGCAGCCCGGCCTCCGCCAGGACGCGGCCGAAGGCGCCGCGGTCCTCGGCGGCGTGGATGGCCTCCGGGGAGGTGCCCACCACGGGCACGCCGTTGTCCTTGAGCGCCTGCGCCAGGCCCAGCGGGGTCTGGCCGCCGAGCTGGACCACCACGCCCGCGATCGGGCCGGCCAGCGACTCGGCGTGCACGATCTCCAGCACGTCCTCGAGGGTCAGCGGCTCGAAGTAGAGGCGGTCGGAGGTGTCGTAGTCGGTGGAGACGGTCTCCGGGTTGCAGTTGACCATCACCGTCTCGTAGCCCGCCTCGCTCAGCGCGAAGGAGGCGTGGACACAGGAGTAGTCGAACTCGATGCCCTGGCCGATGCGGTTCGGGCCGGAGCCCAGGATGATCACGGCGGGCCGGGTGCGCGGGGCGACCTCGGACTCCTCGTCGTAGGAGGAGTAGAAGTACGGGGTCTTCGCCGCGAACTCCGCCGCGCAGGTGTCGACCGTCTTGTAGACCGGGCGCACGCCCAGCGCGTGGCGGACCTCGCGCACCACGTCCTCGCGCAGGCCCCGGATCTCGGCGATCTGGGCGTCGGAGAAGCCGTGCCGCTTGGCCTCGGCCAGCAGGGCCGGCTCCAGCTTGTCGGCGTCGGTCAGCTCGTCGGCGATCTCCTTGATCAGGAAGAGCTGGTCGACGAACCACGGGTCGATCCTCGTGGCGTCGAAGACCTCCTCGGGGGTGGCGCCCGCGCGGATCGCCTGCATCACGGTGTTGATGCGGCCGTCGGTGGGGCGCACCGCCTCGCGCAGCAGCTCGGCCTTCTCGCCGACCTCGCCCACGAAGGTGAACTGCGAGCCCTTCTTCTCCAGCGAGCGCAGCGCCTTCTGCAGCGCCTCGGTGAAGTTGCGGCCGATCGCCATCGCCTCGCCGACCGACTTCATGGTCGTGGTGAGGGTCGAGTCGGCGCTCGGGAACTTCTCGAAGGCGAACCGCGGGGCCTTGACCACCACGTAGTCCAGGGTCGGCTCGAACGAGGCCGGGGTCTTCTCCGTGATGTCGTTCGGGACCTCGTCCAGCGTGTAGCCGATGGCGAGCTTGGCCGCGATCTTCGCGATCGGGAAGCCGGTCGCCTTGGACGCCAGGGCCGAGGAGCGCGAGACGCGCGGGTTCATCTCGATGACGATGACCCGGCCGTCGGTGGGGTCGATGGCGAACTGGATGTTGCAGCCGCCGGTGTCGACACCGACCTCGCGGATGATCGCGATGCCGATGTCCCGCAGCCGCTGGTACTCGCGGTCGGTCAGCGTCATAGCCGGGGCGACGGTGATGGAGTCACCGGTGTGCACGCCCATGGGGTCGAAGTTCTCGATGGAGCAGACGACCACCACGTTGTCCTTGGTGTCGCGCATCAGCTCCAGCTCGTACTCCTTCCAGCCGAGGATGGACTCCTCCAGGAGCACCTCGGTGGTCGGGGAGAGCGTCAGGCCCTGGCCGGCGATGCGGCGCAGCTCCTCCTCGTCGTGCGCGAAACCGGAACCGGCGCCGCCCATGGTGAAGGACGGGCGCACCACGACCGGGTAGCCGCCCAGCGTCTCGACGCCCTTGAGGACGTCGTCCATGGAGTGGCAGATGACCGAGCGGGCGGACTCGCCGTAGCCGATCTTGGCCTTGACGGCCTCCACGACGCCCTTGAAGAGGTCGCGGTCCTCGCCCTTGTTGATCGCCTCGACATTGGCGCCGATCAGCTCGACACCGTACTTCTCCAGCACACCCTGCTCGTGCATGGAGATCGCGGTGTTGAGCGCGGTCTGGCCGCCGAGGGTGGGAAGCAGCGCGTCCGGGCGCTCCTTGGCGATGATCTTCTCGACGAACTCGGGGGTGATCGGCTCGACGTAGGTGGCGTCGGCGATCTCCGGGTCGGTCATGATCGTGGCCGGGTTGGAGTTCACCAGGATGACCCGCAGGCCCTCGGCCTTGAGCACCCGGCACGCCTGCGTGCCGGAGTAGTCGAACTCCGCTGCCTGGCCGATGACGATCGGGCCGGAGCCGATGACCAGGACGGACTGGATATCGGTGCGCTTAGGCACGCTCGGCCTCCATCAGGGATACGAAGCGGTCGAAGAGGTACGCGGCGTCGTGCGGGCCGGCAGCCGCTTCGGGGTGGTACTGGACGGAGAAGGCAGGCTGGTCGAGCAGCTGGAGGCCCTCCACGACCTGGTCGTTCAGGCAGACGTGGGAGACCTCGGCGCGGCCGAAGGGGGTCTCGGAGACCTTGTCGAGGGGCGCGTCGACGGCGAAGCCGTGGTTGTGCGCGGTGACCTCGACCTTGCCGGTCGTACGGTCCTGCACGGGCTGGTTGATGCCCCGGTGGCCGTACTTCAGCTTGTAGGTGCCGAAGCCGAGGGCGCGGCCGAGGATCTGGTTGCCGAAGCAGATGCCGAAGAGCGGGGTCCTGCGCTCCAGGACGGCCTTCATGACGGCGACGGGGCCGTCGGCGGTGGCCGGGTCGCCCGGGCCGTTGGAGAAGAACACGCCGTCCGGGGAGACCGCGTACACGTCCTCCACGGTGGCGGTGGCGGGCAGCACGTGCACCTCGATGCCGCGCTCGGCCATCCGGTGCGGGGTCATGCCCTTGATGCCGAGGTCCACGGCGGCGACGGTGAACTTCTTCTCGCCGATCGCCGGGACGACGTACGCCTCCTTGGTGGCGACCTCGGCGGAGAGGTCCGCGCCCTGCATCTCGGGGGCCTGGCGGACCTCGGTCAGCATGGTGCCCTCGTCGGGCAGCGCGTTGCCGGAGAAGATGCCGACGCGCATCGCGCCGCGCTCGCGCAGATGGCGGGTGAGGGCGCGGGTGTCGATGCCGGAGATCCCGACGACGCCCTGGCGGCGCAGCTCCTCGTCCAGCGAGCGCTGCGAGCGCCAGTTGGAGGCGACGCGGGCGGGGTCGCGCACGACGTAGCCGGCGACCCAGATGCGCCCCGACTCGGGGTCCTCGTCGTTGACGCCGGTGTTGCCGACGTGCGGCGCGGTCATCACGACGACCTGGCGGTGGTACGACGGGTCGGTGAGGGTCTCCTGGTAGCCGGTCATACCGGTGGAGAAGACGGCCTCGCCGAAGGTCACCCCCACGGCCCCGTAGGCACGGCCGTGGAACGTACGGCCGTCCTCCAGGACGAGGACTGCGGGAACCCTGGCGGCTCCCCTGGTGGAGGTCGTCATCGTGCGGCGCCTTCCGTCGTGGTGGTGGGGTGGTTCATGGAGTTGATGGCCTCGATCCAGGCGGCGTGCTCGGACGCCCGGTCGGATCGGAAGCCGGAGTCGATCAGCTTGTCGCCGTGGGCCCAGGTGACGACCAGCAGGCCGCCCTCCGGGAGGACCTTTCCGGCGATCGCCTTCTCGGACCTGGCCTCGCGCAGCGCCTCGGCCGGGATGAAGAAGTCGTTCGCCCCGGGCCGTACGACGTGCACGCCCTCGGCCGACAGGGTGAGCTCGGCCCTGCTGCGCACGCCCAGGCCGTGCGCGACGATCCGGTCGAGCCACTGCCCGGCCGTGGTGGAGCCGTGGTAGCGCCCGCTCATGCTCAGTGTCGCCGGACCGGTCGCCTTGGGCACGGCGGGCAGCTCCGGCAGGTCCGACTGGAGGGTGCCGCGCCACTTCCAGCCCTGGCGCATCAACCAGTAGACGAAGCCGACGAAGATCAGCACGCCGACGACCCAGGCGATCCGGGCCCCCCAGTGCGTCACCTCGGCCGACTTCTGCTCGGCCGCCAGCGCGCTCACGCCGAGATTGAAGAGTGCAGGTGTCATGCCAGCTTCCCGTCCGCGACCGTCGCCCTGCCCCGCAGGAAGGTGTGGGTGACGCGTCCCGGCAGCTCACGGCCCTCATAGGGGGTGTTGCGGCTGCGGGAGGCGAAGCCCGCGGGGTTCACGGGACCACGGTATGCCGGATCCACCAGCGTCAGGTTGGCGGGCTCGCCTGCCGAGACGGGGCGGCCGTGGTCGTCGGCGTTGCCGATCCGGGCGGGCTTGAAGGACATCCGGTCGGCGACGTCCGCCCAGTTCATCAGCCCCGAGTCGACCATCGTGTGCTGGACGACGGAGAGCGCCGTCTCCAGGCCCACCATGCCCATGGCCGCCGCGGCCCACTCGCAGTCCTTGTCCTCGTGCGGGTGCGGGGCGTGGTCGGTGGCGACGATGTCGATCGTGCCGTCCGCGAGCGCCTCGCGCAGCGCCATGACGTCGGCCTCGGTGCGCAGCGGCGGGTTCACCTTGTAGACCGGGTTGTACGAGCGGACCAGCTCGTCGGTGAGGAGCAGGTGGTGCGGGGTGACCTCGGCGGTGACGTCGATGCCGCGCGACTTGGCCCAGCGGACGATCTCGACCGAGCCGGCCGTGGAGAGGTGGCAGATGTGCACCCGGGAGCCGACGTGCTCGGCGAGCAGGACGTCCCGGGCGATGATCGACTCCTCGGCGACGGCGGGCCAGCCGCCCAGGCCCAGCTCGGCGGAGACGACGCCCTCGTTCATCTGGGCGCCCTCGGTGAGGCGCGGCTCCTGGGCGTGCTGGGCGACGACGCCGCCGAACGCCTTCACGTACTCCAGGGCGCGGCGCATGATCACGGCGTCGTCGACGCACTTGCCGTCGTCGGAGAAGACGGTGACCCCGGCGGCCGAGTCGTGCATCGCGCCGAGCTCGGCGAGCTGCTTGCCCTCCAGGCCGACGGTGACGGCGCCGATGGGCTGCACGTCGCAGTAGCCGTGCTCGCGGCCGAGGCGCCAGACCTGCTCGACGACGCCCGCGGTGTCGGCGACCGGGAAGGTGTTGGCCATGGCGAACACCGAGGTGTAGCCGCCGCGGGCGGCGGCCTGGGTGCCGGTCAGCACCGTCTCGGAGTCCTCGCGGCCCGGCTCGCGCAGATGGGTGTGGAGGTCGACCAGGCCCGGCAGCAGGACCTGCCCGTCGGCCTCGATCACCCGGGCGCCCTCGTCGGAGAGCCCGCTGCCGACGGCCGCGATCGTCTCGCCGTCGATCAGGACGTCCTGGACCTCGCCGCCCAGCACCTTCGCACCACGGATGAGGATCTTGCTCATGATTACTTGGTCTCCGAATCGACGGGGCGGTGGTGGCTGACGGCGGGCTCGTTGCCGCCCAGGAGCAGGTAGAGGACCGCCATGCGGGTGTGGACGCCGTTGGCGACCTGCTCGATCACGGTGCAGCGGTCCGAGTCGGCGACCTCGGCGGTGATCTCCATGCCCCGGACCATCGGGCCCGGGTGCATCACGATGCCGTGCTCGGGCATCTTCGCCATCCGCTCGCCGTCGAGCCCGTACCGCCGCGAGTACTCGCGCTCGGTCGGGAAGAAGGCGGCGTTCATCCGCTCGCGCTGCACACGCAGCATCATCACCGCGTCGGACTTCGGCAGCACGCTGTCGAGGTCGTAGGAGACGTCGCAGGTCCAGTGGTCCACGCCGACCGGCAGCAGGGTCGGCGGGGCCACCAGGGTGACCTCGGCGCCGAGGGTGTGCAGCAGGTCGACGTTGGAGCGGGCCACCCGGCTGTGCAGCACGTCGCCGACGATCGTGATCCGCTTGCCCGCCAGGTCCTGGCCCAGGCCCGCGTCCCGGCCCACCAGCCGGCGGCGCATGGTGAAGGCGTCGAGCAGGGCCTGGGTGGGGTGCTGGTGGGTGCCGTCGCCCGCGTTGACGACGGCCGCGTCGATCCAGTCGGAGGTGGCGAGCCGGTAGGGGGCTCCGGAGGCGCCGTGGCGGATGACGACGGCGTCCACGCCCATCGCCTCCAGGGTCTGGGCGGTGTCCTTCAGGGACTCGCCCTTGGAGACCGAGGAGCCCTTGGCGGTGAAGTTGATGACGTCGGCGGACAGGCGCTTCTCGGCGGCCTCGAAGGAGATCCGGGTGCGGGTCGAGTCCTCGAAGAAGAGGTTGACGATCGTACGGCCGCGCAGGGTCGGCAGCTTCCTGATCGGCCGGTCGGCGACCCGGGCCATCTCTTCGGCGGTGTCGAGGATGAGCACGGCGTCGTCGCGGGTGAGGTCGGCGGCCGAGATGAGGTGGCGCTTCATCTGGGTTTTCTCCAGGGTTGTGGAGGTTTGGGCATGCGGGCGCGCAGAAGTGCCGCACGGGCCGGTACGACCCGTACTCCGTACGGCGAAAGGTCTACTGGTCGCCGGCCTGGGCGGTCCGCTTGGCACCGAGCAGCACGGCGTCGCGGCCGTCCTCCTCGGCGAGCTGGACCTTGACCGTCTCCCGCAGCGACGTCGGGAGGTTCTTGCCGACGTAGTCGGCGCGGATCGGAAGTTCGCGGTGGCCGCGGTCGACGAGGACCGCGAGCTGCACGGCGCGCGGGCGGCCGAGGTCGTTCAGCGCGTCGAGCGCGGCGCGGATGGTGCGGCCGGAGAAGAGCACGTCGTCGACGAGGACGACCAGCTTGCCGTCGAGGCCGTCACCGGGGATCTCGGTGCGGGCCAGCGCGCGCGGCGGGTGCATCCGCAGGTCGTCCCGGTACATGGTGATGTCCAGGGAGCCGACCGGGACCTTGCCCGCGGTGATCTCTTCGAGCTTGTCGGCCAGCCTGCGGGCGAGGAAGACGCCACGGGTGGGGATGCCGAGCAGGACCACGTCGTCGGCGCCCTTGGCACGTTCGACGATCTCGTGGGCGATGCGGGTCAGTACCCGCGCGATGTCGGGGCCCTCGAGAACGGGGCGCGCCGGATCGCTCTGATGCGTGTCCATACGAAACGGACCTCCTTCTCCGCCTCACGGGACGGACCTTAAAGGACGTCGGAATTACAGCGTCCACGGTACCAGGGCCTTTGCCCGTCTTCACACGGGGTCGTCACCCGTCTGGGGTGGGGGTATGGACCATTCGGCTTGACGCGGGCAAGTAACGCTGCGTAACCTCACAGTGAGTTACCAGCCACGCGGCGGAGCCGCACGTTGCCTCAGCGTCCGGGGAGCTATATGTCCAGCGAATACGCAAAACAGCTCGGGGCCAAGCTCCGCGCCATCCGCACCCAGCAGGGCCTGTCCCTCCATGGTGTGGAGGAGAAGTCCCAGGGCCGCTGGAAGGCCGTGGTGGTCGGTTCCTACGAGCGCGGCGACCGTGCCGTGACCGTGCAGCGCCTCGCCGAGCTGGCGGACTTCTACGGCGTCCCGGTGCAGGAGCTCCTTCCCGGCACCACCCCCGGCGGTGCGGCCGAGCCGCCGCCGAAGCTCGTCCTCGACCTTGAGCGCCTCGCGCACGTCCCGCCGGAGAAGGCGGGCCCCCTCCAGCGGTACGCGGCGACCATCCAGTCGCAGCGCGGCGACTACAACGGCAAGGTGCTGTCGATCCGTCAGGACGACCTGCGCACCCTGGCCGTCATTTACGACCAGTCCCCCTCGGTGCTCACCGAGCAGCTGATCAGCTGGGGCGTCCTGGACGCGGACGCGCGCCGCGCGGTCGCCCACGAGGACAACTGAGGCATCAGCAGCCACTTCAGCAGAAACGTGCCGCCGCCGGGCCGGCCGGGATCCTTCGGGGTCCGGGCCTACCCGGCGGCGTTTGCGCGCGGGCCGGAACGCGGCGGCACGGGGGCCGGTCGCGAAGGCGGCTCCGGGGCCGGGCCCCGGGCACGGCGAAGGGGCCCGCCGTACGGGAAGTACGGCGGGCCCCTTCGGGTGCCTGAACGGCGTGTGCCGGTACCGGCGACGGGACTAGGCGTCCCGGCGCAGGCTCGGCTTGAGCTCCTTGAAACGGGCCAGCAGCCCGTTCACGAAGGCCGGGGAGTCGTCCGTGGAGAACTCCTTCGCCAGCTGCACCGCCTCGTCGATGACGACGGCGTCCGGCGTCTCGTCCTCCCAGACCAGCTCGTACGTCCCGAGCCGCAGGATGTTCCGGTCGACGACCGGCATCCGGTCGAGCGGCCAGTCCACCGAGTACGTGGAGATGAGGTCGTCGATGCGCGCCTCGTACTGCGCGTACCCCTCGACGAGCTGCATCGTGTACTCGTTGACCGGAGGCTGGCGGTCGTCGGACCGCGAGTGCCGCACCCAGTCCGCGAGGACCGTCTGCACGGACTCGCCGCGCTGGTCGGCCTCGAAGAGGATCTGGAAGGCGCGCTTGCGGGCCTTGTTCCGGGCAGCCACGGTTAGCTGTTCACCCGGCCGAGGTAGTCGCTGGTGCGGGTGTCGACCTTGACCTTCTCACCGGTGGTGATGAAGAGCGGCACCTGGATCTGGTGGCCGGTCTCCAGGATGGCGGGCTTGGTGCCACCGGTGGAGCGGTCGCCCTGGACGCCCGGCTCGGTCTCCTGGATGACCAGCTCGACGGCGGCCGGCAGCTCCACGTAGAGCACCTCGCCCTCGTGCTGCGCGACCGAGGCGGTGAAGCCCTCGATCAGGAAGTTGGCGGCGTCGCCGACGTTCTTCCGGTCGATGTGCAGCTGGTCGTAGGTCTCCATGTCCATGAAGACGAAGTACTCGCCGTCCATGTAGGAGAACTGCATGTCACGGCGGTCGATGGTGGCGGTCTCGACCTTCGTGCCGGCGTTGAAGGTCTTGTCGACGACCTTGCCGGAGAGCACGTGCTTGAGCTTGGTGCGCACGAAGGCCGGGCCCTTGCCGGGCTTGACGTGCTGGAACTCGACGACGGACCAGAGCTGGCCCCCGTCGAGCTTGAGCACCATGCCGTTCTTGAGGTCGTTCGTGGAAGCCACGGTTGCGGAATCTCCTGGACTGAAGCTGGTGGGACCGAGGATGCGCGGCACAGCGGTGCTAGAGCGCGAGCAGTTCCTTGGTCGTGATGGTGAGTAGCTCTGGCCCACCGTCCGCCTCGGGGCGGACGACGAGCGTGTCATCGATTCGGACACCACCCCGGCCCGGGAGGTGGACCCCCGGTTCGACGGTGACCGGCACGCAAGCGTCCAGTTTACCCATGGCTCCAGGTGCGAGCTGCGGGTCCTCGTCGATTTCGAGGCCGACACCGTGTCCGGTGCATGCTCCGAGGCCCTCGGAGTGGCCCGCCGCGTCCAGTACCTGGCGTGCCGCGCGGTCCACCGCACGGCACTCCGCGCCCGGTGCCAGCGCCTCCCGCCCGGCCCGCTGAGCGGCGAAGACGACGTCGTAGAGCTCGATCTGCCAGTCGGCCGGGGTCGTCCCGATGACGAACGTACGGCCGATCTCGCAGCGGTAGCCGCGGTAGGTCGCGCCCAGGCAGACCGAGAGGAAATCACCCTCCTCGACCCGCCGGTCCGAGGGGCGGTGGCCGGCCCGGCCGGAGTTGGGGCCGGTGCCCACGGAGGTCATGAAGGCCGGGCCGTCGGCGCCGTGGTCCACCAGCCGGCGCTCCAGCTCCAGGGCGAGGTGGCGTTCGGTGCGGCCGACCAGGATCGACTCCAGGAGCTCGCCGAGCGCCTGGTCCGCGATCTCGGCGGCGATCCGCAGACAGGCGATCTCCTCCTCGTCCTTGACGAGCCGCTTCTGCTCGACCGCTCCCCCGAGGTCGCCGAGGAGCAGCCGGGGCGCGACCGAGCCGAGGGCGCGGTGCCGGGAGACGGTGAGGTCGTGCTCCTCCACGCTCAGCGAGTCGGCGCCGCTGGCCACGGCGAGGTCGGCCGCCGCGACCGCCGCGTCGCCCGACGGCGTGGGCAGTACGGTCACCCGCAGCAGCTCGTCGAGGCGGCCCTCGACCAGGTCGCCGGTGGGCGTGCGCGGGCAGAGCAGCACGTCCTCGGCGGGGCCGAGCAGCAGAACGGCGCCGGGCGGGGCGCCGCCCGCGAGATAGCGGACGTTGGCGGGGCGCGAGACCAGTGCGGCCGCGCTGCCCGCGGCCGCGCAGCGGTCGCGCAGCCAGCCGCGGCGGAGTCCATACACCTCTGACATGCGTCGAGCGTATGAGGGGGGTCGGCGGGGTGCCGGTTGTGCGCGTCCGACCGGGGGCCGTCCCGGGGCCGGGTCGTCCTCTGTGGCCGGACCGGCCGGGAGGTGCGGGTGCGGGTGCCGATGCCCGTGGGGCGCCGTTTGGATGCCGCGGGCCGTGCTGGGCCGGTCGCGCAGTTCCCCGCGCCCCTGGGGGGTCGGGGTCGGTCGCGTGGTTCCCCGGGGCCCTGCGGGGTGCGGGACCCTGCGGGGTGCGGGACCCTGCGGGGTGCCGGGGGGACTTGGCGGCTGCCGTTGCCCCAAAGCAAGCGCCGTTGGATTCTGCGGACCGTGCTGGGCTGATCGCGCAGTTCCCCGCGCCCCTAGGGGGTCGGGGCCGGTCGGGAGGTTCCCGGCGCCCCTGGGGGTGCTGGGTCGGCCGCGTGGTTCCCCGGGCCCCTGGGGGTGCTGGGTCGGTCGCGTGGTTGCCCGCGCCCCGCAGGGTGCGGGGCCGGTTGCGTGGTTCTCCGAGCCTCCGGCTTACCAGCTTGGGGGGCTTGTTATCGCTCTGGCCAGGACGTCGTCCAGGAGGCGGGCCGTGGTGGGGACGTCGTAGTGGGAGTTGTCGATGATGGGCAGGCCCGAGCCGTACCAGCCCGCCATGCGGCCGTGGATGCCCGCCACCTCCTCGTCGGACAGCCGGCGGTTGCCCGAGCGCTCGGCGTTGCGTTCCAGGACGACCTCCAGGCCGGGCAGCAGCACCACGGGCAGCAGCCCGGGTCCCACATGCCGCTTCCAGCCGCCCAGGCCCACCACCGGCCGGTCCGGGAAGACCGCGTCGTCGAGGATGCAGGAGATCCCGTTGGCCAGGAAGTTGCGCGCGGCGAAGCCGCAGGTGCGGCGGGCCAGCCGGTACTGCGCCTCGGAGTGGTCGTTCCACCCCGACTGGGGGTCCGCGAAGCCCGCGCAGACCCATTCGCGTACGTCGTCGAGGCTGATGTGGGCGGTGGGGACGCGGCGGTGCTGGGCCCAGTGGCGGGCCACCGTGGTCTTGCCCGCGCCCGCCGGGCCTATCAGGAGCACGGCGAGGGTGGTGACCCCGGTGCCCTCCGGCGCCTGCGGCAGCGGCACGGGGCCGCCGGGCGGCAGCTGGATGTGGCCGGTGGTGTCCCGGGACGGCGGCGCGGGCGCGTGCGCCGGTGCCGGGGCGTGCCAGCCCGGGGCGGGCGGCGGGCCGGGAGCGGGGGGCGCCTGGATGCCGTGGGGCGGCGGGCCCGACGCGGACGGCTGCCCGCCGTGCGGCGGCACGCCCGGTGCAGACGGCTGCCCGCCGTGCGGCGGCGGGCCCGGTACGGGCGGGTGACCGGTGTGGGTCGGGGGCCGGCCCGGGGGCCGGGGGGCCGTGAAGGCCCAGTCGGGGCCCGGGCCGTGCCCCGGCGCGCGGGGCGGCGGAAGCGGGGCCCCCGGTTCGTGCTGCATCCGGTGCCACTCCGTCTCGTACAGGCAACTGGCGCTGGTGGGACGCCCGTCGGGACGTCCGGTCCAGAACCGTACCTTCCCCGGCCGCCGCAGTGTGAACGGCCGGGGCGTGGCGATGGTGCCCGGTCAGCCGCCGAGTTCGTCGGCGAGCGCGCGCAGCGCCAGGCGGTAGGAGCCGATGCCGAATCCGGCGACGGTGCCGCTGGCCACGGCGGCCACCACGGAGGTGTGGCGGAACTCCTCGCGGGTGTACGGGTTGGAGATGTGCACCTCGATGAGCGGCGCGGTGCGCTGGGCGGCCGCGTCGCGCATTCCGTACGAATAGTGGGTGAACGCGCCCGGGTTGAGAACGACCGGAATCTTTCCGTCGGCCGCCTCGTGCAACCAGCGGATCATGTCGCCCTCGTCGTTGGTCTCCCGGACCTCGACGTCGAGGCCGAGCTCCTTGCCGAGGGTCTGGCAGACCTCGACGAGACCCGCGTACGTCGTCGCCCCGTAGACGTCCGGCTCGCGCGAGCCGAGGCGGCCCAGGTTGGGGCCGTTCAGCACCAGGACGCGACGGCTCACGAGGACACCTCGCCGTACGCCGCGAGCAGCACCGCCGGGTCCGGGCCCTCCAGGACCGTCGGCTTGGCCAGGCCGTCCAGGACGATGAAGCGCAGCAGGTTGCCGCGCGACTTCTTGTCGAGCTTCATGTTCTCGACGAGCTTGGGCCACTGGTCGGCGCGGTAGCTCAGCGGCAGGCCCACCGACTCCAGGATGGCGCGGTGGCGGTCGGCGGTGGCGTCGTCGAGCCGCCCGGCGAGCCGGCCGAGCTCGGCGGCGAAGACCAGGCCGACGGAGACGGCGGCGCCGTGGCGCCACTTGTAGCGCTCGTTCTTCTCGATGGCGTGCGCGAGGGTGTGCCCGTAGTTGAGGATCTCGCGCAGCCCCGACTCCTTGAGGTCGCTGGAGACCACGTCGGCCTTGACCTGGATCGAGCGCTCGATGAGCTCGGCGGTGTGCGGTCCCTGCGGGCTGCGGGCGCCCTCCGGGTCGGCCTCGATCAGGTCGAGGATGACCGGGTCGGCGATGAAGCCCGCCTTGATGACCTCGGCCATGCCGGAGACGAAGTCGTGGACCGGCAGCGAGTCCAGCGCCGCCAGGTCGCACAGCACGCCGGCGGGCGGGTGGAACGCGCCCACCAGGTTCTTGCCCTCGGCGGTGTTGATGCCGGTCTTGCCGCCGACGGCCGCGTCCACCATGCCGAGCACGGTGGTCGGGACCGACACCCAGCGCACCCCGCGCAGCCAGGTGGCCGCGACGAAGCCCGCCAGGTCGGTGGTGGCGCCGCCGCCCACGCCGACGATCACGTCGGTGCGGGTGAAGCCGGACTGGCCGAGCGCCTTCCAGCAGTACGCGGAGACCTCGGCGGTCTTCGCCTCCTCGGCGTTGGGCACCTGGATGGCGATGGCCTCGTAGCCCTGGGCGGCCAGGTCCTCGCGGATGGCGTCACCGGTGCCGGCCAGCGCCTCCGGGTGGATGACGGCGACCTTGCGGGCCCGGTCCCCGATCAGGCCGGGGAGTTCGGCGAGGAGGTTGCGGCCGACGAGCACGTCGTACGGGTCCGTTCCGGCGGTGCCGCCGACCTGGATCCGGGTGGGTGCCTGCTGCTCGCTCATGCGGATTTCAGCTCCAGTGCGTCGAGGACCGCCTGCGCGACCTCTTCGGGGGTACGGTCGTCGGTCGCGACGACGACCCTGGCGACTTCGGTGTACAGGTGGCGCCGGGCGTCCATCAGCTCGCGCCACTGGCGGCGCGGGTTGACGGCCAGGAGCGGGCGGGCGGTGTTGAGGCCGACCCGCTTCACCGCCTCCTCGACGTCCATGGCCAGATAGACGACCGGCAGCCCGCTCAGCAGTGCGCGGGTGGTGGCGTCGAGGATCGCGCCGCCGCCGAGCGCGAGCACCCCGGGGTGCTCGGCGACGGCGGCGGCGACGGCCGCGCGCTCCAGCTCGCGGAAGTGCGGCTCGCCCTCGTCGACGAAGATGTCGGCGATCTCACGGCCCTCGGCGGCCACGATGTCGGCGTCGGTGTCCCGGTAGGACGCGCCGAGCCGCTCGGCGAGCAGCGCGCCGACGGTGGACTTGCCCGACCCCATCGGGCCGACGAGGACGATCAGGGGTCCGGCGCTCACCGGATCTGGAGGTTGTCGAGGTAGGACTGGACGTTGCGGCGGGTCTCGGGGACGCTGTCGCCGCCGAACTTCTCCGCCACCGCGTCGGCCAGCACCAGCGCGACCATGGCCTCGGCCACGATCCCGGCCGCGGGCACCGCGCACACGTCGGAGCGCTGGTGGTGGGCCTTGGCGGCCTCGCCGGTCGCCACGTCGATGGTGGCGAGCGCCCGCGGGACGGTCGCGATCGGCTTCATGGCGGCGCGCACCCGCAGCAGCTCACCGGTGGTGAGGCCGCCCTCGGTGCCGCCCGCGCGCCCGGAGGTGCGCTTGACGCCGTCGGCGGTCCGGACGATCTCGTCGTGGGCCTGCGAGCCGGGCACCCGCGCCAGGTCGAAGCCGTCGCCGACCTCCACGCCCTTGATGGCCTGGATGCCCATCAGGGCGGCGGCGAGCCGCGCGTCGAGGCGCCGGTCCCAGTGGACGTGCGAGCCGAGGCCCACGGGCACGCCGTACGCCAGGACCTCGACCACACCGCCGAGGGTGTCGCCGTCCTTGTGGGCCTGGTCGATCTCGGCGACCATCGCCTTGGAGGCGTCCTCGTCGAGGCAGCGCACCGGGTCCGCGTCCAGCTTCTCGACGTCGGCCGGGGTCGGGTAGACGCCGTACGGGGCCTTGGCGGCGGCGAGCTCGACGACGTGCGAGACGACCTCGATCCCGGCCGTCTCCTTCAGGTAGGAGCGGGCGATGGCGCCGAGGGCGACGCGGGCGGCGGTCTCGCGGGCGCTGGCGCGCTCCAGGATCGGCCGGGCCTCGTCGAAGCCGTACTTCTGCATGCCCGCCAGGTCGGCGTGGCCGGGGCGCGGCCGGGTCAGCGGCGCGTTGCGGGCGAGGTCGGCGAGGACGGCCGGGTCGACCGGGTCGGCCGACATGACCTGCTCCCACTTGGGCCACTCGGTGTTGCCCACCATGATCGCCACCGGGGAGCCCATGGAGAGGCCGTGCCGGACACCGCCGAGGAAGGTGACCTCGTCGCGCTCGAACTTCATCCGGGCGCCGCGGCCATAGCCGAGGCGGCGCCGGGCCAGGTGGTCGGCCACCATCTCCGTGGTGATCGGCACACCGGCGGGAAGACCCTCCAGCGTCGCCACAAGTGCGGGTCCGTGGGACTCCCCCGCGGTCAGCCAGCGCAACCTGCTCAACGGTGCTCCTCGTTGCTCGCGCGTCCTGGTACTGCGGCGCGGCCGGGGTGCGCGGCCCTGGCCCGCCACCCCTGATCCTCGCACGTCCGGGGCGTGGACCTGGCCGCCGGTCCAGCAACCGGACGGTTCTTCGTCAGGTGCGGGCCGGATGTGGCCGCTCGCGCGAACGCCCCGTGCCCCTCGGAGGGGGCACGGGGTCGGTGAGCGGGGAAAGGGGTTCAGCGGGCGGTGAGGGCCGCCTCGCCCGCCTTGCGCATCGCGGCGAGGGGGGCGGGCCGCGCGCCGGTCATCTGCTCGACCTGGAGGACCGCCTGGTGGACCAGGAGGTCGAGGCCGCCGACGACCGCGCCGCCGCGCGCCGCCCAGCCGGCCGCGAGCGCGGTCGGCCAGGGGTCGTACAGGACGTCGAAGAGCGTGCCGGGCCGCTCGGGCACGGCGGCGGCGAGCGCGTCCGTGGTGCCCGCCGGGGTGGTGGCGATCACCAGCGGGTGCGCGAGGGCCGCCGCGGCGTCGGCCCAGTCGGCGGTGCGCACGGTGATCCCGAGCCGCTCGCCCCAGCCCCGCATCTCCTCGGCGCGCGCGGCGCTGCGGACGTACGCGGTGACCTCGCCCGTACAGATCCGGGCGAGGGCGGCCAGCGCCGAGGAGGCCGTGGCGCCCGCGCCGAGCACGGCGGCGGAGGGGACGCTGGTGACACCGCGCTCCTCCAGGGCTGCGATCATGCCCGGGATGTCGGTGTTGTCGCCGTAGCGGCGGCCGTCGCCGGTGAGGACGACGGTGTTCACCGCCTCCACGGAGGCCGCCGTGTCGCTGATCCCGTCGAGCAGGGGGATGATCGCGCGCTTGAGCGGCATCGTGAGCGAGAGCCCCGCCCACGAGCGGTCGAGGCCGTCGACGAAGGCGGGCAGCCCGGCCTCGTCCACCTCGAAGCGGTCGTAGGACCAGTGGGTGAGGCCGAGTTCCCGGTAGGCGGCGCGGTGCAGCACCGGGGAGAGGGAGTGCGCGATGGGCGACCCGAGGACGGCGGCCCGTCGCGCACCCGTGTCGTGGCTCGTCGAGCTCACTGTCCGGACTTCTCCTGTTCGTACTTCTTGCGGTTCTGCTCGTGCTCCGCGTTGGTGACCGCGAACAGCGTCTCGTTCTCCGTGACGGAGACGAAGTAGTACCACGGGCCCGGCGTCGGGTTGAGCGCCGAATGCAGCGCCGCGTCACCGGGGTTGCCGATGGGGCCGGGCGGCAGTCCGTGGATGTAGTACGTGTTGTACGGGTGGTGGAATTCGCGGAGGTCCTTGACCGAACCCGTGTTGAGGGTCGATTCGCCCTTCGCGTAGTTCACCGTGGAGTCGAAGTCGAGCAGACCGTAGGTTTCGGTGTTGTTGGGCTTCAGACGGTTGTAGACGACCCGCGCGACCTTGTCGAAGTCGTGCTTGTACTTGCCTTCCGCCTGGACGAGGCTGGCGACCGTGAGGACCTGGAGCGGCGACTTGAGGCCCATCTTGGCCGCCATGCCCTTGAGGTCGACCTTGCCGTACTCCTGGTTGGCCCGGGAGACCATCTTGCGCAGGACGTCCTCGGGCTTGGTGCCCTTGGCGACCGGGTAGCTCGCCGGGTAGAGGAATCCTTCCAGCGGGTCCAGGATCTCCTTGTTGTCGTTCGCCCAGTCCGGCAGCCCGAGGTTCTTCGCCTGGCTGCGCGCGACGTCCTTCGTCGTGCCCGGCTTGAGTTCGAGCCGCTTGTCGATCTGTTCGTAGACCCAGTTGTTCCGCTTGCCCTCGGGAATGATCAGGTTGTTGCGGCTGGACGGGTTCAGCATGGCCGCGAGCGCATTCGCCGCCGACTGCCCCTTGTTGAGCGTGTAAACGCCCGCCTGAATGGTCTTGCCCTTGGGGTTGTCGTTCTGCGCGGAGACGAAGGCGCCCTGGCTCTTGACCACTCCGGCCTTGACCAGAATGCTGCCGATCTCATATCCGCCGGCGCCCTGCGGGATTTCCACCTGGACCGGCGTGGAACCCGCTCCGGAATAGTCGGGGGCCGAGCCGAATTTCTTCTGCCAGAAGTGGTATCCGACATAGCCGACGCCGCCGACGCCGAGCGAGAAGACGACGACGAGCACCAGACAGGCGCGCCCGCTCTTGCCCTTCTTCTTGCCCTTGCCCCGGCGGTCGCGCCCGTCGCCGCGCCGGGAGCCGCGCGGCTCCTCCTCGTCGGCCTCGGGCTCCTTGGCCGGGCCGTCGGTGAAGAAGGGGTGCTTCTCCTCCTCCGGCTCCGGCTCGGCCTCGGGGGCCCACTCCTGCTGCTGCTCCGGCACCGCCCGCCGCTGCCCCGGGGGCTGCGGCGGCGGATACGCCTCGGGAGTCGCGTAGTAGTCCTGGGCCTGCGTGCCGTACCCGGGGTACGCCTCGGCCTGCTGGCCGGCGTAGGGCATGGCGGCCTGCTGGCCGGTGTCCCATCCCCCGTTGTACTGAGCCTGCTCTGCGTAACCCTGCGGGACCTGCTGCTGCGGATAGCCCTGCTGGGGCTGGTCACCGTAGTGCTGCTGCTGCCCGTACGGGTCGTGCTGCTGCGCGTACTGCTGGTGCTGGGGATGCTGCTGTTGCTGCGGATGCTGTTGCTGCTGCCCGTGCTGCTGCTGGGCGTACTGCTGGTGCGGCTGCTGAGCGCCGTACGGAGCCTGACCGGAGGCAGCCTGCTGCGCTCCCCATCCCTGGTCCCCGTACAGGGGATCCTCGGGATGCCACGGTTCGGAGCCTGCGCCCCGGCCATACTCAGTCATCGGTCCCCTAGAGCCGCGAGGCATCCGGACGGTCCGCCTCTTTTGCTGTGCGGTGGCTGTTCGAATGCCTCCGCATCGCGCGGAACGTTACCGTATCGCGATCAGATAACCACTTCGACGCCCTCGCCGGGAGGGCGTCCTGACACCCGTTCGGCCTCCAGGGCATTCTGCAGAATGACGACCGCGGCGGCCTGGTCGATGACGGACCTGCCCTTCTTCGCCTTCACTCCGGAGGCGCGCAGGCCCTGTGTCGCTGTGACCGTTGTCATCCGCTCGTCGACGAGCCGGACGGGAATCGGGGCGATCCCCTTCGCCAGTTCACCGGCGAACTTGCGGACCTTGACGGCCGCCGGACCCTCGCCCCCGTTGAGGGAGCGGGGCAGTCCGACGACCACCTCGATCGGTTCGTACTCCTCGACGAGTCGGCGCAGCCGCCGGTGGGCGGCCGGGACGTCACGTCCCGGCACCGTCTCCACCGGCGTGGCGAGGACCCCGTCGGGGTCGCACGAGGCGACCCCGATCCGGGCGTCCCCGACGTCGATCGCGAGGCGTCGGCCGCGTCGCATCAGGCGGTCTCGCCGACCTGGCGCTCGACGGCGTCGATGGCGTCGCCGATCGCGTCCGGGTTCTGACCGCCGCCCTGGGCGACGTCCGACTTGCCACCACCGCCGCCACCGAGGGTCTTGGCGGCGGTGCGCACCAGCTCACCGGCCTTGAGACCGCGCTCGCGGGCGGCCTCGTTGGTGGCGATGACCGTCACCGGGCGGCCGTTGGCCGTGGTGAACAGGGCCACCACGACCGGGCGGTCCGAGGAGATGCGACCGCGCACGTCGAGGACCAGCTTGCGCAGGTCGTCGGCGGAGGTGCCGTCCGGCACCTGGCCGGTGACCAGGGCCACGCCCCGGACGTCCTTGGCGCCCTGGGCCAGACCCGCGGCGGCCTGGAGCACCTTCTCGGCGCGGAACTTCTCGATCTCCTTCTCGGCGTCCTTCAGCTTGCCGAGCATGGTGGAGATCTTCTCCGGCAGCTCCTCGGGACGGCCCTTGACCAGCTCCTGGAGCTGGGCGACGACCGTGTGCTCCCGGGCGAGGAAGTGGTAGGCGTCCACGCCGACCAGGGCCTCGATGCGGCGCACACCGGAGCCGATGGACGACTCGCCGAGCAGCTTCACCAGACCCAGCTGGGCGGTGTTGCCGACGTGCGTGCCGCCGCAGAGCTCCTTGGAGAAGTCGCCGATGGTGACCACGCGGACGCGCTCGCCGTACTTCTCGCCGAACTCGGCGATGGCGCCCTGCTTCTTGGCCTCGTCGATCGACATGACCTCGGCCTGGACGTCCAGTTCGCGCGAGAGCACCTCGTTGATCTTCTGCTCGACGTCGGTGAGGACCGTGCCGGGAACGGCGGCGGGCGAGCCGAAGTCGAAGCGGAAGCGGCCCGGCGAGTTCTCCGAACCGGCCTGGGCGGCCGTCGGGCCGAGCGCGTCGCGCAGGGCCTGGTGGGTGAGGTGCGTGGCGCTGTGGGCGCGGGCGATGGCGCGGCGGCGCTTGATGTCGATGGTGGCGTAGGCCGAGGCGCCGAGGGTGACCTCGCCGACCTGGACGACGCCCTTGTGCACGTGCACGCCGGGGACCGGCTTCTGCACGTCGCGGACCTCGATGACGGCGCCGCTGTCGAGCTTGATGCGGCCCTGGTCGGCGAGCTGGCCGCCGCCCTCGGCGTAGAAGGGGCTGCGGTCGAGGACGACCTCGACCTCGTCGCCCTCGGAGGCGGCGGGCGAGGGCACGCCGTCGACGAGGAGGCCGACGATCGTCGACTCGTTCTCGGTCAGCGTGTAGCCGGTGAAGTCGGTCTCGCCGGAGTTGTCGGCCACCTCGCGGTAGGCGGACAGGTCGGCGTGGCCGGTCTTCTTGGCCTTGGCGTCGGCCTTGGCGCGCTCGCGCTGCTCCTTCATCAGACGGCGGAAGCCGTCCTCGTCCACGGAGAGGCCCTGCTCGGCGGCCATCTCCAGGGTGAGGTCGATGGGGAAGCCCCAGGTGTCGTGGAGCAGGAACGCCTTCTCACCGGCGAGGACCGTGCCACCGGCGGCCTTGGTCTCGGTGACGGCGGTGTCCAGGATGTTGGTGCCGCCCTTGAGGGCCTTGAGGAAGGCGGCCTCTTCGGCGAGCGCGACCGTCTCGATGCGCTTGCGGTCGGTGATCAGCTCCGGGTACTGCTGCCCCATGGTGTCGATCACGACGCCGATGAGGTCCTGGACGACCGGCCCGGTGGCGCCCATCAGCCGCATGTTGCGGATGGCGCGGCGCATGATGCGGCGCAGCACGTAGCCGCGGCCCTCGTTGCCGGGGGTGACGCCGTCGCCGATGAGCATCGTGGACGTACGGATGTGGTCGGCGACCACACGCAGCGAGACGTCCGTGTGGTGGGCGGCCCCATAGCGGACGCCGGTCAGCTCGGTGGCCTTGTCCATGACCACGCGCAGGGTGTCGGTCTCGTACATGTTCTGCACGCCCTGCAGGATCATGGCGAGACGCTCAAGACCCAGACCGGTGTCGATGTTCTGCGACGGCAGGTCGCCGAGGATCGGGAAGTCCTCCTTGCCGTCACCGGCACCCCGCTCGTACTGCATGAAGACGAGGTTCCAGATCTCCACGTACCGCTCGTCGTTGACGGCCGGGCCGCCCTCGACGCCGAACTCGGGGCCGCGGTCGTAGTTGATCTCGGAGCAGGGGCCGCAGGGGCCGGGGACGCCCATGGACCAGAAGTTGTCCTTCTTGCCCAGGCGCTGGATGCGCTCCTTCGGCACGCCGACGACCTCGTGCCAGATGCGCTCGGCCTCGTCGTCGTCGAGGTAGACGGTGATCCAGAGCTTCTCCGGCTCCAGGCCGAAGCCGCCGTCCGCCACGGAGCTGGTGAGCAGCTCCCAGGCGAGCTTGATGGCGCCTTCCTTGAAGTAGTCGCCGAAGGAGAAGTTGCCGCACATCTGGAAGAACGTGCCGTGCCGGGTGGTCTTGCCGACCTCTTCGATGTCCGGCGTGCGCACGCACTTCTGCACGCTGGTCACGCGCGGGGCGGGCGGCTTGACCTCACCCAGGAAGTACGGCTTGAACGGCACCATGCCCGCGGGGACGAGCAGCAGAGTCGGGTCGTCCGCGATGAGCGACGCCGAAGGGACGACGGTGTGACCGCGCTCCTCGAAGAAGCTCAGCCAGCGGCGGCGGATTTCAGCCGACTCCATCAGTGGTCCTCATTCCGGTTGTACGGGATCTGCTTGTAGGAGATCTTCGGGTTCTGCTGGTCGGGTTGGTCGATGGCCGCGAGGCGGCGCTGGGTCGGGAGCTCCCGCACGTTGGAGGCGTTGAGCCCCAGCGCGTCGTTGAGCTCGGACTCGCGCTGCACCATCCCGGCCTTCACGTCGAGCGCGAAGTCCTTCAGCCGGTGGCCCGCCTCGACCGCCTTGTCCGCGGTGCGCGCGGCCAGCGACTCCGGGGTGAGCTGCTTCAGCTTCCGGTTTACCTTGGTGGTGGCCCACACACCGGCTGCGGCGCCCGCGGTGAACCAGAACGTACGGCGGAACATCGCAGCGTCAGCCCTTTCGCCTGCTCCGCCGAGCGGACGGCACGGTCCGTCCGACGATGACCGTGGGAGACGGCTCGGCGGTCCCGGTTTTCCGTCCGATGGCGCGGCGCACCCCGTACCCGAAGGCCGCGACCTTCACCAGGGGGCCGCCGAAGGTGGAGGCGACCGTGGTGGAGAGCGCCGACGCGTTGGAGGTGACCTCCTGGACGTCGGAGGCGATCGCGTCGACCCGCTCCAGCTGGGTCTGCGCCGAGCGCACCGCCGTCGAGGCGTCCGCGAGCAGCGGGACGGCCTGTTCGGTCACGTCCGCCACCAGCTTGGTCGTCGCCTTCAGCGTCTGGGCCAGCCTCACGAGGACTACGGCGAGGAAGGACACCAGGATCGCCCAGAAGACGGCCACCAGGATCCCGGCCACCTCTCCACCGGACACTTGCACCGCTCCCTGCGCCTCGACCGTCGGACAAAGAAAAAAGTTGTCACCCGACCCTATCGCGCCGAGGGTCTTGCCCCCTACCGCATTAGGGCCCCGGAGAACCGGAGTCCCGTACACCGATTGTACGGAGTGCGTGCGCGTGAGTACTCTGCGTGTTCCATGCGCTCCCATCTGCCGTCGGAGCTGAACGGCTTCGTCGGGCGAGAACGTGAACTGGCCGCCCTGCGGGGGCTGCTGGCCGAGGCGCGGCTGGTCACCGTGGTCGGGGTCGGCGGGGTCGGGAAGAGTCGGCTCGCCCTGCGCGCCGCGGCGGCCACCGCGGTGCAGGAACGGTACTGCGATGGCGTCCGGCTGGCGGACCTCTCCACCGTCACCGACCCCGGCCTCCTCGACCACGCCCTCGCCGAGGCGCTGGAGCTGACCGACCACACCAGCCGCCCGCTGCGCGACACCCTGCTCGACCACCTCGCCGACCGCACCCTGCTGCTGGTGCTCGACGGGTTCGAGCAGCTGGTGGACGCCTGCGCCGAGCTGGTACACGCGCTGCTGCGCCGCTCCCCCGGGCTGCGGGTGCTCGCCGCCGGACGGCTGCCGCTGCGCCTGGAGGGCGAGCGGCTGCTGGCCCTGGCGCCGATGGACGACGAGGACGCGGTCCGGCTCTTCACCGACCGGGCCGCCGCCGGGCCCGGCGGCTTCGCGCTCACCGAGGAGCGGACCGCGACCGTGCACGAGCTCTGCCGGCGCCTCGACGGGATCCCGCTCGCCCTGGAGCTGGCCGCCGGACGGCTGGGGGCGCTCTGCCCGGAGCAGCTGCTGCGCCGCCTGGACGACCGGTTCCGGCTGCTGACCGGCGGCGGGCGCGGGACGGTGGCCCGCCATCAGACGCTGCGGACCACGATCGGCTGGAGCCACGAGCTGTGCACCCCGGCCCAGCGGCTGCTGTGGGCACGGCTCTCGGTCTTCGCCGGGCAGTTCGACCTGGAGGCCGTCGAATACGTCTGCGTCGGCCCGGACCTGCCGCCCGAGGACGTCCTCGACGTGCTGCAACAGCTCCTGGAGCACTCACTGGTGGTGCGCGAGGACGGCCCGGCGGGCGTGCGCTACCGGATGCTCGACACCGTACGGGAGTACGGCGCGGACTGGCTGGCCGCGGCCGGGGACGCCGACCGGCTGCGCCGCCGCCACCGCGACTGGTACCTGGGCCTGGCCACCTGGTGCGAGCTGGAGTGGTTCAGCCCCCGCCAGGCCGAGGTGGCGGTGCGGGTGGAGGCCGAGCTGCCCAATCTGCGGGCCGCGATGGACCACTCGCTGGACTCGGCGCGCGAGGCGCATCTGGCCCAGTACCTGGCGGGCACCCTCTGGTTCTGCTGGGTGGGGTGCGGGCGGCTGGCCGAGGGCGGGCACTGGCTGGGCCAGGTCCTGGAGGCCGGCGGCGGTGAGCACGACGGCGCCCGGCTCAAGGCGCTGTGGGTGCTCGGCTACGTCTCGGTGCTGCGGGGCGACACCACGGCCGCGGTCGCCGCGCTGCACGAGTGCCGCGCGGAGGCCGAGCGCACCGGCGACCCGCTGGCGCTGGCGTACGCGGTGCACCGCACCGGGTGCCTGGCGCTGGTCACCGACGACATGCCGCGCGCCGAGCGGCTGCTGCGGGAGGCACTGGCCCGGTACGAGGAGATCGGCGAACTCAACAGCAATGTGCTGATGGCGCGGATCGAACTGGCCATGGCGGTGGCGTTCGGGGGCCACCTGGACGAGGCCGTGGTGATGTGCGAGCACGTCCTGGAGGTCTGTGTGGACCACGGGGAGCGCTGGGCGCGCGCGTACGCGCTGTACGTCCTGGCGTACGCGGCCCGGCACGCGGGGGACCTGGACCGGGCCCGGCTGCTGCTGACCGAGTGCCTGGTCATCGACCACGCCTTCCACGACCTGCTGGGCACGGTGCTCGCGCTGGAGCTGATGGCGCTGGTGGCGGTGGACGAGGGCGATCCGTCGGGGGCGGCGGTGCTCCAGGGGGCGGCCGAGGGGATCTGGCCGTCGGTGGGGCTGCCGCTGTTCGGCTCGGCGTACTACAACGCGGCGCACGTCCTGTGCGAGGAGCGGGCCCGGGCGCGCCTGGGGGACGCGGCGTACCGCACGTTCCGGGGCCGGGGCACGGCGCTGGGCCTGGACGAGGCGGTGGCGCGGGCGGTGGCCGTGGCCGAGGAGGAGCCGGCGGGGGCCCCGGCGGCCGGGGGCGCACCGGCCCCGGAAACGCGCGGACCCGCCGCCTCCCGCTCCGTGCGGAGCGAGGGGACGGCGGGCCGGAGCGCGGAGCGCTGAATACTTCGCCTGACTCAGCGGGCGTAGTACTCGACGACGAGCTGCTCGTCGCAGATGACCGGGATTTCCTTGCGGTTCGGGTCACGGTCCAGGCGGAAGGCCAGGGCCTTCAGGTTCACCTGGAGGTAGCGCGGGGTCTCGCCCTCGCCGGCGTAGCCACCCTCGCGGGCAACCTGGAAGGGGTGCTTCGCACGGCTGCGCTCGCGGACGGTGATGACGTCGTCCGGACGGACGCGGAACGACGGCTTGTCGACCTTGCCACCGTTGACCTCGATGTGGCCGTGGACGACCATCTGGCGGGCCTGGTAGATGGTGCGGGCGATGCCCGAACGCAGGACCAGGGCGTCGAGGCGACGCTCGAGCTCGACGACGAGCGCCTCGCCGGTCTTGCCCTCGGCCTTCTTGGCGCGGTCGTAGGCACGCGCCATCTGACGCTCAGAGATGTCGTACTGGGCGCGCAGACGCTGCTTCTCGAGCAGACGGACCTTGTAGTCCGAGTTCTGCTTGCGGCCACGGCCGTGCTCGCCCGGCGGGTACGGACGGGCCTCGAAGTACTTGACGGCCTTCGGCGTCAGCGCGATGCCGAGCGCACGGGACTTCTTGACCTTGGGACGCGACTGGTTAGGCACGTTCTCCAAACCTCCATGGTTGGGTTAGGTTAGGCTCACCTTACTCAAGGAGATCGCATGTCTCGTCCGGGGAACACCAGTCACATCACGGACAGCACGAAGAAGGCCGAGCCCGCAGAAGGGGTCGGCTCCACCGGCCCGCACAAGGGGGCCGGTACCGGTGCGCAGCATGCCACCGGTCACGTGACGGAGGTCCGATCAGATCGTGGTCAGCCGCGTCCCAGCGGACTTGAAATCGCGCGGATGCCGTCAGCAGCCGAGCGCACACGAACTCTCGTACATAGTACCTGCTCGTCGGTGCTGCTTCTGACCGGCCTCCACGGTGTGCGCCCCGAGCAGCTGGAGCCCCGGCTGCGCAACGTGGGCCCCGAGGGCGATCTCTTCCTGCTCTTCCCCGCCGACTCCCCCGCCGTGCGCGCCGCCACCCACGCCCAGGACGACGAGCTCTCGGCCGCCCTGGAGATCACCGATGTGGCACCGGTCTCCGTCCCGCAGCGCATCCGGGGCCGCGCCTGGGTCACCGGCTGGCTCACCCGGGTCCCCGGCCTCGCCCCGCCCGGCAGCATGACGCTCCGCCTGGAGACGAAGGAGGCGTACGTCGACGACCTGTGGGGCGCGAGCGCGGTCGACCCCGACGCCTTCACCGCGGCGGAGCCCGATCCGCTGGTCCAGGACGAGCCCGAACTGCTCCAGCATCTGCACACCCACCACGGGGAGCAGGTGCGCGCGCTGTGCGGGCTGGTCGGCGCGGCCGGGCGGGGCGGGATGAAATCGGTCACCCCGCTCGCCCTGGACCGGTTCGGTCTGCGGGTGCGGTTCCAGGAGCGGGGCGGGCACTGCTTCGACGCGCGCTTCGACTTCCCCGAGCCGGTCGCCGACCTCGCGCAGCTGCGCGCGGCGATGCGACGGCTCTTCGAGGCGGCGACGGACTGAGCGCCGTCGGCCGCGCCGGGCGCGGGGCTCAGGAGGCCGGGCCGCCTTCCCGGCCGAGCCGCTCGCGGACCTTCTCCACCACGTCCGCGTACCGCGCTTCCGCCCCGTACCGCGTGGGCTCGTAGTAGTGCTTGTCGGCCACCGCGTCCGGTGCGTACTGCTGGGCGGCGATCGCGCCCGGCACGTCGTGCGGGTACACATACCCCTGGGCGTGGCCGAGCTTGGCCGCGCCCTTGTAGTGGCCGTCGCGCAGATGCGGCGGAACGGGCCCGGCCAGGCCCTTGCGGACGTCCTCCATCGCGGCGAAGATCGCGGTCGTCGCCGCGTTGGACTTCGGCGCCAGGGCCAGGGCGATGGTGGCGTGGCTCAGTGTGAGGGCCGCCTCGGGGAAGCCGATCATGGCCACGGCCTGGGCGGCGGCGACCGCCGTCGGCAGCGCCGTCGGGTCGGCGAGGCCGATGTCCTCGCTCGCGGAGATCATCAGCCGGCGCGCGATGAACCGGGGGTCCTCGCCCGCCTCGATCATCCTCGCCAGATAGTGCAGCGCCGCGTCCACGTCCGAGCCGCGGATCGACTTGATCAGGGCGCTCGCCACGTCGTAGTGCTGGTCGCCGTCCTTGTCGTACTTCACGGCCGCCCGGTCGACGGTCTCCTCGACCGTCTGGAGCGTGATCTCGCCCTCCTCCTTGGCGAGGGCCGCCCCCGCCGCCGCCTCAAGGGCGGTCAGGGCGCGCCGGGCGTCGCCGCCCGCGATCCGCAGCAGATGCGCCTCGGCGTCCTCGGGCAGGCCGACCGCGCCGCCCAGGCCGCGCTCCTCCCCGACCGCCCGGCGCAGCAGCGCGCGCAGGTCGTCGTCGGTGAGCGGCTCCAGGGTCAGCAGCAGGGAGCGGGAGAGCAGCGGGGAGATCACCGAGAAGTACGGGTTCTCCGTGGTGGCCGCGATCAGGGTGACCCAGCGGTTCTCCACGGCCGGGAGCAGGGAGTCCTGCTGGGCCTTGGAGAAGCGGTGGATCTCGTCGAGGAAGAGGACGGTCTCCTTGCCGAAGCCGCCGATGGCCCGGCGGGCCCCGTCGATCACGGCCCGCACTTCCTTGACGCCCGCGGTGATCGCGGAGAGCTCCACGAAGCGCTTGTTGGTGGCCTTGGAGACCACGTACGCCAGGGTCGTCTTGCCGGTGCCCGGCGGGCCCCACAGGATCACCGAGGAGGGGCCGGCGGGGCCGCCGCTGCCCTCCCCCACCAGCCGCCGCAGCGGCGAGCCGGGCTTCAGCAGATGCTGCTGCCCGACCACTTCGTCAAGGGTGCGCGGGCGCATCCGGACGGCCAGAGGGCTGCCCGCCGGGTCTTTCTCCTGGCGGTCCTCTGCGGCTGCGGTGAACAGGTCGGGCTCCACGTCGAGAACCCTATGCCACCCCGCCGACAACGCCGCCGCCGGAAGGAAACCCGCAGGTCAGCTGGTCCAGAAGTCCCACCAGCGGGTCAGCACCAGCATCCCGACGACGCCCACGTGCAGCACCGGCAGCACCCAGGTGAACTCGGACAGGAAGGACTTGAGCCAGCCGGGCGCGGGCAGCAGGCCGCGCCGGATGTTGTGCGAGGTCACGTACCAGAACATGAAGATCGTCGCGACCCACGCCAGGCTGCACCACAGGCAGAGCGCGTTGATCCGGTACAGCGACTGGAACTGGAGCCAGCTGCAGAATCCGACGCCGAAGAGGGTGCCCGCGTTGAGGGTCAGCCAGTACCAGGGGCGGAAGCGCGCGCCCGCGAGCAGGCTCATCCCGACCGCGATCACGATGCCGTACGCCACCAGGCCGAGCATCGGGTTCGGGAAGCCGAACGCGGACGCCTGGTCGCTCTTCATGATGTTGCCGCAGGAGACCACGGGGTTCAGGCTGCAGCCCGGCGTGAAGTTCGGGTCTTCGAGCAGCTTGAACTTGTCGATCGTGATGACCCACGCGGCCAGCAGTCCGGCGGCTCCCGTGATCACCAGGAGCCACGCGAACGCGCGGCTCGCGCCGACGGTGCCCTTGGTGTTCAGCTGCTCCTGGCCGGAGGAGACGTCGTCAACTGTTGTGGTCATATCGCCGTTCCATCGTTCCGTGGCTGCTGGGCAGGGGCCATTGTGCCGCAATCCATGGCCCGGCCACCGTTCGATGGAGATAAGGAAGCCGCGTTCGGCCACGCCAAGTCCGGCCCGCGAGGACCGGACTTGGCACTTCGCCCCCGGCTTCATCCATCAGGACGACGCCGGACGCGGTGGGTTGACCGCCGTCAGGCCAGCCGGGCGCGCACGGCCTCGACGACCTCGGCGACGGGGACCGCCACCTGGTCGCCGGACTCCATGTCCTTGAGCTGGACGACGCCCTCGGCCAGGTCCCGCTCGCCCGCGACGATCGCCAGTCGCGCGCCGGAGCGGTTGGCGTTCTTCATGGCGCCCTTGAGGCCCTTGCCGCCGTAGCTGAAGTCGGTCGCGACCCCGCCCCGGCGCAGCTCGGTGACCACGCCGAACAGCACCCGGCGCGCCTCCTCGCCCAGCGGCACCGCGAAGACGCTGGTCGCCGACGGGATGTCGAGGGTGACGCCCTCGGCCTCCAGCGCCAGGGCCGTGCGGTCGACGCCGAGCGCCCAGCCCACCGACGGCAGCGCGGGGCCGCCGATCATCTCGGAGAGGCCGTCGTAGCGACCGCCGCCGCCCACCGCGGACTGGGAGCCCAGGCCGTCGTGGACGAACTCGAAGGTCGTCCGGGTGTAGTAGTCGAGGCCGCGGACCAGCTTCGGGTCGTCCTCGTACCGCACGCCCTGCGCGGTCAGCAGCTCGCGGACCTCCTCGTGGTACGCCTTGCAGGCGTCGCACAGGTAGTCGCGCAGCAGCGGCGCGCCCGCCAGCTGCTTCTGCACCGCGTCGCGCTTGTCGTCGAGGACGCGCAGCGGGTTGATCTCGGCGCGGCGCAGGGTCTCCTCGTCGAGGTCGAGGCCGCGCAGGAACTCCTGGAGGGCGGCCCGGTAGACGGGACGGCACTCCTGGTCGCCCAGCGAGTTCAGCAGGATGCGGAAGTCGCGCAGGCCGAGCGAGCGGTAGGCGTCGTCGGCCAGGATGATCAGCTCGGCGTCCAGCGCCGGGTCCTCGGCGCCGATCGCCTCGGCGCCGACCTGCGAGAAGTGGCGGTAACGGCCCTTCTGGGGGCGCTCGTAGCGGTAGTAGGAGCCCGAGTACCAGAGCTTGACCGGGAGGTTGCCCGCCTTGTGGAGGTTGGCCTCCAGGGCCGCGCGCAGTACGGAGGCGGTGCCCTCGGGGCGCAGCGCGAGCCTGTCGCCGCCCTTGGTCTCGAAGGCGTACATCTCCTTGGTGACGATGTCGGTGGACTCGCCGACACCGCGCGCGAAGAGCTCGACGTTCTCGAAGCCCGGGGTCTCGATGTAGCCGTAGCCCGACCGCTTCAGCGGCGCCGCGATGGCCTCGCGCACCGCGAGGAAGCGGGCGGAGTCGGGCGGGAGCAGGTCGTAGGTGCCCTTGGGGGCCTGGAAGGTACTCATGGGGAAGCTTCTCGTCACATTCCTCGTCGGGGAGAGGCGATGCCCTCTCCGAGGCCGGCGGCCACCTGCCGCAGATACGGGTTGGTGGCGCGCTCCTGGCCGATGGTGGTCTGGGAGCCGTGGCCGGACAGCACCACGGTCGAGTCGTCGAGCGGCAGGCACACGCGGCCCAGCGACTCGAGGAGCTCGGCGTGGCTGCCGCCGGGCAGGTCGGTGCGTCCGACGGAGCCGGCGAAGAGCAGGTCGCCCGAGAAGAGGATCGGAGGAATGTCCTCCGCCTCGGGCAGCCCGAACGTCACCGACCCCTTGGTATGGCCGGGCGCGTGCGACACGGTCAGCTCCAGGCCGACGAGCTCCAGCTTCGCGCCGTCCGTCAGCTCCTTGACGTCGTCGGGCTCGCCGATCGTCAGGTCGCCCATGATCTGCGCGCCGAAGGAGCGGCCGAGGCCCTTCTCCGGGTCGCTCATCATGTACCGGTCCGAGGGGTGGATCCAGGCGGGGACGTCATGGGCGCCGCACACCGGGACCACCGAGGCGCAGTGGTCGATGTGGCCGTGCGTGAGGACGACGGCGACGGGCTTGAGCCGATGCTTCCTGAGCGCGTCCTCGACTCCCTGGGCGGCCTGGTGGCCCGGGTCGATGATCACGCACTCCTCGCCTGCGGCGGGGGCGACCAGATAGCAGTTGGTCCCCCAGGCCCCGGCGGGGAACCCGGCAATGAGCACGATCGTCCTCAATTTCTCGTACGTCGGGTGATTGCGGCTGTTCAGAGCCTACCGGCGCTGCTCCTGTCACAGCGAACCCATATACGGTACGGGCACAGTCCGCGCGTACACGCGTCCGTACGCCACTACACCGCACAAGGAGACCACCGGTGGTCAGCAGCGAACAGCGCCGGCGCCAGCTCGCCCGGGACAAGTTCGAGCGTCAGCAGCAGCGCCGCGAGGAGGCCCGCCGCAAGGCCAAGCGCCGCAACACCGTCGTCGCCGCCGCCCTCGCGGTGGTCCTGGCGGCCGGCGGGGCGGCCTTCGCCACGGGAGCCTTCTCCTCCGACGACGACAAGAAGTCGGACGCGGCGTCGCCCTCCGACAGCCCCGCGCCCTCGGCGTCCAAGGAGTCCGCGCCGGAGCCCAAGATGGCGATCGACCAGAAGGCCGGGTACACCATGGCGCTGAAGACCAGCGCCGGTGACATCTCGTTCAAGATGGAGGCGGCGAAGACCCCGCACACGGTCAACTCGTTCAAGTACCTCGCCGACAAGGGGTTCTTCACCAACACGAAGTGTCACCGCCTGACCACCCAGGGCATCTACGTGCTTCAGTGCGGCGACCCCAAGGGCGACGGCACCGGCGGCCCCGGCTACACCATCCCCGACGAGAACCTGACGGGCCTCGGCAAGGCGGGCGCGGACGGCACGGTGACCTTCCCGGCGGGCACGGTCGCCATGGCCAACACCAGCCAGCCGCACACCGGCGGCAGCCAGTTCTTCCTGGTCTACAAGGACACCAAACTGCCGCCCAGCTACACGCCGTTCGGCAAGATGGACGCCGCCGGGCTCAAGGTCGTCGAGGAAGTGGCGAAGGCCGGTGTGGCGGGCGGTGCCGGGGACGGCGCGCCCAAGACGCCCGTCACCATCGCCAAGGCCACCGTCAACAAGGACTGACCCGGGGAATTCGGCCGCGCTGAGTGCGGACAGCCGGGCGGCCGGTCGCCTAGATTGGCGTTGTGCAGCGCGGGCTGAAATCGCGCTGTGGAGGGCGGGCGAGGCCCGTCCCGGAAACTGTGGACGATGCCACGAGGGCCGAACCCCTCGCGCCGGCATCATGTGGAGGAGGCGCTGTGAGCAGCGACCCGTGGGGCCGCGTCGACGAGACGGGCACCGTGTATGTGCGTACAGCCGAGGGCGAAGTCGTCGTCGGATCGTGGCAGGCGGGGACTCCCGAGGAGGCCCTGGCCTACTTCGAGCGCAAATACGAGGGCCTGGTTGTCGAGATCGGCCTCCTCGAACGACGGGTGAAGACCACCGACCTGTCGGCCAAGGACGCGCAGACCGCGATCGACCACCTGCGCACGCAGGTGGACGAGCACCACGCGGTGGGCGACCTGGCGGCGCTGCGGGTGCGGCTCGACAAGCTCGTCGAGACCGTCGAGTCGCGGCGCGAGGAGCGCAAGGTCCAGAAGGCCAAGCAGACCGACGAGGCCAAGCACGCCAAGGAGGCGCTGGTCGCCGAGGCCGAGGAGCTGGCGCAGAGCGAGCAGTGGCGCTCGGCCGGTGAGCGGCTGCGGGCGCTCGTGGACACCTGGAAGGGCCTGCCGCGGCTCGACCGGAAGTCCGACGACGAGCTGTGGCACCGCTTCTCGCACGCGCGCTCGGCGTTCTCCAAGCGCCGCAAGGCGCACTTCGCGTCGCTCGACGCGCAGCGCGAGGACGCCCGCAAGGCCAAGGAGAAGCTGGTCGTCGAGGCGGAGTCGCTCTCCTCGTCCACCGACTGGGGCGGCACGGCCGCGCGCTACCGCGAGCTGATGGCGGACTGGAAGGCGGCGGGCCGCGCCCAGCGCGAGGCCGAGGACGAGCTGTGGAACCGCTTCCGCGGCGCCCAGGACGTCTTCTTCGCCGCCCGCGGCGAGGTCTTCGCCGAGCGCGACGCCGAGCAGACGGAGAACCTGAAGCTCAAGGAGGAGCTGGCCGTCGAGGCCGAGAAGCTCGTCCCGGTGACCGATCTGAAGGCGGCCCGCGCGGCCTTCCGCGGCATCAACGAGCGCTGGGAGGCCATCGGCCATGTGCCGCGCGACGCCCGGCCCAAGGTCGAGGGCCGGATGCACGCCGTGGAGCGGGCCCTCCAGGAGGCCGAGGAGTCGGAGTGGCGCCGCACCAACCCGGAGGCACGCGCGCGTGCCGCGGGTCTGACCGGCCAGCTCCAGGCGGCGGTCGACAAGCTGCGCGGCCAGATCGACGCGGCCCGCGCGGCGGGCAACAACTCCCGGGCGGACAAGCTCGCCAGGGAGCTCGAAGGCCGTCAGGCGCTGCTCGACCAGGCGCTCAAGGGCCTGGAGGAGTTCGGCGGCTGACGCCGCTCTCCGCGGGTGTGCGCCGGGGGCCCGGCCGTGGTGACACGGCCGGGCCCCCGGTCGTCTGCGCCTTCGGAGCTTTGGCGGGGGTGGCCCCCTCGGGTCCCCCGGAGGGGTGAGCCCCCGTCGTCCGCCCGGACGGCGGGGGCTCCCGCGGTTACGGCCTGCGGGCCGAGGTCACCCGGTACACGTCGTACACGCCCTCCACGCCCCGTACGGCCTTCAGGACGTGGCCGAGGTGCTTGGGGTCGCCCATCTCGAAGGTGAAGCGCGAGGTGGCCACCCGGTCCCGGGAGGTCTGCACGGCCGCCGACAGGATGTTGACGTGCTGGTCGGACAGGACCCGGGTGACGTCGGACAGCAGCCGGGAGCGGTCCAGCGCCTCGACCTGGATGGCGACCAGGAAGACCGACGACTGGGTCGGGGCCCACTCGACCTCCAGGATCCGCTCGGGCTGCTGCGAGAGCGAGTCCACGTTGACGCAGTCCGCGCGGTGCACCGAGACCCCGCTGCCGCGCGTCACGAAGCCGATGATCGGGTCGCCGGGGACCGGCGTACAGCAGCGGGCCAGCTTGACCCACACGTCGTCGACGCCCTTGACCACCACGCCCGGGTCCGCGTTGGCCCGGCGCTTGTTGCGTCCGCGCGAGGGCGGCGCCGACTCGGCGATGTCCTCGTTGGCCGCCTCCTCGCCGCCGAGCGCCTGCACCAGCTTCTGCACGACGCCCTGGGCCGCGACATGGCCCTCGCCGATCGCCGCGTAGAGGGAGGAGATGTCGGGGTAGCGCATCTCGTGCGCCAGGGTGACCAGGGAGTCGCCGGTGAGGATGCGCTGGATCGGCAGGTTCTGCTTGCGCATGGCGCGCGCGATGGCGTCCTTGCCCTGCTCGATCGCCTCGTCGCGGCGCTCCTTGGAGAACCAGCCGCGGATCTTGTTGCGGGCGCGCGGCGACTTGACGAAGCCCAGCCAGTCGCGCGAGGGCCCGGCCCCGGCCGCCTTGGAGGTGAAGACCTCCACCAGGTCGCCGTTGTCCAGGGTCGATTCGAGCGGCACCAGCCGTCCGTTGACCCGTGCGCCTATGGTGCGGTGGCCGACCTCGGTGTGCACCGCGTACGCGAAGTCGACGGGCGTGGCCCCCGCCGGGAGCGCTATGACGTCGCCCTTGGGCGTGAAGACGAAGACCTCGTTGCGCGACAGGTCGAAGCGCAGGGACTCCAGGAACTCGCTGGGGTCCTCGGTCTCCTTCTGCCAGTCGAGCAGCTGGCGCAGCCACGCCATGTCGTTGATGTGGTCGTCCTTGCCGGCCTTCTTCGGCACGTCGGTGCGCACCTTGGAGGCACCGGCGACGGCCTCCTGCTTGTACTTCCAGTGCGCGGCGATGCCGTACTCGGCGCGGCGGTGCATGTCGAACGTACGGATCTGGAGCTCGACGGGCTTGCCGTTGGGGCCGATGACCGTCGTGTGCAGCGACTGGTACATGTTGAACTTGGGCATCGCGATGTAGTCCTTGAACCGCCCCGGGACCGGGTTCCAGCGGGCGTGGACCGTGCCCAGCGCCGCGTAGCAGTCGCGGACGGTGTCCACCAGGACGCGGATGCCGACCAGGTCGTAGATCTCCGCGAAGTCACGGCCGCGGACGATCATCTTCTGGTAGACGCTGTAGTAGTGCTTGGGGCGGCCGGTGACGGTCGCCTTGATGCGGGCGGCGCGCAGGTCGGACTGGACCTCGTCGGTCACTATGGCCAGGTACTCGTCGCGCTTGGGGGCGCGCTCGGCGACCAGCCGCACGATCTCGTCGTACATCTTGGGGTAGAGGATCGCGAAGGCGAGGTCCTCCAGCTCCCACTTGATGGTGTTCATGCCCAGGCGGTGCGCCAGCGGAGCGTAGATCTCCAGGGTCTCGCGGGCCTTCTTCTCCTGCTTCTCCCGCTTGAGGTAGCGCATGGTGCGCATGTTGTGCAGGCGGTCCGCGAGCTTGATGACCAGGACGCGCGGGTCCTTGGCCATGGCGACGACCATCTTGCGGACGGTCTCGGCCTGCGCCGCGTCGCCGAACTGGACCCGGTCGAGCTTGGTGACGCCGTCCACCAGCAGGGCGACCTGGTCGCCGAAGTCGCGGCGCAGGGTGTCCAGGCCGTACTCGGTGTCCTCGACGGTGTCGTGGAGCAGCCCGGCCATCAGGGTCGCCGGGTCCATGCCCAGCTCGGCCAGGATGGTGGTGACGGCGAGCGGGTGCGTGATGTACGGGTCGCCGCTCTTGCGCTTCTGGCCGCGGTGCCAGCGCTCGGCGACCTGGTACGCCTTCTCGACCTGGCGCAGCGTGGCCGTCTCGATCTTGGGGTCGTTGCTGCGCACTATCCGCAGCAGCGGCTCCAGGACCGGGTTGTACGCGGAGGAGCGCTGTACGCCCAGACGGGCGAGGCGGGCCCGGACGCGGTTGGAGGAGCCACCGGAACGCACCAGGGGGCTGGTGGGCGGCGCCGGCTTGGACGCCGGGGCCGCCGCGAGGGGCCGCTGGGGCGGCTGCGGCTTGGGCTCCACCACGGGCGGCACGGGCGCGGCGGGGGCCGCCTTGGCCTGCTCGGCCTGCTGGTCGGGCCGCTCGGCGGAGAGTGGCTGGGCCTCGTCTGGCAAGAGCGCTCCTCGTGCGGATCCGGTCCCCCGGTCAGGCCCGGAACGTCCATGGTATCGAGAGTGGGCGGCCGGTACGTCCCGGGCGGGTGGGACGGGGTGTGCGGGGGCCGCCCGGCCCCTTCGTGGGCGGCTCCCGCCGGGCCCCGGGGCGCCCACGGCCGCCCGCACCCGGCACGCCCGCCCCACGCGGAAGGCGGACGCCGGATTCCTCCGGCGTCCGCCTTCCTTGGTTCGGCTGCCTCGCTCAGAGCGTGATGAGAGCGTCCAGCGGGGCTCCGCGCAAGGCGGGTTCCAGCCGGGTCCGGCCGTTCAGGAAGCCGAGCTCCATGAGCACCGCGACCCCGGCGACCTCGGCTCCGGCCCGCCGGATGAGCTCCAGCGACGCCTCGGCGGTGCCGCCGGTGGCGAGGACGTCGTCGATGACCATGACGCGGTCGCCCGCGGCCAGGTCCTCGGCGTGCACCTCGATCTCCGCCGTGCCGTACTCCAGCTCGTACGCCTGCGAGAGCGTCGCTCCGGGGAGCTTGCCCGCCTTGCGCACGGGGATGAAGCCGATCCCGGCGTGGACCGCCACGGGAGACGCCAGGATGAAGCCGCGCGCCTCCAGGCCGACGATCTTCGTCGCGCCGTGCCGTACGCACAGCGCGGCGAGCTCCTCGGTCAGGGCCCGGAACGCCGCCGGGTCCGCGAGCAGCGGCGTGATGTCCTTGAACAGCACGCCCGGCTTCGGGTAGTCCGGTACGTCACGGATGCGGCTGAGCAGCAGCTCCTGGGTGGAGACGGTCATCGCCGCTTCCCCCGGTTGTTGCGGGAGGGCTGGCGGCGCTGGCCGACGACCGCGCCCGCGGTCTCCGCCTCGTCGTCGTCCTGCGGCACCGCGGCGTCCTGCGGCTCCTCGGTCTCGCCCTTGGCGGCGGCTGCCGCGCGCTTGGCGAGGACCCGCTTCTTGAGGGCCTTCATCGCCGGCTCCTGCTCCTTGAGGTCGGCGACCAGCGGGGTGGCGATGAAGATCGAGGAGTACGCACCGGCCGCGAGGCCGACGAAGAGCGAGAGCGAGATGTCGTTCAGCATGCCGGCGCCGAGGACGCCGCCACCGATGAACAGCAGGCCCGCCACCGGGAGCAGCGCGACGACCGTGGTGTTGATGGAACGCACCAGGGTGCCGTTGAGGCTCTTGTTGGCCATCTCGCTGTAGGTGAGGCGGGTCTGCTTGGTGATCCCCTTGCCGCCCTCCTTGAGACCGTCGAAGACGACGACGGTGTCGTAGAGCGAGTAGCCGAGGATGGTGAGCAGACCGATCACGGTGCCCGGGGTGACCTCGAAGCCCACCAGCGCGTACACGCCGACGGTGATCGTGAGGTCGTGGATCAGGGCGATCAGGGCCGCGAGCGCCATGCGCCACTCGAAGGCGATCGCCAGATAGATCACCACGAGGATCATGAACACGATCAGACCGGTCCACGCCTTGTTGGCGATCTGGTCGCCCCAGCTGGGACCGACGAGGTCGGCGTTGATGTCCTCGGCCGAGACCTTGAGGTCCTTGGAGAGCTGGGTCTTGATCGCGTCCGACTTCGCGGTG
The DNA here is from genome assembly GCF_041080675.1 of Streptomyces sp. cg36. NCBI lineage: Bacteria > Bacillati > Actinomycetota > Actinomycetes > Kitasatosporales > Streptomycetaceae > Streptomyces > Streptomyces cyclosori. Next base: position 6,545,226 of record NZ_CP163520.1, on the reverse strand, counting down.
TCGATGCCGCTGATCTGGATGCGCAGGCCCTTGTTGCCGAGCTTCTGGACGATGGCCGTGTGGCCGGAGGCGGTGTGCGCGTACTCCTCCGCCTGGGAGACCGAGACGCTGGTCTTCGGGGTGGTGAAGACCGCGCCGCCCTTGAATTCGATGCCCATCGTCAGACCCCGCACCGCCAGGCCCACGATGGCCGTGATGGTGATCAGGATCGAGATGCCGTACCAGATCTTCCGCTTGCCGACGAAGTCGTAGCCGACCTCACCGCGGTAGAGCCGGGCGCCGAGATGACCGAGTCGCGACATCTCACGCCTCCTTCGGGTCGGTGGGGGCGGCGGAGGAGGTGCCACGGGAGCGGCGCAGCGGCGGCTTGGCGCCGAGGCGCTTGGGGTCCAGACCGGACCACGGGTGACCGCTCGCGAAGAACTTCTTGCGGGCCAGCAGCGTCATCACCGGCTTGGTGAACAGGAACACCACGACGATGTCGAGCAGGGTGGTCAGACCCAGCGTGAACGCGAAGCCCTGGACCTTGCCGACCGTCACGATGAAGAGCACCGCGGCGGCGAGGAACGACACGAAGTCGGAGACCATGATCGTGCGCCGGGCGCGCGGCCAGGCCCGCTCGACGGCCGGACGCAGGGTGCGGCCCTCGCGGATCTCGTCGCGGATGCGCTCGAAGTACACGATGAACGAGTCCGCGGTGATACCGATGGCCACGATGGCACCACACACCGCCGGCAGGTTCAGCGCGAAGCCGATGGCCGGGCCGAGCAGCGCCATCAGGACGTAGGTGAGGACCGCGGAGACCGCGAGGCTCATGATCGCCACGAGGGAGAGGCCGCGGTAATAGACCACCAGGTAGATGATGACCAGGGCCAGACCGATGGCACCGGCGATCAGACCGGCGTGCAGCTGGTCGGCGCCGAGCGCGGCGGTGACCGTGGTGACGCTCTGCTCCTCGAAGGAGAGCGGCAGGGCGCCGTAGGACAGCACGTTGGCCAGGTCGGTGGCGGAGCGCTGGTTGAAGCTGCCGGAGATCTCCGCGCTGCCGCTGAGCGTCTGGCTCACCGACGGGGCCGACACGACCTGGTTGTCGAGGGCGATCGCGAACTGGTTCTGCGGCGACTGCTGCTTCGACAGCTTGCCCGTGATCGCCTGGAACTTCTTCGAGCCCTTGCCCGTGAAGTCCATCTGGACGATCCACATGCCGCGCTGCTGGTCGATGACCGCCTTGGCCTTCTTGACGTCCGTGCCCTCGATCTCGGCCGGGCCGAGGATGTACTTGGCGTCACCCTCCTGGCTGCAGGCCGCGATCGTGTCGCCCGCCTTGCTGCCGACGGCGGCCTTGCCGCGGGACGCCTTGGTGGAGCAGTCCAGCGCCTCGAAGTCCTTCTGCAGCTTGGCCGCCGCGGCGGCGTCACCGGTGGGCGGCGGCGTCGTGCCCGGCGTGGTGCCCGGCTTGGGGGTGGCCGGCGGCGTGGTCTTCGGGGACGGCTTGCCGTCCGCCTTCAGGCCGTCGGTCAGGGCGCGGCCCTGGGGCGACGCCTTCGAGCTCGGCGTGTTCGACGGCGTCGAGGACGGCTTGTTCTTGTCGCCGTTCTTGTCCGCGCCCTTGCTGGCCGAGGGGCTCGGGGTGTTGCTGGGCTGCGGCTTGGCCGGGGTGCCGGCGGCGACCGTCAGGACCGGACGGAAGTAGAGCTTGGCGGTGGTGCCGACCTGCTGCCGGGCCTGCTCCGAGTTCGTCCCCTTGGGGATGTTGACGATGATGTTGCGATCGCCCTGGGTCTGAACCTCGGCCTCGGAGACACCCAGCCCGTTGACGCGGTTGTTCATGATCGAGACCGCGGTGTCCATGTTGGCCTTGTTGATGGCCTTCTCCTGGCCCGGCTCGGCCTTCGCCTTGAGCGTGATGCTCGTACCGCCGGCGAGGTCGATGCCCAGGCGCGGCGTGGTGTGGCCGGACCAGAACATGCCGCCCGCCAGCGCGGCCATGGCGACCAGGAACAGGACCAGGGTGCGCCCCGGCCTGCCCTGGGCCCCCGCCGGCCTTCGGCCCTTCTTCGGTGCTGCCACCTTGTCGTTTCTCCCTGTCCTACCGCCCGCGCCGGGTGTGCGCCTGGGCGGCCACGAAGTGTTGTGGGGACGTCCCCCGTGAAGTCGTCACCCCCGGTCCGGCGGGCGCCCTGGGGCGCCCGCCGGACCGGAGAGCGGTTACTTCGTGCCCGACTCGCCGTCGGCCTTGCCGTCCTTGGGCGCGGCGGCGTCGTCCGCCTCGTCCTTCTTACCCAGGTCGATCTTGCCGTCCGCCGGGGCGACGGCGTCGTCGGCGTCCTCGGTCAGCGACGAGGCGTCGTCCGGCACGGCGGGGAGCTCGGTCGGCTCGTCCGTGTCGCCGTGCACGATGCGGTTGTACTCCTCGTCCGAGAGGACCGCGCCGATCGCGTTCTTCGCGTAGACGGCGTGGACTCCCGGGGCCACCTCCAGAAGGACCGTGTCGTCACCGAGCTCCTTGACCGTGGCGTACATGCCGCCGATCGTGCGGACGCCGGTGCCGGGCTGCATCTCATTGCGCATGGAGGCGGCCTGCTGCTGCTTCTTCTTCGCCGAGCGGGTCATGAGGAACATGGCCCCGATGAGGACGATGAAGGGGAGAAGGGTCACGAGACTCACGGGACGAACTTCCTTCGCACGACCGCGCAAGGAGTGCGGCCTGATCTGGGGGTGGGTATGCCGACCGGTAAATGTAAGGGCGGCATCGGCGGAGTCTAAGCGAGTCCGCCTAGCTGGAACAACGCCCAGCATCCCACCGGGGTTCCTCCCGGCGCACCCACCCGCGCCGTCACGGCCCGAAGAGCCCCTGTTGTCCGCCTCGCTGTGCGCCCCCGGGTCCCTGCTGCGGCGGGACGAGCCCCAGGTGGGCCCAGGCGGCCGGGGTCGCGATCCGTCCGCGGGGAGTGCGCGCGAGCAGCCCTTCCCGTACGAGGAAGGGCTCGGCGACCTCTTCCACGGTCTCCCGCTCCTCCCCCACGGCGACCGCCAGGGTCGACAGACCGACCGGGCCGCCACCGAACAGTTTCAGCAATGCCTGGAGCACCGCGCGGTCCAGCCGGTCCAGGCCCCGGCTGTCCACCTCGTACACCCCGAGGGCCGCCGCGGCGATCTCGCGGGTGATCGCTCCGTCGGCCTTGACCTGCGCGTAGTCCCGCACGCGGCGCAGCAGGCGGTTGGCGATGCGAGGGGTGCCGCGCGAGCGGCCGGCGATCTCGGCCGCGCCCGCCGGGTCGATCTCCACGTCGAGGAGGCGGGCCGAGCGGTGCACGACCCGCTCCAGCTCGGCCGGCTCGTAGAACTCCATGTGCCCGGTGAAGCCGAAGCGGTCGCGCAGCGGGGGCGGCAGCAGCCCCGCGCGCGTGGTGGCGCCGACCAGGGTGAAGGGGGGCAGCTCCAGCGGGATGGCGGTGGCGCCGGGGCCCTTGCCGACGATCACGTCGACCCGGAAGTCCTCCATCGCCATGTAGAGCATCTCCTCGGCGGGCCGCGACATCCGGTGGATCTCGTCGAGGAAGAGGACCTCGCCCTCCTGGAGGGAGGAGAGGATCGCGGCGAGGTCGCCCGCGTGCTGGATGGCGGGGCCGGAGGTGATCCGGATGGGGGCGCCCATCTCGGCCGCGATGATCATCGAGAGCGTGGTCTTGCCGAGGCCGGGGGCGCCGGAGAGCAGCACGTGGTCGGCGGTGGCGCCGCGGGCGCGGGCGGCCCGCAGCACCAGGTCGAGCTGTTCGCGGACCTTCTCCTGGCCGACGAACTCCTCCAGGTCCTTGGGGCGCAGGGCGGCCTCGACGGCCTGGTCCTCGCCGTCGGCCACCGAGTCGACCAGCCTCGGGTCGGTGGCGTCGTCGGCTCCGGTGTCGTCCCAGTTCATCAGTGCGGTCTCTCGTCGGTTCTCTCGGCGGGTCGGTCGGCGTGGTCGGTCGGGCAGCGCCGCGGTGGGTGCCGGGCCGGTCAGCGGGCGCGGTTGAGGGTCTGCAGGGCGGCCTTCAGGAGCGCCCCGATGTTCGGCGACCCGGCGGCCTCGGCCTGCGGGGCTACGGCGGTGACCGCCTCGTCGGCCTCGCGGGTGGCGTATCCGAGGCCGATCAGCGCGGCGTGCAGCTGGTCGCGCCAGCCCGCGGTGACGGGCGCGCCGACGGCCGGGGCGCTGCCCACGGGCGCGCCGAGCCGGTCCTTCAGCTCGATGAGGAGCTTCTGGGCGCCCTTCTTGCCGATGCCGGGCACGGCGGTCAGCGCCTTCTCGTCGCCGGAGGCGAAGGCGCGGCGCAGCGCGTCGGGCGTGTGCACCGACAGGACCGCCTGGGCGAGCCGGGGGCCCACTCCGTTGGCGGTCTGGAGGAGCTCGAAGACCTGCTTCTCGTCGTCGTCCGCGAAGCCGTACAGCGTCAGCGAGTCCTCGCGGACGACCAGCGAGGTGGCGAGCTTGGCGTGCTGGCCGACGCGGAGCGAGGCGAGGGTGTTGGGGGTGCACTGCAGGGCCATGCCGACACCGCCGACCTCGACCACCGCGGTGTCGGGGGCGAGGGCGGCGACCGGGCCGCTGACGAAGGCGATCATCGGGTGACCTTCTTTACGGAGAGGTGGGCTCGGCGGGCCTGCTCGTGCGCCTGCTGCAGGCGGTTGACGGCGGGGGCGCGCCAGATGTGGCAGATGGCGAGGGCCAGCGCGTCCGCCGCGTCGGCCGGTTTCGGCGGGGCGTCCAGCCGCAGCAGCCGGGTCACCATCGCCCCGACCTGGGCCTTGTCGGCCCGGCCGCTGCCGGTGACGGCGGCCTTGACCTCGCTGGGGGTGTGCAGGGCGACCGGGATGCCCCGGCGGGAGGCGCAGAGCATGGCGACGGCGCTGGCCTGGGCGGTGCCCATCACCGTCCGTACGTTGTGCTGGCTGAAGACCCGCTCCACGGCGACGAATTCCGGCCGGTGCTCGTCCAGCCACTGCTCGATGCCCTGCTCGATGGCGACCAGCCGGTGGCCGAGCTCCGCGTCGGCGGGCGTGCGGACCACGCCGACGCCGAGCATGGTCAGCGGGCGGCCCGCCACGCCCTCGACGACGCCGACTCCGCACCGGGTCAGCCCCGGGTCCACGCCCAGTACCCGCACCCCGCCCCCTCCTTCGCCCCTCGCTCGCGTATTCGTGCAGGCTATCGGGTGGCACCGACAATGCGACGGGCCGACGGGGTGTGTCCCGTCGGCCCGTGCGCGTACAACCTGATTGACTGCCCGTCAGGCGTCGACCTTCTCCATGACCTCGTCGGAGACGTCGAAGTTGGCGAAGACGTTCTGCACGTCGTCGCTGTCCTCCAGCGCGTCGATCAGCTTGAAGATCTTGCGCGCGCCCTCCTCGTCCAGCTCGACCTGCATGGTCGGCACGAAGCTGGAGTCGGCCGAGTCGTAGTCGATGCCGGCCTCCTGGAGCGCGGTACGGACCGCGACCAGGTCGGTGGCCTCGCTGATGATCTCGAAGGTGTCGCCGTTGTCGTTGACCTCTTCGGCACCGGCGTCCAGGACCGCGCCGAGCACGTCGTCCTCGCTGAGCTCCGCCTTGGGCAGGATGATGACGCCCTTGCGGTTGAACAGGTACGAGACCGAGCCCGGGTCGGCCATGTTGCCGCCGTTGCGGGTCATGGCGACGCGGACGTCCGAGGCGGCGCGGTTGCGGTTGTCGGTCAGGCACTCGATGAGCACCGCGACACCGTTCGGACCGTAGCCCTCGTACATGATCGTCTCGTAGTCGGCGCCGCCCGCCTCAAGACCGGCGCCGCGCTTGAGCGCGGAGTCGATGTTCTTGTTGGGCACCGACTGCTTCTTCGCCTTCTGCACGGCGTCGAAGAGGGTCGGGTTGCCGTCGATGTCGGCGCCGCCGGTGCGGGCCGCGACCTCGATGTTCTTGATCAGCTTCGCGAAGAGTTTGCCGCGCTTGGCGTCGATCACGGCCTTCTTGTGCTTCGTCGTAGCCCATTTAGAGTGGCCGGACATCTGCCTGTCTCCTTCGCGTAACCAATTCTGCGTCGTTCGCCAGAGATCCTACCGGGAGCCGGTCACCCGGCGTCGCGCACCATGTCCACGAACAGGCCGTGCATCCGGTGATCGCCGGTGAGCTCGGGGTGGAACGAGGTCGCCAGGGCGTTGCGCTGGCGCACCGCGACGATGTGGCCGCCGTGTTCCGCCAGGACCTCGGCCTCGGCGCCGACCGACTCCACCCAGGGCGCCCGGATGAAGACGCCCTCGACGGGGCCGACACCGGTGACCTCGACGGTGGCCTCGAACGACTCGTTCTGCCGGCCGAAGGCGTTGCGGCGCACGATCATGTCGATGCCGCCGATGGTCTCCTGGCCCGAGCGCGGGTCGAGGATCTTGTCGGCGAGCATGATCAGGCCGGCGCAGGTGCCGTAGACGGGCATGCCGTCGGCCACGCGCGCGCGCAGCGGCTCCATCAGCCCGAACAGGACCGCGAGCTTGGAGATGGTGGTGGACTCGCCGCCCGGGACGACCAGGCCGTCGACCTCGGCGAGCTCCTCGGGGCGCCGGACCGGCCTGGCCACGGCGTCCGCCGCGGCCAGGGCGATCAGGTGCTCCCGTACGTCGCCCTGGAGGGCCAGGACGCCGATGACGGGTGTGTTGCCCATGTCCTTCGGTACCTGTGCCTTACCAGCCGCGGTTGGCGTAGCGCTCGGCCTCGGGGAGGGTGTCGCAGTTGATGCCGACCATGGCCTCGCCCAGGTTGCGGGACGCGTCCGCGATGATCTTCGGGTCGTCGTAGAAGGTGGTGGCCTTCACGATGGCGGCGGCGCGCTTGGCCGGGTCGCCCGACTTGAAGATGCCGGAGCCCACGAAGACGCCCTCGGCGCCCAGCTGGCGCATCAGCGCGGCGTCGGCCGGGGTGGCCACGCCACCGGCGGAGAACAGCACGACCGGGAGCTTGCCGAGCTCGGCGACCTCCTTGACCAGCTCGTACGGGGCGCGCAGCTCCTTGGCGGCGGCGAACAGCTCGTTGTTGTCGAAGCCGCGCAGCTTGGCGATCTCGTTCTTGATCTGGCGCAGGTGGCGGACGGCCTCGACGACGTTGCCGGTGCCGGCCTCGCCCTTGGAGCGGATCATGGCCGCGCCCTCGGCGATGCGGCGCAGGGCCTCGCCCAGGTTGGTGGCGCCGCAGACGAAGGGGGTGGTGAAGGCCCACTTGTCGGAGTGGTTGACCTCGTCGGCCGGGGTCAGGACCTCGGACTCGTCGATGTAGTCGACGCCGAGGGACTGGAGGACCTGGGCCTCGACGAAGTGGCCGATGCGGGACTTGGCCATGACCGGGATGGAGACGGCCTCGATGATCTCCTCGATCATGTTCGGGTCCGACATCCGGGCCACGCCGCCGTCCTTGCGGATGTCGGCCGGAACCCGCTCCAGGGCCATGACCGCCACGGCGCCCGCGTCCTCGGCGATCTTCGCCTGCTCGGCGTTGACCACGTCCATGATCACACCGCCCTTGAGCTGCTCGGCCATGCCGCGCTTCACGCGCGCGGTGCCGGTCTCGGGGTTCTGGGCGCTGGTGGGGAGGGTGCTGGACACGGGACCTCACTGGGGTGGAGAAGGGTGTGAAGAACTGGCTGAGGCGGCCGAGTCACGGGTGAAACGGTTCCTCTGCTGCCCAGAGGGTCGCTCCGCGGACCAGTCCACAGCAAGGGCCAATGGAGAGCCGGTGGATCGTTTTGGCCCCTCCGGCCCCCTCCGGCCCGCAGGGCCCCTCCCGGCCACGGCCACGAGCCCGCGCCGCCCCGCGGTCACGGCTACGAGCCCGGGCGGTCCGCCAGCGCGGCCGGGGGTTCGTCGTCCATCTCGAAGGCGAGCGGGAACGGGGCGTGCCCGGCCAGCCGGAACCACCGCACCTTGCGGTGCCTGCGCAGGGCGCGGGCCGCGCGCACGGCGTCGTTGTGGAAGCGCCGGGCCATCGGGACCCGGCGCACCGCCTGGGCCAGCTCCTCCGCCGCGTCCACCCCGCCCGGGGCCTCCCGGACCGCGTCCACCTGGGCCGGCTCCCCGAAGACCGCCCGCAGCGCCTGGCTGAGCTCGCTCTCGGCGACCTCCCGCTGCTCCTCCTCGGCCTGCCGCGCCGCGTGCGCGGCCTCGTACAGCACGATGGAGGCGGCCGGGTCGAGCACCCCGGAGGTCGCCAGCTCCTGAGTGACCGAGGCCCGCCGCACGAGCTGCGCGTCGAGGGCGGCACGGGCGGCGTCGATCCGGGCATGCAGCCGGTCGAGCCGCCCGGCGGTCCAGCTGAGGTAGAGACCGACGGCCACGAGGGCCACGACGATCCAGATGAGGGTTACGGTCACGGGCGGCGACACTACCGCCCGCGACGGCAACGGGACGAAAGCGACCGGCTCAGGCGTCGCGGCGGACCACGGCCTCCTCGATCTCGCCGGGCTCCGGTCCGCTCGGCCTGCCCCCCTCCCAGTGGAGCCGGGCGGCGGCGAGTTTGGCGGCCAGTTCCCGTGCCAGCCGCGCCCGTTCACCGGTCTCCCCGGCGCGGGCGATCCTCCGTCCCCAGCGCACCGTGTCGACGACCGCCGACTTCACCGCCTCGAAGGCGAGGTAGTGGGCGAGGTCGGCTCGCCATCCCTCGCGGCACCCGGCCGGCGCCGCCCTCTGCCAGCCCTCGGTCACCTCACGGGCCTGGTCCGCGGTGTACGCCATCTTGTGCAGATGGTCGGCGAGGTCGTAGACGGGGTCGCCCCACAGGGCGAGCTCCCAGTCGAGGAAAGCAACCCGCCCCCCGTCGCTGATGATCATGTTCTGCCGGTGGAGGTCGGCGTGGAGCAGACCCATCCGGCGCGCGGCCATGCCCCGGAAGCGCTCCCGCAGGAGGCCGCAGGGATCCCTGGGGACGCCCATCGCCTCGTAGAGCGCCTGGGTCCGCCGGTCGCCCCGGTGACGGATCGTGTGGACCAAGGCGGTGAGGCGGGCGGCGAATCCCGGTGTGTCGCCCTCGGCCGGCCAGTCCGGGGGCACTCCCGGCAGCGCGGACGCCGGCACGCGCAGCATGTCCGCGAAGAGGCACTCCACCGCTTTCAGCACGGCGTCGGGCAGCCGGGCCCCCTCGGGGGCCAGCGTGTCGACCCGCCGGCCCGGTACGAAGCCGTGGATCTGGAACTCCGGGTCCGTGCCGACGTGGAGGAGGCGCGGGGCCGCGGGGACGTGGCCGGCGATGGCTGCCAGCACCTCGGGTTCCGGCCACAGCGTCAGGTCCATGACCTCGGCACCCCGGGTCCGCATCCGGACGATCGCGGGGCCGTCGGCCGTCTCCACCCGGATGTTCCGGTTGTAGAACCCCGACTGACCGGTGTCGCGCCGGAGTGCCTCCTCGTAGAGCGCTACGGCGTCCACGGGCGCCCTTCCCACCAGGGGGCGAGGGCCGCCATGACCCGCTCGGGGGTCAGCACCGGCGGTGAGCCCCAGACCCGGTGGGCAGCGTTGATCTTCTTCGCCAGCCGCCCGACGAGGAACTCGCGCTCCGGCGGTGTCGAGGTCGCCAGCTGTTTCGAGTACCGCACGGTGTCCACGACGGCCGACTTGATCTTTTCGTGCGCCATGTACAGGTCGAGGTCGGCGGCCGGGCCGTCGGTGTACTCGGGCCGCAGCCTCTCCCGCCACTGCCGCAGGACCTGGGCACGCTGGTCGTCCGGGTAGTCCATCTTGTGGAAGTGGATCCCGATCTCGTACACCGGGTCGCCCCACAGGGCCAGTTCCCAGTCCAGGAACCACGTCGTGCCATCGGCGACGATCATGTTCTTGCGGTGGAGGTCCGCGTGCAGCACGGAGAACGGTCTGGCCGCGAGCCCGTCCCAGCGGGGCCGGACCACCGCCAGCGGGTCCTCGGGGATGCCGAGCAGGCCGAAGACCTCCGCGTACTCGGCCACATGGGTGGAGTGGACCCGCTGGGTGAGGTCGGCCAGCAGGCGCCCGAAGCCCGGGCCGTCTCCGGAGGCGGGCCAGTGCGCGGGCAGCGCCGGGGCCTTCTCCAGGGGAATGTGGGTGAGCTGTTCCATGACCGCGACGACGTCGTCCAGCACGTGTCCGGGCACGGCGGCGCCGCGCGGCGAGAATCCGTCTAGGACGCGGCCGGAGATGAACTGATGCACCTGGAAGCGCGGCGACCGGCTGACGTGCCGCAGCTCGGGAATCCGCGCGGAGTACGGGCGGACGCAGGCCAGCACGTCCTCCTCCGGCCAGAGCCGGAGGTCCATGGTGTCCGCCACCGCGAGCGGGATCCGTACGTTGACCTTGCCTTCGGGGGACGGCAGCCCCACGTTGCGGTTGTAGTACCCGGCTGCCGCTTCACCCGAGCCCACCGCTCGCTCGTACAGTTCCAGCCACATCACGGGGTCACCTCGACGAACATCGACAGCAGGTCCTCCGTGCGCAGTCGCACGTCTTCCGGGTCGCCCAGCGGTTTGACGGCCGGCCTCGCGCGGTCGGCCATCGCCGTCAGTTCGGGATCGCCCAGTCCGGTCCGCTCCGCGGCCCGGTGGATGGCCAGGATCAGCAGGGGATAGACCTGGCAGGTCTCGAACTCGCGCGCCGCGTGCATCAGCAGCTGCCGGGTCCTGGCGTGCTCGCCCCGCCGCAGGTGCAGAAAGGCCCGGTACATGTCGGCGCGGGCCCGGCCCGACCGGTAGCCGGCCAGGTCGAGGGCGACATTGGCGCTGCGGAACGACAGTTCGGCCCGGTCGAGCCGGCCGAGCCGGGTCTGGGCGATGGCCATGGCCGTGTAGACCTTGCCGATCTCGTGCTGGGCGCCGAGGTCCCGCTGGATCTCCAGGGCCGCCCCCGCCTCCGCGACCGCCGCTTCCGGATCGGTGAAGGCCAGGAGTTCGGCCCGGTTGGTACGGATGTTGGCGAGCCCGATGGCCGATCCGGCCGTCCGGTATTCCGCCTCGGCCTGGCGCAGCAGAGCCGCGGACCGGTCGAAGTCCATCAGGAACCGGTGTCCGAGGTGCATGAGGCGCTTCAGATCGCCGCGCACGACGCCCTGCGCGGGTGCGCAGATCCCCTCGACCTGCTCGGCGAGGGCGAAGGCCGCGGCGAAGTCGCCCTGCCACATCCGGATGTCCGCCAGGCAGAAGCCGGCGAAAGCCCGGGTCTCGCCGTCGTGGCCGTCCCAGACCCGCTCGAAGATCTGCGCGGCCAGGCTGCTCTCCCCCGCGATCCTGCGCGCGTTGGCTCCGGCCAGGGCCAGCCGGGCCGCCACCGGGTAGCGGACGGGGGTGGTGCGCACGGGGGTCAGCGCCATCGCACCGGCCGCGTCGCCCCGTTCCAGCCTGGCTTCGGCCTCGAGGCAGTCGGCCGCGTCGCGGATCCCCGTGAGCACGGCACCGTCCCGGCCCGCCCCGGCGGACCTGGCCAGGAAATCTCTCAGGTCCTCGACCATCCCGTCCACCGCCTGGCGGCTGCTCATGCCCAGCGCGCGGTCGGCATGTACGAGGATCTCCTCCGGTGCCAGGTTCGCGGCGTGGACCCCGTGGTAGACCGCCTCGCGCAACGGGGAGGAGCGTGCGACGCCGGCTTCTTCCGCTCCCGTGCCCACCCGGTCGGCCAGCCCTTCCCAGTGCTGCCGCAACAGGGCGTGGACTTGCTGGTTCACCGCGTCGGACAGATGCCGCTGAAGGGCCGCGATCATCAGCTGGTGCAGCCTGTACCAGCCCTGGGAGAGCGGGTACGCGAAGGAATAGGCGGTGAGCGACTCCCACATCAGCAGGTTCGTGGGCAGGTCGAAGGTGCCGCCGACGGCACGGAACACCTCCAGGTCGAACGTCCTGGCGATGCTGAGCAGTTCGAGGATCCGCACCTCGTCCGGAGCGACGTGCTGGAGGAAGCGCTGGACGATCTCCTCCGTGGTGCCCGCGTCCTCGATGGGCCCCGGGTCCTGCACATGGGTGTCGACCGCGAGGTGGAGGTAGAAGGGCACCCCCGCGCTGGCCTCGGCGATGGAGCGCTGGCGCGGGATGTCCACGATCCCCGCCTGTGCCAGCAGTTCCAGCCGGGCGTCCATGGGCAGCCCGCCGATGGGGGCCGGGCGGATGACACCGGCCCAGTCCGGGTCGTACGTCGCCCAGGGCAGCGGTTCGCGGCTCGCCAGCACGGTGAGCCCGCCGTGCAGCTGGCCGAGGAGGTCGCGCACCCAGGCGTCGGAGGCGAAGCTCCGTCCGCCCGGAAGCGGTGTGGGGACCATCGCCTCGTAGGCGTCGACGAACAGGACGTACGGCCTCTCCCGGGCCGCATCGCACAGCTCTTGGGCGAACAGGTAGGCCACGGCATGGCCCAGTTCGGCGTTGGTCAGACTGTCCAGTTCCTGCAGCGTCTGGTCCGCCTCGATACGGTTTCTGCGCTGACGGTTGGAGATCGACCGCTTGGTGAGGCGCACCAGCCCGGCCGCCGTCCCGAAGACCGGCAGCCCCATGGCGTCGTCCAGGATGTGGGACAGCACCTCGCTCTCCTCGGCGAACGGGGTGTTCCTCCGGTCCATCTGCAGCTGGGGATGGACGCGCTGCCACAGCACCGCGTAGGCGATGTCGAAGCGGTCGAACTTCACCCCCTGCGCCCCGTACTCCATCCGCAGGACGGCCAGGGCGTCTTCCTGCTGTCGCAGCGTCGGCAGCTGCAGGTCCAGCCGCGCCGTCCGGCAGGTGTCCGGAGTGCTGGCGCGCAGCTGCTGCAGCAGACGCGACTTGCCGATCCCGCCGACACCCACGAGGTTCAGGATGCGGGGGCCGTCGGCGACGCCCGCCAGCTCCTCGTCGTACATGGCGAGCAGTCCCTCACGGTCGAAGAACTGCCTCTGTAACCCGGAAACACGTCGATAACGCGGCCTGATCGGCACGATGGCTCCCCCTGACACCCAGTACTCGCAGGGGCGAGGTTACCCACGGTGCCGCCCGTTGTACGCACGGCCGCGCGGGCGGACGGCTCAATCCCGCGCCAACCCGAACCGCGCCCGCAGCCCCGGCCGTTCGTCCGCGGCCACCGATGCCGCTCCGTCCGTCACCGTCTCGTACACCGCCAGGATGTCCGCGCCGACCGTGGACCAGTCGAAGCGGCGTACGTGGGCGGAGCCCCTGGCGCTCAGTTCGGCTCGGCGGGTCGGGTCGGCGAGGAGGGTGAGGGCCGCCGTCGCGAGTGCGTCCGCGTCCTCGTTGGCGAAGAGTTCGCCCGCGCTGCCCTGGTCCAGGACCTGTGCGAACGCGTCCAGGTCGCTGGCCAGCACCGCCGCCCCGGCGGAGAGCGCCTCGACCAGGATGATGCCGAAGCTCTCGCCGCCCGTGTTGGGCGCCACGTACACGTCGACGCTGCTCAGGAAGCGCGCCTTGTCCTCGTCGCTCACCATGCCGAGGAACTCCACGCGCGAGCGCAGCTCGGCGGGCAGGGAGGCCACCGCCTCCTGCTCGTCGCCCCGGCCCGCGACCAGCAGCCGGGTCCGCGGGCGCTCGGCGAGGATCCGCGGGAGCGCCTTCATCAGGACCGGCAGGCCCTTGCGCGGCTCGTCGATGCGGCCGATGAAGCCGAGCGTGCCGCCCTGCCACTCGGGGCGCGGCTCGGCCTTGGCGAAGAAGTCGACGTCGACGCCGTTGGGGATGACGACCGCGTCGCCGCCGAGGTGCTCGACCAGGGTGCGCCGCGCGTACTCGCTGACCGCGATCCGGGCGCTGATCTTCTCCAGGGCGGGCTGGAGGATCGGATAGGCCGCGATCATCGCGCGCGAGCGGGGGTTGGAGGTGTGGAAGGTGGCCACGATGGGCCCCTGCGCCGCCCAGCAGCTCAGCAGGCCCAGCGACGGCGAGGCGGGCTCATGGATGTGGATCACGTCGAAGGTGCCCTCGTGCAGCCACCGCCGCACCCGGGCCGCCGACAGGAACCCGAAGTTCAGCCGGGCCACCGAGCCGTTGTACGGCACCGGGACCGCCCGGCCCGCCGAGACCACGTACGGCGGCAGCGGCGTCTCGTCGTCGGCGGGGGCGAGCACGGAGACCTCGTGGCCGCGCCGGATCAGGTGCTCGGCCAGGTCCCTGATGTGGAACTGGACGCCGCCGGGGACGTCCCAGGAGTACGGGCAGACGATGCCGATCCTCACGCCCGGCGCTCCTCAAGGTCGGCGAGCCACAGTCGCTGCAGCATGTGCCAGTCCTCCGGGTGTTCGGCGATTCCGGTGGCGAAGGCGTCGGCCAGCGCCTGGGTCATCACGGACGTCTTCTCCGCGCGCGTGCCCGTCTCGGGCACCTCGATCGGCGGGTGCACCCGGCCCTGCATGACGGGCGACCCGTCGTACCAGAGCGTGACGGGCAGCAGCAGCGCGCCCGTCTGCTGGGCCAGCATGGCAGGACCGGCGGGCATCCGCGCCGCCTCGCCGAAGAACTTCACCTCGACGCCCGAGGCGGACAGGTCGCGGTCGGCCACCAGACAGACCAGGCCGCCCGCCCGCAGCCGCCGGGCCAGGGTGCCGAAGGCGGAGCCGCCGGTGTGCGGCAGCACCTCCATGCCCAGGCTCTCGCGGTAGGCCACGAACCGGTCGTACAGCGTCTCGGGCTTGAGCCGCTCGGCCACCGTGGTGAACGGGGTCTCCAGCTTGGTGGTGACCCAGGCGCCCGCCAGGTCGTAGTTGCCCATGTGCGGCAGGGCCAGGACCACGCCCCGGCCGGAGGCGAGGCCGTCGACCAGGTAGTGGACGTCCCTGGGGGCGAACCCGGTCCGCATCCGGTCCTTGCTCCAGGCCGGCAGGCGGAAGGACTCCATCCAGTACCGCATGTAGGAGCGCATCCCGGCCCGGGACAGCTCGGCCAGGCGCTGCGGGGAGGCGTCGGGCACCACGCGCGCGAGGTTGGACTCCAGGCGCAGCACGCTCTTGCCGCGCCGCTTCCACACCGTGTCGGCGATCCGCCGGCCCAGGCCCGTGGCCACCGGCTCGGGGAGCTTCTTCACGGTGGCCCAGCCGAGCCCGTAGAGCGAGTCCGTCAGCCGGTCGCCCATCAGGCGGCCTCGCCGGCCGCGGCGGCGGCGTCGGCCTCCGCGGCCTCGCGGCGCACCGTCACCACCCGCTGGACCAGCGTGATCAGACTGCCCACCGCGACGATCCACAGCGCGATCGGCAGCAGGACCTGGATCCCCGGCACACCGAACTTGTGCAGCCCGGCGAGACCGGCCGCGACCAGCGAGATCACCAGGCGCTCGGCCCGCTCGATCAGTCCGTTGACGGCGACCGGGAGGCCGATCGCCTCGCCGCGCGCCTTGGTGTACGAGACCACCTGGCCGCTGGCCAGGCAGAAGATCGAGACCGCGCACAGCACGTTGTTGTCGCCGTTGCCCGCGTACCAGAGGGCGAAGCCGCCGAAGATCGCGCCGTCCGCGACCCGGTCCAGCGTCGAGTCCAGGAACGCGCCCCAGCGGCTGGAGATCCCCGCCTGCCGGGCCATGTTGCCGTCGACCAGGTCGGAGAAGACGAACGAGGTGATGACGATGGTGCCCCAGAAGAACTCCCCGCGGGGGAAGAAGACCAGCGCTCCCGCCATCACTCCGGCCGTGCCGAGCAGGGTCACGGCGTCCGGGCTCACCCCCCGGCGGAGCAGAAACGCGGCGAACGGCGTGAGGACACGCGTGAAGAATGCACGCGCGTACTTGTTCAGCATGGCCTTCCCGACGGTCGGTGTGGCCGCGCGGCCCCACTGGCCACCGGCTGGCCCATCGTAGCCAGGCCCGCGCCCCTCCACCGCCGCGCACCCTCGCTCCCCCGCGTTCCCGTACGACGTATGGACGCACAGTGACCGGAGTGGAACGCTGGAAAGACCGCGGGCGACGCGAAGCCGCCCGGGCCGGGGTCCTCCCGGCGCGGGCCGGGGGAGGGATCCGCGCGGCCGCGCCCTTTCACCACCTCACCGTGCAAGAAACGGAAGCCATACGGGAGGAACGGCATGGGCGACAAGGCGAGTGCACATCCCGGAGCCGCCGGCAGGGCAGCTACGGCCGACCACCCCTCATCCGTACGGAACGTGGTGCTGGTCGGCCACAGCGGATCCGGGAAGACGACCCTGGTGGAGGCGCTCGCGCTGACGGCGGGGGCCGTCAACCGCGCGGGCCGCGTCGAGGACGGCGGGACCGTCTCCGACTACGACGAGATCGAACACCGGCAGCAGCGCTCGGTGCAGCTGTCGCTGGTCCCCGTGGAGTGGGCCGGCTGCAAGATCAATATTCTGGACACCCCCGGATACGCCGACTTCGTCGGGGAACTCAGGGCCGGTCTGCGAGCGGCGGACGCGGCCCTCTTCGTCGTCTCGGCCTCGGACGGCGTGGACGGCGCGACCCGCATGGTCTGGGAGGAGTGCGCCGCGGTGGGCATGCCCCGGGCCATCGTCGTGACCCACCTGGAGGCGGCCCGCGCGGACTTCGCGGAGATGACCCGGGTGTGCGCCGAGGCGTTCGGCGGCGACGACCCCGACGCCGTGCTCCCCCTCTACCTGCCGCTGCACGGCCCCGAGGGACCGGACGGGCACGCGCCCGTGACCGGGCTGATCGGGCTGCTCTCGCGGCGGGTCTTCGACTACGCGTCCGGTGAGCGCAAGGAGGCCGAACCCGGCCCCGAGCAGCTCCCGCTCGTCGAGGAGGCCCGCAACCGGCTGATCGAGGGGATCATCGCCGAGAGCGAGGACGAGACCCTCATGGACCGCTATCTCGGCGGCGAGGAGATCGACGTCAAGACGCTGATCGACGATCTGGAGCGGGCGGTCGCCCGCGGCACCTTCCACCCGGTGCTCGCCGCCGCGCCCGCCGCCGAGGGGGCCCGCCAGGGCATCGGCACCGTCGAGCTCCTCGAACTGGTCACGGGCGGCTTCCCGACCCCCCTGGAGCGCACCGCGCCCGACGTCACCACCCCGCAGGGCGCCCAGCGCCCCACCCCGGTCTGCGCGCCCGAGGGTCCGCTGGTCGCCGAAGTGATCAAGACCTCGTCCGACCCGTACGTGGGCCGGGTCAGCCTGGTGCGCGTCTTCTCCGGCACCCTGCACCCCGACGAGACCGTCCACGTCTCCGGGCACGGGACGGCCGACCGGGGCGAGGAGGGCCACGCCCTGCACGAGGTGGACGAGCGCATCGGCGCGCTCTCCTCCCCCTTCGGCAAACAGCAGCGCACCCTGGGCTCCTGCATCGCGGGGGACATCGCGTGCGTGGCCAAACTGACCCGCGCCGAGACCGGGGACACCCTCTCCGGCAAGGACGACCCGCTGCTCATGGCGCCCTGGGACATGCCCGACCCGCTGCTCCCGCTCGCCATCCAGGCCCACAGCAAGGCCGACGAGGACAAACTCTCCCAGGGGCTCTCCCGGCTCGTCGCCGAGGACCCCACCATGCGCCTGGAGCAGAACCCGCACACCCACCAGCTGGTCCTGTGGTGCCTGGGCGAGGCCCACAAGGACGTCGCCCTGGAGCGGCTGCGCAGCCGCTACGGCGTCCAGGTCGACGTCGTCGCGCACAAGGTCTCCCTGCGCGAGACCTTCGGCGACACCGCCACCGGACGCGGGCGGCACGTCAAGCAGTCCGGCGGCCACGGCCAGTACGCCATCTGCGAGATCGAGGTGGCCCCGCTGCCGCCCGGCTCCGGCATCGAGTTCGTCGACAAGGTGGTCGGCGGCGCGGTGCCCCGCCAGTTCATCCCCTCGGTGGAGAAGGGCGTCCGCGCCCAGGCCGCCAAGGGCGTCGCCGCCGGATATCCGCTGGTCGACGTGCGCATCACGCTCCTGGACGGCAAGGCCCACTCGGTGGACTCCTCCGACGCCGCCTTCCAGACCGCCGGGGCGCTCGCCCTGCGCGAGGCCGCCGCCGACGCCCGCATCCACCTCCTGGAACCCGTCGCCGAACTCCAGGTGCTGGTCCCCGACGACTACGTGGGCCCGGTCATGAGCGACCTGTCCGGCCGCCGGGGCCGGGTCGTCGGCACCGAGCAGGCGGGCCCGGGGCGCACCCTCGTACGGGCCGAGGTGCCGGAGATCGAGATCGGGCGGTACGCGGTCGACCTGCGGTCCGTCTCGCACGGCACCGGACGCTTCGACCGCAGCTACGCCCGGCACGAGCCGATGCCGCCGCAGGTGGCGGAGAAGGTCCGGGAGTCGCTCGAAAAGGCCGTATAGCAGGCACAGTTGACGCAGCGTCGGAAGCGCCGCCCGCCCAAACCGCTTACGGCGGGCGGCATTCCGAATGTGCCGTGTCGCAGGGGCACCGACCCCGATACGCTGTGTCCCTGCTCAGCAGGTGTGCGGGGACCGGCAGTCGGGAAGAGGCCGCAGAGCGACGAACGCGGCGATGGGGGCGGCAGTGGCGGACGAACCATTCGATTTCTCACCCGGGGCGCAGGTCCCGCTGCAGGGTGCGGCGGGTCAGACCGCCGCGACCCAGGCGCTGGCCTCGGCCGCGTACCGGGACAGCCCGGTCGCCGACATCCTCAAGGCCAACAACGAGTGGCACGAGTCGACGGTGTCCAAGCCCCGGCTCTCCCTCTTCGAGCCCAACCTCGGCGAGGCGTTCTCCCGGGCCGTGCAGTCCCGCATGCTCGGCGCCACCCGCAAGGCGCTCATCCAGTCCTTCGGCACCGAGCCCCAGACGATCGTCGAGCACTGCCTGGCGGCGATCCGCATCCGCAAGGAACGCGACATCAGGCTCACCCTGATCACCGTCGTCTTCGGGGTGCTCTTCCTGCCGGGACTGCTGCTCTGGCTGGGCCTCTTCCAGCTGCGCCGCACCCTGGCCGGCGCCAAGGACCGCCGGGTCGGCGCACTGGGCAACCTGCTGCTGGTGGCCTTCGCCGCACTGGCCGTCGTCTTCCTGGTGAAGCTGCCCTTCGGCGGCGTGCTGGCGATCTATCTGCGCGCCATGCTCGTCATGCCGGTCCTCGGCTGGTTCTGGGCCAAGCAGATCTGCGAGGCCACCGCCAAGGACCTGCGGGCCCGCTGGGCGGGGCTGCTGTCGGGCGGCGGAATAGGAGCCAAGATCCCCGAGGCGGTCCCCAAGAACCCGCACGAGACCGCCGCCGAGGCCCTGCGCCAGAGCCTGGCCAAGCTCACCGCCGAGCAGCACAGCAACGCCGTCTTCTACGCCGGCCCCAAGGGCATACTCGGCATGGGCACCCGCTGGGGCAGCTGGCAGCTGGCCGAGGAGCTCGTCTCCAAGGACCCGGCCAAGGAGATCAACGGCTTCCGCAGCTGGGACGTCATAAGGTCCATCCAGGACCGCCTCCAGCTGCTGGAACGCGGCCCCCTGCACACCGGCGGCTTCCCGCGGCCCTCCGTGAAGAACTGGGTCGTCTCCCCCGTAGGCGAGAACGCCAAGGAGGTGGCCCGCCCCACCGGGCAGGACGTCGACAACTTCCAGGTGCGCCAGCACGAGGTGCAGCGGATCTGCAACGAGCAGCAGTTCTCCAGCGGCAACCGGCACTACCTCGGCGTGCAGTTCACCCTCTGGGACGGCCAGTTGGTGATCACCATGATGATCACCGTGACCGTGCTCCACGAGACCCTGCGCATCGAGGTCACCGGGCACGCGCTGGGCCCGGTGCACGCCCTGTTCACCACCAAGCCCAGCCCCAAGACCAAGTCCGTCGACAAGACCTTCAAGTTCTGGGAGAAGAAGGAGATACAGCTTCCGCTGGTCGAGCCGCGCGAGGTCGTCCGGCTCGCCGCCCGCGCCCCCCTCACCTGGTACCCGCCGCTCCTGGACCACCTCGGCGGCAAGCTGTCGCTGCCCGAGCCGTTCGGCCTGCGGCACGCCTGGGCCGACAAGCCCTGGCGCCACCGCTTCATGGCCGACGACGCCATGCGCGCCGCCACCCCGGTGCTGCGGGTGGTGCACGCGGCGGCGATGAAGGTGCTGGACGACAACGGCGTGGACACCGAGCGCTTCACCAACCGCTCGATGATCCTCAGCGGCATGGTCCAGGACCCGGCGCCGCGCAAGGCGGACCTGTACGACGCGTGAGCGCTCCCGGCGCCCGAGCCCTAGCCCTGCGGCTGCGGCCAGGCGTCGGCGAGCATCTTGCGGGTGTCGCCGAGGAGTTGGGGCAGGATCTTGGTGTGCCCCACGACCGGCATGAAGTTGGTGTCGCCGCCCCAGCGCGGAACGATGTGCTGGTGCAGATGGGCGGCGATGCCGGCCCCGGCCACCGTGCCCTGGTTCATCCCGATGTTGAAGCCGTGCGCCCCGGAGGCCGTCCGCAGCGCCGTCATGGCCTGCTTGGTGAGCTCGCCGAGCTCCACGGTCTCCGCCGCGTCCAGCTCCGTGTAGTCGGCGACGTGCCGGTAGGGCACCACCATGAGGTGGCCGCCGTTGTACGGGTAGAGGTTGAGCACCGCGTAGACGTGCTCGCCACGGGCCACGATCAGCCCGTCCTCGTCCGATTTCGCCGGGATCGAGCAGAAGGGACAGCCGTCGCCGGCGCCCGGGCCGGTCGGCTTGTTCTCCCCCTGGATGTAGGCCATCCGGTGGGGCGTCCACAGGCGCTGGAAGGCGTCCTGGACACCGACCCCGATCTGCTGTTCCGGCTCACTCGTCATGGTGGGAAGCATATGACTTCACATGGGACGACGAGGAGCGGCCCCCGGGAAGCGGATGCTTCCCGGGGGCCGGAGTCCCGCACCGGTCGAGGACCGGATCAGACCTGTACGCGGCGCTCCACCACGTCGAGGAGCTTGGCCAGCGCCTCGTCGCGCGCGATGCCGTTCTCCTGCGAACCGTCGCGGTAGCGGAAGGAGACCGTGCCCGCGGCCATGTCCTCGTCACCGACGATGACCATGAACGGGACCTTCTGCTTCTGCTGGTTGCGGATCTTCTTCTGCATCCGGTCCGAGGACGCGTCCACCTCGACCCGCAGGCCCTTCTTCTTCGCCTCGGCGGCGAACTCCTGGAGGTACTCGACGTGGGCGTCGCCGATCGGGATGCCGACCGCCTGGACGGGGGCCAGCCACGGCGGCATGGCGCCCGCGTAGTGCTCCAGGAGCACCGCGAAGAACCGCTCGATGGAGCCGAACAGCGCGCGGTGGATCATGACCGGGCGCTGCTTGGAGCCGTCCGGGCCGGTGTACTCCAGGTCGAAGCGCTCCGGCAGGTTGAAGTCCAGCTGCACGGTCGACATCTGCCAGGTGCGGCCGATGGCGTCCCGGCACTGCACCGAGATCTTCGGGCCGTAGAAGGCCGCGCCGCCCGGGTCCGCGACCAGTTCGAGGCCCTGCTTCTCGGCCACCTTGCGCAGGGTCTCGGTGGCCTCCTCCCAGATCTCGTCGGAGCCGACGAACTTCTCCGGGTCCTTGGTGGAGAGCTCCAGGTAGAAGTCGGTGAGGCCGTAGTCGCGCAGCAGGTTGAGGACGAAGGTGAGCGTCGTGTCGAGCTCCTCCGCCATCTGCTCCTTGGTGCAGTAGATGTGCGCGTCGTCCTGGGTGAAGCCGCGGGCCCGGGTCAGACCGTGCACCACGCCCGACTTCTCGTACCGGTACACCGTGCCGAACTCGAAGAGGCGCAGCGGCAGCTCGCGGTAGCTGCGCCCGCGCGCGTCGAAGATCAGGTTGTGCATCGGGCAGTTCATGGGCTTGAGGTAGTAGTCCACGCCCTCGTCGAGCTGCATGGGCGGGTACATGCCGTCGGCGTACCAGTCCAGGTGGCCCGACTGCTCGAAGAGCTTCCCCTTCGTCGCGTGCGGGGTGTAGACGAACTCGTAGCCCTCCTCCTCGTGCCGGCGGCGCGAGTAGTCCTCCATGACCCGGCGGATGATGCCGCCCTTGGGGTGGAAGACGGCGAGGCCGGAGCCGATCTGCTCCGGGATGGAGAACAGGTCGAGCTCGCTGCCCAGCTTGCGGTGGTCGCGCTTCTCGGCCTCGGCCAGGAAGTCGAGGTGCGCCTTCAGCTCGTCCTTGGAGGGCCAGGCGGTGCCGTAGATGCGCTGGAGCATCGGGTTCTTCTCGCTGCCGCGCCAGTACGCGGCGGCGTTGCGCATCAGCTTGAACGCCGGGATGTTGCGGGTGGTCGGCAGGTGGGGACCGCGGCAGAGGTCCTTCCAGCACAGCTCGCCGGTCTTGGCGTCCAGGTTGTCGTAGATGGTCAGCTCGCCGCCGCCCACCTCGACGTCCGCGCCGTCGTCGGTGGACGCGGAGCCCTTGATGCCGATGAGCTCCAGCTTGTAGGGCTCGTCCGCGAGCTCCTCGCGGGCGGCCTCGTCGGAGACGACGCGGCGCGCGAAGCGCTGGCCCCGCTTCTGGATCTCCTGCATCTTCTTCTCGATGGCCTTGAGGTCATCGGGGGTGAAGGGCTTCTCGACGTCGAAGTCGTAGTAGAAGCCGTCCCGGACCGGCGGGCCGATGCCCAGCTTGGCCTCGGGGAAGAGCTCCTGCACGGCCTGGGCCATGACGTGGGCGGTCGAGTGGCGCAGGATGTTCAGGCCGTCCTCGGAGGAGATCTCGACGGGCTCGACCTCCTCGCCGTCCCCCACCTCGTACGCGAGGTCCTTCAGCTCGCCCGCGACCCGGGCGGCGACGACGGTGCGCTCTCCGGCGAAGAGCTCGGCGGCCGTAGTGCCCGTCGTCACCACGCGCTCTTCCCGCTCGGAATCGCGTTGGATGATCACACGGACGTCTGACACCGGTCTCTCCTGCCTGAAGGGGTACGTACGCTCGTACCGCGTACGCGTAGGAATCCTACCGAGCCGGTGGGGTGACCCGCGAAACGGTTTGCGCGCACCGCCGCCCCGGGGCGGGTGGCTCACTCCTCCCCCGCGCACGCCTCCTCGAAGAAGGCGATGCTCTCCATGGTTCCCTGGAGCGACTTCATCAGGCGGTCCCGCTCGGCGTCGTCGACCTGGACCGGAACCACCGCGCCCGCCCCGGCCAGCCTGCGGAAGCCGCCCCGGCTCTCCAGCCGCCCCGCGACCCGGATCGGCAGCCCCACCAGATGGGCGTGGCCCGCGATGCGGTACGCCTCCTCGTCGAGCTCCACCCGTACGTAGGGGATCTCCGCGCCCGCGAGCACCCGCAGCCGGACGGTGCCGGGGCCGCGGGGGGCCGAGCGGCGCAGCCGGACCACCGTGCCGGTCACCCGGACCGGGACCGAGGGCTCGCCGCCGAGGTAGCGGGCGGCGGCCTCGCGCAGGGCGGGCAGGTCGCCGGGCGAGAACTCGACCGGTTCGGGGCGGGCGGCGCAGCCCGCCGGGACTCCGGCGGCCGGGGCCCACTCCAGGGCCACCCGGACGCCCTCGGAGCCCTGGACGAGGGCGACCACGGACTCGGTGAGCTCGCGGCTGGCACCGGCCTCGACGGCCGCGTCGAAGGCTTCCATGCCGCCGGTGGTGCGCCGGTAGTCGACGGCCTCGCGGACGGCGTGCAGCGCCCCGTAGAGGCGGACGACGGCGGCCCGGCCGTTCTCGACGGGGACGAACGCGGTGAGCCGGCCGCCGGGCGCCGGGCCGGTGAGCACCCCGCTGAGCGAGGCGAGAGCCTGGCGCCGGTGGCGGGCGCCGTAGTACCCGGCCCGGCCGCGCACGGCGAGCGCGCCCGCGAGGAGCATGCGGTGGGCGGCGCCGCGCAGCCGTTCCTGTTCGCTCCAGGCGGCGGTTCCGGCGGGGCCGGTGGGGGTGTCGCGCCACCAGCGGACCTCGTCGCTGGGCACGGCGAGCGAGACGAGCACTTCGCGCGCGGACGGCAGCGCGCAGCGGGCGAGGGCCGTCAGCGCCTCGCCCAGCAGCTCCTCGCTGTCGGGGAAGGCGCGGCTCTCGGGGACGAGCAGGCTGGTCCCGGAGCCGCCGTCGGGCGGGGTCCAGCGTGCGTACCGTCCGGCCGCGCCGCCGCGCCGCCGCCAGCCGTGGCGGTCCAGGAGCACACCGAGCACGGCCGGGTCGACGTGCCGCGGCACCGGCTCGATCGGGTCCGGCCCGCCGAACTCCCCGCTCGACAGACGCATCAGGGCCTCCCTCCCACCCCGACCCGGGTCATGATCTCGCAGAGCGCGCGATCGTCGAAGATCCGTGAGGTCGGTATGCGCACCGTGGTCCTGCGCCGGCCGGTCACCGGGTGGCCGGCCAGGTTGGTCCAGTAGCAGCAGTGCCGCAGCGCGAGCCGGTCGTGGCCCGCGCGCAGCCACTCGTCCCGGCTCCGGGGGACGAGCATCACGACCAGGATCTTGTGCACCGAGACGGGGGTGCGGGCCAGCTTCACCAGGTGGTCGTTGTCGAGGGTGAAGGAGAAGGCCGCGCCCGGGGGGTGCGGGGGGATCTGGTACGTGCACTTGAGCTGCACCTTGATGGTGACTTCGTCGTCGACGGTGTGGCCGGGGGCGCTGTGGCTCACGTGCCAGTCGATCCCGTTGTCCGGAAACGGCTGCGAGAGCGAGCAGCCGGCCGCGGCCGCGACCGCGTGGAGGTAGCCCACCTGGAGGGTCTCCATGCAGGCGGTGGTGGCGAGTGAGCCGCGCAGCGGGACGATCCGCTCGGGCAGGAGCCCGCCCGGCTCGGGCTGCGCGAGCGCCATGGCCGTCGTACGCCTTCCGTCAACTTGCGGGCCCGTCACCTGTGTTGTTGCCGGAGGGCGTACGCCGCAAACGGCCCGGGTATCACGGAATCGGGCAGGGGACGCACGCCATCTGCCAAGGGCACAAAAGGAGTTGGACCATGACGTGCTGGTACGAAGGGCCCCTGGCCGCTTTTGACACCGAGACGACCGGCGTGGACGTGGAGCACGACCGCATGGTGTCGGCCGCCGTGGTGGTGCAGGACGCGCCGGGTGCGCGGCCGAGGGCGACGCGCTGGCTGGTGAACCCGGGCATATCCGTGCCGGAGGGCGCGACGGCGGTGCACGGGCTCACCGATGAGCACCTCCGGCTGAACGGGCGGTGGCCCGCGCCGGTGATGGAGGAGGTGGCGCGGGCGCTGGCCGAGGAGTGCGCGGCGGGCCGGCCGCTGGTGGTGATGAACGCGCCGTTCGATCTGACCCTGCTCGACCGGGAGTTGAAGCGGCACCGCGCCTCGTCGCTGGCCCGCTATCTGGAGGGGGTGCCGCTGCGGGTGCTGGATCCCCGGGTGCTGGACAAGCACTTGGACCGCTACCGCAAGGGCCGCCGCACACTGACGGATCTGTGCGCGCACTACGGGGTGGCGCTGGACAGCGCGCACGACGCGGCGGCGGACGCCCTGGCGGCGCTGGAGGTCGTACGGGCGGTGGGGCGGCGGTTCGCCGCCCGCCTGGAACGGCTGACCCCGGCGGAGATCCACACGCTGCAGACGGGGTGGCACGCGGCCCAGGCGCGGGGCCTGCAGGCGTGGTTCACCCGGAACGGGACGCCGGAGGCGGTGGACCCGGCGTGGCCGCTGCGGCCGGAGCTGCCCGCCGCGGCGTGAGCGCCCGGCAGGGCGGCCCGGAATGCGGAAAGGCCGGTCCGTCGATGACGGACCGGCCTTCTCCCGGTGGGCGATACTGGGTTCGAACCAGTGACCTCTTCGGTGTGAACGAAGCGCTCTCCCACTGAGCTAATCGCCCGGGAACGGACTGAACCATACAGGCCCGGACGCCCTTGGTTCAAACCGCCTTCAGGACGGCCGTCAGCCCCCGCCGTCCGGCGCGCATCATCACGGCGTGGTTGGCGCGGAAGACGGGCCGCCCGGGGACGGCGAGGCGCCGCAGCAGCGGCTTGCGCACGTCGACCTCCTGCTCGTAGACGGCGCGGGTGCCGTGGGCGCAGGGGCGGAGCGTCCAGCGCGCCCAGCCCTCCAGGTCGCCGCTCATCGCCACTTCGAGGACCCCGGCGTCCCGGTCGCGCCGCCGCTCGCGGGCGGTGACGACGAGTTCGTACGGCAGCAGGGAACGGAAGCGGGCGGTTCCGCCGTGCTCGCCGGTGGGGACGACCTCGCGGATCTGGGGCCACCAGCGCGGGTACTCCTCGGCGCGCTCCAGGACGGCGAACACCTCGGCGGGCGGCGCGGGCACCTGCCAGACGCTGCGGAAGCGGTAGTGGCTCCAGTCCATGCCTCAAGTCTGCGCCGGGGCCGGGGAAGTACACCGGGTCCGGGCGGATCCGGCCGGGAACGCCGAAGGCCCGGAGATCTCGTCGATCTCCGGGCCTTCGGTCCGGGTGGGCGATACTGGGTTCGAACCAGTGACCTCTTCGGTGTGAACGAAGCGCTCTCCCACTGAGCTAATCGCCCGGGCGCACCGCAAACATTACCGCATGTCAGCGGGGCCTTTGACCACGTCGGCGGTCACTCGCCGGTCACTCGCCGACCTTCCACGGCAGGACCAGTCCGAACTTCCACAGATAGGCCCCGGCGAGCGCGGCCACGACCACGACGGCGACCGAGGTCAGGATGATGTTCCGGCGCCGCACCTTGGGGTCCAGGGCCCGCTGCGCGGCCTCCGTCACCTTGCGCCGGGTCCACCGCAGCACCAGCTGGGCCCAGACGAACTCGGTCGCCCAGATCGCCATGCCGCCGAAGATCACCAGCCAGCCGGGTCCCGGCAGCGGCAGCATGATGATCCCGGCGACCACGACCGCGAGGCCGACCACGAAGACGCCGACCTGCCAGCTCAGGTGCAGCGGCCTGGACGCCTTGATGAAGGCGGGCGCCCGGGACCCCAGCGCCGCCTGCCCCGCCCCGCCCTGCTCGTCACTCCCCGTATTCATGCGCTCCAACCTACCCGACCGCGCGTGCTCACCAGAATGGCCGCATAACCGAAAGTAATACTCGGCCGTACGAGGTACCTGAAGCCCCGCAAAACGGCCAGAGGGGTTTACAACGGCACCGTAGGTGGCATGTCGATTTCGCCGACGTGCGAATCCCCGAGCGCACACTGAGCGAAAGGCCCTGGCGCTTATGAACACCACGGTCAGCTGCGAGCTGCACCTGCGCCTCGTTGTGTCGAGCGAATCCTCACTGCCTGTACCTGCGGGCCTGCGGTATGACACGGCCGATCCCTACGCCGTGCACGCCACCTTCCACACCGGAGCGGAGGAGACCGTCGAGTGGGTGTTCGCCCGCGACCTCCTCGCGGAGGGCCTGCACCGGCCCACCGGTACCGGAGACGTCAGAGTCTGGCCGTCGCGCAGTCACGGTCAGGGCGTCGTCTGCATCGCCCTCAGCTCCCCGGAAGGAGAGGCCCTGCTGGAGGCCCCTGCGCGGGCCCTGGAGTCGTTCCTCAAGCGGACCGACGCCGCCGTGCCGCCCGGCACCGAGCACCGTCACTTCGATCTGGACACGGAGCTCTCGCACATCCTGGCGGAGAACTGAGCCAGACCGAGAGCCGCACGGCGCCGTCCGACTCGGGGAGACGGCACCGCGCGGACGACCGCATAGGCACGCCCTCCGCATAGCCGTCCCCACCGGCGCCCGTCCCGCGACCAACCTCGCGGGACGGGCGCCGGTGCGCTCCCGGCCGGTGCCAGTAGAGTCGGCCAGCATCGGCGGGCACCGGCCCGCAGCAGGCCAGGGAGCGAATCGTGCTGATCCCTCACGACACCAGGATCGCCCTCGACGTGGTGGTGGAGCTGGTGAACACCGCGCCGGACGGCGAGGAGCCCGACCGGCTCCCCGACGTCGAGGCGCTGTACGGCTTCGTACGGGACCACTCCATCAGCGGGGTGGAGACCCTCACCGCGCGCGACCTGTCCGGCGTGCTGACCGTGCGCGGCCGTTTCGCGGGCGTCTTCGAGGCCGCCGACGCCCGGACGGCGGCGGGCCTGGTGAACGAGATCGTGGCGGAGGCGGGCACCACCCCGCAGCTCACCGACCACGACGGCTACGACTGGCACGTGCACTACTTCGCGCCGGGCGCCTCGATCGCGGACCACCTGGCGGCCGACGGCGGGATGGCGCTGGCGTTCATCGTGGTGGCGGGCGAGCAGGAGCGGCTGCGCCGGTGCGAGGCACCGGACTGCGGGCGGGCCTTCGTGGACCTGTCGCGCAACCGCTCCCGCCGCTACTGCGACAGCCGCACCTGCGGGAACCGGCTGCACGTGGCCGCGTACCGGGCACGGCGCAAGGAAGCGTCGGGCTGATCCCGTACCGGCCGTCACAGCAGGAACAGATCGTGCACGGCCGCCATCAGCAGCAGGAAGCCGATCACCCCGAGGAAGATCATCAGGGGCGGCTGGGAAAGGGCGAAGAGGCAGCCGCGCGGCTCGTGGGCCGGGGGCTCGGCGTGCGGCTCGTCGGGCGTCGCGGGGACGTGCCCCGGGGAAGTGTCCAGCATCTCGGGGTGATGATGGACCAGCCGGGGCGCCTCGGGGC
This sequence comes from Streptomyces sp. cg36, assembly GCF_041080675.1. Lineage (NCBI taxonomy): Bacteria > Bacillati > Actinomycetota > Actinomycetes > Kitasatosporales > Streptomycetaceae > Streptomyces > Streptomyces cyclosori. Next base: position 6,516,906 of record NZ_CP163520.1, on the reverse strand, counting down.
GCCAACACGCCCATGTACGGCGGGAGTTGCGCGATGTTGACGCCCGGCGACGCCCGGTCCCGCGCCGGGCGGACGGTGTGGCCGCCGAATACCCCGGAGTGCGCCCCGGAATGGAAAAGCGGCGTCGGTGGCGGTTTTGGAATGGCGAATGGGAGCGCTCCCGGTCACGCCACGGAATTCACTCCAACTGGAATTCCGTATAAGGAAATCGACGGCTGACGAAATTCCCCGGTCAGGCCGGTCGCCGCGAGTTACGGAGTGTCAGATTCCGACGCTGTTTCAGATTCCGTGACGGATTCCGCATACGGGTGCGGGGCATCCGCCCCCGGCCCCGGCACCGACTTCCGTACCGGACGCCCCACCCGTTTCCGCCCCGCCGGACGGGAATCCGGGCGGGGGCGGGTGCGGGGACCGGGAGCGCGTGCGGCCCGGTGGGCGCGCGGGATACGGGCGGATGAGCGGGGCGTGGACGGACGCGCGGGGTACGGGCCGACGCGCGGACATGGGCGGACGCACGGGGTGCGGGAGGGAGCCCGGGATCCCGGTGGGCGCCCGGAATCCGGGCGGATGCCCCGGGTCCGGGCGGGCGCGCGGGAGCGCGGTGACCAGGGGGCGCGCCGGGTCCGGGCGGGCGCGGGAGCCCGGCGGCAAGGGGTGCGCCGGGTCCGGGGTGGGCGCGGGAGCCCGGCGGCCGGCGGGCGCGCCGGGTCCGGGTCAGATGCCGTGCTTCTTGAGGATCGCCTCGATGTCGCTGAAGTCCTCGCCGCCGCCCGCCTTGCCCTTGCCCTTGGCCTTGGGCTGGGCCTGCGGAGCGGAGCGGCGGCCGGCGCCCAGCGAGGGCGCGGAGGCCGTCGGGGCGATCGCGTCCCCGCCCGCCGCGCCCTCGACGCCACGGCCCTTGCCGCCCTCGGAGCGGCGCTCCACGAAGCGGGTGACGGAGAAGAGCATCCAGGCGATGCCGAGCAGGCCGAAGCCCGCCCAGACGGTCGGCTTGAAGACGATGCCGGACACCCACCCCACGACACCGGTCATGACCAGGGCCACGGGGACCAGTGAGTAGGCGGCGATCCGCGTGGCCGACAGGAAGCGCTTGCGGTACGCCGTCACGACGGCGATGCCCAGTCCGGCCGCTGAGGCGGCGGAGCAGACGGTCTCGGCAAGCATCCGGTTCCTCCAGGGATGGGGGGTGTGGCCCTTCCATCCTGCACCGGACCGGCCGGTAGGGGCCACGATCGTTCCGGGACATCAGGGAGATCTCGGGGACACCTCCTCCCCAGGTCCCGGTTGGGGCCGCGCCGGACGGGCTGGGAGACTGGGCCCATGAGCGACACCACCCCCGAGACCGCCTCCGGCTCCCCCGCACCCGTCGTCCTCGACGTCTGGTGCGAGCTCCAGTGCCCCGACTGCCACTCCGCCCTGGAGGACGTCCGGGCGCTGCGCGCCCAGTACGGCGAGCGGCTGGACATCCGGCTGCGCCACTTCCCGCTGGAGAAGCACAAGCACGCCTACGCCGGGGCGCAGGCCGCCGAGGAGGCGTTCGCGCAGGGGCGGGGGTGGCCGTACGTGGAGGCGGTGCTCGCCCGCACGGCGGAGCTCGGCGAGCGGGGTGAGCCCGTACTGCTCGACGCCGCGCGCGAACTCGGCCTGGACGCCGAGGAGTTCGACACCGCCCTGATCGACGGCCGGCACCTCCTGATCGTCGACGCCGACCAGGCCGAGGGCAAGGCGATCGGCGTCACCGGCACGCCCACGTACGTCATCGACGGCGAGCGGCTGGACGGCGGCAAGAGCCAGGAGGGCCTGCGCGCCCGCATCCAGGAGATCGCGGACCGGCTGCTGGACGCCTGAGCCCGCCGGCCCCGCGGGGCACGGGCCGTCCGACGTCGACCGGGTCCACCGGCCCGCGCCCCTAGAGCAGGGCCTTGGCCCGGTTGTACTCGGTCGGCTCGTACCCCAGCGACTCGTAGAGCCGCAGTGCCGGGGTGTTGTCGCTGAAGACGTGCAGGGACAGCGTGGTCATCCCCTCGGCCAGGGCCGCCCGCTCCGCCAGCAGCATCAGGGAACGGCCGTGGCCCCGGCCCCGGTGCTCCCGGGCGACGGCCACGTCGTAGACGTACGCGGCCGGCCCGGCGGCGGTCGCCTTCCGGCCCACCCACACCTGCCCGACCACCGCACCGGCGCTGACCAGCACCTCCAGATGGACTCCCGGCGTCGCCAGGCCGTCCGGGAGCAGCTCGCGGTGGTCGGCCTCGGCCTTGGCGCGGGCCTGGTCGGCCGGGACGCCCCGGTCGATCCAGGAGCGGGCGTAGTTCTCCTGCTCGTCGTGGTGCCAGACGGTGAACTCGGCCTGGGTCATCGCCCGCCCGGTGACCGCTGCGGGCAGGGCGGGCGGCTCGACGGGCAGCCGTTTGGCCATGTTGCGGCTGCGTTCGCCGTAGCCGAGCGCGTCCGCGAGCCGCAGCGCCGCCACGGCGTCCGCGGGCACCGCCGCGCGCACCTGGGTGCAGCCCCAGCCGCGCAGCACCTCCTCGGCGGCGAGCGCGGCCACGGTCGCCCGGCCCCGGCCCCGGTCGGGCTCGTCCACGCGCAGCGCGCTGATCACCCCCATGGCGCGGCCGAACGCGGGGTCGGTGGCAACGGTGATCGTGCCGACGCGTCTGCTGTTGACGCACACGTCGTACGTACGGGAGACGGCGCCGTCGGCGCCCTGCTGGAGCGGCCCGGTCGGCCGAATGGTGGTGGTCATCAAGGCCGTTGTACCGGCCGGGCCGCCGTCCGTCACCGGATTTGTCGGGATCCGGCCGCCCGGGGGCCTACGGGTCGAGGTCGGAGGCGGCCCGCTCGTCGAAGACCCGCATCGCCTTGGCGGTGACCGGGCCGGGCGTGCCGGTCAGCTCGCGGCCGTCGACGCGGTGCACGGCCTGGACGTCGCGCAGGGTGGAGGTGAGGAAGACCTCCTCGGCCCGCTCCAGCACGTCCAGGGGCAGCTCGGTCTCCTGGGCGCCGGTCCACTCCACGGCCAGTTCGCGGGTGATCCCGGCGAGGCAGCCGGAGGCGAGCGGCGGGGTGTGCAGCTGTCCGTCGAGGACGACGAAGACGTTGGAGCCGGTGCCCTCGCACAGCGCCCCGGTGGTGTTGCCGAAGAGCGCCTCGCCGGCGCCCTCGCGGTGCGCGCGGGCGAGGGCGATGACGTTCTCGGCGTACGAGGTGGTCTTGAGCCCGGCGACGGCGCTGCGCTCGTTGCGCGTCCAGGGGACGGTGATCACGGCGGTGGTGTCGGGGCGGCGGCGGGTCTCCCCGAGCGCGACCACCAGGGTGGGCGCCGCGTCGCCCCGGTCGGAGCCGAGCGGGGAGACGCCGCCGGTGTAGGTGATCCTCAGCCGGGCGAGCGCGGCCGGGTTGGCGTCGACCACGGCGGCGCAGGCGCGGCGGACCTCGTCGAGGTCGGGGTCGGCCAGTCCGAGGCCCCGGGCCGAGCGGGTCAGCCGAGCGAGGTGACGGGTGAGAGCAAACGTTTCTCCCCGTTCCACCTTGACCGTCTCGAAGATGCCGTCGCCCGCCGTCATCCCGTGGTCGAGCACGGACACCTGCGCGGCGTCGGCCGCCCGCAGCGCGCCGTTCACCCAGATCTGCATTTACGCGGTCCTTCCCGTCTGCGCACGCGCGCCCGACGCGTGCGCGCCCGACGCTACCGCGAGCAGCCGGGACGCCTTCAGCTCGGTCTCGGCCCACTCCCGCTCGGGGTCGGAGCCCCAGGTGATGCCCGCGCCGGTGCCGAACCGCAGCACGCCCGCCGCCCGGTCGATCCAGAAGGTGCGTATGCCCACGGCGAGCTCGGCCCGCCCCCGGTCCGCGTCCACCCAGCCGATGCCGCCGCAGTAGGGGCCGCGCGGGGCGGTCTCCAGGGCCTCGATGATCCGCAGCGCGCTGGACTTGGGGGCGCCGGTGACCGAGCCGGGCGGGAAGGCCGCCGCGAGCAGCTCCGGCCAGCCCGCCCCCTCGCGCAGCTCCCCCCGTACGGTCGAGACGAGGTGGACCAGGCCCGGGTGGGGCTCGACCGCGCAGAGCTCGGGCACGGTGACCGAGCCGGTGGCGCAGACCCGCCCCAGGTCGTTGCGGACCAGGTCGACGATCATCACGTTCTCGGCGTGGTCCTTCTCCAGGAGGTCCTCGGCGGTGCGGCCGGTCCCCTTGATCGGACCGGACTCCACGGTGCGGCCCGTGCGCCGCAGGAAGAGCTCGGGCGAGGCGGTGGCGATCTCCACGCCGTGCGCGGGCAGCCGGATCGTTCCGGCGTAGGGGGCGGGGTTGCCCCGGGCCAGCAGCGCGGTCAGCGCGTCGACGTCGGCGGCGGCCGGGTCGGGCAGCGGCGCGGTCAGTACGCGGCAGAGGTTGGCCTGGTAGACCTCGCCGGCCGCGATGTGCTCGCGGATGCGGCGCACGCCCGCCGTGTAGGCGGCGCGGTCCAGGGAGGACGTCCAGTCACCGGCGGCGGGGCCGCGCCAGGCGCCCGCGACGGGGTCGGGCACGGGCGCGGCCCGTACGTCCCCGAAGCGGGCGCAGACCAGCCGGCCCTCGAAGTCGGCGGCGACCGCCCAGAAGCCGGTGGAGTCGAGTGCCTCCGGGTCGCTGGTCACATCGCGGAGATCAGAGGCGAGGAGCCCGCCGAAACGGGCCACGGGAGCTAGGTCGTGCACGCGGTCGAGTCTAGGGGCGCCGCCGCCGCGGTGCCCCGGACCGGGCGCGCACCGGGCGCGGACCAGGGACGACGGCGCACCGCCGACGGGTGGGGCGGCGGGTGCGAACCGGCCGCACCGCAGCACGCTGCACAAACGCGTTTTTGTACTGGCCCGGGAATCCGCTAGAGTTCAACACGTCGCCGGGACGCGCAAGCGAAACGGAAACGACAAGCGGACGTGGCTCAGTTGGTAGAGCATCACCTTGCCAAGGTGAGGGTCGCGAGTTCGAATCTCGTCGTCCGCTCGATGTGGGGGATCTTCCCGAACCCCCGCTCTCACTCCTGGTGGAGTGGCCGAGAGGCGAGGCAACGGCCTGCAAAGCCGTCTACACGGGTTCAAATCCCGTCTCCACCTCCAAGGACGATTAGCTCAGCGGGAGAGCGCTTCCCTGACACGGAAGAGGTCACTGGTTCAATCCCAGTATCGTCCACTTGGATCTTCTCGAAGATCCTTCCCGCGCGATTAGCTCAGCGGGAGAGCGCTTCCCTGACACGGAAGAGGTCACTGGTTCAATCCCAGTATCGCGCACGCAGTACCACCCGGTCCGCAGCCGTCCTGTATGGTTCTGACCGATCCCGCGCGATTAGCTCAGCGGGAGAGCGCTTCCCTGACACGGAAGAGGTCACTGGTTCAATCCCAGTATCGCGCACCATCCGGAGCCCCCGGCCTTCTCCAAGGCCGGGGGCTTCGTCGTGGCCGGTGGCCGCCGAACGCTCGGCGCACTGGCGGGCACGGCCGGAGAGCCGTGCGGGCATACATGAAAGGCGTTGTCCGACCGGCTCCCCAGCCGGTCGGACAACGCCTTTCTGCCGTCCGCCGCACCCCCGTCCCCACGGGGTTGAAAATGGCCGGATGTCCCCGACCCGGTCCGCTCTACCGGGTCCGGAGCGCCGCTCAGCGCCCCAGCATCACGCCCACGGACGACGCCTGTGCGACCACCGCGTCCCAGCCGCCGAAGACGACCGTCAGCAGGGCCGCCAGGGGAAGGACCATGGCCGTCGCCACCAAGGGGTGGCGCGGACCGGACCGGCGGGCGCCGAACGCCGCGGCACAAGCCCTGCGTCCTCGCGTGCGGAGAACCGTCCGCGTTGCCGTGTCCGCCATGGTCCCTCTCCTGTCGCATTGACGGCGGCGGGCGTCTGACCTCGGGGGACGAGTGCTGCGCCCGCCGCTTGACCTCAACATTAGGGAAGCGGCGGGCGCCGGGCGTCATGCCCTCGTACCGATTGCCGGGCCTCCCAGGGGATGAGTGGGTCCCCACTCCCGTACTCCCCTGGGTGGAGACCTGGTCCTAGGACTTGGGGTCTTCCCGGAGGGGATGCGCCGGGGCCTCCGACGCGTCCTCCCTCGGGACGGGCTGCTCGACCAGGGCCAGCACCCTGGTCGCCATGAAGCGCGCGGTGCGCACCACCGTGCCGCTGCGGGTGACTTCGCTCACTTCGACCACCCCTCTGCGGACCGCCGTCTCCACCCTGCGGCCCGCCCGGCTTGCCACCACTTCGTACGTCCGAGTCGTGTCACCCGCGTCCACGACTATCTCCACGCGGTCACCCTTCACCGAACCAATCCCCCTTCTGCGACGGATCGTTGAGATCTCGCACGCGTCAGCGTCCGCGCCCGCGCGGCTTGCTGACCACTCTTCAAGTTTCCCACCGGGCACTGACAATCGATCGGTCCGCGAGGGCGCGGCCTATGAGCACACCGGCCCGGGGATACGTAAGCTGTGCCACGTCAACAGGACCGGGCAGCGGGGATGAAAATGGCGATGATGCGGCTCCGGCGCGAGGACCCGCGTGTCGTCGGCTCGTTCCGGCTCCACCGGCGCCTCGGCGCGGGTGGCATGGGTGTCGTCTACCTCGGCTCCGACCGGCGCGGCCAGCGGGTCGCGCTGAAGGTGATCCGGCCGGACCTCGCCGAGGACCAGGAGTTCCGCTCCCGGTTCGCCCGCGAGGTGTCGGCCGCGCGGCGCATCCGCGGCGGCTGCACGGCCCGGCTGGTCGCGGCCGACCTGGAGGCGGACCGCCCCTGGTTCGCGACGCAGTACGTGCCGGGGCCCTCGCTGCACGACAAGGTCGCCGAGGAGGGGCCGCTGGCCGCCGCCGAGACGGCCGCGATCGGCGCCGCGCTCTCGGAGGGCCTGGTGGCCGTCCACGAGGCCGGGGTGGTGCACCGCGACCTCAAGCCGTCCAACATCCTGCTCTCCCCCAAGGGCCCCCGGATCATCGACTTCGGCATCGCCTGGGCGACCGGGGCCTCCACGCTGACCCACGTCGGCACGGCGGTGGGCTCGCCCGGCTTCCTGGCGCCCGAGCAGGTGCGCGGCGCGGCCGTCACGCCCGCCACCGACGTCTTCTCGCTGGGCGCCACGCTGGCGTACGCGGCGATGGGCGACTCGCCCTTCGGGCACGGCAGTTCGGAGGTCATGCTCTACCGCGTGGTCCACGAGGAGCCGCAGCTGCACGGGGTGCCGGACGCGCTGGCGCCGCTGGTGCGGGCCTGTCTGGCCAAGGACCCGGAGGAGCGGCCCAGCACGCTCCAGCTGTCGATGCGGCTCAAGGAGATCGCGGCCCGGGAGGCGCAGGGCGGCCTGGAGGCCCGCCCGCCCGCCCAGCGCGACCGCGCCGAGGCCGAGCGCCCCACCGGACGGCTCGACGACCGCACCGAGCGCTACGAGCACGACGAGCGCACCCAGCGCTACACCGACACCGGCCGGGGCACCGGCACCGGCCAGCGGCCGGGGGCGCCGCGGGCGGGCGGGCCGCGCACCGGCGGCTCGCGCCCGCCCGCGCCCCGCAGCGGCGCGCGCCCGGCCGGCCGTACGAACGGCACCAACGGGACCAACGGCCGCCCCGGGACCCGCCCGGGCGTCCGGACCGGCACGGGCCGGCTGCGCCCGGCCAACCCCCGGCTGCTGCGCCAGCGGCTGATCGTGTTCTTCGTCGTCACGCTGATCGTGGCGCTGGGGATCGCCGCGGCGCAGCAGCTGTAACGCTCCGCCGGGTGCGTGGCCTTCGGCCGCGGGTCGGCCGCGGCCGGTCGCACGGTCCCCAGCGCCCCTGCGGGGCGGTCACCGCGCTACTGCGGTCTGCCCGTCGCCACCGCGTAGAAGGCCACGGCCGCCGCCGCGCCCACGTTGAGGGAGTCGACGCCGTGGGCCATCGGGATGCGGACCCACTCGTCGGCGGCCACCAGGGCCTGGGTGGAGAGGCCGTCGCCCTCCGCGCCGAGCATCAGCGCCACCCGGTCGAGCCGGTGCGGGGCCGTCTCGTCGATGGAGGACGCCTTCTCGTCGGGGGTGAGGGCGAGCAGCCGGAACCCGGCCCCGCGGACCGATTCGAGGCCCTTGGGCCAGGAGTCCAGACGGGCGTAGGGCACGGAGAAGACCGCGCCCATGGAGACCTTCACCGAGCGCCGGTAGAGCGGGTCGGCGCAGTCGGGCGAGAGCAGGACCGCGTCCATGCCGAGGGCAGCGGCGCTGCGGAAGATCGCACCGATGTTGGTGTGGTCGTTGACCGCCTCCATCACCGCGACCCGGCGCGAGACGGCCAGGATCTCGTCGGCGGTCGGCAGCGGCTTGCGCTGCATCGAGGCGAGGGCGCCGCGGTGCACGTGGTAGCCGGTGACCCGTTCGGCGAGGTCGGGGCTGACCGCGTACACCGGCGCCGGGAGCTCGTCGATGACGTCCCGCATGACGTCGACCCACTTGGCGGAGAGCAGCATGGACCGCATCTCGTAACCGGCGTCCTTGGCGCGTCTGATGACCTTCTCGCCCTCGGCGATGAAGAGGCCCTCGGCGGGCTCGCGCTTGCGGCGCAGCTCGACGTCGGTCAGGCCCGTGTAGTCGCGCAGGCGCGGGTCGTCGGGGTCGTCGATGGTGATGAGATCAGCCACAGGGTGATACTGCCTTGTCCTGGGTGTGGTGCCAACGGCCCGGACCGAGATCCGTTACCGCGGGTTACGTGGTCGGGAGCGCGGGACCCACGGCGACGACGTCACCGATCACGATGACCGCCGGCGGCCGAACGTCCTGCGCGGTCACAGTCTCCCCCACCGTGGCCAGCGTCGCGTCGACGCGGCGCTGGGCGGCGGTGGTGCCCTCCTGGACGAGGGCCACGGGGGTGCCGGGGGCCTTGCCGTGCGCGATCAGCGTCCGGGCGATCGCGCCGATCTTGTCGACGCCCATCAGGATCACCAGCGTGCCGGTGAGCCGGGCCAGCGACTCCCAGTCGACCAGCGAGCGCGGGTCGTCGGGCGCCACGTGCCCGCTGACCACCGTGAACTCATGGGCCACGCCACGGTGGGTGACCGGGATCCCGGCCGCGCCCGGCACCGAGATCGAGCTGGAGATGCCCGGGACGACCGTGCAGGAGATGCCCTCCTCGGCGAGCGCCTGGAGCTCCTCCATGCCGCGGCCGAAGACGTACGGGTCGCCGCCCTTGAGCCGGACGACGGCCTTGCCCGCCTTGGCGTGCTCGATCAGCGCGTTGTTGATGGCCTCCTGCGCCATGAACCGGCCGTACGGGATCTTCGCCGCGTCGATCACCTCGACGTGCGGCGGGAGTTCGTCGAGCAGGTCGCGCGGGCCGAGCCGGTCGGCGATGACCACGTCGGCCTCGGCGAGCAGCCTGCGACCGCGCACGGTGATCAGGTCCGGGTCGCCGGGGCCGCCGCCGACCAGGGAGACGCCGGGGGTGCGGGCGCGCTGGTGCGGGGCGACCAGGGTGCCGTCGCGCAGGCCCTCGACCACGGCGTCGCGGATGGCGGCGGAGCGCCTGGGGTCCGGGGTGTCGGTGGTGAGCACGGCGACCGTCACGCCCTCGGAGCGGCCGGTGGCCGGGGTCCAGGCGGTGGCCTCGGCGGCGTCGTCGGAGCGCACGCACCACACCCGGCGGCTCTCGGCCTCGGCGGAGGCGAGCCGGTTGGCCTCGGCGTCGCTGCAGGCGATCAGCGCGTACCAGGCGTCCGCCAGGTCGCCCTCCTGGTAGCGGCGGCGCTCCCAGCGCAGCTCGCCGGTGTCGGCCATGGCCTCCACGGACGGGGTGGCGCTGGGCGAGACGAGCAGGATGTCGGCGCCGGCCGCGATCAGGGCGGGCAGGCGGCGCTGGGCGACCTGGCCGCCGCCGACGACGACGACGCGACGGCCGGTCAGGCGCAGGCCGACGGGGTACGCGGGGTGTTCTGCCATGGCGGGTGGCTCCTGGTGCGGCGGCGTCGAAGGCCGGGGCGTCGCCCCGGACCCCATTGTCTGCGGACACTCGTCCGGTGCGCCCGCCGTTCCGTACTGCGGAACGGACGGGCACACCGGGTACGACTGCGGCTACTTCTCGGTGACTCCGGCCGAGTCGAAGGTCGCGACCTCGTGCATGGCACGGGCCGCGCTCTGGACCAGCGGCAGGGCCAGCAGGGCGCCGGTGCCCTCGCCCAGGCGCAGGTCCAGGTCGACCAGCGGGCGCAGGCCCAGCTTGTTCAGCGCGGCGACGTGGCCGGGCTCGGCGCTGCGGTGGCCCGCGATGCACGCCGCCAGGGCCTCGGGCGCGATCGCCCGGGCGACCAGCGCCGCCGCGCCCGCGCTCACGCCGTCCAGGATCACCGGCGTGCGCAGCGAGGCGCCGCCGAGGATGAAGCCGACCATGGCCGCGTGCTCCAGGCCGCCGACCCCGGCGAGGACGCCGATCGGGTCGGCCGGGTCGGGGCTGTGCAGCTCCAGGGCGCGGCGGACCACGTCGACCTTGCGGGCGTGCGTCTCGTCGTTGATGCCGGTGCCGCGGCCGGTGACCTCGGCCGGGTCGACGCCCGTGTAGAGGGAGATGAGGGCGGCCGACACCGTGGTGTTGGCGATGCCCATCTCGCCCGTCAGGAGCGCCTTGTTGCCGGCCGCCACCAGGTCGCGGGCGGTCTCGATGCCGACCTCGACGGCCGCGACGACCTCTTCGCGGGTCATGGCGGGCCCGGTCGTCATGTCGCCGGTACCCGCGCGCACCTTGCGGGGCAGCAGGCCGGGGGTGGCCGGGAGTTCGCTCGCGACGCCCACGTCGATCACGCAGACCTCGGCGCCCACCTGGTTGGCGAACGCGTTGCAGACCGCGCCGCCGCCCAGGAAGTTGGCGACCATCTGGCCGGTGACCTCCTGCGGCCAGGGGGTGACGCCCTGGGCGTGCACGCCGTGGTCGCCCGCGAAGATCGCGACGGCCGCGGGCTCCGGGATCGGCGGCGGGCACTTGCGGGACAGCCCGCTGAGCTGCGCGGAGATGATCTCCAGCATGCCGAGCGCACCGGCCGGCTTGGTCATCCGCTTCTGCCGCTCCCACGCCTCGCCGAGCGCCTTGGCGTCCAGCGGGCGGATGCCGGCGACGGTCTCCTGGAGCAGGTCGTGCGGGTCCTCGCCGGGCAGCGCGCGGCGGCCGTACGTCTCCTCGTGGACCACCCAGGACAGCGGGCGGCGCTTGGACCAGCCCGCCTGCATCAGCTCGGGCTCCTCCGGGAACTCGTCCACGTACCCCACGCAGAGGTAGGCGACGACCTCCAGGTGCTCGGGCAGGCCGAGGGCGCGGACCATCTCGCGCTCGTCGAAGAAGGAGACCCAGCCGACACCGAGGCCCTCGGCGCGGGCGGCGAGCCACAGGTTCTCGACGGCGAGCGCCGAGGAGTACGGCGCCATCTGCGGCTGGGTGTAGCGGCCCAGGGTGTGGCGCCCGCCACGGGTGGGGTCGGCGGTGACCACGATGTTCACCGGGGTGTCGAGGATGGCCTCGATCTTCAGTTCCTTGAACTGCTTGGCCCGGCCCTTGGGCAGCGACTTCGCGTAGGCGTCGCGCTGACGCTCGGCGAGCTCGTGCATGGTGCGGCGGGTCTCGGCGGACCGGATCACCACGAAGTCCCAGGGCTGCGAGTGGCCCACGCTGGGGGCGGTGTGCGCGGCCTCCAGGACGCGCAGCAGCACCTCGTGCGGGATCGGGTCGCCCCGGAAGCCGTTGCGGATGTCGCGGCGCTCGCGCATCACGCGCAGCACGGCCTCGCGCTCGGCGTCGCCGTAGCCGGGGGCCGGGGCGCCCGCCTCGACGGCGGCCTCGATGGTCTCGGCGGCCTGGGTGGCCTCCGCGAGGTCGGCCGCGGCGCCGTCCCCGGCCGTCGCCGGGTCGGCGGCGGGCCGCTCGTCGTCGTTGTCGTCCTCGTCGTCGATGATCCGGACCGGGACGGGGGTGATCCGCTCGGGCTCGGCGTCGTCCTCGGGGGCGAGCGGCTCGGGCTCGTCGGTGACGGGCGCCTCGACGGCGACGGCCACGGGGGCCGCCGCGGTCTGCGGCTCGGCCACGGACTCGGAGCGCTGGACGGGCACCACCGGGGTCACGGCCGCCGCGGGCTCGGGCAGCTCCTCGGCGACGGCCACGGCGGCGGGGGCGGGCTCGACGGCCGCGGTCGCGTCGGCGGGCGCGGCGGACCGCTCCACGGGCGCCACCGGCTCGGCCGCCTCGACGGCGACCGGCTCCACCACGACGGGGGCGGCCTCGGCGACCGGCTCCGGCGCGGGGACGGGCTCGGCGGCGAGTTCCGCGGCGGGCTCCGCGACGGCCTCGGCCACCGGGTCGGCGACGGGCTCGGGGGCGGACTCCGCCACGGCCTCCACCGGCGCCGCGGCCACCGGCTCGACGGCCACCGGCGCCACCGCCTCCACGACCGCCTCGGCCGCGGCGGGCTCCGCCGTCGCCACCTGCGGGGCGGCGGGCTCGGCGGCGGCCGCGACCGGACCGGCCACCGGCTCGGCGGCGGGGGCGGGCTGCGGTACGGGGGCGGGCACCGGCTCGGGCGCCGAGGCGGCCACGACCGGCTCCACCGGCGCGGGCGCCAGGTGCGGACCGGTCGGGACCGAGCCCTCGACCGGGACGAACTGGCCCACGGCGGGCTGCTGCACGGGGCTGACCGGGCTCACCGGCACGACCGGGCCGGGCGCCGTGGCCGGGGCGCCGTGCTCGGCGGCGAGGGCGTGCGCGGGCACGGCGGCGACCGCGAACTCCTCGGCGGCGGGTGCGGCGGCGACGGCCTCCACGGCCACCGGCTCCACGGCGACCGGTGCCGGGACGACCGCCTCCGGGACGACCGTTTCTGCAGGGTTGACCGGGGCGTTTGCCGACTGCTGGGGCAGTGGCTGCGCCAGCGGCTGCGGTGCCTGGACGGTCTGCTGGGGCTGCGCCACCTGCTCGGCCACCGCGACGGGCACGGGCTGCTCGGCCTGCTCGGCGGGCGCGGCCGACTGCTCCGGGGCCTCCTGCGGCGGCAGCGACTCCCACGGCGTCCCGGCCTGCGGGGGCAGCTCGCCGAGCTGCGGTCCGGACAGGGGCGCCGCGGTCTCCTCGCGGGGCACGTCGAGGTACTCGGGGCCGGTGGTGGGCGGCCCGGGGGTGCGCACGCGCGCGGGGTTGGCCGGGTTCGCCTGGCCGGGCGCGGCCGGGGCGCCCGCGGCGGGACCCCGGTCGGCCAGCGACCGTACGACACCGCCCGTGGCGTCCGGGATGGGCGGGCCCATGTGCAGCGGGCGGCGGGCCGTCGGCGCGGACGGCATCCGCACGGCGCCGAGGTCCACCGAACCGGAGTCACGGCCGCCGGTCTCATGGGCGCCGGGCTCGGGCTGCTCGGGCTGCTCGGCCGCGTGGCCGGGGTGTCCGCCCTGCGGGGCCGCCACCGGCGCGGGCACGGGGGCCGCGAGCGGGGCGGGCGCCGACTGCGGGTCGATCCAGGCGCCCTGGGCGCCCGGCATCAGCAGCAGGTCGTCGTCGTCCGCGCCCAGCGCCGAACCGTCGGAGGGGTCGAGGAAGGTGTACGCGCCGGGAGCGGGGACGCCCGGCTGCTCCACCATGCCTGCGTCCTCCGGCAGCCCCTCGCCCGGGACCTGGCCGGTGTCAGTCATGCGTACCCCTCGTCCATCTGTAGTGCTTCCTCGGCCTGCGCCCGGGGGCCGCCCGCGCACCGGAGCGCCCCGCACCCCGTCAACAAGAACGAGCGGGCGCGCCGCGCGGTGCGAACGGCCCGCGAACACAAAGCATTCTCGCGGGAGATCGCCGACCTGGCGCCCCGTCCCGGCCACGGAACGTGTGGGGTGCGCCACGTTGCGCTTCCCCGGGATCCGACGTACCGCGACGGGGGGCCAAAACGGCTCCCCGATCCGGACATTGACGAACGTAGCGCCGAACGGCCGGGTGCGGTACAACAGTCGGCCAGCCTACCCCGGACGACACGCCGGAGAGATCACGGGGACCTTTCCCTCCGCCTTCCGGAGAGCAGGAAAGCGACCGAGCGTTCGCGTTCCGACCAGGCACTCGTGTCCAGGTCGACGCATTGCAGCAGGGCGCACTCCACGTCGTACCCGCCGGCTTCGAGGGCGGCCCCGATGGCCTCGGCGCCGTCGCGGGTGGCGGCGTGCGCGACGATGCGCTCCGGGCGGCGGTCGGCGCACGCGGCGACCACCTCCGCTCCCCCGCCCCCGACGCGCACGACGTCGGGCTCGGGCAGCGACTCCAGGACGTGCGGGGCGCGGCCCGCGACGACCTGGAGCTGGACGCCGAAGCGGCGGGCGGTGGACTCGGTGCGGGCGCAGGCGGCCGGATCGGCGTCGACGGCGATGACGGCGGCGCCGAACCGGGCGGCCTCGGCGGCGAGCGCCCCGGCGCCGCAGCCGATGTCCCAGACCAGGTCGCCGGTGCGGGGCCCGAGCCGGGCGAGCTGGGCGGCGCGCAGGTCGGCGGATTCGCCCGCGCCGAGCCCCTCCCCGTACTCGTGGGCGGGCAGCGCCCAGCCCCGGACCCCTCGCGCGGGGGCCGGTTCGCGGCCGGCGATCCAGCCCGGGCCCGGCGCGGCGCCGTGGCCGCCGCCGATCACGATGACCACGTTGGGGTCGCGCCAGGCGTGGTCGGGGACCTTGTCCGAGGTGAGGACGGTGACCTGCTCGCGGTCGCTGCCCAGCTCCTCGCAGATGACGAAGGTGCGGTGGACGCCGTCGAGGAGCAGGGCGAGTTCGGCGGGCCCGGCGCCCGGCGAGGTGAGGACGGCGACCTTGGTGTGCGCCCGGCAGACGTTGACGGCCCGGCGCAGCGTACGCGGGTGGGCGACCACGATCTCGGCGTCGTCCCACGGCATCGCGGCCCGGGCGAACGCGGCGGCCACCGAGGAGACGGCGGGCACCACTTCGACCTCCAGGCCGTGCTCGGGGGCGCGCAGGGTGCGGACGACGCCGAAGAACCCCGGGTCGCCGTCGGCGAGGACCACGGCGCTGCCCCGGTGTCCGGCGATGCGGCGGGCGGCGAGGTCGACGCTGCCGAGCCGGATCCGCTCGGCGCGCGGGGGCACTTCGGGCAGCGCCAGGTGGTGGGCGGCCCCGGCCACCAGGGTGGCGGCGGACAGCGCGGACCTGGCCGCTGCGGTGAGGGGCGAGCCGTCCCAGCCGATCACCGTGACGCGGTCGGCCATCGTCGTCAGTCTCCTGGAGTTGTCGCAGGTCGGGGCGGCCCCACTGGGCCCGGCCACGGTGAGGGTACCTGGTGCGGGCCGCCCGGGGGCAGGCTCGTGCGGGCGGTCGCCGGGTCAGTTCCAGTCGGCGTACGAGGCGTATCCGGCGTCCGCGAGCTGGTCGGCGGCGCCCTCCAGGTCCTCGGGCAGCAGGCTCCACACGATCATGTCGGTGCGGATGTCCGTCCAGCCTCCGTCCGCAGTCTGCGTCCGCGCTATGCAGGCGTTGCGCAGCACGCCCTCGCTGATGCAGCCGATCTTCTGCGCGACCTGCTGGGAGGCGGTGTTGTCGGCGGCGGTCCGCAGCTCCATCCGCTCGAACTCCTGGGCGCGGAAGAGCCATTGGGCGGTGGCCAGGGCGGCCTCGCAGGCATAGCCCTCGCCGCGGGCCCAGGGCGCGATGATGTACGAGATCTGGGCGGAGCGCACCCGCCAGTCGGTCCCGTCGAGCTGGACGACGCCGACGAGGCGCTGGGTGAGGAGCTCGGTGACGGCGAAGTCGATGCCGCGCCCGGCGGCGCGCTGGGCCGGGGCGTACTCGGTGACCCAGGTGCGGGCGGCGGCCTCCGTGTAGGGCTGCGGCACGGCGGTCCAGGCGGCGACGAGGTCGTCGTTCATCATGGCGGCCAGGTCGGGGATGTCGTCCTCGTCCATCGGGCGCAGCACCAGCCGGTCGGTGCTGATGGAGATGTCCGGGAAGACCGGGGTCTGGCTAGTCATGTTCCGCTCCATGCCGGGGGACGGTCGTCAGGCCGTAAAGGCACAGCATGCAGCATCGGGCCGAGGACGTGCATGGCCGGGGCACGCGCCCGGGCGGGGCGGGCGCGCCGGGGCCCCGCACACCGTTCGGCGTGCGGGGCCCCGGCGTCACCTCGGGAACCGTCCCGGAGCGTCAGGACGCGGCGCCGAAGGCCGGGATGACCGAGCCCTGGTACTTGTCCTGGATGAACTTCTTGACCTCGTCGGAGTTCAGGAGCTTGGCGAGCTTCTGGATCCGCGGGTCGGCCTCCTCGCCCTTCTTGACGGCGAGGAAGTTGGCGTACGGGTTGCCCTCCGCCTTCTCCAGGACGAGCGCGTCCTTGGCCGGGCTGAGCTTGGCCTCGATGGCGTAGTTGCCGTTGATGACGGCGGCGTCGACGTCGTTCAGGGCGCGGGGCAGCGTGGCGGCCTCGATCTCCTTGAACTTCAGGCCCTTGCTGTCCTTGATGTCGGAGAGCTTGGCGGAGGTGCCGACGCCGTCCTTGAGGGTGATCAGGCCGTTGCCCGCGAGCAGCTGGAGGGCGCGGCCCTCGTTGGTGGTGTCGTTGGGGACGGCGATCGTCTGGCCGGAGGTGATCTCCTTGACCGACTTGACCTTCTTGGAGTAGAGGCCGAGCGGCTCCAGCTCCACGTTCACGACGGGGACGATCGTCGTGTGGTTCTTCTTGTTGAAGTCGTCCAGGTACGGCTTGTGCTGGAAGAAGTTGGCGTCGACCTGGCCCTGCTGGGTGGCGGTGTTCGGCAGGACGTAGTCCGTGAACTCCTTCACCTCCAGCTTGAGTCCGGCCTTCTCCGCGAGGTTCTTCTTCACGAAGTTCAGGATGTCGGCGTGCGGCGTCGGGGACGCGGCGACGACGAGCGCCTTGGAGGTGTCGGCCGAGGCGCCCTTGGCGCTCGACGACTTGGGGTCGGAGGAGGTGCCGCAGGCGGTGAGGCCGAGGGCGAGGGCGGCGGTGGCCGCGGCGGCGACGGTGAGCTTGATGTTCTTACGCACGAAAAGTGCCTCTTTCTGGTGGTGCGGTGGATCGCCCGGACAAGGAGTGCGGGCTCTGGGGAGGAGGTTCAGGAGGTGCGGCCCCGGCGGGCCAGCAGCCGCACGGCGCCGTCGCCGAGCAGCTGGACCACGGTGACGATGGCGATCAGGACCGCGACGGTGATGAGCATGAACTGCGTCTCGAAGCGCTGGAAGCCGTAGGTGATGGCCTTGGAGCCGAGGCCCTCGCCGCCGACCGCGCCGGCCATCGCCGAGTAGCTGACCAGGGTGATCACGGTGGTGGTGAGTCCGGCGATCAGCGAGGGCAGGGCCTGCGGGAGCAGCACCTTCCCCACGATGGTCGGCACCCCGCCGCCCATCGACTGGACGGCCTCGACCAGACCGTGGTCCACCTCGCGAATCGCGGTCTCCACCAGCCGGGCGAAGAACGGGATGGCGCCGACGGCCAGCGGGACGATCATCGCGGTCGGGCCGATGAAGGTGCCGACCACCCAGGTGGTGAACGGGATCAGCGCGATCAGCAGGATGATGAACGGCATCGAGCGGCCGATGTTCACGATCACGCCGATGACCTTGTTCAGCGGGCGGTTCTGGAGCAGCCCGCCCTTGTCGGTCAGGACCAGCAGGACGCCCAGCGGCAGTCCGCCCGCGACCGTGACGAGGGTGGACCACAGCACCATGTAGAGGGTGTCGACGGTTCCCTGGGACAGCAGCGGCTGCATCTCGGACCAGCTCACTTGGCACCTTCCTTGACCAGCGCGGCGGCCTGCGCCGGGATTTCCACTTCGGCGTCGACCACGTCGACCTGGAGCCCCTGCTCGCGCAGGAAGCCGACCGGGACGACGTTCTCCTCGTACCGTCCGGGCAGCTCGATGCGCATCCGGCCGATCTGCCGGCCGCCGACGGTGTCCATGGCGGCGCCGAGGATCGAGATGTCGATGTTGTACGTACGGGACAGCTGGGAGATCACCGGCTGGGTGGCGGCCTCGCCGTGGAAGGTGACGTCCACGACGGTCCGCTCGGGGCCGGTGGCCTCGCCGGTGACCGGGAACAGCTCGGTGGCGAGCTCGGAGCCGGGGGTGGCGAGCAGCTCGCCGACCGTGCCGGACTCCACGATCCGGCCGCCCTTCATCAGCGCGGCCGAGTCGCAGACCGTCTTGACGACGTCCATCTCGTGGGTGATCAGCAGGACGGTGAGGCCGAGCTGCTGGTTGAGGTCGCGCAGCAGCTGGAGGATCGAGCGGGTGGTCTCCGGGTCGAGGGCGCTGGTCGCCTCGTCGGAGAGCAGCACCTTGGGGTCGCCGGCCAGGGCGCGGGCGATGCCGACGCGCTGCTTCTGGCCGCCGGAGAGCTGGGCGGGGTACGCCTTGGCCTTGTCGGCGAGGCCGACCAGGTCGAGGAGTTCGAGGGCCTTGCGCGAGCGCTCCTTGCCGGAGACGCCGAGGATCTCCAGGGGCAGCTCGATGTTGTCCTGCACATTGCGCGCGGACAGCAGGTTGAAGTGCTGGAAGACCATGCCGATGCGGCTGCGCGCCCGGCGCAGCTCCTTGCCGGCGCGCCGGCCGCGGCCGGCCAGGGCCGTGAGGTCGACGCCGTCGACGGTCACCGTGCCGGTGGTCGGCCGCTCCAGGAGGTTCACACAGCGGATGAGGGAGGACTTTCCGGCGCCGCTCTGGCCGATGACGCCGAAGACCTCGCCCTCGCGGACGTGCAGGTCGACGCCGTCGAGGGCGGTGACCTCTCGGCCGCGCGACTGATAGACCTTGGTGAGGCCCGTAGTGGTGATCACAGGATTTCCGTCACTGTCGAGTGCGCGGCGCGGTGTCCGCCGGGCACGGGGCATTCGTGTTCGGGACGCGTCACAGCCACATCGGTGGTAACCGGGGAGGCAGGTGTGCGCGGGCATGGCTCATGGGTCTCGCTTCGGGGCGCGAGGCTCAGGCGGGGGCCCTCAGAAGGCGCACATTCGACACATACAACGAGCACCGGGCGCGGTCATCGCCTCGGTCGCAAGGGTGCGGCTGCTCGTCGTGGTCATGAATGAAGTAAAGCAGAAGGAGCGAAGGACCGATCAGAGTTGTCCGAATAGCGGACATCATCCGGTCGTCATACGGACGGAACGGGGGCCACCCGCCACCGCCCCGGCGCGCCGCTCCGGGCCGCCGGAATACCTCTTTCCCCCCTCTGGCCTGGGCCGACGCGGCGGTCCGCGCCCCGGGAGCGGGCCCGGCGGCGGGGACGCCCGCGCCGCCGCCCTGTGGCCAAGGCCACGGCGGCCGGGCCGGGCGCATCGGGCGCTTCGGGCCGTAATACGCTCGTTCCCATGCTTGACGCCCTGACGGTCGCGGTCGCCGCCGCCGCGCTCGCCCTCGCCGCCTGGTGCGGCTTCGCCGCCTACCGGGACCAGCCCACCAAGGACTGGCACTTCATCGGCATGGCCGTCGTCTCGGTGCTGGCCCTGGCCCAGCTGGTGGTCGGCGTCGTCCAGCTCGGCCGGGGCGAGCGGCCCGACCAGGGGATGGCGATCTTCATCGCCTATCTGGTGGGCTCGTTCGCGGCGGTCCCGGCCGCCGGGCTGCTCTCGCTGAGCGAGCGGACCAAGTGGGGCTCGGTGACGGTCTCGGCCGGCGCGGTGGTGCTCGCGGTCCTCGAAGTGCGTCTCTACGACATCTGGGGAGGGTGACCGTGGCCGAGCCCGCCACCGAATCCACCGGGCGGAACGAGTCCGCCCCCAAGAAGCTGGGCAGCGGCCCGGGCCGGGTGCTGGTCTGGTTCTACGGGGTGTTCACCGTGGCCGCCGCCTCGCGCTCGGCCGTCCAGATGATCCAGGACTTCGGCAGGGCGCCGCTGGCGTACGTGCTGTCCGCCGTGGCCGCCGTGGTCTACGGGTTCATCACGTACTCGCTGGTGCGCGGCGGCGAGCGGCTGCGGCGCACCGCGCTGGTGTGCTGCGCGGCCGAGCTGGTCTTCGTGCTGACCGTGGGCACCTGGACGCTGGCGGACAAGTCGGCGTTCCCGGACGCCACGGTGTGGTCGGACTACGGCGCGGGCTATCTGCTGATCCCGGTGATCCTGCCGGTCCTCGGCATGCTGTGGCTGCGCCGCAACAGGACGGCCGCCGCCTGATTCGGCGGCGGCCCGGCGTACTAGGCGCTGGCCACGAACTGGCGGGCCGTCGCCTCCTTCTCCAGGGTGACCAGCGACAGGCCGGGGCTCACCGGCTCGGTGGCCACCGGCGCGTAGCCGTGCTTGCGGTACAGGCGCAGGTTGGACTCGCTGCGGTGGCCGGTGAAGAGCCGGAACCGCTTGGCGGACAGCTCGCCCGCGAAGTGACGCTCTATGGCGTCGAGCAGCCGGCCCCCCAGCCCGTGGCCCTGCATCCGGGGGTGCACGATCAGCTTGTCGATCCGGCCGGTCCCCGACGCGTCGACGCTGCCGCGCACGGAGGCGACCACCTCGTCGCCGAGCCGGGCCACCAGCGCGTAGCCGCCGCCGAGCTCGGCGCGCAGGCCGTCGAGGGTCTGGGTGAGCGGCTCGATGGAGTAGTCGCCGTACAGCTCCGCCTCGCTCTGGTAGCAGAGGTACTGAAGCTTGAGGATCTGCTCGCAGTCGCCTTCACGCGCCGCAGAGATGGTCACGCTCATGCCCATGTGTGCATGCCTTCCGCTCACCTGTCCGCCGGTTGTCTAACGCTCCATTCCCCGCAGGCCAGGAGCCGCAACCTCCGCCGCGAGCATTCTGCGCAGGCATCCCAGGCAACGGGAACGCATCGGCCCCAGACTCCCCTGTGAGATATCCAACTCCCCTGCGATTTCTCGGTAAGTGGGGTCGCTGGGCGACAGAAGTGCGGTCAGCAGCCGGGGACAGTTCCCGGGAGTTCTGGCCACGGCCGTACGCAGCGCCCGGCTCAGCTCCTCGCTGAGAACCGTGCGCTCGGGGCCCGTTTCCGGGTCCGCGGCCGGTTCGGCGGCGAACGGCTGTTCGTTGCGGGCCCGTCTGCGGGCCCGGCGCACTTCCGCCCGAACGGCCCAGCGCACCCAGGGCACGGGGTCCGCCGGACGGCTCTCCAGGAGCCGCACCCAGACGTCCTGTTCGAGGTCGGCGGGGTCGACTCCGGCACCCGGCGCCTCGGCGGCGGCCTCGGCGGCCAGCAGCGGGCTCAGCTCTTTGACGAGGTCCATGCCGGGCGGGACGCGACCGCCGCCGAGGACGGTTTCGACGGCGGTCGCATGTCACCCGTAAGTGCGGGCCCGTACGCGAGTGCGAGGCGGGCGCCTAGCGCCCCGCGCGGAAGTCGGCCGCGGCGAGGAGCGCCGTGTCCGCGTTGTCGGAGAAGACCGCGTCGATGCCGGTCGCGAAGTACGTCTTGAACGCCCCGAACGCGTCGCCGTAGGCATTGGGGTCGGTGCCCCGCCGGTACTCGGCCGGCAGGAAGGTGTTCTCGTTGCGCATCGTGTACGGGTGCAGGACCAGCCCGCGCGCATGGGCGTCGGCGACCAGCGTGGTCGGCTCGGTGAGGCGGCCCGCCGCGTCCTTGGGGATGATCAGGTCGAGGGTCGGGCCGATGCCCCGCGCGTAGGAGGCGATCCACTTCAGGCCCGCGGGCTTGACCAGGTCGTCGGTGGTGCGCGGGTCGCCGCTCACCACGAAGTCCCACGGCTTGGTGCCGGTGCCGGAGAGCAGCACCACCCCCGGGGTGTCCACCAGCCGGCTCAGCCGCTGGATGCTGCTCGGCTCGAACGACTGGAGGAACTGCGGGGAGTCGGCGCGGTGGCGCCCGTACCGGCGCAGCAGCCCGGCCACCCGGTCCTCGAGCGGCAGGCCGAGCCGGCGGAAGTACGTGGGGTGCTTGGTCTCGGTGTGCAGCCAGATCCGGCGGCCCAGCCGGCGGCCCTCGCGCTCGGCCCACTGGAGGACCTCCTCGAAGGTGGGCACGGACCAGCGGCCGTCGTAGAGCGTGTTGCGCTGGCGCACGGCCGGCAGCCGCTCCTTGGCCCGCAGGGTCTTCAGCTCGGCGAGCGTGAAGTCCTCGGTGAACCAGCCGGTGACGGCGGTGCCGTCCACGGTCTTGGTGGCCTTGCGCCCGGCGAACTCGCGGCGGTCGGCGACATCGGTGGTGGCGGTGATGTCGTTCTCGTGACGGCAGACCAGGTGTCCGTCCTTGGTGGGGACCAGGTCCTGCTCGATCACGTGGGCGCCCGAGTCGAGGGCCAGCTGGTACGAGCCGAGGGTGTGCTCCGGCCGGTAGCCGGCGGTGCCGCGGTGACCGATGACGTACGGGACCGGCAGGTCCTTGTACGAGCCGTGGCGGCCCGCCGCGTCCTGCCGCTCCCGGGGCCGCGCCTGCGCCGCCGCGGCGGGCAGTCCGGCCGCCGCCGTGCCGAGTACGGCCGCGCCGAGGAGGGTGCGCCGCCCGGGGCTCATCCGCTCACCCTGTGTCATGAAGGCTCCTTCGCCGAGTTCTGCCGAGTCCTGCCAGGTGGAAGGGGTCGAGCGTAGGCGGACGCCCCTTACCTGCGGGAGCCCTCCCGGCCAAGCGCGGACCAACGTGGCGCAAACTCACGTCAACATCGCGTATCCACTCCGTGAACCCGATGTGCGATCAGAGGTGACCCGCGAGTATCGTCCTCACCTGCGCCGCCCTCGGCCCGCGCAGACCCCGTCAGCCCACGAACCCGGAGGAAGAGTTGTCCCGACTCGCGCTCATCAAGGCAGTGCTCGGACCGATCATGCGTCTGATGTTCCGCCCGCAGGTGGAGGGCGTGGAGAAGATCCCCGGCACGGGGCCGGTGATCCTCGCGGGCAACCATCTGACCTTCATCGACTCGATGATCCTGCCGATCTGCCTGGACCGTCAGGTGTTCTTCATCGGCAAGGACGAGTACGTCACGGGCAAGGGCCTCAAGGGCCGTCTGATGGCGTGGTTCTTCACCGGCGTCGGCATGATCCCGGTCAACCGCGACGGCGGGCACGGCGGTGTCGCCGCGCTGATGACGGGCCGTCAGGTCCTGGAGGAGGGGAAGGTGTTCAGCATCTACCCCGAGGGCACCCGCTCCCCCGACGGCCGGCTGTACCGGGGCCGCACCGGCATCGCCCGGCTGACCCTGATGACCGGCGCGCCCGTCGTCCCGTTCGCCATGATCGGCACCGACAAGATCCAGCCGGGCGGGGCCGGGCTGCCCCGGCCGGGCAAGGTGACGGTCCGGTTCGGCGAGCCGATGGAGTTCTCCCGGTACGAGGGCATGGACCGCGACCGCTATGTGCTGCGGGCGGTCACCGACTCCGTGATGGCGGAGGTCATGCGGCTGTCCGGCCAGGAGTACGTCGACATGTACGCCACGAAGGCGAAGGCCGCGTAGCCGCGCGACCGGCCCACGCAGGACGGCCCGCGGCCAAAGGACTGTCGGTCCTCCGGCCGCGGGCCGTCCTGCGTGCGGTCCCCGCGCCCCGCAAGGGGGTCACGGGTGCTCCAGGCCCTCCTCCAGGCGCTGGCCCCGCAGCAGGAACCAGGCCGCCACCGCCGTGGCGAACAGCACCGCGCTGCCCACCGCCGCCGCCGTCTGGAAGCCGTCCGTGAACGCGTCCCGGGCGGCGGACAGCATCGGGGCCGCCTGCTCGGGCGGCAGCGTCGCCGCCGCCTCGACCGCGCCGCCCAGCGAGTCGTGGGCCGAGGCGGACACGTCCGCGGGCAGGCCCGGGGGCGCGGTGAAGTCCCGGTAGATGCCGGTCACCACGGACCCCAGCAGCGCGATGCCCAGCGCGGCGCCCAGCTCGTACGCGGTCTCCGAGACGGCCGAGGCCGAACCCGCCTGCTCCTTCGGCACGCTGGAGAGGATCACGTCCGCGGTGACCGTGAAGGCGAGACCGGCGCCGAGGCCGCCCACGAAGAGGGCGACGCCGAGCGCCAGGACGCCCGTGCCGGCCGATATGGCCATACAGGCCGCCAGGGCCGCGCCCACCGCCGCGAGTCCCGCGGCCACCGCGCTGCGCACCGAGGCCCGGCGGGCCAGATAGCCCGCCGCGAGCCCCGCGCCCACCGCGCCGACGGCCGCCGGCAGTTCGATCAGACCGGCCTCCAGCGGCGAGCGCACCTGGACCAGCTGGAGGAACTGCGAGAGGAAGAAGACCAGTCCGGACAGGCCCAGGATGGTCAGCAGATCGGCCAGGACGGCGGCGGAGAAGCCCCGGTTGTGGAAGAGCCGCATGTCCAGCAGGGGTGAGGCGAGCGTCAGCTGGCGGCGTACGAACCAGACGAGCGCCAGCACGCCGAGCAGGCCCACCGCGGCGATCTCCCAGCCGAAGCCGTTCACCGCCGCCTCCTTGACCGCGTACACGATCGCGACCATGCCGACGAGCGAGAGCACCACGCTGAGCAGGTCCCACGGCCCCGGGGCGGGGTTGCGGGACTCGGGGAGCAGCTTGATGCCGACGAGCACGAGCACGGCCATCACCGGCAGATTGATCAGGAAGACCGAGCCCCACCAGAAGTTCTCCAGCAGGAAGCCGCCGACGACCGGGCCGACCGCCGCGCCCGCCGAGGCCGCGGCGCCCCAGATGCCGACGGCCAGGCTGCGCTCGCGCGGGTCGTGGAAGATGTTCCGGATCAGCGCCAGGGTGGACGGCATCAGGGTCGCGCCCGCCACACCGAGCAGCGCCCGTGCGGCGATCATCATCTCGGGGCTGGAGGCGTAGGCGTTGAGCACCGAGACCGCGCCGAAGGCCACGGCGCCGCAGAGCAGCAGCCGCTTGCGGCCGATGCGGTCGCCGAGGCTGCCCATGGAGACGAGCAGACCGGCGATGACGAACGAGTAGACGTCACCGATCCACAGCAGCTGCGGGCCGGAGGGCTTGAGGTCCTCGCTGAGGAACGGGGTGGCGAGGCCCAGCACGGTCGCGTCGACCGCGACGAGCAGCACGGCGAGGACGAGGACGGCGAGCGCCAGCCAGCGGCCCGGGTGGCGCGCCTCGTGGCCCGTCTCGGCCAACCGGTCGGTACTGGTCATTTCTCCACGCTCCGTCGTGCTCCGCCGAGCAGCAACTCGACGATCATGTACTGGAAGTCCTTGCCCGCGACCCGGCCGTCCTGCACGGCCCAGGCGCAGGTGCCGATGAGGCCGTAGAGCGCCTCGGT
The DNA here is from genome assembly GCF_041080675.1 of Streptomyces sp. cg36. NCBI lineage: Bacteria > Bacillati > Actinomycetota > Actinomycetes > Kitasatosporales > Streptomycetaceae > Streptomyces > Streptomyces cyclosori. The sequence goes on along the minus strand of NZ_CP163520.1, from coordinate 6,491,786 downwards.
GAGCCAGGCCGGGGTGAGGTCGATGCGGAAGTCGCCCTGCTCCTGGCCGCGCCGGAAGAGCGCGGCGACGCGGGCGTCCAGACGGGCCCACCCCTCGTTCACGCGGTCGCCCTCGAAGAGCTGGTTCTCGGTGACCAGGAAGGAGAGCAGCCCGGCCGCGGGCTCGACCTCGGCGACCAGCCGCCGCAGCGCGTCGGGGGCGGACCCCTCGTCGAGCCGGGCGGCGTCCATGGCGCCCTCCAGCTGGCGGATGCTCTGTGCCTCCAGCGCGCGCACCAGCGCGTCCCGTCCGGCGAAGTGGCGGTGCAGGGTGGCCCGCCCGATGCCGGCGGCGCGCGCCACCTCGTCCATCGTGGCGGTCGCTTTACGGGAGAGCAGGGCCGCCGCCGTACGCAGCACCTGGTCACGGTCCACAGTCATGAGACAACCATAGCCTGAATGAGACGTCAATGTCTCATTCGGAGCACTGACACCTCATCGGTCGAGCACAACCGCCCACCGAGCCCGCCCCTGGCCCCTGACCCCTGACCCCTGGTGGAACTAATCGATCGACCGGTCGGTCCCCGCTCAATAGCCTGGTCCCGCACTGACCGCCCCCTCGAAAGGAACCATCCGTGACCGACGACCGCGTCGCGCCGCCCCTGCTCGCCGACGAGCGCGAGACGCTGCGGGCCTTCCTGGACTACCACCGCGCGACGCTCGCGATGAAGTGCGAGGGCCTCACCGACGAGCAGCTCCGCACCACCTCGATGCCGCCGTCCACGCTCTCCCTGCTCGGCCTGGTGCGGCACATGGCGGAGGTCGAGCGCACCTGGTTCCGCAAGGTCGTCCATGCCGAGGACATCGCGCTCGTCTACTCGGACGAGAACGACTACCAGGTGGCGTACGACGCGAGCGGCGCCACCCGCGCCGACGCCTTCGCCCGCTGGCAGGCCGAGGTGGAGCACTCCCGCCGCATCGAACGGGAGGCCGCCTCCCTGGACACGGTCGTGCACGCGGCCCGCTGGGACACCGACGTCTCGCTGCGGCTGGTGCTGGTGCACGTCCTGCTGGAGTACGCGCGCCACAACGGCCACGCCGACTTCCTGCGCGAGGGCATCGACGGGACCGTCGGGGCGTAGCGGTCCGGACACGGCGAAGGGCCGGACCCTCCCGTCGGGGAGCGTCCGGCCCTGGGCCCGGTCGCAGGCGTCAGCGGCTCGCGCGGCGCCGCCTGCGCAGCAGCACGATCGGGGCGGCGCCCAGCAGACCGAGCGCGCCCGGCGCGGCGGCGGCCACCGTGCCGATGCCCGACTGGCCGAAGGTGCTGGGCACCGGGAGCGTGTTCAGCCGGTCCAGCGGCCAGGCGACCACCAGCGCGCGGCCCACCACCTTGTCGACCGGCACCGAGCCGCCGCCCGGCTGGTCCTGGTGGTAGCGGGAGTCCGCCGAGTTCTGCCGGTGGTCGCCCATGACCCAGATGCGGTCCTTGGGCACGGTCACCTTGAACTGGCTCTCCGGGTCCGTGCTGCACGGGGTGTTCCCGGCGAAGACGTACGGCTCGTTCAGGGCGTGGCCGTTGACCTTCAGGGGGCCGGTGCCCTTGCACTCGACGGTGTCACCGCCGACCGCGACGACCCGCTTGATCAGGTCCTTCTCCTCGGCGGACGGCATGAGCCCGACGAAGCTGAGCACCTTCTGGACGGCGTTGGGCTGCGGGGTGGGCTCGCCCTGGAGCCAGTTGCCCGGGTCGTGGAAGACGACGACCTCGCCGCGCTCCGGCTTCGAGCCGAACCAGGGCGTGAGTTTGTCGACCAGGACGCGGTCGCCGCGCTGGAGGGTGTTCTGCATCGAGTCCGAGGGGATCGAGAACGCCTGCACCAGGAACGTCTTGATCAGCAGCGCCAGCACCAGCGCGATGCCGATGAGCAGCGGCAGCTCCTTCCAGAAGGAGCGCTGCCGCTTGGCCTTCGGCGCCTCGGCGGCGGGCTCGGCCGCCTCCTCGCCCGGGTGCGCGGGGTCCGCCGGCCCCCCGGGACCCACGGGCCGGTCCAGCCCCTCGGGTCCCTCCTGGGGCCGCTCGGCCTCTCCGTGTCCTTCTTGCGCGCCGACCGCCACGTCCCCCACGTCCACTCCCTCACCGCTGAAGGAACCAATGGTCGCACGAAACGGGTGCCGCTGATCGACATCGGCGGCGCACTCCATCCGTACGGGGCATGCGCGGCGCGCACACCCCGTACCGCGGGTCCTACCCCTTGGCGGTGGCCCAGGCGTGCTGGACCGCCAGGTCGGCCTTCACCTCGGCGAGTTGCACGGCGACGGCGGAGGGGGCGGTGCCGCCGCGGCCGTTGCGCGAGGCCAGCGCGCCGGGGACGTCGAGGACGGTGCGCACCTGCGGGGTGAGCCGGTCGGAGATCTTCGCGAACTGCTCGTCGGTCAGCTCGTCGAGCTCCTTGCCGTCCGCCTCGGCGGCCTTGACGCACTCCCCCGCGACCTCGTGCGCCACCCGGAACGGCACGCCCTGCTTGACCAGCCATTCGGCGATGTCGGTGGCGAGCGAGAAGCCCGCGGGCGCCAGCTCCTCCATCCGCTCCCGGTTGACCGTGAGGGTCGCCATCATGCCGGTGAACGCGGGGAGCAGGACCTCCAGCTGGTCGCAGGAGTCGAAGACCGGCTCCTTGTCCTCCTGGAGGTCACGGTTGTACGCCAGCGGCAGCGCCTTCAGCGTCGCCAGCAGCCCGGTGAGGTTGCCGATCAGCCGGCCGGACTTGCCGCGCGCCAGCTCCGCGATGTCCGGGTTCTTCTTCTGCGGCATGATCGAGGAGCCGGTGGAGAAGGCGTCGTGCAGGGTGACGAAGGAGAACTCCTTCGTGTTCCAGATGATGACCTCCTCGGCGATCCGGGAGAGGTTGACGCCGATCATCGCGGTGATGAAGGCGAACTCCGCCACGAAGTCCCGCGAGGCCGTGCCGTCGATGGAGTTGCCGACGCTGCCGTGCTCGAAGCCGAGGTCCCGGGCCACCGCCTCGGGGTCCAGGCCCAGGCTGCTGCCCGCGAGCGCGCCCGAGCCGTACGGCGAGACCGCCGTGCGCGTGTCCCACTGCCGCAGCCGCTCGGCGTCCCGCGACAGCGACTGGACGTGCGCCAGTACGTGGTGGGCGAAGAGGACCGGCTGGGCGTGCTGGAGGTGGGTGCGGCCGGGCATCGCCACGTCCGGGTGCGCCTCGGCGAGGCCGACCAGCGCGTCCTGGAGCTCGGCGACCAGCCCGCCGATGATCCGGGCGTGGTCGCGCAGGTACATCCGGAAGAGGGTGGCCACCTGGTCGTTGCGGGAGCGGCCGGCCCGCAGCTTGCCGCCGAGGTCGGGGCCGAGCCGCTCCAACAGGCCCCGCTCCAGGGCGGTGTGCACGTCCTCGTCGGCGATGGTGCCGGTGAAGGAGCCGTCGGCGACATCGGCCTCCAGCAGGTCGAGACCGGCGATCATGCGCTGGAGTTCGTCGGCCGTGAGCAGGCCCGCCGTGTGCAGCACGCGCGCGTGGGCGCGGGAGCCGGCGATGTCGTACGGCGCCAGCCGCCAGTCGAAGTGGACCGACGCGGACAGCTTCGCCAGCGCCTCGGCGGGACCGTCGGCGAAACGGCCGCCCCAGAGGCGGACGTCACCGTTGTTGCTGCTCACAGCTGTTGCTCCTCACAAGGGTGGATGTAGGTGCCGCCTCCCCGCCGCGGAGGATCGGGGAGGCGGCACCTACCGCGAGTCGTCGTTGCGCCGGGTCCGCGTCGGGCTACGCCTGCAGATCACGCCGCGCGGCGATCTTCGAGGAGAGGCCGAAGATCTCGATGAAGCCCTGCGCCTTGGACTGGTCGAAGGTGTCGCCCGAGTCGTAGGTGGCGAGGTTGAAGTCGTACAGCGACTCCTCGGACTTCCGGCCGGTGACGACGGCACGACCGCCGTGCAGGGTCATCCGGATGTCGCCGGTGACGTGCTGGTTGGCCTCGTTGATGAAGCCGTCCAGGGCGCGCTTGAGCGGGGAGAACCACAGGCCGTCGTAGACCATCTCGCCCCAGCGCTGCTCGACCTGCCGCTTGTAGCGGGCCAGTTCGCGCTCGACGGTGACGTTCTCCAGCTCCTGGTGGGCGGTGATCAGCGCGATCGCGCCGGGCGCCTCGTACACCTCGCGGGACTTGATGCCGACGAGCCGGTCCTCGACCATGTCGATCCGGCCGATGCCCTGGGCGCCCGCCCGCTCGTTGAGCTGCTGGATGGCCTGGAGGACGGTGACGGGGCGGCCGTCGATGGCGACCGGGACGCCCTCCTTGAAGGAGATGACGACCTCGTCGGCCTCGCGGGCGGTGGCCGGGTTCGAGGTGTACTCGTAGATGTCCTCGATCGGCGCGTTCCAGATGTCCTCCAGGAAGCCGGTCTCGACGGCCCGCCCGAAGACGTTCTGGTCGATCGAGTACGGGGACTTCTTGGTGGTGGCGATGGGGAGGTTCTTGGCCTCGCAGAAGGCGATCGCCTTGTCCCGGGTCATCGCGTAGTCACGGACCGGGGCGATGCACTTCAGGTCCGGGCCGAGGGCGGCGATGCCGGCCTCGAAGCGCACCTGGTCGTTGCCCTTGCCGGTGCAGCCGTGGGCCACGATCGAGGCGTCGTGCTTCTTCGCGGCGGCCACCAGGTGCTTGACGATGGTCGGCCGGGAGAGGGCGGAGACCAGCGGGTACCGGTCCATGTAGAGGGCGTTGGCCTTGATCGCCGGGAGGCAGTACTCGTCGGCGAACTCGTTCCTGGCGTCCGCGACCTCGGCCTCGACGGCACCGCAGGCGAGCGCGCGCTTGCGGATGACGTCCAGGTCCTCGCCGCCCTGGCCGACGTCCACGGCAACGGCGATGACCTCGGCGCCCGTCTCCTCGGCGATCCAGCCGATGGCGACGGAGGTGTCCAGACCGCCCGAGTAGGCGAGTACGACGCGCTCGGTCACGGGTTTCTCCTTACGGTGCATTCGGTGATGGGTATAACTATGCAGTGGTCCGTATGTTTTGTCAACGCGCGCCGTGAGGGGTGCCGCCGCCCGGGAAGAACGGCCCGCACGGGCGGGGCGGCAGTGGGGTCCCCCGGGGGGACGGCGGCACGGGGGCCGCGTACGGTCGGCCCATGATGCGTACCGCTCTCGCACTCGGCGCGGCCCTGCTCGCGCTCGCGGCCCCGGCCGCCACGGCGGACACCGCCCGCCCCTTCCCCGCCCCGAACCTGCCCAACCGGATGGCCGACACCGGCGGCGGCACCCAGCTGATCACCGCCGAGGCACCCGCAACCGGCTCCACCACGGGCCGGGTGACCTGGTGGAACAAGCGCGGGCCGCTGTGGGTGGAGGCGGGCCGGGCCGACGCGCGGTTCGGCGCCAACGGGCTGGTCGAGGGCACCGCCCGCAAGCAGAGCACCAGCACCACACCGACCGGCCTCTACGACCTGCCGTACGCCTTCGGCACCACGGCCGCGCCCGCCGGGACGCGCTACTCCTACCGCCGCGCCACCGACAGGTCCTGGTGGTGCGAGGACACCGCCGCGCAGGCGTACAACCGCTGGGTGGAGGGGCTGCCCGCGGACTGCCGCGCGAGCGAGTCGGAGCGGATCGCCGCGTTCCCCACGCAGTACGCCCGCGCACTGGTGGTCGGGTTCAACTACGACCAGCCGGTGCGCGGGCGCGGTGCCGGGATCTTCCTGCACGTCAACGGAAAGGGCGCGACGGCCGGTTGCGTCTCCGTCCCGGCCGACGCGATGGCCCGCATCCTGGCCTGGGCGGACCCGGCCGAACACCCCCACATCGCGATCGGCACGGCGTCCGGGCCGACCGCGCTCACCCGTTACTGAGACCGGCCGGGGGGCGCGGGCGGTCTCCGGGCCGAACGGCCCCCCGGCTAGCGGTCGTTCTGCGCCAGCCGCAGCAGATGGTCCGCCAGCGCCTGGCCGCCCGCCGGGTCCCGGCTGATCAGCATCAGGGTGTCGTCACCCGCGATCGTGCCGAGGATGTCGTGGAGTTCGGCCTGGTCGATGGCCGAGGCGAGGAACTGGGCGGCGCCCGGCGGGGTGCGCAGCACCACCAGGTTGGCGGACGCCTCCGCGGAGATCAGCAGCTCCGCGGAGAGCCGGCGCATCCGCTCCTCCTTGGCCGACTCGCCGAGGGGGGCCTTGGGCGTGCGGAAGCCGCCCTCGCTGGGCACCGCGTAGATCAGCTCGCCGCCGGTGTTGCGGATCTTCACCGCGCCCAGCTCGTCGAGGTCGCGGGAGAGCGTCGCCTGGGTGACGCTCAGCCCGTCGTCCGCGAGCAGCTTGGCCAGCTGGCTCTGGGACCGCACCGGCTGCCGGTTGAGGATGTCCACGATCCGGCGGTGGCGGGCGGTGCGGGTCTGCGGTACGGCGGGGCCGCCGAGCTCTTGGTCCTGCGCCTCGTCGGTCATCGTCGTCTCATTCTCCGGATCTTCCGTCCCCGTTGGTCACCGCTGCGAGGACACCGGGCAGCGCCCCGAGGAACGAGTCCACCTCCGCGTCACCGATGATCAGCGGCGGCATCAGCCGTACGACATCGGGGGCGGGCACGTTGACGAGGAACCCGGCGTCCTGGGCCGCACGCTGCACCTGAGCTGCGACGGCCTCGGTGAGCACGATACCCAGCAGCAGGCCCGCACCGCGGACATGGGAGACCAGCGGGTGCGCCAGTGCCTCGATTCCGTCGCGCAGCCGCTCCCCCAGCCGCTTCACGTCGTCGAGCACGCCGTCGGCCGCCAGCGTGTCGAGAACGGCGAGTCCGGCCGCGCAGGCGACCGGGTTCCCGCCGAAGGTGGTGCCGTGCTGTCCTGGCCGGAAAAGGTCGGCGGCGGGTCCGAAGGCGACGGTCGCGCCGATCGGCAGCCCGCCGCCCAGCCCCTTGGCGAGGGTGACGACATCGGGCAGTACGCCCTCGTGCTGCTGGTACTCGAACCAGGTGCCGGTGCGCCCGATGCCGGTCTGCACCTCGTCGAGGACGAGCAGCGTGCCGGTGGCCGAGGTGATCTCGCGGGCCGCCCGCAGATAGCCCTCGGGCGGGACGACCACGCCGTTCTCGCCCTGGATCGGCTCGATGACGACCAGCGCGGTCTCCTCGGTGACCGCGGCCCGCAGCGCCTCGGCGTCCCCGTACGGAACGTGCGTGACGTCGCCGGGCAGCGGCCGGAACGGGCCCTGCTTCCCCGGCTGGCCGGTGAGCGCGAGCGCGCCCATGGTCCGGCCGTGGAAGCCGCCCTCGGTGGCGACCATGCGGGTGCGCCCGGTCAGCCGGCCGATCTTGAAAGCGCCCTCGTTGGCCTCGGCGCCGGAGTTGCAGAAGAAGACCCGGCCCGGCCGGCCGAAGAGCTGGAGCAGCCGTTCGGCGAGCGCGACCGGGGGCTCGGCGACATAGAGGTTGGAGACGTGGCCGAGCGAGGAGATCTGGCGGGAAACCGCCGCCACGACCGCCGGGTGGGCGTGGCCGAGGGCGTTCACCGCGATGCCGCCCACGAAGTCGGCGTACTCGGTGCCGTCCTCGGCCCACACCCTGGCGCCCTCGCCGCGCACCAGGGCGAGCGGCGGGGTGCCGTAGTTGTCCGTCATGACCTGCTGCCACCGCTGGGTGAGGCCGCTCATGGTTCCCCCTGTCCGTCCGGCACGACCATGGTGCCGATGCCTTCGTCGGTGAAGATCTCCAGCAGGATCGAGTGCTGGACGCGCCCGTCGATCACGCGCGCGGTGTGCACGCCGTTGCGCACCGCGAACAGACAGCCCTCCATCTTGGGGACCATCCCGCTGGAGAGGTCGGGCAGCAGCTTCTCCAGCTGGCTCGCGGTGAGCCTGCTGATGACGTCGTCGCTGTGCGGCCAGTCCTCGTACAGCCCCTCGACGTCGGTGAGGACCATCAGGGTCTCGGCGCCCAGCGCAGCCGCAAGAGCCGCAGCCGCCGTATCAGCATTGACGTTGTAGACATGTCCGTCGTCCTGGGAGCGGGCGATCGAGGAGATCACCGGGATCCGGCCGTCCGCGAGGAGGGCCTCGATGGCGCCGGTGTCGATCGCGGTGATCTCGCCGACCCGGCCGATGTCGACGAGCTCGCCGTCGATCTCGGGGCGGTGCTGGGTGGCGGTTATCGTGTGCGCGTCCTCGCCGGTCAGGCCGACGGCGAGCGGGCCGTGCTGGTTGAGCAGCCCGACGAGCTCGCGCTGGACCTGCCCGGCGAGCACCATCCGTACGACGTCCATGGCCTCGGGCGTGGTGACGCGCAGGCCCGCCTTGAACTCGCTGACCAGGCCGTGCTTGTCCAGCTGGGCGCTGATCTGGGGGCCGCCGCCGTGCACCACGACCGGGCGCAGACCGGCGTGGCGCAGGAAGACGACGTCCTGGGCGAAGGCGGCCTTGAGCTCGTCGTCGACCATGGCGTTGCCGCCGAACTTGATGACGACGGTCCTGCCGTGGTGCCGGGTCAGCCAGGGCAGCGCCTCGATGAGGATCTGCGCCTTGGGCAGGGCGGTGTGCTTTCGTGTGGTCATGAGCTGTACGCGCTGTTCTCGTGGACGTAGTCGGCGGTCAGGTCGTTGGCCCAGATGACGACGGGCTCGGCGGAACCGGCCGCGAGGTCGGCGGTGATCCGGACCTCCCGGTAGCGCATGTCGACGAGGTCGCGGTCCTCGCCGACCGAGCCGTTCCTGCACACCCAGACGTCGTTGATGGCGACGTTGAGCAGGTCCGGGTCGAAGGCGGCCTTCGTGGTGCCGATGGCGGAGAGCACCCGCCCCCAGTTGGGGTCCTCGCCGTGGATGGCGCACTTGAGGAGGTTGTTGCGGGCGATGGAGCGTCCCACCTCGACGGCGTCCTCCTCGCTCGCGGCGTTCACGACCTCGATGCGGATGTCCTTGCTGGCGCCCTCGGCGTCCCCGATGAGCTGGCGCGCCAGGTCGTCGCAGACCTCCCGTACGGCCTCGGCGAACTCCGCGTGGCCGGGAGTGGTTCCGGAGGCTCCGGAGGCGAGCAGCAGCACCGTGTCGTTGGTGGACATGCAGCCGTCGGAGTCGACCCGGTCGAAGGTGGTCCGGGTGGCGTCGCGCAGGGCGCGGTCCAGCTCCGGGGCGTCCAGGTCGGCGTCGGTGGTGAGGACGACCAGCATGGTGGCGAGGCCGGGGGCGAGCATGCCCGCGCCCTTGGCCATGCCGCCCACGGTCCAGCCGTTCCGGCCGGCCACGGACGTCTTGTGGACGGTGTCGGTGGTCTTGATGGCGATGGCGGCCTTCTCGCCGCCGTGCGCGGAGAGTTCGGCGGCGGCCTTCTCGATGCCCGGCAGCAGCTTGTCCATCGGCAGCGTCACACCGATGAGCCCGGTCGACGCGACGGCGACCTCGCCCGCGCTGTGCCCGGCCAGCACCTCGGCGGCCTTCTCGGCGGTGGCGTGGGTGTCCTGGAAGCCCCGCGGGCCCGTACAGGCGTTGGCGCCGCCGGAGTTGAGGACGACCGCGGTGACCGCGCCGCCCTTGAGGACCTGCTGGGACCACAGCACGGGGGCGGCCTTGACGCGGTTGGAGGTGAAGACGCCCGCGGCGGCTCGGCGCGGCCCCTCGTTGACCACGAGGGCCAGGTCCGGGTTGCCGTTCTCCTTGATCCCGGCGGCGATGCCCGCCGCCGTGAATCCCTTGGCTGCCGTGACGCTCACTTCGTCTCCTCGTTCGCTTCGCCGTCCGCGCGGCACGCCGCTGCGGCTCTCGTCGTCGACTGCGGACCGGTGGCCGCGCGCGCCCCGCTCACGGGGCGACCCCGGTCGTCGTCAGGCCCGTGGTCTCGTCGATCCCCAGGGCGATGTTCATGCTCTGCACCGCGGCGCCCGCGGTGCCCTTGGTCAGGTTGTCGATCGCGGCGACCACCACGATCCGGTGGGCGCCCGCGTCGAACGCCACCTGGATCTGCACGGCGTTCGAGCCGTACACCGAGGCGGTGGCGGGCCACTGCCCCTCCGGGAGCAGATGGACGAACGGCTCGTCCGCGAACGCCTTCTGGTACGCCGCCCGCACCGCCTCCGCCGTGACGCCCGGCCTCGCCCTGGCGGAGCAGGTGGCGAGGATGCCCCGGGGCATGGGGGCGAGCGTCGGGGTGAAGGAGACGGTGACCCGCTCCCCGGCGGCGGCGCTGAGGTTCTGCACCATCTCGGGGGTGTGCCGGTGCCCGCCGCCCACGCCGTACGGCGACATGGAGCCCATCACCTCGCTGCCGAGCAGATGCGGCTTGGCCGCCTTGCCCGCGCCGGAGGTGCCGGAGGCCGCGACGATCACGGCCTCGGGCCCGGCGACACCGCTCTCGTACGCGGGGAAGAGCGCGAGCGAGACGGCGGTGGGGTAGCAACCGGGGACCGCGATGCGCTTGGACCCCTCCAGCGCGGCGCGGCCTCCCGGCAGTTCGGGCAGCCCGTAGGGCCAGGTCCCGGCGTGCGGGGAGCCGTAGAACGCCTCCCAGTCCGCGGCGTCCTTGAGCCGGAAGTCGGCGCCCATGTCGATGACGAGCACCTCGTCCCCGAGCTCTTCGGCGACGGCGGCGGACTGGCCGTGCGGCAGCGCCAGGAAGACCACGTCGTGGCCGCGGCCCAGCACCTCGGTGGTGGTGGGCCGGAGCACGCGCCCGGCCAGCGGGAGCAGATGCGGCTGGAGCGCGCCGAGCCGCTGCCCGGCGTTGCTGTTCCCGGTCAGGGCCCCGATCTCGACGTCCGGGTGCGCGAGGAGCAGCCGCAGCAGCTCCCCGCCCGCGTACCCGCTCGCCCCGGCCACTGCCGCTCGTACCGCCATCGAAGCCTCCTCGTCGATGGCATGACTATACGCACCTATGCAGCTTTATGCAAAGGGCTGCATAAGCGTGCACCCCCCGGACCCGGGCCGCTCAGTAGCCGCTCGGCCGCACCAGCCCCGACTCGTACGCGAACACCGCCGCCTGGGTGCGGTCGCGCAGGCCGAGTTTGACCAGGATGCGGCTCACATGGGTCTTCACCGTCTGCTCCGCGACCACCAGGCCCCCGGCGATCTCCGCGTTGGAGAGGCCCTGCGCGATCAGGGACAGGACCTCCGTCTCACGCCCGGTCAGCGTGGCCACGCGCTCGCGCAGCGGGGCGCGCGGGGCGCCCGCCGTACGGGAGAACTCGGCGATCAGGCGCTTGGTGATGTTCGGGGCGAGCAGCGCGTCCCCGGCCGCCACCACCCTTACGGCGTGGGCGAGTTCGGCGGCCGACGCGTCCTTGAGCAGAAAGCCGCAGGCGCCCGCGCGCAGCGCCTCGTAGACGTACTCGTCCAGGTCGAAGGTGGTGAGGATGAGGACCTTCACGGCGGCGTCGGCCGGGGCGGTGATCCGGCGGGTGGCCTCGATGCCGCCGAGCTCGGGCATCCGCACGTCCATCAGGACCACGTCCGGGGCGAGTTCGGCGACCTTGGCCACCGCGTCCAGGCCGTCCACGGCCTGCCCGACGACCTCGATGCCGGGTTCGGCGTTCAGCAGCACGGTGAGGCCCTGGCGGACCATCATCTGGTCGTCGGCTATGAGCACGCGGATCGTCATGGGGTGTCCTCGGCGGGGTCGGCGGGCAGCAGCGCGGTGACTTCGAAACCGCCGTCGGGGGTGGGCCCGGTGGCCAGTTCGCCCCCCAGCATCGCAGCCCGCTCCCGCATCCCGAGCAGCCCGTGGCCGGTGCCGGGCGAGTCCCCGGGGGCGCGGGCGGGCGCGGAGTTGGTGACGCGCACCGCGAGCCCGGCCGGGCGGTAGCCGATCAGGACCCGCACGCGCGCCCCCGGCGCGTGCCGCATCGCGTTGCTCAGCGCCTCCTGGACGATGCGGAACGCGCAGAGCCCGGTGCCCGGCGAGAGCGGGCGCGGGGTGCCGGTCGTCTCGGTGACCACGTCGAGACCGGCCGCGCGCACATTGGCGACCAGGGCGCCGAGCCGGTCCAGGGTGGGCTGCGGGGCGTGCCGGGCGGCCTCCGCCTCCGGACCGGACGAGCGCAGCACCCCGAGGACCCGGCGCAGTTCGGTGAGCGCCTGGACGGCGTTCTCGCGGATGCCCGCCAGGTTCTCCCGGAGTTCGTCGGAGGGCTCCGCCACCAGGTGCGGGGCGACCTGCGCCTGGATGGAGATCACCGACATGTGGTGGGCGACCACGTCGTGCAGTTCGCGGGCGATCCGGCCGCGCTCCTCCAGGAGGGTGCGCCGGGCCCGTTCCTCGGCGGTGAGCACCTCCTGCTCCACCAGCCGGTCGCGGGCCACCCGGCCGGTGCGCAGCGAGGCGCCGACGACCACGGCGGTGGCGAAGGCGATCGCGGCCCGGCTGAGCACCTGGTTGTGGGTCTGGGCCGGGGAGGCCGCGGAGACCATGCCCGAGCCCAGGGTGATCACCAGCGCGGCGATCGACACCCGGGTCGGCACCCGCAGCGACAGGAGCAGCAGCACCAGGGTGTGCAGCGCGATCCCGGAGACGCTCCACGGCCAGACCCGGCCCACCGGGATGCGGCCGTCCGCGGCCTCGGCCGTCACGAACAGCGCGGCCGTCGACAGCCACATGGCGGGCACCGGACGGAACAGGGCCAGCGCCACCGACCCGGCCTGGAGCACCGTGCAGATCCCGACCGGCACCGTCACCGGGTTCATCGCGTTGGCGTACTCGCCCGCGTTGGCCAACCCCACCACCAGGGCGAACAGCACCACGTGCACATGGGGCAGCCAGCCCAGCATCCCCTGGCGCGGCAGCGGGTCGCGCGCCGCCCGGAACAGGTCCTCGCGCACCGCGCGCAGCACCGTCCGCACGGCCCCCACCGGCCGCGCCACTCCCCCACCCGACACCGTTTCCCCCTCGTCGTCGCCGCTCAGCCCAGGCACGGGGCATCGCCCCACCGTGCACCGCCCTTGGCGAAGATAGGGACCGGGGCCCGGCGCGCGCGTCGGTCCCGGGAGGGGATCCGCCGCGTAGCTCTCAGGTATGACGGGTAGGGGCGGGCGGGGGCGGTGGGGCGGGGCAATGCCCGTGCGGCGGCGGTGACATCCTGCGCGGAGCGCGGTGAGCGAGGACGAGGGAGGAGTCGGGCGTGGGCGAGAACAAGCGGCTGATGCTGGCCGGTGAGTGGTACCTGCCGGACGACCCCGAGCTGGCGGCGGACACCGAGCGCCGGATCGCGCGGTGCGCGGCCTACAACGCCTCCGCCGGGGCGCCGCCCGCCGAGCGCCACGCGCTGCTGGCCCAACTGCTGGGCGGGGCCGACCCGTCGGTACGGGTGCGACCGCCGTTCCACTGCGACTTCGGCTACAACATCACGATCGGCGCCGGTACGTTCGTGAACTTCGGCGCGGTCTTCCTCGACACCGGACGGATCACCGTCGGCCGGGACGTCCAGATCGGCCCGAACGTCCAACTGCTCACCCCCACCCACGAGTTGGACGCCGAACGACGGCGGGCCGGGTGGGAGAAGGCGGAGCCGGTGACGATCGGCGACAACGTGTGGCTGGGCGGCGGGGTGATCGTCTGCCCCGGGGTGAGCATCGGCGCGAACACGGTGGTGGGCGCGGGCGCGGTGGTCACCCGGGACCTGCCCGCCGGGGTACTCGCGGTCGGCAACCCGGCCCGGGTGGTACGCGAGTTGACCTGAGCGGGCGGGGGGCACGGGGCGCGGGGCTTTCTGAGCGGTCGGCGCGGGGCGCGTGCTGAGCGGGTGGGATGCGCAGGGTGCGCCGAGCGGCCGGGCCGTGCGCGAGGCTTTCCGCGCGGTCGGCGCGGGCCGCCCGCCCCGGTCCGCGCCCTCCGGCCGGGCCCCCGCAGGCCCGGCCCGGCACGCCCGGGCCCCCGTCAGCCCGCGCCCACCTCGTCGTACGCCGACCGCAGCCGCCGTACCCCCTCCTCGATCTCGGAGCGGCCCGCCACTCCCGCGTAGCTGAGGCGCAGATGGGGGGCCGGGGGTTCGGCGCTGAAGTAGGGGCGGCCCGGGGCGACGGCGACGCCGTGGCGCAGGGCGGCCGAGGCCACCGCGGACTCGGGCGTGCCGTCCGGCAGCCGCAGCCACAGGTGGTAGCCGCCGGACGGCAGGTGCGGCAGCGCCACCCCCGGCAGGTGCTGGGCCAGGGCCGCCGCCATGGCCTGGCGGCGGGCGGCCAGCTCGGCGGCCACCGCGCGCAGATGGCGCGGCCACGCCGGGGAGCCGACCAGTTCGAGGGCGGTCTCCTGGAGCGGGCGGGGCACGAAGAAGCTGTCGACGACCTGGATCGCGCGCAGCCGCTCCAGGACCGGGCCCCGGGCGGCGAGCGCGCCGACGCGCAGGCTCGGCGAGGTCGCCTTGGTGAGCGAGCGGACGTGCACGACGACGCCGTCCGGGTCGTCGGCCGCCAGCGGCGCGGGCAGCGGTCCCGCGTCGGCGTGCACGAGCAGCCGCGCGAAGTCGTCCTCGATCACGAACGCCCCGGCGGCACGGGCGATCCGCAGCACCTCGGCCCGCCGAGCCGGGGCGAGCACCGCACCGGTCGGGTTCTGGAAGAGGGGCTGGCTGACCAGGACGCGGGCGCCGGTGGCCCGGAACGCCTCGGCGAGCAGATCGGGGCGCACCCCGTCGGTGTCGGCCGGGACCGGCACCGGACGGCATCCGGAGGCGCGGGCCACCGCGAGCATGCCGGGGTAGGTGGGCGACTCCACCAGGACGGGCGCGCCGGGCGGCGCGAGCGCGCGCAGCGCCGTGGTCAGCGCGGACTGGCCGCCCGCGCAGATCAGCACCTCGGCCGCGGTGACCGTGCCGCCGATCTGGCGGGCGAACCACTCGCGCAGCTCGGCGAGGCCGTCGGCGGGCGGGCGTCCCCAGGCGCCCGGGCGGCGCCCGGCCCGCGCCAGGGCGGCGGCCATCGCGCGCTCGGGCTGGAGGGCGGGGGCGAGATAGCCGCCGCTGAACTCGATGACCTCGGGCGGCGGCACGGCGAGGGTGACCAGCACGCCGGAGGCGTCGACCGCGCGCGGCACCAGCTCGGTGGCGGCGTCGGCGCTCAGGGCGACCTCCTGCCAGGAGGTGTCGCCGGGGCGGGCGGCGGCGGCGCGGGGTTCGGCGCGGAAGACTCCGGCGCCCGGCCGGGTCACCACCAGGCCCTCGGCGGCGAGCTGGGCGAGCGCGCGCGAGACCGTGACCGGGGAGACGCGGTAGCGCTCGACGAGCGCACGGCTGGACGGCAGCTTTCCACCCACCGAGTAGCGGTCGAGCTCATCTCTGAGGCTGTTTGCCAGTTCGGCCACACTGCTACGCTCTTGCATGACAGGACAGAATAGCGCTACCGCCTCGAAGTCGATAGCGGTCACCGGCCGCGGTGAGACCGCCGCCCCGGCCACCGCGCCGGACGCCGCCCCGGCCCCGGCCGCCGCCCGGCAGGGCACCCTGCTCGCCGGGCTCGGGGTCGTCGCCTTCTCGCTGACCTTCCCCGCCACCGCCTGGGGCCTGGAGAGCTTCGGGCCGTGGTCGCTGGTCGCCGTCCGCTGCCTGCTCGCCGGAGTGATCGCGGGCGCGTTCCTGCTGGCGGGCCGGGTGGCCCTGCCGGAGCGGCGGCACTGGGCGGGCCTCGCCGTGGTCGCGGCCGGAACCGTGGTCGGCTTCCCGCTGCTGACCACCCTGGCCCTGCGCACGTCCACCACCTCGCACGCGGCCGTGGTCGTGGGCCTGCTGCCGCTGACCACGGCCGCGCTCTCGGCCCTGCGGACCGGCCGCCGCCCCTCCCGCGCCTTCTGGGCCGCCGCGCTGGCCGGAGCCGCGGTGGTGCTCGCCTTCACCGTCCAGCAGAGCGGCGGCGCCCTCTCCACCGGCGACCTCTACCTCTTCGGCGCGCTGCTGATCTGCGCCGCCGGATACACCGAGGGCGGGCGCCTGGCCCGGGAGATGCCGGGGTGGCAGGTGATCGGCTGGGCGCTGGTCCTCACGCTGCCGCTCGCCGTCCTCGGCTCGGCGTCGGCCCTCGCCGCCGAGCCGGTCCATCTGAACGCGCACGGCGTCCTCGGGGTGCTGTGGGTGGCGGCCGGGTCGCAGTTCGCCGGGCTGTACGTCTGGTACCGGGGCATGGCCGCCATCGGGGTGCCCCGGGCGAGCCAGCTCCAGCTGGCGCAGCCGCTGCTCACCCTCGTCTGGGCGGTCCTGCTGCTGGGCGAGCACCTCTCGCCGGCCGCCCCGCTGGCCGCCGCCGGGGTGCTCGTCTGCATCGCCGTGACCCAGCGGGCGGCGGCCTGAAACCGCCCCGGCCGCGCCGCGCCCGGTACCCGGTCGGGGTCCAACTCGCCCTGTCCGCCCTAGACTTGGGCGCATGCGAGCCAGTGTGGGCGACCGGCTGCTGGTCCACGGCAGAACCGTGGGGCAGCAAGACCGGAGCGCGGAGGTCATCGAGGTGCTGGGCCCCAATGGGACCCCGCCGTACCGGGTCCGCTTCGCGGACGGGCACGAGACCCTGATGTCCCCGGGGCCGGACACCGTCGTCCAGCCCCCGGCGCAGGAGTAGCCGGCGCGGTCAGGGCCGCACCCGTCCGGGGTAGTGGTCCGCGACCACCCGTGCCATGGCGCCGATCGGGTCCAGGGCCACGTTCTTCGCCGAGAAGAAGCAGTGGCCCCGCACGGAGGGGTACTTCCGTGCGAGCGTGAGGTGCCGGGACAGCTCCGCCGGGTCCTGCCAGGCGGCGGGCTGCGCCGGGTCGCCCGCCTTGTAGAGCGCCTCGCCGACGATCAACTGGGTGCCGCTGCCCCGGGCGACCGCGTCCCACCAGGGCACCAGCTTGGCGTAGTCGGCGGCGGCGAAGCCGATGTTCCAGTACACCTGCGGGCAGATGTAGTCGATCCAGTGCTCGCGCACCCACTTGCGGGTGTCGGCGTGCAGGTCGTCGTAGGTCTGCACACCGGCCGTGGTGGGCGAGCCGAGCGGGTCGGTCGCCGCGTTGCGCCACACCGCGAACGGGCTGATCCCGAACTTCACCCGGCCCCGGAGCTGCTTGATCCGGGCCGCCGTCTCCCGCACCAGCTTGTCGATGTTGTCGCGCCGCCAGGCGTTCCGGTCCGGGAAGCCCGCGCCGTAGCGGGCGTAGGCGTCGTCGTCGGCGAAGGTCTGGCCGGCCACCGGGTACGGATAGAAGTAGTCGTCCCAGTGCACCGCGTCCACGTCGTAGCGCGCGACCGCGTCGAGCATGGCGTCCTGCACGAACCTGCGGACCTCGGGGATCCCCGGGTTGTAGTAGAGCTTCCCGCCGTACGCCACGACCCAGTCGGGGTGCAGCCGCGCGGGGTGGGTGGGGACCAGGCGGGAGAGGTCGGTGTGGTTGGCCACCCGGTAGGGGTTGAACCAGGCGTGCAGCTCCAGGCGGCGCCGGTGCGCCTCGCGCACGGCGGTGCCCAGCGGGTCCCAGCCCGGGTCCCGGCCCTGCTCGCCGCTGAGGTACTGGCTCCACGGCTCGTACGGGGACGGCCACAGGGCGTCGGCGGTGGGGCGCACCTGGAGGGCCACCACGTTGAGCCTGCGGTCGGCCGCCCGGTCCAGGTGCGCCAGGAGCTCGGCCTCCTGCTGGGCGGGGGTGAGACCCGGTTGTGAGGGCCAGTCGAGGTTGGACACCGTGGCCAGCCACATGCCGCGGAACTCCAGGGGTCTGGGCGGGTGCCACGGCCGGCCCGCGCCGGGGCTCGGCGCCGCCCTTCCGGATGCCTGCGCATCCCCGGTGACCAGGCCGTTCACCGCTCCTGCCGTACCGGCTGCCAGGGTTCCCGCCAGCAGCCCCCGTCGAGTGATCCGTCCCACTTGACGACCCCCTCGTCGCCTCGAATGTCCGGTGTTGCGCACAGCATGCCCGCCCCACCCCGTGATCCACACGCAGGCGCGGAGTAACGTCGTGGGCCGGGACGGGCGCCGGAATCACACGGGAGACCCGCCAGGACTTTTCTGTCAGAAGCGAAAGGCAGCGATGTGACGGGCCCTACGGGAGATATTGCACGCGTCGGAGTGGTGGGCTGCGGCCAGATGGGGGCCGGCATCGCGGAGGTCTGCGCCCGCAGCGGCCTGGACGTGAAGGTCGCCGAGACCACCGGTGAGGCGCTGGAGATCGGCCGCACCCGGCTGCACAACTCCCTGTCGAAGGCGGCCGAGCGCGGCAAGATCACCGAGGAGGAGCGGGACGCCACCCTCGCCCGCCTCAGCTTCACCACCGACCTGGGCGAGTTCGCCGACCGCGATCTCGTCATCGAGGCGGTCGTGGAGAACGAGCAGGTCAAGACCGAGATCTTCCAGATCCTCGACCAGGTGGTGACCCGCCCGGACGCGATCCTCGCCTCCAACACCTCCTCCATCCCGCTGGTGAAGCTGGCGGTCGCCACCTCGCGGCCGGACCAGGTCATCGGCATCCACTTCTTCAACCCGGCGCCGGTCCAGAAGCTCGTCGAGCTCATCCCGGCGCTCACCACCTCCGAGGGCACCATCTCGCGCGCCCAGGCCATGGTGGAGAAGGTGCTGGGCAAGCACGCGATCCGCGCCCAGGACCGCTCGGGCTTCGTGGTCAACGCACTGCTCATCCCCTACCTCCTCTCGGCGATCCGGATGTTCGAGTCGGGCATCGCCAGCCGCGAGGACATCGACAACGGCATGGAGCTGGGCTGCGCCCACCCGATGGGTCCGCTCAAGCTGAGCGACCTGATCGGCCTGGACACCGTGGCCTCGGTCGCGGACTCGATGTACGACGAGTTCAAGGAGCCGCTGTACGCGGCGCCGCCGCTGCTCCAGCGGATGGTGGACGCGGGGCGCCTGGGCCGCAAGACCGGATCCGGTTTCTACACGTACGCCTGACCACCTGCGCCTGAGCGCGTACGCCCGCGTGGGTACGCCCGCGTACGTCCGCTTGCGCACCCCCGCGGCGCCCGTCACCGCAGCCGGGCCCGGCTCCTCCGTACGAGGACCGGGCCCGTCCGTTTCACACCGGGTGTGCGCGGCGAGCCCGCATATGCGTGACGCACACTCTCCCGCCCCTGGATCAGGGCGAGTTGACTCCCTGTCGAAAAGTCAATGGCACTCCGCCACAACGACAAGGAGCCTCGCCGTGCCGAGCGACCCCGGCCTCCCGATGGCCGTCGACGAACTGTTCGAGTTACGCCGTTCCCTGGAAGTGGGCCTCGCCCGTATCGACGGGCAGGTCACCCTGCTCACCCACCGCGACGATCAGAGCGAGCGCGAACTGACCGAACTGGGCGTGCGCGTCGCGTCCCTGGAGCACACGAGGTGGCCACTGCCCGCCATCACGGCGCTCACCGCCCTCGGCGCACTCACCGTGGCGGTGTGGCAGGCGCTGGGGCGGTGAGCCGGTGACGGCCGAGGTCAGCCGTCGCCGAGCCGCAGATGGTGCAGCAGCAGGAGTCCGGCCGCCATGTTGGCGGCCGGGACCTCGCCCCGGGCGATCATGTCGGGCACCAGCTTGAGCGGTATCCACTCGCGCCGCGAGGACTCGAAGTCGTCCTCGGGGTGCCCGATGTACTCGGCCGACTCCGACCAGTAGAGGTGGTGCCGGGCGTCGATGAGACCGTTGGCGGGCTCGACGGTGAGGAGCGGGCGCAGGGGGCCCGGCCGCCACCCGGTCTCCTCCTCCATCTCGCGGGCCGCGGCGGCCTCGATGTCCTCGCCGTCCTCGACGACTCCGGCGGCCAGCTCCCAGCCCCAGCTGTCGGTGATGAACCGGTGCCGCCACAGCAGCAGGACCTCGTTGGCCTCGTTGACGGCGGTCGCCACGGCGACCGGGCGCAGGCGGATCAGGAAGTGGTCGAGGTGCCGCCCGTCCGGGAGGACGACGTCGGCGAGATTGACCCGGAACCAGCGGTTCTCATACACAGTTTGTTCATTCAGGTTCGTCCACTGCACGTTTTTGCCACCTTCCGACGAGTAGATGGCAATATCGCAGCAGGCGCGCGCTCACAGAGGAACGCGCAGTGCCCCGTCGATCAGCTCGGCGGCTTCCTCGGCGCGGGCGCAACCGCTCTCGACCAGATGCTCGCGTACGACGCGCAACCGGTCGCGCAACCGCTGCGACTCCATCCCCCGGGCCCGCTCGGCCATCTCGACCGCCGTCGCGACGGCCCGGTCCACCTCGCCCTGCCGCAGCTCGATCTGCGCCAGCATCGCCAGCCGGTGCACTCTGCCCCGGTCGTGCGAGGGGGCGTGCGCCGCCAGTCCCGCCTGCTCGCGCGCGGCCGGCAGATCGCCGAGCCGCAGCAGGGCCTCCGCCACCTGGACGTTGACCAGGCCCGGCTGGACGTAGCCGGTCTCGGCGGGTTCGTTCTTGGGCCGGATCCGCTCGGCCGCGGCCTCGGCGCCCCGGATCGCGGCGAGCGCGCTGCGCCCGTCGCCGAGATGGGCGTACGCCTTGGCCTGCATCGCGTGCAGATCGGCGGCCAGCGCCGGGGTGAGCTGGTGGCCCGCCGCCCGCAGCGCCGCCTCCGCGAAGGCGACCGCCTGGCGGTAGTCCCGCATGAACAGCGACTGGTTGACCAGCAGCGCGATCACATAGGCGCCGAGCCCCCGGTCCCCGCTCGCCTTGGCCAGCCGCAGCGCCTGGTGGAAGTAGCGCTGGGCCAGGCCCTGGGCGTTGGAGTCGTAGGCGCAGATCCCGGCGATCGCCACCAGGCCCCCGGTCGCGCGGTGCAGCTGGCGGCCGGTCTCGTCGGTGTAGCAGCCGCGCAGCAGCGGCGCGGTCTCGGAGTTGAGGAAGCCCACGATGCGCGAGCGGGTGGCGATGCCGCCCGCCTTGCGGTACATCAGCTCGTAGTGCGCGCGGGCCGCCCGCAGCATCTCGATGTCGCCCTCGCTCACCGCCGTCTGGCCGTGCCGGGACACATCGGTGTCCTCCGGCGGGTTCTCCCACTCCCACACCGGCATCACCGCGGGGGTCCCGGTGACGGCGGCGGCGCCCAGTATGTGCGGGCGCTGCTGCTCGTCGGAGCGCCACAGGGCGGTGGCCCGCTCCACGAACCCGGCCAGCGGTGAGCCGACCGGCGCGGCCGGCTCACCGGGCACGCCGAGCCCGATGTCGTCCAGAGTGACCGGCCGGTGCAGCCGGGCCGCCAGCACCTCGCAGAGCAGGTCGGGCACCTGGCCGCGCGGGCGCTGGCCCTTCAACCACCGCGCCACGGCGGTGTGTTCGTACCGCAGCGCCAGCCCTCTGGCGCGGCCGGCCTGGTTCACATGGGCGGCCAGCCCGGCGTTGGAGATGCCGGCCTCGTCGACCAGCGCGTCGAGCAGGGTGTTCGGCTGCATGAGGGCCTCCGTTGCCCAGCGTAGAGGAGGCGGGTTCACACGGGGTGTGAAGGGAGTACTCGCATTTATGCGTCGCGCACTCTGCCGCCCCGATGCGGCGCCCGCTTGACTGAACTGCCTCTCCACAGGGGCGCAGTGGGTCGCCGGCTCCCCCTCGTACAGTGCGGCGGCCCGCTCCCGGCGCCGCCGGTCCTGCCGAACTGCCCGTCACTCCGCGGCAGGGCCGACGGCGCACACAGCGCCTCAGTGCCGGGCCCGCGCGGCCCCGACGGCTCCGGGCTGCGCGGGAACGCACACCCGGTCGTTGCGCAGCACGAGCAACGCCACGTCGTCGGCGAGCCGTCCGCCGGTGTGGCGCAACAGCTCCCGCTGTACGCAGTGGATCACTGCGGCGGGGGACAGCGGGGTGTCCAGGGCCGCCCGGGCGAGTACTTCCTGCAGCCGGAAGAACCGCCCGGCGCGGTCACGGGCATCGGACGCGCCGTCCGTGTGCAGGCACAGCGCCTCACCGGGCAGCAGCCGGGTGCAGCTGTGGAGCGGCAGTTCGGCCGGGAGCGGGAAGGAGCCGAGCGGCGGCAGGGGGTCGCCGGGCAGCAGTTCCTCGGCGCCGCCGCACAGCCGGTAGGGCCAGGGATGGCCGCAGTTGAGGGCGAACACCTGGCCGTCGGGGCGGATCTCCAGCAGCAGTACGGTCACGAACTCCTCGGCCAGCGGGTTCTCCGGCTCGGCCGCGCAGCCCGACGGGTGCTCGGCGCGGGCCCGCTCGCGCAGATGGCGCTGGAGCGCCCGCTCCAGGCGCCGCAGTACGCCGGCGAGTCCGGGCTCGTCGTGGACGGCCTCGCGGAAACTGCCGAGGACCGCCGCGACCGCGCCCAGCGAGCCGAGCCCGTGGCCGCGCACATCGCCCATCACGACCCGCACCCCGTACTGCGTGGCCATCACCTCGTACAGGTCCCCGCCGACCGACGCGCCCCCGTCCCCGTCGGCGCAGAGCTGGCCCGCGGCCACCGTCAGCCCGTCGATGCGCGGCGGCGGCGGGCGCAGCAGTACGCGCTGGGCGGCGTCGGCGACCTCCTGGACCCGCCGTAACTCCCGGGCCGCGCCCGCCCGGCCCGCGTACGTCAGACAGCCGACCGCGAGCAGGAAGGCCGCGCCGGTGGCGATCCGGGGCCCCACCGCGTCGTCGGCGGCCGGCGGGCAGGCCAGCTGCCAGCACCCGACCACGAGCAGCCAGAGGACGGGCAGCGCGAGGGCGGGCCCGCGCCCCGCACCGAGGGCGCTCGCACGGGCCGCCGCCCAACTCCTGGTCCGGATCATGCCGTCGGCCCCCCTAGGCCCATACCGTTCCGGCCTTCACGACCGGATCGATTCTGTCGACCGACCGGCCCCATTTGCCCATCTCGCCCCCCGTTCTCACCCGAACGAGTGAGGAGTGGTGAGACAAGCGCGAAGGGCGCATCCGGGGGTCCGGATGCGCCCTTCGCGGGTCCTGCCGAGGGGTCACGCCCCGCGCAGCACCGCGCCCGTGTGCTCGGCCGCCAGGGCCACCGCCGCGTCGCGCGCGGCCGATGCCTCCTCGACGGTCAGCGTGCGGTCGGCGGCGCGGAAGCGCAGCGCGTACGCCAGCGACTTCTTGCCCTCGCCGAGCTGCTCGCCGGTGTAGACGTCGAAGAGCCGGATCGACTCCAGGAGTTCACCGGCGCCGCCGCGCAGGAAGTACTCGACCACGGCGGCCGGGACCTCGTTGTCGACGACCAGCGCCACGTCCTGGGTGGCCACCGGGAAGGTGGAGATGCCGGGCGCCCGCAGGGTGCCCTCCCCCGCCTTCGCCAGCAGGTCCAGGTCGAGCTCCATGGCGCAGGTGCGCTCGGGCAGGCTCAGCGCCTTGACCACGCGCGGGTGCAGCTCACCCGCGTGGCCGACCGCGACGATCTCGCTGTCGACGACGACGGCGAGCTCGGCGCAGCGGCCCGGGTGCCACGGCCCGTACTGGCCCTGCTGGACGATGAGTTCGGCACCGGCCTCGCGGGCCAGGGTCCGGGCGGCCTCGACCGCGTCGGCCCAGTCCGCCGGGCGGCCCCCGCCCCACCAGCCGGCCTGCTCGCGCGCACCGGCGAGGACCACGGCGGCGTGCCGGGGCTGCGCGGGCAGCACCGCGTCGAGCGCCGCGATCTCCTCGTCGGTGGGACGGCGGTCGACCGGCAGCACGCTCGCCACGCCCTGCTGCTCGCCCGGCTGGAAGACCAGACCGGTCTCGAAGAGCGCCAGGTCGTGGCTGCCGCGGCCGTCGTTGCGGCGCAGCGCGGTGAGCAGGCCCGGCAGCAGCGTGGTGCGCAGCGCCGGCTCCTCGTCGTTGAGCGGGTTGACCAGCTTGACCACCCGGCGGGCCGGGTCGTCGGCCGCCAGGCCCAGCTGGTCGAAGACCTGCTCGGAGAGGAACGGGTAGTTCAGCGCCTCGACGTAACCGGCCCCGGCGAGCGCGCGGCCCGCCCGGCGGTGCAGCCGCTGGCGCTCGGTCAGACCGCGGCCGGCGGGCGGCTTCGGCAGGGTGGAGGGCAGGTTCTCGTACCCCTCCAGCCGGATGACCTCCTCGGCCAGGTCGTTCGGCTCGGCCAGGTCGGGGCGCCAGGACGGCACGGTGACGACGAGCTCGTCCTGCCCGTACACGTCGCAGCCGATCTCCTGGAGGCGGCGCACCACGGTCTCGCGGCCGTAGTCGACGCCCGCCACCTGGTCCGGGTGGTCGGCGGAGACGGAGATGGTGCGCGGCGCGGAGGGCGCGATGACCTCGGTGACACCGGCCTCGGCGGTGCCACCCGCGAGCAGCACCAGCAGGTCGACGGTCCGCTGGGCCGCCGCGGAGGCGGCCTGCGGGTCGACGCCGCGCTCGAAGCGCTTGGACGCCTCGGAGGACAGCTTGTGGCGGCGGGCGGTGCGGGCGATGGCGACCGGGTCGAAGTGCGCGGCCTCGATGACCACCTCGGTGGTGCCGGTGACCTGGCCGGTCTCCGGGTCGGTGACCGAGTCGGCGATCTCCGTGTTGGCGCCGCCCATCACACCGGCCAGGCCGATCGGGCCCCGGTTGTCGGTGATGACCAGGTCGGCGGCGTCCAGCTTGCGCTTGGCGCCGTCGAGCGTGGTGAGCACCTCGCCCGCCTCCGCGCGGCGCACCCCGATGGGGCCGTCGACGCGGGTGCGGTCGTAGGCGTGCAGCGGCTGGCCGAGCTCGATCATCACGTAGTTCGTGACGTCGACGGCGAGCGAGATCGGCCGCATGCCGGCCTTCTGCAGCCGGCGCTGGAGCCAGATCGGGGAGCGGGCCTCGGGGTCGAGTCCGCCGACGGTGCGCGCGGTGAAGCGGTCGCAGCCGATCGGGTCGGAGATCTTCACCGGGTAGCCGTACGAGTTGGGCGCGGGCACGTCGAGCAGCGCCGGATCGCGCAGCGGCAGCCCGTACGCGATGGCGGCCTCGCGGGCCACGCCGCGCATCGACAGGCAGTCGCCGCGGTTGGCGGTGACGGCGATGTCCAGGACCTCGTCGACGAGCTCCAGGAGCTCGATGGCGTCGGTGCCGGCCTCGTGCTCGGGCGGCAGGACGATGATGCCGCCGCTGCCGTCGTCGCCCATGCCCAGCTCGTCGCCGGAGCAGATCATGCCGTGCGAGGTGCGGCCGTACGTCTTGCGGGCGGCGATGGCGAAGTCGCCGGGCAGGACGGCGCCGGGGAGCACCACGACGACCTTGTCGCCGACCTGGAAGTTGCGCGCGCCGCAGACGATCTCCTGCGGCTCGCCGGTGCCGTTGGCGCCGCCGACGTCGACCGTGCAGAAGCGGATGGGCTTCTTGAAGCCCTCCAGCTCCTCGATGGTCAGCACCTGCCCGACGACCAGGGGGCCCTTGAGGCCGGCGCCGAGCTGCTCGACGGTCTCGACCTCCAGTCCGGCGGAGACGAGTTTGGCCTGGACGTCACGGCCGGTCTCCGTCGCCGGCAGGTCGACGTACTCCCGCAGCCAAGAAAGCGGGACCCGCATCAGATCTCCATCCCGAACGGCCGGGTGAAACGGACGTCACCCTCGACCATGTCTCGCATGTCTTCGACGTTGTGGCGGAACATCAGCAGGCGTTCGATACCGAAGCCGAAGGCGAATCCGCTGTACTTCTCGGGGTCGACACCGCAGGCGACGAGCACCTTCGGGTTGACCATGCCGCAGCCGCCGAGCTCGATCCAGCCCTCGCTGGAGCAGGTGCGGCAGGGGCGGTCGGGGTTGCCGACGGACTCGCCGCGGCAGACGTAGCACACCATGTCCATCTCGGCGGACGGCTCGGTGAACGGGAAGAAGTTCGGCCGCAGCCGGGTCTTCATGCCCTGTCCGAAGAGCGACTGGACCATGTGGTCCAGGGTGCCCTTGAGGCCCGCCATGGTCAGACCCTCGTCCACGGCGAGCAGCTCGACCTGGTTGAAGACGGGGGTGTGCGTGGCGTCCAGCTCGTCCGTGCGGTAGACCCGGCCGGGGCAGATCACGTACACCGGCGGCTCGCGGTCCAGCAGCGAGCGGATCTGCACCGGGGAGGTGTGCGTGCGCAGCACCGTGCCGGAGTTCGCGCTGCCGTCGGCGGCCTGGACGAAGAAGGTGTCGGCCTCGCCGCGCGCCGGGTGGTCCGGGCCGATGTTGAGCGCGTCGAAGTTGAACCACTCGGCCTCGACCTGCGGGCCCTCGGCCACCTCGTAGCCCATGGCCACGAAGATGTCCTCGATGCGCTCGGAGAGCGTGGTCAGCGGGTGGCGGGCGCCGGCCGGTACGCGGTCGTACGGCAGCGAGACGTCCACCGCCTCCTCGACCAGGACGCGCGCGTCGCGCTCGGCCTCCAGCTCGGCCTGGCGGGCGGCCAGCGCCTTGTTCACGGCGCCGCGGGCCATGCCCACGAGCTTGCCGGCCGCGGCCTTGGCCTGCGGCGGCAGCGCGCCGATCTCGCGGTTGGCGAGCGACAGGGGCGAGGTGCCACCGGCGTGCGCGGTCTTCGCGTGTGCGAGCGCTTCGAGGTCACCGGCGGCGGCGAAGGCGGCGAGCGCCTCGTCCCGCATCCGCTCGATCTCTTCCGGTTTCAGTGCCTCGACCTCAACAGGGTCGTACGACTTATTGGGTGCCGACATCTCTTCCCGTACTTCCGATTGTCCCCCAGCTAACACTGGGAGGTGCCCCCGGGGCTGGGGGTCCCCGCGACGGCGACGGCGACCGCGCCGCGCGACAGCACGGACACGAACGCGCCAAAGGTCGAGTCTAACGGGGTGACGTGAGGCGAATGCGCCCGTGGGCGGCCCGGCGGTCGCTACTGGAGGTAGGCCGGGGCGCCGACGGGCAGGATAAATCGGAACTCGGCGCCGCCGCCGGAGCCGCGGCCCACGGTGATGGTGCCGCCGTGCGCCTCCACGATGCCCTTGACGATGTAGAGGCCGAGACCGGTCCCGCCGCGCTTGCTCCCCCGCCAGAAGCGGGTGAAGACACGGCCCATCGACTCCTCGGGGATGCCGGGGCCTTCGTCGCTCACGGTGACGGCCGTTCCCTTCTCGTCGTGCTCGTCGATGCGGACGGGCGCGGGTGCCACCTCGATGGTGACGGTTCCCGCGCCGTGGCGCACCGCGTTTTCCAGCAGGTTGCCCAGGACCTGGTCGATCTTGTCCGGATCCGCCCACAGATCGGGCAGCGGGCGCTGGACGCGGACCAGGAAGCGGTCGGGGCGCTGGCCGGCGGCGACATGGGCCTGGATGTGGCGGCCCACGGCGACGGCGATGTCCACCGGCTGACGGCGCACCTCCAGCCTGCCGGAGTCGATGCGGGAGATGTCGAGCAGCTCGGCGATCAGCCGGGTGACCCGGTTGGCGTCGGCGTCGACGGTCTCCAGCATCAGCCGCTTCTGGTCGTCGGTGAACCGCTCCCACTTGGCGAGCAGGGTCGCGGTGAAGCCCTTGACGGAGGTCAGGGGCGAGCGCAGCTCGTGGGCGACGGTGGCGATCAGCTCGGCGTGCGAGCGCTCGGTGCGCCGGCGGGCCTCGGTGGAGCGCAGGCTGACCACCACCCGGCGGACCGGGCCGGTGGGGTGCTCGCGGACGTACCGGGCGGAGACCAGCACCTCACGGCCGCCCGGCAGCAGCAGATTGCGCTCGGGCTGGCCGACCCGGATGGCGAGGCCGCCGTACGGGTCGGTGAGCTGCCACCAGCGGCGGCCCTTGAGGTCCTCCAGCGGCAGGGCGAGCTCCAGGGGCACCCCCAGGGCGTCGCGCTTGCGGACGGCGGTGATCCGGGCCGCCGCCGCGTTGAAGCAGATGACCCGGCCGTGTTCGTCGGCGACGACGAGTCCGTCGGGCAGGTCTTCGGGGTCTATCCCCAGGGTGTCCGGGCCACCGCTAGCGCACACCAGGGCATTCTCGCCGATGGTCCTCACGCCGACAGCCATCCCCGTATCCCACCTCTCCGAAGCGCACAGTGGGCCCCCGAGCCCGCCACACTACTAGCTGCGGGCGGCGGTGCGGAGCCCCTCAGCGGGGAGTACGGGCGCGCTGGGCCCGCGCCGAGGCGTACAGGCACACCGCGGCGGCCGTCGCCAGGTTGAGGCTCTCCGCCTTGCCGTGGATCGGAACGCGCACCACGGCGTCGGCGAGCGCCCGGGTCTCCTCCGGCAGCCCCCACGCCTCGTTGCCGAAGATCCAGGCGGTGGGGCCGCCCATGGTGCCCGCGTCGAGCTCGTCGTCGAGGTCGTCGCGGCCCGCGCCGTCGGCGGCGAGGATGCGCACCCCGGCGTCCCGCAGCCCCTGGACGGCCTGCTCCACCGGTACGCCGACGGCGACCGGCAGATGGAAGAGCGAACCGACCGAGGCGCGCACCGACTTGGGGTTGTAGAGGTCCACGGATGCGTCGGTGAGGACGACGGCGTCGGCGCCCGCGGCGTCCGCGCAGCGCAGGACGGTGCCCGCGTTCCCGGGGTCGCGGACGTGCGCGAGCACGGCGACCAGCTTGGGCCGGGACGTGAGGATCTCCTCGAACGGGGAGTCCAGGAAGCGGCAGACGCCCACCAGGCCCTGCGGGGTGACGGTCTGCGAGACCTCGGCGAGCACCTCGTCGTCGGCGTAGTGCACCCGGGCCCCGGCGTCGCGGGCGGCGGCCACGATGTCCGCGTAGCGCTCGGCGGCCTCGACGGTGGTGAAGAGCTCGACCAGCGTCGCCTCACCGCCGGACCGGTGCTCCACGGCCTCCCGCACGGCCTGCGGCCCCTCGGCGATGAACCGCCGCTCCTTGCCCCGGAAGTTGCGCCGCGCGAGCCGCTTCGCGGCGGCGACGCGGGGGGAACGGGGGGAGATCAGCTCGGGGGTGGGCATGTACACGCGGTCTCTCTACGAGGGGGTGGGGGCCTGGGGGCGCTGCCCCCGCGGGCGGGGGGTCCGGGGGTGCGGCCCCCGGGAAAGCCCCCGCAACGCACCCGGACCCGCAGGCCGTTGGCCTGCGGGTCCGGTCCGGCTCAACAAGCCGTCAGGCGCTTACGCGGCCTTCGGGGCGTTGACGTCGCTCGGGAGGGCCTTCTGGGCCACCTCGACGAGCGCGGCGAACGCGTTGGCGTCGTTGACCGCGAGCTCGGCCAGGATCTTGCGGTCCACCTCGATGTTGGCGGCCTTCAGACCCTGGATGAGGCGGTTGTACGTCATGCCGTTCTGGCGGGCAGCGGCGTTGATGCGCTGGATCCACAGCTGACGGAAGTCGCCCTTGCGCTTCTTGCGGTCGTTGTAGTTGTAGACCAGCGAGTGGGTGACCTGCTCCTTGGCCTTGCGGTACAGGCGCGAGCGCTGACCGCGGTAGCCGGAGGCCGCTTCGAGGATCGCCCGGCGCTTCTTGTGGGCGTTGACTGCCCGCTTGACGCGTGCCACTTGTTAACTCCTTGTAGCGGGGCCGCGGTGGGTGATCACACGGCCCGAAATTCGAATGGGTCCCGGTCCAGACGTCCCGCCTCCGGTCTGCCGGAGGCGGAGGACGTCACTTGCCGAGAAGCTTCTTGATCTTCTTGGCGTCGCCCGGGGCCATCTCGGCGTTGCCGGTGAGGCGACGCGTCAGCTTGGACGACTTGTGCTCCAGCAGGTGGCGCTTGCCGGCGCGCTCACGGAGCACCTTGCCGGAGCCGGTGATCTTGAAGCGCTTGCTGGCACCGCTGTGCGACTTGTTCTTCGGCATAGCGCCGTTATCTCCTCGTCAGTGGCGCTCCCAGCCGGTCCGGGGACCGGCGCACGGGAGCGTCATGTGTATCGGTTGTCCTGGGCGGCTGCCCGGGAATCACGCCTCGGCGGGTTCCTCGGCCGGCGCCTCGGCGACGGGCTCCGCACCGGAGTCGTCGGCCTCGGCCGGCTGGCCCTGGCGCTCCGCCTTGCGGGCGGCCTGCGCCTCGCGGGCCTCGGCCATCGCCTCGGTCTTCTTCTTGTGCGGACCCAGAACCATGATCATGTTCCGGCCGTCCTGCTTCGGGTTCGACTCGACGAAACCGAGGTCCTGGACGTCCTCCGCGAGACGCTGCAGCAGTCGGTAGCCGAGCTCCGGCCGGGACTGCTCGCGACCACGGAACATGATCGTGATCTTGACCTTGTCGCCCTGCTTGAGGAACCGGACGACGTGACCCTTCTTGGTGTCATAGTCGTGCGGGTCGATCTTCGGCCGGAGCTTCATCTCCTTGATGACCGTGTGCGCCTGGTTCTTGCGCGCCTCACGGGCCTTCATGGCCGACTCGTACTTGAACTTCCCGTAGTCCATGAGCTTGCACACGGGCGGACGGGCGTTCGCCGCGACCTCGACCAGGTCCAGGTCGTACTCCTGTGCGAGTTCCAGGGCCTTGGCAAGCGGAACAATCCCGACCTGCTCGCCGCTGGGACCGACAAGTCGCACTTCGGGAACGCGAATCCGGTCGTTGATGCGGGGCTCGGCGCTGATGGATCCTCCTCGGTAGCACCACACGCCTGCCTGGCAGACAAACGCGTACTTTCACTCGGGACCAACCATCGCGGCACATGAAAAATGCCCCGGACGGGACACAGGCGGGGCTCCATGGACTACCGGAGCACCGCCGCGGTCAACCGCGGGGCGCACATCGGACGGCTCCATCGTCCGTACGGAACGATGGCGGCCGTCTGACCGGAGACCCGCCGTCCCGGAGGGCGGTCGGGTGGGAGATCGGAGCCTCCACTTGTGGGCCGGGCACATGGGAGTGCCTGGCCGGTCGTTACACCAGGTTAGCAGGCGGGCCGCACGGGGGCCAATCGTGTGCAGGGCGCTCCACGGCCTATCGTGTGGGGCATGAGTGAGCCCACCCCCCAGTCCCCCGAGACCACCGACTTCGACACCATGACCCGCGACATCGCGGAGGT
This sequence comes from Streptomyces sp. cg36, assembly GCF_041080675.1. Taxonomy (NCBI): domain Bacteria; kingdom Bacillati; phylum Actinomycetota; class Actinomycetes; order Kitasatosporales; family Streptomycetaceae; genus Streptomyces; species Streptomyces cyclosori. The sequence continues at coordinate 6,461,115 of NZ_CP163520.1, read as the reverse complement.
CCCGGCCGTCGAGGTGATCGTCACGGTCGCCGTGAACCTGATGAGCGCCGCCGCGGTGAAGCTCGGACTGACGGAGGAGGGCGACGAGCACAAGGACCTCGACGAGGCGCGCAAGCTGGTGCACGCCCTGGCCGGTCTGCTCGACGCCAGCACCACCGAGATCAGCTCGTTCCACGCCGCCCCGCTGCGCGACGGCCTGAAGTCCCTGCAGCTCGCCTTCCGCGAGGCGTCCGTCGTCCCGGACGAGCCGGGCAAGGGCCCGGGCGAGAAGTACACGGGCCCGGTGTACGGCTAGTCGCCGCCCCTTTTCCGTACGTACGAACGCCGAGCGCCCCCGGACCACCGGGGGCGCTCTCGTGTGTCCGGGCCGCTCAGCGGGTGAACAGCGGCTCGTTGGGCCGCGGGGCCGCCGCCGGGAGCAGGGCCAGGTCCAGGCCCCGGACCAGCCGGGCGCGCAGCACCTCGTCGGCGGCGAGCCGCTCGACGACCCGGCGGGCGGCCTCGGCCGGGACCGCGTCCTCGGCGAGGACCAGGGCGAGGGTGCCGTCGGCGCTGCCGGGGCCGAGGTGGGCCCGCAGGACGGCCGGTTCGGCGGCGACCGCCGCGCGCACCGCCCCGACCACGGCCGGGTCGTCGAGCGGGTCGCCGCTGGTGCGCCCCTCGGCGAGGGCGAGCAGCGCGTTGCCCTTCAGCTCGTACGCGACGGGGCCCGCCAGGTCCAGGACGACCGTGTCGGCGCGCTCGTGCGCGGCGGCCTGGAGCGCCTGGTGCAGGGGGACGGCGACGGGCCGGGCCTCGGGGTCCCACAGGGCGAGCGAGGCCAGCGAGGTGAAGGCGGGCAGCGCCTTGCGGTCGCCCGCGGTGAGCGTGGGCACCGCCATGTCGCTGGTCTTCTCCCGGCGCAGCCCGTCGTCGCCGGTCTCCACCTCGCCGAGCACCGCGACGACGGGGACGAGCAGCCGGGCGTCCTTGAGCGCGGCGAGCACCCGGGACTCGGCGGCGCCGCTCCCCCGGTCCTCGGCCCAGGCGGCGAGCGCCGCCGTGAGTGCGGGGTCGGCGGTGCCGTCGTCGTCGGAGAAACCGGGGTCCGGAATGTTCTTGAGCGCCACGGCACGAGCCTAACCGGGCCGTTCCCCGCGCCGTGCACCGCCCGCCGTAGGGTCGGGCCGGTGAAGCGGACTACGGGTGCGGAGCTGGACGCGCTGCTGGCGGCGGCGCTCTCCCCGGTGGCCGCGCGGGCCCGGGGCTCGCTCTCGGTGGGGGTGCGCGACCTGGCGAGCGGCGCGCGGGCGCTGTACGGCGAGGGGCGCCGCCACGACACGGCGAGCGTCGTCAAGGTCGACATCCTGGCGGCCCTGCTGCTCGCCGCGCGGGACGCGGGCCGGGAGCTGACGGCGGCGGAACGGGCCCTGGCCGCCGCGATGGTCGAGCGCAGCGACAACGACGCGGCGACCGCGCTGTGGCGGGCGATCGGCGGCCCCGCCGGCCTGGACGCGGCCAACGCGCGCCTCGGGCTGACCGCGACGCGCGCGGACCCGGGCGGCGCGTGGGGCCTGACGCGGACCACGGCCGGGGACCGGCTGGCCCTGCTGGGGGCGGTGTTCGGGTCCGGTTCGGCGCTGGACGCCCGGTCGCGGGCGTACCTGGCCGACCTGATGGGCCGTACGGTCGCGGGCCAGGACTGGGGCGTGTCGGCGGCGGGCACCGGATGGGCGCTCAAGAACGGCTGGCTGCCCCGGTCCGCGACCGGGCTGTGGGTGGTCAACAGCACCGGCCGCGTCACGGCCGGGGGCCGCGGCCTGCTGGTGGCGGTCCTGTCGGACGGCCACACCACGATGGCGGCGGGGGTGACGGCCGTGGAGTCGGCGGCGCGGGCGGCGGTACGGGCGGTGGCGGGGGCCCTGGGGTGAGCGCCCGACCCGCCTCTCGCACGCGCCGGTTGCCGCGCGCACCGGTGCTTCGCACGCGCCACTGCTCGTACGGGTCGGTTGTCGCACGGGCGGGTTGTCGCACGGGTGGGTTCTCGTACGGGTCGGGTCCCGTACGCTCCCGTTCCCGTACGGGTCGGTCCTTGTACGGGTCGGTACCCCGTACGCGCCCTGTTCCCGTACGGGCCGGGCCTCGTACGCGTCGGCCTTTGTCCGTGTCAGTGCGGGGTGCGGGTGCGGGTGCCGCGCCACAGGGTGAAGGAGGCGGCGAGCAGGGCCGCGCCGGAGGCCGCGGCCAGGGCGGCCAGCCAGTCGTCGCGGTGGCTCGTTCCGCGGGGCTCGTCGGGGCCCGCGCCGAAGTAGGCGCGGGAGCGGCCGGTCGCGGCCTCGGTCCGTACGTCCGGCTTGAGGCGGGCGCCCGCCGCGAGGGCGGCGGCCGGGTCGACCATGCCGTAGCCACGGGAGTCGTCGCGCCCGCCCCGGGGCGCGTTGCGGGCGGTGTCCGCGAGCAGGGTCTTGATCTGGGCCGGGGTGAGCCTCGGATGGGCCGCGCGGACGAGGGCGACGGCGCCGGAGACGAACGCGGAGGCCGCGCTGGTGCCCCACCCCTCGTAGTACTTGCGGTCCGGGTCCGCTATCACCACGTCCACGCCGGGCGCGGAGACCGTGGCGTACCAGCGGCGGGTGGAGAAGGCGGCGTGGGTGCCGAAGCGGTCGACGGCGGCGACGGCGATCACGCCCGGGTAGGCGGCGGGGTAGGAGACGTGGTCGCCCTGCTCGCCGCCGTTCCCGGCGGAGGCGACGACGACGGCGCCCCGGGAGAGCGCGTACTGGATGGCCGCGTCCTCGGCCGCCTCGGGGTGGGCGGAGGCGCTGTCGTCGCCGAGGGAGAGGTTGATGACGTCGGCGCCGTGGTCGACGGCCCAGCGGATGCCCTCGGCGAGGGCGCCGCCGCGCGACTCCCGGGCCTTCTTGCGGGCCGGGTCGGACGATTCGAGGATCACCCGGACCGGCAGGATGCGGGCCTCGGGAGCGATGCCGAGGACGCCGTCGCCGTTTCCGGGGCCGTGTCCGTGCCCGGCGATGATCCCGGCCATGGCGGTGCCGTGCCGGGCCCAGTCGCGGCTGCCCCGCCCGGCCCCGAAGCCGATGAGGTCCTTGCCGGGCAGGACCTGTCCGGCGAGGTCGGGCTGGGTGGCGTCGACCCCGGTGTCGAGCACGGCGACGGTGATGCCCTTGCCCTTGGTGGTCCGCCACGCCTGTTCGGTGTGCATCGCGGCCAGCTCCCACTGGCGGTCCCGGATGCCGTCCGCCCGCGCGGGACCGGCGGGCAGCAGCGCGACGAGCGCGGCGCCGAGGAGGGCGGCGACGGCCCGCCGGGGCGTGGCGCGGGCGGCGGGGGTGCGGCGGCGGGCTGCGGGAGTACGGCGGCGGGCGGCCGGTGCGGCGGTCATCAGGACTTCTTCGTCTCGGCGGCTGCGGTCTTGCGGAGGACCCGTTCCACCCGGTCGGCGATGCCCTTGGCGTCGTGGGTGAGCCCGGACTCGACGGGGGCGTCGGTGGCTCCCTCGGCCAGGGCGCGGTCGGCGGGCTGCGGGTCGGTGACGGTACGGGCGTCGGCGAAGCCGGTGACGGAGTAGACGACGACGGGGGCGTCGGTGAGGACGCGCACGGTCCAGCTGGCCCGCTGCTGGTCGCCGAACCCGGCGGCGGGGGTGCCCGGGACCGGGTACGGGCGGGGCATGAGGTCGTCGCGGTCGCCCAGCGACTCGTCGCCGAACCGGGTGCGCAGCGCGCCCATCGCGGTGGAGTCGGCCTCGGTGAAGACCAGCCCGACGGTGGTGACGGAGGTGTGGGTGGCGTCGGTGTAGGTGGCGCGCAGCAGGCGGGCGCAGCCGACCGGCGCGAGCACCTTCAGCAGCAGCGGGTCCAGGGCCCCGGCGCAGCCGCCGTCGGGCGCGACCCCGATCCGGGTCCACACCCGGTCGGCGCCGCCGGGCCCCGCTCCGTCGCCCTTGATGACCGGCGGGAAGAGGGTGTCCACGGGCACGCTGTGCCATATCGCGCGGGCGGCGGTGTACGCGGTACGGGAGTCCGGCCCCGCCGACCCCCCGGTCAGCCAGCTCCCCGCGGCGGCCCCGCCGAGCAGCCCGGTCCCCAGGACGAGACAGACGGCAGCCGCGACGATCCGCCGGGCACGACGGACGGGCGCGGCGCCGGGTATCGGCGGTATGCCGCCGAGGGGGGCGCCGGACAGCGGGGGTTGGCCGGGCACCGGGGGTACGGGGGTGCCGGGCGCTGCCGGGTCCGGGCTGGGAGGCACAGGACCGGGCGGGGCGGCGGGGGTGGCCGGGAGCGGCGGAGTGGCGGGCGGGGACGTCGGGGCCGGGGGCATGGGAGTGGGCGGGGGCGTCGGCCGGGCCGACGGGGGTGAGGTCGGGGCCGGGCGGGGCGACGGGGGCGCGAGGGCCGGGGCCGCCGGGTGGGGCGACCCTGACGATGCCTGGGCCGGGGCAGCCTTACGGGGCAACGAAGCCGAAGGCTGAGCCGGGGCCGCCGGGCCGGGCGACGACGACTGGGCCGGAGCCGACGGGCGGTACGACGAACCCGATGCCGGAGCCGCCGGGGCGGGCGACGACGACTGGGCCGGAGCCGACGGGCCAAGCGGCGAAGACGACGGCTGGGGTGCCGCCGGGCGGGACGACGAAGCCGGCAGGCGGGGCGGCGGGCCCTGCGGCGGTGTCTGCCGGGGCGCTGTCGGAGGCTGCGGCTGGGGCGGGAGAGCCGCGTCCAGTAGGTCGATGGCCGAGCGCGGGCGGGGTGCGCAGGCGCCGACCGGGCCGGGGGTGGATCCGGTGTCCCGGGACGGCTGTGGCGTGGTGTCGCCCTCGCCGGCCGGGGACGGGGGGCGCTCTGCGTCCGTGGTCAATGGCCCCCCTCGTACCCCTGTGGTGCGTGCGCCGCGGATCGGCTTGCCCGGCAGGGCCGTTCGTCGCCGCGTGGGCGCTACTTTACGGGCTGGCCGGGGCGGACCGGGCGGGGGTCCGCGGGAGGAGCGTCCGGTTCCGGGTGCGCCGACGGGCGTGATCCGCGTCCGCCCGTACCCCTACCCACCGGTACGCCGGTCTGGCAGGCTCTGCCCATGACTCCCCGTGCCGCTGACCGTGCCCGGTACGACCGGGCCACCGCTCATCTCGACGCGCCGCTCGCGCTGGTGGACCTGGCGGCGTTCGACGCCAACGCCGACGATCTCGTGCGGCGCGCGCAGGGCAAGCCGATCCGGGTCGCCAGCAAGTCGGTCCGGTGCCGCGCCCTGCTGGAGCGGGTGCTGGCGCGGGACGGGTTCGCCGGGATCATGTCGTTCACCCTGGCGGAGTCGATCTGGCTGGCCCGGGCCGGTTTCGAGGACGTACTGCTGGCGTATCCGTCCGCCGACCGGGACCGGTTCGCCGAGCTGACCACGGACCCCAAGCTGACCGGCGCGGTCACCGTCATGGTGGACGACCCGGCCCAGCTGGACCTGATCGACCGCGCCCGGGACCGCGACGACCTGCCGGTGCGGGTCTGTCTGGAACTGGACACCTCGCTGAGCCTGCTCGGCGGGCGGGTGCGCGTCGGCGCCCGCCGCTCCCCGCTGCGCGAGCCCGCCCAACTGGCCGAGCTGGCACGGGCGGTGGTGCGCCGCCCCGGGTTCCGGCTGGTGGGGCTGATGGCGTACGAGGGACACGTCGCCGGGGTCGGCGACGACATAGCGGGGCGGCCGGTGCGCTCGCGGGCGATCCGGCTGATGCAGTCGGCCGCGCGCCGGGAGCTGGCGGGGCGCCGGGCCGAGGTGGTGCGGGCGGTCCGGGCGGTCGCGCCGGACCTGGAGTTCGTCAACGGCGGCGGGACCGGCAGCGTGCAGCACACCGCGGCCGAGGACGCGGTCACCGAGATCGCCGCCGGTTCGGGTCTGTACGTGCCGCGGCTGTTCGACAACTACACCTCGTTCAGCGGGCGTCCGGCCGCGCTCTTCGCCCAGCCGGTGGTGCGCCGCCCGGGCGTGGGCGTGGTGACGGTGCTGGGCGGCGGCTACCCCGCCTCGGGTGCCCCGGGCGCCGACCGGCTGCCGGTCCCGTATCTGCCCGAGGGGCTGCGCTACGACGGGCAGGAGGGCGCGGGCGAGGTGCAGACGCCGCTGCTCGGCACGGCCGCCGACGATCTGCTGATCGGCGACAAGGTGTGGTTCCGGCACGCCAAGGCCGGTGAGCTGTGCGAGCGCTTCGACGAGTTGCACCTGGTGGAGGGCGACCGGGTGACCGCGACCGTCCCGACCTACCGGGGCGAGGGGCGGACCTTCCTCTGAGGACCGGCCCGAGCCGGTTCGCGCGGCTCGGGCGGATCAGGGAGTGGGGACGGCCAGGCCGGAGCCGACTCCGCCGTCCTCCCGGCCGCCCAGGACCTTGATCCCGGCGGTGATGCGGTCGATGGTGGCGGGCGGCGGCGAGCCCGCCCCCGCGTCGAAGGCGAACCGGACGATGATCATCGACTCGCTGCCGACGCTGGACGGGAACGCCAGCGACTCCACGTATCCCCCGGGCCCCGCCCCCGTCCGCACGCTCCAGCGCACCGCGTAACCGGTGCGCCCGGCGACCACCACCGGGCCCGCCCGCAGCTGCCGGTGCGAGACGATCCCGCCGTAGCGCCGCCGTCCGAGGCCGTCCTGGTCGTAGGCGTCGTCGGCGGCGTCCGCGATGTCGTGCTCGGCCAGCGCCCGCGCGGTCTTCAGGTCGGTGCCGGTGGCCGTGGCGGAGGTGACCCTGGCGTGGTTGCAGAAGGCGCCCGAGTCGCCGGGGCAGTCGAACGAGTCCTTGGTGCGCATGGTGACCAGGCCGTCGGAGGTGGACTCCGGCTTCTCCCAGCCGGGCAGCACCGGCAGGGTGATGCCGTTGAGCTGGTCGACCAGGACGCGGGGGTCGCCGCTCGGCGCGGGGGCCGCGGAGGTGGCGGCCGTGGTCGGCGGGGCGGTCGTCCCGGTCGCGGCCACCGGCGGCCGCGGGTCGGCGGCCGGACCGCCGTCGTCCTCGTTCAGGACGGCCACCCCGGCCGCGATCGCCGCGACGAGCACCGCGGCGGCCACGATCACGGCGAGCACCGGACCGCGCCCGCGCCCGGTCGGCCGGACCCCGGCGGACGCCAGGGGCACGGTCGGCGGCGAGGGCGGGTGGAGCACCGGTGGCGCGGGCGGCGCCGCGGGCGGGCCCGGGGAGCGGGTGTGCCCGGTCCAGGCGGTGCCGTCCCACCAGCGCTCCAGAGCGGGCGTGCCCGGGTCCGGGTACCAGCCCGGCGGCGTCGTCGTGCTCATCGGGCCACCTTATGGGGGCGGTTCAGCCGCCGTACACCGAGTCCCGCTGGTCGGGCACGACCGTTCCGTCGGCGCGCCGGACCGGGGCGGCGGTGCCGTCGCGGTCGGTGTACGCGGTGGTGGCGCACGGGTAGGTACCGCTCTTCTGGCCCTTGGGCTGGATGAACATGGGGTTGACGAGCCAGCGGCCGTCGCTGTTGTCGTACGCCCGGCACATCAGCTCGTTCTTGTTGCGGTTCAGGACCAGCCGCAGGCCGGTGGCGTCGCGCAGGAACGTCACGTCGGTGTCGGAGTCGCCCGCCGCGAACACCTGGCGCCGGGCCGCGGGCTGCTGCCGCTCGGCCGCCGCCCCGCGCACCCCGAAGACCTCCTGGTTGATCCAGCAGCGCTTGCCGTCGATGTAGGTGATCATCGAGTCCGCGCCGTCCGCGACCGAGCCGCAGCCCTTGAGGTGCGGGGTGAGCCGCCCGTGCGAGAGGACCGGGCGGATGCCGATGGCGTGGTCGCGGGCGATGCCGACGCCGCCCGCCCACTCGTCGACCACGGGCTCGGGCGAGGCCGAGGTGATCCAGACGTCGAACCCGGCCTTGTCGAGCGTACGGATCAGATCGCGCTGCTGGTCGTAGTAGCGCACCCAGCCGGTGACGTCGGCGGTGCCCACGCGCTGCTGGGCGCCGATGGGCGCGGCCAGGTTCTCGGCGCGGGCGGCCCGGGCGAACGCGCGGACGTCGGCGGTGCGCCAGCCGCTCATGAGCTGGGCCAGCCAGGCGTACTGCGGCTCGATGGTGCGCCGGTCCCAGCCCGCGAAGGCGGCGGCCCCGGCGGTGGTCTTCCCGTCCCCGTAGACCGTGCGTATCTCGTCGGCGCAGCGGGTGTCGGTGGCGGTGGGCAGGGTGGTGCGGCCGGCCGGGCAGGCGGTGGCGAGCGCGGTGGCGGCCCGGTCCGTGAGGTAGCGGCTGGTGGTGTGCCAGTCGCCGTGCAGCGGGCGGCGGATCTTGGAGTGGCGCAGCATCCAGTACATCGTGGCGTCGCCGACGTCGTTCTTGACGACGGTGTTGTCCCAGTCGAAGACGGCGACGGGCTTGTGGCCCTTGGCCGCGCCCGCGCCCCTGCCGCACGTGCCGTAGGTGTCGACGAGCTCCTGGAGGCGGGCCCGGTTCTGGCCGTACCAGCCCTGGGTGACGGTGAGCTCGGGGCACCTGCCGGGGCGGGCCTGGGCGGTGGGGGCGGCGGCGAGGGCGCTGCCGGCGATCGCCAGGGCGGCGGTCGCGGCCTGCCAGCGACGTGCACTGCGCATGAACACTCCTGTCACAAAGGGAAGATCATCGGGGACGGTAGACAGAACAGCCGGGCGTCGCGCGACGCCCGGCTGTCGGGTGGGTGGAGGGAAGGTGAACGCTCAGGTCCCGGCCGGCGGATCCGGTCGGGGACGCGGGGACCTAGAGCGGGGTCACGTACGCGCCCGAGATTCCGCCGTCCACCAGGAAGTCGGTGGCGTTGACGAACGAGGAGTCGTCGCTGGCCAGGAAGGCGACGGCCGCCGCGATCTCGTCGGCCTCGGCGAAGCGGCCCAGCGGGATGTGCACCAGGCGCCGCGCGGCCCGCTCCGGGTCCTTGGCGAACAGCTCCTGGAGCAGCGGGGTGTTGACCGGCCCCGGGCAGAGCGCGTTGACCCGGATGCCCTCGCGGGCGAACTGGACGCCCAGCTCGCGGGACATGGCGAGGACGCCGCCCTTGGACGCGGTGTAGGAGATCTGCGAGGTCGCCGCGCCCATCCGGGCCACGAAGGAGGCGGTGTTGATGATCGAGCCCCGGCGCTGCTCGCGCATGTACGGGATGGCCGCCTTGCAGCACAGGTAGACCGAGGTGAGGTTGACCTCCTGGACGCGCTTCCACGCCTCCAGGCCGGTCTCCAGGATGGAGTCGTCGTCGGGGGGCGAGATCCCGGCGTTGTTGAAGGCGATGTCGACGCTGCCGTAGGTGTCGTACGCGGCCTTGAAGAGCGCGTCGACCTGCTCGGCGTCGGTGACGTCGACCCGGACGGCGAGGCCCCCGACCTCGTCGGCGGTCCGCTTGGCGGCGGCCTCGTCGATGTCGCCGCAGACCACGCGGGCGCCCTCGGAGGCGAGCCGGCGCGCGGTCGCCAGGCCGATGCCGCTGCCGGCTCCGGTGATGACGGCGGTGCGGCCGACCAGGCGGCGGCAGATGGTGTCGTCGGTCATGTGCTCATGCCTCCGTGCTGATGAAGACGTTCTTGGTTTCGGTGAAGGCGGCGAGGGCGTCCGGGCCGAGCTCGCGGCCGAGTCCGGACTGCTGGTAGCCGCCGAAGGGGGTCCAGTAGCGCACGCTGGAGTGCGAGTTGACGGAGAGGTTCCCGGCCCGCACCGCGCCCGACACCCGCAGGGCGCGGCCGACGTCCCGGGTCCAGATCGAGCCCGAGAGCCCGTACTCGGTGGCGTTGGCGAGCCGGACGGCCTCCGCCTCGTCCTCGAACGGCAGCACCACGGCCACCGGCCCGAACACCTCCTCGACGGCCACGGGGGCGTCGGGGGCCGCGCCGGTGAGCACGGTCGGGGGGAACCAGAAGCCGGGCCCCTCGGGGGCGCGGCCCCGGATGCCGGGCAGGCCGTCGGGGACACAGCCGCGTACGCGGTCCAGCTGGGCGCGCGAGATCAGCGGCCCCATCTGCGTCTTCTCGTCGGCCGGGTCGCCGACCACGACGGACTCCACGCCGGGGGCGAGGAGCTCCAGGAACCGGTCGTACACGGAGCGCTGGACCAGGATGCGGGTGCGGGCGCAGCAGTCCTGGCCGGAGTTGTCCAGGAAGGACATGGGGGCCGCCGCCGCGGCGGCCTCGACGTCGGCGTCCGCGAAGACGATGTTGGCGCTCTTGCCGCCGAGCTCCAGGGTGATCCGCTTCACCCGGTCCGCGCACTTGGCCATGATCCGCTTGCCGACCCGGGTGGAGCCGGTGAACACGATCTTGGCGACGCCGGGGTGCTCGACCAGCGCGTCGCCCGCGACGGCGCCCGCGCCCGGCAGCACCTGGAAGAGGTGCTCGGGAAGGCCCGCCGCCAGGGCGAGTTCGGCCAGCCGCAGGGCGGTGAGCGGGGTGGTCTCGGCGGGCTTGAGGAGCACCGCGTTCCCGGCGGCGAGCGCGGGGGCGGTGCCCCAGGCGGCGATCGGCATCGGGAAGTTCCAGGGCGCGATGACGCCGACGACGCCGAGCGGCTCCTGGAGGGTGATGTCCAGGCCGCCCGCCACCGGGATCTGACGCCCGGTCAGGCGCTCCACTCCCCCGGCCGAGTAGTCGAGCAGGTCGCGGACGTTGGCCGCCTCCCAGCGGGCGTTGCCCAGGGTGTGCCCGGCCTCGCGCACCTCCAGGCGGGCCAGCTCCTCGATGTGCCCGTCCACCACGGCGGCGAAGCGGCGCAGCAGCCGGGCGCGGTCGGCGGGGGCGAGCGCGGCCCATCCGGCCTGCGCCCGGGCGGCCCGCGCGACCGCGGCGTCCACGTCGGCGGCGGTGGCGGCGGGGACGGTCGCGATGACCTCCTCCGTCGCCGGGTTGAGCACCTGGTGCTCGTACGGTTCGTCGGACAACGGGGACCTCACAGGCGTTCGAAGGAGCGGCGGAGCTCCCAGTCGGTGACCGCGGCGTCGAAGGCGTCCAGCTCGACGCGCGCCATGTTGCGGTAGTGCGCGACCACCTCGTCGCCGAAGGCGGCCTTGGCGATGGGGCTGTTCTCCCACAGCTCGGCGGCCTCGCGCAGGGTGGTCGGGACGTGTTCGTAGTCGCCCGAGTAGGCGTTGCCGGTACACGCGTCCGGCAGCTCCAGGCGCTGCTCGACGCCGTAGAGGCCCGCGGCGACCAGGCCCGCGACCGCGAGGTGCGGGTTGACGTCGCCGCCGGGCAGCCGGTTCTCGAAGCGCAGCGAGCGGCCGTGGCCGACGACGCGCAGGGCGCAGGTGCGGTTGTCGTGGCCCCAGGCGACGGCGGTGGGGGCGAACGAGCCCGGCTGGAAGCGCTTGTAGGAGTTGATGTTCGGCGCGTACAGCAGGGAGAAGTCGCGCAGCGCGGCCAGCTGGCCGGCCAGGAAGTACCGCATCAGCGGTGACATTCCGCCGGGCCCGTCGCCCGCCATGGCGTTGCGGCCGTCCTCGTCGGTGAGCGAGAGGTGGATGTGGCAGGAGTTGCCCTCGCGCTCGTTGTACTTCGCCATGAAGGTGAGGGAGACGCCCTCCTGCGCGGCGATCTCCTTGGCGCCGGTCTTGTAGACCGCGTGCTGGTCGCAGGTGACCAGCGCCTCGTCGTAGCGGAAGACGATCTCGTGCTGGCCCGGGTTGCACTCGCCCTTGGCGGACTCGACGGTCAGGCCCGCCGCCGCCATCTCGTTGCGGATGCGGCGCAGCAGCGGCTCGATCCGGCCGGTGCCGAGCACCGAGTAGTCGATGTTGTACTGGTTGGCCGGGGTCAGCCCCTGGTAGCCGGAGTCCCACGCCTGCTCGTAGGTGTCCTTGAAGACGATGAATTCGAGCTCCGTGCCGACCTGGGCGGTCAGGCCCAGCTCGGTGAGGCGCTCCAGCTGGCGGCGCAGGATCTGGCGGGGCGCGGCCACCACGGGTGAGCCGTCGTCCCAGCCGAGGTCGGCGATGAGCATCGCGGTGCCCTCGTTCCAGGGGACCCGGCGCAGGGTCGCGAGGTCCGGGCTCATGGCGAAGTCGCCGTAGCCCCGTTCCCAGGAGGACATCCGGTAGCCGTCGACGGTGTTCATCTCGGTGTCGACGGCGAGGAGGTAGTTGCAGCCCTCGGTGCCGTGGGCCAGTACCTCGTCGAGGAAGAATCGTGCGGCGAACCGCTTGCCCTGGAGCCGCCCTTGCATGTCGGGGAAGGCCAGGACCACAGTGTCGATCTCGCCGCTCTCGACGAGGGCGCGGAGCGCCTCGATGTCGAGCGGGGGTGTGCGGTCTGCCACGGGAAAAGCCTCCTTCGGTCAGCCGAGAGCCCATAAGGTATTGCCGAGAACCATTGCTTGGGAAGGGGGTGCGGCCAGATGCCGCGACCGGACGCGGACGACCGGCTCGCTCCGGTGCTGCGCACCGTGCGGGCCGGCAACGGCTTCGAGGAGGCGCTGGAGCAGATCCTCCAGGTCGTGCGCCTGGGGCTGGTGCCCGGCGGTGAACGGCTGCCGTCGGAGCGGGAGTTGGCGGAGCGGCTCGGCATCAGCCGGGTGACGCTGCGCGAGGTCCTGAAGGTCCTCGCCGACCAGGGCCTGGTCGAGGCCCGGCGCGGCCGGTACGGCGGAACGTTCGTGCTGCCCCGGGCCGAGACGCCCGGCGAGGACGAGCTGCGGCGCCGGGTGGCCGGGGTCGACGTGGAGGACGTGCTGCGCTTTCGCGAGGTGCTCGAAGTGGGCGCGGCCGGGCTGTGCGCCGCGCACGGCCTCACCGACGAGCAGGCCGGCCGGCTGCGCACCGCGCTCACCCGTACGCATGACGCGCCGCTCGCCGACTACCGGCGCCTGGACACGCTGCTGCACCTGACCCTCGCCGAGCTCTGCGGCTCGCCGACGCTGACCGCGCAGTACGCGGCGGTCCGGGCGACCGTGAACGACCTCCTGGACTGCATCCCGCTGCTGGTGCGGAACCTGGAGCACTCACAGCGCCAGCACACCGCGCTGGTGGAGGCGGTGCTGGACGGGGACGCGGACGGGGCGCGGGAGATGATGCGGGAGCACTGCGCGGGGACGGCGGCGCTGCTGCGGGGGTTCTTGACGTAGGCGGTTCGCCTACGGCGGACCTGGGCGGGCCGCGCGAGGCGGAGCCGTGCGGCGCAACGGCCCCGCGCGCCCTGGAGCGCGTCCGGCGGCACCCCTCGTTTACCCCGGCGTAACGCAAGGGGCTTGATTTCCGGTCCACTTCCCCGCAAAGGTATGCCCCCAGTCCATTGACCCCGTCCCCGTCGGGAGCCGCGTCATGACCCTGGAGTCCCCCGCATCCGCACGGCCCGGCCCGGCCGACCCCGCCGACGACTATCTGGAGCGCCGCACGCTCCGCCGGGGCAGCGCCGGGTGGCTGCTGCTGACCGGCCTCGGCGTCGCCTACGTCGTCTCCGGCGACTACTCCGGCTGGAACTTCGGCCTCGCCGAGGGCGGCTTCGGCGGCCTCGCGATCGCCATGGCCCTGATGGGCCTGATGTACGTCTGCATGGTCTTCTCCCTCGCCGAACTCTCCTCCGTCCTGCCCACGGCGGGCGGCGGCTACGGCTTCGCGCGGCGCGCGCTGGGCCCCTGGGGCGGCTTCCTGACCGGCACGGCGATCCTCATCGAGTACGTCCTGGCGCCCGCCGCCATCTCCCTCTTCATCGGCGACTACGTCGAATCGCTCGGCCTGTTCGGCCTCACCTCCGGCTGGCCGGTCTACCTCGCCTGCTTCGTCGTCTTCATCGGCATCCACCTGTGGGGCGTGGGCGAGGCGCTGCGGTTCAGCTTCGTGGTGACGGGGGTCGCGGTGGCGGCCCTGCTGGTCTTCGCGGTGGGCGCGTTCCTCGACTTCGACGCCTCCCGGCTCGACGACATCCCGGTGCACCACGACGCGTTCGGCTCCAGTTCCTGGCTGCCGATGGGGCTGATGGGCATCTGGGCCGCGTTCCCGTTCGGCATGTGGTTCTTCCTCGGGGTGGAGGGCGTGCCGCTGGCCGCCGAGGAGACCCGCGACCCGGCCCGTACGCTCCCGAAGGCGATCCGCTGGTCCATGGGCGTCCTGGTGGTGCTGGCCCTGCTCACCTTCTTCGCCTCGGCGGGCGCGCGCGGCTCGGCGGCGCTCCAGGACGCGGGCAACCCGCTGGTGGCGGCGCTCCAGCCGGACGGGAAGGCCACGGCGCTCAGCCGGATCGTCAACTACGCGGGCCTGGCGGGCCTGGTGGCGTCGTTCTTCTCGCTGATCTACGCGGGCTCGCGCCAGCTCTTCGCGCTGTCCCGGGCCGGCTACCTGCCCCGCTTCCTCTCCCTGACCAGCCGCCGCAAGGCGCCTTACCTGGGCCTGCTGGTGCCCGGCGCGATCGCGTTCTCGCTGGCGGCGGCGACCGGCGACGGGGCCCGGATGCTGAACGCGGCGGTCTTCGGCGCCACCGTCAGTTACGCGCTGATGTCGCTTTCCCACATCGTGCTGCGCCGCCGCGAGCCGGAGCTCGACCGGCCGTACCGTACGCCGGGAGGAGCGCTGACCTCCTCGGTCGCGCTGGTCCTCGCGTGCGCGGCGCTGGTGGCCACGTTCCTGGTGGACGTGGTGGCGGCGCTGATCGCGCTCGGGGTGTACGCGGTCGCCGTGGCGTACTTCGGCTTCTACAGCCGCAAGCGCCTCGTCGCACGGGCCCCCGAGGAGGAGTTCGCGGCGCTCGCGGCGGCGGAGGCCGAGCTGGAGCGCGGATGAGGGTCGATCGGCGGGACGAGAGGGAGGACGCGGTGGTACGGCCACTGATCGGTGTCAGCACGTATCTGGAGGAGTCGGCGCGCTGGGGGGTGTGGGACTGGCCGGCCGCGCTGCTGCCCGCCCACTACCCGCGCCTGGTCCGGGCGGCGGGCGGCCTCACGGCGATGCTGCCGCCGGACGACCCGGCACGGGCCGCCGAGGTGGTGGCCCGGCTCGACGCGGTGGTGATCGCGGGCGGCCCGGACGTCGAGCCGCTGCGGTACGGGGCCGTCCGCGACGCCCGGACCGGGCCGCCGGCGCCGGAGCGGGACGCCTGGGAGACCGCCCTGATCGAGGCCGCGCTGGCGGCCGGGACGCCGCTGCTGGGCATCTGCCGGGGCATGCAGCTCCTGAACGTGGTGCTCGGCGGCACGCTGGTGCAGCACCTGGACGGGCACACCGGCGGCCACGGCGTGGTCGGCCGCCACACCGTACGGCCCGTGCCCGGCACCCTCTACGCGGGGATCGAGCCGTCGGACGCGTCCGTGCCGACCTACCACCACCAGGCCGTGGACCGCGTCGCGGACGGGCTGGTGGTCTCGGCGCTGGCCCGGGACGGCACCGTCGAGGCGCTCGAACTGCCGGGCGCCGCCTGGACCCTGGGCGTCCAGTGGCATCCGGAGATGGGCGAGGACACCAAGGTGATGCGGGCCCTCGTGGCGGCGGCGGGGGCCCGGACGGCGGCGCCGGTCTACTGAGCCGGGCCCGGCCCCGACCGCGTCAGGGACAGCAGGTCGCGGGCCGGGCCCGCCGGGCGGTGGGCGGCGCGCCACACCGCGCGCAGATCGCGCCGGAGCAGCAGTCCGTCCAGCGGGACGCGGACCAGGCGGCGGGCCGCCAGCTCCTCTCCCAGGGCGAGTTCGCTGAGCACCGAGGGGCCCGCGCCGCTCACCACGGCCGCCTTGACGGCCGTGGTGGAGGCGAGCTCCAGGAGCGGCCGGGCCACCCCGCCCCGGTCCGCGAGCGCCGCGTCCAGCACCTGGCGGGTGCCCGAGCCCTCCTCGCGCAGGATCAGCGGGGTCGCGGCCAGCTCGGCGGCGGCCAGCGGGGCCCGGCGCCGGGCCCACGGATGGGTGGGGGCGGCGACCACCACCAGCCGGTCGTGGCCGATGACGGCCCCGTCGAGCCCGGCCGGCACGCTCAGGCCCTCCACGAACCCCAGGTCGGCCTCGTCGGCCAGCAGCCGCTCCGCGACGAACGCCGAGTTCCCGGCGAGCAGCGACACGGCCGTGCCCGGCCGCTCGCCGCGCAGCGCGATCAGCCAGCCCGGCAGCAGGTACTCGGCGATGGTCATGCTGGCCGCGACCCGCAGCCGCGAGTCGCGCCGCCCGCGCAGCGCCTGCGCGCCCGCGTCGAACGCCTCGGCCGCCTCCACCACCCGCCGCGCCCAGTCCGTCACCAGCGCGCCCTCGGCGGTCAGCCGGGAGCCGCGCGGCGAGCGGTCGACCAGGGCGACCCCCAGCCGGCGCTCCATCGAGCGGATCCGGCTGCTGGCCGCGGGCTGGGTGATGCCGAGGTCGCGGGCGGCCCGGCCGAGGCTGCCGTGCCGGGCGACGGCGATCAGCAGCTCCATCGCGCTCAGATCGGGCACCCGGTGGGACAGCGGTCCCGTGTCCTCGGTGCCGCTCGCCCCGCCTGTCCGGCTCACACTCATAAACCAAGCTTATGTGCTCATAGATACATCCGGTCTGGCGGCCCCCACGGGCCGGGGCGAAGGTGAATACATGGTCACCCTCGCCCCACCCCGCATCCAGGATCCCGCCCGGCGCCACGCCGCCCTCCGCCATCTCGGCCCCAACTGGTACGCCGCGGTCATGGGGACCGCGATCGTCGCCAACGCGGGCTCCGGGCTGCCGGTCCGGGTGCCGGGTCTGACCGTGGTGTGGGGGCTGTCGCTGGCCATGCTCGCCGTGCTCACCGTCGCCCGCGCCGGGCACTGGCTGCACCACCGCGACCAGGCCCGCGCCCACCTCCTGGACCCGGGCGTCGCCCCCTTCTACGGCTGTATGTCGATGGCGTTCCTGGCGGTCGGCATCGGCACCCTGGCCGTCGGCAAGGACGTCATCGGCGAGGGCGCGGCCGTGCCGCTGGCCTGGGTGCTGTACGGCATCGGCACCGCCACCGGGCTCGCCGTGGCCGTCGCCGTCCCCTATCTGATGGTGGTCCGCCACCAGGTCGCCCCCGGCACCGCGTCGCCGGTGTGGCTGCTGCCCGTGGTCGCCCCCATGGTCTCGGCGACGCTGGGCGCGCTGCTGGTCCCGCACGTCGGCGCCGGCCAGGGCCGGGAGGCGATGCTGCTCGCCTCGTACGCGATGTTCGGCATGAGCCTGCTGGCCACCCTGGTGATCCTGCCCGTGGTCTTCTCCCGGCTGGTCCACCAGGGCCCGCTGCCGCTGGCCATGACCCCCGCCCTGTTCCTGGTGCTGGGGCCGCTGGGCCAGTCCACCACCGCCGTCAACAAGCTGGCCGACGTCGCCCCCGGCGCGGTCGAGGCCCACTACGCCGAGGGCCTGGGCTCCTTCGCCGTCATCTACGGCGTCCCCGTCATCGGCTTCGCCCTGATGTGGCTGGCCCTGGCCGCCGCGATGGTGGTGCGCGCGGCCCGCGCCGGGATGACCTTCGCCATGACCTGGTGGGCCTTCACCTTCCCCGTCGGCACCTGTGTCACCGGCGCCGAGGGCCTGGCCCGCCACACCGGGCTGCACGCCTTCGACTGGCTGGCCTACGGCCTGTACGGGCTGCTGGTGGCGGCCTGGCTGGTGGCCGGGGTACACACCGTGCGCGGGCTCAGGAGCGGCAGGCTGCTCGCAGCGCCCCGCTGAGCCCGCCGGGCGCCCCGGCCAGCGACGGGCCGTACCAGGTGAGCAGGCGCCCGTCGACCAGCGCGGCGGGCAGCGGGGCGAACGCCTCCGGGCCGTCCTCGGCGGTGAAGCGGTAGGGCTCGTCGGGCAGGACCACCAGGTCCGCTCCGGCGGCCCGCAGCTCGTCCAGGGGCACCTTCGGGTAGCGCTCGGCGTGGCCCGCGTACACGTTCTCGACGCCGAGGCGGGCCAGCAGGTCGCCCGCGAAGGTGTCGCGGCCCAGCACCATCCAGGGGCGCCGCCAGACGGGCACCACCGCCCGTACGGGCGCGGCGGGCCGCTCGACCGCCGCCCAGGCCGCCACGGCCTCGTCCAGCCAGCGCGGCCGGGCGAGGCCGCAGCCGTCCACCAGGACCCGGGCCAGTTCGGCGAACGCCTGGTCCAGGTCGCGCACTTCGGTGACCAGGACCTCAAGGCCCGCCCCGCGCAGCGCGTCGAGGTCGGCGGGCCGGTTCTCCTCCTCGTTGGCGATCACCAGGTCGGGGCGCAGCGCGGCGATCGCCGCGGTGTCCGGGTTCTTGGTGCCGCCGACGCGCACCGCGTCCAGAGCGGCCGGGTGCGTGCACCAGTCGGTGGCCCCGACGACCAGTCCGGGGGCGGTGGCCGCCACCGCCTCGGTGAGCGAGGGCACCAGCGAGACCACCCGGGGTCCGGCCATCAGTGGCGGGTCTCCTCGATGGCCTCGATGTGGTCGGCGACGGCCACCAGCAGGATGCGGGTGCCGGGCACGGCCGCGCGCCAGCGGTGGCGCACCCCGCCCGACAGGCACAGCGTGTCGCCGCGCTCCAGCCGGTAGGCCCGGCCCTCCGCCTCCACCTCGGCGGCGCCGTCCGCCACGTACATCAGCTCGTCGTTGCGGTGCTGGAACTCGCGGGCGGTGTCGTGCTCGCCGGTGAACTCCATGGCGTGCAGCTGGTGGTGGCCGCGCAGCAGCTGGCGCACGCCCGGGGCCGCGCCCTCGTCGGCGCGGGCCACCTCGACCGTACGGGCGGTGTCGGCGGCGTCGTACAGCTCGGGGACGGTGGTGCCCAGTGCGTCCGCCACACAGGCCAGGGAGCGGGCGCTGGGGCGGGCCCGCTCGTTCTCGATCTGGCTGAGGAAGGGCACCGAGAGGCCGCTGCGCTCGGCGACCGTGGCGAGGGTGAGGCCCAGTTCGCGGCGGAGCCGCCGGACCGCGACTCCCACCCGAAGAGTTTCCTTGTCGTCCATCTCTCCGGTTCCCTCCCCGTCACCTGGTCCACTCCGGCCGCCGCACTGCCTGCACCCTACGCAGCTTCGGCGTCCCGGGGCACCATCGCGCGGAAGATGAGTGCCCGTGCTCCGCGCTGGGCATACCAGCACGGATGGGGCCCCGCCGGAAACCGGCGGGGCCCCTGGGGCTACCAGGACGGCCGAAACCATTCGCCCGTTCGCGCGCCCGTCGTCAGCCGTTCACCGGCGTCCACCGGTCGGCCAGGCCCGGGTTCTCGTCGAGCCAGTCGCGGACCGCCTGCTGCTCCTTGCCCTTGCCGGTCGACTGGATCTTGGCTTCGAGACCGGTGAGCTGCTTCTCGGTCATATGGAAGTTCTTGAGCCAGGAACCGACCTTCGGGTTGTCCCCGGAGAAGCCCTTGCGGGCCAGGGTATGCACCCCGTCGCCCTTGCCCCAGCTGCCCTTGGGGTCCGTGAGCTTCTTCAGGTCGTAGGTGCTGTACGCCCAGTGCGGCGACCAGAGCGTCACCACGATCGGCTCCTTCTTGGCGTACGCCCGCTTGAGCTCGGCGAGCATGGACGGCGTCGAGCCGTCCACGACCTTGTACTCGCCGTCCAGGCCGTACTCCTTGAGGACCTTGTCCTTGAGCAGGCCCATCATCCCGGCGCTCGGCTCGATGCCGATGATCCGCCCCTTGAACTGCCCGGACTTCCCCTTGAGGTCGTCCAGCGAGTCGATGCCCCTCATGTACGAGGGCACGCTCAGCTCCAGCGAGGTCGGGCCGTACCAGGAGCCGAGGTCCTCCAGCTTGTCGTGGTACTTCTGCCAGTAGCTGGCGTGGGTGACCGGGAGCCAGGAGTCCGTCTCGAAGTCGATCTGGCCGCCCGCCATACCGGTGTAGAGCGCGCCCGCCTCGTACTGCTTGGTGTCGACCTTGTAGCCGCGCCGCTCCAGCAGCTCCTTCCAGAGGAAGGTGGAGGCGATGCCCTCGTCCCAGGGGATGTAGCCGAGGGAGACCTTCTTGCCCTTGCCGACGTTCTCGGCGCCGGAGGCGGTGGCCGTGGTCGAGGAGCCGAACATGCCCATGCCGCCCGCCACCAGCGCGAGGACGACCACGCCGACGACGGCGACGGCCGGCTGGGGGCGGTGGTTCCAGAGCTTGGCGCCGGAGGACTTGGCCCGGGCCAGCGCCCGGCGGCCGACCGGCGAGACCTGGCGGCCGAGCGCGCCGGTCATCCGGTCGAGGTACATGGCGAGGACGACGATGGAGATGCCCGCCTCGAAGCCGAGGCCGATGTCGACGTTGCCGATGGCGCGGTAGACCGCGCCGCCGAGCCCGCCGCCGCCGACCATGCCCGCGATGACGACCATGGACAGGCCCAGCATGATGACCTGGTTGACGCCCGCCATGATGGTGGGCAGCGCCAGCGGCAGCTGCACCTTGAGCAGGGTGTTGCGCGGGGTGGTGCCGAACGCCTCGGCCGCCTCGACCAGTTCGGGGTCGACCTGGCGGATGCCGAGCTCCGTCATCCGCACGCCCGGGGGCAGCGAGAAGACGATGGTGGCGATGATGCCGGGGACCACGCCGACGCCGAAGAAGATGATGCCCGGGATCAGATAGACCATGGCGGGCATGGTCTGCATGAAGTCCAGGACCGGCCGGCTGATCGCGCTGACCGTCTTGGAGCGCGAGGACCAGATGCCCAGCGGCACCGCGAGCAGCAGGGTGACCACGGTCGCCACGAGGACCAGCGACAGCGTCGACATCGCCTCGTCCCACAGCTCGATCGAGTCGATCAGGGCGAACCCGCCGAAGGCGAGCACACCGGCGACCAGACCCCGCAGCCACCAGGCGACGACGGCGAGGATGCCCGCGAAGAGCAGCGGGTGCGGCGCGGACAGGACGGCGTCGATGCCGTCGTACATGCCGCCGACGACCTTGGTGATGGCGTCGAACAGCCAGGAGAGGTGGCTCTGGAGGAAGGTGACGGCGCTGTCCACCCACTCGCCGAGGGGAAGCCTAGGCATGGGCCACCTCCTCGGCCGAGCAGGCGACCGGCCCGCGCTCGTCGTCCCCGAGGAAGGCGATCAGCCGCTCCTGCGGCACGACGCCGAGCACCTTGCCGTCGCCGTCCTTGACGGCCACGGGGTGCGGCACGCGCGCGGCGACGGCGCACAGGTCGGCGACGCTGGTGTCGGGGGTGACCGTCTCGCAGTCGCAGCCGGTCCCGGCGTCGGGGCGGTGCGGCTCGGTCATCACGGACAGGGCGGTGAGGACCCGGGAGCGGTCGACGTCCTGGATGAAGGAGGCGACGTAGTCGTTGGCGGGCGTCAGGAGGATGTCCTCGGCGGTGCCGAGCTGGACGATCCGGCCGTCGCGCATGACGGCGATGCTGTCGCCGAGCCGCATGGCCTCGTTGAGGTCGTGGGTGATGAACACGATGGTCTTCTTCAGGCGCTTCTGGAGGACGAGGAGCTGGTCCTGCATGTCCCGGCGGATCAGCGGGTCGAGCGCGCTGAAGGACTCGTCCATGAGGAGCAGATCGGCGTCGGTGGCCAGCGCGCGGGCCAGGCCCACGCGCTGCTGCATGCCGCCGGAGAGCTCGTCGGGCCAGGAGTCGCCCCAGCCGGCGAGTCCGGTCAGCTCCAGGGCCTCGGCGGCGCGCTTCTCGCGCTCGGCGCGCGGCACGCCCTGGACCTCCAGGCCGTACGCGGCGTTCTCCAGCACGCTGCGGTGCGGGAAGAGCGCGAAGTGCTGGAAGACCATGCTGATCTTGGTGGCGCGGACGGTGCGCAGCTCGCTCGCGGACAGGCCGGTCAGGTCCTGGCCGTCGAAGAGGACACGGCCCGAGGTGGGCTCGATGAGCGCGTTCAGCATCCGCAGCAGGGTGGACTTCCCGGATCCCGAGAGTCCCATCACCACGAAGATCTGGCCGGGCTCCACCGTGAACGAGGCGTCGATCACCGCCGCGGTCGTCCCGCCCGCGCGCAGCTCGTCGCGGTCGGCGCCGCCTTCGAGCTCGCGCACGGCTTCCTCGGGTCGTCTGCCGAACACCTTGTAGAGCTGCTCGGCTTGCAGCCTGGACACATACACCTCACGGATAGAACGGAAAAACGGCCCGCATCCCCCGCTCGCGGGCCGTGGAGCGGCACGGAATCGGTCCGTTGCCTCATGCATTAGTTGAAACTGATACCGAGGGCCACTCCAGCGCCGCGCCTGCCCCCGCCCGCTCCCGGCAAACACAAGAGTGATCCAGCTCACTTCCGGAGGGGCTTGCCAGCGGCCCTTGCGGGCGGCTTGTCAGTGGGCTGCGGCATGATCGGGGGGTGACGCGACGCCTGATGCTCCTCGACACCGCCTCCCTGTACTTCCGGGCCTACTTCGGGGTCCCCGACTCGGTCCGGGCCCCCGACGGCACCTCGGTCAACGCCGTGCGCGGCCTGCTGGACTTCATCACCCGGCTCGTCCAGGACCACCACCCCGACGACCTGGTCGCCTGCATGGACGCGGACTGGCGCCCGCAGTGGCGGGTGGACCTGATCCCCTCGTACAAGACGCACCGCGTGGCGGTCGAGACGGCGCAGGGCGTGCCGGACGAGGAGGAGGTGCCGGACACCCTGGCCCCGCAGGTCCCGGTGATCGAGGCGGTCCTGGACGCGCTGGGCATCGCCCGCGTGGGCGTGGCGGGCTTCGAGGCGGACGACGTGATCGGCACGCTGTCGGCGGCGGCCCCCGGCCCGGTCGACATCGTCACGGGCGACCGCGACCTGTTCCAGCTGGTGGACGACGCGCGGGGGGTGCGGGTCCTCTACCCGCGCAAGGGCGTCGGCGACTGCGACCTGGTCGACGGCGACCTGATCCGCACGAAGTACGGGGTGCGGCCCGATCAGTACGCGGACTTCGCGGCCCTGCGCGGCGACGCCAGCGACGGACTGCCGGGCGTGAAGGGCATCGGCGAGAAGACGGCCGCGCAGCTCATCACGGAGTACGGCGATCTGGCGGGCGTGCGCGCGGCGGCCGAGGACCGCACGTCCCGGCTCACCCCCGCCAAGCGCCGGGGCATCGTCGAGGCCGCCGCCTATCTGGACGTGGCGCCGAAGGTGGTCCGGGTGGCGCTGGACGTGCCGCTGCCCGCGTTCGATCCGGCGCTCCCGGCCGAGGCGCTGCATCCGGAGACGGTGGACGGGCTGGCGGAGCGCTGGGCGCTGGGGAGCTCGCTGACCCGGCTGCTCACGACGCTGGGACGCTGAGCGCCGACGGGCCCGCGAGGGGTGAGCCACGGGGGCCGGGGTGCTAACTTAGGTAAACCTAAGAAGAGCAGACGGTTCAGCGTGCCGGCCGGACGGGTCCGGCACACATCAGGGGAGAAACGCTGTGGCAGAACGACCGGCCCGCAAGGGACCCCGGGCCCACGAGACCCATGTGGTGCGTACGGAGTGGATCACTCCGCACATGGTCCGACTGGTCCTGGGGGGCGCGGCGGCGAGCGGCTTCGCCGCCGACGAGTACACCGACCACTATGTGAAGCTGCTCTTCCCGGCCCCCGGGGTGACCTACCCCGAGCCGTTCGACCTGGAGCGGGTGCGCACCGAGTTCCCGCGCGACCAGTGGCCGAGCAACCGGACGTACACGGTCCGCACCTGGGACGCCGAGCGGGACGAGCTGAGCATCGACTTCGTGGTCCACGGCGACGAGGGCCTGGCCGGACCGTGGGCCGCCCGCGCCCAGGTCGGTGACGTCCTGCGCCTGTCGGGCCCCGGCGGCGGCTACGCCCCGGACCCGGCCGCCGACTGGCACCTCCTCGTCGGCGACGAGAGCGCCCTGCCGGCGATCGCCGCCGCGCTGGAGGCGCTGCCCGAGGGCGCGGTCGTCCACGCCTTCGTGGAGGTCTCCGGCCCGGAGGAGGAGCAGAAGATCCTCGCGCCCGAGGGCGTCGAGGTGACCTGGCTGCACCGGGGCGACGCCCCCGTGGGCGACGCGCTGATCACGGCCGTCCGCGAACTGGCCTTCCCCGAGGGCGAGGTGCACGCCTTCGTCCACGGCGAGGCCGCCTTCGTGAAGGAGCTGCGCCGCCATCTGCGCCTGGAGCGCGAGATCCCGCGCGAGCGCCTGTCCATCTCGGGCTACTGGCGCCTGGGCCAGAGCGACGAGGCATGGCGCGCGGTCAAGCGCGAGTGGAACGAGCAGGTGGAACGGGAGCAGGAGTCGGCGAACGCCTAGGGCGACCGAGGGGCGCGGGAGTTGGCTCCCGCGCCCCTCGACTGTTTCCGGACGGCCCTGGGCCAGGTACGGGGTGAAGCCCCGCCCCCGGCACACAAAAAGGTGGCCCCCGCCGGACCGGTCCGGCGGGGGCCACCCCTCGTTCACCGACTGCCGCGCGCGTCAGCTCACCGAGCTGTACGCCACCACTCCCCTGAGCAGCGCGTCGACCGCCTTGCGGGCGTTCTTGGCGACCGTGCTCCCGGCCGCCGAGCCGGGGGACGCCGCGGCGATCTGGCCCAGTACGTCGATGACCTGCTTGCACCAGCGCACGAAGTCGCCCGCGGGCATCTCCGCCTCGCGCAGCACCTCGTCCAGCCCCTGGCCGGAGGCCCACTGGAAGGCGGCCCAGGCGAAGCCGAGGTCGGGCTCGCGCTGACCCACGCCCTCCGTCTGGTTGATCCGGTGGTCCTCCTCCAGCGCGTCGAGGCGGCCCCAGATGCGGACCATCTCGCCGAGCGCCGCCTTGGCCGCGCCCGAGGGCAGCTTGGGCGCCACCGCGTCGTCGGACTGGCGGGCCTCGAAGACCAGCGCCGAGACGCACGCCGCCAGTTCGGCCGGGCTCAGCCCCTCCCAGATGCCCGCGCGCAGGCACTCGCTGGCCAGCAGGTCCAGCTCGCCGTAGAGCCGGGCGAGCCGGCGGCCGTGCTCGGTGACCTCGTCGTCGCGCAGATAGTCCAGCTCGGTCAGGAGCGCCACGATCCGGTCGAAGGTGCGGGCGATGGTGTTCGTCCGCCCCTCGATGCGCTTCTCCAGCTGCCGGGTGTCGCGCTGGAGCCGGTAGTAGCGCTCGGCCCAGCGGGCGTGGTCCTCGCGCTCGTCGCACCCGTGGCACGGGTGGGCGCGCAGCTCGGTGCGGAGACGGGCGATCTGACGGTCGTCGGCGGCCTCCGCGCGCCCCCTGCGGTGCCGCTCGGGCACGATGTGGCCCGCCTTGGTGCGCAGCGCCGACGCCAGGTCGCGCCGGGACTGCGGGGAGCGGGCGTTGAACGACTTGGGGACGCGCATCCGCTCGATCGCCTCCACCGGCACCGGGAAGTCCATCGAGGCGAGCCGCTTGACCTGCCGCTCGGCCGTCAGCACCAGCGGGCGCGGCCCGTCGTGCTGGTCGAAGCCGCGGTGGCCGTTGGAGCGCCCGGCCGGGATGCCCGGGTCGAGCACCAGCGCCAGCCCGGCGAACTTGCCGGTCGGCACGTGGATGACATCGCCCGGCTTGAGCTTCTCCAGGGAGGCCGCCGCGGCGGCCCGGCGCTGGCTGGCGCCCTGCTTGGCGAGCTCCGTCTCGCGGTCCTTGAGGTCGCGGCGCAGTCGCGCGTACTCCTCGAAGTCCCCGAGGTGGCAGCTCATGCCCTCCTTGTAGCCCTCCAGGCCCTCCTCGTTGCGCTGCACCTGGCGGGAGATGCCGACGACGGACTTGTCCGCCTGGAACTGGGCGAAGGACGTCTCCAGCAGCTCGCGCGAGCGGTGCCGACCGAACTGCTCGACCAGGTTGACCGCCATGTTGTACGACGGCTTGAAGCTGGAGCGCAGCGGATACGTACGCGTGCCGGCCAGGCCCGCGAGCGCGCCCGGGTCCATCCCGCGCTGCCAGAGCACCACGGCGTGGCCCTCGACGTCGATGCCGCGGCGCCCGGCCCGGCCGGTCAGCTGGGTGTACTCGCCGGGGGTGATGTCGGCGTGCTGTTCGCCGTTCCACTTCACCAGCTTCTCCAGGATCACCGTCCTGGCGGGCATGTTGATGCCGAGGGCGAGCGTCTCGGTGGCGAAGACGGCCTTCACCAGGCCGCGCACGAACAGCTCCTCCACGACCTCCTTGAAGGTCGGCAGCATGCCCGCGTGGTGGGCCGCGATGCCGCGCTCCAGGCCCTCCAGCCATTCGTAGTACCCCAGGACGTTGAGGTCCTCGCCGGGGATGGCGGCGGTGCGCTCCTCGACGATCTCGCGCACCTTGTGGCGCGCCTCCTCGTCGTTGAGGCGCAGGCCCGCGTACATGCACTGCTGGACGGCGGCCTCGCAGGCGGCCCGGCTGAAGATGAACGTGATCGCGGGCAGCAGGCCCTCCGCGTCCAGCCGCTCGATGACCTCGGGGCGGCCCGGCGTCCAGATCCGGGAGCGCTGGCGCCGCTCGCGCTCGCGGTCCGCCTCGCGCACCATCTTGCCGCGCCTGCGGTCGCGCGGGTTGTACGTCTTCTGGTTCTCCATCCGGGCCATGCGCAGCAGGTCCGGGTTGACCTCGCGGCGGGCGCCGCCGCGACCGCCGTGGTCGGTGGACTCCTCGAAGAGGTCGTACATCCGCCGCCCGGCCAGCACGTGCTGCCAGAGCGGGACTGGGCGGTCCTCGGAGACGATCACCTCGGTGTCGCCGCGGACGGTGTCCAGCCAGTCGCCGAACTCCTCCGCGTTGGACACGGTCGCCGAGAGCGACACCAGGGTCACCGACTCCGGCAGGTGGATGATCACCTCTTCCCAGACGGCTCCGCGGAACCGGTCCGAGAGGTAGTGCACCTCGTCCATCACCACGTAACCGAGGCCGAGGAGCGACTGGGAGCCCGCGTAGAGCATGTTGCGGAGCACCTCGGTGGTCATCACGACCACCGGCGCCTCGGAGTTGACGCTGTTGTCCCCGGTGAGCAGGCCGACCTTGTCCGCGCCATAGCGTCTGACCAGGTCGGCGTACTTCTGGTTGGAGAGCGCCTTGATCGGCGTGGTGTAGAAGCACTTGCGGCCCTGCTCCAGGGCCAGGTGCACGGCGAACTCGCCGACGATGGTCTTGCCCGAGCCCGTCGGCGCGGCGACGAGCACGCCCTTGCCGGCCTCTAGGGCCTGGCATGCCTCGATCTGGAACGGGTCCAGATCGAAGTCGTACAGGTCGCGGAAGGGTGCGAGCGCGGTGGCCTGCTCGGCGGCTCGGAGCCGGGCAGCTGCGTACGCTTCGGCTGGTGAGAGGTCCTCTGTCATCTTGTCTTCGAGCCTACCCGCCACCTCTGACAGAGGGCTCGATCTTTATCGGGACAGCCACACGACCGGGGTGTGAACAGCACGGCGGCCGGGTCCGCGCGCTGCGCGTCCCCGGCCGCCTCCGTGCTGGTCCGCGGTGGATCAGGTGATGTCGTCGTAGCCGTTGATCCGGGTGCCGGTACGCGAGCCGTCGGACTGCTCGGGCAGGGCCGGGGACCGCACCGGCTCGATCTCCCCGATGTCCTGCGGCGTGAGGTCGAGGTCGGACGCCTCGTCGTCGCCGGGGCCCGCCTCGCGGCGCTCGCGGCGGCGCTTGTCGTTGAGGATCGCGATGCCGACGGCGATGAAGTAGAGCACCACGATCGGAGCGGCGAGCAGCAGCATCGACATCGGGTCGACGGTCGGCGTCGCGAAGGCCGCGAAGACCGTGACACCCATGATCATGCCGCGCCACCAGCCCAGCATCCGGCGGCCGGTGATCACTCCGCCGAAGTTGAGCATGATCAGGAAGAGCGGCAGCTCGAAGGAGAGGCCGAAGACCACGATCATCCGCAGCACGAGGTCGATGAGCTCGTTCAGCGGGAGCAGGTTGAGCGCGCCGTCGGGGGTGAACTCCAGGAGCACCTTCGCCGCGGCGGGCAGGACGTGGTACGAGAACCAGCCGCCGGCCACGAAGAGCGGGACGCCCGCCGCGACGAAGCCCAGCGAGTACTTCTTCTCGTTGCGGTGCAGGCCCGGGGCGACGAACGCCCAGAGCTGGTAGAGCCAGATCGGGCTGGCCCCGACGACGCCCGCCACCAGGGACGTCTTGATCATCAACGTGAACGGCGACATCAGGCCGGACATCGTGACGTTGCCGCAGTGGTCCTTGCTGTCCTTCTGGGACAGCGCGTCGAAGGCTTCCTTGCAGCCGACCGACTCCCTGACCGGCTTGATGATCAGGTCGACGATGTCCTTGTAGTAGAACGCCGCCACCACGGCGCAGACAAGGATCGCGAGGACCGCCTTCGCGAGCCGGTTGCGCAGCTCACGGAGGTGGTCCGAGAGGGGCATCCGCCCCTCCGGGTCCCTCTGCTGTTTGCGGGCAGACTTCAGCAACCCACGTCCTCATCTCGTGCGGCAGGGCACCTTGGTGATCAGTGCCTGCTTCGGCCCTGGTGTCAGCGGG
The DNA here is from genome assembly GCF_041080675.1 of Streptomyces sp. cg36. Classification (NCBI taxonomy): domain Bacteria; kingdom Bacillati; phylum Actinomycetota; class Actinomycetes; order Kitasatosporales; family Streptomycetaceae; genus Streptomyces; species Streptomyces cyclosori. The sequence goes on along the minus strand of NZ_CP163520.1, from coordinate 6,432,937 downwards.
TGGAGTCGGTCGGCTCGGTGACGGGACGCGAGCTGCTGACGTCGCCGGGGGCCGACTGGATGGTGCGCTGCGCCGGGGGCTGCTCGCCCGGGTGCGGCGGGTCCGCGGGCGCGGTCTGCTGACCGTCCGACTTCATCGCCTTGGCCTCGCTCTTGAGGATGCGGGCCGACTTGCCGAGCGACCGCGCCATGTCCGGAAGCTTCTTCGCACCGAACAGCAGGACGATGACGACGAGGATCAGAATGATCTCGGGGGCTCCGAGCCTTCCGAACATAAGCTTTTACCTTCTCACCGAGGCGACATGGGTGGGGCTGCGTGGGTCCGACCGGACTGGTGTCCGATCGCATGCGTGCAGCGATCGTAACGCGCAGGGGTAAACGCTGGGCAATCCCCGTGCGTACTCCCGTGACACGGCCCACTGCCTCGCTCCGTGGCCCGCACTCCGAAGCGTACCCAAAGGGACGGACACACAGGAGTGCCCACGTCCCGCACTCGCTCAGTGCAGGGTCTCCCCGGTGGCCGAGAGGTCGACCGCGGCCCGCTCCAGCTCCTCGGCGGCCGTGTTGATCCTACGTGTGGTCTCCGCCACCTGGCTGCCGAGCCGCTGGGCCTCGACGAACACCCTGATCGCGAGCACACCGAGGAGACCGGTCCCGAGGAACCCGAGAACGATGGCGGTCATCGGCCAGAACATGGGCAGACCCTAGACGCTGGAGTGGAGGCGGAGGGTGCGGACCCCTCCGCCGGTGAGCAGTTCGACGATGCGCTCACCGGCCGGCTTGCGGACGGCGGAGCCGCACTCGGGGCAGGTGAAGGAGTAGAAGGTGGTGCGGCGGCTGGCGCCGATCGCCAGCCGCAGGGCGCCCGCGGCCAGCTCGAAGCGGGCGCGGCAGTCGGGGCAGGCGGCCGTGAACAGCACCGCCTGGACCGCCGCCACCGGACGGGAAATACCGGGGATCACCGACATGCTCCGCATCTCCTCAGCTCTGTCCGTCGTACGCCGCGAGAGCCGCGCGGGCCGCGCCCCGGGCGCTCTCCGCGAGGTCGGCCGGGGCCACGATCCGGCCGTCCCCGCCGAGCCGCAGCGCGAGCCGCCGCAGCGACGCCGGGTCCGGGGTGCGCAGGGTGATCCGCAGTCCGCCGTCGGGGAGCTCCTCGGCGCTGTCGTGCGGGTAGTACTCCGCGACCCAGCGCCCGCCGGGGCCCACCTCGACGACCACCTCGGGGTCCTCGGCGGAGGGCTGGACCAGCCCCTCCGAGAGGTCGCGCAGCTCCAGCTCGGGCGGCGCGGCCGGCTCGTCCAGAAGTCGGATTTCGGCCACTCTGTCGAGGCGGAAGGTGCGCCGGGCCTCGGAGAGCCGGCACCACGCCTCCATGTACGTGTGACCGACCGCGAAGAGGCGGATCGGGTCGACCTCGCGCTCGGTGAGCTCGTCGCGCGCGGGCGAGTAGTAGCGCACCCACAGCCGCCGCCGCTCCGAGATCGCCCGGTCGACGTCGGCGAAGACCCCGCCCTCGGACTCGAAGGTCACCGAGAGCCGGGCGCTGGCGCCCGCCGCCTCCCCGGCCGCGGCCTCCAGCTTGGCGGTGGCGCGCAGCAGCGCCTGCCGGTCGCCCTCGCGCAGGCCCGGCAGGGTCGCCACGGCGCGGGCCGCCACCAGCAGCGCGGTGGCCTCGTCGGCGGCGATCCGCAGCGGCTCGGCCGCCTCGGCGCCGAGCGCGCCGGGGTTGCGCCACCAGATGCGGTCGCCGTCGGTGTCGATGTCCAGGAGGTCGCCGCCCCTGAAGCTCGTCCCGCACATGGGCAGTACGTCGAGGTCCGAGATCAGCTCGTCCTCGGTGATCCCGAAGGCCCGGGCGACATCGGCGACGTGCGCCCCCGGGCGCTCGCGCAGATAGGTGACCAGCGACAGCATCCGCCGCGTCTGGTCGATGGCATTGGCAGCCATGGTCGTGCTCCCCCTCAGCCCTTGGCCACGGCGCGCAGCCGGTCCACCACGTCGGCCCGCAGATCGGCGGGCTCCAGGACGACCACGTCGGGGCCGAACTCCACCAGCCAGGCGTCCAGCCCGTGTCCGTACGGAATCTCCAACTCGTCCCAGCCGTCGCCGAGTTCCCGCGTCGCGGTGGCGCGGGAGCGCAGCGGGTAGCCCGCGCCGGCGCGCAGCCTGATCCGCGCGCTGCGGGTCGCGGTCTCCCCCGCCCAGCTCTCCACGGTCGCGCGCACGGTGACCACGTCGGGCACCGGCGCGGTGAAGGCGCCCGCCCGGGAGCGGACCCGGCCGGTGATCCGGGAGAGCCGGAAGACGCGCTCGGCGCCCCGGTCGCGGTCCCAGCCCGCCAGGTACCAGTGGCCCCGCCAGCACTCCAGGGTCCAGGGCTCGACCTGGCGCGGCTCGGGGTGGGCGGCGGTGGCCTTGCGGTACTCGAAGACGACCGGGCGGCGGTCGCGGCAGGCCAGCATCAATGGCTCGAAAGCGGCCTCGTGGACCGGGATGCGTGGCTCGATCGCGCTGTGCTCATACGGATTGTCCGCTTCCGGCATACCGGCGGCGCGCAGCTTCTGGAGTGCGCCGCTGGCCGCACCCGCGAGCCTGGCCTGCTGCCAGACCCGGGCGGCCAGCCCGAGGGCCGCGGCCTCCTCGGCGTCCAGCTGGACCGGGGGCAGCCGGTTGGAGTCGCGGCGGGCCAGATAGCCGATCTCGCCGTCCAGGTTCTCCACGGTCTCGATGACCAGGCCGAGTTCGCGCAGATCGTCCTTGTCCCGCTCGAACATCCGGTTGAAGGCGTCGTCGGAACCGGCCGCGTTTCCCCCGGGCCCGGTGGCCTCGACATATGCCTCGATGGAACCGCGCAGCTCGCGCTTGCTGAGCGGACGGCGGGCCCCCAGCAGACACAGCGCCAGGTTCATCAGCCGCTCGGCCTTGGCAATCGCCATCGACGCCCTTCACCTCTCGTCGTCATCCAGGAGCGGCTCGGCGGCTCCCGACCGTTGACCGTACCGCCCCGGGCTCCCGTGGCAAAAGCCGAGGGCCCATGCCAGGAGGCACGGGCCCTCGGTGTGATCGGGTGTGATCAGACAGCGACCAGGTCGCAGACGAAGATAAGCGTCTCGCCCGGCGCGATCCGGCCGCCGGCGCCACGGTCGCCGTAGGCGAGGTGCGCGGGGATCGTCAGCTGGCGGCGACCGCCGACCTTCATGCCCTGGACGCCCTTGTCCCAGCCCTGGATGACCTGGCCGACACCGAGCTGGAACTGCAGCGGGGTGCCGCGGTTCCAGGAGGAGTCGAACTCCTCGCCGGTGGAGAAGGCGACGCCCACGTAGTGGACCTTGACGAAGTCGCCCTCCTTGGCGACGGCGCCGTCGCCCTCCCAGATCTCCTTGATCTCCAGGTCCGCCGGCGGCTCGCCCTCGGGGAAGTCGATCTCGGGCTTGTCGATGCTCACTGAACTGCTCCTCTTGAATACGTGCAGGGCAACCCCGACAGTCTTACATCTCCACCGTCACATCTTGGCCAGGATGTCGATCGAGAAGACCATGGTGGAGTTGGCGGGGATGCCCGACTGCTCCTTGTCGCCCAGACCCTGGTCCGGCGGGACGACGACCAGGATGCGGCTGCCGACCTTCTTGCCGATCAGACCGGCCTTCAGGCCCTTGAGCGTCAGGTTGGGCAGCGCGAAGTTCTGCGTCTTGCCCTGGTCGTAGGTGCTGTCGAACTTCTTGCTGTCCTTCCACAGGAAGCCCTCGTACGCCAGCACGACGCTGTCCGTGTCCTTCACCGCGTCCCCGTCGCCCTCCAGCACGTAGTCGGAGACGAGCTTCTTGGGCGGGTCGGTCTTGGGGATGGTCAGCGAGGGCGCCTTGCCGTCGGTGTTGGTGCCCACCTTCGGCAGGTCCTTGTCGTCCTGCGCGACCTCCTTGCCCTTGGCGGAGGTCGGGATGGTGGTCGCCTTCACGATGTCCACGACGAAGACCAGCGTGGCGTTGGGCTTGATGTCGCCCTGGCCCTGGGCGCCGTAGCCGAGCTCCGGCGGGATGCCCAGCTGGACGCGGCTGCCGACCTTCTGGCCCTCCAGGCCCTGGTCCCAGCCCTTGATGACCTGGCCGGCGCCGAGGGTGAGCGTGAACGGCTCCTTGCGGTCGAAGCTGTTGTCGAACGGCTTGTCCGAGTCCCACGCCTGGCCGAGGTAGTTCACGGAGACGGCGTCGTTCTTCTTCAGCACCGCGCCCTTGCCCTCGCTGAGGACGTTCACCTTCAGGGCCTTGGGCGGGGTGCCCTCGCCCTTGGCGAGGGTCGGCTTCTCCCCGAACTTGGCGCCCGCGGTGATGGCGGGGAGGCCGTTCTTCATCGAGGCGGAGTCGGAGGTGGAGTCGGAGCCCTTGTCGTCGCTTCCGCAGGCGGCTGTGGCAACCAGCAGCAGCGGGACGGCGAGCAGGCCGGCAAGTCGGCGCACGTGTTCCTCAGATCTCAGACGGCACGGTAGTGGTTTGCCCGCCACTCTAAGGCGTACGGCGGGCCCCGTACGAGGAACGTACGGGGCCCGTGTTCCGGTCGCCGGTCCGGCCGTGCGGTCACATGCCGGCGATCAGCTTCTCCACCCGGTCGTCGACGGAGCGGAACGGGTCCTTGCACAGAACCGTGCGCTGCGCCTGGTCGTTGAGCTTCAGGTGGACCCAGTCGACCGTGAAGTCCCGGCGCTGTTCCTGCGCCCGGCGGATGAAGTCGCCGCGCAGCCGGGCCCGAGTGGTCTGCGGGGGCACCGACTTGCCCTCGAAGATCTTCAGGTCGTTGCAGATCCGCGCCGCCTGGCCCTTGCGTTCGAGGAGGTAGTACAGCCCCCGGCGGCGGTGGATGTCGTGGTAGGCGAGGTCTATCTGGGCGACCCGGGGGTGCGACATGGTGATGTTGTTCTTGGCCCGGTAGCGCTCGATCAGCTGGTACTTCATCACCCAGTCGATCTCGGTGCCGATGCGGTCCAGGTCCTCGGCCTCGATCGCGTCCAGCGTGCGGCCCCAGAGCTCCAGGACCTGGTCGACGGTGCCGGTGCGGATGCCCCGGCGCTCCACGAAGTCGACGGCCTTCTCGTAGTACTCGCGCTGCACCTCCAGGGCGGAGGCTTCGCGCCCGCTGGCCAGGCGCACCTTGCGCTGGCCGGTGATGTCGTGCGAGACCTCGCGGATGGCCCGGATCGGGTTCTCCAGCGTCAGGTCGCGCATGACCGTGCCCGCCTCGATCATGCGCAGCACCAGGTCGGTGGCCCCGACCTTGAGCAGCATGGTCGTCTCGGACATGTTGGAGTCGCCGACGATGACGTGCAGGCGCCGGTAGCGCTCGGCGTCGGCGTGCGGCTCGTCCCTGGTGTTGATGATCGGACGGGAGCGGGTGGTCGCGGAGCTGACGCCCTCCCAGATGTGCTCGGCGCGCTGGCTGACGCAGTAGACCGCGCCGCGCGGGGTCTGGAGGACCTTGCCCGCGCCGCAGATGAGCTGACGGGTGACCAGGAACGGAATGAGGATGTCCGCGAGCCGGGAGAACTCCCCGTGCCGGGCGACGAGATAGTTCTCGTGGCAGCCGTAGGAGTTTCCCGCCGAATCGGTGTTGTTCTTGAAGAGATAGACGTCTCCCGCGATTCCCTCCTCGTGCAGGCGGCGTTCGGCGTCGACCAGCAAGCCTTCGAGAATGCGTTCGCCGGCCTTGTCGTGGGTGACCAGTTCGGTCACGTTGTCGCATTCGGGAGTTGCGTATTCCGGATGCGAACCCACGTCGAGGTAGAGGCGGGCGCCGTTCCGCAGGAAGACATTGCTGCTGCGGCCCCATGACACAACACGGCGGAAGAGGTAGCGCGCCACTTCGTCAGGAGACAGTCGGCGCTGTCCCCTGAACGTGCACGTGACGCCGTACTCGTTCTCCAGCCCGAAAATGCGGCGGTCCATGACTGAACATTACGCCCGATGCCCTCAGCTGAAACCGGGTTCGACAGCACGGGTTGGATCATTTTGGTCAACTCCCGCGACGCTTTCCGTACGCCCGGGAGCTGCCAGGACCCGCCGGGTGGCGAGCAGCACCAGCAGCGCGGCGGCCCCGCCCGCGCCCGCGACGGCGAAGCCCGCGGCCGTACCGCCGTGCTCCAGCGCGGGCCCGGCGACCGCCGTGCCGAGCGCCGTGCCGACGCCGAACGCGGTGACCAGCCAGGAGAACGCCTCGGTCACGGTGCCGCGCGGGGCGTGCCGGTCGACCACGATGAACGCGCAGGCGATGCAGGGCGCGAGGAAGAGGCCGGAGACCACGGCGAGCCCCGTCATCGCCGGGACGCCCGGGACGAGCACCAGCGGCAGGTAGCCGAGGGCGAGCAGCGCGGTGAGCGAAATCAGCCTTTTCTCGGGAGTTCCGGCCCACTGGCGCGCCCCGTACACCAGACCGCCCAGGAGCGCCCCGAGGCCGTTGGCCGCCATCAGCCAGCCGTAGACGGACTGGCGGCCGTGGTCGTCGGCGTAGGCGGACGAGGAGACGATGATCCCGCCCAGCGCGAGGCCCACGAAGAAGAAGGCGCTCAGCAGCGCGAGCAGGCCCGTGGAGCGCAGCGCGCCCAGCCAGTGCGCCTCGCGCGGGGCGGAGCGCCAGGCGCGCGAGGGCTCGCTGAGCACCACCGAGAGGGCGCCGAGCACGCCGAGCGCGTTGATGGCCAGCAGGGCGGCGGCGGGCGACCACAGGGCGATGCCGAGGGTGACGAGCAGCGGGCCGACGGTGAACATCACCTCCTGGGCTATCGCGTCCATCGCGTACGCGGTGTGGACCTGCTCCTCGCGGCTCAGGACGCTCGGCCACAGCGCCCGCAGGCCGCCCTCAAGGGGCGGTGTGAAGAGCCCGGCGACCAGCATCGCCGCGTAGGCCACCCAGACGGGTTCGATGCCGCACGCCGCCAGCACGGCCATGCCGAGCGCGCTCACCAGGGCCGCCGGGAGCATCACCCGGAACTGCCCGTACAGGTCGACGGCCCGTCCCAGCAGCGGCTGTCCGACCGCGTTGGCCAGCCCGTACACCGCGGTGAGGGCGCCCGCCAGCGAGTAGCTGCCGCCCTCGGCGCGCACGAAGAGGACCACGGCGATGGCCGCGGTCGCGTTGGGCAGCCGGCCCGTCAGCGTCCCCACCAGCAGTCGCGCCGCGTGCCGTGTCCGGAGGATCTCCAGATATCCCGCCGCCATGATCGCCTCTCGCTCGGTGGGCCAGCCCATAGGTTTTACGTATAACTTCCGAGGTCATACGTATCATGTCGACAACCCCGGGGTCCACCCGGAAACTACGATCGACCCTGACACCCGGCAGCCGACGACCGGGCTGCGACCGTGTGCGGAGGCCCAGTGAAACCCCAGCCGACCAGCCGGGACGTCGCCCGGGCCGCCGGGGTCTCGCAGGCCACCGTCTCCCTGGTGCTCGGCGACAAGTGGCGCGGGCGGGTCTCCGAGCGCACCGCCGGGCTCGTCCGGCAGGCCGCCCGCGAGCTCGGCTACCGGCCCAACCTCGCCGCCCGCAGCCTGCGCCTGGGCCGCACCCGGACCGCGCTGCTGGTGGTGCCCGCGCTGACCAACGAGTTCTTCGCCCGGGTCTACTCCGGCGCGGCCCGGGTCGCCGCCGAGCACGGCTTCGGGGTGGTCCTCTACCCCTCCCCCGACGGGGTGGGCCCCGCGCGCGACCCGTTCGACTCGGCCGCCGCCGCCCTCGACGGCGTCATCGCCTCCTCGATGGCCGCCGACGCCCTCGCCTCCCTGCGCGGCACCGGGCTGCCGCTGGTGATGCTCGACAGCGACCCCGGCGAGAGCGGACCCGCCGCCCACGTCAACCTCGACATCGCCGACGGGATACGGCAGGTGACGGAGCATCTGCTGGGGCTCGGCCACCGCAGGTTCGTCCATCTCGCCTCGGCCGTCGACTCCTGGACCTTCCGGGTGCGCGGCCGGGCCCTGGCCGACGCCCTGCGCGCGGCGCCCGACGCGGAGGTGGCCACCGTGCCCGCCGCGCTCACCGTCGACGCCGCACGGCGCGCGGCCGAGCACGCCCTGACCCGGCCCGGCCCCCGCCCGACCGCGCTGATCTGCGACGACGACATCCTGGCCGCCGGGGCCTGCAAGGCCGCCCGGCGGCTCGGGCTGCGCGTCCCCGACGACGTCTCGGTGGCCGGGTTCGACGACCTCGCCCTCGCCACCGCCCTGGAGCCCGAGCTCACCACCGTCCAGCTCCCCGCCGAGCGGGTCGGCGAGCGGGGCATGGCGGCGCTGCTGGCCGTCCTGGAGGGCCGTGAGCCCGAGCACGGCGATCTGCCCGTCTCCCTGGTCGTCCGGGGCTCCACGGCCCCGCCCGCCGGCTGAACGCGCCCGTGCCCCGCCGTCGGCGACGGCGGGGCACGGGGTGGCGGGTGACCGCCCGCGCTACTGCTCCTCGTTGTCCGAGGGCACCTCGGTGGGCTCGGCGCTCGCCTCTTCCGTCTGGAGCAGCCGGGAGAGCTGACGGCCCACGATCCGCTTGAACTTGCGCTGCTGCGGCCTCGTACGGTCCAGGACCGCGACCTCCAGGCGCTCCGCCGGGATCTCCCGGTCGGCCCCGTTGGCCTGGTTGGAGAGCGCCTGCACGGCCAGCTTCAGCGCCTCCGCCAGTGACATGCCGTCCTGGTGGCGCTGGTCCAGGAAGGTGCTGATCTGCTCGGCGTTGCCGCCGACCGCGACCGAGCCGTGCTCGTCCACGATCGAGCCGTCGTGCGGCAGCCGGTAGATCTGGTCCTCCTCCGGCGTGGCCCCGACCTCGGCGACGACCAGCTCCACCTCGTACGGCTTCTCGCCGACACTGGAGAAGATGGTGCCCAGCGTCTGGGCATAGACGTTGGCCAGCCCGCGGGCGGTCACGTCGTCGCGGTCGTAGGTGTATCCACGCAGGTCGGCGTAGCGCACACCGCCGATGCGGAGGTTCTCGTACTCGTTGTACTTGCCGGCGGCGGCGAAGCCGATCCGGTCGTAGATCTCGCTGAACTTGTGCAGCGCGCGGGACGGGTTCTCGCCGACGAAGACGATGCCGTCGGCGTACTGCAGCACGACCAGACTGCGGCCGCGCGCGATGCCCTTGCGGGCGTACTCCGCGCGGTCGGTCATGGCCTGCTGGGGTGAGACATAGAACGGCGTCGACACCGGCTATCCGTCCCTTTCTGTCAGTGGCGGGGTCATCTCAACGGCCTCGAAGGCATCAGAGCAGCGCGGCACGCGGGCCGTCGGGCTGCTCCAGCCGCCGCTCCAGGATCGAGCGGGCGAGCTCGGAGGACTCCGCCTCGGTCAGTCTCCGGAAGCCCTCGTCGCTGATGACGGTGACGATCGGATAGATCCGGCGGGCGACATCGGGACCGCCGGTCGCCGAGTCGTCGTCCGCCGCGTCGTAGAGCGCCTGGACGACCAGGGTCGTCGTCTGCTGCTCGGTCAGGTCGTCGCGGTACAGCTTCTTCATCGAACCCCGGGCGAAGATCGAACCCGAGCCGGTGGCCGCGAAGCCGTGCTCCTCGGAACGGCCGCCGGTGACGTCGTACGAGAAGATGCGGCCCTTCTCGCGGTCCACGTCGTACCCCGCGAAGAGCGGGACGACCGCCAGGCCCTGCATGGCCATGCCGAGGTTGCCGCGGATCATGGTGGACAGCCGGTTGGCCTTGCCCTCCAGGGAGAGGGTGGTGCCCTCGACCTTCTCGAAGTGCTCCAGCTCCAGCTGGAAGAGCTTGACCATCTCCACCGCGAGGCCCGCGGTGCCCGCGATGCCGACCGCCGAGTACTCGTCGGCCGGGAAGACCTTCTCGATGTCGCGCTGGGCGATCATGTTGCCCATCGTCGCCCGCCGGTCACCGGCGAGCACCACGCCGCCGGGGAAGGTGGCCGCGACGATGGTGGTGCCGTGCGGCGCCTCCACGTGCCCCTGCACGGGCGGCAGGACCCGCTTGCCCGGCAGCATCTCCGGGGAGTGCGCGGACAGGAAGTCCATGAACGAGGACGAGCCCGGCGTCAGGAAGGCAGCTGGTAGACGCCCTGTGCCACGAGTGTTGGCTTCCACGAGGTTCCCTCCAGGTAGGCGGCAGCCCGACGAACAGTGTCGGGATCGTCTCCCAACTTGCCGATGGCCGAATTGCAGTTGAAGCACCGTACGCCACGGACCTTACCCGTCTCGTGGCGGTGATCCACATGAACGGCGAGGGAGGCAGGGCGGGTTGGCCGCGCCGGGTGACGGCCCGCCGCAAGGGGCCGTCGCCCCCTCGCGGACACCCCCCGCCGTTCACATCCGTGGACTACTGTCCACCCTTCTGAACGAAGCTGCGCACGAAGTCCTCGGCGTTCTCCTCGAGCACGTCGTCGATCTCGTCCAGCACCGAGTCCACGTCGTCCGAGAGCTTCTCGTGGCGCTCCTTGAGGTCCTCGGAAGCCTGCGCGTCCTGGGTCTGCTCCTCGACCTCCTCGGTGGAACGCGTGGCCTTCTGCTGTCCGCCGCCGGTGTCCTTGGTCGCCATCTACCTCACCCCGCTCGGTTCGATGTCCTTGATCAGACCCTACAAGCAGGGCCCGACATCGGCCCCGCACTTCATGGAACGTGCGGGGCCTACCACTGTGTTTCCCCCGTCACCGGCTTTTCAGCCGCGGGTCAGCCGCCCGAGAGCACCCGGACCAGATCCTCGGCCGTGCGGCACCGGTCCAGCAGCTCCTTGACGTGATTACGCGTTCCGCGAAGCGGCTCCAGGGTCGGTACGCGCTGGAGCGAGTCCCGGCCCGGCAGGTCGAAGATCACCGAGTCCCAGGAGGCCGCCGCGACGTCGTCCGCGTACTGCTCCAGGCACCGGCCGCGGAAGTAGGCCCTGGTGTCCTCCGGGGGCGTCGTCCCGGCCCGGACGACCGCGGGCTCGTCCAGCAGGCGCTTCATCCTGCCGCGCTCCACCAGACGGTTGTAGAGGCCCTTCTCGGCCCGCACGTCCGCGTACTGGAGGTCGACGAGGTGGAGCCGGGCCGCGTCCCAGCCGAGGCCGTCCCGCCGCCGGTAGCCCTCCATCAGCTCCCGCTTGGCGATCCAGTCGAGCTCGCCGGCCAGGCTCATCGGATCGTTCTCCAGCCGGTTGAGCACGTCCTCCCAGCGCCCGAGCACGTCCTTGGTCTGCTCGTCGGCGTCGGCCCCGAACCGCTCCTCCACGTACTTGCGCGCGAGCTCGAAGTACTCCATCTGGAGCTGTACGGCGGTCAGGGTGCGACCGCTGCGGAGCGTGACCAGGTGGCGCAGGTCCGGGTCGTGCGAGACCTGGTGCAGGGTGCGCACCGGCTGGTCGACGGCGAGGTCGACGTTGATGAAGCCGTCCTCGATCATGGCCAGCACCAGCGAGGTGGTGCCGAGCTTGAGGTACGTCGAGATCTCGGAGAGGTTGGCGTCGCCGATGATCACGTGCAGCCTGCGGTACTTCTCGGCGTCGGCGTGCGGCTCGTCCCTGGTGTTGATGATGGGCCGCTTCAGGGTGGTCTCCAGGCCCACCTCCACCTCGAAGTAGTCCGCGCGCTGGCTGATCTGGAAGCCGTGCTCATGGCCGTCCTGGCCGATGCCGACGCGGCCGGCCCCGGTGACGACCTGGCGCGAGACGAAGAACGGCGTGAGGTGGCGCACGATGTCCGAGAACGGGGTCTCCCGCTTCATCAGGTAGTTCTCGTGCGTGCCGTAGGAGGCGCCCTTGTTGTCGGTGTTGTTCTTGTAGAGGTGGATCGGCTGGGCGCCGGGGAGCTGCGCGGCCCGCTCGGCCGCCTCGGCCATGATGCGCTCGCCCGCCTTGTCCCACAGGACGGCGTCGCGCGGATTGGTGACCTCCGGCGAGCTGTACTCGGGGTGCGCGTGGTCGACGTAGAGCCGTGCCCCGTTGGTGAGGATGACGTTGGCGAGGCCGATGTCCTCGTCGGTGAGCTGGCTGGAGTCGGCGGCCTCGCGGGCGAGGTCGAAGCCGCGGGCGTCCCGCAGCGGGTTCTCCTCCTCGAAGTCCCAGCGGGCGCGGCGCGCCCGGTGCATCGCCGCCGCGTAGGCGTTGACGATCTGGGACGAGGTGAGCATGGCATTGGCGTTGGGGTGGCCGGGGACGGAGATGCCGTACTCCGTCTCGATGCCCATTACTCGCCGTACGGTCATGCGGCCCTCCTTGCCCGGCGGCGCTCCCCTCCGGGAGCGGCGCTCAAGTACCGCTGTTTCTCCGGTGCGTGTGCGGTGCCCGTCCCCGCACTGCGCGACTCGGCGGTACGGAAGAGCCTAGAACGCCTTTGCGCTGGTGGGGAGATCAATTCCGTCATTGCTCTTGGTCTGTCGGTGGCCTGTTTTTGGCCGGAAAAGCAGTCGGCTGCGGATGCCCGGTCGGGCACCCGCAGCCGCCCCGTGTTCTACAGGTACTGACCGGTGTTGGCCACCGTGTCGATGGAGCGTCCGGTGTCCGCGCCCTGCTTTCCGGTGACCAGCGTGCGGATGAACACGATCCGCTCGCCCTTCTTTCCGGAGATCCGGGCCCAGTCGTCGGGGTTGGTGGTGTTGGGCAGGTCCTCGTTCTCCTTGAACTCGTCCACGCACGCCTGGAGGAGGTGGGAGACCCGGATGCCCTTCTGGTTGTGGTCGAGGAAAGCCTTGATGGCCATCTTCTTGGCCCGGTCCACGATGTTCTGGATCATGGCGCCGGAGTTGAAGTCCTTGAAGTACAGGACTTCCTTGTCACCGTTGGCGTACGTGACTTCCAGGAAGCGGTTCTCCTCGGACTCCGCGTACATCTGCTCCACCACGGACTGGATCATCGCGTGGGCCGCGGCGTCCTTGGATCCGCTGTGCTCGGACAGGTCGTCCGAGTGCAGGGGCAGCGTCGCCGTGAGGTACTTGGCGAAGATGTCCTTGGCCGCCTCGGCGTCCGGCCGCTCGATCTTGATCTTCACGTCCAGGCGCCCGGGGCGCAGGATGGCCGGGTCGATCATGTCCTCGCGGTTGGAGGCGCCGATGACGATGACGTTCTCCAGCCCCTCCACACCGTCGATCTCGGCGAGCAGCTGGGGGACGATGGTGTTCTCCACGTCCGAGCTGACACCGGATCCGCGGGTGCGGAAGAGGGACTCCATCTCGTCGAAGAAGACGATGACGGGGGTGCCCTCGCTCGCCTTCTCCCGGGCCCGCTGGAAGACCAGGCGGATGTGCCGCTCGGTCTCGCCGACGTACTTGTTGAGGAGCTCGGGGCCCTTGATGTTGAGGAAGTAGCTCTTCCCCGCGGGCTGGCCGGTCACCTCGGCGACCTTCTTGGCGAGCGAGTTGGCGACGGCCTTCGCGATGAGCGTCTTGCCGCAGCCGGGCGGGCCGTAGAGCAGGATGCCCTTCGGGGGCCGCAGTTCGTGCTCCTTGAAGAGGTCGGGGTAGAGGTACGGGAGCTCGACCGCGTCGCGGATCATCTCGATCTGGCCGCCGAGGCCGCCGATCTTGTCGTAGTCGACGTCCGGGACCTCTTCGAGGACCAGTTCCTCGACCTCGCTCTTGGGCACCACTTCGTACACGTAGCCGGAGCGGGGTTCGAGCAGCAGGGCGTCGCCGGGGCGGATGGTGATGTCCAGGAGCGGCTCGGCGAGCCTCACCACCCTTTCCTCGTCGGTGTGCCCGACCACCAGGGCGCGCTCGCCGTCCTCCAGGATCTCCTTGAGGGTGACGATGTCCCCGGCGCGCTCGAACTCCATGGCCTCGACCACGTTGAGCGCCTCGTTGAGCATGACTTCCTGGCCGCGCCGGAGCTCGTCGAGCTCGACGCCGGGGCTGACGTTCACCCGGAGCTTGCGGCCCCCGGTGAAGATGTCCGCCGTGCCGTCCTCGTTGGACTGCAGGAAGACACCGAAGCCGGCCGGCGGCTGTGCGAGCCGGTCGACCTCCTCCTTGAGGGCCACGATCTGGTCCCGGGCCTCACGGAGGGTGTTGGCGAGCCGCTCGTTCTGCGCGGACACGCCCGCCAGGTTGGTCTGCAGCTCGACGATCCGCTCTTCGAGAATCCTCGTATGACGCGGAGAGTCGGCGAGCTTGCGTCGCAGGACGGCGATTTCCTGCTCTAGATAGGCAACCTGGCCGGCTGGGTCCTCAGACCCCCGCCCGGGCCGGATGCCGCGGTTGATGTCGTCGTCGTGGGCTGCCACGGTCCTCACCTCCTCCAAGGGGAGCTGGACGCTTCCTGACCCTACCTGGGCGGGTGGTGATTGAAACCCCTAGATCACAAAGACCTCGGGGTGTGTCCGATCTTCACCCTTGCGCTCTCCCTCACGCCAGGTGGATACCCACCCACCAACATCTAAAAGCGGGCGGTTGTATCGTCGAGTCGGTCAACACCCGTCAGGACTGGCACCGATTGCTCGGCCGCCCCCACGGGTGGGGCGCCATCGAACGAACACAGCACCGCGCGGGAACGGCAGGCGACATGAACGACGCTCTTGAGGTCTGGATCGACCAGGAGCTCTGCACCGGCGACGGGATCTGTGTCCAGTACGCGCCCGAGGTCTTCGAGCTGGACATCGACGGCCTCGCGTACGTGAAGAGCCCCGAGGACGAGCTGCTCCAGACCGTCGGCGCGGTGACGCCCGTCCCGCTGCCGCTGCTCCAGGACGTCGTCGACTCGGCCAAGGACTGCCCGGGCGACTGCATTCACGTACGAAGGGTTTCGGACAGGGTCGAGGTCTACGGCCCGGACGCCGACTGAAACCGTACGTAACCGCTCCGCCACTCTGCGTCAGGCGGCGAGCGCTCCGGACCGGGTGCTCCGCACGAACTTGCCGCCCTGCCAGCGCCATTTGACGTGCCGCACCTGGTCCGGGCAGCAGCGGGGCACGCTCGACGACGAGTAGCCGTGGAGGGTGGCCGTGACGGCACCCTCCTGGACGGAGAGGTCCGAGACGCCGAGCTTCTCCGCCGGGTCGGCCAGCGTGGCGACCAGCCGCGGCGGGGCGCCGCGCACGGCGGAGCGGGTCAGTACGTAGACACCGCTCGGCGGGGTGCCCGAGCCCGCGTCGCACTGGACCACGGCCACCGTCTCCGGGTTTCCGTCGCCGTCGAGGTCGCCCTGGGCGCGGGCGACGATCCGGGTGCCCACCGGACCGCACTCCAGCGGGTACGCCACCGCCGCGGCGTCCGGGGCGGGCGCGGCGGCCGGGTGCGCCCCCGAGGGCCCCGGGGCGCCCTGGGACGCCTTGGCGGCGTCCGGCTGGAGCCAGCCGGCCAGCGCCACCACCGCGGCCATCGCGGCGGCCGTGGCCAGCCAGTGCACCGGGCGGGCGTGGGTGTGCGCGAGCTCGGGGACGGCGGCGTTCTGCACGCGGGAGGTCTCCTGTGAAGCGTGGTGCGGGTGCGGGGGTGGCCAGCATCGTGCCACACGTCACAGCCGCGCGGAACAGCGGGGTCCGGGGCTGTGACGGACCGTGGTCCATGGAGTCAACGTGAAAGCGCCGCCGCCGAGTTCCCCGGTGTGCGCGGGAACTCGGCGGCGGCGCCGATGCGTTGTGCTGACGGGTCCGTCAGTCCTTGTTGGGGCCCTCGTAGTCGTCTCCGTACGCGCCCTTGGCGGGGCGGCGGCGGCGCAGCGGGGGCTCGACGCCGTCCGCCAGGCGGCGGGCGGTGACGAGGAAGCCGGTGTGTCCGATCATCCGGTGGTCGGGGCGGACGGCCAGGCCCTCGACGTGCCAGTTGCGGATCATCGACTCCCACGGCTGCGGCTCGGCGAAGCAGCCGATCTCGCGGATCGCCTCGACGGTGCGCGACAGCTGGGTGGTGGTGGCCACGTAGCAGCAGAGGATTCCGCCGGGCACCAGCGCCTTGGAGACGGCGTCCAGGCACTCCCAGGGGGCGAGCATGTCCAGGATGACGCGGTCGACGTCGGTGTCCGACAGGTTGTCCTGGAGGTCGCCCACGGTGAGCTGCCAGGCGGGGTGCGGCTCGCCGAAGTAGCGCTCCACGTTCTGCTGGGCGATCTCGGCGAAGTCCGCGCGGCGCTCGTAGGAGTGGAGCATGCCGTGGTCGCCGATGGCGCGCAGCAGGAAGGCGCTGAGCGAGCCGGAGCCCACGCCCGCCTCGACGACGCGCGCGCCGGCGAAGATGTCGGCGAAGGCCAGGATCTGCCCCGCGTCCTTGGGGTAGACCACGGCGGCGCCGCGGGGCATGGACAGGACGTAGTCGGGGAGCAGGGGGCGCAGCGCGAGGTAGGCGACGTTTCCCGTGGTACGGACAACACTGCCCTCGGGAGCACCGATCAGCTCGTCGTGCGGGAAGGAACCCTTGTGGGTGTGGAAGTTCTTCCCGGCTTCGAGCGTGAACGTGTAGTGGCGTCCCTTGGGGTCGGTGAGCTGGACCTGGTCCCCGACCTTGAAGGGCCCGCGACGGCGGGCGGCACCGGTCGGTTCGGACATACGAACAGGGTACCGGCCCGGTCGGGCGCGGAACGCCAGGGCCGCCGCGCGACCGCCCCGGGCCTGCGGCGAAGGGTGCCGGCCCGGGCGTCCGGGCCCCGGGCGGATGGGCCCCGGGCGGTGGCCCCTGATGCTGGGCCCCGGGCAGATGGGCCCGGGGGCGGGTGGGCCCCGGGGCGGATGGGCCCCGGGCCGCGGTCCCTACGCGGTGGGGCGGGCCATGGCGGCCACGAACGCCTTCTCGACATCGGCCGCCGAGAGCACCCCGTAGATCTCGCCGGTCTCCTCGACCACCAGGTACTCGGTGGCGGGGGTGGCGCGGAGCTTGTCGAGCAGCGGTTCGCCCGCGAGCTCGGCCGGGACGCGCATGCCGTCGGTGAGGTCCTGGGAGAGCCCGCTGACCGCGACCCAGGGGCGGCGGTGCTCGGGCACCCCGACGATGGCGGCCTCGCGGACCAGGCCGGTGGGGTCGCCGTGGCCGTCCACGACGACCAGGGCGCGCGCCCCCGCCTCGTTGGCCCGGCGCAGCGCCTCGGAGAGCGGGGTGTCGGACTCGACCGGGACGGCCCGGCGGGTGAGGTTGCGGGCGCGCAGCTCGGGCAGGTGCTCGCGCAGCCGGGCCATGCGCAGGCTGTTGCCCGCGCCGGTCCAGATGATCGCGGCGAGGATGGCGGCGAGCAGCGCGTCGGTGACGGTGTCCATCCCGTCGACCTCCTCCGGCGCGTTGCCGAGCACCCCGGTCTGGGTGAGCAGCGGCAGGCCGATGAGGACGGTGACGGCGAGCGCGCGGCCCACCCAGGCGGCGGCGACGGTGCCGCTCATGGGCTTGCCGGTGATCTTCCACACCACGGCGCGGAGCATCCGGCCGCCGTCCAGCGGCAGCCCGGGCAGCAGGTTGAAGCCGGCCACGATCAGGTTGGAGATCATCAGCCCGGCGAGCAGCACCCCGGGCACCGTGCCGGGCTCCACCGCCAGCATCCCCAGGTAGAACAGCCCGGCCAGGACCAGGGAGAGCAGCGGGCCGACGAAGGCGAGCACGAACTCGCGGCCGGGCGTCTCGGTCTCCTTCTCGATCTCCGAGACCCCGCCGAAGAACTGGAGCTGGATGCGACGGACCGGCAGCTTGAAGCGGAGCGCGGCGACGGTGTGGGCCAGCTCGTGGACCAGGACCGAGGCGTAGAAGGCGACCGCGAAGAACAGCGAGACCAGATAGCGGGCCGCGCCGAGCTCGGGCAGCACGCGGTCGAGCTGGCCGCCGAAGACCCAGGTGATCAGGGCGGCGACCAGGAACCAGCTGGGCGCGACGTAGACCGGGACGCCGAAGGGGCGCCCCATCAGGATTCCGCCGCCCGGCTCCCGTCCGCGGGGCGACCTGCCGCCGTCGGGCGCGGCGCCGCTTTCCTCCTCGCCCGCGCCGGACTGCGGCCTTTTGCTGTCGCCGCTCTCGTCCACGGTGTCCCTTCGTCAGTGCTTCTGTCACGATCATGCAGTGTCAGGGGGCTCGTCGTCGATGGTATTCCGCTCGCTGTCAGTGGCGGGCCGTAGGGTCTGTGTCATGACTACGAGCACCGAGGGGGCCGCGCCGGACCGGCGGCCGACGTCGCTGTCGCCGTCGCGGGCGAACGACTTCATGCAGTGCCCCCTGCTGTACCGGTTCCGGGTGATCGACCGCCTCCCCGAGAAGCCCAGCCCGGCGGCCACCCGGGGGACGCTGGTCCACGCGGTGCTCGAGCGCCTCTTCGACGACCCGGCGGCGGAGCGGACGGTTCCGCGTGCCAAGGCGATGATCCCCGGCCAGTGGGACCGGCTGCTGGAGGCCCGGCCGGAGCTGGGCGAGCTGTTCGCCGAGGACACCGGGGGCGAGCGGCTCGGCCAGTGGCTGGCGGAGGCCGAGCGGCTGGTGGAGCGGTGGTTCTCGCTGGAGGACCCGACCCGGCTGGAGCCGGTGGAGCGCGAGTTCTTCGTCGAGACGGAGCTGGCGTCGGGGCTGCGGCTGCGCGGGGTGATCGACCGGGTGGACGTGGCGCCGACCGGCGAGGTCCGGATCGTCGACTACAAGACGGGCAAGGCCCCCCGTCCGGAGTACGCGGAGGGCGCCCTCTTCCAGATGAAGTTCTACGCGCTGGTGGTCTGGCGGCTGAAGGACGTACTGCCCCGCCGCCTCCAGCTCGTCTATCTGGGCAGCGGTGACGTGCTGACGTACGACCCGGTGGAGGCCGACCTCCAGCAGGTGGAGCGCAAGCTGCACGCGCTGTGGGAGGCGATCCGGCTGGCCACCGAGACGGGTGACTGGCGCCCGCGGCCGACCAAGCTGTGCGGATGGTGCGACCACCAGGCGGTCTGCCCCGAATTCGGCGGGACTCCCCCGGTCTATCCGCTCACTTCCGCTCCCGCCGCGGAATCCGCAGGCTGAAGGGCGACGGCCCGCCCCGGGTCCCGGGTCCCGGCCGGAGCGACAGGGGCCGAACAGGGCAGAATGGGCCGCGTCCAGCAATCCTGATGAGGAGTACCCCCGTGGCGATCCGCGTCCTACTGGTCGACGACCAGCCGCTGCTGCGCACCGGTTTCCGGATGATCCTGGAGGCCGAGCAGGACATCGCGGTGGTGGGCGAGGCCGGCGACGGCCTCCAGGCCCTCGACCAGGTGCGGGCGCTCCAGCCCGATGTGGTGCTGATGGACATCCGGATGCCCCGGATGGACGGGGTGGAGGCGACCCGCCAGATCAGCGGCCCCGGCAAGGACGGCCCGGCCAAGGTGCTGGTGCTGACCACCTTCGACCTCGACGAGTACGTGGTGGAGGCGCTGAAGGCGGGCGCCAGCGGCTTCCTGCTGAAGGACGCGCCCGCCAACGAGCTGGTGCAGGCGATCCGGGTGGTGGCGGCGGGCGAGGCGATGCTGGCCCCGTCGATCACGCGCCGGCTGCTCGACAAGTACGCGGACCACCTGCCCTCGGGCGAGGAGCCCGTCCCGGACACCCTGCACACCCTGACCGACCGCGAGGTCGAGGTGCTGAAGCTGGTGGCGCGCGGGCTCTCCAACGCGGAGATCGCGGCCGACCTGTTCGTCAGCGAGACGACGGTGAAGACCCACGTCGGCCACGTCCTGACCAAGCTGGGCCTGCGCGACCGGGTCCAGGCCGCGGTGTACGCGTACGAGAGCGGCCTGGTGCGGCCGGGCGCGCAGTAGCGGCCCGGTCGCACCTGCCGGGCGCGCGAGCGGCCCGGCCGGTGCGCCGGGCGGGGGCCGCCCGCCCGGCGCCCGCCCTCACGCCTTGCTGATCTCCCAGAAGCGGAACACCGTCGAGGGGTCCAGGGTCCACTCCAGGCCGACCACGCCCTCGTGGGCCACCGCGTACTGCTTGCCCTGCCACAGCGGCAGGATCGGCACGTCGTTGGCGACGGTGTCCTGGAGGCGGGTGAACTCGGCCTCGGTGGCCGCGCGGTCCTCGGTGGCGGACGTCGACGGGATGATCTCGTCGGTGACCGTCTTGTTGACGTAGTGGTTCGACAGGACGTTGCCCTTGCCGAAGAACGGCGAGGTGAAGTTGTCCGGGTCCGGGTAGTCGGGGATCCAGCCCTTCACGTACACGCCGTACTTGCCCGCCGCGATGTCCTGCTCGTACTGCTTGAAGTCGACGGACTTCACGTCCGCCTCGAACAGGCCGCTGTCGTTGAGCTGCTTGGCGATCGCCTTGAGCTCGTCGTCGGTGCCCGGCCCGTAGCGGATCGGGGTCGACCACAGGGTGAGCTTCACCTTGCCGGTCAGACCCGCCTTGTGCAGGACCTGACGGGCCTTCGCGGGGTCCGGGCTGCCGCCGTAGGTGTCGAAGAACGAGGTGCTGTGGGCGGTGATGCCGGACGGCACGATCGAGTAGAGCGGCGTCGCCGTCGACTTGTAGACATCGCGCACCAGGGCCTCGCGGTCCACCAGGTAGGCGACGGCCTTGCGGACGGCGAGCTTCCCGGCCACCGGGTCGCTCATGTTGAAGACCAGGTGCTGCACCTCGGCGCTGGTGCCCTCGACGACCTTGATGCCCTTCTTGTCGGCCACGCTGGACGCCTGGAGGTCGGCGATGTCCTTGGCGGTGAGGCCGCGGTAGGCGAGGTCGATGTCGCCGTCGCGCAGCGCCTGGGCCAGCTCCTTCTGCCTGCCGTGGAAGAGCTTCATGGTCATGCCGGAGTTCTTGACCTTGGCGGTGCCCTTGTAGCTGGAGTTCACGGAGAAGCTGGCCTGCTTCTCGCCGAACGCGTCGAGCTTGTAGACGCCCGAGCCGATCGCCTTGCCGTCGGTGCGGAGCTTGCCCGCCGGGTAGGTCTCGCTGTCGACGATGGAGCCCGCGCCGGAGGCGATCTTGCTGGGGAAGGTGGCGTCCGGCACCTTGAGGTGGAAGACGACGGTCAGCTCGTCCGGGGTGTCGATCCTGCCGAGGGTGGAGAGCAGCGGCGCCGGCCCGTTGGGGTCGTTGATGCGCAGCACCCGCTCGAACGAGAACTTGACGTCCTTCGAGGTCAGGGCGTGACCGTTGGAGAACTTCAGCCCGGAGCGCAGGAGGCAGCGGAAGACCTGGGAGCCGCCCTTGTCGAAGGAGCACCGCTCGGCGGCCTCCGGCTGCGGGGTGGAGCTGCCCTTGGGGAAGCTCAGCAGCGACTGGAAGACGTTGTTGAACAGCAGCCAGGAGCCCGGGTCGTAGCCGGACGCCGGGTCGATGGCCTGGATGTCGTCCGACATCCCCATGACCACCGACTCACCGCTCCCGGAGGAGGAGCCGGCCTCGGAGCCGCAGCCACTGAGGAGACCGGCCGCGACTCCCGCGGCGAGCGGGGCCGTCAGCCATCGGTTCCGTATCTTCACGTGCGAGTGCCTCACAGTCCTTGCTCGGCCGGGACCCGGATGCGCCGGGCCCCGGCCTCACTGAAATTGCGTGCCGGCACGTGGTGGTCGCGGCCGGGTACTGCGTTACTTCACGCCGCGGCTCAGCTCCCAGAGCTGGAGGTCGGCCGAGGAGTTGAGCGCCCACTCGGTACCGGTGATCTCGCTGCGGGCGGCGATGTACTGCTTGCCCTGCCACAGCGGCAGCACCGGGACGTCGTTGGCGACGATGTCCTGGATCTTCTCGAACGGCTTGGCGGCCTGGTTGCGGTCGGCCGCCACGCGGGACTCGGGGATCAGGGTGTTGCGCACCTCGACGTTGGAGTACGGCGAGTTGAGGAAGTTGTCGCGGCCGAGGAAGGGCGCGACGTAGTTGTCCGGGTCCGGGAAGTCGGGGAACCAGCCGAGGCCGTAGACGGCGTAGTCGCCGGCCTTCTGCGCCGGACGGTACTTGGGCCAGTCGGTCGCCTTGAGGGTGGTGGCGAAGAGCCCGGTGGCGTTCAGCTGGTCCCGCAGGATCTGGAACTCCTTGGCGGTACCCGGGCCGTAGTGGTCGTTCGTGTAGTTGAGCGTCAGCTTGACCGGGGTGGAGACGCCCGCGGACCGCAGGATCCCGGCGGCCTTCTGCTTGCTGGGCTCGCCGTACTTGTTGAAGAACGAGTTGGTGTGCCCGGCGATCGAGGTCGGGATCAGCGAGTACAGCGGCTCGGCGGTGGCGCCGTAGACCTTGGAGGCCAGCGCGCCGCGGTCCACGACGGCGGCCATCGCCTGGCGGACGGCCTTGTTCTTCACCGACGGGTCGTTGGTGTTGAAGCCCAGGTAGCGGATTTCCAGGCCGGGCATCTCGACCAGGTTGACGTTCTTGGGCGGGGTGACCGAGTACTTCTGGATCTGCTCCGGCGACATGGAACGGGTCATCATGTCGATCTTGCCGGACTCCAGCTCGGCGCCCATCGAGTCGGCGTCGGCGAACGACTTCAGCTCGACCTTGTCGTTGCTGACCTTCAAGTCGCCCTTGTACTTGGGGTTCTTGCTGAAGACGGCCTTGACGACCTGGTCGCCCTTGTACTCGGCCTTCAGGGTGTACGGGCCGGAGCCGTCGACCTCGAAGCCGGGGCGGAGCTTCTTCGCCGGGTACTTGTCCTTCTGGACGATCGCGGCGGCGGGCGTCGCGAGCTTGTACGGGAAGGTGGCGTCCGGGGTCTTCAGATGGAAGATGATCTCGTCGTCGCCCTTGGTCTCCATCGTGTCGATGTTTTCCAGGAGCGCGATCGGGCCGTTGCCGTCCTTGATGTTCAGGACGCGCTGGATCGAGTAGTGAACGTCGGCGGCGGTCATCTTGGAGCCGTCGGCGAACTCGATGCCGCTGCGCAGCTTGCAGCGGTAGCTCTCGTTCTCCTTGTCGGTGAACGCACAGCTGGAGGCCGCGTCCGGCACGGGCTCGCCGCCGCCGCGCGGGACGTGGACGAGCATCTGCAGGGTCTGGCGGAGCACGTTCCAGGCGCCGGTGTCGTACGCGTAGGCCGGGTCGAAGGGAGCGGGCGCGTCCTTGGTGACCACGAACTGGTCGGTGGTGCCCACGACGATGGCCTTGCCGCCGTCACCCCCACTTCCTGCCCCGCCACACGCGGCGAGTACGGGGGCGAGCAGGCCCACTACGGCCGGCAGCACCAAAGTCTTGCGGTTCATCCTGGACGATCTCCCTATGTGTCCGGCACTGGGGTACAGCGGTGTACGCGTCACTCCGCCGCGACCGCCCGGTCGGGGCGGGGGCGATCGGGCCGGTACGTACGATCGGACCTGCGCGCCCGGCGGCTTGGTGGGTGCCGGGGCAGTTGAGGGTGCGGCGAAGTTCTCGCGACGAGATTAGTGGGCGGTCCGGGAAAGCCCGTACTGGGCCTGCTCGATTCACCGGGCGCGCGGTGGCTGGAAATAGCGGCCCACCTATATCAATGCAGCGGAATCTTTCGTACAGGAGATCACCAAACAGGACACAAAGGCGCCTCCAGGGAGCTTGGAGGCGCCACTTGCGCAGGTCAGTGATGGCATCCCGGGTGACGAACGTCACCCGGGAGACGCGCTTTGACCTGTCGCGAATTCAACCGTTCCCGTGCTGTGCGCGGTCACGGAAAAGGCACGGCCGGACGCGATCGGTTTTCCCTCGCATTCACAGGCGCACGCTGAGTGTCCGGATCAGTTCATCCGGGTGATCAGGGTGCGCAGAAATGCGAGATCGACTTGTTCGAGCGAATCCACCACGACCCGGCCCGCGGCCGGCGCGATGGGCGCGACGGACGGCACCGCCACCACCCGGCACCCGGCGGCCTCGGCGGCGGCCACCCCGGTCGCGGTGTCCTCCACGACCGCGCATCTGGTCGGGTCCGCGCCGAGACCGGCCGCGGCGAACAGATACGGATCGGGGTGCGGCTTGGTGCGCCCCACCTCGTCCCCGGCCACGGTGAGCGCGAAGTGGCGCGGGCCGAGCGAGTCCAGGACGCGGTCGATGATGCGCCGGTGCGAGGCGGAGACCAGGGCGGTCGGCACGGAGTGCTCGGCGAGCTCGCCGAGCAGCCGGGCGGCGCCCGGCATCAGCGGCACCCCGCGGCCGATGCGCGCCTCGAAGCCGTCGTTGAGCAGCACCGTCAGCTCGGGGACCGTGATGTCGGCGCCGGTGGCCTCGATGAGGAAGCCGGCGCTGCGGCTCATCGGGCCGCCCACCACCACGTCCCGCCAGCGCTCGTCGAGCCGGTGGCCGAGGGCGGCGAAGACCTCGGCCTCGACCTCCCACCAGAAGCCCTCGGTGTCGACCAGCGTGCCGTCCATGTCCAGGAAGACGGCCTGCAGGGCCGAGCCTTCCGCCGCACGAACATCGGGCGCGGGAACCGTGATGGTCATCCGGGCACACCTCCTGGAGGGACGAGAAGGCCGGTTCCCAGGGTGGGGAACCGGCCTGCGCTGGACCGACAAGTGTACGTCCGGGTGCGCCGGAACGCCTCTGGGTTTCCTCGCGGCCCGCTGGAGCCCGCCCGGAGCCCGGCGGAACGGGCCTGGGACGGCCTCGGAGCGGCTCGGCGCGGTCCCCGGGCGGTCTTGCGCACCCGGGGACCCGGCCGGGCCTCAGCGGGCGTTGAAGTACTTCGCCTCCGGGTGGTGGATGACGATGGCGTCCGTGGACTGCTCGGGGTGCAGCTGGAACTCCTCGGAGAGGTGGACGCCGATCCGCTCGGGCCGGAGCAGCTCGGCGATCTTGGCGCGGTCCTCCAGGTCGGGGCAGGCCCCGTAGCCCAGCGAGAAGCGCGCGCCCCGGTACTTCAGGTCGAACATGTCCTGCACCTCGGCCGGGTCCTCCCCGCCGAAGCCGAGCTCGCCGCGCACCCGGGCGTGCCAGTACTCGGCCAGCGCCTCCGCCAACTGCACGGACAGGCCGTGCAGTTCGAGGTAGTCGCGGTAGGAGTTGGCCTCGAAGAGCTCGGCCGTGGCCTCGCCGATCTTCGAGCCGACCGTGACCACCTGGAGCCCGACCACGTCGGTCTCGCCGGACTCCTCCGGGCGGAAGAAGTCCGCGAGGCAGAGCCGGCGGCCCCGGCGCTGGCGCGGGAAGGTGAAGCGGGTCCGCTCCGAGCCGTCCTCGTTGAGGATGATCAGGTCGTCGCCCTTGGAGACGCACGGGAAGTAGCCGTGGACGACGGCCGCCTCCAGCAGGTTGCGCGTGTGCAGCTGCTCCAGCCAGCCGCGCAGCCGCGGCCGGCCCTCGGTCTCGGCGAGCTCCTCGTAGCTCGGCCCGTCACCGGCCCGGTTCTGCTTCAGTCCCCACTGGCCCTTGAAGAGGGCGCCCTCGTCGAGCCAGGACGCGTACTCCTTGAGGCCGATCCCCTTGATCACCCGGGTGCCCCAGAACGGCGGCTCGGGGACGGGGTTGTCGACGGCCACGTCCGAGCGGACCGAGCCCTCGGGCTCCTCCGCCTCGGCCACGGCGGCGGCGCGCTTGGGCACGCGGCGCTGCTTGAGCTCGGGCAGGGTGGCGCCGGGCACTCCGCGCTTCACCGCGACCAGCGCGTCCATCAGGCGCAGCCCCTCGAACGCGTCGCGCGCGTAGCGGACTTCGCCCTCGTAGATCTCGTGCAGGTCCTGCTCGACGTACGCGCGCGTGAGGGCCGCGCCGCCCAGGATCACCGGGTAGTCGGCCGCCAGCTTGCGCTGGTTGAGCTCCTCCAGGTTCTCCTTCATGATCACGGTCGACTTCACCAGCAGCCCGGACATGCCGATGACGTCGGCCCGGTGCTCCTCGGCGGCCTCCAGGATCGCGGAGACGGGCTGCTTGATGCCGAGGTTGACGACGTTGTAGCCGTTGTTGGAGAGGATGATGTCGACGAGGTTCTTGCCGATGTCGTGGACGTCGCCGCGCACGGTGGCCAGCACGATGGTGCCCTTGCCCTCCGCGTCGGACTTCTCCATGTGCGGCTCCAGATGGGCCACCGCGGTCTTCATCACCTCGGCGGACTGCAGGACGAACGGCAGCTGCATCTGGCCGGAGCCGAAGAGCTCGCCGACGACCTTCATGCCCTCCAGGAGGGTGTCGTTGACGATGTCGAGCGCCGGGCGGGTCTCCAGCGCCTCGTCGAGGTCGGCCTCCAGGCCGTTCTTCTCGCCGTCGATGATCCGGCGCTGCAGGCGCTCCTCCAGCGGCAGGGCCAGGAGCTCCTCGGCCTTGCCCGCCTTCATCGACTTGGTGCTGACGCCCTCGAAGAGCTCCATCAGCCGCTGGAGCGGGTCGTAGCCCTCCGCGCGGCGGTCGTGGATGAGGTCGAGGGCGACCTTGACCTGCTCCTCCTCCAGCCGCGCGATGGGCAGGATCTTGGAGGCGTGCACGATCGCGGAGTCCAGGCCCGCCTTGACGCACTCGTCGAGGAAGACGGAGTTCAGCACCACGCGGGCGGCCGGGTTGAGGCCGAAGGAGATGTTGGACAGGCCCAGCGTGGTCTGGACGTCCGGGCGGCGGCGCTTGAGCTCGCGGATCGCCTCGATGGTGGCGATGCCGTCCTTGCGGGACTCCTCCTGGCCGGTGCAGATGGTGAAGGTGAGGCAGTCGATGAGGATGTCCGACTCGCGCACCCCCCAGTTGCCGGTGAGGTCCTCGATGAGCCGCTCGGCGATGGCGACCTTGTTCTCGACGGTGCGGGCCTGGCCCTCCTCGTCGATGGTCAGCGCGATCAGGGCGGCGCCGTGCTCCACCGCCAGCTCGGTGACCTTGGCGAAGCGGGACTCGGGGCCGTCGCCGTCCTCGTAGTTGACGGAGTTGATGACCGCGCGCCCGCCGAGCTTCTCCAGTCCGGCACGCAGGACGTTCACCTCGGTGGAGTCCAGGACGATCGGCAGGGTGGAGGCGGTGGCGAAGCGGCCCGCCAGCTCCTCCATGTCGGCGACGCCGTCGCGGCCCACGTAGTCGACGCAGAGGTCGAGCATGTGGGCGCCCTCGCGGATCTGGTCGCGGGCCATCTCCACGCAGTCGTCCCAGCGGCCCTCCAGCATGGCCTCGCGGAACTTCTTGGAGCCGTTGGCGTTGGTGCGCTCGCCGATCGCCATGTACGCGGTGTCCTGGCGGAACGGCACGCTCTGGTAGAGCGAGGCGGCGCCGGGCTCGGGGCGCGGACGGCGCTCGGTGGGGGCCAGGCCCCGCACCCGCTCCACGACCTGGCGCAGGTGCTCGGGCGTGGTGCCGCAGCAGCCGCCGACCAGCGAGAGGCCGTACTCGTTGACGAAGGTCTGCTGGGCGTCCGCCAGCTCCGGCGCGGAGAGCGGGTAGTGCGCGCCGTCCTTGCCGAGGACGGGCAGTCCGGCGTTGGGCATGCAGGAGAGCGGGATCCGCGCGTTGCGGGCGAGGTAGCGCAGGTGCTCGCTCATCTCGGCCGGGCCGGTGGCGCAGTTGAGGCCGATCATGTCGATGCCGAGCGGCTCCAGCGCGGTGAGCGCGGCGCCGATCTCGGAGCCGAGCAGCATGGTGCCGGTGGTCTCGACGGTCACCGAGCAGATGATCGGGACCCGGTAGCCCGCCACGTCGAGGGCGCGCTGGGCGCCGAGGATGGCGGCCTTGGTCTGGAGCAGGTCCTGGGTGGTCTCCACCAGGAGCGCGTCGGCGCCGCCCGCGAGCATGCCCTCGGCGTTCTGCTGGTAGGCGTCGCGCAGGACGGTGTACGGGGCGTGGCCGAGGGTGGGCAGCTTGGTGCCGGGGCCCATGGAGCCGAGCACCCAGCGCTGCTGTCCGGTGGACGCGGTGAACTCGTCGGCCACCTCGCGGGCGATCCGGGCGCCCGCCTCGGACAGCTCGTACACCCGCTCGGGGATGTCGTACTCGCCGAGGGCGGAGAAGTTGGCGCCGAAGGTGTTGGTCTCCACGCAGTCGACGCCGACCGCGAAGTACTCCTGGTGCACCGAGCGCACGATGTCGGGCCGCGTGATGTTCAGGATCTCGTTGCAGCCCTCGAGGTCCTGGAAGTCCTCCAGGGTCGGGTCCTGGGCCTGGAGCATGGTGCCCATGGCTCCATCGGCCACCACCACTCGGGTGGCGAGCGCTTCGCGGAGTGCGTCGGCGCGGTTCCGGCTGTCGGCGGAAGGGGTCGGCAACGAGGCCATGGATGTGCTCCCTGGAGTGCGACGGCTGTCGGCTTTGCGGTCTCCAAGGGGAGGCCGCACCCGGTCAGGGTAACCGGGCGGGGCCCGCGTGGGCACAGGTGTCCCACGGGGCAAGACCGCGCCGGGGCCGCGCGGGTGACGGGCGGGTGGCCCCGGACCGTCCTCCCGCTGAACGGGCCGGCCGGGTGCGGACGCCGCCATCACGGTGACATGAGGTCGACAACGGCCGATACTGTTCAGCATTGTCGAACTCAGCGTTCCGAAGTGGAGGAAGCGCGATGGCGCGGAACATCCAGTCGCTCGAACGGGCGGCCGCAATGCTGCGGCTGCTCGCGGGCGGCGAGCGGCGGCTCGGCCTGTCCGAGGTGGCCTCCGCGCTGGGCCTCGCGAAGGGCACCGCGCACGGCATCCTGCGCACCCTCCAGGCGGAGGGGTTCGTCGAGCAGGACCCGGCGTCGGGCCGCTACCAGCTCGGCGCGGAGCTGCTGCGCCTGGGCAACAGCTATCTGGACGTGCACGAGCTGCGGGCCCGCGCCCTGGTGTGGACGGACGACCTGGCGCGCTCCAGCGGCGAGAGCGTGTACGTGGGGGTCCTGCACCAGCAGGGCGTGCTGATCATGCACCACGTCTTCCGGCCCGACGACAGCCGTCAGGTGCTGGAGGTCGGCGCCATGCAGCCGCTGCACTCGACCGCGCTGGGCAAGGTCCTCTCCGCCTTCGACCCGGTGGCGCACACCGAGGCGGTGGACGGCGAGCGGACCGCCTTCACCCCGCGCACGGTGACCGGGCCCGCGGGCTTCGAGGAGCTGCTGGACCTGGCGCGGGCACGCGGCTGGGCCAGCGACCTGGAGGAGACCTGGGACGGGGTGGCCTCGGTGGCCGCGCCGATCTTCGACCGGCGGCGGATGCCGGTGGGCGCGGTGGGCGTGACCGGGGCCGTGGAGCGGGTGTGCAAGGACGGCGAGGTGCGCTCCGAGCTGGTGGCGGCGGTGCGCGACTGCGCCCGCTCGGTCTCGCGCGACCTGGGCGCCGGGCGCTTCTAGCCCCCGGCGGGCCCCGGCCGGCCCCTGCGGACCGTCGACGGCCCCCGGCAGGCCCCGGATGCCCCCGCAACCCCGTGGACAGCCGCTTGACCTGCTGGTTTCCGCGCAGTCCTGATCACTTCCGACCTCGGCCGAAAGTTTTCGATCATGTGGCCGGAACATACCGACTGGTAACGATCGGGATACCGGTCACAGAACCCTTGACGACGACTTAACCCCGGAGCAACACTGCCGTTCATCGGTCGGCATTGTCGAACACCTAACGGCAATACGAGTTAGAGTGTGACAACGCCAAGGGCCGCCAAGCCCTCGACGTGAGGGCGCGGACCAACGGAGTGACCCGTGGTTCGCCTTCCCCTGGACGAAGGACAAAGGAGTCGCGGGTGTCCAGCTCCGACATCTTCACCGGCGAGATCATCGGTACCGCCGTTCTCATCCTGCTCGGCGGTGGCGTGTGCGCCGCCGTCACGCTGAAGAGCTCCAAGGCACGCAACGCGGGCTGGCTCGCCATCACCTTCGGGTGGGGCTTCGCGGTGCTCACCGGCGCTTACATCTCCGCCCCCCTCTCGGGCGCGCACCTCAACCCGGCCGTGACCCTGGGTCTGGCCATCGAGGGCGGCACCGAGTGGAGCGACGTCCCGGTCTACCTCGCCGGGCAGCTGCTCGGCGCGATGATCGGCGCCACGCTGGTCTGGCTGGCCTACTACGGCCAGTTCCAGGCGCACATGACGGACCCGGAGATCGTCAAGCCCGTCGACCAGGCCGCCAAGCCGGCCGAGGGTCCGCACAACGGCAGCGCGGCCGGCCCGGTGCTCGGGATCTTCTCCACCGGCCCCGAGATCCGCAACGCGATACAGAACCTCACCACCGAGATCATCGGTACGTTCGTGCTGGTCCTGGCCATCCTCACGCAGGGCCTCAACGGCGACGGCAAGGGCCTCGGCGTCATCGGCGTACTGATCACCTCGCTGGTCGTCGTCGGCATCGGCCTCTCGCTCGGCGGCCCCACCGGCTACGCCATCAACCCGTTCCGCGACCTCGGCCCGCGCATCGTGCACTCCCTGCTGCCGCTGCCCAACAAGGGCGGTTCGGACTGGGGCTACGCCTGGGTGCCGGTCGTCGGCCCGCTGGCCGGTGCCGCCCTCGCCGGTGGCCTGTACAACATCGCGTTCGCCTGATCCGTACAGCGACAGAGCCGTAGAGACCTTCAGACTTCAGGAGCACCCGTGAGCGACACCCACACCACCGCCTCGCACGGCCACGGCCCGTTCATCGCGGCCATCGACCAGGGCACCACCTCCTCCCGCTGCATCGTGTTCGACAAGGACGGCCGGATCGTCTCGGTCGACCAGAAGGAGCACGAGCAGATCTTCCCGAAGCCGGGCTGGGTCGAGCACGACGCCGCCGAGATCTGGACCAACGTCCAGGAGGTCGTGGCGGGCGCCATCGACAAGGCCGGCATCACCGCCGCCGACGTCAAGGCGATCGGCATCACCAACCAGCGCGAGACCACGCTGCTGTGGGACAAGAACACCGGCGAGCCCGTGCACAACGCGCTCGTGTGGCAGGACACCCGCACCGACGCCCTCTGCCGCGAGCTCGGCCGCAACGTGGGCCAGGACCGCTTCCGCCGCGAGACGGGCCTGCCGCTCGCCTCGTACTTCGCCGGCCCCAAGGTCCGCTGGCTGCTCGACAACGTCGAGGGCCTGCGCGAGCGCGCCGAGCGCGGCGACATCCTCTTCGGCACCATGGACTCCTGGGTCATCTGGAACCTGACCGGCGGCACCGACGGCGGTGTGCACGTCACGGACGTCACCAACGCCTCGCGCACGCTGCTGATGAACCTCCACGAGATGGCGTGGGACGACAAGATCCTGTCGTCGATGGAGATCCCGGCGGCCGTGCTGCCCGAGATCCGCTCCTCCGCCGAGGTGTACGGCCACGCCAAGGGCGGCGTCCTGGACGGCGTCCCGGTCGCCTCCGCGCTCGGCGACCAGCAGGCGGCCCTGTTCGGCCAGACCTGCTTCTCCGAGGGCGAGGCCAAGTCCACGTACGGCACCGGCACCTTCATGCTGATGAACACCGGTGACAAGCCCGTCAACTCCTACAACGGCCTGCTGACCACCGTCGGCTACCAGATCGGCGAGCAGAAGCCGGTCTACGCCCTGGAGGGCTCGATCGCCGTCACCGGTTCGCTGGTGCAGTGGATGCGCGACCAGATGGGCATGATCAAGACCGCCGCGGAGATCGAGACGCTGGCGCTCTCGGTCGAGGACAACGGCGGCGCCTACTTCGTGCCGGCCTTCTCCGGCCTGTTCGCCCCGTACTGGCGCTCCGACGCCCGCGGTGTGATCGCCGGTCTCACCCGGTACGTCACCAAGGCGCACATCGCGCGCGCCGTTCTTGAGGCCACCGCCTGGCAGACCCGCGAGATCACCGACGCCATGACCAAGGACTCCGGCGTCGAGCTGACCGCGCTCAAGGTCGACGGCGGCATGACCTCCAACAACCTGCTGATGCAGACCCTCTCGGACTTCCTGGACGCGCCCGTGGTGCGTCCGATGGTCGCCGAGACCACCTGCCTCGGCGCCGCCTACGCCGCCGGTCTGGCCGTCGGCTTCTGGCCGGACACCGACGCGCTGCGCGCCAACTGGCGCCGGGCGGCGGAATGGACCCCTCGCATGGACGCCGACAAGCGTGACAGCGAGTACAAGAACTGGCTCAAGGCCGTCGAGCGGACCATGGGCTGGATCGAGGACGAGGAGTAATCGAAATGACCACCCTGCAGAGCGTCCCCGCCCTCGGGACGCACCCGGCCTCCGGCTCCCTTCCGAGCCGCGCCGAAACTCGGGAGCAGCTTTCCAAGGCGACGTACGACCTCCTGGTGATCGGCGGCGGCATCCTGGGCATCTCCACTGCCTGGCACGCCGCGCAGTCCGGGCTGCGGGTGGCCCTGGTGGACGCCGGCGACTTCGCCGGCGCCACCTCCTCGGCCTCCTCCAAGCTCCTGCACGGCGGTCTGCGCTACCTGCAGACCGGTGCCGTGAAGCTGGTGGCCGAGAACCACTTCGAGCGGCGTGCGGTGTCGCGTCAGGTGGCACCGCACCTCGCCAACCCGCTCACCTTCTACCTGCCCGTCTACAAGGGCGGCCCGCACGGCGCGGCCAAGCTGGGCGCGGGCGTCTTCGCCTACTCGGCGCTCTCCGCCTTCGGTGACGGCGTCGGCCACCTGCTCTCGCCCTCCAAGGCCGCGCAGGACGTGCCGGAGCTGCGCACCGACAACCTGAAGGCCGTGGCCGTGTACGGCGACGACCAGATGAACGACGCGCGCATGGCCCTGATGACGGTCCGCGCCGCCGTGGACGCGGGCGCGGCCGTGCTCAACCACGCCGAGGTCACCGGGCTGCGCTTCACCAAGGGCCGGGTCACCGGTGCGGAGCTGCGCGACCGCCTCTCCGGCGACGAGTTCGGCGTCGACGCCCGTCTGGTGCTCAACGCCACCGGCCCCTGGGTCGACCACCTGCGCAAGATGGAGGACCCGAACGCGGCCCCCTCCATCCGCCTCTCCAAGGGCGCGCACCTGGTCCTCAAGCGCACCTCCCCCTGGAAGGCCGCGCTGGCCACCCCGATCGACAAGTACCGCATCACCTTCGCCCTGCCGTGGGAGGACATGCTCCTGCTCGGCACCACGGACGAGGAGTTCGAGGGCGACCCGGCGGACGTCGCGGTCACCGAGAAGGACACCGCCCAGATCCTGGACGAGGCCGCCTTCTCCATCCGCGACCAGCAGCTCTCGCGCGATCTGATCACGTACTCCTTCGCCGGTCTGCGCGTCCTGCCCGGCGGCCCGGGCGACACCTCCAAGGCCAAGCGCGAGACCGTCGTCACCGAGGGCCGCGGCGGCATGCTCTCGGTCGCCGGCGGCAAGTGGACGACCTTCCGCCACATCGGCCGTACGGTGATGCAGAAGCTGGAGCAGCTGCCGGGCCGTCCGCTCGGTGACGACTTCGAGCCGATCTCCTCGCTGCCCGGCAAGCTGCCGCTGCCCGGCATAGCCAACCCGCGCGCCGTCGCCCACCGCCTGATGGTGGACGGCCCGGCGCCCGGCCCGCGCATGGCGGCCGACACCGCCAAGCACCTGGCCACGCACTACGGTTCGCTCTCCTTCGACATCGCGCGCCTGGCCAACGAGGACGCCGCCCTCGCCGAGCGCATCCACCCGGACGCGCCGGAGATCTGGGCGCAGGTCGTGTACGCGCGCGACCACGAGTGGGCCGAGACGGCCGACGACGTGCTGCGCCGCCGCACCACGCTGACGATCCGGGGCCTGGCCACGGACGAGATCCGCGGCAAGGTCGACGACCTGCTCGGCAAGCGCGCCTGACGTATAGTTGGTTCGGCCAGTCAGCCGGAAGGGGCGGTTCCCACGGGGGGAGCCGCCCCTTCCGGCCGTCCGGCGTACGTACGGGAGGGGCGTACGGGAGGACTGCCACACCGCGTACACGTGCGTGCAACAACACGCCGTGACAGTGGAGCCATGAGATTCCAGGTGCTCTCCCTCGTCGGCCACGCCCCTCATCCCCTCACCGGTGAACTCCCCACCGCCGCCGACCGGTTGGCGCAGGTGCTGGGCGTCGGCGAGGCCGCCGAACGCCTCGGCTTCGACGCCTACGCGGTCGGCGAACGGCACGCCGGCGCCTTCCTGTCGTCCAGCCCGACCGTGCTGCTCGGCGCCCTCGCCGCCCGCACCACCACCATCAGGCTGCTCACCGGGGTCACGGTCGTCGCGATCCTGGACCCGGTCCGGGTCGCCGAGGACTTCGCCACCCTCGACCAGATCTCCCGGGGCCGCGTCGAACTCGTCGTCGGCAAGGGCGCGGAGGCCGGCCACTTCGACCTGTTCGGCCTGGACGAGTCCCGGCAGTGGGACCTCCAGAAGGAGAAGTACGAGCTGCTGCGGCGGCTGTGGAGCGAGGAGGACGTCGACTGGGAGGGCGAGTTCCGCCCGCCGCTGCGCGGGGTGACGACCGTGCCGCGGCCCTACGCCGGGGTGCCGAGGGTCTGGCACGGCTCGGCGACCAGCCTCAACTCGCCGGAGCTGGCGGCCAAGCACGGCGATCCGCTCTTCACCGCCAACGCCATCCAGCCCCGTGAGGCGTACGCGAAGCTGATCGCGCACTACCGGGAGAAGTTCGAGGAGTACGGGCACGACCCGGCGCGCGCGTACGTGGCGGCGGGCTCGGGCGGGCTGCTGATCGCGGACACCGACGAGCAGGCGGTGGCCCGCTACCGGGAGGTGTACGAGGCGCGGGTGCGCCAGACGTACCAGCCGCACCTGGAGGGCAAGGTGGGCTACAACACGCCGTTCAGGACCATCGAGGACGCGATCGAGAACGGGCCGCAGCTGATCGGCTCGCCGCAGCGGATCATCGACAAGATCCTCGGCTACCACGAGGTGTACCGGCACGACCTCCAGTCGGTGACCGTGGACGCCTTCGGGCTCTCCACGGCCGAGCAGTTGGAGACGCTCCAGCGGTTCGCGGAGGAGATCGCCCCGGTGGTGCGCAAGGAGGCACCGACGGCGCTCTGGGAGGCGTGACCGGCCCGGCCGCATAATGGGGAGCGATTCATCCGATGTCTGGAGGTCGCCCCGTGGCAGTCACCGACGAGGCCATCGAGAAGATCAAGGAACTGATCGTCTCCGGTGCGCTGCGGCCGGGCGACCGGCTCCCCAGGGAGAGCGAACTCGCCGCCGGACTGGGCCTGTCCAGGAACTCCCTGCGCGAGGCGGTCCGCGCGCTCTCGCTGATCCGCGTCCTCGACGTGCGCCAGGGCGACGGCACCTATGTCACCAGCCTCGCCCCGCAGCTCCTCCTGGAGGCGCTGGGCTTCGTCGTGGACCTCCACCGCGACGACACGGTCCTGGAGTTCCTGGCCGTCCGGCGGATCCTGGAGCCCGCCGCGACGGCGACGGCGGCGGGCCGGATCGAACAGGCCCAGCTCGACGCGCTGACCGCCCGGCTGGACGCGCTGGGCCCGGACCCCTCGGTGGAGGAACTGGTCGCCTGCGACCTGGAGTTCCACCGCACGATCGTGCGGAGCGCCGGGAACTCGGTGCTCTGCTCGCTGCTGGACGGTCTGTCCGGGCCCGCCACCCGGGCCCGGGTGTGGCGCGGGCTCGCCAGGCAGGACGCGGTGGCCCGCACCCTGCGCGAGCACCGCGCGATCCTGGCGGCCCTGCGGGACCGGGACGCGGAGGCGGCGCGGTCCTGGGCGACGGTGCACATCGCGGGCGTGGAGCGGTGGCTGCGGGAGGCGCCGTAGCGGGTGGCCGGTGCCGCGTGCCCCCGGTGGCCGAGTCCGGTGTGCAGAACTCTTGCGACGAACATCTGGTCGAACATCCGATCTCTCACAGTCATCCGATGTCTCAAGCCGCCGCACCCCCGGATGCCGGGGTCGAGGCCGGGATTCCGGGGCGCTGACCCCGTACAGCTCGGATGAATGTCCGGGCGGATCGCCGCATGCCCCATCTGACGCCCCTTCATGCGGACATCACTCCGGCGGGGACCGGGCCGTGCACGGGGGCTGCGGCGGGGTAGTGCTGAAGCCGTAAGGTTGGGGCGTACGCATGAGGACTTCGGAGGGAGGCACTGGGTGATCGAGCTGGAGGGAGTTCCCGAGCTGGTCGACCCGGTCATGATCGCCGCGTTCGAGGGCTGGAACGACGCGGGCGACTCCGCCTCCTCAGCCGTCGCTCACCTGGAGCGGGAGTGGAAGGGCGAGGTCTTCGCCGCGCTGGACGCCGAGGACTACTACGACTTCCAGGTCAACCGGCCGACGGTGTTCCTGGAGGGCGGGGTCCGCCGGATCACCTGGCCCACCACCCGGCTCTCGGTCGTCCGGATCGGCGGCGAGAAGCCGCGCGACCTGGTGCTGGTGCGCGGGATCGAACCGTCGATGCGCTGGCGCTCGTTCTGCAACGAGATCCTGGGCTTCGCGCACGAACTGGGCGTCGAGATGGTGGTGATCCTGGGCGCGCTGCTCGGCGACACCCCGCACACCCGCCCGGTGCCGGTCAGCGGGGTCACCTCCGACCCGGACCTGGCGCGCACCATGGACCTGGAGGAGACCCGCTACGAGGGTCCGACCGGCATCGTCGGCATCCTCCAGGAGGCGTGCACCCACGCGGGCGTCCCGGCGGTCAGCCTCTGGGCGGCGGTCCCCCACTACGTCTCGCAGCCGCCCAACCCCAAGGCCACCCTGGCCCTGCTGAACCGGCTGGAGGACCTCATCGACCTGCGCATCCCGCTGGGCGACCTGGCCGAGGACGCCCGCGCCTGGCAGCTCGGGGTGGACCAGCTGGCGGCCGAGGACAGCGAAGTGGCCGAGTACGTGCAGACGTTGGAGGAGGCGCGGGACACCGCGGACCTGCCCGAGGCGTCCGGCGAGGCCATCGCCCGCGAGTTCGAGCGGTATCTGCGGCGGCGCGACGGCGGGCCCGGGGCGCCCGGCGGCCACGCCACCGACGGCGGTGAGTCCACCTCGTACCTGCGCGACCCCGGCAGCGGGCGCACCCGGCCGCCGAAGCCGCCGCGCGAGAGCACCGACGAGGGCGGCGAGGGCCCGGAGCCCTCGGACGACTGAGCAGTCGGCACCGACGCACGAAAGCGCCGGGCGGGAGATCCCGCCCGGCGCTTTCGTGCCTGCGGCCCGCGCGCGGCCGCCGTATCGTTCCCGCGGCTCCTAGAGGGCCACGCCGAGCAGTGCGTCGACCGTGCGCGAGACCAGGCCCGGCGCACCCTCGTCGCTGCCGCCCTCGTCGGCCTGGCGGGCCGCCCAGCGGTCCACCGCGAGCAGCGCGGCCGGGGCGTCCAGGTCCTCGGCGAGCGCGGCTCGGACCTCCTCGACCAGCGCGTCGGCGGACGGCCCGTCCGGGCGGGAGACGGCCGCGCGCCAGCGGGCGAGCCGCTCCTGGGCCTCCTGGAGGACCTGGTCGGTCCACTCCCAGTCGGCCCGGTAGTGGTGCGAGAGCAGGGCGAGGCGGATCGCGGCCGGGTCGACCCCGTCGCGGCGCAGCGTGGAGACGAAGACCAGGTTGCCCCGGGACTTCGACATCTTCTCGCCGTGCAGCGCGACCATTCCGGCGTGCACGTACGCCTTGGCCATCGGGAACTCGCCGGTCAGCACCTGGGCGTGGGAGGCGCCCATCTCGTGGTGCGGGAAGGCCAGGTCGGAGCCGCCGCCCTGGACGTCGAAGCCCATGCCCAGGTGGTCCAGGGCGATGGCGACGCACTCGATGTGCCAGCCGGGCCGGCCGCGGCCCAGGCTCGCGCCGTCCCAGCTCGGCTCGCCCTCGCGGGCGGCCATCCACAGCATCGGGTCGAGGGGGTTCTTCTTGCCGGGGCGCTCGGGGTCGCCGCCGCGCTCGGCGGAGAGGTGGCGCATCGTTTCGGCGTCCAGACCGGAGACCTGGCCGAAGTGGGCGTCGCTCTCCACGGAGAAGTAGATGTCCCCGTCGAGCTCGTAGGCGGCGCCCGCGTCCCGCAGCCGTTCGACCAGCGGGACGATGCCGGGTATCGCCTCCACGGCACCGATGTAGTGCCGGGGCGGGAGCATGCGCAGGGCGGTCATGTCCTCGCGGAACAGCGAGGTCTCGCGCTCGGCGAGCTCGGTCCAGTCCTGCCCGTCGCGGATGGCGCGCTCCAGGAGCGGATCGTCCACGTCGGTCACGTTCTGGACGTAGTGAACCTGCCGCTTGGTGTCGAGCCACACGCGCTGGACGAGGTCGAACGCGTTGTAGGTCGCCGCGTGACCCAGGTGGGTCGCGTCGTACGGCGTGATGCCGCAGACGTAGATACGGGCGACGGGACCGGGGTCGAGGGTGACCAGACCGCCGGTCGCGGTGTCGTGGATCCGGAGGTCGCGGCCCTTGCCGGGCAGGGCGGGGACCTCAGAAGCGGGCCAGGCATGCATGTACACGAGCGTAACCGGATGCACTCTCCATATTCGAACCGGAGGTGCGCTCTTGGCCGAATGCGCGCTCTTGCGCAGACCCCGCCCGGCGTGCATGGATCACACTTGTCCCGATACGTACCACCGTACCGGGCCCGGCCCGCCCTTCCGGCCGTGACCAGCGCCTACACCGGCGGCCAGGGGATCGGCGGCCACTCCCCCGACGGGCTGCGGTGCACCCCGTCGGCCAGCAGCCGCGCCACCCGCCCGCGCAGGGCGTCCAGCTCGCCCGCCGTGATCAGCTCCGCCAGTCGGGTGGCCAGCGGCTCCCCGGCGGCCAGCGCGGCCCGCAGCCCGGTGAGCGCCGCCACCGCCTCGGCGGGCAGCGGCTCGCCCGCCCACCCCCACAGCAGGGTGCGCAGCTTGTCGTCCACGTGGAAGGTGACGCCGTGGTCGATGCCGAAGAGCGCGCCGCCCGCCGCGGGCAGCAGGTGGCCGCCCTTGCGGTCACCGTTGTTGATCACGGCGTCGAGCACGGCGAGCCGGCGCAGCCGCTCGTCGTCCGCGTGCACCAGGAGCGCGGTGCGGCCCTCGCCGACGTCGGCGAGCCCCACGGCCTTCCAGCCCTCGCCCGGCTCCTCCGCGTCGACGAGCGCCAGCAGCCCGGCCCCGGCCTCCTCGGACTCCCCGTCGGCGCTCTCGATCCACAGCTGGACCATGCCCTCGCCGTAGGGCCCGTCGCGCAGCACCGTCGGCGGCACCAGGTCCCAGCCCAGCGCCGCGCACACCTCGTAGGCGGCCACCTCGCGCTGGGCGAGGGTGCCGTCCGGGAAGTCCCACAGCGGGCGCTCCCCGGCGACCGGCTTGTAGACGCAGGAGACGCTCTCGCCCTCGTGCGCGACGGAGCAGTAGAGCACCGCGTTGGACGCCTCGCGGATCCGGCCGCGCACGGTGAGCTCGCCCTTGGTGAGCAGCTCCACCGCCGTCAGGCTCCCCGTCGGTATCCGTTCTGGCGCGGGCATACGTGTCCTTCCGGGTCGAGCGGCAGGCTGCACAGCGGGCACGGCGGGCGGCCCGCGTTCACCACGTCCAGGGCGCGCTTGGCGAACGCGCGGGCCTGGGCGCCGGTCAGGCGCACCCGCAGCATGGGCGGGCCGTTCTCGTCGTCCTGGAGCAGCCGCTCCTCGGCCTCCGCGAGGTCCTCCTCGGAGTCCGCGTCGAGCTCGACGAGGGCCTGCGCCTCGATCACCATGCGCTGTTCCTCGCCGTCCCAGGCCAGCGCCATGGTGCCGACCCGGAACTCCTCCTCGACGGGCGAGTCCAGCGGCGCGGTGTCGGTGACGTCGGCGGGGGCGACGGCCGGGACCGGGGCGTTCCCCCCGGTGCGCCGCACGACCTCGTCGAGGAGTTCGTCGATGCGCTCGGCGAGCGCCGCGACCTGCGTCTTCTCCAGGGCGACACTGGTGGTACGGCTGCCCGCGGACGCCTGGAGGAAGAACGTACGGCGTCCGGGCAGCCCGACCGTACCGGCCACGAAGCGGTCCGGCGGATCGTAGAAGAACACCTGACGGGACACGTCCTGGTCTCCCTATGTCGAATTGAGCGGTGAGTAGGGTGCCGCCGGGGCTGAGCGCGGGGTTTTCGGCCCGTCCACCCTACTGCGCCCGGCGATCACGGTGCTCCCGCGCCACCCCCGACCACGGCCTGACTGGCCGCGGCCGACTCCCGCGCGGACTCCTCGGCCCCCTGCGGCGCCCCGGACTCCTTGGGTGCGCTGGGCGCCAGCGAGCCGAAGTCGCCGGTCTCCCCCAGCCGCAGCAGGAACGGGCGCAGCCGGGTGTAGCGGATCGCGGTGAGGGAACACGGTTCCACCGAGATCCGCTGAAAGAGGTCCAGATGCATGCCGAGGGCGTCGGCGACGACCGACTTGATGACGTCGCCGTGCGAGCACAGGACGAAGGCTGCCTCCGGGCCGTGTTCGTCGTCCACGCGCGCGTTCCACTCGCGCACCGACTCCACGGCCCGCTGCTGCATGGCCCGCATCGACTCGCCGCCCGGGAACGCCGCCGCCGAGGGGTGCGCCTGCACCACCTCCATCAGCGGGTCCCCGGAGAGCTCGGCGAGCTTGCGGCCCGACCAGTCCCCGTAGTCGCACTCGCTGACGCGCTCGTCGGTGTGCAGGGCGAGCCCGGGGCGGGCGTCGAGGAGCGGGCGCAGGGTCTCGCGGCAGCGCTCCAGCGGGCTGGAGACGGCGAGGGCGAGCGGCAGCCCGGCGAGCCGGTCCGGCAGCGCGGCGGCCTGGGCGGCGCCGCGCTCGTCCAGCAGCACCCCGGGGGTGCGCCCGGCCAGCACGCCGGAGGTGTTGGCGGTGGAGCGTCCGTGACGTACGAGGATCAGCGTGGCCATGTCGGCCAGCGTAGGCCGAGCGGCGCGGGCGGGTGCGGGCGGTGCCGCTTCGGGGAAGAATGCGCGCCGTGATCGTCGACTGCGCCATCTACCGGGACGGCCGCCGCACCGAGGGCCCGGCGGACTACTCCGACGCCCTGGACGAGGCCCGGGCGTCCGGGGACGGGTTCGTGTGGCTGGGCATGTACGAGCCGACCGAGGACGAGTTCGCCATGGTCAGCAGCGAGTTCGGGCTGCACGCGCTGGCGGTCGAGGACGCCCTGACGGCCCATCAGCGGCCCAAGCTGGAGGTGTACGACGACTCGCTGTTCGCGGTGCTCAAACCGGTGACGTACGAGCCGGAGAGCGACACCGTCAGCACGGGTGAACTGATGCTGTTCATCGGCGACTCGTTCGTGGTGACCGTCCGGCACGGCGAGGGCTCGCCGCTGCACGACGTGCGGATGCGGCTGGAGGCCGAGCCGGAGCTGCTGCGGCACGGCCCGACGACCGTCCTGTACGCCGTGAGCGACGCCGTCGTGGACCACTACACCGAGGTCGCCGCCGAGCTCCAGACCGACCTGGAGGAGCTGGAGGCCGAGGTCTTCGCCCCGGTCGGCCGCGAGGGCAGGGGGCGCGCCCAGAACAACGGCAGCACGGTCGCCTCCCGGATCTACACCTTCAAGCGGCAGGTCCTGGAGTTCCGGCGCGCGAGCGGCCCGCTGGCCGAGCCGATGCAGCGGCTCTCCGGCGCCGGGGTGCCGTTCGTGCACGACCAGGCGCAGCCGTTCTTCCGCGACGTCAGCGACCATCTGACCCGCGCCAACGAAGGCGTGGAGGGCCTGGACCGGCTGCTCTCCGACATCCTCTCGGCGCATCTGGCGCAGATGGGCGTGCGGCAGAACGACGACATGCGCAAGATCTCCGCGTGGGCGGCGATGGCTGCGGTGCCGACCATGGTCGCGGGGATCTACGGGATGAACTTCACGCACATGCCGGAGCTGAAGTACGTCTGGGCGTATCCGGCGGTGCTGGTCCTGATGGCGGCGCTCGAAGTGCTGCTGTACCGCACGTTCAAGCGCCGCGGCTGGCTCTGAGGCGGCCCGGGAGCGGTCAGGCGAACTCGTGGGCCGCCAGCGCCGGTCCGCCGAGCGCGTCGCGGCGCTCGGGCATCGCCAGGGTCACCATGCGCCGCCAGCCGCCCGCCCGCTCGTACGCGTACACGCCGTGGATCCCCGCGGTCAGCGCCGCCGACTTGGCCCTGGGCCAGCCCAGGACCCGGCCCATCTCGTCCATCACGGCCAGGCTGACGTCCCGGTAGACGCGGATCTCGGCCAGCGCGCACTCGCGCAGCACCCGCTGGATGGTGCGGCCGTGGCCCGCGCGGGCCAGGCGCAGCAGCTCCTCGTGGCAGTACGCGAGGTGGTTGTCCTCGTCGTTGCTGATCATCCTGACCGCCCGGCCGACCTCGGGGTGGCCGCCGAAGTACCGCACCAGCATCACCATCTGGTCGGCGGCCCGCTGCTCGGTCACCCGGCTGTGCGCGAGGTAGGTGACGATGTCCTGCTCGGTGAGCGGCTCGGCGCGGCGCAGCCGCTCGTGGGCGAGCCCGATGCCGGCGCGCTCCAGGAGCATCGTGTAGTCGGTCCCGGGCGGCACCGGCAGCGGCGTCAGACCGCGCTTCTTCAGAAGGGCGTGGAAGATCCGGCCGTGCTTGTCCTCGTCGGCGCCGTGCCGCGCGATCTTGGGCGCGAGGTCGCGCCGGCCGGGCGGTACGAGCGCGCTGATGCGGCCGTTCTCCCAGCCCCCCTGGCTCTCGCCGCTGGCGGCGATCGAGCAGAAGAGCCGGAACGACTCGTCGTTGTCGAGGATCTCCTGGAACAGGCTCTTGGCCGAGAGCATCGCCGTACCTCCGCGTGACTTCCGTACAGACATCTGCAAAGAGCAAGTCAAATGCGAGGTACAGAACGGGGCAACAGGGATGCGGGTCGGCTGGGCCGAACGAAGGAACCGCGCGAGGCCGCCCGCGCCCGTAACCCGGGCGGCGCACGGCGCGTTGTTGGGGG
Source organism: Streptomyces sp. cg36 (assembly GCF_041080675.1). NCBI lineage: Bacteria > Bacillati > Actinomycetota > Actinomycetes > Kitasatosporales > Streptomycetaceae > Streptomyces > Streptomyces cyclosori. Next base: position 6,390,554 of record NZ_CP163520.1, on the reverse strand, counting down.
TGACGGCCGTGGCGGGGAAGACCCCCCGAGCCCCCACCACGGCCGCAGACCTCCTCCCGGGTCACCCCGGGCCCCGCCTCACGCTAGTCCGGCGTGCTCCAGCGCCTCGACGCCCGCCCGCAGCGCCGCCACCCGCTCGTCCAGGGTGAAGCCGGCCGGGGCGAGGGTGAGCGTGGTGACCCCGGCGGCCCGGTAGGCCCGCATCCGGTCGGCGATCCGCTCCACCGAGCCGAGCAGCGTGGTGGAGTCGATGAGCTGCTGCGGGATGGCCGCGGCGGCGCCCGCCTTGTCGCCCGAGAGGTACTTGTCCTGGATCTCGGCTGCCTCCTTCTCGTACCCCATGCGCTGCGCGAGCTGGTTGTAGAAGTTCTGCTTGCGGCTGCCCATGCCGCCGACGTACAGCGCGGTGTACGGGCGGAACATGTCGGCCAGCGCCGGGACGTCGGCGTCCGCGCCGAGCGCCAGCGGCAGCGTCGGGCAGACGTCGAAGCCCTCCAGCGTCCGGCCCGCCTTCTCGCGGCCCGCGCGCAGATGGCGGATCGCGGTCTCCTCCAGGTGGTCGGCGGAGGGGAAGATCAGCAGCGCGCCGTCGGCGATCTCGCCGGTCTGCTCCAGGTTCTTGGGGCCGATGGCGGCGATGTAGAGCGGAATGTGCTCGCGCTGCGGGTGCACGGTCAGCTTCAGCGGCTTGCCCGGACCGTCCGGCAGCGGCAGCGTCCAGTGCTCGCCCGCGTAGCTGAGCCGCTCGCGGGTCATCGCCTTGCGGACGATCTCCACGTACTCCCGGGTGCGGGCCAGCGGCTTGTCGAACTTGACGCCGTACCAGCCCTCGGAGACCTGCGGGCCCGAGACTCCGAGGCCCAGCCGGAAGCGTCCGCCGGTGAGCGAGTCGAGGGTGGCCGCGGTCATCGCGGTCATCGCGGGCTGGCGGGCCGGGATCTGGAGGATCGCCGAGCCGACGTCGATGCGCTCGGTCTGGGCGGCGACCCAGGCCAGCACGGTGGGCGCGTCCGAGCCGTACGCCTCGGCCGCCCAGCAGACGTCGTAGCCGAGCCGGTCGGCCTCCTGGGCGACGGCGAGGTTGTCGCCGTCCATTCCGGCGCCCCAGTAGCCGAGGTTGATCCCGAGCCGCATGGCGGATCCCCTTACTGATCAGTAACGTCCCTGTTCCGGGGGACTCTAGCGCGCGGACGGGCACGGCGGCAGGGCTCCTCGGGCCGAGTTGTCCACAGGCTCCCACCGGTGACGGCCGTGGCCAGTACTCTCGCGCCCATGGAGCAGAGGCACCTGGGCCGTACGGGCCTGCGCGTATCCCGGATCGGGCTCGGCACCCTCACCTGGGGCCGGGACACCGACGAGCACGACGCCGCCGATCTGTTGAAGGCGTTCTGGGAGGCGGGCGGCACGCTGGTCGACACCGCCGATGTGTACGGGGGCGGGGACGCGGAGTATCTGCTCGGGCGGCTGGTGGAGCGGCTGGTGCCGCGCCGGGACCTGATCATCTCGACCAAGGCGGGCAGCGTGCCCGACCCGGACCGGCGCTTCGACGGCTCGCGCGGCCATCTGCTCGCCGCGCTCGACGAGTCGCTGGAACGTCTCGGCACCGACTACGTCGACATCTGGCAGGTCCACGCGTTCGACACGGCGACCCCGCTCGACGAGACGCTCCAGGCGCTCGACATCGCGGTCGCCAGCGGGCGCGTGCGGTACGCGGGAGTCTCCAACTTCTGCGGCTGGCAGCTGGCCAAGGCCGCGACCTGGCAGCTCGCCGCCCCCGGCACCCGGGCCCGGCTGGCCGGCACGCAGATGGAGTACTCGCTGCTCCAGCGGGGCGTGGAGCGGGAGGTGCTGCCGGCGGCGCGGGACCTCGGGATCGGGCTGCTGCCGTCCTCGCCGCTGGGACGCGGGGTGCTCACCGGGAAGTACCGCAACGGCACACCGGCCCACTCGCGCGGCGCCTCCGAGGTGCTGGCGCCCTTCGTCGCGCCCTATCTGGACGAGGCGGCGAGCCGGATCGTGGACGCGGTGACCATAGCGGCGGACGGCCTCGCGGCGACGCCGCTGCAAGTCGCCCTGGCGTGGGTCCGGGACCGGCCCGGAGTGACCGCGCCGATCGTCGGCGCGCGCAACGCGCAGCAGCTCACGGCGGCATTGTCAGTGGAGGCGCTTAGTCTTCCAGACGAGATCTGCCGGGCGCTCGACGATGTGTCGGCGCCCGTCCACCGCTACCCCGACCAGGACTGGAGCACCTTGTGACCGCGCTTCCCCCCACGACCGAAGGCGCCGCCGCCGAGAGCGCCACGGCAGAGGCCGCCACCCCGGCCGAGCCGGGCACGGGGGCCGTGCGGGAAGGGGGCGGGGCTGCGGGCGCGGGCCCCGAAGGGGCGGACGTCGAAGGCGCGGCGGGCACCCCGGAGGAGGGCGCCGCAGAGCCGGGTGCCGAGAGCCCGGACCCCGAAGGCGCGGATGCCGAAGGGGCGCACGCCGAAGGCGCGGAGGTCGAAGGCGCGGTACCCGAAAGCGCGGACGTCGGCGGCGTGGCTTCCGGAGACTCGGCGGACGCCTCGGAGGCGGGCGCCGGGGAACCGGGTGCCGAGGGTGTGGGCGCAGAGGGCGTCACCTCCTCGGCGGCCGGTGAACTGTCCGAGGCCCAGGCCGAGTTGGCCGCGCAGCGCGAGCTGCGGGCCAGGATCGCGGCGCGCAAGGCCGAGAAGGAAGGGCCCGTCGACGCCGGGACCAAGCTCAGCGGGCAGGCCGCCGACCTGCTCGCGGCCGTACGGGCCGTGGAGAGCGGCGAGAAGTCGGGCGCGGCCTTCTTCACCGAGGCCCCGGCCCCGCGCCGCCCCGCACCCGCCCCGGCGGCCCCCGCGCCCGTACGGACCGCGCAGCCCGGACCCGTGCGTCCGGCCGCCGGGCCCGAGGCACTGGCGGCGGTGCGCGAGGTGCTGAGCGGCGGCGGCGCGCCGGACTCGCTGGCCCCGCAGGTCACCGAGGCCCTGGGCGAGCAGGCGGCCGAGGTGCTGCGGACCGACCCGTGGCAGCTGCTCGCCGTGCCCGGGGTCCGCCCCGAGCAGGCCGACGGCTTCGCGCGGGCGCTGCTCGGCGCCGAGTGCGGGCCCGACGACCCGCGCCGGGCCGCCGCGCTGGTCGCGTGGACGCTGGAGCGGGCCGCCGTCCAGGGCCACACCGCGCTGCCGGTGGCGGCGGTGCGGGCGGCGCTCGCCGAGCGCTCGGTGCCCGACCCGGACGAGGCGGTGCAGCACGCGGTCGCGGAGGGCGTGGTGCTGGTCTTCCAGGACGGAGTGGCCGCGCTGGACGGCGAGGGCGACGAGCCGGGGGCCGGGGAGGACGACCCGGAGGAGGAGCAGGCGCCCGCGCCCGTGGAGGTCCTGCTGGGCCTCGACCGGTTCGCGCTGGCCGAGGAGAGCCTCGCCGACGGCCTGGCCCGGCTCGCCAACGCCCCGGTGAAGGAGGACGGTTCGGTCTGGGAGGACGCGGCGGCCTCCGCCCCCTCGCCGTCCGCCGCCGAGCTCGTCCGCGCGGTCGCGAACCACGGCGTGGTCACCCACTCCGGCGGCGAGGCGGCCCGCGCCGAGTCGGCCGCCGTCGTCACCGCGGCCCACGGCATGGGCCTGCGGGCGGCGGCAGCGGCGCACAACGGGGACGGCCGCCGCAGGCTGGCCGGGGCGGTCGGCGCCGAGCGGGCGTTCACGGTGGCCGCGCTGCTCGGCGGTGAGGGCCCCGGCCGGGACGAGGACGGGGCGCTCGCGCTCGACGTACTGGTCGTCCAGGACGCCCCGCAGCTGGACGTGGAGGGCGCGGCGGCGCTGGTCGAGTCGCTGCCGGACGGCTGCCGGCTGGTGCTGGGCGGGGACCCGGAGGTGCTGGGCTCGGCGGGCGCGGGCCGGGTGTTCGCGGATGTGCTGGCGGCCCGGACGTTCCCGCACGTGGCCTCGCGCACCCCGGACCCCGGCCCGCTCGGGGAGCTGGTCTCGGGGATCGGGATCGGCGAGCTCAACCAGGTGGAGGCGCCCGGCAAGGAAGTCGTGATCGTGCCGGTGCGGGACGCGGGCGAGGCGGTGCACCGCTGCGTCCAGCTCGTCGCGGACTCGGTGCCGCGCGCGATCGGGGTGCCCGCCGAGCAGACCCAGGTGATCACGGTGGGCCACGGCGGCTCGGCCGGGACCCGGGCGCTCAACGCGGCACTCAAGCAGCGCCTCAACCCCGGCCCCGGCCGGTTCGCGGGCTTCGACCCGGGCGACCGGGTGGCGTACGCGGCGGCCCCGGGCCGTACCGAGGTGGGCGTGGTCGACTCGGCGGGCCCGGACGGGCTGCGGCTGGAGTGCGGCGGCGAGCCCGTGGTCGTACCGAAGGAGCGGGTCGAGGCGGTGCTGCGGCACGGCTGGGCGCTGACCGCGCACCAGGCGGCCGGGTCCCGCTGGCCCGCCGTGGTGGCCGTGCTGCCCGGGGACGCGGCGCAGGGGCTCAGCCGGGCCTGGGTCTACACGGCGTTCGGCCGCGCCCGGCGCCATCTGTCGGTGGTGCACGGCGTGGACCAGGCGCTGGCGCGGGCGGTGGCCCAGGTCCCGGCGGCGGAGCGCACGACCCGCCTGACGCCCCTGCTGGAGGCGCTGTTCCGGACACCGGAGACGGAGTAGCGCCCGGGGCGTGGCGGCGCCCGTGACCGAGTAGCACCGGAGCCTGGGGCGCTCCGGACCGGGCCCGGGGCCGGACGCCACCTGCCCCCGGAGCTCTGGGACCGGGTGACACCGGAGACCGGCCCCGCGCCCGAGGCGGTCCCGCACCCGCCGCCTGGCACCCGATACCGGGGAGCGCGCCACGGCGAAGGCCGGGGACGGCGAAGGCCGTCGCCGGGGTGGACGAGGGGCGGGGCAGGCCCATGGCCTGCCCCGCCCCTGTCGTCGGTCGGGAGTCCGTCCCCCCACTCCCGGTCAGAACCGCCCGGCGATCCCCCGGCTCCCGGTCAGGACCGCCCGGCGGTCCCCCCGGCTCCGGGTCAGGACCCCGACGTGGTCGTCCCGCTCCGGGTCAGGACCCCCCGGCGTGGTCGTCCTCGTCCTCCAGCTCGTCCTCGTCGAAGACCGCGCTGACGTCGAACCGGCACACCACCCGCTGTGGATCGGCGTGGTCGAAGGGGGTGCTGAGCCACTCCCCCGGCTCGGGCAGCTCGTCGGCCGCCGACACCCAGAGCGTGGAGTCGCCCTCCTCCAGGCCGAACTCCTTGTGCCGGGAGGCGATTTCGTCCGGTTCGTACTCCCCGAAGAGCACCCCGAGCGCCGCGTGCACGCTGGTGCCGACCACGGCCGCCGCCCGGTCGCCCTTGGCCGAGTCGTCGGCCTCCGGGTCCAGGTCCGCGATCCGCTGGGCCTGGGCGAGCAGCCGCTGGGGCTCCACGACCGCGTAGTCGCGGCGGATCAGGACGCTCAGCGCGTTCGGCTCCTCCGGGCCCGTGTAGGGCGGCAGGGAGTCGTCGGCGCCCGGGATCTCGAAGGGGGTGACCTCGTCGTACCGGTCGTAGAGCCGCTCGTCGTACGCCTCGGCAGCAGCCGCCAGGGCGTTGAACGCGTCGTACACGGCAGGATCGTCGTCCCCCGTGCGGCGTTCCACCGCCTCGAGGTGGCGGTCCAGCGCGGCTTTCACCGCGTCTGCGGCGGCACGTACCTCGGCAGCTGAGGGCTGGGAAGCATCAGACATAGTGCAGACGCTATCCGTACCGGGGCTCTGCCCGCACAATAGATGCGATGCCGGAATACGAATTTGTCGACGTGTACGTGCCGCGCGGAGTGTCCCGCAAGGAGACGGCACGCCTGCTGACCGACCACGCCGAGTACGGACACTGGGAATTGGACCGACTGAGTCTGCTGCGTGACGGCAGCCGCAGAGTGCGGTTGCGCCGACGGATCATCCGCCAGCTGCGCGCCACGTGGTGATGAATGGTGTGACAAAACGGATCGGGCCCCGCCACCGCGGGGCCCGATCCGTTTTGTCGCAAACCTGTCGCTCGCGCGGCCGAGGAGTTACGCCCCGGCGCGGGCGCGGCGGTACAGCGCGGTCCCGGCGAGCAGCAGGCCCGCACCGGCCGGCAGGGCCACGCCCACCGCGTCCGACCCGGTGTGGGCCAGGGTGGCGACGCCCTGCGGGGCCGTCACGCCCTGGGTGGCGGGGCCCTGCGGCTTGACGCCGGAGCCGCCGGGGCCGCCCGGGGTGCCCGGCTTGCCGGGGGTGTGCGGGTGCTGGCCCGGCTTGGTGCCGTGGACCGGCTTGACGCCCTCACCGGGCTTGCCCGGGTGGTGCGGGGTGCCGGGGTGGTGGCCGCCCGGGTGCTCGCCGTCGCACGGCTCACCGGGCTTGCCGGGGTGCCCGGGGTGACCCGGCTGTCCCGGGTGGTCGGGGTGGCCCGGATGTCCGGGGTGCCCCGGGTGACCCGGGTGCCCGGGGTGGCCCGGGTGGTGGGCGTCGTCGGACACGTTGGCGCAGCCGTTGCCGAACACCGGGTTCAGCGCGCCGATCACGGTGACGCCGTTGCCGCAGGCGTTGACCGGCACGTCGACGGGGGCCTGGACGCTGTTGCCGGAGCCGACGCCCGGCGAGCCGCTCGCCCGGCCGTGAGCGGTGGCGCCCCCTCCGTGCGCCCCGCCGTGCCCGGAACCCCCCTTGTTGGCACAGCTGTTGCCCATCGCCGGGTTGAGCAGCCCGATGACGTTGACGGTGTTGCCGCAGGCGTTGACCGGCACGTGGATCGGTGCCTGGATCGAGTTGCCGGACAGGACCCCCGGGGAGTCGGTGGCCGCGCCCCTGGCGCCCGCGTCGGCGTGTGCGTAGCCGCCGGTCATGGCGATGACGCCACCGGCGGCCGCCATGGTGATCAGACCTTTGGCCGTGACCTGTCGCATAGGTTGTTTCCCTGCCTTCTGCCTACCGGATACTCCCGGATCCGTTGCGCCCGGGAGCGGAAGCCGGGCGGCCCCGGAGTGCATGGCGCGCACTTCCGGGGCCGCCGGGCTCAAGCCCTCATGGGTTGGGGCACAACGTCACTTGTTGATGCAGGTGTTGCCGAAGGCGGGGTTCAGCAGCCCGATCACGGAGACCGTGTTGCCGCAGACGTTCACCGGCACGTGGATCGGGACCTGGATGACGTTGCCGGAGGCGACGCCCGGGGAGTTCACCGCGGCACCCTGGGCACCGGCGTCGGCGACGGCCAGACCCGCACCCGCGAGAACCAGACCACCGGTGACAGCCGCAGCAGCGACGACCTTCTTGATCATTACTTCCTCCTTGTTGGCAAAGGTGCGATCCCAGCCGCGGACCGCACACCCTGTAACGAGGAGGAAGTTATGGGGCTACGAGCTTATGAACGCATTCACTCTTCTCAGTCGACTGCGCACATCTGGCCGATTGTCGGCGCGCCGCCCCACCGGAAACGCCCCTGGTGAGGCGTAGGGGTGCCGGGCGGACCCGGCACCCCCGCGCGTCAGGACGCGTCCAGGAACCGGTCGAGGACCCGTACGCCGAACTTGAGTCCGTCCACCGGCACCCGCTCGTCCACGCCGTGGAACATCCCGGCGAAGTCGAGCTCCGGCGGCAGCTTCAGCGGGGCGAAGCCGAAGCAGCGGATGCCGAGGTCGGCGAAGGACTTGGCGTCGGTGCCCGCCGAGAGCATGTACGGCACGGCCCGCGCGATCGGGTCCTCGGCCACCAGCGCGGTCTGCATGGCGTCGACCAGCGCCCCGTCGAAGGTGGTCTCCAGCGCCTTGTCGGCGTGCACGTCCTCGCGCCGGACCCGGGGCCCCAGGAGCCGGTCCAGATCGGCCAGGAACTCCTCCTCGTACCCCGGCAGGAAGCGCCCGTCGACATGGGCGGTCGCCTGCCCCGGGATCACGTTGACCTTGTAACCGGCGCCGAGCTGGGTCGGGTTGGCGGTGTTCTGGAGGGAGGCGCCGATGAGCTTGGCGATGCCGCCGAGCTTGGCGAGCGTCTCGTCCATGTTCTCCGGGTCGAGCTCGGTGCCGAGCGCGTCGCCCAGCTCGTCCAGGAAGTGCCGCAGCGTCTTGGTGACGCGCACCGGGAACTTGTGCCGTCCGAGCCGGCCCACGGCCTCGGAGAGCTCGGTGATGGCGTTGTCCTTGTGGATCATCGAGCCGTGTCCGGCGGTGCCGTCCACGGTCAGCTTCATCCAGTGCATGCCCTTCTGGGCCGTCTCGACGAGGTAGAGCCGCAGGTTCTCGTTGACGGTGAAGGAGAAGCCGCCGACCTCGCTGATCGCCTCCGTCACGCCCTCGAAGAGGTCGGGGTGCTTGTCGACGAGGTGGCGCGCCCCGTACGTGCCGCCCGCCTCCTCGTCGGCCAGGAAGGCCAGCACGACGTCGCGCGGGGGCTTGCGGCCGCTGCGCAGCCGGTCCCGTACGACCGCGAGGGTCATCGCGTCCATGTCCTTCATGTCGACCGCGCCGCGCCCCCACACGCACCCGTCGGCGATCTCGCCGGAGAACGGGTGGTGGGTCCAGTCGTCGGCGTTGGCCGGGACGACGTCGGTGTGGCCGTGGATGAGCAGCGCGGGCCGCGACGGGTCCTCGCCCTGGATCCGGGCCACCGTGGAGGCCCGCCCGGTGTGCGACTCGAAGATCTGCGGTTCGAGCCCCACCTCCGCGAGCTTCTCCGCGACGTACTCGGCCGCCGCCCGCTCCCCCGGACCGGAGTGGTCGCCGTAGTTGCTGGTGTCGATCCGGATCAGGTCCCGGCAGAGGTCCACGACCTCGTCCTCGCCGGTCACGCCCGGTGTCTTCGCCGACTCGCTCACGCTGCTGCCTCCCGCTGCCACTGACGTCTTCGTAGTCCCCCTCATCCTCCCCCCGGTCCCCCCGCGGGCCCAAGGGCGGCGTCCCGTCGACATGGGACGTTCACGCAGGCCACGGGGGTGATCGAGCACCCCCAGATGTTTGCTATTGTTTTCCACGTCGGAACGGGCACGGCCCGCGAGACAGACACCTTGTCCGGGTGGCGGAATGGCAGACGCGCTAGCTTGAGGTGCTAGTGCCCTTTATCGGGCGTGGGGGTTCAAGTCCCCCCTCGGACACCACTTGAGAACCCCAGCCCAGCTGGGGTTCTCTTGTTTGTGTGAGACGTCGTTCCAGGATCCCCCCGGCCCCGCTCCCCCAGCGCGACGGCATCGACCCCGTGCGGGTGCGGCTGCCCGCCGATCCCGGTGGGGCGTGGGGGACCGTCGGGGAGCATCTGGTCGAGCGGTTCCGGGGGGCCGTCGGGGCCGAGCGGGTGGCGCGGATGCTGCGCGAGGGGCGGTTCGTGTCCGTGGACGGGCCCGTGGACGCGGGCACGGCCTACCGGGCGGGTGCCCATGTGTGGTTCCACCGCGACTTCGCGCCCGAGGTGCCCGTGCCGTTCGGGATCGGGATCGTCCACCGCGACGAGCGGATCGTGATCGCCGACAAGCCGCACTTCCTGGCGACCACGCCCCGGGGGCGGCACATCACCGAGACCGCCGTCGCGCGGCTGCGGCGCGATCTCGGGCTGCCGGAGCTCCAGCCCGCGCACCGGCTCGACCGACTGACGGCGGGGCTCGCGCTGTTCGTGGTGCGGCCCGGGGACCGGGGCGCGTACCAGAAGCTGTTCGCCGAGCGGCGGGTGCGCAAGGAGTACGAGGCGGTGGCCCCGTACGACGCGTCGCTCGCGCTGCCGGTGACCGTGCGCAGCCGGATCGTGAAGGAGCGCGGGGTGATCGCGGCCCGCGAGGAGGCGGGCGAGCCGAACGCGGAGAGCCGGATCGAGCTGGTGGAGCACCGGGCGGGGCTGGGCCGCTACCGGCTGCTCCCGGCCACCGGGCGCACCCATCAGCTGCGGGTCCACATGAACTCCCTGGGAGTGGCCATCCTCAACGACCCGGTCTATCCGGTGGTGGCCGAGGAGCCCGAGCCGGACGACTTCGGGGCGCCGCTGCAACTGCTGGCGAGGGTGCTGGAGTTCACCGATCCGGTGGACGGGAGCGTCCGGCGCTTCGAGAGCCGGCTGCGGCTCGCCGCGTGGTACGGCGACGAGGGCCGCCGCTGACCACCGCCCCGTGCCGCGAGGTCCTGGAGGCGGCGCGGGCGCCGGCCGGGTACCTGGGCCCGCACGGGCGGGCCCAGGTGTGCTCCTCGACGGGCCTCAGTGGCCGCGCCTGATCCACTCCTCCAGCTGGGGCGCCTCGGCGCCCACCGTCGTCGAGTCGCCGTGGCCGGTCCGCACCACCGTCTCGGGCGGCAGGGTCAGCAGCCGGTCGCGGATCGAGTCCACGATCGTCGGGAAGTGCGAGAACGAGCGGCCGGTGGCGCCCGGCCCGCCCGCGAACAGGGTGTCGCCGGTGAAGACCGTGCCGAGCCCGGGTGCGTAGAGGCAGACCGCGCCCGGGGCGTGGCCCGGGGTGTGCAGGACGGTCAGCTCGGTGCCCGCCACGGTCAGGACGGCGCCGTCGGCCAGTTCCACGTCGGGGGCCCGCTCGGGGTGGGTGAGCTTCCACAGCGGCAGGTCGTCGGGGTGCAGCAGCACCGGTGCGCCGGTGGCCGCCGCGACCTCGGGGGCCGCGTCGATGTGGTCGTTGTGGGCGTGGGTGCACACGACGGCGCGCAGCGTACGGCCGCCCAGCGCGGCCAGGATCGCCTCGGCGTCGTGGGCGGCGTCGATGACGACGGCCTCCTCGTCGTCGCCGACGATCCAGACGTTGTTGTCGACGTTCCAGGTGCCGCCGTCCAGGGTGAAGGTGCCGGAGGTGACCAGGTGCTCGATGCGGGCGGCCATCAGAACGTCACCACCGAACGCAGCACGTCGCCCTCGTGCATCCGCGCGAACGCCTTCTCGACCTCGCCGAGTTCGATGGTCTCGGTGACGAACGCGCCGAGGTCGATCCGGCCCTGCTGGTGCAGGTCGATGAGCAGGGGGAAGTCGCGGGAGGGCAGGCAGTCGCCGTACCAGGACGACTTGAGCGCGCCGCCGCGCCCGAAGACGTCGATCAGCGGCAGCTCCAGCTTCATGTCGGGGGTGGGCACTCCGACCAGGACGACCGTCCCGGCCAGGTCGCGGGCGTAGAACGCCTGCCGGTAGGTCTCGGGGCGGCCGACCGCCTCGATGACCACGTCGGCGCCGAAGCCGCCGGTGTGGGCGCGCACGGCCTCGACGGCGTCCTCCGTGCGGGAGTTGACGGTGTGGGTGGCGCCCATCGTGCGGGCGGTGGCCAGCTTGCGGTCGTCGATGTCGACGGCGATGATCCGGGCGGCGCCCGCCAGCCGCGCGCCCACGATCGCCGCGTCCCCGACGCCGCCGCAGCCGATGACGGCGACCGAGTCGCCGCGCCCCACGTTGCCGGTGTTGAGGGCGGCGCCGATGCCCGCCATCACCCCGCAGCCGAGCAGCCCCGCGACGGCCGGGGAGACCGACGGGTCGACCTTGGTGCACTGCCCGGCGGCGACCAGCGTCTTCTCTGCGAAGGCGCCGATGCCGAGCGCGGGCGACAGCTCGGTGCCGTCGAGCAGGGTCATCCTCTGCCGGGCGTTGTGGGTGTCGAAGCAGTACTGCGGGCGCCCGCGCCGGCACGAGCGGCACTGGCCGCACACCGCGCGCCAGTTGAGGACCACGAAGTCGCCGGGGGCCACGTCGGTGACCCCGGCGCCGACCGACTCCACCACTCCGGACGCCTCGTGGCCGAGCAGGAACGGGAAGTCGTCGTTGATCCCGCCCTGCTTGTAGTGCAGGTCGGTGTGGCAGACGCCGCACGCCTGGATCTTCACCACGGCCTCGCCGGGCCCCGGGTCCGGCACCACGATCGTCTCCACCCGCACGGGTTCGTTCTTCCCCGGTGCGATGACCCCTCGGACCTGCTGCGGCATACGTGGACTTCCTTTCTGGCACCGCCGGTACGCGCGGACGCGTACGGGCGGAAATGTGTACGGGCCCGACCTCCGCACGTTACTCGCACCGCGCCGAAGGGCGGCACCCCGCGCCGGGGTGCCGCCCTTCTCACACGCGTTCCGCGAGCGGTGGCTACTTGGCCGCGAGCTCCGTGACCCGCTTGCGGACCAGGTACCAGCCGCCGACCAGCATGGCCGCGATGATCGGCAGACAGTAGACGGTGGTGCGGCCGACGCCGCCGCCGTACCACATCAGGTAGAGCACGGTGGCGAGGAAGACCAGCGTGACGATCTGGGTGTAGGGGGCCCAGGGCAGCTGGTAGGAGGGGCGGCTGAGCAGCCCGGCCCGCGAGCGGCGCCAGAAGAGCAGCGAGCAGATCATGATCATCGCCCAGGTGCCGAGGATGCCGATGGAGGCGAAGTTCAGCACGATCTCGAACGCGTCGTCCGGCACGAACTTGTTCAGGGCGACACCGGCGGCGCCGAAGGCGGCGGTCAGCAGCACACCGCCGTAGGGCACCTGGCCCTTGTTCATCCGGGCGGTGAACTTGGGCGCGGAGCCCGCGACGGCCATCGAGCGCAGGATGCGGCCGGTGGAGTACAGGCCCGAGTTGAGGCTGGAGAGGGCGGCGGTGAGGACCACCAGGTTCATCACGCCGGCCGCGCCCGGCACGCCGAGCTTGTCGAGGACGGTGACGAAGGGGCTCTCGTCGCCCGAGTAGGCGGTGTACGGCAGGATCAGCGCGAGCAGGACGACCGAGCCGACGTAGAAGATGCCCACGCGCCACATGATCGAGTTGATCGCCTTGGGCAGGATCTTCTGCGGGTTCTCGGTCTCGCCGGCCGCGACGCCGCAGAGCTCGACCGAGGCGTACGCGAAGACGACGCCCTGCACGACCAGCAGCATCGGCAGCGTGCCCATCGGGAAGATGCCGCCGTGGTCGGTGATGTTGGCCAGGCCCGGGGTGTTGCCGTCGACGCTGTGCTGGGTGACCACCAGGTAGATGCCGACCAGCATGAAGCCGACCAGCGCCACCACCTTGATGATCGCGAACCAGAACTCCATCTCGCCGAAGTACTTCACCGAGATGAGGTTGGCGGTGAGCACCACGGCCAGCGCGATCAGGGCGAGCACCCACTGCGGGATGTCGCTGAACATGGCCCAGAAGTGGGCGTAGGTCGCGGCGGCGGTGATGTCGGCCACGGCGGTGGTCGACCAGTTCAGGAAGTACAGCCAGCCCGCCGTGTAGGCGCCCTTCTCGCCCATGAACTCACGGGCGTAGCTGACGAACGCGCCGGAGGAGGGGCGGTAGAGCACCAGCTCGCCGAGGGCGCGGACCACGAAGAAGGCGAAGACGCCGCACACCGCGTAGGCGATGGCGAGCGAGGGGCCCGCGCCCGCCATGCGGCCACCGGCACCGAGGAACAGACCGGTGCCGATCGCGCCGCCGATGGCGATCATGTTGATGTGGCGGGACTTGAGGTCCTTGCTGTAACCGGCGTCACCGGCGTCGATGTGGGGGGTGCCCTGCGCCGGCGCTGTCGCGCTGGTCGCTTCGGCCGCAGGCATGGTGCGGTCACTCATGTAGCTGTATCGCCTTCGTGAGGGGTCATGCGGTCGTGCGATACCGGTCTGAGCCGGTGCTGCGTCCCGTTCCGGTGAGCTCGATGGGCGTCACCGCGGCGTGGCTGATTCGGGACATCGTCGCGGCTCGGCGTGGCTTTTGGCAGTGGCCAATGTCACGAACGGGCAGATCTGTGATGAATCTGAGGTAAATCTGAGCTTACGGGGCGAGTACGTCGAGTTCTCTGAGGGCCCCCACCGCGATCTCGCGGGTGAGTCTCTCGGCCCGTTCCGCGTCCCGCTCCCGGACCGCCTCGGCCACCCGTACGTGCAGGGTGACGGCCGCCGGATCGGGATCCTCGAACATCACCCGGTGCTCGGTGCGGCCGGTCAGGACCTCGGCGACCACATCGCCGAGCCGGGCGAACATCTCGTTGCCCGAGGCGTTGAGCACGATCCGGTGGAAGGCCACGTCGTGCACCAGGTACTCCTCCAGGCGGCGCCCGCGCGAGGTGGCGACCATGCCGAGGGCCCGCTCGGTGAGCGCGGCGCACTGCTCGGGGGTGGCGTGGTGGGCGGCGAGCCCGGCCGCGACCGGCTCCACGGCCGAGCGCAGCACGGTCAGCGAGCGCAGCTGGCGCGGCCGGTCGGCCCCGGCCAGCCGCCAGCGGATCACCTGGGGGTCGTACACGTTCCACTGCTCGGTGGCGCGGACGGTCACCCCGACCCGGCGCCGGGACTCGACCAGCTGCATGGACTCCAGGACCCGGACCGCCTCGCGGATCACGGTGCGCGACACGTCGAAACGCTCGGCGAGCGCGTCGCCGCGCAGGACGCTGCCGGGCGGGTACTCGCCCGCGGTGATCGCCCGGCCGAGGGTGTCGAGCACCTGTGCGTGCAGTCCCTGGGCCTGTGTGGTCATGGGCGTAAGGGTACGGGGCGGTGGCCCGGCGGCCGGACGGGCGCGCGGAGCTCGGAGCTGAAAAGTATTACTTATTCATCACAGGGTCTTGAATACGTCGCACCTTTTGGGTTTCAGTAGCGCGACGGACCGCTGGCCGAAAACGACCCGCGGGTCCGCACCACATCGATGTCGACGAAGACAGCGAGGCACCCCTATGAGCACCCCCCACGTCGTCGTGGTGATGGGCGTGGCCGGTACCGGCAAGACCACCATCGGCCCGCTGGTCGCCGAGTCCCTCGGCGTCCCCTACGCCGAGGGCGACGACTTCCACCCGGCCGCCAACGTCGCCAAGATGTCCGCGGGCGTCCCGCTGGAGGACGCCGACCGGTGGCCCTGGCTCGACGCGATCGGACGGTGGGCGCACGGCAGGGCCGGGCTCGGCGGGGTGGTCAGCAGCTCCGCGCTCAAGCGCGCCTACCGCGACCGGCTGCGCGCCGCCGCCCCCGGCCTGGTCTTCCTGCACCTGACCGGCGAGCGCGAGCTCATCGAGCGGCGGATGCGCGAGCGCAAGGGGCACTTCATGCCCACCGCGCTGCTCGACTCGCAGTTCGCCACGCTCCAGCCGCTCACGCCCGACGAGGCGGGCGTCGCCGTCGACGTGGCCGGCACCCCCGAAGAAATCACCGACCGGGCCGTCGCCGCGCTGCGCCGGCTCTCCGTCTGAAGGACCACACCGTGACCAGTCTCAGCGTCGAGATCCTGGCAGCGGGCGCCACCGGGCCGATCACCTCCGCGGGCAACGCCCGGCTGGGGATCGCCGTACTCGCCGGCATCGCCGTCATCGTCCTGCTCATCACCCGGTTCAAGCTCCACGCCTTCCTGGCCCTCACCATCGGCTCGCTGGCGCTCGGCGCCTTCGCGGGCGCGCCCCTGGACAAGGCGATCACCAGCTTCAGCACCGGTCTGGGCAACACCGTCGCCGGAGTCGGCGTGCTCATCGCGCTCGGCGCCGTACTCGGCAAGCTGCTCGCCGACTCCGGCGGCGCGGACCAGATCGTCGACACGATCCTGGCCAAGGCCGGCCGGTCCGGCGGGCGCGCGATGCCCTGGGCGATGGTGGCGATCGCCTCGCTCATCGGTCTGCCGCTCTTCTTCGAGGTCGGCATCGTGCTGCTGATCCCCGTGGTGCTGCTCGTCGCCAAGCGCGGCAACTACTCGCTGATGCGGATCGGCATCCCGGCGCTCGCCGGGCTCTCGGTGATGCACGGGCTGATCCCGCCGCACCCCGGCCCGCTGGCGGCGATCGACGCGGTCGGCGCCAACCTGGGCGTCACGCTCGCCCTCGGTGTGGTCGTGGCGGTCCCGACGGTGGTCATCGCCGGACCGCTCTTCTCCCGGTACGCGGCCCGCTGGGTCGACATCCCGGCGCCGGAGCGCATGATCCCGGCGCGCCCCTCCGAGGACCTGGAGAAGCGCCCCGGCTTCGCGGCCACCGTGGCGACGATGCTCCTGCCGGTCGTGCTGATGCTGGCCAAGGCGCTGGTCGACATCGTGGTGGACGACCCCGAGAACCACCTCCAGCGGGTCACCGACGTGGTCGGTTCACCGCTGATCGCGCTGCTCGCGGCCGTGCTGGTGGGCCTCCTCACGCTCGGCCGGGCCGCCGGGTTCACCAAGGAGCGGATCTCCTCGACCGTCGAGAAGTCGCTCGCCCCCATCGCCGGGATCCTGCTGATCGTGGGCGCGGGCGGCGGCTTCAAGCAGACGCTCATCGACGTGGGCGTGGGGCAGATGATCCTGGACGTCTCCAAGGACTGGTCGATCCCGGCGCTCCTGCTGGCCTGGCTGATCGCGGTCGCGATCCGGCTGGCGACCGGCTCGGCCACCGTGGCGACGATCTCCGCCGCCGGTCTGGTGGCCCCGCTGGCCGCCGACATGTCGACCGGGCACGCGGCCCTGCTGGTCCTCGCCGTGGGCGCGGGCTCGCTCTTCTTCAGCCATGTCAACGACGCCGGGTTCTGGCTGGTGAAGGAGTACTTCGGGATGGACGTCGGCCAGACGGTCAAGACCTGGTCGGTGATGGAGACGATCATCTCGGTGGTGGCGCTGGGCTTCGTCCTGCTGCTGTCACTGGTGGTCTAGCGGAGCCCGGCCCTTCCCGGACCGCTCCAGCGCGTCCAGCCACAGCCCGTGCTCCCTGCGGGCCCAGGAGCGCTCCACCGACCCGGTGCGCATGCCACGGCGTGCCTCCGGGTCGAGGAGCGCCATGGTCAGATGCCCGGCCAGGACGATCCCGACGGCCAGCGCCAGCCAGTCGTGCACGAAGGTGGAGCCGACCCGGACCGGCAGCGGCGCGAGGTGCGTGAACCACATCAGCAGCCCGGTGCCCAGCAGCACCAGCGCGGCCCCGGTGATCCACCCCGCGTAGACCTTCTGCCCGGCGTTGAACTTGCCCGCCCTGCGCGGCCGTTCGTCGCGGGCCAGCGCCGAGCGCAGCCAGGCGCGGTCGTGCGTCCCGAAGCGGTTGAGGCGGCGCAGATCGCCGCGGAAGGCCCGCGAGAGCAGCCCCGCCAGCACGGGTACGGGCAGCAGCGCGCCCGCGTACTCGTGCACCGTCACCACCAGCTCCCGGCGGCCCACGGCCTCGGCCAGCTGCGGCAGGTAGAGCACCGCCGCCGACAGCACGCACACGCCGAAGACCAGCGCGTTGGCGCGGTGCACCCAGCGCTCGGCGCGCGTGAACCGCCTTACCCGCGCGTCCGGTTCAGCTCGTGGGGTGGTCCTGGCGCCCATTGGACCGGCCGACCCAGGCGTCGATGTCATAGCCCCGCTCCTCCCAGAATCCCGGCCGCGCCGTGCCCGTCACGGTGATCCCGGAGAGCCATTTCGCCGACTTGTAGAAGTACATGGGCGCCACGTAGAGGCGGACCGGGCCGCCGTGCGCGTGCGACACCGGCTTGTCCCGCATGCCCAGGGCCACCAGCACGTCGTCGCGGCGGGCCTGTTCGAGGGTGAGGCTCTCGGTGTACGTGCCGTCGAAGCAGGTGAAGCGGACCGCCCCGGCCCCCGGCCGCACCCCCGCGGCGTCCAGGAGCCGGGACAGCCGCACCCCCGAGAACGGGGTGCCGGGCACCCGCCACCCCGTCACGCACTGCACGTCCCGCACCAGCCGGGTCTGCGGCAGCGCCCGCAGCGCGTCCAGGGTGTAGGTGGCCGGGCGGTCGACCAGACCGTCGACGGTGAGCCGGTAGTCGGCGGCGCCGCGGTGGGGTACGGAGGCGGCGACCGAGTAGTAGCGGAAGCCGCCGCCGTTGGGCAGCAGCCCGGTGAGGCCGGTGGGGTCCTTGCCGGCGGCGGCGCCCAGGAACGACTCCAGGCCGCGCTGGAGGACCGGGGCGGCGGCCACCGTGGCGACGCCGAGGCCGAGCATGCCGAGCACGATCCGGCGGCCCACCGGGGTGCTCTCGGCGTCGGGGGGCGGGGGTGGTTCGGGGTTCACCCTCCGATTCGAGCACCGGCGGCCCCCGGACACCAGGGGCCGCGGCGCTCCGTCACCGTTCCGTCAGATCCGCCGTGCCCGCCAGGGGTGCCTAGACCCGGTCGAGCCCCGCCGCCTTCTCCAGCTGGAACGCCTCGTTGCCCTGCCCGATCCGGGCGTGCGCCTCGGGCCGCACCGCCCGCACCACCAGCCCGTACGCCACCCCGCCCACCAGGGCGAGCGCGATGATCGAGGGGAGGATCCAGCTGAGCGCGGAGTCGGGGCCCGCGCCCACCAGGACGTCGAAGTCCTTCACCGTGTAGACCGCGATCACCAGGAGCGCGATCCCGGCGATGCCGGAGGCGAGCAGCCGCCACACCTGGGCCCCGGCCGCTCCCCGGCGTACGAAGAAGGCGATGACGGCGAAGCTGGCGGCGGCCATCAGCACGATCACGCCGAGCGCGCCCACGTTGCCCATCCAGGTGAACAGGTGCAGCACGGCCGCGGTCGGGTCGCCCTTGGGCTTGTCGTCGGTGAGGGCGAAGGCGGCCACGACCACCAGCGAGATCGCGCTCTGCAGGAGCGAGCCGCTGCCGGGGGCGCCGCTGCTGTGGTTGGTCCGGCCGAAGGCGGCGGGCAGCAGGCCCTCGCGGCCCATGGCGAAGACATAGCGGGCCACGACGTTGTGGAAGCTGAGCAGCGCGGCGAACATGCCGGTCACGAAGAGCACGTGCAGCACATCGGTGAAGGTGGTGCCGAGCCGGTCCTCGGTGAGCCCGAACAGCAGCCCAGGGCCGTCCTTGCGGGCGGCGTCCACGATGCCGGACGGGCCGGCGGCCACGTTCAGCGCCCAGGAGCTGAACGCGAAGAAGACGGCGCTGAAGCCGACGGCCAGGAACATCACCCGCGAGACGACCAGATGGGGTCGGCTGGTCTCCTCCGCGTACACCGGGGCCTGCTCGAAGCCGGTGAACGCGGCGATGCAGAAGCACAGGGCGGTGCCGATCCCGGCGCCGCCCAGCGTGGACGGGTTGAACGCGTGCAGCGAGAGCCCCTCGCGGGCCGGGTCGGCGACGGCGGCGAAGTCGAAGACCACGACCAGCGCCACCTCGATGACCAGCAGTACGCCGAGCACCTTGGCGTTGAGGTCGATCTTCAGCCAGGCGAGCACGCCGACCGCGGCGACCGCCGCCATGGCCGGGATCCACCAGGCGATCTCGACGTCGAGGTAGGTGGCGCAGAGGCTGGACGCCTCGAAGCCGAACATGCCGTAGATGCCGACCTGGAGGGTGCTGTAGGCGACCAGCGCCACGAAGGACGCGCCCGCCCCGGCGGTGGGACCGAGGCCCCTGGCTATGTAGGCGTAGAAGGCGCCCGCGTTGTGGACGTGGCGGCTCATCTCCGCGTACCCGAAGCTGAACAGGGCCAGGACGGCGCCGAGGATGAGGAAGAGCAGGGGCTGGCCGACGATGCCCATCACGCCGTACGTGGTGGGCATGACGCCGGCGACCACCATCAGCGGGGCGCTCGCCGCGAGCACCGAGAGCAGCAGCCCGGAGGTGCCGAGCCGGTCGGCCCGCAGGGCTCTCTCCTGTCCCTTGTACGTACGGATCTCGCTGGTGTCGCTCGACATGGCGGGGGTGGGCCTTTCGACGGGGGCGCGGGGGTGGGGCCGAGGGCGGTACGGGGCTTCCTTGCGGGTCTTCACGTGCTGCTACGGGGTCCTGCGGGGGTGTCGCGGGTGGGGCTAGGCGGTGCCCAGGGCGGCGTCGCGGGCGGCCTGGAAGGCGCGGTACGGGTCCCGGTCCGGGTACGACCAGGGGGCGGGCGTGAAGTGCCGCCCGATGCGGTGGAAGAGGGCGGCGGCCTCGGCCGGGCGGCCCTCGCAGTGTTTGGCGTGGGCGAGGAAGTTCAGGTCGACCCCGGCGCGCGGGTGGTCCTCGCGCTCCCACTCCAGCCACCAGTCGAACGCCGACCGGATCACCTGCTGGGCGCGGCGGCCGGTCCAGTGCGCGGAGTCGACCGGGTCGCCCGGGGCCGCGCCCGCCGCCGCCAGCACCCGGTACCGCTCGGCGTGGGCGACCAGCGGGAGCAGGGCGAGCGGGGAGTCGGCGGGGGCGCGCGAGACGGAGGCCGCGGCGAACGCGTACACCTCGTGCATCGGGTCGGCCCCGTCGCCCGGACGCCGCTCGGCCAGCCGGGCGGCCATCAGATGGTGGGCGTGGTGGTGGTCGGGGTGGCGGGCGCACACCTCCGCGAAGATCTGCTCGGTCTCGTTGTCCGAGCCGCGGGTGCGGGAGAGCGCGAGCAGGGCCAGCCACGGGGTGGGGTCGGCGGGGGCCAGTCTGGCCGCCTCCAGACAGGCGTCGCGGGCGCTCTCGTCGCGGGCCTTGCCGATGAGGGCGCGCGAGACCAGGGCGCAGGCGTACAGGGCCGCCGCGTCCGCGCTGTCCGGCTCGGCGAGCAGCCACTCCCGGGCCCAGGCGGCGGAGGTGCCCGGCTCGCCCAGCACGGTGAGACGGTGGCCCCGGCGGTCCCAGTCGTCGCCGGTCGCGGCCAGCAGCGAGCGGACCCGGGTCCACCGACCCTGCGCCAACTGGGCGCGGACGTCGATGAGTTCGACGTCGTCGAGCGCCGGGTCATGGGCTCGGCCGCCCCTTCGGCGGGGCCGTCCGAGCGGAGGCGGGGGCGGGGGCATCCGCGGTACTTCCCATGGGGTCGTCGTGGATGGGGGCTGGGCCGGTGTGGCTGTTGGGGCCGGTGGGACGAGTGACAGGTTGATCGCGGACAGCAAAGCGGTACCCAAGGCTCCTCGTCAAGGTTGGACCGGGGGCAACTTGCCACCGCGCACCCGGCTTTGCCCCCGCCACCGCCGGACGGGCCCGCGCCCGCCCGGACCGCCCACCGGGGCACGGCCCCGCGGAGGGTGCCGCGAACCGCGCGGACGGGCCCGGCGCCCGCGGCCGGGAACGGGGCCGAAAGCGGGGCCGGACGCAGAGCCGGAAGCCGGACCGGGATCAGGAGCGGAGGCGGGACCTGAAACTGGGCCGAATGCGCGGTCCGGGGACGCCCCGCGGGGGTACTCGGGAGGCGCCCGATCGCGGGGAGCGCTACCCTCAAGCAAGTTCGCACCCCCGGCCCGCACTTGAGGTGTACGACGTGTCGGTACTCGTCCTCGCTCTCGCCGTGGGCGCGGCCTGCTGTCTGGGCTTCGGGTTCGTGCTCCAGCAGAACGCCGCCCAGCACGCCCCCCTGAGTGACTTCCTCTCGCCCCGGCTGCTGCTCGACCTGGTCCGGGTGCCCCGGTGGCTGGCGGGCATGGGTCTGATGGTGGCGGGCATGGTGCTGGGCGCGCTGGCGCTGGGGCAGGGCGAGGTCTCCCAGGTGGAGCCGCTGCTCGCGACCAATCTGTTCTTCGCGATGGCGCTGTCGCGCTGGCAGACCAAGCAGTCCCTGGGCCGCCAGGGCTGGGCGGGGATCACCCTCCTGGCGGGCGGGGTGACCGCGTTCATGGTGGCCGGGCAGCCGCGCGGCGGGAACGACGTCGCCGGGCCGCTGCGGCACTGGCTGATCGTCGGGATCGTGGTCGGCACCGCGCTGGTGCTCACCGTGGCCGCCAAACGCTCCCGGCTGAGCGCCGGACCCACCCTGCTCGCGGTGGCGGCGGGCCTGCTGTACGGGCTCCAGGACGCCCTCACCCGGGTCAGCGGCGAGCGGCTGACCGCCCACGGCTGGGCGCACCTGCTGACCGGCTGGCAGCCCTACGGGGTGATCGCGCTGGGCGTGACCGGCCTGATCCTGGTGCAGAGCGCCTTCGAGACGGCCCCGCTGCGGATGTCGCTGCCCGCCCTGACGGCCGCCCAGCCGCTCGCCGGGATCGCCTGCGGGGTGGGGTTCCTCGGGGACCGGCTGCGCACCGACGCGGGCGCGCTGGCGTGGGAGGCGAGCGGGCTGGCGGCCATCGTGGCCGGGATCGTGCTCCTCGGGCTGCACCCGGCGATGCCGTCCGGCTCCGGGGCCAAGGAGCGGGTGCGCGACCTCCAGCCGCACTGACGGACGGCCGGCGCCCCGCTGACACCCCGCGGGCGGTGGGGTTGGATGGGGGCATGACGCGCCCCACTCCCCCGGACCCGGCCGAAGAGATCCTGGACATCGTGGACGAGCACGACCACGTGGTGGGCCGGGCGCCGCGCGGCGAGGCGTACGCCCGGGGGCTGCGCCACCGCTGCGTCTTCGTGCTCGCCCGGGACGCCGAGGACCGGCTCTTCGTGCACCGCCGCACCCCGACCAAGCTGGTCTTCCCCTCCCTGTACGACATGTTCGTGGGCGGGGTGGTCGGCGCGGGCGAGAGCTATGACGAGGCGGCCCTGCGCGAGGCCGAGGAGGAGCTGGGCGTCTGCGGGCTGCCCCGGCCCGTACCGCTCTTCAGGTTCCTCTACGAGGGCGGGGCGGACGGGCGGCAGACCTGGTGGTCGGCGGTGTACGAGGTGCGCTGCACGCTGCCGGTGGATCCGCAGGCCGAGGAGGTCGCCTGGCACGGCTTCCTGCCCGAGGCCGAGGTGGAGCGGCGGCTGACGGAGTGGGAGTGGGTGCCGGACGGGCTCGACGCGTACCGGCGGCTGCGCGCGCACCGGGCCGGATGATCCGCTGCGGGTAGTGTGCAAATGTGATCAGCATCGCGCAGACCCTGCGGCTGTGGTTCGCGCCGCAGCGCATCGGCGAGGAGGGCGAGACCCCGGACTACCGGTTCTCGCTCGCCAACGAGCGCACCTTCCTGGCCTGGATCCGTACCTCGCTCGCCCTGGTGGGCGGTGGTTTCGCGGTCGACCAGTTCCTGCCCGACCTGCGCCGGGGCCTGCGCGTCGGGCTCGCGCTCGCGCTGCTGGCGGCCGGGGTGCTGTGCGCGCTGCGGGCCGTCAACCACTGGGTGCGCTGCGAGCGGGCGATGCGGCGCGGCGAGGACCTGCCGGTGTCGCGCTTCCCGACGCTGCTGAGCGTGGCGGTGGCGGCGGTCGCGGTGGTCATGGTGGTGGTGGTCGTCTTCGGCTGGGCCGGGTGACGGGCGCCCCGCACCGCGACCCCGGCCTCCAGCCGGAGCGGACCCGGCTGGCGTGGCGGCGCACGACGCTCTCGTGCACGGTGGCGGCGGTGCTCGCCGCCAAGCAGACCCTGCGGCACGGGACGGGCGCCGCCGAGCTGGTGGCGGTCTCCCTGGGCGCCCTGGTGTGGCTGGCGTTCCTGGTCGTGGCGCACCGGCGCATCCAGGCCCTGACCCGCACCGCCCGGCCCCCGCTGCTGCGCGGCACCGAGGCGGTCGCCGCGGTCGCCTGCGTGGCGGCGCTGTCCTGCTTCGCGGTGGCCGTCCTGGTCTGAGCGGCCGGGCCGCGCCCGGAACCCCCTGGGGAACCGCGTCTCGCCGGACAGACGTCTGGACGACATACCGACTGGTCGGTAGCGTGTCGGTGACACGATCGCCGTTCCCGGAGGTAGCCCGCCATGAGCACAGTCCCGCCAGGCATCGACCCGGAGCGGCTGCGCGCCCATCTCGACCGCGTCCGCCCCGGGCTCGTGACCGGGCCGCTGAGCGCCCGGCTGATCGAGGGCGGCCGGTCCAACCTCACGTACATCGTGACCGACGGGAGCGGCCGGTGGGTGGTCCGGCGCCCGCCGCTGGGGCACGTTCTGGCCACCGCCCACGACATGAAGCGCGAGCACCGGGTGATCAGCGCCCTGCACCCCACCTCAGTGCCGGTGCCCGAGCCGGTGCTGCTGTGCGAGGACGAGTCGGTGATCGGATCGCCGTTCTACGTCATGGAGTACGTGCCCGGCACCCCGTACCGCACGGCGGAGCAGCTGGCCCCGCTCGGCCCCGAGCGCACCCGGGCCGCCCTGCTCGGCCTGGTGGACACCCTGGTCGAGCTGCACGCGGTGGACCCCGAGTCGGTGGGCCTGGGCGACTTCGGGCGGCCCGACGGCTTCCTCGACCGCCAGCTGCGGCGCTGGGGCAAGCAGCTCGACGCCTCCCGCAACCGGGAGCTGGCCGGGATCGACGAGCTGCACGCGGCGCTCGGCCGGGCGCTTCCCCGCTCCCCCGCCCCCGCGATCGTCCACGGCGACTACCGGCTCGACAACGTCCTGGTGGGCGAGGACGACCGGATCAACGCGGTGCTCGACTGGGAGATGTCGACCCTCGGCGACCCGCTCACCGACCTCGGACTGCTGGTCATGTACAGCGCCCCGCTGGAGGTGCGCGACTCCCCGGTCTCCACCACGGCCGGGGCCGCCGGACACCCCACGCCCGCCGAGCTGATCGAGCGGTACGCCGCCCGTTCGGGCCGGGACACCTCGGCCATCTCCTGGTACACGGCCTTCGCCTGGTTCAAGCTCGCCGTGATCCTGGAGGGCATCCACTACCGGTACACCCTGGGCCAGACCGTCGGCGCGGGCTTCGACCGCATCGGCGACCTCGTCCCCGTCTTCATCGACCACGGCCTCACCACCCTCCAGTCGCAGGAAGGCTGAACCCCCGCATGGACTTCGCATTCGACGCGCGCACCGAAGAGCTGCGCCACCGGCTGCTCACCTTCATGGAGCAGTACGTCCACCCCGCCGAGACCACCGCGCACGAGCAGCGGCTGCTGCTGAAGTCGCCGTGGGACACCCCCGCCGTGGTCGAGGAGCTGAAGGCGGAGGCCCGCCGCCAGGGGCTGTGGAACCTGTTCCTGCCGGACGCCGAGCACGGCGCCGGGCTCACCAACCTCCAGTACGCGCCGCTCGCCGAGATCACCGGCCGCTCCCCGCACCTGGCGCCGACCGCCCTGAACTGCGCGGCGCCGGACACCGGGAACATGGAGGTGCTCGCCCAGTTCGGTTCGGACGAGCAGAAGAAGCGCTGGCTGGAGCCGCTGCTGGCCGGGGAGATCCGCTCGGCGTTCGCGATGACCGAGCCGGAGGTGGCCTCCTCGGACGCCACCAACATCGAGACGGGGATCGCGCGCGAGGGCGACGAGTACGTCGTGACCGGCCGCAAGTGGTACATCTCCGGGGCGATGAACCCCGACTGCCGGGTCTTCATCGTGATGGGCAAGACCGACCCGGGCAACGAGGACGTCCGGCGCCAGCAGTCGATGGTGCTGGTCCCGCGCGACACCCCGGGCGTCGAGGTCCGCCGCGCCATGCAGGTGTACGGCTACGAGGACCACGCGCACGGCGGCCACGCCGAGGTCGTCTTCCACGGCGCACGGGTGCCCGTCCAGAACCTGGTGGGCGAGGAGGGCGGCGGCTTCGCCATCGCCCAGGCGCGGCTCGGGCCGGGCCGCATCCACCACTGCATGCGGCTGATCGGCATGGCCGAGCGGGCCATCGAGCTGATGTGCCGCCGGGCGGTGTCGCGGACCGCGTTCGGCCGGCCCATCGCCCAGCAGGGCGTGGTCCAGGAGTGGATCGCGGACGCGCGCGTGGCGGTGGAGCAGCTGCGGCTGCTCGTCCTGAAGACGGCCTGGCTGATGGACACCGTGGGCAACAAGGGCGCCCACACCGAGATCCAGGCCATCAAGATCGCCACCCCCCGGACCGTCCTCGACATCATCGACAAGGCCGTCCAGCTGCACGGCGCGGGCGGGGTGAGCCAGGACTTCCCGCTCGCCGAACTGTGGGCGGCGGCCCGCACCCTGCGGATCGCCGACGGCCCCGACGAGGTCCACCAGCGCTCGCTGGCCCGCCGGGAGCTGAAGAAGTACCTCTAGGGCCGCAGCGCCCTCAGCAGCAGGTCGGCGAGGTGGTCGGCGACCTGCTGCGGGGTGAGCGGGCCGTCCGGCCGGTACCAGGTGGACAGGTGGTGGACCGAGCCGAAGTGGTAGTCCACCACCAGGTCCGCCGGGGTGGCCGTGGCGAACACCC
This sequence comes from Streptomyces sp. cg36, assembly GCF_041080675.1. Lineage (NCBI taxonomy): Bacteria > Bacillati > Actinomycetota > Actinomycetes > Kitasatosporales > Streptomycetaceae > Streptomyces > Streptomyces cyclosori. The sequence goes on along the minus strand of NZ_CP163520.1, from coordinate 6,364,794 downwards.
CGGCCGCCTGGCCCTCCTCGATCAGCGCCCGGAACCGCTCGTGGTAGCGCCGCCGTTCGACCCGTACCTGCTTGTTCTTCTCCGGGCTCAGATGGTGCATCGAGCGGAAGAAGATGGCCGCGTCGTCGAGGTTCTCGATGGTGGTGACCACCACGTCGGCCGCCGCGTCCCGCAGCCGCCGCTCGACGGGCGCGTCCGCGTCCGCGAAGGCGTCCAGGCGCTCCTGCTGGAGGCGCAGCACGCGCGCGTAGACCTCCTGGAGCAGGTCCTCCTTGGAGCCGAAGTAGTGGTAGAGCGCCCCCTTGGTGACGCCCGCCGCCTCCACGATCTCCTGGACCGAGGTCCGGTCGTACCCGTTCTCGGCGAAGAGGCGGGTGGCGGCGGCCAGCAGCCGCTGGGGGACGGGCGTACCGCTCCCGTCCGTCGTCCTGGCCATGCCGTCGCCACCTCTCTCGTGGTCCGCGGGCGCGATTTCACGCCGTTCTAGTGGCGGGAACGCAGTTCCCGTCTCAGGATCTTCCCACTCGCCGTCTTCGGAAGCTCCGGGAGGATCTCGACCTGCCGCGGATATTTGTACGCCGCCAGCCGCTCCTCGCAGTAGGCGGCGAGCTCGGCGGGCCCGGCCCCGGCGCCGGGGCGCAGGCTGACGTACGCCTTGACGTTCTCGCCCCGGTACGGGTCCGGTACCCCGACCACGGCGGCCTCGCGCACCGCGGGGTGGGTGTAGAGCACGTCCTCGACCTCGCGCGGCCAGACCTTGAAGCCGGACGCGTTGATCATGTCCTTCTTGCGGTCGACGACGTAGAGCCAGCCGTCGCGGTCCATGAACCCGATGTCCCCGGTGCGCAGTTCACCGCCGGGGAAGGTCTCGGCGGTGGCCTCGGGGCGGCGCCAGTAGCCGGGCACCACCTGCGGGCCGGATACCACGATCTCGCCCTGCTCTCCGAAGTCGGCCTCGGCGCCCGTCTCGTCGACGATCCGCACCACCGTCTCGGGGCCGGGCACCCCCACCGAGAGGGTGCCGGAGACCGGGTCGACGGGCGCCTCCTTCTCGGGCGGCACCGAGGCGCAGGGGGCGGTGCACTCGGTGAGCCCGTACCCGTTGCGGATGTAGTGCCCGAAGGCGGCGCGGAAGCGTTCCACCAGCGCGGGCGGCACCGGCGCGCCGCCCGAGGAGATCACCCGGAAGGAGGCGAAGTGGTCGCGCGTCACCCCGGGCGCCGCCGCCAGCGCCATGAAGGCGGTGGAGGGGCCGACGGTGTACGCGGGCCGGTGCTCGGTGAAGGCGTCCAGGACCACACCGGGGTGGAAGCGGTAGGCCAGGACCAGGGTCCCGGCGTTGGCGGCGCACACCGCGAGCTGGCAGACCATGCCGGTGATGTGGAAGAGCGGGGCGAGCGCGAAGTAGGCCGCGCCCTCGGGCACGGGGTGTCCGGTGCGCTGGCGCTCGGCGTTGTAGGTGATGGCGCCGTGGGTGTTCATGGCGCCCTTGGGGGTGCCGCTGGTCCCGGAGGTGTAGCTGATCAGCGCGGTGTCGCCGGGCCCGGGACCGGGCAGCTCGGGCGCGGCCAGGCCGAGCCGGGCTGCGGTCAGCAGGTCGTCGGTGTCCGCCGGGTGCGCCAGCCGCTCGAAGTCCAGTACGCGCGGGTCGTCGCGGCTCTGGAGGTCGAGCTCGCACGCGGTGAGCACGGTCTCGACCGGCGAACCGGCCGCCGTGTCCCGCAGATACGCCTCCCACGCCCGGTCGGAGCAGATCAGCGCGGTGGCCCCGGCGTCCCCCAGCACATGGCCGACCTCGGCCGACTTGTACATGGGGTTGAGCGGGACGACGACGGCGCCCGCCTTCCACGCGCCGAGCAGCGCCAGCACGAAGTGCGGGGTGTTCTGGAGCATCACCGCGACCCGGTCGCCGGGGCGCAGGCCCCGCGCGGCGAGGTGCCCGGCCACCGAGTCGGAGAGCGCGTCGGCCTCGCGGTAGCCGAGGCGGCCGTCGAAGTAGGCGAGCGCGGTGCGGTCGGGGGCGCGCCGGGCGGCGGCGCGGAAGGCGTGCACCACACTGGCGGGCGGGTCGATTGGCGCCCGCTGGGCGGCGCTGAGCTGCCCGAGCCAGGGTTTGGCCGCGTAACGGGAGGTCATGAGCGGTTGGCCTCCCACTTCTGCTGGAGGTGGTTCATGGAGCCGAGCCAGCGGTCGGGGTCGGTGGCGCGGGCCGCCGCGTAGTCGGCGACCTCCGGGTGCGGCAGCACCAGGAAGCGCTCGTTCGCCATCGCCTCGAACAGCGCGTCCGCGACGGCGGGCGGTTCGATCGCGGTGGGCACCAGGACCAGGTCGCCGGCCGAGCCGGTGGCGGCGAGCATGTCGGTGCGCACGCCCTGCGGGCAGATCGCGTGGACCTGGACGCCCCGGTGGCGGTAGGTGAGCGAGAGCCACTCGGCGAAGGCGAGGGCCCCGTGCTTGGTGACGCTGTAGGGGGCCGCGCCGATCATGGTGAGCAGTCCGGCCGCCGACACGGTCGACACGAACCGGCCGCCGCCGCGCTCCAGCCACTCGGGCAGCAGCTCGCGGGCCGCGCGGACGTGGGCCATCACGTTGACGTCCCAGGCGGCGGCCCAGACGTCCTCGGGCGCGGCCTCGGAACCGGCCGAGCCCAGGCCCGCGTTGGCGCAGTAGACGTCGATCGCGCCGCCGAGCGCCTCGCGGGCGGCCGGGACGAGACCGGAGGCGTCCCCGGGGAGGGCGAGGGCGCCGATCTCCTCGGCGACCGCGTGCGCCTTGGCCGCGTCGAGGTCGTTGACGACGACCCGGGCGCCCTCCGCCGCGAATCTGCGGGCGAGCGCGGCGCCGATGCCGCCGCCCGCCCCGGTGACCACCACTGCCGCGCCCTGGACGCCCTGGACCGAACCCATCAGAATCCGCCTCTCGCATGCCGACTGCGTGCAGACTAACCAGTCGGTATGTACGGAAGGAAGAGGTGGTCGCGCACCGCCGTGTGCGGCGCGTTCCCCGAAGCCGGGCCGCGCGCTAGCGTGCGTGGCCATGACACCGGCCCGGTCGCGGAGGTAGCCGATGAGCCTGTCCAGACGTGTCCTGCTGGCGGGGACGGGCGCGGCGGCGGCCGGTACCGCGGCCGGCCCGGCCGCCGCCTCCCCCGCCCGGCACTCCCCGGCGCGCCCGCGCACCGGCTTCGAGCGGCTCGCCGCCGACGGCTACCGGACGCTGGCGGGCCAGAGGGTCGGCGTGGTGACCAACCCGACCGGGGTCACCCGGGACGTCCGGCACATCGTGGACGTGCTGCACGCCGACCCCCGGGTGCGGCTGACCGCGGTGTTCGGCCCCGAGCACGGCTTCCGGGGCACCGCGCAGGCGGGCGGGTCCGAGGGCCGGTACGACGACCCGGCGACCGGGCTGCCGGTGTACGACACCTACGGCGTCAGCGGGCAGCCGCTCGCCGACGTCTTCACCGCCGCCGGCGTGGACACCGTCGTCTTCGACATCCAGGACGTGGGCGCGCGCTTCTACACGTACATCTGGACGCTCTACGACTGCATGGCGGCGGCGGCCCTCGCCGGGAAGCGGTTCGTGGTGCTCGACCGGCCCAACCCGGTGACCGGGCGGGCGGCGAGCGGGCCGGTCCTGGACAAGGCGTTCGCCACCTTCGTGGGGCGCGAGCCGATCGCGCAGGCGCACGGGATGACGGTGGCCGAGCTGGCCGGGCTCTTCGACGCCGAGTTCCTGGGCGGGCGGGTGCGGGTGGAGGCCGTGCGGATGACGGGCTGGCGGCGCGAGGACTTCTTCGACTCCACCGGGCTGCCGTGGGTGCCGCCGAGCCCCAACATGCCCACCCCCGACACGGCGCTGGTCTACGCGGGCACCTGCCTGTTCGAGGGCACCAACCTCTCCGAGGGGCGCGGCACCACCCGGCCGTTCGAACTGCTGGGCGCCGAGGGGATCGACGCGGGCTGGTCGGCCGCCGCCAACGCCCTGGAGCTGCCCGGGGTGCGCTTTCGCGAGGCGTACTTCGCGCCCGCCTTCTCCAAGTTCCAGGGCCGCACCGTCGGCGGCGTCCAACTCCACGTCCACGACCGGGAGTCCTACGACCCGGTGCGCACCGGTGTGGCGCTGCTGGTGACCGCGAAGAAGGTGTGGAGCGGCTTCGCCTGGCGGCCGGACCACTGGATCGACAAGCTCACCGGGTCGGCGGCGGTGCGCACGATGATCGACGCGGGTGCCGGCCACGACGAGGTGGTGGGCGCCTGGCGGGAGGGGCTGCGGGCGTTCCGGACGGTACGGGAGCGGTATCTGCTCTACCGGTGAGGAGACGGGGGGAATCCCCCCGGACGGCCGGTGGCTGGCGGGATGGGCCGGGCGCCCCCGGGCCTACAGGCTGGGGCCATGCATCTGTTCCACGACACCCACCACCGGCTGCGCCAGTCGTTACTGCTGCTGCTCGCCCTCACCCTCGGCGTCCTCACGGCGGCACCGGCCGCCAAGGCGTCCGAACCCTCCACCCCCGAAAGCCAGTTGGCGCGTTCGGCCCGGCCCTTGGACGACCTGCGACCGCTCGGCCGCATGGTCGGCGCGGCCGACATCGTGGGGATCGGCGAGGCCACGCACAACTCGCACGAGTTCTTCGCGACCAAGCGGCGCGTCTTCCAGTACCTCGTCGAGCAGAAGGGCTTCACCACCTTCGCCCTGGAGACGGCCTGGTCCTCGGGGATGCGGATCAACGACTACGTGCTCCGCGGCGAGGGGGACCCCGTGCGGATCGCCCGCGAGGAGTTCCAGGGCTCGTACGCGCTGTGGAACACCGAGGAGTACCTCGACCTGATCCGCTGGATGCGGCAGTACAACCTGCACCACGGCCGCAAGGTGCAGTTCATGGGCGACGACATGGGGTACGCGGGCCCGCGGCTCTTCGACGAGGTCACCGCCTACACCGCACGGCACCGCCCCGCCCTGCTGCCCGCGGTCACCGCGCTCTACCGGGACTCCCGGCCCACGGCGGGCGTCGGCGAGAGCATGGACGCCATGCTGAAGCGCCCGCTCGCCGAGCGCGAGCGGCGGGCGGACCAGGTGCGCCGGGCCTACGGCCTGCTGCGCGACCGGCTCCCCGGACCGGACGGCGCGGAGCGGGACCGGATCGTGCAGTACGCGCGCACCATCGCGCAGACCGGCGCCATGTGGTCGTTCGACTTCTTCGACGCGGACCAGCTCAAGGAGTCCCGGCGCTACCGCGACCGGGTGATGGCCGAGAACACCGTGTGGTGGCAGCGCCACACGGGACAGAAGGTGCTGCTCTCCGCGCACAACGGCCATGTGGCGTACGCCCCGACGCTCTCCGCCGAGTACCCGAAGACGCAGGGCGCCCACCTCCGGGAGGCGGTCGGGGCCGGGTACGCGAACATCGGGTTCACCTTCGGGCAGGGCTCGTTCAACGCCCTGGACCTGACGGACCCGGCCGAGCCGATCCGCGAGTTCACCGTCGGGCCGCCCGGACCGGGCAGCAACGAGGAGGTCCTGGAGCGGGTCTCGCCGCGCGACTACTACCTCGATCTGCGCCGGGTCGCCCGGCCCGCACGGGACTGGCTCGGCGCGTTCCGGCCGACGCGGTCGATCGGCAACTCCTGGCCCCAGGAGGACGAGCAGGTGCGGCTCGGACCCTCGTTCGACGTGCTGGTGCACCTGCACCGGGTGACGGCGGCGCACCGGCTCTGACCTCCCAGGACCGCGTCCTTTCCGCAATGTCCGGCATCTGGCCAGCCCTCCGGTCCGGCGGGACGATATGAGCCACAGGGCCTGTCGTCAGCCAACGGACCGGAGGGCACGCCATGGCGGACATCGGAATCCAGCCGTACCGGGAGATCACCTTCGACGCGGACGGCGACGCCTCCCCCGCCGAGCGCGGCGCCCTGCTGGACCTCGACGTCACCGATCTGGTGATGTTCGCGCACGGCTGGAACAACACCCCGTCGGTGGCGACCGCCCTGTACCGGCGGTTCTTCGCCCCCTTCCCCGGTCTGCTCGCCGACGCCGGTCCCGCCGCGGACGGGGTGCGGCTCGGGTACGCGGGCGTCGTCTGGCCCTCGATCCGGTTCGCCGACGAGCAGATACCCGACTTCCCGCACCTGGTGGCCGCCGATCCGGGCGGCGCCCTGGACCCGGCCACGGTGGCGGCGCTCAAGGGCGCGTTCCCCGGGCAGGACGCCACCGTGGACGAGCTGGCCCGGCTGCTCGGCGAACGGCCGGACGCGGCCGAGGAGTTCCAGCGGTTCGGGCGGCTGACCCGGGCGCTGGTGGCCCGGCCGGGCGAGGACCCGGACTTCCACGCCGACACGGTGGCCGACGGCTCGGGCGGGGCGACGCTCCTCACCGACGACGTGCTCGGCCTGTGCCGGGAGTTCGCCCTCGCCCTCGCCGCGGCGGGCCTGCCGGTCGAACCGGGCCCGCCCGGCCCCGCCTTCTCGATCGGCGACTCGCTCAAGCACCTGTGGGACGGCGCCAAGGAGGTGCTGCGGCAGACCACGTACTACGAGATGAAGCGCCGCTCCGGCAAGGTCGGCCAGCTCGGGCTCGGGCCGCTGATCGGTGAACTCGCGCGCAGACACCCCCATGTGCGGATCCACCTCGTCGGGCACAGCCAGGGCGGACGGCTGGTCGCGTTCGCCCTGAAGGGGCTGCCGGACGGGGTGCGCGCGGTGAAGTCGGTGACGCTCCTCGAAGGGGCCTTCTCGCACTACGCGTTCGCCGAACGGCTGCCGTCCGGGCTCAGCGGGGCGGGCGCGCTGGCGACGCTCCAGCGCCGGGTCGACGGCCCGGTCGTCTCCTGCTACTCGCGCTTCGACACCGCGCTCGGGGTGATCTACCCGCTGGCCTCCAAGCTCGCCGGGGACTACCAGGGCCTGCTCGAAGTGGACCGGCGCTGGTGGGCGATCGGCCACGACGGCATCCAGTCGGTGTCGCCCTGCACCGAGCTCACGCTGGCCGAGGTGCTGCGGGACGGTGTGCCCGACTCGGGCTGTGTGAGCGTGGACGCGGCAGCGGTGGTCCGGGCGGGCGGCCCGCCCTCGGGCGCCCACTCCGACATCTGCCACCCGGAGCTGGCCCGGGTGGTGCTGGCGGCGGGCCGCATCGGCTGCGTCTGACGCGGAACCCCGCGCCCCCGGTGTCCGGGGGCGCGGGGCCGTGGGGCAGTGCCGCGCCGGCGGCTCAGCGGTGCGCGGGGAACTCCACGACCTGCTGGTAGGTGGGCCGGTTCTGCCAGTTGATCGCGTTCTGGCTGATCCCGCCCAGCGGGCGCTGGACGATGGAGTCGGCGCACCACTGGTCCCCGGCCGCGCACCCGGCGTCACCGGGGTAGACCTGCGCGGGCGTCTTCGCCGCCGCCGTCTTCAGCGTGGCGAGCAGGGCGTCGCGGCAGGCGGACAGGCTGCCGTCGCCGCAGTACTCGCGGCCCAGCGGCCCCTGCACGGGCTCGCCCAGCACCGACCGCAGGTCCTTGTCCGCGTAGCTCCACCAGCCGTACTGGAAGGAGGACCCGGCGTGCGACCCGGTCGGACCGTGCCCGGCCGAGGGCGCCTCGTCGGTGGACAGGTTCGCGGTGAGCGCCCCGTACAGGTTGTCGCCTAGACCGGGCCGGAACTCGGCCTCCACCATCAGCGGCCACCAGGCGTCCATCAGCCGCACGGCCTCGGGGTGGGTGTAGGTGTGCGAGCCCTGCGCGGTCTCCCTGCGCTGGGTGCCGTCCGCCTTCCACGACTCCAGCTGCTGGACGGCGGTGGCCAGTTGCGGGTCGGTGACGGGTGCGCTGCGGATCACCTTCAGGAGCTCGGGCAGCACGTCCTCGCCCCGCAGGTCGGTGACGGCGGCCTGCTCCATGGCCCGGGTGAGCGCGCTGCGGGTCACCCCGCCCTGCGCGACCAGCGCCTTGACCCGGTCGTCGAGGAGGTTGCCCCGGTGCACCGAGCCGTTGCCGAACCCGGCCGCGGTGTACCCCTTGGCCTGCTTGTTGTTCCAGGAGATGTAGTAGTCCTGCCCGACCGACTGCGGGTGCTGGGCGGGCGGGGTGTAGTCGGCGGTGTTGTACGCCGGGTCGAAGCCCTGCCACTCGTAGGCGCGGTCGGCGGCGACGGGCAGCGACGGGTCGACGGCGGGGTTGCGGACCGGGTTCTTGCCGCTGTTGTAGTAGGCGGCGGTGCGGGAGTCCGCGTAGAACCAGTTGAAGGCGTAGTCGACGTGCTGGGCGGCCTGCTGGAAGGTGGCCGCGTCCTTGACGAACGTCGGGTCGTTGAACATCTGGAAGCCGATGATCGAGTCGGCCTCGTGGCGGTAGGTCGAGCGCAGCGAGGTGTACGCGACCTTCTTCCCGCCGACGGTGGCGCGGGCGCTGACGATGCCGTAGTTGGTGCGCCAGACCTGCATCCGGTAGGAGCCGGCGGCCGTGTTGTCGGCCGTGGTCGGCTTCCAGGCGTTGGTCTTCTCCAGCTTCTCCATCGGGGTGCACACGCCCCGGTAGAGGTAGTGGGCGTCGTCCTGGCAGAGCTCGACGGCGTAGGTGTCGGTGATGTCCTGTCCGGCGGAGGTGGCCGACCAGGCGTAGTCCTGGCCCCGGCCGAGCTGGACGTACATGCCGACCCCGGCGAAGGAGGCGCCGCGGGCGCTGATGCCCGGGCCCTGGATCTCCTGGAGCATCAGCAGCTGGGGGGCGAAGTAGCCGGTCTGCGGTCCGAAGACGGCGACCGGGTTGCCGCCGGCCGTGCGGCTGCCGGAGACGAGCAGCGCGTTGGACATCCCGCGCGGCTTGCCGATGTCGAAGCCGGGCAGCGCGCCGTTGTTGAAGATCCCCTTCAGCGGCTTGAGCCGGTCGGGGACGCGCACATCGGCCCTGGCCCTGGTGACGGCCGAGCCGGTGCGGTCGTAGACGAGCTGCTCGGGCACGACCGTGCCGGGGTCGGGCATCGCGGTGCCCTGCGCCTGGGCGGGCCTGGTGGCGTACGGGAAGCTGGTGCCGTCGTGGACCGTGAGGGCGGCCTCGGGGTCGTCCCGCTCGCGGAAGGACTCCCACACCTTGGTGCCCTCCGCCACGCCGTACTTGGCCTGGGCGGCCTGGAGGGAGAGCGCGGCCTGCACCTCGCCGCCCCCGCCGCCGCCGAAGAGCCCGCCGACCACGGAGGCGAGCGCGATCAGGTCGGTGACCTTGAAGGGCTGGATCTCGCCGATGTTGGTGATGGCGTCGATCTTGCCGGTGAGGACGTACTCGCCGGGGAAGTACCGGCCGTCCTTGGACTGCTTGGCATAGGCGTTGATGCCGTCCACGTACGCCTGCGCGTCGGCCATGGCCTGTTCGCCGCGCGGGCCGTTGGCGGTGCGGATCCGGTCGACCTGGGCCTGGAGGTCGGCCTCGGTGTACGGGGCCTGCGGCCAGAACTCCTGCTCCAGGCCCTGGTTGGCGAGCGCGCCGCCCGCGAACGAGGTGAGCTCGCCGCGCCCGATGTGCCGGAACAGGTCCATCAGCCAGAGCCGGTCCTGGCCCGCCGCGTACCCGGCGCCGTACTCGGTCCCGTAGCGGGTGGTGCCCTTGATGTGCGGGACGCCGGTGGCCTTGTCGCGGGTGATCGTGACGTCGGGGCGCGGTGAGGCGGTGGAGGCCACCTGGCTGCCGGGGACCCCGAACGAGGCGTCGTTGAAGAAGGAGTTGAGCTTGTCGTCGGTGAGCGAGGACTGGCCGGCCACGAGCGCGTCGTACTTGCCGAGCTGGTCGTCGCTGTGCGCGGGATGGGTTCCGAACGCCTTGTTGCCGAGGATCTCGACGAGGGTGGCGTTGCCGTTCTCACCGGGCGGCAGGATGTCGCCGCACTGCCCGGCGCAGTAGTCGCTGTTGGGGGGTTCGGCGGCGCCGGCCTGACCGAGGGGGGCGAGCAGGGCCGCCGCGAGCGCGGTCACGGTGGCGGCGGTGGCGGTTCTGAGCCGTGCGGTGGGTCGTCGCATGCGTGCTCCTAGAGAGGACCGATGCGGCGGAGGTTACTGAGGGGTACCGCAGGAAGGGAAGATGAACACACGTCACCTTTTCCGAACGTGCGCCACCTTCCCGGAACCGTCACAGCGACCGGCGCGGGGCGCCCGGAGCACGAAGGGGGGCGCCCGGCGGTTTTCGGTCCGCGCCGCCTGATGGCCGCCATTGGATTTTCGATGGAGCCGGATCGGGTAGCCGTACGTCCATTCCTCGACGCCGAAGCAATTCACCGAAGTACGAGCGACGGAGGTGGCAGGGTCATGGCTGGATTCCGCAGTCTGGCGAGACAGGTGCGCGACCCCGGAAACGATCTCGCGCTGCGCCGGTACTCGCTGCGCAAGTGCCTGGAGCGGTTCGCCCCCTACGGGCACCGGGCGACCTGGGACCATCTGTGCCGCAGCCACGGCATCGCACCGGAGGACCGGGCGCCCGATCCGCTGCGGCTGGTGGCCGCGCTCGACGAACTGGAGGCGGCGCGGGCCGTCTGGCTCGGGTACGAGGCGGAGTTCGCGGCCCGCCGCAAGCGCGAGAAGCACGCGGGCCTGCGGATCCCGGGCTCCTTCGACGACTGGCACCGGCGGACCTGGGGCGGCTTCGGGGTCGCCTGGTGCGAGGACCCGTCGGTGCATCCGGCGCAGCCGCTGGCCGAGGTGCTCGGCCGGCTGATCGCCGCGCTGCGGGCGGTGCCCGGCGCGGACTGCCCGGTCTGCGGCGGGCAGCGGCTCGTCTGGAAGCGCGACCTGGCGCACGACCCGTGGTGCGGGCCGGTCTGCGCGGGCTGCGGAATCCTGGTGCCGCAGCCGGTCCTCACCGGCGAGGCACTGTGCCGCGCCAAGTCGGTGCGGCGCGGAGCGCTGGCATCGGCGGCATGAGACTCGCGGGGGCGGACGCGGCCGGTGGCCGCCCGGCGCCGCCCCCGCGATGTCGCACGACGGCACGGGCACTTCGAAGCCGACAAGATCCGAAAGACACGCCCTAGCAGTCCTCGCAGGCCGGGCCGCCGGGCGCGGGGCGCCGCTTCCTGCGTTCGGGCAGCAGCCGTGAACCGGTGAGGCGCTCGCCCGAGATGTCGTCCGGGTTGGAGAGCACACAGGTCTCCAGGGACAGGCAGCCGCAGCCGATGCAGTCCGTCAGGTGGTTGCGCAGCCGGTCCAACTGCCGGATGCGCTCGTCGAGTTCGGAGCGCCAGGTCTCGGAGAGGCGCGCCCAGTCCTCGCGCGTCGGGGTGCGCTCCTCGGGCAGCTCGGCCAGGGCGTCGCGGATGGTGGCGAGCGGGATGCCGACGCGCTGGGCGGCCCGTACGAAGGCGACGCGGCGCAGCACGTCACGGCTGTAGCGGCGCTGGTTGCCCGAGGTCCGGCGGCTGCTGATCAGGCCCTTGGACTCATAGAAGTGCAGGGCGGAAACGGCGGCCCCACTGCGTGCGGACAGCTGTCCGACGGTGAGCTCGTGGACCTTCTCTGGAATCTGCGGCACGCGGTGAATCAAAACACGTAGAAACTCTGGCGGACCCCACTGGCCTGGGGATGCTCATGGTTTCGCCCGGCGGGCGTGCTTCAACGGCCGTGTTGGCAGTGCCGGTGGCTCCGCCCGGGTTTCGCCCGTCTGGTCCATTCGCTACAGTCAGCATCGGCGCCTTGCTTGCTACAGGGTCGGGCGCCATCGGGCGCCGTTTTCTTAGTCGGGGCGGCGCTAGACCCGGTTACCAGCCGGGTTGACGCCGAGGTCAAGTGAGTCTGCCAGCTTGCCGGAAACGGCCGGTTGGCTGACACATTCACTTGGCCTCGGCGTTTTTCACGCCGTCGGGCTATCCAACCGCACCCGGCGGCTCCCTGGCCACCCCGTGCTCTGAAATGGCGCTGCCCTCTCGACGCGTTCGGCACACTCAGGGCCCCCAACAGCCCCTTCCCCACCCGAGACTTGCATCGGCCGGCCCGCTTGTCGTTCACCACACGGGCGCCGTGTCGTGCACGGCATAACTCCAACCCCATCCCAGAAGTTGCACTGGTATGTCGCTCGTGTACTTCGCCGATCACCCCCAGGTCCGGAACCTCGATCCGGTGGCCCGCTTGCTCCTGATGGCCCGCGTGAGCATCGACCGTGACACCTCCAGCTCGATCCAACGCCAGCTCGGCCCACTCCATGGCTTTCGCGACTGGACCGGCCGCCCCCTTGCCGGTGTGGCCGTCGACCGGTCCGTCTCGGGGGCGATCGACCTGCCGGACCGGCCGCAGCTGGGACAGTGGCTGAACGAGAAGCGTGACGCGTGGGACGTCATGGTGATCACCACTCAGGACCGGCTCGGCCGCGACGACCGGCACGCGATGGCGTTCGTGAACTGGCTGTTGGACCAGGGAAAGCTCCTGATTGTCCTGGACGACCCCGGCTTCGACATGTTCACCCCCATCGGCAGATGGATCATCATGGGGCGGGCGGTGCAGGCCGCCGAGGAGCTGCGGAAGATCCGTGAGCGGTGCACACTCACCGCCTTGTGGATGCGCAACAACAAGTTCTGGGCCGGCGGGAACCCCAGCTTCGGCTACCTCCCCGAACGCACCGGCGTCGACGCCGAAGGCAAGCCCCGGTACCTCCTGGCCCCGGAGCACGAATACGGCGCCTACATGGCCGACATGGCCGACTGGGTCCTCGAAGACGACGCGTCCACCCACGACCTCGCCCGGCATTTCGAAGGCCGCGGCATCCTCACCTGGCTCGACTTCCTAAACCAGCGGGCCGGAAGGCCCGTCAAGGGCTACAAGTGGTGGCCAAGAGCGATCGGCCAGCTCCTCACCCACCCCGCGGCAGCCGGATACGTGGCTTTGAAACATGAGATCTACGAGGACGACAGCGGTGAACCCCTCGTGTTCACGCCATCACCGCTCCTCTCCCCTACCCGCTGGCGGAAGGTGGGGGCCAAGCTCCAATCCAAACGGCCACCGCGCATCAACCAGCCGGCCAAAGCCGATACCGACAAGTCGCTCCTGTCGGGTGTCCCCCTGTGCTTCTCCTGCGGGGGCACCATCCACTACCAGGGGTGCTACAAGCCCCGCGTTGACGGCACGACGGCCGACTACTTCTACTACCGGTGCACGACCAGCATGAACCCGGACTGCACCGACCGGGCCGCGTACAAGCTGACCGAACTCGACGACCTTGTGGAAGGGGCTCTGTTGAACGTCGCCGGTCACCTTCAGGAAGTCCGTAAAACGGTGGACCCGGGCGAGGATCACACCGAGGAACTGGCCCATCTGCGGAACCGTCTCAACCGGCTCGGGGTGCGGTACGCCGAGGGTTTCTACGAAGGCGACGAGGACGGCTACGAGCGCACCCACCAGACCCTCATGGACAAGGTCAAGAAGATCGAGTCGCTTCCCGTCCGCGAGGCCAAGCCCCACTACCAGTTGACAGGCCGCACGATCGCCCAGAAGTGGAAGGCGATGGACAACATCGCCAAGCGCCGGTTTCTGGAGGACACCGAGGTCCGCATCATCGTGTGGCGTACCGGCGCGGACGGCGAGCAGAACGGTGCTCTCGTCCACATCGGCAACCTTCGCCGTCTCGTCGAGCTGGCGGGCGCCCTACCGGACGACCTGCCCAACCCCGACGCTCGGGAATGGGCAGCCGTGAATGTCTCGCGTGAGCAGCACGTCGAACTCCTCGCCTCCGGACTCCTCACGAAGCCGCTCACTCGCCGTGCTCGCACCAAGGCCCTGGCCAGGTCCTAGCCCTCCCGCACGTCAATGATGGTCGACCGGATCTCATCCGCTGGGATCAGGCCCTCCGCGCACACGACCAGCCACTCGTCCTTGTCGTAGTGGCGCTCCAGCGGAAAAACCCGGTCGTACAGTCCCCGCCTCTTGCAAATGGCTTCTACGGCCTCTACGTCGTCCGTGGTGCGGACAACGGCTGGCATCTGCCGCTTCTCGCTCTCGCTCGCGCCTGATTGCGGCTCACGGCGGCTGGACGGCAAGGGAGCTCCCGAGTGTCGATTGCGGGACGAGCCGCCCTTGTGGGTGGTTCGCCGCGCGGCACTCGCACTCTCGGTGTGTACCTAAACATTAGCCTGGGGTTGTTCGGCCCCAAAACCGAGTGATGCTCCGCGTATCAAGTATGACGTCGCGCCTCGCACTCACCCAAACCGCCGTCACTCGTCCGCGTGATGCGCTGCCGCAAGTACTCGACACACAGCAGGCCGTCAGACCCCTGCGGCCTCGAAGGTGAGGTCGGAGCACCGGCAGGTGGGCATCGCGCACGGAATGCGGCCGTCCTCGGTGATCCGGTCAGAGTGGTTGATCCCAGAGTGCCCGCAGCCGGGTTCGGTGCACCGCGCTGCCCGGTTGCGGGTGCCGGCCTCCGCTGCACGCTGGTTGATCTCGGCGGTGCGCTCGGCGTAGGCGGCTTCTGTGGCGAGTTCGTCGGCGTCCTGGTCGAGCTCGTTGGGGTTGATGGCGGCGAGTTCGGCGAGCGGGTGCGCGCCGACGGGTGAGGCCAGCTCGACGGTGTGCAGCTCCGGGTAGGTGCGCAGGACGGCCGCGATCTGGCGGACGCCTTCGGCCTGGCGGGCGTAGTGGTGGGCGGTTGGTTCGGTGCTCATGTCTTGGAGTGTCCTTGTCGGGTCTGACAGCCGGGTCAGCTCAGGCTCGACTGGGCCTTCGAGGTGAGGGTGCCGTTGGTGAACGAGAACACGGCGTTCGCGCCCCACTGGCCCTGCCTGCACGTGTACGAGGCGGACGTGGACCCGGCGATGTCCGTCTGGCTGGTCTTGTCGCAGCCCTGGCCGATCAGGTCCAGCACCTCCTTGACGGTCATGCCGGTCGTGATCTCGTCGAACTTGGCTTTGGTCACGGAGCCGTGGTTCTTGTTCTCCGCCTCGGCCGGTGCCGACTGGCTGGGCACGGCCGGGGGCGGGGTGGGGAAGACGGCGGTCGGCAGGGAGGAGAGCGGCCTCGGCTTCTCGGTCTTCGCCGCGGGCGTGCTGGTACAGGCGGCGGTGCCGAGGGCGAGGACGCCGAGCGTGGCGGCGAGGACGGGGAGAGTGGGGCGGGCCATGCGGATCTTCTGCTTTCGGGGTGGGGGTGGGTCAGTTCTGGTGGCGGTCGCAGTCGACGACCATGAACGTGTCGTCCGGGTGGAACTCGATGACCAGGCGTTCGTGGACGCCGAAGTCGTCGCCGCACACGCCGCACTGGGTGATGTCGAAACAAGTGCTGTTGCGGGCCAGGGCGGCGATGTTCGTGCTGTTCAGGGTCACGGTGTCGGTCACGAGGGGTCCTCGGGGGCGTTGTGGTGCAGGTGCCAGGCGCGGACGGCGGCCGCGGCCGCGTGTTTGTCGGTGAAGGCGGTACCGAGCTCGATGTCCCGGCCTTCCCGGGGTCGTACGTCGGCCCACCAGCCCTCGCTCCGTGTGTTCGGGGCTTCGAGTGCGCCGCGCCGCCGGCCGTTCTCGTAGACGCGCCAGACGCCGCGGTCGGTGCCGGACTGCACCGCTTCCCAGCCGGCCCGGGTCATGGTGCCGTCCGGCGGGTCTTCGTCGTGGGCGCGGTAGTCGGCGCGCTCGGGCGGGGTGATGTGGGGCGCGGGGCGCATCTGGATCATCGGTGGCCTTCGGGGTCTTTCGAGTGGGGGTGCCGGAGGGCCGAGGACAGCAGCCAGCTGGGAAACTCCCGGCCCTCCGGCGGTATGAAGGGGGCTCGTCTGCGGTCAGCAGGAGGCCCAGCCGAACAGGACGAAGGAGCGCTCGCCGTCCTTGTTGTCGGTCTTGAACTCGATGGCACCGGCCGGTCCCCACTTGTCGGCGTAGTAGGGGTGGTTGTCGTCGAGGAACTTCTGGGCGAGCTGTTCGGCGGCTTCCTCGGAGTCGAGGACCTTGTAGGTGGCGAGGCGGAGGTCGTGCTTCTCGGCGATGGTCCCGGTGTAGCCGCCGTGTCCGTACTCGTAGCGGGCTGTGTCCTGGGCCTGGTGGAAGGCGGCGGTGGCGTCCTTGGCGGTGGCGGTGGTGATGAAGTCGGCGGCGCCCATGGTGGTGTCCTTGTCTCGTTCTCGGTGTGCTTCAAGCATCCGAAACAGGGGCATACTGGGCAAACCTGGCTGGGGTGAAGTGGCCCATATGGGGCGGGAGTTGGTCAGGCGGTGAGTTCCAGTGGCATCGCGCGAGCCTTGTCCAGGTCGAGCAGGTACCCGCCGTACTGTCGGGCCTGGCAGAACTCCGTCTGCCAGTGCTGCCAGTTGTCGTCGCCCAGGTTGTTCACGATCGACCAGAAGCCGTCCGTCAGGCCCTCCGGGATCTCGACCAGCTCACCGGTCGCGCTCAGGTAGTTGCCGATCGTGTAGTAGCAGCCTTCCTGGTCGGACTCGTCGAGCTCCAGGAACGCGGCGTCCGGCAGATGCAGCGCGGCCGCCCGCCCGAGCGCGGCGACCGTCAGCCGGGCGATCCTCTCGTTCGCCTCCCGGTACACCACGTACAAGGCGTCGAGCTCGTCCGATATCCGCTCCAGCTCGGCGTCGGCCGCGGTGGTCTCCAGCACGCTCATGGTCAGTCTCCGATCGAGTAGCGGGTGTACGTCTTGCAGGCGGCGCACTCGGTGTAGTCCGCGTACGCGTCCTGTCGGCTGGTGATGGGCCCCTTGCAGTCCATGCAGCGGCGCTTGGCCTGCGCGTACGCCTTCCACGGGTGGGGCTGTGAGTCCGCGTCCGGGCAGGCGCGCTCGCCGGTGTCCGTGTGCACGGTCTGCTTCCAGCCGGTGTGCGACGGGTCCGGGACATCGTGGACGGCCTGGTCGCACAGCGCGCACTCGTTGACCGGCTGGACCTTGACCGGCCCGTTGTAGCTGTGGCTGATCATCGGGGCATCACCGGGAAGCCGTCGGCGTACTCAACGCCGGGCTCGGGCGACAGCGGCTCCCCGGTCAACGCGTCGGTGCAGTACGCCGAGAACACCTCGCCGGCCTTCAGCGGGACGACTTCCCCTGGGCTGATGCGCCACCCGCGGACCGTCTCCCCGCCGCCGGTGGCGTGGTGGCGGGCGACGATACCGCCGACTTGTCCGCACACGGCGGCCGAGACGACCGCCACGGTCAGGGCCATCGACACGGCGTCCTCGCTGCCGACGGCGAGGACAGGGGCGCCGTCGTGGATGTTGCTGTGGCCGACGGCTATCAGGCGATCGTCGTGCCCGGTGTCGGGGTCGGTGACGAGCGCGGACGCGACGACGTGGACCAGGCCGTCACCGTGCCCGGACAGGATGTTGAAGACCAGGTCGCTGCACCATGCCGTGAGGCGGTCGAACTCGTCGGGGCCGGCCACGTTGCGGCTGACGGCCCGGCGGGCGAGATCGAAGGTGAGGAGCTGTTCGCCGTCGGCCACGGATTCCTTCGGGGTGGTGGTCACGGGGTGCTCGTCTCGCTGGTCGGGGTGGTGTCCTCGGGCTTGAGGAGCCCCAGCTCGTGAAGGGCTTCGAGCATTTCCAGGCATCCGGCGCAGTAGCCGTCGTGGGTGGGCTGGGGGTCGTGGGCGCCGGTCGGGCACAGGTCACCGCGCACGACGCGGACTCCCCGGGTGATCGGCCACGTACGGACATCGGGGTTCATCGGTTCTGCTCCTGGGGAGTGCGGAAGGATTCGGGGTCGGCGTCCCGGCTCAGCGGGGCACGGTGGGAAAGGTCGTGGGCGGCGACCCAACGCAGGGACCACCGGGAGCCGAACCGGCGGCCGTCGACGTCTTCGGTGGCCCACCAGTAGCCGTCCCGGACGGTGAAGCCGATGTGGTTGCCCAGGCCGCGTACGACGCGCCAGCGTCCCTTGCCCGCGGGCTCGAACGTGATGTCGTACATCCGCTCGTCGTACGCGCCGTCGGCCAGGATGTTGTCGGGGTGGATGCTCACCGGGTGGCTCCGCTCTGGCAGGTCTTGCAGCGGCGGGCGGCGGTGATGTCGGCGCCGGTGGTGGCGCTCAGTGGCTGGTCGGCGGAGATCGTGTCCCACTGGCCGGGGGCGGGCTTGGAGACCCAGCCGAACTTCGGCGCGGAGATCACGGAGTCGCACAGGTGATCGCAGCCGACGAGGTGTGCGCTGCCGTGCGGGCTGATGATGATGGCGTGCTTGGCGTTGTGGGGCAGACGGGCCGGTCTGCTGATGGTGGCGGTCATCTTGTTTTCTCTCCCTTTTGGTGTGCCTCAAGCATCTGAAACCAGCGCATACAGGGCAAACCTGCTGGGTGTGAAGTGGCCCATGGATAGCGGGAGTTGTGGGTTCGGCTAGAACGGATCGACCAGAACCCGCAGGCCCGGCGCATCGACGAGCTGACGGCAGACATCGCAGTCGCAGGAGTGGCAGCAGACCGGGCAGCCCCAGTCGTCACAGAGCCGGTCAGGGCCGTGCCAGTCATGCCGGGGATCTGGGTCGGGGCATCCCCACGTGGCACAGGACCGGTCCAACCGGCCCGGCTCCGTGACGTGCTGGCGCTCAAGGGGATGGCCGTGCGGCAACGCCCTGCCAGGACACGGGAAGACGGCGGCGCGGGCCCGCTCGGGCGCCGTGAACGCGGCCCGGCAGCCGGTGCACTGCCACCGGCCCTCGGGCCGCTTGCGCACCGTGTGCCCGGCCATCAGCGTTTCTTCCTCTCTGCCGCCCGCCTCGCCCGCTCGGCGGCCGTGAACCCGGCCGCGACTCCCTCGTTCAGCAGCTGCTCACCGACGTCGAACAGCGGCTGGCCGCGCTCCATGCGGCAGACCAGGTCCCAGACCAGCTCGGCCGCCCTCTCCTCCCACACCGACGACTTGCCGCCGGCCGCCGTGGCGGCCCGCTCCACGGCGTGCTTCGGGACGAACCGGTCGCGCATGTGGGAGACGCAGACCACGACCTGGCCCAGGGTCCGGCCGCTGTGGTCGGCCACCTGCACCTTGAGGGAGGGCTGCCAGGTCTTGCACGACCCCGCGAACCCCGGCCCGCCTGCCGCGCACTCGGCCCGGGTGTTCCAGTTCGTGCCCGTGACGGTCAGCTGGCTGTTGTGGACCAGCGACCAGGCCCAGGCGGTCGCCGACCACACGGCGTAGTCCCACTTGAGGCCGCCCTTCTTCTCGTCCTCGGGAAGGCAGCCGTTGTCGAGGACTTCGTAGCCCCAGGGGTAGGCGCTGATCCTGCCTTCGTGGCCGTAGCGGGTGACCCGCCAGAAGCCGTCCTCCAGCCGCGTAACGACCGGCTCCAGCGTGAAGGGGATCTCGCCGCCGGGAAGGTGGGGGTGGCGGGCGAAGCGCTCGCGGGAGGTGCGCCGCCAGCGTGAGTCCCGCCTGATCCAGTCCATGATCTTGGCCAGGGGCGGCTCCAGTTCGGCGACGTAGTCCGAGCCCCGTCCGCTGTCGTGCGGCAGCCGCTTGACCGACCAGGCATCGCAGACGCGGGTCAGCCGGTAGTCGAACCCGCCGACCGTGGTCAGGGTCCACTGGCGGGTGAAGGGGTGGTCGAGGGGGATCTCCACGATCGTCTCGCCGGACTGGAGGGTGCCGGGGAACCAGTTCCGCTGCGGCGGCTCCGCTTTTTCCACGGTCTCGGTGGACGCCGCGGGACCGGTGGTAGGGGGCTCCTCGATGAGGTCGAGGAGGGAGAGCTGTTCGTTCATCGGCCGCAGTGCTCGCACAGCGGCGTACGCGGATTCGCCAGCCAGGCGGCGTCGAGTTCTTCCATGGTGGTCGCCGCCCACGCTCCGCGCTCCTCGGCGTCGAGCTTGATGTGGTCGACGGCGTCGGCCGGGGTGGCGTGCTTGGACAGCTCGACGGTGTCGGGGTGGGTGGTGCGCGCGAGCCACAGGCCGCCGTCCTTGTCGAGCGGCGCGATGGTGCCGACCATCCAGTTGTCCGGGTTCATGACGTGGACGTGCAGGACGGTCTCCGTGCCGTCCGCCCGCGTACCCATCCGGGCCAGGACCGCGCGGCCGTCCACCTCGTGGTGGAAGTCGATGCGCGTGGAGACGCAGTCGGCCTCGCGGGCCGCGACCGCGTCCTCGGACCGGTTCTTGTCCTTGAGCCAGACCGGCTCGACGGGCGGGTTCGGGGCGGGTATCGCTGGGCTCATCGGGCGGCGTCCAGGGTTGGGTCGGGTGTGGTGAAGGCGGCGGAGGCGACGACGCGGGGCGCGTGACGGCGCCTTCGGGCAGCGCGCG
This sequence comes from Streptomyces sp. cg36, assembly GCF_041080675.1. Taxonomy (NCBI): domain Bacteria; kingdom Bacillati; phylum Actinomycetota; class Actinomycetes; order Kitasatosporales; family Streptomycetaceae; genus Streptomyces; species Streptomyces cyclosori. Next base: position 6,344,634 of record NZ_CP163520.1, on the reverse strand, counting down.
TATGGGCGGGGCACAGCAGGTAGGCGCAGAACCCGCCGGAGACGAGCCAGGCCGCCGTAGCGGTGCACCGGTCGGCGCGGCAGCGGGTCTTGATCAGGTTCATTCAGACCACCAGGTACGGCAGGTCGCCGCGGGCGACGCGTTCCGCGCTCACTGTGCGCGTTGCCTCGCGGATCAGGTCGTTGAAGCGGCGCCAGGGCATCTCGCCGGTCGCGTTCTCCACCAGCTGCGCCGCCTTCTGGCCGACCTCCCGGCCGGGGACACCGCCGGACAGGGCGGGCCGGGTGTCGGTGTCGGGGCCGGTGAACAGGTACAGCTCCCAGTTCCAGGCTGCCTCGCGCAGGACGAACCGGCCCCGCCGGCCTTCGGCCTCGTACGACGGGAAGGTCTCGCTGTGATCTTCAGTGGGCTGGAAGTCGAGGAGAACGGCCTCGCGGCCCTCGGTGGTGGTACTCATCGCCGGTTCGCGTCCTGTTCGAGGTCGGTGAGGGCTCGGCGTATCGGCTCCCAATGCGAGAGCGGGATCATGCCGTTCCTCGCGCCGGTGTTGAACAGCGACCACTCCAGCGAGCGGACCGATCCGGCATGGCCGGTGGACGTGAACGAGCCCGGCTTGTGCTCGGTGATCGTGTGGCTGCCGGTGGTCCACGTGGTGGGGCTGGTCTGCTCCCACGTCATGTGGGAGGCCAGCAGCTCGGCGGCGGTGGGGTTCACGGTGCGTGTGCTTTCGTTCGTCATCGTTCAGGGGGTGTCCGCTACCAGCGGCAGCGGGTGTGGTCCGGGGCCTGGCAGGGTTCGCAGGCCCACGTCCCGTCGCCCTCGTAGAACACCCAGCCCAGGAGCGGGGTGTCGTCGTGGAGGGCCCACCGGTCACACCCGGCGCACTCGACGAGGTCGACCTCGCCAGCGGGGGTGAGGAGCGTCGCGGTCACGCGGCGGCCCGCTCGTCCAGGAGCTCGGCGCGCAGCTGTTCACCGGTGTGCGGGTCGATCGCGTCCATGCGGACTGCCGTGTTCAGCACGGCCAGGTCGAGGCCAGGGACGTGCGCCATCGAGGACCAGGCCGTCGAGTAGTACGCCGACGTCCGCTTGCGGGTGACCGTGTGGCTGTCGCCATCGGCCAGGCTGGTGACCGTCCATCTGCGGTCGGTGTGGGCGGTGACGGTGACGTACGGGGCCAGGAGGCGGGCCGCGGTCTCGCTGAGGACCGGCCCGTGGTCGGGTATCGCGGCCGTCTTGTTGGCGAAGGCGTTCAGGATCTCGGCGTTCATGGCGGGGGTTCCTCTCCCTCTCGGCGTGCCTCAAGCATCCGAAACCGGCACAACTAGGGCAAACCCACTGGGAGTGAAGTAGCCCTCATCCGGGGGGAGTTGGAGTGCAGCCCGGCATCCAGTGACCATCACCGGGCCGAGCGTGGTCAGTAGCTGACCGGGGTTCCGTCCGCGAGGGTGTGCACCGAGCCGTCCTCGAAGATCTCCGCTCCCAGCTCGGCGGCCGCCTGGTTCGCCGTCTTCAGCGCCGCATGACAGGGGACCGGAGTGCCGTCGCACTGGAGGGCGACCTGCTTCGCCAGGGCCTTGAGCACCATGTCGACCGTGTCGGCGGCGTCGCCATCGGTTCGGGTCGGAGCCTGCCCGCTAGCCATCCGGTTCACATCGACGGCCTGCCGGCCGGCGGGGCGAGGCGGGGCGTCCGTGTCGTCGTCGAGGGTGGCGGCGATGCCCCAGAGCAGCGATGTTCCGACGAACGTGGCGATGGCCGTCTTCGCGTGACTGTTGAGCTTGATCCGCTTCGGCCGGACTGGCTTGCGGGGTGCCCAGGTGGGGTGAATGTTCTCGGTGTTCATGGCGGGGGTTCCTTCACTCTCAGTGTGTGCCTCAAGCATGGGAAACCGCCACATACCGGGCAAACCCACTAGGAGTGAAGTGGCCCATATCCGCAGGGAGTTGCGGTCAGGTGATCGGGGTGACGAGCGCGGCGTGCACGGTGGCTGTGCGGAGCCTGTCCTTGCCGGTCTTCACCTCGTACGCCACGGTCACCTTCGACCGGCCGACCTTGGTGATCTCCGCCTCGTAGACGCACCGGATGTTGTGCGCGTACTGCACCTTCTGGCCAACCGTCATCGTCTTGATGGCGGCCTTGGACTTGTCGGCGATCTCCTTGCGCTTGAGCTGCTGCTCACGCTGCTCACGCTCGTACGCGGCAGCCATCTCCTCGGCTTCCCGGTCGGCCTGGACGCGGCGCTTGATCTGCTGCTGGCACTCCTCAGCCAGCCACGGAAAGGCCAACGCGATCGCCTCGCACGCCTCCCGGTGCCGCTCGCCGCTCTGGTCGTCGTCGTAGTCGGTGCACTGGTGCCGCAGATAGTTGACGACCAGCCGGTCAGCCGGAACGCCGTCGGACGCGCCGATATGGCTGCGCTCGAAGTCCAGCTCGAACGCATGCTTCTCGGCGTCTCGCTCAAGTCGGGCTGCGCTGATGTTCTTCGGGAACCAGGTGTTGATCACGAGGGTGCCCTTCATGCCTCTTGCGTGGGGTATTGCCTCATTCTTCCGTGCGGGTATGACAGCGCGAGGCGTCGCCCACGTTCGTCTGCCTCAGGCTGAGGCCGAGGCCGCACAGGTCTGAGCCGCGGGGCGGCAGTCGGGACAGGAACTGTCGCAGCCGCACCAGTTGTCGTCGTCGACGAGCGCGCCATGCCAGTCGGCGTCATACAGGTCGGACCCGTCCTCGCTGCCCGACTCCAGGCCGCAGCCCGCGCAGACGATCTCGTACGGGCTCACGCGTCATCGGCCTTGCGTAGCTGCGGAATGACCTCGGCGGCCGGACCCGGAGTCCAGAAGCGGTCGCGCTCGACGAGGACCCCGAGGCGGCCGGACACGGACTCCAGGGCAACCAGGTCGACGTAGCCCCACTCCGCGTTCCAGGTGTCGCCGTTCAGGCAGGCCCAGCCGTAAGCGTGGCCGTCGGCCGGGTCGAGTTCCGTGATGTACCAGTCCGAGGACGCGTTGAAGTAGTGCAGATGGACGCGGGCCCGGGTGCCGAGGCCGTCCTGTCCGTGGAGGCCGGGTATCCGGGCGAGCTGCGCGGCCGTCGGGTAGAAACTATGTCCTCTGAGCCGCCTGTTCAGTTCCGGCATCTGCGCGACGAACGGAGCGGTCTGGGTAGTTTCTTCTGCTCTTGTCATGATGGGTTCCTTTCGGGATGACTTGAGGCTATGAAGCCAAGTTGGCCCTGCAAAACGGGAGTTGGGTGATCCGGCCCACATCCCGGCCAGGCCGGGATCACCGGGCCCACCAGGGCGTTCCGGACGGCCCCGTACGGGCCGCCAGGTCTCCCAGGTCCCCGGAGCCCCGTTCGTGCCGTGGGGCGGCGATCAGGCGGATTGGGGGCGGCAATCCCGGCAGACCCCGGCATCCGGGACCGCTCGGCCTGCGGGGAAGGGGCTCCGGCACCCGGCGCACTCCACCGGCACCACCGCCCGCACGCTGGTGCGCTGCACTGGCACCAAGCCCTTGCGTGCGGCCGTCTGCCGGTCCTGCTCGTGCTCCGCGCACCTGGGGCACGGCGACCCGGTGTCGATGCTGCTGCCGTCCTCGCACCGCCCGTCGGTGCACTCCGGGGCCCGCACCAGAGCGACGGCGACGGCGGCCGCCGACAGGATCTCCCCGGCCGCCGCCTTCGCCGCCCACCCGTGGAGAGCCCACCGCCGGTTAACCCGCTCGGCCAACTCGGCGGCGGTCCGGTGCTCCAGCTCCTCCAGGACCGTGTCCGTGACTGGCTGGGGAAGGTTCTGGGGAAGACGGGCCCGTTGAGGCTCCAGGGGCCAGCCCAGGGCCCTCAGCGCCTGTTCGACGGTCCGAAGGTCCTCCGCCTGCCGTTGGGTGATCCTGGGCCGCCTGGGGCGGCTGGGCGCGGCGGAGCCGCCAACCGACCCCAAACCCCTACTACCTGCACGTGAAGCACTACGTGCGCCCACGGCGCTGCGCGCCGACGAAGGAGGCGCGCTAGTTGTTTTAGTTGAGGTGGTTTTAGTTAGTCCCCCCGTTTGGGGTGGCTGGAAGCCCCCTGTTCGGGGGGACTGGAGAGCCCCCGTTCTGGGGGACCCGTCGAAGCCCGGCATCCCCGTCCGGGGTGCCTGGGACTGACCAGCGGTTTTCCCGTTTCCCGACGGTGCATCGGCCTTCTGGCGGTCGCGCCAGTCCGACACGGAGACCGGCCCGGTCCAGCCCTTCGGGAGCCGGTACTTCACATCCACGAAGTACCGGTGGCGCAGCTTGTTCTTCGACGGCTCCAGCCACGCGGTGATCGCTCCCCCGGCGATGAGCTCCTTCTGGAAGCGGCTGATCTTGTCGCCCCGCGAGTAGCCCATCATCTTCGCGAGGGTGTCCAGCGTCGGCCACGCGATGTTGTCCGGCCGATCCTGGTTCACGTGCCCCATGTAGAGCGCGTAGAGCTTCACCGCCGGTCCCGAGAACCCGAACACCACCCACATCGGCACCATCGCGTACGGCGGCACGTCATCGGAGGTCACCTTCAGCCGGGCCTTGGAGTACCCCTCGGGAAGATCCCCGCTCACCACGCTGGTCTCGCGGTCGGCTCGACGATGATCTCTCCGTGCCCGTACGTCGCGAGGAGTCGTTCGATCAGCGACGACATCGACGGGAAGCCGCCGGCCCCGCGAACCTGCGCGGCGGTCTCCCAGACGTCTTCGGGGACGTAGGCGCTGGTGCAGCGCTTGCTGCGGGTGGGCCGGTAGTCGGGGAGGTGGGGCGGGAGCGTCCCGTCGTTGTAGGCGGCCAGCAGAGCGGAGATCACCGCGCGCATGGACAGGCCGTCGGTCTTGGCCTGGATGGTGGCGTCCTCCCAGATCGCCTCGTCGATGCCGATGGTGCGGCGGGGGCACGACCCCGCGAGGAGGCTGCTCACCGGTCACCACCATCGTTGAGGTGCTGGGCGTTGTCGGCGATGGCGTCGGCGAGGAGTTCACCGAACGTCCGCCCGCCGCGCTCCGGTACCGGGGCGTTCTTGACGTGCTGCGGGGTGAGCGCCATGCCCCTTTTGAGCTCGTGGTGGCGGCGGGCCGGGTCGTCGATCATCAGCGCACCGTCGAGGGCTCCCAGCGCCTTCCTGACGGCCTCCTGGAGCTCGTCCGGGGCGGGGGTGGGGGTGGCGTCCTCCTGGACGGTGCCGGTGTCCCGCTCCGCGTGCAGATCGGACTTGGCCCACAGGTTCAGCGCGGCACCGAAGCGCATCGCGCTATTGCGGAGAGCGTCGCCCACGGCTTCCTTGATGGCGTTGGCGCCGCGCTTGTCGCCGGCGTCGCCGTAGCCGGGCCGGGTGACCCCGCGCACGGTCAGCTTGATCCAGAGGCCGCCGTGCTGGTCGAACGCCGGGAGGCCGCGTTCGTCGTAGGCCATCGGCTCCCACGACCACATCGGGTCGGCGTCGAGGAGCCGGTCGGTGAGTTCGGCGTGGCCGACGTAGTCGAGGTGCAGGTGCGCGCTGGTGATCTTCTGGTGGCACGCGGCGCACTGGATCTGCGTGTGCTTGGAGCAGATCTTGAAGTTGGACTGTCGGCAGTCCCGGCACCACACGCGCGGCAGCTTGTGGATCTGCTCGGCCGGGAACGGGGCCCGCAACCGGGCAAGGCCGCTTATGGCCGCGTCGGCATCGGGGGTCGTACTCATACTCAACTACTCCTGAAAACTGGTGACTTAAGGGCTTTTCGGTGTGTCCGTCCGGACTTCCCAGACTCTAAGAAACGGGACCAACCGGTACAAACCCACCAGTGGTGATGTGGCCCTCATCGCCCCCACCGCCGTCCGGGCGGGTGATCACCCGTGTGCGTCCGTCCGGACCCGTCACCCGGACGACCCTCGCGAGGAGCGAGATCTCCTCGGCCTGACGGCAGCCGGCCAGCCCGGCGTCGACGCTCGGCGCGGTGTAGTGGTGGACCCGCCAGGGGGCGTAGCCCGTGGTCTGCACATGTGCCTGGCCGTCGGCCAGTTCGGTGACCGTGTACGTGCTGATGCAGCCGATGGCCTGCCAGATCCCCGGCTCCCGCTCGGTGAAGTCGAGGACGCTCACCGGGCACGGCCGAGGTGGAGGCGGATCGCGTGCGGCGTGACCTCGAGTACGGGGTGGTCCGGGTAGGTGGCGCGGAACTCGACGAAGGCATCGGCGGCCAGGGCGATCAGCTCGCGCTCGGCGTGGAAGTCGAGACCGGAGAAGCGTGCCGGGCCGCCTGCGGCGTTGATGCCGATGACGTCCGGGGACCAGCCGGGTTCGCCGAGGACGAAGTCGACGGCCGCGGCGTCCTGCCAGACGGCGGCCGCGCTCTCGCGTATGTCGGCCAGCAGGGCGGCGGTGCTGTACCCCGCCACAGGGAATGTTGTGCTCATGACAGCCTTACGGTTGAGGGTGCTCGCGGACCGTGCGCCGTACGTCCCGGACCCGGCGCAGCCGGTTCACCGCGATGGGCGCGTAGGGCAGGGCCCGCGGATCGTCGAGAAGCGCGTTGAGGAGCTGGAAGTACCAGGTGGGGCGCATGCCGAGGTGTTCGCGGATGTACCGGTCCCGGGGGCCGGGCGCAGCGGGGAGGCGGTCGGCGGAGGCGAGGACCAGCAGCGCCTCCGCACCCAGGTCCGGGCTCACAGGTCGAAGATGTTGACGCCGAGCCCCAGCAGGGCCGCGTAGGCGTAGCCGGACGCCTGCGGCAGATTCCCGGCCTTCAGGTGCCCTTCGGAGGTGAACGCGTCCGCCGGAAGCGGGCGGCCCTGGGTGGTGGCGGTCTCGTACGCGAGGTCGAGGTGGTCGCGGATCGTCTCGGCGAACCGGACGTCGGCGGTGGCGTGTTCGTGGGTGATCGTCATGGTCAACCATTCCTGGAATGTGGGGAGTTGAAGGGGAATTGGTGTTCCCGTTCGGACTCCTCAGACTCTAGGAAAACGGCTGATACCGGACAAACTCACCAGGAGTGAGGTGGCCCTCATCGGCGGATAGGGTCACGGCCATGAGCACCACCGACACCGACATACACGCCCGCATCGACGCCCTGGAGAAGCAGGTCGCCCGGCTGGAGAAGCTGACCGGCTGGCAGCTGATCCCCCGTGTCGCCATCGGTCTGATCGTCTTCTACCTCGGCTTCCAGGCCGTGGTCCTGGTCGGAGTCTGGCTCCTGCACACCATCACCGGCGGCTGACCTTCAGCGGACGCTCACGCCGGGCTTCGGCGGCACGTACTGGTCCATGACGCCGATCCGGGCCACGATGGCCGCCAGCCCCCGGTCCACCGTGCCGACCACCAGCAGCACCTTGTCCATCTGCTCCGCCAGCGCGGCCGCGGCCGTCTCCTGCCGCTCCTCCAGCCCCGTGTGCAGCTCCTCGACCCGGCGCAGCGCCTCGGCGACCATGCCGGCGGTCTTGGCCTGGGCCTCCGCCGCAGCCTTCCCGGCGGCCTCGACGCGCTCCACCATGGCGTTCACCCGGCGCTCGACCCCGTCGACCGCCCGCCCCAGCTCCAACACCCCCTCCCAGTAACGGGCAAGCTCCTCGCGGACGGCCTGGTCCCTCCGGTCGCAGGCTTCCTCATGACCCGCCAGCGCTCCCCGTACGGTCTCCACGGACGTGGCCAGCCCCGCGAGGCTGGGCGCCAGGTGCTCGGCCACCAGCTCCGGCACCCGACCGGTCAACTCCACGACCGTGGCCACCTCGACGGCCACCGCGGCCTGGCGCTCGCCGAGGGCCTGGACCTCGACGACCAGCTGTCCGGACGTCTGCGCGCCCCGTTCGACCGCCTCCTGCACCGTGTCGAGCCGGCCCGCCGTCTCCGTACGGTGCTCCGCGTGCTGCCCGCGCAGCTCGACGACCTCCCGAACCGCCTGCCCCGCCTGTCCGCCGACGTTCCGCAGGGCCTCCGCCAGAGTGCCGAGCCGCCCCTCAACCGCGGCCTGGCCCTCGCGCATGGCCGCAATGGTCCGGCCCAGCTGGTCGCTCAGGCCGTCGACCTCACCCCGTAGGCCGGACAGGGCCTGCGAGAGCTCCACATGCCAGGTGCTCGCCTGCGCGGCTTGCTCGGCGTTCCGCTCCAGCGCCAACGCCCGGTCTGCCTCCACGGCCTCCCGCAGCGCAGCCCGCTCGTCTTCCTGCCCCTGGACGTACTCGGAGAACGCCTCGACAACCCGCGGAACCTCAGACATGGAGCCGACGGTAGGCAGCGGCCGTGCCGACTCTCGGCCAACGCGCCCAAACAGGGCTAAACGCTGAGATATAGGTACGGTGAGAGCGATGTCATCGCGATGCCCTCGCCGGGAGGCGCGGCGAACCACAGGCACAGCCCCGGACGACCGCTGCCGTCCGGGGCTGTGCCACCGCCAACAGCCCAAGCTTCATCAGTGGCGGTCGCAGGGCAGAGCGTTCAGGTCGAGCTGCATCTCCTGACCCGGCTCGAACCCCGGGCACGGGGCAAAGCCCAGAGCGGCGTAGAACGGTTCGCTGCCCGCCTCGGCCTCCACCAGAACCGAGTCAACTCCCCGGTCGTACAGCCAGCCCAGCAGCGCCCGCAGCACCCGCCGACCCCAGCCCTGCCCGCGCCACTCGGCGCCGGTCACCATCGCCTCGACCACCCCGTGTTCCCCGGTGTCGCGGCCGATGGCCATCGCCGCGAGGCGCCCGTCGCCCAGGTCCACCACGAACCCCGCCCAGTCGTCGTCAACGCTGGCCCGGTCGTTGAAGAACCAGCCCTCGTCTTCGGCCACTGCGGGGTCGTGCGTCTCGGGGGAGGCGGCGGCCAGCTCCTGGTACAGGCGGGCCGTCTCCTCGCCGTCGCGCTCCTCCATGAGCCGGACCAACGGCTTCTCCGGGTGCGGGGGTACAGCGGTCATCAAGGACGTCCTTGGCGGCGTCCGGGGCGCAGCAGCAGGCAGTCGTTCCAGTCCATCTCCCACCGGCCGACCGTGTCCCATGTCCGGCAGAGGTCCTTGATCTCTTCGCCGGTCAGGCCGATCGGCCGCCGGTCAGCGGGGACGCGTTCGACGACCGGCGTTACCAGGTACAGCAGCCCCTCGGGGCGCAGCAGGGCACGGGCCTGCTCCATGAGCGCTGGGCGGTCGGGGATGAAAGCGATCACCAGGCGCAGCGTGATCACGTCCACGCTCCCTGGGGCAATGCCGGGCGGGGGCCCGGTCTGTATGTCGTGTACCAGCCACGTCGGCCCGGGGCTGGGGTCTTCGCGGGCCTTGGCGAGCGCGGCCGCCGATATCTCGACGCCGGTCACCCGGTAGCCCATCGTGTGCAGGCGGCGGGCCAGGCGCCCGGTGCCGCACCCGAGGTCCACCGCGCACTGCCCCGGCCGGGGTTCGGCGTGGCTGGCGAAGGCAGCCATCTCTGCATCGGTGACCGGCCGCCAGTCCTTGCCCTCTTCGTAGATGGGGTCCCAGTAGGCGGCGGTGTGGGCTAACGCCGTGGAGTGCTGGGTGATGGCCTGGGCCGCCCAAGGAACCATGACGAGACGGGGCACCATCGTGGGCGCGAACCAGCGGAGCATGACGCCTTCGGACAGGGGCAGCGCGTCGGCGTCGCCGTCCCAGTGGCCGACGAAGATGGCCACGGGGCCCGATTCTCCGTCGGACGGGGTGGACGTGACGGTGGTGTAGTGCTTCAGGTCGGCCAGCCGGAGTCCGGCCTCTTCGTCGAGCTCGCGGACGATGGTCTGCTCCGGCGTCTCGTCGCCGTCGCGGCAGCCGCCGAGCAGCGACCACATGCCGGGGAATGCGATGTGCGGGAAGTTGTCGCGCAGGTGCAGCAGGTACTCGCCCTGGCTGTTGACGATCAACGCCACCGCCCCGTGCGGTTCCTCGACGGTCATGCTCGGCTCCGGCGGGTGAGGCGAAGGCGGATGTTGTGCAGCTGGCGGCCGCCGTGCTCCCAGCACCACGACACGAGCCGCTGACGGCGGCTCAAGGGCCCGGCCGGGCCGCGGCCGAGGCTGAAGGACACGATGGGCTCGGGATGGTCCTTGGCCTGGTTCACGTGCATTGCTCCTTGCTGACGACAGCCCCGAGGGTGGTCGGCGCCTCCGGAGCCCAGTGGCTGTTCGGGGCGTGCAGGGCCTCTACCGAGGCATGATCACGTGTGAGGTCGGTACTCCAGATACGCCGTCGTCCCGTCGGCGGCGGCCGCGAGGGCCGCGCCCAGCAGCGGCGTGTTCGTGTGGTCAGTCAGCTCGACGGCCCGGCCCGGGGGCAACCAGTCGTGCCCGAGGAGTTCGCGGTCGGGGACGCGAATCCGTTCGTGGTCGGCGGGGTCCATCATCGCGGCGAAGACGAACAGGTGGCACGGCATGGGATTGGCGCCATTGCCGTACGTACCGGCGGGAAGGTGCTGGAAGACCAGGAGACGGCCTACCTGGACCGGGACACCGGTCTCCTCCAGGGCTTCCCGCGCAGCGCAATGGCGGGGCGTCTCGCCGTCCTCAGCCCTCCCGCCCGGAATGACCCAGTGGCCCGTCTTGACGTGGTGGACCATCAGGACGCGGCCCTCGTGCTGGACCAGGACAGCGGCGGCCGGCATCGGAGCGATCACCGAGCCTCCGCCTCGTCGAGGTAGGCCACGCTCCCGGACTGACGCGCGCGGTCGACGGCGATCAGCCGGGCGAGACTCCGCGGAGTCATGAGCTGGCTCCACTCCTCCACCGTGAGCACACGCAGCTCGCTGTGCTCTCCGGGGTCCAGCTCGATCCCGTCGACCTGCTCGTCCGTCAGGGTGCCGCCGTCGAAGATGAACCCGATGTGGTTGACCGGCCACTCATCATCCGGGGGGAGGAAATGGACAGCGAGGAGCCGCTGCTGCCCGGTGAAGTCGATGCCGGTCTCCTCCCGGCACTCACGAAGCGCGCACTGCCAAGGCGTCTCGCCGGACTCCATGTTCCCGCCAGGCCACTGCCAGGTCTCACTGCTGCGGACGGCCCGGAGCTGGACCGGTCGGCCCTTGGTATCGGTGAAGTACAGGCAACCGTAGGAGGTGGCCTGCGCGAGTGTCTTGACGTACTCCTCGGGCGGAATCCACGTGTTCGTCATGCCCGACTCCGGCCGGCCAGGCGGAGCCGAGCGTTGCGCAGCTGGCGGCCTCCGTGCTCCCAGCACCACGACCAGAGCCGCTGGCGGCGGGACAGGCGTCCCCCGTATCGCAGGCCGGTGACGGGGCCGAAGTGGCGGTGGTCGGGGTCGATGCTGAACTCGGGATCGGCGGCGCAGTCGACGCCGAACGCCTTCTCGAACTCGGCGCAGGTGATGATCTGTCCGGGAGCCATCGCGGTGACCTTGCCCCGCTTCACGGTCCATCCGAAGTCGGCTTGGTTCATGCGCACGGGTCCTCCGCAACCATGCTGGGCTGAGCGGCCACACTAGCGCTCGGCACCCCTTGAAAGACGCCCTTCCCCTTCGCCAGGGTCCGGAACTTCCCCCGACGGCACGGAACTTTGAGCGAACGGTCCTTCGTGACACCGGGCCCCATGCTGCCGATCTGGAACGACTGCCAGCCGTGGGCACTGGTGAAGTTGCCGTTCGCCTGCATCACCTGGAGCTCGATGTCGAGCGTGGCCTGCTCGACGTTCCCGCCCGAGCAGTTCATCGACCCGGTGGCCTGGATCATCGCCCCGGACTGACGGGGCGCGTACGCGGTGACGTGACAGGTGACCTGACCCGTAGAGGAGCCGCATCCGCCTTCGGCGCCGAGCGTGGCGACAAGCGCGACAGCGGTGGCCAGGACGGGTAGCGCTGGACGTGTTCGCATCGGTGGTGCCTCCTGCCTCGTAGGAACGATTCACCAAAGAGGTCAACGGAAGAACAGGGCCCAGCTCCACAAGGGCCAGAGGCCGATGGCGAGGACGACCAGGCCGGCCAGGCAGCCCACGACCCACAGGGACATGGACTGTTCCCCTGCCCGCTCTCTCGCCTCGGCCTTCGCCTTCGCCTCCGCTTGCTTGGCCTGCTGGTCCAGCCAGCACTCGTGGCAGTGCGCGCCTGGTCCGGCGTGCGGTATGTGGCTCTCCATCAGGAAGCCCGCGGCCCGGACGGTGTCGCAGGGCAGACGGGACTGGCTCCGGTGCGGGCCAGGAGCCAGGAGGCGGCCTCGGTGACGCCGTGGACGGTGTGGCTCGGCTCCGGCGCCCCTACGGGCCTATTCCGTCCGTGGGACAGCCACACGGTGTTGATGCCGGCCGCCTGTCCGCCCGCGATATCGGTGGTCAGATCATCGCCGACCATCCACACCTCGGCGTCCGCCGTGGCGCGGAGGTCTTCGATCGCGAGGTGGAACAGGCGCGGGTCCGGCTTGCGGATGCCGTACGCGCCGGACACGATCACCGAGTCCACGAGGTCGTCGAGCTGGGCCGTCTTCAGCTTGAGGCGCTGCGCGGCCGGCTCGCCGTTCGTGACCGCACCGACCGCCCACCCCTCGGCCCGGACCTTCCCGAGGGCGTCACGGACATCCGGCCGGAACGGGACGAGCTCGGCGCTGCGGTGCCGGTACTGGTCGTGGAGCTCGGCCACCGACCTGGCGACGGCCGGGTACGTCTTCTTCAGCCGGGCGAAGAACGCGGTACGCCGCCCCGCCAGCTCCATGTCGGTGGCCGTCAGCCACTGGACCGGGACGCTGGTGCGCTGGGCGAACTCGTGGGCCCACAGGTCGAACGCGGCCCGGCGGTCGGTCAGGGTGTCATCGACGTCGAACAGGGCAACGCGACGTGGGGCGGACTGCATATGGACTCTCTTCCGGTCAGGGGCCCGTGCCGGTCAACCGGCGGGTCCTTCTTCGTCGTCGTGTAGGGGTTCGCCGGACCGAGCCCGGGGCCCCAGGCGCACCCAGAACCCGGCGTCCGTGCGTACCGCGTTGCACTCCGGGTTCGTGCACCACCACAGCGCGGTCTGGCGCTGCTCGGCCAGGGTCTGGCAGAACCGGCAGCTGGGTTCTTGGGGTCCCTGGGCCTGGGCCTAGTGATTTCCTTCGAGGCCCGTGGCTGGCTGCCCGGTGAGCGCCTGGGCGGCCTCCTTCACCGCGCGGACGTTGGCGGGTGTCTGGCCGAGCGCCGTGTACGTCCAGCCCGCTGCCGTCCACAGTGCGGCGTCGAGGGTTCCGCGCGCGTCGATCACTACCGGTGTGGCGATGCGGCTGAACAGGGCTGCGGGGTCGGTCTGCCGGTATGCCTCCCAGTGCGTCAGGTGCAGCAGCACGTTCGCTCCGTCCAGCACGGCGGCCGCGTCGTCGCATGTGGCGAGTTCGGGTGCTTCTTCGCGGACTGTTTCCAGGGCTTTCGGGTCATGGACAGCAACCGCGGCTCCGGCGGCGGCGAGTTCGCGCGCGACGGCTAGGGCCGGTGAGTCCCGGACGTCGTCGGTGCCGGGCTTGAACGCGGCCCCCCACACCGCGATCCGTTGGCCGGTGAGGGTTCCGCCGAGGGCTTCGCGGGTGAGCGCGACGACCCGGCGCCGCCGCCGGATGTTGATCGCGTCGACGTCCCGGAGGAATCCGGCTTCCGGGACGTCGAGTTCACGCCCCCGCTCGGCCAGAGCCCGGATGTCCTTGGGGATGCAGGAACCGCCGAAGCCGAGCCCGGCGTCCAGCATGGCCGGGCCGATCCGGGGGTCGAGCGCCAGCGTCGCGGACAGGGCCTGGATGTCGGCGCCGGAGTGCTCGCACATCGCGCCCAGGAAGTTGATGAACGACACCTTCGTGGCAAGGAACGCGTTGGCCGCCGACTTCGACAGCTCTGCCGTGGCCCAGTCGGTGACGACCAGCGGGACACCGGCCTCAAGCCACGGTGCCCAGACATGCCGCAGGACGTCTTCGGCGTCCGGACGGTCCCGCTCTCTCTGGATGCCGACGACGATCCGGGTGGGGCGGGCCGCGTCCGTCATCGACGTGGACTCCCGCAGAAAGTCCGGCGAGTAGGCCAGGCTCACCCGAACCCCTGGGCGGGCTGCTCCTGTTGCAAGGGTGGCGAGACGGTCCATGGTGCCCACTGGCACGGACGACTTCGCCACGATCAGGCAGTCCCGGCGGGCGCGGTGGGCCAGGCTGGCGACGGCAGCCTCGATGTACGACAGGTCGGCTGCTAACGCTCCGGCCGTCTGCGGGGTGGGCACGCACACGAAGTGGATGTCCGCGAACCGGGCTGCGTCGTCGTAGGAGGCGGTGAACCGCATGGTGCCGCTGGCCGCGTGCTTGGCGATCGTCGCGCCGAGGTCGGGCTCGTCGAACGGCGCCAGCCCGGACGTCAGCCTCCCGAGGGTCTTCGGGTCCGGCTCGACGCCGAGGACGTCGTGGCCGATCTCGGCGAGCGATGCCGCGTACGGGGCGCCGAGACGGCCGATGCCGATCACGGTGACTTTCATGCTCCTACCTCCGGCTTTGGGTACTCGCGGGATGGGTGTGGTTGGGTGACGGGCTTCGGGAACGCAACGCGAAGGGACGGACCGCAGTGCGCATGACCGTGATTGGATGCGGGCACCTCGGGGCCACGCACGCCGCAGCCATGGCCGAGATCGGCCATGACGTGATCGGCGTGGACATCGACGCCGACAAGATCGACACGTTGAACGGCGGCCGGGCCTGGTTCAGAGAACCCAAGCTCGATGACCTGCTGGGCCGCCACGTCGGCGGGCGCCTGCGGTTCACCACCGACTTCGCGGAGGCCGCCGCGTTCGGGGAGATCCATTTCATCGGCGTGGGCACCCCGGACCTTCCCGACGGGTCGGGCTACGACCTGTCGCAGGTCCATGCGGCCGTGGACGCGCTCGCCCCCCACCTGACCGGCCGGTGCCTGATCGTCGGGAAGTCCACCGTCCCGGTCGGCACGACCGCCGCGATCACCGACCGCGTCCACGCTCTCGCGCCCGCCGGAGACGCCGTTGAGGTGGCGTGGAGCCCGGAGTTCCTGCGCGAAGGGCACGCGGTGGACGACACGCTCCACCCGGACCGGATCGTGGCCGGTGTCGCCAGCCCGTGGGCCGACAAGATGATCCGCGAGGCGTTCGCGCCGATCGTGGACGCCGGATCGCCGATCATCGTCACCGACCCCGCGACCTGCGAGCTGGTGAAGGGATCGGCGAACGCCTACCTGGCGACCAGGATCAGCTTCATCAACGCCATCGCGAACCTCGCCGAAGCCGCCGGCGCGGACGCGGCGACCGTCGCGCACGCGATCGGGTTCGACGACCGCATCGGCCACAAGGCCATGTCGCCGGGGCTCGGCTACGGCGGTGGCTGCCTGCCCAAGGACGTCCGCGCGTTCATCGCCCGCGCCGACCAGCTCGGCGTCGGCGGCTCCTTCGACTTCCTGCGCGGCGTGGACGCCGTCAACCAGGAACGGCGCACCCACACCGTCGAACGGCTCCAGGCGGCCGTCGGCGGCGACCTGACCGGCCGCCGGATCACGGTGTGGGGAGCGGCGTTCAAGCCCGGCACCGACGACGTCCGCGACTCCCCGGCCCTGGACGTGGCCGCTCGTCTGCACCAGGCCGGGGCGCTGGTGACCGTGTACGACCCGATGGCCGGTGCCAACGCCCGCGCTGTCCTGCCCGAACTCGGCTACGCGGGGAACGCGGTGGACGCGGCCAGGGGCGCGGACGCGGTACTGCTGGCCACCGAGTGGCCCCAGTTCGCGGGCGCCGACCCGGCCGCCGTCGGCGAGGTCGTCGCCTCCCGCGTCCTGGTCGACGCCCGCAGCGCTGTGCAGCGCGACCAGTGGGAGTCCGCGGGCTGGACCGTGCACCGCCTCGGCCACGGGTGACCCCGACTGGTTCCCCGCTCCGGCGGGGAACCAGTCAGCCGTGCGCACGCCACCCCAGGATCAGGGCGGCCGTGGCCGTCGCCTCGAACCGGCCGGACGGCTCGACCGCCAGCAACGCCGCCCGTACCGCCTGCGAGAACTCCTCGCACCGGTCGCCCAGCAGGTCCGGTGAGGAGAAGGCGTAGGTGAACTGCACGGCCACCAACTCGTCCGTGGTGTACCGGACGGTGTGCTCGGCCCTCGTCACCGCGACCCGGCTGAACGGCGAGTGCCGCAGCACCGTCTCGTGATCGGCCTGCGGCGGCTTGTACTCCTGGCCGACGCCGGCGGCGGGGACCTCGCCGACGAACCGGGCCCGCACCCTGGCGATCACCTCCCACCACCACGGCCGTTCGGTGTTCGCCGCGCGGGAGACCAGCACGGCCACGAAGCCGCCCGGCGCCACGACCTGGTCGAGCTGGTGCAGAACCTGGGGGCGGTCCATCCAGTGGAAGGCGTCGGCGATCACCGCGCCGGAGATCCCGTCGGTGCCGGGCATTGCGGCGATGTTCTCCCCGGTACCCTCGCGCCAGTCGATGAGCAGACCCCGCTCGGCTGCGGCCTTGCGGCCTTCGGCCAGCATGGCGGGGTTGGCGTCGACCGCGATCACGTCGACGCCGCGCGCGGCCAGTTCGAGGCTCACCAGGCCGGTGCCGCACCCGAGGTCGGCCATGCGCGGAGCAGCAGTGTGTTCACGGGCCAGGCTCACGATGTGGTCGGTGAGAACCGCCGGGTGAGGCAGCCGGTACCGGGCGTAGTACCGGGCCGTGCTCTGGAAGATCCGTGCTGCGTCCGCGTACGGAGTCGGGCGCGATGTGTCTTCGGTCATCGGTGGGCCCTTCAGCAGTGAGGTCTGTACCGGGCTGGATGCGCCGACCGGTCTCGGGGGAAACCGGCCGGCGCCGTCTCCGTCCGCGCCGACTGCCAGGAACGGGGACGGGCGGAGCCTTCGGGTGCTACTCGGACGGCGGCCTGCCGGACACGGTCACCGCAGCAGTGGCCCGGTTGCCGCTAGGGTGCTGCGGCATGGACGACGCCCCACGGCCCTACGTCGAAGACGATGATCCGGATCGGCCAGTGTGCGGGATCTGCCCGTCGAAACGGTTCCCGCGCGAACAGTTCGTGATCTACGACCGGCCGAACCGGGAGTGCCCGTTCAATCCGGCCGACGGCTACCGCTACACCGCCGAGGGCACTCCGGCGTGCGTCCACCCCCACAAGATCGGGGAAGTACCAGACCGCATGGCCCCGGCGTACGTACCGGAGCCCCCGGAGCCGGTGGCTACGCCGCCGCGAAGTCGATGGAGACTGTTTGCCCGCGATCGGTGACGCCGATCGACGCGTACGCGGTGTCGAGGACCTGGCGGCGCCGCTCGGCCTCGTCGGCGTCGATCCAGTACCGGTCGTCGACCGGCCCGAACGCGGCCCGGTATGCCTGATGGGTGTAGTCCCCCAGCTTCCACGGGGTGTTGTTGACGTGCTCGTTCACCGTGGAGTGGACGAACAGGTGCCCGGTGCGCTGTTGAACGCGCGACAGGGCCGTGATCTGCGCACACAGCGCGTGGCAGGTGACGTCGACCGGCACGGGCACAGGGATCTCGGCGGCCAGCTCATCGCCGTCGGTCATCTCGTACACGGCCGACTTGAGGGCCATCACCTTCAACGCGTTGTCGAGCAGCGGCTTCGCGTCGCGGGTGACGGAGTAGTCGATGACGAGCGGGCCGCCGTAGAAGTCGTCCCACTCGTTGGAGTACCCGGCGCACCCTTCCATGACGGTGGCCATCTCGGGGTCGTTCTGCCAGGCCGCGAGGATCGCGCGGGCGCGTTCGGCGGCCTGTTCGGGGGCGGGCCGGGTGAGTGTCGCGTTCACGTGCTTCTCCTTCGTTCGGGGGAAGGTCCGCCCGCCGCCGACGGCGGGCGAACTGCTGGTGTGTCGTGCGAGATGAGGCCAGCGGACGCCGGGAAGGGCACCGGGCCGCCCGCACCGCCCCGCAAAGAGGAGCGGTGGTCTTGGGAGCTCCGGCACCCGGAACGGACCAACGTGCGGGTGCCGGAGCGTTCTTCATGTGCCGGACGGAGGGATGTCCGGCACGGTCACCGGGACGGTCTCCCGCTCCGCTCCGGCGACCAGCTCGGCGGCCTGGTGGTGGAGGGCCACCGTCGGCCCGACCAGTCCGGCCGCCAGGACCGCGAGCACGAACCGCACCGGGTGGAACTCGATCGGCGGCGGTACGGCCCGGTGGCACCCGTTCACCGGTCCCTCCATCTGTCGATGACGAACAGGGCCGCCATGGCGGCCAGGAGCCCGGCACCGATCACTAACGGCCACATCAGGCTTCCGCCTTGGGACCGGGCGCGGAGGCCGCGTAGCGGAGCAGGCAGTCCGTCGACTTCGCCAGCAGCCGCAGCGAGGCGACCGGATCACCGCCCGGATCATGGGCCAGGTCATGCGCGTACCGGATCGTGGAGACCGCGACGTCCCTCGCCCGCGTGGCCGTGTCGAGGGACGTCGCGTATCTACCGGCCGGGTCTTCCAGGACGGTGATGTAGTCGCGCAGACGGCCGCGGACTTCCCTCGCGACCGGGCCGGACGGGGCGTGGTCGGCCAGGGACAGCGCGAGGCGGATATCGCGCTGCATGTCCAGCGCGGACACGGCCTCCGGCTTAGCGGTGTTCTGAATCCTGACCATCTGGGGGTCCTTGAGCGCTCGACAGTGGGCGGTGCGGATCACGCACGGCAAGGGGTCATGCCGCGGCCCGTGCAGGGGGTGGCCATCCCAGGCGCGTCCCTGCCAGGGGGGCCGAGGTGCAGTCGGCATCCGGCCTGGGACGGCTCGCAACCATTCAACGGGGGTACACCCGAAGGCAGAACGGGCCATGCTGGTAAGGCCGTTGAATGCGTTGAATGCCAGGGAGCTGGAAATGGGACGCACACCGAACACGGGGCTCGGCGCGCTGATGACCGAGGCCGACTGGGGAAACGGGCAGCTCGCGCGGGCCGTGAACCGGGTCGCCGCCGAGGCGGGCATGACCTTGAACTACAGCGCGAGCACCGTCACCTACTGGCTCAAGGGCAGCCTTCCCCGCGCACAGGTGCAGCCCATCGTCGTCGAAGCGTTCTCGCGGAGGATCGGACGCCCGGTAACGTGCGCCGAGGCCGGGCTGCCCGGCGAGGACACGAACAAGGTCGCCGGCCTGGCGGACCTCGTGAGGAGCGACATGGACCCCTCCCGCCGGGGCGTGCTCTCCGCTGGCTTGTACTCGGCCGCCCTCATGGTGCCGCTGTACACCGACCTCGGGGACCGGCTCGACGCTGCCGACACCGACGTCAAGGCGGGCCGCACCGTCCACATCGGTCCTGGCGAAGTCACCACCGTGCAGAAGATGACCGACCACATCGCGACGATCCTCGACGACCTCGGCGGCGGCCACGCCCGCCCCATGGCGGCCGCGTTCCTCGCGAACACCGTGCTGCCCTGGGTCGACGCCGACGCCACCCCTGCGGTGCACGGCCAGATGCTCGCCGCGGCCTCCGATTTCGTCTACCTGACCGGGTGGATGGCGATGTACGAGCGGGCCCACGGCCTGGGGCAGAAGTACTTCGTCCAGGCCCTCAGCCTCGCCAAGGACGCCCAGGACCACGTCACGTATTGCCGGACCCTGCGCGGCATGAGCCTTCAGGCGTCGAACCTCGGCTACGGCGCCAAGGCGCTTCAGTACGCCGACTCGGCGGCCGAGGCCGCACCGTCGGCCGGGCCCCGGCTCGTCGCGTTCCTTCGCGGCCAGCAAGCCCACGGCGCGGCGATGGTGAAGGACCGGCGTCAGGCGTTCACCCGGCTGAACGAGACGGAGACCGCGCTGTCGAAGGCGGACGGCCGCAATGACGCGGTGGGCGGCTACGACCAGGCCGCCTACCACTTCCACGTTTCCCACGTCCTGTACGAGCTCGGCGACCTTCCCGGCTCCATCAAGGCGATGCAGCAGTCCAACCGGGTCCGCCCCGTCCACGAGCGGCAGGGCCGGGTCCATGCGAACGGGGTCCTCGCCTCGCGACAGTGGGAGCTCGGGCACATCGAGGCCGCGTGCGCGACGTGGAACGCATTCCTCGACGACTACACCGCTCTGTCCACCGCCCGCGGTGACGAGCACTTCACGGCGCTGCGCCATGACATCGCGGCGCAGCCGACTATCCGGGCCGTGAAGCAGCTCGGCGAACGTGTCCGCGTCGTGGAGCGCCAGAAAGCCGCCGCCTGACCTGACCTGGGTGATGATCCGGTCGCGGGCGAACGCGACCTGTTCGGGGGCGGCGAGCAGGGCGATACGGGCGTGGTGTGGTCTCATGGCAGGGCTCCTCAGGGGCCGGTTAGGGTTCGGCGTGCAGAGCCGCCGCGCAATCCGCCCTCGGGCAGCGGACCGCACTCCCAGACGCAGGTGAGCGGCGCGGGCCGCTCGGGCGATGCAGGCGAGGGCCCCGAACGAACAGAACGCGGGTTCCGGTCACACCGATACGTTCCTGCCGCGCGGCCGCTATCGCCCGGGGACCGAGGTGGGATACGGCGGGGAGCACGACACCATAGGCATCCGGCAGCGCGAGCACGTCCAGCAGCCCGGTGAAGGCCGGCGAGAGATCCCCGGCCCCAGCCGCGCGGTCGGTGAAGATCCCGGACAGCAGCAGTTCGTGCTGTCGGCAGTACTCGGTCAGCGCCCGCGTCAACGCTGTCTGCCGTGCTGTGGACGCTTTGACCAGCCGCAAAAAGCCGTACACGACTGGGCCGTTGACGCGGCGATGCTCCGTGACCGGTTCCATCCTGATGTCCGTCCTTGAAGAGTCGGGGCAACCACGGTGAGCGCCGCAGGTGTCGCGTCGCTGACCGTGGGACCGAGAGTGGCGGCATCCCAACGGCGCTGAAATGAACCGGCGTTGCACTTCCGTTGCAGTTGCCGTGCACGCCGTGCGTCCCGCGTGCTTCCATGACGGGCAGGAAGGGAGCGACACGTGGCGACGGTGCAGCAGTGGACCGGCGAGGAGGCCCATGCCCTGCGCCGCGCGCTGCGGATGAGCGTCCGCGCCTACGCCGATCACCTCGGCGTCGCCGAACGGACCGTCGCCAACTGGGACAAGCACCGGGCCGCCATCGAGCCCAGACCAGACACCCAGGCCATCCTCGACACCGCACTCGCCCGCGCCGACGCCGTCACCCAGACACGCTTCGTGCAGTTCCTCGCCCAGGGCCCGCTGGAGCGGCGACCGAGCACAACGCTGGCGGCCACGATCCCGGACCACGAGACCTGGACGGAGGATCTGGAGCGGATCGTGGTGTGCCTCGACCGTCAGGACTTCGCTTTCGCCGCCACCCTGCTGGAACGCTGGCTCGGCCACGCCCAGCCCCACGACCTCGACCCTCGGGGCCTGTACCTGTACGGACGCTCGCTGGTCCTGTCCGGCGACCTGCGACGCCTCCAGGGCACCCTTCAGGACTTGATGACCGCCAAGCGGCTCTACTGCGACGCATACGACGTATTCACCGAGCTCGGCATCCCCCGCCGAGCCGCGCAGATCGAACTCTCCCTCGCCGTGGTCGCCGAAATGGCCGGCCGCCTCACCCCTGCGGCTACCCGCTACCAGCAGCTCGCCGGTGACAAACGGCTCAGCCCGGCCGATCGCACCCGGGCCCTCTTATGGATCGGCACCGCCCTGGCCAAGGACGGCCGCAATGAGTTCGCCATCGAGGTCATGCAGCAGGCAGCCGAGCGGTTCGAGGACCTGAACGAACCCGAGGACTGGGCGAACGCTCAGCAGAAGCTCGCACTGGCCCACCGCGGTGCCGGTGATCTCAGCCGGGCCCTGGCCTACATCGACACCGCCCGCAGCAACGGCCGCTTCGAAACCCCGCTCCAGCGCGTCCAGATCGAAACGGCGCACGGCCACATCCTGCTCACCGACCTGGCCACCCGCAGCGAGGGGCACGCCATGCTCGACCGAGCCTCGGACATCGCCGCCCACTACGGTCTGAAACACCAACTGCGCAGCATCAAAACCGTCCGTAACAGCAAGGAGTACACGTGACTGACCGCACGGAGGCCGCGATCAGCGAGGCAGACCGGGCCGACGCCCGCACCATCTGGGACTTCCACCAGATGGGCCACGAGCTGCGGCCCTGCTCCGCCGCGATCACTCTCGGCAGCCTCGACCTCGGTGTGGCCAGCGCCACCGCCGACCTGTACCACGCCGGCATGTTCCCGGCCGTGGTCTTCACCGGCGACACCAGCACCGCCACCAAGGAGCGGTTCCCCCGCGGAGAAGCCGTCCACTACCGCGAGCACGCCCTCTCCCTTGGAATGCCGGACGAGGCGATCTTGCTGGAACCGAAGGCCAGCAACACCGGGCAGAACATCGGCTTCTCCCGCGAGGTGCTGGAGAACGCAGGTATCGCGGTGACCACCGTGCTGCTGATCTCCATGCCCTACATGCAGCGCCGGGCCTACGCGACATGCCGCAAGATGTGGCCGGAGGTCGAGCCGATCTGCGTCTCCCCGAAGCTGTCGTTCGACGAATACGCACAGACACACGATGACGAGAAACAGTTCATCGACATGCTCATGGGAGACATGGAACGGGTGATGAAGTACCCCCAGCGCGGATTCGCTATCGCGCAGCACGTCCCGGAAAGGGTCCGTGATGCCTTCGACCGCCTGCGCGCCCGCGGCTACGACAGCTGGCTCCTGCCTGCTTGACCGCGTCGCGGTCCTGAGACCGCGACCGGTGCGCTCGTGCGCCATCCATCAGCCCAACTTCCTGCCTCGCCTTTCCACCCTGGCGAAGCTCTACGCGGCCGACGTCTGGATCGTCCTCGACGACGTCCAGTTCGCCCGCCGCGACTACCAGCACCGGGCCCGTCTCGCAGCCCTCGACGACGCCAGCCGACGACAGTGGCTGTCTCTCCCGGTCCATCTGCCACACGGACGGGCCACCCATATCCGCGACATGCGCCTGGCCGACCCGGACCGGTCCGCACGGAGGGTGGCCGGGATGCTTGCCCAGCACTACAAGCAGAGCCCTCACTGGGCGGACCTCCGCCCCCGGCTCACCCCGCTGCTCGACCTGTTCACCACCACAGACAGAGCCGCGGAGATCACCGAGGCATCCACCCACCTCCTGCTGGACCTCCTCGGCTGGCAGGGGCAGATCATCCGCAGCAGCCAGCTCCCCACCCACACGGGCCGCTCCCAGCGCCTGGCCGAACTCACCCAGGCGACCGGGGCCGGCGCCTACCTGTGCGGAACCGGCGGCATGACCTACCTCGACAGCACCCCGTTCACGGCGTACGGCATCAAAGTGATCCCCTTCACCACCCCCGACAGTGATCTCTGGCAAGCCGCCAACCAGATCAGCGCCCTCCGCGCACTGATGGTTCACGGCCCCGCACAGATGGCCGACACCATGCAGGACCTACGAAGGGCCAACATCTGTTAGGCGTTCACCGTGGGCTTGGTGACTGGGGAGACCCGTCGTCCCGCGTTGTGCGCGGCATTGTCCAAGACCTTCGTCCAGTCCGTGGCCCTCAACCAGCCCTTGCCCATGAGATGCGCGGTCCAGTGCGTCAGATCGGCCCACGTGCGCAGCCGCTCTACCTCGATGCTGTAGGCATCGGCGTCAGGGTCGGGGTCGCATGCCGAGTGGTGGGCCTGCCACTCCACAGGGGACGGGTAGTCGAGCAGGTCTTTGAATCCATGCGTGACGCGCAAGCCGGGAGGGGTCTTGGCACGCTGCTCCTCATTCCACTCCTGTACGGCGTCCTGCTGCTTGTTGATCTCACCGTTGTCGACCCAGATGTTGCCCTCACCATCAGGGATGGGGCTCTTGCATCGGTCACAGATCACATTAAGTTCACGCGGATTAGTCATGCCCATCATGGTGGCGGCGGCCGCCATCGTGCGTCACAGCTTCGACGGAATCCGCCCTGCCGCCAGCGGGTACCGGCCCCGTAGGTGACCGTGGCCCCCCACACACACAGCCCCGTGGTCGACGCCAGCCGGACCGCCGATCTTCCCGATTCGCCTGCCCGGCACGGACCGGCCCGGTAGCCTCGCCGGGGTAACGCATCACAACAGCGCCTTTTGCGTGCGGAGTTGACATCGCACGGTCCGTCCCCGCGGGGCGGACCGATCGGCTGCCTCTTCCCGCACAGATCCAGGGAGGCGTGACGTGGTACGAAACAGCAAGGGCCCGACGTGGTTACCGATTGACCGGGCGGCAGCCCGGCGTTGGGGGCAGTGCACACTCGCAGTGTTGAGTGGAGTCGCAGCCCTCGTGCAGGTCATTGATTGGCTCGCCCGGTAACCCGGGACACTTTGGCTGTTGACACCAGCCAAAGGGCCCCGAGCTGAACGAAGGGCCCCGCACGGAGGTCTAATCTCCGGGCGGGGCCCTCTCGTTGTGGTTAAAACATTACATCAAGCTTCGCTCTCTCGGTGTACTTAAAGCATATGAGGGGTCGGGCCGCCGCATGAGGCCCTGAGCAGCCCTTCTTCCCCTAGGGCCAGGACCCTACCAACAGGTAGACACGGGTCGTGCCTAGTCGTTGGTGTCCTCGTCGATGAGGAACCCGCGTGGCTGGGGCGGGGCTTGCAGGTCTGGCTCGTCGAGGTAGTCGAACGGCATCGCCGTACGCACCGGGGACAACCGCCCGCCCTGGAGGTCGTCCCCGAGGCGGCGCAACCTCGAGTCCGGAGTCCGGGGCCCGCGGACCACAGTAAGGCCGGGCCCGACCGGCTCGACGACGAACCCCATGTCGGTCATCAGGTCGGTCAGGGCCTGGTGCATCCGCGTGCGCGCCATCGCGTGCAGGGTGGTGAGCGGGCCGTCCGCACGCCCGTCACGCTGCTCGTCGGCAGCCACGCTACGGGTGGCCGGCGCCGCGAACCACTCCACCGTCGCCCCACCGTGGCCGTTCGGCCTGACCGCGACACCTATGGCTCCGGCGCGGGCGGTCCCGGTGGCGAGCGGTATGCCGCACGAGGTGAACAGCGCGGCGAGCTGTTCGTGGACCGGGTCGGGCCCGTTGCGGTCGGGGGTGGCGAGCGCGGTCTTTGTCATCCGCCGAACCCTACGCGGGCGCACCTGCACGCGGTTACGTGGCTGCTACGGCGGCCATGGGGGCGGCCTCGGCCTCGGCGAGTGCCCGGTACACGGAGGCGACGGAGGGGTGCTCGCCCTCGTTCTTGCCGGTCTTGATGGTCAGCTTCTTCGCGATGTCGGGGACGGGCACGCCCTTCGCCTTCAGCGCGACGGCGAACGTGATGTCGTCGTCGTCCAGCACCTTCGGCCTGCCGCCGAAGTTCCCGTTGCGGCGGGCGGTCTGCTGGCCCTCCAGGGTCTTCTCGCGATTGCTGTCCCGTTCGGCCTCTCCGGCGGCCGCGAAGAACGCGAAGAGGAGAGCGCCGCTGCCGTGCGGGTCGTAGATGCCCGGCATGGGGCCGCCCAGCATCTCCAGGTTGATCGAGTCGTCCTGGAGGCGGCGGGAGAGGATCATCAGCTCGATGGCGTCGCGTCCGAGCCGCTTCATCTCCGTGACGGTGAGGATGACGGTCTGGTGGGGAGCGGCGGTCTTGATCTCCTTGGCCAGGTCGAGTGCTTTCATCAGCTGGGGCCGGACCTTGATGCGGGTGCTGATCTTCTCGTGGAAGACCTTGCCGCACTTCGGGGTGAGGAGGTCCAGCTGCGACTGGAGCTCCTGGGTCGCAGTCGAACATCTGGCGTAGCCGATGCGGATCGGGGCGCCGGCCTGCTCGGCCTCCTCGGGCGGTGCGATGGGTTCGCCGGGCGTCCAGGGCTTGCCGGGGCCCCGGTCGGCGGGAACCTTGATCGGTGCGGACTTGGCGAGTCGGGGGACGAGGATGAACCGGGGCGTGTGGTAAATCGGCGCGACCTTGCCTCCCCGGGTGCGGCACGCCGATCCGGGGGCAGCGTGGCAGCTCGGGCAGGAGTGGCGCTCGATGTCGTCGGCGTCGTTGCGGGTGACCATCCCCCGACTCTCGCATAACCGTCTGTCAGAACCCAGCCGCAGCCCATAGGTTGTGAGAGATGTTTTGCGAGACTCCCGCCCGGACGAATCGGAC
Organism: Streptomyces sp. cg36; assembly: GCF_041080675.1. Taxonomy (NCBI): domain Bacteria; kingdom Bacillati; phylum Actinomycetota; class Actinomycetes; order Kitasatosporales; family Streptomycetaceae; genus Streptomyces; species Streptomyces cyclosori. Next base: position 6,318,688 of record NZ_CP163520.1, on the reverse strand, counting down.
ACCCGGCCGCACCCGCGTCCGGCTCGCATAACCGGTCAATTCTGAGAACCCAGCTTCCTGCCCTCCAGCGGAGGGTTCCAACGGTTCTCGGGGCGAAGGCTCAATCTCCGGTTGTCTCCTACTCACCGATCGCCTAGCTCGTCTCTCCAGCTCGGGCGGGGCGAGGTACGTACGGGGTCGGGTGGGGGTGTGGGGAGGTTCCACTGCCGGCGCTCCTCAAGGGTGTAGTCCCCGTAGTGGAGCATCGGTGCGTCAGGCGCGGTACGCAGCCAGAACGGTGCACCGATCAGGATTCGGTCGACCCGAATCCCGCCGTAGCGCCTCCCGTTGGGCCACATCTCATGCCACTCCCACTGGGGTTCACGAACCCGGACGTCCCAGTGGATCTCTGCGAGCCAGGAACAGCCGCGTTCGATGTGTCCGAAACGGAACGGCTGAAGCCACGGGGTGCTGGCACGGCGGGGAGAGCCGGAATCTCCCTGGTGCAGGGCGATCTTCAAACATTCTTCCGCGAAGTGGTGGTCGTCGCGGAATCTATACCTCGGCCCGTCCGGTCCTCCGGTGATACCGGCCAGCCAGCAGTACACGTCGTGGGCCCTGGACGAGAACCAGCCGTACGGGTTGTGGGCGTCGTCACCCACTCCCCGGCTGGTGACGTCCGGGGACAAGTGCCGGAGTGACGCGAACAGCAGCACGACGGTGCTGCCCTGCTGGGCGTAGAACAGGCCCCCGGCGGTTCGCTCGTGGTTAATGCAGAGCTGCCCGAGGACCAGCGGCGTGTGGCCCTTAACGAACCGGACTCCTTGTGGTGCCGTACCTATCTCGTGGGTATGGGAGGCAAGACGGCGCGTCAGTCTCCTCGCTGTCCGCGCCCATGTTTCCGATGGCGTCCATGTCTGCGTGTATGCAGGGAGGATGCCCTGAACAGACGGCATCGCGAGTTGGTGCGTCCTGTTGGCCGTGTGCTGGCTGTTGGACTTCAGATAGAGGTCGATCCGGTGTTCCGCCCAGTAGAGGTACTTCGTGGGCTCGCTCCAGCTTCTCAACTCGTCCCCTTCCGCCTTCATGGCGTCGCGCTCCGCACCGGCGGAGATGCGCGGCGGCCGCTGCCGGTTCCCGATCGCTGGCGTCCCGTTGGCACGGCGTGTCCGGCGTGGACCATGCGAACGTTATGCACGCAACCACCGGAGTGCTTTCGTCCGGGTCGGGCGTCCGCGAAGGATGTTGGCCGTCTGCTGTCAACATCACGTAAGGCAAATCCGTGAAACGAAGGTCGGTCGGCGTCGCCGCCATGATCCTTGCTGTCTTGGCCACCATGTTCGGACTGGCCCAACCAGCGGCCGCCGGTACATGCAGCCCCGACGGAGGGTCCGGCCCCGGGGGTACTAAATGCACGAACCTGGCACAGGCCCTATTGACCATCGGGGCCGGGGTCCGCGAGGACGCCGAGAGGAACCGGCAGAACCGCGGCGAGTGGGTCAAGCGAGTCACTCAAGCCGTCATGGACGAGTTTCCGGACTACAACGTCATGGTGTTCAACACGCATGGCACGAACTTCATCAACACCGGGCCCTACACGTTCCAGAACGACTACTGGCAGGGGCTGCACGGCATCGCGGGTGAAGTCGAGGTGGAGTATCACGAGCGGCTCCAGAGCGGCACGGTCACCAAGACCGACTGGTACAAGATCTGGCTGTTCACCGGAGACGGCCGGTTCGTGAACAAGGGCGACGGCGGCGACTGGAGCTGGCAGTACTCGGCGAAGGGAACCACCAGGAACGGCGGGATAGTCGACTTCTCGCGCACCGTCATCGAGCGCTACACGCCCCTGCTGTCCGTCGCGGCCAGCTTCGGCAAGTGCGCCGACGCCAAGGACCGGAGCAACAACAACGGGACGCCGATCCAGCTGTGGGACTGCACCGGGGACTACAACCAGAAGTGGCAGATCATCGGCTCCTCCCTCCAGACCATGGGGAAGTGCCTGGACGTGCCGCGCGAGTCCGGCGGCGGCAACGGTGCGACCGTGCAGCTGTGGGACTGCAACGGCGGCGACAACCAGCAGTGGATGCCCACCGCGAAGGACACGATCGGCCTGTGGGTCAACGCATGGTCGGGCAAGTGCCTCGACCTTCCCGGCGGGAACACCTGGAACGGCACCAGGCTCCAGATATGGGACTGTAACGGGGGCCCGAACCAGATGTGGTCCCACTAGAAAAGACGCTCCCGGGAAGCCCGTCGCAGGCGCACAGCGGCGGGCTTCCGTCGGTTACCGAAGGCCGTGCGGACTGGTGGCCGGCCCTGGTCAGGCTGCTTCGCAGCTGAGCGAGTGCATCGCCAGGTCGAGGCTGCGCGTTGGTGACGGGTAGTTGCCCATCACGGTGTTGTCGACACCGAGAGCCGCGACGGTTACCGCGTACTCAAAGCCAGTCCGGTGCTCGTGGTACTCGGCTGCCTGCGCCTTCAGGCAGCGGGCGGCGGCGGTGCTGTAGAAGGTGCGCTCGCTGGTGCAGGTGAGGAGCCCGGCGATGAGACTGTCGAGCGCGAGGTACCAGGTGTTCAAGTGCGCGGTGTACTCGGCTGAGGCCGCGAGGACCTCCGTCACGTCCTGGTCCACGCTGCTACGCAGGAACTGAGCGGCGTCGCCGGCCTCCCGAACCCAGGCGAGGCTTTCGCGTACGCCGTCCAGAGCGCTGTCGTACTCGTCGAGGGCGGCGCCTTCGGCAACGGTGAACGGCTCGCACTCGTACTCCCACACGGCGCGCTGTTCGGTTCGCGCGCTGGTGGTCTCCGTGATGGTCATGGCGGGCACCGTACTGCCGCGCCTGGCAACAGGGCTGATCCGAATCGCGGTTGGCACTCGGACGTGTCAAGTCCCGAGGGCGATCAACGACGGCCACGCTTGGGCCGGCCGTCGTCGACGGTGAGGAGGTCGAGGGCGTCCTGGGCGTCGGCGCGGGCCGTGCGCCGGGCGTCGGCGTCAGCCGCGGTGCGGGCTTGGGTGCAGTCGTCGAGGAGGGCCAGGGCCTCGGCGAGGTCTTGTTCGGCTTGGTCGGCGCGGGCGCGTTGTTCGCCGGCCTCGTGGTGGGCGCGGCGAAGTTGTTCGGCGTGGACGGCCTGACGGCGGTGGTGGTTGGCTCGGGAGACGGTCACGGTGCGTTGGACGGCGGCCTCGGTGTCCTCGCGCAGGCGCTGGTTGAACTCGGCCCGGAGCTGGGCGAGCTGGGTGGTGAGCCGCTTCACGCGGTCACGCTCCACGGTGAGGACGCGGTCGCGTTCGACGGCACGAGCTTCGGCCTTCTCGGCCCGAGTGTTCGCTGCCCGTACATCCTGCTCGCGGGCGTGGGCGTACTGACGGCAGGCGTCGAGGTCGTCGTGGGCGATCCGGAGGGCCTGCTCGATGAGCCCGAAGCCGTCGACCTGCTGTCCGGCCACGCGAACCGCCTCCCCGTTGTTGCCTGGTCTTCCAGGCTAGGGAGTCGGGAGTCGGCCGCGTGGCGGCACGCCGCCGAGCTGGTCCCCGGCTGATCCTTGATGGAGGAAGGTCGGGTGGTCGTTGTGGATCTCACCATGCTCAAGGCGTCGGACAGTGCGCAGCGGCGTGTGGCCCGGGACCTGGTTGTCCGGGCAGCGCGGAAGAAGCGGCTGGACGCGTTCTGGTCGGGGTGGGCGCTGGCCGAACGGAAGGCCGCCCGCCAGGCCCAGACTCGACGCGGTTCTACAGCAGGCTGAGCTGTTCCGGCTCCGGCTCGGACGGCTCGATGCTTCCGCCTGCGGCTGCGGGCATGGGGGCGACCGTGCCGAGCTCGGGGATCTCGTAGCCCAGCTTCTCCGCTAGATAGCGGGCCACAAGAGAACGATGGCACCAGTCTCCGCCCGCTTTTGTCTTCAAGTTCTCGAAGCAGAGCAGGACGATCGTGGCGTCCGGTTGTCCGTGATGGTCGGCGATGGCCTGGGCCTGCGCAACGATCCTATCGACGCCTGCTTCTTCTATTTTCTGGATCATGAAGTGGGTGAATTCGGCGTCTGGTTTGTTGATGAACCAGCGTGACGGGGTGAGGGCGTCGAGCCATCCGGCGACCCGGTATCGGATGAACCGGGCCTCTCCCGCTGTGGTCCGCACCGGCAACCCCATTTCCGGCCGGAATTCCAAATATGAGCATGTCGCGAATTTGATCGGCATGGAATACATGCTATTCAACCGGGCCTACTGGTCAATTCTGGAATTCTGCCGCTTCCTTTCGTGATCGGCATTCGCTGCCCGTAGAACTTCGAAGGTGAGGCTGGCGTACTCCGGTTTGGCCTTGATGATCTCGGGCCGGGTGGTGGCCATGCGGGCGAGGAACACAGCGAACCGGTCACGGATGTCGGGGTTCATGGCGGTCACCGTATGACGCGCGGCCGGGGCCCGATCGGTGCGCCTGCCTCGTGTCTAGGAATTGGGGACGTACGGTCGTAGTGCTTCGTTCGCTGTGGAGCCGGGCCGCTGCCGGAAGTCTCCGATCTGCTTCCGGCGGCGGCCTGTCGACTTTCCTGTATCCCCTGGAAATGTCAGGAATCGTCAGGCATTCTTGATCCTATGACGGTCACTACCCTGCCCGAGCCCGCCATGATCTTGGAACCCAACCTGGCGAATGTCGCGGCAACACTCCGCGAGAAATTCGACGGCGGAAAGCGCATGGTCATCGGGGACTCCGATGTGGTGCACGACGTCGAGCTCCGGCCGTGGGGAATCGGCAGCGAGCAGGTCCCCCAGCCCGCCTGCCACGTCGGTATCGGCTGGAACCCGCTGCGCCTGCACGCCACGTGGACTTCCGCTACGTGCGGGTCGTGCCTGCGGGTCCGGTCGACGGGCGGGGTGCTGCTCCTGCCCGGCCTGGCCGTGCAGCCCCCGCTGTGGGTGCCCGAGCCGCGCCAAGAAGCCCTGTTCGCCTGAGCTACTCGGCTTGGAAGTGCGTGACGCGGAGGACCAGCACCGTGTCGTCGCGGTAGTCCTCCTGGTACCAGACCACTAGATGCGGCTCGGTGTGGGTGAGGACACCGGAGGCAGACTCGGCGATGTCGAAGGGGTGGCCGATACGGCGGACGCCGACGGCCTCAGCGATCCGCCGGGCGAGGTCGTCGACCTCGGCCCGCTGTTCGGCAGTGAGGCCGCCGACGACATGATCGGCGTCGGGAAGGTACTCCCAGGTCCAGTCGCTCACGCCTCGGCCTCGGCCGCGGCGAGGAGGCGGCTGATCTCGGCGGCGGCCTCGCGGCGGGTGGCACGGTCCTCGGAGGTGGCCACGGTGTGCTCAAGTTCGCGGAACCGGGCGAGGCGTTCGGGCCGTCGGGCGACGGCGACCCACATCCACCAGTGCTCGGTGAAGCCACGGGCCGGGGTGAGGCTGTACTCGTCGCGGGCCTGGCCGATGGCGGTGGCCCAGTGCGTGTCGAACTTGGGCAGGGCTTCGGGGGCGAGGCGGGCGACGGCGACACGGAGCGCGGCGGGGGTCTTGTCCGGCATGGGGATGCCGGTATCCCTCTGGGCGGCGGTGGCCATCTGGGTCTCCTCCGGTCGGTGCGCTCTCGTTTACCTCTCAAGCTATACAGCGGCTCCACGGTATCGCCTACCGTCAAGTACAGGGACGGTCAGCCTCAAGCTCGGTCCGCGAGGATCGGGGGCGTGTGGTCTTGGAGGCATCCGGGGCGGCTTCCGGCGGGAATGACCGTGCGGTCGGGTCGCCGGAGCAGGACGAGGCCGTACAGCTCGACGTGGTCGCGCTGGTCGGGCGGGGTGCGCCAGTAGCGGGCGCGGTCAGCGCAGCGGTCGCACACAGCAAGCAGCTCCCCCTCCTGCTCCTGGTCTTGGTGGTCGGTGGGGTGGAGGGGAAGTTCTTCGGCGGCGGGTTGTCCGCAGCCGCGGGGGCCGTGGAGGATGCCGCACCATCGGGCGAAGCAGCGGCAGGCCGGGCCGCCGGAAGTGTGCGTGAGGCGGGGTGCCCGCTGTTTGTACGGTCGGGGCATAGGTGCTTGCTCGGCTTCCGGGAGGAGGCGGACGTACAGGGCAAGGAAGGCGATGTTGCAGGTGTCGCAGTACTCCTCGTGCCGGGTGCGCCGCCGGGGCCGGCCGAGGTCGGGCAGCCGGGTTCCGCAGTCGCGGCACAGGCCGGACAGGGGCCACCCGTAGGAGGGGCAGCAGTACAGCGGCGAGCCCGGACGCATCGGACCGTGCTGGTCAGGGGTTGTCGCGGCGGCGCTGTTCGTGGGCGTCGATCGCCGCGTTGAGGCTGCCGGTGCCGCTGTCGCGACTGTTGCCCCACGAGTCCCAGCTTCCTTCGCTCGTGCCCGGGGAGGCGGCGGGTGCGCCCGGTTCGGGGTTGGTGAAGCCGCTGTTCGGGGACGGCTGGGTACGGCCTGGGCTGCTGCGGCTGTCCTGCCAGGCTTGGATCGTGCCGTTCAGGCCGCTGGTCTCACGGGAGCCGAAGCCGCCGAACGAGGAAGTGCCCGAGGCCGCGTCGTGGACGTCTCCGTACCGGTTTCGGAGGCGGTCGGTGAGCCAGTTCATCAGCGTGTTGCCGGGGGTGGCGATGCTGACGGACGATAGAGGTCTGCTCGCGGCGTCGACTGCGAGGGCGAGGGCGAGGACGATGTCGTCGCGTTCGCCGGTCCACTGGTCCGCCTTCGCCCGCCCGTTGGGGGGCTTGTAGGAGCGGAGCTGGTCGGCGATCGTCTCGCCTTCCGGGCTGGTGCCGAGGGCGAGGCGGTTGCGGCGCAGCGCACGGGTGGCGGCGTCGATCAGGTCGCGCCGGTCCAAGGGCTGCACCGAGCTGCGGCGCCGGGAGGTTCCGCCCTGCTCGGGAAGGGCGACCTCGGCCACCGTGGCCCCAGTCGCCCGCAGGATGCGGGCCATGTCCTCGGCGGTCTTCTCGCCGATCTCGGTGATGTCCAGCTGGACGCGGACGACCCCGCTGGTGCAGGTGCGGCGGTACTCGCGGATCAGGTATTCGAGCTCGACGAGGATGTCGTGGCTGTCGGTGCCGGCCTCGAAACGCTCGGAGTGAGCGCGGCGCATGGGCGGGCGCTCGTCGTAGACGGCGAGGACCATGACGGCGCTGGTGGTGGTGTAGCCGCCGAGGGAGACACCGAGCGTGTACAGCTCTGGCTGCAACATCACGTCCTGCTTTCTGGGGGGTCGGGATGGTTGTGGGTGAGCCAGCGCGCTGTTGCCGCGAGGTGATCGGCCGTCCATACGGCCATGGCGAGGGACGCGGCGAGGTCTCCGAGGTGATCACCGTGTTGGTGCTGGGTGAGCTCTCGGGCGAGGGCGTCGCGGTCTTGGAGGCCGGGCAGGATGCGCAGGGCTCGTTGTTCGAGGGCGACGGCGAGGGCGTTGACGATGTGCTGGCGGGGCACGTTGATCAACGGCCACTCGCCGGTGACGTTCTTCCCGCCGGTCCAGGTGAGGCCGAGAACAGCGATCTGATCCTCTGCGGAAGCCTGTTGGAGCTGTTCGACGACGGCCCGCCCGATGCCGGTCCTGTCGGCGCAGATAACGGCCGGGTGTCCGGCCGCGACGTATTGGCGGGCGGCCTCGACGACGTGCCCGGCCATGTCCGCGTAGGCGACGCCGAGCGGGATGCGCTCGACGTGCACGACCGCCAGCTTCGGGCGGTGCCCGACCGGACGGGCACCTTCGGGGACCACCACCGTGAGCGCGGCGTAGTCCGCCGCCTGTCCGATATCGAGGCCGAACACCGCCATGGCTACACCACCGCCCTTTGCGCGTACGGGGTGATGACCGGAACACCCGGCAGGCCGGCGTCGTACAGGGCCGCGGAGACGGACGCCGAATCGAAGATCCCGATCCCGGCCGCGCCCCACCGGCACTCCATCTCGCTGGTGAACACGGCCGCTGGCATGGACGCTTTGAGCTCGTTGATCTCGTCGGGGTTGTCCGCGAACCGGGGGCACTTCCACCATGGGACCTCGACCTTCGTCCAGCCGGGGGCCTTGGTCCAGATCCGGTGCGCCCAGGTGCCTTCCTGCCCGGCGCTGGTGAGGCAGATCAGGTCACCGCCGGACGCGATCAACGTCGGCCGGAGCGCCAGATACGTTTCTTCGGCGACGTAGGCAGCTTCGTCGATCGCGACCAGGCTGACGGCCGACCAGCCGCGGGCCGACGTCGGCGTGCCGGGCAGCGCGACGATCCGCGAGTTGATGCCCGCGCCGATCGTCAGCGAGGTGGCGGCGTCCTGCTCCAGCGGCACCTCGAGTGCGCGCAGGTAGCCGCGCACTTTCGAGACGAGCTCGATGGCGGTGCGCTGCGAGGGGGCGACCGCCAGGACGAGGCAGCCGTGCCCGTGCGGGCCGGGATCGGTCAGGAGGCGGTGGGCGCACAGGGCGCCGACGGTCGAGCTGTTGTGGGTGGGGATCATCGCTTCGCCGGCCAGGTAGAGGCCGGTCGGGTTGGCGACGGTGATGCAGCGGGTCGGCTGGTCGGGGAGCCGTGTGATCGACTTGATGCCGCGCACGGTCCGCCCGAACATGCGGGCGCCCTGGTCGGGGTCGCTGGTCCAGTGGGCAGCCTTACGGGGCAGCATGAACGGGTTGAGGTGCGGGGTGAAGCTGATCCGCCAGTAGGGGCCGCAGTCCTTCCCGTCGAGGCGGGCCCGGCGTTCGATCGTGTGAGGCCGGAACCCGAGACCGTGGGCGAGGTCGAGGAACGCGTCGCGGAGCTCGGGGTCGGTGGTGGACCACTCGACGTTCGAACTGCGGGGCCGGTCGTACATGCCGGACCCGTCGGAATCCATCAGCCCTTGTAGCAGCGCGAGACGCTGGGCGGGGTGGGCGCGCAGGTAGAGGACGGGGACGTGCCGGGTGCCGAGGATGCCGAGACGTCGCAGCTGGGGCAGGAGGCCGCGGATGTTGACCCGGACTGCGCACCGGTCGGTGCGATCGACGACGGTGCTGACCGTGTGGCCGGCTTGCCGGTACCTGTCGGCGACCAGGTCAGCGTCCTCGCAGTGAGCCGTGACCGCCCCGGCCAGCTTCGTGCCGTTGCCGTACCAGTAGCCCAGGCACCATGGATCAACTGGCAGGTCTGCGCTGGGGAGTTCGAGGGGTTGGGTGGTGGGGATCGCCCACCGCCATTCGCGCCTGTGCCGGACTCCTGCTGCTGCGAGCTGCCTGGTGGTGACCGTCATCGGCGCGAACGCGGGACCATGGGGATTGCCGTGGCGGTCTCTGCGCGGGTACTCCCAGGAGGCCCAGTCCGTGAGCGGGGCATCGGGGTGCTTCCTTCGCATGGCCCGGCGCGTCAGCCGGTCAAGGACGGTCCATTCGTGGTCGCCGGACGCGTCCAGGCTGGTGCCGTCGCAGAACGTGACCCGCCAACAGTCCGTCACCGACATCGGATGCGCCACCGTGACGACGGTCGGCCTGCCCTGCTCGTCGAGCACCGTGTCCCCGGCTGCGAGTTTCCCCATGACGGTCCAGCCGTCCGGGGTCGGCACCGGGGTGTCGACCGCCAAGGCTTTTCCTTCTTGGCGGCCCGCGACGAGCAGGCAGCGCTTCAGGGAGCCGCTGCCGCCGACGAGCGTCCCGGACCGGCCGCCCTTCGGGAAGCCGCGCAGCAGGTCTTTCTGCCACGGGTCGGGACGCATCGCGGCGGCGATCATGATCTGTGCGGGGTCGACGTACAGCTGCGCCAACCGGCGTAGCCGTCCGTGCTGCATCGACAGGACGTCACCCACCGGACACCACCAGGCCGTCGTCGTCCTGGTCCTGGCCGTCGTCGGTGTCCCACGCCTCGGCCAACCGGCCCGCCCCGCCCGGCTCCGCGAGGAGTGCGGTCATCTCCGCCCGTACCTGCGCCCATTCACCCGACGCCAGCGCCTCGCCCAGCCCCGAAGCCTCCCCAGCCACCGCCGTCGCCTCGTTATGGATCACCACCTGCCCGGTACCGCCGGTGAAGTCGCCCATCAGCGTGTGGTGCGCCCGAGCCCCCGCCTCGAACACCCGTGTGTGCTCGGACGCCGACATGAACTTCTCGCCCATGTCCATCAGATACGACCCCGAGCGGCGGGCCATCCGATAGCCGATGATCGCCAGAGCCCGCGCCTCCTGCCGCGCCCTGCGGATCTGCTCGGCGTCCTCGACCCGCTGCTCGTGCAGCATCCGCGTCCGAACCCGCTTGATCCACGACCACTCGCGGCACTGGTCCTTCGCCCGTTGCAGCCCGCACTTCCAGCGGCCGTCCTCCCACGTCTTCAGCCGCTCCACGAGCTCATCCAGCGTCGGCTCGCCCATCTCCCTGTACAGCTGGTGCCGTTTCCACGCGGCGAGGCTTTCGCCGTCCTGCCGCTCCCATACCGGATGCCATGGGTCCAACGGACGCGGATCAACGCGCTTCGACATGGGGCTCCTTCCAGGATCGGCGGTGTAGGGCGGGGACACGGCGGGTGTACGGCCGGGCTATGCGGCCGTCGCTGCTGGTCGTTGGGGTGGCTCACCGCCTCGCGGGGTGGGCCCATTCGGGTTACCGGTGGGTTGCTGGCCGAGTGCGGCGAGGGTGTGGCCGACGGGCTGCCAGCCGGGCGGATGGCGGGTCGGGTCGGCGTTGAGCCACTGCATGGCGCGGGTGTGCTGGACGAGCATTGCGCCGGGTGTGATCGGCATTCCGGGAGGCCGGCGGCCGCGGTCGGCGTGGGGTGGTCCGCCTTCGCCCTGGGAGCAGGTCACCCACAGCGTGGTGACCGGGCTGCCGGAGAGGCGGCTGGTGAGGGTCTGCCGTACGTCGAGCCAGCGTTTGAGGATGCGGCGGGTGGGCGGGCTCAGGGGCAGGGTCGCGGTGGTGCGGGTTCTGCTGCCGCGCGGGCGCCGTTCGAAGGTGATCGTGGACAGGTCGGCGGCGAGGCCGTCGAGGGTCATGGCTGCGTGCTCGCCGGACTGGGCGCCGGTGTCGAGGGTGACGGCGAGGATTGCCTGGGTGCGGACGGCGACGCGCCATCTCACCCACTGGGCGCGGGTTCCGTCGGTCTCGGGGGTGTCCGGCGGGGCGGGCAGGGTGGCGGCGTAGCGGCCCAGGACGCCGCGCTGGTAGGTGTCGGGGCCCGGTTGGGGTGGGGCGATGTCGCGGGCCCGTACCGGGATTTTCAGTCCGGCCGTGCGGGCGATGCGGCCAAGGACGCTGATCCGGGCCTTGCGGGAGTGCGAGGAGCGGGTCGGGGGCCGGTAGCCGTCCTGTCCGGGGAGACGCAGCGTGCGGTCGGGCTTGAGCTGGTTGTCGGCCGCGCTCGTCAGGTAGGTGTCGAGGTTCGTGGCGGTCAGCAGCTTGGCGAGGCTGCCGCAGCAGGACGAGGAGGAGAGGACGTCGCGTTCCACGGCCCGTTCCAGTTCGTGCTGGACCCAACGGACTTGTTTGCGGCACGAGTTCGACGCACAGCGGCCCGCTGTGCGGTCTGCGGCGTCTGCCAGTTCCTCAAGGGCTGGGCATTTGGGGTGCCTTGCCATGAAATCGAAGCTAACACCCTGTTTTTCTAACCTGATTAGGCGCTAGTCCGCCAGTGTGATCGGGCGGGCCGAGGAGGATTCCATATATCTCCTGGTGGGGGTGTGGGGCGTGGGGCTGTCTGGGTGAATCGGCCGACACGTGGCCGGGGGTGCGGCTCTGGCGCGGGCGTGGGTGTTCCCCGTACGGTCCAAGTCCTATTTGGTGAGTTTTTGGGGGCTTTGTCCGCGTCTGTGGGTGTGCCTTCGACAGCACATGGAGGCGCGCGATGAGCTACCAGGCGCAGAACTGGGTCGACCAGACCGCCATCCCCCAGGGGCTCGTCCACGGCCAGGGCGAACTCCTGGTCCTCCTGCGGATCGCGAACCATACCGGCGGGGATCTGCGGGGCTGCTTCGCCAAGGCCGCCACGCTGGCCTCCGAGTGCCTGATGGGCGAGTCCACCGCACGCAAGCACCTGCGGGCCCTGCGCCGCCGGGGCGTCATCGTCTACGGCGACCCGGACCTCGTCTCGCACCTGCGGGCCGACCAGCGCCCGCCCGTCTACGACCTGGCCGGAGGTCACGAACCCGGCTGCCGCGGCCGGCACAGCACCGCCGAGCCGTGCACCCCGTCACGGACGACCGGTGCTCGAATCGAGCACCCGGCGGGTGTTCAGATCGAGCACCCGGAGCCCGTCACGGGTGCTCGAATCGACGCGTCACGGGTGCTCGAATCGAGCACCAGAACTCTTAAAGGATTGAACCCTCCTTCTTCCTCTCCGCCGCCGACGCCCCCGCCCGAGGAAGACGAAGAACTCCAGCACCACCCCGGCCCCGGCGAGCAGGAGACCAGCGTCGCCGCCGGGTCGGCCACCGTGGTCACGGCGTACGCCGCCGCCTACGAAGCCCAGTTCCGGGCCCGGCCCCCGGGCCGGATGGTCCGCCGGATCGAGAGCCAGGCTGCCGGGCTGCTGCGCGACGGCTGGCCGCCGGATCACCTCGCCCGCCTCGCCGCCGAACTCCCCGCCCGCGGCTACCTGGACCTGGAGCGGCACGCCGAGCACAACCCGCCCCCTGCTGTCGGTCCCGCGCTCGTCGCCGTGCCGGACTGGTGCGGCAACTGCGCCGATGCGACCTACCGGTACGTGCCCGCGGACAATCCGGCCCGGCCGTGCCCGGTGTGCTCCCCGCAGGCCGCCCACGCCCGCCGCGAAGACGGAGGCACCCGCTGTGCCTGACGACTACTTCGACGACGAGCCCGGCGGTCAGGTCGGGCCGCCGCGCGACGAGGCCGCCGAACAGGCCCTGCTCGGCGGGATGATGCTCGACTCGAACGTCATCCCGGACGTCACCGAGCTCATCGACTCCACGGACTTCTACAAGCCCGCCCACGAGACCGTGTTCCGCGCGATCTGCACGCTGTTCCACGACAACGGGCCCGTGGACCCGATCGCGGTCGGCGCCGAGCTCGTCAAGCGGGGCAACATCCGGCAGATCGGCGGCCACACCTACCTGCACACCCTCGTCGACAGCACGCCGACCGCCGCGAACGCCACCTACTACGCCGACATCGTCCGCAGCCGGGCCCGACTGCGGCGCCTCGTCGAGGCCGGCATGTGGATCGGGCAGACCGCGCAGGCCGCCGAGGGCGAAGTCGACGACATCGTGGACGCCTGCGGCGCCCGCTTCAACCAGGCCGTCCAGGGCCACGACCCCTCGCAGGCCCTCCTGGTCGGCGAGGACTTCGCAGAGTTCTGCGACCACATCGAATCCCTCCAGCGCGACGGCCGCGCCCTCGGTGTCATGACCGGCTACCAGGACCTCGACACCCTCACCCTCGGCCTGCACCCGGGACAGATGATCGTCATCGCCGCGCGGCCGGGAGTAGGGAAGTCGACGGCGGCACTGGATATCGCGCGCCGCGCGGCGCTCCGCGACGGGCACGGCGTCGCCTTCTTCACCTTGGAGATGAGCCGCACCGAGGTGCAGATGCGGCTGGTGTCCGCCGAGGGCAACATCCCGCTCCAGCACATCCGCAACGGTCAGATGGACGAAGCGGACTGGATGCGGTTCGGGAACGTCCGGGAGCGGGTGATGTCCGCGCCGCTCGTCATCGACGACAGCCACCACCAGACTCTCCTGCGGATCAAGAGCACCTGCCGCAGGCTCGCCCAGCGGCGCGGGTTTGGCCTCGGCCTGGTCGTCGTCGACCATCTTGGACTCCTCCAGCCCGCCCAGACCGGCGGCCGCCGTACGGAGAACCGGCAGACCGAAGTCGCCGAACTCTCGCGCGGCCTCAAGCTGATGGCCAAGGAGCTTCAGGTGCCGGTGCTGGCGCTGTCCCAGTTGAACCGGATGGTCGAGGCCCGCACCGAGAAGAAGCCGCAGCTGTCCGACCTGCGCGACAGCGGCAGCATCGAACAGGACGCGGACGTCGTGATCCTGCTGCACCGCGAAGACGCCTACGAGAAGGAGTCCCCGCGGGCCGGGGAGGCGGACTTCATCGTTGCCAAGCACCGCAACGGGCCGACCGCGACGATCACCGTGGCCGCACAGATGTACCGATCAAGATTCGCGGACATGGCCCGTACGTGAGAAGCAATCACGCCAGCCCGGCCGACGTACGGTCTCGCATGGTCACGCCGATGGTCCACTCGATTCCTTGAACATCAAGTGCCCCTGCTTGCTCCATGTTTTGTCGACAGGGAGTGTTCCTGGAGAGTCCAGTTCGTTGCGCACGAGTTCACATAGCGTCTCGGCCGGGAGGTCTCTCTCCTTGAACGTCTCTGTCCAGCCACCCTTCGGCATCTCGGCCTTGGTCAGGAACGGCCTGACTCCGAGGGAGTTGTAGGCATAGTTGAGGATCGCCCACTCGATACGCAGAGCCTCGGCACCGGTCCGAGTGCTGCCCTCGAAACAGGATGACCAGCCACGCTGCTTGTGCTCGGAAATACGATCGTAGATCCAGTGGTTTCCGCGGATTTCGGTTGCGCTTGAGACGCCAACCTTCACAGCCTCATAACCGACGTGCTTCAGAACGTAGACAGACGCTGGATCAAGGTAAAAGCGGCCAAGAGGGCCGCAGTAGCGGCATCCTTGATGTTGTTGCCTGCGCACGCTGTTCAGGCTGGTGGTGGAGTCCCTTCCGCAGATGAGGCACCGGCAGAGCCAGGGTGATTTGAGCCCCGGATACGACTCAAGCGCTGCGAGGGAGCGGACCGCGAGCTGGGATTCTGCGAGTTCGGTGTCGAGGCGTTGACCTGCGCCGCCGCGGTCGCGCGCGCTCCTCCGCCCGCAGTGTTCGCATCCCACGGTGCTTCGCCGCAGGTCACTGAACCGTGGTGACGTTGTCCTTCCACAGGTGGTGCATCGACACAGCCAAGGGGTGCGCGTGTTCCCTGGATACGGTTCGAGTGGATTCAGTCCTCGCTCTTGCGCCTCAGCCTTCGCTCCGTCTTGAGACCAGCGCTTCGGAGTTTCCCTCTTCGCGCAAACTGTACAGCCGGAGCCTCGGTTGATGTCGCGCAGCGATTTGATGACGGATTTTCCACACGTGGCGCACTTACAAGACCACGGGGTCTTTGTTCGTCCCGGAAATGGCTCGATGGGGATAAGCCTGACGGAATGGGCTCTTTCCGATGCTGACTCGTGAGTCCAGCGGCTACCCGAAGTGGGCGCGTGAGGATGATTTCCTGTCACGCTGTATTTTACATTGCCCCTTTTTAGCCCCGCTGGCCCCGGCCCGCCGACACAACGGTACGCCGTGTCTCAGTCGAGGCTGGGGACTTCGACCTGGCGTACCCACAACTGGTAGTTGCCGTCGGAGCGCTCGTGCCAGCCGTCCGGTTCGGGGCCGTGTTCCCCGATCCGCTCGAACACGCCGACGGCCCAGGTGTAGATCCGCTGGAGGGTTTCGGGGGTCTGTCCGGGGCGTACGACGAGGCGGGCGCCTAAGTGCGGGGAGTCGTCGGTCGGCAGGTACATGAGCGCCAGGCCGTGGACGTCGGGGTCCTCGGGCCAGTTCAGCTCGGCGAGTTCGACGACGTCGACGCCGATCAGGTCGAGGCGGTCGGCCATCGTGAGCGCATCTTCCACACCGCCGACGGTACGGCCTGCGGCCGCCGGGCCCGTGGTGGCTTGGCCGTGTCTCAGAAGATGCTGCCCACCGCGTTCGCGATGGCGCTGCTGACCCGGTCGGCGATGATCTGCGGGTCCGACGCTCGGGTGGCGATCTCCTGGTTGATGACGACCTGTGCAGGCGGGGTGGTCTGGGCGGTCTGGGTCCGAGTCCTGGTTGTGGTGGGGCGCCGGTCCAGGATGCTCAGGAGCCCGGACTGTGCGGCGAGCTGGCGGGCGCGGCCGGGCCGGGTGAGGGGCAGGACGAGCTCGGCCCTGTTGCCTTCGGCGATTTCGATGAGCTGGTTGGTACGGAAGATGCCGCCTGCGGCGGCCTTCTTCGCCGGGGGCGTCACGTTGACGTTCGCGGCGTCGGCGGCGGCCTGCTTGGCCTGCGCGAGCGCGGTCTTCGCGCGTGCGGCCTGGGCCTCGACCTGGTCGGCGTAGGCGCGCGCCGTGTTCACGGCGGCCTGCATGGGACCGGCGATCTGCCCCGACAGCCCCGAGACCGAGGAGACGATGCTCGCGATGATGGAGCGGATCTGGGCTGCGCCGGACTGCATGACCGCGACGGCGACGTTCACGGCCTGGCGGCAGATGTTCCCCATGATCCCGGGCAGCGGCGATAGACCGGACTGCACGCCGCTGGTCATGTCGCGGGCGATCGACTGGATCTGACTGCTGCCGGAGGTCATGAGCGCGCGGGTCTGGTCGAGGCCCTGGGTGAAGGGCTGGACGAACGCGGCCGGCACCCCTCCCAGGGCGGCCTGGACCTGGCCTGCGACGCCGCCGAGGGCGCCGCTGATGTTGAGGCCGACGATCTCCGCCTGGACCTGCTGGATGCCCTGCTGGAACGGGGCGGCCATCGCGGCGGGGACGCCGCCGAGCGCGGCCTGCACCTGGCCGGGGACGGCGGACATGGCGGCCGCGGGGTTGAACCCGGCGAGCGCGCCGGTGGAGTTGGTGACGCCGGTCTGGAACGGGCTGGTCATGGCGTTCGGGACCGGGGACAGGACTCCGGTGATGTTGGACGGCTGCTGCGTCATGTAGAGGGAGGCGGGGTTCCAGCCGGACAGCGTGGCGTCGGTCTGGGTCTTGCCCGTCATGTACGGGTTCGACATGGCGTTCGGCACGGGGGCGAGCGCGCCGGTGATCAGGTTCGGCTGCTGGGTCATGAACGTGGTGGCGGGGTTGAACGTGGACAGGGCGGTGTTGGTCTGGTTGACGCCCTGCTGGTACGGGTTCGACATGGCGTTCGGGACCGGGGCGAGGTTGGTGCCGATGGCGGCGACGGCGGCCTGGAGTTCGGGGGCGATCACGCCGGTGCCCCGTCCGGCGGCGAGCTGGGCTTGTGCCCAGCCGACGCCGAATGGGCTGGACAGGGCGTTCGGGACGCCGGAGAGGGCGGAGTTGATCTGACCGGGGATTCCGGTCAGGGGCTGGGTCATGCCGGGCAGGCCCTGCTGGAGGGCGATCCGTCCGGACTGCACGCCCTGCCCCATGATCTTCTGCATCTCGGTGACGATCGGCCCCAGCTTCGCGGCGACGTCCGGCGGCAGTTTCGCGAAGTCGAGCTTGAGCATGTCGAGTTCCTGGCCCGACTTGAGGCGGGCTCCCATCCCGGCGTCGCCGAGGATCTTGACCATCTGGTCCTTCAGCGGTGCGAGCTGGGCGGACGCGGCGGCGGGGAATTTCTTGAAGTCGAGCTGGATCTGGCCGAACTGCTCGGCGAACTTGTTCTTCGCCCGGTCCATCGCCGTGGTGACGTGCGCCTCGACGCCGTCGCCGAGACCGGACCAGGCGCCGGCCATCTGCGCGACGCCGGTCTGCATGGTCTGGGTGATGCCGAGCTGGCCGTCGGAGACCGCCTTGCTGGCCGCGAGGAACGCCTCGCTGAAGGGCGTGCCGAAGGAGTTCGCGAGGGGGGCCATGGCCTGCTGGACGGACGGCGGCAGCTGTGTGAACTGCCTGACGATCTCGGGGATCTTCTCGTAAGCCGCCTTCGCGGCGGCGTCCGTGGACTCTCCGACCTTCTTGCCCCACCCGTCGATACCGCCGCCGGCCACCTGCGCCGCGTCGCCGGTGTCCTTGAACGCGGCCTTCAGGTTGCCGATACCGGGCACGAACGAGGGGATCTTGTCGACGATCACCTTCATCTTGTCCCAGAGCCACTTCAGGGCGTTGGCGAGGGCGACGGCGTTCTGGGACGCGGAGATCATCTGGTCGGCGAAGACCTGCATGAGGCCGGACTGGTTGAGGATGTCGAACAGGTTCGTGACGATCTTGCCGACGTCGGTGATGATCGGCGCGAGGGCGCGTCCGGCCTGGGCCAGGTTCTGCCCCATGATCTCGGCCGCCCGCTGGAGGGGGGCGATCAGCGGCTGGGCGGCCTGCATGACCGACTGGAACGCCTGCGCCAGCGGCTGGATCAGCGGGGTGACGAACTGGAACGCGGCACCGAGGACGGTCCCGACCAGCTGGCCGATCTCGGTGAAGATCGGCTGGACGGCCTGGAGGGCGTCGCCGACCGCCGTGAAGGCGTTCGAGAAGCCGGAGATCGGTCCGGCGAGCGCGGAGAACGCACCCGCCAACAAACCACCCAAAACTCCCGCAAGTTGCCCAACTACCCCCAAAATTGGGGTAATTGCGGTGACGAGCTGGCCGAAGGCGGACGCCAGCTGGGTCAGCCCGGGGGCAGCAGCGGTCAGGGCGTTGCCGAGCTGACCGGCGATCATGCCGATCACCTGGCCAAGCTGCGGCAGAACCGGCCCAAGCGAGGACAGGAGGTTCGAGAACCCCTGGGCCAGGCCGACGAGCCCGGGACCGGCCGCCTGGACCGCGCCGCCGAGCCCCTGGATCGCGGTGGCCAGCCCGCCGGAGATCGTCTGTGCGACCTGCCCGGCGATCGGCGCGAGCTTGCCGATCACGCCGATGACCTGCTCCAGCACCGGCCACAAAGCGGCCGAGACGTTCCGCAGCCCCTCGAAGACTCCCTGCAAGGCCGTCTGGCCCTGCGCGGAGTTCACGAAGTTCGACATCCGCTGGGTCAGCGCCTCCAGCGTGTTGAGCAGTCCGCCGCCGCCTGCGGACGCGGCGGCGAACACGCCCCGGAAGACGTTGCCCAGGTTCCCCAGGATGCTGCCCAGCGATCGGAACGCGACGATCGCCGAGTCAACCCACTGGGTGGCCTGCCCCGAGTTCGCGGCCTTGGTCAGGAACTCGCCGAGCTTCGTGCCCGCGTCCCCGAGCGCCTTGCCCAACCTGGCGCCGAAGGCGTCCGAGACGGCCGCCCCGATCCGCAGAAAGCCCGCGGTGAGGGGGCCGACGCCCCGGCCGAGGCCGTCCATCGCGGCCTTCGCCCCGCCGAACACGGAGCTGATGTCCTTGAGGCCCTGGGTGGACTTGACGACCCCCAGCACGTTCGCCGCGACCTGCCCCATGGAGCCGGACAGGCCGGTCATGCCCTGCTTCGCTGTTTCGATCAGCGGGCCGAGCTGGCGGAACTGGGTGTTGAACTTCTCGAAGAAGGCGTCCTGGACCGATGCCTTGAGCGCGTCGATCTCGGGCTTCCACGACCGCAGGACCAGCGCCGCCTTCTTCGCCTCCGGCGACAGCTTCGCGATGGCCTCGGTGAACTTCTTCATGTCGCCCGACAGGGCGGCACCGAACGCGTCGCCGACGCCGAGCATGGCGACCTTCAAGGTCCCCATCACCGCCGCGAAGCCGAGGATGGAGGCTGGTCCGGCGGCCGCGAACCCGGCCAGCGGGGCGAGCGCGGCGGCCAGGGAGACCACCCCGCCGGCCGCCGAGGCTGCGGCGGCGCCGAGGGTGAGGACACCGGTCGCGATGGCACCGATCTTGGTGAGCTTGAGGAGGCCCTTGCCGAGCCCGGCCGCCATCGACCCGATCCGGGCGA
Organism: Streptomyces sp. cg36; assembly: GCF_041080675.1. Lineage (NCBI taxonomy): Bacteria > Bacillati > Actinomycetota > Actinomycetes > Kitasatosporales > Streptomycetaceae > Streptomyces > Streptomyces cyclosori. Next base: position 6,299,187 of record NZ_CP163520.1, on the reverse strand, counting down.
AGCCCCGCATGAGGCCCCGGTGGTCGACGTTGACGGGGATGGTGATCGGCCGGCCGCGTCCGCCGCCGAGTCCCCGCAGCCCGCGGGTGTCGGGCCTCACCGGCACGACGATCGGGCGCATGCCGCGTACGGCGGCCTGGATCTCGCGGCGGAAGCGGGCCGCGTTGATCGTGACGGGGACGTTGACCGCGTTGACCCCGCGCATCTCCCGCTGGAGCTGACGGCGCAGCCGGGAGGCGTCGGCCTCCAGCCTGATCCTGACCGGGTCGATGCCGCGCAGGTCGCGTTCGATCTGCCGCCTGAGACGGACGGCGTCGGCCTCCAGCTTGATCTTGACGGCGGGCAGGTCGCGCAGCCCGCGTCGGACCTCGCCGCGGATCTGCCGGGCGGCGCGGGTGCCGGTGCCCTGGAGGGCCTGGCGGAAGGCGCGGTCGAAGTCCTTCCCGGCGGAGCGTCCGGCGCCGGACATCTCCCGGCGCAGCGAGGACTTGAAGTTGTTGCCGTCAGCGACGACCTCGACAGTCGCCTGGCCGATCGCCACGGTTCACTCCAGACACACGAGAAACGCACTCGTGTGCCCGGCCCACGAACCAGCGACACCACGGCCAGGCTACCCATTTCCCTACAAATAGGGCGCGCATGGGCAAATAAAGGGGCCCGCGTCCGAGAGATCGGACGCGGGCCCCCACGGGGTCGTGCGAGGACAGCCAGACAGGTGCCGAGGAGCCGGTTCGGACTACGGGAGTCCGGTCACCAGGGCTCGGGGCCCGGCTTGGCCGGCCGCATCAAGTCCTGGGCCGCCTTGAGGTTGTCGACAGTGGCGACGTGCTCCCACCCGGTGCCGGTCCAGCGGAACACGGCACGCGGGAGTTCAGGGTCCAAGTGGGCAGCCCGCTTCGGGCCGTCGCGAAGGGTGACGGCGCGCATCCGGCCGGGCTGGTAGGTACGGGCCAGGAGCCGCCTGCCCCACAGACGGTCGACATCCTCGCCCCACTTACTCATCCTCGTCCTCCGGGCCGTCGTCCTGATCCATGGTCGAGAAGGGGCTCATCTCGGTGGCCTCCTCCTTGGTTACCTCTCCGTTCTTGTCGGCGTCCTCCTTGCCCATGACAGCAGTGTCCAGCCGCACCCGCAGGCAGCCAAGGGGCTCGCGCCCTGGTCGTCAGTCGTCATCGCGGGACATGGCGGAGAGGCAGCGGATGACGGCGCGGCAGTCGCCGGCCGCCCGGTGGCCGCCGTTCAGGGGCTGCCAGCGGTTGTTGCCACAGTACTCGTCGAAGTCCCCGATCCAGTCGCTGTAGGGCACCATGACGTCCTCGAAGGTCATCGAGGCGAGCCACGCTTCTGCCTGTTCGCGGGCGTCGGCGAGCGCCTGCTCGCGCAGGCCCGCGGGCACGCTCCCGGCGGCCGCGACGGCGTAGGCGGCCGTTCTCGCCGCCTGGTCGAGGTAGTGGAGCGTGAGCTCGTGCCGCAGCCGGGCGACGTCGTACGGCTGGTTGTAGATGAGCACTCGCTTGCCGGTGAGCGCGGTGGTCAGCTGTGCGAGTAGATCGCCGAAGGTGGGTGCGGTCTGGACGAGGGTGTCGGTGATGCCGTGGATGTCGGACGCCGCCGTGGGGATCGGCTCGCCCGGGTTCAGGAGCGTGTCGATGACGGTTTCGCCTCGGGTGGTGATGGCTGCGATCTCGACGATCCGTGCGGTGTCGTCCAGTCCGGTGGTTTCGGTGTCGAGGATGAGGACCGAGGAGTCGGTGAGCGCGTCGGCCGCCCAATCGCGCAGCCGGTGCAGCTCGTTCTCGCGGGCCTGCTGTGCCTCCTGCTCCCACCGCTTCTGCCGCTCCGCGAGGTCGGCCAGCTCCCGTACTCTGCGCTCCTCGCAGGGAGGGCAGCGGCGCGGTGTCCAGGAGCCGTGGGTCGCGATGTGCTCGGCGATCTCGTTGTCGGTCGCGGTCACCAGCGTGCAGCCGGGGCAGGTGCGTGCCCAGATGTCGCGGCGCTCCTGTACGGCCTGGGCGCGCAGCGCGCGGGCGATCCGGCACGGCAGGCAGCGGTAGTCGTCGTCGGAGGTGTACGGCTCGGCGGCGATACGGCGGCAGGACCAGCAGGTGCGGGCCTGCCGGTCCTGCCGGTCCTGCTCGGCCTGCTTACGGCAGTCGAGGCACCGGTCGTGTACGGGCTGGTCGCGGATGGTGCCGCATGCGGGGCAGGTGCGGCGGGCCTCCATCTGGCGGCGTTGCAGCGCCGAGAGAGGGCGCATCTTGACTGTGTGGTCGGGGTTGTAGAGGGGGATGGTGTCGCCCCAGTAGCGGGTGCGCAGGTAGGCGGCGGGGGTCTGGTCGGGGGCTGGCTTGCGACGCTGGGCGGCGAGCTGGCTGACCGTCATCAGGCCGGGCGGGGCCTGCCGGTCCGCGTAGACGGGGATCTCGCCGACGTGGTCGACCGGCTGGGCCGGAACCGTCGCGCAGTTCTGGATCTCGGTCACTTCAGTCGCTCCTCTTTGGCGGGGACGGCGATGGTCAGGTAGGCGCGCACGCCGTCGCCGTACCGGGAGGGGCGCCAGGAGACGGGGCCGGCGTGGGGTCCGGCGTCGGCCTGGATCGCGGCGACCAGGCGCTCGACGGCGGGCTGGTAGCCGACGAGACGGATCTCGACGGGCTGCGCGGCCGCCGACTGTCCAGCGGCGGGGGCGGGTTGGATGGTGCGCCGGGCGGGGGTGCGTCGGGGCATCGGAGATTTCCTTCCGCGTGAGAGCGGTTTCTGGCCGGAAGGCGACGTCCAACGTCGTCTTCCGGCGGGCCAGTTGGAGCCTGGAACATTGCCGCAAAGTGGGCAAGTACATGACATACCCCCCTTATCGCGTGCGAGAGGAGGGGTGTGAGGCGATGGCAAGCCCACCGGCAAAGCGTTGGCAAATTCACTCGTTCGGGGGCCCGGTGCGGATTTCGTCCCACAGCTCGCGGAGTGTCGCGGTCCGCTCCGGACCCTGGGCCGGGTCGCTGTACCAGCCGCCGACCGCGCCGGTCTCCGGGTCGCGCATGGCCTCTCCCAGGACTGCCGGAAACCGGAACGGGATGTGCCACCGCTCCCAGATCCGCGCACCGGGCTGCGCGTTGGGCGACGGCTGCCAGCCGTGCTCCTCGGGGACGAAGCCGTCCGGGAACCTGATCAAGAACATCAGCGGCTCTCCCGGCTCAGGTGTCGAGGAGGACGCGGACGCGGCGGCGGACCCGGGTGACCGTGGCCAGGTGCTCGGCGAGCACGGACCGCAGCGAGGCCGCGGCGAGCGCGTCGAGGCGGATCGGCCCGTCGGCGGGCAGCCATTCCGCGAGGCGCTGGGCGTCTTGGGCGAGGACTTCCAGCGCCTGGTCGACCGGATGCTCCTTCGTCATCGGCTGTCGCCCTCCCGCTCGGCCTGCTTGCGGGCTTTGACGTTGGCGTTGTACCGCTTGCGCGCCCAGGCTTTGTCGGTGATCCCTTCGGGCCGTACGAGACCGGACGCGGGCGGGATCTTCGGCAGCACGATGGTGTCGGGCTCCTTCGGGGCCGGTTCTGGCTGCTTCGCGGGCTTCGGCGCGCGGGCCACTGGGGCCGGCGCCGGGGGTGCGGCGGCCGGGACGCGGGGTGCGAGGGACTGGTAGCCGGGGACGAACACGATCAGCGGGGTGTCGAGCCCGGCGTTGTCCGGGGTGAGGGACAGGCGGCCGTCGTCGGCGAAGTCGCCCAGGACCTCGAGTACGGTTCCGGCGCCGAGGGGGGCCTGGTGTGGGCCGGGCAGGGAGGCGAGTTCCCGGATGGTGATCTTGCGGTGGGCGGCGGACGCGGCGGTGCAGTAGGCGAAGATCCGCAGTTCGACGAGGCTCATGGCGCCGATCTCGGCCGGGGTGAGCGGCCGCTTGCGGAGCCGGGAACGGATGGGGCTGGTCAACGGGCATTCCTCTCAAGGGTGTCGGTGGGGTCAGCAGTGCGCTGTTGGGGCTGGTCACGGCGGGGACGCGGGATCGGGCCGGTGGCGGCCGCGCGCTGGAGCTGGTCGAGTCCGGCGGCGAGCTGTGCGCGGGCCTCTTCGCTCCCGGCACCGAGCCACACCGCCGCGTCGAGACTCGTTCGGGCGTGCTGGAGGTGCTGGTGAAGTGGGCCGGTGGCGAGGGCTTCGGCGCCGGTCAGGATGTCCACGATCTTCGGCAGGCTGTACGGCAGGTCGAGGGGGATGTGCAGCCAGGCTCGGACGATGACGGCCAACTCTGTGACGGTGTCGGACACGTACGTGTCCCGGCCGGTGTTCACCACCGGCCCGTCTCGTCGCCGAGAAGCGCGGCCACCGTCGGGCCGACCTTCTCGTTGATCGCGGCGGCGAGCAGGGTGACGGCGGCCTTGGCGTCGTCGACCAGGGCCTCGCCCTTGAGTTCTCCGGAGGGCCGGTGCGTGATCCAGTCGCCCGCCGGGACACGAAGGGTGCTGGTGATCAGGAGCGCGGGCTTGGTTTCGTCGCGCGGGATGAGCAGGGCCCGGTAGTCACCGCCGTCGAGGTCCAGGGGTCCGTAGTCCCAGTCGCCGACCCGGTAGGGCGGCCGGATCTCCCGGGTGAGTGCGGAGTGCCGCAGCGGTACCTCGACCTCGACGAGCGGCGCCCCGTCGTCCTCGGCCCGGACGATACGGATGGGCCCGAGGTCGGGCCGGGTCTTCACATAGGCGGGGGACATGATCGGTCCGGTGGCGACGTGCCACGCGAAACGGGCGAAGTCGGCCGGATCAATTTCGTCGTCCCAGAACCAGTCGCCGAGGTTCTGCTGGTGCAGGTACACGCCATACCGGGAGCGGCCGTCGGAGGCCCGGTCGAGGTCGTACTGCTCGTCGATGATCGCGAGGGTGGTCGGTCCGAAATCGTGGCTCACAGATAGCTCCTGCTCGTTCAGTTCTTCGGGGGGTTCTTCCGGGGAGTGCGGTTGCCGTGGGTGCTGATCCCGCCGCGCATCTGGTCGCCGCTTCTGGCGCGGGGAAGTTGGGCGTGCTTGCGGTCGGCGTGGGCGCGGAGCCCGCCGAGGATGCCGGCGGCCGCGCCGCCCGCCCGTGCGGTGGTTCGGGCGGCGGCGGTGGCGGTCTTGGCGGTGAGGCGGGCGGCTTGGATGGTGTCGCCCCAGCCGGGCAGGGACCGCATCACGGTGATCGCGGCGCCGACGGCGACGAGGATGACGCCGAGGCCCGTGAGCACGCTGTCCTTCTCGCCCTGCATGGCTTCGGCGAGGCCGAGCGCGATCACGACGGCGGGCTTCACGAGGATGACCGCGGCCATGAAGGCGGCCCACCTGCGTACGTGGCCCCACAGGTTCCGGTCGACGAGCCCGGTGTGGACGACGCAGCCGAGGAGTGCGCCGACGTAGAGGGCGGCGCCGCGCAGGACCAGGAGCAGCCACAACGTCCCGGAGGCGACGATGGTGAGCGCGGACACGGCGAAGAGGACGACCGGGCCGCCGCCGAACTTGCGGTGGCCGTCTTGAAGGGCGTCGGCGAGGTCGGTGAACAGGGCGCCGGGCCGGGTGCCGGTCGCGGTCGCCAGGACGTCGGTGACCGCGTCGGTCGCGGCGGTCACCACGTACAGGCACAGCGGCGTGAACGCGGAGACGAGGACGACGAGCCACAGCTGGCCGACCGCTTCGCCGAGCGCGGTGGTGACGGGTGCGCCGCGGACGGCCCGTTTGGTGACGGCGAGCAGCCACAGCACGAGCGTGAGCACCGTGGACGCGGCGAACACGACCGAGTATTGGATCAAGAACGACGCGTTGGTGAAGTCCGCTGCCCCGGCGCTGTCGACGGTCTTGGACAGCTCGCGGGCGAGCCACGCGGCGGCGTTCGCGGTCTCGTGCGCGAGGACGGTCAACGGATCGCTGCTCCCGGCGTCGTCGAGGCTGGGCGCACCGTCTTGTCCGGCGCGGCAGAAGTCGCCGGCCGGGCCGTGCACGTTGGCGCACGGATCGGGCGACGGCGACGGGGAGGGGTCAGGCAGCGTCGGCATCGGGTGTTCCCTTCGGCTGCTTGGGCTTCGGCGTGCGGGGACTGATCCGGACCGGGCACACCGTGCGTACTTCGGCCGGGCAGCGACGGCAGGTCGCGGCCGCCTGCGCCATGACGTCGGCCGACGGCGCCCCGAACTTGGACTGGATCTCGTGGAACGGGGCCGGGTTCTTCACGCAGGCGGCGAGCGCGATGTCGGTCGTGGGCAGCTTGGGCGCGGTGCGCAGCAGACGGGCGGGAGCAGCCATCAGGATCGGACGCCTTCCGTTTGCGCGGGTGCGTGGGCGTGGTGGTCGAGGAACCGGTCCCGGTCGGCGGCGGCCTTGCGGGCCGCGAGCGCGGCCTCGGGGTGCACGCCGCGCTCGGCTGCGGCCTGGTACACCTCGGCGCGGCGGGTCAGGTAAGCAGCCAACTCCGCGCGGGGCACGCGGTGTCCGGCCTTGCGGGCGGCGTCGATCTTCGCTTTGCGGTCGATCAGCTCTCGGAACGCGTGGATGCGCTCGGCGAGCTGGTGATCGAGGACATCGGACATGGCGGTGCTGTTCCTTCCGGGAGCGGACGCGGCGGACAGAGCGACTCGGAAGACGTACGGCCATCAGTCCTCGGAGGTGCCGGACTCGGCGATCACGGCGGCAAGGTCTGCGCGGTGCACCCCGATCCGGTTCCGCCGGTTGACCTTGACGCTTTCGCGGACGGGAATGCCGTATCTCCCGCACAGTGCGCGGAGTTCCGAAACGGTCCATGTGGTGAGGAGCCCGCGGCTGTCGGCGAGTTCGAGGACGTCGGCGAACTGCGCTCCGTTGCTGTCGCCGCAGGTCTCGGTCAGCAGGCCGAGCAGGATCTCTCGGGGGATGGTCGGGGTCAGTGCGGACCGGACGTTCGGGGCGCCTCGCCAGTCTTCTTCCATGGGTTGGGCGGCCCGCGCTTCGCGGGCCAGTTCGAGGTGGGCTGCTGAGACAGCGGCTGCGGTTCGGGCCAGCCGGTGGTCACGGTCGGTGAGAGCTTGGTGGGCGATGTCGGCGGCCTGGGCCGCCCTGCGGATGCGGTTCTTGTAGTCGATCATCAGTCGGCTTTCCGTTGCACAGGGATCTCGTTGGAGGTGGTGTTCTTGACCAGCCGCAGGTGCGGCCTGCCCTCTTCGCAGGGGGCGTCGGAGCTGTTAGACGGGTAGATAGATTCGTTAGATAGAGCCGTGACCAGCGGTTCTGCGTCCTCTACGGGTGGGGTCTGGACCGGGTCGGGGGAGAGCGGCGGGGCGGTTGTTGGGGTGGCCGGCTGGCCGGGGGCATGGACGATCCACACTCCGGGGGCGGGTGAACTGGTCTGCTGGGCCTGGCCAGGGGCCCCTTCTGACGGGGTGAGGGGGCCGCGTGCGGCAGGTGCACGGAGAGTGCCGATAGGGGCGCCCATGGCAGCCTCGAAGTCGCCCTTGTGGACCCCGCTTCGGTTGCGTCCGTCGACCCCGACCTGGAGCCGGGTAGGCACCCCGTACTCCTCGCACTGGCGGCGGACTCCAGCGGTGTCGATCACGTCGCCACGGGCACGGTAGTGATCGACGATTTCCGAGAAGTGCACGCCATTCCGGGCGCCGATGAGGTCGGCGACGGTCCGCTGGAACTCGGCGCGCTGTTGCTCCGGCGTGAGTACGGGCGCGGGCCGCGGTGCAGGTTCCGGTTCGCTGTCCGGGGTTGGCTGCTCGGCCTCCTCGACGTCGAGCTCCGTGTCGTCCTCCCCCGTTTCTTGATCGTCTTGTGGGGTGAGGGCCGCTCGCGGCGCGACGATGAGGGCGGCGAAACACCATGCGGCGGCAGCGATGAGGGCCAGGGCGAGGGGGGCGAGGCCGGTGGCCTTCGGGAGCTGGGGAACGGCTGCCACCGCTACGGCGACCCCGATCAGGACGCCGCCGCCGCGCGCCATCGCGGCCTTCACGTCCTTCTCGCCCGGCTCTTTGCCCTTGTTGTCGATCTCGTCCTTCGCGCTGCCGATGTCCGGCTCCGGGCTGGTGGCCTCGCTGTCCGGTTCGGACTTGCCCTTGGTCTTCTTCCAGGGCTTGCCCTTGCTCGGCTTCGTGGGGGCGGCGGGGGCGTCGCCTTCGATGACCCACCGCCGCAGCTGGGCGACGCGAGCCGCGAGGCGGGCGGTGAGGACTTTCGAGCCCTCCACGAGCGGGAGCTTCCAGGACCGCAGGCCGCGCAGGTCGGCGTACGGGCGCAGGGCCCGCAGGTTGTAGTACGCGCGCAGGCGGACGGCCAAGCGCTCCCGGAGCCGGGGCTGCTCGTCCTCCTCGACCTCGACATGGTCCTGGTGCTGCTCGGGCTCGTCGGGCTGGTTGTTGTGGGGCGGGTTGGTGGTCACCGCGCTCACCGGGCCCCGACCAGGTTCAGGATGATCCCGCCCAGCGAGTTGGAGACCATGCCGACCGCGCCGGTCAGGACGAGCAGGAGTCCGCCGCCCAGGCCGAACGATGCCCCGCTGGTAATCCCCATGAAGTACGGGACCTTGCCGTCCTTCGCGCCCGCCGACCAGCCCGACACGTTCCACACCAGAACGACCAGCCCGATCAGGGCGATCGCCGCGGTGGCCTGCCCGGTACGGCCCGCAGTGGCCCCGCCGACCTGGGCTCCGGCCCCGGTCTGCATCGCGAGGTCGCCGCCGACCGCCGCGACCGATGTGAGCGCGAGGACGAGGGACCCTATGACGCCGCCGGTCATGCCGAGGGTGACGCCGGTCCACATGCCTTGCAGGTAGGGGGCGCGGGTCTCGCGGCGCTTGGCGTTCTTCCACTGCCGCACGTACCAGACGGTGGTCAGGATGCCGAAGACGATCGCGCCGAACCCGCCGGCCGCGACGGCCCCGGTGCCGACCTGCGGGGCGGGCGCGGACAGGGTGATGAAGGACAGCGTCATGCGACGACTCCGTTCGTGAGGTAGAGGGCGTAGGCGCCGATCGGCCCGTAGAGGAGGGAGCCGATCAGGCTGGTGGCAGTGGCGACGCGCAGCGTGAACCCCGGCTTCGTGCGGGCCTTCAGGTGCTTCCCGACGCGCCAGACGAGGACGGCGGCCGGGACGAGGGACACGGCGGCCGCGATCGCGACCCCGGTGTGCATGTCGGCCGCCATCGACTGCGGCACCGAGGCGTAGACCTTGGCGAGGGAGAACCCGCCGACGGCCGGGACGAACGGCGGGATCGGGATCAGGGGCAGGGCGAGCGCGGGCGCGTAGCGCTTGAACCGTCCCGTCCGTACGGCGTGCGCGAGCTTGCGGGGGCTGGCCGCTTCCTCCTCGCCCACCTTCACCGCGTACAAGTGCGCGGTGAGCGCGGCCACCTCGTTCCGCAGCGGCTCGAAGCCCTGCCGGATCTCCGCGCCGACCACCGGCCAGTACCCGTCGTCCCCACGAGGCCCTTGCTCCTGGTCGGCGTCCTCGGCGGCCGGGGCTTCGCTGTCCCCCGTATCCGGGTCGGGGTCGGCCCGGCGCGGGCGAGGAAGGCGGACCCGGCGCAGGCGGCGCCGCTCCGCGCGGGTGTCCGGCTGCTCCTGGCCATCCACGTCCTCGTCCCCTTCGACCGGGTCGTCCTGGTCGAGGAGGTGCGCGGTCGGCGGGGCGGTCGGCATGGTCGGCGTCACGAACCTGGACTCCTCCTGGTCCTCGCTGGCGGGTGGCGGGGTGGTCGGCTTGGGCGGGACGGCCTGCGACGGCGTGGCCGGGACCGGCTCGTACGCCCCCGGCTGCTGCCACCACTCAGGCTCGGGCGGCTCGACGGGCACGGGCATGGGCTGCTCGGGCGGCAGCGGCACGTGCAGATCGACCTCGCCGGCCTCGGTGGCCGCGGGCTCGTCGGTCGTGGTCACCGCGCTCCCCCGACACCGAGGAGCCGCCACAGGTAGAACCGGACGCGCTGCTCATCCGCACCGACCTGGGCCCGTAAGACCCGGGTCGGTGTCGGCGTGGACCGGTACTCGGCGGTGGGCAGGACGGTCACCGTGCAGCCGCAGACATCGCCACGGACCGTGGGTATGGAGGAGGTCATCGTCGTCCTTGGGATCGGTCAGGTAGTCGGCTTGTGCGCGTGAGCGCGGGCCCACTTGAGCTGGTCGGCGACGTACTTTCGGGTGACCCGGTAGTGGGGGTGCTCGCGGGCGAAGTCGGCCGGGGAGACCTCCTCCGCGCGGTCCAGGAGCGCGAGGAGCTGCTTGCGGATCTCCTCGCGCAGGGCGATGCCTTCGGGGCTCTGCGCCCATTTCTGGGCCTCGGTCCGGGCCTTGCGGAGGACGTCCTCCGTGGCCTCCTCCGTGGGCTCCGGCGCAGGAACCTCCTCCGCCGTGACCTGCGGCGCAATGTCGATTTCTCCGCCTGTCGAGAGGGCGGCCCGCGAGACCTCCTCCGTGCCGTGGTCGAGGTGGAGGAGGTCCGGCGGAGGAGGCAGCAGAGGGACCTCCTCCAGGACCTCCTCCGCACAGTTCGCCAAGCCTTCTTCGACCTCCTCCACGTCGTTGTCGTGGTGGAGGAGGTCCGGCGGAGGAGGCAGCAAGGGAACCTCCTCCGGGATGCGGGCGGTGACCTCCTCCCTCGGCTTCCTCACGACCTCCTCCGCCGCATAGGCGGCCTGCCGCGCCGGCAGGAGGGCACGGAGGGAAGGGACCTCCTCCGCGTGCGGAAGTGCGGGCGGTTCGGTTGGCCCGCCCGTCGGGGTGCTCGCGCGTTCCACCGTGGCGGTCACCTCCGTGGCCTCCGCCGCGTGGCCGTCCGGAGTGACGGCAGTCGGCTTGATCCCGGCGGCGGCCAGACCCGCCGGGGCCGTCTCCGCGAGGGGAACGCCGTACTTGGCCAGGCGCAGCGGCATGCGGGATTCGACCGGGGCCGTGCGCCGCCATGCCCAGCCGTAGCGGCTCCGGAGGTGGTCGCGGTAGGCGATTCGCTCTCGTTCGAGCTTGAGGACTTGGTCGTACGAGCGGAGTTCCCACAGCTTCATGCGCCGCCACAGCCGGAACGTGGGCACGGGGGCGAGCAGCCAGCGAGCCCAGCGGATGCTTTCCATCCGGCGCCCGGTACGGATGCCGCGCTTGGCCCGGTAGACGTGGATGAACACCTCGGTCACGAACGCCCACACCGCGGGCATCGCCGCGTGGCCGACCATCTCCCCGATCCCGGCCTCGCTGCCTTTGGGGATGTTCAGGAACACGGTGACGCCGGTCAGGGCCCAGGGCGCGTAGCGGAGCCACCACAGCGGGATGTCCAGGCGGACGAGGAGGACGTAGGCGACGCCGGACGCGGGGATCAGGAAGTCGACCGCGAGCGGGACCAGCGGGGGGAACTTGAAGCCGCGGGTGTCCGCCCACGAGGAGACGGTGCTGAACGACAGGATCAGTCCGAAGGTGCCGGCCGTGACGGCGAGAGCGGCGGCGGTGGCGGCGAGGGCGATCTCCCAGCGGGACAGCCGCTCCTGTTTCGGGGGCTCGGGGGTGGTCACCGCGCACCCCCGGCGAGGGGACTGTGCCGGTGGTCGGCGAGAAGTCGGGGGTGCGCGGTGGCGGTCATGAGTCGCGGTCTTCCTGGTTGGTGGTGGTCGGGTGGAGGGCGTTGCGGTCGCGGCGGCGGGCCTGTTCGGTGGCCCACAGCCGGGCGCAGAGCCCTTGCCGGTGGGCTTCGTCCTGGTCGCGGAGCCGGGCGACGGTGAGCGTCGCCGGGGCGATGTCGAACTGGCAGCGGGTGGTCACCAGCGCCACCGGCTCCGTTCGCCGCCGGTGCGGCCGGTGAACGGGTCCGGGTCGGAGGGCAGGTTGCGGCGGTGCCGGGCGGCCCGGTCGGCGCGGGCCGTGGCCGTCTTGCGGGCGGCTTTGGCCTGGGGCGCTTCGCGTTCCCGGTAGCGGGGGGTCGCGTTGGGGGCGCGGTAGTCGTTGGTGCCGCCGAGGAGGCGGTTGAGGAGGCCCATCAGCGGCGGCCGTCGATACGGGCGGCGGTGAGGGCGTCAAGGTGGGCGGTGACGGCGTCGGCCGTCGCCGCGATTGACTCCGGGGTGACGGAGTCGGCGATGCGGGCGCTGCGGAGGGCGCGGGCGCGGTGGCCGGCGTCCGCGGTGGCCTGCCGTAAGCGGGCAGGGGTGGGCATGGAAAGATCGGGCACAGCTCGCTCCTCATGCACGTGAGGTGTCGGGTCAGAGCCACCCCTGGCGTGTCCGCGCCGGGGGTGGTTCGCGTTTCGGCTCGTCCTGGTGTGTCCGCACCGGGCCGGGCCGTCGTGCGTTGTGCGCTGCCTCGACTCGCAAGGCATGACTTCATAGTCATGACTTGCTCGTCATGCCACAAGGGGGGGTTTTGGCCACCGTGGTCGGGCGGGGTGGCCGGTTCGTACCCACGACCTACGGGTCTTGACGGGCTTGTCATGATGGGCGCATGCCGCCCCGCCGCCGACGTGTCCTCGACCGTGAAGCCGACGCCGCCCGCCTCGACGCCGAGCAGTTCCTCCAGAAACTGCGGCAGGACGTCACCGACGCGGAGAAATCCCTGACCAAGAAGCGCGAGCTCCTGAACGAGACGGTCCTCGCCTACATCGAGCGCGGCGTGCTCGTGGTCACGGAGGCCGCCGACGCGGCGGACTACAACGAGGCGACCGTCAGCCGGATGCGCACCGCGGCCAACCGCCGAAAGGCCGCCCAGACCAAGACGGCCGGCACCGACGGCTGAACCGCTGCGCGCGCTCGCCGGGGCCCCCGCCCCGATCTGGCGGGGGCTGCTCTGAGTCCGGCCGCCGGTCATGTGTTCCTCGGCCTTCCGCCGAGGGCCCGCCACTCGACGCTGTCGGCGAGGACGCCGCCCCACACGCCCCACATCTGCTCGCTGGCCAGCCCGTACGCCAGGCACTCCGGCTTGACCGGGCACACGTCGCAGACCTCCCGGGCGGCCGTCAGGCTGCGGGCGGCTTCGCCGCTGCTGGGGAAGAACCAGTCGAGGTCGACCGGCTGGTTCCGGCAGGCCGCGCGGTGGCGCCAGCCCATGCCGGCCGGGCCGACTTGGTCGCGGTCGAGGCCGGGGTCGGTTTCCGTGAGTATCGAGGCGAGGGGCAGCATCAGCGGCCGTCCAGAAGTCCAGCGACACCGCGGGCGGCATCGGCGAACAGAACGGACGGGCCGTCTGGGTCCTGGACGCACTCCCACCAGGTGAGGGCTGCGATGTCGGCGAGTTGTTCCTTCTCCTCGGCCATGAGCCGCAGCTGGACGGGACGGGTCCCGCAGCGCGGTGGGCCAGGTGCAGTGAGGAAGCCGGGCAGTCCGGCCGGGCAGCAGATGGAGGCAGCGGCCAGGAAGGCCCCGGGCACGCAGACGTCCGTGACCGCTGGCTGGCGGATGACCGTGACGACCTCGTGGGCGTCGAGGTCGTGGTCCCGGCCGTCGATCTCGACCAAGACGTAGCCCCATCCATTGGGACTGCGGACCGGGCCGCACGTGATGGTCCCAGGCCAGCTCGGGATCTCATCGCCAGCCTTCAGCTGAGACGCTGCGACGCTGATCGGCGCGGGGGATGTCATCGTCTGCTCCGTGGGCGAGTTGGTGTTCATGTGAGTCCTGTCTTGCGGGCGCGTTTGTCGGCGCGGGCGCGTTCCAGGACGGCTCGTTCTCTGGCTGTGCCGCCGGTCTGGGGCCGCACGATTCCGGCGCGTACGGCCTGGCTGCGCGGATCGACCGTCCGGGAGAACTCCTTGGGAGGCGTGGGTTCGCGGGGCTCGGTGAGGCGCCAGATGGCCCAGCGCTCATAGACCGACAGCTGCTCGGCCCGCGCGGCATCGGCCTCGCGGCGGCGCTGATCGCACAAGGCGAACCACTCGCGACGGTCTGCGAGGTAGGAAGCGCTGTGGTCGTCTCGGAGCGTGACGTGCAGGGCCTGTTGGACCTGGGCTCGCCGGCCATACCCCTGGGCGTTCCGCTTGGTGTTGATCAGCTTCCACAGACGCCAACCGGCAACCCGGCCGAGATCATCAGCGTTGGTGATGCTGGCGGTCAGGATGTCGACGATGTCGCCCGGCGTGGTCCTGCGGAGCGCGATCTCGACCGTCCGCCGCAGGTCTTCCCATGCGGAACCGGCGTGCGGCGCCCCACTGGCCTCGCGATCGGTGGAGCGGAGAATCACCTTCCCTCGGCCGAGTTCACGCCTCCACGCGGCCCACACGTCGCGCAAGACCCGATCTGCGACGGCGGCAAGGTCCGGACCGGCCGGAAGCAAGCTCCTGGTTCTGGCTGCCGCCGAAGGCGTCCGCTTTTGATCCTGTCCATCTCGAATCGAACAGCCCGACCACCAACTACCCGCAGAAGAACCAAAACCAGATGGTTGATAACCCTCTGGGTATAGAGGAGTCGTTTCGGATCGTGATCCAAATCGTTGCATCAGGCGCTCGCCGGTGTTCGACCGGACAGCCGTGCACCGGAGATCACGCACCCCGCCCTGGGCCCCGAGGGCCTTCGACGAGCGGCTGATCTCTGCGGCCGCGATGGCAGCGGACGTGCCTTCTGGGTGCTCCCATCGAGGGGCAGCGGCGAGCTCAGTAAGGAACGTGGCTTCCTCGGTGAGCGTGAGGGGCAGATCCGGCTCAGCAACGACCTGGGCCACGGCGACGGGCTGGGAGTCGGTGAGATGGCCGTAGCGGGTGTCCTCGTCCTCCGGCTCGGGTTCGGGCAGGTCGTAGACCCGCAGGGCACGGGCAAGGTCCTCGGGCAGGCCGTTGGGGATCGCGTCGGTGCGAAGGACGAGGGCGTAGACGGCCTTGCGGCCGGGGGCGGGGCGGACGAGCTGTTCGGCCAGGCCGAGGTGCTTGAGAAGGCGCATGTCCTCCCAGAAGGCGTCGGCCGCGAGCCGGTACCTGTTCGCGTAGTACGAAGCGAGTTCCATCCCGCCGTCCACGCCTTCGCTGTGCTGGCGGCCGATGATCCGGCCGGACGTGGCGGCGATGCGCTGCTCGGACAAGAACTTCACGATGCGGCGGGCACGGGAGGGGAGCGTGCCGCGGGCGTGCCGGATCGACGCGAGCCAGAACCAGTGGTTCTTGGTGAGCTCCGGGAAGCGGAGGACCCCGGGCGGCGCGGGAGTCGGAGGGGGTGAAGCGGGGGCGTTTTCCCTGGTCAGGGAAATCGTTGCAACGTTTCGGGTCGGCTTCGAGGCGCGCGTGGCGGCGCGGTGGGCGCGGCTGCGGCAGGTGCTCGTGCAGAACTGCCGGGGCTTCTTGCCGGGGGTCTGGGCGATCGGGGCGGAGCACACCGTGCAGGCCGTCGCAGCAGGGTCCGCGGCGGCATCGCCGGTGAGGGCGCGCGCAGTCAGTAGTTTCTGATCTGCGGCACCCCTGGAACCCTACTGCGGCGGCCCGTCGGCCGTTGACAGCGGGGACCGCCCCGACCATGCTGAGCAAGCGCTTGGCCAGGAGTGGCCGCGGGGCGGCGCACACATGCGAGAGAGGCAGGAACCGGCATGGCAGAGCCGAGGATCTTCACCTCCGCCGACGAGCTGAAGGCCGCCGTGGGCGAGCCGCTCGGGCACAGCGGCTGGCTGGAGGTCGACCAGCGCCGCATCGACCTGTTCGCCGAGGCCACCGGGGACCACCAGTGGATCCACGTGGACCCGGTCCGCGCGGCGGCGGGCCCGTTCGGGACGACGATCGCGCACGGCTATCTCACGCTGTCGCTGCTGCCGTCGCTGGTGCCGCAGGTGCTGCGGGTCGAGGGCATGCGGATGGGCATCAACTACGGCACCGGCAAGGTCCGTTTCCCCGCCCCCGTGCCGGTGGGCTCGCGGCTGCGGGCCACCGCCGTCCTCACCGACGTGGTGGAGGCGGGCGGCGGGGTGCAGGTGACCGCGAAGGTCACCGTGGAGCGCGAGGGCGGCGACAAGCCGGTCTGCGTGGCGGAGTCGGTCTCGCGCTACTACTTCTGAGCGGCCGGTCCCCCGGCCCCCGCCGCCGAGCGGCGGGCCCCGCGGCTACTTCTGCCGGGCCCCGACCATCCGCAGGACGAGGTCGGCGTAGAGCGCGCCGACCTCGTCGGGCGTGCGGCGGCCCTCCGCGCTGAACCAGCGCGCCACGTCGATGCAGAGCGACAGCACGGCGAGCGTGGTCCCGGGCACGTCCGGCACGTCGAACTCGCCCGCCGCCACGCCCTCCTGGAGGATCCGCCGCACGGCCGCGTCGCTGCGGCGGCGCAGCCCCACGATCTCGGTGCGGTGCTCGGGGCCGAGCGCGTCCAGCTCGTACTGGACGACCCGCGCGGTCATGTGGTGCCCGGCGTGCCAGCGTACGAAGGAGCGCACCGCGCCCGCGAGGCGCTCGGCGGCCGTGCCGGGGGCCGCCGCGGCCGTCTCCAGGATCTCCAGGGCCTTGTCGTGGCCGATCCGGCTGATCCGGTGGAGCAGCTCTTCCTTGGTCTTGTAGTGGATGTAGAGCGCGGCCGGGCTCATCCCGGCGCGGCCCGCGATGTCCCGTGTCGTCGTCGCGTGGTAGCCGCGCTCCGCGAACGCCTCCACGGCGGCGACGAGCAGCCGCCGGGCGGCCTCCGGCGTGACCTCGCCCCACGGCTTGTCGTCGCCGACCGTCTGCTCAGCCGTACCCATCGCTTGCCCCTTCCCTTCGGACGAACACCATACCCCGAGGGTGAGCAAGCGCTTAGACGTGCGGCTACAGCTTCTGGAAGGGGTCGTGCTCGGCGAGGAGCTTCTCCAGCCGGGCCTGGTCGACCCGGCTGACGATCTGCCCGGCCTCCTGGCGGTCGCGGACCACCTTGGCGAGCGTGAAGGCGGAGGTGACCAGGTAGAGGACGGCGATGCCGAGGAAGGCCCGCACCCAGGCGTCGGCCTGGAGCCGGGTGATGCCGACGGCCGTGGCCGTGACGGCGATGGCGAAGGACGCGACGGCCTGCCCGTAGTACGCGGCCGTGTTCTGCTGCTTGACCGGTGTCTCACTCATGGCGTCAGCATGCGGCGGGTGTGGCCGGGGCCACATCCGCTCGCGTACTCAGGAGGTACTCAGAACCGGCCGGGCGGCGGGTCAGAAGGCCGAGACGCCGGTCTCGGCGCGGCCGATGATGAGCTTCTGGATCTGGCTCGTGCCCTCGTACAGCGTCATCACCCGGGCGTCGCGCAGCAGCTTGCCGACCGGGTACTCGTCGATGTAGCCGTACCCCCCGTACACCTGGAGGGCGTTGTTGGCGGCGCGCACGGCGGCCTCCGAGGCGAAGAGCTTGGCCTTCGAGGCGGCGGTGGCGAACTCCCGGCCCCGGTCGACGAGATCGGCGACCCGCCAGGTGAGCAGCCGGGCCGCGTCCACGTCCACCGAGATGTCGCTGATCAGCTCCTGCACCAGCTGGTAGTGCGCGATGGACCGGCCGAACTGCTCGCGCTCCCCCGCGTACCCGACGGCCGCCTCCAGCGCGGCCCGGGCGATGCCCACGCAGCCGGCGGCCACCGACATCCGCCCCTTGGCCAGCGCGGACATGGCGATCGAGAAGCCCTTGCCCTCGGGGCCGAGCAGCGCGGACGCCGGGATCCGCACGTCCTGGAGGACCAGCTCGGCGGTGGCCTGGCCGCGCAGGCCGAGCTTGCCGTGGATGGCCCGGCGGGTCAGGCCCGGGGTGTCGGCGGGCACCAGGAAGGCGGATATGCCCCGGTGGCCCGGGGTGTCGTCGGTGCGGGCGAAGAGCAGCACCACGTCCGCCCAGGTGCCGTTGGTGATGAACATCTTGGAGCCGTTGACGACGTAGTCGCCGCCGTCGCGGACGGCCCGGGTGGCGAGGTTTGCCGCGTCGGAGCCGGTGCCGGGCTCGGTCAGCCCGAAGCAGCCGAGCGCGTCGCCGGAGGTCAGGCGCGGCAGCCAGGTCCGCTTCTGCTCCTCGTCGCCCCAGTGCGCCACGGTCTTGGCGACCAGCCCGAGCGAGACGGAGACGATCCCGCGCACCGCCGAGTCGCCGCGCCCGAGCTCCTCGGTGACCAGGCAGTACGTCAGGTGGTCACCGCCGGAGCCGCCGTACTCCTCGGGGACGGTGAGCCCGAGGAACCCCAGCGCGCCGAGCTTCTTCACGATCGAGCGGTCGACGTTCTCGGCGCGGTCCCAGGCGGTGGCGTACGGGATCACCTCGCGGGCCACGAACTCCCCGGCGAGCCGCCGCACGGCCTCCTGCTCCTCGCTCAGCTCCAGGTTCATCTCGCTCGCACCCCAGGTGGTCCGGTCGGGCGGCCGGGCCCCGGCCACTTAATTACCACTGCTAGTTTTTCTTGCGCAGGCCCTACTATGTGCCGCATGGCCCGACCGCGCAAGCCCCTCCTGAGCACCGACCGCATCGTCGAGGCGGCGAGCGCGCTCGTGGACGCCGAGGGGCTCGCCGCCGTCTCGACCCGCCGCCTGGCCGCCGAGCTCGGGGTCAGCGGCCCCTCCCTCTACAACCACTTCCGCACCAAGGACGAGATCCTGGAGGCGGTCGCCGACGCCACCTCCGCCCAGGTCGACCTGTCGATGTTCGAGCCGGGCGACCCGCGCGGCTGGCGCACCGCGCTGCACGACTGGGCCCTCGCCTACCGGGCCGTCCTCACCCGCCACCCCCACATCGTCCCGGTCCTCGCCCAGGGCCCGGGGCGCCGCCCGGCGGGCCTGCGGCTGGCGGACGCGGTGTTCGGCGCCATGACCGAGGCGGGTTGGCCGCCCGCGCAGGCCACCCGGATCGGCGCGCTGATGCGGTACTTCGTCATGGGCTCGGCCCTCGGCTCCTTCGCCCGGGGCTTCGTGGACGACGAGGCGGCGTACGACCCCGCCGACTACCCCCACCTCGGCCAGGCCCACCTGCTGGCCGAGCGCCGGCAGGAGATCGACGAGGGCGCCTTCCAGACCGGTCTGCGCGCCCTGCTCGACGGGCTGGCCGCGCAGTACGAGGCGCTGCCCGCGCGGGCGCGCACCGGCGCCGCCCACGGTTCGGCCGCCGCCGAAGGGTGACGGCGGCATCCTGGAGGCATGACCACCACACCGGGATCCGGCAGCTCGGGATCGGGCACCTCGGGATCGGGCACCTCGGGATCGGGCACCTCGGGATCGGGGCTCGCCGCCTTCGCCGCGCTGCTCGCCGACGAGACCCGGGCGACGTTCTGCCTGGCGCTGCTCGACGGGCGGGCGTGGACGGCGGGCGAACTGGCGCGGCACGCCAAGGTCGCGCCCTCCACCGCCAGTGAGCACCTGGGCCGCCTGGTCGCGGGCGGCCTGCTGACCGAGGCGCGCCAGGGCCGCCACCGTTACGTACGGCTCGCCGACCCGGGCGTCGCCCATCTCGTGGAGGAGCTGGCGGCACGCACCGCACCGGCCGCGCCGCGCACCCTGCGGGCCGCGTCGGCGGGCAGCGCGATGGCGCGCGGGCGCACCTGCTACGACCATCTCGCGGGCCGCCTCGGCATCGCGATCACCGACGCGATGACCGTGCGCGGCCTGCTTATCCAGGACGCCGGGTTCGCGCTGACCCGCGAAGGGGTGCGCTGGTACGGGGAGGTGGGGATCGCGCTGGAGCGCTCGGGCCGTCGCCCGCTGGTGCGCTCCTGCCTCGACTGGACCGAGCGCCGCCCCCATCTGGCCGGGGCGGCGGGCGCCGCGCTCTGCGCGCACGCGCTGGAGGCGGGCTGGTGCGTACGGATCGGCTCCGAGCGGGCGGTACGGGTGACGCCGTCGGGCGAGCGGGCACTGGGCGAGCTGCTCGGCATCGCCGGGGCGAGCCTGCGCTGAGCGGGTGCGCGCGGCGGCGGGCCGGCGAGCCGACCGACCGGCGGGCTGCGGGTCGGCGGGCCGACGGCTCGGCGGGCTGCGGGCTCAGTGACAAGCCGCGGGCTCAGTGGCAAACCGGTGGCCCGGCAATAATGCGGTGAGCACCGAACGGTTTCGGCCGTACCGTCGGGCCCATGACGAACTCCTCACGCTCCCCGCGCGGTTCGGAAGGTCTGGCGCTCGCCGCCGCGGCGGTCTCCGTGGTCCTGTGGGCCTCGGCCTTCGTGTCCATCCGCAGCGCGGGCGCCGCCTACGCACCCGGAGCGCTGGCACTGGGCCGGCTGGCCGCCGGAACCGTCGTGCTCGGCGTGCTGTTCGCGGTCCGGCGCGAGGGGCTTCCCCCGCGCGGGGCCTGGCCGGGCATAGCCGCCTCGGGCCTGCTGTGGTTCGGGGTCTACATGGTGGTGCTCAACTGGGGCGAGCGGGAGGTCGACGCGGGCACGGCCGCGATGATCGTGAACATCGGCCCGATCCTCATCGCCCTGCTCGGCGCCCGCTTCCTGGGCGAGCGGCTGCCGCCGCGGCTGGCGGCCGGCATGGGCGTCTCGTTCGCGGGCGCGGTGGCGGTCGGCCTGTCGATGTCCGGGGACGGCGGCGCCTCGGTGCTCGGGGTGGTCCTCTGTCTGCTGGCGGCGATGACCTACGCGGGCGGCGTGGTGGCGCAGAAGCCCGCGCTCGGCCGGGCCAGCGCGCTCCAAGTGACCTTCTTCGGCTGCCTGGTGGGGACGGTGGCCTGTCTGCCGTTCGCCGGTCGGCTGGTCTCCGACGCCGCCGACGCACCGGTCGGCGCGACCCTGAACATGGTCTACCTGGGCGTGTTCCCGACCGCGCTCGCCTTCACCACCTGGGCGTACGCGCTGGCCCGCACGACGGCCGGGAAGATGGGCGCGACCACCTATGTGGTGCCCGCGCTGGTGGTGCTGATGTCCTGGGCGGTGCTGGACGAGGTGCCGGACTGGCTGACGCTGGCCGGGGGCGCCCTGTGCCTGGCGGGCGTGGCCGTCTCCCGCTCGCGGCCCCGGCGGAGCGCGGAGGTTCCTGCCCCTCCGGCCGCCGCCCCCGTCCCCGCGCCGCAGCCGGAGGCGGAGGCCCGGCACTGAGCACCGCGGGGCGGGGCCGCCCGGCCGCCCCCGGCCGGGACGCGGGGTAACCGGCGCGCCCGCCTCCGCGCCGGCCCCTAGAACACCACCAGCGCCCGCCCGCCCTTGCCCGCCTCCATGTCGGCGAAGGCGGCCGGGATGCCGTCGAGCCCGGTCCGCCCGGACACCATCGCCGCCAGGTCCAGGCGGCCCGCGCGGACGTGCTCGGCCAGGACCGGCAGATCGCGCGCCGGGTCGCTGTTGCCGTACACGCAGCCCGAGAACGTACGGCCCCAGTGGAAGATCTCCAGGGCGTTGAAGGAGACCTCCTGGTCCTTGCCGCCGATGCCGACGACCGTGGTGCGGCCACCGCGCCGGGTGGACTCCCAGGCCGTGCGGATGGTGACCGCGCGCCCCACGCACTCCACCGCCACGTCGGTGCCGTGGCCGCCGGTCAGCTTCCGGATGTCCTTGGCCGTGGTGTCGGAGGCCACCACGAAGTCGGTGGCGCCCGCCCGGCGCGCCAGCTCCTCCTTCGCCGGGGAGACGTCGACCGCCACGATCTGCCCGGCGCCCGCGATCCGGGCGGCCTGGAGGGTGGCCAGGCCCACGCCGCCCGCCCCGAACACGGCGACCGTCTCGCCCTCGCGGACCTTCGCCGAGTGGTGGACGGCGCCGTACCCCGTCAGCACCGCGCAGCCCAGCAGCGCCGCCTCGACCAGCGGGACGCCCTCGGGCAGGGGCAGCAGACAGTTCTCGGCGACGACCGTCTCCTCGGCGAAGGCCGCCACGTTGAGCCCCGGGTGCAGCTCCCGGCCGTCGGCCGTGTGCGCGTACACCGCGCCCGCGCCGGTCAGCGCGTTGAGGCAGAGCCAGACCTCGCCCAGCGAGCAGGGGTGGCAACTGCCGCAGGAGGGCGCCCAGTTGAGGACCACGCCGTCGCCGGGCGCGACCGAGGTGACGCCCTCGCCGACCGCGACGACGGTGCCCGCGCCCTCGTGGCCGAGGACGGCCGGTACGGGGACGCGCATGGTGCCGTTGGCCAGCGAGAGGTCGGAGTGGCAGACCCCGGCGGCGGCGAGGCGGACCCGCACCTGGCCGGGGCCGGGCTCGGGGAGTGCTATCTCGGTGACCTCCAGCGGGGAGCCGACGGAGGGTAGGACTGCGGCGCGGACCACGATGCTGCTCCCGGAGTGAGAAAGGGTGGTGCTCGGTGACGGGTCGTCAGAACTGCAGTGACTTGGTCTGGAGGTACTCGCTCAGGCCGTGCGGGCCGAGCTCGCGGCCCACCCCCGACTGCTTGTAGCCGCCGAAGGGGGCGAGCGGGTTGAACCGGCCGCCGTTGATGTCCACCTGCCCGGTCTCCATCCGCCGCGCGAAGGCCACCGCCTCGGCGTCGTCGCCCGCCCAGACCGCGCCCGCCAGCCCGTACACCGTGCCGTTGGCGATCCGCAGCGCGTCCTCCTCGTCGCGGTACGGGATGAGCGCGACGACCGGGCCGAAGATCTCCTCCTGGGCGATCGTCATCTCCGGGGTGACATCGGCGAAGACGGTCGGCGCCACGTAGTAGCCGCGCTCCAGCGGGGCCCCGGCGCCGCCCGCCACCAGCCGGGCGCCCTCCTCGACGCCCTTCTCGATGTAGCCGCGCACCCGGTCCCGCTGCCGGGCGCTGACCAGCGGCCCGACCCGCTCGCCCACCGGGTACTTGGCGACGGCGGCGCGGGCGAGACCGACGGCCTCCTCGTACCGGTCGGCGTGGACCAGCATCCGGGTCCAGGCGCTGCACGTCTGGCCGGAGTTGCCCATCACGTTGGCGATGCCGACGGCGACGGCCCTCGCCAGGTCCGCGCTCGGCAGGATGACGTTGGCGGACTTGCCGCCGAGCTCCAGGGCGACCCGCTTGACGGCGCCGCCCGCCAGGGCGCCGATGCGGCGGCCGACGGCGGTGGAGCCGGTGAAGGAGAGCAGATCGACGCCCTCGTGCTCGGCGAGCGCCTGGCCCGCGACCGGCCCGAGCCCGGTGACCAGGTTGAACACCCCGGCGGGCACCCCGGCCTCGTGGACCGCCCGCGCGAACAGCCGGGCGGTGAGCGGGGTGTCCTCGGCGGGCTTGAGGACGACCGTGCAGCCCGCCGCGAGCGCGGGTGCCACCTTGGCGACGATCTGGTGGAGCGGATAGTTCCAGGGGGTGATCGCGCCGACCACGCCGACCGGCTCGTGGAAGACGGTGGAGTTGCCGATCCGCTCCTCGAAGGCGTGCGCGGCGGCGAGTTCGGCGTAGGAGCCGGCGACCGCGATCGGCAGGCCCACGTGCACCTGCTGGGCGAACTGCGCGGGCGCGCCGAGTTCGGCGGTGACCGTGGCCGCGATCTCGTCCTTGCGCTCGGCCAGCCGGTCCCGCAGGGCCGCGATCAGTGCGGCGCGCGCGGCGGGCGGGGTCGCGGCCCAGCCCGGCAGGGCCGCGCGGGCCGCGCGCACCGCCGCGTCCACGTCCTCGGCGGTCCCGGCCGGTACGTGGGCGATGACCTGCTCGTCCGCCGGGTTCACCACGGCGGTCGTGTCGCCGCCCGCGGCCGGGGTCCAGCGACCGCCTATGTACATCCCGTCGTGGGCGTTCATCGCGCTCCTCCTGAGCCTGGGTGTCGGGGACCCAAACTAGCGCCGGTAGTTTTCCAGCACCAGGGGCCGCCCGGCCGACCCGGGCGCCAGGAGGAGGCTATGCGGTCCGGCCCGGCCCCCGTACGGCGGTGAGGTGGGCGAAGACGACGACGTTGCTCTCGTACCCCTTCTTCCGGTCGAACCTGCCGCCGCAGGTGATCAGCCGCAGCTCGGGGCGGGCCCGCGCCCCGTACACCTCCTCGTCGGGAAAGTGCGCCTTGTCGAACTTGCGGACCGCGTCCACCGTGTACACCGCGACGCGGCCGTCCGCCCGGCGGGCCTCGACCAGCCGGCCGGGCCGCAGCATGGCGATGTTGGCGAAGACCGCGGCGCCGGTGCGGGTGTCGCGGTGGCCGACCGCGACGGCGGTGCCCGCCTCGCCCGGCGAGGGCCCGTTCGCGTACCAGCCGACCAGCTTCGGGTTGTCGACCGGCGGGGTCGCGAGGTGGTGCGCCGGATCGAGCCCGAGACCGACGACCGGCGCCGTCAGGCTCAGGTACGGGATGGCCAGGCCGGTCGCCGGGGAGCGCGGCAGCGGGCGGGCCGCGGGCGGGGGCGCGCCCGCCCGGCCCCGCCCGCCCGGCGCGGCCTTGCCGCCGGGGCCCGCCGGACGGGCGGGGTCCGCGGCCTGTTTGTCCCCGTCGGCCCCGGTGGTGGCCGCGGGCGCCGCCGTGCCCGGGGCCCCCGCCGCGCCCATGGCGACCGGTGCGACCGACCCGTCGTCCTGGGCCCACCAGACGCCGCCGACGACCAGGGTCGCGGCCAGCGCGGCCGTGCGCGTCAGCCGGTAGGCGCGCGTCCGGTGGAAGGGCCTGGGGGACGCGCTACGCGGCGCCATGGGGGCGGCGGCGCAGCCGCCGGACGAAGAGCACCCCGGAGACGCCGACGAGGCCGAGGGCCGCGATGCCCGCGGCCGGGGAGACGCCGTCGGTGAGGGAGTCGGTCCCGGCCAGACCGCCGCCGCCCGCGTTCGGCCCGCCGTTGGGGCCGCCGCTGCCGCCGGTGGCACCGCCGGTCGCACCGGCCGAGCCGCCGCCGGTGGTGGTGCCCGGCGGACTGGTGATGGGCAGGCAGTCGACCTTGAAGACCTTCATCTTGCCCGCGCCGTTGCCGCCGGTGATCTTCCAGGTGAGCTTGTACTGCCCGTTGGGAAGGGTGAGCGGCAGGGTGTGGCCCGTGCCGGCGGGCAGGGCGATGGCGCCGTTGAGGGTGGCGCCGCCCGCCCGCAGCGGCTGGGTCTGGATGGACCAGGTGACGTTCTGGTTGGCGTCGAAGTTGAAGCCGTCGAGGTAGAACCCGCAGACCTTGGGCTCGTCGCGCTGGTCGGTGAACGGGGTGCCCAGGTTGTGGATCTTCACATCGCCGTTGTCGCCGGGTGCGGCGTGGGCGGCCGGGGCGCCGGCGAGGACGGCTCCCGCGAGCCCGAGGGCGAGGGCGGTGGCGGCCGGACGGCGGACGGCGGGGCGCGGGGGTGAGGAGGCAGACATGCGCGTTCCTTTGAGTCAGATTGTCATATAAATCGACCTTTCATCTGACTCTCTTTCACATCGCCGCCGCGAAACGGCGGAGCAGCGCCGGGCGGGCCCCGGCAAGTCGCCCGCCCGGCGCAACCCCGCCGCCGCTCAGACCGTGCCGAAGAGGATGCCCGCGCCGAGCACCACCAGCGAGGTCAGCGCCGCCCACTTCACCGTGAACCGGGTGTGGTCGCCGAACTCGACCTTGGCCATGCCCACCAGCACGTACACCGCGGGAACCAGCGGGCTCGACATGTGCAGGGCCTGCCCGGCCAGCGAGGCGCGGGCGATCTCCACCGGGGAGACGCCGTGGGCGGCGCCGGCCTCGGCGAGGACCGGCAGGACGCCGAAGTAGAAGCCGTCGTTGGACATGAAGTACGTGAGCGGCAGGCTCAGCACACCGGTGACCAGCGCCATGTGCGGGCCCATGCCCTCCGGGACGGCGCCCACCAGCCAGTCCGCCATGTGCTTGACCATGCCGGTGCCGTTGAGGACGCCGGTGAAGACGGCGGCGGCGAAGACCATGCCCGCCACGTTGACGACGTTCTCGGAGTGCGCGGCGATCCGGGCCTTCTGGTCCGGCATGTGCGGGTAGTTGACGGTGAGCGCCAGGGCCGCGCCGAGCAGGAACAGCACCGGGATCGGCAGCCACTCCATGATCATGGCGGTCAGCAGCGCCACGGTGAGGCCCGCGTTGAACCAGTACAGCCGGGGCCGCAGGGTCGCCCGCCGCGGGTCGAGGCCCGGGAACTCGCCCGTCCCGGGCAGGTCCGTGCCGCCGCCCGCGCCGGTGCGGGGCGGCTCGGCGCCGCCCGCCGCCACCAGCACCGTCTCGCTCTCCGGCTCCAGGACCTCGTCGAGGGTGAGGTGGCCGAGGCGCTCGCGCTCGCGGCGGCCCAGGGCGTACGCGAGGACGAACACCGCGACCAGGCCCACCGCGAGGGCCGGGATCATCGGCACGAAGATGTCGGTGGCGTCCAGCTTCAGGGCGGTGGCGGCGCGGGCGGTCGGGCCGCCCCAGGGCAGGGTGTTCATCACGCCGTTGGCGGTGGCGGCCACTCCGGTCATCACCACGAGGCTCATGCCGAGCCGCTTGTAGAGCGGGTACATCGCGGAGACCGTGATCATGAAGGTGGTCGAGCCGTCGCCGTCGAGCGAGACGATCGCGGCGAGCACCGCCGTACCGACGACCACCCGCACCGGATCCGCCTTGCAGAACCGCAGGATGCCCCGCACGACCGGGTCGAAGAGGCCGACGTCGATCATCACCCCGAAGTAGATGATCGCGAACATCAGCATCGCGGCGGTCGGCGCGAGCTTGCCGACGCCGTCGACCACGTAGTCGCCGAGATGGGCGCCCTTGCCCACGAAGACGCAGAACAGGGCGGGGATCAGAACCAGCGCCGCGATGGGCGACAGCTTCTTCAGCATGATCAGGACCAGAAAGGTCGCGATCATGGTGAAGCCGAGGACGGTCAGCATGGAGGACACCTAACGTTCACCCTTGAACTCCAGCGGGGGGCTGGCGGTGCGGATGACGTTAGGTCGGCCGTTCCGGCGTTAACAAGATGTTGACGTGTGAGCAATACGAGCAAAACCCCAGGTCAACGAAGTGCGATCAGCTCGACCGGAAAGCCGTTGAGCACCGCGGTGCCGGAGAGCGGGTCGAGCCGGGAGCCGTCGAGCAGCTGGTTGACGTTGACCCCGGGCCGCCCGGCGGCGACCCCGAGCCGGGTGCCCGGCCGGTCGTGGCCCCAGCCGTGCGGCAGGCTCACCACACCGGTGCGGACCGCCTCGGTGATCTCCACGGGCGCCGCCACCTCGCCGCCGTCGGCCTTGACCCGTACGGGGTCGCCGTCGCGCAGCCCGAGCCGCGCCGCGTCCTCGGGGTGGACGTGCAGGGTGCAGCGGTTGGAACCGCCGGTCAGGGACGGGATGTTGTGCAGCCAGCTGTTGTTGGAGCGCAGATGGCGCCGGCCGACCAGGACCAGCCCGTCGGGCCGCGCGCCGAGGGCCGCGCGCAGCCGGGGCAGGTCCTCGGCGATCGGCGCGGGCAGCAGCTCGACCAGTCCGCTGCGGGTCTTCAGCACCTGCGCCAGCCGGGGCCGCAGCGGGCCGAGGTCGATGCCGTGCGGACGGGCCAGCAGCCGCTCCAGGGTCAGGCCCTCGGGGTCGGCCCCGAAGCCGTCGCCGTACGGGCCGAGCCGCAGCATCAGGTCGAGCCGCCGCTCGGGGCCGCTCTCCCCGGTCAGCAGGGCGGCGAGCGCCCCGGGGTCGCGTCCGTGCACGGGTGAGTGCGGGTCGGCCACCGCCTTGCCCAGGGTGCGCTCGACGACCGCCGCGTCCACGGCGTCCGCCGGGGCGCCGTGCAGCCCGGTCGCGGCGAGCACCAGCCGGGCGTGGATCTCGCACTCGTCGAGCCCGCCCCCGGCGAGCGGGACGGCGGGCCGGGTGTAGCGGACCTGGTTGCGCACGGCGAGCGCGTTGAACGCGAAGTCGAAGTGGGCGCTCTGCGACGGCGGCGGCGGGGGCAGCACGACATCGGCGTGGCGCGAGGTCTCGTTGAGGTACGGGTCGACGCTGACCATGAAGTCGAGCCCGGTCAGCGCCCGGTCGAGCCGGTCGCCGTCGGGGGCGGAGAGCACCGGGTTGGCGGCGCAGACGACCAGCGCCCGGATCCGGCCCTCGCCGGGGGTCTCGATCTCCTCGGCCAGTGCGGCCAGCGGCAGTTCGGACTTGGTCTCGGGGTGGCCGCCGACCCGGCTGCGCCAGCGGCCCAGCGCGAAGCCCTTGCCGGGGCCCGGCGGGCGGGGGGCGCGGTCGGTGGCGGAGAGCGGGAAGAGCACGCCGCCGGGCCGGTCCAGATTTCCGGTGAGGACGTTGAGCACGTCGACCAGCCAGCTGGCGAGGGTGCCGTGGGCCACCGTGCAGCTGCCGATGCGGCCGTACACGGCGGCGGCCGGGGCGGCGGCGAGCTCCCGGGCGAGGGTGCGGATCTCGTCCGGGTCCAGGTCGCAGGCCGCCCCGACCGCCTCGGGGGTGAACTCCCGCACCTCTTCGCGCACTTCCTCCAGCCCCGCCACCCGGTCCGTGAGCGCGCCGGGCGCGACGAGCCCCTCCTCGAAGAGGACCTGGGCGAGCGCGGCGAGCAGCAGGGCGTCCGTGCCGGGCCGGGGGGCGAGGTGGCGGTCGGCCAGGCGGGCGGTACGGGTGCGGCGCGGATCCACCACGGTCAGGGTGCCGCCCCGGGCCCGCAGCGCCTTGAGGCGGCCGGGGAAGTCCGGCGCGGTGCACAGGCTGCCGTTGGACTCCAGGGGGTTGGCGCCGAGCAGCAGCAGATGGCCGGTGCGGTCCAGGTCGGGCACCGGGATGGCGAACGGATCCCCGAAGAGCAGCCCGCTGGAGACGTGCTTGGGCATCTGGTCGAGGGTGCTGGCGGTGAACAGGGCGCGCGTGCGCAGCCCGCCGACCAGCAGCGGCGGATAGAGCGCCCCGGCCATGGTGTGGACGTTGGGGTTGCCGAGCACGACCCCGACGGCGTCCGGCCCGTGCTCCTCGACGACCGGCCGCAGCCGGGCCGCGACGAGGTCGAACGCCTCGTCCCAGCTCGCCGGTTCCAGCCGTCCGCCGCGCCGGACCAGGGGCCCGGTCAGCCGGTCGGGGTCGGCGTCGACCTCACCGAAGGAGGCGCCCTTTGGGCAGATGAACCCCTGGCTGAACACGTCGTCCCGGTCGCCCCGGGCGCCGGTGACCCGGGAGCCCTCGACGGTGAGCGTCAGCCCGCAGGTGGCTTCGCACAGGGGGCAGATGCGCAGTGCGGACATAGGGGGTCCTCCCCGGGGCGACGGGCGGCTGGGGGCCTCCCCGCACGGACGGACCGGATGGCGCCGAGGGCTCGGGGAGGCGCCGACGACGCGAGCATACCGACCGGTAGGCATGGTGGCGAGGGGGCTGCGCGGCCGGGTGCGCGCGGGCGGCGCCGCGCACCACTCGCCGCCGCCCGCCCCGATCGCGCGACGGGGTCAGCCCAGGGTGCGCGCGAGGTAGGAGTGGAGCAGCTCCCGGGTCTCCGCGACGATCCCGGGGTCCCCCGCCGGGTCCGTACGGAAGGCGAGCCGCAGCAGCGCGTCCGCCGCCTCCACCGCGACCAGGATCGTCAGCCGCAGCTCGGCGTCCGGGGCGCGGCCGAACTGGGCCGGGAGCAGCTGGGCCAGGCGCTCGGCGAGCAGGTGGTTGGCGTCGGCGGCGGGGTCGGCGACCGGCTGGGGCCCGCCGAAGTCCACCAGGTTGAAGCCGGGCACGGTCTTCTTCAGGACCAGGTACTCGTCGAGCACCGCGTCGATCGCGCCGCGCCAGTCCGCCGCCTCGATCGAGACCAGCCGGGCGGAGACGATCTCGGCGAACCGGTCCAGGTTGCGGGCGGCGAGGGCCTCCGCCAGGGCCCGCTTGTTGCTGAAGAAGCGGTACACCGAGCCGATGGGCACCCCGGCCCGCTGGGCCACGGCCCGGGTGGAGAGCTCCTCGTAGCCGGTCTCGTCCAGGAGTTCGGCGCAGGCGTCCAGGATCCGGGTCAGGCGCTCTGCGCTGCGCTGCTGGACCGGGGCACGGCGGAGGTTCGGATGGGACACGGGCCCATCATGCCGCGCCCGGCCGGTTTTGCCGTTGACGTGGTCGAATCGGAATCCTACGGTGTCCCATAGGATTGAAGGATTCCTTCGGCGGCGGGAGCGGCAGATGACCACCAGCAGCGAGCGGGCGAGGAAGACGGCGGAGGCGCTGGCGTACTCCCCCGGCTTCGGCAACGAGCACAGCTCGGAGGCGGTTCCCGGCGCCCTGCCGCACGGCCGGAACTCGCCGCAGCGCGCCCCCCTCGGGCTCTACGCGGAGCAGCTGAGCGGCTCCGCCTTCACCGAACCGAGGGCGCACAACCGCCGCTCCTGGCTGTACCGGATCACGCCGTCGGCCGCGCACCCGGCGTTCACCCGCACCGACAACGGGCGGCTGCGCACCGCCCCCTTCACCGAGACCGTCCCCGACCCGAACCGGCTGCGCTGGAACCCGCTGCCGGAGCCCGCGCCGGGCACCGACTGGCTGGCCGGCCTGTGGACCCTGGGCGGCAACGGCGACGCCGCCCAGCGCGCCGGCATGGCCGTCCACCTCTACCACGCCAACGCCTCCATGGACCGGGTGTTCAGCGACGCCGACGGCGAGCTCCTGATCGTCCCCGAGCGCGGCGGGCTGCTGCTGCGCACCGAGTTCGGCCTGCTCGCGGCCCGCCCCGGCGAGATCGCCCTGATCCCGCGCGGGGTCCGCTTCCGCGTGGAGCTCCTCGACGCCACCGCCCGGGGCTACGTCTGCGAGAACTACGGCAGCCCGTTCCAGCTCCCCGACCTCGGCCCGATCGGTGCCAACGGCCTGGCCAACGCCCGCGACTTCCTGGCGCCGGTGGCCGCGTACGAGGAGACCGGCGGCCCCGTCGAGGTGGTCAACAAGTTCTGCGGCAACCTGTGGACCGCCGAGTACGACCACTCGCCGCTGGACGTGGTGGCCTGGCACGGCAACCACGTGCCCTACGTCTACGACCTGCACCGCTTCAACGTCATCGGCACGATCTCCTACGACCACCCGGACCCGTCGATCTTCACGGTCCTCACCTCCCCCTCGGACACCCCGGGGCTGGCGGGCGTGGACTTCGTGGTGTTCGCGCCGCGCTGGCTGGTGGGCGAGGACACCTTCCGCCCGCCGTACTTCCACCGCAACGTGATGAGCGAGTACATGGGCCTGATCGAGGGCGCCTACGACGCGAAGGCCGAAGGCTTCGTGCCCGGCGGCGGCTCGCTGCACAACATGATGTCGGCGCACGGCCCCGACCGCGAGACGTTCGACCGGGCGAGCGCGGCCGAGCTGAAGCCGCAGAAGATCGACGACGGCCTCGCCTTCATGTTCGAGACGCGCTGGCCGGTGACGGCCACCCAGCAGGCCGCGTCGGCGGACCACCTGCAGCGCGGCTACGACGAGGTGTGGCGCGGCCTGCAGCGGCACTTCCGCGCCTGACGGCGGGCGGCGGGGACCCGGAGGGGCCGCACGGCCCCGGAGGTGGGACGCTGGGACCACCCCGTCCCCGGATCCCGAACACCGCCTTCCGCCCCTCCCCAGAGCCTGATACGGAATCTCCGTGACCTCCTCCTTCGCTCCCGACTCGCTGGTCCTGAACCGCAAGCTGCCGCTCTGGTACCAGGTCTCGCAGTCCCTGCGCGCCTCGATACTGGGCCGCACGCCGGACGCCTCGCTCCGGCTGCCCACCGAGGAGCAGCTGGCCGCGCACTACGGGGTGAGCGTGCTGACCATGCGGCAGGCGCTCAAGGAGCTGGAGGAGGAGGGGCTGATCACCCGGCACCGGCGGCGCGGCACGTTCATCGAGCCGACCGCGCGGCGCGGCACCCCGGTCCGGCTGCTCGGCTCGATCGACGCGATCGTGGCGCAGCAGTCCGGCGAGCCCACGACGGTGCTGGGCCACGGCCCGGAGCCGGTGCCGGGGGAGCTCGCGGAGCACTTCCCCGACTGCGACTCGGTCGTCACCTACCGCCGGCTGCGCCGCGACGGCGGCAGCGGCGAACCCACCAACTGGGCGGAGAACGCGGTACGGCCCGAACTCGCCGCCGCCATCGACGTGTCCGACCTCGAACGGTGGCCGATGACCAAGGTCCTGCGGGACGCGGTCGGCGTGCGGATCAGCCGCATCACCGACACCGTGGAGGCCCGGCTGGCCGACCCGCTGACGGCCGAACTCCTCGAAGTCCCGCTGCTCTCCCCGATCCTGCACTACACGGGCGTCACGTACGACGCGGACGGCCGCGTGGCCGACGTGGCCCGCATCCGCTACCGGGGCGACCGCTTCTCGTTCTCGGTGACGGTGGAGGCGCGGTAGGCGGTAGGGGGCCCGGCGCCCGGGGAGGGGGACAGCGATCGAGGACGGCCACCACCCCGCCCCGCCGCCCCGTGGGCGAATGACCAACCCGCCCGTGGAGCGCCTAGCATGGCCCCCCGTGAGTGCCGAAGCGTCGCTCGATGACCTCATGCCGTGGTCCGTGGCCCCCCTGCGCCCCGGCCGCCCCTGGGTGATGGCCCCGGACGCCCGTACGCTCAGAGCCCGCTGGGACGTGCTCGTCCGGGCGTCCGGCGCCGAGCGCGACCGCCTCTTCCGCCCCAGCCGCGCCCGTACCCCGCGCACCTCGGTCACCGCGCTCCCGCTCGACGGGGAGCCGGGCCGCACCACGCCGCTGGCCCAGGAGTCGGGCCCCTGCCCCGCTCCCGTACGCATCGCCCACGGCCCCTACGACCAGCAGTGGCTGATACCGGACCACCGCCTGCTCGACGCGGCCCGCCCGGAGTTGTGGCGGGTGGCGGACGAGCGGCAGCTGTTCGCGCTGGAGCAGGGGTACGTGCCGGACGCCCGCGGCCCCGCCGTGACGGTCTGCGCCCTGCTCCCCGACGGCCGCTCCCCCGCCGGACGCCCGGGCCGGGTCCGCCCGCTTTACCGGCGCCCCGGCGGCGGGGAACCGAACGTCGCCCCCGGCCTGCTCCCCTTCCTCGCGAAGGCGTACGGGCGGCCCGAGGTCGCCCCCGAGGACCTGCTGGCCTGGGTGGCGGCCACCGCCCGCGCCACCCCGGCGGGCTGCGCGGTCCCGCTGACCGCCGACGCCCGCCTCTGGGACACCGGGGTGGCGCTGGGGCACCGCGTCGTCGCGCTCACGCTGCGCGGGGCGCGCGGCGGCGAGAAGCCCCGGCTGCCGGGCGGGCGGCGGCCCTACGTCCGGGCCGCGATCCCGGCCCGCCCGGACACGCTGCGCTACGACCCGGAGGAGGAGGCGCTGCATCTGGGCGAGGGCCGGATCTCGCCCGTGCCGCCCGGCGCCTGGGAGTTCGCGGTCGGCGGGGTGCGGGTGCTGGAGCCGTGGTTCGAGCGCCGCACCGAGCGCGGCGAGGCCGGGACGCTGGAGGCGCTGGGACCGGCCGCCTGGCCGCAGGAGTGGACGTCGGAGCTGCTGGAGCTGATCACGGCCCTCGCCCTGCTGGACGAACTCCGGCCCCGGCTGGCCGAGTTGGCCGAGGAGGCGGCCCGTGCGCCGCTGGACCGGGAGCGGCTGGCCGGGGCGGGGGTGCTGCCGGTCCCGTCGGCCGCCCGCCGCCCCGCGTCCGTACTGGACCATCACGAGGAGGGGCCGGGAGGCCAGTTCGCCCTGCTCTAGCCGCGGCTGCGGACGTCGCTCCGGGCGTTGCTCTTGTCGTTCGATCCCGTCATCGGATCCGCAGCCGATCGGGATGGTGTGCGGGGCGCGCCACCGGCGTGCGCCGAAGAGTGCGCGCCGTCGGTGTCCGGGCACACCGAAGCGCCGCTGTCGGCCCTGGGGATGACGGAGGGGCCGGCAGCAGCGCTGCGCGGGTACGACGTGCGGGCCCGAGTGAGTTTCAGGAAGTCACCGGTCGTGCCGTGCGGTCACTTGTCGTGAACTGTGGTGGACTTCAGCCGCGGCTGCCGAAGAGCGAGCGGCGCAGGCGCCGCAGCGGGGCGAAGAGCGAGACGCGGGCGCTCTTGCTCCTCCGGCGGTGCGCGGCGTCACGCGAGGTCAGCTCACGCATCAGCAAGGTCGCCTCGGCCGTCTCCCGCAGCGGGACGGCGGGGCCGCCGAGCACCGAGAGATGGCGGTCGAGCCGCGAACTGGTCGCACTGCTCCCGCAGGTGATGGCAGGCACTCTCGCCCTGCTGTGCATTGTTATCTGTTCCATGTCACTCCCCACCCAAACGAGGGCACCCGGCCCTGGGCAGGGTAACCCTATCGCCCTCGCATCACACTCGTGTATCCCGGTGGTGGGATTCACCTCTCCCGGGGAGGGGTTGACACCGCACCCCCGATTACTCTCCGAATATGCATGATTCCAGGCCGAGTTGGACAAGTCGTTGGACAAGTCGGAGGAGGCACGCGCATGAGTGAGGTACCCGGCGGCGAGCAGCGCGTGGTGGCCGGACGCTACCGGCTGCTGTCCCCGCTCGGCCGCGGCGGGATGGGCGAGGTGTGGCGGGCGCGCGACGAGGTGCTGGGGCGCGAGGTCGCCGTCAAGGAGGTGCGGGCACCGGCCGGTCTGGACGCCTCGGACGAACAGAGGCTCTACGCCCGCCTGGAGCGCGAGGCGTGGGCCGCGGCCCGCGTCTCGCACCGCAACGTGGTCACCGTCTACGACGTGGCGGTGCAGGACGGCCGCCCGTGGATCGTGATGGAGCTGGTCCGCGGCCTCACCCTGGCGGACGTCCTGGACGCGGACGGCCCGCTGCCCCCGCAGCGCGCGGGCCACATCGGCGCCGAGGTCGTCGCGGCGCTGCGCGCGGCCCACGACGCGGGCGTGCTGCACCGTGACGTGAAGCCCGCCAACGTCCTGCTGGCCAACGACGGCCGGGTGGTGCTGACCGACTTCGGCATCGCGTCGGTGGCGGGCACCTCCACCCTCACGATGACCGGCGAGGTGGTCGGCTCGCCCGAATTCCTGGCCCCCGAGAGAGCGTTGGGCCGCACCCCCGGCCCCGCCTCGGACCTGTGGTCGCTGGGCGTACTGCTGTACGCGGCGGTCGAGGGCCACTCGCCGTTCCGCCAGGACACCCCGCTGTCGACGCTGCGGGCCGTGGTCGACGAGGAGATGCCGCCGCCGCGCCGGGCGGGGGCGCTCGCCCCGGTGATCGAGGGGCTGCTGCGCAAGGACCCGGCCGAGCGGCTGTCGGCCGAGCGGGCCGAGCACCAGCTGCGCGTGGTGGGCGCGGGCGGCTCGGTGCCGCTCGCACCGCCGTACGCGGGTCCGCGCGACAGGGCGACGACCACGGTCCTCGCGCCCGAACCCGGCCGGACGGCCCCGTCGGCGCCGGGCCCGTACGGATCGGGCGGCACGACCGCGGTGCGGCCGGAGGAGCCCGGGGAACGGCGGAGCCGGGCGGGGGCCGTGCTCCTGGCGGGAGTGGTGGTGCTGCTGCTCGCCCTCGGCGGACTCGCCTGGGCCCTGGCGCACAGCGGGAACGGGGGCGGCGACGACCGCGGCTCCACGACCGCGCCCACCACGGCCCCGTCGGCCCCGCGGGCGACGACCCACGCCGCGACGCACCCCACCGCGAGCCGGAGCACCCCGTCACCGGCGACCAGCAGCGCCTCCGCGCCCGCCAGTGGCGGCCCGAGCTCCTCCGCGCCGCCGCCGCAGTCGGTCCAGGTCGTGCTCCAGGCCGTACGGGACAGTTACGAGGGCGCCTGCCCGCCGCCGGACGGGGCCGCTCCGGCCGTCGTCGCGGTCCTCACCGTGGAGCGGACCCCGGCGCAGGTGCGGTACCGCTGGCTGACGGCCACCGGGCAGTCCTCGGACCCGGGCTGGAAGACGCTGGACTTCGGGGCGGACGGGCCGAGGTCTCAGCAGGTCCGGCACGTCGAATCCGGGTACGGGCCGGGCCGGACGGTCCGCAACGCGGTGCGGCTGGAGGTGAGCTCACCGGCGACGGCCACCTCCGACCCCGTCGCGTACACGGTCACGTGCACGGAGAAGACCCCGACCGGCGGGGCCTCCTCCCCTTCTGCTTCCTCGGTGCCGGCGGGCGGCGGCTCCGCCACGCCCGCCGGCGGTTGAGGGTGGTGTCCGGGCGGCTCAGGCCGCGTTGGTGAAGGTGGGCAGGTAGGCGCCGGACTGACCGGCGGCGGTCGGGTGGTAGGACTCGCCGATGTTGGTCCAGACGAGGCTGTTCAGCCACGAGTTGCTGGAGCAGATCTCGTGGTTGGTGAAGGCGGGGACGACAGAGGCGAAGGTGTATCCGTGGTCGGCGGCACGCTTGGCGGTCACGCTGTTGAGCTCGTCCGCCGCGCCGTTGATCGCCGCGCGCGAGGTGTCGCTCAGACCGAGGAAGCAGCTGCCGCCGATCTTGTAGAAGTGCGGGTAGCCGATGACGACGACGCGGGCGTTGGGCGCCTTGGCTCTGATGGCGTCGTAGACCGAGTCGAGCTTGCCGGGCAGAACGGTGTCGGCGTAGGTGCGCGCCTGGTTGATGCGGTTGAGGCAGGTGGACTGCGAATTCAGCACACAGGTGGTCATGACGTCGGAGAAGCCGGCGTCATTGCCGCCGATGGTGACGGAGACGAGGTCGGTCGAGGAGTTGAGCGGGCCGAGCTGACTGGCCTTCACATCGTCGGTGGTCGCACCCGAACAGGCGGTGAAGGCGAACGAGGCGGGCGCGTGGGACGCCGCCCACAGGGACGGGTACGCCTTGGGTGAGCGCTTGCAGGAGCCGCTGGAGCTGTCGTACGTGCCGGTTCCCACTCCGGAGGAGTAGGAGTCGCCGAGCGCCACGTAGTCGGTGCCGGCGGCCTGGGGAGCGGCGCTGGCCACGCTCGCCCCGGTGAGGGCGAAGCCGGCGGCCAGGAAAATCGACGACACACAGGCCGTCATACGGGAGAGCTTCATGTGGGGGCCTCCTAGTGCGGGGATATCCGCCACAGATGTCGTACCAGCGAGTAGGGATCACCGGAAGTGGACATGCCAAGAACTTTCAGAAATCCGTTCCGGGCGGGCAGCGTCTGACGCCGAGGTCCCGTCAATTGACCTTGGCCGCACGGAAGTTCACCTGCACGCCCCTTGCCTTGACGGCCCTTCACAGGTGCGCCACATTGAACCGCCGCCCCCGGGAGGCCGGACGGGCGGCACGCATCGGCACACAGAGGTTCGGATGACCCCCACGCCACCGGCCCCCCGGGGCACCGGGCCCGACGGGGCACCGGCGCGCGCCGATCTGGCGGCCCCCCTCGGCGGCGCCTCGCTCGCGGCGTCCGCGTCCGGCGCCGCGCTCGCCCTCCTTCCGCTGGACTCCCCGCTGCGCGCCCCGCTCGCGCTGTACTTCCTTTTCGCCGCCCCCGCCCAGGCGCTGCATTCCGCCTTGCGCCGGCTGCAACCGCTGCCGCGCGCGGTCGCGTCATTGTCAGGGGCGGTACTCATCAACCTCTTGATCGCCGAAATCATGGCGAGCAGCAACACCCGGTCCATACCTGGCGAGATCATGGCAGTCGCCGTGATCAGCTTTCTCCTTTTCCTTGCGGGAACGGGAGTAAATCACTCCATAAACGATCGGTCAGGAGCGGTCAAAATCCCAAAAACGTGAGGCCGTGTTCCAGGTCTTGCCATATGGTGCCCATCGTCAATACCGTCTTACATCCACCCGCACCGGCCCATCACGCAAGCGATTCCGGGGGAGGGCTCAGGCGTCGCGACGGCCGCCGGGGCGGGGCGCGCTAGGGGGGTGTCGTGCTCGGTCTTCGTGCGTCGTCGACCGTCCATGGGCCGCGCGGCCAGCACAGTCGGCTCACCCGATCAGCAAGGCGTGCCAGATCGTCATGACCGGGGTGAGGACCCCCCTTTCGTCACCGGAAACTCATCCGGACCGCCCGGGGGGCGGGCGGTCCACCGGACGAGAGGGACAAAGACTCATGAGTTCTTTCGTTCACCCGGCGAGCCGGGAAGAAGATCCACCCACGGCGTCACTCCAGCACGACGCCGACCACGATTCCGAAAGCATCGCAGCCGACTCCGGAGCCGCTCGAATAACGGCCAATTCCGCGCGCTATCGCGCGGTCTCGCCGAATCTCGCGATCGCCCCACCGGTCAGCGTCGTGATCCCCGCCATGAACGAGGCGGAAAACCTTCCGTATGTCTTCAAGACCCTTCCGCAATGGATCCACGAAGTGGTCCTGGTCGACGGGAACTCCACGGACGACACCGTGCGGGTCGCCCGTGCGCTGCGCCCGGACGTCAAGGTCGTCAAGCAGGTCGGCAAGGGCAAGGGCGACGCGCTCATCAGCGGCTTCGCCGCCTGCACCGGCGACATCATCGTCATGGTCGACGCGGACGGCTCGGCCGACGGCGAGGAGATCGTCAGCTATGTCTCCGCCCTGGTCGGCGGCGCCGACTTCGCCAAGGGCTCCCGCTTCGCCAACGGCGGCGGCACGGACGACATGACCCCCGTGCGCAAGCTCGGCAACTGGGCGCTGTGCACCATCGTCAACCGCAAGTTCGGCGCCCGCTACACCGACCTGTGCTACGGCTACAACGCCTTCTGGAAGTACTGCCTCGACGACATCGTCCTGGACTGCAGCGGTTTCGAGATAGAGACCCTGATCAACATCCGGATCGTCAAGGCGGGCCTGCGCGTCCAGGAGGTCCCCAGCCATGAGTACCACCGCATCCACGGGGTCTCCAACCTCAGCGCCGTGCGCGACGGGATCCGGGTGCTCAGAGTGATCCTCCACGAGAAGGCCGTGCCGCTCCGCCACCGGCGCGCCCCGCTCACCGGCCTCGACGACCGCCGGGGAGAGAGCTCTTGACGCACCGCACGGCCACCGGGGACGCGGCTCGGTTCTCCGTGGTGATCTGCGTGTACACCGAGGACCGCTGGGAGGACATCCTCGCGGCGGTCTCCTCGGTGCGCCACCAGTCCCGGCCGCCCCGGGAAACCCTGCTGATCGTGGACCACAACCGCGCGCTGCTGGAACGCCTGGAGAGGGAGTACGGCGAGGACCGGGACGAGGTGTACGGGGAGTACGGCGGGCGGGGGTGCGGCCCGGGCCACGGGGCAGCGGCGGCTTCCGGAGCGGTGCGGGTGCTCGCCAACGCGGGTCCCCGCGGCCTGTCGGCCGGCCGCAACACCGGGATCGCCGCGGCCCGGGGCGAGTTCGTGGCCTTCCTCGACGACGACGCCGTGGCCGAACGCGACTGGCTGCGCCACCTCGCCGAGGGGTACGCCGACCCGCGGGTGATGGCGGTCGGCGGGCGCACCGTGCCCGCCTGGGCCTCCGGGCGCCGCCCGGCCTGGTTCCCCGAGGAGTTCGACTGGGTCGTCGGGTGTACGTACCGGGGGCTGCCGCCCGGCCGGGTGCCGGTACGCAATGTGCTCGGCGGCAACGCCTCCTTCCGCCGTACCGCCTTCGACGCGGCGGGCGGCTTCGCTACCGGCATCGGCCGCGACGGCGACAAACGGCCGCTGGGCTGCGAGGAGACCGAACTCTGCATCCGGCTCTCCCGCGCCCTGCCCGGGACGGTGCTCCTCATCGACGACCGGGCGGTGATCCACCACCGGGTCCCTCCCGCCCGCGAACGCTTCGGCTACTTCCGCACCCGCACCTACGCCGAGGGCCTCTCCAAGGCGCTGGTCTCCCGCAGCATGGGCGCGGGCAAGGGCCTCGAATCGGAGCGCCGCTACACGACCAGGGTGCTTCCGGCCGGTGTGCTGCGCGGTCTGCGCGACGCGCTGCTCGGCCGCCCGGGCGGCGCGGGCCGCGCCGCCGCGATCATCACGGGCGTGGCCACGGCAACGGCGGGCTACGCCCTGGCCACCCTGCGCACCCGCCACGGCGCCCCCCACTTCGAGGTCACCCCGATCACGCCACCGGAGCCACAGACTCCGCCCGCACCGCCGCCCCCGAACGACTCGACACCCCCGAACGCGCCACGGCCTCCGGCCGCAGAGGAACACGCCGGCCAGCCGGCCGCCCCGTCCCACTCACCACAGGACGAACACCGACCGGCAGTCGCCGCCGAGCCCGCGCGGGTTGCGGGCACTGCGGGCGCTCCCGGGGCCGCGCGGGCTGCGGAGGCTCTCGGGGATGCGGGAGCCACGGGGGTCGGGCAGACCGCGGAGGCTCCCGGGGTTGCAGGGGCTCCCGGAGCTGCGGCGCCAGCCGCTCCCGCCGGGTCGGGCGGTTCGCGCGAGTGGGGCGAACCGAGCAGGTCGCGCGAGCCGGGCGACGAGGAGGCCGTCGTATGAATGCTCCCGTGCCGATCCTGATGTACCACGCGGTCGGCCACCGACCGGCCCGTGCCGTCCACGGTCTCTCCGTCTCTCCCGGCGCCTTCGCCGAGCAGATGCGGGTGCTCGACGACCGCGGCTTCACCCCGCTGACCACGGCCCAACTGGCCGACGCGTGGCGCTCGGCGGGCGTCCTGCCGCGTCGGCCCGTCCTGATCACCTTCGACGACGGATACGAGGGCGTGCACCGCCACGCCCTGCCCGTCCTCGCCCAACACGGCTTCGCCGCCACCCTCTTCGTCTCCACCGGCTGGCTGCGCGGGGCCCATGAGCGCGGCGGCGCGCTCGACACCATGCTCGACTGGAACCAGGTGCGGGAGCTCGCCGGTGCCGGTCTGGAGATCGGCGGCCACAGCCACACCCATCCGCAGCTCGACCAGATCGACGACGAACGCCTCCGGTTCGAGACCCTGCGCTGCAAGGAGATCGTCGCGGAGGAGCTGGGCACGGCCCCCGTCTCGTTCGCCTACCCCTACGGATACTCCAGCCGCCGCGTGCGGCGTGCCGTACGGTCAGCCGGATTCGCCCAGGCGCTCGCCGTCGGCAACGCCCTCGCCCGACGCCGCCAGGGCCCGTACGCCCTGGAGCGCGTGACCGTCCGGCGCACCACGGGCATCGAGGAGTTCGCCCGCCTCGTCGAGGGCCGGTCCCTCGCCCGCGCGTTCGCCCTCGACCGCGTCCTCACCAAGGGGTACGCCGTAGTCCGCCGGGCCCGCCGGGCCGGTCGCGCGCTGACCGGAGGGTGACCGATGCCGGCGAGCGGAACGACGGCCGGGCGCCGCCGCGCGCGCAACACCAGGCCAGCCTCGCCGTAATCGCCACGATCGCTTCGGAGAAGCTGTACGGGGTGCTGCGGACGGGGGATCCGGCCGACGCCGAACCTTCCACGCAGCAGCCCCTCGCGGACTAGGGCCGCGCCCTCCTTCGCGCCCGGAGACCGGAGACCGACGGCGGGTCACCCGCAGAATGGTGCGGCGGCGGGCGGTCCGCGGGCCGGTGCGGCGACCCGTCAGCGGTCGAGCCAGCGCACCTCGTACGCGGTCATCGAGAGCGACCGGCCGTCGACCCGCGCCCGGATGTCACGGTCCAGGGTGTTGACGACCAGGACCACCCGGTCGCTCGCCAGCACCCGGACCTCGGGTATGTCCTCGGCGGCCGTCTCCACCCTCGCGTACGCCGTGCCCGGCGGGAACTCCTTGCCGAACCGCGACACCAGCGCGAACATCGGCAGCGCCGCTCCCCCGTCGGCGCTCTGTGTCGCCGTCCACAGACAGCCGGGACAGTCGGCCGTGGTCCGCTGCGGGCTCCAGTAGAAGCCGGTGGTGGCCCCGCCCCGGGCCATGGCGATCATCGCGGCTGCCTGGGCGGCGACCCGCCGCCCCTCGCTCCAGTGGGAGCCGTCGGGCTCCACGTAGTACTCGGTCCACCACAACGGCAGCCCCTCCGCGTGCTGTCGCAGCCAGCGGCCGACGTCGGTGAACTTGTCGAGCGCGGTGAAGGCGTCGGGCAGCGCCCGGTCGTCCCGGGTGAACCCGGCGCCGTCGACCGCCACGAAGTCGGCGCCCTTCTTGTGCCGGTTCCAGTACGTGAAGGCGTCCAGCACCCGCTGGTCCACCGACCCCCACGGACCCTTCAGCTCGGACGCGAACTGCTCCTCCCCCGGTGCGTAACTGTCCATCGCCAGATAGGGGCCGCCCACCCTGTTTTCCTCGTTCACCTTCTTCAGCTGGTCGTAGACGAGGTTGTAGAGCCGGGTGTACCCCTCGTAGTTCCAGCGCTGGCTGCTCTCGTCGAAGAAGCCCTTGAACTCGTTCCAGACGATGAAGTGCCGCACGTCCGGATACCGCTCGGCGACCTTCGCGGCGAGCTTGGCGAAGTCCGCGTAGTGGGTCGGCAGGGGTGCGGACTCGAACGACTTCAGGCTCCAGTCCGTGTGGTCCTCGCCCGCCCGGCCGCCCTTCATCCAGTCCGGCGCGCAGCAGAGCGTGATCACGGGGGTGGAGCCGGTGGAGCGGATGAAGGCGATGCG
The DNA here is from genome assembly GCF_041080675.1 of Streptomyces sp. cg36. Taxonomy (NCBI): domain Bacteria; kingdom Bacillati; phylum Actinomycetota; class Actinomycetes; order Kitasatosporales; family Streptomycetaceae; genus Streptomyces; species Streptomyces cyclosori. The sequence continues at coordinate 6,257,257 of NZ_CP163520.1, read as the reverse complement.
CCGGTCCAGGTCCGAGAAGTCGTAATCCCCGGGCGAGGGCTCCGGGTTGCCCGCGCCCCAGCCCATGATCGCCTGGTCCTGCGGCATCGGCTGTGGGGCGATGAGCCCGCGCACCCGGGCGACGGCGTCGGGGGAGCCGCTGTCCGCGCTGTACTGGGTGTGGGTGAAGCCCCAGCCCAGCTCCGGCTTCCCGTTCGCCTTGCCGGTGGGGCCGCCCCTGGCCCCTGATCCGCCGTCGGCCGGGTGCGTCGACGAGCCGCTCATGGCGAGGACCAGCGCGAGCACGGCCGCGACCAGGCCGAGCAGTGCGGCCGGAGCCCAAACATGACGACGGATCATAAATCAGCCTATCGACGAGGTGCTGCCTTTCGGACGGTTTCCACCGGACGAAGAGGGAACGCCCCACACCCCGCGCCGGGTTCCCGGCCCGGTGCAACGGGACAAAACACCGTGCACGGCGGGGCGTGTTGCCGGATCATGGAAGGCATGTCCGCGAACCCTGAAGCGACGCTGCCGATCCGGCTGAATGTAGATGACAGCGACTCCCCGTCCGACGTCGTCGACGCGCTGTTCCTCGGCCGGTTCGCCACGGGCGAGCAGCCGTTCTCGCACAGCTCCTCCATCGACCGGGTGAAGAAGGGCGTCAGCCTGCTGCCGCCCGGCGCGACCGTGCTGCGTTCGGCGCGGGACGACGACCGCAGCGCCACGCTCGCCGAGGGCGAGGGCTGGACGCTGCTCGTCTCGCGCTGGAACCGGGGCGCGGACGTCACGGTCACCGCCACCAGCGAGGCCCTCGCCGAGCGCGTCCTGAAGCAGGCCACCGAGGGCGCGGAGGACGAGCCGGCCCCGATGCCGGAGAACGTGACGATGGGCTTCTGGTACATGTCGCCGCGCCGCGGCCCGCACCGCACCACCCGCCAGATCGCCGCCGGCACCTGGGACGAGGTGCGGCCCAACTACACGGCGCCGGTGGCCGAGGCGATGGACCGCCTGATGAAGGTGACGCCGGACGACATCGCGGGCCGCCTGCTGCTGCTCCACGGCCCGCCGGGCACCGGCAAGACGTCCGCGCTGCGCACCCTGGCCCGCTCCTGGCGCGACTGGTGCCAGGTGGACTGCGTGCTGGACCCGGAGCGCCTCTTCAACGACGTCGGCTATCTGATGGACATCGCGATCGGCGAGGACGACGGCTCGGCCAAGGGCCGCTGGCGGCTGCTGTTGCTGGAGGACTGCGACGAGCTGATCCGGGGCGAGGCCAAGCACACGGCGGGCCAGGCCCTTTCCCGGCTGCTGAACCTGACGGACGGACTGCTCGGCCAGGGGCGCAACGTGCTGGTCGGCGTCACGACCAACGAGGACCTGGAGCGGCTCCACCCCGCGGTGGTCCGCCCCGGCCGCTGTCTGGCCCGTATCGAGGTGGGCCCCATGACCCGCCGCGAGGCGGTGACGTGGCTGGGCACGGAGGAAGGCATCGGCCGCGAGGGCGCCACCCTGGCCGAACTCTTCGCCCTGCGCCGGGGCACCGCGGCCCCCGGCGTCCCGGACCAGCGGGACAGCACGGACTCCGGGCTGTACTTGTGAGGAGGCGGGGTGGGCCGTGGCGCGGCCCGCCCCGGCTCATTCCCCGTACACCGCCCGCACCGCCTGGGCCGCCGCGGCCAGGGCCGCCTCACGGTCCAGCCCCAGTCGGCGGACGTCCTCCGCGTAGGTGCGTGCGGCGGCGGCTGCCCGCCGGTCCGCCGCGTCGCCCGCCGCCGCGACGAACGTGCCGTTGCGTCCGCGCGTCTCGATCACCCCGTCCGCTTCCAGGGCGCGGTACGCCTTGGCCACGGTGTTGGCGGCCAGGCCGAGCTCCTCGGCGAGGCCGCGCACCGTGGGCAGCTTGTACCCCACGGGCAGCACCCCCGCCCGCGCCCGCTCGGCGATCTGTGCCCGCAGCTGCTCGTACGGCGCGCTCGCGGCTTCCTGGTCAATGACGATCTTCAGGGTCACAGCCCGATTCTCCCCCTCCGCCGCACCCGGCGAAAATGGGAGGCACCCGCCCGCGCCCCGCACGTAACGTGCGACTCCTTGACCGGTGGTTCCCCCAGGAAAACTGCGCAACGGAGATACGTCATGCCCGCGACCTCGTCCGCATCCGGCTCCCTCCTCTCGATCAATCTGGTCAAGTCGGGACGTACGAAGATCAGTTACCCGGCGTCCCTGGTGGCCGACGACGGTGTCCGCCTCAGCGTGCGCGCCGCCTGGGCCTCGGACGGCGTCCGTGACTTCGGCTTCGTCCGGTTCGAGCCGGGCGACGTCTTCACCGAGCACTACTGGCGGGACCGCTGGTACTCGGTGAAGGAGGTCCGGACGGCCGACGCGACGCTGAAGGGCTGGTACTGCGACATCACCCGGCCCGCCGTGGTGGACGGCACGGAGGTGGTCGTCGAGGACCTCGACCTCGATCTGTGGGTCTCCGCCGACGGTGCCACCGTGCTGCGACTGGACGAGGACGAGTTCGAGGAGAGCGGCCTGGCCGAGCGCGACCCGGACGCGGCGGCCCGCGCCGTACAGGCCCTGGACGAGCTGGAACTGCTGGCCAAGAGGGGCAAGTTGACGGAGCTGATCGACTAGCCGGCCGGGCCGGGCGCCCGGTCGACCGCCACCACCACGTACCGCTCGTCGTCCACTTCGCGCCCCCACAGCGTGGCGTCACCGGACAGCCGCTCGTACCGTACGGCCGCCGCGCCGAGTGGTATGAGCACGTCGGTGAGGCGCTCGGCGGGTATGCCGGTGCTGCCCCAGACCCCCTCGACCAGGACCAGTCGTCCGCCGGGCCGCAGCATGGACCACCAGTGCCGCAGCGCCCCGGCGGGATCGGCCAGCGCCCACACCACGTGCCGGGCCAGCACCACGTCGAACTCCCGCCCCTCCACCGGCGGCCGGGCCGCGTCGCCGGTCAGCACGCGTGCGCCCGTGCCCGCCAGCTTGGCGCGGGCCAGCTCGGTCATCCTGGGCGAGAGGTCCACGGCCGTCACCCGGTGCCCGCGCCCGGCCGCGAGCAGCGAGAGGCTTCCCGTACCGCACCCCAGATCGACCAGGTCCCCCGGAACTTCCGGCAGCCACTGGCCCATCCGCCGGTCCCACGCCGCCCGCACGGCCGGATCGCGCAGCCCGTGGTCGGCCTCGTCGTCGAACGTGGCGGCGGCCACGTCCCAGTCGCCGGGGTCCGCGACGGGCGAGCGGCGTTCCGCGACGGACCCGGTGAGGTCCGCGAAGGACCCGGTGAGGTCCACGGCAGGCTGCTGGAGGTCCGTTCGGACGCGGTCGATGTTCATGCACCGATCGTGACACCCGCCACTGACAACGGCCCCCGCCGAGCTCATCCGGCCGTCGGATCCACCGGTGCGGCCAGGACCTTGCGGTAGTGGAACCGGTCGTACGGCCCGTCCACGCGCCGCTCCACGAACTCGTACCCGAGTCGGGGGTACATCTGCCGGTTCTCCCACATCATGGCGTTGGTGTAGAGGCGCACTTCGGGCAGGCCGAGCCGTCGGGCGTGCTCCTCGACGTAGTGGAGCAGCCGCCCGCCGAGGCCCGAGCCCCTGACGTCGGGGTGCACCGCGATCGAGTCCAGGAAGAGGTGGTCCGCCTCCGGGACCAGCACCAGCACCCCGGCGACCGGCTCGCCCAGGACGAACACCAGCCCCTCGGCCACGTTCGCCGCGTGGTCGGCCTCCATGGGTGCGGGGACCACCCCGATGCGCTCCACGTAGTGGCCGTACGCCGCATCGGTGACCTCCTTCACCCGGGCCACGTCACCGGCCGTGGCGGGCCTGACCTCGGCGCTCCCCCGGCCGTCCGGGCGGATCCCCGGCCGGTCTCCCCGGCGGTCGTCCGAGCTGCCGTGGGGGTGGGCTGTCGAGCCGTCGTTCGTATGGATCATGCCCCCACCGTACGGCCGGAGGCGCCCGTTCTTAACCGTCGCTGAGTCACCCCTTAACGGCGCCATAAGGATCGTCATCACCCCCTCCCAGCAGCCGATTTCGCGGTTTTCGGCGGCTAGCGTGCTCCACGCCCACCCCGTGCAGCACCGAAGGAGAACCGCCACGATGACCGCTCGTCGCAAGGCCGCCACCGCCGCTTCCCTGACCCTCGTGCCGCTGGTGCTGGCCGGGCTGGCGGCCGGTCCGGCGCTCGCCCACGGTTCGATGACGGACCCGGTCAGCCGGGTCTCCGCCTGCTATGCCGAGGGTCCGGAGCACCCGCGTTCCGCCGCGTGCAAGGCGGCCGTCGCCACCGGCGGTACGCAGGCCCTCTACGACTGGAACGCCGTCAACATCGCCAACGCGGCGGGCAAGTCGAAGCAGATCATCCCCGACGGCAAGCTGTGCAGCGCGGGCAACGACAAGTACAAGGGGCTCGACCTCGCGCGCGCGGACTGGCCGTCGACGAAGCTGACCGCCGGGCGGCACACCTTCCACTACAAGGGCACCGCTCCCCACCGGGGCACGTTCGAGCTGTACATCACCAAGGACGGCTACGACCCCACCAAGCCGCTGAAGTGGTCCGACCTGGAGGCCAAGCCGTTCGCCAGGGTGACGGACCCGGGGATGCGCGGCGGCGACTACGTCTTCGACGCCACCCTGCCCGCCAAGTCCGGCCGCCACCTGGTCTATTCGATCTGGCAGCGCTCGGACAGCCCGGAGGCGTTCTACACCTGCTCGGACGTGGTGTTCGGCAAGGACACGGGCGGGGACGGCGGGAACGGCGGGACCGCTCCGGCACCGACCGCGTCCGCCCCCACCGAGCGGCAGATCGAGGACGGCGCCGCCAAGTCCACCGTGGAGCACCACGGCCACGGTGACGACGACGCGAACACCGGCGCCGGGGCACCGGCCGGGCCCGCCTCCGAGAAGCACGGGGCGAGCGGCGCGCAGGGCACGGCCAAGGAGGCGCACGGCAACGCGCCGCAGGCCGACGGCGTGGCCGCGGCCACGGTCGCGGACACCTCCGACGCCTCGACCACCGGTGGGAACCTCGCCGAGACGGGCGGCGACAGCTCCACCCCGTACTTCGCGATCGGCGGCGCCGGAGCCCTGACGGCGGGTGCCGCGGTGCTCTTCCTGACGGTCCGCCGCAGGACCGCCCCGGCCGGACGCCGCGGCGACTGACGGACGCGGTTCCCGGCACCCCGCCCGGCGCGCGCGGGACGCGGCCCCCTTCGTACCTGCTACGTAGGTACGACTGCGTAGGCGTGAAGGGGGCCGCTCTCGTCGGAGAGGACGCCTGGACTCAGCCGATGACGGAGGCGCAGGTGGTGGGCGTGGCGTGCGCGGGGTCCAGCGCGTTGACCACCTCGTGGTAGGCGATGCGGTCGGTCAGACCGATGGCCACGTGCTCGGAGAGGTCGAGGAGGCACTTGTCCTGGATGAGGACGTTGTGGACGTCGGGACCACTGAGGAACTGCGAGCGGTAGGGGGTGACCACCTCGTCGTACTGGCTGGAGATGACGGTGTAGTGGACCCCGGGGACGGTGTCGCCGTCCGCGTTGAGCTTGGTCAGGAACGGTGAGCCGGCCACCTGGTCGGTGAGGCCGGGGGTGGCGCGCTTGAGCAGGTCGGCGGCGCCGGGGAAGTAGGGGAGCAGCGCCGTGAGGCCGTCAAGGGTGGTGCCGTGGTTGTCGGGCGCGATGCCGACCAGGGCGTTCACCTTGGCGGCGCCGCCCAGGAACTTCAGGTACCAGCGGGGCATCATTCCGCCCTGCGAGTGGCCCACCAGATCGGCCTTGGGGGCGCCGGTCGCGGCGAGCACTTCGTCTACGAAACGGTCGAGCTGTTCGGCCGATTTGTCGATGGGGCCGAGGCCGTTGAAGAGCGGCACTCCGGGGAGCTGGCCGTAGTCGAGGGAGAAGACGCAGTAGCCCCGGTTGACCAGGTAGGGGGCGAGAGCCAGCCAGTTGTCGACGGAGTTCCCGAACGTCCCGTGGACCAGGACGACGGGGCGGGGGTGGGCGGCGGAGGGTCTGCACGTGTAGTCGTTCCAGCCGCTGCTGGGCGCGGACTGCGTCTGCGCGGCGGCGGGACCGGCCGTGACCACGGCGGCGAGCAGCGCCGCCGCCAGCGGTCCGAGCACGCGTTTCCAGGAAGAACGGGGGTTCCGGGGCAGCATCGGGCCATCTCCTTGCGGCTCAAGGGGAGTTGCGAGGGCGCCCTGTGATCCGGACCACAAGTGCGGTACTCACGCCAAATTACGCACGAGTAGCTCCGGAGTGAAGTTACGCGTCAGTAAAAACTGGCGTGTCGCCGTTCGGCGTCGCTTTCCCGGCCGCGAGCAGATGGGGCAGCGCCGCGGCGATCTCGGCGGCGAGGGCGTCGTCGACCGGTGCGTGGAGGAAAGGGAAGGGGCGAGGAGGGGAGGGGAGGGGAAAGGGAGGAGTCAGGCCGCGTCGGCCAGTGTGCCCGGGACGACGGCCGTCGGGCCGAAGCGGGCGCGGGCGCGGTCGGCCGCGGCCTCGATGCGGCGGGACCGGCCGTCCGCCGGGTCGAACGTGAGCTGGCGGGAGGCGAGTTCGGCGGGTGTCAGCCCCTCGGCCCGCAGGGAGACGCCCCGCACCCGGGCCCGTTGGAGGCCGAGCGACTCATGGATCGCGTAGGCCAGCGCGGTGAGCGCCGGGGAGTGCGCCGTGGACTCGCGCAGGGCGCGGCTCCGCGTGGTGGTGGACCGGTCGGCGTACCGGACGGTGAGCGTCAGCGAGCCGCACACCTGGCCGGTACCGCGCAGCCGGGCGCCCAGCTCCTCGGTGAGGGAGAGCAGCGCGCGGCGCAGGCGATCGGGGTCCAGCTCGTCGCGGGGGAAGGAGCGTTCGCCGCCGAGGGAGCGGGCGGCGGCGTTCGGCACCACGGCCGTGCGGTCGGTTCCCCGCGCCCGTTCGTGGAGTTCGCGGCCGGCCCGGGCGCCCACGATCCGCTGCAGGGTGGCGAGAGGCGCGGCGGCGAGCCGGTCGACCGAGTCGAGTCCGTACGAGCAGAGGGTGCGGGCGGTCGCCGGGCCGACCCCGTCCAGCGCGACGACGGGCTTCCCCGTCAGGAACTCCGTCACCTCGTCCGGGGACAGCACCAGGGTCGTGCCCGGCCGGGCGGTCCGGGCGGCCATCCTGGCCAGCATGGGGTTGGGCCCGGCCCCGATGGTGCAGTCCACCCCCCGGTGGGCGAGGGTCCGGACACGGATGACGGAGGCGAGCCGGGCCGCGTTCCACCCGAAGTACCGTTCGGCGCCGCGCACATCGACGAGTGCGGCGTCCGGGGGCAGCGCCTGGACGGCCGGGGTGAGGCCGCCGAGCACCGAGAGCAGCGCGGGGAGGGCCGCCTCCGGCCCGGCGTCCGCGACGGAGGGAACAGGAGGAGCGGAGGCACCGGCGGAAGCGGAGGGAGCCGTCGGCGCGGGAGGCAGATGGAACCGTACGTAGAGGATCATCCGGCGCTCCCGGGGCTCTGGTGCCACAACTTCCGCCCGGTGGCGGCGCGTTCACCGGCGGGCTGGAGGTCGGCCCAGGGGTTCATCCGGTACCCCGTGGGCAGCTCGATGCGGCGCCCGTCGCCGGCGGAGGCGGGACGGTCCCCATCGGCGGCCGGGACAGCGCGGCCGGTTCCGTCGGCGGCGGGGGCAGTGCGGCCGGTCCCACCGTCGGCCGAGGCGGCGCGGCGGGCGGCGGTTCCGTCGCTGGCCGGGCCCAGCCCCTCACTCCCGGTCGGCCCCTTGCTCCCCGCCAACCCCTCGTTCCCCTTCAATCCTTCGTTCCCCGTCAGCCCGTCATTCCCCTTCGGCCCATCACTCCCCTTCGATCCGTCGTCCCCGCCCGCCCCCTCGCCACTCCTCGACCCGTCGGCCTCCCCCGCCCCGCCGGTCGCCGGGGCCGACAGGTGGGCGGAGACCGCGTCCAGGCCGCCCTCGCGGCGGAGTTCGACCAGCTCGGCCAGGTTCCAGGCCGCGGCGCCCACCACGCTCAGGCTGCGCGGGCCGCGCCGCTGCACCACCCCTCGTACCAGAAGGAGCCAGGAATGGAAGACGGTGTGCGCGCAGGCGGCGTGGCTGTCGCCGAAGAAGGCCAGGTCGACCAGGCCCGTTCCGTCGTCCAGCGTGGTGAAGATGACCCGCTGGCCGGAGCGGACGGGCGGGGTCTGGGTGGCCGCCTTGGCGCCCGCGACCAGGACGGTCTCGCCGTGCCCGGCGTCCCGGAGCCGCTTGGCCGAGACCACGCCCAGCTCCTTCAGGAAGGTCTCGTGATCCACCATCAGATGGCGGGAGGTGTCCATGCCGAGGACGCCGAGCTCGGCGCTGAGCCGTTCGGCGTCGTCGAGGTCGGGCAGTCCGGCGCGGGCCGTCCGCCGCCCGTCGCCGAGCGGGAGCTGGCCGCCGCCGGACCCGGCCGCGCGCTGGGCGCGGTGGAGTTCGGCCAGGTGCAGCAGCAGGTCGCGCCGGTTGCCGCCGAACGCGTCGAGCGCGCCGACCTGGGCGAGCCGTTCGGCGACGGGGCGGCTGGGCCGGGCCCGGCGCCAGAAGTCGAGCAGCGAGGAGTAGGGCTGCTCCTGTTCGATCCGGGCCGTCTCGGCCTCGCTGATGCCCTGGACGTCGGCGAGTGCGAGCCGGAGCCCCCAGACCCGAGAATTGTACACCAGTTCGATTCTATGGACCGCTGAGGACCGGTTGACGTCCACCGGCAGGATGGGCACCCCGCGCCGCCGGGCGTCCGCGAGGAGCAGCCGCTTGGGGTACATCCCGGGGTCGTGGGTGAGCAGCCCGGCGTAGAAGGCGGCCGGGTGGTGGGCCTTGAGCCAGGCGGACTGGTAGGTCGGCACGGCGAACGCGACGGCGTGCGCCTTGCAGAAGCCGTACGAGCCGAACGCCTTGATGATCTCCCAGGTGCGGTCGATCACTTCGGCCGAGTAGTTCCGCCCCGCCGCGTGCCCGGCGAACCAGACGCGCGCCTTCTCCTGCGACTCGGGGTCGGAGAGTCCGCGCCGCACCCGGTCGGCCTCGCCCCGGCCGCAGCCCGTCATGATGTCGATCATCGCGATGATCTGCTCGTGGAAGACCACCACCCCGTAGGTCTCCCCCAGGACGTCCGCCAGGTCCTCGTGCGGATGGCGCACCGGGACCCGCCCGTGGCGGGCTTCGATGAACGGCCGGACCATGTCGGCGGCGACCGGCCCCGGACGGAAGAGCGAGATGTCCACGACCAGGTCGTGGAAGGTGGAGGGCTGGAGCCGTCCGATCAGATCGCGCTGGCCGGGCGATTCGATCTGGAAGCAGCCGAGCGTCTCGGTGGACCTGATGAGCCGGTAGGTCGGCAGGTCTCCCGGGGGGACCTCGCGCGGGTCGTCGAGGTCGGGCGTGCGGCCGGTGGTGCGGCCGATCTCGGCGACCGCGTGCGCCATCGCCGACTGCATCCGCACACCGAGGACGTCCAGCTTGAGCAGCCCGAGATCCTCCACGTCCTCCTTGTCGAACTGGGACATGGGAAACCCCTCGCCGCTGGTCGCCACGACCGGGGTGCGGCGCAGCAGCGAGGCGTTCGAGAGCAGCACACCGCAGGGGTGCATGGCGGTTCCGCGCGGCAGCGCGTCCAGCGCCTCGACCAGCTCCCACAGCCGTCCGTGCCGCCCCTGCTCGGCCGCGACCTCGCGCAGCTCCGGCAGTTCGGCCATGGCGGCGCGGGCGTCCCGGGCCCGGATGTGCGGGAAGGACTTGGCGATCCGGTCGATCTCGGCCGGGTCCATGGACAGGGCGGCGCCCACGTCCCGTACCGCGTGGCGGACCCGGTAGGTCTCGGGCATGGCCACGGTGGCGACCCGGTCGGTGCCGAAGCGGTCGATGATCGCGCGGTAGACGTCGAGGCGGCGGGCGGACTCGACGTCGATGTCGATGTCGGGCAGCACCCGGCGCCGGGTGGAGAGGAAGCGCTCCATCAGCAGGCCGTGCTCGACGGGGTCGGCGTGGGCGATGCCGAGGAGGTGGTTGACGAGCGAGCCCGCGCTGGAGCCGCGCGCGGCCACCCTGATCCCCATCTTCCGTATGTCGTCCACGACTTGGGCGACGGTGAGGAAGTACGAGGCGAAGCCGTGGAACGCGATGATGTCCAGCTCGTGGTGCATCCGCTCCCAGTACGCGCGCTCGCCCGCGTGGCCGCGCAGCACCATTGCGGCGGCGGCGCGGGAGGCGAGGACCCGCTGCGGGGTGCGGTCCGCGGCGCCGACGAGGTGGGGCTCCGGGAAGTAGCTGTACGTCTGGAGGCCCAGCTCCTCGGCGGGGTCGACCAGACACGCGGCGGCGGTCTCCTCGGTCACGGCGAGCAGCCGGTGCGCGGTGTCCCGGCGCAGCCCGGCGGCCTCGGCGACGCGTTCGGCGGCGCGGGCCATGGCGGCCGGGTCCTTCAGCCAGCGCTCGCCGCTGTCCAGCCCCTTGCGCGGGTCGACGGGGACCAGCCGGCGGGCCGCGTCCAGGACGTCGGCGACCGGGCCGAGCCCGGCGTCCGCGTACCGCACGGCGTTGGTCAGCACGGCGGGTACGCCCTGTTCGGCGGCGAAGCCGACGGTGCGGGCGGCGAGCCGCAGCGAGCCGGGCCCGGTGCCCGCGCGCCCGTGGTGCACCGCCTCCAGGCGCAGGGCGTCGCCGTAGAGCTCGCGCCAGGGGGCGAGGAGGCGGGCGGCCCGGTCGGGGCGGCCCGCGGCGAGGGCCCGGCCCACCTCGGACTCCGGCCCGAGCAGCACGGTGAGCCCGCTCGCGGGCAGGGCGGACCAGGACAGCAGCGGCTGCCCGGTCGCCGTGTGGGCGGCGGTGATCAGCCGGCAGAGCTCCGCCCAGCCGGTGGCGCCGTCGCGGGCGAGGAAGGCCGCGCGGGGCGCCGACTCGTCGATGAAGGCGCCGCCGCGGACGGGGGTGCGGGGGCGCTGGGAACCGGCGGGACCCTTCGGCTGTTCGAGGGGGTGTTCGGGGACGGCGAGGTCGACCCCGAAGAGTGGGCGCACCCCCGCCGCCGCGCATGCCTTGGCGAAGCGCACGGCGCCGGCGAGGGTGTCCCGGTCGGTGAGGGCGAGTGCGTCCATCCCCCGTTCGGCGGCGCGCTCGGCCAGCCGCTCCGGGTGGGAAGCCCCGTATCGCAGGGAGTAACCCGAAACGGTGCGCAGATGCGTGAAACCGGGCACCCACACCTCCTGGACCAATCGTTCTCACCGTCCCCCTCCTTCACCATAGACCAATTTTCGAACATGCGTACGACACATGTGCGAGCGACTCATACGGCCGGGGGACGGTCCGGACGTCAGCCATTCGGCCCGCCTCCGACTGCGCCGCCCGGCCGGGGCCCGGAGCGTAAGGGGCATGACGTTCGTCGACGAGGTGAAGAGCGCCGTCACCGTGCGGGCCGCGCTGCTGGTCATCGGGGTGCTCGGGCTGATGGTCGCGTTCATCACGTCCTACGCGGGGGCCTTCCACAGCCCCAAGCCGAAGGACATCGCGTTCGCGGTGGTGGCGCCCGAGCAGATCAGCACCGGGACGGTCCAGCGGCTGAACGCGCTGCCGGGCGGTGCGCTGGACGCCCGGGCGGTCAAGGACCGGGCCACCGCCACCCGCCAGCTGCGCGACCGCGACATCGACGGCGCGCTGCTGGTCGACCCGGCCGGCACGACCGACACCCTGCTCGTCGCCAGCGGTGGCGGAGCCTCCCTCTCCGGGGCCGTCGAGCTGGTCGTCTCCGCGGTCGAGAAGGCCGAGCGGCGCACGGTGCGGGTGGTGGACGTGGCCCCGGCGGACCAGGGCGACGCCCGTGGGCTGTCCTCGTTCTACCTGGTCGTCGGCTGGTGCGTGGGCGGCTATCTCTGCGCCGCGATCCTGGCCATCAGCCATGGCGCCCGGCCCGCCAACGTCCAGCGGGCGCTGATCCGGCTCGCCGCGCTCGCGGTGTACTCGATCGCCGCCGGGCTGCTCGGCGCGCTGATCATCGGGCCGGTGCTGAGCGCCCTGCCCGGCAACTACCTGGCCCTGTCGGGTCTGGGCGCGCTGGTGGTGTTCGCGGTGGGCGCCACGACCCTGGCCTTCCAGGGGCTCGCCGGGATCATCGGCATCGGACTGGCGATCCTGGTCGTCGTGGTGCTGGGCAACCCGAGCGCGGGCGGCGCCTATCCCTATCCGCTGCTGCCACCGTTCTGGAAGGCGATCGGGCCCGCACTGCCGCCGGGCGCGGGCACCTGGACGGCCCGCTCCATCGCCTACTTCCGGGGCAACGCGGTCACCGGCCCGCTGCTGGTGCTCTCCGCCTGGGCGGTGGCCGGCGCGGCGGTCACCATGGTCATGGCCGGGGTGCGCAAGAAGGAAACCGGGGAGGACCCCCTGGAGACCGGCCCCCCGTCACCGGCCTCCCCGGGGCACCTCTGAAGGACCCGGGCCGACAGCCCCCGGAGCCCCTCGCCGGTTTTCCCCTCCCCGGTCCCCTTCTCGCGCACCCCGGACACGCCCTAGCAGGCCGCCGCGAGCAGCTCCCGGGTGTACGCGGTGGCCGGGGATCCGAACACGGCGTCCCGCTCGCCCTCCTCCACGATCGCGCCGTCGCGCATCACCGCGACCCGGTCGCAGAAGTGCCGCACCACCGCCAGGTCGTGCGAGACGAACAGCAGTGAGAGGCCCAGTTCGTCGCGGAGGTCGAGGAGCAGGTTCAGCACCTGCGCCTGGACGGAGACGTCGAGCGCGGACACCGGCTCGTCCGCGACGATCAGCCGGGGGCGTACGGCCAGGGCGCGCGCGATGCCGATGCGCTGGCGCTGGCCCCCGCTGAACTCGTGCGGGTAGCTGTCGAGCCGGTCCTCCGCGAGTCCCACCTGCTTGAGCAGCCCGGCGGCCCTCTCCCGCCGCTCGTCCCGGTCCATCCGGGTGTGCGCCCGCAGCGGTGTGGTGACGATCTCCTCGACCGTGCGGCGCGGATTGAGCGAGGCGTAGGGGTCCTGGAAGACGAGCTGGACGTCCCGGCTGAGCTCGCGGCGCAGCGCGGTGTTCCCGGCGGCGCCGGACACGTCCCGGCCGTCGAACCGCACGGTGCCGGCGGTCGGCCGCTGGAGTCCGGCGAGCACCCGGGCGGTGGTGGACTTGCCGGAGCCGGACTCGCCGACCAGGCCGAGGGTCTCACCGGCCGCGATGCGCAGACTCACGTCCCGTACGGCGACGACGGGCTCGGCCCGGCGGCCCAGGAGGGGCCGCCGCCCGGGGAACGCGACCCGCAGACCGCTGATCTCGGCGAGGGCGGGCGGCGAGGCGCCGTCCGGATGCCCGGCCCCCGAGGACACAGCACCGTCGCGATGCCCGGCCCCGGGCAGTGCGACGCCGTCCGGGTGCCCGGCTTCGCCGTGCGACGCCAAGCGGGGGCGCGCGGGGCGGGGCGGGGTCACCGGGGCCGGTTCGTCCACGGTCGCGAGCCTGCTGCCCGGGACCGTGGCCATGGTGGGCGCGGCCCCGATCAGGGCCCGGGTGTAGGGATGGGCGGCGGCGGTGAGGAGCCGGGCCGTCGTCCCCTCCTCGACGACCCGGCCGTCCCTCATCACCGCCGTCCGGTCGGCGATCTCCCCGATCACGCCCATGTCGTGGCTGACGAAGAGCACGGCGGTGCCGTTCTCGCGCCCGAGCTCCGCGAGCAGGTCCAGGACCTGGCGCTGCACCCGGGCGTCGAGCGCGGTGGTCGGCTCGTCGGCGACCACCACGTCGGGCGCGTTCACCAGGGCGCCCGCGATCATCACGCGCTGGCGCATCCCGCCGGAGAACTGGTGCGGGAAGTCACCGGCCCGCCCGGCCGCGATCCCGACCCGCTCCAGCATCGCCGCCGCCCGCTCCCGCGCCTCGGCGCGCGAGGCGTCCCGGTGGTGGACGCGATACGCCTCGGCGAGCTGCGCCCCCACGGTGTGGAACGGCGAGAGCGCGGCGAGAGCGTCCTGGAACACCATCGCGATCCTCGACCCGCGCAGCCCCCGCAGCACGGACTCGGGGGCGCCCACGACCTCGGTCCCGGCCACCTCCACACTGCCGGTGATCCGGGTGCGTACGGGATCGTGCAGCCCCAGGGCCGCGAGCCCCACGGTGGACTTGCCGGACCCCGACTCCCCCACCAGGCCCAGGACTTCACCGGGTCCGACCGTCAGGGACACGCCCCGGACGGCCGGGGCCGGGACGCCCCCGCGCCCGGTGAAGGAGACGGACAGGTCGCGCACCCGCAGGACGGCGCTCCCCGCGCGCTCCGCACTCGCGGCGCGCTCGGCGTTCAGGGCGCTCATACGAGCCTCACTCTCGGATCGAGCCGGGCCACCAGCAGGTCGGCGAGCGCGACGAACACCACCACGAAGAAGGCGGCGAGCAGGACGGTCCCGACGACGGTGGGCAGATCGTTCTGGACGACGGAGTCGACGGCCAGCTTGCCGATGCCGTCGATGCCGAAGACGGTCTCGGTGATGAACGCCCCGCCGAACAGGGCGCCCGCCTCCAGACCGAGCAGCTGCACCAGCGGGGCCCCGGCGCCGCGCGCGGTGTACTTCAGATGGGTGCGCAGGGTGGACAGGCCCCGGGCCCGGGCGGTGCGGACGTACCCCTCGTGCATCGACTCCAGCAGCTGGGCCCGCGAAAGCCGGGCGAACACGGCCGCGTTGACGAATCCGAGCACCAGCCAGGGCAGGGCGAGCCCGGCCGCCCAGGCCCCGGGCGACGAGCCGAAGGGGGTGTAGCCGGGCACGGGCAGCGCACCCGTCGCGTACACCAGGAGGTACTGGAGGGCGTAGCCGAGGAAGTAGATCTGCACACTGGCGCCGACCAGGGTGAAGGTGGAGAGCAGCCGGTCGGTGCGGGTGCCGCGGCGCAGGGCGGCGGTGAAGCCCACCCCGATGCCGAGCACCGCGATCACCACCAGGGCGCCCGCCGCCAGTGACAGGGTCGCCGGGAAGCGGTCGCCGATCGCGTCCAGGACCGGCTGGTGCAGGGCGTAGGAGTAGCCCAGGCAGGGCGCCGGGCAGTCGATGGGGCTGCCGTCGACATCGTCGATGGTGCGGCCCGCGACCAGCCCGCCGAGGTAGTCGGCGTACTGGGCGGCGACGGGCCGGTCCAGGCCCATGCTGTGGCGTACGGCCTCGACCTGCCCGGTGTCGCACTTGGGTCCGCAGGCGATGAGCGCGGGGTCGGAGGGGGCCGCGAAGAACAGCCCGAAGGCGGTGGCGGTGATCGCGAGGAGCACCGCCACGGCCTGCAGGGCGCGTCGGACGACGTAACCGGTCATGGCGGGGTCAGGACTTCTTCAGGTAGAGGTCGGCCGCCGCGATGGAGCCGTAGATGGGGTGGATGGCGGCGCCGCCGATGTTGCGGCCGCGGAACTGGGTGACGGCGGTGTAGAGGAACGGCACGACCGGCACGTCCGCCATGACCACCTGCTCCAGATCGATCAGCGCGGCGGCCTTCTGCTGCGCGTCCCCGATCCCCTTGATTCGGTCGAGTTCCTTGTCGACCTTGGGGTTGTTGTAGCGGATGCCGTTGGAGAGGGCGTCCAGGCGGCTGTCGTAGCCGTCGGGCAGCAGGGTCGCCGGGGTGGGCCAGTCGACGGAGTTGGTGGACATCCACAGGTCGTAGGGGGCCGGGCCGCGGAAGACCTCGTTGGTGAACGCGGCCTTGTCCAGGGGCTTCACGACCAGCTTGATCCCGGCCTTGGCGAAGGCGTCGACCAGGACCTGGGCGAGCCGGTCCTTCTCCGGCGCGTCGGCCTCGTACGCGTAGGTGAGCGTGTCCACCTTCGTCTTCGCCCTGGCCAGGTGCTCCTTGGCCTTCTCGATGTCACCGCCGGGCGCGACCGGGTAGAGGTCGTACTTCTTCCAGCCGACGACGGCGGGCGAGGAGAGCGTGGTGGCGAACTCGCCCAGGCGCGGGCCGCCGAGCACCTGGCGGGCCTGCTCGCGCGGGAAGAGGTAGTGGATGGCCTTGCGGACCTCGGGGTCGGTGACCCGGCTGTTCTTGATGTACAGGTCGTTGGTGTAGGCGCCCCTGCTCCCCGCGACGAGCAGCGCCTTCTTCTCCGGGTCGCGCCCGGCCTGGGCGTACAGCTCCGGCGGGACCTCGCTCTTGGTGGTGACGGTGTCCGGCCCGTCGCCGCGCCCGTTGAGGACCTCCTGGGCGGTGTTGAGGATCTTCTTGCCGAAGGTGAACTCGAAGCGGTCGGCGTACTGGTGGCGGATCGGGTCGGTCTCCGCCTTCCAGTGCGGGTTGCGCTCCAGGGTGAGCGACTGGTTCTGCTTGTGCTCGACGATCCGGTACGGGCCGGTGGCGAAGGGGTGGGTGTCGTAGGCGGTGCCGGTGTCCTTGTCCTCGCGCACCGGTGAGGAGGAGGACTGGGCGGCCATGTACGGCACGTCGGACTGCGGCTGGGGGAAGTGGAGGACGACGGTCTTGGCGTCCGGCGTCTCGATGGCGTCGAGGGAGCCCTGCTTGGGCCCGGCGTACTTCTTGACGGCGGCGCTGCGGTCCTCGGAGCCGGTGAGCCACTCGGGCCAGTAGCTGGGCCCGAGCTCGAAGCCGGGGGCGAAGGTGCGCTCGATGCCGTACTTGATGTGCGCGGAGGTGATCGGCTGCCCGTCCTCCCAGGCGATGCCGTCCTTGAGGGTGTACGTCCAGGTGCGCCCGCCGTCCGAGGAGCGGCCCGTGTCGGTGGCCAGGTCGCCCACCAGGACGGGCTTGCCGTCCACCACCTGATACTGGGTCAGCTGGCGGCCCCAGAGCAGCGAGGTGCTGTAGCCCTCGCCCGCGTAGATCTTCTGCGGGTCGAGGTGGCTGTAGTCGTTGAGGTTGGCGACCTTGACCGTGCCGCCGGACCGGGCGTCCGCGATCGCGGGGGCCGGGCCCCTGCTGTCCTTGGCGGTGCCCAGCGTCGCGGTGAGCCGCTGCCCGCTCTTGACCTCGGCGGACTTGGTCCCGCCGCCCCCGTCGCCGGTGCCCGCGCCCGCCGAGCAGGAGCAGAGCAGCAGGGCGGCGGCGGTGGCGAGAGCCGGGACGGCTGCGGTGCGCGGGCTGATTCTGGGCATGGCGGAACTCCGGTCGTACGAAGTGACGTGAACGAGGTGAACGAGGTGACGTGGATGAAGTGGTGCGGATGGCGCGGTGCGGCTGAAGTGGTGTGCGGGGGCGGCGCGTTGGATCAGCGGGCGGTCCGGGGGTCCAGCGCGTCCCGTACGGCGTCGCCGAGCAGGTTGAAGGCGAGGACGAAGACGAGGATCGTCACGCCGGGGAAGACCATGTAGGTGGGGTCGTCGTAGAAGACCTCCGCGCCCCGGGAGATCATCCGGCCCCAGTCCGGGACCGGCTCGTCGATGCCGACGCCCAGATAGGAGAGCGCGGCTTCGGCGGTGACGATGCCGGGCAGGGTGAGGGTGACGTTGACCAGGATCGGCGCCCAGATGTTGGGCAGCAGCTCCCGCACCAGGATGTGGCGCCGGCTCGCCCCCGAGGCGCGGGCCGCCTCGATGAACTCCCGCTCCCGCAGCGACTTCACGGTGGTGCGCAGCACCATGGCGAGCGGCACCCAGCCGAACGCGGCGAACACCGCGATCAGCACCGTGAACTGCATCCACACCGGCTCGTTCTCCCCGGGGTCGACGAACCGGGTCTTGACGACCGGGCTCAGCGCCAGCAGGAGGAGCAGGGTGGGGAAGGCGAGCAGGACGTTGCAGACGAAGGTGAAGGCGCGGTCGGCCAGGCCGCCGAGATAGCCGACGAGCAGTCCGAGCACGGTGCCGAGGAGGGCGATGAGGGCGGTGGCGGCCACGGCGACGATCAGCGACGTCCGCATCCCGTACAGGAGTTGGGCGAAGACGTCCCGGCCGAGACCGGGTTCGAGGCCGAACCAGAACTCCCCGGAGATCCCGCCGTTGGGCAGCACGGGGAGCCCTTCGGGGCTGAGCAGTCCGGGGGTGTTCTGCCCGTAGTGCTCGGTGGGGTTCTTGCCGTAGAGGGCGGTGATCAGGGGGGCGGTGAGGGCGAGCACGACGAACAGGAGCACCGCGCAGAGCGCCGCCAGGCCGGTGCGGTCTGCGCGCAGGGCGCGGATCGTTGACATCTGGGGCGTGCTCCTGGAGGTGCGTCCGACGGGATCGGCAGCCATTAGAGGCGGCGCCCCGGACGCCCGGCAAGTCGGATTCGGCCGGGGAAGCGGCATTGCGAAATGCTTGTGTCGTACGCCCCGTTCGTTTCACACGGCCGCAACATCGCCGCCATGATCATTCGCCATGATCCGGACGAATCACCCCCGTGCGACCCATTTGGGGTTCACAGGTGAGACTCCGCTCACAATCTTTAGATTGAAGGTCCTTTTAGCTGTTGACCTTCGTTTTCCGGACCATCGACCTCGATGGGGGCAGGTGCCGTCGGCGCCTCGACGGGGGCGGGCGCAGTCTGGTCCTCCGCCGGGGCCGCCGCCGTCTGCGGCGCCGCCGGGGCCGCTCGCTCCAGGAAGCGCAGCAGCTCCACCGGGAACGGCAGCACCAGCGTCGAGTTCTTCTCCGCCGCCACCGCCACCACCGTCTGCAGCAGCCGCAGTTGCAGCGCGGCCGGCTGCTCCGACATCACCCCGGCCGCCTCGGCCAGCTTCTTCGACGCCTGGAGCTCCGCGTCCGCGTTGATCACCCGGGCCCGGCGCTCGCGGTCGGCCTCCGCCTGGCGGGCCATCGAGCGCTTCATCGTCTCCGGCAGCGAGACGTCCTTGATCTCCACCCGGTCGATCTGCACGCCCCAGCCCATGGCCGGGCTGTCGATCATCAGCTCCAGTCCCTGGTTGAGCTTCTCCCGGTTGGAGAGCAGATCGTCGAGTTCGCTCTTGCCGATGATCGAGCGCAGCGAGGTCTGGGCCATCTGGGAGACCGCGAAGCGGTAGTCCTCGACCTGGACGACCGCGTCCGCCGGGTCGACCACCTTGAAGTAGATGACCGCGTCCACCCGGACCGTGACGTTGTCCCGGGTGATGCCGTCCTGGGCCGGGACCGGCATCGTCACAATCTGCATGTTCACCTTGTGGAGCCGGTCGGCGAACGGAAGGATCAGGGTGAAACCCGGGCCCCGGACCGAACCCCTGAGCTTGCCCAGCCGGAACACCACCCCGCGTTCGTACTGCTTGACCACCCGGGCAGCCGCCAGTACGTACACGATGCCGGCGGATCCGACAGCCACAGCCGCCGCCACCAATGCCTCGACCATCACGGCCCCCAAGGGTCCGAATCGGACGTGTACTTCGACGGTAACTCCGCTTCCGTCGCGGGGGGAGTCCCGGTCACACTCACTGAATGGGTTAATCGCAGGCGGGAGGGGAATGCCGCAACAGTCGATGCCTGTATACGACAACCGATACGGCGGTACACGACCGGAGGGGGGACGGGTGCGCGGTCGGGTGCGCGCGGCGGACGGACGGCATCTGATGGTGGAGCGCTTCGGCGATCCCCGGGGCAGTCCGGTCTTCCTGCTGCACGGAACCCCGGGCAGCCGCCTGGGCCCGGCCCCCCGGGGCATGGTCCTCTACCAGCGCCGGATGCAGCTCATCGCCTATGACCGGCCCGGCTACGGCGGCTCCGACCGGCTGGCCGGCCGCAGCGTCGCCGACGTGGTCCAGGACGTCAAGGCGATCGCGGACAGTTACGGACTGGAACGCTTCGCCGTCGTCGGCCGCTCCGGCGGCGCCCCGCACGCGCTGGCCTGCGCCGCGCTGCTGCCCGAGCGGGTCACCCGGACCGCCGCCCTGGTCACCCTGGCGCCCCGGGACGCGGCGGGGCTCGACTGGTTCGAGGGGATGACCGCCTACAACGTCCAGGAGTACACCACCGCCTCGGTCGACCCCGAGGAGTTCGCCGCCCGGCTCATCCCGCGCTCGGACGAGATCCGCAAGAACCCCATCCAGCTCCTCGACGAACTGCGCCGCGACCTCACCCACGCCGACCGCATGGTGGTCAAGGACGCCGGGGTGCGCTCCATGCTGCTGCGCAACTACCAGGAGGCGCTGCGCACTTCCGCGTACGGCTGGATCGACGACGCGCTGGCCTTCTGCGGCCCCTGGGGGTTCGACCCGGCCGACATCACCGGGCAGGTGCTGCTCTGGCACGGGGTGAAGGACGTGTTCTCCCCGGTCGGCCACTCGCGCTGGCTCGCCGAGCGGATCCCGGGCGCCACGGCCGTGCTGGAGCCGACGGCCGCGCACTTCGACGCCCTGCACGCCCTGCCCTCCATCCTGACCTGGCTCATCGAGCAGGACTGAGCGAAGGGGCGGGCCGCCGTCCGGGAGGGCGGCGGCCCGGCCGGTGCGATCACTGCGGTCGCACCGGCCCCCGCCTCACACCGCCAGCGGCTCCAGGTCGCGCTGCACCCGGCGCTCGTCCCGGGCGATCCGGACGAACGCGTGGTCCTCGCCGAGCAGCCGTTGCAGCTCCTCCACGGCCTCCGCCCGCAGATGCGTGGCCTCCTCCTTGCGGCCCAGGCCGTCGAGCGTGACCGCCATGTTCGCGCTGCACGCCAGCGTCTCCGGGTGGTGCGCTCCCAGCACCTCCCGCAGCCGTGCCACGGCGGCGCGCTCGATCTCCAGGGCGCCCTCCAGATCGCCCATGTCGGCCTTCACGTTGGCCAGGTTGACGGCGGCGAACAGGGCGTGCGGATGGTTCTCCCCGAGTATGTCGCTCATGGTCCGTATGGTGTTCTGCAAGAGCGTCTCGGCGATGTCCAGCGCACCGCAGGCCCACTGGTAGATGCCCAGGTTGTTGACGGCCGCCAGGGTGTAGGGATGCCGCTCCCCCGGCACCTTGACGTACTCGTCGACGACCTCCTGGGCCGCGTCCCGCGCCGCCGTCGCGTCCCCGGCGGCGAACAGGTCGGCGGCCATGTTCAGGTCGCAGGCCAGCCAGTCCGGGTTGGCGGAGGTGTACTTGGCGCGGTAGCGGTTGCGGGTGGCCGCCGTCAGCCGCCGCGCGTCGTCGAGCCGGCCCGCCCGGCGCAGCGACACGGCGAGGCTCTTGGCCGCGGCCAGGGTGCCCGGGAAGGTCCGGCCCAGCTGCTCCTTGTACAGGTCGTAGGTGCGGCTGAGCAGGGTCACCGAGTCCTCGTACCGCCCGACCTCGCGCAGGTCGCGGGCCAGGTTCATGGCGGAGGAGAGGGTGTAGGGGTGGTCCGGGCCGAGCACCTCGGTGCGGCGGTCGTAGACCTCCTGGTCGAGCTCGCGGGCCCGGGCGTACTGGCCGAGCATGCGCATGTTCAGGGCGAGGTTGTTGGCGGCGGCGAGGGTGCGCGGATGCGACTCGTCGAAGATCTGCCGGAACCCCTCGTGCGCCTCGGTCGCCAGCTCCATCGCCTTGCTGTACTGGCCGAGCGCGCCCAGGTCCATCGCCAGGGCGCTGGTGGTCATGTACGTGTGCGGGTGCGAGGCGCCCAGCACCTCCGTCTGGCGCGCCAGGGTCTCCTCGTCCAGCTCCATCGCCTCCACGTAACGTCCGCGCGAGCGCAGGATGTTGGAGAGGTGGAAGCGCAGGTAGAGGTATTGGAGGTCGTTGGGGCCGAGCTTCTCGCGCCACTCCTCGCGCAGGTCCTCGGCGGTGTTGGCGGCGGCGTTGAAGTCACCGCGCTTCCAGAGGTAGCGCACCCGGTCGATGAGCAGCCGGCGGGTCTCCGAGTCGTTGCAGAGCCGCGCCTCGGACGGGGTGAGGTGCGGCCAGATGGTGTTGAACTGCGGCCAGGTCTCCGGGTTGTCGATCGGCTCGTCGGCGTCCGGCCGGGCGCCCGCCAGGATGCGGTGGACGGCGTGCTGCGCGTCCATCTGCTCCGATTCGCTCAACTGCGCCCGGATCACGGCCTGGACCAGCCGGTGCACCTGGATGGAGCTGCCGACCTGGTCGACCTTGGCGAGGGCGAACCGGCCGATCTCCCGGATGACCCGGCCCAGCACCAGCTTCTCCTGGAGCGTGGCGTCGTACGGCTTGAGGGCGTCGATCATCTCCTTGCTGTAGAGGAGGTTGGCGGAGATCGGCTCCGGGGCGAAGAACGCGCAGAGCTGGAGCAGCCGGACCGCCGCGGGCGAGCGCTGCTTGAGCCGCTCGATGGAGACGTTCCAGGTGGCCGCGACCGGCTCCGGGTAGCCCGCGGGCTGGTTGAGCGCGAGGACGCTGGGGGCCTGCTGGGCCAGCTGCTCCAGATAGGCGGCGACCGGCGTCGCCGTCTCCGCGATCCACGCCGCCGCCTGTTCGACGGCGAGCGGCAGGTCACCGACCGCGACCGCGACCTGGTCGGCGTCCTCCGCCGAGAGGCCGGGGGCGCGCCGCTGGAGGTGCTCCACGGACTCCTCGCGCAGGAACACGTCGACCGGCAGCGCGTCGCCGTACTGCGACCAGGTCTGGTTGCGGGAGGTCACCAGGACGTGGCCCGGCCCGCCCGGCGGGAAGAACCGCTTGAGCTGCTCGGGGTCGTCGGCGTTGTCGAAGACCAGCAGCCAGCGCGAGGTGGGCACCCCGCGCCGCAGCAGGTCGATGGCCTCGCGGGAGGCCGAACTCATGTCGTCGCCGCCCTGGACGCCCAGCCGCGAGCCGAGTTCGGCGAGCCCGGCCACCACGTCGTCGGGCTGTTCCGCGGATATCCACCAGACCAGGTCGTAGTCGGCCATGAACCGGTGGACGTACTCCATCGCCACCTGGGTCTTGCCGACGCCGCCGAGTCCGTAGAGCGTCTGGGGCTGCGGCAGGACCACGGCGAGGCCGCCGCCGAGCTGGTCCCGCATCCGCTCCAGGACCAGCGAGCGGCCGGTGAAGCCGGGGTTGCGCGGCGGCGCGTTCCAGATCTTGGGGACGGTGCCGGGGAACCGCGGGCCGGGCGCCACCCCGTCGCTGATCTGCACCGGGCGCTCCAGCGCGCGCAGCAGCGCGGTGGTGGCGTGCACCTCGTCGAGGCGGAACAGGTCGACAGGGTTGCGGTCGATGTAGGGCGCGGTGAGCCGGACGTCGCCGACCCGCAGCGGCAGCAGCTGGCGGCGGGCGCCCGAGGGGTCTTCGGCGGCGGCCCGGGACCAGATCTCCACGGCGCGGGCCGACTTGAGGTAGGCGCTGGACAGCAGCACCACGGTTCGTGCGGCGTTCTCAGCGGCGACCGCCTCCCCGTCGGCGCCGCTGGGCTCGGCCGATACGTCACGGGGCACCACCCGGAACCCGGCGCGGGTGAGGACCGACTCGATCCAGTCGGCCCACATCCGGTTCTCGGCGACGTAGCTGAGGAACAGGTCGGCCGGGAGCGCGGGCCTGCGGCGGGTGAACGCGTCCCGGATCCGCAGCCGGATCTCCTCGTTGACGGTCGGCATCGAGGTGATGCGGCCCTCGGTGACGACGGAGGCGAGGCGCTCGAAGGCGGAGAGCAGCGAGTTGGAGAGCCCGGCCTCGTCACCGAAGGTGGCCAGCGTCTCCTCGTAGGCGTAGTAGGGGCGGTACGGGATCTCCACCGCGCCCCAGTAGGCGGTGAGTTCGTCGCCGGAGAGCCCGGCCGGGAAGCGGTCGAACTTGAGGCGGGCGAGCGCCCGGCCGGCGTCCGCCTTCTCCTTCTCGCCCTCGTCGATGCGCATCGGGACGGGCAGGATGCGGATGTTCTGGCCGCTGTAGCGCTCGTCGATCTGGCGGGCCACGGAGGCGGCGCCGTCGATGGACTGGTCGCTGAGGGTGAAGCAGTCCACCAGCACGTCGGGCAGGTGGACGGTGCAGATGTCGGCGATGTCGCTGAGGCCGGTGCGGCTGTCGATCAGGACGTAGTCGTAGTTCTCCTTCATGTCCTCGCGCAGGGCGTCGAAGAAGTGGCCGCCGCCCAGGCGGTCGTAGAAGTTGTCCCAGTCGAAGGTGGAGACGGTCGCGGAGTACTCGCGGTTCTGCCGGCCGGCGGAGACGAAGTCCAGGGTGCCGCCGTCGGGGAACTGCCAGCCGAGCGCCTCCGGGGTGAGCGAGACCGCGTGCGGCTGGATGCGCGCGTAGTCGCGGTGCCAGTCGTCGGAGCGCGGCACGGGGCTGGTGGCGGCCCAGGCGTACTCGGTGATCAGGTCGATGACCCCGGTGGTGGCGCCGAGGGTCGAGGGGTCGAGGAACGGGTGGAAGAAGCGGTGCAGCCCCGGGGCCTCCAGGTCCCAGTCCACCGCGAGGACGCGCTTGCCGTTGGCGGCAAGGATCCAGGCCGTGTTGGCGAGGGCCATGGTGCGGCCCGTACCACCCTTGTACGAGTAGAACGTGACGATGCGTCCGTCACGACTGGCTGTCATCCGTCTCCTCCGCATCGGGCGCGTGATCGAGCCTGTCGGGGATGTACTGCGTGGTGCCGAAATCGGTGCCCATCGGCCCGACCAGGCGCGGCCGTTCGGTGTGCCCTCCCCCTGCGGGCGGATAGACCGTCGCGTGTCTCAGATACTGCTGTGCCGCCGCCTCCACGACCTGGGGCAGTATCTGCCCGAACGCCTCCATGCTGGGCACGCCCTTGGCGGCGGCCCGGCACGCGGCCCGGCCCTGGCGCATCTTGGAGGGCATGGTCTCCTCCAGCCGGTGGGTCAGCTCGACCTCGGACGCCCGGCTCTGCTGGTCCTCCCGGTTCCACGGGACGACCACGCTCACCCACGGGCGGTGCTCGGCGTCGAAGGCGGCGAGCCGGGCCCGCCGGTCGTCGTCCTCCAGCGCCCAGCGGTCCACGAGCAGCACCTCGGGGCGGGACGGCGGCTGCTTCCCGTCGAGGTGGAGCACCTCCTCGTCGAAGGACGAGACGGTGGTCTGGTAGTTCAGCGAGCGCACCATGTCCTCGGCGACCAGCGCCAGCGGCCGGGCGGAGACGGGATGGTACGGGTTCCACTCCAGCGGGCTGTCGCCGTAGTACGCGCCGTCGCGGCCCTCGGGCAGCTCGTGCCGGGTGGGGGCGGCCACGGTGACGTGCATGGGGCGCGGGCCCTCGCTCGCGGCGGCGCCGAAGGCGCTGGGCGCCAGCCGGTAGTCGACGTGCCGGCCGGGCCTTATGGCCGTGGCGTCGGCGACGCTCACGATCCGTTTCGCCAGCTCGTAGACGGCCCGCTCGTACTCCTCGGCGAATATCCGCAGTTTGATCAGCCCGTAGAGGCCGTCGGTGACATAGCGGTCGCCGAAGGCCCGGTGGTTGAACTGCAACCGCTCTGCCGGGCCGGGCAGTTGTTCGGGCGGGACCGGTACCCACAGCGCCGGCACGATCGCCTCGGCCGGGCGGTTGGTGTACGCCTGGTGCTGGATGGTGCGCTGCTCGAACGCGTACCACTCCCGGCCGCACATCTCGCTCGCGAAGTAGCGCGGCGAGAACAGCGGCACGAACACCCGGCAGGAGGCCAGGACTTCGCCCAGACGCTCCGACCAGCCCTCGCCCGACCGTATCTCGCGGTCCATGAAGCCGGCGGGCGCGCCGGCGGGCAGGTCGGTCATGGCCATCACATGGCCGCAGAGATCACGGAAGAGCCGCTCCACCCACATGTCGGGGTCCGGGCCGCCCGCCCCGTACCTCGGCGTGTGCGCGTAACTCAGAAAGAAGTAGGGCCGATGTTGGTCGGCCGGACGCGGCTGCGCTGATGCGTGCACACGACCCCCGTCCTGCAGTATTGAAGAACATCATTCCGGAGCGCACGACGCTCCATCCCCTCAGCGTTCGGTCAAACAAGGCCGCTTTTCGGTCATCCACTCCACCGCATGGTCCACCGCCCCCTTGATCGAAAACAACCGGGCCGTTCTCCGTCCCAGCTGCCACTTGATGCGCATTTCCTCCGGAAGGTCCGCCCCGATCGTCTCGAAGTCGCTGTCGTCGAGATCCACGTCGGGATAGTGGAACCATCCCCTGCGTCCACTTTCGTCGCGCACCACACAGCTGTACAGCTTCTTCGGCGGGTTGCGGCAATAACGGTATTCCGCGAGGTGAAAGGCGCTGCACACGGCGAATGGGACATTGATCATGAGAACCTTGGCATCGCTGCGGCAGAGCGCCGCGAGCGGCGACCTCTCCCCCAGGTGGCAATCCGGTTCGTGTTCCGCCATCAGTTCCAGGGAACGGCTGCCCCAGGCGGCGAAGGAGGTCTGCGGATGGCCGCTGCGGACCGCCCCCTCCGAGGTGCGCACCCACTCCGCCAGCCGGCCCATTCCCTGGCTGGGGGTGTGCTCCGGGTCGAAGGCCGGCATCCTGCGGCGGAACTCCCGGTACGCGGCCGGGTCCCGCGCCTGCCGGGCGCGGCGGTGGTGGGCGGACGAGGTCAGCGAGTTCTCCGGGGTGAACGCGGGAACCACCAGGGTGCCCTTGAGCCGCCCCCCGACCGCCGCGCACAGCGCCTGCCCCAGGACGCGCGGGCCGTGCCCCAGACCACTCAACGAGGCGTGCACGAGCAGCGTGTCCCCCTCCCTCACCCCCATGGCGACCAGGTCGTCCAGTAAGGCGCTCTCCAGCGATGCTGCGGCTCGTTCATCCACGGGCTGCCTCTTCCCACTCCAGCACGACGGCGGCGAGCAGGGCCTTCCCGCTGACGGTGAGTTCGGCCGCCTCCTCAAGAGCTTCCAGCGAGCGCCGGGTCTCCGCCAGGGTGCGCGCACTCCTGTCGTAGGCGGCGACCGCCACCCGCTCATGCGTTTCGGCCAGCGCGACGGAGATCTCCACCGGCTCCGCGCGCCAGTCGACGGCATGCTGCCAGGCGCCGTCCAAGGCGTACAGATCCGCGACGTCGAGGAGTGCGCGGAAGGCGGCCCGGCGCGAACCGCGCAGCAGCCCCAGCGCCAACGCCTCCCCCGTGAGCCCCACCGGCACCCCGAGCGCCCCGTAGGCGTGCCGCCCCACGGCCGGTTCGCCGCCGTCTGCCAGCGGGGTGAGCGTGGTCAGCGCGGTGGCCGCGGCAGCGGCGTGAGCGGGCGCGGCGGCCGAGAGCAGCCCCCAGGCCGCGCCGAGCCGCCCGCTCCACTCGTCGGCCGCGGCGAGCCCCAGCCGCGCGCTGACCGGCCGCCCGAAGCAGTCGCGGTACGGGTCCAGGTCGTCCAGGGCCGGATCGGGCGCCCCGTCCCGGCCGAGTCCGCGCACCGGGAGCCAGTCGCCGCACGGCTCGCGCGGGCACTCCACCTCAACCTCGAACCCCTCACGTCCGGCGCGAAACCCCTTCTCGGCCGCGATCACCTCGATCCGGCCGGACTCCCCCGGGGCCCCGACGCGCAGTTCGCCGAGGGTGGGCAGCCACAGCCGGCCGTCGGTGTACGGAACGGTGACCGGCAGGTCGAGCCGGCCGCGCACGGCGGCGGCGGCCGTGTAGGCCGCCAGCCGGTGGGCGTGGGCCAGGGCGTCGGGCCGCCCCTCGCGCAGCGCCTCCAGCGTGGTGAGCAGCCAGCTCCGGGCGTACGGCTGGGCCAGCACCTCGTCCAGGGCCGGACCGTCGGCCAGCGCGGTGAGCCGCCAGGTGGTCTCCCACTCGGGGCCGCCGCGCCCGGCCAGATCGGCGTGCAGCCGGGCGAGCAGGGTGCGGGTCAGCTCGTGCTGGGCCGCCACGAGTTCGCCGGGGTCGGTGACGGCCTCCGGGACGCTCCGGGCGGCCGTGCGGGCCTCGACGCCCCGCACCAGGGCGGCCAGGTCGTCGCAGTAGACCGAGGGGCCCTCGAAGGCGTCCCGGCCCTCGGCCTCGCGGGACGAGCGGTAGCGGTGGGTGTAGAGCCCGCCGCCGCAGGAGCGGACCACCGGGCAGGAGCGGCACTCGGGGCCCACGCCCGCGAGCCCCAGCTGGCGCACCCGGACGCCGGGGTGGGCGGCGACGTCGTCGAAGGAGTGCCGGAAGACGTCGAAGCCGGTGGCTGCGGCGCCGTCGTAGGCGCTCTTGAGGGAGTCGACCTGCTCCAGCGTGCCGTCGGTCTCCACCACCACCAGGTCGGTGGGGGCCAGGCCCAGGGACTCGGTGAGGCTGGGGCCGCCGTTCAACGTCGACAGTACGGACTCGAACAGCCGGACCGGAACGGGGCGCCCCTGTTCCTCCCACCGGTCGAAGGCCGCCAGGATCCACTCGGCGTACTCCGTCCGGGAGCCGCGCGGGCGGGGCGGGGGCGCGTCCCAGGTGGCGTGCGGCAGCAGGTAGTCGATGCGCGGCGGGTCCAGGGCGATCAGCGCGTCGTGCACGGCGACCGGGTCGTTGGCGACGTCGATGGTGCAGAGCAGGCCGAGGAAGAGGTGGCGGTAACGGTCCTGCTGGAGCAGGTCGATCGCGCGCAGGACCAGCGGATGGCTGGTGCGGCCGTCGGCGAAGCGGCGGTGGCGGTCGTTGGCCGCGCGGTCTCCGTCGAGGGAGATGCCGACCTTGAGCCCGAACTCGTCGAAGAGGTCGAGGTAGCGGGGGCTGAGCTGGATCCCATTGGTGTGTACACGGAGATCGAGTTCCGCGACGCCGTCGAGGGCGGCGGTCAGCTCCTCGCACACCCGGCGCAGCCGGGCGGGGCCCGCCAGCAGCGGCTCCCCTCCGTGCAGGATCACTGACACGGAGGGCAGTACGTGTCTCCCGGCGTGCTCGGCCAGTCGCCGCGCCGTCCGGGAAATCGCCTCGTCAGAGATTGCCTTGGGGCGGGTGCGCCAACTCTGATCAGGGGCTTCGTAGATATAACAGTGATCACAGGCAAGATCGCATCTGCTGTGAACCTTGAGAACGATCTCGCGGAATGGGACCACGGGTCCAGTCATTCCGCCAGTCTAGAGCTCTCCGACAGGGTTAGAGAGCGGAGTTGAAGGTCGACGCCTGCGCGGGGCGGCCGATTGACGAGGGCAGCACGCGGCCGAGCTTCTGGGCGGCGTCGGCGCCGCGGACGTCGATCTCGGCCAGGGGCACACGGCTCTTCTTCGCAGGGGCGAAGGAGAGAGAATTCACAGAGGTCTTCACGGCCGTCCTTGATGGGTAATTCCTGCATGTGGACAGTGGTGCCGACGACATGCACCGTTGCAGTGTCGGCGGGACGACTTTACTCTCTTGGCCACTGTTGGCAACTGAGCACGACCAGTTGCCGTGAACAGGTGGCCCAGCAATGGCGGAAGGTGTACGGAACGAGACGTTCCATCGAAAGAGTGATGACTAAAACCGCAGACAGGGGTGGATGTGACGGCGATTCCCGGTCCTCTGCAAAGCATGGTCTTCCGCAACGCCGACCTGCCGGGTCTCTTCCATCACGCGGACTCACTCGCGATAGGGCGCCAGCGGGCCGCGGTGAACGTCACCCGCTGGCAGTTGTGCCTGCTCGTGGTGGGGGCGGCGCTGGCGGCCCTGCCGTGGAAGATGACGCTCGGTGGTGACTTCCAGCTGACGAGCGCGCTCAGCGCACTGGCGTACGCGGGGGTGCTCGCGGTGAGCTTCCGCGCCGCCCGCGGGCACGCGAAATCGCATTGGCAACTGAACCGTTCGGCCGCGGAGTTCATCAAATCCATGTGCTGGCGGTACGCGGTCCACGGTGCTCCGTTTGACGCCCACTCACCGGATCCCGAAGAATTGTTCACCCTCCGTCTGGAGGAAGGGCTGCGGGAGCTGCGCAAGGTCGGCTGGCAGGACCCGCGCGAAGGGGGCACGTCACCGCTGTCGGGGGCGCCCCTCATCACCGCGCCGATGCGCGAGTTACGGGCCAAGGCGTTCACCGTACGCAAGGAGACGTACGTGCGGGACCGTCTTATCGAGCAGCGCAACTGGTACCGGCGCCGCCAGGAGGCGTCCCGGCGGGCGACCGCGCTGTGGACCTCGGCGATCACCCTGCTCACCGTTCTCGCGTTGCTCTTCGCGACGCTGCACATGTTCGGGGCGGCGCAGGGGGTCAAAGTGGCGGGGCTGCTCTCGGCGGCCGCCGCGGCCTGTCTGGCGTGGAGCGAGATCCGCCGCCACCAGCCGCTGATCTCGGCCCACTCGCTGGTGGAGCAGGACCTGATGGAGATGCACGTGGCGATGGAGAGCTCGGTCAGCGAGCGCGAGTGGGCCGGCGCGGTCTACGAGACCGAACGGGTGGTGTCGCCCCAGCACACCGACTGGCTGGCCCGGCTCCGCAGTTGACCGCCGTCACCGGCGGCGCACCCCGTCCCGCCACACCACGGTGACCGTCTTCCCCAGGCTGCGGGCGTACGCGACGATGTCGCCGGTGCCGCCGAGACCCCGCGCGGGCTGGCCGTCCCAGACGGCCACCAGCCGGTCGCAGTTGTCCGCGATGTAGGCGCCGGCCGCGTAGTACGCCTCGTCCGTGGAGTGCGGGAAGTCCATCCGCACCTCCTGGCTGGCCCGCCGCTTCAGGCCCTGGTAGCGGGCCAGTTCGGCGGGGTCGGCGAAGCCCTTCTCGTAGTCCCCGCTGGGGATGACCACGGTCAGCGAGGCGCCGCACTCCAGGGCGATCGCGGCGAACAGCTGGTCGGCGCCGGCCGCCAGGCTGGAGAGCGCCTCCAGTGAGCCGTCGTGGCCGCACAGCAGGGCCCGCAGCCCGGAGCGGATGTCGTCCAACGCCTCGGAGGGGATGTCTCGGTGACCGGTCACTCCGATGCGTTTCACTGACTCACCCCGTGTGTCCGCTCGCCCTCTCCGCCTTGGACATCCTCCCAAAAAGGCGTATCACGTCCAGTCGGCCCCGCCGGGGCCGCGGGGACGGGCCCCCGCCCGGTGAACGGGCGGGGGCCCGCCGACACGGACCGTCCGTCAGTAGACGCTCACGCCATAGGCGTTGAGGGCCTCGACGACGGGCTGGAAGAACGTGGTGCCGCCCGAGGAGCAGTTGCCGCTGCCGCCGGAGGTGAGGCCGAGGGCGGTGGAGCCGGCGTAGAGCGGGCCGCCGGAGTCGCCGGGCTCGGCGCAGACCGTGGTCTGGATGAGCCCGTACACGACGTCGCCGCCGCCGTAGTTGACGGTGGCGTTGAGCGCGGTGACCCGGCCGCTGTGGATGCCGGTGGTGGAGCCGCGCCGGGTGACGGTCTGGCCGACCGTGGGGTTGGCGGCCGAGGTGATGTCCTGGCTGCCGACCGTGCCGGGGTGGGCGAGCGAGGTGTTGGTGTACTGCACCAGGCCGTAGTCGTTGCCCGGGAAGCTGGTGCCGACCGTGGGGCCGATGGAGGTCGAGTGCGAGGAGCTCGTGTAGTAGTTCGGGTAGCCCTCGGTGCAGTGGCCGGCGGTCAGGAAGTAGTAGGTGCTGCCCTTGCGGACGTTGAAGCCCAGGGAGCAGCGCCAGCTCGGCGCGTAGATGGCGTCTCCGCCCGCGAGCAGCTTGCTGATCTTCCCGGTGGTCCGTTCGACGCGTATCGCGGACGCGTTGGCGCCCGCCTGCCGCTTGATCCTGGCGATGTCCGACTGGGTGACGCCGGAGTCGGCGGTCACGACCAGCGTGTGGTCGGCGGGGTCGACGTGCCAGGCGGTGCCCGCGACGTCGGCGCCGAGCACGGCGTCGCCCGCGGCGGAGAGCTGGTGGGCGCTGAACACCTGGTGCGGGCTGGCGGTGGCGGTGGGGACCGCGAGGGCGGCGGCGGCCAGGAAGCCGGTGGTGACGGCGACTGCCTTGGTGCGTCTCGCGAGACCGCCGCGGCGGGTGGGGGTGGTGCGCTCGATCCTCACTTCTTTTCCTCCCGAGGGGAATCGAGGGGCCCGGGTGGCGTGGGGGGACCCCGTGAGGCGCGGCCAGGGATGGCGGCAGCACAATGCAGCGCCGCCGTGCTCCTGACAAGCGCTGGTTAGGGAGTATTCGGCGGCCCGGCCACCGGGCGCAAGGGCGCCTTTCGGCCGGGCCGCGGGGAGTTGGGGACGGGTGGGTCAGTTGGTGAGGACGGTCCGCTCACCGGCCGCGACCGCCGTGTCCAGGGTGTTCCCCGGGGGCGGGAAGGGGCAGATGAAGTGCGCGGCGAAGGCGCACGGGGGCAGCAGCGCGCGGTTGAAGTCCACCGTCACGCGTCCGTGCGCGTCGGGTGCGCCGGGGCGCAGGAAACGGAACCGGAAGCTGGAGTCCCCGCTGGTCGCGTCCGCGAACACCGCCCAGAGCGCGCCGTCCTCCTCGACCGCCACCTGAAGGGTGTGGTTCCGGCCGTCGAGCGCGAAGGCGAGCTCGCCGCCGAGCCCCAGACCGCGCTCGACCCCGTCGGCGTTGGCGACCCGGACCGTCCGCGTCCGGTCGTACGGGCGGAAGGTGCCCGGCACCGCCCAGCGCTCCTCGTACGGCGTCGCCCCGATGCCCGCGAAGGCGCGCCGGGCCGGGGCCTCGGGGTCCCAGACCCGGACCGCCCACAGCCCTTCGCGGCGCAGCACCACGAGCCGCCGCGCGCCCTGGGCCAGCCGGGACTCGCCGACCGGCGCGTGGTCGGCGCCCAGCCGGGCCTCGCCCGTGAACGGCTCGCCGTCCAGGGTGATCCCGTCCTGCTCGACGGCCCGCAGGACCAGCGCGTCGCCGTCTTCGCGCCACTCGCCGGGCACGGCCGGAATTCGACCCTCCACCGCGTCCGCGAGCCAGTGGGTGCCGGTCAGGGCCAGGGGGCCGTGGGGCGCCGAGACCGCGGCGACGCGGTGCTCGTGCCAGTGCTTCCACTCCTGTGCCGCCTCGTGCGGGTCTCTCGCCGCGTCGGTGCTCATGTGTCAACCCTTCCATACGGGGGTGGGGAACCCCAGAGGCGAACGCGGTGTCGGCCCGGAGCGATCCGTGCGGAAGACCCCGCGCCCCTGGTGCGGCGAAGCGATCCGGCCGACGGACTCGCCGGCCGGGTCCTGCGTGCGGCCGGTCAGGCGCCGACGGGATGGCGGGCGAGGTCGCGCAGGAGCGTCAGGGCGGCCCGTGCGCTGGCGTCGTTCTGCCGGAACGCGGGGCCGCCGGTGCGCGGCCGGGTGAAGGCCCCGGCCGCCCGCGCCGTGGTGTGCGGGCCCAGCGCGAAGCGGCGCGGATGCGGGCGCCCGGCGCGGTCCAGGACCCGCCCGTCGCCGGGGTCCACGTGCAGCAGCCCGGTCCCGGTGGCGGCGGCGCCGTCCCGGTGCAGGGCGCGCAGCAGCGGGCTCCGGGTGCGCTCCAGCGACGGCTCGGGCAGCCGGGCCTCGACCAGGGCGCGCGCCCGTGTCCACTCCCCCGGCACACTGGCGCCGCCCGCCCGGAACTCCCCCGCGTCCTCGTCGCACTCCACGACGAGGTCCGCCCCGAGGAAGCGGACCACCCCGGCCTCGGAGAGCGCGAGCAGCTGGCGCAGCCGGGGTCCGGGCGGCCCGGACGCCAGGTAGCTGAAGAAGCCGTGCCACCAGGGGCCCGGGTCGCCGAGGCCCGGCAGCTGTCCGTACGCGCTCAGCAGCCCGAGGAAGACGGCCAGGTCGGCGCTGTGCTCCGGGTCGTGACGGCGTGCCAGGTCCTGGCCGATGTAGGCGCGCAGCCCCTCCTGGAGCGCGTCGCCGGAGGGGTAGCGCACCCCGTCCAGCGGGTGGTCGAGGGCCTCCAGGTCGAGGCGGTCGGCCGGGTCGGGAACGGCGGCGGCGACCAGGGCCGCCGACTCGGGGCCGCCGGGTCCGGCCGCCGCGTACTTCTCCTCGAAGTCGCTCCAGGCCATGGCCGTGCGGCCGGGGTGGGCGGTGAAGAGCCGGTGGTAGTGGGCGAAGCCGAGCTCCTTGGCGATGAGCGGCCACACGTCCCGCCGGAAGTCGGGCGGCGCGGCCGAGCCGAGCAGCTTCCCGACGGCCTCGGGGCCGAAGAAGCGGGGCAGCGGAGGCCGTTCGCCCTGCCAGCCGTATCCGATCTTGGAGTGGTAGGGGACCCCGCGCCGCGACCCGACGTACAGCACCGGCTCCCGGCCCGACGGGTGGTAGGCGCCGCTGTCGTCGTGGTGTCCGCCGCGCCCCTCGGTGAGCAGCACCATGAGGTCGATGAAGGCGAGCCCGAAGCCGCGCACGATGACGGGTTCGCCGGGGGCGAGGGCCGACAGGTCGCAGTCGGCGGTGAAGGCGGGCGGCAGGTGGACCAGGCCGTGCCGGGCCGCGAAGGCGGTCAACTCCCGCTGCTCGTCGTCGGGTTCGGCGTCCAGGTGGCCGAGGGCGAGCACCACGAGGTCGGCGGTGAGCGGCTCGGCGCGCCCTTCCAGCCACACCCGCTGGCGGCCCTCGCGCGGCCCGCCGACGCGCAGCACCCGGGTGCGGTGTTCGCGTACGGTCACGGCCGGGCCCAGCGCCCGGACCGCCCGCTCGTAGACCCAGCGCAGATAGGCGCCCTGGGTGCGGCGGCCGGGGAAGGTCTGGCCGTCGAGCCCGGCCCATTCGGCGAGGGTGGGCCCCGGCCGCACCGGGCCCGCCAGCTCGACCGTCTCGTCGGTGAACATGGTGACGTCCTCGGCCATGGAGTTCATCCACAGCAGCGGCGACTGCCCGGCGCGCCAGATCCGGCCGCCGCCCGGCGGGTACGGGTCGACGAGGTGGACCTCCAGCGGCCGGTCCCCGTACAGCTCGGGCAGGTTGGCGGCGAGCCGCTCCAGGAATCCGGTGCCGCGCGGACCGGCGCCCACGATCACGACCGAGGCGGTGTCCGGCGCGGGGTGCGTCGCGTTCATCGGGTGCGCGCCGGGGCCGGGGGCCGTGCGGGCACGGGTGCGGAGGGGCGTGTGGGCAGGGGCATGCGAAGGCTCCGTGGATGCGGATCGAACACGGTGGTGCCTTCACGGACACGGCGCGGACCAGCCCCTCAGCACGGTCCGGTCCCGAGGCTATGCGGCGCCCACGGTCCGCTGTCAAGGCCGTCCGCACTGTGAGCGCCCCGTCCCGGGGCAGTTGACGCCCCGGGCGAATGCCTGTTCCACTGGGGCCATGCATCCGCAGCAGTGGCTGGTCACGCGCTCCCACATCGACTTCGGTCGAGTGTGGTCCGCTTCCTGTTGAGCCGACCGCCCTGCCCGCGTTCCTCCCGGCCGCCCAGGCGCGCCGGTCTCCCCACGCCTTCACACGGCCGGCACCGCGCACCCCTCCCCTCGCACCACCCCGGACGAGTCCGCGACCCCCGCGTCGCGGATCTCACCCCCCGAACACAAGTGACCCTCGATAGAGGGTTCGTGACGGTACGTCAGCAGTCGCAACCGCAGTCACAGCAGTCACATCCATCGCAGCACTCACAGACGTCACAGCAATCGCAGCAGTCGCAGTCCCGGCAGCAGCCCTCGCGCTTGCGCCGGGACCAGGGACCCTCGTACTCACCGGCGCAGCACAGCTGACAGGTGCAGCAGAGCCCGGCGAAGACGCCGCACCCCGCGAGCAGGCCGCGCGGCGCGGGCGGCCGGGGCGGCTCGCCCTGCGGCGGGGCCCCGTACGGATTGCCGGGCACCGGCGCGTACGGGCCGCCCGGCGGCGGGCTGCCGTAGGGGCCCGGCTGGTGGGCGCCGTGCGCGGCGTGGCCGTCGCCGTGGGCGCAGCCCGCGGTGCCGAAGGAGCGGTTGACGGACTGGGTGAGCTCGTGCGCGAGCAGCACGTGCGCCAGCCTGCCGTCGACGAAGTCCACCTCGCGCAGGGCCAGCCGGATGCCGTGCACGGCGTCGTCGGCCAGCCGCCGGGCCTCGGCGCGGTCGGTCCCGGTGGCGGTCAGCGGGTTCCAGGCGCCCGACGCCGCGTCGGCGCCCTGGTCCTCCACGGCGTCGAGCAGATGGGCGAGCCGCCCGAAGAGACGGCCCGCCTCGGCCAGCGGCTCGGCGTTGTGCGGCCGTCCGGCGAGGACGGCGGTGTGCGCGAAGGCGGCGGCCGTGGCCGTCTCGGTCGGCTCGGTGACGGTGAGCAGCGAGGTGCCCGGTCCGGCGAGCGCCTCGATCGCGGTCTGCCGGTCGACCGCGTCGACCAGCACCGCCGTGTCGAAGCCGAGGGAGGCGCCGGTGCGCGCGCCCGCCCGGTCCCAGCGGGTGGCGACGCGGCGGGCGGCGAGCGCCGCGGGCCGCCGCTTCAACAGGCCGTCCCGGTCGGCCACGTGGTCGCGGACCTTCGCCGAGGCGAGCACCAGAGAGACGGCCGCGGCGAGCCTGGCCCCTTCGCCCCGGGCGACCGGCGCCGTGCGCATCGCGCGCAGCGGGCAGGGCCCGGCGGTGCGCCGGGCGGCCGGGGTGCGCTCGCTCTGAGCCTCCGTCAGAACCGAGACGATCAGGCCGTCGTAGTTGGTCACGACCCGCGCGAACTGGCCGTGGTCGGAGCGAAGTGCCAGGCAGAGGCCGCAGAGATGGGCCATCCACTCGGTCTTCAGGCCCTCGGTGAGCCGGTGCGAACAGGGCCTGACGATTCCGAACACGACGCTCCCCCGGGCGGCGCGGGGCTGCCCGCCCGGCGCTTCGATCTACAGTGCGGCACGCATCGTATCGACGAAACCGTTCACCCGTACGTCCCCGCCCTCACCCGTCCGGACGGAAGTTCATATTTTGTATCGGTTACCCGTCATACAGCGGAAGAAAGCTGACGATTCGCCACATCTTCTGCACCAGTCCCGTCACGAATCCCCTGCACGGCGGCTATCCACTTGGCGCACTATCCGCATGATGGACGACCATAGGGATGCGGAACGAGAGAAGAAGCAAGAAGAAGTCCGCTGTGAGAGGAGGCGTCCATGGGATCGGTGCGCAAGGCGAGTGCCTGGCTGGGGCTTGTCGAGGACAACGACGACCGCTACTACGACGACGAGTACACCGAGGAAGCCGGGTCCGGCGAAGCCTGGGTGACCGACCCGCGGGTGCGGGTGGCCTCCGAGGCGGCCGAGGAGCAGGGCCGCCGGATCGCCACCGTGACGCCGGACGGCTTCCGGGACGCGCGCGGCATCGGCGAGCTCTTCCGCGAGGGCGTCCCGGTCATCGTGAACCTCACGTCCATGGAGCCCGGTGACGCCAAGCGCGTCGTCGACTTCGCGGCCGGCCTCACCTTCGGGCTGCGCGGCTCGATCGAGCGCGTGGCGACGAGGGTCTTCCTGCTGACCCCCGCCGACACCCAGATCGTCAGTGGCGAGGCCGCGGGCCGGGCCACCGGCGGCTTCTTCAACCAGAGCTGAGCAGGGCGCTCACCGGACCCCGCACCGCGCGGCCCCGGCACGTCGACGGCGGGCGGATCCGCCGGCGAAGGCCCTAGCGGAACGCGTCGAGCCCGGTGAGCGCCTTGCCCAGCACCAGCTGGTGCATCTCCACGGTGCCCTCGTAGGTGAGCACCGACTCCAGATTGGTGGCGTGCCGCATCACCGGGTACTCCAGCGAGATCCCGTTGGCCCCGAGGATCGTGCGCGAGGTGCGGCAGATCTCGATCGCCTCCCGCACGTTGTTGAGCTTGCCGAAGCTGACCTGCTCGGGGCGGAGCCGTCCCGCGTCCATGCGCCGGCCCAGGTGGTGGGCGAGCAGGACGCCCTTGTGGAGCTCCACCGCCATGTCGGCGAGCTTGGCCTGGGTGAGCTGGAAGCCGCCGATGGGCCGGCCGAACTGCTCGCGCTCCTTGGCGTAGTCGACGGCCGCCTCGAACGAGGCCCGGGCCGCGCCCATCGCGCCCCAGACGATTCCGTAGCGCGCGTGCGACAGACAGCTCAGCGGGCCCTTGAGGCCGACCACCCCGGGCAGCACCGCGTCGGCGGGCAGCCGCACCTCGTCCAGGACCAGCTCGCTGGTGACCGAGGCGCGCAGGGACCACTTGTGCCGGATCTCCGGCGCCGAGAAGCCGGGGGTGCCGGCCGGTA
Organism: Streptomyces sp. cg36; assembly: GCF_041080675.1. Lineage (NCBI taxonomy): Bacteria > Bacillati > Actinomycetota > Actinomycetes > Kitasatosporales > Streptomycetaceae > Streptomyces > Streptomyces cyclosori. The sequence goes on along the minus strand of NZ_CP163520.1, from coordinate 6,219,578 downwards.
CGACGAAGCCCCGGATCCCCTCGTCGGTCCGCGCCCAGACCACCGCGACCGCGGCGACCGAGCCGTTGGTGATCCACATCTTGCGCCCGCTCAGCACCCAGTCGGTGCCGTCCTTCTTGGCGTGGGTGCGCATCGCGGCCGGGTCGGAGCCGATGTCGGGCTCGGTCAGACCGAAGCAGCCGATGCTCTCGCCGACCGCCATCGACGGCAGCCACCGCTCCTTCTGCTCGTCGGAGCCGTACTTCCAAATCGCGTACATGGCGAGCGAGCCCTGGACCGAGACCAGCGAGCGGATGCCGGAGTCGGCGGCCTCCAGCTCCAGACAGGCCAGGCCGTACTGGACGGCGGTGGCGCCCGCGCAGCCGTAGCCGGTCAGGGACATGCCGAGCGCACCCATGTCGCCGAGTTCGCGCGCGAGCTCGCGGACGGGCACCTCCCCGTCCTCGTACCACTGGGCGATGTGCGGCAGGACCCGCTCGGCGGCCCAGGTGCGGACGGTGTCGCGGATCGCGAGGTCCTCGGGGCTCAGCAGGTCGTCGAGCCCGAGGGGGTCGGCCGGGTCGAAGGGGGGCAGCTTGGCGGGTGCGGACATGAGGATGCCTCCGAAGGCTCGCGCGGAGCCCGTGGGTCGGAACCTGTGGGTCACTACCTGGACGTGCGGGGCCGGGGTGCGGCCCGGACAAAACTAGCGGTGATAGTTATCGCCGGGCGCCGACGTTACGGCTCAGTGTCCCGCGCGTCCAGACCCGGCCGCCTCGGCGGCCACCGCGGCCGGCACCCGGACCTGGAGCTCGGCCCGCTGCTCGGGCAGCGCCGCCGGTTCGGCGCACGGCACGCCGCACTCCATCACCCGGGGCAGCCGCAGCGCGGCCAGCGCGCCCAGCACCAGCAGCCCCGCGCTGACCAGCAGCGTCACATGCAGACCGTGGACGAAGGCGTGCCGGGCGGCGGTGCGCAGGGCCGCGCCCGCCGGGCCGCCGAGCCGGTCCGCCACGTCGTACGCCTCGCCCAGCGAGTTGGCCGCGCCCGCCGACGCCTCGCCCGGGACGCCGGGGACCGAGGAGAGGGCGGGGCCGTAGGCCGCGTTCATCACGCTGCCGAGCAGGGCTATGCCCATGCCCGCGCCGAGCTGGTAGGAGGTCTCGCCGATCGCGGCGGCGCCGCCCGCGCACTCGGCGGGCGCCTCGCTGAGCATCGACTCGTACGCCCCGAAGAGGGTCGTCTGGAGCCCGAAGCCCAGGACTATGAACGCGCAGGTCAGCAGGGCGGGCCGGTCGTGCTGCCCCATCAGTACGAGCAGCAGGACGGCCGCGGCCGTCAGCGCGAAGCCGCAGACCACCATGGTCCGCGGGCCGAGCGCGCGCAGGGTGTACGAACCGGTGGCCCCGGCGGCCATCGCCGCGAAGGTGAGCGGCAGCAGCCGCAGACCGGTCTCCAGCGGGCCGAGCCCGAGCACCAGCTGGAGGTACTGCACGGCTATGAGCTCCAGGCCCACCAGCGCCAGCATGGCCAGGACGATGCAGCCGACCGAGGTCGAGAAGGTGGGCCGGGCGAACATCCGCATGTCCACCAGCGGATGCGCACGGCGCTTCTGCCGCCGTACGAACAGGATCAGCAGGGCGGTGCCCGCGCACAGCGGCGCCAGCGTCCACACGTCGAGCGGACCGTGGCCCGCGCCGAGCCGCTTCACCCCGAGCACCAGGGTGAGCACTCCGGCGGCGGCCATCAGCGCGCCGAGCACGTCCCAGGGCCCGTCGCTGCTGCCCTTCGACTCCGGCAGCAGCTTGCGGCCGAGCGGGAGGATCAGCGCCATCAGCGGAATGTTGACCAGGAAGACCGAGCCCCACCAGAAGTGCTGGACCAGGAAGCCGCCGAGGACCGGCCCGGTGGCGGCGCCGATCGCGGCGGTGGCGGTCCAGATGCCGATGGCGGTGGCCCGCTCGCGGCGGTCGGGGAAGACCGCGCGCAGGATGGAGAGGGTGGCGGGCATGATCATCGCGCCGCCGACGCCGAGCAGCGCGCGGGCCATGATCAGCACCTCGGCCGACCCGGCGAGCGCGGCGACCGCCGAGGCGAGCCCGAAGATGCCGTAGCCGAGCAGCAGCACCCGGCGGCGGCCGACGCGGTCGCCGAGGGTGCCGAAGAGGATGAGCAGGGCGGCGCAGACCAGCGGATAGGCGTCGACGATCCACAGCAGCGCGACGGCGCTGGGGCGCAGGTCCTCGGTGACCGAGGGCACGGCGACGTGCAGGACGGTCGCGTCGAGCGCGACCAGCAGCAGACTCACACAGAGGACGACGAGGACGACCCAGCGGTTGGCACCGTCGGCCTGCGCACGCGCGCGTGCGGCGTCCGTGGTCGTTCCTGCCATGTGTGTACCTCCTGTACGGCGGCCCCGCTGCCGGGGTCCCGGGACGCGTCGTGCCCTGCGGTGACGCGTCTTCCCCGCTCTCGGCGGACCCTGGACCTGCGCGGTCTTGTGGGCCCGGCATCGACGAGCGAGTGAGCCGTCAGCGTACGCGAGTTCAAGCCACCGACACGTGGTACACCTCTCACCGCCACCGGCCCGTGGTGTGGCGTGCGCCACATCCGTCACCAACGGCACACGGGCACCGCCGGTCCGCAATAATGATCTTGGCACCCGGTGCCGGACGATCTCGGCACGGGGTGCCGGGCCCCATGGCTGAACGATGAATTCCGGCCCGCTTCCCGGAGAACCAATTCACGGGATTCACAGTGCCTTCCCGGGGTGACCCGCGAAGGAATAGACACCAAGGTCATCCGCGCATTTCCGGGGCCCGGGAATAAACGGTGACGTGAGACATACTCCACATCACATCGTCATCACAAAGCCGCCGGATCGGCCTGGGCCGTCACTCACTCGCTGTAACGTCGATTGAGTGCGTACCGACCGAATCTTCGCCCGCCTGGACCGGGAGCCCGAGCCACCGAAGATAGTGATCCCGCGGATGAGCCGTCACCGCGTGATCCTCTTCAGCGCGACGATGGCGTTCTACGTCGCCATCGTCGTCGCCGTGCTCGCCTCGTCCTGGCTCGTCGAGCTGGACTGGAAGGTCATGCTGTTCCGGCCCTACGAGCAGTGGCCGCAGCTGCACGCCTTCCTCGACTACTTCGTGGTCCTGGGCCAGCGCGGCCCCACCGCGGTGATGGTCGCGGCCTGGCTGGGCTGGCGGTCGTGGCGGCAGCACACCCTGCGCCCGCTGCTCGCGCTCGGCGCCTCGCTGCTGCTCCTCAACATCACGGTCGGCGCGGTCAAGCTCGGCCTCGGCCGCCTCGGTCCGCACTACGCGACGCAGATCGGCTCGGCCGAGCTCTTCGCGGGCGGCGATATATTTCCCAGCGGCCACACCGCCAACGCGGTCGTGACCTGGGGCATCCTCGCCTATCTGGCCACCACCCCGCGCGCCCGCCGCTGGCTCTCGGTGATCTCCGCGATGGTCGCCCTCGGCGTCGGCGCTACCACCGTCTACCTCGGTACGCACTGGGTCAGCGACGTGCTCCTCGGCTGGGCGGCCGGGCTGCTCATCCTGCTGGCCCTGCCCTGGTGCGAGCCGGTGATCGCGCGTGCCGAGGCCCTGATCCTCATGCTGCGCGCCAAGTGGCGCGCACACGGAACGGCCGCTCCCGCACTGCCCGTTCCGGCCGCCGCGCTGCCGGCGATGTTCGCCCAGCGCGGCGCCGGCGAGGACGACGCGCCCGTGCGCGAGCCGGTGGGCGCCGCCAGCGGCTCGCGCCCGGCCGGCGTCCGCGGCCCCGCCCGGCCGCCGCACGCCGGGCCGCGCCCCGAGCGCCCGCCGGTCCCGCCGGCGGCCAGCAGGCGCCCCCAGCACTCCGAGCGCGCCCCGCGCCCGGCACCGGCCCGCCCGCTCGGCGGCTGAGGCCCCGGGCCGCCCGACGGCCCCCAGGACAGCGGGGATCCGGTACGCACACCACCCCCGCGGCACGAAGGCCCCGGCGGCTCCACTCGGAGCGGCCGGGGCCTTCGTCGCGCGCGGACGCGGGCGGGGCGGACGGGTCAGCCGCGCCAGCAGCGGGTCACCGTGCCGTGGTCGACCTCGAAGTTCAGCCGTCCTTCGAGGTACTCCATGGTGATGACCGAGCCGGGCGGCAGGGACCTGACGGTGGTCCAGCCACGCGCGCGTGCCAGCCGCTCGGCGGCTTCGCCGGGCAGGCCGACATAGGCGTCGGGGGCGTCGTCGGGGCGGGCGGGGGGCGTCGGTACGGGTGCCATACCCGCCACCGTAGGGGGCCTCGGGCGGCGACGGAAGCCGGGGCCCCTGCCCCACCCACGTCCGTACCACGTCCCCCGCCGGTCACACTTGTGTCACAGGATCTTGGACGATGTTTACCTCGAACTTGGTCACTCGTACGGGGAGTTCCGCGCACCCCGGCTGGAAATCGCTCAACCTTGTGCGGCCCGTCGGAGTCTATTGCGGAATTCCCTCGGGAGCGGTCCGGAAACACTCGCCACAATTACCGTCCGGTCGCCCCGCGCCGGAAATTGACGGGTCATGGGGAATTCACCGCATCCTTACACGATCCGCACCGGAGGGGGTTCCCCGCCGCCCTCGGCGACCCCCCGGCCCGATGGCTCGTATGCGCCTATCGGGGCCCCCAGGCACCCTGTCGGACCGGGTACCGCACGAGCATCATGGCTACCGGCCTGATGCCTGACACCTGAGTGGGGGCGGCGATGGGTACGGAGACGGAGAGCGCGCAGGCGGAACCGGTGGAGGCCCGTACGTCGGGCCGGGTCGTCGTGGACTGGCTGACCACCACGGACCACAAGAAGATCGGGCACCTCTACCTGATCACGTCGTTCGGCTTCTTCCTGATCGCCGGGCTGATGGCCATGCTGATGCGGGCCGAGCTGGCCCGCCCCGGGCTCCAGATCATGTCGAACAACACCTTCAACCAGATGTTCACCATGCACGGCACGATCATGCTGCTGCTCTTCGCGACCCCGACCTTCGCCGGCTTCGCCAACGAGATCATGCCGCTCCAGATCGGCGCCCCCGACGTCGCCTTCCCCCGGCTCAACATGCTGGCGTACTGGCTGTTCCTGTTCGGCGGGCTCATCGTGCTGGGCTCGCTGCTCGTGCCCGACGGCCCCGCCGCCTTCGGCTGGTTCGCCTACGCGCCGCTCAACTCGGCGACCCGCTCCCCCGGTGTCGGCGCCGACCTGTGGATCATGGGGCTCGCGCTCTCCGGCTTCGGCACGATCCTGGGCGCGGTCAACTTCCTGACCACGATCATCGGGATGCGCGCGCCGGGCATGACGATGTTCCGGATGCCGGTCTTCACCTGGAACGTGCTCTTCACCTCGATCCTGGTGCTGCTGGCCTTCCCGGTGCTGGCGGCGGCGCTGCTGGTCCTGGAGGCGGACCGCAGGTTCGGCTCGGTGGTCTTCGAACCCCAGTGGGGAGGCGCGCTGCTGTGGCAGCACCTCTTCTGGTTCTTCGGCCATCCCGAGGTCTACATCATCGCGCTGCCGTTCTTCGGGATCATCAGCGAGATCATCCCGGTCTTCGCCCGCAAGCCGATCTTCGGCTACCTCACCCTCATCGGCGCCACCATGGCGATCACCGGCCTCTCCGTCGTGGTGTGGGCGCACCACATGTTCGCGACCGGCGCGGTACTGCTGCCGTTCTTCTCGTTCATGTCGTTCCTGATCGCGGTCCCCACCGGCGTGAAGTTCTTCAACTGGACCGGCACCATGCTGCGCGGCTCGCTCAGCTTCGAGACCCCGATGCTGTGGGCGGTCGGCTTCCTCATCAGCTTCCTGTTCGGCGGGCTCACCGGCGTCATCCTCGCCTCGCCCCCGCTGGACTTCCATGTGACCGACTCGTACTTCGTGGTCGCCCACTTCCACTACGTCGTCTTCGGCACGGTCGTCTTCGCCACCTTCGGCGGCTTCTACTTCTGGTGGCCCAAGTTCACCGGGAAGATGCTCGACGAACGGCTCGGCAAGATCCACTTCTGGACGCTCTTCGTCGGCTTCCACACCACCTTCCTGGTCCAGCACTGGCTGGGCGCCGAGGGCATGCCGCGCCGGTACGCGGACTATCTGGCCGCCGACGGCTTCACCGCGCTCAACACGGTCTCCACCATCGGCGCCTTCCTGCTCGGCATGTCCACCTTCCCGTTCCTCTACAACGTCTGGAAGACCGCGAAGTACGGGACGAAGGTGGAGGTCGACGACCCCTGGGGGTTCGGGCGCTCGCTGGAGTGGGCGACCTCCTGCCCGCCGCCGCGCCACAACTTCGTGACCATCCCCCGGATCCGCACCGAGTCGCCCGCCTTCGACCTGCACCACCCCGAGTTCGCGCCGTTCCGCGACGACCTGGCGCCCGAGCGGCCCAAGGAGCGGGAGAGCGGGGCGGAGACCGGGGGGCGGTAGGCCGGGGCGCGGTGCGGCGGCCGGTCGCCGCCCCGCCCGGACGCACGTGCCCCGCCCGGTCGGGCGACCGGGCGGGGCAGTGGCGCCCGAAGTGCCCGCGGGCACCGGGCGGGTGCGGCTACAGGGCGAGCCGCTGGCCGGGCAGGATCAGGTCCGGATCGCCGCCGATGACCGCCTGGTTGGCCGCGTACAGCGACTGCCAGTCCGTGCCGTGCGCCTGGGCCACCGTGCTGAGCGTGTCGCCCTCGCGCACGGTGTACCGGCCGCCGGAGGGGCTCCCGGGCGCCTCGGCGCGGCTCCCGGTCGCGACCGGAACGGCGTCGAAGTGCTTGGCGCCCGGCTTGGGGAACGGCTTGGGCGCGGGCTTCGCCGCCGGTTCGGGCGCCTTCCACGCCTTGGGGGCCGTCTTCCTCGGGGCCGACGGCTTCGGCGCCGAGGGCGCGTCCCCGTAGGCGCCCGCCCGCGCCGCGCAGACCGGCCAGGCACCCCAGCCCTGCGACCGCTGGAGCCGGGTGGCGACGGCTATCTGCTGCGCCCGGCTGGCCCGGTCGGCGGTGGACGCGTACGCCCCGCCGCCGTGCGCCCGCCAGGAACCGGCGGAGAACTGGAGCCCGCCGTAGTAGCCGTTGCCGGTGTTGATGTGCCAGTTTCCTCCGCTCTCGCACTGCGCGATGCGGTCCCACACCGCACCGTCCGCCGCGCCCGCCGGGCCGGCGGAGACGGCGAGCAGGGCCAGCGGGGCCGCCGCGACGGCCGCGGCGATCACCGCCGCCGTGCCACGACCGCGCCCGGAGCTGGAACGACTGGTACCAACAGACATGAAGTCCCTCTTCCGAAGGACCCGGGTCTCCCCGGACGGCACGGCCCTGCGACGCGTCCGGCGTCTCGGTCCGTGCCGCCCCGCCCGCTGGGGCCGTGCTGAGTGCGTGTCGTGCGGTCGTACGAGTCGTACAGGTCGTGCGGCCGTACGGGGCGGGCTGTCCCGGGCGGTGCTCGGTGCACACGGCGGGGAATGTAGGGACCGGATCACCCTGGTATCAACCAATGCCTCGTCATTCCAGGCCAGTTGGCAGTTACCGCAGGTAACGGCCATTTCCGGACACCCACTTGATTGAGGGATTTCAGGATTTGTCGACCCCCGACTCTCCCGATCTGTGACTCACCTCACCGGTCCAACTTCCGCACCTGCACGACCGGTTGACGTGGAGTGAGAGATTCCGGCCACGCTCTCACCCTCCGCGCACGGCCGTCGGATTACGCCCGGCCCGGGGCGTGACCCCTGCCACAGATCCGCCGTTGTCCTTTCAAGAGCCGGGAACCACCCGGCGACGCATCCAGTAGGAGCCACCCGTGCCGCGCATGCTCGACGTCAGCGAGGACGTCCGCGCCGAGATCGGCGACGAAGAAGCCGACCGGCTGCTCGCCGGCGAGAACGCCCCGGGCAGCTACGACTGCACCTCCTGCCGCACCCCGGGCGACTCCGAGAACGAAGCCACCAGCACCGTCCTCTTCGTCGGCGAGGAGACCGCGGTCCTCGCCTTCGCCCATGCCTCCTGCATCCCCTCCCAGGTCGTCCAGGTCTCCGAGGAGCAGCTCCAGGGGGCCGTGCGGTCCATCACCGGGGACGAGTTCGGGGGCGCCGCTCCCCGGCAGGCCGTCCTCGGCATCACCAGCGGCCTCATCCTGATCGAGGGCGCGCTGCACCCGGCGCTCGTGGTGGAGCCGACCGCCCCCATCGCCCGCCCCGGCTCCACGGGGCCGACGGACGAGTTCCTGCCCCTCCTCATCGAGCAGGGCTTCGTGCCGGTCACCGACGTCGGCCGGATGCCCTCGGTGCTCTCGGGCTGGTCGGTGCTGCTCGCCATGGGCCAGCTGCACGCGATCCTCCAGCCGGGCACGGGCGCCGGTTCCAGCCCCGTCTCCTGGTGGCAGGCCCACCAGCCGCTCCAGGTGACCGAGGGCTGGCGCGCGGCGGCCAACCGCACCCAGCGCGTCCTGGTCTTCGCCGCCCCGGTCGGCGCGATCGGCCAGCAGCCCCGCGAGGACCTGCTGCGCGACGCCCTGGAGAAGGCCGCCTCCGACGGCACCCTGGTGTCGGTGGCGATGCCGCTGGCGGGCACGTGAGCTGACCCCCGCACCGCCACGGGCGCGCCCGCACCGCAGGGGGCCCGGACCACGCACCGGTCCGGGCCCCCGCCGCCGTCGGTCCGGACCGCCGCTGTTCGTCCGGAGCCGCGCCGCCGTGCGTCCAGAGCCCGCCGCCGTTCCCCCGGAGCCGCGCCGCTCTTCGTCACGGCACCCGCCGCCGGTCCGGCTCCGGCCGGGGCCGGTCGGCGGCGAGCCCCCGCGTGCGCCCGGAAGGCCCCGTGCATCCGGTGGTGCGCGATATCCGCCGTCAGCCCGCATCCCGGGGCTGCCGGGGTCGTTGGCACCTACGTGCACGCATACGAGCCCTCCCGCCAGCCGTACCAGTCACAGATCCCCAACATGCGCCCCGCGCAGGACTTCACGGGCGCCCACTCGCCCACGCCGATCTACGACGCGCTGTACTCCGAGTACCGCAGGTCCTTCCGGGCGCTGCCGGGCGATCGCAGCGGCGAGGACGACCTCGGCTTCCGCGGCTTCGCCGCGCTCGGGCACACCGGGGCGCACAGCTTCCGCCCCGCCCACCAGCAGCACCCGCAGATGCCGCACCCCCAGCCCGTCCCCAGCCTCCAGCCGTACCCCGCGCACAGCGGCGTCGCCTGGCAGATGAGCGGCGCGGGCATGGCGGGCGGCGCCGTGCAGGGGCGGCAGTACACCGGGCTCCACCAGCTCCCGGCGGCACTGCCGCCCGCGCCCCGCAGGGGCCTTTGAGACCTTGAGACCGGGGCCGGACGCTCCGGCCCGGCCCCGCCCCCGAGGGGTTACTTCTTCCGGTTGGCGCCGCGCTTCTCGCGCACCCGCACCGAAAGGTGGATCGGGGTGCCCTCGAAGCCGAACTCCTCGCGCAGCCGGCGCTCGACGAAGCGGCGGTAGCCGTGCTCCAGGAAGCCGGAGGCGAAGAGCACGAAGCGCGGCGGCTTGGTGCCGGCCTGGGTGCCGAAGAGGATGCGCGGCTGCTTGCCGCCGCGGATCGGGTGCGGGTGGGCGGCGACGATCTCACCGAGGAAGGCGTTGAGCCGGCCGGTGGGGACCCGGGTCTCCCAGCCCGCCAGCGCGGTCTCGATCGCCGGGACCAGCTTCTCCATGTGGCGGCCGGTCAGCGCGGAGACGTTGACGCGCGGGGCCCAGGAGACCTGCTGCATCTCGGTCTCGATCTCGCGCTCCAGGTAGTAGCGGCGCTCCTCGTCGAGGTCGTCCCACTTGTTGTACGCGATGACGACGGCACGGCCGGACTCGACGGCCATGGTGATGATCCGCTGGTCCTGGACGCTGATGTTCTCGGTCGCGTCGATCAGGATCACCGCCACCTCCGCCTTCTCGACGGCGGCGGCCGTGCGCAGCGAGGCGTAGTAGTCGGCGCCCTGCTGGAGGTGGACGCGCTTGCGGATGCCCGCGGTGTCGATGAACTTCCAGGTCACCCCGCCGAGCTCGATCAGCTCGTCGACCGGGTCGCGGGTGGTGCCGGCCAGCTCGTTGACGACGACGCGGTCCTCCTTGGCGACCTTGTTCAGGAGGGAGGACTTGCCGACGTTCGGGCGGCCGATGAGCGCGATGCGGCGGGGGCCGCCGGGGGCGGCGCCGCCGAAGGTCTGCGCGGGCGCCTCCGGGAGCGCCTCCAGGACCGCGTCCAGCATGTCGCCGGTGCCGCGGCCGTGCAGCGAGGAGACCGGGTGCGGCATGCCGAGGCCCAGCGACCACAGGGAGGCGGCGTCCGCCTCGCCCGACTGGCCGTCCACCTTGTTGGCGCACAGCACGACGGGCTTGCCGGCCCGGCGCAGCAGCTTGACGACGGCCTCGTCGGTGTCGGTGGCGCCGACCTTGGCGTCCACCACGAAGACACAGGCGTCGGCGGCCTCGATCGCGTACTCCGCCTGGGCGGCGACGGACGCGTCGATGCCGAGCACGTCCTGCTCCCAGCCGCCGGTGTCGACGACCTTGAACCGGCGTCCGGCCCACTCCGCCTCGTAGGTGACCCGGTCGCGGGTGACGCCCGGCTTGTCCTCGACGACCGCCTCGCGGCGGCCGATGATCCGGTTCACCAGGGTCGACTTGCCGACGTTCGGGCGGCCGACGACGGCGAGGACGGGGAGCGGGCCGTGGCCCGCCTCCTCGATCGCGCCCTCGACGTCCTCGATGTCGAAGCCCTCTTCCGCGGCGAGCTCCATGAACTCCGCGTACTCGGCGTCGCCAAGCGCTCCGTGGTCGTGCTGGTCGTTCATGAAGTCCGTTCCTCGTTCTGCGTCATCGATGGACCGGCGTCCGGTCCACTACTCAAGTCTCAAGTCTCGCTCAGCGCCCGGTGAGGCGCCTGGCGTTCTCCAGGTGGCGGGTGAGCCGCTCCTGGATCCGTACGGTCGCCTCGTCCAGCGCCGTACGGGTCCGCCGGCCGCTGCCGTCGCCCGCCTCGAAGGCGTCGCCGAAGACGACGTCCACCCGGCTGCGCAGCGGCGGCAGCGCCTTTATCAACCGTCCCCGGCGCTCGGTGCTTCCCAGCACCGCCACCGGCACGATCGGCGCCCCCGACCGCAGGGCGAAGTAGGCGAGCCCGGCGCGCAGCGAGGCGAAGTCTCCCTCGCCCCGGGTGCCCTCGGGGAAGATCCCGAGCACACCGCCCCCGGAGAGCACCCCGACGGCCTGGTCGATCGCGGTCCGGTCGACGGTCGACCGGTCCACCTGGACCTGTCCGATCCCGCGCAGGAACGGATCCAGCGGCCCGACGAACGCCTCCTTCTTGATGAGGAAGTGCACCGGCCGGGGCGCGGTCCCCATCAGCATCGGCCCGTCGATGTTGTGCGCGTGGTTGACGGCGAGGATGGCCGGGCCGCTCGCCGGAACCCGCCAGGCGCCCAGCACCCGCGGCTTCCACAGCCCGTACATCAGTCCGACGCCGATCCGGCGCCCGACCTCGGCGCCGCGCTCCGTGGGAGCCGTCACCTGGCCGCCCGCTTCTCCTCGACGAGGGTGACCACGCACTCGATGACCTGGTCCAGCGTGAGCTCGGTGGTGTCCACCTCGACGGCGTCGTCGGCCTTGGCCAGCGGGGACGTCTTGCGGCTGGAGTCGGCCGCGTCCCGCTTGATCAGGGCCTCGCGGGTGGTGGCCACGTCCACGCCCTTGAGCTCGCCGCTGCGCCGGGCGGCGCGCGCCTCCGGGGAGGCGGTGAGGAACACCTTCAGATCGGCGTCGGGCAGCACGGTCGTGCCGATGTCACGGCCCTCGACCACGATGCCCGCCCCGGCCGAGGCGGCGGTGTCCCGCTGGAGCTGGGTGATCAGCGCCCGCACCTCCGGGACCGCGCTGACGGCGCTGACCTTGGCGGTGACCTCCTGCGTACGGATGGGACCGGACGCGTCGAGGCCGTCGACCGTGATGGTCGGCGCGGCGGGGTCGGTGCCGGAGACGATGACGGGCTTGGCGGCGGCGGTCGCGATCGCCGCCGGGTCCTCGGTGTCCACGCCGTTGGTGAGCATCCACCAGGTGATGGCCCGGTACTGGGCGCCGGTGTCCAGATAGCTCAGCCCCAGCTTGGCGGCGACCGCCTTGGAGGTGCTGGACTTGCCGGTGCCGGACGGGCCGTCGATGGCGACGATCACAGCTGCCGGAGCGGTCCGGGCGGCGCTTTCCACGGTGACGGACACCTTCCTGGTACGGGGACGGGCTGGGCGGCCACACATCCGCCCCGCGTCTAAGGTTACCGGCCCGGCCGCGCGCCCCCGCCCGGCGCCCGGCGGGCCCCGCCCCCGGTGGCGGGGCTACTGCCGGATGGCCCAGCCCCGCTCCCGCAGCGAGGCGGTGAGGCCCGGGACGGCGGCGGGCTCGACCATCAGCTGGACCAGGCCCGCCTGCTGCCCGGTCGCGTGCTCGATCCGCACGTCCTCGATGTTGACCCCGGCGCGGCCCGCGTCCGCGAAGATCCGGGCCAGCTCGCCCGGCTGGTCGCTGATCAGCACCGCGACGACCTCGTACGCCGTGGGGGCCGCGCCGTGCTTGCCGGGGACGCGCTCGCGGCCCGCGTTGCCGCGCCGCAGCACGTCCTCGACTCCGGCCGCGCCGCCGCGCCGCTTCTGCTCGTCGCCGGACTCCAGGGAGCGCAGCGCCCGTACCGTCTCGTCCAGGTCGGCGGCGATCCCCGCCAGCACGTCGGCGACCGGGCCCGGGTTGGCGGAGAGGATCTCCACCCACATCCGGGGGTCGGAGGCGGCGATCCGGGTGACGTCCCGGATGCCCTGCCCGCACAGCCGCACCGCCGTCTCGTCCGCCTGCTCCAGCCGGGCGGCGACCATGGAGGAGACCAGCTGCGGGGTGTGCGAGACGAGCGCCACCGCGCGGTCGTGCGCGTCCGCGTCCATCACCACCGGCACCGCGCGGCAGAGCGCGACCAGCTCCAGGGCGAGGTTGAGCACCTCGGTGTCGGTGTCCCGGGTCGGGGTGAGCACCCAGGGGCGGCCCTCGAAGAGGTCGGCGGTGGCGGCGAGCGGCCCCGAGCGCTCCTTGCCGGACATCGGGTGCGTACCGATGTACGAGGTGAGGTCGCAGCCCAGCGCCTCCAGCTCGCGGCGCGGACCGCCCTTGACGCTGGCCACGTCGAGGTACGCGCGCGCGGCGCCCGCCCCGATGAGCTCGGCCAGGGTGGCGGCGACATGGGCGGGCGGCACCGCGACGACCGCCAGGTCCACCCGGCCCCCGGGCATCTCGTCCGTCCCGGCGCCGAGCGCGGCGGCGGTGCGGGCCTGGGCCGGGTCGTGGTCGACCAGGTGGACGGCGACGCCGCGCCCGGCGAGGGCCAGGGCCGCGGACGTGCCGATCAGGCCGGTGCCGATGACGAGTGCGGTCCTCACGGGGTGGTGTCCTTGCGCAGTGCGGCGGCCGTCCGGGCTCGGGGCACGGCCGGAGGTACCCGTACGGGCCCCCCGGCCAGCCTAGCCAGTGGGCCCGGCATCGGTGCGCGGCGGCCACCGCATCCGGGCCGGGGCACGACCGAAGGCACCCGTGCGGGCATCCGTACGGACCGGGCCCGGTGCACGACCGAAGGGCACCCGGCCGGTCCGGGCCGCCGGAGCGGCGGCGGTGCCGCGCCGGTCGCCGTCTCCGGGCCCGCCCGGCGGGGTGGCGACCGCACGGGCCGCCGGACCGGCACCGGGGTGCGCCGGTAGCCCGCTCCGGGCCCGGGGCACAGCCGAAGCCGGCTCCTACAGGTTCTGCTGCCTGATCAGGTCCTCCAGCGAGGTGCCCGCCTGCGGGAGCTCACCGCCGGGGGTCAGCTTGTCGACCGCTTGCGGCAGGCTCTGGGCGAGCTGGTCGGCGGCCTCCCGCGGCGAGACGCCGGCCTCCCGGGCCACCTGCTGGAGCGTCTCGTCCGGCACGGCCTCCTGGATCTGGGCGCCGGTGACCTGCTGGTTGTCGCCCGGGCCGATCCAGGACTGCGCCTGGTCGGTCAGCCCGGACCTGGTCAGCATGTCCATCAGCCCGCCGAGCGGATTGCCTCCGTTCGACTGGCCACCGCCGCCGAGCGCGCCCAGCAGCGCGCCGAGGATGTTCCCGGCGCCGCCGCTCGACGAGGTCCCGGAACCGCTGCCGCCGAGGAGCCCGCCCAGAAGTCCGCCGAGATCGTTTCCCGCCATGGTCCTGCCCTTCGAGAGGTGGGTGGGGACACGGTCAATGTCACCCTGGCGCCGGTGGCGCGCCACTCGGCCGGTCACCGTGCGTCAAGGTGCGGTAGAGCCGGTCACCGTGCGTCAAGGTGCGGTAGAACGGTCGGATGATCTTCCATGTGGTTCCCGCGCCGGAGTGGACGGCCGCCGGAGCGGCCCCCTACGCCCCGCCCTCGCTCGCCGCCGAGGGCTTCGTCCACTGCTCGGCCGACCCCGGGGCGGCGCTGACGGTCGCCAACGCCCACTACCGCGACGCGCCCGCCCCGCTGCTGCTGGTCGGCATCGACGAGGCACGGCTGGCCGCCGAGGTCCGCTGGGAGGGGGCGGGGCAGGCGTTCCCGCACGTGTACGGGCCGATCGGGCGCGAGGCGGTGGCCGAGGTGCGCGAGCTGCGCCGGGAGGCCGGCGCCTGGGTTGGGCCATAGGGCGTACGGCACGCGCGCGTCACGGAATTCGCCGCGGGGTTGCACCAGGATGGCGCCCATGACGACACCCACCTCCCGCCGCGCGGTGCTCGCGGTGGCCGCGGGCACGGCCGCGCTGGCCGGCTGCGGCGGCGGCGACAAGAGCAGCGGTACGGACGCCACGCCCACCGGCGGCCGGACCTCTCCCCCGGTCGCGTCCGCGCCGAGCTCGTCCGCCGGGGGCGCGGTGCTGGCCACCACGTCGGAGATCCCGGTGGGCGGCGGCACGGTCTTCGCGGACCGCAAGGTCGTGGTCACCCAGCCCGAGGCGGGCACCTTCAAGGCGTTCTCGGCGATCTGCACCCACCAGGGCTGCACGGTCAAGGACGTCTCGGGCGGGACGATCAACTGCCCCTGCCACGGCAGCAAGTACCGCGTGGCCGACGCCTCGGTGGCGGCGGGCCCGGCGCCCCGGCCGCTCCCGGCCGAGCGGATCACGGTCGAAAACGGTTCGATCCGGCTGGCCTGACCGGCGAGAATCGGCGGATGACGCCCGAGCAGCTGGTCCGCGACCACACCGTCTACTCCTGTGTGATGGGCTCGCGCGCCTTCGGTCTGGCCACCGCCGCGAGCGACACGGACCGGCGGGGCGTCTATCTGGCGCCGACCCCGCTGTTCTGGCGCTTCGACAAGCCGCCGACCCATGTGGAGGGCCCGGCCGAGGAGCAGTTCAGCTGGGAGCTGGAACGGTTCTGCGAACTGGCCCTGCGCGCCAACCCCAACATCCTGGAGTGCCTGCACTCCCCCCTCGTCGAACGGATCGACGACACCGGCCGCGAACTCCTGGACCTGCGCGGCGCCTTCCTCTCCCGCCGCGTCCACGACACCTTCACGCGCTACGCCCTGGGCCAGCGCAAGAAGCTGGAGGCGGACGTGCGCCTGCACGGCGCGCCGCGCTGGAAGCACGCGATGCACCTGCTGCGCCTGCTGGCCGACTGCCGCGACCTGCTGCGCACCGGCGTCCTCGACATCGACGTCGGCGCCGAACGCGACCGGCTGCTGGCGGTCAGGAACGGCGAGGTGACCTGGGCGGAGGTCGAGACCCGGATGACCCGCCTGGCCCAGGAGACGGAAGAGGCGGCCACCCGCACACCCCTGCCACCGGACCCGGACCACGCGCGCGTGGCGGACTTCCTGTTCCGGACCCGCCGCGCCTCGGCGCACCGACCGCACCCGCACGACGAGATCGTGCAACGCGTCGCCCCCACCCGCCACCCCGGGCAGTAGCGACCGGGTCCACCGCGTGGATCATGAATCCCAGAGCGCCCCGAGGGTGAGCAGTTCGCTGCGGTACTCGATCCGTTCCGCCCACTCCTTCGGCCAGGCCGAGGCGCCCAGGTGGGCGCCCGCGAAGGCGCCGGTGAGGCAGGCTATGGAGTCGGAGTCGCCCTGGGTGCAGGCGGCCCGGCGCAGGGCCGTCAGGGGGTCGCCGGGGAAGAGCAGGAAGCAGACCAGGGCCGTGGCCAGGGCCTCCTCGGCCACCCAGCCGTCGCCCGTCACCAGGCACGGGTCGGTCTCCGGCGACGGGTCGTGCAGCGCCTTGAGGACCCGGTCCAGGGCGTCCAGGCACTCGTCCCAGCCGCGCGCCATGAAGAGGTCGGGCGACTCGTCGTGGGCATAGGTCCACAGGTCGCCCAGCCAGCGCTCGTGGTAGCGGGTGCGGTTCTCGTACGCGTACGAGCGGAGCTGGCCGACCAGGCCGACCGGGTCCGCGCCCCGGGCGAGCAGGAACACCGCGCGGGCCGTCAGATCGCTGGCCGCCAGCGCCGTGGGGTGGCCGTGGGTCAGGGCCGACTGGAGCTGGGCCGCGCCCGCCCGCTGCGCGTCGCTCAGTCCGGGCACCAGGCCCACCGGGGCCACCCGCATGTTGGCGCCGCAGCCCTTGGAACCGAGCTGGCTCGCCTGCTGCCAGCGCAGGTCGGTGTCGAGCAGGCCGCAGGCGACCAGGCAGGTGCGGCCGGGGGCGCGGTTGTTCTCGGGCGAGTGGTACCACTGGACGAACTCGGCGCGGACCGGGCGCTCCAGGCGCCGCGCGTCCAGCAGCCCCCGGTCCATCGCTGCCCTGATGCCCCGGCCGACCGCCAGCGTCATCTGGGTGTCGTCGGTGACCGTCGCGGGCCGGGGCAGCCGCATCTCGCGCCAGGGGCCGCACTTCGACAGGATCGTGGGCACCGAGTTGAACTCGGTCGGGAAGCCCAGCGCGTCCCCCAGCGCCAGGCCGATCAGTGAGCCGGTGGCCGCCTGCTTCGCTCGGCTGCTCGCACGACTGTTCATGAGGCTCGTCCTTCCGGGCGCAGGAGCGGCGGGTGCAGCGCGGTCGCCGCGCCCGCCCGGTACAGCGCGGCCGGCTTGCCCCGACCGCCGGTCAGACGCGCGGCTCCGTCGACCGGCTCCACGAAGCCGGGCGTGGCCAGGACCTTGCGTCGGAAGTTCGGGCGGTCCAGGGGCGTGCCCCAGACCGTCTCGTAGACCTGCCGCAGCTCGCCGAGCGTGAACTCGGGCGGGCAGAACGCGGTGGCCAGGCAGGTGTATTCGAGCTTGGCGCCGATCCGCTCGTACGCGTCGGCGACGATCCGCTCGTGGTCGAAGGCGAGGCCGTCGTACCCGCCGAACGGCACCCACTGCGCGTGCGCCGCGTCCCCGCCGCCGTGCGGCTCGGGCAGATCGGGCACGAGCGCGGTGTAGGCGACCGACACCACCCGCATCCGGGGATCGCGGTCCGGGTCGCTGTAGGTGCGCAGCTGCTCCAGGTGCAGGCCCGCCACCACGTCGTCGGGCAGCCCGGTCTCCTCGGCCAGTTCCCGGCGCGCCGCCTGTCCGGCGCTCTCGCGGGGCAGCACGAATCCGCCGGGCAGCGCCCACTCGTCCTTGTACGGCTCCTCGCCGCGGCGGATGAGCAGCAGGTGCAGCACGCCGTCGCGGACCGTGCAGACCGCGAGGTCGACGGTGACGGCGAACGGCTCGAAGGCGTACGGGTCGTACCCCTCCGGCACCCTGGCCGGGCCCGCCGGGCTCACGGCCGCCCCCCGAACGGTTCGGTCAGGCCCCAGTCCTCGCCCAGGAAGGCGTCCACCGCGTCGACGGCGGCGGCCAGCGTCCGGGCGGGCGAGGCGCCCCGCAGCACCGCGCACCGGCCGTCCGGGCGCGGCGGCCGGGCCCGGCCCGACGGGTCGGCGAGCAGCCACAGATGGCGCCGGGCCCGGGCGTCGCCGGCGGCGCAGAACAGCACCGGCGCGCCCGTGCGCGCGGCCTGCTCCTCGCGGGCCGCGCCGCACGGGGGCACCCAGCGCGTCCCGGCCCAGACCCCGCCGCGCCGCTGGTAGCGCTCGGCCAGCGAGCGGGCCAGGGTGGTGGCGGCCGGGTCGGGGCCGAGCACCGCGACCCGGCGGGTCAGCCAGGCCCGTACCGGCTGCTCCAGGAAGTCCCAGCACCCGACCGGGTCCTTGCGGACGGCGGCGGCCGAGACGGGGAAGAGCGCGCGCTCGGGGTCGACGCACTCGTGCTCCGCCCCGAACCGCCGCGCCAGCCGCTCGCCGTGCCGCTCGGAGGTGAAGACCGCGTCCACCCGCGCCAGTGAGCGCGTGGAGCGGACGACGCGGACGCGCGGATGGACCTCGGCCATCCAGCGCGCCCGCGTCCGCGCCGCCGCGGCTTCCCCGGCCGCCGTGCACACCAGCACGGTCAGCGCACCGCAGCGGTCCTCGGCGGTCCGTACGAGGTGGTGGTGACCGGCGTGCGGCGGGCAGAACGTGCCGATCACCAGCCCGTGCCCGTACCGCTTCATCCGTCGTCACCCCCGCCCGCTTCTTAATAGTCATTTTGACTATAAAGGTCGCGGGCGGTCCGCACAACAGCCGTGCGCGGCTCCGCGTGACAGCCGCCCACGGCACGAAAGGGCCCGGCCCCCGTCGGTCGGGGGCCGGGCCCTTTCGGTTCAGCGGTGGCGGGCGGCTACAGGCCGACCTCGCGCATCAGCATGCCCACCTCGGTGTTGGTGAGGCGGCGCAGCCAGCCGGACTTCTGGTCGCCCAGCGCGATCGGGCCGAAGGAGACCCGGACGAGCTTCTCGACCGGGAAGCCGGCCTCGGCCATCATGCGGCGCACGATGTGCTTGCGGCCCTCGTGGAGCTCGATCTCCACCAGGTAGTTCTTGCCGGTCTGCTGCACGACCCGGAAGGCGTCCGCGCGCGCGTAGCCGTCCTCCAGCTGGATGCCCTCCTTGAGCCGCTTGCCGATCTCGCGCGGCAGCGGGCCCGTGATGGCCGCCAGGTAGGTCTTCTTCACGCCGTACTTGGGGTGGGTGAGACGGTGTGCCAGCTCACCGTGGTTGGTGAGCAGGATGATGCCCTCGGTCTCGGTGTCCAGCCGGCCGACGTGGAAGAGCCGCGTCTCCCGGTTGGTCACGTAGTCGCCCAGGCACTGCCGGCCGTCCGGGTCCTCCATGGTGGAGACGACACCGGCCGGCTTGTTCAGCGCGAAGAACAGGTACGACTGGGTGGCGACGGTCAGACCGTCCACCTTGATCTCGTCCTTCTCCGGGTCGACGCGCATGCCCTGTTCGAGGACGATCTCGCCGTTGACCTCGACGCGGGCCTGCTCGATCAGCTCCTCGCAGGCGCGCCGCGAGCCCATGCCGGCGCGGGCGAGCACCTTCTGCAGCCGCTCGCCCTCCTGCTCGGCGCCCGGGAAGGTCTTGGGGAGCTTGATGTCGGGCTTGTCCGCGTACCGGTCGCGGTTGCGCTGCTCGATCTTGGCGTCCAGCTCGCGCGAGCGGGCCGGGGTCTGGCGCTGGCCGTGCGGGCCGCGGCGCGGCTGGCCGCCGCCCTGGGGCGCCTTGGGGCCGCCCTTGGCGCCGCCGCGCGCGGACGCGCCGCGACCACCGCGGGGGGCGTCGCCGCCCACGTCGTAGGTGCGCTCCTCGGGGCGGAGGGGGCGCTGCTTGCCGCTGCCGCTCTGGCGCGGGCCGCCGCCCTGGCGGTGGCCGTCCCGGCCGCCGCCGGCGCCGCCCCGGCCGCCACCGCCGCTGCTGCCGCGGCCGCCGCTGTTGCCACCACGGCTCCCGCCGTTGTTTCCGCTGCTGTTCCTGCCGCTGCTGCTTCGCATCAAAGTTCCGTCTTGTCGTCTGCGGGGGTCTCCGGGGCGTCCAGCGCGTCCGGATCGAACGACGGCACACCTTCCAGGGTCTCGGACTCGATCGCGTCCGCCTCGGGGAGGAAGGGCGCGAGCTCCGGGAGCTCGTCCAGGCCGCGCAGGCCCATCCGCTCCAGAAAGTAGTTCGTCGTCCTGTACAGGATCGCACCTGTTTCGGGTTCCGCGCCCGCCTCGTCGACCAGACCCCGCTGGAGCAGGGTCCGCATGACCCCGTCGCAGTTGACTCCGCGCACCGCCGAGACCCGGGAACGGCTGACCGGCTGGCGGTAGGCGACGACCGCCAGCGTCTCCAGGGCCGCCTGGGTGAGCCGGGCCTGCTGGCCGTCCAGGACGAAGCCCTCGACGGCCTCCGCGTACTCGGCCCGGCTGTAGAACCGCCAGCCGCCCGCCACCAGCCGCAGCTCGAAGCCGCGGCCCTGGACGGTGTACTCGTCCGCCAGCTCGCGCAGGGCGTCCGCCACGGCCCGCCGGGGCCGGTCCAGGACCTTCGCCAGGTGCTCCTCGGTCGCGGGCTCGTCCACGACCATCAGGACGGCCTCCAGGGCGGGCTTGAGCGCGGGCGCCTCGGCCATCTCGGTCACGCCTTCTCCTCCTGCACGATCCGGTCGAACTCGTCGGTGACGAGCGCCCCGCCCCCGTCCGCGTCCCCGTTCCCGCCGCTCCACCGCACCAGGAGCTCCCCGAGGGCCTCGTCCTGGTCGAGGACGACGGCCTTCTCGCGGTAGAGCTCCAGCAGGGCGAGGAACCGGGCGACGACGGTCAGGGTGTCCGGGGCGTCACTGGTCAGCTCCTGGAAGCTGGCGCCGCCGCGCTCGCGCAGCAGGGCGACCACCACGGCGGCCTGCTCCTGCACGGAGACCA
The DNA here is from genome assembly GCF_041080675.1 of Streptomyces sp. cg36. Lineage (NCBI taxonomy): Bacteria > Bacillati > Actinomycetota > Actinomycetes > Kitasatosporales > Streptomycetaceae > Streptomyces > Streptomyces cyclosori. The sequence continues at coordinate 6,198,885 of NZ_CP163520.1, read as the reverse complement.
GCGGCGCGTGGATGTGGTCGACGTACACCTGGGGCTTGGCCCGGGGCTGCATCGCCTTCACGGCGAGCTTGGCGAACCCCTCGGCGCCGATGCTGATGACGACCTCGGGCAGCAGCTCGGCGTGGTGCGCCTCCAGGCCGACCGTACGGGGGTACCGGCGCGCCTCGCTGTCCAGCCGCTCGGTGAAGATCTCCGCGATCCGCTTGTACGCGCGGTACTGGAGGAGCCGCGCGAACAGCAGGTCCCGCGCCTCAAGGAGGGCGAGGTCCGCCTCGTCCTCCACCTCGGCGACCGGCAGCAGCCGGGCCGCCTTGAGGTCGAGCAGGGTGGCGGCGACGACCAGGAACTCGGTGGTCTGGTCGAGGTCCCAGTCCGCGCCCATGGCCCGGATGTGGGCCATGAACTCGTCGGTCACCTTGGAGAGCGCCACCTCGGTGACGTCCATCTTGTGCTTCGAGATGAGCTGGAGCAGCAGATCGAAGGGGCCCTCGAAGTTCGTGAGGCGCACCGTGAAGCGGCCGTCGCCGGGGGCGGCCCCCACCGCGGGGAGTTCCGCGTCGGGCCGCGCCTCAAGCGGCGCGGGGAGCGGGGCGACCGGCCCGGGACGGTCCGCGTCCGCGGGCGGGGGATCAGGGGCCTCGACGGGGGCGGGTTGCGCGGGACTGCGGGACGGGGGGCCGCCGTGCCCACCCGTGCCGTCCTCGGCGGCCCCACTGCCCGCAGCGGCGGGGCTTTCGGGAAGGGGCGGGGCGGGGGCGGCCCCCGGCCCCCGCCCGAGCGCACGGCGAGCCCCCCGCGCTGCGGGAACGTGCGGGTCGTCGGCGTTGGGCAAGAGGCGTTCCAGACGGGGAGCGGGCGGTACGGGGGCGCGGGCGGCGCACGGCCGCACGCCGCAGGCTAGCGGCTACCGCCCCCGCAGGCGCCGTACGAGAATGCTCGCGTCGCCCCGCGACTCCAGGTCGGCGAGGACGACGGCGACCGCCTCGCGCACGATGCGCCCGCGGTCCACGGCGAGCCCGTGCTCACCGCGCAGGACCAGGCGCGCGTGCTCCAGGTCCATCAGCTCCTCGGCGGAGACGTACACCGTGATCTTCTCGTCGTGCCGCTCGCGCCCGCTGGGGCGGCGGTTGGCCGCCCGCGCCCGGCGGCGCTGCTGCGCGGTGCTGGGAGCGGCCTGGGCAGCCGCCGGGCGCGCGCCCTTGGCGGCCTCGGCGGCGGCCGAGCGGCTGCGCGGCTCACCCGACGCCGGTTCCTCCTCGGCCGCCGTGTGCTCGGCCTGCGGCGCGGCCTCCTCGGCCGCCGGGTCGCTCTCGCCCGCCGGTCCGGGCACCTTGGCCTCGCCGTTGGCCCGCCTGGGGGTGGAGGACTGGAGCGCCATCCCTCCGGTCGTACGGAACAGTTCGTCGGCCCCGGGCAGACTCACTCGGCGTGACACCGGGCGAGCACCTCCCTGGCGAGCTGGCGGTAGGCGGCGGCACCGACGGAGTTGGACGCGTACGTCGTGATCGGCTCGCCGGCGACGGTGGTCTCCGGGAAGCGCACGGTCCGGCCGATCACCGTGTGGTAGACGTGGTCGTCGAACGCCTCGACGACCCGGGCCAGCACCTCGCGGCTGTGCACCGTACGGGAGTCGTACATGGTGGCGAGGATGCCGTCGAGCTCCAGGTCGGGGTTGAGCCGCTCCTGGACCTTCTCGATCGTCTCGGTCAGCAGGGCGACACCGCGCAGCGCGAAGAACTCGCACTCCAGCGGCACGATCACCTTGTGAGCCGCCGTCAGGGCGTTGACGGTGAGCAGGCCGAGCGAGGGCTGACAGTCGATCACGATGTAGTCGTAGTCGGCCATCAGGGGCTTCAGGGCGCGCTGGAGCGTGGACTCCCGGGCGACCTCGCTGACCAGCTGCACCTCGGCGGCGGAGAGGTCGATGTTGCTCGGCAGCAGGTCCATGTTGGGGACCGCGGTCTTGAGCAGCACCTCGTCCGCCGACATGCCCCGCTCCATGAGCAGGTTGTAGACGGTGAGGTCGAGCTCCATCGGGTTCACCCCGAGGCCGACCGAGAGGGCGCCCTGCGGGTCGAAGTCCACGAGCAGCACGCGGCGTCCGTACTCCGCGAGCGCGGCACCCAGGTTGATGGTCGACGTGGTCTTGCCGACGCCGCCCTTCTGGTTGCACATCGCGATGATCTTCGCGGGTCCGTGGTCGGTCAGCGGACCCGGGATCGGGAAGTACGGCAGCGGCCGTCCGGTGGGGCCGATCCGCTCGCGGCGCTGGCGCGCGGCGTCGGGGGCGAGGGTGGCCGCGTACTCGGGGTCGGGCTCGTACTCGGCGTCGGGGTCGTAGAAGTGCCCCTGGGGCACCTCGTCGTAGTCGGCGAAAGCGGCGGTCTCGCGGCCGCTCTCGTTGCCGGCCATGGCGTTCACGTGTAGGCCGTCCATCATCCGTGGGGCTGTCGTCATGTGCGGGGTGGTTGCGAAGGTGCGGACCGCGACGGAGCCGACAGCCTCAGCAGGCCCCGAAGGGCCATGGCCCCGTTCGGGCATCCCTGGTTGACCACCTCCGGGAGTAAATGTCGACTCATTCACAAGTCGTCTTACCTCCTTGGAAGTGACCAGGAAACTTTATCGATAGGTCAGCGTGGCACCATGCCGACGGTTGGCGACTCTATGGCGTGTCACCGGTCCGCAGCAACACAATCCGCCGGACCCGGCCGGATGTGTCGGCAACCGAACACCGCTCTGTCAAGGGCGTACGGGCATCAGAGCGCGGGTTTCAGGGGTGCGCGAAACGGTTAAAGAGTTACGTTCGAGGCGAGTTGAGCGAGCCTGCGACACTCCGGGGGAAGTGTCGCGATACACATCCGGCCGGACCTTGGTCGACAAGGTCCGGCCGGGTGAGTGAGGTTGACGACGTACGTTGACGAACCGATTCGTCAGGGTGTCGTCACGGCGTGGCGGCTCAGCCGAGGAGCGTGCTCAGCTCCAGCGTCTCCAGGCCGTGGGCCTCGGCGACCGGGCCGTAAACGACCTGGCCGTCATGGGTGTTGAGGCCCAGGGCGAGCGCCGGGTCGCGGCGCAGCGCCTCGACCCAGCCGTTGTTCGCCAGCGACACGATGTAGGGCAGCGTGGCGTTGGTGAGGGCGTAGGTGGAGGTGTTGGGCACCGCGCCCGGCATGTTGGCGACGCAGTAGAAGACCGAGTTGTGGACCATGAAGGTCGGCTCGGCGTGGGTGGTGGGACGCGAGTCCTCGAAGCAGCCGCCCTGGTCGATCGCGATGTCGACAAGAACACTTCCGGGCTTCATCTTGGCGACGAGCTCGTTGGTGACCAGCTTGGGGGCCTTGGCGCCCGGGATGAGCACCGCGCCGATGACCAGGTCGGCCTCGACGACGGCCTTCTCCAGCTCGTAGGCGTTGGAGACGATCGTCTGCACCTTGGTGCCGAAGACCTTGTCGGCCTCGCGGAGCTTGTTGATGTCCTTGTCGAGCAGGGTCACGTGGAAGCCCATGCCGACCGCGATCTGCGTGGCGTTCCAGCCGGAGACGCCACCGCCGATGACGACGGCCCTGCCCGCGTGGGTGCCGGGCACGCCGCCGGGCAGCACGCCGCGGCCACCGGCCGAGCGCATCAGGTGGTAGGCGCCGACCTGCGGGGCCAGGCGGCCCGCGACCTCGGACATCGGGGCGAGCAGCGGGAGCGCGCGGTTCGCGGTCTCCACCGTCTCGTACGCGATGGCGGTGGTGCCGGACTCCAGCAGGGCGTCCGTGCACTCGCGGGAGGCGGCGAGGTGCAGGTAGGTGAAGAGCGTCTGGTCCTTGCGGAGGCGGTGGTACTCCTCGGCGATGGGCTCCTTGACCTTCAGCAGCAGGTCGGCGGCGGCCCAGACCTCGTCGGCGGTGGCGAGGATCTCGGCACCGGCGGCCACGTACTCGGCGTCCGTGATCGACGAGCCGACACCGGCGTTCTGCTCGATGACGACCTGGTGGCCGTGGCGCACCAGCTCGTGCACGCCGGCGGGGGTGATGGCCACCCGGAACTCGTTGTTCTTGACCTCGCGGGGGATACCGACCTTCACGTCGATCACGGTCCTTGGCTCAGGGGATGAAGGGGGTGCAACTGATACATACCCGGACGCAACAAGGCGCACCGGGAGACACCGCAAGAAGATGCGGCGGAGCCAGTCTAATGAAGGTTTTCCAGCTGTCTACCCTTACAAACAACTAATCTTTGGCCGAAGCACTGCGGATTTCGTAGGCCGGAGCGGCTCCTTCCCTGGCAGGCTCCAGCAATCTCTCGGCCGCGCCCCGGTGCTGCCTGGCCCCGGCCGGGTCGCCGAGCCGGTCGAGGGTGTCCGCGAGCCGCAGCTGGAGCGCGGCCTGGAGACGCAGATCACCGGCCTGGCGCGCCCACTCCACCGCCTCCCGGCAGGTCCGCAGCGACTCCTCGGGGCGGCCCGCGTACTCCTGCACCCGGGCCACCTCGCTCAGCGCCCGCGCCTGCCCGGGCAGGTCTCCCAGCCGCCGGAATCCGGCCACCGCGGCGCGCCAACTGCGGAGCGCCTCGCCGTAGCGGCCCGCGTAGGTGAGCACCGCGCCGAGCCGTCCGTGCAGCCGGGTCTCGTCGGCCCGCTCGCCCCGGGCCAGCCGCTGCGCCAGCGCCCGCCCGTACCAGTCGGCGGCCCGCGTCCAGTCGCCCAGCTCCTGGTGGGCGCCGCCTACGGATTCCATCGCGCGGCCCGTGGCGTACGGGTCGCCGGCCGCCCGGCCCGCGTCCAGAGCGGCCCGGTAGCGGACCAGCGCGTCCCGGGTGCGCCCGGCCTCCGCGTCCAGATCGCCCAGATTGAGCAGGGCCGCGGCCTGCTCGCGGGGCAGCTCGCGGCGCTCGGCGACGTCGAGAACCAGCTGGTGCAGACCGTAGAGGTCGGGGGCCGCCGCCGCGGTGCCCCGGTGGGCGGCCAGCGCCCGCACCAGGGCCGCCACCAGCCGCCGGGCCAGGGTGTCCAGCTCGCCGTCCTCGACGGCCAGCCGGGCGGCGGCGAGCAGCGCGGGACGCCGGGTGCGCAGCCACTCGGCGGCCAGGGGGGCGGTCGGGAAGCGCAGCGCCCGGGGCAGCCCGGCCAGCTTCTTGCGGGCCGGGGAACCGTCCGGCTCGGTGACCGCCCGGCAGGACTGCAGCAGCCGTACGGTCCGCTCCAGCATCCGGGCGCGGGCCAGCTGGAGCTCGGCGGGCCGGTCGGCGGCCTCCGCGAGCCTGCCGAGCAGCGGCGCCAGCCAGCCGGGCACCACGTACTGCGCGGGCCGCTCGTGCGGTTCGCCCGCCACCGCGAGCAGCCCGTACGCGACGAAGTCGTCCAGGGTGTTCTGGGCCGCCGAGACCGAGCAGCCCGCCAGCGCGGAGGCGGTCTGGGCGTCGGCGAGGCCCGCCGGGGCCAGCGAGAGCAGCCGCAGCAGCCGGGCGGTGGGCCCCGGCAGCCCCTCGTAGACCAGCCGGAAGGCGTGGACCAGCGGACGGTCGGCGGCCGGGAGACGGGCGGTGAGCACCCCGCCGTCCTCCGGCAGCGCGCGCAGCCGCTTGGTGACGTCCGCCACGGCCGACTGCGGCCGGTCCCGCAGCCAGCCGCCCACCAGGGCCAGGGCGGCGGGCTGGGCGCCGCACTCCTCGGCCAGGTTCGCGGCGGCCAGCGGGTCCACGGTGATCCGCACCGACCCGGCGAACTCCTCCAGGAACGCCACGGCCGACTTGGGGTCGAGCCCGCCCAGCACGCACGGGCGCACGTCCGGGATGCCGGTGAGCGGGCCGCGCGCGGTCGCCACCACCAGGCAGTCGGCGTTCTCCGGCAGCAGCGGGTCGACCTGCTCGGCATCGGCCGCGTCGTCGAGCAGCAGCAGCGCCCGCCGGGCCGCCAGGGCCTCGCGGACCAGCCCGCCGAGCTCGTCCCCGTCACCGCCGGGCGGCACCGGTACGTCGAGCAGGTCCAGCAGATCGCGGGCGACCCGCTCGGTGGGTACGGGGGCGCCGCCCGGCTCGGTCAGCCGGGCCCGCAGGACCCCGTCGGGGTAGTCGTCGGCGAGCAGCCGGACCAGCTCTTCGGCGAGCGCGGTGCGCCCGGAGCCGGGGCGTCCGGCGATCAGGAGGACCCGGGCGCGCGGCGACTTGCGGCCGGACAGGGTGTCGAGCCCGGCCCGCTCCACGTCCTCGCGCAGTTCCTTCAACTCGCGGCGGCGGCCGAAGAACTGACGGCCACTCGGCTCGGGCCCGGCCGGTCCGCACTGTGCGGCAGCGCCGCCCACGTCCACCGCCTGATCCGTCACGGGCCACGCTCCGTCCGCTGCGCACGAGCCGAGCCCGGCGGGTCTCCGCACGGGCGTTCCGAGCGTAGTTCACGCGTGGTCAGGGGCTTGGCGGAGCGCGGCGGTCAGGTCGCCCGATCGGATCAGCGGATGGTCCGACCGTCCGGAGTGTCGGCCGCGGGCCGCGCGGCGTGCGAGCGGGCCTTTGGGGCCGGGTGTTCGTCCGTGGGCCGCCGGCCGGTTGTTCGCGCCCCATTCGGGCCGGGTGTTCATCCGCGGACCGTGCTGGGCTGGTCGCGCAGTTCCCCGCGCCCCTGATCGGGCCGGTCGTTCGTCTGCGGCCCGGTGGCCGCTCCTCGCGCAGTTCCCCGCGCCCCCTAAAACCTTCGTTCGTTCGCGAACCGTGCTCGCTCGTCGCGCAGTTCCCCGCGCCCCTCAACCCGCTGTCGTCCGCCGACCGTGCCCGCTTCTCGCGCCCACGCGGCGGAGCCGCACCATGTCACAGCCCCGCGCCCCTAGGGGGTACCCGCAGCCGGAGAACCCGGCTCAGCCACCAGCCTTCAGGGGCGCGGGGAACTGCGCGACCAGCCCGACACGGCCCGCAGACAAAGACCGGCCCGATAGGGGCGCGAGGAACTGCGCGAGTAAGCCGGCACGGCCCGCAGACGAAAACCGGGCCCAAAGGGGCGCGGGGAACTGCGCACGCGGCCACCGACGGCCCGCGGGCAAAGATCGGTCCCGGTGCCCGCTACTTCTCGAACGGGCGGGCCGGCCAAGGCGCCTCGGGCGGGCGCAGAGCCTCCAGGCCCGCTCCCGCCTGCGCGGCCGTCAGCGCGAGAACCCCCACCACCAGGCAGTTGTTGTGCAGCTCACCGGCGAGCACCCCCCGGACGAGCTCCGCGAGCGGCACCCGCGCCAGCTCCATGTCGGCCTCCTCCTCGGAGACCTCGAAGCGCGCCCCCTCCGCCTCGGACAGATCGCGGGCCAGGAAGATGCGTACGGCCTCGTCGCAGCCGCCGGGCGTGGTGTAGACGTCGGTGAGGACCCGCCAGTCCTCGGCCTTGACGTGCGCCTCCTCGTACAGCTCGCGCTGGGCGGCGTGCAGCGGGTTCTCGCCGGGCACGTCCAGCAGCCCGGCCGGGATCTCCCACAGCTTGTGGCGCACCGGGTGGCGGTACTGGCGCAGCACCAGGACCCGGCCGGCGTCGTCGAGGGCCAGGACCGCCACGGAGCCCGGGTGGACCTGGTAGTCGCGGCGGGCGACCGTGCCGTCGGGCATGACCACGTCGTCGGTGCGGACGCTGGTCTTGTTGCCCCGGAACGGGGTCGTGCCGGCGATGACCCGCCATTCCTCGGGGGTGTCCTGGAGCTGCATCGATGTCCTCCCGCAAAACAGAAACCGGGGTACGCGTCCGATCAGGACCCGTACCCCGGCAACCGTATCGCCTGTTACTTCTTGCCGGTCTTCCGCGCTTCCACCTGTCGTTCGACGGCCGCCTTCACCAGTCCCGCGAAGAGCGGGTGCGGGCGGGTCGGGCGGGAGCGCAGCTCCGGGTGCGCCTGGGTGGCGACCAGGTAGGGGTGCACCTCGCGCGGGTACTCGACGTACTCGACGAGCTTGTTGTCGGGGGACGTGCCCGAGAAGACGATGCCCGCCTTCTTCTCCAGCTCCGCGCGGTAGGAGTTGTTGACCTCGTAGCGGTGGCGGTGGCGCTCCTCCACGTACGGCTGGTCGCCGTAGACCTCGCGGACGATGGAGCCCTCGGCGAGCTTCGCCGGGTACATGCCCAGGCGCATCGTTCCGCCCAGGTCGCCCGCGCCCTCGACGTACGCCAGCTGCTCCTCCATCGTCGAGATGACGGGGTGGGCGGTGGCGGCGTCGAACTCGGTGGAGTTGGCGTCCGGGATGCCGGCCAGGTTGCGGGCGGCCTCGATCACGATGCACTGCAGGCCCAGGCAGATGCCGAGCAGCGGCACCTTGTTCTCGCGGGCGTACTGGATCGCGCCGATCTTGCCGTCGACACCGCGGTCGCCGAAGCCGCCGGGGACCAGGATCGCGTCCACGTCGCCGAGGTTCTTCTTGGCGCCGGCCGGGGTCTTGCAGTCGTCCGAGGTGACCCACTTGACCTTGACGCGGGCCTTGTTGGCGAAGCCGCCGGCGCGCATGGCCTCGGTGATCGAGAGGTAGGCGTCGGGCAGGTCGATGTACTTGCCGACCAGCGCGACGGTGACCTCGTGCTCCGGGTTGTGGACCCGGTCCAGCAGGTCGTCCCAGGTCGTCCAGTCCACGTCGCGGAAGGGCAGGTCCAGCTTGCGGACCACGTACGCGTCCAGGCCCTCGGTGTGCAGCACCTTCGGGATGTCGTAGATCGACTTGGCGTCGATGGCGGCGACCACGGCGGCCTCGTCCACGTCGCACATCAGCGAGATCTTGCGCTTGATCGACAGCGGCACCTCGCGGTCGGCGCGCAGCACGATCGCGTCGGGCTGGATGCCGATGTTGCGCAGGGCGGCGACCGAGTGCTGGGTCGGCTTGGTCTTCAGCTCGCCGGAGGGGCCGATGTAGGGCAGCAGCGAGATGTGCACGACGAAGACGTTGTCGCGGCCGACCTCGTGGCGGACCTGGCGGACGGTCTCCAGGAACGGCAGCGACTCGATGTCGCCGACCGTGCCGCCGACCTCGGTGATGACGACGTCCACGTCGTCGGTGGCCATGCGGCGGATGCGGTGCTTGATCTCGTTGGTGATGTGCGGGATGACCTGGACGGTGTCGCCCAGGTACTCGCCGCGCCGCTCCTTGGCGATGACCTGCGAGTAGACCTGGCCGGTGGTGACGTTGGCCGAGCCGTCGAGGTCGACGTCGAGGAAGCGCTCGTAGTGGCCGATGTCCAGGTCGGTCTCGGCGCCGTCGTTGGTGACGAACACCTCGCCGTGCTGGAACGGGTTCATCGTGCCCGGGTCGACGTTCAGGTACGGGTCGAGCTTCTGCATGGTGACGCGCAGGCCGCGCGCCTTGAGGAGCGCACCCAGGCTGGAGGCAGTCAGACCCTTGCCGAGGGAGGAGGCGACACCCCCGGTGACGAAGATGTGCTTGGTCGTCGTGGCTGCGCTGTTGCGCAAAGCCTTGGGCTGCATGGCCAAGAGGGGGCTCCCGTGGTCGCTGTCTGGAGTGCGTGCCGGTCACCCTCTGTGGATCTTGTACAAGTGCCGTACGAGATTCCGGGGGCGCCGTCGCTGCGGTTCGGGGGGATTTTCACCACCCGGCCACGGGCTACCAGGGTATCAGCGAGTGCGGCGGACCGCTTCCGGCCACGCTCCGCACACGCCCGGGCACCCCTGTGTACACCTGTCACCCATACGGCCCAGTGGCGTTGCCGGAAGGCATCGGCGGATCACCCACGTGCGTCGTATCCTGCTCGGACACTCGCCGCCGAGCCGCTGGTAGCACGGCACCACCCCGGCCGTCACCCACAACATGCGCTCGTTGGCGTTCCCTTGACCGCAGTCGCAGCAGTAGTAAGCGCCCCGCGGGGCGGACGTGGCCGTTCGACTGGAGATTGCACGTGGCCGGGCGCATCGAGGATTACGCACTCATCGGAGACATGCAGACCGCAGCGCTGGTCTGCCGGGACGGCACGACGGACTGGTTGTGCCTGCCACGCTTCGACTCGCACGCCGTCTTCGCGGGACTGCTGGGCACCGATGAACACGGCTTCTGGCGGATCGGCCCGGCCCACGCGGCCGACGCGCCGCCACCCCGGGCGGACCGGCGCCGCTACCGGGGCGACTCCCTGATCCTGGAGTCGGAGTGGGACACCCCGCGCGGCACGGTCCGCGTGACCGACTTCATGCCGCCGCGCGACGGCGCGCCGCAGCTGATCCGGATCGTGGAGGGCGTCAGCGGCCGGGTGCCGATGCGCAGCGCCCTGCGGATGCGCTTCAGCTACGGGCGTGTCGTGCCCTGGGTCCACAAGGTCGACAACCGCACGGTCGCGGTGGCCGGGCCGGACTCGGTGTGGCTGGACACGCCGGTGGACACCTACGGCAAGAACCTCACCACCTACGCCGACTTCACCGTCTCGCCCGGTGAGCGGATCGCCTTCACCATCAGCTGGCAGCCCTCGCACCGGGAGCAGCCCGCGCTCCCCGAGCCGGAGGCGGCCCTGACGGCGACCGAGGACTTCTGGCGCGAGTGGGTCGAGCACGGCACGTACCACGGGCCCTACCGGGAGGCCGTGGTCCGCTCGCTGATCACGCTCAAGGCCCTCACCTATGCCCCGACCGGCGGAATCGTCGCCGCGCCGACCACCTCGCTGCCGGAGGACATCGGCGGTTCGCGCAACTGGGACTACCGCTACACCTGGCTGCGCGACGCCGCCATCACCCTCTCCTCGCTGCTGCGCACCGGCTATCGCGAGGAGGCCCGCGCCTGGCGGGAGTGGCTGCTGCGGGCGGTCGCCGGGGACCCCGAGAACCTGCAGATCATGTACGGGATCGCGGGCGAGCGCGAGCTGGGCGAGGCGGAGCTGGACTGGCTGCCGGGGTACGAGAACTCGGCGCCGGTCCGGGTCGGCAACGGCGCGGCCCACCAGCTCCAGCTGGACGTGTACGGCGAGGTCACCGAGGCCCTGCACCTGGCCCATATGACGGGCCTGGCCCGCAACGACTACGCCTCGCTGCTCCAGCTGAAGCTGATCAGCTATCTGGAGGACCACTGGGACGAGCCGGACGAGGGCATCTGGGAGGTGCGCGGCCCGCGCCGCCACTTCGTGCACTCCAAGGTGATGGCCTGGGTCGCGGTGGACCGCACCATCAAGCTGATCGAGTCGGGCGACGCGGACGGGCCGCTGGAGAAGTGGCGCCAGCTGCGCGACGACATCCACCGCGACGTCTGCGAGAAGGGGTACGACAAGGAGCGCAACACCTTCACCCAGTCGTACGGCTCGAAGGAGCTGGACGCCTCCCTGCTGCTGATCCCCCAGATGGGCTTCCTGCCGCCGGACGACAAGCGGGTCATCGGCACCATCGAGGCGATCCAGCGCGAGCTGTCCACGCCCGACGGGTTCATCCTGCGCTATCCGACGGCGGGCGAGGAGGCGGGCTGCGACGGCCTGGAGGGCGACGAGGGCGCGTTCCTGGCCTGCTCGTTCTGGCTGGCGGACGACCTGGCCATGATCGGCCGGGTGGACGAGGCCCGCAGGCTCTTCGAGAAGCTGCTGGCGCTCCGCAACGACCTGGGACTGCTCGCCGAGGAGTGGGACCCGCGGCTCCAGCGCCAGGTGGGCAACTTCCCGCAGGCGTTCAGCCACGTCCCGCTGATCGACACGGCCCTGCGGCTCACGGCCTCGGGGGCGTACGGGGGCTAGCGCCCGGTTCGCCGCGCCCCCGGGTGGGTGCCCGCCTACAGTGGAATTGTCCTGTTCCCCTCCGAAAGGGGGGCATCATGACCTCCCCCTCCAAGGCGGGCACGGCCCTGGTCGAGCTCCGCGAAGACCTCTCCGGCGAGGTCTTCGCACCGGGCGACCCGGGATACGACGGGGCCCGGCAGGTCTTCAACGCCATGATCGACCGGCACCCCGCCGTGATCGCCCAGTGCGAGTCCGAGGCGGACGTGGCCACGGCCGTGCGCTTCGGCCGCGCGCTCGATCTGAAGATCGCCGTCCGGGGCGGCGGCCACAGCGTCTCCGGCCAGGCCGTCAACGACAACGGGCTCGTCATCGACCTGCGCCGGATGCGCGAGGTGACCGTCCACCCCGCCGCCCGCGCCGTACGGATCCAGGGCGGCGCCACCATGAGCGACCTCGACCGGGCCACCGCGCCCCACGGCCTCGCCACCACCGGCGGCCGGGCCTCCACCACCGGCGTCGGCGGCTTCGTCCTCGGCGGCGGCTCGGGCTGGCTGGACCGGGCCTTCGGGCTGGCCGTCGACAACCTCCTCGGCGTCGACCTGGTCACCGCCGACGGCACGTCGGTGACCGCCACCGCCGAGGAGAACCCCGAGCTGTTCTGGGCGCTGCACGGCGGCGGCGGCAACTTCGGCGTCGCCACCTCCCTCACCCTGCGCCTGCACGAACTGCCGGCGTTCTCGATGGCGCTGCTGCTCTACCGGCCCGACCGGGGCCCCGAGGTGACGCGCGTCTACCGGGAGCTGATCGAGACCGGGCCGCCCGAGGCGAGCGGCGGGGTCATCTACCTCACCGGACCGCCCGAGGAGTTCGTCCCCGAGCACCTGGTCGGCGAGCTGCTCGCCGGCGCCCTGGTGACGTACGCGGGCCCGGCCGACGAACTCACCAAGCTCGCCCAGCCGCTGCTCGCGCTGCCGCACGAGGCCGAGGTCCTCACCGACCTGCCGTACCCGCAGATGCAGTGCATGCTCGACGACCCGCCGGGGATGCGCAACCACTGGTCGGCCGAGTACCTGACCGGGCTGCCCGACGAGCTGGTCGACGTGTTCTGCGCCCGCGCCGACAGCCTCCCGGCGCCCACGGTCCAGCACGTGCTGTTCCCGCTGGGCGGCGCCGTCGCCGACGGCCCGTCCGCGTACCCGGTGCCCTACCGCGACGCGCCGTGGGCCGTGCACCCGTTCGCGATCTGGGCGGACCCGGCGGACGACGAGCGCTGCGCCCAGTGGGTGAGGGACGTCCGCGCCGACGTCCGGCCCTGGTCCACGGGCGCGGTCTACCTCAACTTCATCGGCGAGGAGGGCCACGACCGGGTGATCGCCGGACTCGGGGAGGCGAACTACCACCGGCTCGCCGAGGTGAAACGGAGCTACGACCCCGACAACGTCTTCCGCTACAACCACAACATCGCCCCGGCCTGACCGAGAGGCGCACGGGTGTCGTACCGTGACCGGCATCACGCGGTCCGGTACGACACATCACGAGGTGAACCCCATTGGACACCCAGGGCGGGATCACCGTGCAGCGGGCGCTGGAGCTGCCGGGGCTGCGCGGCGGACTGCCCGAAGTGGTGGCGGGCGCCGACCGGCTCGGCCGGACCGTGCGCTGGGTGCACGCGGGCGAGGTCCCCAACATGGCCTCGCTGCTCAAGGGCGGCGAGCTGCTGCTGACCACCGGCCTGGGCCTGGGCACCCGCCCCGCCGAGCAGCGCGCCTTCGTGACGCGGCTCGCCGAGCGCGGCATCGCCGCCCTGGTGGTCGAGCTCGGCCCGCGCTTCAGCAGGCTGCCCGCCACCTTGGTGGACACCGCGCGGGCGGCCGGGCTGCCGCTGGTCGCGCTCCACCGCGAGGTGCCGTTCGTGACGGTCACCGAGGAGATCCACACCGAGATCGTCAACGGCCACTACGCGCTGCTCCAGCGGGCCGAGGAGGTGCACCGGCGGTGTACCGGGGCGCTGCTCTCGGGCGGCGGGGTGCCGCAGGTCCTGTCGATCCTCGCCGACTTCACCGGCAACCCGGTGTTCCTGGAGACCCCCGACGGCCAGCTCCTGTACGCGGCGGCGTGCGGGGCGGGCGGCGCGGGCGCGGATCCGCTCCAGGTGTGGGAGGGGCTGCGCGGCCAGCGCGAGTCCCGCGAGGCGGGCCCGCCGTCCGGGGCGGTCCTGGTGGACGTGCCCGGCGGCGGCCACGGCGCCGGCGCGGTCCGGGCCCGGATGGTGCTGCTCGCGGTCGCCTCGCCGCTGCTGCCGGTGCACCGGATGGCGGCCGAGCGGGCGGCGGGCATCCTCGCGGTGGTGCTGATGCAGGCGCGCCAGGAGGAGGAGCTGGCCGCGCGCGGGCGCGGCGACTTCCTCACCGACCTCGCCGAGGGCCGGATCGGCGCCGAGGACGCGCCGGGGCAGGCGAAGGTGCTGGGCTTCCGGCCGGGCGAGGGCCCGCTGCTGCCGGTGGTGATGCGGCTGGCCTCGGACCTGTCGGGCTCCTCCCCCACCGGCAACTGGGCGGTGCTGGCCCGCGCGGTCCTGGAGGAGCTGGCGTCGGTGGGGGTGCCGGTGCTGCTCGGCGTGCGGCCGGTGGAGGGCCGGGTGCCGCTGCTGCTCGGGCTGCGCACCGAGACCGAGCGCACGGCGGTGGCCGACCGGGTGGCGGCGGCGCTGCGGGCGGGCGTGGAGCGGGCCGGGCTGGCCCGGGCCGGGGCGCAGCCGGTGGTGGTGGTCGCGGCGGCGGGCGGCTGGGCGGCGGCCTCGGCGGGGCTGCGGCACGCGGCGGAGACGGCCGCGGCGGCCCAGGGCCTGCCGGAGCGCCCCTGGTACGACGCCCGGCGCCTGGACATCGACCTGCTGCTGTGGCGGCTGCGCGAGCACCCGGACCTGGCGGCCTTCGTGGAACGGGCGATCGGCCCGCTGCGCGCCCACGACGCGGCCTCGCGCCCGCCGCTGCTGCCCACCCTGGAGACCTATCTGGCGCACGCGGGCCGCAAGGCGGAGACCGCCCGCGAGCTGCATCTGAACCGCCAGACGCTCTACAACCGGCTGGCCCGGATCTCGGAGCTGCTCGGCACCGATCTGGACGACCCGCAGACCGTTCTGGCGCTGTCCCTGGCCCTGCGGGCCCGCCGTCACGTCGCCTGACGCTGCGTCAACTCGTCGTAGACGCTGAGCACCTGGGCCACCGTCTCGTCCTCGGTGGGCCAGTCGGCCGCCTGGACGAGCCCGGCCCGGGCCAGCTCCCGGCGCCGCCCGGGGTCGCCCAGCAGGGCCGTCACCGCCCCCGCGAGCGCGCCCGCGTCCCCGTACGGCACGAGCTCGGCGGCGTCCCCGACCAGCTCGGGCACCCCGCCCACGGCCGTCGCCACCAGCGGCACGCCCAGCCGCAGCGCCTCCTGGGCCAGCAGCGAGCGCCCCTCCCAGCGGCTGGCGAGGACCGCCACATCGGCGCAGGCGAGCAGTTCGGTGACGTCGTCGCGCCGCCCGAGCAGCTTCACCGGCAGCGCCTCGGCCTCGATGCGCCGCTGGAGCGCGGCCCGCTCCGGCCCCTCCCCCGCGATCGCGAGCAGCGGTACGGGGTCGAGCCCGCGCCAGTGGTGCGCGGCGTCCAGGAGCACCCCGTACCCCCGGTGCCCGACCAGGCTGCCCACGGCCATCAGCAGCGGCCGGTCCACCGCGCCCAGTTCGGCCCGCGCCTTGCCGTCCCCGGCCGGGACGCGCGGGCCGGGCACCGCGACCGCGGCGAGCCGGGCGTCCCGGGCGCCGTGCCGCCGCGCCCGGTCGACCAGGTCGGAGGAGGTGCCGAGCACCACGGCGGCGGCCCGCACCGCCCGCCGCTCCAGCATCCGCAGCATCTGCCCGCGCGGGCCGTCGGCGTGCCGCGGGGTGCCCAGGGAGTGCCAGGTGACGACGAGGGGGACGCCGCGCCGCCCGCCGAGGGCGAGGGCGCCGCGCACGGCCGCGTGCGCCCCGTGCGCGTGCACCACGTCCGCGCCCGCGCAGACCGCCCGCAGCGCGGCGATCGCCACCGGGTCACCGCGCCGGGGCACCGGCACGAAGTGCGCGCCCGCGCCGGTGAAGTCGAACTCGCGCTCAAGGGCCGCCGGGGCGCACACGGTGACCCGCACGCCCCGCGCGGCGAGACCCGCCGCCAGCGAGCGCACATGCGCGCTGCTGCCCGCGCTGCCGCCGCCCAGCACTTGGACCGTACGCAGCTGTGACACGTGAACAGGCTCCCGGGGGCGGCGGTGGGCCGGTGTGGACCCGGCCAAGGATGCCAGCCCGTACGGACGTTCCGCCCCCGTCCTGACGTTTCTCCGTGCCGACGGCGGCACCCCGGGCCCGGGGACCACCCACACGGGTGAACTCCCGGGCCGGGACCGACGGCCCTATCCCTCGGAACGGGCGGTCGCCAGCAGCTCCTCCGCATGGGCGCGGGCCGTCTCGGAGTCCTCCTGGCCCGCCAGCATCCGGGAGAGCTCACGGACCCGGTCCTCGCCCTCCAGGACGGTGACGCCGGACCGGGTGACCGTGCCGTCGTTGGTCTTCTCCACCAGCAGCTGACGGTCCGCGAAGGCCGCCACCTGCGGCAGATGGGTCACCACGACCACCTGCGCCGACTTCGCCAGCTTGGCGAGCCGCCGGCCGATCTCGACCGCCGCCCGGCCGCCGACGCCCGCGTCCACCTCGTCGAAGAGGTACGTGGGGACCGGGTCGGTGCCCGCGAAGACCACCTCGACCGCCAGCATCACCCGGGAGAGCTCACCGCCCGAGGCACCCTTGGCGATGGGCCGGGGCGGGGCGCCCGGGTGCGGGGCGAGCAGCAGCTCCACCTCGTCCGCGCCGGTCGGCCCGTAGGCCACCGTCCGCCCGTCCACCTCGACGCCCTCGGCGTCCTCGACCTGGCCGACCGCGAACGACACCCGCGCGTGCGGCATCGCCAGCGAGGCCAGCTCGGCCGTCACCGCGTCCGCGAAGCGGGCCGCGGCCTCGGTGCGGGCGTCCGTCAACGCCTGCGCCAGCAGCGACAGTTCGGCCCGCAGCCCGTCGCGCTCCGCGGTCAGCTCGCCGATCCGGTCGTCGTCGCCGTCCAGTTCGGTCAGCCGGGCCGCGCCCTGCTGCGCCCAGGCGAGGACGGCCGTGATGTCCTCGCCGTACTTGCGGGTCAGCGCGGTCAGCGCGGCCCGCCGCTCCTCCACGGCCGCCAGCCGCAGCGGATCGGCGTCCAGGTCGTCCGCGTACCCGGCGAGCTCGCCCGCCACATCGCCCAGCAGGATGCCCACCTCGCCGATGCGCTCGGCGAGCGCGGCCAGCGCCGGGTCGTGCGAGCGGACCGCCTCCAGGGCCCGGTGGGCGCCGGCGACCAGGGTGGTCGCGTCGACGCTCTCGGGATCCTCGGGGTTGCCGGCGAGCGCGGCGTGGGCGAGGGCGGCGGCCGAGGCCAGGGCCTCGGCGTGACCGAGCCGGCCGGCCTCCGCCGCGAGCTCCTCGTCCTCGCCCGGCAGCGGCTCGACCGCCGCGATCTCGTCGAGCCCGAACCGCAGCAGATCGGCCTCCTGCGCCCGCTCGCGCGCCCGCGTGGTCAGCTCCTCCAGCTCCCCGGCGACCGCGCGCAGCCGCCGGTACGCCTCGGCGTACTTGGTGAGCGGCCCGGCCACCGCGTCGCCCGCGTACCGGTCGAGCGCCTCGCGCTGGCGGGCGGGCCTGAGCAGCCCCTGCTGATCGGTCTGGCCGTGCACGGCGACGAGCTCGTCGGCGAGCTCCGCGAGCACGCCGACCGGTACGGAACGCCCGCCCAGGTACGCCCGCGAGCGGCCCTCGGCCGAAACGGTCCGGCTGACCAGCAGCGCGCCCTCGTCGAGCTCGGCCCCGGCCTCCTCCGCGCGGATCGCCGCGGTGCCGCCCGGGCGCAGCGCGATCCGCCCCTCGACCACCGCCGACTTGGCGCCGATCCGCACCAGGGCGGGGTCGGCGCGCCCGCCGAGCAGCAGCCCCAGGCTGGTGACGACCATGGTCTTGCCGGCGCCGGTCTCGCCCGTCACCGCGGTGAAACCGGGCGACAGCTCGACGACAGCGTCGTCGATGACCCCGAGCGACCGTATCCGCATCTCCTCCAACACGCCCCCGACCTTACGAGGTCCCGGGCCCTGTGTGCGACGCCCCCCACGCGGTCACCCGGAGGGTTGACCCCCCTGACCCGTTTTCCCCCCATCGAGGGGTCCGCGGGCCGGAGGGGGCCGGCGCCTCAGTGCGGGGCGCCCCGCCAGCCGCTCACCGGCAGCGCGAACTTCGCCACCAGCCGGTCCGTGAAGGACGCGTGGTGCAGCCGGGCCAGCCGGACCGGCACGGCACCCCGGCGCACCTCCACCCGCGCCCCCGAGGGCAGCTCCACCGTCCGCCGCCCGTCGCACCACAGCACCCCGTGCGGCGTGTGCGGCTGGACCTCCACCGCCAGCACCGAACTCGGCGACGTCACCAGCGGCTTGGCGAACAGCGCGTGGGCGCTGATCGGCACCATCAGCAGCGCCTCGACCTCGGGCCACACCACCGGCCCGCCCGCCGAGAAGGCGTACGCGGTCGAGCCGGTCGGCGTCGCGCACACGATCCCGTCGCAGCCGAACCCGGTCACCGGCCGCCCGTCGATCTCCAGGACGACCTCCAGCATCCGCTCCGGGGACACCTTCTGCACGGCGGCCTCGTTGAGCGCCCAGTCGGTGTGCACCACGTCGCCGTTGCTGTGCACGACGACGTCGAGCGTCATCCGCTCCTCGACCTCGTAGGAGCGCGTCACGACCCGGTCGACCACCTTGTCCAGGTCGTCGCGCTCCGCCTCGGCGAGGAAGCCGACCCGGCCGAGGTTGACGCCGAGCATCGGCACCCCGGACGCCCGCGCGAACTCGGCGCCGCGCAGCAGCGTCCCGTCCCCGCCGAGCACGATCAGCAGCTCACACCCGTCCAGGCACCGCGGGGTGGCCTCCTTGACGGTCTCCACGGACTCCGGCAGCGGGATGTCGACCGCCTCGGCCTCCAGCACCCGTACGCCGATGCCGGAGCGCACCAGCCCCCGCACCACCAGCTCCGCGCTGCGGATGGCGGCGGGCCGCCCCGTGTGCGCGAGCAGGAAGACGGTCCGTGCCCCGGCGCCCCCGGCGCCGTCCCCACCCGGCGTCTTCGCCGTACTCCCCAATGAACTCAACGAGGTCCCTCCGCCACTGCACGCTCGACGTCAGCCGGATCCAGCGCGGGCGCGCCCGCCCGCAGCCACAGAAAGTATTCGACATTGCCGGACGGCCCGGGCAGCGGGCTGGCGGTGACCCCCAGCACACCGAGTCCGAGGGCCGCGGCCTGCCCGGCCACCGCCCGCACGGTCTCGGCCCGCAGCTCCGGACTGCGCACCACCCCGCCGCTGCCGAGCCGCTCCTTGCCGATCTCGAACTGCGGCTTGACCATCAGCACCAGGTCGGCGTCGGGCGCGCAGCACCGCACCAGCGCGGGCAGCACCAGGCCGAGCGCGATGAACGACAGATCGCCGACCACCAGGCCGACGGGCTCGCCGTCGATCGCCTCCAGCGTCAACTCCCGTACGTTGGTACGGTCCTTGACGGTGACGCGTTCATCGCTCTGCAGGGACCAGGCGAGCTGTCCGTAGCCGACGTCCACGGCCACCACGTGCCCGGCGCCCGAGCGCAGCAGGACGTCCGTGAAGCCACCGGTCGAGGCGCCCGCGTCCAGCGCCCGGCGCCCCTCCACCTCCAGCCCCAGCGGGACGAAGGCGGCCAGTGCCCCGGCCAGCTTGTGGCCGCCGCGCGAGACGTAGTCCGGGTCGCTGTCGTCCTCGGCGACCAGGATCGCGGCGGCGGTCTCGACCTGGGTGGCGGACTTGGTGGCGACGGTCTTGCCGACCGTCACCCGCCCGGCGGCGATCAGCTGCGCGGCGTGCTCACGGGACCGGGCGAGCTTTCGGCGCACCAGCTCGGCGTCGAGACGGCGGCGGGCCACTCCTGCCACGTTCGGTTCAGCTCCTGTTGTCGTACGGATGTGGTGCGGGGGACGGGGCCGGCGGCCCCGGGCGGGCGTCGAGCGCGGTCAGCGTCTCGCGCAGCCCCCGGTGTACATCCTCGTACACCTCGACGTGTCCGTCCGTACCGAGGTGGTCCACGTCGCCCAGCCGCTCCACCAGCGCGTCCACCCGGGCGTCGCCGGTGGCGGCGCGGGGCACCTCCAGGGGCGCCGGACCGGCGGGCTGCGGCTCCGCGGCGGGCGCCGCGCCGGCCTCCGCCGCCTCCGGCATCAAGTCGCTCATGCCACGACGCTACCGCGAAGCCCTGGGGTACGGTCGATCACGATGGCGACCACACAGGAGTGCCGCGCGGCGCTCGACAAGCTTTCCGACAATCTGGCCGGGGCGCGCGGCGACGTGCACGCCGCAGCCGCGCTCGACCGCTCGCTGAGCTGCCACATCACCGATCTGGACGTCACCTTCACCGGCCGCCTCCAGGACGGCCGCATCGAGGTGCGCGACACGCTCCAGGGCCCGCCGCCCGAGCGCGCCCAGATCCGGCTCGCCATGAGCGGCGACGACCTGGTGGCGCTGGTGGCGGGCGAGCTCGACTTCGCCCGCTCCTGGGCCACCGGCCGGGTCCGGCTGGAGGCGGGCTTCCGCGATCTGCTGCGGCTCAGGACGCTGCTGTAGGCACCGCCGCGTCCCGCTGCCGGGCCGCCGGGACCACCAGGGGCGTGCCCGTCTCCGGGTCGTCGATGACCTGGCAGCGCACCCCGAAGACCCGCCGCACCAGCTCCGCCGTGACGATCTTCGCGGGCGGGCCCTCCGCGACGATCTCGCCGTCGCGCATCGCGATCAGATGGGTCGCGTAGCGGGCCGCCTGGTTGAGGTCGTGCAGCACCGCCACCAGGGTGCGGCCCTGCTCCTCGTGGAGCTGTGAGCACAGGTCGAGGACCTCGATCTGGTGCTGGATGTCCAGGAACGTGGTGGGCTCGTCGAGCAGCAGCAGCGGCGTCTGCTGGGCGAGCGCCATCGCGATCCACACCCGCTGGCGCTGGCCGCCCGACAGCTCGTCGACGTACCGCTCCCCCAGCTCGCCCACCCCGGTGGCCGCCATCGACTCCCGGACGATCCGCTCGTCCTCGGACGACCACTGCCGCAGCAGGCCCTGGTGCGGGTAACGGCCGCGCGCCACCAGGTCGGCGACGGTGATCCCGTCCGGGGCGATGGAGGACTGGGGCAGCAGCCCGAGCGTCTTGGCGACCTTCTTGGCGGGCATGGCGTGGATGGTCTGCCCGTCCAGCAGCACCCGTCCCTCGGTCGGCTTCAGCATCCGGGACAGGGCGCGCAGCAGCGTCGACTTGCCGCAGGCGTTCGGGCCGACGATCACCGTGAACGAGTGGTCCGGGATCTGGACCGACAGGTTCTTGGCGATGACCCGCTGGTCGTAGCCGAGGGTCACCGAATCGGCGCTGAGGCGCTGCATGCTCGTACTCCTGGGGGAAGGACCGGATTCCGGACCGGGTTCGGGGAGGTGCGGGCGGCTCATATCCGGCCCGCCTTGCGCTCGGTGACCAGCAGCCACAGCAGATAGATCCCGCCGACCACGCCGGTCACCACGCCCACCGGCAGCTTGCTCTCGCCGAAGAGCCGCTGGGAGGCCCAGTCGGCCACCAGCAGCAGGGTCGCGCCCATGCACGCCGAGGCCATGACGTTGGGTCCGGTGGCCCGGGTCAGCCGGCGGGCCAGCTGCGGGGCGGTGAGCGCGACGAAGGCGATGGGGCCGGCGGCGGCGGTCGCCGCCGCGTTCAGCAGGACGGCGGCCAGCATCAGCACGGTGCGGGTCCGCTGGACGGGCACGCCGAGCGCGTACGCCGCGTCGTCGCCCATCTCCAGCATCCGCAGCGGACGCACGTACACCAGGATCACCGGCACCAGCACCGCGAACAGCGCGAGCAGCGGCCACACCTGGGCCCAGTCGCGTCCGTCGAGCGAGCCGGTCAGCCACACCATGGCCCGGGTCGCGTCGACCAGCTGGGCCTTGGTGAGCAGGTACTGGATGCAGGCGGTGAGCATCGCCGCGGCGCCGATGCCGACGAGGACGAGCCGGTAGCCGTGCACGCCCTTCTTCCAGGCGAGCAGATAGACCGCGACGCCGGTGGCGAGCCCGCCGACCAGGGCGCCGGCCGCGACCTGGGTGGCGCTCCCGCCGAACCAGACGAGCACGACGAGCGCGCCGACCGACGAGCCCTGGCCGAAGCCGATGACGTCCGGACTGCCCAGCGGATTGCGGGAGATGGACTGGAAGACCGTGCCGGAGATCCCGAACGCGGCCCCGACGAGCAGCCCCACCAGGACGCGCGGCAGCCGCAGTTCGTTGATGATGAAGTCCTGCTGGGCGCTGCCGTGCCCGAACAGGGTGCGGATCACGTCGGGGGGCGAGACGGCGAAGTCGCCGCTGCCGACCAGGACCACCCCGGCGGCGAGCGCCGCGGCCAGCAGGCCGGCCACCACGACCAGCGAACGGGTGTCGGCCCGGAACGAGTAACCCCCGGGCGTGCGCAGTGCCTTCACAGCTGGGCCATCCTCTTGCGGCGGACGAGAAAGATGAAGACGGGCCCGCCCAGGAGCGCGGTGACGATGCCGACCTGGAGCTCGGACGGCCGGGTGATCACCCGGCCCACGACGTCGGAGCCGAGCAGCAGCACGGGCGACAGCACACACGCGTACGCCAGCATCCAGCGCATGTCGGGCCCGGTGAGGGCCCGGACGATGTGCGGGACCATCAGACCGACGAAGACGATCGGCCCGCACGCGGCGGTCGCGGCCCCGCACAGCAGGGTGACGGTCACCATCGACAGGACGCGGGTACGGGTGAGGTGGGCGCCCAGCGCGCGGGCGGTGTCGTCGCCGAGCGCCATCGCGTTGAGCGGCCGGGCGATCAGCGCGGCGAGCACCAGTCCGGCCACCACGAACGGCGCGATCTCGGTGACGGTGTCGGAGTTGGCGGAGGCGAGCGAGCCGACCGACCAGAACCGCAGCCGGTCGAGCGCGGCCGAGTCCATCAGCTGCACGGCGCTGATGTAGCCGTAGAGCGCGGCCGAGACGGCCGTCCCGGCGAGCGCGAGCCGGACCGGGGTGGCGGCCCGGCTGCCGCCGAGCACGTACACCAGCGCGGAGACGACGGCGGCGCCGCCGAAGGCGAACCACACGTAGCCGGTGAGGCTGGTGACGCCGAAGAAGCTGATCGCGGAGACCACGGCGGCGGACGCGCCCGCGCTGACGCCGAGGACGCCGGGTTCGGCGAGCGGATTGCGGGTGAGCGCCTGCATCACGGCACCGGAGACACCGAGCGCGGCCCCGACGAGCACCCCGAGCAGGGTGCGCGGGACGCGGGTGTCGTGGACGATGACGTCGTTGGCGGTGCCGGAGTAGTGGAACAGCCCGTGCCAGACGTCCGCGAGCGGCATCTGTTTCGCGCCGACGGCGACGCTCGCGACGGCCACGAGCGCGAGCACGCCGACAGCTGCGAACAGTCCGGCGGCGCGCAGGGCGTTCCGCCGGGTGGTCGGGGGCGCGGGCGAGGTCGCCGCGCTCGGCTTGGGAGGGCTGTCTACCAACACGCAAGTTAGGTTAGCCTACCCTGCCAATCCCCTGGCAGGGGCGTTGCCCACCCCGTTCCCGGGGCCGCCCGGACCCTGGGGCCGGGCGGCGGCTCCATGGCCCGCACGCGGCGCCCCGGGCCCGAGCCCCGAGCGCCGCACCCCGGGCGGCCCTGCGCACGGCATCGCGGGGCCCGGCTCCGGGCGCCTCCTCGTCCGGCTATCGGGCCCCCGGCCCCGCACCCCGGGCGGCCCCTCATCCCGGGCCCGCCCCCAAGCGCCGCGACCCGGGCGGCCCCGCGCCCCGCGCCGGTGGCCGGACCCGGGCGTGACGACAGCCCCTAGAGCCCCAGCCGCCCCAGCACCTTCCCCGCGTCCAGCTCGCACACGCCCTCGCCCGCGTACGTCCACGCCGCCGCGCACAGCGCCCGCAGCCCGTCCAGTGGCTCGCCCTCGCCGTCCAGGACCAGCCCCTCGTCCCGCACCGACGCCGTCCACCCGCCGCACCCGAACTCACCGTCGTTTTCAGCCACTTCCGGCTGGCCGGTCAGCATCCCGCGCAGATCCGCGTCCACGAACGTCGGCCGGTGCTCCGGCCGGGCCGCCAGCAGCTGGGCACCGTCGGTCACCCCGGTGAGCACCAGCAGCGAGTCCACCTCGCCGTTGAACGCCCCCTCGATGTCCGTGTCCAGCCGGTCCCCCACCACCAGCGGCCTGCGCGCGCCCGTCCGCAGGATCGTCTCCCGGTGCATCGGGGGCAGCGGCTTCCCCGCCACCTGCGGCTCCGCGCCGGTCGCGATCCGCACCACCTCCACCGCCGCCCCGTTGCCCGGCGCGATCCCGCGCCCGCTCGGGATCGTCAGATCGGTGTTGGACGCGAACCACGGCACCCCGGCCGAAACCGCGTACGACGCCTCGGCGAACCGGCCCCACGCCAGCTCCGGCCCGCCGTACCCCTGCGCCACCGCCGCCGGGCCGTCCTCGGCCGACTCCACCGGCACCAGCCCGCGCTCGCGCAGCGCCACCCGCAGCCCCTCGCCACCGATCACCAGCACCCGCGCCCCCTCCGGCACCTGCTCGGAGATCAGCCGCGCCACCGCCTGCGCCGAGGTGATCACATCGCCCGGCTCGGCCGGCACCCCCAGCTCGGTGAGGTGCGCCGCCACCGCGTCCGGCGTCCGCAGCGCGTTGTTGGTGACGTACGCGAGGTGCATCCCGCCCTCGCGCGCGGTGCCCAGCGAGTCCACCGCGTGCCCGATCGCCTCACCACCCGCGTACACCACCCCGTCGAGATCCAGCAGAGCCGTGTCGTACACCTCGCTCAGCGCCCGCGCGCTGCCGCTCGGCCGGGTCCTGCTCGGCTGGCTCATCCTCATCCACTCCTCGCTCGATGCTCTCCCCCGATCATCGCGCATGCCCGCACCCCACTTACCATGCACCAATGACCACAACAGGGCGTGCGGACGACGGGCTGCGCCTGATCCCCTTCCGAGGGCTGCGCTACGTACCGGAGCGCGTCGGCAGCCTCGCGGCGGTGACCTCGCCGCCGTACGACGTGGTGGTGCGCCCCGACGGGCTCCTCCACCTGGAGTCGGCCGACCCGTACAACATCGTCCGGCTGATCCTCCCGCAGGCCGCCACCCCCGCGGCCCGCCACCAGCAGGCCGCGCTCACCCTCGACGACTGGCTCTCGGAGGGCGTCCTCGCCCCCGACCCGGAGCCCGCGCTCTACGTGTACGAGCAGCACGAACAGCGCGGCGCCGGCCTGCTCCAGCGCGGCCTGATCGGCGCCCTGGCCCTCTCGGAGCCCGCCGAGGGCGTGGTGCTGCCGCACGAGGACGTGATGCCGCACGTCGTCGAGGACCGCGCCGACCTGATGCGGACCACGGCGGCCCACTTCGAGCCGCTGCTGCTGACCTACCACGGCGACACGGGCACCAACGGCAGTACGCCGAGGGGCGCGGGCGCGGTCATCGAGCGCACCGTCCGCCGCGAGCCGCTCCTGTCGACGACCACCGAGGACGGTTACAGCCACCGGCTGTGGGCGGTCACCGACCCCGCCGACCTCGCCGAGATCCAGGCGGACCTGACCCACCACCAGGCCGTCATCGCCGACGGCCACCACCGCTGGGCCACCTATCTGCGGCTGCGCTCCGAACAGTCCGCCCCCGGCCCCTGGGACTTCGGCCTGGTGCTGCTCGTCGACACCGCCCGCTATCCGCTCCGGGTCCGCGCGATCCACCGTCTGCTGCACCGGCTTCCGGTCAGCGACGCCCTCGCCGCTGTGGCCGAAACCCATGCCTTCCGCGTCCGCTCGCTGGCGGTGCCGCTGCCCGACGCACTGGACGCGCTGGCGGAGGCGAGCGAGACGGGCAACGCCTTCCTGCTGGCGGGCGACGGCCGCTTCCACCTCCTGGACCGCCCCGACGAGGGCCTCCTCGCCCGGACGATCCGCACGGACCGCCCCCCGGCCTGGCGGCGCCTGGACGCCACCGTGCTGCACTCCACGCTCCTGGACCACGTCTGGCGGATCCCGGACGCGCCCGAGGACATCATGTACATCCACGACACGGCAGCCGCCGTGGAGCAGGCCGAACGGCGCGGCGGCACGGCGGTGCTCATGCACCCCGTACGCGAGGACGTCGTCCGCGACCTCGCCCGTCAGGGCGTCACCATGCCCCGCAAATCGACGTCGTTCGGCCCCAAGCCCGCCACCGGCCTGGTCCTGCGCAGCCTGGCGGTGTCCTGACCAACGGCCCCGGGCCTGACACGGACGTGGTCCCGGCGACGCCCCGGACATGAAGAAGGGCGGTACCCCGGCCGGGGTACCGCCCTTCTCGTCACTCACTCACGGCTCACGCCTTGTCGGCCCGGCCCTTGGCGTCCTCGTCGTCGACATCGACGTCGGCGTCGTCGAAGGCGTCCACGTCCGCACGCTCGTCGTCCGCGTCGGGCGCGTCCTCCGGCTCGTCGGCGGCGTCCTCGGCGTCCCGCTCGTCGGCGAGGTCGGCGTCCTCGTCACCCTCCTCGTCGAGGGCGTCCACGAAGTCCACGCCGTCCATCTCGGCCAGCCGGTCCGACGCGTCGGTCGCGCCGTCCTTGTCGGACTCCAGCGCCTTGGCGAACCACTCGCGCGCCTCGTCCTCGCGACCGGCGGCGAGCAGCGCGTCGGCGTACGCGTACCGCAGACGCGGGGTCCACGGCTGTACCGAGTTGGAGGCCAGCTCCGGGCTCTGCAGGGTCACGATGGCGGCGTCCAGCTGCCCCATGTCCCGCCGCGCACCGGCCGCGACCAGGCGCATCTCGACCTGGCCCGCCTTGTCGAGCTTCTGCACCTCGGGCGCGCCGGCCATCTCCAGCGCCCGCTCCGGCCGGCCGAGGCCGCGCTCGCAGTCGGCCATGACGGGCCACAGCTCGACGCGCCCGGTCATCCGGCGCGCGGCACGGAACTCGGCCAGCGCCTCGGAGTACTTCTGCGTCGCGTACGCGGCGAACCCGGCCGCCTCGCGGACCGCCGCCACACGGGAGGCGAGCCGCAGCGCGATGCGCGAGTACGCGTACGCCTGCTCGGGCTCCTCGTCGATCAGCCGGGCCACCATGACCAGGTTCTGGGCTACGTCCTCGGCGAGGGTCTTGGGCAGGCTCAGCAGCTCCTGGTGCACGTCCTCGTCGATCTCGTTGCCCGTGACGTCCTCGTCGATCGGCAGGCGCCGGATCGGCTCGCGGTCGCGGTCGCGCTCACGGCGGTCGTCGCCGCCGCGGAACCCACCGCGGTCGCCGCGGTCACCGCGGTCGTCACGGCCGCGGTAGCCGCCCCGGTCGTCGTCGCGGCGCGGGCCACGGTCGTCACGGCGGAAGCCACCGCGGTCGTCGCGCCGGTCGTCACGACGGAAGGAACCACCACGGTCGTCATCGCGACGGGGACCACGGTCGCCCCGGTCGTCGCGGCGGAAGGAACCACCACGGTCGTCGTCACGGCGCGGGCCACGGTCGTCACGGAAGCTGGGACGGTCGTCGCGACGGAAGCCGCCGCCGGTGCCGCCACCTCGGTTGTCGTCACGACGGCCGTAGCCACCGCCACCGGTGGGACGGCCACCACGGTCATCACGGTCGTCACGACGGAAGGAACCACCACGGTCGTCATCGCGACGCGGGCCACGGTCGTCACGGCGGTCGTCACGGAAGCTCGGGCGGTCGTCACGGCGGAAGCCGCCACCCGAGCCGCCACCACGGTTGTCATCGCGGCGGCCGTAGCCGCCACCGCCGGAGGGACGGCCACCACGGTCATCACGGCGGTCGCCCCGGTCGTCGCGGCGGAAGGAACCACCACGGTCGTCGTCACGACGGGGACCACGGTCATCGCGGCGGTCGTCACGGAAGCTGGGACGGTCGTCGCGACGGAAGCCGCCGCCGGTGCTGCCACCACGGTTGTCGTCACGACGGCCGTAGCCGCCACCGCCGGAGGGACGGCCACCACGGTCATCACGGTCGTCACGACGGAAGGACGGACGGGCATCGTCACGACGGGGCGCGCGGTCGTCGCGGCGGAAGCCGCCACCCGAGCCGCCACCACGGTTGTCGTCACGACGGCCGAAGCCACCCCGGTCGTCGTCGCGACGCGGGGCACGGTCGTCGCGGCGGAAGCCGCCACCGGTGCCGCCACCACGGTTGTCATCGCGGCGGCCGTAGCCACCACCGCCAGTGGGACGGCCACCACGGTCATCACGGCGGTCGCCCCGGTCGTCGCGGCGGAAGGAACCACCACGGTCGTCGTCACGACGGGGACCACGGTCATCGCGGAAGCTGGGGCGGTCGTCACGGCGGAAGCCACCGCCGGTGCTGCCACCACGGTTGTCGTCACGACGGCCATAGCCGCCGCCACCGGAGGGACGGCCACCACGGTCATCACGGTCGTCACGACGGAAGGACGGACGGTCGTCGTCGCGACGGGGGGCACGGTCGTCGCGGCGGAAGCCGCCACCCGAGCCGCCACCACGGTTGTCATCGCGGCGGCCGTAGCCGCCACCGGACGGACGACCGCCACGGTCGTCGCGACCGCCTCGGTAGCCGCCCCTGTCACCGCCGTCACGGCTGCGCCACTCGCGCTGCGGACGGTCCTCGGGAGAGTTGGTGGACATTGGTGCGACTCCTGTCTTCGGGTACTGCGGTCATTCTCGCGCAGTCGGCGGCCCGACGCGCTTCGGGAAATTGAATCAAAAACAAAAAAGGACCCTTGGTCCCAGCGTGAACGCTGGGACCAAGGGTCCTTTGAAAGATTGTTCGGCGGCGTCCTACTCTCCCACAGGGTCCCCCCTGCAGTACCATCGGCGCTGAAAGGCTTAGCTTCCGGGTTCGGAATGTAACCGGGCGTTTCCCTAACGCTATGACCACCGAAACCCTATCGGTTTCGAGCGAACAAGCACACTTTTCAATTAAGTGGGTTCTGCTCAACCAGCAACTGTTCGTTGCTTCAGAACTAACACAGTGGACGCGAGCAACTGAGGACAAGCCCTCGGCCTATTAGTACCGGTCAGCTCCACACCTTACGGTGCTTCCACATCCGGCCTATCAACCCAGTCGTCTACTGGGAGCCTTACCCACTCGAAGGTGGTGGGAGTCCTCATCTCGAAGCAGGCTTCCCGCTTAGATGCTTTCAGCGGTTATCCTTTCCGAACGTAGCCAACCAGCCATGCCCTTGGCAGGACAACTGGCACACCAGAGGTTCGTCCGTCCCGGTCCTCTCGTACTAGGGACAGCCCTTCTCAAGACTCCTACGCGCACAGCGGATAGGGACCGAACTGTCTCACGACGTTCTAAACCCAGCTCGCGTACCGCTTTAATGGGCGAACAGCCCAACCCTTGGGACCGACTCCAGCCCCAGGATGCGACGAGCCGACATCGAGGTGCCAAACCATCCCGTCGATATGGACTCTTGGGGAAGATCAGCCTGTTATCCCCGGGGTACCTTTTATCCGTTGAGCGACGGCGCTTCCACAAGCCACCGCCGGATCACTAGTCCCGACTTTCGTCCCTGCTCGACCCGTCGGTCTCACAGTCAAGCTCCCTTGTGCACTTACACTCAACACCTGATTGCCAACCAGGCTGAGGGAACCTTTGGGCGCCTCCGTTACTCTTTAGGAGGCAACCGCCCCAGTTAAACTACCCATCAGACACTGTCCCTGATCCGGATCACGGACCGAGGTTAGACATCCAGCACGACCAGAGTGGTATTTCAACGGCGACTCCACCTGTACTGGCGTACAAGCTTCACAGTCTCCCACCTATCCTACACAAGCCGAACCGAACACCAATATCAAACTGTAGTAAAGGTCCCGGGGTCTTTCCGTCCTGCTGCGCGAAACGAGCATCTTTACTCGTAGTGCAATTTCACCGGGCCTATGGTTGAGACAGTCGAGAAGTCGTTCGCCATTCGTGCAGGTCGGAACTTACCCGACAAGGAATTTCGCTACCTTAGGATGGTTATAGTTACCACCGCCGTTTACTGGCGCTTAAGTTCTCAGCTTCGCCTGGACGAATCCAAGCTAACCGGTCCCCTTAACGTTCCAGCACCGGGCAGGCGTCAGTCCGTATACATCGCCTTACGGCTTCGCACGGACCTGTGTTTTTAGTAAACAGTCGCTTCTCGCTGGTCTCTGCGGCCACCCCCAGCTCACCGAGTAAATCGGATCACCAGTGATGGCCCCCTTCTCCCGAAGTTACGGGGGCATTTTGCCGAGTTCCTTAACCATAGTTCACCCGAACGCCTCGGTATTCTCTACCTGACCACCTGAGTCGGTTTAGGGTACGGGCCGCCATGAAACTCGCTAGAGGCTTTTCTCGACAGCATAGGATCATCCACTTCACCACAATCGGCTCGGCATCAGGTCTCAGCCTTAACGTGTGACGGATTTGCCTACCACACGCCTACACCCTTACCCCGGGACAACCACCGCCCGGGCTGGACTACCTTCCTGCGTCACCCCATCGCTTACCTACTACAAGTCTGGTTCGTCGGCTCCACCACTCCCCTTTGCCCGAAGGCTCCAGGGCGGCTTCACGGACTTAGCATCGCCTGATTCGATATTGGGCGTTTCAAAGCGGGTACCGGAATATCAACCGGTTGTCCATCGACTACGCCTGTCGGCCTCGCCTTAGGTCCCGACTTACCCTGGGCAGATCAGCTTGACCCAGGAACCCTTAGTCAATCGGCGCACACGTTTCTCACGTGTGTATCGCTACTCATGCCTGCATTCTCACTCGTGAACCGTCCACAACTCGCTTCCGCGGCTGCTTCACCCGGCACACGACGCTCCCCTACCCATCAACGCGGGCGTTGGCCCTTCATGCGTCAATGACACGACTTCGGCGGTACGCTTGAGCCCCGCTACATTGTCGGCGCGGAATCACTTGACCAGTGAGCTATTACGCACTCTTTCAAGGGTGGCTGCTTCTAAGCCAACCTCCTGGTTGTCTCTGCGACTCCACATCCTTTCCCACTTAGCGTACGCTTAGGGGCCTTAGTCGATGCTCTGGGCTGTTTCCCTCTCGACCATGGAGCTTATCCCCCACAGTCTCACTGCCGCGCTCTCACTTACCGGCATTCGGAGTTTGGCTAAGGTCAGTAACCCGGTAGGGCCCATCGCCTATCCAGTGCTCTACCTCCGGCAAGAAACACACGACGCTGCACCTAAATGCATTTCGGGGAGAACCAGCTATCACGGAGTTTGATTGGCCTTTCACCCCTAACCACAGGTCATCCCCCAGGTTTTCAACCCTGGTGGGTTCGGTCCTCCACGAAGTCTTACCTCCGCTTCAACCTGCCCATGGCTAGATCACTCCGCTTCGGGTCTAGAGCGTGCAACTCAAACGCCCTGTTCGGACTCGCTTTCGCTACGGCTTCCCCACACGGGTTAACCTCGCTACACACCGCTAACTCGCAGGCTCATTCTTCAAAAGGCACGCAGTCACGACGCACTGAGTAAACTCAATGCGCGACGCTCCCACGGCTTGTAGGCACACGGTTTCAGGTACTATTTCACTCCGCTCCCGCGGTACTTTTCACCATTCCCTCACGGTACTATCCGCTATCGGTCACCAGGGAATATT